>CAXNMK010000007.1:0-378362 GCA_964203225.1 Kofleriaceae bacterium
AGCAGTCGAACGGCGTCCCCGAGGCCGACTGCGACGGTAAGGCGGGTCCGACGACGATGGCGTTCCTGCTGCGCAGCGGACTCCACTTCTCGATGGCCGCTGGGACGAAGCCCAAGGCGAGCGAGACGCGCCTCCTGTTCTATCCGGGCGAGTTCGAGGATCTCCTCGCGTGGCAGAAGGCGCGCGACGACGCGGGCAAACAGGGCAAGGAGGACGAATATCGGAGCGGTGCCGCCCAAGGGCGGACACGGCACGATCTACATCGAGTGGAAGGGCAACCTCGTCGACGCGTTTCCGGCGCGCGGCGGCCCGCCGTTCACCATGAAGGACGGGCCCGATCACACCGCGGACCCGTCGAAGGCAGGCACGTACTCGCTCGGGAAGGGCAAGTCGGTCGTGACGTCGTCGTGGGAGGGCAGCCAGATCGCTGCGACGACGAGGACCGCGAGAACGAGGGCGACATGCAGTACAAGGAGCCCGGCGCGAAGGACTGAAGTACGCGACGAACGACGCGGATCCGAAGCACAAGCTCGGGATCAAGACGTCGATGCCGCGCGAGTACTTTCACGTCGACATGGAGCTGAGCAAACCGCTCGTCACGAAGTACGTGCAGAACGACTTCGGCGAGACCGGGTTCCGCGTCGAGGGCAGCCCAGGGCTGTACATCCACACAGGCCCGAGCTCCGAGGACCGCCTGTCGAAGGCCGACACCGAAGAAGAGCTGACGTGCAGCCACGGGTGCCTTCACGTGCAGCCCGCAAAGCGCAACGACCTGATGGCCGAGGGCTTCTTGCAGCAGGGCGTCACGATCGTGATCAAGGGCTACAAGGAAGTCCTCGATCCGGGCTCGCCGAACTACGGGAAGACGAAGCCATAGTCATGCGCGTTCTCGCTCTCGCAGCCCTCGTCGCGTGTACGACCTCGCCGGCGGAGCCCTCGAAGTCGACGCCGAAGCCCGAGCCGGTGAAACCGGTGGTACCGGCGAAGCCGGCGCCTTCTGCGTGCGGCACGGATCAGGACGAGCTGATCTCGAAGGCCGTCGCGAAGGCCGGCTCGATGTTCATGGCGATGGATCCGCAGCCTCGCGAGGCACGCGATGCCTGGAGCGCCGTGTTGCCCGCCTGTCGCGATGGCCGGTGGTACTACGCGGGCGTGCTCCTTCAAGCGTGGGCGAGTAGCCCGATCGAGGCCGGCGCG
Source organism: Kofleriaceae bacterium (assembly GCA_964203225.1). Classification (GTDB taxonomy): domain Bacteria; phylum Myxococcota_A; class Polyangia; order Haliangiales; family Haliangiaceae; genus JABFXX01. The sequence continues at coordinate 1,198 of CAXNMK010000007.1, forward strand.
ACGAAGTTCTCGACGGTCGAGGAGGTCTTGACCGCGGCGATCGCCGCCAAGGTCGACGACGAGCAGCTGTTCGCGCGGATCGCGTACAACGCCGGTCTCGGAAACAAGCCGGCGCCGCCGAGCGATGCGTGCGACCGCGCGAAGAAGGTCGTGCCCTCGTACAGCCGTGGCCAGAGCGCGGCATACACGTGCGCGCGCGAAGCGCTCGCGAAGCGGCGACGGGAAGTTGCGCGCGAGCTCGCCGCGTCGATCCGCTCGTCGCCAGCGACCTCCGTGTTCACCGTCGGTCTCGTCGCCGCGCTCGCCGCGCAAGGCGACGCGCGTGACAAGGCCGCGATGAAGACGTTCGCGACCGCCGCGAGCAAGGTCACCGAGAAGGACGCCGATCGTGCACGCGTGTCGCGCGGCGACGCGAAGCTCGTCGCTGCTGCCGCCAAAGCACTCCTGAAGTGATCGAGCGGGTCCTCGCGGCACGAGAGGAGCTCGAGCTGCAGTGCGAGCTCGTGTATCTGCGATCGCTGATGACGGTCGCCGCGCGCGATCGCGATGAAGAGGCGCTGCGCTCGCTGCGCCCGCAGCTCGCACAGGTCGGCATGGATCTCGTGCGCAGACGCGACGAGGATCGCGATGGCCCGATGGGCCGGCTCGCCGATCGATTCTCGATCTCCGAGGACGAGCTCGAGTGCCTATGGTCGATCGTCGCCGTATCGTGCGATCCGCGGTTCGCGATCACGCTCGATGCGCTGTGGCCGGGCCGGCGCGGCCTCCCGATCGCCGCGTACGCGCACGTCCGCGGAACGAGCGCCGTGATCGGCCGCGACCTTGCGCGCTGGCTGGCGACCGCGAACCCGCTCGTCACCAGCGGGCTCGTCGGTGTCGTCGACGACGCGCTGCCGATCGCGGCGCGGTCGTACACCGCGTCGGCGCGGCTGATCGCGCACCTCGCAGGCGATGACGAGCCGGCCGACGGCGTCGCGCGGATCGAACGACCGGGAGCGCTGCTCGTCGACGATGCGGGCCAGCGCGTGCTCGCGGAGCTGGCGAAGCTCCTCGCCGGGCCACCCGTCGCGATCGTCATCGAGGGGCCGCGCGCCTCGGGGCGCTCCACCGCGATCGCGGCGTCGACCGAGCGCACGGTGGTCGAGCTCGACGTCGACGACCGCCGACCTGTCACCGATCGCGCGCGAGGCCGCACTCGACATCGCGATCCCGATCATCGCGAACATCGACGCGCTCGCGGCGATCGCCGGAGCTGCGTCAGTCGCCGCGGGGGCACGATCTGGCCAGGCGGGCAGTTCCGGCCGGTAGCGTCCATCCCATGGCGAGCAACTCGCTCGGCAAGCCCTGTAGCCCGAGCAGGTGTGGATGCCCGAGGCGTTTTTGGGCCGTCGGGCGCCCGGTGCGCATCTTGGAGCGACGCGAACGCTGGAGTCCACCGGCGCGATCGGGGTGGCCGGCGTCGGGTGCGCGTCGATGTCGGGTGGACTCGGAGTTCCGGGGCGGAGCGCTGGGGGCGGGGCGGGTTCGAGCTGTCCGCCAGTGCAGCCGCGGTCAGCCGCCGCGCGTGATCGGGGAGTGGCGGCCGCGTCGCGCGTCACGGCCTCCAGGTGCGCCCGGGCGCTTCTGCATCGGATCCTTCAGCGTCTGCTCGCGTTGGAACGACGCTGCCCCCGCGCTGGCGCGCACCCGGTTGCCGTCCTGGGCGCCGCGGCTCAGGTCCACCAGGTCCTGCTTCATCAACAGCGCCAGTACCTGCGTGATGAGCGCGTTGAGCACCTCGCCTTGCTGGCTGCGAAAGTCGCTCAACGTGTGGTAGCCGACATCGACGCCGCCGCACAGGCCCTCGACTGCGCCAGCGTGCACATCCGTCAGCCGCCAGATTTCTTCGCGGGCGGCCGCCTCATCACCGTCGCTGGTCGCGTACACCCACAACGCGAGCAAGAGCTTGGGGTCGATGGCCGGTGCGCCGGCGACCGCGTCGCGCGCCTCGATCGGCGCGCGGAGCGCGGACAACTCGAGACGCGCGATGACGGCCCAGATGGCGCGCGCCTGCGCGGGCTCCATGGCGGCGTGCTCGCGGCTGCTGCTGCCGGTCGGGTTCTCGCCGGCGAGCGCCGCACGTTGGATTCGGTCGGGCTGGCGCGGGGCCGGCGGGGCCGGCCGGGGGCAGTCCGTTCGAGCGTCGGTTCGTCGAGCGGCTGGACGACCGAGGGCTCGACGTTCATGCCGAATGTAGATAGATACGTTCGGCGTGAGCGTTTCAACGAAAGAGCCCACGCATTCGGTCGATGCGTCGCTCGAGCGCCTCGAAGAACGCCACCGTGCCCTGGTCGCCGAGTTGACCGGCATCGGTCTGGTGCTGCGTGGCTCGATCGCCCAGCGCATGAACCGCTGTGGAAATCCCACCTGCCGCTGCAAAGCCGACCCTCCGCAGCTGCATGGCCCGTATCACGTCTGGACCCGCAAGGTGGCCGCCAAACCCGTCACCGCCGTGCTCAGCCCCGAGCATGCGGCGCGCTGCAAGGAGTGGAGTCGCAACATGCGCAAGCTCGACCGGATCGTACGCGAGGTCCAAGCGATCGGCCTGCGGGCCGCGACGCTCCTGCGCCGCTGATGAGCCCCGCGCCCGGCACCACGTCCCAGTCAGCGGGCGCCACCCAGGGCGTCGGAGTCGGCAGCCGCGGGCCCGCCCAGTTCCGACGCTGCCGACTTCTGCTCAGGCTCTCAGTCCTCGAACACGCCATCCGCGGTCGGCGCGAGCAAGATCCGGTCGAGCGCGCGGTCGAGTTGCGCAGGCGATGCGGCCGCGAGCCGAGCGCTCTGCGCGGGTGTCAGCGGGCCGAACCGCTGGACGAGCAGCTTGTGCAGGGTGCCCGCGAGTCCTTGCTGGAGTCCTTGCCGGAGTCCTTGCTGGAGTCCTTGCTGGATCAGTTCCTCTCCTGCGGTCATGGCGGCCTCGGCGGTTCGGGGAGCGTGCTGTCTGAGCTTGGCATGGATCTGCTCGAGCGAGGACCGGTCGGTGATGATGGTGAGGTAGCGCAGCAGCTGATCGAGCGTCGCGGGGTCGCGACGCGTGGCGGCCTCGAGATCCGCTGCCCAGGTCGCCACGTTCGCGAGCAGGCGAGGTGGATCCCGGGCGTCGCGGAGCATCCACCAGGTCAGGCGCGGCACCAGGGCAGGCACGCGTGCGACGAGGTCGTCGTTGGACAGGGTGGCGAGGTCCTCGACGATGATCCGGAACCACGGCCGGAAGTCCGCGAGCGGGCCGGTCGATGCGTCGGGCCCGAACATGTCGCGGAGCGAGCGGGGCGCCGTCCATCCGCCCGGTGCGTGGCTGACGACGACGGGGATGATCAAGGGCAATGGTCCGTCCGGAGCGGCGCGCAGCTCGCGGCGCCAGATCGCGCCGAGGTAGCCGAGGAGGCGGATAGGCATGTCTCCGCTGGCACGGCTCTGGTGCTCGACGAGGACGTAGACGAGGGCGTGCGCGGCGGACCCGCGTCCTGCGCTGGCGAGGAGCGCGACGCCGAGCAGCAGGTCGCCATGCGTGTCCGCGAGATCGCGATCCACGAACGACGACGGCTCGACCTCCAGCGTCGCCAGGTCGAGGAGATCAACGACATCGCGCGGAAGCACGGCGCGACACAGCTCCGCTGCGTGGGCGGGCACGCCGAACACCGCCTTGAACAGCGCATCGTGCGGGCGCGTCGTCATCGTGGCCGCGAGCCCGAGCAAGTCGCGGGCCGCGCCAGGTGTGCGGGATCAGGAGCGCGCATGTCCGCCGGTCGCCGCCGGTCGGCCATGCGGTCCGCTGCCCGGACGGTCCGGACAGGCCTCTCCTTGTCGGTCACGATCAAGTGAAGCGAATCGCTGGAGGCGCCTCCCCGATGCGGCTATCGTTGGCCGCGGCACCGGCCGTTCCTGCGGGGGCATCAGGGTTTCGGGTGGCTCCCCGACGAGGCCGCGAACGGGCTGCCGGCCGGCTCGGCAAGCACGTAGTTGGACGTGGGGCGGCTGCGGTACCGTCACCATGTGCATGACACCGACCTCTACCAGCACCTGCTTGGCCTCATCGCTCCGTGGAAGGTCAGCCGCCTCGAACTCGACGTGAAGGGGCAGCGGGTCGACGTGTACGCGGAGCACAGCAAGCCCAAGACGTGGGACTGCCCGGAGTGCGGGACCGCCTGCGGCCTGCACGACCACGATGACGAGCGGACCTGGCGACACCTGGACAGCTGCAACTTCCAGACGATCCTGCACGCCCGCGTGCCGCGCGTGAACTGTCCGACCCACGGGGTCCGGCAGGCGCGGGTGCCGTGGGCCGAGCCGCGGTCGCGGTTCACCTCCCTGTTCGAGCGGTTCGCGATCGACGTGCTGCGTGAGACCAACGTCGCGGGCGCCGCGAACATCCTCGGCTTGAGCTGGGACGAGGCGCAGCACATCATGGAACGCGCGGTTGCCCGCGGCGTGCAGCGCCGGCCCCACGAGGTCCCGCGCGTGATGGGCGTCGACGAGAAGGCGCTCGCCAAGGGCCAGCGCTACGCCACGCTCGCCTACGACCTGGAGGCGGGCCACGTGATCGGGATCGCGGAGGGCCGCAGCGGCGACAGCCTCGTCGCGTGCCTGGGGCGGTTCTCCCTCAATGACTTGGCGGGGGTCGAGGCGGTCGCGATGGACATGTCCGCCGCGTACGTCCAGCGGGTCCGCGCGATCGTCGCCGACGCGGACCAGAAGATCGTGTTCGATCGGTTCCACATCGCGGCGCACATGAACAAGGCCGTGGACCAGGTCCGCCGGGGCGAGAACAAGGTGCTGCGCCTCGACGGCGACGAGCGCCTGGTAGGTTCGCAGCACATGTGGCGTTACGCCGCGGAGAACCTGCCCGCGAAGTACGAGGACGACTTCGCGGCCCTGCGCGCTTCGGGGCTGAAGACCGCGCGGGCGTGGGCGCTCAAGGAGTCGCTGCGTGAGCTGTGGGGGCAGCGGAGCCGCGCGGCCGGCGAACGCTGGTGGGCGGCCTGGTACAGCTGGGCGGTGCGCTCCCGCCTGCCCCCGGTGAAGAAGGTCGCCGCGATGATGAAGCGGCACCTGCCGAACATCCTGACTTACTTCACGCACCGCATCACGAACGCCGGCAGCGAGGCGATCAATTCGGTGATCCAGATGCTCAAGAAGCGCGCCTTCGGATACCGCAGCTTCCCGAACTTCAAGACGGCCGTGCTGTTCCACTGTGGCGGCCTATCCCTCTATCCGAGCCACCCGAAAGCCGGATGAGCCAGATCTGCCCGTCCAGGTACTCGTGCTTGATGTTGCTCGCGCCCTCGAGCGTGAGGTACTCGCGCCACGCGTAGTGCACGGCATGGACGCGGGCCGACATCGCTTCGAGTATGCCACGCTCGAGCACGACATGCGAAGGGGCGTCGAGGCTACGCGCTGCGCGTGCGTCTGGAGTGAGGTCGTGGCGATGCGCTCACGCCGGATCGCGGTTGCGGCGGCGTGAGCCCCGAGGACGTCACCGGGTAGTGGTCGTTGCAGCCGGATCGCGTCAGTTCGGGCTCGTGCCCAGCTCGGTCGCGAGCTCGGCCCAGAACGCGTCGCCGGTCAGGTAGAACGCCCACAGCCGCTCGACGGGCTTCACGCCGCGACGCTCCTGCCACAGCACCATGTCGTCGAACTCGCCCTCGAACCAGCCCCACAGGAACCGAGCGCGGAACACGTCGACGCCGCGCGTGCGCAGCTCGGCGATCGCCTCGTCGGTCTCGAGGTCGTCGAGCTCGTCGAGCTCGTCGACGAGATCGCTGGCCTCGTCGATGACCTCGCCGAGGTGGGCGATGCCCTTCTTGGTCAGCTCGTAGCGGCCCTTGCGCGCGTTGATCACGACGAGGTCGTCGACGGCGAGCTGCTGGAGGATGTCGTCGAACGGGGCGAGCTCGGAGGGGAGGACGACCGGCAGCTCCATGCCGCCCTCCTTGGGATCGAGGTCGAGCTTCTTGAGGAGCCACAGCCCGACGTAGGTGTGCTTGGTCTCCTCGTCGAGGACGGGGCGGCGTTCTATGCGCGCAGGATGGTTTCGATGATCGCGCGCAGTTCGGGGCCAGTCATGCGCCGACCTGATCACCTCGCGCCATCGTAGGCAAGGCCGCCGAGCACGCGCCCTCAAGTCATCGATCCCACGGGGATTTTCGCGCTAACCTGACGTCGATGGGGTCGTCCCCTTGTCGAGGTGCGTCATGTTTGGTAACAAGCCGTCTGAACGATGAGGCGGTGGCTGTACCCGATCTGTGCTGGCGTCGTCTTGACGCTGTTCATGATGGGCAGCCTGTCGTTCGTCGGGACCGTCCACAATCGCCCGGAAGAGCACGAAGAGCGCGGCGCACACGAGGACCGCGAGGTCCTGCTGGAGCGCTCACACGGCAGCCCCGTGGCGCTCGGGCCGGTGCGACCGCACACGATCGGTTCGGTCGTCGTGCGCTGGTCGGCTCCGGTTCTCGCGCCACACATCGCGCCTCCCCTTCATCCATCGCAGTTCTCGGTTCGCAGATTGCTATGAGCCGGCGACAGGTCCGTCCCTGTCGTCCGGCTCTTCAACAATCCACGAACCGAGGTCTGCATGTAGCAGAGGCTCAAGTTTTTCCTGAACCCGTTTGACGGGCGTTACGAGGATCTGCGTAAAGGCAATCCCGTTCTCAATGTGATGCGCGACTTCATGGCCGGACTGGTCGTGGCGATGGTTGCGATCCCGCTGGCGATGGGCATGGCGATGGCGTCCGGCCTGAGGCCGGAGCAAGGCATCGTCGGCGGCGCGCTCGCCGGCATCGTCGGCGCGCTGTTTGGTGGCTCGAAGTACCAGGTGTACGGACCGACCGCGGCGTTCATCCCGTTGATCGCGGCGATCATGCTGAAGTACGACCACTCGTTCCTCGTGCTGGTCGCGCTCGTGTCCGGCGGGATCATCGCGCTCATGGCGCTGTCCGGCGCGGGGAAGCTGGTCAAGGCCGTCCCGCACTCGATCATCGTCGGCTTCACGATCGGGATCGCGTTCACGATCGCGGTCTCGCAGATCGGCGAGGTGCTCGGTCTCGAGGCGAAGCTCGGCTACAAGTTCTTCGAGAAGCTCGAGGGAGTCAGCCGGCACATCGACCAGTTCAACGTCTGGGCACTCGTGCTCGCGATCGGCACGTTCCTGGTCACGAAGAAGCTGCTCAAGATCACCCCGTTCATCCCCGCGCCGCTCATCGCGCTCGGCCTCGGCGCGGTCCTCGCGGCCACCGTGCTCGCCGATCAGAGCCTGACGCTGATCGCCACGAAGTACGGCTCGATCCCCGCGCAGTCGTGGGCCCTCACGCCGCCGGCCCCCAAGTACCTCAGCGCGGAATACCTCGGCGACCTCGTGTACTTCTCGATCGCGGTCGTGTTCGTCGCCGCGATCGAGAGCCTGCTGTGCTCGCGCATGGCCGATCGCCTCGCGAACAACAAGGGCACACCCTACGACCCCAACAAAGAGCTGTGGGGGCAGGCCCTCGTGCTGGCGATCGTCCCGCTGTTCAACGGCTTCCCACACACGGGCGCGCTCGCCCGCACCGCCACCAACGTCAAGCTCGGCGCGATGTCGCCGCTCGCCGGAATCTTCAAGTGCATCCTGAAGCTGCTGATCGCGTACTACCTCTCGCGCTACCTCGAGCTGGTCCCGACGGCGTGCATCGGCGGCGTCCTGCTCTACGTCGCGAGCAACATGGTCAAGCCCGCCGAGGTCACCGAGGTGCTCCACATGGGCCGCGGCCACGTCGCGCTGATGGTGTACACGGCGCTCATGGTCATCGTGACCGACTTCCTCACCGGCGTCCTCAGCGCGCTCGTGATCTACGGCATCTGGCAGATCGTCGAGGCGCTCGGCGTCAACGTCTCGACCGCGCCGGTCCAGCACAACGCGGTTCGCGCGCACCACCCCACGGTCGTGCGTGCGGTCCTCCACAAGGAGCGCGCCTCCGCGCGGAAGCCGACGCACGTCATCCCGCTCTCCAGCGAGCGCCAGAAGTGGATCGCGAACCTGCGCGCCCGCGCCCGCCTCGCGCCGTCGGCCTACGTGCACGACAAGGCTTCGGTGATCGGTGACGTGGTCCTCGGCGATCACGTCAACGTGGCTGCCTCGGCCTCGATCCGCGCCGACGAGGGCGCCCCGTTCTTCATCGGGTCGAGCTCGAACATTCAAGATGGCGTTGTCATCCACGCGCTCAAGGATCGGTACGTCGAGGTCGGCGGCGAGCAGTGGGCGGTCTACGTCGGCCGCAACGTCTCGATGGCGCACGACGCGCTCGTCCACGGACCGTGCTTCGTCGGCGACAACACGTTCATCGGGTTCAAGGCGGTCGTCCACGACGCGGTCGTCGGCGAGCACTGCTTCATCGGCATCGGCGCGGTCGTCGTCGGCGTCGAGATCCCGGATGGCAAGTTCGTGCCGCACGGACAGATCATCGACACGCCCGCGAAGGTCAAGGCGCTGCCTCCGGTCAGCGAGACCCAGGCCCATTTCAACGAGGACGTCGTCGAGGTGAATCGAGGACTCGCCGCGGCGTACCGGCACACGCACAACACCAACCACAACCACAGCGGCAACGGTGGCACCGCCACCTCGTCGACGCACGGCCGCGTGAAGCGCCAGCCGGCGGCGGACGAGGTCGGCTGGGCACCGCGGTCGAAATCCACCGCTTCAGATCGTTTTTAGAGAGGAGGACCAGATGTTGTTCATGGGAATGATCGTCGGCGTCATCGCATATTGCCTCTACATGTCGTGGCGGTGCTCGTTCCCCGTCGAGCAGGGCTACCTCGGCGTGCTCACCTCGTTCGGTGCCGCCAAGAAGGAAAACGGCACCCTGAAGACCTACCGGCCCGGGCTCCACTTCAAGTGGCCGTGGCAGCGCATCCATCACGTCAAGATGATGGAGCAGAGCCTCGAGCTCTCGGGCGAGGAAGGCGGCCGGACCGCGATGGCGCAGGACGGCACCATCCTGCGCTTCGACTCGATCCTCCGGTTCCAGCCCGTCCTCGCCGAGCTCGAGCACTTCCTGTTCGATCTCAAGTCGCCGCACGAGCACATCACCGGCCTGTTCACCTGCCTGCTCCGCAACGAGATCGCGGACTTCAAGATGGGTGACCCACCGGGGACGTTCGATACGACGCGCGGCTCGTACGGCATGATCCGCAGCGAACGCTCGCTGCTCAACGCGCGCATCGAGGAGTTCTGCCGGACGCAGATCGGCCGGCGGTACGGCGTGCAGTTCAACGCCGTCGACCTCACCGACATCCTGCCGCCCGACGAGCTCGCGGACGCGCTCAACGCGGTGATCAACGCCCAGAGCGAGGCCGAGAGCCTCTACGCGTACGCCGAGGCCGAGACCCAGCAGCGCATCGTCGCCGCCGAAGCCGGGGTCGAGATCGCGAAGGCCAAGGGCGTCGCCACCGAGAAGGAGATCCTCACGCTCGGCGGTTACCTCGCGCAGCTTCACACCGATGGCACCCTCGAGGACTACGTCGCGCGACGACGGGCCGAGGTCGTGTCGCAGTCCCGGACCCTCTACATGCGGAGCAGCTCGTGAGCGATACCAACACGTTCGTTCTGGGAATCATTCTCGCGCTCGGCGCGGTCCCGATCCTCGCGCTTGCGCTGCGGCTCTTCCGCGTCGAGGTCGAGGATGGCGAGACCCTGCTCGTCACCCGGTTCGGCAAGCTCGCGGCACGCCTCGACAAGCCGGGCTGGCACTGGCTCGTCGATCGCTTCGCGCCGTGGACGTCCACCTACCACGTGTCGCTCCGCAGCGACTTTCGCGACTTCCCGAACATCTGCATCAACGACTCGCGAGGCACCACGATCGTCGTTGACGTGTGGCTCGAGTTCCGGATCGTCGACCCCGAGCGCGCGACGTTCGACGTGGCCGACTGGAACCACTCGGTCAAGAACCTCGTGTCGCACTCCGTGATCTCGATCCTCGGCAACCGCGAGTTCAAGCACATCCTCAGCGACCGCAGCGAGCTGGGCGAGAAGCTCCGCAAGGACATCAGCCAGGAGACCGCGCGCTGGGGCATCAAGGTCGAGCTCGCGTTCATCAAGAACGTCAGCGTCCTTCCGGAGATCTCGCAGCAGCTGTTCCTCGCGGTCGCCGCGCGACTCGAGCGTGCCAAGGCCGACATCGAGGAGGTCGGCCGTCAGCAGGTCGCGAAGCTCCAGGCCGATACCAGCGCGAAGCTCGCGACGCTCATCGCCGATGCGAAGGGCCAGTACCCGGCGGCCGTCGGACGGGCGTACGCGGCGCTGAAGCAGAAGGGCCCGGTCTTCAAGGCCTACACGGAGCTCTACGAGCTCTCGATGCTCCGTCCGCAGCAGACCGTCACGTTCAAGGACTTCGCCGACGGCGACATGCGCGCGGTCGAGGCCGCGATGCTGCCTCCTGCGAGCTGAGCTCAGCGCGTACAGTCGTCCGGGCAGAGCAGGTAGTCCTCGATCGACGAGCAGATCGCGTCGCCGCACCGTGGCCGCGAGGCGTCGGTGCAGCTTCCGCCGGCCGCGCAGAGTGGGTCGCAGATCCCCACACAGTCCACGTCGGCGCAACCTCGCAGTCCATCGCCATCGCGATCGTCGGTCGAGACCGCGCAGCTCTCGAGCGGGTGCGATGCGGACGTGAAGCCGTCGTCCCACGTATCGGCGAGGCCGTTCTCGCCACGGTCGATACCACCGAACAGCACGATGCGATTGCGCGCGCGATCGAAGACGGCTGCTGAGCGACAGTTACAGCTCCCCGCCGGCGACAATTACATCGCCCCATTTCTGAGTCGGCCTCAGCGGTCGGCGGTGTGCTCTTCACGTAGGTGGAGAGGCAGGCCAGTTGCGACCATCGAGCGACGCTCAAGTGAGGAAACTGATGGAAGAGATGAGCAAACACGGACACATAGGAATGGCGGCAATGAAAGCGGGGATGGATCGAAAGACGGCGCGCAAGTACGTCGACGGTGTCGCCGCCGGCGAGCGGGGGTACCAGTTCCACCGGCATCACCGGTGTCCAGGGACCCACCCGGTGGCACGCGGACGGTTCTTCGCATGCACCGGAGGCGCTTGGTTGGTGCACACCCGCATTCGCCGTTCCTCGTTGGCAAGTGCCCTCTCTCGCGCATAGCGAGGCTGTCGAGCATCGAGCGGGTCAGCCGCTCGGAACCTGTCAACGTTTTTGAGACAGCCCGTGTTCAGTTTATGCTCGCGGCGCCTGTGTCTCCTCCGGGGGCTTGGGTGGATTGATCCAGACGGTCGTCGGTGGCGCGGCGGGCTTGGGCTTGCCACTCACGAAGCGTTCAGGGTGCGCCGCGTAGGCCGCGTCGAGGACGCGAGCCCGCTGGGTGAGGCGCTCGGCAACGAGTCCATGGTGCACGTCGTAGGGCGTGAGCAGTGCGAGGCCTTCGTGATGGTGGTCGTTATGCGTCGCAGCACATAACCGTCATCACCACTCGGGCCTCGCCCTGTTCACGCCTGCCGATGTCTTCCACGGTCGCGTTGCCGAGGTCGCGGCGCGACGCCAGTCCGCGCTCGATGGCGCATACGCAGCCCATCCGGAGCGCTTTCCGAACGGCGCGCCGACGGTCCGCCTACCGCCTGCCGTGGTCACCATCAACCCCATCGTCACCGAGACCGTCGAGGTCGAGGGCGTGGTCGCCGTCGCCACCGGCGACGCGGGTGCGCCCTCCAACCTGCCGCCGCCGGCCCACGTACTACCCGACCTCGCCCAACGCGTAACTCTTCCACCGCCCGCCACCCACGTCGTCGCGACATAGAATGTTCATCCCGGCTGTCTCAAACTCGTTGACACGTTCCGACATCCACCGGGATCACCGGGGACCAGGGGACCACCTACAGGCCACGTGCCGGGGCTCGAGGGGCAGTCAAGGGGTGCCGAAGGCACCGAGCGTAGCGAGCTTGCCCTTTACGGCCCCGACGAGCTCTGGCATCTTCGCCTATACGCCGGCGCTTCCGGCAAGCAGGGCAAGAAGAAAGAGTAGAGAGGGCGTCGATGCGACTGGGAACGATCTACAACTCGGCGAGCGGACCCTCCAACGAGGACTGCTGCTTCATCGGACATCGCTTTGTGGAGGAATGGGGCTTCAAGCCCGACACCGGGGAGTCCTGGGTGCTCCACGCGTCGCCGCCCGCGGCGGGCGAGGAAGAGGGCCAGGTCACGCTGCTCTTCGGCGTCGCGGGGTGGTTCACGGGGCTGTGGCGCTCGCCCGCAGGGTGGGTCTACGTGGCCGACGCCGCGGGGAAGGTGCACCTCCAGCGGGACGTCGCACGGCACGGCACCGACCCCGATCGCTGGGAGGAGTTCACCTTCGACGCGGTGATGCTCGGCGTCTGGGGGCTGAATGACCAGTTCGTCCTCGCGTGGGGCAAGATCGGCAAGGAGGGCAGGATGTACCGCTGGGACGGCGCCCGGTGGAGCGCCATGCCTGCCCCCGGTCCCCACGTGCACTCGGTTCACGGCATCGCTCCCGATGTCATCTACGCCGCGGGGGCCGACGGGCTCCTGGCCCGCTGGGACGGCACGGCGTGGCATCGCATCGTCGTACCTACGCCCGAAGACCTCACCGCGGTCTTCGCGGCCTCGGAGGACGAGGCCTACGCGGTCGGCAACGCGGGAGTCGTCCTGGGAGGCTCGACCCACGGCTGGGGCAAGATCGCCCAGGGGCCGGGGCCCCTCCATGGCGTGGCGAAGTTCAAGGGCGAACTCTGGATCGGCGCGGGCGAGCTCGGGCTCCTCCGGCGACACGGAAACACCCGTCGACTCGTCAAGGCGAAGGCCAACATCCACGCCCACGAGCTCGAGGCGAGGGAGCAGCTGGTGATGTCCTGCCCGGGGAAAATCTGCGGGACGGAGGACGGCAAGGATTTCTCATCCGTGTGCGAAGGGTTCCTCGCAGAGGCGCTGCGCCATCGGCGGCCGCTCTGGATGGAGCCCTCCGCCCCGTGGCCGCCCGAGGACGACGAGGAGTAGACCGATGCTCACCCACCCGATCGAAGGCATGGCCCTGCACGAGGACCCCGACGTCCACATCGCGAAGGTGGCGCTCGGGGTCACGATCTACCTCGCCGAGCCGCTGTTCTGGGGGGCGGAGGGCGCGGGGAAGGCGCTCGAGGTCTTCCTCCAGCGCTGCCCAGCCGAGCGCCTGGGCTGGTACACCAGCTCGCTGCGGGACGACTGGGTTCCCATCCGGTCGACCGAGCACCGGGCGCTCGTGGAGCGCGCATAAAACTGCTCTGCTGCGCTGGCCCGCATCGGACCGCGCAAGAGGAGGTCGGAGAATGCGTCCAGGAAGCGTTCCAGAGGGAGCTGTTCTGCTCGAGGCGGTGATCAACGGCAAGAAGTGTCCCTACTGGGAACTCGGTCAGAAGAAGGACGGGAAGATCGTCTGTGAAGTCAGATGGTGGCGCAGCGACGGGCAGCTGTGGGGTTTCGAGAACCATGACAGCAGTGGGGTCATGCATGGCCTCAAGGAGAGCTATCAGGCTCTCATAAAGGTTTAGTGGGTAACCGGAGCCGGTGAAACGGGCCGTAGCCGGCCCTGCGGTGGGCTCGTGATGGACCTGGCCTCAGCAAGAAGTGCGCACGGCAGGCACGGTAGGCTGGTGGTTCCTACGCCATCCAATCTGCCGAAGGGCTGCCGTGCGCATCAAGATGCTACTCCGCGAACTGCTCGGGCTGGAATACACCCGCGTGGTCGATGTCACGTTCGTGCACGATGGGCTGCTGGTGGACGTGGCGCCGACGTGGCGCCGGCCCCGCTGCTCGGGCTGCGGCCACAACTGCCCGGGCTACGACCGGCAGCGCGACCGGCGCTGGCGCCACCTGGACCTCGCGGGCATGAAGTTCCACCTGCGGTACGGCACCCGGCGGGTCGACTGCCCGCGGTGTGGCGTGACGGTCGAGCACCTGCCGTGGGCCGACGTCGGCTCGTGGTTTACGCGGCCGTTCGAGGACCACGCGGGCTACCTCGCCCAGCGGTGCGACAAGACGACCGTGAGCAAGCTGATGCGGGTCGCCTGGACGACCGTCGGCGACCTCATCCAGCGGGTCGTGGCACGGCGCCCGGCGGGCGACCTGCTCGACGGGCTGACGCACATCGGGGTCGACGAGCTCTCGGACCGCCGCCACCACGAGTACGTCACGGTCGTCGTCGATCACATCGCGGGTCGGATCGTGTGGGCTCACAAGGGCAAGAATGCCGCGACGCTCACGACCTTGTTCGCCGAGCTCGGCGCGGCCCGCGTCGCCAAGCTCGAAGCCGTGACCATCGACATGTCCGCCGCGTACATCAAGGCCGTGACCGAGGCCTCGCCCCAGGCGCAGATCATGTTCGACCGGTTCCACGTCCAGCGCCTCGCCCAGGACGCGCTCGACGAGGTGCGGCGCGCCGAGGTCCACGCCGCGCCGGCGGGCCCCGCCCGCAAGGCGCTCAAGCGCACCCGCTGGCCGCTGCTCAAGCGTGCGTGGAACCTCCGGGACCTCGAGGTCTGCAAGCTGGCGACGCTGACCCGGGCCAACCGGCGCCTGGTCCGCGCCTACCTGCTCGAGGAGGCGCTCGCCGCGATCCTCGACGGCAAGCAAGTCCATGTCGCGCGCCGCAAACTCGGCGAATGGATCGGGTGGGCCGCCCGGTCGCAGCTCGCACCGTTCCGTCGCCTCGCCAAGACCATCCGCACGCCCCTCGACGGCATCGTCGCGTACGTGCGCTCGCGGCTGTCGAACGCACGGACCGAGGGCCTCAACGGCAAGGCGCGCACCATCACGCGCCGAAGCTACGGCCTGCACAGCTCCTCCGCCCTCATCGCCCTGCTCATGCTCTGCTGCTCAGGCTTGAAGCTCGAACCCGTCACGTTGCGCCCCGGATCCACCCACTAAACCTCTATGAGAGCCATGATTGGGTGGATCGATGCCGCGCGCAATGTAAGCAGCATTACAACGCTGGGCTCCCGATCGGGCCGCGGACGCAGCTGGGCGCTCATCCCGCCTGCGTGTAGGGGATGGGATGGGTAGCGGGCTCGATCATGTGCCGTCGAACCGCGCATATCGGATCTTGCGTCGCTTCCCCTACTCGATCATCTACCTCCTTGACGATGGCGTCGTCGTGATCGTCGCGGTCGCCCACCACAAACGGCGGCCAGGCTACTGGCTCCCACGCCTGAGTCGATAGCAAGGGCGACGGCATCGCCACACCCGACCGTCGGCTGGCGATGCCGCTTCCATCAAACTCGACGCAAGAGGTTCGGGGCACCGGGTGTCAGCCACCCGGGCACCGGGTGTCAGCCACCCGGATCGGGCCGGGCACCGGGTGTCAGCCACCCACGACGCGCACTTCGCCCCGGATCGGGCCGCCCGGATCGGGGCCATCTGGATCCGCGGCTTCCGGGGGGAGATCTGCGGGGCCGGCAGCGTATTATCTGGACAGTCAGGTGCTGCCGATGCCCGAGCCCGAGCACGTAGAACGCGAAGCTGCGCTGGAGAACAAGGCCGTCACGCCCAAGGCGCTGTCTCGGCTCGCGGTCGCCAAGGAGGCGATCGCGGTCACCAAGCGGGCCATCACCTTCGGCGCCGGCAACCAGGTCGAGGCGATCGCGGCCAGCAAGATGAACTCGAAGTTCCGCATGGACGCCATGCGCGAGGCGTCGTACTGGGAGCTCGCGCCCGAGCTGGTGAAGATGGCGCGGGAGAACCCCGAGGCCCTGGTCGCGGCCAAGGCCGATCTGGTCCATGGCGGCAACTGCGGCGAGCACGGCTGGATCGCGTTCGACTACATCCGCGAGCACTGCGCCGGCGACATGATCGAGCGGGTCACCTCGAGCATCGACCACGGCTTTGCGCTGATCGGCGACCGGAGCAAGGAGTCAGCGGCCGAGGTCGTCGTCGCCGATCCCTGGCCGACCCAGGCCACGGCGTGCCTGTGGGAGGACCACTTCTGCTTCGCGACCGGCATCACCAGCCGCAAGCTGATGGAGGCCGACGGCACCAGCCTGAAGGGCGCGATCGCGGCGGGCCTCAAGCTCAGCGAAGCCGGCAAGCAGGCGGCGGCGAAGGTCGCGACCCAGGGGGAGACCGACGACGCGGTCGCCCAGTGGAAGGACAACCACTTCTGGAACCAGCCCGACACGGCCGCGACGGACAAGAAGTACGACTACACCAATGGTCAGTGACCGCGGCCCGATCGGCCTCGCGGCGCTCGCCCTGGGCTCGACCCTCGGGTTGGTGGCATGCTCGTCGCCCACGCCGACCTCGCCCGCGCCCGATCGTCCCCGCGACGTCGCGCGCAGTCCATCCCCCGATGCCGGCTCCCCGGAGACGCCCATGCACAAGACCGAACGTCCCGAGCCCGAGTTCGAAGTCGCCCAGGCGCTGTCGTCCCAGACCGAGGTCCTCGCCTGGCTCGGCACGCGATCGCCGTCGACGCTGTTGCGGGCGCCGGTCGAGCTGACGGTCTCGGTGCTCGGCGTGACCGGCGCGGCGCTCGGCTTCGCCGCGGATCGCCTCGCGATCAAGGTCAACGACAGCGCGCTCGGTGAATCGCTGGCCGATCGCGCGCAAGAGTTCTGCGGCGACGCGCCGACCTGCGCCATGTGGGTCTGGGGCCACTGGAACGACGGCACCCTGCGCGTGATCCGCGCCGAGGGCGCGATCGCCCCCGCCGAGCGCGCCACCGCCACGCACCTGTTCGTCGCGAAATGACCGCGGGCGCCCCGGCCCTTCCCGACCAGCTCGTCCCGGTGCCGCTGGCGCCGCGCGCGCCGGGGCCGCGGCTGGCGACGCTGCCGGCCCAGCGCCTGCTCGAGCGCTATCGCGTGCTGGCGATGGCGCTGGCCACGCGGGCGGTGGCCATGCAGTGGGACGCCGGGCTGATCGCGGCCTCGGCCGACGAGCGGCTCGCCGGATCCGGCGAGGCGGCGCTGCCGTTCGAGCAGGAGGTGCTGGGGCTCATCGGCGTCACCCGCGGACGCGCGCCCGGCCACCTGGTGGAGGCCGAGCGCGGCGTCACGCAGGCGCTGGCGGACGTCACCGCGCTCGAGAGCGAGCTCGCCGGACAGCTGTTGCCTCTCGACGAGCTGAGCGCCCGCTTCGCGCTGTCGTCGATGAGCCGGATGATCTTGGTGCTGGTCGCGGCACCGCAGCTGTGGGGCCGCGTCCACCAGCTGTACCGCCTGGCCCAGAACGACGCGCTGCGCACCGGGGTCGACGAGTACCTGCTCCAGCAGCTGCTCGGGCCGCAGGTCAATCCCCACCAGGTGGCGCGCGCGCTCGATCGGGGCGGTGCGCTGGTGCGCCACGGCCTGGTGCTCGTCGACGACCTCGGCCCGGGGCGACCGCTGCGCGGGTTGCGCGTACACCCCTTGGTCATCGAGCTGGTCCGCGGCGAGGCGCTCGATGTCGACCCCGAGGGCGTGCTGGCCCTGGTCGACCCGTCGCGCGGGTTGGCGCAGCTCACGATCGATCCGGTCGCCGCGGCGACGATCGCGCGGTGGGCCCAGGTCGATCGCGAGGGCACGCCGCTGGTGCTGCGCGGGCGGCGCTCGTCGGGACGGACCACGCTCGCCGCGGCCCTGGCGGCGGCGGCCAACCGCCGGCTGGCCCGGGTCGATCTCCTGCACCTCGACGGCGTCCAGGCCGATCCGGCGGCGGCCCTGGCCCGCGCGCTCGCGCGCTGCCAGGTCGCGGGCTGGGTCCCGTGCGTCTCGGGGTTCGACGTCCAGTCGATCGCCGACCGCGAGACCCGCGAGCGCATCGGCCGCATCCTCGACGATCACCAGGGGCCGCTGATCGTGCGGCTTCTGCCCGACGAGCTGCCGGTGATCCATCCCGGCTACTGCCTGGTCGACCTGCCGCCGCTGTCGGAGACCGGACGCCTCGCGATGTGGCGCGACGAGCTGGTCCGCCATGGCCTGCCGACCGACGATCTGCCGCGGCTGGCGGCGCGCTGGCGGCTCGGCCCGGGCGCGATCTGCCGGGTGGTCGCGGCCGCCGCGGCCTCGGCGCCGGCGCCAGCCGAGGTCGCGCCCCAGATCGAGCGCGGCGTCGCCCAGCACCTGCTGCACGGCCTCGGCGAGGTCGCCGAGCGCGTCGTCAAGCTGCCCGATCTCGCCGACATGGTCCTGCCGGCCGACATCCTCGACAGCCTCACCGAGTTCCTGGCCCGGACCCGGCTCGCGCGGACGGTGTACGAGGACTGGGGGATGGCGCAGGTCGCGACCACCGGGCAGGGCCTGACCGCGCTGTTTCAGGGCGCCCCCGGGACCGGCAAGACCATGGTGGCCGGCGCGCTGGCGCGGGAGCTGGGGCTCGACCTGTATCGCGTCGATCTGTCGCGCATCATGTCGAAGTGGATAGGCGAGACCGAGCGCAACCTCGCCAACGTGTTCGCCGCCGCCGAGGAGGGCCACGCGATCATCTTGTTCGACGAGGCCGACTCGCTGTTCACCAAGCGCACCGAGGTCAAGAGCGCCAACGATCGCCACGCCAACGTCGAGGTGAACTACCTGTTGCAGCGGCTCGACAGCTTCATCGGCATCGCGATCCTGACCACCAACCTGGGGACCGCGATCGATCCGGCGTTCAAGCGTCGGCTGTCGTTCCGGATCACGTTCCCGATCCCCGACGAGGAGCTCCGCGAACAGCTGTGGCGCAAGCACCTGCCGCCGTCGCTGCCGACCGCGGGGGATCTCGATCTGGCGGAGCTGGCCCGCCGCTACGACTTCGCGGGCGGCGCGGTGCGCAACTGCGCGCTGCGCGCCGCGTTCCTGGCGGCGGCCGAGGGCCAACCGCTGAGCCAGGCCCACCTCTTGCGCGCCATCCGCCTCGAGTATCGCTCGGTCGGCAAGCTGGCCGAGGGCGGGCCGCTGGAGTAGGTCCCCGGGGACGCTCGCCGGCGTAGGCCCCGGGCCGCGGCGGCGCTACGACTGGATCGCGGTCGCCAGGCGATCGAGGTACCCGGGCGCATAGACCCGTTACGAGATGACGGGCGGCTATATCCGGAACGCCGCGCTGCGCGCCGCATTCATAGCATACAGGACCACCGGCCAAATCACGCACGCGATACTCGACCGCGCAGCTCGCCTCGAGTACGAAGCGATGGGTAAGATCGTCGCGCGATGAGGCTCCCGGTAATGGCTCTCGCTCTTTCGCTCGGCGCGTGCCGCAGCGGTGACCCGCCACCCACGCCGCCGCCCACGACCGACTTCGGAGCGATCGACGCGATGTTCGGTGGCGACGGGCTAATCCGCGGCTTTGATCCGGCGAAGGTCATCTGGGAGTCACCGGCGACCCTCAAGCAGGCCGTGCCGAAGTCGTTCGAGATCGACTCGATCTGCGACGACATTGTCTGCTCGGCCCAAGCACCGCCGGTGCCCGGGGAGAACTTTCCGATCAACATCTATGCGTGGGGGCGCGGATTTGTCGAGGTGAAATTCGATCTACACGGGCCCGGGCTCCTTCACCTGTACTCGCGTCTCGAAACGGCGCTGGGCGACAGCGAGATCATCGACTCAAACACTCGCGTGTACAAGCACGACTCGCTGCGGTATCTCATGAGTGCTAATCCGCCGAGCTGGCGCGTGACGGTCGAGATCAGGAGGGATGACTCGAACGACGTCGCGGCGCTCGATCAGATGTTCGGCGGCGACGGGCTGATCCGCGGCTTCGATCCCGCGCAGGTGGTCGGGAAATCACCTGCGAGCCTGATAAAGGCGTTACCGGCCTCGTTCGTGCTCGATTCCTGCGACGAGTCTGCATGCGCCGCCCAGGCACCACTTCCCGGGGGGACGAAGGTCAGGATCGGTGTGGTGCGCGCATGGGGCAGCAACGTCGCGGTGTCGTTCGAGCTCCCTGGGCCGCAGCTCCTCCACCTGTACTCACGTCTTGAAACGGCGCTCGGCGGCAGCGAGATCGTTGGCCAAAAGCGGGCCTGGAAAGAGACGCGCGTTTACACGCACGACTCGCTCCGTTATGTCATGCGTGCGGACGGAATGAGTATTCGGAACGTGACCGTCAAGATCACGACGATTGACGACGCAGAGAAATTGTTCGACT
Organism: Kofleriaceae bacterium; assembly: GCA_964203225.1. Classification (GTDB taxonomy): domain Bacteria; phylum Myxococcota_A; class Polyangia; order Haliangiales; family Haliangiaceae; genus JABFXX01. Next base: position 21,300 of record CAXNMK010000007.1, read on the forward strand.
GAAGTTGGTCTGCCGCACCTTCTCGAGGCGGGCTGCCCACACTCCGCATTTTCAATGGCGATGCGATAGAGGGCTGCGCGGGTTCGTGGGGGTAACAGCCTGGAACTCGCGGTGTTCACGGAGGAGGTTCGCGTTAACCCAACCAAGACGACGGGCGATGTAGCTCCCAAGCGCGAGAGCTGGTCGGAACCGTCCTGCATTCTCCCAGGAAGGCGCATAGGACCCAGTAGCCGATCTCGCGGGCATCCGGGCCGACGCGAGTATGAAGGCCGCTGCTGCCGAGCAACTCGGTCTCTGCGGCATTGAAGGCGCCATAGACAAAGTCCTGGCCGAGATCGAACTGGCCGCGAAACTGACGCAGCCGCTTCACCTTCTCGTGGAGGGGCTTGGACTTATCCAGTGCCCATGGCATCCACGGGTGCAGCGAATCCAGGCTCGCGTCGATGGCGGCCTTGAGCAGCGGGGCATCTGCCGGCTGATAGCAGCGCAACACGAGGCGGTCGGTCTCGATGCGGTAGGCCGGGCGCATATCTTTACCGGGTTCAGCGCCGACGGTGGCAACAACTTCACGGTGGTCTACAGTCATGACGACGTGACTCGGGGACCGAGCCGCAACTTCGCTGTCCTTGCGAGCGGCAGCACCACCGACGCAACCAGTGGGCAATTCCTGCTCGATCTCGACGCCCTCCAGCGCATCACACCCGGTGGATCGGGCGAGGGCGCATGCAGTAGCGCGACGCGTCTGGGATTTTACGAGGCCGAAACTCCCATGAGCACAGCGTACTCTGCGCACGTGTTCGACGCCGGGTGTCCGTAACAGTCTCCGCCTCATCCTTGGCATCAGGCGGTCGCGGCGCGACTCCACGAGCTCGGCTTCATGCGCATAGTTCGGACCGTCCAGGCCGACGCGAAGCCGCTCCCCTGAACCGAGGTTCGTGATCAGGGCTGCGGCGTGCGCAGGCTCGCGATTGCCTCTCGGAGCAGCCTGACGACCTCTCGCTTGAGATCGGCATATAACGGCAGCTCCTTCGCCGTGGCGATCACGCGGAACTGGCGAGCGGTCTTGACGCCGATCACGAACGGCGTTCCCGCGGCGCGCGCTTGATCGCTGGTCTCGATGAGCACGCTCGCGGGCAGCGCGTGTTCGTGATGTCCGTGCTGCTCCACCGCACGGAACGTGAGCACCGCGTAGATCGTCGGATTGCTCGGCCGCAGGGTCTCGGCGGCGTGCACCCAGAACCCGTCGCCCTCGAACTGATCGAACACGTACTCGGTGATGAACCTCGCCCGCGGATCCTTGGTGGTGCTCCAGCCGTCACGAAAGCTGACCCGCGCGGCCTGACCCTCGTCGTTACGCCCGAGGGCGTAGCAGCACTGGGCGACCTTGCGAAGGGTCATGAAGTCCGTCGGATCGAGCCGCGTGACCGTCCGGAAGCCCGCCAGCGCGCCTTCGAAATCCTTCAGCAGGAACCGCGCCTGGGCGATGTTGTAGTGCGTGTCGGGTCGGTCGCCGGAGAGCGGCAGGGCGCGCTCCCACGCGGCGATCGCGTCGGCGTGGCGGCCGAGCGCGCCGAGCGCGACGCCGGCGAAGTAGTGAGCAGGCTCCGAGGTCGGGTCGAGCGCGATCGCCGCCTCCAGCTCAGGGAGCGCCTCCGTGGCTCGCGCGAGCTCGAGCAAGATCCTGCCGCGACGGAGGCGATCTCCGGAGGTCGGGCCCGAGGCCAGCGCCGCGTCGACCTCGGTGAGCTCCTTCGCGAGCGCGTCGTCGTTGCGGACCGGCTGAGCGCGCGGGGCGGGCACTGGCTTCGCAAGCTCGGTGGATCGCCGCGGCTCGAGATCCCAGAGATCGGCGAGGCAGAGCGGCTGGCCGCTCCAGTCCGGACGCCCGGTCTGCAGGATCTCGAGGATCGCCTTGCCATTGGCGTCGAGGCGCGCGCGGTTCGCCGCCCGCACGATCGCGACCGAGGCGTGCTCCATGAACGTGTAGAACGCGCACAGCCGGACCTCGATCACCTCGTTGTTCGCGGTGAGCAGCTCGGACTCGAGGAGCCGCAGCGGCCAGCCGCTAAAGGTCGTCAGGTCGATCGTACGCCCGAGCTGAACCTTGCTGCCGCGCGGGCTATCACTGCGTGCGGTCTGCTCCATCCACGGCCGCGGCTCGTCGGGCATGATCACGATCGGCCCGTACGTGACGATCGCGTCGGGCTTGCCATCGGGGCCGCCGGGGAGCAGCGCGGCGAACTGGTGGTTCGGGCCCTGCTTGAGATCCCATGCCGGTGATGACGGAAAGATCAACGAGAGATGCATCAGCTCACCCAGTGGTCGCAGGCATTCGACGGGACCGCGAACGCGCGCCCGAGGCGCAGCTCCTCACCGCCCGGCAACGGGCGGAACGAGCCCGTCACGCCGCGAAACAACTCGCGGAGCTCGAGCAGCTGCGCGGACATCGCGGTCTCGAGCCGCATCCGGTACGCGTAGGGGCCGACGACGAACATCGCCAGCTCGCGGTGGAGCGGCTCGGCGCGTCCGGCGCGGTAGCCTTGCAGGCGGAAGTACGAGCCGGCGATGCCGGACGCCGAGCTGACCTGCTCGCGCGCGCTGCTCTCGACGGTGAGCCCGGCGCCGAGCTGGGCGAACGCCGCCTCGATCGCGCTCTCGCCATTGGTCTCGAGGAACGCTGCCGCCGGCACGACGATGTTCGAGAGGTTGTTCGGAAAGTCGAGCGGGTACCAGTTCGCGGTCGTGCCAGACGGGATCCCCTGCCAACCGATCGGCGGCACGTAGAAGAACGGGCGCGGGCGCTTGCCCATCTGAAACGCCTCGGACCTGAGGATCTGCAGCGAGAGCAGCTCGAGCTGCGCGCAGTGCTTCGGCAGGATCGCGATGCAGTCGAGCGCGGTCGCGAAGTCTTCCATGAACACCGCGCCGACGAACCGCGCGGCCTGCGCGCCATCGCGGTGGCCGTCGATCCGGACCCAGGCGCCGTACTCGCCCTCGGTGGTGACGATCCGCGTCATCTCGCCGACCTGATGGACCTTGAAGTCGGGGTCGACGCCGAGCAGCCGGTCGAGGACCGCAGAAAAGCTCGGCCGCGGGCGCAGCCGCTCGTGATAACGGAACCGCGCGCCCATCTCCGGGGGAAACGCGGTCACCAGATCGACGCCGAACTTCTGGACCCACTCGGGCGGAAACTGGACCACGACCGACCGTACCGGCCGCGGCTAGCGATCGCAATCACGGCGGACACCGGAGGTCATTGGATACAGATCGCGTGGGACCCTCGGTCACCTCAAGCAGTCAACTGCGACGCGTTGAGCGCCAGGCAGCCACCTCGCGCCTGCCCTCTCGCGTGGCGATCTCGAGCGCCACACCAGCGGGTGACGGCGCGTCCACATCGGCGCCCAGCTCCACCATCGCCTGCGCGAGCCCCGGTGCCAGTTCGACGCACCGAGGGGCAGGCGGGTGCGACTCCGGGTCGCGCGAGGAGTGCCGCACCGTGCGTGAACGCAACAGCGGCGAGATGCGCGGCGGCATGGAGCCTGCTTTGGGTCCGGGGGTGGAGCGCTTTACAGGACTCTTGCTTGGAACTATGGCGCATAACACCATCGGCGTCGATCCGTACTCGCTGCTACCGACCTGGCTCCACCCGCGCTGACGGTCTCACTGCGGAATCGGCGTCGGGCCCGCGGTGAACTTCATCAACGACGTGTACTTGCTCGGCACGCGGAGCGGCTTCGCGTCGGTCGTCTTGAGCTCGTCCCAGCCGGCGGGCGGGGTCGGCAGGTAGTAGAGGTCGAGCATCGCGCTCGTGAGGTCCGGCACGAGTGGCTTCATCGCGTTCTCGGGGCTCCACGCCTTGAGCGGCAGCGGCACCGTGAAGCTGCCCGCGCGCTCCTCGCTCGGGGCGAGCTCGACGAACGTCGGCCGGTAGATCTCGTCGGACTCGAGGTCATTGCCCCTCGGCCCCAGCGAGAACTGCACGGCCTTGCGGTCGTCGCTGTTCGACACCGTCGCGCGATCGCTGCGGATCCACGTGTCGTTCTGCGAGGGCACGACCTGCTGATCGACCACCCAGATCGCCTCCGCGTTGGGATTGCGGACCTGGTAGTCGACGCGCAGGCCCTGCGCCGTCTTCGTCATGGACCAGGTCAGCGACATGTCGCCCTTCGGAGCGGGCGGAGGAGCGCCATCGGGAGTGGACGTGGCATCGGGGCTCGGTTTCGCGTGCGGGGTGGAATCTGGTTTCGCGGCCGACCCTGGCGAGGCCGGATGCGTATCTCTGTCGCAGCCAGCGGCCAGCAACGACAGAGATAGCAGGAGGGCGCCCCGCAGCGAGGGGCTACCGGTACGTGTCGCGGTTGACGAAGTTGTCGCCCAGCGCATTTCGCTCGGCGCGATAGGTGTTCTCGGTGCAGCCATCGGGATCCCCAGGATAGTGCGTCGAGCCATCCGGCGTATCGGATCGGCCGAGCCCAACTGCCTGACGCTCGTAGTTCTTGATCCCGTTGTCGACGTGGCCGGCCGGGCCCGCGTACGACCCGGTGGCGGTGGTGCCCTGGGTGTCGTGCAACGCGTGCTGCGCCTCGTGGACGAGACTGATGTCGGCGCGACCGTTAGCCTTCATACGAGTCGGATTCCACTTGATCGTGGTGTCCGTGCCGACGCCGCGGTTGCCGGCGGCATCGCGCTCGCCACCGGCGCCGTTGGCCAGCTCGTACGCGTTGCCGTTGAAGTAGTTGGCCGAGCCCGTGCCATCGTTGAACGTGTTCCCGTCGCCGTTCGTGTCGTTGTAGAGGGCGCGGATCGTCGTGTGGTGATGGATCTCGTTGCCGTCGGCGTCGAGCTTCAGGGTGCCGTCGTCCTGCATCATCGCGTTGTCGGACAGCGCGCATAGCTCGTGCGAGCGGCACTCGACGAAGGAGCCGCGCTCGAGGCGTTCCTCGCGGCCGAAGAAGCGATCCAGCGGTTCCCCGAACACGTCGAGCTCTGGGGCGTCGTCGCGCTCACGCGGAACGAGATCGGTGACTCCGAGGGCGCCAAGCAGGCGGTCCGCCGCGCGCGAACGCTGGATGCCGCCAACGTGTTCGTCGAGCTCGTCGGGGCACAGCTCGCGCTGACGCACGACGGTGCAGCGCACGAGGCGCGCGTCGGTGAAGTCCTCGCGTCCGGGGTCGACGCCGAGCTCGCCGACGACGTCGCACGCTTGGTCGAGACCGCGGGCGTCTGGGGCGCGGTGCTCGACGCGAGCCGTCGCTCAGGGTGACGGGGTTTCCGGGCTCCGACGAGCCGCGCGCGCACAGCGAAACCCGATCCGCTGAACGCGCGCTTGCGTTCCCGGCAACTGGAGGACCAGCTTCCGATACGTGGCCCGCAGCTGGTCTTCAGCTCCGAGCACTCGGCCCCCTCGCGCGATCGCGTGCGGTCCTTCAACATCGGACGTCCACTCGAGGACGTTTCCGGCCATGTCGAGAGCGCCATACGGACTGGCTCCCGACGGATGCGAGCCAACCGCGTGCGTCGCCGTGTACGGATTGGTTTCCCCGCACGCAACCGAGCGCTCGGGGGTCCACTGCTCGAACAGCGCGAGCTCGCACGTCGGCATGGCGTTCCCCCACGGATACCGGCGTCCATCGACGCCGCGCGCCGCTTTCTCCCATTGCGCCCCCGTCGGTAGCTGCTTGTCCATCCACGTGCAGTACGCAGCGGCTTCCGCGGGTGTCACGCGCACGACCGGGTGATCAGCGTCCACTGGCACGGCCGGATCGGGCAACTTGGCGCATGCGTTCGCAGCCACGCACTTGTCATAGTCGCCGTGCGTAACTTCGGTCCGATCGATGCGAAACGCCTCGAGCATGGCCTCGTGGGGCGGATCGCCCTGCAGGAATTTCCCGGCCGCAACGAGCACCATCTCGTCGCGAGGTGGCGAGAGTGGAGCGGCGTCATGCGTGCTGGGCTTCGAACCGCCACAGGTGTTTCCGCATGCGACCAACGACACCAACAAAACCGGATAGAGAGATGATTTCATAGTGGACCGGTCGAGAACACGTGTCCCATCGCGAGGTACTCGCCTCGAGCCGCCGCGAACAGGGTTGCCTGGTCGATCTTGCGCTGTTTTGCCGCGGCGAGAAAGGCTGCCGCGAGCGCCGCGTTACGGATGTTCGCTCCGGTCATCTTCGGGAACTGTCGCGATAGAGCTCGCTCGTCGATGTCGCGGGCGAGCGGGGCGCCATCCGCGGTGATCATGCGCTTCCAGAGCAGCGCCCGCTCCTGCTCGTCGGGTTGCGCATAGCTCAGGACGTCGATCGCGAACACGCGCTTCATCAGCGCGGCCCAGGCGAGCCGACGGAGCGGGCCGGCGCGCGTTCCGGCGATGTCCTCCGACGCGGAGGACTCCGCAGGAACGACGGCGGCGCGGAGCGCGTGGTGGGGTGCGAACACGCCGTGAAAGCGCGTGAGATGAGATCGCGGCGGTGGAATCAGGGTCGCGAGGCGACGGAGAAACTCGACAGGCGTGAACGCGAGCTCGGTGCGACCGTCGCGCAACGGACGCTTGAGGCTCATCACCACCCGTCCGGATGGATCGCGCGACAGCCGGGAGCTGGCGACCGGCGACCGGGCGCCGGATCGGCACAGTCGCTCGAGGCCCTCGCGATCCTCGGCATCGATGAGACGATCGGCGTGGAGCGAATAGCCATCGAGGAACGCGGACCGGCGGCCGGGCCTGGGCACCGCGCCGCGGCCCGCACCGGGGAGGCTTGCCACGGCCTCGGCTTGTTCGGAGGCGAGCAGATCCGGCGGAGCGTCGTCGCCTTCGAGCGCGAGGCGGCGCTGAACGAGGCGGTGGATCGCACGGGCGATCTGCTCGAGCAGCCGGACGACATCGTCGTCCCACGGCGGGGGCAGCTATGCGCCACGCCACGCGGCGAGGCAGGCCTCATCATCGCTGGCGCGCTGGTCGAGCTCGCCGCGGGCGCGTCGCTGATCGCGTACGGTCGTGCCCACCCCGAGCAGCACAGCTCGCGGCGCAGCTGCTGGGAGATCGATCTCTCGTCGCCGGGGAATTCGTCGTGCGGCCAGAGCGGCGGGAATCCGGCGGTACCTGGGTTCGTGGTCTCCGGTGTCGGCGCCCTCGAGCTCGCGTTCGGGATCTACAAGTTCGCGACCAACCAGTACTCGATCACGCCCAGGCGATCGCGCTAGCGAGAACGCTCGTCACCACCAAGTGTCGCGGACGGTTCAGTCCTCCGCCAGATCGAGCTCGCGCAGATGTCGCAGAGCAGCCCTCAAGTCGCGCCCGCGCGAGAAGCCTCGCTCCTCGATCAACGCCACGGCACGCTCGGCACGTGCCCACTCGGCCTGATCGGCCACGCGTGCAAGGCCCAGCAGATCCTCCTCGTCGCGAGGTCTCCTTCGCGCATCCCGCGACACGAGCTTCATGGCGATCAGGTGGCCCACGGTTGCGACGGGAACGGCCTGTGCCAGCACGAGCAAGGAGGTTGCGTCGGTGGCGATCTCCGGCTCGATTCCACATGCCGCGAACAGCAGGTCGACGATCGGATCACGATCGCGGCGCAGGCGCACCGTCGCGAGTCGCCCTGAGCCCCGGTGTTCGAGCGTCGCCTCGACGAGGTACCCGAAGCGCTGGGCCTCGTGGACCAAGGCCTCGGCCCCGGCATCGTCGGTGACCGCGACAGAGAAATCGACGTCGCGCGTGAACCGGGGAACGGTACGGGCGGAGACTGCGAGGCCGCCCACGAGCACGAGCCTGTAGCTCTCGGCGAAGCGCGACACGAAGTCGTGGAGTGTCGCGGCAAGCCGGCTCATTTGTGGGGGCGTGGCCAGGCGACGACGACGCCATCGCCGTCACCATGCTCTGCACCGGACCGCGTGGTCAACCACGCATCGAGCGAGGCCTCGATCTCCGCCGCCGAGGCTGCAGGTGAACGCCGGCGCAGGCTCTCGCGCATGATGCAGACGCCGTCGTCCCACATCTCGAGGGCGTACTCGAGACGCTCGGAGTCCGCCTTGCCCTGCACTCGTCGACTCTGGAGCCAGTCCACGGTTCTGTCAAACGTTCCGTGCCACGTGGCCACCTCGAGCGGCGCAGGCCGCGGCACGCGCGCTGCTCGATTGCTGGTTCGCCGGACCCCTGTTCCTCCGGACCCTTCTATTCCTCCTGGTCGACGCTAATCGACGCTAATCGTCGCTCTTGGTGCACGCCGCGACAGCCGCAGTGCCCCGAGCGCGCAGCGATGCGACGGTCTTCCTGAGGTCGGCCATCCGATCGGGTGTGAGCTCGCTGTCGTCGATGCACTCGAGGCTCGCCAGCTCGTCGAGCATGTTGTGTCGCGCGCTCTCTCCATCGAGCACGGTGTAGACGCGCTGCACCTCGGGGCGGAACCGAAACGGGGCTGCGGCGGCCCGAAAGCCCATGTACGCGCCGCGCGCGAACTCGGCCCCGCTTCTGATGCGGCCGCAGTTGGGTGGGACCACGGTCTGTTCGATCGCATGGAAGCGTGTCTCGATGATCTCGAGGAACGTGGCCCGCGTGTTCTGGCAGAAGTGCCTCGCGGCGTCCTTGTCGTCGCTGCTGCAGGCGACAACACCGACGAGGAGCAGGAAGCGTAGAAGCATCGCGTGGTGGATCGCACGAAGCCCCCGGGCGATGCCACACAGAACGACCGCTCCCTCAATGGCGAGGACGAGGAGTGAGCGCCCGCGCCTGACGAAACGGGGAGCCGGGCCGTCACTCCGCGTACATCGTCACGCGCGTCGCGACCAGGTCTGCGAGCTCGCAGGCGATCCGCCAGTCCGGGTGGCGGAGCAGGATGAAGCCGTCGGAGACCAGCGTGTTCTTCCAGTTGCGGCGCGGCGTGCCGGGCGGCAGCAGCTGGTTCTCGACGACGAACCCGCCGTACTGGCGCAGGAACTCGGTGAGCCCTGTGATCCGCGTGATCTTGCCCTGGCCGAGGGCGCGCTTGAAGATGATCGCGGCGTTGTACTTGCGGTGGGTGGATGCCTCGAAGCTGTGCCAGCAAACGGCGCGCGCCGACTCGCGGAACAGGTCGATGTCGCACGTGTAGTTCATCTGGTCGACGAGGTGCGCGCCGCCCGGACGGCAGCCGATCTCGCCGAACACGACCGCTCGCGCATAGCGCGCGGCATGAGCCCATCCTGATCGCCTGGATGGACCGAACCCAGACCTCCGGAGAACAGCCTGGATTCCGGAACAAGCTCAGGCGCTTGGGCTTGACCGATCGGCATTTCCGCTAGCGCGTGAGCAGCGGGAGGTCCGTGGGCGCGGTGCCAGACCGGCGCATCCGCTTGCGCTGGTCGGCGCCCGGCGTCGCCCGAGCGCGGCTCGGCGTGGCCGGGGCCTGCGGGCGCAGCGAACGTCGGTACGCTGGCGTGTGGGTGAGCGAGCGGGTCGAGAGGCCCGGGACGGGCAGCGCGCCGAGCGAACCGCCGGCGAGCGCCATCCGCGCCAACGTGATCATCGGGGTGTACTGGCGGAAGAAGACCGCTCGGAAGTCGTCCGCGAGGCCACTGATGCTCGCGTTCGGCACGTCCGTGCCGTCGGCGACGTTGATCAGGCGGATGCGGCTGTGGATGTCGACGACGCGCACGACGCCGTTGCCGATGTAGTCGCAGCTGAAGATCTCACCGCCCGTGGCCAGCGTGATCGTCGGGCCGAACGAGAACGGCGCGGTCGCCGTCAGGGTCTCCATGCGCGACGGGTTTCTGCCCGAGAAGTGATGGAACACCTGCGCGTCCGTGTCGTACGCGAGGCACTCGCCGTCGCCGGGCAGCGCCAGCGCGGTCTGCAGCGTGAGGGCGGCCGTCGTCGGGTCGATGGTGAACAGGGTCGTCGCCGGGCTCGCCCCGTTCCCGGTCACGCCAAACAGCGTGCCGTCGGGCAGGAACTCGAGGTTCGCGAACTTGGAGCCGAGCGATCCGATCACGCCGGTGATCGCGCCGGCCTCGAGGTCGAGCTTGACCAGCTGACGCGGCTGTCCTGCGATCATGACGACGCCGTAGAGCTCGCCGGTCAGCGGGTGCTTCGCGACCGAGGTGACGCCCGTCACGGTGCCGACGTCCATCGGGTACGAGATCTGCGCGATCTCGCGGATCAGCAGCCCGGTGACCGGATTGCTGAAGAACACCTTGGGGAAGTACGGCGAGACCGAGATCATCTCCTCGCAGGCGTTCGACCCCGCCAGGTTCACGCACTGCGCCGTCCCGGTGAGGGGGCTAACCCCGTCCCAGACGCCGCAGCCGCCGTTGTCGGTCAGGCATTCGTCGACGTCGGCGCACGCCGTCCCGGCCGTGAGCCCATCGCCCGTGAACCCGGGGGCGCAACTGCAGGCATACGCGCCGGGGGCGTTGGTGCACACGCCGCCGGCGCCCGCAGCCACGCAGTCGTTGGCGCCGGCGCACTCATCGATGTCCGTGCAGCCCGTGCCGGTCGTGACGCCGTCGCCGGCGTACCCCGGAGCGCAGCCGCAGGCGTACGAACCAACGGTGTTGGCGCACGTGCCGCTCGACGCCGAAACGACGCAGTCGTTCGTTCCCGCACACTCGTCGACGTCGATGCAGCCCATGCCGGCCGCCAGGCCGTCGCCGCTGAAGCCCGTGGCGCAGCCGCAGGCATACAAGCCGGCGGCATTGGTGCACGCGCCGCCGGCGCCCGCGGCCACGCAGTCGTTGGCGCCGGCGCACTCGTCGATGTCGGTGCAGCCCGTGCCGGCCGCCAGACCGTCGCCGCTGAAGCCCGTGGCGCAGCCGCAGGCGTACGATCCGACGGCGTTGGTGCAGGTACCGCTGGCGCCGGCGCCGACGCAGCCGTTGGTGCCCGCGCATTCGTCGACGTCGCGGCACCCGGTGCCGCCGGCGTGGCCGTCGCCCGTATATCCGGGAGCACAGCCGCACGTGAAGCGATCCGCCGTGTCGGTGCAACCCGCACCTCCGGCCGCGGGCGCGACGCAGTCATCGGTGGCCGCGGCACATTCGTCGATGGGCTCAATGACCGTGCCGTCCAGGTTGTCGCCGCACGCCGTGACCAACAACGTCGCTCCGAACAGCACAACAAGACGCATTTTCGTACGCTAGGCGCCGGCTGTGCCCCGCGTCAACGCATCGGAGTGCGCATAAGTAAAACAAACCGGAGCGCGCATAGCTGTGCGACTACTACACGTGCCGCGAGCGCACGGCGCGCTGCGGCGACGACGCTTACCTGATCGACTACGTCGGTCGCTACTGCCAGAGGTTCGCGCAGGTGACCGAGCCGCGCGTCAGCCCGCAGGCCGCGGCCTGGCTGCAGCGCGTCCGCCAGTGCCTCGTGACCTGGCTCGAGACCAACGTGGCGTACGACGCGGCCTGCGCGGACATCGAGCGGCTCGGCACCGACTCGCACGCCGCGTGCTACCTCGAGACCGGGTTCTGCGAGCTGTCGATCGCCGACTGGGCCGCGATCGTGCACACCATCGATGTCGGCGACGCGCCGTTGCGGGTGATGCTCGCGACCGCGCAGGGGTGCCTGGGGGAGTGGCTGTCAGGCTCGTGACGCCCGCGCCGCGCGCGCCGGTCCCGTGGCCGGCCGGCGGCGCCTCCGTGCCCCATCGTTCGGGGCCGGTACGCGGGGCGTTCGCCGCGGCGGTGCGGCCGCCGATCATGCACCCGGACAGCCCCAGCACCGCATCGATGACCGCCCGGCCCCGCATGCTGCCGCCAACCTTAGACCCGCGCGCGGGCAAGGCGACAGCTCTGCCCCCCCCGCCCCACCCCCGCCCCCGCAAGTCACCCGTCGAAGAGGCACCGCTTCGGCGTGGGGCCCTTCGTGGCGTGGTGGCCGGTCGTGTTTCGTCCTATCATCGGCCCATGTGGCGAGCCCTGATCGTGGATGATTCGGCGACCTGTCGCGAGACCATCGAGGCCGCGCTGGAGCCGTTCGGGATGGAGGTCGGGCACGCCGCCGACGGCCACGCCGCGGTCACCGCCGCGACGAACGAGCCCTGGGACCTGATCTTCCTCGACATCGTGATGCCGCTCCTCGACGGCCCCGCGGCGCTGGCCGCGATCCGGGGCATGGGCATCACCACCCCGGTCGTGCTGATCTCGTCCACCGCCAACGCCTCGGCGATCACGCCCGCGGTGCGCCTCGGCGGCGTGAGCTACCTCGCCAAGCCGTTCACGCCGGAGCAGGTTCGCACCTACGCGGCCAAGGCACTCAAGCAGGACACGGCCGTGCTCGGCTATGCGCCCGACGATTCCCCGGTCCCGCTTGCGCTCGACGAAGAACTCCGCCAGGGAGCCTTCCTCGACCACCGCGACGCGGATCTCCGGACCCTCGGCGTTCACCACCAGCTGGTTCTGCATGACCTGTGCAATTCGTTGCGCCCGTTCCGGAGCCTCGCGACATGAATGTCCTGGCGCGGGCTCGCGAATCTGCGGGTCGAGGGACCTCGGTAGCACGCAAGATCTGTGAATACAAGACATTGCGAGGCACCGGATCGGGGTGGCCCGGCCCTTGCTTCATAATTGGTGGCCACGGGCGCTCACGCGTCGGTGCGTAGCTCGGTTATCGCGTCTTAACCCCCGAGTTCTTAACGATTTAGTTGGTCTAGTGTCGCGAACGTCCGGGTTGCCGCCCGGGCGTTCGCGCATTTTCGGGCGGGTCGTGGAGGCGGGGTAGGAGGGCGTATGGTGCCGGCGTGCACACGCCGGGGCCGGACGCCGACGCGATCTCGTTCGTCCTCGCGCTGGGCAAGGCCCTCCACCGCTACGGCACGCCGGCCCACCGGCTCGAGGAGGCGCTCAACCACTGCTGTGGTCAACTCGGGCTCGAGGCCGAGATGTTCACCACGCCGACGACGATCATCATGAGCTTCGGCGCACCCGTCGAGCTCAAGACCCGGATGATGCGGGTCGAGAACAGCGAGCTCGACATGAGCAAGCTCGCCGAGGTCGACGCGCTCGCCGACCTGGTCGCCGGCCACCACATCACCGCGGCCGAGGGGATCGCGCGGCTCGCGACCATCCTGTCCGCGCCGCCGCTGTTCCGGGGGCCGCTGTCGACCGCCGTGCATGCGGTGACCGCGGGCGCGCTGGCCGTGTTCTTTGGTGGGGCGCTTCCCGACGTGGCCGTGGCGGCCGGCATCGGGCTCGCCCTCGGCGTGCTCGCCCAGTACGCGGCGCGCTCGACGGATCAGGCGCGCGTGTTCGAGGTGCTCGGCGCGGCGTTCGCTATGCGCGGTGACCAGCACGCGCACCGGCACCGCGGCGGTCTCGGGGTGCGCGGCGGAGAGGGCGTCCATGCACTGCTTCACGCGGCCGGGCGCGAGCTGCTCGTGCTCGAAGGAGTCGGTGCCGTAGCAGAACGATACCAGCAGCCGCGAGGCGTCGTCGGGGTCGACGAGGGTGCGGTTGTAGAAGAGCGGGATGATGTCCCCGCCGCCGTCCCCGGCCTCCCGCGCCCTTGCGCGGGTCTCGTCGTCGGCGAAGCACTTCTGGTCGATTACGTAATCGTCGAGGAACTCGTCGAAGATCGGGATGAGGTGTTCGTTCATCGGGGTGCTTCCGGTGGGAGGGGTTCAGGGCGCTACGCGGCGTGCCCGGTGCGGCGCTGCTGGCGCTGGATCATGCGTTGGCCCATGTCGGCCCGACAACAATTTTGGTTGTATTCGGTGAGCCTGGCGCGCGCTCTCTCGGCTTTTTCGGAGCTCGCTCCGTACTTTGTTGATGGCGACCTGAACACGTCGCGTTTCGACGGTCGGGGCGGGGCCATGGCGAGATAGTCGCGCCGTCGAGGATCGTGCCGTTATGATCGATCCGCGACGACGCCGAAAAAGATCGAGGGCCTCGGATTCCCGTCCGAGACCCTCAGCCGATGGACGCCGGCTTCGAGCACAGGATGCCCGGGGCTGGTGGGCGGGGCAAGTTTGTCGTCGCGGTCGGAGCCCGATGGACGAGCTACTTTGCCTCGCGCATAGTTCGACGGCGCATGATCGAGCCCGCTACCGCTCCCCTCCCCTCCACGCAGGCGGGATGAGCGCCCGGCTGCGTCCGCGGCCCGATCGGGAGCCCAGCGTTGTAACGCTGCTTACACTTGCGCGCGGCATCGATCCACCCGGTCATCCGCCCCCAGGCTGGCCGCTCGGAGGCCACCGATCCGAAACCACGGTTTGTTTTACTGTGCGCCAGATGAAGACGGACGAGGAGGATGACATGTAGAGCTGAAACCTCGTGTAGTGCCCCAGCAGGAGATGGACCTGCCCGGCAAGGAGTAGCGACCCAGCCGGTACCGAGTGTTGCGTGGTCCGACGGCGACGTCGGCTGCGAAGCGTACACAGGGAGTGCGAAGCCATGCGATCGAGCCTCGACAGAAACAAATCGCGGGAGTCGGCGACGCTAGTAAACGGCGCCGACTACATCGGAGCCTCGCCATCGCGAGAGGCCGAGATCCCGCCGGGGCCATAGGAGCATGGCGCACGCACATGGGGGCACCCGGAAACCTGGGAGGTCTCGTCGTTTTCACCAAGAACGCGGGAAGGACAACCCGCTGATCAAGTCCAGGCGTCACGTCGGGTGCGCGACGTGGTGAGCGAACATACGCACCGATTGATGATACCGCGGAACGAAGGAAACGAAGTGAAGCGGGACGAACGACGAGACGTCGGAACTCCCCATAGTACCGATGAAGCGGGGGAACCAACCCAAGGGACCCCGTGGAGGGAAGGGGATAAGAGTCAGGCGTGGGAATCGCAGGAGAGAAAGATGAAGAGGACACAGACCCTCGACAACGTCTCAACGAAACTTCAGCGAATAGCAGAGCTGGCGAGAACGGCCCCGCAGATGGCCATTCGTACGCTGGCCCATCATATTGACGTGGAGTTTCTCCGCGTCGCTTATCAGCAAACACGCAAGGACGGGGCGGTGGGCGTCGACGATCAGACGGCAGCGGTGTGGGCAGCTGACCTGGAGAGCAATCTCCTGTCACTGCTCAACCGCTTCAAGTCGGGTACGTATCGTGCGCCACCCGTCCGTCGCGTCGAGATCCCGAAGGAAGATGGGACCACTCGGCCCATCGGGATCCCGACGTTTGAAGACAAAGTGCTTCAGCGCGCGGTTGTGATGGTGCTGAACGCCGTTTACGAGCAGGACTTCTTGGATTGCTCGTACGGCTTCCGGCCCGGTAGGTCGGCCCACCAGGCGATCGATTCGCTCTGGAAAGGTCTGATGGGCATGCAAGGTGGCTGGGTGATCGATCTCGACATCCAGAAATTTTTCGACAGTGTCGATCATGGGCATCTTCGAACCATTCTCGATCAGCGGGTACGTGACGGCGTGATTCGGCGTTCCATCGACAAGTGGTTGAAGGCGGGAGTGCAGCAGGACGGGATCCGTTGGTTCCCGGATGGCGGCACCCCGCAAGGCGGCGTGATCTCTCCGTTGCTCGCGAACATCTACCTGCACGAAGTTCTCGACGTCTGGTTCGAGCGCGAGGTTCGACCTCGACTCGGCGGATCAGCGCATCTGATCCGTTATGCCGACGATATTGCGATCGCCTTCGAGCGGGAGGAGGATGCGAGACGCGTGATGGCCGTGCTGGTGAAGCGATTCGCCAAGTACGGGCTCACGGTCCATCCCGAGAAGACCAAGTTCATCGACTTCCGGAAACCAGGCAGCGGGCCTGACCCCGGGAGCTTCGACCTGCTGGGCTTCACGCATTTCTGGGGACGTTCCCGGAACGGCTGGTGGGTGGTCCAACGGAAGACTTCAGGCAACCGCTTCGGGCGCGCACTACAGCGCGTCGCCGACTGGTGCAGTAGGAACCGTCATCTTCCCGTCCGCAAGCAGCATGAGATGCTCGTGAAGAAGGTGGCGGGTCACTACAACTACTTCGGCATCACTGGGAACGGCCGGGCACTCGGACGCTTCTTGCACGAGGTGAAACGTGTCTGGCGCACGTGGCTTGATCGCCGCTCGCGTCGAGGACACATGAATTGGGCCAGGTTCAAGCTGCTCAGCAGCCTGTACCCACTCCCAACTCCGCGCATCGTGCACAGCGTCTACCGCCCGTAGCGAACCCCACGCACTGAAGAGCCGGATGCGGGAGATCCGCAAGTCCGGTTCTGTGGGAGCCCCGGGGCCAAAATCCCGGGGCCACCCGACTATGCGCTAGGACCCTCGCGACACAGGCATTACTGGCAACTCACAAACGTTCCGGTGTCGGAAACCCATCCCTGCGAAGCTCCATAGCCTCCGCCGGCTTTGTACTGGGTAACTTCGAACTGGCGGATCTGACAGAACGGCTGGCCGGGCAATTGGATCAGCGCCTGGCCAGTTCGGTAGCGGTAGGCTCCTTTGTTGACGCGATAGAGCCGCCAACCGTAATTGGTGCTGGCGATCTCAGTTTTGGTATCCTCGACGCCCCACGCCGAATCGGTCATCCCCGATTTGAGAACCTTGGCTCCGGGAAAATCGCTGGAAACCTTGCGGGCTGCCGCCGCTTCGAGCGAGGGCTCTCTCGATTTGGTTCCCGTCCAACTGCGTGTCGGAGCGTCGGCGGCGATCTTATCTTTAACCTCGTCGGCTACCTTGTAGAGCGGTGCGAAGGCGTCGGCCGGCATCACCTCGCCCTCGGCGGCATATTCCTGCTTGATCTTGGGTGCGCGGCCCTTTTCGTTTTCCCACGCCTGGCGGTGATAGATAATTTTCTGAACATCGTCGTGCACGCGATAACCGTTTTCCGACGGTTTCAAGTTTCTGAGATCGCCCAGCCATCGATTGATCTCAAACTCTGTACTTAGCGCGAGATACCTCGCTTTCGCTTTCTTTAGGATCTGTTCACGATCCTGAGCTATCGCGCACTGGTCTCCCTTTCGCTTATAGAGCGGAACCTCCGCAGTAGGATTGGCCCACGACTCATTTTTGATACCCGAATACTTTGTCGTACAGATCCGGTCGAGCTCGGCAAGATCGCTTGCTACTTTTTTTCGGGACTCGGGATCGATCCCCGTGCCTTTCCGATCCATCGCTTTCGGATTGAAAAACTGCTCCACGGCCTCAACTGACAGGAGATATGGCTTTGCTTCGACAGCGAAGACGGTGGCCATCTTCTCTTGAGCGGCTTCGTTCCGCCCTTCGTCCGGTGTCCGCATATTTACGAATGGCACCCACTTAAAATCGTATTTGCCAGGCCCAAACTTAACTTTCGCCCCTTTCCCATCCGGCGAAAGTTCTTCGACCACGCCGGGTTGGCCGCCGGCTACAACTGAATCGCCTACACGGAAAGCCCGCTGCGGTTCGGTCTCGATCTTTTTCAGATCCTGCACTACCACGAAGTCAGATTCGGAACCGCTTTTGACCTGTGCCACTTCCCCGGTCAGCGATTCAACTTTGCCGATCTTACCGTTCGGCATTTGTACGGTGTCGCCAATATTAAAAGTCACGGTCGTGGTTCGGGGCCTGTTGGATCCGTTAGCTCGCTGCCGTTCCAGTTCCTCACGCCTCGCTGCCGCCCTCGCCTCGCTGGTTATCGAGTCAAAGCTATAAACGCGGATCTCGGAACGACTCGTCCCGCACGCGACCCTCGCCGAGCGACCCGTGATGGTCAATACCTTACAAACGCGGCCATCATTTGTCTCGACTGTGTCGCCGGCACGAAAGGTTTCCGGCTGTGCCGAGGCTCCAGCGACCAGTAACAGCATGAGCGGTGCGGCTCGCATGTTCGTCATTAAACTTGGCATTAAAAACTCCCCGACTTTCCTTTGGTTTAACTGCTTGTTTCGTTCGGATTCGGATCGGCCGATTCGCTCGCCGCTCAAAATCGATTTACTTGACGAATCGTTTCGAGTAGAATTGCCGAACCGATCACGAACTTAACGATTTTCGAAAAGTAAGTCTTAAATAATCGTAACCGTTCACGACCCTCTTGACATCCGCGGCAATCGGATCTGAATAGCAAGATCTCGACACCGCCCACATACGACGAACTCGTCGCGCTGGTCGCAACGCTGCAACAGCAGCTGGCGGGCGCGCTGGCGAAGATCGTCGAGCTGGAGGCGAGGCTGGGGAAGAACTCCCAGAACTCGTCCAAGCCGCCCTCGTCGGATCAGCCCGGCACGCGACCTGTCCAGGCCAAGCGCGGCAAGCGGCGCAAGCGCGGCGGGCAGCCTGGTCACCCGGCGCGGTTCGCCGCGGACCCTGTCCACGTGGACCACGTGGAGCAGTACCGCCCGCCGGCATGCGGGCACTGTTGCGCGGACCTCGCCACGGGTGAGCTGACCGGGTCGGTGATCAACCATTGGGTCTACGAGTTGCCGGAGATCCGCCCGATCGTCACGGATCATCAGTGCCTCGACGTCCGGTGCGCGACGTGCGGGCTGGTGACGCGGGGCGAACTGCCGGCAGGGGTGCCGACCGGGCACTACGGCCCGACGGTGCAGGCGATGACGGGCCTGCTGCGGGGCGAACTCAAGCAGAGCGTGCGCCAGACCAGCGTGGTGATGACCGAGGTGCTGCAGGTGCCGATGTCCACGGGCATGGTGGCCAAGACGCAGGACCAGGTGAGCCGCGCGCTGGCACCCGCGTTCCAGGAGGCGCTGGCGCACGCGCAGCGCGACGACCGAGCGCACGCCGACGAGACCAGCTGGCGCGAGGACAAGAAGAAGGCGTGGCTGTGGGTGGCGGTGACGTCGATGGTGACGGTGTTCCTCGTGCACACGCGTCGCAACACGTCGGCCGCCAAGGCGTTGCTCGGCGACGCCTTCGCCGGCATCCTCACGACCGACCGGTGGGCGTCCTACAACTGGGTTTCCGCCGAGTGCCGACAGCTCTGCTGGAGCCACCTGATCCGCGACTTCAAGTCCTTCCTCGACTACGGCGCCGAGGCGAAGCGCCTCGGTGAGCGCCTGCTCGCCGAACGGCGAACGCTCTTCCGGTTGTGGCACCGCGCGCGTGACGGCACCCTGACGCGCGCGGAGCTCCAACTTGCGGCTCGACCCGTGCGGCGCCGAATTCTCGCGCTGCTCGAAGAAGGCGAAGGTCTGTCCATCGCCAAGGTCAACGGCATGTGCCGCGAGATGCTCAAGCTGCGGGCGGCGTTCTTCACGTTCATTGACGTCGAGCGGGTCGAACCGACGAACAATATCGCCGAGCGGGCCATCCGGTTCGCCGTGCTCATGCGCAAGGGCTGCTTTGGCAGCGACAGCGCCAAGGGCAGTCGCTTCATCGAGCGGTTCTTGACCGCACGCCAGACGCTTCGCACGCAGAAGCGGGACCTCTACGGGTTCCTCAAGGACGCATGTGCGGCTGCGCTTCAGGGCACGCCGACTCCGTCGCTGCTACCCGAGCATCTCCGAACTGACCTGCGGACTGACCTGCCAACCGCAGTCGCCGCGTGAACGGTTACAAATAATCTTTTATGCGCAGAAGTCGAGCAGCAGGACGGTTCGTGGATCCTTCCAGCCCCACGGCCTGCCGAGCGCCCGCCGGGCGGCAAGGAGCCCCAGGGCCCGCTCTCGGGAAGCAGCCGCGGGCTCGAGGACGCCGTCAGCCATGAAGCCGTCATCGGACAGGCCGTGCCCGCGCAGCAGAAACTGGTGAAACTCGAGAAAGTCTATGCGCGGACCACCACCCCGGGCGCGCGCGGGGGTGTATCGTTGACGGATGTTGACCGCCCCTGCCAGCCATGAGCCCCACATTGCACGCCTCGCCCGGGACGGCGCGCGGGGCCACGGGCGCCGGCTGGCCACCAGCGTCGCGCTGACCCTGGCCGCCTGCGGCGGCTCCGCCGGCACCGACCCGCCCGCCGCCGACGCGCCCGCCGCCGACGCGCCCGCCGCCGACGCGCCCGCCACCGACCCGCCGCCGCTGATCGGCCAGGCGCTGGACTGCGGCACGGCGACGAGCGTGGGCGGCCTGGCGGACGGCAACGACGCGATCGCGCTCGCGCAGCACGCCATCGACACCGCCGCGTTCCCGGACGCCCTGTGCAACGACGGCTCCACCGCCGTCTTCTACTACCGCCCCGCGACCGATCCGGCCGCGACCAACAAGTGGGTGATCGAGCTGATGGGCGGCGGTGGCTGCCATAGCGCCGATCAGTGCGCGAAGCGCTGGTGCAGCGTGGACACGAACTTCAGCAAGACGCAGATGACGAGCACGACGTCGCCCCCCGACACCAACGGCAACGGCATCCTCGCGCGAGCGTCCGACCAGGCGCTCCCGGCGCCCAACCCGATCGAGGCGTACAACCAGATCCTGATCAAGTACTGCTCGTCCGACACCTGGCGCGGCACGCAGCGCGACCTCGCGGTCGAGGCCGCGCACCCGGTCACCGGGGTGCCGGTGGCCTACCGGATTCACTTCCTCGGCCGGCGGATCCTCGAGGCCACCCTCGACACGCTGCGCCGCGACGGCGCGCCGGCGCTGACGTACGGGGCGACCCAGCTGCCGGATCTCGACGACGCGACCGAGGTCATCCTCGCCGGCGCCTCGGCCGGCGGCGGCGGCACCACGTTCAACCTCGACTGGCTCCAGCAGCGCCTCGCCGGCCAGGGCTCGAGCGCGCAGGTGCTCGGGCTGATCGACTCCACGTTCGCGCCGGAGCTGGTGGGGCTCGACTTCTCGACCAGCACGTACTGCACCGCGATGAACCTGTGCACCGATGCGGAGTTTCTGGGATACGGCTACGACGTCCAGACGACCACCTGGGGCGCCGAGGACGAGCTCAGCTGCGCGCAGTCGCACCCGACCGAGCGGTGGAAGTGCGCCTCGGACACCCACGTCATCCAGAACCACCTCACGACGCCGTTCTTCGTCCGTCAGGGCCTCGCGGACGGGCTGATCTCCGACCTGTACGTGGCAGGCGGGATCAAGACCAACGGCGTCGCGTACACGCTGCAGCGGTTCGGCGCCGATGTCCGCGCCCAGCTGCTCGGGCTGCCGAACCTGCGGACCACCGCCGAGGAGGGCGCGTCGATCACGAAGGCCGCGGGCGGGTTCGGACCGGTGTGCGACAAGCACGAGACCCTGCGGAGCACCGCCGACACGTTCCAGGTGACGATCACCCCGAGCGGAGGCGACCCGACGCGGATGTTCGACGTCTGGCTCGCGTGGCGCGCCGGCGCGGGGACCGCCGCGCTCGCCACGCAGACGGCCACGGACACGTTCTGTCCGTGACGGTGCCCCACTATGCGCCGACGTTCGTCGTCGAGGCCGCGCTGCCGGTCAAGCTATGCGCGGCGCGAGCCCGCCCGCGGTGTCGCCGTCCATGGTGGCGTAGCCGACCGCCGCCTCCGAGCGATTCGAGGTCGTGAGCTATATGCGCTGGCCGAGCACCCTGGCGATCGCGCTGAGCGCGCGGGTCCTCCAGGGGGACGGACGCGTCGAGGTGGCGGTCGAACATCGCGCATAGAGGCCTGCGCGCTCGCGGGCCTCTTGCGAGACCACCTCGACGACTTCAGCGCCCGCTGCGACGACGACCAGCGCCCTCTACCGCGCTTTGTCGGACGCCAGCTTCGTGCCATCACGACGTGCGGCGACCTTGCCTTTCAAGGGTCGATTCAGTTGCCGAGAACCGGTCGCTCTTGCGCGCACGAAAAGTCTTCGACGAGATAGAAGCGGCCATTGACCGCGCATAGGAACCGCAGCGATCCACCACTTCGCTTCGCGCGGAGCAAGTTCGCGTCGCGCTCCCACTCGGTGAGCACCACCATCATCAGGGCGGCGCCCACGCCGATCGCCTCGCCGGTCGACAGCTTGGTCGGGCTCGCCACCTCCCACGCGCCGCCCGGGCCCGCGGACTGGCGGCGGATCTCGACCACGAGCTCGACGTACTCGCGGTAGTCGAGCAGCTTGCCGCCGCCGCCACGGCCGCCGCCGCCATAACGCCGGAAGATCTCGTCGAGGGCCTCCTCGATCGGGACGGCCGTCAGGAACAGCAGCTCCTGCGCCTCGCCGAGCCGCAGCGCCTTGAGGATCTGCTCCATGCGGTCGATCCGGCGGATCTCCACGCGGATGCCGTGGATGCTGCCGAACCGGATCCCGTCGAGCTGCTGGTTGAGCCGGCGGACCTGGCCGTGCGCGCGGCGGACCTGGACGTCGATGCCGCGGGCCACGTCCTCGGACGCGCCGCGCAGATCGAGCTCCTGCCGCCGGAGCCGGCTCTCGAGCACGTCGAGGTGCTCGCGCAGGCGCTCGAGCGCGATCAGCGGCTCGTCGACGTCAGCGACCTGAGCCGGCACGCGGAGGCGCAACCATTCGCGCGTGGACAGCCAGGTGGCGGTGTGGCCGAGCCCGTCGAGGGCGTTGCCGCGGACCTGCTCGGCGAGCTCCTCGCCACCCCGCGCGCGCGCCACGCGATCGAGCAGCAGCTCGCGCTTGCTCCACGCATCGGCCGCGAGCTGGATGCTGGTGCGGTCCGGGCGCGGGCCCGCGAGCACCGCGTGCAGCAGCCCATCGGCCTGGGCGCGCTCGCGCAGCTGCGTCCACGCCTCGAGCGTGGGGCCGGCCTCGCGGGTCGCCGCGGTCAGCTGAGCGCGCGCGTCGATCACGGCCTGGCCGGTGCGGGCCAGCCGCTCGGCCGCGAGCGCGGCGCTGGTGGTGACCTCGCGCGACTCGCGATCGAGCTGCTCGACGCGCGCGCGCAGCGCATCGAGATCGCGCGCGGCCGCCTCGGGCAGCGCCCCCAGCGCGGCGAGCTCCGCCACGGCGCGATCGCGGTGCGCGACCACCGCGAGGCGGGCGGCCTCGGCCTGGTGCGCGGCGGCGGTGGCGGCCTCCCACGCGGCCTCGGCCACGCCCTCGGCGTCGGCGGCGGCCTGGACCGCGGCCCGGGCCTCCACGTGCTGCGCCTCGAGCGCCGGCGCGAGCTGGGCCCGGGCATCGAGGCCGGCGTCGGCATCACCATCGCCCGCCGCGTGGCGGTGGACCAGCACGTCGTCGAGAGCCGCACGGGCGACCGCGATCGCATCGAGGCGCGCCTCCACGGCCGACGCCTGCGCCGCGCGCTCGCGCAGGGCCTCGTCGTCGATCGGGGGCGTGCGCAGCACGTCGAGGTGCTCGGCGAGCACCGCCCGCGCCGGTGCGAGCCGCACCAGCTCGTCGCTGATCGCGCATAAGTAAAACAAACCGTGGTTTCGGATCGACGGCCTCCGAGCGGCCAGCCTGGGGGCGGATGACCGGGTGAATCGATGCCGCGCGCAATGTAAGCAGCATTACAACGCTGGGCTCCCGGTCGGGCCGCGGACGCAGCTGGGCGCTCATCCCGCCTGCGCGGAGGGGAGGGGATCGGTAGCGGGCTCGATCATGCGCCGTCGAACCACGGAGGAGGAGGTGCGAGTGCGCAGGGATCGGGCGGCTCGGTCGGGAGGCCGAGGTGCTGGAGGATGGCGCGGCTGGCGTCGCCGGCGGGGAGCACGGCGAGGATGCGCATGGGGCCGCCGCAGGTGTCGCAGCCCAGGACGTCGATCGCGAAAACGCGCTTCATGAGCGCGGCCCAGGCGAGCCGACGGAGCGGGCCGGTGCGCGTTCCGGCGAGGTCGTCCGACGCGGAGGCATCCCCAGGCACGACGGCGGCGCGGAGCGCGTGGTGGGGTGCGAACACGCCGTGAAAGCGCGTGAGATGAGATCGCGGCGGTGGAATCAGGGTCGCGAGCCGACGCAGAAACTCGACAGGCGTGAACGCGAGCTCGGTGCGACCGTCGCGCAACGGACGCTTGAGGCTCATCACGACCCGTCCCGCCGGATCGCGCGACAGCCGGGAGCTGGCGACCGGCGAGCGGGCACCAGATCGGCACAGCCGCTCGAGGCCCTCGCGATCCTCGGCATCGATGAGCCGATCGGCGTGGAGCGAGTAGCCATCGAGGAACGCGGACCGGCGGCCGGGCCTGGGCACCGCGCCGCGGCCTGCAACGGGGAGGCTGGCCACGGCCTCGGCGTGTTCGGACGCGAGCAGATCCGGCGGAGCGTCGTCGCCTTCGAGCGCGAGGCGGCGCTGAACGAGGCGGTGGATCGCACGGGCGATCTGCTCGAGCAGCCGGACGACATCGTCGTCCCACGGCGGGGGCAGCGGATGAAACGCGACGGCGCCGTCCGGGCCGGCCGCGAACACACCGTCGGGGAGCAGGGCGTGGGCGTGGCAGTTGAGGTTGAGCAGCGAGCCGAACCGCTGGATGAACGTGACGGCGCCACATTGTGGATCGCCCTTGCCATGGGCGCGCGCGCGGCGACGTTGCCAGGCGAACACCTTGCGCAGGAACACGCCGAGGACCTGCGTGAGGAGGTCGGTGTCGCGGGCGAGCAGGAACCGGACCTGCCGCGGCAACGACAGCACCCACTGGCGGTACGGGACGACCGGGAGCACGCGATCGACGAGGTGGGCCGCGGTGCCGGCCATCCGGCGACTCGTGCACGACGGGCAGAAGCCGCGGGTCTTGCACGAGAACGCGACCAGCCGCTCGTCGCGACGAAGCGCGGATAGCCGAACCCGTGCTCGGAGTGATCGCGGGCACGCTCGAGCAGCGCCGGGAGATGGTCGCGGACGACGCCGTGGAGCGTTCCGTCCTCCGGATTGCGGCGGGCATACGCGCGCGCTGGCGTCGGCGAGAGATGAGCCGCGAGCATGGTCGCCGATGCGTGCAGGCAGGGACCGTGCCGCGCGCCCGCTCGAGACATCTCGACGACTTGGGGGCGTGTCGGGTGACGCGGCGTCCGCCGGCTGGACGTTCATTGAATCGGATGTCCGGATCCCGGACAGAGTGCCAGCGCCCGATGCCCGTCTCGTCCGCAGCACGCAGCATGTGGTCAGGATCGCTCGTCTTGTGCCTCGTTTCTCGTGGGATCGTTCGACGCGAGCACCACGTCGACGGTCCGAGTCCAGGCGGCGTCAATTCGGGACACCCGCTACGCGTAGCGTGCCCACGGTCTTCAGCTCGGCTACGACTCGCTCGATGAGTTCGGGAGGCTCGAACCCGCGCGCGTGCGTGCGGTCCCCACTCGAGGACCGCGACACGACCGGCACGAGATTCGATCGCCCGCGCCAGTCGCGAGGGGTGTCACGCCGCGATCCTCCACTCACAACGGATAAGTGGCTGAAACGTAGCGGTGCCTTGCTCCCGAATCGGGCCCCCGCTACGCGCTCAGGGCAGCGCGACCCGGACCGCCGGGCAGCGCGAGCGGCACCGCTGGTGTCGAGCCCGGCGCCCCATCCTCGGTGGTCGCGCCGTCACCCGTGCCGTCGAACCCGATTCGACCGCACGCCACGACGAACACCACGCCCCAGGCGCGCCAGCGCATCCGGTAGATGGTAGTTCCGTTCGGTGTCCGTCGCCCTGTCGCGCTCGCTGTTCGCGCTGCTCCTCACCTCCGCCGCCGCCTGCGCGTCCTCGTCCGCGGCAGGCGGAGGCGTGCCCCGCAGCAGCAGCGACGTCGATCGCGACACGGTGCCCGACGTCGACGACCACTGTCCGTACGATCAGGGTGCCGGTGCCGACGGCTGCCCGGTGGCCGCGCCCATCGCCGGCGGCGGCGCGAGCACGATCGAGACGTCGGTGACGCCGGATCCTGTGGTGCCACCGGCGCGGTCCGCGCCCGCGCCCGGTCCGACCACGCCGCCCGCGGCTGCGCCGATCCCGGCGCCCGCGCCCCGTTGACCCGCTGACGGGTTACACGCGGAGATAACCCGGGTGTGCGGCAGTTTGTCGCGCGTGATCCCCGTGACCTGCGCGCCTGGGCGCGCGAACTTTCGCCGCAGCGCGGTTCTCGACGAATTCGCCCAATCTCAGCATCACAGCGCAGTGGATCCCACCACCGCTGCGACGACTCGCCACCACAAGAAACCACCACGCAACCTTGCGAAATATAGTGCAGATGTGGTGGAAATCGCGTCGCGCGGGTAGCTGCCGCGCACGAGCTACGCAGGAACACCTATGACTCGTTTCACATTCCCTGAATGGTCCGACACCCTCAAGAAGTGGATCAACCTGTTGGTCCTCGGGGCGCCCGTCTATCTGGTCGCGCTCGTGGCCTACGGCGTGACCCCGGAGGCGATCCGCATCGGCTACCAGCCGGAGCAGCCGGTCCCCTACAGTCACGCCCTCCACGCCGGTGAGCTCGGCATCGACTGCCGCTACTGTCACTCGACGGTGGAGCGCGCGGGCGAGGCGGCCGTGCCCCCGGCCGCGGTGTGCATGAACTGCCACTCCCAGGTCAAGAAGGACTCCGAGGTCCTCCTCCCGATCCGCCAGGCGTACGCCGAGGGCGAGCCGGTCCACTGGACCCGGGTCACCGACCTGCCGGACTACGTGTTCTTCAACCACGAGGCGCACGTCAACGCCGCGGTCGGCTGCGAGACCTGCCACGGCCGCATCGACCAGATGGTCAAGGTCTACCAGCACGCGTCGCTGACGATGGGCTGGTGCCTCGACTGTCACCGCAACCCCGAGCCGAACCTCCGCAAGCCGGAGAACGTGACCGTGATGGGCTACAAGCCCGCCAAGGGCGAGGGCGCCGCCGTCAAGCAGGCGAACAACGTGAACCCGCCTATCAACTGCTCGACCTGCCACCGCTAGGAGCCCAGGATGTCCGCCAAAGAGCACGACGAGCTCGCCCCGGGTCACCACGACGACCACGAGCACGCCCACGACCACCTCCCCGGCCACGCGCTCGCCGCGCTGTCGAGCGAGCCGCTGCCGCCCACCCCGGCGCACGGCTACTGGCGCTCGATCCGTGAGCTCGACGGTCAGGCGACATTCCAGACCGATCCGGTCTCGCACAACAAGGAGTTCTCGGCCGACCCGTCCA
This sequence comes from Kofleriaceae bacterium, assembly GCA_964203225.1. GTDB lineage: Bacteria > Myxococcota_A > Polyangia > Haliangiales > Haliangiaceae > JABFXX01. The sequence goes on from CAXNMK010000007.1 coordinate 48,105, forward strand.
AGGTGGCGATCGACCCGCTCCACCGCCGCAACTTCTTCCAGCTCATGGGCGCCTCGATGGCGCTCGCGGGCGTGAGCGCTTGCCGCTACGAGAAGGAAGAGATCGTCCCTCTCGCGCGGAGGCCTGAGAACCAGGTCCCCGGCGAGACCCTGCAGTACGCGACCTCGTTCGAGCTCGGCGGGGTCGCCCAGCCGGCGGTCGCGCGCTCCTACGAGGGTCGCCCGATCAAGCTCGACGGCAACGTCGACCACCCGTTCAACAGTGGCGGCATCGTCCCGGGCACCAAGGCGCACGCCGGGAGCTCGACGTTCCTGCAGGCCGCCGTCCTCAACATGTACGACCCGGACCGGTCACAGAACCCGACCTCGGCGGGCAACGGCGCGTCGATGGACACGTTCCGCGCCGCGATCGCCGAGCTCGGCAAGGCCCCGGGCACGGTCCGCATCCTCGCCGAGGCGTCGTCGTCGCCGACGCTCGGCTGGCTCAAGCAGCGCCTCGCCGAGAAGGGCGTGATCTGGCACGAGTACGAGCCGCTGTCGTGGGACAACGAGCGCGAGGGCATGCGCCTGGCGTTCGGTCGCCCGTACCGCCCGCTCGCCGCGCTCGACGTGGCCGAGACGATCGTCACGATCGACGCCGACCTGTTCGTCGAGCACCCGGCATCGCTGCGCTACAGCCGCGACTTCGCCCGCAGCCGCCGCCTCCACGGCTCGCTCGGCATGGGCAAGATGAACCGCCTGTGGTCGGTCGAGAGCACGTTCTCGAACACCGGGGCGATGGCGGATCACCGCCTCGGCCTGCGCTCGGAGCTCGGCCTGCCGTTCGCGCTCGCGCTCGAGGCGGCCGTGGCCGGTGGCCCCGCGCCGACCGCGGCGTTCCTCGGCGAGAAGAAGATCGCCGAGTACCTCAAGCACCTCGCCGACGAGCTGCGCCAGACCAAGGGCCGTGCGGTCGTGATCGCGGGCCGGCGCCAGCCGCCCGAGGTCCACGCGGTGGTCGCGCGCCTCAACCAGGCGCTCGACGCGGTCGGCAAGACCCTCAGCTACCACCAGGACCCGGACGAGACGCGCGACGCCCACCTGGTGTCCCTCAAGAAGCTCGCCGCCGACCTGGCGCAGCCGGGCCGCATCGAGACGCTGATCATCCTCGGCGGCAACCCGGTCTATGACGCACCGGCCGACCTCGACTTCGCGGGCCTGCTTGGCCGCGTGAAGACCAGCATCCACCTCGCCGAGTTCCGCAACGAGACCTCGCTGAAGACCACGTGGCACGTGCCGCGCGCGCACTTCCTCGAGGCGTGGGGCGACAGCCGCACGTGGGACGGCACGATCACCATGGCGCAGCCGCTGATGGCGCCGCTGTACGGTGGCATCACGCCGGCCGAGATGGCCGCGATGCTGCTCGGCGACAACCTCGCGGGCCAGGCGCTCGTGCAGGCCGCCCACACGGCGCTCGGCGTCACGGCCGACTGGCGCACCAGCGTCCACGACGGCTTCGTCGCCGCCTCGACGCTGCCGACCGCGCCGGACCTCAAGGTCAACCCCCAGCTCGCCGTCGGCACGCTGACCCCGAGCCAGCTCGGTGGCACCAAGCGCGCCAACGGCGACCTCGAGGTCGTGTTCGCCCAGTCGCCGTTCTCGTACGACGGCCGATTCGCGAACAACGCGTGGCTCCAGGAGACCCCGGACTTCCTCACGAAGGTCACCTGGGACAACTACGCGCTCGTCGGCCCGGAGACGGCCGAGGCGCTCGGGCTGTCGAACGACACGCTGATCACCATCAAGATCGGCGACCGGTCGCTCCAGGTCCCCTGCTACACGATCCCCGGCCAGGCCCGGTTCTCGATCGGCCTCGTCCTCGGTGGTGGCCGCACGGCCGCCGGCCGCGTCGGTGGCGAGAAGGGCCGCACCGTCGGCTTCGACACCAACAAGGTGCGCCTGACCTCGGGCTTCGACATCGCGACCAAGGCGAGCGCGAGCTCGACCGGCACGACGTGGGCGCTCGCGAGCGTGCAGGAGCACTGGGACATCCGCACCGGCATCTCGCCCAAGGTCCAGCAGGCCGGCATCGCCGAGCGCCTGCCTGAGCTGATCCGCGAGACCACCGCCAAGACGCTCAACGAGAACAAGGCGTGGCGCGCCGAGGCCGACCAGGGTTACTTCGTCGACCGCGACCACGCCGCGAATACCGACACGGCGCAGGTCGGCGGGTTCTCGCTGTTCAAGGAGTGGGATTACACCGGTCACCGCTGGGGCATGGCGATCGACCTCAACACGTGCACGGGCTGCAACGCCTGCATGGTCGCGTGTCAGGCCGAGAACAACGTCCCGGTCGTCGGCAAGACCGAGGTGATGAACAACCGCGAGATGTCCTGGATCCGGATCGACCGGTACTTCAGCGGCAGCCCGGAGGAGCCTCAGGTCGTGCACCAGCCGATCGGCTGCCAGCACTGCGAGAACGCCCCGTGCGAGCAGGTGTGCCCGGTCGGCGCCACCCAGCACTCCGAGGAGGGCCTCAACGACATGGCCTACAACCGCTGCATCGGTACGCGGTACTGCGCCAACAACTGCCCCTACAAGGTCCGCCGCTTCAACTTCCTCGACTGGAACAAGGAGTGGCGCGAGGCCCGCAACAAGGTCCGGCAGTTGCTGTTCAACCCGGACGTCACCGTCCGCATGCGCGGCGTGATGGAGAAGTGCACGTTCTGCGTGCAGCGGATCCAGACCGCCAAGATCAAGCACAAGGCGCGGGTCCGCTCCGGCCAGCGCCCCGGCACGGTCGATGGCCCGCTGATCGACGGCGAGGTCGAGACCGCCTGCCAGGAAGCCTGCCCGACCGAGGCCATCGTGTTCGGCGACCTCGCCGACGAGGGCAGCCGCGTCGCCAAGCTGTTCACCGAGAACCGCAGCTACGCCCTGCTGCCCGAGACCTACACCAAGCCGCGCAACCGGTTCCTCGCGCGGATCCGTAACCCGAACCCGAACATGCCGACGACCTCCGCGACGTCGGCCGGGGAGCACCACTGATGAGCGCCGCCGCAGTCGATCACCCCGAGGGTCACCCCGAGGATCACCCCGAGGACCACCACGAGGACGAGCCCGGCAAGGCCCGCGAGGCCTTCCGCAACATCACCCGCGATGTCGCGTGGGTGGCCGAGGCGCCCAAGCCGCACAAGCTGTGGCTGGTCGCCCTCGGCATCGCGCTCGCCATGTTCGGCGTCGGCATCGTCAGCATCTACGTTCTGGTCACGACCGGCATCGGCGTGTGGGGTAACTCCAACACCGTCGGCTGGGCCTGGGACATCACCAACTTCGTGTGGTGGATCGGCATCGGCCACGCCGGCACGCTGATCTCCGCCGTCCTCTACCTGACCCGGCAGAGCTGGCGCACCAGCATCAACCGCGCCGCCGAGGCGATGACGATCTTCGCCGTCATGTGCGCGCTGCTGTTCCCGCTGCTGCACACCGGCCGCCCGTGGTTCGCGTGGTGGATGTTCCCCCACCCGAACGACCTGCAGATGTGGCCGCAGTTCCGCAGCCCGCTGATGTGGGACGTGTTCGCGGTGTCGACCTACGCCACCACGTCGATCCTGTTCTGGTACATGGGCCTCGTCCCTGACCTCGCGACCTTCCGCGACCGCTGGGCGCTCAAGGGCGACAAGGTCCGCGCGATCGTCTACGGCATCCTGTCGCTCGGCTGGCGTGGCTCGGCCCGCAACTGGCACCGATACGAGCGCGCATACCTGATCCTCGCGGGTCTGGCCACGCCGCTGGTGTTCTCGGTGCACTCGGTCGTGTCGTTCGACTTCGCGACCTCGCAACTCCCGGGCTGGCACACCACGATCTTCCCGCCGTACTTCGTCGCCGGCGCGATCTTCTCCGGCTTCGCGATGGTGCTGACCCTGATGCTGCCGCTGCGGCACCTGTTCAACCTCAAGCACATCATCAAGGAGGAGCACATCGAGGCGATGTGCAAGATCCTCCTGGCGACGGGCATGATGGTCGGGCTCGCCTACGGCATCGAGTTCTTCATCGCCTGGTACTCGGGCAACCTGTACGAGTCCTTCGCGTTCATCAACCGCATGCTCGGACCGTTCTGGTGGGCGTACTTCATGATGATCTTCTGCAACGTGGTCATCCCGCAGGCGTTCTGGTTCAAGAAGATCCGCCGCACGCCGATCGTGATCTTCATCCTGTGCATCTTCGTGAACATCGGCATGTGGTTCGAGCGGTTCGTGATCATCGCGACCTCGCTCGCCCGCTCGTTCCTGCCGTCGTCGTGGAGCTACTTCACGCCGACTCGCTGGGACGTCGGTCTGTTCATCGGGACGCTCGGTCTGTTCTTCACGCTGTTCCTGCTGTTCTTCCGCTACGTGCCGGTGGTCGCCATGTCCGAGGTCAAGGGCGTCATGCCCGAGGCGCACGCGGGCCACGGCAAGTCCCACGGCGGCGGGCACTGAGAGGACGTCATGGCCAACGCACACCACGACGATCACGCGACGCACGAGCCGGCCACCCATGGTGACGGAGCCCTCTACGGCGTTCTCGCCGAGTTCGACACCCCGGGCGAGCTGGTCGCCGCGGCCCGCAAGGTCCGCGACGCCGGCATCACCGAGTTCGACTGTTACAGCCCATTTCCGGTCCACGGGATCGACGCGGCGATGGGGATCAAGCCCACGATCCTCCCGATCATCGTGTTCGGCGGCGGCATCACCGGCCTGGTGGGCGGCATGTTCCTCCAGTGGTGGATGAACGCCTACAACTGGCCGTGGAACATCTCCGGCAAGCCCTCGTGGTCGATCCCGGCGAACATTCCGATCGCGTTCGAGTCGACCATCCTGCTGTCGGTGTTCGCCGCGTTCTTCGGCATGTGGATCCTGAACAAGCTGCCGCAGCACTGGCACCCGTTCTTCCGCAGCGACCGGTTCGCCCGCGTCACCGACGACGCGTTCGTCCTCGGCATCGAGGCCCGCGACCGCCACTTCGACCAGGCGGGCACGGCGAAGATGCTCAAGGACGCCGGCGCGCTCGACGTCGAGGAGGTCTACCTCGAGGCGGATCCGGCGCGGAAGAACATGCCGAAGTGGGTCGCCGCGTTCATCGTGGCGAGCACCGCGTTCGCGCTGATTCCGTTCGCGATCGCCGCCAAGGCGCGCAACTCGTTCTCGAGCGATCCGCACTACCACATCTTCCCGGACATGGACTTCCAGCCGAAGTTCAAGTCGGACACCGCGTCCGACATGTTCGCGGACGGTCGCGCCAACCGCGGCGAGACCCAGGGCACGGTCGCCAGGGGCTGGCTCAAGTCGGACCGTGCATTCTACGAGGGCATCGAGAACGACGCCTGGATCACCGCCTTCCCGGCGAAGATCGAGGTCACCGACGCGTTCATCAAGCGCGGCCAGTCGCGGTTCAACATCTACTGCGCCGCCTGTCACGGCTATGACGGTCGCGGCAACGGTGCGATCCCGCAGCGGGTCGCCCAGGGTGGCGGCGCGTGGATGGCGGCGAACCTGACCGAACCCGTGAAGGTGCTGCAGCCAAACGGCCAGCTCTTCAACACGATCTCGAACGGCTACAACACGATGATGGGCTACTCGCACCAGATCCCGCATGCGGATCGCTGGGCGATCGTGTCGTACCTGCGCGCGCTCCAGCGCTCGCAGCACGCCGAGCAGTCTGACATCCCGGCCGACCAGCAGAGCTCGATCCGCTAGGCGGAGGACCCCATGGCGCTTACCAAGTCACTCCATCCCGACGACAAGATCAAGGCCGGCAAGATCGGCGCGACGCTGACCAAGGTCGGCATCGGGATCGCCGTCATCTTCCTCGGCCTCTCCATCGTGCTCACCCTCGCAGGCAGCCCCAGCGGCGGCCACGAGAGCAAGTGGGCCCGGTTCTTCCACGCCTACGTGATCGGCTGGAGTTACATCTTCAGCATCTCGGTCGCGATGCTGTGGATCGTGATCCTCCATCACCTGGTCCGCGGCCGCTGGCTCACCGCGGTCCGCCGGATCTGCGAGGCGATCGCGGGCGCGTTCCCCGTGATCTTCATCGCCGGGCTCGGGTTCGTGATCCCGCTGCTCGCCGGCTACAAGGACCTCTACTACTGGGCGCACCCGGACGCGCATAACCACATCTTCAACCACCACCTGCTGCACAAGCTCGGGTGGCTGTCGCCCGAGTTCTTCGCGGTCCGCTACGCGATCTACGCGGTCAGCATGTCGTTCATCGCTCACTACTTCGCCAAGAAGTCGCGCGAGCAGGACGAGAGTGGTGACCCGAAGATCTCGGAGGCGATGCGTATCGCCTCTGCCCCCGCGGCGATCGTGTTCTCGATCGTCCTGTGCATGGTGTCGTTCGACGTCCTGATGTCGTCGGCGCCCAAGTGGTTCTCGACCATCTACGGCGTCAACTTCTGGGGCAGCGCCGGCGCCGGCGGCTTCTCGACCCTGGTGCTCCTGACCCTCGGGATCCAGCGGAGCGGTCGCCTGACCCGGTCGGTCACCGCCGAGCACTACCACGACATGGGCAAGTGGCTGTTCGCCTTCACGTTCTTCTGGGCGTACACCGCGTTCTCGCAGTTCATGCTGCAGTGGTACGGCAACATGCCGGAGGAGACGCACTGGTACAAGTACCGGATGTTCGGCGAGTGGCAGTGGGTGTCCATCGCGCTGCTCGTCGGGTTCTGGGCGTTCCCGTTCGTGTTCCTGCTGTCGCGCTGGACCAAGCGGATCGTGCCATCGCTGGTGTTCTTCTCGGTGTGGCAACTGGTGTTCCACTGGCTCGACATCTACTGGAACGTGATGCCGCAGTACCAGTGGATGAGCACGTTCCACGAGGGCGTGAAGGTCGTGACCGGTCCGCTGACCGGCAACACGGCGCTCCACCACGTGGCGTTTTCGCCCATCGATGTCACGGTCTGGTTCGGCCTGATCGGCGTGCTGATCGCCGGCATCGGCTCCAAGCTCACGGGCAACCTGATCCCGATCAAGGACCCGACGCTGCCGCTCTCGCTCGCTCACGAGAACCTCTAGGAACCTGAAGGAACTCTGAAACATGTCAGGTCCCAACCGCAACCCCGACAAGCTCAACACGATCGGCATCGTCGTCGTCGGCATCTGTGGCGCCGTGCTCGTGTACGTCTCGATCGTCGCGCTCCAGGCGTTCTACATGAACGACTCGTCCGAGGTTCAGACGATGGCCGACTACGGTGGCAACGACACCGGCGCCCGCTCGATCCGCACCTCGCAGATCGGCAACATCTCCGAGTGGGGCAAGAACTCCGCGAACAAGGGCGAGACGCCCACGTTCAAGACCCCGATCGACGTCGCGATGAAGCAGGTCGTCGCGAACGCCAAGGCCTCGCCGCACAAGCTGGTCCCGGCCGTCGGCGCGTCCATCGTCCCGAGCTACAAGCCGATCTACGGGCGGCCGCAGCCGCTCGACACGACCGCGACCCCGCCGCCCGACGGCGCGGGCTCGGCGGCTCCGGCGCGAGCGGGCTCGGCGGCTCCGGCTGGCGCGGGCTCGGCGGCGGCTCCGGCCGGCGCGGGCTCGGCGACGCCCCGGCTCCGGCCGGCGCGGGCTCGGCGTGGTCCGGCCGAGGCCGGCCCGGCGACCGGCAGCACGTCCGCTCCCCTGACCCCGACGGGGCAGGGTGGTGGCGGTGGCGCGGCTCCCAGGGGTGATGCTCCGTCCAGGTGACATCACGCGCTCGCGGTCGCTGACCGCGGCGCTGCGCATCGGCCTCCTCGGGGGCGTGCTCGGGCTGACCCTGGGCGCGGCGCCGGTGCGCGCTGACGGCGCGGGCTCGGTACCGGGCGCCGGTTCGGCCGACGTCGGAGGCCCGGAGTTCGTTCCGCCGCCGCACCCGGCCTACAAGGCCAACGGGGTGACGGTCGACGAGAAGCTCGGCGCCCGCGTCCCCCTCGACGCGAAGTTCCGCACCCACACCGGCGAGATCGTCACGCTCGGCGAGGTCCTGGCGCCCTCGCGCGAGCTCCCCACGATCCTGACGTTCAACTACTCCGACTGCCCGATGCTGTGCAGCCTGCAGCTCAACGGGCTGACGGCGGCGCTGCCCGCGCTGTGGGAGCCCGCGGCACTCGCGACCGGTGAGCGGCCCGTCGCGTTCCGCATCGGCGGGCAGTTCCGCGTCGTCACGATCGACCTCGAGCCCAAGGAGTCGCTCGACAAGGTCGTGAAGATGCGGGAGCGCTACATCGAGCGGCTGCCCGAGCAGCACCGGACGGCGGCGCGCGACGGGTGGACGTTTCTGACCGCCGCCACCCCGGGGGATGACGCGGCAATCCGCCGCGTCGCCGAGGCCGTCGGATTCAAGTACGTGTATGTCCAGGACCGCGCGGAGTGGGCCCACCCCGCCGCCCTGATCTTCCTTTCCACCACAGGCACCGTGACCCGCTACGTATACGGCATCGAGTACGACCCCGCGGTCATGCGGGAGTCGATCGTCAAGGCCGGCCTCGCCGAGGCCTCGACCGCCGTCGGGTTCATGAACCGCTGCTACCACTTCGACCCCAACGCCAATAGCCACACCCGCCAGGGTGTCCTTGCCCTGCGGATCGGTGCCGTGGGGTTCCTCGTGCTGCTGGCGGCGGGGCTCGGCGCTGTCCACGTCGTGCGCCGCCACCGACGCGATCCGGGAGAGTCATGAAGTCCACCAAACGTCGAAGTGTGCTCCGGCCGCTGGCGCTGATCGCGCTGACGGCCACGCTGATGAGCGGGGGCGTTGTTGCCCTGCTCGGTGTGCCGTCGGTGCAGGCCCAGCCGACCAAACAGACCGTGGGCCTCGAGCCCGTGGCGGCAGGGGCTGCTACCCCGGCGGCAGCAGGCGCGGCAGCTCCAGCGGCGGCAGCTCCAGCGGCGGCAGCTCCGGCGGCGGCGGCGGGCGCGGCAGCTCCGGCGACCGGCGGTGGCGAGATCGCCTGGTACGACCAGCTCGTCAACCGGCCGGTCGACGAGGCGGGCAACTTCTGGATGCCCAAGGCCGTCAACTCGTCGACCGACTCGTCGGATCTGATGTTCATCGCGATCCTCGCGCTGAACGTGTTCTTCTTCGTCGGGATCGCGATCGCGGTGATCTACTTCGTCGTGAAGTACCGCCACCGCCCGGGCCACAAGGCCGAGCCGTCGTCGGCCCACAACGACGCGCTCGAGATGACCTGGACGATCATCCCGACGATCATCACCGTGTTCCTGTTCTATTACGGGTGGCGCGGCTACATCCACATGAACACGCCGCCCCAGAAGGCGGTCGAGGTCCAGGTGCAGGCGTGGCGGTGGGCGTGGGAGTTCACGCACACCCCGAGCGGCGTCACCGACTCGGACCTCCACGTCCCGGTCAACACGCCGGTGCGCCTCGTCATGCATTCGCGTGACGTGCTGCACGCGTTCTACGTCCCGGTGTTCCGCGTCAAGCAGGACATCATCCCGCGCCGGTACACGTACGTGTGGTTCAACGCGACCAAGCCGGGCACGTACCGGCTCCACTGCGCGGAGTACTGCGGCACCAACCACTCGCAGATGGGCCGGACCAACGACGGCCGCCGCGCGGTCGTCGTGGTGCACGAGCCCGGTGGCTACGAGCGTTATCTCGCCGACAAGGCCGCGGCGGGCACCAACATGCCGCCCGAGCAGCTCGGTCGGATGCTGTACGAGAAGAAGGGCTGCGTCGCGTGCCACACCATCGATGGTGGCGCGCGCGTCGGCCCGACGTTCAAGGGATCGTTTGGCAAGGACGCCCCGATCCAGGGCGGCGCCCCCGTCAAGGTCGACGAGACCTACCTCCGCGAGTCGATCCTCTACCCGCAGTCCAAGATCCACACGGGCTATCCGCCCTCGATGCCGTCGTTCGACGGCCAGCTCAAAGAAGCCGAGATCGAGGGCCTCATCGCCTTCATCAAGTCGCTCCAGTAGGACCCCATGGCGACCACACAGAAGCGAACCGAGCGAAACGACGGGCCCGTCAACGAGCCCGACTTCCTCAACGTCACCACGGGGCTCAAGAGCTGGCTCTACACGCTCGATCACAAGCGGATCGGGATGATGTACCTGTGGGGCATCCTGATCTCGCTGATCGTCGGCGGCTCGTTCGCACTGCTGGTGCGCATGGAGCTGTGGTCGACCGGCAAGACCATCATCGAGCAGGACACCTACAACAAGTTCTTCACCCTGCACGGCGCGGTGATGGTGTTCCTCGTCATCATCCCCGGCATCCCCGCCGCGCTCGGCAACATCATCATGCCGATCCAGCTCGGCGCGCCGGATGTCGCGTTCCCGAAGCTGAACCTGTCGTCGTTCTACCTGTGGATCTGCGGCGCGATGTGCCTCGTGATCGCGATCCCGTTCGGCGGGCTCGACACCGGCTGGACGCTCTACACGCCGTACAGTCTCGAATCGAAGACACCCGTGCTGCTCGCCGTCTGCGGCGTGTTCGTCCTCGGGTTCTCGTCGATCTTCACCGGCCTCAACTTCCTGGTGACCATCCACAAGTTCCGGCCGCAGGGCATGGGCTGGTTCCAGATGCCGCTCAACATCTGGGCGATGTACGCGACGGCGATCATGCAGGTGCTCGCGACGCCGGTCCTCGGCATCACGGTGCTGCTGCTCGCGGTCGAGCGGTTCGCCCACATCGGCATCTTCGACCCGACCCTCGGTGGCGACCCGGTGCTGTTCCAGCACTTCTTCTGGTTCTACTCACACCCGGCCGTCTACATCATGATCATCCCGGCGATGGGTGTGATCAGCGAGCTGATCTCCACGTTCTCGCGCAAGCCGATGTTCGGCTACCGGTTCGTGGCGTACTCGAGCGTCTCGCTCGCGCTGCTGTCGTTCCTCGTGTGGGGCCACCACATGTTCGTGTCCGGCCAGAGCCGCCTCGCGAACATGGTGTTCTCGGCGCTGACGTTCACGGTCGGCATCCCCTCCGCGATCAAGGTCTTCAACTGGGTGGCCACGCTCTACAAGGGCGACATCCGGCTCAAGACCCCGATGCTGTACGCGCTGTCGTTCCTGCTGCTGTTCACGATCGGCGGCCTGACCGGCCTGTTCCTCGGGACGCTGTCCGTCGACGTCCACCTGCACGACACCTACTTCGTCGTCGCCCACTTCCACTACGTGATGATGGGCTCGACGCTGGTCGCGTTCCTCGGCGCGCTCCACTACTGGTGGCCGAAGTTCACCGGCCGCATGTACCCGGAGAGCCTCGGCAAGATCTGCGCGACGGGCGTGTTCTTCGGCTTCAACCTGACGTTCCTCCCGCAGTTCGTGATGGGCTCGCGCGGCATGCCGCGGCGCTACTGGGACTACGACCAGCAGTACGAGATGCTTCACCAGCTCTCGACGATCGGCGCGTTCGTCCTCGGCATCTCGCTGTTCGTCACGGTGATCTACCTGTTCGCCTCGCTCAAGACCGGTGCCCGCGCGCCGCGCAACCCGTGGGGCGCGAGCTCGCTCGAGTGGCAGGCCCCGACGCCGCCGCCGCTCTACAACTTCGAGACCCCGCCCATCCTCCACGAGCTCTACAACTACGACGATCTCGTCGAGGTCGAGGAGGACGTCTGGGAGCGCCGCGCGCCGATCGCGACCGAGCCGGCCCCGGCGCCCGCCACGACGGCGACGCCTGCGCAGGTGTCCGATGCGCCTGTGGCCACGGCGACCGCGGTGGAGCCGCCGGCGCCGGCGGACGACGGCGACAAGAACGGTGACCTGTGAGTGAGCAGCCTCACGGCGCCCACGCTGACGATCATGGGCACGGACACGGGCTCGGATCCGAGTTCATCCAGCACCACTACGACGACGCGAAGCACCAGTTCGACAGCGGCAAGCTGGGCATCTGGATCTTCCTGGGGCAGGAGGTGCTGTTCTTCTCGGCGCTGTTCGTCGCGTACATCCTCTACCGGTCGCACCACCCGGAGATCTACGCATACGCGCACACGTACCTCGACACGAAGATGGGCGCGATCAACACCGGCGTGCTGATCGCGTCGAGCCTGACGGCCGCCTGGGCCGTGCGCGCCGCGCAGCTCCGCCAGCCGAAGCTGCTGATCGGGTGCCTCGCCGCCACCATCGCGTGTGCGTTCGGGTTCCTCGTGATCAAGTACTTCGAGTACACGCACAAGATCCACGAGCACATCCTGTTCGGCCGCTACTTCGACCCGTGCGTGAGCTCGGGCGGCACGCCGCTGATCAACAAGGGCAACAACTGCCCGGGTACCAAGTCGAGCGTCATCTACAATTTAGGGACCTCGAAGGCCGACGAGGGCTGCTATCTCGACCGCGACATCGACACCGACCCCAAGGCCCCGTTCGTCCAGGCGGACTGCCAGGTGTTCGAGGTCACGGGCGCGGTCCAGGCGGGCGCCGACGGCAAGGCGGCGTTCGTCGAGAAGGGCCGCAGGCCGATCGTCGACCGCTGCTTCGACATCGCGCTCGGCCGGACCGGGGGCCTGCCCGCGTCGCACGCCGAGGGCACCGCGAAGCACGGCGCGCACGCGGAGAAGCTCCCGTGCTGGAAGCCGAACTTCAACCCGCACGTCTGCAAGAGCGGATGGTGGTACAACGCGAAGGACGGCCTGCAGGGTCCGTTCGTTGACGACGCGAAGTGCAACTCCGCGCGCATCACCAAGAACCCGGAGGCCGCCGCGTGTACGCACTCGCGCTCGTCGGGCATCCTGGTCGACTACGGCGACCACACGGTGCGTGGCGCGACCACCAAGATCGTCGCCGAGTGCAAGCCGCCCGCGCCGCCCGCCGCCGTCACCGACGACGGTGGCGTGGCGCAGCGCCCGCTCGAACTCGGCGCCAAGGCGTTCACGCCCAGCACCAAGCTGACGCACCACGAGGAGAAGGAGATGTTGTATGCGGGCCCGCCGCCCGCGCACACCAGCATGTTCTTCACGATCTACTTCGCGATGACGGGCCTCCACGGCATCCACGTCCTCGTCGGGATCTTCGTGTTCATCTGGCTCCTGATCCGCGCGGCCAAGGGCCACTTCACGCCGGATTACTTCGGGCCCGTCGACTTCGCTGCGCTGTACTGGCACATCGTCGATCTGATCTGGATCTTCCTGTTCCCGCTCCTCTATCTGATCCACTGACTGATCCACTGATCTCATCCACTGAACGGGGCAGACCGATCATGTCCACTGCATCCACTGAACACGAGCACCTCGCTGACGACGACCACGGCCTCTCTCACGTGGCGTCCGTCAAGGTCCTGCTCGGGACCGGCGGCACGCTGCTGTTCCTCACGATCGTCACGGTCCTCGCCACCACGGTCGACTTCGGCCCGAGCCTGAACCTCGCGCTCGCGATGTTCATCGCGGTGATCAAGGCGACGCTGGTGGTGCTGTTCTTCATGCACCTCAAGTACGACAAGGTGTTCCACTCGGTGATCTTCGTCAGCGCCATCCTCGCGGCGGCGCTGTTCGTGGGCTTCACGATGATGGACTCGGGCCAGTACCAGGAGGCGAACATGTGGGACCTCGACAACCTGCCCGTCGCCCCCATCGGCCCCCGACCTGTGGCAGGCTGAGTCAATGCGCCGCAGCCTGCGGCGCGGTTGACCACAGGCGCCTGCTGGGCGCCTGACGCCTGAGGAGGGTTCCGTGGGATCGATGATGGAGATGGTTGCAGAGAGGATCCCCACGCTGCTGGGGCTCCTCTCCGCGATCGCGTTCGTGTTCGCTGCGTACTTCGTCATCACGATCGATCGCGGGCGGGCGACCAGCCCGCACAAGGACGACACCCAGGTCGGGATCAAGCTGGTCCTGTTCGGGTTTCTCCTCGCGGGGCTCCAGATCGCCGTCGGCGGAGCGGACCAGCTCCTGTCGTACGTGTTCGGTGGCTTCAAGGGTGGCAGCCTCCCGGTGCGCGCGGCGATGCCGTCGATCCTGGTCGGCGGCGTCGTGATCGCCGTGGTGGCCAAGCTGCTGCTGCCGCGCACGAACGCCGAGACGTTCCGCCAGGCCGAGCGTTACATGCTCGGCGTGGTCGCGCTCCAGTACGGCGTGATCGCGATCCTCGGGATCAGCGGCATCGTGAACGGCGTGTTCATGGAGGCCAAGTGGGCCTACCTGTCCGGCAGCGTCGCCACCACGCTGGTGTCCGGCGCGGTCGGCTTCCTCGCGCTCAGCCGGTTCGGCGCCGCCTCGGGCTGGGTCCAGCCGGCACCCCCGCCGGAGCCCCCGGCGTATGGTGGCCCGCCGCAGGGTGGCTACGGCGGCCCGCCGCAGGGTGGCTACGGCGGCCCGCCGCAGGGGTGGCTATGGCGGCCCGCCGCCGCAGGGTGGTGGTTACGGTGGCCCGCCGCCGCAGGGGGGTGGCTACGGTGGTCCGCCGCCGCAGGGGGGTGGCTACGGTGGCCCGCCGCCGCAGGGGGGTGGTTATGGCCCGCCGGGCGGTGGTGGCTTCCCGCCGCCGGGCGGTGGCGGCGGCTATCCCCCGCGCTGAGCTGAGCTGACTCGATTCGCGCTGGCGCCCCCATCTGTCGGGGGCGTCGGTCGTTTCGGCCACCTGCACGCTCACGAATCGGGCACGCCGGTTCCGCTCGCCTCCGAGACCACGTCAACCGCGGGGGCCCACGTCGTATACGAGGCACGTGCCACGTGAACGGAGCACGAACCAGCTTGGGAACTAGTCCTCGAGCTGCGCGGCGATCGCCTCGGCGATCGCGTCGGCGATCTCCGCCTGGACCGGCGCGCTCGTGATCTGCTTGCCCTCGATCGGGTGGTCGAGGAAGCCGACCTCGACCAGCACCGCGGGCATGGTCGCGCCGAGGAGCACGTGGTGCGCGTCCTGACGCACGCCGCGATCCCCCTCGGCGCCGCGCCGGGTCCGCAGCGCCTGCTGCATGCGCGCCGCGAGATCCGCGGCCTCCCACTGGGCGGCGCCGCGCTCGACATCGTCGAGGACGAGCGCGACCTCGGGATCCACCCCGGGGCGCGGGGTGGTGGTGTCGGCGCGCAGGGCCCGGCCGTCGATGTCGACGCCGCGCGCGGTCAGCACGAACGTCTCGTAGCCGCGCTGCGTGCGGGTCGGGGAGGCGTTGGCGTGGATGCTGACGAACACGTCGGCCGCGAGGCTGTCGGCGCGCGCCACGCGCTGGCGCAGCGTCAGCGTCCGGTCGTCGCTGCGGGTCAGCTCGACACGCAGGCCGCGGGCGCGCAGGCGGGTGGCGACCAGGCCCGCGATCTGGAGGGTGACCTGCTTCTCGTGGACCCCCGCGCCGCGGGTCCCCGGGTTCGATCCGCCGTGGCCGGGATCGAGGACGACCGTGCGCGCGGCCGGGCCCGCTGCAGCCGTGGACACGGCCAGACATGCGAGGATCGCGGGCAGCGCGGAGCGGAGCACCACATGTAGGTTCGCCCGGCCGCAGACCCAGGGCCCAGTTTTCGGCGATCGCCTTGACCCAACTGCTGCATACAGCTACGTTTTTCGGGTTGCCCACGCGCCGCTTACCGGGTTGGACCAGCGCCCTCGGCAAGGTCACGGCGCTCCACGTGCTCCTCGCCGTGGCCGCGCTCGAGGTGGTGATCAACCGGATCGCGGTGCCGCTGCTGCGGCCGCTCCTCGGCACGCCGCCTGGCTGGCACACCGCGCTCGACTACGGCGGCCTGTTCCTGTTCTACATGACCGGCGTCCTCGCCGCGCTCGTGATCGCGCACCAGACCGTGGAGGCGTTCACGACCGCCACGCCGCGGCGCGAGCGCGGGACCCAGGCGATGGTCGCGGTCGCGGCGGTGTTCGGGGCGGTGCCGCTCGTGATGACGGCGTCGCCCGGGTGGGCCCTCCGCCTCGAGCTCGCGTTCGGGATCGCCGTGCTCGCGCTGGTCCTCGACGGCCTCGGGCGCGGCCGGGATCTCGGGGTGCAGGTCGGGCTGCCGATCCTCGCCGCGCCGCTCGTGCTCCACACCGTGAGCGCGGTCGGCGCCCACTTCCTGTGGCCCGACACCACGTTCGATGGCCCGGGCGTCGCGATCACCCGCGCGGGGGTGACCGCGCTGTGCGTGGCCGCCCTCGTCACGCCGTACTGCTTCGCGCCGCGGCCGTTCACGCGTGCGGTCACGCGCCCGGTGCCCGTGCTGCTCGCGATGGTGATCGCGGGCATCGGCGCGGTGGTCACGCGGATGCACTACGCAAGCGTCGCCAAGGGCGCCGCGCTCGCGGTCGGCGTGGAGCTGACCCACAGCCAGGCCGATCCGCGGCTCGCGCTCTACCTGCTCGCGATGTCCACGCTGGTGTGGACGCTGACCTCGTGCGTGGCCTCGGACAGCCCGGCGCGGCGGCAGGTCGGCCTCGGCCTCGCGCTGGTCGTGCTCGGCGGGTTCGGGTTCCGCTGGCCGCACCACTTCCTGCTGCCGCTGCTCGGCCTGTCGCTGATCGCGCGGGCGTCGCGCACCGTGCGCGAGGAGGAGCTCGCGGCGCTGCCGCTGACCACCGAGGCGCCGCCGGTGCCGGACCCCGTGTGGGCCGCGTACATCGCCGCGCTGACCGCGGGGCTGCGGACCACGCTGGCCGACGTCCACAGCCTGACCTCGCGCGGCGAGGCGGGCTACGTGTCCACGCAGATCGTCGGCGACATCGAGGGCCGGCCCGTGCGGATCCGGATCGAGCGGATCGACGGCGCCGTGCTCGCGCTCGACGTCGTGATCGGCACCGAGATCGAGGAGACCCGCGGCGCGACCTTCACCATGTGGGCGCTCGCCCCGCGCGCCCTCGGCACCAACCCGGCCGGCCCGCCCGCGGCGCCGCTGGTCAAGACCGCCGATCCGGGCTTCGACGAGCGGTTCAAGCTGCGCGGCGATGCGCGCGTGTTCGGTCGCGTGTTCGACGAGGATCGCCGCCTGCGCGCGGCGACGACCCTCGATGGCTGGCTCGCGTTCTGGGACGGCGAGGGCCTGCGCTACCGGGTGTACCCGGGCCGCGGCTCGCCGGTCGATCATCCGATGCCGCTGTCGGACCTCGCGCTCGGCCGCGCGGCGACCCACACCGAGAGGTTCGTCACCGTGATCGCGCTGCTCGCCGAGCTCGGGCGCCACGGGCTGCCCGCCGCGGGGCCCGTGGTTCGGGACGAAGGAGTGCTCGAAGATGGTTGATTCGAAGGTGCGCGAAGCCCTGCTGGCGGCGGTGCTCGCCGCCCTGCTCGCCGCATGTGCCCCCTCGGGCGTGGGCTCGCACACGCCCGCGTGGGTGGCGGACACGACCTCGTACGGGCCGGTGCCCGTGCCCGCCGCTGCGCCGGTCTCCGCGCCGGACGCCGGGTACGCCGCGCATCGCGTGATCGTCGAGCGGATCCTGACTGCCGGGCGCGCCGATCGCGGCGCCTACACCCGGCTCGCGCAGCTCACCGACCGGATCGGGCACCGGATGTCCGGCTCGGCCGCGCTCGACCGCGCGATCGCGTGGGCCGCCGACGCGATGACGGCCGACGGCCTGACCGTGCACACCGAGCCGGTGCGGGTGCCGCACTGGCTCCGCGGCGCCGAGGCGGCCGCGCTCGTCACGCCGATCGCGCGGCCGCTGTCCGTGCTCGGGCTCGGCGGCAGCGTGCCCACGCCCGCCGGCGGGGTGACCGCGCGCGTGGTGGTGGTGCGCAGCTTCGATGAGCTCGAGGCGCGGGCCGCCGAGGTCAAGGGTGCCCTCGTGCTGTACGACGTGCCGCTGACGCCGTGGACCGACACGCCGAGCAACTACGGCGCGGTCGCCGCCTACCGGATCTCCGGCCCGTCGCGCGCCGCGAAGCTCGGCGCGGTGGGCGTGCTGATGCGGTCCGTCACCGCGCACAGCCTGGCCACGCTGCACACCGGCGCGGTCGGGTACGACCCGGCCCAGCCGAACATCCCGGCGGCCGCGGTCACCGTCGAGGACGCGGGGCTGATCGCGCGGCTCGCGGCGCAGGGGCCGGTCACCGTCAAGCTCGCGCTCGCGTCGAAGCGGCTGCCCGATGCGCCGAGCGCGAACGTGATCGGCGAGCTGCGTGGTCGCGAGTTTCCCGAGCAGGTGGTGGTGCTCGGCGCGCACCTCGACACCTGGGACGTGGGGCAGGGCGCACAGGATGACGGCGCGGGCTGCGTGGTGATGATGCGGGCGCTGGCGCTGCTGCGCGAGCTCGGCCTCCAGCCGCGCCGCACGATCCGCGTGGTGCTGTTCACCGCCGAGGAGCTCGAGATCCGCGGCGGGAAGGCGTACGCGGAGGCGCATGCCGCCGAGCTCGCCAACCACGTGTTCGCGCTCGAGAGCGACGTCGGCGGGTACCGGCCGGTCGGCCTCGGCTTCAAGGTCGGCGCGCCGGCCGCCGCCGCGCCGCTGCGCGCGCGCCTCGAGGCGCTGATGGCGCTGCTCGCCTCGACCGGGCTCCGCACGCTGGTGCCCGAGTTCGCCGGCGCCGACGTCGCGCCGATGGTGCCGGCCGGCGTCCCGGGCCTCGCGCTGATCGGCGAGGCGCGCACCTACTTCGACGTGCACCACTCGGCGGCCGACACCTTCGACAAGATCGATCCGGTGCAGCTCGCCGAGCAGGTCGCTGCCGTGGCCGCGCTCGCGTACGTGATCGCCGAGGACCCAGCGCGCATCGACGGGCGTGAGGGTGGCGGCGGGCGCCAGGGACCGGGATCGCCGGCAACGCCGACGGTGCCGACGGTGCCGGCGGTGCAATGACCCGGCGCTGGGACGTCCCGGCGCGTTTCCTCGAGGCGCCGCTGCGCGCGCAGCGCCAGCCGGCTGATGCGCTCCAGGGGCCCGCAGGTGTCCGTGCGCTCGACGCGATCGTGGTGCTGGGTGCACCGCTCGCCCACGATGGGGGACTGTCCGAGGTGCTCGCCGAGCGCGTGGTCGCCGCGGCGGCGCTGTGGCGCGCGGGTGGGGCGCCGCTCGTGATCGCCACGGGCGGGCGCACGCAGGGCGCGCGGCGTGCCGAGGCCGAGGTGATGGCGGAGGCGCTGGCCGCGGCCGGTGTTCCGGAGGTGCTCGTCGAGGATGCCGCGATGACCACGCGCGACAACGCCCGTCATGTGGCGGCGCTGCTGGCGCCCCGCGGCCTCGCGCGGGTGTGGCTGGTCACGCAGCCGTTCCACGCGCGCCGCGCGGTGCGCCTGTTCCGGGATGCCGGCCTCGCCGCGTCCGCGTGGCACATCGACGACAGCCTGCAGTACCGGGATCGCCGCCGGGCGGTGTCCTGGCTGGTCCGGGAGTACGCCGCGTGGGGGCTGCTCCTGGCCCGGCGCCGATCCTGAGCGCTTGTGAAACACACGCGAACGGGGGTGGGGACCCGACGCGGCTGGCCGCGTGGGGCGCCGCCCCCGTGGGCCGGACGCGCGGCGCTGCACGGGGGCTGCGGATCGCTGCGGAGCGCTGCGGAGCGCTGCGGATCCCCGCGACCGGTGCCCTTGCGCCCGTCCGGGTGCCGAACGACGATACGTCGTCGATGCTCTCCTTCAGCACCAATCCCGAAGTCGCCGAGCAGCAGATGAACGCCATCATCTTTTACCTGACCGCGTTCGGGTACATCGATGGCGAGTTCGACTTCACCGAGAAGACGTTCATCAAGATCTACATCCGGCAGCTGATCACGGCGCGCGCCAGGCTCGCCATGCCGGACGCCGATCCGAAGACGCGCGAGGACGTGATCAACCGGTTCGTCACGCACTTCCACGAGGTGTTCGAGGGCATCGACCGGAGCATCAAGGACCTGTTCGACGAGGCGGTCGCCGATGGTGAGCCGGTCGAGCAGTTCGTCTACGGCAAGCTCAAGCTTCGCAGCTACGAGATCTTCCAGACGTTCGAGCGCGATAACCAGGTCGCACTGCTCGCCACCATCGACGAGCTGATCTACGCCGACGGCAGCGTCCACCCGCAGGAGGCCCGGTTCCGCCAGGAGCTGCACGACCTCCTCGAGTCGACCTCGGACCTCGCACCGTCGGACATCGAGATCCTGCGCGAGACCAGCCAGATCGCGATCCAGAAGCCCAACCTGGACGTCCGGTCGCGGCTCGACAACCACCCGTTCTTCTCGGCGTTCGAGAACCACTACTCGGCGAACCCGGAACGCATCAAGCAGCAGGTCGACGCCGACCTCGATCTGATGCAGCGGTTCGTGAGCAAGCTCGCCGAGCAGCGCGCCGCGGGCGCGAACAAGCTGATCGGGCGCACGTCGATCGTTGACTTCGTCGGCGAGCAGCCGTTCCTCGACGGCCACGTGTTCGTGCACCCCGCGGAGAACAACAAGGTCTACGAGCTGACCGTGCTCGGCGACCTCCACGGCTGCTACAGCTGCCTCAAGGGCGCGCTGCTGCAGGCCGACTTCTTCGCCAAGCTCGAGGCCTGGAAGGCCGACAAGACCAGGCCCGAGCCCAAGCTGATCCTGCTCGGCGACTACATCGACCGCGGCCGGTTCAGCTACAACGGCGTGCTGCGCGCCGTCATGCAGCTCTACCTCGCCGCGCCCGAGCACGTGTTCCCGCTGCGCGGTAACCACGAGTACTACATCGAGTACCGCGGCCGCATCTACGGCGGCGTGAAACCAGCCGAGGCGATCAACACGCTGATCGGCCATATCCCCGGCGAGGTGTTCGCGGAGTACATGAAGATGTTCGAGGAGATGCCGAACATGCTGTTCTTCGACGACCTGATGTTCGTCCACGCGGGCATCCCGCGCGACACGGCGATCAAGGCGAAGCTCGGCGACATGGCGGGCCTCAACGATCCCGACGTGCGGTTCCAGATGCTGTGGAGTGATCCGTCGACGGCGGACTTCATCCCCGATGACCTGCAGGCCCAGAACGCGCGGTTCCCGTTCGGCAAGCTGCAGTTCGAGGCGTTCATGCAGAAGCTCGGCTGCTCGATGCTGGTGCGCGGGCACGAGAAGGTCGACAGCGGCTTCCGCACGATGTACGCGGACCAGACCCAGCTGATCACGCTGTTCTCGGCGGGCGGCGCCGACAACAACGACCTGCCGCCGGACTCCAGCTACCGCTCGGTGACCCCGATGGCGGCGACCATCCGCCTCGAGAACGGCGTGGCGGAGGTCACTCCTTGGTCGATCGACTACGAGCAGTTCAACGACCCCAGGCGCAACCGGTTCTTCGCGACCGAGCCCGAGATCGAGCACAAGGTCGGCTGAGCGCCGGCTTTCCATCCCACGGGGCTCAAGCCCCCGCCCCACGCGGCCAGCCGCGCAGGGCCCCACCCCCGGTCGCGGTGGTTTCAAACGCTCAGGGCGGCGGGACGCGCGGCACCGGCTGGGTGGTGCCGGAGGGAGAGGCAGCGATCGGCGCGTTCGTTGTCGCATCCGGCAGCAGCTGCTTGAGGTGCCATGCGTGGCCGTGGACGAGATCGAGCGAGCGCTCCGCGCGCTTGCGACCGATCAGCGTGACCGCGATCGTATTCCCGATCTGCGCCGCGATCGACGTCCCGAAGAACACCAGCGCGGACCGCGTGGTCAGCTTGAGGATCGGCACCGACATCACGATCGAGCCGTCCCGGACGGCCCAGGTCGACGGCGTCACGCCCGTCAGCTCGAGCGCGACCATCACGATGATCGGGGCCACGAACGGCACGATCACGGTCGCCGGGTGGTAGGCGGAGGACTGCGCGAGGAACCCCGCGATCGCGCCGAGCACGAACAGCGGCATCACCAGCAGTGGCCCGAACAGCAGCCCCCCGCTGACGATCATCAGGCTCGACAGCCCGATCAGCAGCAGGTACCAGTTGCTCCGCATCGGCAGCGGGTCCTGCCCGATGTGGCGCACCACCAGCCAGGTCGCGGTCGCGAGCCCCGCGGACCCGACCACCGGCCAGTAGGTCTCGAGTGGCAGCAGCAGCAGCGACAGCAGCGTCACCACGAACCCGAAGTAGCCGTGGCTCGCCCACCGGGCCACGTCGCGCCGGTTGATGGAGCGCTCGAGGTCGGCGGCGGCGAGCGCCTCGGGCGGAATGTCCGCGGGTGATTGTACCAGCAGCGCGGCCAGCACGTCCTGCGCCAGAGCGCTGGTCGGATCGAGGGCGAGCGCGCGGCCGGCCTCGCGCATCGCGACCGCGCGGGCATCGTGTCGGCCCTCGTCGATGGCGGTCCGGGCGCGGCGGGCGTACTCGGCCGCGAGCTCGATCCGGCGCTCGGTGTCGCGGTCACCGTCGAGGAACGCCTGGATGCCGTCTGCGAAGGCGCGAGCGGTGGGCCGGAGCGCGGTATCCTGCGCGGTCGCGCGCGCGCACAGGTCATCGAGCTCGGGTGGCACCTCTCCCCCGCGCGCGCTCGGGCGATGCTGGGGGGTGCTGATCGCCTCCACCAGGCCCTGGACGCCGCGCGGCATCGCGGCCACGCCGGCGAGGATCTCGTAGAGCACGCAGCCGAGCGCGAACACGTCCGTGGCGGGGCCGACCACCTCGCCGCGCGCCTGCTCGGGCGACATGTAGCCCGGCGTGCCGAGCAGCGAGCCGGCCTGCGTGTCCCCGGCCGCCTCGCCGTCGCCGGACACCGAGGTGACCTGGGGGCCCCCCTCGAGATCGCCGGTCGCGCGCGCGAGCCCCCAGTCGAGGACGTAGGCCTCGCCGAAGTCACCGAGCATCAGGTTCGCGGGCTTGATGTCGCGGTGGATCACGCCGCGGGTGTGCGCCAGCTCGATCGCGAGGCTGACGTCGACCAGCCGCGCCAGCAGGGTGCGCCGCGGCCACCGCGCCTGCACCGCGGCGTCGGTGGAGGTCAGTACGTCGGCGAGCGTGGTGCCGGTCAGCCGCTTCATCACGAAGTACGGGTTGTCGTTGGCGTCGCGGCCGAGGTCGTGGACCGGCACCAGGGCGGGGTGCTCGAGCACGCCCTGCACCCGCGCCTCGCGGAAGAACCGGCGGACCAGTGCCTCGTCGTTCTGGCCGCCGCGCATCAGCTTGACCGCGACCTCGCGATCGATGCGGACGTCCCGCGCGAGCCGCACCTCGCCCATGCCGCCACGCCCGAGCACCGGCCCGAGCTCGTAGCGGTCGCCGAGGTCCACCGCGGCCGCCCGGAGCGCCGCCGCCGCCGCCACGGGGGACGCGCCGGAGTCCAGCAGCGTGGCGTCGTCTTGCTCGCTCACGTGGCCACGAGCGTACACGACGCGCGATACTGGCGGGGTGAGCTGGTTCGTCTACGTCGCGCGCTGCGCGGACCGGTCCCTGTACTGCGGCATCGCCGTCGACGTCGCCGCCCGGATCGCCGCCCACGACGCTGGCAAGGGCGCGCGCTACACCCGCGGCCGTGGCCCACTCGAGGTCGTGGTCACCCGCCGGTGCCGGACCCAGGGCGACGCGCTCCGCGTCGAGTACGCGTTCAAGCAGCTGACCCGCGACGCCAAGGAGGTGCTGGTGGCCGAGGTCCGCGGCGGCTCGCGCCGGCGGCTGGACGCGCTCGCGCGGGCCGCGCTGCGCGGCTGACGGTGCGCCCCCGCCGCGACAGGCGGGCCGACCTGAATCGGCTCCAGTCCTCCGGCGCGCAGGGCGCGCGAGACATGCGCAGAACGCGCGGCGAGCGCGACGCTCCACCCTGGCGACACGCGCCACCTGGATCGGCGATACTGCTCCGCGATGTCAGCACAGAACATCCCCGTGGTCGATCTCGAGGACTGGACGGCGGGTGGGGCGGCGCGTGATCGATTCATCCACACCGTCGGCAGCGCGCTGTCCGACATCGGCTTCTTCGCGATCCGCCATCACGGCGTGACCGACGCCCTGACCCAGCAGGCCTACGAGGTCGCGAAGCAGTTCTTCCACCTGCCCGCCGACGTCAAGACGCGCTACCACGAGCCGATCAAGAAGGGTCAGCGCGGGTTCACCGGGTTCGGCAAGGAGCACGCGAAGGACTCGACGGCCCCGGACCTCAAGGAGTTCTGGCAGGTCGGGCGTCCCGACGTGCCGGACGACCACCCGGTCCACCGCCTGTTCGGCCCGAACTTCTGGCCCGCCGAGGTCCCCGCGTTCGGCGACACGCTCGTCCAGCTCTACCGCCGCCTCGACGGCCTCGGCCAGATCCTCCTCGAGGCCGCCGCCACGTACATCGGCGAGCCCGCGGACCGGTTCCGCGGCATGGCGACCGACAGCGACACCATCGTGCGCGTCCTCTACTACCCTCCCGTCGCGAAGGACGTCCCCCCGGGCGCGGTCCGATCGGCCGCCCACGAGGACATCAACCTGATCACGCTGCTGTCGGGCGCGACCTCCGAGGGCCTCGAGCTGCTCCGCCGCGACGGCTCCTGGATGCCCGTCCACACCGGCTTCGACACCATCGTCGTCGACGCGGGCGACATGCTCCAGAACGTCACCAACGGGCTCTACAAGAGCACCACCCACCGCGTGGTCAACCCGGGCGACGCGTCGAGCGAGCGGTTCTCGATGCCGTGCTTCGTGCACGCGCGCGCCGAGGTCGACCTGACCCCGCTGCCGTCGTGCATCGCGCGCACGGGCGGCACGTCGACGTACAAGCCGATCACCGCCGGCGCGTACCTGCTCGAGCGGCTCCGCGAGATCGGGCTCGCGTAGCTCGTGGCGCCCCGCGCGGGCGCGGCGACGTGCGTCTCGCACCGACCGTGAGCCCACGTGGGCGGCGGCCAGCGCGCGGCAGGCGTCCGCCGATCAGGCATCGGCGAAGCTGAGCAAGAAGGTCGCGATCGAGCGCAGCCAGCTCAAGGGCAAGGCCGCCTACAAGAACGAGCGGTGGGACCTCGTCGACGCCGTGGCCAAGGACGGCGGCTTCCTCGGCAAGGCCGCCGACGGCGAGCTGCCCGCCGAGCTGCGCGGCAAGAGCATCGCCGAGAAGCAGGCGGTGGTCGCGGCCAAGGCCGACGAGCGCGCGCGGCTCAAGAGCGAGATCGCGCGCCTCGAGGCCGCCCGCACCCAGCACCTCGCGTCCGAGCAGGCGAAGCGCGCACCCGATGCCCCCTCGCTCGAGACCGAGATGAAGAAGACCACCACCAGGGCTGCGGCGAACAAGGGTTACAGGCCGTGAGCTCCCGCTCCGACGACGACGCGCGCGGCGCCCGCGCCGACGCCCTGATCCGGGAGATCTCCGACCTCGAGCGCGCCCGCGTCGCCCGCGCCGGCCTCGACCGCCAGCTCGACGACGCCCGCGCCCAGTTCGCCCTGCTCCAGGCCACGCCGCCCGAGGCGCCGTCCGAGCGCCCACCGGGGCTGGTGGTCCACGCGCTGGTGTTCACCGCCGCCGCGGTGGCGACGTTCGCGGGCTACGCGCTGCTGGTGTGACGGTCAGGCGCCGTCGCGACCGATGTCTCGCGGAAGCTGGCGATGCCCCTCGAAGACGGTGAGGATCTCGAGCTGGTCGTCCGTGATTCGGTAGACGATCCGATAGG
Organism: Kofleriaceae bacterium; assembly: GCA_964203225.1. Taxonomy (GTDB): domain Bacteria; phylum Myxococcota_A; class Polyangia; order Haliangiales; family Haliangiaceae; genus JABFXX01. The sequence goes on from CAXNMK010000007.1 coordinate 73,459, forward strand.
TGCGCTTCAACACCTCGCGGACGTCGTCGCGCCCCCACTCGGGAACCTGCCGTCCCGCCATCGGCGTGCCAGCGGCGCGCTCGGCGCTGGCCATCAACTCGCTGACCCAGCGCTCGGCCGCTGCCGGATTGTCAGCGGCGATGAAGTCGCCGATCGCCTCGAGATCGGTGAGCGCCCGGTCCGTCCAGACGACGGCGAGGGTCTTGCGCGGCCGCTCTCGGGGACGCCTCCGGATCGTCACCCGCGCTTGCCACCGAATCGAGTTTTTATTCGGCGCGCGACGGCGGCGTGCGAATGCACGCGACCGGCGTCTGCATCGGCGACGCCTTGATCGACCGCAGCGACGAAGCGCGCCCGCTCGATGAGATCATCGAACGCCTGCGGCGACAGCAGGACCCCCGCCGGCCTGCCGTTCTGGGTGACGACCACCGGCGCGCCGGTCGCGTCAGCCTTGCGCAGCCACTCGGCCGCGCGGGCCTTGAACTCGCTGATCGGAACGAAGTTCTCCGAGATTCGCACGGTCCGGATGGGTCCGCTCATGGGTCTGAATATGGTCCGAAGATAGACTGGTGTCCAGCGCCACGTCCGATGGTGCCCGACCGTGCCGCAGATGGCGACGAGCGCCGGCCTGGGCGAGCGGACGTTCCAGCGGCGATTCGTCCGGGCGACGGGGCACGGGCCGACCGAGTGCCTGCAACACCTGCGGGTCGTCAAGGCCCGAGAGTTGCTCGAGCGGGCGCGCGACGCCGTCGATCAAGTCGCCTGGCGCGTCGGCTACGAGGATCCCGGGGCCGTCCGGAAGGTGGTTCTCTGGACGATGGGGCTCTCGCCCGCGGCGTGCCGGCGACGGTTCGGTCTTGCGCCGCCGTGGCGGCCGGTGGGGTCCCGTGGCCGGACGAGGCGATGCTGAGCGGCGCTGACCTGGTGCTCCGCATCGGCGTGCGGTTCGCGCCGTCGTATTCCGGTGATTCGCGAGTTGTACCCGCCGGGATGAACCCCGATGATCGTGGTCGTGAGCACGGGCCGCTATCGTCGCTACGTCGCCCTTGGCGACAGCAGCACCGAGGGTCTCGACGATCTCGATGAGGCAGGGCAGCTTCGCGGCTGGGCGGACCGCCTCGCGGAGCACCTCGCGGTGGTGAACCCGGATCTCGAGTACGCGAACCTCGCGGTGCGCGGTGGGAGCGCGGGCGAGATCGCGGCGGCCCAGCTCGCCCCCGCGCTCGCCATGCGTCCGGATCTCGCGACGGTGGTCGCGGGCATGAACGATCTCCTGCGGGGCAACTTCGACGCGCGCCGCATCGCGGGGGAGGTCGGGCAGATGGTGCGCGGCCTGCGCGCGATCGGCGCGACCGTCGTGATGTTCACGATCCCCGACGTCTCGGGCCGGATGCGGCTCGGCCGCGCGCTGACGGCGCGCACCGACGCCCTCAACCGCGAGCTGCGCCAGCTGGCGCACGACGCCGGCGCGATCCTCCTCGATCTGGCGAGCTACGAGAGCGCGTATGACGACCGCATGTGGGCGCGCGATCGCATCCACGGCAACGCCGCCGGGCACACCGCGATCGGCAGCGAGCTCGCGCACCTGCTGGGCGCGCCGGGTGCATCACTCGGTGCGCTCTCGGCGGCGCTCGAGCCGCCCCGTCCACGCGCTCGCCGCGAGGTGCTCGCCGAGGATCTCCGGTGGATCCGCCACTACGTGGTCCCGTGGGCGTGGCGGCGGCTGCGTGGCCGCACCACCGGGCACGGCCGCACCGCGAAGCGACCCATCCCGCGGGTCGTGGTGCGCCGATAGACGGAGAGGGACGGAGAGGGGGCCGGCGAACCCAACACAACCGTCTGTGGATACCGTCTGTGGATAACTGTCGCACGCAGAGTCGGCCCCTCCGGTCACGGTCCGTCGCGCCCGATGAGGCGCGGCATGCGCGAGTGGCCGAGCCGTCGGTCGATGCGGGGAACGGCGTCCGGGTGGCGCACGCAGGAGTTATCCACAGCAAGTTGTGTTGGTTTCTCCGGACCCCTGCGACGCCTGCGACGCCTGCGACGCCTGCGACGCCTGCGACGAGGGGCCTCACCCCATGAGCGGGCGTGAGCCGGGCGCGGGTGTCAGGTCCTCGCGAGGGCGCGCGGGACGGGATACGATACGTGCCATGCCCCGGCAGATCCTGCTCGGAACGGCGCTCGCGATCGCCGCCACCTCGGCCGCGCACGCGAACGGGCGGCCGCCATCGACCTCGACCATCACGTTCCGCCAGGGCAACGAGCAGCACATCGTCGCCGGCCTGACGTTCGGCGCGACGTTCTCCCACGACGGTGGGGCGACCTGGCACTGGATGTGCGAGGACGCGATCCTGTACGCGGGCAACTGGGATCCCGCCTACGCGTACACCGCGAGTGGCGCGATCTTCGCGACCACGTTCGGCGGGCTGCTGGTCAACCGCAACGGCTGCGAGTTCGAGCCCACGCAGTTCGGCGAGTCGTTCATGTCGGCGATCGGCCTGGGGCCCGACGGCGCGCTGTACAGCGCGGGGGCGCAGGCGGCCAACCCCACGGCCACGCCGCCGGATCCGGGCGACGCCAAGATCCACAAGAGCACCGACGACGGCCTGTCGTTCCCGGTCGCGCCGTCGCCCGGGCTGGTCGGCGATTGGTGGACCAGCCTCGAGGTCGCGCCGAGCGACGGGCAGCGCGTGTATCTCAGTGGCTACCGGTTCGCCGGCTCCAAGCAGTTCCTGCTGTTCCGCTCGAATGACGGTGGCGCGAGCTACACGGCGATGGCGACCACCGGGCTGTCGACCACCGCGAACTCCCAGATCGACATCGTCGCGATCGGGCGGACCAACCCGGATCTGCTGTTCGCGCGCGTCACCTACCAGATCGAGAACGCGATCAGCGACGGCATCTACCGCAGCACCGATGCCGGCCAGACCTGGACGCGGGTGCTGATGCTGCAGGACGACATCGCCGTGGTCCTGCGCGCGAACGGGGACCTGGTGGCGGGCACGCGCAGCTCGGGGGTGCGGGTGTCGCGCGCGCCGTCGAACGGGGCGGTGTGGGAGGACCTCGTGGCCGCGCCCCACATCAACTGCCTGGTCGAGAACACCGCCGGCGAGGTGTGGGCGTGCACGCAGAACTTCGGCGGCAACCAGGTGCTGTCCGACGACGCCGGCATCATGAAGAGCACGGACCTGGTGACGTGGACCAAGGTCCTGCGCTACCAGGACATCACGGGGCCGGTCGACTGCGCCGCCGGCACGCTGCAGCGCGATCAGTGCGTCGACAAGACCACAGGCGGCCTCACCAACTGGTGCATCCTCCGCGCACAGCTCGGCATCGTGGCCGATCCGACGACCTGTCCGTCGCTGAACGCCGACGACGGCGGCACCGTGACGCCGCCCAAGACGGGCTGCTGCGATAACTCGGCGAGCGGCGGCCCGATGGGCCTGGCCATGATGGCGGCGGTTGCTACGCTGCTGGGGCGGCGACGGCGCCGCGCCACCCGAGCACTCCGTCCATGATGACCACCCTGTCGCGTCTTCACCGCCTCGCCTATCACGGCCAGCACCTCGGCCTGTTCCTGCAGGCCACCGTCCTCCAGGAGGTCGCGCGGATCGCCACGCGCACGCCCCGGCCGGTCCTCGGCAAGGCCGAGCTGACCACGCTGATGAACCGCCACCGGGCGTTGCACGCCCGCGACCTCGCCAACGTCGAGGCCGGGCTGTACCCGCGCGAGCTGCTGTTCGACATCCCGGTGCGCGCGTACCTGCGCCAGCTGCCGCAGCTGGTCCGGGACGCGCCCAACGTGATCCGGCGCAAGCGCGCAAAGGACTACAAGGACATCCCCGTCGTCGATCGCGCGCGGTATCCGGCGTACTACCGGCGCACGTTCCACTGGCAGACCGACGGCTACTTCAGCGAGCACTCGGCCGAGGTCTACGAGCTCGGCGTGGAGCTGCTGTTCCGCGGCACCGCGGACATCATGCGCCGCCAGGTGATCCCACCGATCACGCGGTTCGTGCGCGAGCGCGGCGTCGCCGCCGACGGCGAGGGCGCCGGCGCGGGGCTGCGCCTGCTCGACGTGGCGTGTGGCACCGGCCGAACGCTGCACCAGCTCGCGCAGACGTTCCCCGCGATGCAGCTCCACGGCGTGGACCTGTCGCCCGCGTACGTCCGCACCGCGCGGCGCCGGCTCGCGGACGTCCCGGAGCTGACGCTCGCCGTGGAGAACGGGGAGCACCTGCCGTGGGCGGACGCCACGTTCGATATCGTCACCAGCACGTACCTGTTCCACGAGCTGCCGCGCAACGCGCGCCGCAACGTGGTGCGCGAGCTGCTGCGCGTGGTCAAGCCGGGCGGCCTGGTCGTGCTCGAGGACTCGGCCCAGCTCTCGGACAGCGCGGAGATCGCGCCCGCGCTGCACTCGTTCCCTGTCGAGTTCCACGAGCCGTTCTTCGAGGACTACCTCGGGGACGATCTCGCCGCGCTGCTCACCGAGGTCGGGTTCGAGGCGCCGACCACCGAGGCTCACATGGTGGCCAAGGTCGTGTTCGCGCGTCGCCCGGCCTGATCGACCCGATCGGGGTCGCGGAGTGATCCACAGCAAGTTGTGCTGGTTTCTCCGGACCCCTAGACTGCCGCGAATGTCACCTCCCGATGACCCGCGCGCGCGCCTCGACACGCTCCGCGCCGAGCTCGGCCAGATCGATCGCGACATCCTCGCCCTGGTGGCGAAGCGGCAGGCGACCGCGCTCAAGATCGGCCAGACCAAGCGCGACGCCGGCATCCCGACCCGCGACTACCGCCAGGAGCGCGACGTCGTGGAGCGGGCGCGGGCGGCGGCCGAGTCGCACGGGCTGACCGCCAGCCTCGGCGAGGAGCTGATCCTCGCGCTGATCCGCGGCTCGCTCGCGCTGCAGGAGCGCGACACGGTGTCGTCGACGGGCGAGGGCGGGGGCCGGCGCGTGCTCGTGATCGGCGGCTGCGGCAACATGGGCCGGTGGTTCGTGCGCTACCTCGGCGCGCAGGGGTTCACCGTCGAGATCGCGGATCCGCACGGCACCCCGCCGCCCGGCATCACGCACCACGCCGACTGGCGCGCCGTGACGCTCGACCACGAGCTGATCGTGATCGCCGCGCCGATGCCGGCGTCGAACGCGATCCTGCTCGAGCTGGCCCAGGCCCCGCCGCCCGGCGTGGTGTTCGACGTCGGCTCGCTCAAGAGCCCGCTCCGCACCGGCCTGCGCGCGCTCGCCGAGGCCGGCGGCCAGGTGACCTCGGTCCACCCGATGTTCGGCCCCGACACCGAGCTGCTGTCGGGTCGCCACGTGATCTTCGTCGACCTCGGCGTCCCGACCGCCACCGCCGCGGCGCGCGCGCTGTTCGAGCCCACGATGGCCACGCTCGTGGAGATGGACCTCGAGAGCCACGATCGCTTGATCGCGTACGTGCTCGGCCTGTCGCACGCGCTCAACATCGCGTTCTTCACCGCCCTCGCCGAGTCGGGTGAGGCGGCGCCGAAGCTCGCCACCCTGTCGTCCACCACGTTCGACGCGCAGCTCGGGGTCGCCGCCAAGGTCGCGGCCGAGAACCCGGATCTGTACTTCGAGATCCAGACCCTCAACGACTACGGCACCGAGTCGCTGTCCGCTCTGCTGTACGCGGTGGAGCGGCTGCGCTCCGTGGTCCGCGCAGGCGACCTCGAGGGGTTCCGGGGCCTGATGGGCCGCGGCAATGCGTACCTCAAGCAGGGGCGGCCCTGACGAGCGACATGCACGCCTGAACGCTACGGCCAGGGCTTCGGCGCGAGGACGTGGCGCGCGCCGCCGGGCGAGGCGCGCGCCGCCGGGCGAGGCGTCGGACAGCACGAACGCCACCCGCTCGCGGCGGGCCTTCTCGACCAGCAGCAGCCCGAACCGGGCGAGCGTCAGGAGGTGTCCACGAAACCGGGTCAAGCCCAGGGTGAGGCGCAACCTCGACCGGGCGGGGAACCTGCGCGGCGTGCCGCGGGGTGGCGGGGCGGAGCCCTCGTGGGCCAGACCGTGACGGTCAGCAGGGCGGGATGCGATCGCGGCCGCCGAAGAACTCCGCGACGATCGCGGCCCACGCGCGGGCGTTCTCGGCGGGGCCGCACTTGAACGCGGGCCGGGAGAGTACGCCGGTGCGCCGCAGCTCGTCGTGCTCCTTGAAGTAGCGGACCGCGAGCTCGGCGGCGTACTCGTGCACGCCGTTGCCGTTGTCGGGCTGGAATGCGTAGTACGTGCCGGTCGCGCGCACGCGCGTGGTGTTCGGCGCGTACGGCGTGAGGCAGCGTGTGCGTGTCCCGCAGCGTGCGACGATCGCGCCGTAGTCGGCCTGAAGCTGGGTGGCGGACCAGTCGCCGTGCTCGAAGTCGTTCAGGTGGAACAGCTCGTGGAACAGCGTCTCGCGCACGCCGGTCGCGGTCGTCAGCAGCGAGCCGCGTACGTTGTAGGCGATGGTCCAGCCGGTCGCGTACGCGCTCGGGGTGCGCTTCGCCACGGAGCGGAGGAAGTGCAGCCGCAGATCGCGCCAGCGGTAGCGCACGGGCGGGTCGGTGGCGGCACCCGCGAGGTGGGCGGTGAAGAACCCGTCGATCGCGGTCAGCGCGTCGAGCGTCCACCGCAGGTGCTGGCGGTACGCGCCGAGCGGGAGCTGCGGCACGAGCTGGATCGTGCCGCGATAGCCGCCGTCCATGGTCTCGGCGGGGCCCACGCCCGCGACGCCGCCGGTGGTGCGGAACAGCGCGAGGGCGAGGACCTGGGCAGCGCGATCGCGGGCGAAGGCGCGGGTGATCAGGCACTCGACGTCGGGGCAGGTGGACGGGGTGCCCGGCGACAGCAGCGCCGCGGCCTCGGCCACGGTGATCGGCGCGGGCGAGGCGTGAGTGTACGTTGCCCAGGCGAGCCCGATCGCGATCACGAGGGCGAGCGCGCGCGGGGACGGGGGCGTCATCGACGACGAGGATCGAGCCGGCATGGGCGCCGCACGAGTGTAGCCCCGATGGGACCGGACGAGCCCGCGACCGGCCTCACGCACGTGTTAGCGTGCCCGCATGGTGCGCTCGTCGCTCTCGTTGCCGCTGCTCGCGCTGGTCGCCTGCAAGTCCGCGCCGGTCCCGCCGCCTGCGCCGGCCACGGCCTCGTCGACCGTGGCTGCGGCGCCCGCTCCCGCCGCCCCGCCGCATGCCTACGATGTGGTGCCGCGTGCGGAGGTCAACCGCCGTGCCGTGCGCGAGAACCTGCCGCTGTACTGGATCGTCGATGCGGATCGCGACGGTGCCATCGATCCGGGCGAGGTCGCCTCGCTGCTGTTCTACCCGACCCGCGAGGCATGGGTGGAGAAGGGCGCGTTCACGCCCGCGTTCGAGGCCGCGTACGCGCGGATCGTGGAGGCGGGCGCGATCACCGATGACCTCACCAGCGAGGAGGGCCGCCGGCGGGCGCTGGTCGGCAAGGACCTCGATCAGGGCCGCCCCACGCTTGTCGCGAGCGACCTCACCGGGCTGCCCGCGTCCGGCAAGCAGCTCGTGCGCCGCATGCTGCGGGTCGCCGAGCTCGTCGACGAGCTCCACGAGATCCAGAACGGCGCCAACGCGCTCGCGGCCAAGCTGCCGCGTGATGCGGCGAGCCGCAGCCTGTTCCGCCGCAACCGCGGGCCGCGCTGCGTGGCGCCGGCCACCGAGAAGGAGCCGCTGTGCTCGGCGATCCCGGGTGCGCCGCGGCCGATCGTCGATCTCTACCCGGCCGAGCTGCAGACCACCGACGGATTCTGCGCCGTGCTCGAGACGCACCCGGACGCCAAGGCGCTGCTGTCGCCGTTCACCGCGGTCCGCGGCACCGGTCCCAACCTCGCTGCGGTGCCGACGGCCACCGCGTACGCGCCGCAGATGAGCGCGATCGCGACCGAGCTGCGCGCCGCCGCCGAGGCGATCCGCGTGGACCCGGCCGAGCAGCCGCTGGTCGCCTACCTCGAGGCCGCCGCGGCCGGGTTCGAGACCAACGACTGGGTCGCCGCCGACGAGGCGTGGGCCAAGATGACCGTCGACAACTCGAGCTGGTACGTCCGGGTCGGGCCGGACGAGGTGTACTGGGAGCCGTGCGCCGCGAAGGCCGGCCTCCACCTGACGTTCGCGCGGATCAACCAGGGCTCGCGCGCGTGGCAGCAGAAGCTCGTACCCGTGCAGCAGGAGATGGAGGCGCAGATCGCGCGCGCCGCGGGCCGGCCGTACCTCGCGCGCAAGGTGACGTTCCATCTGCCGGACTTCATCGACCTCGTCGTCAACGCCGGCGATGACCGCAATGCGCTGGGCGCCACGATCGGCCAGAGCCTGCCGAACTGGGGGCCGGTCGCCAGCGAGGGCCGCGGGCGCACCGTGGCGATGGTCAACCTGTACGGCGATCCGGACAGCCTCGAGGCGCGCCGCGGCCAGGCCGAGAGCGTGCTCGACGCCGCCAGCCTGGCCGCCTACGCCGGCACCACCGAGCCAGGGCTGCTGTCGACGATCCTCCACGAGGCGACGCACAACCTCGGCCCCGCGCACGAGTACAAGGTGGGCGGCAAGGTCGACGACGCCGTGTTCGGTGGGCCGCTGGCATCGGTGATGGAGGAGCTCAAGGCGCAGACCGGCGCGCTGTTCCTGCTCGAGTTGCTGCGCACCAGGGGCCTCGTCACCGACGAGCTCGCGATGCAGAGCTACGCCGACGCGATCGTGTGGGCGCTCGGCCACGTGTCGCAGGGCATGTACACCGGCACCGGCAGCCGCAAGACCTACGGCAACGTCGCCGCGATCCAGATCGGCTACCTGCTCGACGCCGGGGCGCTGCGCTGGGATCCTGCCGTGATGGCGGCCAACGGCAAGGACCGCGGCGCGCTGGCCATCGACTTCAAGCGCCTCGGCCCTGCCGTGGGCAGGATGATGAAGGACGTCGCGAGCATCAAGGCCCAGGGTGCCCGGGCCCGCGCCGAGGCGCTCGCGCGGCTCTACGTCGACGGCAAGGTCGTCCCGCACGCCACGATCCAGGAGCGCTTCCAGCGGTTCCCCAAGGCGAGCTTCGTGTACGCGTTCTCGCTGTGACGCCCCCGCCGACCACCACCCGGCCGCCGTCCTCGGCCCCGTCCTCGGCCCCGTCCTCGGCCCCGTCCTCGGCGGCGCTGCGCGTCACCGCGGTCCTCGCGGTGGGCGCGATCGTCGTGCTCGCGCCGACCGGGCTCGAGATCCTCGCGGCCCACCCGTGGTTCGGCCCGGTGGAGGCGCCGTACGGCTGGCTGCCAGGGCAGGGCTGGGTGCTCCCGAGCTGGCTGCGCGTCGGCCACACGCTCGCGGGCGCGCGGGCGCTGCACCTCACCGCCGCCGCCGCGCTCCTGGTGATCGCCGTCGTCCACGCCGGCATCCTGGGTGCGACCGGGCGGTGGCGCAGGCACCCTGGCCCCGCCGCGTTCGCCGCCATCGGGCTGGTGCTGGTGCTCGTGGTGTCCGGGCTCGGGCTGTGGCAGCCGGTGCAGCTGCGCGTGCTGGTGATGGCGGTCGGCGGCGACGACGCCGCGCGTGCGGTGCACTTCCTCGCGCTCGTGCTGCTGGTGGTCGTCGCGGCGGTCGCGGTCGGCTGGCGGCTGAGCCACGTGCTGCGGGCGCGGGCGCGGTCGGCGGCGGGCGCAGCATCAGCGTCGGGGCCGTCGTCGTGACGCCTCGGCCCACGCGGCGCGACGTGGTGCGCGCGCTCGTCGGTGGTTCGCTGCTCGGGTGCGACACGCGGACGCCCCGCACCGGCGTCCTCGGCGCGGTGCAGCGCGGGATCGGAGGCCTCGAAGCCGCGCTCGCGGGTGGGGTGCCCACGGTCGACGCTCCGCTGACGCCGCTCGCCGCGTTCCCGAGCTACCACCTCGCACCCACGGTGCCGGTGGTACCGGACGACTGGGCGCTCGTGGTGAGCGGCAAGGTCGAGCGCGCGCTCGAGCTCTCGCTCGCTGACCTGCGCGCGATGGCGCGCGTCGATGTCCGGATCCGCCACCACAGCGTGCGCGGGTGGACGGCGGTGGCGGACTGGGGCGGCGTGCCGCTCGCCGCGATCGCCCAGGCGGCCGGGGCGCGGCGCACCCGCTACGTCGAGTTCCGCTCGTTCGATGCGCCCGATGCCGTGACGCGCGGCTACTGGTCGAGCTGGGACTGGGACAGCGCGATGCACCCCCACACGATGATCGCGCACCACATGAACGGCGCCCCGCTGACCGCGGCGCACGGCGCGCCGTGCCGGCTCTACGGCTCGGTCAAGCGCGGCTACAAGATGGTCAAGCACCTGACCGAGGTGAACTTCCTCGACGTGCGCACCGGCGGCTACTGGGAGGACCAGGGCCACGGCTGGTTCGCCGGGGTGTGAGGGCAGGGGTGAGAGCAGGGGTGAGGGCAGGGGCGAGGGCAGGGGCGCGCGGCCGGCGGCGCGCCGCGGTCGCGCGAGCGGGTGGACCGCCGCCGCTCCGTCGACCGGCGGTCAGCCCTCGGTGATGCCGATCAGCTGACGCGCGGCCGCGAGCAGGTTGATGTCGGTGGTGCCGGCGCCGAGCTCGAGCATCTTGGCGTCGCGCGCGAGCTTCTCGATGCCGAGCTCCTCCATGTAGCCGTACCCGCCGTGGATCTGGATCGCCATCAGCGCGGCATCGACGGCGAGCTGCGCGCTCATCGCCTTCGAGGCGTTGACGTACGGCACGTCGCGCACGCCGGCCTGCTGCATCCACGCCAGCCGGTACACGATGTTCTCGACGGTGCGGAGCTTGAGGAACAGGTCCGCGATCTTGAGCTGCACCGCCTGGAACTCGCCGATCGGGCGCCCGAACTGCGTGCGCTCGCGCACGTACGCGAGGCTCGCATCGTAGCAGCGCTCGATGATGCCCCACGCCATCGACGGCACGCCGGCCCGCTCGCTGCCGAGGCTGTCCTTGGTGTCGCTGCGGCCGCCCTTGCCCTTCTCCTTGCCGCCGAGCAGGTGCTCGACCCCGAGCCGGACGTCGTCGAACGCGACCTCGCTGGTCGGCGAGTCGCGCATCCCCATCTTCTTGAACGGTGGCCCCACGGTCACGCCGGTCATGCCGCGCTCGACGATGAACGTCGCCACGCTGCGCTCGGCCTCGGGCTCGCCGCGATCGATCCTGGCGTACACGAGGAACACGTCGGCACCGGGGCCGTTGGTGATGAATGTCTTGGTGCCGCGCAGCACGTAGCCGTCGCCGGCGCCGTCGCTGACCGGCGTGGCGGTGGTGCGCATCGAGCCGAACGCGTCCGAGCCGGCGCCGGGCTCGGTCAGGCACCACGAGCCGATCAGCTGCAGCGTCGAGACCGGCAGGCCCCAGCGCTCGATCTGATCGGCGGTGCCCTTGCTGACGATCGCGCCGCCGACCAGCCCGAGCGACACGCCGAACCCCATCGCGAAGCCGGGCGACACGCGCGACAGCTCCTTGACGACGACGTGCATCATCATCGGGTTGCCCATCGACCTCGCGAGCGTCTTCTCCGCGTCCGCGTCACCGGGGCCCGCGTCGCCGCTGCGGAGCTTCGCCAGCCGCTTCTTGACCGCGCCCCCGAGCATCGCGTCGAAGCCGAACGTCGTCGCCATCTGCTTCATCAGGGCGAACGGCATCTCGGTGCCGGCCTCGAGCGCCGGGATCCGCGGGGCGAGGGTGCCCTGGCACCACTGGCGGATCACGCCGCCCACCATCTGGGACTGCTCGTCGAGCTGGAACATCCCGCGATGGTAGCGCGGGGTCCCCGGCGGCAGGGGCCGCGGCCGACCACGCGCTCGATGACCATCATCGACGCGACGCGACGCGCAGGCCCATCGCTCGCTCGGCCGGGCGCACCTCGGCGTACACGACACGACGTCGCTGATCACGTGTACGCAGCCTGACCATGACGCCGGTGCCCCGGTGATGTGCAGCCCTGGTACAGGCATGCGTGGCCGATCCTCGCAACGACACGTGAAGGCGAGGGCACGTTCGTTGCACCGACGGGTGCGCCATATGCCTTCACCTCGCCTGCTCGCACTTCTTGCGCTGATGCCGTCGGCCGCGTGTGTCGGGGATCCGAGCGAGATCGTCGTCTCGCTCGCGCCCGACGTGGTGTCGTCCCTCAGTGGTGAGCTCACGGTCCGCGCGGTCGTGCTCGCGGATCGCACCCCGATCGACGGCGAGCCGCTGGAGATCTCCGTCGACTACGCCGACCGCGGCGGCGTCGCGCACGCGATCGCGCCGGTCAGCGGCGCGACCGACGGCACCGGCGCCTTCGAGGCGACGCTCGCGGGCTTGACCTGGGATGGCCGGGGCACGGTGCTCGTCACCGGCGCTGGCATCGAGGGCACCGCCAGCTTCGCCGTGCTCGATCGCACCCCGCCCGCGGTCGTGATCACCACACCGGCGGCCGCGACCGTCCGGCGTGGCCAGGACCTCACCATCGAGGTCCAGGTCACCGACGAGATCGGGGTCAGCCAGGTGTGGTTCGGCAGCAGCATTCGCGCGCGCGACCGGTCGCTGATCGCGAGCGGGGCCGGCGACGTCACGCTGACGTTCGACTACACCGTGCCCGACGTCGCCGCCGGCACGACCGTCGAGCTGTTCGCGCTCGCCGAGGACCTGTCGGGCAACCAGGGCGCCGCCGCGCCGATCACCATCACGGTGGTGCCGTGAGCGGTGCCCTCCGGGGCGAAACGCCCCGCCTCGCGACCCTTCTCGTGGCCGTCGTCGTCGGCGGCGGCGGGCAGGCCCGGGCGCAGGACCCGGCCACGACGCCGGCGGCCGCGCCCGCGCCGGCCGGCTGTGACGGCCCACGCCGACGCGTCCCCGTCTTCGCGCGGGCTGGCGGTGGGCATCGAGGTCGGCGAGCCGACGTCGGTCACCGTCGGGTACTGGGCCGGGGCGCTCGGCCTCCGCGCGGCGGTCGGCACGGGCACCCGCGCGGGCGTCGGGTTCGCGGCGCGGGTCGAGGGCCAGCTCGAGGTCGCGCGCCTCGCGGCGCACGTCCCGCTGTACGTCGGCCTCGGCGCGCGGCTGTACCGCCACGGCTACGAGGAGATGTCGTTCGACGAGATCCCGGACACCCACATCGGCATCCGCGCATCGCTGGCGATCGGCTACGAGCGCGGCGGCATGCTGCTCTACGCCGAGGCCGCGCCCGGCGTCGACGTCCTCCGCACGACCAGCTGCTCGCTCGCGAGCGGTCCCTACAGCCTCTGCCCGCACGCCCAGGCCACCCCGCTGTTCCTGCAGCTGGTCGTCGGTGCGCGCTGGTTCCTCACTCGTTGACCTCAAGGAGTCTCATGCTCAAGCCTCACTTCGTCCGTGCCTCCTGGGTCGCGCTTCCCCTCCTCGCGGTTGGCTGCGCCGGCTCGCCCGACACCGTCCACGTCGGGCTCGCCCCCGACGTGATCTCGTCGCTCGATGGCCGCACCACGCTCACGGCGCTGACGGCGGAGGGCTCCACGCCCGTCGCCGACACCGCCGTCGAGGTCGCGATCGACTACACCGATCGCAATGGCACCCCGCACGTCATCGACGGAGTGACCGGCACGACCAACGAGCGTGGCGTGTTCACGGCCACGGTCGAGGGCCTGCTGTGGGACGGCACCGGCACCGTCACGGTCACCGCGGGTGACATCCGCGGCGAGGCGGCGTTCGCCGTCCTCGATCGCACCCCGCCGGTCGTCACCATCCTGCCGCCGACGACAGACAACCGGGTCGGCCCGGGCCTGCCGATCGACGTGCAGGTCCACGTCACCGACGAGATCGGCGTCGGACAGCTGATCCTCGACGTCACCGGCAACGGCACCATCATCAACAACCGCTCGACCCGGCTGGTCAGCGGCGCGCTCGACAGCACCATCACGTTCCGCGTCGACATCCCCGGCGGTGCCCAGGCCAACGACACCATCGAGCTGTTCGCGCTCGCGACCGACCTGTCGGGCAACTCCGCCGCGGCGACGCCGATCACGCTGACCGTCGATCCCACGATCACGATCGCGACCCCGCCCGGCCTCGTGGGCACGCTGCTGACCACGGGGACCAACGCGTCCCTCAACGATCCGCGCGCGATCGCCAGCTCGCCCAAGGACGGCAAGCTGTACGTCGCGGACGTCGCCGGCGGCGCGTGTAACAGCGCCTGCATCTGGCGGGTCGACGCCGCGACGGGCGTCGTCGAGGGGACCCCGGCCGTGATCGGGGCCGGCGAGATCGAGGGCGTGGCGTTCGACGCCACCGGCGACAACCTCTACTACACCGACCGCCAGGACCGCACGGGTCGCCTGACGTGGAACGGCACCACCTACGCGACGCCGGTCGTGTGCAACAACGTCGGGACCCAGCGGCCGCAGGACCCCTACCACCTGGTGTTCGATGCGACGCTCGGCCTGCTCACGCCGGACGACAACGGCCAGGAGTTGGTGCGGATCGGGACGTGTGACCCGATGACCAGCAGCACCTACCTGACCAACCACAACTTCGATCAGCCGCGCGGCATCGCGCTCGGTGCTGCGGGCGAGATCTTCGTCTCCGACGAGGCCGCCGACGAGATCGTCCGCGTCGATCGCGCGAATGGCGCCACCACGGTGTTCGAGGGCGCGATCTCCGCGCCCTACGGGCTCGAGTGGCTGGCCGGTGGTACCAGCGCGTTCGCGGACTCGCTGATGGTCGCCTCGCGCGACCGGGTCGTGGAGTCCACCCGCGGCGCCGGCACGCTCGCGGCCGCCTACCTCCGCAACGCGCCGATCGACCTCGCGTTCATCGGCGGCACGCTGTTCGTGCTGACCACGCCGTCGAACAACAACCGCGGCCGGATCTACACGGTCAGCGGGTTCTAGGAGCCGGCAGGGCGTACCGCCCCGCGAACGTTCGGGAGAACACGACCGCGTGGCTCTCGCGGGTGGGCGTCGACCGCGTCGACCTGCTCGCGCCGAATGACCACCGACGCCTGCGCGAGCGTGAGTCTGCGCTCGTATGGTATGCGCGCCCCAGAAGATCAAGGACCAGCCCGACATCGCGCTCGTTCTCGTGATCGACCGCTCGGGCTCGATGCAGGGCGCGAAGCTCGAGGCCGCCAAGGAGTCCGCGCGCGTCACCACCGAGGTGCGGTCCCCCCAACGACTACATCACCGTGGTCGTGTTCGACAGCGAGGCCTCGGTGCTTGTCCGGCCGCAGCGGGCCGCCAGCCGCATGCGGATCTCGGCCGACATCTCCCGGCTCCAGTCGGGCGGCGGGACCAACATCCGCCCCGGCCTCCAGGAGGCATTCGAGATCCTGCAGGGCATCAACGCCAAGGTGAAGCACGTGATCGTGCTGTCCGATGGGGAGGCGCCCAGCGAGGGCATCCCCGAGCTGCTGCAGGACACGCGCGGCGCCCGGATCACGGTGTCGTGCGTCGGCGTGCAGGGCGCCGACCGCAACCTCCTGTCGATGATCGCCGCCGGCGGCGATGGCCGGCTCGCGCGGGCGGAGGTCAGCGCACCGCGGGGCCGTGCTGGATCGTGCCCATGGCCTCGGACTCGGCCCGCGCCGCCCGCCACAGGTGCGCCTGGCCGATCGGCGCGCCCTCGTCGGCGGCGAGGAAGGCCGCGCGCAGCACCGCGTTCTTGATGTAGCCGCCGCTCATCGTGAAGGCGCTCGCCAGGCCGCTCATGTCGAGGTCATCGGCGCAGCTCGCTCGCGCCGGGATCATGCTCCGCCACAGCAGGGCGCGCTGCGCGACCTCGGGCATCGGCACGCGCACGTGGAACGCGATGCGCCGCCGAAACGCGGGGTCGATCGCGGTCTCGTGGTTGGTCGTGAGCAGACAGATGCCGCGGAAGGCCTCCATGCGCTGGAGCAGGTAGTTGACCTCGAGGTTGGCGTAGCGATCGTTGCTCGACTTGACCTCGGTGCGCTTGCCGAACAGGGAGTCGGCCTCGTCGAACAGGAGGATCGCGTGCCCCGCCTCCGCCGCGTCGAACAGCGCGCCGAGCTGCTTCTCGGTCTCGCCGATGTACTTCGACACGATCCGCGACAGGTCGACCTGGTAGAGATCCAGGCCCAGCTCGCGCGCGACGAGGCCCGCGATCATCGTCTTGCCCGTGCCCGGCGGGCCGGACAGCAGCGCGGCGAGGCCGAGGCCGCGCCCCACCTTGTCCGCGAAGCCCCAGGTCTCGAGCACCTGGTGGCGATGGCGGACACGCGCCACCAGCTCGATCAGCTGATCGAGCTCCTCGATGGGGAGCACGAGGTCGTCCCAGGTCTGCCGGGTCTCGATCCGATCCGCCAGCCCGAGCAGGCGCTGCTCGAGGTGCTGCCGGAGCGCGACATGCACCGCGTCGACATCGCACGTGCCGCCCGCCGCGACGACCGCGCTCGCGACCTGGCGGATGGTCCCCGCGGGGATCGTGTAGCGCGCGGCGACCTCCTGCGCGAACCCTGCGCCCGCTGATGGCAGGGCCTGGGCCCACACCGTGGCCCGCGTCTCGACGGAGGGCAGCTCGACGCGCACGCCCACGAGCGCGATGCAGGTGGGCCAGGTGAGCATCGCGCGCGCCGTCGCGAGCACCGCCGTTGCGTGGCCGGCGAACAGCGTGCGCTGGACGATGTCCCGGCGGTCCTCGAGGCCATCGAGGTCGCGGAGCAGGAGGACGGCGCCGTGCAGCCGCTCCTCGCGACGCAGCGCGCGCAGCTGACGCACGAGTCCGTTCGGGTCCCGCGCGAGCTCCCCACAGCGAACCTCGAGCGTGGCGCGTCCGGTGGCGGCGATCGCTCGCCGGGCCGCGGTGGCCCGCCCGACGCCTTCCGCGCCGTGGACGATCACCAGGGCGCCGTCACGAACCTGGACCAGCGCGGCCACGGTCGCCGCGGGATCCCGCCCACGCTGGACCTCGATCGCCGAGACCAGCGTCGTGACGCCCGCGAGGTCCGGATCGAGCTCGAAGCGGCCGCGGGCAAGCTCGAGCACCCGATCGGTCGCGCGCACGGGGCGGCGGAACAGCGACACCGTGACTTCTGCCGCGGCCTCGATCAGGCCGAGTGCCACCAGCCGCTCGACCGCCCGCGACGGCAGCGGCGCCGCGCCGAGCGCCGCGAGCCGCTCGAGCACCTGCACGCTCAGCCCGTACATGCCCGGGCCGAACAGCGCCTGCGCGGCCGCGGACACCACCGGCTCGAGCTCCACGCAGACCAGCAGCCACAGCGCCTCCAGCTCGGACGGCGCGAGGTCGAGCCGGGCCTGCAGCAGCGTCATCGGGGACGCGGAGGGCGGCGGTGCACCGAGCGCGGCGGCCTCGTCGAGTGCGTCGGGCACGTCCGCGAGGTCGTCGAGGGGCGCGCCCGGCAGCCAGCCAGCCTCGCGGCCCTCGTTCACCAGCCGTGCGATGCGGGCAACCGCCCATCGGGTGCGAACCGAGAGCTCGTCGAAGGCCGGGAACGGGCTGGCAGACAGGGAGATTGCGGTCATGGGCCCCCTGTCGGCCCGCCTTCGCGCCGGTTGCGTCCGAAGGCCGCGAATCTGGTCCTGCCGCCCCCGCGCCCCGTGAACCGCACAGCTCGGTGAACAGCGCGGGCGCCTCCGGGATCAAGGTGCCCGGGTGCGACAGTGGCGGCCCCAACGACCGCGGGCGTTCAGCAGAACAGGCGACGACCGTCAGCCACATCGTCGGCCCATACGGCCTGACGCGCGGTCATCGGGCGCCTTCCTTCCCGGCTGGCGGTGTGGGCGGCAGGAACCGGTTGAGGGTGACCGACCAGAACGGGACATCTCCATGGCGGTCGTCGAATGAGATCGTGAGCAAAATGTCCCGGGGCTCGTTGAGGAAGAAGTTGGTGGTCTGCGGGTAGCCGGTGGGTGGGATGGCGCGGGCCGCCTGCTCCCGCAGGACGAGCAAGCGCGCCGCGTGCACCGGCGCGAGCGCGCGCCCGAGGACCCGCTCGATGTAGGCCTTCGCGAACGCCTCGCTCGCGGACGAGGACAGGGCGGCGATGAGATCCCCCGTCTGCACCTCGTACACGAGGCTCATCGAGGCGGCCGGGCGCAGCGGCTCGTCCGTCTGACAGGCCAGCTCCTCGGCCATGATGTCCGGGTTCACGGGCATACTCCACGGCCGGACCAACACCACCCCCCGCGGGCCACACTGCTCGGTGAACAGCGCGCGGACCTCCGGGGTCACCGTGCCCAGGCGCGAGGGTGGCGGCGCCGCGCTCGGGCGTGGCTCGCTGCAGGCGGCCACCGTCAGCAGCACCAGCGTCGAGGGCTTCAACACGTTCGTGCGCATCTAGTACTCCTTGCCGATCGCGCCGGCGGCGTTGATGCCGGTCGCCTTGACCATGAGCGTGCGGAACCGCTGCTCCACCCCGTCGAGTCGCAGGCCCCAGCTGGCGTCGAGTTCGGCCACGCGCAGGTAGGTGCCCGCCATCTGCTGGTACATCTGGGTCTCGTCCGCGGTCATCCCCGGCACGCGCGGGGGCTGCCGGTGGGCCGACATGCCGGCCGACTCCTGAATCGGCGCCTTCCCGCTGCGCTCGGCATTCATCTGCGCGGCGGCGTCGCTCAGCTGATCGAACGGGAACGCGCCGAGCGCGAGCCGGGACATCGCGCGGAATTGGGCGACCTTGGCCATGCAGGCCATCGCGGTGGCGAACAGCTCCTTTCCGGGACCTGGCACCAGCGCCGCGCCGCCGTGCGCGCGTAGCTCGCCCCCATGCTCGACCGCGTACGCGTCGAGCTGGTAACCAAGCTCCACCACCGCCTGTCCGCGCGCCGCCGTGCCTCCAGCCTGGAGCGCGCCCGTTGCCGTCTGATAGGTTTCTCGTGCCCGCTGGAATTTAGTCAGCCTCTGCTGGCTCTGGGCCATCCCCAAAGCCACCTTGCTCGCGCTCAGGTTCGCGTTGATGCCAGCCAGCTTCTGCTGCAGTAGATTCACGTTCTTCTGGTTCGCCACCCGAGCGCCGAACTCGAACAGCCCCGCGATGGACAGGTCGGGGATGGAGATGCTGGGGGCGTGCGCCTGTGCTTCGACGCCCGCCTCGGCGGCCGCCTTGGCGCCACCGGGCCCCCAGGTGTCGTGGTGCTCCTCGTAGTCCGCCACGTGCATTCGCACGTCGACGCGGGCGCCGCGATCCCCGGGGTGCGCCACGGCCTCTCCGGCCTGGTCGAGCGCGTCTCGCCCGTGCGCACGGCCCTCGTTGACGAGCGCGCCATCGATCTTGGCGGCGGTCTCACCGGTCGCGAGAGGCGCCGCGTGGCCGATGGCCGTGTCGACGAAGCCACCGAGCCCCGCCCAGAACTGGATGGTCTCGTTGATCTCCGCGATCGCGCCCGCCGTCCTGGCACGGTCGCCCTTCAGGACCTGGCGCTTGTCCTCGAGGAGTCCCTCGTAGACCCCCATGTGGGCGAGCAGCAGCGCCTGATACATTTCCTTCGCATGGGTGAGCTTCCCCGTGATCGCCTCGCCCTCGAGCACGGGCCTGGCCTCGGCATGCGCCTTCGTGTCGTCTCCCCGCGTCGACCAGCTCTGCTTGTTCGCGGGTCCGAGCACCCTGGCGTTCACGAGCGCGAGCGCCTGATCGAGCGAGACCTCAAGGCCGAGGACGAACTTCGCCATGTCCCGCTCGCTCGAGCCCTTGAAGCCCATCAGCATCGCGGCCTCGGCGAGCTCGGCCATCGAGCGGTGCGCGGCGTTGGCCATCGGGACCCACGAATTGTACGCCTCACACCAGCGGTAGTGCGTGAACAGGTAGCGCTCGATGGTGGCCATGTTCGCCGTGGCCCACGCGATCGCGCGCTGCTTGTCCCGGGCGAGCCACGCTGGATCGGCGCTGCCGAGGCCCTCCCAGTCGGACTGGCTGTTCTTCTCAATAAACGCCTGCTGCTCGACCGAGGCCTGGTTGAGCGCCCGGTCGACCAGCGTGACCGGGTGCGCGAGCGTGCCCCAGTCACCGTCCCGCGCGGCCTTCGCCGCGGCACCGAGCAGCCGGGCACCGAATCCGCCCTGGCCCAGCGTGCGCTGTTGCCCCGGCGTCGCCCCCTCGAGCTTCGCCGGCGTCCCGCTCCCGCCCGCGAACGGCGCAGCGAGATCCGGCGCCGGTGTTCTTGCGCGCATCGTCGCCCACGGGCTCTGGTACTTCGCGCGGTAGCGCGCCTCGGCGCGCTCGCGGGACGTGAGCCGCTGCGGCACCTTGGCCTCGAGCTGCTTCTTGAGGATGGCGCGCTCCGCGGCCTCGACGGCGTCGTCTGGCGTCGCGGTGACCGTCGGCGCCGGCTGCGGCATCATCGACCGTGCCATCCGCGCGAAGTCGAGCGACACCGCCGGAGCCGCCCCGTGCGCGTCGCCAGGTTCGCTCGCGGGGACGCAGCGGTCATCATCGTGTTGTACGTCGCAGGCATCATCGTGATCGGGGGCCGGCATGATTCCAGGTGAGGGAGGCATGGCGCCCCTATCGGATCCCGTGCGCGCCGGTTGCGTGCCGAGTCCCCGAAATTCGTCCTTGTCGAATCCACGCAACCCGCGAAGGACCGCGCCGATAGGCTAGGCATGAACTCGCTCTCGCTCGCCCAGCCCTGGCCCACCACTTCCGAGGCTGTGGCGCCTGCCCCGCCCCGGGCACCGGCCCTCCAGGTCCTTCGCGCGAACCTGCAGGCGGCGGCCCCCGCCACCGCGGACGCCGGGCCGCTGTGGGAGCCCACGGCACCGAGCGCCAACCCCACCACGAGCACGGTGCTCCACGCCACGCGTCCCCCCGAGGCCCTGCCGGCCGAGGTCGAGGCCGCGTTCATGATCGCGCTCACCCGCTCGCTCGCCCCCGGCGAGACGCACACCACCGGCAACGCAGCGCGCGAGCGCGAGCTGGCGGGCCTGATCATCGGCCTGTCGCCGCTCCAGGCGCACCACCTCGGGCGCCGCCTCGACATCGATCGCGCGGACGACGCCTTCGCCCGTGCGTGGAAGCGGCTGCTGGCCGAGCGCCGCGATCGCTTGCGCGCCCTGATGCGCGATCCGCGCCGGGCCGCCGCGCGTCGCTCGAGCCGGTACGACGCACGCAGGTAGCCCGTCACGCCGGTCACCGTCGGGTAGGTCATCGCCGTGCCCGTGGCGCTGGTGGTCAGCGTCTGGCGCGACAGGAACAGGCTGCCGAGCGCGAACCAGTCGCGGTTGAACCGGTAGTACAGGTTGCCGCCCGCGGACAGGATCGAGCCCTTCGACGATTCGCGTAGTCGACGCGCAGCCCGTCGAACGTGGCGGGAGGCGAATCCTGACTACGACCGTGATCGGCGGTGGCGGGAGGCGATCGACGCGGCCAGAGCGGCGTCGCCCTCGGCGCCAGCGCCGCCGGCCGTGAAGGTGCCGTTGGCGCGCGCCAACCGGCGCCAGTGCGCGCAGCTGATCGCCGGGCTCGGGACGGCGCGCGTCGCCGAGCGCGATGTCGGCGCGCTCTATCGCGCCTGGAAGTACGCGGACGCCACGGGCAAGCAGCACATCGTCACCGAGCCGCGGCTGTGCCTTCGCGCGCTCCGCGCCACGGCGGCTTCGACCGACGACGACGACGAACTTCACAAGGATCTGACCCTGCTCGCCGCGATCGCCTGGCGCGCGCGGCGGCGGGTGCATCACGGCGGTGCGTTCACCGCTGCCCACACCACGGCCTGGCGCGCGGCGGCGGACGCCGTCGCCGCGCTCGGGGCCGCCATCGAGGCGCTACATGGCGGACCATGCTGGACCAGACGATACGCACAAGCATCCTGACGTTACGTGCTTGCCTGGCCGACCCGCGACCCGTTCGCGGCCTCGTCGGGGAGCCACCCGAAACCCTGATGCCCCCCGACGAGGCGGTCAATGACCATCGGTCGAACCTTCTCGGTGCCTCGCGTACGCTTCTTGCGGCTTCGACGGTAGTTCTGTTCTTCGCTTCGGTCGTACTCGTGCTCGGCTTCATCTAGGAGCGCATCCAGGCGGTCGGGCCCTACTCGCCGGCGAGCTCGGCGATCGCCGCGACCACCTCGGGCACGCGCACGCCGGAGGTCTCGACCACCTGATCGGCGCGCGCGTACAGCGGCTCGCGCGCGGTCAGCAGCGCCCGCAGCTCCGCGAACGCGTGCGCCGAGGAGGGATCGCCGGCCATCGGGCGGGTGTCGCCCTGCGCCACCACGCGGTTCCAGTGGTCCTCTGCGGTCGCGCGCAGCCAGACCGTGCGGCAGCGCGCGCGCAGCAGGTCGAAGTTCGTGGGGTCGTTGACGATCGAGCCGCCGGTGGCGAGCACCATCGGGGCGGGCGTGGCGAGCAGGCGCGCGAGCACCTCGCGCTCGAGCCGCCGGTAGTACGTCTCGCCGTGGACGGCGAACACGTCGGCCAGCGGCAGGCCGGCGACCTGCTCGATCGCGAGGTCGAGCTCGACGAACGGGATCTCGAGCTTCCGCGCGAGCGCCGCGCCCACCGCCGACTTGCCGGCGCCGCGCACGCCGAGCAGCGCGATCGGCCGCACCGCGGTGGGGGCGTCCGCCGCCGCCAGCAGCACCGAGGGCGTGGTGCCGAGCGCGTGCGCGACCTCGGCGAACCGCCGCAGCGAGATGTTGCCGTCACCGCCCTCGAGCTGCGCGAGGAACCGCTCGGACACGCCGCTGCGCGTGGCCAGTTCGCGGCGCGTCCATCCCCGGCGCTCGCGCTGCGTGCGCACGGCGGCGCCCACGGTGGCGAGGTACGGGGACGGGTCGGCGGTCATCTCTCATGCATTATAGTGCATGCAAATGGTGCGTGACACGCAATAAATTGCCTGGTACCTGATCGGCATGGATCCGACCTCGTTCGAGACCCACCCGAGCACGTACCGGCACTGGAAGCTCGCGGTCGCGGGTGACATCGCCACGCTCACGATGGCCGTCGATGCCGACCATCCCCACACGCCCGGCTACGAGCTGAAGCTGAACTCGTACGACCTGTCGGTCGACATCGAGCTCGCGGACGTCGTCCAGCGGCTGCGGTTCGAGCACCCGGAGGTCCGGGCGCTGGTCGTCACCGCCGACCTCGACCGGGTGTTCTGCTCTGGCGCGAACATCTACATGCTCGGGATGTCGACGCACACGTTCAAGGTGAACTTCTGCAAGTTCACCAACGAGACGCGCATCTACCTCGAGGACGCCGCGGCGAACAGCGGCCTCGGCACGCTCGCGGCGTGCAAGGGCACCACCGCGGGTGGTGGCTACGAGCTCGCCCTCGCGTGTGACGAGATCATCCTCGTCGACGACGGCAACTCCGCCGTGTCGTTCCCCGAGACCCCGCTCCTCGCCGTGCTCCCCGGCACCGGCGGCCTGACCCGCGTCGTCGACAAGCGCAAGGTCCGCCGCGACCGCGCCGACGTGTTCTGCACCACCGCCGAGGGCATCAAGGGCAAGCGCGCCCGGGACTGGGGCCTCGTCGACGACGTGGTGTCCCGCAGCAAGTGGGACGACACCGTGGCCGCCCGCGCGAAGGCGCTCGCGGCCCGGCAGACCGTGGTGCGCGGCCCGGCCGTGGCGCTGCCGGCGCTGGCGCCGAAGATCACGGACCGCAGCTTCACGTACCAGCACGTCGAGCTGACGTTCGACAAGGCCGCGCGCACGGGCGCGCTCACCGTCAAGGGGCCCGACGCGGCGCCGCCCGCGGACCTGGCCTCGGCCGCGCTGTGGAGCCTCCAGGCGTTCCGCGAGCTCGACGACGCGCTCCTCCGCCTGCGGTTCGACCTCGCCGACATCGGCATGGTCACCGTGCGCACGTCCGGAGACCCGGCGCTCGTGCTCGCGCACGACGCGGCGATCGCGAAGGCCACCTCGGGGTTCGCCCGCGAGGTCCGGCTGCTCCAGCGCCGCGTGCTCAAGCGGTTCGACAACACCGCGCGCAGCTTCTACGCGGTCGCCGACGCCGCCACCTCGTGCTTTGCCGGCAGCCTGCTCGAGCTCGCGCTCGGCGCGGACCGGTTCTACATGCTGATCGACGGCGCCGAGAAGGTCGCCGTCCACACCGGCGTGGCCAATGAAGGCTACTTCACGATGGCGACCGGCCTGTCGCGCCTCGGCGCGCGATTTTACGGCGAGCCGGCGCGCGTGCAGAAGGTCCTCGCGCGCGGCGCCGATGGCGCGATCCCGAGCGAGGAGGCCGAGCAGCTCGGCCTCGCGACGATCGCCGCCGACGACATCGACTTCGCGGACGAGCTGCGGATCGCGGTCGAGGAGCGGGCATCGCTGTCGCCCGATGCGCTGACCGGCATGGAGCAGTCCCTGCGGTTCGTCGGCCCCGAGACGATCGAGACCAAGATCTTCGGCCGCCTGTCGGCCTGGCAGAACTGGATCTTCACCCGCGCCAACTCGACCGGCGAGCACGGCGCGCTCACCCTGTACGGCCGCCCCGAGCGCCCGCAGTTCCAGTGGAAGCGTACCTAGAAGGGACCTCAAGGCTCATGACCACCGCCATCTCCGACGACAAGATCCCGAACAACGTCAACCTGTCGAGTGACAAGCGCCTGCAGCGCGCCCTCGAGGCGTGGCAGCCGGCGTTCATCGACTGGTGGAAGCAGATGGGCCCGGAGGGCTGGCAGGGGCACGACGTCTACCTGCGCACCGCCGTGTCCGTCGAGAGCAACGGCTGGGCGCACTTCGACTACGTCAAGATGCCCGACTACCGCTGGGGCATCTTCCTCGAGCCGAAGGACGGCAACCGCGTCCACGGGTTCGGCGACTTCGCCGGCCAGCCGGTGTGGGACGAGGTCCCCGGCGAGTTCCGCAACACGCTGCGCCGGCTGATCGTCACGCAGGGTGACACCGAGCCCGCGAGCGTCGAGCAGCAGCGCGCCCTCGGCGGCACCGCGCCGTCGCTGTACGACCTGCGCAACCTGTTCCAGGTCAACGTCGAGGAGGGCCGCCACCTGTGGGCGATGGTGTACTTGCTCCAGAGCTACTTCGGCCGCGATGGCCGCGAGGAGGCCGAGGAGCTGCTCGCGCGCCGCTCCGGTGACGCGGACAAGCCGCGCATCCTCGGCACGTTCAACGAGCCGACCAGCCACTGGCTGTCGTTCTTCATGTTCACGATGTTCACGGACCGCGACGGCAAGTTCCAGCTGTCCGCGCTCGCCGAGAGCGGGTTCGATCCGCTCGCCCGCACCTGCCGGTTCATGCTGACCGAGGAGGCGCACCACATGTTCGTCGGCGAGTCCGGCGTTCAGCGCGTCATCAAGCGCGCGTGCGAGCTGATGAAGGCCGATCCGAACGGCGACGCTCGCGCCCTCGGCGGTATCGATCTGCCGACGATCCAGAAGTACCTGAACTTCTGGTACACGCTGTCGCTCGACCTGTTCGGTGGCGAGGTGTCCTCCAACGCGGCCGATGCGTTCGCCGCCGGCCTCAAGGGCCGCTACAAGGAGGACCGCTACGAGGAGCACAAGCTCGTCGGCAGCCACGTCGCGATGGACGTGCTCGAAGGCGGCAAGGTGGTCCACAAGGACATCGCCATGCGCAACGCGCTCAACGAGGTGCTGCGCACCGAGTACATCAAGGACTGCCAGCGCGGCGTCGATCGCTGGAACAAGACCATCCGCGACGAGGGCCTCAGCTTCGAGATGAAGCTGCCCTCGAACAAGTTCCACCGCCAGATCGGCATGTGGTCCACCGTCCGGTTCACGCCCGACGGCGAGATGGTCGACCAGGCCACGTTCGACGCGAAGGCGCCGGCCTGGCTGCCGACCGACGTCGACGAGGTCTACATCAAGAGCCTGATGAAGCCGGTGTACGAGCCCGGCAAGATGGCGAGCTGGGTCGCACCGCCGGCGAAGGGCATCAACGGGCTGCCCGACAAGTTCGAGTACGTGAAGCTGTAGGCCAGGCCTCGTCCTCGCCGCGAGACCGACGAGGACGGTGAGCGTGCCGCGGCGCGGACCAGGAGCACTGGGTGTGCTCGCCCGGGACCCGGCTGGTCGAGGAGTTCACCCGCGACGGCAAGCTGGTCGAGATCCTGATCATCGAGCGGGTCGTCGTCCGGGGGGGGGGCGACGGTGTCCTCGATGAAGACCCACGTGCCGATCAGGAGCCGGGGTGGGTGACCACGGTCAACGTGCCGGCCTGCAACCCCGCCGGACTCGACCGCATCGATCCGACGGTGCCGATCAACAGCGCGGTGGTGACCCGGCCCGGCGTCCGCGGTGCCGGGCAGAGGCCAAAGAACGCGACCAGCGAGGTCGACACCGCGGGGTGGCGAACCTGATGGCGTGGGTCAACAGCCTCACGCCGTGACCGGGGACGCGCCGGCGCGGGCTATTCGCCGCCGTCGCACGGATCGGCCGAGCTCTCGTCGCGCGCGTCGTCGGCGTCGTCAGGCTGAGTGACGCTGCGCTCGGTGGCCTCCGGCGTGGGCGCGGAGGCTGGCGCGCTGCCCGGCGTGGCGGCGGGCTTCTTGGCGCCGCACGCGGCGGCCAGCAGGGACAGGGCGAGGACGAGGGCGATTCGCATGCCCCCATCCTACCCGCGAGGCCGCGCCTACTTCTTCACGCGCGCGAGCAGATCGCCGAACGTGCCGAACTTGGCGCCCGACGCCGGCGCGGCGCGCTGCACCTGCGCGATGTCCTCGGCGGTTCCATCGGACGTCGACTCCATCGACAGCGAGATCCGGCGGCGCTCGTGATCGACGGCGAGCACCACGGCCTCGACCTCCTGGCCCTCCTCGACCACCTCCTTGGGGTGGTTGATGCGGCGGCCGGCGCCGAGTGCGCTGATGTGCACGAGGCCCTCGACGTTGGGCGCGAGCTGGACGAACGCGCCGAACGGCTGGAGCCGGGTGATCTTGCCCTTGACGCGCATGCCCTCGGAGATCGCCGCGGTGGCGTCGTTCCACGGGTCGCTCGCGAGCGCCTTGAGCGACAGGCTGATGCGCTCGGTGACCTTGCCCTTGCTGTCGGTGCCCGGCTCGACCTTGAGCACGACCACGTCGAGCTCCTGGCCGATCGACAGGACATCTTCGGGCTTCTCGACGCGGTTGTAGCCGAGCTCGGAGATGTGGAGCATGCCCTCGATGCCGCCGATGTCGACGAACGCGCCGAACGGCTTGACGCCCACGACCCTGCCGCGCACGACCAGGCCGGGCTGCAGCGTCTTGCGGATCTCGACCGCGCGCTTGGCGTTGTCCTCTTCGAGGAGGGCGCGGCGGGTGAGCACCAGGTTCCGGCCCTCGTAGCGCGAGATCCGGAACATCAGCTTCTGGCCGACGAAGCCCGACAGGTCCTCGACGAACCGCGCCTCGACCTGCGACGCCGGGCAGAACCCGCGCACGCCGGCGACGTCGACCGACAGGCCGCCCTTGATCACCTCGGTGACCAGGCCCTCGACCGGGATGCCGAGCTCGGCCGCCTGCACCAGCTCCGCCTTGGCCTCGGGGCCGCGCTGGAGCTTGATGCGAAGGCGGAGCGTGCCGCCGGCGTCGGACACGACGCGCGCCTCGACGGTGTCGCCGAGCTTGATCAGCAGCTTGTCGTCGCTGTCGGACACCTGGTTGCGGTCGAGGGTGCCCTCGGCCTTGCCACCGACGTCGACGAACACGGCGTCCTTGCCGATCGAGATCACCTTGCCGCTGACCACGTCACCGACCTTGGGGCGCTTGGCGCGCGGCTTGTCGCGCTCGCTGTCAGCGAACATCGCAGCGAAGTCTTCGTCGTGGTCAGCCATGGGCCGGGGACTCTACTCGCACCGCCGCCCGCTGTCCACGACCGGGGTCCGGCCGAACTTCGACAACTTGTTGCCAATCGCGGCCTGAATTCAGCCAGTTGCGGACGGCTGCCCGTCCGCGGGGGCGGGGGGGGACGGGGCCATCACCACGGGGCCGTCCGGACGTCCGCATCCAGGTGGCCGCCAGCCGGAGCCCGGTGGCGCCGATCAAGCCCCACCGGCCCACCACGTCGGAGACCAGGTCGATCGCGAGGGCGCGTGTGGCGGACGAGGCGGCGCGTCAGGTGGAGCCGGTGAGGCACCCGACGCTGGTCGTCAGGATCTGGCGAAGGCTGAGGTCGGCGGGCGCGATCGTGGTCAAGATCAGCAGCCAGTCTGCGAGCGGCAGGTCGCAGAACCCGGTCTCGAGGTAGCAGCGCGGGTGGCTCGCGAACCTGGCCTGCTGGACCTCGCTCGTCCAGTTCGGCGCCAGCGATGTGCGGGTGACCGACGCGCGCTGACCCGCGGCGCGTTCGTGCCGCAGGGCCTGCTCGGTTCCACGGGGCTCCGCCCGGCCCTACGCGGCAAGCCGCGCAGGGGTCCCACCCCGGTTTCGAGGCTGGTTCACAGCCTGTCAGTTCAGGTGCGCGGCAGGGGTGACGTCGGCCCATAGCGCGAGGTGATCGGACAGGCCGGCGCCGTCGGCGACGCCGTGGCGGCCGACCTCCACGCCGCGCGTGTAGATCGCGTCGAGGCGCATCCCGAGGTACCGCGACGTCGCGCCGCTGTCGGTGACCGGCGTCGCGAACCCATGGCGGCGCACGAGCGCCTCGAGCCGGCGCCCCTGCGTGGTCGTCAGCACCGGGACGAGGCCGCCGACCCACGTGAACGGGCTGGTGTTGACGTCCCCCGCGATCACGGCGGGCGTGGTGGAGGTTGCCGCGTGGGCCAGCACCGGCTCCATCTGCCGGCGCCGGTTTGCGACGGTGATCCGGTTCGCGAGGTGGACCGCGTAGACCGTCAGCGGGTGGCCGTCGACGCGCACGGTGGCCGCCAGCGCGATCACGCGGATCGTGTTGAGCGTGGTGCTCACCCTCGGCAGCTCGATCACCTGGACGTCCTCGAGGGGTACGCGCGCGAGGATCGCGACGCCATCGGTGCCGTCGTCCTGCACGTGCCCGGGCGCGTACACCGCGTGGTAGCCGAGCTCGCGCGCGAGCGCACACGCGGCCGAGCAGCCACCACCGTGGCCGGGGACCACCTCGGCGCGGTGGGCCTCCTGCATCACGATCACGTCGGCATCGCGCAGCGAGCGCTCGGCGCGGAGGGCGCGCGCGATCCGCGCCCCGGGCTCGCGGTGCACGTTGTAGGTGACCAGCCGCAGCGGGCGCGGCGACTCGGCGTGGCGCGTCCGGGTCGGCGCCTCGGCGGCGGGCGTGGTCACCTCCACGCCGCGCACGGTCGGCACGGCGTGCCTGACGACGCAGCCTCCCATCGCGAGGGCGACGGCCATGCTGGCCGCGGCGGTCAGGGCGAGGTCGTGGCCGTGCGCCCCCAGGACGTGCGCGTGGTCATGGTCGGGCAGGGGACGAGCGGAGCGACCCATGACAGAGGAGAGCACGCCCGGCGCCTTCCCCGTTGTCCGTGATGGGGCGTTTGCCGCTCGATGCCAGCCGTCGACCGATGCGGCGACGATGCCGAACGTCTCGCGCGTGAGGCGGTCGTCGGGATGCTACCCTGAGGTCGTGTCCAGCATCGGCCGACGATTGCATCGGTACACGTACGCGCAGTACGTCGCGCTCGAGAAGGGTAGCGACACCAAGCACGAGTTCCTCGACGGCGAGATCGACGCCATGGCTGGTGGCAGCGAGGACCACTCGGCGCTCGCGGCGGAGGTCCAGCGCGCACTCGGCAACGCCATCGGAGACCGGGCCTGCCGGGTCCATACGTCCGACCTTCGCCTCTACGTCGAGGCCATCGGGCTCGCGACGTTTCCGGATGGCGCGGTGATCCGTGGTCCGCTCCACCAGCACCCACCCAGCCCGACCGCCACCGCGACGACCCCCTCGATCCTGCTCGAGGTCACCAGCGACTCGTCGGAGGAGTACGACACCGGCGAGAAGCTCGAGATGTACAAGACGATCGCCACCCTCCGCGAGTGCATCATCGTCTCGCACCGCGAGCGCCGGATCACGGTGCATCGCCGCGAAGGCGATGGGTGGACCGTACGCAGCGCGATCACCACCGGTGCCGTGCGCGTCGAGTCGCTCGGCGCCGACCTCGTCGTCGACCAGATCTACCGGAACAGCGCGATCGGCTGAGCATCGTGCGACTCGCCGCGTCGGGACGCTGCGGCGCGGTCAGCGCGTGGTGCGCGTCCGCGCGGGCGGCTTGACGGGCCGGCCCACGCCCTGCTGGGCCTCGGCCTTCGCGCGGGCGGCGGACATCGCCCAGCTGCAGATCGGGCAGGCCGCGGGAAGGTGTCCGCGCGCCGGACAGAACGCGCGGCCGAAGTAGATGATCTGCAGGTGGAGCACGTTCCACCGGTCCTCGGGGAACAGCGCCTTCAGGTCGGCCTCGACCTCCTCGACGGTGCGCGCGCGCGACAGCTGCCAGCGCCCGGCGAGCCGGTGGATGTGCGTGTCGACGGGGAACGCCGGGACGCCGAACGCCTGCGCCATCACCACGCTCGCGGTCTTGTGGCCCACGCCGGGTAGCGCCTCGAGCGCGGCGAGGTCCGCCGGGGCGTCGCCCCCGTGGCGCTCGACGAGCAGGCGCGCGAGCGCGGCCAGGTTCTTGGCCTTGCCCGGCGCGAGGCCGCAGGTGCGGATCAACGGCATGATCTCGGCGGCGGTCATGCCGGCCATCGCGTGGGCGTCGGGCGCGCGCGCGAACAGCGCGGGCGTGACCAGGTTGACGCGCGCGTCCGTGCACTGGGCGGACAGCAGCACCGCGACGAGCAGCTGGAACGCATCCCCGTGATCGAGCGGGACCGGGGGCGCCGGGAACTGCGCGTCGAGGATCGCGTGGATGCGCGCGGCGCGAGTCGCGCGATCGAGGCGGGGCATCGTCATCGGGGGCCGTCGGGGCCGTCGGGGCCGTCGGGGCTGTCGGAGGATGCGTCAGCGGCCGGGCGAGGTCCCCGCACGGGGGCGGTGCCGGTCAGGCGAACGAGCAGGGCGCGGGCCTCGGCGTGCGTGGGCTCGGCGGTCACGGCGGCGCGGGCCGCGGTGATGGCGTCCGCGGTGCGGCCCTGGCCCTGGAGGTAGGTCGCCTCCGCGACCCAGGCGCGTGCACGGGCCGGCTCGAGGCGCTGCGCCGCGTGGAGCGCGGCCAGGCCGGGCGCCTCCTCGCCGCGCGCGAGCAGCAGGCGCCCGAGCTGGTAGTGGCCGGCCGGCTCCGTGGGGGCGAGCTCGGTGACGGCCCGGTAGGCGCCCTCGGCGGTGGCCGGATCGCCGAGGCGGCGCGAGCTGCCGCCCCAGAACCGATAGTAGTCGACGGCCGTGTCGGTGCCGCGATCGACGAGCACCCACACGCCGATCGCGAGCAGGTGCGCGAGCGCGACCGTCGCGATCACGTGGCGCCCGCCGAGGCGCCGCGCCGCGAGCAGGCCGACCGGCACGAGGGTGAGCACGAGCGCGGTGGTGCCGACGTACGGCAGCCGCGAGGCGCGGGTGAGCAGCAGCCCGCCCCCGAGGGCGACGCCCGTGACGATCCACGCGGCGCCCGTCCCCTCGCAGCGCACGAAGGCGAGGGCGTGGCCGAGGGCGCGCGCGGGCGCGGTGCGCGCGAGCGCGGTGAACACGCGATCGGGGACGACCAGCAGGTAGAGCGCGAGCATCAGCTCGGCGAACAGGCCGATCTCGAGGTCACTGGCCATGATCCCCGCGTGGAAGCCGAGGCCGAGCGGCAGCGCGAGCCACCACGCGGGTCGCACCCACACCGCCACCGCGAGCGCGAGCTCGACCACCACGGTGAGCTTGGCGATCGCGGGGAACCCGATCGTCGCGCGGACCGCGCCGCCGAGCGAGCCCGTGATCTGGGTGGCGATCGTGCGTCCATCGAGCCACGCGGCGTCCATCTTCGAGACGGCCGCCCACAGGTACACGATGCCCATCTGCACGAGGATGAGCCGCAGCGCCCAGCTCCGCACCGGCGTGCCCGGCGTGGCGCCGGGTGGGCGCGCCCACGGGACCGCGCTCGCGGCGATCAGCAGCAGCACGATCAGGTAGTGGTGCTGGTAGGAGTCGAGCTGGCTGCCGAGATAGAGCCAGCCGTAGATCACCGCGGCGACCGGGACCACGAGCCGCGTGCCCACGCCGAGCGCCGCGAGGGTGAACGCGTACGCGAGGACGAGCTCGCCGATCGCGTAGCCGGTGCGCGCGGGCCCGAGGCCATCGAGGATGCGCAGCTGCGCGACGTTGAACCCGCCGGCGCCGTAGCGGGGGGCGTGGCTGATCTGGAGCACGGCGTCGATCGCGAGCACGCCGAACATCGCGACCCGCAGCACGACCAGCTTGGCCCACGGGATCGCGTAGCCAAACCAGAACACCGGGCGCTCGGCGGGGGCGGGCGAGCCGCGCGCTGCCATGCCCGCGGGCGTCGCGCGTGCCGCCGTGCTCGCGGGCGTCGCGCGTGCTGTCGCGCCCCTTGTCGAGGCCAGGCTGGTCGCGGGTGTACGGCCCGTCGATGCGGCCGCGGCGGTGGGGACCTCGTGCTCGGCGGTGGGAGCCTCGGGCGCTGCGGTGGCTGCCGGTGCGGCCTTCGCCGCCTGGGTGGCGCCGCGCTGCTTGCTGCGCTGCTTGCCCATCATAGCTCCGGCACGGCGCAGATGTCCCAGCCGCCGTAGGCCTGCGGCGGGCGATCGAGGTACGTGCACGACAGCGACACCTCGATGTCCTTGCCCGGGTGCTCGGCGCACAGCTGCGTGCCCATCGCCTCGATCACGACGAACCGCCCGCGCTTCGCGAGTTCGAGCCACGCCTCGTGGAACTCGGCGCCGAGGTTCATCGGGCTGGCCGTCCATCTCGAACGACGGTGGTGCAGCGCGCCATCCGCATCGGCGAGAACATCCGCCACGCGAACCGCTCGTCGTGGGGATCGCGGCGCGCCACGTAGTACGTCAGCGGCAGCAGCAGCTGCGCGGCGACGAACACCAGGATGAAGCGCCCGCGCCACGTGGCGAGCAGCGGGCCGATCAGCGGCAGCGACGTCAGCGCGCGCAGCGATCCGGACGGAGGCCCCGGCGGGGTCATAGCAGCAGCATCGCCTGGGGGCGACCTCGACGGGGCGGGGCGGCGGGTGGAACGTGAGGTCCTCGTCGATGCGCGCGCCCGGGGGCAGCGGCGCGCGCACCACGAGCTGGCCGCCCTCCATGGACGCGACCGGCTGGCCGTCGAGGTAGAGCACCGCGTTGCCGACGATCGCGGGGACGCGCGGGCCGGGCGACAGCACGCCGACGAGGTTGAGGGGGTCGGTGGCGGGTACGCGCGCGACCTCGGTGGAGGGCGTGCCGTGGCGGGCGGCGCGCAGCTCGTCGAGCGCCTCGGGCAGCGCGAACTGCTCGCCGACGAACCCGGTCACGAACCGGCCGCCGCGGATCTCGCCGCGGGCCTCGAGCCGGCGCAGCGCGATCAGGACCTCGCGCCACGGCGGCAGGCTGGACTCGCGCGCGAGCAGATCGCGGAACACCACGCCGTAGCGGAGCAGGAGCTGGCGCGCCGTCGCCTCGGGATCGATCGCGCCCGGGTTGGTGGGCGGCAACAGCGACCACCGGCCCGCCGCCGTGGGCAGCGAGCGCAGCGCGTGGCCGGGGCGGCGGTGATCGCGGGTGCGCGCGCGCTTGATCGCGTCCTGCCACTTCTTCACAGGCGGCGCCGCGGCGTCGGCGGCGGCCTGGCGGGAGTCGAGCGCCTTGTCGAACAGGCTCTTGACCTCCCCGCGCTTGCGGTCGACGAGCACGCGCAGGCTGGCGAACCCATCGGCGGTGGCGAGGCCCGCGCCAACCAGCTCCCACAGCGCATCCTCGATGTCGGTGGGCGGCAGGTCGAGCGCACCGACGATGTCCGGCAGGAACGAGGCGCCCTGTGCGGCGAGCAGCTCGCGCACGCGCGTGGCGAGCGAGCCGAGCACGGGCTCGCCGGTGGCGCTCACGGCGGCGGCCGCGCGCAGCCACGCAGCGTCCTGGCGCAGCATCAACGACAGCGGCGCCGAGCGCGATGGCGCGGTGCGGGTGCGGGCGGCGGGCTCCTCGGGCACGCGGGCGGCCGTCCGCACCTCGGCGTCGGCGGCGCGGCGCATCAGCGCGGACATCGTGACGAGCTGGACGATCACCTGCTCGCCGTAGCCAGGCACGCGCTCGCCGGCGACCGCGGCGGCGGCGGCCTCGGCGATCTGCTCGCGGGTGGCGCCCCGGCGGCGGGCGGCCTCGGCAGCGGCCTCGGCGCGGTTGTACGGGTGCGCGGCATCCTTCGGATCCGGGCGCGCGGGGCGCGTGCCGATGATGCCGAGCGTGGCCTCGAGGTCCGGCTCCTCGTCGGTCTCCGGATCTGGCGCGATCGCCGCGACCGCCGCCGGCGCGCGCGGGGACAGCCGGCACCACACGACGTGGCCGGCGAGGCACAGCTGATCGAGCCAGGTCTGGTCGTAGCCGTGGAGCCGCGCGGGCAGGACCTCGCGCTCCCACGCGCCGGCCGCGGTCTCGAAGCCCTGGAGCTGCTCGAGGATCCGGGCGAGGCCATCGGCGCCGATCACCTGGGTGTTGCGCGCGACGCGCTGCCAGCGCAGCAGGAACCGCATCAGCGCCGCCGCCGACACCGGCTCGATCTCCTTGCGCAGGCGCGCCAGCGTCAGCCGGTGGATGCGCGCGAGCACGCGGCGGTTGCACCACTCGAGGCGGTGGAGCTGGTCGTCGTCGCCGGCGGTCGCGAGCGCCTCGCGCATCGGCACGCCCGCGCGCGCGGACGCCACCGCGGTGGCCGCGCCGGTGAACGCGCCGCGCAGGATCGCGCCGTCGCCCTCGAGCGCGAGCAAGGCCCCCATCACCTCGGGCAGGGGCAGCCCGAGCTCGGCGGCGAGCGCGGGGCCGGCGACCGGGCCGCGGTGATCGAGGTGCGCGCCGACGATCCGCCCGATGGTCTCCTCGCGCGGGAGGATCTTGGCCCACGACGGGGTCTCGATCCACGGCGAGCACTCCACGCCCGCGCCGAGCACCGAGCGGATGGTGCCGAGCCGGTCGGTGGCGACCCACGCGGCGACCACGGTGCCCGCGGGCTGCTCCCAGCGCAGCCGGCACGCGCGGCCGGTGGCGGTCAGCGCGGCGAACCAGTCCTCGGCGCCGGGCGCGAGCGCCTGGCCGCGCGGCTCGGGCACCAGCCACAGCGCGAGCAGCGCGTCGTGGAGCTCGTCGACGTCGCGCACGGTGGGCGCGACCTCCTCGGTGGCGGCGGCGATGGCCGCCTCGTCGAGCGTGCCGACGTCCTCGCGGGTGTTGATCGAGGCGGGCAGGCCGCGCCGGAGCTGGACCGCGCGCGTGCGCCGCTCCTCGAGGGGCGCGTCGTCGAGGAACGCGTACGGGTTGGCGTTGATCAGCTCGTGCGACAGCGGGCTCGGCTCGACGGTGTCGCGCGCCATCACCTGGATCTCGCCGCTCTCGAGCCCCGCGATCATCTCGCGCATGCCATCGACGTCCATCGCCTCGACGAGGCAGTCCCGGATGGTCTCGAACACCAGCGGGTGATCCGGGATCTCGCGATCGCCGGGCATCGACGGCAGGCTGTCGGGCAGGTTCTCGGGGCACGCCTGCGCAGCTGGGAACACGACGCTGAGCGTGTCCGCGGCGCGCATCTTGATCAGGTGCGGGGGGACCTTCTTGCCGTTGCTGCCGCCGCAGCACGGTCAGCGCGCGCGTCACGTTCCACCGCCACCGGATCTCGAACATCGGGCGATCGAGCAGCGCCTGGATCAGCGTGTCGCGCGCCTTGGCCGACGACACGAACCCGAACACGGTGTCGAGCTGGAAGCTGTGGGGCTGGCCGAGGGAGATCACGATGCCGTCGTCGGTGGCCGCGGCCTGGAGCTCGAAGTCGAACGTGCGGCAGAACTTCTTGCGCAGCGCGAGGCCCCACGCGCGGTTGATCCGGCCGCCGAGCGGCGAGTGGAGGACCAGCTGCATGCCGCCGGCCTCGTCGAAGAACCGCTCGGCGACCAGGAGGTTGCGGCGGGGCAGGGCGCCGAGGGCGGACGCGCGCGGCCGCCATGTACGCGACCATCTGGTGGGCGGCGGGCGGCTCGAGGCTGGCCTCGGCGCCCACCCACGTGGCGATCGCGTCGGCGGGGTCACCGCGGCCGAGGCGCTCGTCGAACTCGCGGCGCAGGTCCGAGACCTCGTCGGACAGCTCGCGCGTGCGCGCCGCGGCCTCGCCGAACCAGAACGGGATCGTCGGCGGCTGGCCGTGCGCGTCCTCGACGAACACCTTGCCCGCCTCGACGCGGCGGATCTTCCACGCGGTGTTGCCGAGCTGGAAGATGTCGCCCGCGGCGCTGTCGATCGCGAAGTCCTCGTCGACCTCGCCGACCTTGGTCTCGTCGGGGAACTGCACCACCGCGTAGTTGTTGTTGTCGGGGATCGCGCCGCCGCACATGATCGCCGCGAGCCGGGCGCCGCGCCGCGCGCGCACCATGCCGGCCACGCGATCGCGGTGGATGTGCGCGCCCACGCGGCCGCGCCGGTCCGAGACGCCCTCGGCGAGCATCTCGAGGATCTGCTCGAGCTGCGCCTCCGGCATCACCGCGTAGGGCGCTGCGCCGCGGATCATGCGCGATCGAGCTCGGCCTCCGGCAGGTCCTCGCCGGCGGCGGCCGCGACGATCTGCTGCGCGAGGATGTCGAGCGGGGCCTCGCGGATGGTGATCCGGTCGAGGTTGCCGCGCCGGACGCCGCGCACGAGCGCCGCGCACTCGACGAGCTGATCGCGGGTGAGCGCGAACATCCGGCCCTTGGGCGTGCCGCCGAGGTGGTGGCCCGACCGGCCGACCCGCTGGATCAGGGTCGCCATCGAGCGCGGCGAGCCGAGCTGCACCACCAGGTCGACCGTGCCGACGTCGATGCCGAGCTCGAGCGACGCGGTGGCGACCGCGCACTTGACCTGCCCGAGCTTGAGCTTCTGCTCGGCGGCGTGGCGGAGCGTGCGCGACATCGAGCCGTGGTGCGCGACCACGTGCTCCTCGCCGAGCCGCTGCTCGAGCGCGGCGGCGGCGCGCTCCACCAGGCGCCGGGTGTTGACGAACACGATCGTCGAGCGGTGCTGGGTGACCAGCTCGGCGATCCGGTCGTACACGCGCCCGAACTGATCGTTGCTCGCGACCGCGCCGAGCTCGTCGTCGGTGATCTCGATCGCGAGGTCGATCTCGCGGCGGTGGCCGGCGTCCACGATGTGCGGCAGCGGGCGCCGCGTGCCGACCAGCAGCCGGGCGATCGCCTCGATCGGCCGCTGGGTCGCGGACAGCCCCACCCGGGTCGGCGTGCGGCCGGAGGCCTGGTGGACCAGCCGGTCGAGCCGCTCGAGCGAGAGCGCGAGGTGGGCGCCGCGCTTGTCGCCGGCGATCGCGTGGATCTCGTCGACGATCACCGTGCGGAGCTGCCCGAGCGCCGCGCGCCCCTTCTCGGTGGTGAGCAGGATGTAGAGCGACTCGGGGGTGGTGACGAGGATGTGCGCCGGGCGCTTCGCGAGCTTCGCGCGCTCGGAGGCGGAGGTGTCGCCGGTGCGCACGGCCACCCGGATCTCGGGCAGGCGCACGCCCTGCGTGGCGGCGTGGGCGGCCAGCTCGGCGAGCGGCGCCTCGAGGTTGCGCTGTACGTCGTTCGACAGCGCCTTGAGCGGGGAGATGTAGAGGATCGAGGTGTGGTCCGAGAGCGGATTGTCGAGCCCGCGTCGGATCAGGGCGTCGAGGCAGGCGAGGAACGCGGCGAGCGTCTTGCCGGAGCCGGTGGGCGCCGCGATCAGGACGTCCTCGCCGGCGGTGATCCGCGGCCAGCCGGCCACCTGCGGGGCGGTCGGGGCGCCGAACCGCGCGCGGAACCAGCCGGCCACCAGCGGGTGGAAGGCGGCGACCACGTCGTCACCCGCGGGGGCGGTCTCGTCAAGCACGGCGGCCCCGAGCCTACCAAACCTGTGCGACAGCGCGGGGGCGCGCCGACCGGGGGAGGGCCGCGGCGCCTGCGAGGACCTCGGAGGGGGGGCCGGTGCGGGGTCAATCAGCGTCCAGGGCGTGCACGTGGCACGTGCTCATGCGTGCGTCCGGCGCAGCACTGCCGCCCGACGCGGGACCGGCACGGGCGCGCCGTCAGGGCGGGAGATAGTGGATGCCGACCACCGCCCAGGCATCGCCTCGCGGCAGCGCGATGATCAGCCCGAGCATCTTCTCCGACGAGCCCCCGCCGGGTGGCGGCATCTCGATCGAGGCCACCGCGTAGCCGTAGGTGGGCGTGTGGACCTCGTGGACAGAGTCCCCGAGCACCGCCATCGGCAACGCGCGCCACCGCTCGAGGAGGGCCCTGGCCGCGGCCGGCCCCACCGCGATCTCACCCGGCGCGGTGCCCATCACGACCACGGCCGGGTCGTCGGCGCGTGCGGTCGCGGCCTCGCCGGGCGCGAGCAGCAGGCGCGCGAGCGGGCCCGCCGCGGAGCGCACCACCTGCGGCCCCACGCCCCCCCGGTAGAGCCTGGTGTCCACGCCCCCGAACGACGCCACGGCGGCGCGATCCTGGGTGGCGCCATCCAGCAGCTCCAGCCCACCCGGTCCCTGCGCATGCCCTGCAGCCCACCACAGGGTCGACGCTTCGGCGCATCGCAGCGTCGCCGAAAACCGCAGCGGTCTGGATGAAGGCGCTGGTCGCACTCGACGCCGACTTCGTGAATCGGTATTGGAGGGGGATGGCGAGCAAGAACCGTGAGCGCATGCAGCTGGCTCCTGCGAAGCAAGCCGCGCCAGGCGGCGGCACGTTTAGCGATGACGTACTCGAGTGGCTGAGCGAGGGCGGAGTCGAAGACAGCGGACGAGCTGACGGGGCACGTCTCGGCTTGGTCTCGATCTTCGCCATCGCTGCCGACGGCGGCGATGGCTTCGCCGCCTACGCCGTGGCCGACCAGGTCATCCCCGCCGAGGTACGCCAGGCGCTCGACCGGAATTGGGTAAGGACGTTTTCCGTCGAGGAGATCGTCGACGCTGGACAGCTCTGGATGCTCGCCTTCACCGGCCACGGCGATGCCCACGTGTACGCCTGGCAGGGGCCGAACGTCGGGGTCCCCGCGACCGACCTGGTCGCCGCGCACGACGCGGCAAACGGGCGCTGGGTCGGCGAGCTCTCGACCCTTCGGGGCGCGACGATCACGCGCTGCTACGCCGTGCACCTCGCGCACTGACGACCTGGACGCGGACCCGAACCGATCGTTGCCATGTCGAGCCCGTGATGCCCAGAGCGCATGACACCGTCGTCGACGTCGCCCGCGCCGAACTTGCCGGCGATCATGTTGATCGCCTCGAGGGCCCGAGCCGTAGAAGTGGTTGACGGTGACGCCGGTGACGACCTCCGGCCACTGCGCGGCGATGAGCGCGTCGCGCGCGATCCACGCGCCCTGCTCCTTGACCTGCGTGTCTCCCCAGATCCGCCACACCTCGCGGCCCGGACGGACGAGCGCCGCGCCGAGGGCTAACCCACCGCCCACGCCCAGGGTGCCGAACACGCCGGCGCATAGAACCGCGCGCGGATCCAGCCGGCCACCAGCGGGTGGAAGGCGGCGACCACGTCGTCACCCGCGGGGGCGGTCTCATCAAGCACGGCGGCCTCGAGCCTGGCAAACCTGTGCGACAGCGCGAGGGCGCGCCAACCCCAGGGCGCGCCGCGGCGCCTGCGAGGGCCTCGGCGCGGGCCGATCCGTGGACCATCGTCCCCCTCGACTTCAGGGCGGGAGATGGTGGATGCCGACCACCGCCCAGGCATCGCCCCGCGGCACCGCGATGATCAGCCCGAGCATCTTCGCCGACGAGGTGGAGCGTAGCTCTGGAGCTGCGGTGGGGGTTCGGTATGCTGCGCGAGTGCCGGACCCATTCCGCTTCCTGCTGCGCGTCCGCTACCCCGAGTGTGATGCGCAGGGAATCGTGTTCAACGCTCGCTGGGGCGAGTACATCGACGTGGCCACCTCGGAGTACACGCGGGTGCTGTTCGGGAGCGTCGATCCCGCGGTGACCGGCGCGGACTGGCGGCTGGTCAAGCAGACCACCGCGTGGCGCTCGCCCGGGCGGTTCGACGACGTGATCGAGCTGCGGGTGAGCACGCAGCGGGTCGGCGCCACCTCGTTCGTGCTCGACACCGAGGCGCGGCGGTTCGGCGACGCCCGCGGCGCTCGTGGTCGCCGAGACGGTGTACGTGTTCGTCGATCCGCGCGCGGGCGTGAAGAAGCCGGTGCCAGAGGCGCTGCGGCCCGCGCTCGAGCGCGGTGCGCCGGACGTGCTCGTCGACCACGCGGCGGCGCTGCCGCGCTGACGCTCGACCGGGGACGTCGCTCAGGGCACGCTTCAGGGCACGTTGACGAACGCGCCGCGCAGCGAACGGGTGTCGGCCTCGTCGGGCCCACGGGCGAACTCCGCGGCGTGGCGATCATCGCGCCGCTGCGCGCGCAGTCGCAGGTCGAGGTCGCGAACACCGATGCGTTCGCGCTCGGCGTGGCGCCGCCGCTCCGCGAGAGCGGCAAGTTCGAGGGCACGCCGGGCATCACGCTGCGCGGTCCGGCCGGTGCGGTCGTGATCCCGAGCGGCGTGATCCTGGCGCACCGCCACGTGCACATGAACCCGGCGCAGGCGACCGATCACGGGGTCAGGGACAGGGACATGATCCAGGTCCGGGTCGAGGGCGATCGCGAGATGACGATGGGCGACGTGATCGTGCGGGTCAACCCCGGGTCCGACCTCGACCTCCACATCGACACCGACGAGGCCAACGCCGCCGGCCTGATCAGCGACAGCGTGGTCGCCGACGACGGCCTCCCGTGCGGCTGACCGAGGCGAGGCCGCCGCCCGTGGTCCCCTGGACGCGGCCGCACGCGGCGACCCGGGCGCCAGCGCGACGTCCCCGGCGGGGCCCGGTGGGGCGGCTGCATGCGGGTCCAGGCGCGGTGGGTGCGGTCCCTCGGGTGGACACACCGGGCGTGTCCCGCGAGCCGCGGCAGGGGCCAGGTTCCCGAGATCATGGGGTCCTGGCGCGGATCACGCCTTGCACTACCCGCGGACATGTCCCTCGAGCTGCACCCTGCGCTGGTCCGACCGTCTCACCGCCGCCTCGTCCTCGTGGCGGGTGGCAGCCTGCTGTGCGCGACCGTCGGCGCCATGCTGATGGCCGCGGTCGCCCACCCGTCCACGTCGGCGCCGTCCGCGTGTGCGCTGCTGGAGCCCGCGGTCGCGACCCCGCCGGTCGTGATCGTGGTGCCCGCGCCGGTCGTGTTCGAGGGGGCGCCTGCACCCGTGCCCGCCGCGGCCACGCTCGTGCTGCGCGCGGCCGGCCACAGCTACCTTGCGCTTGCCGATCTCGCCGAGGCCGCGGAGGTGACCCCGCACCATGGCAAGGCCACGCTCGCCGATGACGACGGCGTGATCACGGCCACCGCGGTCGTCGCGCCGGTCGCTGTGCCGCTCGCGTATCGTGCCTGGCTCGGCCAGCGCGTCGTGGTCGACGAGGCGTGCGAGGCCACGGTCACCGGGTTCGCGGTGGTCGCGCGGCTGACCGGCGATCTCGGCTACGCCGGCCCGGCCGACGGCCCGGCCGACGGCCTGTGGACCGCGGCGCGCGTGATGGAACACGGCGGCCGGGTGCTCGCGGCCCGCCTCGATGGCTGCACTGGCACGCTCGCGCGCGCGGCGACGGCTCCGCCCGTGACCGTGCTCGCGCCGGTCGCCAGCGACGCGCTCGCGGCCCAGGCCCGCGCGGTGCTGCTCGCCTCGCCCGAGGCGCTCGCGGCCCAGGCGGAGTGGGCGTCGTACGAGCGCACGTCGGCGTGGACCACCGCCGAGGGGATCGAGTCCACCGTGCTGGTCGGTCGCCACCCGCGGACCGGCGCGACGTTCGTGTCCGTGCAGCTCCGCCACGGAGAGGGCTGCGGCGGGCCGAACATCAACCTGTGGGGGCTGTACCGAGTGGACGGTCCCGCCCTGGTGCCGCTCGCCGCCGACCGCGGCGCGATCGAGGTGGTCGAGCGGCTGGTCGATGTCGAGGGGGATGGTCAGCTCGAGGTGATCGGCCGGACCTGGGCCGGCACCGGCGTGGTGCTGGCGCGCGCTGCGGGCACGCCGCTGGGCACGCTCGAGGTCCCGTTCTACGGCTGTAGCTGCTGAGCGCGGTCCGGGCGAGCCACGTTCGAGACATCGGTCATCCGGGTCATCCGGGTCATCCGGGTCATCCGGGTCATCCGGGTCATCCGGGTCATCCGGGTCATCCGGGTCATCCGGGTCAATAGTGCGGTGGCTTCTCGCCGGCGGGCCCCATCGGCACCTCGCCGGACACCACGGTCTGCTTGAGCTGGGAGAACGCGCGCTCGCCCGCGATCACGCGCTCGGCGAGGTCGCGGACCAGCGCGTCGAGCTCGCGGATCAGGCGCTCCTGGTAGGCGAGCTTGACCTCCAGGTCCATGAGGTGTTCGCGGACGTCAGGATCGTCGGAGGACATCGCCGCGCACCATAGCGTATGTTCGGCGGATGCTGCGCACCGCCCTCGTGCTGCTCGTGGTCGCAACGGCTCCGGCCCACGGCCAGAGCATGTTCGACATCTGCAAGGGTGAGTCGAAGACCTCGGGCGCCGGGACCGGCAAGCCCTCGATCGCCGTGGTCTACCTGAGCGACTTCCCGGTCACCCCCGCCGATGCCAAGGCCGCCGCGTGCCTCGAGAAGGCGCTCGCGGCGACGCAGCTGCGCTGCCCGCGCGAGGCGACCGTGCTGATCGTCAAGACGGCGATCTGCCTGTGAGCGGCGCGCTGTCCGCCCTCCCCATCGGGCAGCACGTGCTCGTCGACGAGCTCGGCGAGCAGCCGCTCGACGCGATCGCGCACCACACCCGGCTCGTGCCGCAGCCGCCGCCGGACCCCGCCGCGCTCGCGCCGCACGACGTGGTGATCGCGATCCGCAGCGCCTCGGTGGGCTGGGTCGATCTGCTGATGACCAGCGGCCAGTACCAGCACCCGCCGCAGCCGCCGTACACGCCGGGCCTCGAGTACGCCGGCGAGGTCGCCTGGGCCGGCGCCGAGGTCACCACCGTCGCCGTCGGCGATCGCGTTCTCGTCGACGGGTTCACGTCCGGACCGCGCTCGCACGGCGCCTACCAGCGCCACGGCGGGTTCGCGACCTACGCCGTCGCGCCGGCCGGGGCGGTGCACCGGATCCCGGGCGCGCTGACGTTCGACCAGGCGTGCAACCTGCTCGGCAACTACGAGACCGCCTACCACTGCCTCGTCACCCGCGGCCGGCTGCAGCCGGGCGAGACCGTGCTGATCCACGGCGCCTCGGGCTCGACCGGGCTCGCCGCGGTCCACCTCGCCAAGCTGCTCGGCGCGCGCGTGATCGCGACCGGCCGATCGGACAGAAAGCTCGCGGTGGTCGCCGCGCAGGGCGCCGATCACGTGATCAACACAGGGCGCTCGCTGCGCGACGAGGTCAAGGCGCTCACCGAGGGGCGCGGCGTCGACGTGGTGTACGACGGCGTCGGCGGCGACATCTCCGCCGAGAGCCTGCGGTGCGTGCGGTTCGGCGCGCGCTACCTGATCGTCGGCTGGGCGGCGACCCCGTTCGTCGCGCGCGGCAAGGGCGGGCGCGGCGCGCCCAACGCCAACCAGCTGCCGACGAACCTCATCATGATGAAGGGCCTCGACGTGCTCGGGTGCCCGACGGTGATCTCCACGGTCCACGACCCCTCGCTGCGCGCGCCGCGCCTCGCGCAGGTGCTGCGCTGGGCCGAGACCGGCGCGATCACGCCCCACGTCTCCCACGTCTTCCCGCTCGCCGCGTTCCGCGACGCGATGCACGCCAAGTGGCGGGGTGACGTGGTCGGCGGCTGCGTGCTCCACCCGTGACCTGACCGTGCAGAGGGACGCTTTCCCATTCGTCCCATGTCCCCGCCGGCGGACGCGAAGAGGGACAGAGGGGAACGCGTCCCGGGCTCGGCGGTCTCAGCCCTCGGTCGACGTGCGGCTGACGCTGATCTCGGGGTCCTGCGATGGATCCGAGGGCGGGAGCGCGCCGAGGAGCGCCAGGCCCTCCTCGAGGTAGGCGACGAACCGCAGCCGATCCATCGCGTTGCGGCGGGACTCGCTCTCGCTCGCCTCGAGCAGCGAGCCCACGCGGCGGCCTTGCTCGGCGAGCAGGTCCGCGCTCGCGGTGGCGCCGCCGAGCTGCTCGGTGAGCGAGCGGCGATCGGCCTCGAGGCGCGCGCACCGCTCCTTGAGGTCGCCGAGCTCGCGCTGGAGCTGCGTCTGGGCCTCGCGCCGCGCCTCGGTGGCCTCGAGCGATTGCTGCTCGCGGGTCTCGGCGTTGCGGCAGGTCTGCTGGAGCGCGAGGATCTGCTCGTCCTTCTCGGCGTTCGCGCGCGCCAGTTCGCTGGCGTGGGTGTGGGCGGCGGCGGCGAGCTCCGCGGCGTGCTGGTCGCGGGCCTCCGCGAGCGCGCTCGCGTGTGCGGTGCCGGTCGCCGCGGTGTCGCGGGCGATCTCGGCGCGCAGCGACAGCAGCTCGGCCGTCAGCCGGCCGCGCTCCTCGGCGAGGGTCTGCGCCTCGACGGCCTTGGGCTCGAGTTCGCCGCGCAGGCCCTGGAGGGACAACTCGTGGGCGGCGCGCAGCTCCGCGACCTCGGCCTCGTGGGCCTTGCGCAGCTGGGTGGTGACGGCTGCGACCTCGCGGTCCTTCGCCACGATCAGCGCCTTGCGCTTGTCCTCCAGCTCGGAGAGCGCGCGGCTCGAGGCATCCTCCAGCGTGCTCCGCTCGGCATTCCACAGCGTACGCGTCTCGTCGAACGCGCGCGTCAGCTCCTCGACCCGCCGCAAGGCCGACGACGTCTTGGTGCTCGCGCGGTCGAGCTGACGGGCCAGCTCGTCGGCGGCGGAGCTGCTGTCGGAGAGCCGCTGCTCGACGCCGGCGGTCCGGCT
The DNA here is from genome assembly GCA_964203225.1 of Kofleriaceae bacterium. GTDB lineage: Bacteria > Myxococcota_A > Polyangia > Haliangiales > Haliangiaceae > JABFXX01. The sequence continues at coordinate 118,291 of CAXNMK010000007.1, forward strand.
CTGGTAGGCGGTCAGCTCGTTGAGATCGGCCTGCATGCGCTGGCCTTCCTCGACGAGCGCGTCGTGCACGGAGCCCGACTGCATGCGCTTCTCGACCTCGTTGGCGAGCTCGTCATCCTTGTTGGCGAGCTCGCGCTGCGCCTCGGCGAGCTGGCGCTGGAGGCGCGACAGCTGGCGCCGGAGCGACAGCTCGGTGTCACTGCCGGGGCCCGGGATCTCGGTCACGATGGGCGGCAGCATCGCGCCCGCGCGCCGGAGCTCGAGCAGGGCGGTCGCTGCCTGCTGGGCCGACTCGCGGGGCTTGCGCTCGGGGATGAACACGCGATCGACCCGGTGGTCGGTGGTCTCCGGCCCGCCCGGCTCGCCCGGCTCCTGCCGGGAATCAATTACACCCGTGGTCCGCTTTTTCTGCACGTTTGCGACCAGTATTACCCAGCATTGACGTCATGACCAGGTCCGGACACCGGCCCGGTGGTGATCCACCCGCAGCCGGGGTTACGTGTCGGTCATCGGGCCTCGCCACGCCCAGTGCATCGCGCTCGTCGGGAGCGGCGCGTGGATCATCCTCGCCCTGATGCTGCGGTGGGGCGGATCGCCCCTCGACCACGACGAGGCGCGGTTCGCGATGATCGCGATGGCGATCCACCGGCTGTCGGAGACTCGCAAGGGCGAGCCGCTGGTGGCGGTCAACTGCGGCGAGATGCCGGCCGCGCTCCTCGAGAGCGAGCTGTTCGGGCACGTCCGCGGCGCGTTCACCGACGCGAGCTCCACTCGCGACGGCCTGTTCCTTCAGGCCGGCAGCGGCACGATCCTGCTCGACGAGATCGGCGAGATGCCCCTCGGATCGCGCGCACGTTCGCCGTCGACGACGGTGCGTACGTCGTCGAGGAGCGGATCGGGATCCCGGTGCTGCCTGGCATCGACGTCGACGTCCGCTCGGCGATCTACGCGGGCATGCGCCAGCACCTGCCCGCGGCGCGGCTCGCGGATACCGTGCGGCGGTTCGGCACTGGCCGGATCCTGCTGCGCGCCTCGGGTGAGGGGGACCTCGGGCGGTTCGGGTTCGGTGCCGAGGCGGTCCCGGTGCTCGCCGCGCTGCGCGCCGGGACCACGCTCCCCGAGTTGCTCGCGAAGCACGTCGGCCTCGATCCGCGGCTCGCGGATGCGCTGGTGTGCACGCTCGCGGTGTGCGACGCGCTGGTCCTGGCGGTCGCGCCGGCGCCCCGCGCGTCGGGGACGCGCGATGCGCTCGACGTGCGGAGCGCGGTGACGGGGGCGCTTCCGCGCGTGCCCACCCCGAGGGATCTTCACGCGCTACCTGCACTCGGACCGGCTCGCCGATCGCGGGATCGCCGATCACGACCGGCTGGCCCGGGCGGTGTTCGGGCGCGTGGTCACCGCGTTCACGGTCCTCACCGACCCGGTCCGGCGTGTCGACTACCTTGCCGCGCTCGTGGAACGAACGCCCCGGGAGTAGTAGGGTCGCCCCGTGAGCGGCAAGCCACCCCAGACCTACGTCCTCCACACCTTCGGCATCTCGGTCGTCCTCGTGGTGCTGCTCGTGATGTTCCTGCGCACCCAGTGGGGACACTGATCCCGGCGCGCCGCGGCTGTCGGCCCCGGCGCACCTGACAGGAATCGCGACAGGGGCGCCCGGCGGCGCCCGGCGGCGCGGCAGCTCGGGCTCCAGCTGACCCAGTCGATCTACGACGGTGGGCGGCGCTCGTCGTCGCGGGCGGGGGCGCGGGCGGGGGTGCGCGCGAGCCAGCAGAGCGTCCAGGCGGCGCGGGCCCAGCTCGTGCTGGAGGTGGTGCAGGCCTACGACGACGCGCTGTTCGCGCTGGGCGACCCGCCAGATCCCGGTGATCGTCGAGATCCCGAACCCTGGAGGCAACCGGGTCGCCGGGCTGGACGCCGAGGGCCGGGTCGCTGCCGAGGCGCGCGACGCGCTGACCGTCCCGTGACCCCCAGCGGCGGTCCGGAGCGCCAACCGCGCGGACTCGCTTGTGTTGTCGACACTGTCAGCCTCGTCGACTAGGCTGCTCTCCATGGGCATCGAGATCACCGGCAAGCTCCACACCATCTTCGAGACCAAGCAGGTGTCGGAGAGATTCACCAAGCGCGAGTTTGTCCTCGAGCTCATGGACAACCCCAAGTACCCGCAGGCGGTGCTGTTCCAGCTCACGGGGGACCGCTGCTCGCAGCTCGACGAGTTCCGCGTCGGCGACCAGGTCCGCCTGGACTTCAGCCTCCGCGGCCGCGAGTGGAAGAGCCCGGCGGGCGAGATCAAGTACTTCAACAGCCTCGACGTGTGGAAGGTCGAGCCGGCGCGCGCCGCCGCCGGTGGCCGCCGCGGTGGCCGCGACGCCGACCCCCGCGACGGCGATGGCCCGCCGCCGCGCGAGTACGACCCGCGCCCGAGCGACGACCGCGTCGACGACATCCCGTTCTGATCTCCGGATCGGGCCAGATTCTCGGATACGCCGGGGTGGATGATGACCGCCTGGCGGGGCATGACGTGTTCCCTCGTGACGGCCTGCACCCTCGGCGGATGGGTCTCCGTTGATGCGGCGGACCTGCCCCTGCTGTCGGGGCAGGTGGCCGGTGAGTGCGAGGGCATGACCGCGGACCTGACGTACGGCCTCGCGGCCACCGGGTCCGCGCAGGCGCTGCTCGGGTTCTCGAGCAAGACCATCACCTGCGGCTCGCTCGAGGCCAACTCGCGGCCGCGCGGGACGTTCGGGATCGCGTACCTGCCGTCGCTCGACGTCGGCTCGTACGGCTCCGTGCGTGCAGATGGCCTGCAACGAGGACAGCGACGCTGCCGAGAGGCCCACCAGCAGCACGGTCACGATCACGGCGTCGAGCGAGACCACCATCGCGGGGACCGTCGCCTGCATGAACACCACCAGCGACGGCGAGACGTTCGCGCTCGCGGGGACGTTCGAGGTCGAGCGCTGCCCTGGTGTCCCGCCCGGGCCATGTTGACCTCACCGGATGGCCCGATGCATCGCCGATCGCTTCGTTGCGGCGCCTCGCGCTCGGCGCGCCTCGAACCACCGGGTTAGATCACTGTGACCCGGGCGGGACACCAGCACCGCCGGCAGCACGGTGCCCCCGCGCGGCGGCCGCGAGGTCAGCGTTGGGCCGGGCGTCTGTGATTGCTTTTGGCACCGGCGGTCGTCAGGCTGGAGTCATGGACTTCGTGTTCATGTTGACCCGGGCAGACCAGACGGTGACCGATGGCCTCGACGTCCTCGATGACATCCGGCCGCTTGGCCTGACGCACATCGGGTTCAAGGACGTGGGTGTCCCGCCCGCGACGCTGGCCGCCCTCAGCCGCCGGATCCGCGAGATGGGCGCCACCAGCTACCTCGAGGTGGTGAGCACCTCGCCTGCATCGATCCTGCAGTCGGCCCGGGTCGCGCGCGACATCGGCATCGACCGCCTGCTCGGCGGGACCCAGGCGGAGGCGGTCCTCGCGGTGCTCGCCGGGAGCCCCACCCAGTACCTGCCGTTCCCGGGGCGCCCGTTCGATCACCCCACCAAGCTCGCCGGGTCGGCCGCCGACGTGGAGGCGGACTGCCGGCGGTTCCAGGCGCTCGGGTGTGCGGGCGTGGATCTGCTCGCCTACCGCGCCACCGAGGCCGATCCGCTCGAGCTGGTGCGCGCGGCGCGCCGCGGGATGGACGGGTTCCTGCTCGCCGCCGGCGCCGTCCGGACCGCCGCGCAGATCCAGGCGCTGGCGGCCGCGGGCGCGGATGCGTTCACCATCGGCTCGGCCGTGTTCGACGGCTCGTTCGCGCCGCACCTCGGCTCGCTGCTCTCGCAGCTGAGGGCGGTCCTCGAGGCCTGTGGCTGACCCGCTCGCCAGCCTGCTCGCCGGCACGTACCGCGATCCCCAGACCGGCGAGCTCCTCGCGGCCGAGACCCGGAGCGTCGTGATCGCAGACTCGCTCGCGGGCGACGAGGTCGAGCTCGTCACGCCGCTGGTGCCGGGCCGCCGGCTGGCGCTGATCGCGGACCGGATCACGTTCGCCGTGCTCGGCGAGCGCGTGGCGGAGGCGCTGGCGGGGCGGTTCGAGGTCGAGCGGGTCATCCTCGATGCGCCCCACGCGGACGCGGCCACGGTCGAGCGGATCACCCACGGCCTCGACCCGCGCACCGACGCCGTGATCGCGGTGGGCTCGGGCACGATCAACGACCTGTCCAAGATGGTCGCGCTCGCGCGCGCGTGTCCCCAGCTCGTGTTCGCCACCGCGCCGTCGATGAACGGCTACACCTCGGTGTCGGCGTCGATCACGAGCGATGGCGTGAAGCGCTCGGTGCGCGCGCGGACGCCGGTGGGTGTGTTCTTCGATCTCCGGGTGCTCGCCGCGGCGCCCCTGCGCCTGATCCGCGCGGGCCTCGGGGACAGCGCGTGCCGCTCCACCGCCCAGGCGGACTGGCTGCTCGCTCACCTCGTGCTCGATCGGCCGTACCGCGAGGCGCCGTTCGCGCTGCTCGCCGCCGACGAGGCCGCGCTGTTCGGGCAGGCCGGCGCGCTCGTGAGCGGGGACCTCGTGGCTCTCCGCCACCTGGTGCGCACGCTCGTGCTCTCGGGCGTCGGGATGACCCTGTGTGGCGGCAGCTTCCCCGCGAGCCAGGGCGAGCACCTGCTCGGCCACTATCTCGAGATGCGCCAGCCCGCCGGGCAGCCGCTCGCGTTCCACGGCGAGCAGATCGGCGTGTGCACGCTGACGATGGCCGCGCTCCAGGAGCGCATGCTCGCGGCCGATCGCGCGCCCGTGGTGTTCGCGACGGCCGCCACCCGCGAGGATCTCGTGGACCACTGGGGCCCGGGAATCGGCGAGGCGTGCTGGCTCGAGCTCGCCGGCAAGCGGCTCGATCGCGACGGGGCCGAGGCGCTGAGTGCGCGGCTCGCGCGCGACTGGGACCGGATCCGCGCGCGGATCGTCCCGGTCCAGGTCGGCGCGGCCGCCCTCCGCGCGGTGCTCGCCACCGCCGGGGCGATGCTGGCGCCCGCCGAGCTCGGCTGCACCGAGGCGCTGTTCGCCGACGCCCTCGTCCACGCGCGCGAGATCCGCAACCGCTACACGTTCCTCGACCTCGCCGCCGACGCCCGGTCCGGACCCGCGTAGAGTCGATCGCCATGGCGCGCCCCGAGGTGTCCGTGTTCGAGCCGGTGCTCACCGTCGCGGGGGGCACCTGCGTGGCGGTGTTCGACGTGCGTGCCAGCGCGGACACGCCGGTCGAGTTCATCGACGTGCGGCTGCGCGGCCGGCAGGGCTGGGGCGTGGGCAGTGGCAAGTCGCGGCGCGAGCACGCGGTGCTCTACCCCGAGCTGGTCCAGCGCGTGATGGGGGCGGGCGCGCTGACCGGCGGCGCGTCGCTCCGGTTCACCGCGAGCTTCGTGATGCCGGCGGACCTGCCGCCGACCCACGAGCGCCATCCCGCGTACGCCCGCCTCGAGGTGCGCGTGCACGTGTCCCTGCCGTGGCGCCTCGATCGCCGCCACGAGGTCGCGTTCGCCGTGCGCCTGCCGCCCACGCACATGCGGCGGACCGGACAGATCGCGCGGAGCACGCCGGCGTTGGCGCCCGCGGGCGAGCCCCGCATCGACCTCGGCGTGACCTCGACGGAGCTCGCGGCGGGCGAGACGCTGACCGGCACGGTCGCGGTGTTCCACGTCGACGATCGGCGCGCGCGCGAGGTGGAGCTCGTGCTGATCCCCACGCTCACGCTCCGCAAGGGCGCCCGCACGCTGGTCCGGCGCGCGGACGCGCTCGCGTTCACCCTGACGCTCCCGGCGGGCTCGGCCGGCCAGAGCGTGCCGTTCGCGTTCCCGATCCCACCGACCGTGACGCCATCGTTCAGCACCTGCACCCACGATCTCGCCTGGGCGCTGTCCGCGTCCACGGGCTCGCTGTTCTCCGGCGGCAAGTTGACGAGCGCGCTCCCCCTCCTGCTCACCGACGCCGCATCCTCCGCGCTCGCGCCCCCGCTGCCTCCACCGCCGGCGCTCGGCGAGGCGCGCGCGGCCGCGGTGTTCGGTGCGTTCGCCACGCGGCGCGGCTGGCAGGTCACGGCGCCCGCCCCCACGGAGCGCACCACCCAGATCGTGCGCGAGGTGGCCGGCTGCGTGGTGCGGCTCGCGTACGTGTACCGCGGCGAGGCGGGCTCGTTCCTGGTCGCGACGGTGGCGCACCCGTGGATCGGCCTCGGCCTGTCGATCGGCCCGAGCTCGCGCGCCCGCCACCTGTTCTTCCGCGACATCGAGGTCGACATCGCCGCCTGGGATCGCGCCCACCACGTGGTCGCGCGCAGCGAGGGACAGGCGCTGCCGCTGCTCCGGGTGGTGGTGCCGGCGCTGATGCGCGCGGGGGGGCTCGGCCCGCTCGTGCGCTGGACCGATGACGAGCTCGTGCACGAGCAGCCGACCGACGACGCCACCGAGGATCACCTCGCGGCGGCGGCGGCGGATCTCGCGGCCCTGGCGGAGGCGATCACCGGGGCGCTGCCGACGATCTCTCCGCCCATCGACCTCGTGATCGACGTCGAGGCCTGGCGCGCCCTCGCGCGGTCGGTGACCGGCTCCCTCGCGCTCGGCGACCTCACCGTCGTGGGCCGGCTCGACACGCTCCCGGTCAGCATCGGGCTCGAGCGGAGCGAGGTCGGCCGCCCGGCGGCGATCCACGTCGAGGTCGGGGCACCCGATCTCGCCGGGGCCGAGGTGCGCGCGAGCGCGTTCATGCTCCACCGCCCAAACAGTGACGTGCTCGCCACCGAGGCCACCGAGAGCCTGGTCGAGCTGCTCACCCGCTGGCCGGACGATGTACGCGATCTTCACGTAGCCCAGGGCGTGGCGAGCGCGCGCCTGGTGCTGCCGGCGGTCGAGGTGCCAGCCGTCGATGCCGCGCGCGTGCGCGAGCTCGCCGGCGGGCTGCGCGCGGTGCTGCGCGCGCTCGGGACCGCGACCGGGCCATCATGCTGAGGGGGCGCCCGATCCTCCGGACGCGTGACCGTGCCGGTGCTGGGGGACACGCAGATCGGCACGATCGTCAACAACGAGTCGCGCGAGGTCATGCGCATGCTCGATGTCGGGCTCGCGGAGCGCGCCTGAGCGGGTCATCCCGGGGTTCCATCCGGGCCACGGGGATGCGACGATCTCGGGGTGCGGGCTGCTGTGGTCGTCCTGGTGAGCGTCGTGAGCGGTGCGTGCCGGCTCGGGTTCTCCGAGCAGTGCCCGGCTGGTGAGACGTGTGATGACCCTGACGGCCCCACGGCCTCGCGGTACGCCGCGGCCGTGCTCGCCGATGCGCCGCTCGCCTACTTCCGGTTCGACGAGGCCGGGGGCACGCTCGCCCGGAGTGCCGTCGGGAGCGTGACCGGCACGTACGAGGGTACGTTCGCGTTCGGCGCCCCCGGTGCGGTGGGCGACGGCAATCCCGCGGTCACGTTCGATGGCGTCACCACGCGGATCCCTGTCGGTGACGTGTTCCCGTTCGACGGTCTCGCGCCCTACGCGCTGGAGCTGTGGGTGCGTCCGTCGTCGATCAACGACACCCGGTTCCTGGTCGACCGGCGGTCGGCATCGCGCGCCGAGGGTTACACGATGTACCTCGGCGCCACGTACGCTGCACGCGCGGATCACCGCGGGGACCGAGTTCGCCTACGTCAACATCGGCTCGCCGGTGGGAGCCGCGTGGAGCCACGTCGTCGTGACCTTCGACGGCACCGAGACCGTGATCTACCTCGACGGCGTCGAGGTCGGTCGGAACTCCGGGGCCGCGGAACGCCCGATCGGCGGCGGCGCCGGCTCGTTCGTGATCGGCGACAACGACCCCGGCCAGTTCAACAAGCTCGCGGGCGAACTCGACGAGCTCGCGATCTACGGGAGCGCACTGTCGCCCGCCCAGGTCGCGGCGCACTTCGTCGCTGCGGGCTCGTGATCCGCGGCGACGGGTCGGTCGGCGTCGACGTGCCACACGATCACGCTGCGCCCTGACGGCTCGTACCGGAACTTCCTGTACGACGCGGCGATCGACGGCACGTACACGATCACGGGCGCGGTGGTGCGCCTGACAGGTCCGGATCCCGCGCTGATCGAGGAGCTGACGCTGTCGGCCGACGGCACCCACCTCGGCGAGATGGTCCGCCAGCCCTGACGCGGCGGCGCGTTCGGGTCATCGATCCGGCAGGCGATCCGGCAGGCGATCCGGCAGGCGCGCCGCGATCACCGTGCGGACCGGGACGCCATCGACCAGCACGGCGCGCAGGTCCTCGTCCGATGGCGGCAGGCACGGCCGGAACGCCTCGAGCAGCTCGATGGTCGCCCGGCTGACGCGTTCGAGCGCGGTCTCGCCCCCCGTGCCCCCAGGTGGAGCGAGGGTGGTGGCGTCGTCGCGCAGCGCCAGCGTGATCGCGTAGAGGTTGAGCGCGCTGACGAACCCTTCGTGCAGCAGCACGCGCTGGACCTCCTCGAGGAGGTCCGGATCGGCGGCCGCCGACAGCGCCTGGCTCGCGTGGTGGGTCAGATCGAGGAACGCGTGATCGAGCCGCGCGCGCGCCGCGCCGTCTCCCACCCAGCGGGTGCGGGCGCTCATGATCTCGCTGCACAGCAGGCGGAAGGCTGCCTCGAGGGCGTCGACGATGGCCGAGACCGAGGGCGCGCCAGCGGTGGCGGGTGCGGGGGCGGCCGCAGGGGCCGTCACGGGTGCGGTCGCGAGGGCGGCCGCTCGGGCCGTCACGGGTGCGGAGGCGGGTGCGGAGGCGGGTGCGGAGGCTCGTTCGGGGGCTCGTTCGGGCATTCCGGGTCCTCCAGCAACCGGCTTGCCAGCGTCCAACCACGCGAGATCCCAGCAGTGGTGCGCTCCCACTGTCCGGCGACCGGACGCGAGTGGCTGCTTGCCGGACGCGCTGTCCGCCTGCCGGGCGGCGCCGATGAGGCAGGAGCCGGGCGTCGACCTCGGGGGGTCACCCGCGGGGCGGGGTCGCCGGGATGCCCATGTCGGTGCGGAGTTGCTGGAACGCCGGGGTCCACACGCTCGCGCGATCGCGGACCACCAGGGTGTGGCGCGTGGCCGGCGCCGTGGGCGCGGCGGTCGCGAACACGTCGACCATCACGAGCACGTCCTTGCCCTCGCGCGGCACGATGTCCCAGTGCTCGACCGTGTGGAGCCCGAGTTCGGCGCGCGCGAGCTCGACCCGCTCGTGCTCGAGGGCGGCCGTGCACACCACGATCTCACCGCCGGGCACGACCAGGCGCGCTGCCACGTCGAGGTAGTCCTCCACGCCGCCGCGGACCTCGAACCGGCACGGCAACGCATGCGGCTTGGCGGACTCGGTCCCGGTCCCGCGCGGGAAGTACGGTGGCGTGCCGGTGATCAGCGCGAACGGGGCCGCGCCGAGCGGGGCCGCGCCGACCTTGCGCAGATCCCCGTCGAGGATGCGGCACCGGCTCGCGGCGCCGTTGTACGCGATCGAGCGGCGCCCCATCGCGGCGCGGTCCGCCTGCGCCTCGATGCCGGTGACATCGGCGAGCGGCAGCCGCCACGCGACCATCAGCAGCACGCTGCCGAGGCCGCACCCGAGATCGAGCGCGCGCACGGCCGTGCCGGGATCCTGTCGCCGGGTGGCGACCCACGCGGTCACGAGGTCATCCAGGCTCCAGCGGTGGCCGACCTGCTTCTGGAACAGGCGCCAGTCGCCGGTCAGGAAGCACAGGTCCTCATCCTCGTCGGGCTCGAGGTCCGCGCGGTCCTGCACCCCGGCAGGAGCCGGCCCGGGGGCGATCCAGCCCGGCGGCCGCCGCGGTGCGCGCACGATGCCCTTGGCCATGGGCGGCACTGTGCCCGACCACGCGCCGGTCCTCAACCTTCGTCGCTCGTCACGAGTCGACGACGAAGCTGTCAGCGCGTGGTGGCGACGAGCTCGCTGAACGACGTGCCGTACGTGTCGAGCAGCTCCTCGAACTCCGGGCTCGCGCCGGCGATCAGCGCGTGCCGCACGAGCTGGTCGAGGGCGGCGTCCGCGCGCCTGGCCTTGAGCGCCTGGAGGCCCGCGGCGTACGCGGTCTGTGCGTCGGCGGTTTCGATCTCGCCGATCGTCGAGCGCCACACCATCTCGACGGCGGCGTCGCGCACGACCTCGAAGGTGCGGGGATCCGAGCCGTCGGCGTCGTCGACCCGGACCTCGATGTCGATCGTGCCGTGCGCGACGAGCTCGAACATGCGGCGCGTCGCCTCGCTGCCGGGCGCGTCGCCGTCGGCGGGCAGGCGGCGCTCCGGGGTGATCGCGCAGGTCCGCGTCGCCGTCGCGCGGACCGGGCGGCCCGGCGGGAGCGGGGCGCGGACGAGCGGGGCGCAGGAGGGCGCGAGCTTGTCGATCGCGAGCTTGTCGATCGCGAGCTTGTCGATCGCGAGGGTGTCGATCGCGAGCGTGGCGCGAGCGGCGGCGAGCAGCTTGCCCTGGGCCACGAGCGCGGCGCGCATCTCGGCGGAGCTCGGCCCGGAGAGCCGCGCCATCAGGCTGGCGTACACCCAGCGCGAGCCGAGGCCCCGGGCGGACTTCGCGTCCTTCTTGACGATGGTCAGGGCACACCTGGCGAGCGCCTGCATCGGCGCGGCGAGGGCGTGGCCGGCGGGCAGGGGCCCCAGGCGGGTCTGGAGCTCGAAGTACGCGCCGACCTCGCCGAGCCGGGTGGTCCACGCGGCGACCATCGGCGTCCACGCCTGGCCGATCGCGGCGAGCACCTCCGGGCTGGCGACCAGCGCGGGGTCGCGCTCGAGCCGCACCTGCGCCTGCTCGAACGCGCCCGTGCCGAGCGCGGTCACGAACGTGGTGCGGGCGGCGAACTCGGCCTCGCTCCGGGCGGTGGCGGTGGCGGCCTCCTGCTGGCGCGCGATGTCCGCCTGCCGACGCGCCTCGCGCTCGGCCGCGGTGGTGCGACTCTGGGCCTGCTGCGCGGCCTCCTCGCGCAGGCGCTCCTTGATCGCGAGGGTGCCGGTGATCGAGGCGCCTCGGCGATCGGCGGTGCGGACGCCACACACGGCGGCGGCGCTGCTCACTCGGTACGTCCGCGCGACGTCATCCTCGAACGCGGCGCGCTCCGCCGGTTCGGCCGTGCCCGGATCGATCTTGCAGGCGGCCTCGCCGCCATCGACCACCTCGGCCGGCGACCACCCGCCGAGTGCCTTCGCGGCGTCGCTCTCGGGCTCACACGGCATGCCGCAGCGCCTGGCGCGCTCGTTCTCGACGAGGTCACCGAGCACCAGGCAGGCGCGCTGCCGGTCGATCGGCGGCGCATCCGCCGTGGTGCCCATCGCCGCGAGGGCGTTGCGCGCCTGCGCGCGCGGCCCGCGGCTCTCCGAGGCGGTCCAGACCGGCGCGAGCGCCGCGAGCTCGGGCGCGATGGCGTATGGCGCGAGCAGCCCCTCGGCAGGCTCGCGCAGCAGCACGAGCACCGTGCCGAAGCAGCCCTTGGGGCCGTGGTCGCGGAGGCACGTGGCGTCCGCGCCGAGGGCGACGACCGCGCGCTCGACGTAGCCGCGGGCGTCCTCGACGCGATCGCCCGCGAGGTGCTGCTCCGCGACGGCGAGGCAGGCGCCCGGATCGGCCCCCTCGGTATGGCTGCAGGCCCCAATCTTCGGCCCAGCCGCGACCGCGGCGGGGCCGGGGGCGCGGTCTGACGCCTCAGCTCCGGCCGATGGCGAAGTACTGCGCCTTCGGGTGCGCGAAGTAGAGGCCGGACACGCTCGCCGTCGGGTACATCGCGAAGCTCTCGGTCAGCGTCACGCGGTGGTGATCGGCGTTGCCGAGGAGCTGGAACAGCGTCCCCTTGGGCGCGTGGTCCGGGCACGCCGGGTAGCCGAACGCGGGCCGGATGCCGCGGTAGGTCTCGGCGAGGATCTGCTCGCGCGTCAGGTTCTCGGTGGCGCCGTAGCCCCAGTCGTGGCGGACGCGCGCGTGCAGCCACTCGGCGCCGGCCTCGGCGAGGCGATCCGCGAGGGCCTTGGCCATGATCGCGGTGTAGTCGTCGTGGTCGGCCTCGAACTTCGCGGAGAGCTCGTCGGTGCCGATGCCTGCGGTGACGATGAACGCGCCCAGGTGATCGATCGGAGATCCGGCGGGGCCGCCGGGGCCGGACGGCGCGCCGGCCGCGGGTGCGATGAAGTCCGCCAGGGACAGGGTGACCTCCTTGTCCTCGCGCTGGCGCGGCATCGGGAACGCCGCGATCTCGCCACCGCGATCCGGCCCCCACACGTGGATCACGTCGTCGGGCGTGGCGGCGGCCGGGAACAACCCGTAGGTCGCGCGTGCGGTGAGCAGCTTGCCCGCGACGATCGTGGCGAGCAGCGCCTGGCCGTCGGCGAACACCTTGCGGGCGGCGTCGCCCTTCCTCGGATCCTGGAGGATCGCGGGGTAGCGCCCGGACAGCTCCCAGGTGTGGAAGAACGGGGACCAGTCGATCCACGGGACCAGCTCCTCGAGCGGGATCTCGACGTTGCGCGCGCCGAGGAACGCGGGCGTGGGGATCTCGGCCGGGGTGAACGCGAGCACGGGCTTGCGCGCGCGCGCATTCTCGACCGTCAGCAGCGGCCGCCGCTGCGAGGTCACGTGGGCCTCGCGCATCTGCACCTGCTTGGCGGCGATCTCCGCGAGGTAGGGGGCCTTGTCCGCGGACAGCAGCTTGCCCATCACGCCGACCGCGAGCGACGCGTCCGGCACGTGCACGGTGGGGCCGCTGTACGCCGGCGCGATCTTGACGGCGGTGTGCTTGCCGCTGGTGGTGGCGCCGCCGATCAGGAGCGGCATCGTCATCCCGCGCCGGGTCATCTCGGTGGCCACCGAGATCATCTCGTCGAGGGACGGCGTGATCAGGCCCGACAGCCCGATCATGTCCACGCCGAGCTCCACGGCGGCGTCGAGGATCTTGTGCTGCGGGACCATCACGCCGAGGTCGGTGACCTCGTAGCCGTTGCAGCGCAGGACCACGCCGACGATGTTCTTGCCGATGTCATGAACGTCACCCTTGACGGTGGCGATCACCATCTTGCCCTTGGCGGTGGTCACGCCGGACGCGCGCTTCTCGGCGTCCATCAGCGGCTCGAGGATCGCGACCGCCTTCTTCATCACGCGGGCGCTCTTGACGACCTGCGGGAGGAACATCTTCCCGGTGCCGAACAGCTCGCCGACGATGTTCATGCCGTCCATCAGCGGACCCTCGATGATCGCGAGCGGCTTCGGATACGCGGTCAGCGCCTCGGCCACGTCGACGTCGATGAAGTCGGTGATGCCGTTGACCATCGCGTGCGCGAGGCGCTTGCCGAGCGGCTCGCTGCGCCACACCAGCTCGTCTTCCTTGCGCACGGTCGCGCCGGTCAGGCCCGCGGCGAGCTCGAGCAGGCGCTCGGTCGCGTCGGGGCGGCGGTTGAGCACGAGGTCCTCGACGCGCTCGCGCAGGTCCGGAGGCAGCTCATCGTACACCGCGAGCTGGCCCGCGTTGACGATCGCCATGTCCATGCCAGCCTTGATCGCGTGGTAGAGGAACACCGCGTGCATCGCCTCGCGCACCTGCGGCGAGGTGCGAAACGAGAACGACAGGTTCGACACGCCGCCCGACACCTTGGTGCCCGGCAGCTCGGCCTTGATGCGTCGCACGGCGTCGATGAAGTTGACGGCGTACGCGTCGTGCTCCTCGATGCCGGTCCCGATCGTCAGGATGTTCGGGTCGAAGATGATGTCCTCGGCAGGGAACCCGACCTGCTGGGTCAGGATGGCGTAGGCGCGGTGGGCGATCTCGAGCCGGTGATCGACGGTGGTGGCCTGGCCGGTCTCGTCGAACGCCATCACCACCACCGCCGCGCCGAACCGGCGCACCACGCGGGCGTGCTCGATGAACGCCGCCTCGCCCTCCTTGAGCGAGATCGAGTTGACCACGCCCTTGCCCTGCAGGCAGGCGAGGCCGGCCTCGAGGACGCTGAACTTCGAGCTGTCGACCATCACCGGGATCCGGGCGATGTCCGGCTCGGCGGCGATCAGATTCAAGAACCGCTGCATCGCGGCCACGCCGTCGAGCATGCCCTCGTCCATGTTGACGTCGAGGATGTTCGCGCCGCTCTCGACCTGCTGGCGCGCGACCGCGACCGCCTCGTCGTACTTGTCGTCCTTGATCAGCCGACGGAACGCGGCCGAGCCGGTGACGTTGGTGCGCTCGCCGACGATGATGAAGTTGGTCTCGGGCGTGATCGTCAGCGGCTCGAGGCCGGCGAGCCGCATGTACGGCGCCGGGATCGCCTTCGTGCGCGGGGCGACGCCCTCGATCGCCTTGACGATCGCCGCGATGTGCTCGGGGCGGGTGCCGCAGCAGCCGCCGACGATGTTGAGCAGGCCCTCGCGCGCGAACGCGCCGAGCACGCTCGCCATGTGCTCCGGCGTGTCGTCGTAGCCACCGAACTCGTTGGGCAGACCGGCGTTCGGGTAACACGCCACGCTCACGCTCGCGCAGCGCGCCAGCTCCGCCACGTGCGGGCGCATGTCGTCGGCGCCGAGCGCGCAGTTGATCGACACCGCGAGCAGGTTGGCGTGGCTGATCGAGTTGTAGAACGACTCGATGGTCTGGCCGCTCAGCGTGCGCCCCGAGCGGTCCGGGATGGTCACCGACGCGATCACCGGCACGCGGCGGACGCCCTCGGTGAACAGCTCCTCGATCGCGTACAGCGCGGCCTTGCAGTTGAGCGTGTCGATGTGGGTCTCGGTCAGGATCAGATCGACGCCGCCCTCGATCAGCGCGCGCGCCTGCTCGCGGAACGTCTCGACGAGCTGGTGGAACGTCACCGCGCGGGCGCCGGGATCGTTGACGTCGGGCGACAGCGATGCGGTCTTGGTCGTCGGGCCGATCGAGCCGGCGACCCAGCGCGGGCGCCCGTCGGTGGCCTCGGCGCGATCCGCCGCGCGACGCGCGACCTGGGCGCCGGCGAGGTTGAGCTCGCGCACCACCCCCTCGAGGCCGTAGTCGGCGAGGGCCAGCGCGGTGCCCGTGAACGTGTTGGTCTCGATGATGTCGGCGCCGGCGAGCAGGAACGCGAGGTGGATGTCCTCGATCTTGTCGGGCTGGGTCATCACGAGGACGTCGCTGCAGCCCTTGAGCGGGTGGGTGTGGTCACGGAACCGCTCGCCGCGCCACTGCGTCTCGTCGGCCAGTCCCAGCTCCTGGATCATCGTGCCCATGGCGCCATCGAGCACGACGATGCGGTGGGCGAGGGCTTCGCGGAGCAGGTCCAGGGACGACATCGGCCTGTGATTACCACCGTCTGGACGATGCCGCCATGGACGCGCGGCGTGCCTGTCCCGTGCGGTGACCTGGCGCAGGGGCCGCGGCGGGCCGCGTCCGCTCCGCACGGCTGCTGGCCGACGTGGTTCCCGCCAGGGTCGTACTCGCACGACACGATGAACTCGCCGCCCGGGTACGCCTGGATCGCGCACCCGAGGGCGGTCGACGTGGCCCACACCTGCTGGGTGTAGTGGCCACACACGCCGGTGACGCCGCTGGTGGCGTGGTCGTGGTCCGCCTTCTTGGACGCCCAGCTGTCGCTGACCTGGGCCCCCGTGGGCTGGAACCCGTTCGCCCCGTGGGCTGGAACCCGTTCGCCCCGTGGGGCAAGGGCCTGCGCGCGTGACGAGGTGGCCCACGGGGTAGGTAAAGGTGTGCACGCCGTCGATGACTCAACAACCAAGACGCGCGGTCGAATCGCCCCGATGCCGCCCTCATGCCGCTGGTCCTGATCCTCGAAGATGACGTGCTGCTGCGCGCCGGGATGGCGCGCTCGCTGGCCAGGCTGCCGGCGGTCGAGGTCGTCGAGGCGGCGACGGTCCGCGAGGCGATCGCGCTGGTCGAGGGACTGGTGGACGTCGACCTCGTGCTGTCCGATCTCCAGCTCGGCGATGGCACGGCGCTCGAGCTGCTGCCCCGGCTCGAGCGGCCGCGGGGCCGGATCCCGGTGGTGCTGATCTCGGGGTGTGTCGCGGAGTTCGCCGAGCGGCTGCCGTCGAGCATCGAGGTCCGGAGCAAGCCGATCGAGCCGGCGGACCTGCGCGAGCTGGTCAGCCGGATGCTCGGCTGCGCCGATGGGCGCCCGCCGTTCACGCTGGCGGACTATCTCCAGCTCGCTGGCCTGGGCCGGTACTCGGTCCAGATCACCGTGGGTGCCGGGTCCGGGCTGCTCGGCTCGGTCACCGTGCGCGCAGGCCAGGCGTGGAGCGCCGAGGATGCTCACGGCACGGGGCTCGAGGCGCTCGTGCGCCTGCTCGAGGCCACCGACGCGATGCTCGAATGCGGCGCGGTGACTCACAGCCCGCCGTCGTCGCTGGCGGGTTCCTGCGAGAGCGTATTGATGGAGGCCTCGCGCCTGATCGACGAGCGTCGCGCGCAGCATCCTCCGGGGGGCGCGCGCACCACGACCCTGCCCCTGGTGGCGACGTCGCTCGATGAGATCACGCTGCCCGGGTAGGCGCGACGCGCGTGGACCGCGCCCCGATGCCGCCCGAGCGCGAACGTCGGGGCCTGCCGGTCGACTCGATCTTGTGTAGAGTGCGCTCGCGATGTCCAACGAGCAGATCCACGACTCCATCCTCGACGCCGTCGGCCACACCCCCATGGTCCGGCTCGCTCGCATCGGCAAGGACCTGCCGGGCGAGCTGCTCGCCAAGTGCGAGTTCATGAACCCGGGCGGCTCCATCAAGGACCGCATCGGCGTCAAGATGCTGCTCGACGCCGAGCGCGAGGGTCGGATCAAGCCGGGCGACACGCTGATCGAGCCGACCAGCGGCAACACCGGCATCGGCATCGCGATGGCCGCCGCGGTCCGCGGCTACCGCGTGATCATCACGCTGCCCGAGAAGATGTCGCAGGAGAAGCAGGTGGTCCTCGAGGCGCTCGGCGCCGAGATCATCCGCACGCCCACCGAGGCGGCCTGGGACTCGCCCGAGAGCCACATCGGCGTCGCGCGCCGGCTCCGGGACATCATCCCGAACGCGCACATCCTCGATCAGTACGCCAACCCGTCGAACCCCCTCGCGCACGAGGAGACCACCGCTCGCGAGATCATCGACCAGACCGGCGGCAAGGTCGACGCGATCGTGATCACCGCTGGCACCGGCGGCACGATCACGGGCGTCGCGCGCGTGATCAGGCGCGAGTTGCCGCACTGCAAGATCGTCGGCGTCGACCCCGAGGGCTCGATCCTCGCCGGACCGGGCGAGATCAAGAGCTACAAGGTCGAAGGCATCGGCTACGACTTCATCCCCGACGTCCTCGATCGCCGCCTCGTCGATCAGTGGATCAAGAGCAACGACCGTGACTCCTTCCTGGTCGCGCGCCAGCTGATCCGGCAGGAGGGGCTGCTGGTCGGCGGCTCGTGCGGCGCCGCGGTGTGGGCGGCGATGCAGGTGTCCCGCGAGCTCGGCCCCGGCAAGCGCGTCGTCGCGCTGCTCTCGGACTCCATCCGCAACTACCTGTCGAAGTTCGTCGACGATCGCTGGATGCGCCAGAACGGGTTCGTCAAGGGTGACTGGGAGGTCGGCACCGTCGGGGACGTCGTGCGCTCGATGGGCCGCCGGACGGTGGTCTCGCTCGACGTCAACGACAAGGTCGGCCGCGCGACCGAGCTGTTCAAGTCTCATGGCATCTCACAGATGCCCGTGCTCGACGGCACGAAGCTGGTCGGCATCCTCACCGAGAGCGATCTGCTGCACCACCTGGTGTCCGGCCGGGTGTCCACGGACACCACGACCGCCGAGGTCATGGAGCGCAAGGTCGCGACGGTCGCGCTCAACGCGAGCTCGAGCGACCTCCCGCGGATCTTCGAGCGCGGCGAGGTCGCGATCGTGGTCGATGACGCCCGCGAGGTGATCGGGATCGTGACGAAGCTCGACCTGATCGAGATGATCGCGGCGCGCAAGAACCAGATGCCGTGACCGGGGCCGGCCCCGTCGCGGCGACGCGCTCGACAGCCTGCACCAACCCCGGTATGACCTGACCAGGTTGGGTGATGGCAGGATTCGCGGACAGGATCGGCGAATATCGGATCGAGCGAGAGCTCGGTCGGAGCAATGGCAGCGTCGAGCTCGAGGCCTACCACCTGGTCCTGCCGCGCCGCGCGGTGGTCAAGGTCAGCGCGGCCCCCCCGGTGTCGATGACCGTGCTCCGTGAGGCGTGCCTCCTCGAGGCGCTCCAGCACCCGGGGGTCGTCCGCGTGTACGAGGCCGGCCTCACGGTCGACCGCCGCCCGGACTTCGCGCGCGAGGTCGTCCACGGCACCACCATCGCGAGCACGCTCGCGCCGGGCGCCATCGATTTCGGCCGCCGCCTGGGCGCCGAGGTGATCGAGGACGATGACGACGTCGTCCTGCTCGAGCCCGATCGGGATTGACCGTCAGGGCACGAGGGCGAGCCGCGGGTCCCCCAACCCCGGATCCCGGACTGGTGTGCCGGCCGTCACGTGGGGCGAACTGCCCCTCGGCGCGTGCCGTGGGATCCGCCGCGGTGACCGAAACTGTCGCCCCCGGCCCGTCGTGGTTCGTGTAGGTTCCGACCTTGTTGTCGAGGGGCACCTGCATGAAAAAGTTCGTCCTGATCAGCCTCGCTCTCGCCGCTGCGGCGTGTGGTGACGATCCCAGCAACACGACCGGGATCCCCGACGTGTGCAACCCGCTCGGCGGCCAGGGCTGCCTGCTGCCGTGGCCGTCCGCGACGTACCTCGCCGCCGACGCCGCCAGCACGACCGGGTTCCGGCTCGATCTGCCGGTGGCGGCGATGCCGGTCAACGTCGATCAGGTCGCGGTCGATCCGGCGCGCTACAACCGCTACGACGGGTTCTCGCCCACCGGCCCGCTGCTGGTGTCGTTCCCGACGGTCGGCGTGTCGTCGGCCGGGCTGCCCACGTACGACGACATCGACGCGTCGCTCGCCCCCGACGCGCCGATCGTGCTGCTCGCGATTGACACCGGCGAGCGCGTCCCGTACTTCGCCGAGGTCGATGCCAACGTCGTCGACCCGCTGCGCCGCAACTTGATCATCCGCCCGCTCGCGCGGCTCGCGGGCGCCACCCGCTACGTCGTGGTCGTGCGCAAGGCCGTCAAGGCGGCCGATGGCGGGGAGTTGCCGTCCCCGCCCGCGTTCGTCGCGCTGCGCGACGGCACCGACTTCCCGCACCCGCGATTCGCCGAGATCAAGGCGCGCTGGCCCGGCCTGTTCGAGAAGCTCGCGTCGTACGGCATCGAGCGCGACGACATGGTGATCGCGTGGGACTTCGTCACGGCCTCCGACGAGTTCATGCGCGCCGACCTGACGTCGATGCGCGCGCAGGCGCTGCCGGCGATCGGCACCAACGGCGCGAACCTGGCGTTCGCGATCACGAGCACCGAGCCCAACGTGGCGAGCACGTACAAGCGCTACCTCGGCACCTACCAGGCGCCGGACTTCCTCGACGCCGGCGAGACCGACGCCTCGGTGCTGCGCCGCGGCGCCGACGGCCTGCCGGTCGCTCAGGGCCTGCGCGACGCGCGGTTCGCCGCGATCATCCCGAAGTGCGTCGAGACCCAGCCGCTGCCGCGCCCCACCATCGTGTTCGGTCACGGCCTGTTCGGCAGCGCGCGCGAGTACCTGTCCGACGACTTCGTGATCTCGCTCGCCGAGGAGAACTGCCTCGTCATCCTCGCCGGTGACTTCATCGGCCTGTCGTCGCGCCAGCTCCAGCTCGCGCCGCTCGCGGTCAACGACATGAACCGCGGCGCGCAGATCAGCGAGAAGCTCGCCCAGGCCGTGATTGACTTCATGTCACTCGGCGCGATCGCGCGTGGACCGCTGCCGGCGGCCCCCGAGTTCCAGTTCAACGGCCAGCCCGTGATCGACCCCGCGAAGGTGTTCTACGTCGGCGGGTCGCTCGGTGGGATCATGGGCAACACGCTCATGGCCTACGACCCGAGCTACAAGAAGGGCGTGCTCGCCGTCCCGGGCGGCATCTGGTCGATGCTGTTCGAGCGCTCGGCCGCGTGGTTCGCGCTGCTCGGCGCAGCCCAGGGCAGCTACGAGGATCCGGACGTCTATCAGCTGGTCGTGGCGTTCCTCGGCCTGATCATGGAGCCGTACGATCCGATCACCACGGCGGGCCACGTCATCAAGGACCCGCTGTTCGCCGATCAGCCGGCGAAGGACATCCTGATCTGGTACGCGATCGGCGACTGCCTGGTGAACAACCCCGGCACCGAGATGGTCCTGCGCGAGATGGGGATCTCCGTGCTCGCGCCGTCGGTGAAGGCGCCGTGGCACCTGACACCGGTCCCCGGTCCGCTGACCTCGGGGGTGACCATCTACGACGAGCACCCCATGCCGATGCCGCCGGTCACCAACCAGCCGCCGAGCGAGGACAATGGCACGCACTCGGGCGTGAACAAGAACGGCGCGGTGTTCCGGCAGGTCGCCCGGTTCCTGTTCGACAACGAGGCAGCCGTGGAGTGCAAGTCGGGCGAGACCGTGGTCGCGTGCGACTGCGACCCCGACGGCGGCGGCGTGTGTGACTAGGACCTGACGGCGAAACCGGCCCCCCCGTGCCGGGGGGGACCATGTTATGAGCGGGGGTCCATGCGCGACCCCCTCGCCAGTTTGCTCGTCAGCCTGATCTGGGTCGCCGCGTGCGGTCCGTCCAGCCGCTCCTCCTCCGACGGCGGGGCCGGCGACGTCGACGCTCCCACGCCCGCGTGCAGCGACGGCAACCACCGCTGCAACGTCACCACCTACGAGGTGTGCACGGGCGGGGCGTGGGCGACGCAGCAGGACTGCGCCGTCGCCTGCAGCGAGGCGCTCGGCTGCGTCGAGTGCAACCCGGGCGCGAACGTGTGCGAGGCCGGTAACGTCCACCAGTGTACCCCGGCCGGTGAGGTCGGTGGTGAGGTGACGGTGTGCACCGACGCGACGGTGTGCCAGAACGGTGCCTGCGTGGATGCGTGCGCCGACGCGGCGATGCAGCGCAGCTACACCGGCTGCGAGTACTGGGCGGTCGATCTCGACAACGCGGTCGAGGTCGACGATCTCGCTGACGCCACCTTCGGCTGCCTGCTCGCGAGCTCCGGGACCAAGGAGGTCACGATGTCCGTGTGCAGCAACGGCAGCGCCGGGCTCAACGGCGCCTGTGACCCGCCGGGCAACACCTGTCCGACCGGCTACACGTGCGCCACGCAGGACGTGTGCGTGTTCGACGCGCAGCGCGCGCCGTTCGCGATCGTGGTGTCGAACCCGCAGGCGCGCGCGGTCACCGTCACGGTGACCGGCCCCGGCGGCGAGACCATCGTGCGCTCGGTCGCGGCGGGGCAGGTGCTCCCGATCCTCCCGCAGCCGATCGGCATGGCCCCGCTGATCCCCGACCAGTCGGTCGACGGCACCGGGACCGCGCGCAAGGCCTACAAGGTGACCTCCGACCTGCCGATCATCGCGTACCAGTTCAACCCGCTCGACAACGTCGACGTGTTCTCGAACGACGGCTCGCTGCTCGTCCCGCGGGCGGCGTTCGACACCGACTACTACGTGATGAGCTCCGCGAACCTCGATCGCCGCGTGACCACGAACCCCGCGTTCAGCAAGGACCGCTACCACGGCTACGTCTCGGTGGTGGCCTGGCAGGACGGCACCACCATCGAGGTCACGCCCACGGTCGCGATCGAGGCGAGCGCGACCCAGCCGGCGATCGCCGCGAACACGCCGACGATGTTCACCCTCAACGCGTTCGACGTGCTGACGCTGCAGGCGGCGGGGGCCGGCGACGTCACGGGCACCCGCGTTCGCGCTGTCAACGCGAACATCCCGTTCGGGGTGTTCGGTGGGCACGAGGCCGCGGCGTTCGGCGAGACCACGCCGCCATCGACGTTCATGACGAGCGGGCCGTGTTGCGCCGACCATCTCGAGGAGATGATGTTCCCCACCTCGACGTGGGGCAAGACGTTCGCGATCGCGCGCAGCCAGAGCCGCGGCGCGATGGAGCCGGATCGCGTGCGGATCATGGCGCAGAAGCCGGGCACCACGCTCCAGTTCCTGCCGCCGCCGTCGTCGGGCACGTGCGGCACGCTCGCGGCCGGTCAGTTCTGCGACGTCAAGATCCAGGTCGACACGTCGATCATCGCCAGCGAGCCGGTGCTGGTCGGTCACTACCTTCAGTCCGCGATCTGGGTCGATCCGTTGTTCGGCGACTCGGTGGGTGAGGGGGATCCGTCGATGGCGCTCTCGGTGCCGGTCGAGCAGTTCCGAACCGACTACACGGTCCTCGTGCCGGCGCAGTACCCGAAGAACTTCCTGTCGATCTCGGTGCCGGGCACGGGCGCGGTGCTCGTCGATGGCACGGCGACGACGCTGACCGGGTTCGCGAACGGCACGTACCGCGCCGCGCGCATCCCCGTGACCGCGGGCCAGCACCGGATCCAGTGTCCGACCGGTTGTGGCGTCGAGGTCTACGGCTACGGCGACGCGGTGTCGTACATGTTCGCTGGCGGCCTCGATCTCAAGCAGATCGTCATCCAGTAGCGCGCGCGACCTGCTCGATCGCGCTCGCCATGTCCCGCGCGGTCGGGAACCGATCGTCGGGGTGCTTGGCGAGCGCGATCGCGAGCAGATCGTCGAAGATCGGCGACATCCCCGGCGCGAGAGGCGGGGGCGCGGCATGGAGCTGCTGGTCGATCAGCTCGACGTCGTCGCTCGAGTCGAACGGCGGGTGGCCTGTCAGCAGCTCGTAGAACATGATCCCGATCGCGTAGACGTCGCTGCGCTGATCGATCGTCCCGCCGAGCAGCCGCTCCGGCGCGATGTAGCGCAGGCTGCCGACCACGGTGCCCTGCGCGGTCAGCCGGGCGCTACCCTCGAAGCTGGCGAACCCGAAGTCGATCAGCACGACGCGCTCGACCGGACCGGGGCTGGGCTCGAGCATGACGTTGGCGGGCTTGAGGTCCCGATGGAGCACGCCCGCGGCGTGCACGGCGTCGAGCCCCTGCAGCGCCTGCCACGCGTAGCTGAGCGCCCGGCGCGGCGCGACCCGGCCCTCCTGCTTGATCACGCCGCGCAGCGTGGCGCCGCGCAGTAGCTCGACCACGAGGTATGGCTCCTCGCCTTCGGTCAGCCCGGTGGCGAGCAGGGCGGCGACGTTGCGGTGGCGCAGGCGGGCCTGGACCTCCCCCTCGCGCGCGAACCGCTGCTGGACGGCGCGGTCGCCGACGAGCGCGCGGCGCAGGATCTTGACGGCCACGTGCGCGCCGGTGGCCTCGTCGACGGCGCGGAACACCTCGGCCATCGCGCCCCGGCCCACGGCGCCGTCGATGCGGAAGCGCCCCCCGAGCACCTGGCCCATGCGGTCCGCGCGATCTTCCGACACCACCCCACCGTACCACCTCGACGACCCCGCTTCTGCTATACGGGAACCGTGCCGCGCCACCTGGTGAGCATCGCCGACCTCGAGGCCGCCGAGATCCTGGCGATCCTCGATCACGCGGATCGCTACTGGCCCGCGCTGTCCGGCCCCGCCGACGCCGCGATCCCCAAGAGCGACGCGCTGCGCGGGCGCACCGTGATCAACCTGTTCTTCGAGAACTCGACGCGGACCCGCACGTCGTTCGAGATCGCCGCCAAGCGCCTGTCCGCCGACGCGATCAACATCAGCGGTAGCTCGTCGTCGACGACCAAGGGCGAGACGCTGATCGACACCGCCCGCAACCTGCAGGCGATGCACCCGGACGCGATCGTCGTGCGGCACGCGTTCGGCGGCACCGCCGAGGTCCTCACCCGCCACGTACAGGCCGCGGTGATCAACGCGGGGGATGGGCAGCACGAGCACCCCACGCAGGCGCTGCTCGACTGCGCCACCATCCGCAAGCACAAGGGCCGGATCGAGGGACTCGAGGTCGTGATCGTCGGCGACATCGCGCACTCGCGGGTCGCCCGCTCGGGGATCCTCGCTCTCGCCAAGCTCGGCGCCCGGATCCGGCTGTGCGCGCCGCTGACGCTGCTGCCGCGCGGCATCGAGGAGATCGGCGGCGAGGTGACCCGCGAGCGCGTGCGCGTGGTGACCCGCCTCGAAGATGGCCTCGACGGCGTCGACGTCGTCATGATGCTGCGCGTGCAGAGCGAGCGGTTCGCCGGCGAGGCCTGCCGGTTCCCGAACACCCGCGAGCTGTCGCGCACGTACGGGCTGTCGGAGCGCACGCTCGCCTACGCCCGGCCCGATGCGATCGTCCTCCACCCGGGGCCGATCAACCGCGGCGTCGAGGTCTCGCCGCAGGTCGCCGATGGCCCGCGCTCGGTGATCCTGCAGCAGGTGAGCTGGGGCGTCGCGATCCGGATGGCCGTGCTCGAGCGTGCGATCCTCGGTGACGCCGCGGGCGCCACGGCGCTGGCCTCATGACCCCGGCGCTCGCACTGCGCGGGGTGGGCAAGCGGTTCGGCAACCACATCGCCGTCGACGACGTCTCGTTCGAGGTCCCGCGCGGCTCGGTCTACGGGATCCTCGGCCCCAACGGCGCGGGCAAGTCCACCATGCTGCGGATGATCAACGACATCATCGCGCCCGACACCGGCTCGATCACGATCCTCGACGGGCTCACGCCCGGCGGTGCGGCGGCCACGAAGATCGGGTACCTGCCCGAGGAGCGCGGCCTGTACCCGAAGATGAAGGTCGGCGAGATCGTCGAGTTCATGGGCGAGCTGCGAGGCCTGTCGCGCGCCGAGGCGCGGCGGCGGGGCGGGGCGTGGCTCGAGCGGCTCGGGCTCGGCAAGTGGACCAAGAACAAGGTCCAGGACCTGTCCAAGGGCATGCAACAGAAGGTGCAGTTCGCCACCGCGCTGCTGCACGAGCCCGACCTGGTGATCCTCGACGAGCCGTGGAGCGGCCTCGATCCGATCAACGCCGAGGTGCTGCGCGACGTCGTCGGCGAGATCCGCGCGGCCGGCCGCACCGTGCTGTTCTCCACCCACCAGATGGAGCAGGCCGAGAAGATCGTCGACGCGGTGTGCATCATCGCGCGCGGCAAGCTCGTGCTCGCCGGGAGCCTGCGCGACATCAAGCGGAGCTGGGCCGACGAGGGCTGGCTGGCGCTCGGGTTCGCCGACGACGCGGCGCGCGGGCGGGCCGCCGGGCCCCTCGCCGATGCCGCGCTCGTCGTGGCGCAGCGCGCGGTCACCCCGGGCGGCACCGCGGAGCTCGAGGTCCGGATCGCCCCCGGCCTGGCACCCGACGCGCTGCTCGCCGCGCTGCTCGCCGCGGGCGCGGGGCTCCGCCGGTTCGAGGTCGTCGCACCCACGCTGCACCAGATCTTCGTCGAGAAGGTCGGGCCCGAGGCCGCGATCGCGGAGCGCCGGCCCGAGCATGAGGTCGCATGAGCGGACGCCGTGACACCTTCGTGATCGCCCGGCGCGAGCTCCTCGAGCGGATCGCCACGAAGTGGTTCGTGCTGATGACGCTGCTCGGCCCGGTGTTCATGGTCGCGCTGGTGGTCGTGCCGGCGCTGATCGCATCGAAGGGCACCGCGGGCGCGCGCATCGAGATCATCGACCACACCGGCGAGGTCGGCGACGTGCTGGCCCTCCGTCTGCGCGAGCACGCGTGGGTGGCCACCGTGGTGCCGCCCACCACCACCGAGCAGGTCGAGCTCGACCGCATCCGCGACGACAAGATCAACGGCTTCCTCGTGGTCCCGGCGGGCGGGCTCGACGAGGGGATGATCCTCTATCGCGGCGACAACGCCACCAGCCAGGTCGTGCAGGCCTACCTGACGCGCGACACCACGCAGGTCGTGCTCGAGCGCCGCGCCGACAAGCACGGCCTGACCTCCTCGCAGAAGCGGGCGATGCTCGCGCCGGTCCACGTGGTCCCGATGCACTCGACGGGCGAGGCGCAGGGCAGCTCGGGCCTCGGCGCGTTCTTCATCGCCTACATCCTCGCGTTCATCCTCTACATGGTGATCACGCTGTACGGCGTCAACGTCATGCGCTCGGTGGTCCAGGAGAAGACCAGCCGTGTGATGGAGTTCCTGGTCGCCGCCGTCAAGCCGAGCTCGCTGATGGCCGGCAAGATCCTCGGCGTCGGCGGGGCGGCGATGATCCAGCTCACCGTGTGGCTCGGGATCGGCGCGCTCGCGCTGGCCTACCGCGCCGAGCTGCTCGCGCTGTTCGGGGCACCGGGCGGCGGGGTGTCGCTGCCGGCGCTCGCGTTCACCGAGATCGGCATCGTGCTGGCGTACTTCGTGCTCGGCTTCTTCTTCTACAGCGCGGTGTACGCCGCCGTGGGTGCGATGGTGTCGTCCGACCAGGACACCCAGCAGGTGCAGGTCCCGGTCACGATGCTGTTGCTGATCGGCGTGATGTCGCTGCAGGTCGTGTCCAACGATCCCCGCGGCCCCGTGGCGACGGTCATGACGATGGTCCCGCTGTGGTCGCCGCTGCTGATGCCGATGCGCTACGTGCTCGGCGGCGCGAGCGTGGGGGACCTGGCGCTGTCGCTCGGCATCCTCGTGGTGTCGACGATCCTCGTCGTGCGCGCAGCCGCCAAGATCTACCGGGTCGGGGTGCTTCTCTATGGGAAGCGCCCCTCGATCCGCGAGGTCTGGCGCTGGCTCCGCTATTGACGTGGCCGGGGACTGGAAATCCGAGTGCGATGCCCCGTACAATTTTTTCGATGCGTCGCAGGTGGGGACTCAGTTCGTTGCTGTGCGTCGTGGCGACCGGCTCATCGTCCATCGCGCAGACCGGTGATGTCACGGCGTCCGTCGCGTCCAGCGCGCCCGCGCAGGCGGCGCCGCGGCCGATCGGCTACGCCGCGCTGCCCGGCGGCCTGATCGCGCCGAGCGCGGAGTCGCTGCCGAAGGGGACGCTGCAGGTGGCCACGCTCGGCGGCTTCGGCTGGCGCGAGGGGCTGCTCGGCGAGACGCACCGGTTCGGCCGCGGCATCGGCAACCTCGCGCTCGCGTACGCGCCCACCTCGTCGCTGTCGATCGGGCTGTCGCTCGATGGCCGGTTCGACAAGCACTACGGCCTGACCGCGCAGGACGACGGCTACGTCGGCGATCCCCGGCTGGTCGTGCGCTACGCGGCGGGTTCGCCCACGCTGCACTTCGGCGCCCAGGTCGGCGTGTGGGTCCCGGGCGAGGATGCGCCCAGCGTCGCGACCTCGGCGATCTCGGCGGACGCGCGCGCGCTCGTGGCGCTCAAGGCCGGCCCGGGCTGGCTGACGTTCAACGCCGGCTTTCGCCTCGACAACAGCTCGCGCTCCGTCGACAACCCGGCGGTCCTGTCGGTCCAGGACCGGGTGTCGCTCGGCGTCTCGGAGTTCAACGCGGCCATCGGTGGTGTCCACCTCGGGCTGCCGCTCGGCACCTCGATGTCCCTCAACGTCGAGGGCGGCGTCGACTACTTCATCGGCGACGGCGAGACCCCGGCGGGTGCAACGGCGGCCCACGAGGCGCCCGGCCCGCTGCTCAAGATCGGCGCCAGCATCGCGTACGCGCTGTCGGCGAGCTACTCCGTGCTCGCCTACGTCCAGGGCGCGAAGGTCCCGGGCCTGCTGCTCGCGGACGTGATGGCGAGCGACATCCGCCTGATCCCCTACGAGCCGGTGATCGCCGGCGGCTTCGGCTTCCAGGCCCGGTTCGGTGGCCCGCGCGCGCCGCGCGGCGTGGTCACCTCGAACCCCGACAAGCAGGACATCGCGGTCGAGGTCGTCGCCAGCGTGGGCGGCCAGGTCCTCGACGACGCGGGGCAGCCGGTCGCCGGCGCCAAGGTCACCCTCAAGCTCAAGAACAACACCGGCACCGGCGTGTCCGATGCCAAGGGCGAGTACATGATCGAGCGCCTGCCGATCGGCCGCACCCTCAAGGGCGTGACCACGCTCGACGACGCGGACGCCGAGCTCACGGTCGACGCCGTCGACGGCAAGAAGCCCGCGAGGCAGACGCTGACGCTGATCGCCGGCGTCAACAAGGTCAGCGCCGTCGCTCTCGAGTCCGTCCTGCCGCCCGGCCAGCTCCGCGCGGTCGTCCGCTCGGGCGCCACGGGCAAGCCGGTCGCAGGCGCCAAGGTCAAGATCGAGCCGGGTGCCCTGACCGCGACGTCCGCCGCGGACGGCACGTTCTCGGTCGACCTCCCGCCGGGCCCGTACAAGATCACCGTGTCCTCGCCGCCCCTGAAGAATCAGCAACTCGACGTCACGATCGATCCCAACGGCGTCGCCATCAAGAACATCGAGCTCGCGAAGTAAGCTGATGATCGTCCGGCTGGCACGCGCGACCGCCTTCGGCTGCCTCGTCAGCTGCGTTGTTCTTCTCGTCGGAGCCGGGTGTGGCAAGAAGTCGAGGGCCCTGGCGACGCTCGAGAAGGCGGACGGCCCGGTCGAGCGGCAGCAGGGTGCGGCGGCCTGGCAGGCGGCCTCGGTCGGCGCCAGGTTCTTCCAGGGCGACGCGGCCCGCACCGCCGAGGGCGGGGCCCAGCTCGCGGTCCTCGGGGGCGCGCGCATCGCGATGCAGCCGCACACCGTGCTGCGGTTCGGCGGCAAGGGCGGGGCGAACAAGATCGGCGTCGAGCTCGGCGCGATCGAGCTGTCCGGCACCGGCAACGTCGGCCTCGACGTCGGTGATGTCCGCCTGTCCAAGGGCACCGTGCGGATCACCTCGAAGGGCAATGGCGAGAGCACCGTCGAGCTGACCGTCGGAGACGCACAGGTCTCGACGGCCAGCGGCCAGATCCTCGACCTCGTGATCGGCAGCGTCCTCGATCTCTCGCTCGGCGACCTCACGGTGCAGACGGTCGATGCCGGCGTCGCGGATGCCGCGGTCGCACCCGTCGACGCGGCGCCCCCGGCGCCGGCGGTGGACGAGGTCACCATCGAGGTCACCGGCAAGAAGGCCGACGTCCAGGCTCCGGGCTCGCCCACGTGGACGGCGTTGCCCGCCGGTGCGGGCGTGATCGCCCCCGGCTCGAAGGTCCGGGTCGGCACCGGCACCACCGCCAGGCTGGTCGCACGCGGCACCACGCTCGCGATGGCCGGGGGCTCGCGCGCCGCCGTCGGCGCGGATCAGCAGGTCACGCTCGAGCTCGGCGTCGCGAGCGCCTCGGTGCCTGTGGGCGCCGACGGCCAGGTCTCGGTCCCGGGCGGTGGCGTCGCGATGAAGGGCGAGAACATCGGCGCCGAGGCGCGGATCGACGTCAACGCCCGCGAGTCGCGCGTCAACGCGATGCGCGGCAACGTGGAGCTGACCGGCGCCAGCGGCGGCAACCTCAAGATGGCGCGGGGCGAGACCGCGACCCTGGCCAAGGGCGGCACCATCCGCGTGATCGAGGCGATCCCCAGCTACTGGGACTTCCGCCTGACCGCCGGTGAGAGCGCCACCATCCACGATGCCAAGGGCGCGACTGCGGTGCAGTTCCAGTTCGGTGGCACGTGCGCCGATGGCGGCTTCATCGAGATGGACCGCGATGCGCGGTTCCGCACGGCGAAGGTCAGCGGCGGCAAGGAGGCCGCGAACATGATGGTCGGAGCGGGTGGCTGGGCCTACCGGCTGCGCTGCAGCACCGGCAGCGGCGACTCCGCGGCGGTCGCCTCCGGCCGCGTGGTGATCGTGCGCGACGCT
This sequence comes from Kofleriaceae bacterium, assembly GCA_964203225.1. Lineage (GTDB taxonomy): Bacteria > Myxococcota_A > Polyangia > Haliangiales > Haliangiaceae > JABFXX01. The sequence continues at coordinate 147,943 of CAXNMK010000007.1, forward strand.
GGCAGCCGCGCGCTCCCCACGCAGGCGGCGGTCAACGACATCGACGCGGACGGTCGCACGTGGCGGATCTCGTACCAGAGCGTGATCCCGACGATCGCGGTCAAGATCAAGGGCAGCGGCGCGCGGTTCAAGCTCCACGTTGCGACCGGCGGCAAGGAGCAGTCGTTCGCTGGCGCCGGCCCGTCCATCAAGATCCCGGGCAAGTCCCTCGAGGAGGGCACGTACACCTACTGGGTCGATCGCGATGGCGTGAAGGATCCCAAGGTGTCGACGCTGGTGATCGACTTCGACAACACGGCGCCGCAGGTCTACATCGAGAAGCCCTCGAACAACGTGGTGTGGGATCCGGAGATCCTCGTGCGCGGCGCGGTGCTGCCGGGCTGGAACGCATCCGTCGACGGCATCACGATCCCGATCGACAAGCAGCGCCGGTTCTCCGCCAAGGTCGGCAAGCCGGCCGCCGGCGCACTCGCGATCAAGCTCGCGCACCCGCAGCGCGGCGTGCACTACTACCTCCGCCGCGGCAAGTAGCGTCGCCGAGCGCGCCCGCACGCCGGGCGCCGGGCCGCACCGGGCCGCGCACACGCCGATCGCCGGCCCGGCGCGAGGCTGGCGCTCGGGGTGCATTGCAGGGAACCATGCACCTGTCCCGGCTCGTGCTCGTGCTCGTGCTCGTGCTCGTGCTCGTGCTCGCGTGGCCTGGCTGCGACGAGGGCGCCCCCGCCGGAGCCTCGTCCTTCCCGCCGGGGCCGGATGGGCCCGGCGGGCCGTACTTCGCGGCCCCGATGGTCTTCGATCGCGTGGTCACCGACGCACCGGTGTCCCCCGCGAGCACGACCTGGATCGCCGGCCTGCGCGCCGCGGGCGGGTGGGGCGATGGCGATCGCCTGCTGATCGACACCAGCCTGACCGTGCTGGTGGCGGACGCGCACACGCCGCGCCGGACGTTCGAGAAGGTCGCGCCGTACGTCTACGAGCCGGACCGCGACCACGCACCGGTGCCGCTCCCCGCGGGCGGTAACCTCGAGGGTGAGGACGGCTACGCCTGCGAACGGCAGGGCGACTGCCATGATCGAGCACGATCCCGCGAGCGGGGAGCTCCACGAGCGGTGGAAGGCCGACCTCGAGGGGACGGTGCTGTCGGGCGGCTGCCTCGCGGTGTGGCCGGCCGGGCGGACCTATGACGAGGTGCTGCGGGGCGATCAGTGCGCGAGCGCGGACGGGGCCGGGTTCCCGATCGCACCGCTCCTGTTCACCTCTGACGAGGTGGCCGCCGGGGTGATCCCGCACGCGATCCGGTTCGTGCTGCCCAACGACCGCATCCCGCGCGCGTTCGTGCGCCCCGCCACGCACGGCATGGAGCCCCCCCCCGACGCGCCGCCCTACGGCGTGCACCTGCGGTTGCGCGCGGACTCCCCGCTCGGGCGCCTGCCGGGTCCCGGCGCGGTCGTCGTGGCGCGCGCCCTCCAGACCTACGGCATGTACCTCGCCGACGGGGGCGATATCGCGCTGACCGCGCAGGCGGACCGCACCGGCGGCACCGGGGGCGCCCGCTGGGCCGGGCTCCTGGCCGCCGATGCGCTCGCGGTGCTCCGCGTCGAGGACTTCGAGGTCGTCGACCACGGCGAGCCCCTGGCGCTGACGTTCCACTGCGACCGGTCCTGACCCGCCCGGTGGAGTAGACTTGCGGCCATGCGCTGGGTGTCCCGCTTGACGACGATCGCGATCGTCGTCATCGCCGTGGCCGCCATCGTGCTGTTCGTGCGCTCCAAGCTGCCGGATCCCGAGATCCGTGGCTCGTTCCTGACCTTCGCGCGGTTCCGCGATGGCTCGCGCCTCGCCGTGGGCTCGCCGGTCGTGATCGCGGGCGTGCGGATCGGCGACATCACGCGGATCGGCAACGAGGGCCGGTTCGCCCGCGTCGACATGCGCCTGCGCGAGGAGCTCGCGATCCCGGTCGACGCGTTCGTCACCCGGCGCGCGGACTCGCTGTTCGGGGACAGCTACCTCGAGATCATCGCCACCTCCGGCGAGGATGGCGCGCCGTCGGCCCGCCTGCTCCAGAACGGCGAGCCGCTCGCCCACGTGATCGAGGGCGGCTCCACGGACGCGGTGCTGCGCGGCATGGAGCGCTCGATGCCGAAGATCGACAACGCGCTCGAGCAGATCCACGAGGCGGTCCTCGAGGGTCGCAAGGTGGTCGCCGGCCCGTTCGGCGAGGGCGTGCTCAGCGCCGATGGCTGGCTGGCGGCTGGCCACATCGAGGGGCCTCTCGACGAGGCGAGCACGGCGCTCGCCACGCTCGAGGCCCTGTCCACGCGCGGCGCCGAGGCGACCGCCGGCGCGGGGCCGGACCTCGACCGGGCGCTCGGGACCATCGCGGACGGCGTGGGCACCGCCCGGCAGGGGATCGCGGAGACGCGCTCGAGCTTGATCCAGGGGCTGCAGCGCGTCCGCACAGGCCTCGACGACGTCGATCCCGCGATCGAGCAGGCCACCGAGGTGCTGACCGCGATCGACGAGGGGCGCGGCGACGACGCCAAGGGCACGCTCGGGCGGCTGATCAACGACCCTGGCCTCGCCGACACCATCGAGGACGCGACCGAGGCGGGCCGCGAGGCGGTGTCCGGGTTCTACCGGTTCAAGTCCTGGCTCGGCATGCGCATCGAGTACAACGTGTTCTCGGGGCGGCCGCGGTTCTACGCCACCGCCGAGCTGCGGGCACGCACCGACAAGTTCTACCTGGTGGAGCTCGAGCGCGGCGGGCTCGGCGGGGTGCCCTCCGATGCGCTCGCCGACGTGGCCGGCAACGCCACCTATCTCCGCGCCCAGGAGATCAGCGACGAGCTGCGGTTCACGGCGCAGTTCGGCAAGCAGCTCGGGCGGATCGCCGTGCGCGGCGGCATCAAGGACTCGACATTCGGGTTCGGCTCAGATGCCTACCTGCTCGAGGGCCGGCTCAAGATCTCGGCGGACATCTTCGGCTCGTTCGATCCCGTGCCGCGGCTCAAGGTCGGCGCGGCGTTCGCCGTGTTCCGGTCGATCTACATCCTCGCGGGCGTCGACGACGCGCTCAACACGCCGGGGTATCTACGGATCCGCACCGGCAACACCGACGCACCCTCGCAGTTCGACCAGCTCCGCTACGGGCGGGACTGGTTCGTCGGTGGCGTGCTCCACTTCGACGACGCCGACCTCGCGACGCTCCTGCGCGTGTACGGCGCCGCGCTCGCGACGGCGCTCACGCTCTGAGAGTTTGTAAAACAAACTCGAACGGGGGTGAGGACCCTGCGCGGCTTGCCGCGTGGGGCGGGGGCGACGCCCCCGTGGGACTGAACTCAGCCGCCCGCGAGCGGCGCGAGCAGGTAGAGCTCGTCGCCATCGGCGAGGACGCGCTCGCGGTGCTCGTCCATCGGGCAGCGCTCGCCGTTGAGCATCAGCGTGTCCGTCAGGTGCGGGCTGTGCTCGAGCGCCTCGCGCAGCGGCACGCCCGCGGCCGAGGCGACCTCCACGAGGCGGCCCAGCGTGGTGCCGGCCGGCAGGCGCATGTGCTCGTCGACGTCCTTCCAGCCATCGCCGATCCGGCCCTTGATCAGGATGTGCACCTTGATCGAGTCGCCGCGCAGCCGGTCGAAGATTCCCATGGCGCGATCCTAATCCAGATAGCCGGCGAGGAGCGCGGCCATGCCCAGCTCCTCGGCGCGTGCGCGGGCGAGGTCGCCGGTGGTGGGGTTCCACTTCATGGCGCCGTAGTAGTCGTCGCGCAGCATCGGCAGCGGGACGCGGATGCCCTTGAGCGGGCCCGCGGGGAGGTTGCCGTCGCCCTCGCCCATCATGCGGGGGTGGGCCTTGAAGTCGCCCGGCGTGATGCCCTCGCGCCGGTTGAAGGCGGCGCGCAGGTTCTGGATCCGTTCGCCACACAGAAGGATGTCGGCCTCGGTCAGGCCCCAGCCGGTCGCCGCGTCGAGGAGCTCGGCCCACGGCAGGTTGCCGGTGATCAGCGTGAACATGCACAGCCCGAGGCCGTTCATCGCCTGGTGGGCGTTCGAGTGGAGCGCCTGCGCGCGGCCCTTGCCCTCGGTGCCCTTCCACTTGACGTTCCAGTCCTTCTTGTCGGCCGCGGCGGGCAGGGCGAACCCCATCCCGAACGTCTCGTTCCACGAGGCCGAGCCGGCGGTGTGGCGGGCCGGCGTGGGGTCGGCGATGTACGTCACGCCCATCAGCGAGGTGAACCGGCTGTCGTGGTAGGCGGGCTCGCTGCCGTGGACGTGCACGGCGAACGCCTCCGTGCCCTTGCCCACGTGGGCGGCCGCGCGCTGCACGCCGTGCCCGAGCCACGCACCGCAGCCCTCGCCGCGGCCCATCTTCTCCGTGAGCGCGAGGGCGCCCTCGCCGGTGCCCCACCGCATGTCGATGCCGTCGAGGTCGGCGGCGGTCAGGAGGCCCTTGTCGACGGCCTCGCACACCCAGGCGAGGGTCGCCGACGAGCTGACGGCGTCGATGCCGAGCCGGTTGCACGCGTCGTGGCAGGCGGCGACGAGCTCGATGTCGTCGTTGAGGAGGTTCGCGCCGAACCCGATGATCGTCTCGTAGTCCGGGCGGCGGACGTCCGTCAGGCCGCGCGCCTTGACCTTGACGATCCCCTTGCACGGCATCGGGCAGTCGCCGCACGACAGCCGCTTCGTGATGTAACGATCGACGACCGCGCCGTCGATCTTCATGCCCTGCTTCGCGAGCGGGAAGTCGCGCGAGCCGACGCCCGCCCAGTTCTTGATCGGCGCATCCCCGTTCTCGATCGACAGCGCGACGGCCGCGGTCGTCCCTCGGTCGCTCCACAGCCGGCGCATCGACGCCGTCGGCGCCTGCGCCTTCATGCCCAGGCGGGTCATCGTGCGGTACAGCCAGCCAAGCCAGCTCTTGGGCTTGGCCATGTACGCCATGAACCGCGCGTACAGGCCGAGGTCGCGCTTGTACTCGTCGGTGATCCGCTTGCAGATCGCCTTGAACGCCTCCGGGCGCGCGAGCGGCACCTCCCCCGAGCCCGCCACGACGATCGCCTTGAGCTGCTTGCTCCCGTAGATCGCGCCGAAGCCCTGGCGGCCGAACGCGTGGTAGCGGTCGTTCATCACCGACGCGATCCGCTGGAGCTTCTCGCCCGCGGGGCCGATCGCGGACACGCCGACGTCGCGCGTGCCGCCGTGGGTCGCCTTGAGCGCGTCGAACGTCGTCGGGATGTCCTGGCCCCACAGCGCGCCCGCGGGCTCGAACGTGACGTCGCCGTCGCGGATCACCAGCACGGTCGGGGTGGGCGCCTTGCCGCGGACCACCAGCGCGTCGAAGCCGGCGGCCCGCAGGTGGCTGCACACGCTGCCCCCGGAGTTGGAGTCGGCCCAGGTGCCGGTCAGCGGGGACTTGCCGACGATCTGGATGCGCCCGGAGAACGGCGTGCGCAGGCCGGTCAGCATCCCCGAGGAGATCGCGAAGCACGCCTCGGGCGCGAGCGGATCGGTGCCCGGCGGGAAGTGCTTCCACATCAGCCACGCGCCCAGCCCGTACCCGCCGAGGAAGCTCTGGTAGATCGGCTCGTCGACGTGCTCCACCCAGCTGCGCTGCTCGGAGAGGTCCACGAACAGCACCTTGCCGAGGTGGCCGTGGCGTGGACGGGTCAAGGCCTGGTCAACCATCGGGGTGCAGTGTACCCGCGGTGCGGGGCGGAGGTGGGCCCTCGAGGCCCCAGGGGGCGTGGGGCCAGGCACCACCCTCTGATTGCAAGATCTCGGAATCATTGACGCCGATCGAGGTTGCAGCTGGTCCGTCCCCTGCACACACTCGGGAGCACGATGCGCAGCACCCTGATCGCCGTCCTGTTCGTGACCGCAGGCTGTGTCGGGCAGCTGTCCGACCCCGTCCCCACCGACGTCGATCCGGATCCGCCCACCACGGCGACGGGGCGGACCGTGTACACGCGCGACGTGCACCCGATCGTGACCGCGCGGTGCTCCGGCGGGGCGTGTCACAGCCAGCTCGGCGCCACGGGGATGTACGGGTTCGCCGATCCGGTCGCGACCGCCTCGTACACCCAGGTCACGGCCACGCCGTTCTTGGTGGGCACGTACACCGCGGCGTCCGCGGGCCTGCTGACCAAGATCAGCGCGGGCCACAAGGGCCTGGCCTACACCCCGGCCGAGATCGCGGCGATCACCCAGTGGCTGGCCCAGGAGGTCAGCGATCGCGAGGACAGCGGCCAGCCTCCCCCGATCGATCCGGTCGCGCGGCTGGCCACCTGGACCGGCTGCCTCAGCCTCGAGAACTTCGCCGCGGCCAACATGACCACGGCGTGGTCGACCCTCGGCACCGCGCAGAACCAGGTGTGCCTCAACTGCCACAACGGCGGCCTGGCGACGTTCCTGGTGTCCGCGGACGAGGCGGTGTTCTTCCGCGGCGTCACCGAGCAGAAGGACTTCCTGCTCAAGTACTTCACGGTCGACGGGGCGGGCCAGGTCATCATCAACACCGCCGCGATGCGGAGCGCCGGCGAGACGCTCGAGGGCCACCCCCGGTTCAACCCGACGACCAACGCCGGCATGACCGCGCTCGAGGAGCTCCACACGCTGACCCTCGCGCGCCAGACCGCCGGCACCTGCGATCCGCCGCGCCTGCTGCCCTGACGATCAGCGCAGGACGAGCGCGGGGCCGTCGACGGCGACCCGCGGTTCGCTGGCGGGTTCGAACACCGCCGCGGTCAGCTCGCGGCCGTCGGGCGCGGTCAGCGTGTCGTCGGGCTCGAGGCGGTCGCCGCCGGCCAGGGTCGAGGCCAGGTCGCGCAGCAGGAGCGCGGCCTCGGTTGCCTGCTCGGCCGGGACGCCCAGCAGCACGAGGTCGGGCCGGCCGAACTTGCGCAGGCCCATCGTCCACGCGCCGACCGTGCCGGCGTCGAGTTCCTCGAAGAACAGCGTGACCTCGTGCATCACGTCGAACGCGCGGTCGGGGCCGAGCCCCGCGATCTCGCTGCCGAGGTGCGCGCGCGCGGCGTACACGTCGATCACGATCGCGGCGCCTTCCTCGCACACGCACTTCGCGAGCGCCCACGCCGCCTGCACGTGGCCGAGGTCATCGGGATCTTCGATCTCCGCCTCGATCACGTACGCGTGCTCGGCCGCGAGGGCGGTGGCGCCGGCGCTCGGCCCGAGATCGGTGGCGATCAGATCGGCGAACGGGGCGAGCACCTGCGCGGCGAACCACGCCGGATCGTCCGCGCGGTCGCGGGCGACCACGGCCACGGCGCCGGCGCTGTCGGCCTCGTCGGGCATGCCGTGGCGGCTGCGCGAGACCGGCAGCGGATCGGGCAGCCGGGTCGAGGACAGCGCGATCAGCGCGATCTGGCCGACGCCCCCACCGGTGACGTAGCCGTCGCGCTCCCACAGGCGCGTCACGGCTGGCCCCCCGCGTACATCGCCTCGATCTCGCGTTCGTAGCGCGCGGCGATCACCTTGCGGCGCAGCTTGAGGGTGGGCGTCAGCTCACCGGTGTCGAGCGAGAACGCCCGCGGGAGCACCGCGAATTTCTTGATCTGCTCGACGCGCGCGAGCGTGTGGTTGACCCGATCGACCTGCGCCTGCACCTGCGCGCGGACGGCGCCGGAGGCGAGCGCGGCGGCGAGCGCCTCGTCGATCGTGATGAGGGCGGTCAGGTAGTGGCGGCGATCCCCGATCACCACGGCCTCGGTGATCAGCGGCAGCTGCTTGAGCGCCGCCTCGATGTTCTTGGGCGCGATGTTCTTGCCGCCCGCGGTGATGATGATCTCCTTCTTTCGGCCGGTGATCGACAGGAAGCCGTCGGCGTCGAACGCCCCGAGGTCACCGCTGTGCAGCCAGCCGTCGATCAGCACCTCGGCGGTGGCGGCGGGCTCCTTGAAGTAGCCCATGAACACGTTGGGCCCGCGCACCAGGATCTCGCCATCCTCGGCGAGCTTGACCTCGATGCCCGGGAACGGCGGGCCGACCGAGCCGAGCCTGGTCTTGCCGGGCAGGTTGAACGACGTCGGCCCGCAGTCCTCGGACTGGCCGTAGATCTCCTGGACCGGCAGGTCGAGGCTCGCGAAGAACGCCAGCACGTCGGGGGCGATCGGCGCGGCTCCGGAGATCAGCACGCGCGCCCGATCGAGGCCGAGCGCTGCCTTGAGCTTGCCGATCACGAGCCGCTGCGCGAGCCGGTACTGGAGGTCGAGCAGGCGCGGCACGGCGGCCCCGCGATCGCGGTGGGCATTGACCTCGGCACACACCGAGCGCGCCCACGCGACGAGCTTCTGCTTGGCGCCGGTCAACTGGCCGAGCTTGGCGGCGAGCGCGGCGTGGAACTTCTCCCAGATCCGCGGCACGCCGAAGAACACGGTCGGCCGGGCGTCCTTGAGGTTGTCCGCGATCTTCTCGATCGACTCCGCGAAGTAGACGGTGGAGCCCGCGGTCGCGGGCATGTGGATCGATGCGGTCTGCTCGGCGATGTGGGACAGCGGCAGGTACGACAGGGCGACGTCGCCCTCCACGCTGCCCCCGACATCGAGCAGCGCGCGCGCCGTCCATGCCAGGTTGCCGTGCGACAGCATCACGCCCTTCGGGGGCCCCGTGGTCCCCGAGGTGTAGATCAGTGACGCGAGCTCGGTCTGCGCGAGGCTCGCGAGGCGCTCGTCGAGCGCGGCCTCGGACGCATCCGCGGCGCGCGCGAGGAACGCGTCCCAGGTCAGGACGTCATCGCCGCCGGCGGCGGCCGTGCCGCGCATCAGGACGATGTGGCGGCAGCGCGGCAGGTCCGCGCGGCGCGCCTGGACCTTGGCGAGCTGGGTGGCGTCCTCGACGAGGACGACCACGGCCTCGCTGTGGTCGACGATGTAGTGGACCTCCTCGGGCGAGGAGGTCGTGTAGATGCCGGCGGCCGCGCCTCCGGCCATCATCGTCGCATGGGCGACGATCACCCACTCGGGGCGATTGAACCCGAGCAGGGCGACCGCGCCGCGGGCCGGGAGCCCGAGCGCGATCAGCGCCCGCGCGGCCGTCCGCACCTCGGTGACGAACGCGCGGTACGTGGTGGCCTGCCAGCGCCCGGCGACCTTCGCCTGGTAGGCAACGACGTCGGGTCGGTCGACCGCCTGCCGGAGCAGGCGGTGCGAGATGGTATCGACGCGCTCGCCAGGCGAGGTCATCCAGTGCCCCGGGTCAGCTCTTCTTGGAGCCCGGGGAGTACGTCGTGGAGCGCTTCTTGCCCTTCACCTTGAGCGAGCCATCGGCGACGAGCTTGCGGATCGGCAGCGCGAGTTCCTTGGTGGACGATCCGAGCTCCTTGTTGATCTGCTCGATGCGGAGGCCGGGGTTCTTGTGCACGAACGAGAGGAAGTCCTGCTGGAGCTTCGCGAGCTCGTCGGAGGTGCGCTTCGCTCCGCGCCCACCGCGCGTGGTCCGCCCGGACCGCACCGGCACACCTGCACCCCCCTTGCCCCCATGCCCGAGCGCACTCTCGAGGGTTTCCATCGCCGCGCGCCGCGCGAGCTCGGTGACCTGGGAGACGAAGCCGTCGACCAGGCGCTGGATGTCAGATTGCAGATGAGCCATTAAGAGTCCTTGCCGCTTGTGAGAACAGGAATGTTCAGCGGTGACGGCATTCGAGCACATTCGGTCGTGCCACACAACCCTCGCACACGGATGCGGTCGTCAGACTCGTCAGCTGGCCGGAGCGGGGAAGTCCGCGACCACGTCCTCGAGCGTCACATAGACCACCGGGCCGGTGTGCTTCGAGCCGAGGTGCATGTCGGCGTACTCGAGGAAGCCGTCGACGCGGAGGAACTCCGCCTCCGAGAATCCAGGCGTCGCCGGGTGGAAGCCCATCATCAGCGTACGCGGCGAGGCCAGCGGCTCTCGATTCCAGTTGGCATCGAACAGCCCATTCATCTCGGGCAGCGTCACGTAGTCGATCATGACGCCATTGTCCGGGACCTCGAGCAGTGGGAGTGTCGGGCCTGCCGACGTCAGAACGTCGGTCGCACTCGGATAGTACGGCTGGCTGGTGTCGCCGATCGGCGCCCAGTTCTCCATGTTCCAGCGGTACAGCTCCTCGCCCTCCCACTCCTCGATCCGCGCCCAGTTGAGCGCGCTGGTGTCGGCGACGTAGTCCTTGTCCGCGAGCGCCTGCAGCGTCGACAGCTCGGCCGTCCAGCCACCGGCGCGGAACGTCCGCGGCGTGCCGAGGCCGTACTGCTCGAACAGCGCGCGGCTCTTGTCGAGCAGCACGCCCATCTGCGTGCGGTCGTAGGCGCCGAGCTTGATCGTGTAGCCGCTCAGGTCCTCGGTGTAGACGGTGGACTGGTCGGTCACGCAGGTCAGGCCCGCGGCCGTGACGAAGTTGCAGTACGGGTGGATGTGGAGGCCGATCTCGTCCCGGTGATCGGCGCGCTGCTGCACCAGCCACGCGACCAGCTCGGCGCGGCGTGCCTCGGTGACGGCCGGATCGGTGAACGTGTACGGTCCCACGAAGTGCGTCATCCGCAGCTCCGCGTGACGGTCGTGCAGGTAGTCCTGATACTGATTGGCCGGGTTGCCGGGATCGGCGAAGTCCCAGTCGGTCGTGACGAGCACGTAGTACGGTGCCGAGCGGTTGAACGGCACCGCCGCGAACGCGGTGGTCGCGCCGTCGGCGGCGAGCAGCACCTGGTGTGCGCCGGACGGCACGGCCTCGACCGAGAGCTGGGTCGCGAACCGGCCATCGGGCTGCTCGCTCAGGCGCACGACCGGCAGATCGGCGATCCACGCGTCGACGAACGCCGTCCCCGCAGGCGCCGCGACGATCACCGTCATCGTCTGGTCCAGCTGCTGGGCGGCGCTCGGCACGACGTACCACCCGCCGATGCCACCGACCGTGAACGCGGGATCCGGTGCGCCCGGAGCGTCAGGCTTCGCCTCCCGGGGCGCCGGCAGCGAGTCGCCACACCCGGGCTGCCCCGCGCCGAGGGCGAACGCGGCGATGATCACGAGTCGCTGAGTCCACATCGCGCCGGAACCTATCACGGCCCCGTCATGGGGGGCCGGTGCGTTCATCATGGTAGCGTTCCGCCCCTGATGATCGCCATTCCCTCGCGGGTCCAGGGTGCAGCGTCGGTGTGGATCGCGGCGGTGATCGCCGCTGCCGGCTGTGCGGGACCGCAGGCCGAGACCCCGCTGCGGGTCAAGCTCGGAACCCCGCGCGCGCAGGCCCGCGCCGAGCTGCGTGCCGCCCAGTTCTGCCCGCCGGCCGAGGACGGGCCGGCGCCGAAGGTCGAAACCTATCCGCGCTGTCCGCGCAGCGGCTCCGAGTGGAGCCAGGCCTGGGTGACCGCGCGCTACGACAAGGGCGCGCTGGCCGAGCTCCGTCGCTACGAGCGGTTCACCGAGGACGGTCGAGCGATGGAGCGCTGGAACGAGCTGGTGACGATGCGCCGGCAGCATGCCGCGGACTCGGCCGAGGCCGCCACGGTGCTCAGCCCGCGGGGCCAGCTGCGGCCCGGGACGCGCATGTTCAAGGCGTTCCGCGTCGACGCGGACACGGTGGTCGGCGTGTTCCTGCTGACGCCGCTGCCGCCCGAGGACGCGAGCATTCTCGAGCTGGTCGTGCGCGCGCCCGCGGAGAGGTGATCCGCGCTCATTCCCACGGGGGCTCCCGACCCCGGTTCGAGGTTGCTCCGCAACCTCTCAGCGCGGGCCGGCGTCGGTCAGGCGCGCGGTCGCCAGAGCATCGAGCCCGACGAGGTTGGCGCCGCCGGCGGGCACCGGCGCGCTGCCCTCGAACCAGCTGCCGGTGAAGTCGCCCTGCACGCCGGGCTGCGAGTCGACGTGGGTCTGGTTGCCGTACCAGTTGTTGTCCGTGAACACCGCCCCGGTGCCGCCGTAGAACATCAGGCCGTACGGCGCGGTGGCGATGTTGCTGTGGGTCACCGACACGCGGTTGCCGGTGCCGCCGAAGTGGAGGTCGCAGTGCGAGGTGTCACCGGTCTGGCCAGCGTCGAGGCCGAGCTGCGAGTACGACATCGCGAGCGCACCGCCGCTCATCACGATGAAGTCGCCGCTCGTGCGCGCCATCCGCGAGTCGACGATGGTGACGGACCCGCCCGCGGTCCGGATCCCGCCGCCCGTCTGCACGGCGTAGGTCAGCTCGAGCGCGCCGCCGGCCGGGATCACGAAGCCGCCATGGTTGCCGCCGGCCGCCGCGGGGCCGATCGTCACCGGGGAGGCCTTGGTGCCGCGCACGGCGAGCACGCCTGCGACGTTGACGCCGACCCCGCCGGCCGCGAAGCTGATCGTCGTGCCCGCCTCGACGGTCACCGTCACGCCGGCGGCGATCACGGTCTGGCCGCTGATCGTCACGCTGCCGGTCCACGTCGCGTCCGCTGTGATGGTGCCGGACACCCCACTGCCGCCACCGCCACCGCCACCGCCGCCGCCGCCGCCGCCGCCACCGCCGTCAGGGCCGGAGTTGCCACCGCCGGTGGGATCGCCGCCGCCCACGGTGCAAGCGAGGAGCGGCATGGCCAGCGCGAGGGCGAGGAGCTTGATCACGGCGCCAACCAGCAGCAATAAACGTGCCGCGCGCGAGCCCCACGTTGTCGCGGTGGGGGGATGGGGCGCCGCGCGCGGCCGGGGGGAGCACTCCTCGGGGCCTGGTGCCCGGGTGCCCCGGCCTCCGCGGGCCGCGGTGGGGCGGTCAGCCCGGCGGCAGCAGGAACCGGACGAACCGCCAGGCGCGGTCCTTCCACGCCAGCTCGTCGTGGGTCGCGCCCGGCTGGCTGAAGTAGCAGAGCGCGCTGTCGGTGGGGGCGGCGCACGCCGGGGAGTCGCCGCGCTGCCAGCCGAGTCCGACCAGCAGGTCGCGGACCTCGCCGGTGTCGCCGGCGCCGTCCGCGTTGGCGGCGACGTTGCCGCCGTGATCGAGGTAGAGCGCGAGGGGCTGCTTGCCGAGCGCGGGCAGGCGATCGCGCAGCGCCTCGCCGGTGTCCTGGTGCGGCCAGAACGCGCCCGACAGCGACGCCGCCGCGCGATAGGTCTGCGGGTACGTGAGGGCGAGGTACATCGAGACCAGGCCACCGAGCGAGCTGCCGGCGATCGCGACCCGCGCCCCATCCCAGCGGACGCGCGCGAGCGCCGCCGGCTGCAGGGTCTCGACCTGGAACGCCATGAACGTCGCCATCGTGGTGAGGTCGAGCCCGTACTCGTCGTTGCGGTTGGTGGTGCTCGCCGCCGCGATCACGATCGCGGGTGCCACCCGGCCCGCGGCGATCTCGGCGTCGAGCGTGACGTTGAGCTCCCAGCCGGTGTGCCCGAAGCAGCAGTCTTTGTCGTCCCACACGTTCTGCCCGTCGTGCATGAACACGACCGGGTACGAGGTGCTCCCGGCCTGTGGCGCCGTGTAGTCCGCGGGCAGGTAGGCGGTGACGTCGCGGCAGGTGCCGAGCGCCGCCGAGCACGCATCGGGGAGGTGCACCAGGTGGCCACGCCCGGATCCCGGCGTGTCGAGCACGCTGTTCTCGCCGTCGGCGTTGCCGGTGAAGTCGTCGTAGGCGAATGCCGGGTTGGTGCCATCGAGCGACCACGTCGTCCCATCGACCAGCTTGTACGGCCAGTGGCCGACTGCGACGTCACGACATGCGACCACCAGTCGCTGCCACCACCACCACCACCACCACCACCACACAGAGGCGACGCGAGCGCCGTCGTCGACCACCCGTTGAATGCGCCGGCGATCTGGACCGGCCGCGCGGTGCGGAACAGCGCGCGGCCACCGGCCCACAGCGGCCCGAGGCCGGCGCGGGCGTCGAGCTCGGCGCGCAGCGCGGCAAGGTCTGCGGGGGCGCAGCTCGCGGCGGCCTGGTCGTGCAGCGCGAGCACACACGCCGCGCCGGCGTGATCGGCCGGGCAGCCAGTCGCCGCGTCGGCGCCGGCGTCCGCCGCGGGTCCGGCGTCGGGGCCCGCGGCCAGGTCGTCCGCGCAACCGGCGAGGGCGAGCCCGGCGAGGATCGTGGCCAGGCAGGCGGATCGCCGCGGGGCGCAACGGGGCAGGGCGACGGGGCGGATGTCCATGTTCGAAACACGGCGGTGGTGCAACCCTCCGACGCCGCGTGGTGGGCTCATCATCGCACCCATCGCAAGCAAGCGTCATGCCGGGGCGACTCGTCGTCGCGGGTGGCGACCTGGCGCGCCCTCGTGGGACAACCGCAGGCTCGATGCCCCCGGATCCTGATCTCGAGGCCGGCGCACGCGCGATCGTGGAGGCCGCGCGGGCGCAGCGCCCGGCCACGCCGCGGTGGCTGTGGGTCCTGGCGGCGGTGATCGGCGGCGCGTGTGCGATCGCGTTCGGCGTCGTGATGCTGGTCACCGGGGATGCCGGCCCGGCGCCGGCGGCCCTCGCGCCCACCACTGCCGGGGGACGCGGGTTCGGCGCGGGGCTCCTGGTCGGGGTGGTGGTCGGGCTGTTCGCGGGGCTCGGGGTGGGGCGCACCCTCGCGCGTCAGCGCCGCTCCCACTCCGCGCGCAGCAACCCGTAGAGCACGATGTCGTGGAGCGCCGCGCCCCTGGCGACGTGCTGGCGCTTGATACCCTCGTGCAGCATGCCGAGCTTTTCGAGCACGCGCATCGACGGCTGGTTACCGCCGAACACCTGCGCGTAGATGCGCTGGAGCGCGAGGTCCGAGAACCCGAACGCGAGCATCGCGCGGCACGCCTCGGTGGCGAACCCGTGGCCCCACGCCCCGGCGGCCAGCCAGTAGCCGAGCTCGGCGCGGCGGTCGCGCGCGTAGCGCCGTAGGCTGACGGTGCCGAGCAGCACGTCGGGGGCGGCGCGCCGCGTGATCGCGAGGGTGACGCCGCGCCCGAGTTCCCACCACTCGCCGCGCGCGGTGATCCAGCGCCGCGCGAGCGACACCGGATAGGGCGACGGCACCTGCATCAGGTACTGCGCCACCCGGCGGTCCCCCGCGCCCTCGGCGATCGCCGACGCGTCCGACAGGTGGAGCTCGCGCAGCGCGAGGCGGTCGGTGGTCAGCGTCGGGACGAGGTGCGTCACCGCGGAGGGCGCGTGCCGTTGAAGTCCTGGAACGTCACGCAGCCCTCGACGGGCGCGCAGTCAGGATTCCCGTTGGTCGCGGTGGTGTAGTCGATGCGCCCGACCAGCGTGTCGCCGTCGAGCGTCGCGCGCAGCGTGGAGTTGTTGGTGAACGTGCAATTGCCGCGGCTCTGGCTGCGTGTGCCGTACAGCGTGAGCGCGAGCGCATCGCCATCGACGTCCCCGGTGTAGACGTTGGCGCCGAGCGACAGCGTCAGCAGCGCGCCGACGCCGCCCTCGACGGTCGCGGTGACCCGCGCGCCGTCCTGGGTGATCGACACCGGGATGCCGGCCGCCGTGTTGCCGACGGTCCAGTTGGCGAACTCGCAGCCGTTGTCGCGGTTGGTGACGGTGATCGTGTAAGCGCCCGCGACGTCTGCATCTTCCCCGCAGCCGACCGCGAGCACGCAGGCGAAGGCAGCGGCCAGCCGAGGTCCGTTCATGGGCCGCAGGATAGCCGAAACGGGCCAGGAACCGGGCTAAGGTCCCCGCTCTCAAAAACATGCGTCCTCGAATGCCCCGTGCCTACAATCTCGCCCTCGCCGCGCTCGTGGCCTGGCTCGGGCTGGGGCGCGTGGCAGGTGCCACCGTGCAGGACGTTCTCACCCACCGCCTCGATAACGGCCTGACCCTCCACATCGCGCCAGGGCACGACGCCCCGGTCGCGGCGGTGCAGGCGTGGGTCGGCGTGGGCTCGGCGGACGAAGCCCCGACCCAGGCGGGCATCGCCCACGTGGTCGAGCACATGCTGTTCAAGGGCTCGAGCGCGTACGGGCTCGGCGAGCTGACCCGCGCCATCGAAGCCGGCGGCGGCTCGATCAACGCGTGGACTGCGTTCGACCACACCGTCTATCACGCGGTGCTCGGCCGCGATCACGTCGAGGGTGCGCTCGACGCGATCGGGGATGCGCTGATGGCGCCGCGGGTGGAGCCCGAGGAGCTCGCGCGCGAGAAGCAGGTGATCCTCGCCGAGATCCGGCACGGCGCCGATGATCCCGCGCGCGGGGTCGCCCAGAGCCTGTTCGCCACCGCCTACGTGGCCCACCCGTACCGCCGCCCGGTGATCGGCACGCCCGACAGCGTGCGCGGGATCGCCGAGCGTGACCTGATCGCGTTCTTTCGTCGGTACTACGTTGCCGATAACCTCACGCTGGTGGTCGCCGGCGACGTCGATCCGGACCGCGTGCGCGCGAGCGTGGAGCGCCGGTTCCACGCGATGCCGAGCGGCCGGCCACCGCGCTTGTTCGCCCCCGAGCCCGCGCAGACCGGCCCGCGAGCGAGCTGCGGCGTGCGGGAGCTCGCGGAGGCCCACGTCTCGGTCGGGTTCCACGTGCCGGCTGCGCGCCACCCGGATCTCGCCGCGCTCGACGTCGCCGCGATCCTGCTCGGCCAGAGCGAGTCCGCGCGCCTGCCGCGCCTGCTGCGTGATCGCGATCAGCTCGCGAGCAGCGCCTACGCCAACGTTCATGCGCTCCGCGATCCGGGGCTGTTCGTGCTGTCGGCCACCACGCCCGGGCGCGACGCTTCCCGGGCGCTCGGCGCGCTCGTCGCGCACAGCCTGTCGTTGACCGACGAGCTGACCACCGAGGAGCTCGACAAGGCGCGGATCACCGCCGAGACCGGATTCGTGCGCCAGGTCGAGACGGCGCAGGGCCGCGCGCGCTCGCTCGGCTGGCACGCCACCGTGGCCGGCGATCCGCAGTTCGCGCACGTCTACCTCGACCGCATCCGCAGCGTGCGCCGCCACGACGTGGCCACCGTGCTGCACCGCTACCTGCGCGCGGACAACGCGAGCGTGGCCGCGCTGCTCCCACCCACCCGGCGCTCGCCGACGACGTTCGCGCGCGATGCCGAGAAGCGCGTCAAGCAGGCGCTCGCCGCGGCGCCCGCGCCGGTGGCCGTCGTCGATCGGCGGGTCGTGCTCCCCGGCGGCATGGTGCTGCTGGTGCGCCGCGATCCGGCGGTCCCGGTGGTGGCGATGCGCGCGGTGTGGCGCGGAGGGCAGCGCCTCGAGGACGCGGCCACCGCCGGAGCGTCCACCCTGCTCGCGCGCCTGCTCACGCGCGGCTGCGGGGCGCTCGATGCCACCGCCGTCGCGGACCGCATCGATCGTCTCGGCGGCTCGCTCGGCGGCGTGGCCGGCCGTAACAGCTTCGGCGTGGCCGCGGAGTGGCTCGCGCGCTCGTGGAAGCCTGGGCTCGACCTGCTGGCCGATTGCATCCTCGACCCCACGCTGCCGCACGCCGAGCTGCTGCGCGAGCGCCGGCTCTTGCTCGACGACCAGGCCGCTCAGGCCGAGAGCCCGTCGCAGGTCGCGTTCCGCGCGTTCAGCGAGGCCCTCTATCGCGATCACCCGTACGCCCGCGACGTGCTCGGCACTCCTGCCGCCGTGGCCGGGCTGACGCGCGCGCGCCTCGACGCGTTCTACCGGTCGCGGTACCCGGCGTCGGCGCTGACCCTGTCGATCGTCGGCGACGTCGAGCCCGACGAGGTGATCGCCGCGGTCACGGCGCGGTTCGGGCGCGCCCCGAAGGCCCGCCCGGCGGTCCTGGCCGTCGCCCCGCTGGTCCTCGACGGGCGCCCTCCGGCCGAGCGCGAGGTGTTCCACTACCTCGAGCGCGCGCAGGCGCACCTGGTCGTCGGCTTCCCGGGCGCCACCGTCGATGCGCAGGACCGGTTCGCGCTCGAAGTCCTGGTCTCGATCCTCGGCGGGCAGAGCGGCCGGATGTTCGCCGAGCTGCGCGAGAAGCAGGCGCTCGTGTACCGGGTGTCGGCGCACTCGGTCGAGGGCGTCGATCCGGGGTTCGTCGCGATCTACCTGTCGTGCGCGCCCGACAAGCTGCCGGCCGCGGTCGCGGCGGTCCGCGGCGAGCTCGCACGGCTCCGCGCCCAGGGCGTGACGGCCGAGGAGGTCGCGCGGGCGCGCGCGCACCTGATCGGGAGCCACCAGATCTCGATGCAGCGCCGCGCCGCGGTCGCCAACGCGATCGCCTACCACGAGGCCTACGGGCTCGGCTGGAGCACGTGGGCGGGCTACGACGACGCGATCCGCGCGGTCACGCCTGCCGACGTGGTGGCCGCGGCCGCGACCTACCTGCGCGACGACCGCGCGATCACCGCGACCGTGCGCCCGCCCGCGCCGACGCCCGCCGCGACCAGGCGCTCGAAGCTGCCCGGCGCGCCGCCCGCGCGCCGGGCGCCCGGCCGCCGACCGTCAACCCGCGTGCGTGCGCGGGGGAACGCATGAGCCGGCGCGCGCCGCCTGCCGCACGGTCCGACCCACGCCCGGCGCCCGTGATGTATGGCCACGGTGACGTCGGCGCCAGCCTCGTGCTGATCGTTCCGCTGCTCCTCGCCTACGAGGTGGGCGTGCTGTTCACGGGCCACGTCAACGGCGCGGACGTCGTCACGCGGGCGCTGTACGGCGCCGTCGGCAGCCGCGCGGGGTACCTCCTCGTGCACGTCGCGGTCGCGGCGGCGTTCTTGCTGTGGATCCGCCACACCCGTCGGTGGGCGACGCTCCGCCTCGAGGTGGCCGCGCCGGTGGTTCTCGAGTCCGCGATCTACGCGCTCACGCTCGGCGCGGTCGGCACGTTGATCGTCGAGCGGCTACTCGGCCTCGGCGTCAGCGGCGGCTCGATCGTCAGCGCGCTCGGCGCCGGGGTCCACGAGGAGCTGGTGTTCCGGCTCGCGCTGCTCGGCGGCATGGCCGGCGTCCTGACCCGCAGCGGGCTCGAGCGCCGGGCGTCCGTGGGCGCCGCGCTCGTGCTGTCGAGCGTGCTGTTCTCGGCCGCGCACCACATCGGGGTGTACGGCGAGCCGTTCACCGTGCACGCGTTCGCGTTCCGCTGCGTGGCGGGCTGCGCGTTCGGGCTGGTGTTCTGGTTCCGGTCGCTCGCACACGCGGTCTACGCGCACGTGCTCTACGACCTGGTCGTCGCGCTCGGCTGACGAGCTGGTTACTCGAACCCGGCCATCGTGTCGAGCGCCATCGCGCCAACGAACAGATCGAACTTCACCCGCTTGATCTGCTCGCTGTTGGCCGTCGACTGGACGATCTGCAGGTTGTGCAGCCCGACCTGGTCGAGGTTGACGCGGAACAGCGTCCGGCTGCGGCTCGGCGACAGGAACTCGATCGCGCCGGTGCGCTGGACGCGCGGGTCGGGGCGGCCATCGATCAGGCTCTCTCGACCCCAGCGGAGCAGCTGGTCCGCGTGCTCGAGCGCGATCGTGCAGGACAGGTTCGGGAACTCGATCTTCGTCGGTTCGATGTCGGGGAACCGCTCCTGCCCGAAATAGAACGCCTTGATTCCCTGCTTGATCGTGAACGAGTCGATCTTGTTGGTGTACTCGAGGCCCTTGAGGCCGTCGATGGTGAGCCGGAACGCCGAGGGCAACCACGCCTTTTGCTTGGTCGTGGGGCCGCCGCCGATATCCTTGCCGCGCCCGGCCTCCTTGCGCGTGACGATGCGCTCCGGCTGCACCTTGATCTTCATGTACGCCGCCTCGCGCGAGCTCCCGTCCAGCGTCGGGAACGTCGTCTCGGCAATCAGCGCCTCAGAGAACTGGTGCTCGTACGTGGCCTTGTTGTTGAAATCGGCGTGGGTGATCTGCCCGTTGCGCCGGCTCGGCTCCATCTTCCAGCTCGACTGGATCCACTTGAGTACGTCGCTGGCACCCGCCAGGCCGAACTCGATCGAGAACGGCTCGATCGAGACGGTCGACGTGTGCTTGACACGCATGTTCATGGGGCCGATGCCCTCGTCGATCACGTTCGACTTCACGAAGCCGCCGTCGATGGACTTCACGTAGGCGATCGACTTGTGACCGTCGATTGACAGCTCGAACTGGCCTGCGGTGTAGGCGATCTTCGAGCCTGGAGATGATGCAGTCGGCATGGGGGGGGACCTCAACCTTATCGCGTTTCCTGTTACGACCGGCGACCCATGGATCCCCCCATCCCGTGTTCGCCTGGGTAACCCGTCGCGATCACACCCGAATTCCGCTGAATTTCGGCTCCTCGGGAATGCCGGGCGGCCGAGGCGGGTGGAGATCAGCCGGCGTGCCTGTAGAATGGAGCAGCGATGAGGGTGAAAGTTCCGTTCCTCGTCCTGCTCATCTCCCTCGGCTCGGGCCTGGTCCACGACAGCCGCGCCGAGAAGGTCCGGACCAACCAGAAGGCGAGCCTGATGGCCCGCCCGGGCGAGCAGGCCAAGGTGTTGCTCAAGATCAACGACGGGCAGGCGATGACCGTCCTCGCCACCGAGGGCCGCTGGCTCAAGGTCC
Organism: Kofleriaceae bacterium; assembly: GCA_964203225.1. GTDB lineage: Bacteria > Myxococcota_A > Polyangia > Haliangiales > Haliangiaceae > JABFXX01. The sequence continues at coordinate 168,343 of CAXNMK010000007.1, forward strand.
GGGTCGCCGGCCGAACGGGCTACGTTCCGCGCAGCAAGGTCGACATGTCGGGCGGCGACGATGACATCCCGCGGAACAGCCGGCGCCGCGGCTTCGTCGATGGTCGCAGCCGCAAGCGCGGTGGGGTTGACACGGCGCCCAGCGACCGCGTCGGTGCGGACGCGGTCGGCGACACCGGGGCCGACGACGACGACGATGACGACGACGACGACGACGACGCGCCGGCGCCGCGCAAGACGGGCGGCGCCGGCACCACGTCCGGCAAGCCGGCTCCCGGCGACGCGGGCGACGCGGACGATGACGCGGACGACGACGTCGTCGATGACGACGACGTCGATGACGACGACGCGGATGACGACGAAGGGGGCGGCGCGGCGGACACCCGCGTGCGCGCCCGGGTGGCCGCCAGGACCGTGGCGTTCAGCGAGCCCGATGACAGCAGCGACGAGTCGTTCACGGCGCGTCCCAGCGACGTGCTCTACATCGAGTCGCGCGATGGCGGCTGGGCCGAGGTCTCGGTCGACGATGGCGACATCGGGTGGATCCGCTCCGATGTGCTCGAGATCGATGGCGGCGGCGGCGGCGGCGGGGGCGCGCGGCGCCAGATCGCCGTCGGGGCGCGGATCGGCGTCACGTTCGTGAACCAGTCGCTGGCCTCGGCCGGCGGCTCGGCGGCGTGGCCGGACACCTACAAGGTCGGGAGCTCGGCGGCCACGGTGGCGCTCGGGGCGTCGGTGCAGTACCGGTACAAGCCGCGGATCGTGCTGGGCGCCGAGATCGCGTACGACCTCGCGCAGGCGCTGCCCGGGATCGCCTTCGACCCCGACGGCATCGACGGGGAGATGAAGCCGCAGACCACCGGCTTCACGCTCCACAACCTCAACCTCCGCGGGACCGCGGGCTACGACCTCAAGCGGGCGAGCGGCGCCATGGTGTTCGCGCGGCTGGGCTACCACCGCGAGGCGTTCATGGTCGCGAACAAGGATGATCTCGAGAAGAACAACGCGAAGATCCCTTCCGAGATCATCGGCGGCCCGATGGTCGGGGCGGCGTTCGCGATGCCTCGACTGACCGCCAGGCTCGGGCTCGACGTCCACCTCGACGCGATGCTGGTCGGCGCCAGCGTGACGCAGACCAAGAACCTCGAGATGGGCACCGGCGGGTCCGCCAAGCGGTTCCTGTTCGGCGCGGGCGTGACGTACCGCTGGAAGCCGTCGATGGACTTCCGGGGCTCGTACGACCTCAGCTACGGCAGCGTCAGCTTCGACGGTGCGGCCGCGGGCTCGCTGCGCGGCCAGACCGGCGCCAGCGCGAAGCGCAGCGACCTCTACCACATGGTCACACTCGGCATCGGCAAGGAGTTCTGAGGCCCGGAAGGCGCACGTCGTGGCAGTGATCGACGATCTCCCGGCCACGTATCACGAGTACCTCGCGCGGTTCGCGAGCGAGCTCCCCGACGTCAAGATCGGGGCGTTCGCGAAGTGGAGCGGCCGCCTGATCAAGAAGCTCGCGTTCGAGGAGTTCACCCCGGCATTTCTCGAATACCGCGAGCTGCGCGCGCAGTACGTCGAGAGCCTCGAGCGCGGCGACACGATCAACGACGTGCAGCTCCGCGTGCTGCGCGAGAACGCCGCCAGCATGATCCTGCCGCCGCCCGGCTGACCGGTCGCGACGCGGCTACTGGCGCGGCGTCGGCAGCTTGTCGAGATCGACCTGGGACAGCGCCAGGCGGATCAGCTGCGACTTGTTCGCCTTGGTCCAGCCACGCCGCTTGAGCTCGGCGACCTTGGCGTCAAGCTCCTCGAGGTCGCGCGTGTACATCGAGATGCAGATGACCTTGTAGTGGGTCGGCCGCGGGGTCGCCGTGCCGGACCCGGTGCCGCGGCGGGGGCGCTTGCGGCCGTCCTCGGAGGTGGCCTCGCCGACGGTCGGCGGCCGGCCGTAGTACTCCTCGCGGAGGATCAGGTCTGCATCACTCAGGGGGTCGTGGCCCATCAGCTTCTCTTCCTTCATCGGACCTCTCACGCGACCGCCGGAGTGGGGTCGGGCTGGAGCGTCGTCTCGGTGCGCGCGGTGGTCGCGAGCACCCGGTCGACAACGCGGTTGTAGTCGGCCGCACCGTGCGAGGACGGCGCGTACTCGAAGAGGGTCTTGTTGTGGCTCGGTGCCTCGGCGAGCCGCGTGTTGAGGCGGATCGGTTCGAGGCAGCGGTGCTTGAAGTGGCCCTGCAGGGTCTCGAGGACCTCGCGCGCGAGGCGCGTGCGGCCGTCGTAGAACGTGGGCAGCGAGCAGAACTGGCTGCGCTGACCGCTGGGGGTGACGGCGATCTGGAACACGAATGCGGGCCGGAACGGCTGGCCGCACGCGTTGCACGTCTTCTCCATGCCCTTATCGAAGCGTCATCGACGGTGTCGGGGCAACTTTTCAGCCGCGCTCGACGCTCGTTCAGGAGATGTGCTCTAGTTCGAGGGTGAGGGACATCACTCGGCAGGTGGTGGCGACGGGGGCGAACGCGGCGGAGGTCGCGGCGCACCTGGTCGAAGGCCTCGAGGGGCCCGATCTCCGCCTGGCGTTCGTGTTCGCGGACTGGCGGCTCGACGCCGCGGTGATCGCGGCGCTCACGTGGAGCGGCCTTGGCGCACCCGTGGTCGGCAGCACCACGCCCGGCGTGATCGCGCGCGGGGCGATCCCGGGTGCCCTGACCGCCGTGGCGCTCGGCCTGTACGGCGAGGGTTTCCGCGTCGGCATCGGCGTGGCGACCGAACTGCCCAAGTCGGCGCTGGCGCGCGGCCGGGATGCGGTGGGGCGGGCGCTCGCCGCGCTCGGGCTGACCGCTGCGGAGCTCGATCCTGACCGCCACGTGGCGATCACGCTGGTCGATGGCACGTGTGGCCACGAGGAGGCGTTCTGCATCGGCTCGGCCGCCGCCGCGCCCCGGATCCGGTTCGTCGGCGGATGCGCGGCGAGCGGCCTCGACAGCCCCGGGGGTGCGAGCACCTGGGTCAACGGCGAGGTGATGTCCGACGCCGGCGTGGTGGTCCTGCTCGAGAGCGACCTGCCGTTCGCGGTCGTGACCTCGGCCCACCTCGTGCCCACCTCGGTGAAGACCGTCGTCACCGCGGCCTCGGGGCGGGTGATCCACGAACTCGATGGCCGCAAGGCCGCGCCCCGGCTACGCGAGCTGATCGCTGGCATCGGCGACGTCCTCGACGAGCCGACGCCGGCGCACACGTTCGCCCGGTACATCGACGGCGTCCCGTTCGTCCGCTCGATCGCGCGGATCGAGGGTGACGACGTGGTGCTCGCGAACGCGATCGAGGTCGGGCACGTCCTGCGCGTGATGCGCCCGGGCGACCTGATCGGCACCACCAGGCGCGACCTCACGCTGGCGTCGGAGCGGGTCGGGGGCACGATGGCCGCGTTCCTGGCGTTCTCGTGCCTCGGGCGGCACCAGGAGGCCAAGGCGCGGGGGCTGGCCTCCGCGCTCGCCGAGGTTCATGACGCATATCCGACCATCGGCGTTCAGACCCTCGGGGAACAGTCCGGGCTGCTGCTGGTCAACCACACGTTGACCGGCCTGGCGATCGGCCAGCCGCGGGAGCGCCGGTGAGCGATCCCGGGGCGTCGCGGCCCGCCGATCTCGAGACCCGGATCGGCGAGCGCGACGCCGAGCTCGCCGCCGCGCAGCGCACGATCGACGTGCTGATCGCGCGCCTTGAACGTGCGGGCACGGCCTCGCCCACGCAGGCCGAGCTGTTCGACGCCGCGGTGCGGCTCGGCAACGTGCTCGAGGAGCGCACCCGCGAGCTCGAGGACGCCCGCGCCGAGTTCCGCGCCCTGCGCGCCAACCTCGACCAGATCGTCCGCCAGCGCACGCGCGCACTCGCCGAGTCCGAGGCCCAGCTGCGGGCCAAGAACAGCGAGCTCGAGCGGCAGAGCAAGATCAAGGCCGAGTTCATCTCGATCGCCGCCCACGAGCTGCGGACGCCGCTGACCAGCATCGTCGGGTACCTCGACCTGTTCTCCGAGGGCAGGTTCGGCGAGTTGCCCCCGCTGCTCGAGCGGCCGATGAGCTCGGTCCGCCGCAACGCGCACCGCCTCAGCCGGCTGGTCAAGGACATGCTGGACGTCAGCCGTATCGACGCCGGCAAGATCACCCTCCGGCGCGAGCCCGTCGATCTTGGCGAGGTGGTGCGCGACGTGGTGACCGAGCTCCAGCCGCTCGCCAACGCGCGCAGCCAGAAGGTCGACAGCCGGATCGTCCCGATCGCGCCGATCGATGCCGATCGCGACAAGCTCCATCAGATCGTCGTCAACCTGGTGTCGAACGCGATCCGCTACACTCCGGAGGAGGGCCAGATCACGGTCGACGTCGACGAGGCGCCGCAGGAGCGCTACCCCGGCGGCTGGGCGCGCCTGCGCGTGCGCGACAACGGCGTGGGCATCGCGGAGGAGGATCTGCAGCGGATCTTCGACCCGTTCGTCCACGCGCAGCCCGCCAAGCACCACACCTCGGCGGGGCCGGACTCGGCGGGGCTCGGGCTCTACATCGCGCGCGGGCTGATCGAGCAGCACGGCGGCCTGATCACGGTGGACTCCGAGCCATCGGCGTACACCGAGTTCACCGTGTTGCTGCCGTTCAAGCACCAGACCCGCGGCTCCGAGCCGCCGTCCACACGCTGACCGGAGCAGAGGACCGCGGGGGTGCCAGGGCGCGTGGCACCGAGGCCGGCTCCCCGCGCATCGGGGCGCTCAGGACAGGCGCGCGGCGATCCGAAGTAACACCACCGCCGGGGCGATGTGCCGCGGGCGGTGCTGGCTGGTGGCGCAGGGCGTCGCCCAGCGGTTACTTCGTCTTCTTGGCGGGCTTGGCCGGCTTCTTCGGCGCCGGCTTCTTGGCGCCCTTGGCGGGCTTACCAGAGGGCTTGGCAGCCTTGCCGACCTGCTTGACAGCCTTCGCCGGCTTGGCAGCCTTGGCGGTGGCCTTCGCGGGCGCGGCCTTGGACCACCCCTTGGTGGCCTTGGCCGTCTTGGCGGCGGGTGCGGCCTTGGCCGGCCCCTTGGCGGCGGGTGCAGCCTTGGCGGCGGGTGCAGCCTTGGCGGCGGGTGCAGCCTTGGCGGCGGGTGCAGCCTTGGCGGCGGGTGCAGCCTTGGCGGCGGGTGCAGCCTTGGCGGCGGGTGCAGCCTTGGCGGCGGGTGCAGCCTTGGCGGCGGGTGCAGCCTTGGCGGCGGGTGCAGCCTTGGCGGCGGGTGCAGCCTTGGCGGCGGGTGCAGCCTTGGCGGCGGGTGCAGCCTTGGCGGCGGGTGCAGCCTTGGCGGCAGGTGCAGCCTTGGCGGCAGGACCGGCCTTGGCGGCAGGACCGGCCTTGGCGGCAGGACCGGCCTTGGCAGCAGGACCGGCCTTGGCAGCAGGACCGGCCTTGGCGGCAGGGGCTGCGGGGGCGGCCTTGGCGGCAGGGACGGCCTTGGCCGCCGATGCTGCCTTGCCCGTCTGCACCTCGGCCTTGAGCTTCTTGTTGCGCTCGTCCGCGGTCTTCTGTGCGTCGTCGATCCGGGCCTGCGCAGCGGCGCGCGCGCGCTGGACCGCGGCTTCGACCTCGACCTTGCTGCGGACGGCAAGCGGCGCCTGGTGGGCGTCGGGCTTCTTGGCGCGCTTCTTCTTCTTCGCCTCGCGCGGCACCGGTATCTCGCTGATGTCCGGCATCCGCGAGGCGAGATCGCCGCGGTTGTGGACCAGGATCCGGGAGCCACCGTCGCGGAAGATGACCTCGACCTTGTTGTCGGGCAGCAGCTCGATGACGAAGCCGACGTCGAACACCGGGTGGTGCACGACGTCGCCTTCCTCGTACGCATCCCGGATCGAGTACGGGCGGCAGTTGAGCAGATCGGCCTCGGTCGCACGCGCCATCGCGTCGTCCCAGGTCATCCGCTTCTGGGCCGGCTTCTTGGCCGCGGCATCACCCACGTCACCTTCGCCATCACCACGGGGCTTGCGGTACGCGTGGACCTCGCCACAGACGACGCACTGCACGCGGCGCACTTCGTCCTCGTACATGCTGATGATCGTGTGCGTCGTGTCGGCCTTGCAACGCGGAGACGGGCAGTAAGCCTCGATCTCCCCCCCGACCTCATCAGCGTCTTCTTCGAAGATGGAATCCATCGATGCCTCTTCTGGGCCGAGTGTCTCGTCTAACCACCTGAAAAATCTTTCGATCCGGAGATCCGGATTGAAAGCCACATCAAATAGGCTCCTAACATGTATTGCCGGCACCTAGCAACGCTGGGCACTTACAAGTGATATGGAGATGGAAGGTTTTTGCGTCCGTGCGCCGCGTCCTGCTCCTTAATGCCATGATCTTCGCGGTGTTGGCCGCGGCGGTCGCCCTCGCTTATTACGGGTACAGCTACACCAGCGAGACCACGTCCCGGGATCGCGAGCTGGCGCTGATGCACGACCTGGCGGAGGAGAAGGTCCTCAACATCGAGTCGCTGATCGACGACGCGGACACCAAGCTGCTGCGCGAGGTCCAGCTCGACGCCCTCGCCGACCTCGAGCGCCTGGTCCGACCCACCGGCGCCGCCGTGGCCAGCCTGTTCGTCCTGGACGAGAAGCTGGCCCTGATCCCGGGCGGGTACTACTCGAGCCGGCCGCCCCGGGCGGGGGACGCGTTCCGGGACTACTTCTTCCAGCAGATCCTGCCGGAGCTGTCGCTGCCCCGGCAGCCGCTCGGGGAGCGCAGCCACCTGTTCCTGCGCGAGGCCGGGCCGCCGGGCCAGCCGGCGGGCCGCTGGTACCTGTTCTCGTTCATGCGCCGGATGACCGACGATCGGACGTTCTACGTGGTGATCGAGGACGACCCCAACCACCTGGTCGGCCGGCTGTTCCCGCAGTTCTTCACGTTCACCAACAGCCCACGCCTGTACCAGGTGCTCGACGAGGTCGGCCAGCTCGTGTTCGGTGCCCCGTTCGATGACATGGCCGGCGGCCTCGTGGTGGAGCGGCCGTTCCGGCTGACCGTCGATGGCTGGGTGGTGCGGGTCGCGCAGAAGGCGATCGGCGACGAGAAGGCGATCCAGCAGAAGAAGCTCGTCGACTCGATCCTGATCGGCGGCGCGGTCACCGTGATCCTCGGAGGCCTCGCGGCGCTCGGGTTCGCGATCCGCCGCGAGCGCCGGCTCAACGAGCTCAAGAGCGAGTTCATCTCGAACGTCTCGCACGAGCTCAAGACGCCGCTGTCGATCATCTCGATGTTCGGCGAGATGCTCGCGAACGGCCGCACCAAGTCCCCCGAGCAGGCGCACGAGTACGCCGAGATCATCTGGCGCGAGAGCGTCCGGCTCGGGCGCCTGATCGACAACGTCCTCGACTTCGCGAAGATCGAGCGCGGCATGGGGGTGTACGAGTTCGAGGAGGCCGATCTCGGCGAGGTCGCGGAGCGCGCCGTCGAGCTGTCGGACCGCCGGGTCAAGGCGGCGGAGATGACGCTGACCGCCGAGATCGAGCCCGATCTCCCGCCGGTCCAGCTCGACGCCAACGCGTTCACGCTGGCCGTCCTCAACCTGATCGACAACGCGATCAAGTACGCCGCCGACGGCAAGAACATCCACGTCCGCCTGGCCCGCGAGGGGGCGAACCTGGTGCTGTCCGTGCGCGACTGGGGCGCCGGGATCGACCCCGACGAGCACGAGCGGATCTTCGAGAGGTTCTACCGGGCCAAGGCGATCCGACTCAAGCCGATCCGCGGGTCCGGGATCGGGCTCGCGCTGGTCCAGCACATCGCCCGGGCCCACCGGGGCGCGGCCACCGTGACGAGTCAGCCCAGGCAGGGCCCGGCCGGCAGCCCGCCCAGCCCTGGGCACGGACCGGGATCGACGTTCAGCATCTCGATCCCAGTTGGTGGTAGAAGCGACCTGTGAATGAGGAGGAGGAAGCCCCGCGCAAGCGCATCCTCGTGATCGAGGACGAGCCCGACATCGTCCGAGGTCTGCGGGACGCGCTCGAGTTCGAGGGCTTCGACGTCGAGGCGCGGGGCACCGGGGCCGAGGGCCTCGCCGCAGCGCTCGACTGGACTCCCGACTGCGTGCTCCTCGACCTGATGCTGCCAGACGACAACGGCTACCGGGTGTGCGAGACGCTCCGGCAGCGCGACGAGACGGTGCCGATCATCATCCTCACCGCCAAGGCCCAGGAGACCGACAAGATCCGCGGCCTCGACGCCGGCGCCGACGACTACGTCACCAAGCCGTTCTCGGTCGCCGAGCTGATCGCGCGGATCAACGCGATCTTCCGTCGCCAGGCGCGGATGGTGTCGCACACCGACGAGACGTTCACGATCGGCTCGTGGACGATCAACGCCCGCAAGCACACGATGTCGCGCGGCCGCACCAGCAAGCGGCTGACGTTCTACGAGCTCGAGGTCCTCAAGCTCCTGCGCGAGAAGTCCGAGGCGACGGTGTCGCGCGACGAGCTCCTCGAGAAGGTGTGGGGCATCCAGGCCTCGCCCACGAGCCGCACGGTCGATAACTTCATCGTGAAGCTGCGCCGCAAGCTCGAGGAGGACCAGAAGAGCCCGCGCCATATTCTCACCGTCTACGGGCTCGGCTACAAGCTGGTGCCATGAGAGCCTGTGAAACAGTCTCGAACAACGGGGTGGGAACCCTGCGCGGCTTGCCGCGTAGGGCGGGGCGGAGCCCCGTGGAGCTGAGGCGGCGGGCCGGCATCACGCTCGCGCTCGTGGCGGGCTGCGGATTCGAGGTCGCCGGCGCAGGCAGCGTCCTCCTCGATGGCGGCCCCGTCGCGCCCGACGCGCCCGACGCGCCCGACGGAGGAGGTCCCCCGATCGACGCGGCCCCGGCGTGTTTCGGCGCCACCGGGAGCCTCGTCACGCTGTGCCTGATCGGCGCGCTGCCGCCGACGTTCACCGTCGCGACGGCGACCACCCTCGACACCGGCACCTCGCCGCTGTGCGCCCCGACCACCGGCGCGAGCGCTGCGGCGAGCTGCGTGATCGCCGCCGAGACCATCGCCATCACCGCCCGGCTGACCGTCACGGGGCCCCGTCCGCTGATCCTCGCGGCCGACACGATCCGGATCACGGGCGCCGGGATCCTCGACGTCGCCAGCCACCGCGTCGGCACGCGCGGCCCGGGCGCCGACCCCACCGCGTGTACCGCTGGCACCGCCGCATCCTCGTACGGCGGCGGCGCAGGCGGCAGCTTCACCGGCGCGGGTGGCGGCGGCGGCACCCCCACGGGCGGCTCCGCGGGGGCGGTCACGGCGACGCCGACCTCGCTCCGCGGCGGGTGCCCCGGCGGCACGGGCGGGCGCACCGCGGGCGGCACGGGGGGCCGTGGTGGTGGCGCGGTCGCCCTGATCGCGCGCGGGGACCTGACGATCGCAGGCGTGGTCAACGCGTCGGGCGCCGGCGGACGCGGTGCCACGGCCAGCATCGATGGGGGCGGGGGGGCGGCGGCGCGGGCGGCATGATCGTCCTCGACGCGCTGCAGATCGCGCTCACCGGGCAGGTGTTCGCCAACGGCGCGGGCGGGGGCGAGGGAGCGGACGACGTGGCGGGGCTGCCAGGTCAGGATCCGCCGGACGCGACCACCCTGCCGCTCGGCGGCTTCAACGCGAACTCGGGGGCGGGCGAGGGCGGGGCTGGCACCACCGGCGCCGTCCGTACGGGCAGTCCGGGCGTGGATCGGTTCAGCGCGGGTGGAGGCGGCGGGGGCGGCGGCGCGGGCTTCATTCGGTTTTTTGGCAACCGCACGGGCGCTGGTGCCGTGTCGCCGCCCCCGACGTAGCGCGCGGGGCCTGGCCTACTCGTCGAGGTGGCCGGTCAGCTTGAGCTTGTTCTTGGCGGCCTTGGCCAGCTTGCTGCGTGGACGCTCGTCGATGATGCCCTGGAGCAGCTCGGCGCCGAGCTCCTCGTTCGAGCCGTCGCCGGACTCGAGGAGGCGGAACCCGAGCGCGTACAGGGCCTCGTCGGGCAGGTCCTTCTCGCGCGCGAGCTGCCTGGCCACCGGGTAGCCCTTGGCCGCGAGCCGGGCGAACTGCTCGAACACCGGATCATCGGTGCGGGTGGCGCGCAGCAGGCCCTCGCCGGCGGCCTCGAGCGAGAGCAGCGCGAGGAAGAACCGCTGGTCGTCGTCGATCGCGGTGTCGATGTCGGCGCGCGAGCGCAGCAGCGGCTTGAGGCTGCCGAACGCCTCGACGCTCCTGCCCTGCTTGTGCAGGCGACGCGCGCTCTCGAACAGCAGCTCGACGTGCCTGCCCGGGGCGATGTCGGCGATCAGCTCGCCGAGGGCGCGCTCGAGCATGATCTGATCCGCGGTCGCCTTGCCCTTGGCGTGGAGGTCCATGTGCTCGCGCACGCGGTCGACCAGCTCGTCGATCGCCTGGTTCGAGACGTGCCCGCGGTGCGAGCGCAGCACGCCCGCGTAGCGCCGGGCGATCTGATCGTCCTTGGTCGCGAGGAGCGCGCGCGTGACCGGCAGCACCGCCTCCGGGGCCCTGGCCAGCCCGCGCGCGGCGGCGTCGCGCGCCGACGGCTCGTCTCCGGCGAGCGCCTCGATCAGCGCCTTGACGGCGGCGGCGCCGCCGCCGGCCGGCAGCCGCTCCATCGCGAGCTTCTGCGCGGCCACGTTCTTCGACTTCGCGAGCGCACCGAACGCCTTGGCGAGCCCCTCCGGGATGCGCGCGCCGCGCAGCGTGTCGACCGCGGACTGGGCGACCGCGAGGTCGGTGGTGTCGTCGGCGAACTCGATCAGCGCCTCGATCACCTTCTCGGTGCCCTTGGCCTCGCTGGTCGCGACGATCCGGCGCAGGCCGGCGATCGCGGCGAGCCGGATCGGGCGCGGCTGGTCGGCCCCGGCGTACTTGAGTAGCATCGCCTGGGTCGACGGCCGCCCGAGGTAGCCGATCAGGCGGAGCAGGGCGCCGAGCTCGGCGATCCCGCGCGCGACGTCGTGATCGCGCAGCGGATCGGGCGCGGCGGGCGGGGCGGCGGCCTTGCCGGCCGGCGCCGCCTTCCCGGCGCTCGCCTTCGAGGGCTTCGCGGCGGCCCGGGCGGCGTCGGTCGCGGCCCGGGTCGCGCGGGTCCACGCCTTGCCGAGCTCGCGGTTGGCCTCGGCCGCGCGCTCGACCGCGGACTTCTCGATCTGGTTGGCGAGCTTGTCGTTGCCCTGGTCGAGTTCGTGGCGGATCAGCTGGAGCGCCTGCTCGCCGAACTCGTGATCGGGGAGCTGGTCGAGCACGGCCTCGAGGGCGGGCTGCGTACCGCGGCGGAGCAGCATCTGCGCCATCACGCGGCGCGCGGACACCGACCCGCTCGCGACCTCCTTGCGGAGCGTGCCCTCGGCGGCGGCGCCCTGCTGCGCGAGCACCTGCGCGGCGCGCTCGGCGAGGCCGTCGTCGCCGCCGTGGAGCAGCGGCACCAGCCGGGGCGCGATGCCGGTCGCGCCCATCGCGGCCAGCCCTTCGAGCGCAATGCGCCGCACCACCAGGTCGTCATCGGCGAGCCGCTCGGTGAGCGCCACTTCGACCGCCTTGTCGCCCGCGCCGACCGCGCCGAGCACGGTCGCCGCCGCGGCCCGCAGCTCGACGCGGTCGGAGGCGAGTAGCTCGATGATCGCGCCACCCAGGTTCTTGGCCATCGCGTTCCCCTTTTCCTGTGGAGCCTACACGCCCGCGAGCAAGGTCACGGCCCACAGCCCGATCCCGCCCACCGCGAGCGCCGCCCCCGTGCCGGCGCGCCGGCGGACGAGCTGCCCGGCGGCGTCGAACCCGCGCGTCACGAGGAGCGTGATCCCGGCGGCGAGCGCGGCCAGGCCGGCGAGCACCAGCACGATCACGCCGGTGCCGGGGCGCGGATCGCGCGCCAGCCGCTGCGCGTGGAATGCCTGCCGGGTGACCGCATCGGGGCCGCCGGCGGCCGCGCCTTCCGGATCGCGCGAGGCGAGCTCCGCGATCGCCTGGTTGGCCGCCACGAGCTCGGTGGCGTGCGGGTTCCACAGGTGGCGGGTCGCGAGCGCGGCGCTGCGGATCGCGCGCCACGCGGGCAGGGCGTGCCGGTGCTGGGCGGCGGCGAGCGCGCGCAGCCGGGCGTAGGCGTCGTCGACGTGGGGCGCGAGCGGCGCGTAGCTGCGGGCGGCGGCCTCCCACGCGCCGATCGCGGCGGAGGTGCGGCCCGCGGCGGCGGCGGTGTCGCCTGCGGCGAGCGAGGCGCGGCCGGTGAGCACGACGCGCGCGGTGGCGACCCCGAGGCCCACGATGACCACCGCGAGGATCACCAGCGCACGAGACGTCGAACCCACGGGGGCTCCGCCCCCGCCCCACGCGGCCCGCCGCGCAGGGCCCCCACCCTCGGTGCCGCCCGTTTCACGGTCGGTCACACGAAGTCCCGACGATGGAACAGCAGCGCGGCGAGGGCGAGCAGGCCCACGATCCAGCCGAGCCCGTGGAGGCACGAGATCGCGACGTAGGTCCACGACACGAACTCCGCGTGGATGCTGACGTGGGCGCCGTCGAGCGTGCGGCCCGACACCGCGAACAGGTGCAGGTCGGGGACGATCTCGAGGGTGATCCGCGACATCACCTTGATCCAGCCGGCGGCGTCGCGCGTCGCGGCCTCGATGTCGGGGGTGACCCGGCCGAGGCCCCACATCGCGAGGGCGAAGATGCCGGACATGAACGGCGTGGAGAACGAGGAGAAGAAGATCGCGATCGCCGCGACGGTCAGCACCTCGAACCACGCGAGCACGACCGCCTTCGCGATCGCGCCGGTCAGTGGTACGTCCTGCATCCAGGACAGGCCCGCCATCGCGAGCGTGAACAGCACCACCAGCACGGTCAGCACCAGCGCCATGCCGAGGTACTTGCCGACGACGAACTCCCACCGCTCGATCGGCTTGCTGACGATCGCGTGGATCGTCCGCCGCTGGACCTCGGTGTAGAGCAGGAACACACCGAGGAAGATCGCGGTCAGCGAGCCGAACATCGAGATGCCGGCGAGGCCGACGTCGCGGGCCACCCGGATCTCCTCGTTGGCGGACATCTCCCCGAGCACGATCCCGAGGAAGTTCGCGCCGACCACCAGCACCAGGATGCCGTACAGCACGCGGATGCGCGCGGCCTCGCGGAACGTGTTGAGGGCGATCGCCCAGATCCGCCCGATCACGGCCGGCCCTCCGCGCTCGCGCCACCTGGTTCGTCGGCCGAGGCGACCTGGCGCAGGAACAGATCCTCGAGCGTCTCGTGGCGCGGGGTGAGCTGCAGCAGCTTGCCGCCGGCGGCGTGCGCCCGCATGATCCACGCGTCGACGTCGTCGTCGGCCGCGAGCGTGAGCATCAGCTCGTCGCGGATCCGGCGCACCCGGCCGGCGCCGCTGGTCAGCGCCTCGACGTCGGTGTCGGGCGCGATCCGCAGCACGACGTCGATGCCGAGCACCGTGCGGCGCACCAGCTCCGACGGCGTGCCCTGCGCCTGCAGCTTGCCGCGGGCGATGATCGCGACCTCGTCGGTGATCGCCTCGACGTCGGACAGGATGTGCGAGGAGAAGAACACCGTCTTGCCCTGGTCGCGCAGGCTGACGATCAGGTCGCGGACCTCCTTGCGCCCGATCGGGTCGAGGCCGGACATCGGCTCGTCCAGCACGACCAGCGCGGGGTCGTTCATCAGCGCCTGCGCGAGCCCGGCCCGCTGCAGCATGCCCTTGCTGAACTTCTTGAGGCTCTGCGAGCGCGCGCGGCCGAGTCCGACCAGCTCGATCAGCTCGTCCGCCCGCTTCTTGCGGAGCGCCGAGGGCACGCCGAACAGGCGGCCGGCGAGATCGAGGAGCTCGCCGACGGTGAGGTAGTCGTAGAAGTACGGGGCCTCCGGGAGGAACCCGACCTGGGCGCGCGCCGCCCGGCTCGGGATCTGGTGGCCGAGCAGCTTGGCGCTGCCTCCGGTGGGCCGGATCAGCCCCATCAGGGTGCGGATGGTCGTGGTCTTGCCCGCGCCGTTGGGCCCCACGAACCCGTAGATGTGGCCACGCTGGACGGAGAACGTCACCCCGCGGATGGCCTCGACCTTCCGCCGGGCGAACGGCGTCCGGTAGGTCTTCGTCAGGTCTGTCACCTCGATCGCAAACTCGGGCACGGCAGGGCGCAGGATACGCCAATCGCCCGGGGTGTGGCAGCCCCCGGCGCCGCGGCTCAGCGCGCGACGGCGTACACGAACGTCACCGTGCCGCACGCCGGGACGGCGACGCCGTTGACCTGGTAGGGCCGGTAGCGCCAGCCGCGGGCGGCCGCGAGCAGGCGCTCGTCGTACGCGGCGTACCCGGTGGACCGCGCCACCTGCGCGCGCGCGACGGCGCCCGTCGTGGCGACACACACCTCGAGCACGCCCAGCGTCCGGGCCGTGCCCGCTCGCGCGATCTGGGTCTTCACCACGTCGGGCGGGTGGACCTGGGTGTCGCCGCTGATCCGCAGCCCGGCCAGCACCGTGGGCGGGACCACCGAGGTCCGCGGCGGCGGCAGCGTGCAGGTCGCGGCGCAGGCGTCGCCGTCGACGCGGTTGCCGTCGTCGCACGCCTCGGTCGCCTCGCGGATCCCGTTGCCGCACACCGCGGGCGGCGGCGTATCGGTCCCGCACGGCGCGTCGGGGGTGCCGCAGGTGACCCCGCCGGGGACCCCGCCGGGCTCGCCGTCCTGACCCGGGCCCTCCCCGGTGCCGGTGCCGGTGCCCGGCAGCGCCGCCGCCTGATCGGTCGGCGCGGGCTCGCGGCGCGGGGCCGGCTGGGTGTCCCGGACGATCCGGCGCGTGTGCTTGGGGACCGGCACCGGGGCGGGGGCGCCACCCCCGGCAGGCGGCGGGGGCGCCGGCGGCGGCTGGACCACGGCGAGGTCGATCGAGCCCTGGCGGTCGGGCTCGAGGCGCTCGAGGCGCCACACGCCGGCGACGATCAGGCCGGCGGCGACCGCTGCGTGGGCGAACACGGACACCGAGATCAGCAGAGGGCGGCTCATTCCTGGGCTGACGCCGCGCGGGCGCACTCGATCCATCCGGGCCACTGGCAGGCCCTGCTCGGGTGCCGACCGGGCGTATCGTACTTGTCGCAGTCGTCGGTGCCCTCGTCGTGTTCTGCCTGACCTACCTCGTGATCGCGAGCCGTCGGCTCCACTGGGTCGGCCTCGACCGCCCGGCGGGCGCCGTGGAGGGCGCGGTCGCGATGGTGGCGGTGGGAGGGCTGCCGATGGACGCCGCGATCGCCGCGATCGACCTGCACGTGGTGGTGCTGCTGTTCGGGGTGCTGCTGATCGCGGCGGATCTCGCCGAGGCGCAGTTCTTCCGCCTCACCGCCTACCCCGTGCTGTAGGGGCACACCATGGCTGGACAGAGGATCAAGGACCGCTCGATCTGCGAGCTCGTGGCTCGGCTGGACCTTCCCCGTCGAGGCTGGCAGATCGCCGAACACTGGGAGGCTGATCTCCTGGCCGTCGGGATCGCGAGCGGGGCGGAAGGTGCGGCGCCTGGTCTACGTCTCGTCGTTCGCGCGGGCAGCAGGTCGGTATTCCTATGAGTGCGAGGTTCCAGCGGGCCCCGTTGCATGCGATCACGAGGTCGTCTCGCGAGGACAGGATGTCTCCTTCGAGGAGCTGATCCGAGCGATCGAGCACCACCTGCATGGCGGATAGGGTTCCGCGACCGAATCTCGTGGGAACGTTCTGCCACGTTCGTGGTATGAACGTAGGGGATGAGTGGGAAGCAGCGGCTCAGTGCCTCGATCGACGCCAATCTCATCGCGGCCGCCGAGGCCGCCGCGGCGCGTGGTGAGGTGGCGACCGTGAGCGCCTGGGTGAACGACGCGATGCGGCTCAAGCTCGAGCACGACGGCCGGCTCCGGGCGCTCGCGGACTTCATCGCCGACCACGAGGCCGAGCACGGCGAGATCACCGCCGCGGACATGGAGAGCGCCGTGCGCGAGGTGAAGCGCCGCGCGGTCCCGGTCCGGGGCACACGCGCGGGCGAGCCGCGGCGGAAGTACGGCCGATGAGCCTGATCCTCGATGCGGGCGCTCTGGTCGCGATCGAGCGCGGCGATCCGCTCACGCTGGCGCTCCTCAAGCGTGAGCTCGTGGCGCGGCGCGCCCCGATCACGCACGGGGGCGTGATCGGTCAGGTCTGGCGCAGTGGCACGGGCCGGCAGGCACGTCTCGCAAGGCTCCTTCCAGCGCTCGAGATCGTGCCGCTGGATCGCTCCCTCGGCCAGCGCGCCGGTCTGCTTCTCGGACGTGCGCGCAAGTCCGACGTGGTGGACGCCGCCGTGGTCGTGCTGGCCGCGGACGGTGACACGATCCTCACGTCGGACGTTCATGACCTCGCCGCGCTCGCCAGCGCGGCGGGCCTTCACGTCGACATCGCTGCCGTCTGAGCCGGAGCAACTACGGCCGCGACGGGGCGACGGCGTCCCACGCGAACCGCCAGCGCGGGGCGCCGTCGTCGAGCCGGGTCGCCTCGGCCTTGCCGAGTGCGGGGAAGTCGCGGCGGCCCGACAGCAGCGCGCCGATCGCCGACAGCGAGGGCTCGTGGCCGACCAGCACGACGTCGGTCGCGTCGCGCAGCCCGCGGAGCAGGGCGACGACCGCGCGCGCCGAGCCATCGGGGGCGAGCGCGGGGATGACCTCGAGCGGCTGATCGCTGCCGAGGCCGGCGACCACGAGCTCGGCGGTCTGCACGGCGCGGACGAGCGGGCTCGCCCACAGCTGGGTGGGGTGGCAGTCGTGCCAGCGCAGCCGGATCCCGAGGTCGCGCGCCTGGACGCGGCCGCGCACCGTCAGGTGACGGGACGGATCGCGGAGAGTGAGCGTCTCGTCCACGGCTTCCGCATGGCGGACCAGGAACACGTGCACGTCCGCAGCGTATCGCAGTACGTTGCCCGGGATGAAGCTCTACGGCACCACGACGTCGCCCTTCGTGCGGCGCGTCCGGATCGTCGCGGCCGAGCTCGGTGTGCCCTTCGAGATGGTCAGCACCGCCACCGAGGCGGGGATGGCCGAGATGCGCGCGCTCTCGCCGGTCGGCAAGGTCCCGGTCGCGGTGATCGACGGCCAGGTGACCTTCGACTCCCACGTGATCATCGATCGGCTGATCGCCCTGCACGGGCGCGCCGCGCTCGGCCCGCGGGACCGCTGGCACGAGGCGAACCTCGTCAGCGCCGTCGATGGCGCGCTCGAGGCGGCGATCTCGCTGTTCTACCTGCGCCGGGACGAGGTCGCGATCGAGGGGTCCCCGTACGAGCAGCGCCAGCTCGATCGGATCGCCGCGGTCCTGACCTGGCTCGGGGGGCAGCTGACCGCCGACGGGTGCGGGTTCGGGCCGGGCCTCGGCCTCGCCGAGATCGCGCTGGTCACCACCCTCGACTGGTTCGAGTTCCGCAGCACCTACCCGGTCGCCCGGTTCGGCGCGGTGAACCGCGTCCGGCAGGCGTGGGCGGACCGCCCGGCGTTCGTCGCGTCGCTGCCGAAGGTGTGACGAAGGGCTCGACGACGGGGCGGCGGCTCTCCAGAATGCACCCGTGACACGCGGTACCGACGCCCGGCGCGCGGCGGACCTCCTGCGAGCGGGAGGCGTGGTCGCGTTCCCGACCGAGACCGTGTACGGCCTCGGCGCCGACGCCGCCAGCGAGGCCGCGGTGGCGCGGGTGTTCGCGATCAAGGGCCGCCCGCGGGCGCACCCGCTGATCGTGCACCTCGCGGCCGGCACCGCGCTCGATGGCTGGGCGCGCGACATCCCGGACGTCGCCCGCCGGCTCGCGGCCGCGGCGTGGCCCGGTCCGCTCACCATCATCCTGGCGCGCGGCCCGCGCGTCGCGCTCGCCACCACCGGCGGCGCCGACACCGTCGGGCTGCGGATCCCCGCGCACCCGGTGGCGCAGGCGCTGCTGCGCGCGTTCGGCGGCGGCATCGCGGCGCCCTCGGCCAACCGGTTCGGCGCGGTCAGCCCGACCACCGCGGACCACGTCGTGGCCGACCTCGGCGACGACGTCGACCACGTGCTCGATGGCGGGCCGTGCGACGTCGGCGTGGAGTCGACGATCGTCGATCTGTCGCGCGGCGTGCCCGTGCTGCTGCGGCCGGGCGGGCTCGCGCGCGAGGTGATCGAGGCCGTCACCGGCCCGCTCGCGACGCCGGATCACACCGCGCCCGCGGCGCCCGGCACGCTCGCGAGTCACTACGCACCGCGCGCGCGCGTGATCGCGGTCCACCCCGAGGACGTGCCGGGGGAGGTCGCCGCCGCCACCGGGCGGGTCGCGGTGCTCGCGCCCGCCGCCGCGTTCGCCGCGTGGCCCGCGCTCCCGGCGATCCCCCATGCGCTGCCGGACGATCCGGCCGGCATGGCCCGGGAGCTGTACGCCGCGCTCCGCGCGCTCGATGCCAGCGGCGTCGATGTGGTGATCGCCGCGTTGCCTCCCAGCGCGGGGCTGGGGGAAGCTGTGGGCGATCGGCTGCTGCGCGCGGCGGGCCCGCGCGGGCCCGCGCGATGATCGCCCGTTGATCGACCGTTGACGACCGTCGAGGAGGCAGGCATGACGAACGTACGTGTTGGCATCATCATGGGCTCCCACAGCGACTGGGACACCATGCGCCACGCCGCCGATGTCCTGACGCAGCTCGGCGTCGGGCACGAGAAGCGGATCGTGTCGGCGCACCGCACGCCGGACCTCCTGTTCCAGTACGCCGAGGAGGCCGAGGGCCGCGGCATCTGGGTGATCATCGCGGGCGCGGGCGGCGCGGCGCACCTGCCCGGGATGTGCGCGGCCAAGACCCGCCTGCCCGTGCTCGGCGTGCCCGTGCAGAGCAAGGCGCTGAGCGGCCTCGACTCGCTGCTGTCGATCGTGCAGATGCCGCGCGGGATCCCCGTCGGCACGCTCGCGATCGGCGAGCCGGGCGCGGTCAACGCGGCGCTGCTGGCGACGGCGATCATCGCGCTCCACGATCCGACGATCGCGGGCGCGCTCGACGCGTACCGCCAGGCGCAGACCGACCGCGTCCTCGCGGAGTCGCTGCCGTGACCACCGCGCGTCGGGCGGACCGGCTCGGGCCCGGCGCGACGATCGGGGTGCTGGGCGGCGGCCAGCTCGGCCGCATGCTCGCGGTCACCGCGCGGCAGATGGGGTACCGGATCGTGGTGCTCGATCCGAGCCCGCGCTGCCCCACCGCGCAGGTCGCCGACGGCGTGGTCGTGGGCGCCCTCGACGATCTCGAGAGCGCGCGCCACCTCGCGCGGCAGGTCGACGTGATCACGCTCGACACCGAGCACGTGCCCGCCGATCTGCTCGCGGACCTCCACACGATCGCGCCGGTCCGTCCCGGCGCCCACGTGCTGCGCACGATCCAGGACCGCCTGGTGCAGAAGCAGTTCCTCGACCGGATCGGGCTGCCGCAGGCGCGGTGGGCGCCGGTCGGGGACGCCACGGAGCTCGAGGCCGCGCTCGCCACGCTCGGGCGCCCGGCGATCGTCAAGGTCCGGCGCGCCGGCTACGACGGCAAGGGCCAGGTCCGGATCGACGAGGGCGACGATGCGGCCGCGCAGCTCGCGCGCCTGCGGGGCGAGCCCGCCGTCGCCGAGGAGCTGGTGCGCTACGTGCGCGAGGTGTCGGTGATCCTCGCCCGCGGTCTCGACGGCGCCGTGGCGATCTTTCCGATCGCCGAGAACGATCACCGCCGCCACGTGCTGCACACCACGCGGGCGCCCGCGCCGATGCCGGCCGACCAGCGCGCCCGCGCCGAGCGGATCGCGGTCACCGTGGCCGAGCAACTCGACGCCGTCGGTGTGCTCGCGGTGGAGCTGTTCGAGCTCGCGGACGGGCGCCTGCTCGTCAACGAGATCGCGCCCCGCACCCACAACAGCGGCCACTACACGTACGGCGCGTGCGCCACCTCGCAATTCGAGCAGCACGTGCGCGCGATCTGCGGGCAGCCGCTCGGCGATCCGCGCGCGCTGACCGGCGCGGTCATGGTCAACCTGATCGGCGACCTGTGGAGCGCCGGGCCGCCGCGCTGGGAGCACGTCCTCGATCTCCCCGAGGCCCGCCTGCACCTGTACGGCAAGGACGCCCCGGCCCCCGGCCGCAAGATGGGGCACGTCCTGCTGCTCGATGACGACACCGAGCGCGCCCTGGGCGTCGCGAACGCGCTGATCGAGCGACTCACGCCCCGCCCGTGATAGATTGACCCGGAGCGGAATGCCGACCCTGGTCTACTCCGACGTCGACGGCGTCGACCGCACGTACGCGCTGACCGGCGAGCCTGTGCTCATCGGGCGCTCGACGGAGTGCCACATCCACAGCTCGGACCCGCGGCTGTCGCGCCAGCACGCACGGTTCTTCGCGGATCAGGGGATGCTGTGGGTCGAGGACCTCGGCAGCTCCAATGGCGTGTTCGTCGGCGCGAACAAGATCCAGCGCTCGCCGGTCCCGCCCGGCGAGATCGTGCTGATCGGCAGCCTGATCCTGCGGTTCATCCCGCCCGGGTTTCCGGTCCAGCCGCCGCCCGGCCTGCATGGCACGCTGGCGACCTGGCTCGACACCGAGCGCAAGCAGCGGATCATCGTCGAGGGCGAGCGCGACGCGTTCGCGGTGCGCGTTGGTGAGATGCACGAGGAGCTTGCGTCGGCCCGGGAGGGCGCCTCGCCCGATGCCGAGCTGGTGCGAGCGCGCGACGAGGCCGAGGCCCGCGGGGCGGCGCTCGAGCGGACGCTCGCGGCCGTGCAGGCCGAGCTGGAGGCGCGGCGAGAGACCCGGGCCGAGGTCCGGGCCAGCGGGCGGGGCGAGACCGTCACCGACGCCGGTGCGATCGAGATCCAGGCTCGCGAGATGTTGCGCCTGCAGGCGCAGCTCGACGACGCCCTCGGCGCGCGCGCGCTGTCCGAGCAGGCGTACGCCGCGGCGGCGCATGAGGCGCAGGCGCTACGCGATCAGCTCACTGCGATCCAGAAGAAGACCGCCGGCGAGGTCGAGGCCGCGCGTGCCGAGGCCGGCAAGGCCCGCGAGGCGCGGATGATCGCCGAGACCTCGGCGGGGATGGCCGCCGCCGAGAAGCTCGCGGAGTCCGACGAGGTGATCAAGGGGCTCGAGCGGGAGATCGCGCAGCTGCGCTCCGCGCAGAGCGGGCCCGACACCCGCGCCGCCGAGATGGCCGAGCAGGTGGCGAGCATGCTGGCCAAGGCCGAGCGCGCCGAGAAGGATCTCGCGGCCGCGCAGATCCGCGCGCAGGGCGCCGAGCGGAACCTCGCCGGCGCCAGCGCCGCCGCGGCCAAGGCCGAGGCGCGCACCGCGCAGCTCGAGCAGGGCGTCATCGACGCCGAGGGCCGCGTCGCTGCGGTCGAGGGCGACCTCGCCGGGGCGCGGGCCACCATCGCGGCCCTCGAGGCCAAGCTCGGTGACGGCGCGGCGCCGCTCGTGGCCGCCAAGGCGACCGCGACGAAGCTCGCCGCCGAGATCGCCGGCCTGACCGCCCAGTTCGAGACCCGCGGCGCGCGCTTGATCGAGCTCGAGGCCAGCCTTGCCACGGGCGGGAATGCCACGCGCGCGGCCGAGGCGCGGGTGGTCGCGCGCGAGGCCGAGATCGCGCAGTTCGTCGCTCGCCTGGCCGACGCCGAGCGCCGCACCGTGGAGCTGGTCGCGCGGATCGACGCGCTCGCCGGCGCCGAGGCCGCGGTCGCCGCCGCCACCCGCGCTCGCGACGAGGCTGTCAGCTCCGTCGAGGGGGCCGCCCGCGCCACGGCCGAGGCCGAGCGCCGCGCCGCGGATGCCGAGCAGCGTGCGAGCGCCGCCGACACCATGGCCAAGGCGATGGCCAAGGACGTCGCCGAGGCGCTGCGTCGCGCCGCCGACGCCGACAACCGCGCCAAGGGCGTTCACCGGGAACTCGCGGACTCGGTGCGGCGCGCCGAGGAGGCCGAGGCGAGCCTCGGCGAGGGCAGGGCCGCCTCCAGCGACCTCGAGGAGCGTGCGGCCGCCGCCGAGGCCGATGCCCGCGGTCGCCTCGAGGTGGCGCAGCGCGAGCTCACCACCCAGGTCGAGGCTGCGCACAAGGAGCTCGCGGCCGAGCGCGCCAGCGCCGCCCAGCTCATCGAGCGCAAGGGCGCCCTCGAGCGCGAGCTCGCGGCCCAGGGCGAGCGCCTGACCGCGGCCGAGATCAACGCCGAGACCCTGCAGGAGCGGATCGAGGATCTCGAGAGTGGCATCGCCGTCAACGAGACCGCCCAGCAGGCCTCGCTCGACGAGGCGGAGCAGGCGATGCGCCTCGCCGAGGCCAAGCTCACCGATGCGATCAGCGCCCTCGCCGCGCGCACTGCCGAGCTGGAGGTGCGGTCCGCGCGCGTCCGCGAGCTCGAGGTGCAGCTGGCCGAGGCCACGCGTGTGCGCGCCAGCGCCGAGGAGGCGCTCGCCGCGGTCCGGAGCCGGCTGCGCGAGGTCGAGGCCGCCGCCGCCGAGAGCCGCGGGATGTCCGCTGACGACGAGGCGCGCCTCGCCGAGGCCCTCGCGCGCGCTGCCGAGGTGGAGCGGGAGCTCGAGTCCCTCGGCCCGCGCGCCGAGGCCGCGGACCTCGCGATCGGTCGCGCCGGCGCGCTGCAGCGCCAGCTCGACGAGGCGCTGCTCAAGCTATCGTGGCTCGAAGGCGAGGCGTCGTCGTCGCAGACCCAGGGCGCCCGCGCCGCCGAGCAGGCCGAGGTCGCCGCCGCCGAGCGGGTCGAGACCGCCGAGCGCCAGGCCACCGCCGCCGCCGCGCGGGTCACCGCCGCCGAGCAGCACCTCGCCGCCGCCGGCACGCGCGCCGAGGCCGCCGAGGCCGAGGTCGAGGCGCTCGCGGGGCGCCTGCGCGAGGCCGAGGCGCGGATGTGCACCGCCACCGAGGAGTCCGCCGGTGCGATCGAGCGGCTGGCCTCGACCCAGGCGCGGCTGCAGCAGGCCGAGCAGGCCGCCCTCGCGGCGGCCGCCACCGCGGTGGCCCCTGCCGCTCTCGCCGAGGCCGAGGCGCGGGCGCGCGCGGCCGAGCACAACACGGCCTCGCTCGAGCAGCACGTGCAGGTGGCGCAGCAGCAGGCCCAGGCGGCGCAGCAGCAGGCCCAGGCGGCGCAGCAGCAGGCCCAGGCGGCGCAGCAGCAGATCGCCGAGGCCCACCACCAGATCGCCGAGGCCCACCACCAGATCGCGGCGCTCCAGCGCGAGGTCGATGCCGCCGAGAACGTGCGCTCGTTCGCCGCCGAGACCGAGCGCGAGATCGCGGGCCTCCAGCGTGATCTGCGCGACGCGCGCGCCAAGCTCGCGCAGTTGACGAGCGAGCGCGACCGCCTCGCCAGCCAGCTGATGCAGGCGCCCGTCGACGATCACGAGGAGACCAGCCAGCGCCGGATGACCCCCGCGATGCTCGCGATGCTCGACGGCGACGTCGAGGTCGCCGCCGCCGCGGACGTCCAGCGCGATGGCCTGATCGCGCGCTCTACCGAGCTCGCGAGCAAGGTCGCGCGCCTCGAGAAGGAGGACGCCGCGCTCCGCGCCCAGCTCATCGACGCGCAGGTCAAGCTGCAGGAGGCCTTCCAGGCCGCCGAGGACCTCGCCGAGGACCTCGCCGAGGATCAGTCGACCAGCACGGTGACCGGGCAAGCTGCGCTGTCGGGCGCGCTCGCCGAGCACGTCGCCGTGCTCGAGGAGTCGATCGACTCGCTGCGCGCGAACATGCGCGCCGCCAGTGACGAGACGGCGATGATGGATGGCAGCCCGTCCGTGGCCGCGATCTCCGAGGCGATCAGCGCCGCCGCCGAGCACGTCGAGCGCGCGCGGTTGGCGATCCGCGCGATGTCCGGCGCCCTCGGGCTGTGACCCCCGGAACTCTCAGCGTACCAGCGGCAGCACGGTGATCGCCTGGATCGCCGTGGTGCGGAACGACAGCGCGAGCGCGACCAGCCGCGACGCCTCCTGCGCGATCACGGGATCGAGCGCGCCGAGCGCGGCCATCGCCGTGGCATCGAGCGAGAGCCCGAGCGGTGCGTGGACGGCGCCGACGCTCGACAGCACGTCGCGCAGCGTCGGCGAGGGCGGGTAGATCTCGAGCGCGGCGTCGGCGTCGACCTTGGCGAGCGTGCGGGCCTCGGTGAGCGCAGCGTCGAGGCCGCCGAGCTCGTCGACCAGGCCGAGCTCCTTGGCCTGGGTGCCGGTCCACACGCGCCCCTGGGCGATCGCCTTGACGTCCTTGACCTTGGCGCCGCGGCCCTGCGCCACGCGCCCGGTGAACACGTCGTAGACCTCCTCCATCGAGCGCTGGATCACGGCCTTGTCCTCCTCGGACCACGGCCCGAGCGACGCCATCATCGTCGCGCGCTTGCCGCGGCCGATCGGGAACGTGTTGATGCCGAGGCGCGCGAGCGCGCCGCCCGGGGCGATCTTGCCGCCGACCACGCCGATCGAGCCGGTCAGCGTGTCGTCGAGCGCGAAGATCTTCGTCGCGCCGCTCGCGATGTAGTAGCCACCGCTCGCCGCGACGTCGGACATCGACACCACCACCGGCTTGACCTTCGTGAGTGCGTCGACCGCCTCCCAGATCAGCTCGGAGGCCTGCGCGCTGCCGCCGCCGGAGTCGATCCGCAGCACGACCGCCTTCACGCTGTCGTCTGCCGTCAGCGTGCGCAGCGCGGCGACCAGCGTGTGCGCGGCGATCTGCTGGCGCGCCCCGAGCACGCCGTCCCCGCCGCCATCGACGATGTCGCCGAGCGCGTAGACCACTGCGACGTGCGGGCCGACCGGCCGCTCTGGCGGCATCGCGCCCACGAACCGCGCGAGCTTGAGCATCGCCTGGAGCTGATCCTTGCCGTCGGGCTCGAGCTCGAGCTCGGTCCACGCTCCGGCGCCGACGAGCTTGTCGCGGAACGCCTCGAACGAGGTCACGGCATCGACCAGCTTCGCGGTGAGGGCGTGCTGTGACGGGAACAGGCCGGTGTCGATCAGGCCCTTGACCCCGTCGGGCGCGAGCTTCCGCTCGGCGGCGATCACGTCGACCATCGTCTGGTAGCGGCGATCGAGGATCGCGCCGAGCGTCTCCTGCATCTCCGCGGATGGGGCTTCACGCGTGAGCGGCTCGGCGGCGCCCTTGTACGTGCCGACGTGGAGGAAGTCCGCCGTCACGCCGAGCCGATCGAGCAGCGGCTTGACGTGGATCGGCATCGCGGCCGGGCCGGTCACCGCGATCTGCCCGAGCGGCGCGATGCCGATCTGCTCGCACGCCGCGAGCACCAGGTACGCCGCGTTCGACGCATCCTCGGTGTGACACGCGAGCGTCTTGCCGGCGGTCCGGAGCTCGTGCATCGCGGCGCGCAGCTCGATCACGTCGGGGACACTGATCTCCACGCCCGCGAGCTGCACGAGGAGCCCCTGCAGGTGCGCGTCCTTGGCGAGGGAGCGCAGGCGCGCGACCACCTGGCGCAGCTCGGTCCCGCTGCCGCCGCTCCACGAGTACGCCTCGCGCTCGACGATCGCGCCGCTCAGCCCGAGGACACCCCAGTGGGGCTTGTCCGCGGCGAACCCGGTCGAGGCCTCGGGCGCCTCGTAGGGGCCTGGCTTGTCGAGGCTGTCCGAGAGCTTGGACAGCATGCCCTTGAGGTCGAAGTCGTCGTCGGCGTCAGCGGCGTCGCCGCCGGTGGTCGGGCCCCGACCCATCGATGACAGGCCCGAGCCCGCCCAGGGGTCGGCGGCGCCCGAGGAGGACAAGGGGGTGCTCGCGACGATGCCGTCGAGGCGGGACGGGGCGTTGCTCGAGCACGCGGCGAGGAGGGCCGCGGCGACGAGGGCAGGTGGGCGGGCACGCATGGTGCCCGGTCATAACACGCGGGGTCGGCGTCGCTAGCCCGAGCCGGTGCCCGCACCCTCGGTGGGGGCAGGCGTGGGCGTGGGCGCCGGGGGCGTGGGGTCCGGGGTGGGCGTGGGCGTGGGCGTGGGCGTGGGCGTGGGCGTCGGGGTGGGGGTGGGCGTGGGCGTGGGCGTGGGCGTGGACGTGGGCGTTGGGCCGCCACCCTCGCCGCTGCCGCCGGAGGTCGCGCCACCGCCGAGCCGGTCGAGCGCCTTGGTGGCCTTCGGCGTGCCCGGGTACGCCTCGAGGTACGCCTTGACGGACTCGAGCGCCTGCTCCTTGCGGCCCTGCTGCACGTAGGCCTCGGCGACACCCCACAGCGCGGGCTCGTAGCGCGGCGACACGGCGAGTGCGGCGCGGAACTTGGAGAACGCGCTCGCGAACTGCTTGGCGTCGATGTGGCAGAACCCCATCCCGGTCAACGCCTCGACGCCGTTCGGCTTCTGCTCGAGCGCCTTGCTGAACAGCTCCATCGCCTTGGTGCAGTTGCTCTCGGCGAGCTGGTTGGCCTTGACGAGCAGGCGGTCGTAGCCCTCGACGCCGCCCGCGGGCGTCACCGGATCCGTCGGCAGGCGGGTGGCCGAGCCCGGGCCCGGGCCGTCCTCGGGCGGCAGCGGATCGGTCTTGGCGACGGTGGTCTCGATGCGCGCGATCAGGGCGCGCGCGCCGGCGTGTTCGGGCTGCGCGGCGAGCACCTGTTCGGCGAGCGGGCGGGCCTCGGCGGGCTGGTTGTCTGCGTACGCGATCAGCGCGAGCCGCATCCGCGCGCGCACGTCGCCGCTGGTCTCGAGGCGGTCGTCGCCCTGATCGAGCGGGGCGAGGGTGGTCCGCGCGTCACCGCGCTTGGCCTCGCGCTGCTGCAGCAGGGCTTGCGCCAGCGCCACGTCGCGCGTCCACGGGCCCGTGGCCTTTGCCTTGGCCGCGTCGATGTAGCGCTGGACGTAGCGCGCGGACTTGCCCTGCAGCCGGAGGACGTGCGCCATGGCGAGCTGCGCGGAGGCATCCGCGGGCAGTGCCTTGACCGCGCGCTGCGCCGCGCCGAGGGCATCGGCGACGATCGACTTGGCGTCCTTCTTCAGCTTGTCGGCCTCGGTCTTGTCGGCGGTGATCGCCGCGCGGTCGAGCAGGCCCTGCGCGATCGCGGCGGCGAGGTTCGCCCGCATCGCGTCCGCTCCGGGCTCCTTGATGGTCTCGAGCGAGCGCAGCGCGGCGCGCAGGCGGGCCTCGTCGTCGCTGGCGAGCTCCGCGCGGGCGACGTCGACCGCGGTCTCGACGGGGGCGGCCGGGTCCGCGTCGGGCGCGGGGGTCGGCGCGGCGTCGGCCCCGGTGGCGATCACCGCCGCATCGGCTGGCACCGCGGCCGCGGGCGCCGCGGCGCCCTGTCCTTGATGATGAACACGTAGACCGCCGCCGCGGCGGCCCCACCGACGAGCAACAGCAGCAGCGCCACCCACGCGCCCGCGCGCGAACCGCGCCGCTCGGGGAGGACGTCATCGTCCTCGTCGAGCGCCTGGACCTTGCCGGACGTGAAGGCGCTGTCGTCGCCGGGCGCGACGCGCACGCGCCCCGAAAACACCGGGTCGGCCGAGGCGGCCTTGACCCGACCCCCGAGCGGGCCCGCGGGGCCGCTGCTCTGATCCTTGAGCTCGCCGGGCGTCCCGCCCTCGGTCGCCCACGCCGCGGTGCTGCGGTTGCCGGCCGGGATCGTCGTCGGCTTCTTTGTCGGCGGCGGGGGAGGCTGCGTCGGAGGGCGCTTCGGCGGCGGTGGGGTCACGGCGGCGGGGGGCGGCGGCGGCACGGTGCGGGGACGCGTGGCGTCGTTGCCGGTCCGGGGGGCGTCGTCGTCGGGAACGATCGAGCCTCCCGCGGCCGACGCGGTGCCGATGCCGAGCATGGTCGCCGGCATCTGCTTGGTCGGCATGACCTTGCCGGGGTCCTTGGCCTCGCGCTTCGTCCGCGCCTCGTCGGCGATCACGAAGTACTGCCCGAGCTCGGCGACGTCGCCGAGGCGCTTCCAGGTCTTGCCGGAGCGCGAGATCATCGACTCGCGCGTGACCACGCCGGCGACGATCCACTGCTGCAGCGACGACAGCTCGCGACACGACTTCTGTTCGCCATTCTCGAGGCGAACCAGCCACTGGCGCTCGGCGGGAGGCTCGCCCGGGGGGGGCGGGTGCTCACCGACGATCGAGTCCGGGCGCCCGGGGCGCGGCGCGGGCGCGGGCGCGGGCGCGGTGGGGCGCGGTGGGGCGGGCTCGTCGGCTCGCGGCGCCGGGCGCCCCGTACGTGTCGGCTCGTCGGTCGAGCCTTCGTTGCGCGCCACCGGCCGCGGCGCTTGCCGCGTGGTCTCCACGGCCGCTCCCACGTTGGTGGGCGACCGCTTGCGGATCTTGAACATGTGACCGCAGTTGGTGCACTTGACGGTGACACCACCTGGCTTCAGGCGTGCTTCGTCGAGCTCGTACTCGGTGTTGCACTTCTCGCAGCGAACATCCATCGGATTTTCCGGCCCTTGGCCGGCGAAGCTACCACGACGGAGGTCGCCGTGCACCCGCGCGGTCCGCCGAAACACCCCCCCCCATGGCGGGCGTTCAGGGCTGCGAGATCCGCGCGATCGGCATGGTCGTCATGATGTCGGAGTAGTCCCGGGCCAGCAGCTCGTAGCGCAGCTGCGTCTCCCACCGGCCCTCCCGCCACACGTCGTCCAGGGCGCGGCCGACCAGCTGGAAGCCGACCTTCTCGATCACTCGCCGGCACCCGATGTTGCTCTCGAAGCAGCCTACCGAGACCTTGTGCAGTCCCACGATGTCGAACCCGAACTGGACCAGCGCGCGGGCAGCTTCGGTCACGAACCCCTGGCCCCACAGCGCGGGAGCGAGCCAGTAGCCAAGCTCGGCGCGGTCGACCCGGAGCGCGCCCAGCTGCCAGCGAATTGCGTCGAGGCTGATGCACCCGACCGCCACGCCCGCGTGCTCGATCGCGAGCGTCAGCGCGCTCCCGTCCTCGAGCCATGCGTGGGTCTCGCGGATGAACGCCAGCGTGTCCTTGCGATCGGCGTGAGCGGTCCACATCATCTGCCGCGGCAGGACCGGATCGGAGGCGATCGGCCACAGCGCGTCGACATCCGCCTCGGTCAACGGGCGGAGCCGGAGCCGGCCGGTCTCCACGAGCAGGTCGAGATCGGGGAGGCGAGGAATGTCGGAGCGAGGCGGCGCCATGGTCAGCCCTAGAGCCCTCGCTCGAACACGATACGGCCGCCCTGCTCGAGGCAGCGCAGCGAGGTCAGCCCGGCCTCGTGCAGGCCTGGAGCGGCTCGATCGAGGACCGGGGCCATCGCTGCGTCCTCGCAGCCACCGGAGCGCACGTCGACGCGATCACCCTCGATGGTGACGGTGCCCCACAGCTTCTCGCGGCGGAGGCCGGACTCGATCGTACGGATCGCCGGGCCCGGATCCACGGCGGCGCGGCTCGGCTGCGTCGGGGCGGTCGGCGCCTCGACGGTGGTTACCGGCGCGGCCACGTCCTTGGTATCCTCGACGTCGGCGCCGGCGTCGGCTTCGGCCACCGGCGCCGTGGAAGCGCCGCCCAGGGTGAGGAACGCGACGAACGCCACCACCGCCGCCCCACCGATCACCACGGGGACGAACGGGAACGCGCCGGCTGTGGGTAGCGCGGTGCCGCCCTCGATGTTCGTCGCTGCGCGCGTGCTCCGGGGCAGGCCGGCGCCGCACTTGGGGCAGCGCACCATGCCGGGCACCACCCCGACGCCGCAGGACGGACAGGCCGCACTCATCTGAGAAGCATACCGCCGGCGGCCGGGGCACACCCAGTTGTTGCCCGCCTTTCGACGAGCCTCACCGCCGCCGCCGCCGCCGGCCGACGCCGAGCACCACCACCGCGAGGCCGAGCAGGGACGTCGCCGGACCGCGGCCCGGGCCCGCGCTGCAGCAGCCGCCGGGCGTGAGGTCGACGGCCTCGCACGCGCGCGGATCCTCGCTGCGCGGGTAGATGCCGCACACCGCGGCGATGTCATCGGCCTCGAGCGTGGCCTTCGTGAGTTCGCCGCAGTCCTGGAAGTTGTACATGGTCGTGCCGATGATCGCCGGATCGGTGGTGCTCGCGCAGGCCGGCACGGCCTGCCCGTCGGCGTCCACGCGCGCCGGATCGCCGCCCGCCAGGCACGAATGCTCGAGCCCCTGCAGGTGGCCGAGTTCGTGCGTCAGCGTGTTCGACAGCTCCGACCGGCAGGGCAGGGTGGCGAGCGTGACGCCCTGATCGGAGATCGCGAAGTCGGTGCCGTTGATCTCGATGTCCGCGTCGACGATCTCGCCGTCGCGGTCGCTGCTCGCGTCGTCGACGTAGACCGCGGTCGTGATGCCCGCGGCGGCGTCGGCGTAGCAGCGCGCGGGATCGTCGTCCGTGGCGGGCCGGCACCACGACGAGTCGCGGAACTTGATCATGTTCACGCCATCGCGGCCGACCTCGCGGTCCTCGTAGCCCGTCTCGACGATCTCCATGTACGAGCACGCGGCGGTCCCGGTGGTCCAGCTCGCGATCGACCGCGTCACCACCTCGCGCTCGAGGTCACCAGGCAGCGCCTTGGTGCCAGCCTGATCGACGGACACCTGCACGCAGCCAGATGGCCACCGCAGGTAGTGTCCGGCCGTGGTGGGGCCGGTGCGGACGTAGCCCTCGGGCAAGGCGAGCACGCGCACGGCGTCGAGCACGACGTGCGGGCGGAGCGCCCGGTCGACGTCCCGGTGGGCGGTGACCGCCACGCGCATGCCGGGCGTCAGCAGGGTGGGGCCGGGGAGCTGGCGCATGGTCAGGCCGGCGACGGTGCCGCCGAGCTGGCTGACCTCGACGTCTCCGGAGGCCGTCGCGATCGTCGCGGTGGTGACGATCCGGGTGCCGTCCGCGGTCCACCGGCTCGCCGTGGCGCGCACCTGACCCTCGACGGCCGTGGGCGCGGGCGCCTGGGCGGTGGCCCCCAGCGGCAGCGCGAGGAGGGTTGAGACAAGCACGCGTCGAACGCAGCGCATCGCAACACCGTAGCATGTCGTGTTACAAGACCGCCCCATGGCCACCTCTGATCGGCCCGTGCGAGTGCGGATCGCACCTTCGCCGACGGGCGACCCCCACGTCGGCACCGCGTACATCGCCCTGTTCAACTACGTGTTCGCGCGCACGCACGGCGGCAAGTTCGTGCTCCGCATCGAGGACACGGATCAGACGCGCGCGCGCGCCGACTCCGAGCAGATGATCTTCGACGCCCTGCGGTGGATCGGCCTCACCTGGGACGAGGGGCCCGACGTCGGCGGCCCCTATGCGCCGTATCGCCAGAGCGAGCGCGCTCACCACTACCAGGCCGCGGCCGGCGAGCTGCTCGATGCCGGCAAGGCGTACCGCTGCTTCTGCACCGCCGAGCGCCTCGCGAAGGTCCGGATCCAGCAGCAGGCCGAGAAGAAGAACAGCGGCTACGACCGCCACTGCCGCGATCTCGATCCCCACGAGGCGCGCAACCGCGCCGCCGCCGCCGAGGCCCACGTGGTGCGGCTCAAGGCGCCGCTCGCCGGCGCGGTGGTCGTCCACGACCAGCTGCGGGGCCCGGTGTCGATCGACGCCGAGCAGATCGACGATCAGGTGCTGCTCAAGTCCGATGGGCTCCCCACCTACCACCTCGCGAACGTCGTCGACGATCACCTGATGCAGATCACGCACGTGATCCGCGCCGAGGAGTGGATCTCGTCGACGCCAAAGCACGTCCTGCTGTACCAGGCGTTCGGCTGGGAGCTGCCGCAGTTCTTCCACATGCCGCTGCTGCGCAACGCCGACAAGTCGAAGATCAGCAAGCGGAAGAACCCGGTCTCGATCAACTACTACCGCGATGTCGGCATCCTTCCGCACGCGCTTCTCAACTTCCTCGGCCTGATGGGCTGGTCGTTCGGTGACGACCGGGAGAAGTTCACGCTCGCGGAGATGGTCGAGGCGTTCTCGTGGGAGAAGGTCTCGCTCGGTGGGCCGGTGTTCAACCTCGACAAGCTGACCTGGCTCAACGAGAAGTACATCCACGACCTCGACTACGAGCAGCTCGCGGATCAGGTGATCGCGTGGCGCCTCAACAAGGACCACCTGCTCCGGATCCTCCCGCTGGTGCGCGAGCGCATCAAGAAGCTCGACGAGCTGATCCCGATGATCGAGTACTTCTTCTCGGGCGATCTCGACTACACGGCCGTCCAGGCCGAACTCAAGATCCCCGACGTCGCGCCGGCGGACGTCGCCAAGGGCCTGATGGCGCTGGTCGAGAAGCTCGAGACCCGCGAGGGCTACGCGGCCACGATGATCGAGGAGGTCTGCCGCTCGTGGACCGACGAGCTCGGCTGGAAGGCCAAGCACGCGTTCATGCTGCTGCGGTTCGCGGTGACCGCGCGCAAGGCGTCGCCCCCTCTGTTCGAGACGATGGCCGTGCTCGGCAAGGAGATCACCCGTCGCCGCCTGCGCCGCGCCGCCGAGACCCTCGGCGGCTGATGCGCGAGCTGCCGCCACCGCGTCGATGGCTCGCGCTGCTCAGCATCGAGCAGTGGCGCGCCATCGATCGCGAGACCGAGCGGTCCCCGGAGCAGGCGGGCACCACGAGCGTCACCGTGCTTGCGGTGCTGCTCACCGCCGCGATCGCGCTGACGCTGCAGGAGTACCTCGGCGGGCACGACACGTTCATGAAGTGGTTCCCGCGCACCCGCGGCGACCGCTACTGGGATCTGTGGGGCTTCGCGTGGTGGTCGGGCTGGCGCGTGCTCGGCTACGTCGTGATCCCGGTGATCGTGATCGCGTGCCTGCCCGGCGAGCGGCTGCGCGACTTCCACGTCTCGATGCGCGGGTTTCTCAAGCACCTGTGGATCTACGTGCTGCTGTTCGCGCTGATCTTCCCCGCCGTGGTGAAGGCGTCGGGCACCAGCGCGTTCCGGGAGACGTACCCGTTCTACCGGATGGCCAACCGCTCCGCCTTCGACCTGTGGGCCTGGGAGGCGCTGTACGCCGCCCAGTTCATCTCCCTCGAGTTCTTCTTCCGCGGGTTCCTGCTCCAGGGCCTGCGCAAGGCGATGGGATCGAACGCGATCTTCGTGATGCTCGTGCCGTACTGCATGATCCACTACGGCAAGCCGCTGCCCGAGACGCTCGGCGCGATCGGCGCCGGCCTGATCCTCGGCACGCTCGCGATGCGCACGCGGTCGATCTGGGGCGGCGTGCTGATCCACATCGGCGTCGCCGTCACGATGGACGTGCTGGCGCTCCGCGGCTGCCCGCCCGCGGACTCGAACCGGTTCTGTCGATAGTCCCGTGACCGGGGCCGGACGGCCCGGCTACTTGCAGCCGGTCCGCGACGCGAACGGATCACACGGCGTCGTCGGTCGAGGTGGGGGCGGTGACGTGATCGTCATGCCCCCATCCACCGGCGGCGGTGGGCGGGTGCTGGTCCGACGGCGCGCGGGCTTCGTCCTGACCGGGTCAGGCGCGGGCTCGGCAGTCCGCGCCACCTCGCCGTCCGTGCGCGAGCCCGCCGCGGAGCCGGCCGCCGCCGCGGAGCCGGCGCCGATGCTGTCCTCCATCCCCGTCACACGCCCAGCGCTCCCGCGTCCGGCGCTGCCCGTCGCCGAGGTCACGCGCGCGTCGTCCGCGCCGGCATTCGTGGAGGACCCCGCCGCAGCCGCCTGGGCAGGGGCTTGACGGTCGAGCCAGACCAGCGTGCCGCCCACGCCGATGCCCACGACCACGGTGGCGATCAGAACCGTGCGCACCATGCTGCCGCGCGGGGGGGAGCGGCGGCGCCGTGACGCCGGTGGTCACCAGCGCCGTCGGCTCGGCGTGCGTCATCCCGCGCATGCCCGTCCGCGGCATCGCTGCCGGGGTCAGCTCGTACGCGGGATGGACGAGTGATGGATGCGATTCGCGATCGTCCGGGACCGCGAGGCCGTGCATCCGGTGCGCGCGGCGGACGTACCGGTGCGCGGCCTCGGCGTTGCCCGCGAACGCGGCGAGTTCGTGCATCAGCGCGGCGACGTGCGGGAACCATGACCATGTAGGGCAGCCCGTTGCCGAGCGTCCCGACGTCTGGATGCGCGCCACGTGCTCGCTCTTGAGGCGCACCGCGGCCTCGGCCTCGCGTACGAACCGCTGGACCGTGTCGGGCTCGGTCGCCGCGTCCTCGCGCAGGACCTTGATGGCGACCGGCTCGTCGAGCTGCAGGTGATGCGCGAGGAACACGAGCGCCATGCCGCCGCGGCCCCGCAGCTCCTCGATCCGGTACTTGCCGACCAGGACACTCCCGGTCGGCAAGCCGGCGTCCGCGGGACTCACGCTGCTTCCAGGCGAACGCAACCATCCCCGAGCGCTCGGAATCATCGCCTCCAAAAAAGGCCGAGGCGCTGCGGCTTCGTTCCGCAGCGCCTCGAGATGAGCACGACCGTTCGACCGTGAGGCAGTCTATCCCCTACGCTTGGCGTAGGTGGGCTCCACGATAATCCTTCGGGCTTCCCGACGAGCGGGCGTGCACACCTGGAACAGAGGTAGATCCCTGGATAGCAGTTGTAGGAGACAGATTCGCCTCGGTTCTCGCATCGAGCCGTCGGTGCTCAATCACCACACTAAGGATCGCGGTCCGGACCGTCAACGAAAAAATGCGCGCTCGATCACAAGCGCGCGTCACGCGATCCGGAGGGTCCGGAGCCGTCAGTGCGTGTGGCCGTGGTCGTCGTGCGTGTGGCCGTCGCCGTCGCGCCAGCTGGCGCCCTCGCCACCCTGCACGGCGGTCGAGCGGATGCCACGGGCCATCATCGTCTCGCGCGTCTCGATCCCCATGGCGCGATCCTCGACGGGCTTGGCGTGCATGCCGGTGTCCATGCGGATCGCGTCACACGGGCAGGCCTCGACGCACAGGCCACACACCACGCACCGAAGCTCGTCGATCTCGAACACGGCGGGCTTCTTCTCGATGCCCTTGTCGTCGGTCTCGGCGGGGATGATGGTGATGCAGTGCGCCGGGCACACCGTCGGGCAGCACATGCACGCGACGCAGCGCACGGCGCCGTCGTCGCGCAGCGTGAGGCGGTGGAGGCCTCGGAACCGCTCGGGGTACGTGACCTTCTCCTCGGGGTACTGCACCGTCTCGATGTCGTTCTTCCACGGCGTGTCGACAGGCGCGCCGCCGGAGTCGCGGCCGCCGGCGAGCTTCTTGAGCGGGAGGAACAGGTTCTTCGCGAAGTGCTTGAGCGTGATCCCGAGGCCCTTGCCGGTCGCGGCGAGGTACGTGGTGTCCTGATCCGCGGGTCGGACGACCTGGATCGTGCGCGAGCGCGGGTGGCGGTCGGCGACCGAGATCACCTTGGGGCCGGCGTGGTCGTCGTGGGTGTGGCCGTCGTCGTGGCTGGCGGACATCACATGCCTCCGAGGAAGAACAGCTTGATGAGGGCGGTGAGCATGATGTTGCCGAGAGCGAGTGGCAGCAGCAGCTTCCAGCCGAGGTGCATCAGCTGGTCGGCGCGGAACCGCGGCAGGGTCCAGCGGACCATCAGCTGGAACCACGACAGCAGGATGACCTTGAAGCCGAACATGCCGAACTGCGCCGCGCTGACCGCCCAGTGCGGGAGCGGGAAGTGCCAGCCGCCCACCGAGATGTGGTTGACCTGGTCCATGTAGCCGCCGACCCGGAACCCATCGAGGTCGAGGAACGGCACCTGATAGCCACCGAAGAACACGGTCGCGATCACGGACGAGATGAAGACGATCTCGATGAACTCGGCGAGGAAGAAGATGCCCCACCGCATGCCGGAGTACTCGACGAAGTACCCGATGATCTCGGGCTCGCCCTCCGGGATGTCGAACGGCGCGCGCTTGGTCTCCGCGATCGCCGCGGTGAAGAACAGCAGCAGCGCGATCGCGCCGGTCGGCGGCAGCGCCGCCCACATCCAGTTGAGCGGGTTGGCGGGCGACATCTCCGTGCTCGCGCCGTGCGCGGCGATGAAGCCGGGCTCGAGGCTGCCCGAGGCGAGGAACACCGCCATGATCGAGAGGCCCATGGCCACCTCGTACGACATCATCTGCGACGAGCTGCGCAGGCCGCCGAGGAGGGCCCACTTGTTGTAGCTCGCCCAGCCGGCGATCGTGCCGCCGTAGTTCGCGAGCGTGAGCACCGCGAAGTAGAAGATCAGGCCGAAGTCCGGCGCGAACATCTGCAGGCGGATCGAGTCGGCGAACAGCGCGTTCGTGGGCTCGGTGGCGAGCAGGTACGGGTCGATGGTCTGCGTGACCGCGTGCGGGAAGATCGTCGGTCCGAACGGGATGATCGAGAACGCGACCAGCACCGGCGCGAGCGCGAGGATCGGCGCGAGGGCGAACAGTCCCCTGTGCACGTTCCCCGGGATGAAGTCCTCCTTGAAGATCATCTTCACCGCGTCCGCGATGAAGTGGAGGATGCCCTTGAGCTTGACCGGGCCGATGTTGGCGCGGTTGGGGCCCAGGCGGTCCTGCATCATCGCGCTCTGCCGGCGCTCCGCCCACGTCAGGAGCGAGGCGAGCGGCATGATGAAGCCGAGCGTCAGGAACAGCCACTTGGTGCCCGGCCAGTCGAGGATGTCGTAGAGCGTCTTCATGACTTAGCCCCGGCTCCCGGCGAACCGCAGCGCGAGCGGCCGCGCCTCACGTGCCCAGGTCAGGTCCTTCCATGCCGGCACGGCGGCCGTCATGTCCTTGAACACCTCGCGCGCGTGCGACCACGACAGCTTGCCGCCGGTCGCCTGCGCGAGGCGGACCACGATCTCCCACGCGGGGAGCGCCTGGCCCGGGGCCGCGAACGCGGCGTGCATGCGCTGCACGTGACCCTGGTTGTTGGTGACGGTGCCCGCGACCTCCGCCCAGTCGGCGGCGGGGAGTGCGACCTTGGCGTGGCCCACCGGCCCACGCTCGTGCGCGCTGATCGCGACGTACTCGAGGCCGGCGAGCCGGTCCGGATCGATCCCCGGGAGGACGTCGCCGAGGGCGAGGAGGCCGCGGATGCTGGCGTCGAGCTCGAACACCGGCCGGGTGGCCAGGCCGAGCGCCTCGGCGATCGCCTTGGCGCCCGCGGTGTTCGCGTTGATGTCGGCCGTGCGGAGCTTGCCGTCGGCGCGCGCCGGCACCGGCGGACGGCCCGCGATGTAGACGTGCGAGACGCCCCACGCCTGCGCCAGCCTGGCGAGCGCGAAGTTGTCCTCGTTGCAGTGCAGTGCGGACAGCACGATCGCGAACTGACCGGCGGTGCGGCCCACCGCGAGGCGGTCGGCGGCGACCTTGATCGCGCGGTCCCAGCTGGCGGGCAGGCCGTCGACGATCGCGCCGGCGAGGCGCTTCTCGCGGAGGTCGTGGTACGTGAACCGACCCTCGTCGCACATCCACCACTTGTTGACCTGCGCGTTCTCGCGCGGGATCAGGCGCCAGGCGCGCCCCTGCTTGTGGTGGATCTCGATGTTGCAGCCGGTCGAGCAGCCGTTGCACACGCTCGGCGTGGCCTCGAGCTCCCAGGCGCGCATCGTGAACCGGAAGTCCTTGGCGGTGAGCGCACCGACGGGGCACACGTCGACGACGTTGAGCGAGTACGGGTTGTCGAGCTGCTGGCCCGGCGCCGTGGTCAGCACCTCGTGGTCACCGCGGTGGGCGAACTCGAGCTGGTGGGTCTCGGCGACGACGTCGCAGGTGCGGATGCAGCGCGAGCACAGGATGCAGCGCTCCTGGTCGAGCACGACCGTCGGACCGAGGTCGACGACCTTGTCCTTCTCGACCTTGGCCACGTCCACGCGCGAGTCGGCGTTGTCGTGGTCGAAGTACAGCTTCTGCAGCGTGCACTCGCCGGCCTTGTCGCAGATCGGGCAGTCGATCGGGTGGTTCACCAGGGTGAACTCCAGCATCTGCTTGCGCGCCAGCGTGGACTGGGCGTCCTTGGTGTGGACCACCATGCCCTCGCCGCACACCTGCTGGCAGCTCGGCTGGAGCTTGGGGTTCTTCTCGACCGCCACCAGGCACTGGCGGCACTGCGCCACGACCGGCAGGCCGGGGTGGTAGCAGAACGCGCTGATGTCGTTGCCGAGCGTGCGCGCGGCCTCGAGGACGTTCGTGCCCTTGGGCACCGTCACCGATTCGCCGTCGATGGTCAGCGTGACCTGATCGGACACCGGCGGCGCGGGCGGGGCCGCCTCCTTCGCCGGGATCGGGACGGTGGAGGGAGGGATGATCGTACTCACTTGTCGCACTCTCCGCCGATCATGTTGATCATGCCGAAGATCGGGACGATGTCCGCGATCAGGTGGTCCTGGATCAGGCGCCCTGCCGTCGACAGGTGCACGAACGCCGGCGAGCGTACGTAGGCCTTGTAGGGGCGGCCGGTGCCGTCCGCGACGACGAAGAACCCGAGCTCGCCGTTGCCACCCTCGACGAACGCGTAGCTCTCGCCGGGCGGAACCCGGATGCCGTCGACGATGTGCTTGAAGTGGCGGATCATCGACTCGATCGTGTTGTACGTGTCCTTCTTGGGGGGCAGCGCACAGCGCGGGTCGTCGATCATCGTCGGGCCGTCCGGGATCTGCTTGAGGCACTGCCGCAGGATCCGGATCGACTGGGTGAGCTCCTCGACGCGGACGAGGTAGCGGTCGTAGCAGTCGCCCGTGGTGCCGACAGGGACGTCGAACTCGACCTCGTCGTAGACGTGGTACGGGTAGTCCTTGCGGACGTCGTAGTCCACGCCGGCGGCGCGCGCGATCGGCCCGACACAGCCGGTGGCGATCGCGTCCTCCTTCGACAGCTTGCCGATGCCGGCCATGCGGTCGCGGAAGATCTTGTTGTTGGTGAGCATGGTCACGCACTCGGCCATGACCTTCTCGGTCTGATCGAGGGTGTGCGTCAGCTCAGGGCCGAAGTTGTCGGGCAGGTCCTTGCCCACGCCGCCGATCCGGATGTAGCTGTGCGTCAGGCGCGCGCCCGACACCTTCTCGAGCAGCTCGTACAGCCACTCGCGCGCCTTGAGCAGATACAGGAACGGCGTGAACGCGCCGAGCTCCATCGCCGAGGCGCCGATGCACGTCAGGTGATCGGTCACCCGCGACATCTCGCTGACGATCACGCGGATGTAGTCCGCGCGCTTCGGGATCGCCTTGGAGATCCCCATCAGCTTCTCGGCGGCCAGCGCCCAGCCGCAGTTGTTGATCATCGGCGAGACGTAGTTGAGGCGGTCCGTGTACGGGAACACCTGCGTGTACGTCGCGTACTCGGACTCCTTCTCGAAGCACCGGTGGAGGTAGCCCGGCTGGACGTCGCTCTTGACGACCTTCTCGCCGTCCACCGTGAGCACGATCCGCACGGTGCCGTGCATCGCGGGGTGCGACGGGCCCATGTTGATCGTCATCAGGTCGGGCGCGAGCTCGTGCTCGGTGTCCGACATGTCCTGGACGTCCTTGTGTCCGAGCACGAGCTGCTTGAGCGTGCTGCTAGCAATCGAGCCAGATATCGTGGTGTTCGCCATGGCTCAGTGCTCCCGCTTGACCCGCGTCGGATCAGCCTTGATCGGGTTCATCGGGAGATCGTCACGGCGCACCAGCGGCTGCCGCTTCTCCTTGGGATAGTCCTTGCGGAGCGGGTACCCGACGAACTCCTCGTACAGGTAGATCCGCCGCAGGTCCGGGTGCCCGTCGAACTTGATCCCGTACATGTCGAATGTCTCGCGCTCCTGCCAGTTGAACGCTGGCCACAGGCCGGCCAGCGACGGCACGCGCGGGTCGTGCTCGGTCGCGGCGATCTTGAGCCGGAGGCGGTGGCGGTGCGTGCTCGAGCGCAGCTGGTAGCAGACCTCGAACCGCGGCTTGTCCTCGGTCCAGCGCTGGCTGGGCGCGACGCCCTGCGGCT
Organism: Kofleriaceae bacterium; assembly: GCA_964203225.1. Lineage (GTDB taxonomy): Bacteria > Myxococcota_A > Polyangia > Haliangiales > Haliangiaceae > JABFXX01. The sequence continues at coordinate 208,155 of CAXNMK010000007.1, forward strand.
GCCAGTCGAGGCGGTCGATGCAGGTGCAGAACACCGGCGCGTCGAACGCCATCGCGGGGTCGGTCTTGAGCCAGGTGGCGACGGCGATCAGGTGGTCGCGCTTGACCCACGCGATCTCGTCTCCGTGCTGCGATTCGACGCGCTCGATCGCGGCCGCGTGCTTGGCCGTGAGGGCGTCGAGGACTTTCTGCGACATGATCGAACCTCTCGTCGTCGTCCGTGCGTGCGATGGGGTGGCCCGGGGCCGCCTGCTCGCGTTACTCGTCGTGGTTGGCGCTGGCGACCAGCTGCTCTTGCTTGAGCCGGATCTGGCTGTGCGAACGCCCGCCCTGGATGCGCTCCATCAGCATGATCATCGCGTCGAGCACCTGCTCGGGGCGCGGCGGGCAGCCGGGGATGTACACGTCGACCGGGATCACCTGATCGGCGCCCGGCATCGTGTGGTAGTTCTGATAGAAACCGCCCGTCGACGCGCACACGCCGAACGCGATGACGAACTTGGGTTCGGCCATCTGGTCGTACACGCGCTTGAGCGCGGGGCCCTGCTTCTCGGTGATCGTGCCGACGATCATCAGCAGGTCACTCTGCCGCGGCGAGAACCGAGGGAACTCCGCGCCGAACCGCGCGATGTCGTACTTCGGCCCGGCGACGGACATGAATTCCATGCCGCAGCAGGCCGTGACGAACGGGTAGGTGAACAGCGAGAACTTGCGACCCCAGTTGGTCGCCTGGTCGAGCTTGGTCGACCTCGCCCACTTGGCAGCGTCCTCGAGCCGGGTGGTGGTGAGCTCTACTCCCATCCGATCGCCTTCTTTCTCCACACGTAGGCGAGAGCCACGACGAGGATCGCGACGAACAGCAGCATCTCGGCGAAGCCGAACACGCTGACCTGCACGCCGAGCGGACCCATCGTCCGTGACAGGTTGTTGTAGAGGACGGCCCACGGGTACATGAAGGCCGCCTCGATATCGAACACGAGGAACAGGATCGCGACCTGGTAGAACTTGACCGAGTAGCGTCCCCGCGGTGTGCCGATCGGCTCGCTGCCGCACTCGAACGGCTTGAGCTTCTCGGGGTTGAAGGACTTCGGACCGACCAAGGCGGCGAGCGCTGTGAACGCACCGCAGAGGCCCAGTGCAAATGCGATCGCCAGCCCCGCTGGCATGTATGCCTGTAGCTGCAAAGCTCGCGCAGTATATGGCGCGCCTTCCGGCGGTCAACGCGCGCGCCGGATTAAAATCTAAAAGCGATCGGGTGGTTATGGCCGATTTCACGCGCGGGGGCCTGCGACAACCAGTCCACGTTCGGGAGCCTGGGTCACGGTGCTGCGATGCCCCCGGCGTGGGGCGCGGTTCGTCGACGAGTGCGGGCGAGCCGCGGCGGACGGTCGCGGCCGGCGTCAGAGGTTCGCCTGCGCGTTGCGCAGGGCGTCTTCGAGGGCCGCGACCATGTCGTCGCTGGTGTCGACCAGGTAGATCGTCTCGGGGCAGGGGCGGCGGTGCGCCCGGATCTCCTCGACGATCGCACGGGCGGCCTCGTCGAACGGGACCTCGCCGAGGTCGGTCCCGATCCCCGGGATCGCGATGACCTTGAACCCGTTGCGGTCCGACGCGATCAGGGCGGCGCGCGCGGCACGCCGCACGTTCTCGGCGCCGATCTTCTGACCGGGCTCCTCCATCGTCGGCACGTGGATGATGTTCTTGGCCGGCAGCTGACCCGCGGTGGTCACGATCGCAGCGCCGACGGCGATCGGCGCGGCGGCCATCGACGCCTGCTGGATCACGTCACCGCCCTGGCGCCGCAGGGCGCCGCCGATCCCGCCACCCATGATGCCGAGGGAGTTCCCGGGGTTGACGATCGCGTCGACGGGCAACGTCCAGAGCTCGGCCTTGGCCACGTGAACCTGCATGCTCCTCGGCTCGTACCACGCGGCGCCCGAAATCGACAAGGGGCCCCCGAACGAGCCGCGCTGGTCGCCGGGCCCGCCCGCAGGCCGGCCCCGGATCGGACCGTGCTAGGCGCAGGCCTTCTCGAGCTCGGCCTCGACCTTGTCCTCGGCCCACTTCTTCGCGACCGCCAGCTCCTTCACGATCAGCTGCTTGGCGTTGTCGAGCATCTTGCGCTCGCCGAACGACAGCACCTTGCTGCTCTTGAGCCGGTACAGGTCCCGGTAGACCTCGGCGACGTCGAACAGCGAGCCCGTCTTGATCTTCTCCATGAACCCGCGGTAGCGGCGGTTCCACGTCTGCTTGTCGATGTGGACGTCCTTCTCCCGAAGGATATCGAACACTTCGTCGATCTCGGACGACGTCGCGACGGGCCGCAGGCCGACCTGATCCGCCTTGTCCCTGGGCACCAGGATCTGCATCCCGGTGGCGATCACCTTGAGGATGTAGAAGGAGCACACCGTGGTGTTGATCTCCTTCCGCTCGATCCCGATCACCTCGGCCACGCCATGGGCTGGATAGACGGCCTTCTCACCGATCTTGAAGTCGTTCATCTCCGGGTACTCTCCTCGAAAAGCGGCTCAAACGCGTGCTGATGACCAAATAAGCAAGGCCGGTGCCAGCGCGTTGTCGATCCCCAGAAAGGGTTTGGATCTCTCTGGTTGAGTCGCGAACTGCGTTCGTTGTCCGGTGACCTCTGTGCGACAGCCTGTCACACATGGGTGACGGCGTCGGGCCGAAGCCCGCTTCCGTTTCCTGAACGCGGAGCGAAGGATACCAGTGCTGGGGGCATCCGGCACACAGAAATGACCGCGGCGGGTCCGCTAGCCAGCGCCGTGATGAGATCTCAAGGACTTGGGCGATCATTCCGATCCCCGCCCGGTTCCGGGCTTGGTAGGCTCGCTCCACGTGCGGGGCTCGATCGGTCAGCTGCTCATCCAGCAGGGTGTCATCGACACCAGCGGCCTGGCAGACGCGCTGGCCCACCAGGGCGGTCGCCACCCGGTCGCGTCCGAGCTGTACAGCCTGGGCTACGCGACCGAGCGTCAGCTCACGATGGCGCTGTCGGCGCAGACCGGCTGGACCGGCGTCGTCCTCGACGAGTCCACGATCCGGCTCGACGTGCTCGAGAACGTCACTCCCGAGTGGGCCCGGATGTTCAGCGCGCTGGTGGTCCACGAGGACGCCTCCACCCTGGTGATCGCCGCGGCGCGGCCGGAGGACGCGATCGCCGCGGCGCGCGAGCTTGGCCTGTCCCGCGGCAAGGCCGTCGAGCTCCGGATCGCCCTCGACATCACCCTCGCGCGCACGATCCGGGTGGCGTTCACGCGCTGGCGCGCCGGCGCGCTCCACCTGGTCGGCCCCGCGTCCGCGCACCACGGGGTCGCGTTCCTCGCGAGCGTCAGCCCCGAGGGTGAGGCGCAGGACGAGCACCGGCAGGCGCAGCGCGCGATCGCCGAGGAGGCCTCGCGCAGCATCGTCGCGCCGGAAGAGCTGCCGTCCGAGGGCGTCGGCATCAGCTCGACCGCGCTGACCTCCGAGTGGCAGGTCAACACGGTCACCCAGGCCGAGGGGCGGTTCGATGACGACCGCACGCAGGGGATCGCCGAGGCGCTCGATCGCGCCGGTCGGGATCCGGGCGCTGCCCGCCCGGGTGGCCCGCTGCGGGCCCTGGTGGTCGATGCCGATCCTCCGGGGCGGCTGCACCTGATGGCCGCGCTCGAGGGGCTCGGCTACGTCGGCCTGGGCGCCGCGACCGGCGCGGCCGCGCTCGAGCGGATGGGCGCCGAGCGGTTCGATCTCGTGTTCGTCGACGTGGCGACGCCCGACATCGATGGCCTCAAGCTGTGCCGCGCGATCAAGCGGAGCGAGCGGATGCGGGCGACGCGCGTGATCGTGACCACGTCGGTCGTCGACTCGGGGCAGATCGCGGACGCCGTGATCGCCGAGGTCGCGGCAGATGGCTACCTCGAGAAGCCGTTCGATCCGCGGCGCCTCCACCGCGTGGTCCGCGAGCCCGGCGGCGAGTCACCCGATCACGAGGCGATCCTCGGCGACGCGCTCCGGCGCTATCACGCGGGCGACCTGGACGCCGCGATCGCAGGCCTGCGCGGTGCGCTGGTCGGCGACCCCTCGAGCGTGAAGCTCCACTTCATGCTCGCCAGCATGCTCCAGCGCGCCGCGCGATGGGCCGAGGCCATCGACGAGTACGAGGCGGTCGTCGAGCTCCAGCCCGCGTACCTCCCGGCGCTGACGCGGCTCGCGTACCTGTACTTTCGCCAGGGCCTGCACGCCCGCGCCGTCGAGACCTGGCGCCGCGCGCTGCCGGTGTGCGACGACCCGGCGCTGCGGAGGAACATCGAGCTGTTCATGCGCAAGCTGGTCGCCGACATGGGCCGCGGCGACGCCGGGATCTGACGACCGTGAGACGTTGTCCCGCTGCCGCGTGGTGGGACACGGCCCCGCCGGGCCACGGGACCTGCGCTGCTCAGCTCGGCAGCTGCTGCGCGAGATCGGCGATCCACGCCGGGGCGCCCGGATACTCGTCGGGCTCGACAGCGAACGCACGCTGGTCGCGCTCGATCGCCTGCGCGGGCTCCCCGGCGAGCACGAGGAGCGCGCCAAGCGCGAACTGCGCGGCTGCGTTCCATGGATGGAGGTCCGTGCTGCGCACGAGGTCCGCGATCGCCGCGCGTGTGTCGCCGAGGCGCGCGCGGCACACGCCGCGGCGGAACAACGTCGTCGGCCCGTCCGGAGACAGCGCCAGCACCGCGTCGCAGTCCGCCGCCGCGCGAACCCACTGATGCTGCCGCAGGTAGACGAGCGCGCGGCACTCGAGCGGGTAGAGAGCTGTCGGGTGGGCGGCGGCGGCGGCGGTGAGCATATCGATGGCTGCGTCGAGATCGCCGGCGTCCTCGCGTGCCGTCGCCTCCTCGATGCGGACCATCAAGCCCTCGGGGTGCGACTGGTCTCCGTCGCCCAGCCCGTCGCGCTCGAGCTCGAGCGCCCGGCCCTACCGCGCGATGGCTTTCTCGGCGTCGCCGATCCATGCGTACGGCACGCCCAGCTCCCGGTGGGCGTCAGCCTGGTCGGGGCGGATCTCGATGCTGCGCACGAGGTCCGCGATCGAAGTCCGCGATCGCCTGGCGCCATCGCCCGCGCAGCCGATGCGCACGTCCGCGATGGGCGAGAGCCGTCGCGTCGCCCGGTGTCGCCTCGATCACGTCGGTGAGCAGGTCGATCGCCGCCTGGACATTGCCCTCACTCACGTGCTCCCACGCCGCGTCGAGCTGCGGCTGCGCCGCTGCGCTGCGCGTGGGCTTCATGGTCCGATGATCCCACCTCGCTCACGATGATACGCGACGTACCGGCGTCGTGACCTGCCAGCGCCCGTCACGTGCGCGGCGTGCTGCGCCCGTGTACCGGCTCGTCGAGCTGTACCAGAGCCGGTGGCTCGGACGCCCACGCCTCGCCGAGGTAGGGTCGGGCCTCGAACCAGAACGTCTGGGTCGAACCGGTTCCAGGGGCCCATGGGGCTGAAGTCAGGGCCATGTGGCGGCCCGGCGGCCCGGCGGCTCGGCGGCTCGGCGGCTCGGCGCCGATGCATCGCAGTCGTGGTGGGGCTACCGCCCCATTCAAGTCAGCTCAGGGGCGGGCGACGCAGTTCGCCGCTGACGGTCACGCACGGTGTTGCGTCCAGTCGCACTCGGTGTCGCGTCCGATCGCGCACAGTGTTGCGTCCGATCGCGCTGGCCACGCACCGCTGGAGCGAGCTGTCGCGCGAGGCCACGTCCCCATGGCTCGGCGCCGCGTCCATGAGTTGGCTCACCGCGCGGTCGCCCGGCATCCCTGCGGCCCTGCGGCCGTGCGGCCGTGCGGCCGTGCGGCCCTGCGGGAATGCATGGAAGCGGTCGTGGGTTTACTGCCCCATTCAAGTCAGCCCAGGGGCGGGCGACGCAGCTCGCCGTTGCACGGTGTTGCGTCCGGTCGCACACGGTGTCGCCTCAGGCCCTGCGGGCCACGCCCGGCCAGGTCGAGTGATTGCCCTTGGGGCCCGCGAATGGACATCTCAATCGCCCTCGCGGTCGATCCATCCCCGGGGGCGTCGTCGCGCCTCGCCCGCGGGGCGGCTCGCCCACGATCATCGATCGATTTGTCCATTCGCGGGCCCTTACGGCGGATGCACGTCGTCATGCCCGGTGCCGCGCTCGTCTGGTTGGCTCGTCGGTCCGGGCTTGGTCAAACTGTCCGGAATTCGGACGAGTTGGACCGTTCGGTGACGATGTCGCGATGTCAGACCGCCGTGGTTCAATCCTGTCATGGGACGGTCAAAGCAGGAGGGGCGGGGGCAGGGCAGCGGGCCGGTGCAGGCCGAGCTGCAGCTGGTACCGCCGACGTGGGGCGGCCGGCGAGCCGGGGCGGGGCGCAAGCGAGCGCCGGGACAGCACGACTCACCGCACCGCGCGCGGCCCGCGCTCCTCGGCCGGCACCCGGTGCACACGGTGCTGCGGACGCTGCCGGCGGTGGGGCGCCTGCGACGGCGCGTGATCTACCAGGCGGTGCGGCGTGCGCTGGTGGCGATCGGCGTTGACGCCGGGTTCCGCGTGGTCCACATGTCGATCCAGAACAACCACCTGCACCTCCTCGTCGAGGCGAGGGATGCCCGGGCGCTGTCGCGGGGCATGCAGCGGGTTGCGATCCTGGTGGCCCGCGCGATCAATCGCAGCCTCGGTCGGCGCGGCCAGGTGTTCACGCACCGCTACCACCGCACGGACATCACCACCCCGAAGCAGGCGCGGCACGCGCTCGCGTACGTGCTGAATAACTGGAGGCGGCACCGCGAGGATCAAGCGTGTCCCGCGGCACGTGCGGGTCACCTCGATCCGTACTCCACGGCGGTTCAGTTCGACGGCTGGGTCAACGGTGAGGGGATCGTGCGGCCCGCCGCCGCGGTGCTGCTGCCGAGTGCGGCGCCGCGAACATGGCTGTTGCGGGTCGGGTGGCGTGTGCACGGGGCGATCACGCCGACGGAGGTGCCGGGGCCCGCTCCGCGCCTGCGCGTCGCACGCTGAGCCGTGACTCGCCCGCTCGGACGCGGCACCGTGAACTCCCCGGTCGGGTGAGCCGCGTGTCACCGCAGGTCGCGGGTGCCGTGCGTCACCGCAGGTCGCGTGAGACCGCGAGGTGCGTGGTCACATTCAGTTCGGCCGAGTGGCCAGGGCTGCTGGCCTGCCGGCACTGCGTGCCGCCCACCGTGCTGGCGGCGGCGGTGCCGCGGCAGGAGTGCTGGAGCGCCACGCGCTACTCCGCCGCGTGCCCCGTCGGAGCGCAGGGCGCGGCAACGAGGCGAACGGCGATGGAGCGCGCCTCCGGTGAAGTCACGACGGCCCGGGCGGGACATCAGGTGCCCCTGCAGGCCCCCGGCGTCGACGTGCGCCCGGTCGTGACGCGGCGCTTACCAGCTCGCGCCGACGGTCGCGAGCGCACCCGAGTTCAGCTGGTCGAGCGAGGCGTTCGCCTCGACAAGCTCGCAGCGCGACTCGCGCCACGCGAGCTGGCCGTGCCAGGCCATGGGGCCAGCCCGGCCAACGAGCAACACCTCCAGCGTCCCGGACGGCGCCGCACAGCGCTCGCTGCGTGACGACTGGTATGCGCTCAGATTTGCGTGGGCGATTGCCACGCCTGCAGACAGGCCAACGCGGACCGCCATTGACCCGAACGCCATGACGCGCAGGTTGATTCCGGGTGCGATCGTCAGCGTGTCGAGACGGACGTCGAGCTGGCCGGCCGAACGTGGGAACGCGGGTGGCGAGAACATCACGTCACTCCGTTCGCGCGCGCCACGTCGACGTTCAAGAGCGCCATCCAGGTCCACGACCGGTCGAGCGCGATCGCGGCGCGGGCCCCCAGCAGCGGACCGGGAGCGAGCTCCCCACGCGGGACGACGAGGCCGAGCGCGGCGCCGACCTGGAACCGCCGCACGGGGGCGCGCGTCGCCGAGACCTCGTCCGAGGTCTTCGGTTCTGCACGCGCGAGATGGGGGCCGCTCGCGAGCGCGGCGGTGACCGCCACCGCGCGGATCACGGCAGCCCGCTGAGCTTGTAGACGATGTTCGCAGCGCGGTCCGTGACGAGCAGGTTGCCGGTGCCATCGAACGCCATGCCCCAGGCCTCGTCGAAGCCTGTCGCCACGGCCGGGCACCCGCCGATGCATGGGGTTCGCGTCAGAATGGCGGCGGCGCTGACCTGGTAGATCGCATTGCCGTTGCGGCTGGCGATGTAGCCGAAGGCCCCGCTCGGCGACCGCGCGACGCCGCGCGGCTCGTGGAGGCCGTTGTCGAGCCGGAGATCGAAGGCGGTCGGGTTGCCGTCGCCACCCTCATAGAAGCTCCACGAAGCTCCACGCCTCGTCGCTCGCGCCGCCATCGGTCGCGACCTAGCGGCTGCACCCGGCCTCGTCGGAGCCGTCGGTGCACTGGGCCTGACCGCTGCAGATGTTGTTCACAGACGTCGTCGCCACCGTTCCCGCCGTGCACCTGAACGCCGTGCCAGTGCAGGTGGCGCCCTCGTCGCTGCCATCTCCGCAGTTCGACACGCTGTTGCACACGAGTGACCTGGTGATGCAGGCGCCGGTGCCGCACTTGAACTGTCCCGCCGGGCACCCGAAGTCCAGGACCTCGAGGCCCCAGCTGCCGGCGAGGTTCGTGCTCGCATCCATCGAGCTGGTCGCCGCGGTGCTGGGGCCGGTTGCGATCGACGAGAAGCGGCGCACCTGCTGGTCGTCGTACATCGCCGCGATGCTCGTTGGGCTCTCGACGACGAGACCGAGCGGAGCCTGACCGACGTCGGCAGACCACCCGAGCATGAGGTTCGTACCCGCCGCATCGACGCGCGCGATGCGTTCGACACCCGTCGTGGTCATCCCCAGCGACCCGCATCGCGAACGGGCGCGGCACCATGAAGATCAGGCCAGCGTGCCGGGGTTCATGATCCCGTGCGGGTCGAGCGCGGTGCGCAGCGCGCGCAGATACGCGTCGAGCTTGATGGCGCGGGCGCCGAGCAGCCAGCCGCCCGCGGCCTCGGCGGCGCGCTCCGCGGCCTCGGCGGCGCGCCCCGCGGCGGGGGCCTCCGCGCCGGCGAGCAGCGTGAAGAACACGACGGCGCCGTCGGCGTCGAAGCGCGAGATGTGGGCGCGGGCGACGCCGCCCTGGCGGCGCAGTTCCTCGACGACGGCGTGGTAGACGGGGCGCAGCTTCGCGGGGGTCGCCATCACCTGGAGGGTGGGGCTGCCGCCGGGCGTGGGTTCACCCGCGTGCAGGCGCCGCCACCACAGGTCCGCGAGGGCGGTGTCGGTGGTGGTGCCGCCCTCGGCGAGGACGGCGCTGGTGATCAGATCGCGGTCGCACGCGGCGAGATCGGTGGGGCCGGCGGTGCCGGCGCACAGCAGCGCCTGGCCCGGGGGCAGGATGACGTGGTCGAAGTGGACACGCGCCTCGGCGGCGTCATAGATGCGGATGCCACTCGGCGCGGCCTCCTCGCGCAGGGCGAGGAGCACGGCGGACACGGCGGCGTCGACCGAGGGCAGGACGTAGGCTGCGACGAGCCGGGCCTCCGGCTTGTGGTGGATGCGCAGCACGGCGGACGTGATGAAGCCGATCGTGCCCTCGCTGCCGCACAGCGCGCGCATCAGGTCGGGGCCGGTGGAGCGGCGCGGGGCCACGCGCGTGTGGACGGTGCGGCCGTCGGCGAGCACGGCCGAGACGCCGGCGACCGCGTCCTCGAAGAAGCCGTGGCGCGCGCTCGACTTGCCGGGGGTGCGCACGGCGAGGATGCCGCCGATCGAGGGCGTGAGGACGACCGGCGGGTAGTCGCCGATCGACAGGCCGCGCGGGGCGAGGATCCGCTCGAGCGCGATGCCGGTCAGGCCCGCCTGCACGTGGACGAGCAGCGAGGTCTCGTCGAGCTGCAGGACCTGGTCGAGGCGGCGGGTGGCGAGGTACACGCGCGGGCGCTCGTCGGGCTCGTCGGCCGCGGTGCGGGTGGGCGTGGCGCGCTGGGCGCGGCCGCCGGCGCCGAGCGGGTGGACGGCGGCGCGGTGGCCACTGGCGCACCGGATCACCTCGGCGACCTCGGCGGCGGAGCCGGGCGTGACGCGGAAGTGATCCGCGTCGAGCTCCTCGATGAACTCGGTGCCGACGATCCGGCCGAGCTGGCGGGCGAGCGTGGTCACGGTCCCAACGGCCCCGACCCGGCCGGGCATCCCGCGCAGGCCCATCTTGCCCGGGTTGAACACACCCTCGGGATCGAGGCTCGCCTTGGCGGCCTCGAAGATCGCCATCGCCTCGCGGTGCTCGCCGGCCATGTACGGCGCCTTGAGGATGCCGACGCCGTGGTGGTGGCTGATCGTGCCGCCCGCGCGCGTGGCCGCCTCGAGGCCCTCGCGCCAGATCTGGTCGTACAGCCGCTCGGCGCTGGCGGCGTCGGGGGCGGTCGCCACGAACGTGAAGTAGATCGAGCAGCCGTCGGCGTACGCGTGGGAGAAGTGCGCCATCACGAGCGCGTGGCGGCCGATCGCGGTGCGCACCGAGTGGTAGAGGTCGTCGAGCTGCGCCCAGCTCGACGCGACCTCCATGGTGTCGACGAACGCGCCATCGCGGAACAGCGGGCTCATCCGGTACGACACGGCATAGCGGTGGCGCACCCACGCCCAGCCCGGATCCTCGCCCTTGTCGCGCGCGCCCATCGCCTCGAGCTCGTTGAACGTGAGCGCGGCCTCGACCTCGGTGCGGATCCGCGCGCCCTCGAGCCCGATGATCAGGCGGCACCCGCGGCGCGTGATCTTCTCGGCCACGGTGCCGGCCAGCCGGTTGACGAGCGCCGAGCGGCCGAGCGCGGCGTTCATCGCGACCTTGCGCGAGGTCTTGCCCTGCGCGAACGCCAGCATGCGGTCGAGGAAGCCGTCCTCGGTGTCGGGCGGCCTGACCGGCCAGGCGGGCAGGGCGCCGGTGTCGACCGCCGGCACGGGAGCGCGCAGGGCGTGGGTGTCCTCGCCCGGGGCGTGCTTGTGCCCGAACGAGTTGATCATGGTGTCGAGCTCGTCGTAGAGGCGGATCACCGCCGGGCGCAGGCCCTTCTGGAGCACCCGCCGGATCGCCGCGAGGCCGGTGGGCACGTCGTCGACCTCGAAGCCGCGGAACACGCGGAGCTGCGGCGCGGGGGACACGCGCAGGCGCGCGGACGTGATCAGGCCGAGCGTGCCCTCGCTGCCGAGCAGCAGCTGCGTCCAGTTCGGGCCGCGCAGCGCGCGGTTGGGGCCATCGGTCTCGATCACCTCCCCGCGGCCGGTGACCACGGTGAGGCCGGCGACCCGGTCCTCGACCTTGCCGTACTTGGTGGACAGCTGGCCCGCGGCGCGCGTGGCGAGCCAGCCGCCGACGGTGGAGCAGTAGATCGACGACGGGAACTGGCCGAACGTGTATCCGCGGCGCGCGAGCTCGCGCTCGAACCGCTCGCCCGACAGCCCGGCATCGGCGTCGACGATCAGCTCGTCGGCGTGCACCGAGCGCACCTGCTGCATCCGCTTGGTGTCGATCGTGATGCCGCCGTGGAGCGGGACCGCGCCGCCGCACACGCCCGAGCCACCGCCGTAGGGGACGATCGGGATCCGTAGCGAGCGCGCGAGACGCACGATCGCGACGACCTCGCGCACGTGCTCGGGCCACACGATCGCGTGCGGGCGCGGCGCGGCGATCTCGCCCTCGCGGTAGCGCAGCAGCAGGCGCGGCCACATGTCGCGCGCGTAGGTGTCGAGGTCGACCGCCCGCAGCGACACCCGGCGCGGTCCGAGGATCGCCTCGAGGTCGCGCTGGAGCCGCTCGACGTCGACAGCGACGGACATCGGGGAGGACGGTACGACCCCGCATCGCGCGGCGCAAGTGGGGTAGGTTCACCGCGTGAACGCCTCCGAGATCCACAGCATCACCGTGATCGGCGCCGGGACCATGGGCCACGGCATCGCGCACGTCTGCGCCGCCATGGGCGCGACGGTCGCCCTGTTCGACGCGCTGCCGGGGGTGGCGGCGGCGGCGATCGGCAAGATCAAGAACAACCTCGACAAGGGCGTCGAGCTCGGCAAGGTGACCGCGGCCGATCGCGACGCCGCGCTCGCCCGGATCTTCGCCCACGACGACCTCGCGACGGCCGTGGCGACCGCCGACGCCGTGATCGAGGCGGTCCCCGAGCGCCTCCAGCTCAAGCGCGACCTGTTCGGCGCCATCGACCTCGCGGCCCCCACGCACGCGCTGCTCGCCACCAACACGTCGTCGCTGCCGATCGCCGAGATCGCGGCCAGCCTGCGCGCGCCCGGGCGCCTGGTCGGCATGCACTTCTTCAATCCCGTCCACGTGATGAAGCTCGTCGAGGTCGTGCGCCACGCCACCGCCGACGAGACGCAGGTGGCGCTCGCGGTCGCGCTCGCCGAGCGCATGGGCAAGACCCCGATCACCGTCGCCGACAGCCCGGGGTTCGCGTCGTCGCGTCTCGGGCTGGTGATCGGCCTCGAGGCGATGCGGATGGTCGAGCAGGGCGTGGCCTCGCCCGCCGACATCGACACCGCGATGAAGCTCGGCTACGGCCACCCGATGGGTCCGCTCGAGCTGACCGACCTGGTCGGTCTCGACGTCCGGCTCGGGATCGCCGAGTACCTCGCCGAGGCGATCGGCCCGGCGTTCACGCCGCCTCAGAGCCTGCGCGACAAGGTCGCCGCCGGGCACCTCGGGAAGAAGTCCGGCGAGGGCTACTACCGGTGGTCGCTCGACGGCAAGCGCGTGAGCTGACCGACGGTGGTCGCCTTCGTCAGTCGTTGTCGTTGATGAAGTGGCGGCGCACGGTGGGGATGCCCCGCGTGGCATTGGTCGGGGCGCCGAGCGTCAGCACGATCGACTCGGCCGTGCCGTTCTCGCGGATGATGTCGTCGACGAGCGTGATCCGGACCGTCTTGACGGTCTGGCCCGGGGTGAATGTCACCGGCCGGTCGCCCGCGCGGATCGTGTAGTCGTCGACGATGGTGGCGGTGCCGCCGACGGCGATCGGCACGGTCACGATCCGCTCGGTGCGGCCGATCAGCACCACCTGGTAGTCGTACGGCCCGATCTGGTTCTCGTCGGTCGTGCGGTCGGCCTCGAGGAGGTTCCACGCGACGATCGGCGACGCGTCATCGTCGGTGATGGTCAGCGCATGGCTGATCGTGGCGCCCGCGGTGGCGTTCGTGAGCGTGCCCAGCGCGAGCAACACCGTCTCGTTGACCTCGTCGACGAGGTCCTCCTTGACCGCGATGTCGAGCGTCTGCGTGGTGGTGCCTGCGGGGAACGTGAGCGTCAGCTGCGCCGGGTAGGTGAAGTCCGCGGGCGCGGTGGCGGTGCCGGCGCCGGCGACCACGGGCACGGTGACCGTGCGCCCGCTCGCCGCGTCGAGGGTGACGGTGACGGTCACCGTCGCGTTGGCCTCGGTGAGCGCCGCGGCGGCCGTGGTGAACGTCGCCACGGGGAGCGCATCGTCGTCCTCGATCGTGTGTGTGCGGACGACGTCCGGCCCGAGCCCCACGTTGGTGCCCTCGCCGAGCGTGACGATCACCGTCTCGTCGTCCTCGTCGAGGGCATCCTGGGCGATCGCGAGCGGGATGCTCTTGCTGGTCTCGCCGACGGCGAACGTCAGCGCGCCGTTCGCGAGCGCGAAGTCCGCAGGGTTCGCTGCGGTGCCGCTGGCCGTGAACGGCAGCGTGACGGGCGCGATCGCCGGCCGGTCGAGCGTGACGTCGAGCATCATGGTGCCCGCCGCCTCGGGCAACGACGAGGCGGTCACGGCGAAGTTCGCGCGTGGCAGGCGGTCGGTGCGGATCGTGAGATCGTGATCGGCCTGTCCGAGGCGTGCGCCGCCGGATGGCTCGCCGAGCACGAGGAGGATCAGCTCGTTCTCCTCCTCGAGGTCATCGGCGAGCAGCGCGAGCGGGATGCCCTGCTGCAGCTCGCCCAGCGCGAAGGTGAGCGCGCCACTGGCGCCCACGTAGTCGGTCCCCTCGGTGGCGAAGCCGTCGGCCATGTCACCGCCGCCGATGGTGTACGCCACCGTGATCTCGCTGGAGGCGGGGGCGCTGAGGAACACCGGCACCAGCAGGGCGCTCTCGCCTTCGTCGTGCGACGACCGCGCGTCGGCGAAGCCGAGGGTGGGCGGGGCACCTCCGTCGGTGCCGGTGCCGGTGCCGCCATCGCCGGTCGCCTGGGGCGCATCGAAGCCACACGCCGCGGCGCCGAGCCCGATGGCCGCGCTCAGGAGCGTGGCGCGGGACAGCGTTCGCAGGCGGGTCGTCGCTGCCAGGCGCAGCAGGTCGGTCGGGCTCATCGGGGAGATCCTAGCGCAGCGGCGTCACGGGCACTGCATCTCCGGGAACGCGTCGCCGTCGATGGTCCGGCTGGTGGCCGTGCACCGGATGTGACCTGCGCCGCCGCCGCCGCCGCCGCCGCCGCCGCCGCCGCCGTCGGCGCCGCCGTCGGCGCCCGCGGTGCCCTCCGCGCCGCGCGCCGCCCTCGCCGCCATCGCCCCCGCCGGGCTTGCTGCCCTCGCCGCCCACGGCCGGCGTGCCCGAGGTGGAGGATCCGGATCCTGGCCGCGCTGACCGGCACCCGGATCGCCCGCGCCGCCGCCGCCGCCGCCGCCGCCGCCGCCCTGCGCGAACATCGCGCCGCTGTCGTTGAGCATGATCGTGGGGGCGTCGAGCACGATCGCGCCGCCCGCGCCGCCTGCGCCGCCGCCCCCGAAGCTGATCTGGCCACCGTTGCCGCCGCCGCCCGAGGCGTTGACGCGCCCGTTGATGGTCACGCCGATCACCGCGATCAGGTCGACGGTCCCGCCGCCGTACCCGCCAGCGCCGGCGTCGCCAGGGGTGGTCGGACCGCCGTCCGTGCCGGGGCAGCCGCCGGCGAGCCCGACGAGGCCGGTCGCGGGCGTGGCGGTCCCACCCTCGACGAGGCTGCCGGCGCCGCCGGGCCCGCCGAGCGCGCCGAAGCTGCCGCCCGCGCCCCCGCCGGTGGCCACCGGCGGCGTGCCGCCCGTGCAGGTCATCCGGGCGCCTGCGCCGCGCGCGGTCCAGCCGCGGCTGCTGACGTCGACGAGGCCGGTGCTGTTGATCGTGATCGAGGAGGTGCTGATGATCACGAGCGGGCGGCTCCCCGTGGCGCGCAGCGTGCCGTTGATCTGCACGCTGGTCCCGGCGATCACGCAGGCCGCGCTCACCGAGCTGCCCGCCGCCGGATCCTTGCAGACCAACGAGGTGTCCGTGTTGATCTGCGCGTCCTGGCTGCCGACGACCATGAACTGGCCGGACGGCAGTGCGTCGAGGCAGATCCGCTCGATCTCGCCGAAGCACAGGGAGCCGTCCGCCGCGTCGGGTCGGGGCCCGTCGCCGGTGCCGCCGTCACCCACCGTCTGCGGCGCGGTGAAGCCGCAGCCCGCGATCGCGCAGAGACCGGCCAGCTGCCACGCGCGCATGGTCATCACCATGATTCAGGATATCATGCCCGAGCCACGTCCGAGCCTGGGATCGCCGGGCCGCGGCGGCGTCCGACGCTCAGGATCGCCGGCACCAGCACCAGCGCGGTCAGGACGCACGCGACCTCGCCGATCAGCGACGCGGTGCCGAACCCGCGGATCGCGAGGTTGTCGCTGACCAGGAGCGATCCGTAGCCGATCACGGTGGTCAGCGAGCACAGGAACACCGCGCTGCCGCTCGTGCGGAGGGCGTACAGCGGATCGGCGACGTCCTCGTCGCCCTGACGGTGCGCCACGTTGATCGCATAGTCGATGCCGAGCCCGAGGGTGATCGGCAGCGCCACGAAGTCGAGGAAGTTGACCTTGAGGCCGAGCAGCGCGCATGCGGCGGCCATCAGCAGCGTACCGGCAGCGGTCCCGATCAGCACGGCGAACGAGCCGCGGTTGCGGCCGACCACCAGCAGCACCATGATCACGAGCCCGATCGCCGCCACGCCCGTGACCAGCGGACCATCACGCTCGATCGTCGTCACGATGTCCGCGAAGACCACGCTCCCGCCCGAGGTGGTGACCGTCTCGCCGTCGCGCAGCCGGATCTCGCGGACCGCCGTCGCAAACCGGATCAGGTCGTGGCCGTTCCACTCGTTGAGGCTGATCGCCGGGCGGACCTCGACGAGGTAGCCGACCCGGCCATCCCGCTCGGTGAACCGCTCGCGCAGCGACCGGGGCAGCGATTCGAGGGTGATCGGCGCGAGCGCATCGGGCGGGCGCAGCTCCATCAGCTCGGTGCGCTCGGTGTCGTCGAGCGCATCCGCGGTGTCGTCGAGCATGGTCCGGATCTCGGCGAGCACGGTGAGCTTCTGCGCCTGGTCGGTGGGCACGAACGCATGGACGGACCACACCTCGCCGATGGTCTGGTGCGCGGGCGGGACGCCCGCGTTGGTGGCGTGCAGGGCCTCGACGATCAGGGGCACCTGGTCGAGCCGATCGGCGGCGATCACGGTGCGCCCCGAGATGCCGCGGCCGAACGTCCGGTCGGAGATGGCCATCCACCGCCGCGCCTCGATGGCGGGGCCGCCCTCCGACCGCAGTTGCTTGATGTCGTACTCGAACGGATCCGCGGCGACGTAGCGGTAGACGACCACGCTGCACCCGAGAGTGGCGATCACGGCGACGGCGAGCACGATCTTCGGCCGGCGGAACCCGAGTACCCGCACGAGCGCGCTGCCGATCGTCGGATCCCCGGTCCGCGTGCGCGTCTCGCGGCCCCAGCGCAGGACCAGTGCGGGGAGCAGCAGGTAGCTCGCGACCCAGGTCAGCAGCATGCCGATCGCGCCGATCACGGCGAAGTCGGCGAACCCGCGGAACCTGGTCGCCGCGAGCGAGCCGTAGGCGATCGCCGCTCCGAGCGAGGCGACGGCGGTCGGCTTGAGGGTGCCGACGACCGCGACCGCCATCGCCTCGTCGGTGCCGTGGCGCCCGCGCTCCTCGAGGTACCGCGCGATCAGGAGGATGCCGTAGTTGATGCCGTTGCCCGCGATGATCGCGCCGAGAAACGCGGTGGCCGCGTTGAGGTGGCCGACCGTGAGCGCGGCGACGCCGAACGACAGGATGGTGGCGGTCACCAGCGTCGCGAACAGCAGCGCGAGCAGCGTCAGGCTGCGGAAGTAGAGGACCAGGACCAGGGCGACCAGCGCACCGGTGACGAGGCTCGACACCAGCATGCCGTCCGCGATCGCGTGGTGCTCGGAGACCGCCGTGACCGGCCCGCCCGCCCAGCCGATCGAGACGCCGGGGTCTGCGGCGACCACCGCGGCGCGCACCCGCGCGAGCCCGTCGATCAGCCGCTGGCCCTTGCCGGCGTCGGTGCCGCGGAATGGTGTGCGGACCTGGATCATCGCGGTCAGCTGGTCCGGGCTGATCAGATCGAGCCGGGCGAGCCGGGCCTCGGCGTCCTTGCGGCGCGCGCGCAGATCGTCGAGCTGCGCCTTCGAGACGCGCGCGGCCTCCTCCTTGGCGGCGGCGTCGGTGTCGTCGTCGAGGTTGATGAACAGCGGGTTCGCGTCGAGCTTGGCTTGCTTGATCCGGTCGGCGAGGGCATCGCGCGCGCTCACGAGATCCGCGAGCGGCACCAGCAGGTGCCGGTTGGCCTCGAGGAACGAGCGCAGCTCGGCCTGATCGGTCACGACCTGCTCGACCAGGTCCCGGGGCAGGGCGCGGATGCCGGTGGCCACGGCGGCCGCGGCCGCGGCGCGGCGCTCGGGGGAGGGCGCCGCGACGAGGACCAGCGCGGTCTCGGTCGCCTTGACCCGGGCTTCCAGCTTCCGGAGGTCCCGCACCGACGGCGCGTCCTGCGGCAGCAGGTACGAGAAGTCGGCATACAGCGGGAGGTGATGCGTGATGAGGTAGAGGCCGCCGGCAAGCAGCGCGATGTGCACGAGCACGATCGCGAGGGCGCGGCGCCGCACCCAGGCCACGTATGGGCGCGAGAGGTGGTCGAGACGGGAAGCCACGCGCGCCTACTATGGCATCGCGCGCGCGGACGTCACGAGGTCGGACGCGATCGTTTCGTGCGACCGACGCGCTCGGGCCGGGTGCCCGCGCCACGGCCCTTGCGGGTGTTCGGCGGATCGAGCTCGGACTCCTCGAGCGCCTGCACCTCGGGCGACAGCCCGAACGCGGCGAGGCGGCCGGCCTCGGGGGCCTCGCGCTGCAGCTCGCCTACGGTCATGGCGGTGCCCGGATCGACCGCGCGCCCATCGAGGCGGACCTCGAAGTGGAGGTGCGGTCCGGTGGCGCGGCCGGTGCGTCCGACCTGCCCGATTCGCTGCCCCGCGGTGACGATCGCGTCCGTGCGCGCCTCGATCCGGCGGAGGTGGGCATACCGGGTGATCACGCCCCCGCCGTGGGACACGTCGATGACGTTGCCGTAGCCGCCGCGGCGGCCCGTGAACACGATCACGCCATCCCCGGCGGCGAGCACCGGGGTGCCCGACGCTGCGCGGATGTCGGCACCGCTGTGCCACTTGCGGTGGTGGCGCATCGGGTCGTCGCGCCAGCCGAACCCGGAGGTCGGCCACGCAGTCTCCGATGTCACCAGCGGCTGGGACATCAGCACCGTGAGGTCGGGGAGCTGGAACCCCGCGCGAGCCGCGAGCTGGGCGAGCCGGTCCGTGACGCCGTGGACGAGATCGCGGAGCGACAGCCGCCACCGGACGACGTCCTCGATCATGCCCCGGGTTACCACCGGCAGCTCGAGGGCGCTCGCCAGCCGGGCGAACACGAACGTCGGCCGGGCCACCAGCGAGGGTGCCGGCGCGGGCTGCCCATCGGCCTTTACCCGCGCGCCGGCCACGGACGGCAGGGCCGGCAGCAGGGCGAGGACGAGCAGGGCGCGGCGCATGGGCGAAGGGCAATTTCTATAACCGAGGCCCTCGCGGTCAATGTAGGCGCGGCCAATTCGGCTTGCCGGACCAACCTGCCGTCCACTGCCAGTCCGCGGGCAGTTGGTGATTGTAATCGCGGAGCCAGCTGAGCAGAATGCTCGCCCCGTGAAGTCCCGCTGGCTCGTCGTGGCCCTCGCTCTCGTCGCGGCCGTGGCGCTCGCGATGAGCGTCCAGGGCACCCGGTGGTGGAGCGTCGAGGACCTCGGGGTCGGCCCGTTCGGCTCGGTCAACTGCTTCGGTGGCACGTGCAAGCGCAGCGGCCTGGCATGGATGGGGGGCACCGATCGGTGGGCCCGGACCGGGATGGGCGCCGGCGCCGCGTGTCTGATCGCGATGTTCGTCCTGGTGATCGTCGCGGCGGCTGCGGCGTCGCGGCGGCTCCCGCGGCTGGCCGCCCGGACCGCGCTGATGGCGCTCGGCACCGCCACCGTCACCGGCGGCCTGTTCATCGCGCAGGTCCCGGGAGCGGCGAAGGCCACGATCGACCGCGGGGTCTATCAGTTCGCCGCCGGGATCCTCGTCGGGATCCTCGCGGCGGTGCTCGTCCTTCGCGCCAACCCGCTGCCGCCGTCCCCTGACGCCGCGGCGTAGGTCGGCCCAGGTCACCCCAGGATCGGGCCCCGCTCGGCGGCGGCCACCGCGCCCCGCGCGGCCTCGGCGTCGTCGAGCTGGAGTGCGGTGCGCGCCATCGCGCGGATCACCACGAACGCGAGCACCGTGAGCCCGATCGGGATCGCGAGCATGGCGGCCGCGAGGGTGTCGTGCCCCTCGAAGTGGAGCGGCTGCTGGACGAAGATCGCGACGTCGTAGGCCCCGTGGAAAGCGACCGCCAGCAGGTAGCCCCCGACGAGGCCGAGCCCCCGGCCGTCGAACCGCCGCCGGGCGGCCAGCGCGCCGATCATGCCGGTCCACATCGCGTGGCCAGGGACCGCGAGGCACGCGCGGGCGACCCACACGTAGAGCTGCCCGGTCAGCGAGGTCTGGCCGAGCAGGTACAGGACGTTCTCGACGAGGGCGAACCCGAGCCCGGCGCGGCTCGCGTAGACGATGCCGTCCATCCGCTCGTCGAACTCGGGGCGGCGCCAGACGATCCAGTAGACGACCGCGATCTTGCACGCCTCCTCGACGGCGGCCGCGACGATGAACGCGTGGAAGCTGGCGCCCTGGTAGGTGAATGGCGGCTCGAGCCGGGCCCCGATCTGGCCGTCGATGACCAGCCCGATCAGGACCGCGGGGATCACCGAGAGCATGCCGGCGAGCACGACCAGCCGGCGGGTGCGGGCCGGCTCGGGGCGCTTCCGATCGAGCCGGTCGACCATCCACATCGCCACCAGGGCCGGCACGACGCCCGAGATCGCGACCTGAACGTTTGCATCCACGGCTCCCTCAGTATGCCTCGGGTCGCCGGAGCCTGTCGTCGGGGTCGTCGGCTTGACTCCGTCTCCGGGGCAGTCGATCCTTTCCCCATGCCGCAGGTGCCCTCGCAGGGCGAGCCAACGCGGATCGGACGTTACGAGGTGCTCTCTCTCCTCGCGACGGGCGGCATGGCGCAGATCTACCTGGCGCGTCAGAGCGGGCTCGGCTCGTTCGAGCGCCACGTGGTGCTCAAGACCATCCTCCGCGAGCGCGCGCAGGACCAGCGGTTCGTCACGATGTTCCTCGACGAGGCCAAGCTCGCGGCCACCCTCAACCACCAGAACATCGCCCAGGTCTACGAGGTCGATCAGGCTGACGGCGCCTACTTCATGGCGATGGAGTTCGTGCACGGCGAGAACGCCCGCGCGCTGCTCGAGACCTCCGTGCGGCGCGGCTGGACCATCCCGCTCGAGCTGGCGGTCATGATCGTCAGCGGCGCGGCCGCTGGCCTCCACCACGCCCACGAGCGGCGCAACAAGACCGGCCAGCCCCTCAACATCGTCCACCGCGACGTGACGCCGGCCAACATCATGGTCGGCTTCGACGGCAGCGTGAAGGTGCTCGACTTCGGCATCGCCAAGGCCGAGGAGCGCGCCACCAAGACCGTCGGCGGCACGATCAAGGGCAAGTACGGCTACATGTCGCCCGAGCAGTGCAAGGGCAAGCCGATCGACCGGCGCAGCGACATCTTCGCGCTCGGCATCGTGCTCTACGAGCTGACGACCCTGCGCCGGGCGTTCAAGGGCAACGACGACTTCGAGACGATGAAGCGCATCGTCTCGGGTGACCTGGTGCGCCCCACCGTCGCCATCCCGGGGTACCCGCGCGAGCTCGAGGCGATCGTGCTGACCGCGCTCGCCACCGATCCGAACGCGCGGTTCCAGTCGGGCCAGGAGCTGATCGAGGCGCTCGACACGTTCGCGGTGCGCTCCAAGCTGACGGGCTCGAACACCGCCATGGGCCGGTTCATGACCCAGCTGTTCGGCGCCAAGCGCGAGCCGTGGGTCGAGGGTGACAACGGCGAGTCGACCGAGGTGGGGGGGCAGGCCTCGAGCGACGCCGACGACAACGAGAAGACTGCGATCGACGAGAACCAGCGGATCCCGGACGCGGCTCGCCGCGATGACAGCACGGCGCGCGCGGCCGCCGAGTCCGCCGCGTGGCAGGCCCAGGACGCGACCTGGAAGCAGCGCCAGCAGGCGCGCGCGCCCGCTGCGCGAGGGTCCAACCGCGGGGACGAGCAGGACGCGCTGGAGCCGGAGGAGCGCGCGAGTACGCTGACCGGCCAGCCGCCGCCGTCGCGCGGCAGCCACCAGGGGCCGGCCGCCTCGCCGCTGCCGGTGAGCCCGTGGCCGCCCCCGCCGCCGCCGCACGGCCACGGCGTCGAGGAGCTGAGCCTGGCCGGCGCGCGCCCGCTCGACACCGATCCGCGTCTGGGCTGGCCGTTGAACAATGGATCGATCGCGCCGCACCAGCTGTTCCCCACACCGGGCAGCGGTGCGCGGCTGTCGTCGTCGCCGATCGGCGGCGAGGACTACCGGATCCGCCCGAGCCGGCTGTGGGTGATCATCGCGGTCGCCCTGGTGCTCGCGGCCGCGGGCTGCATCGCCGTCATGATCCTCGATCCCTGAGCGGGCTGGCCCCGGGGGCCGTCGCAGCCGTCGCAGCCGTCGCAGCCGTCGCAGCCGTCGCAGCCGTCGCAGCCGTCGCAGCCGTCGCAGCCGTCACAGCCGTCAATGTGCCGGCTGAAGGCGCCCCAGTTCCGCCGACCACCGGATCGCCCTTGAGGCCATCCGCGCCCGGTGCCATGGTCGCGTGATGGTGACCGCCGCGAGCACGCCCCCCAGCCCCGAGCGTCTGTCCAGCCTCAACCCGGCGACTGGCGAGGTCGTCGGCAGCGTGCCGGTGCACACCGCCGCCGACGTCGACGCCGCCGTGGCGCGGGCGCGGCTCGCGGGTGACCGCTGGGCGGCGCTGTCGTTCGCGGCGCGCGCCGAGGAGATGGCCCGGTTCCGGCGCGCTCTCGCCGCCCACGCCGACGAGCTCGCGGAGCTGATGCACCGCGAGAACGGCAAGCCGCTGCTCGAGGCGTACGTCGAGGTGATGATGTCGATCGGGCACGTGCAGCACGCTGCCGCGCGGGCCGAGATCGCCCTCGCCCCGAAGAAGGTGTCGTCCGGCGTGCTCGCGAACTTCCGCGCGCGCGTCAGCTACCACCCGCTCGGCGTGGTCGCCGTGATCGGCCCGTGGAACTACCCGCTCAACACGCCGATGGGCTCGATCGCGTACGCGCTCGCCGCCGGCAACGCGGTGGTGTTCAAGCCGAGCGAGCTCACCCCGCTTGTCGCGGTCAAGCTCGCGGAGATCGCGGCGACGGCGTTCGCGCTCCCCGATCTGCTGCAGGTGGTCACGGGCGGCGGCGCCACGGGCGCGGCCCTCGCCAAGGCGGCGGTCGACAAGATCGCGTTCACGGGCTCGGCCGCGACCGGCAAGCGCGTGATGATGGCGGCGTCGGAGCGCCTGACGCCCGTGCTGCTCGAGCTCGGCGGCAAGGACCCGATGATCGTCACGGATGACGCGGACCTCGACAAGGCCGCCGAGGCCGCGGTGTACGGCGCGCTGACCAACGCCGGTCAGGCGTGTGTGTCGGTCGAGCGGATCTACGTCGCGGACGCGGTGCACGACCGGTTCGTCGACGCGGTCGTCGAGCACGTGCGCGCGCTCAAGGTGGGCGGGGACGTCCCCGACCTCGGCGCGATGACCAGCCCCGCGCAGGTCGCGATCGTCAAGGACCACCTCGAGGACGCGGTCAGCAAGGGCGCGCGTGCGCTGACCGGCGGTGCGGCTGCGATCCGTGGCAGCTACATCCAGCCGACCGTGCTCGTCGACGTCGACCACCGCATGAAGGTGATGACCGACGAGACGTTCGGCCCCGTGATCCCGATCCAGCGCGTGGGCTCGGTCGACGAGGCGATCCAGCTCGCCAACGCCACCAGCTACGGGCTCGGCTCCTCGGTGTTCGCCGGCAAGGCCGCCCGCTCGATCGCGGATCGCCTGCGCGCGGGCATGACCTCGATCAACTCGGTGATGGCGTTCGCCGGGATCCAGAGCCTGCCGTTCGGCGGGATCGGGGACTCGGGGTTCGGCCGGATCCACGGCGACGAGGGCCTGCGCGAGTTCTCGCGGGTCAAGTCGACCGCCGAGCAGGCGTTCTCGCTGCCGATCAACCTGATGAGCTTCAAGCAGCCTGCCGACATCACCACCAAGGTGAAGGGCATGATCCAGACACTCTACGGCGAGGGTGTGGTCGCGCGCGCGGGCGACGCCTGGCGCAAGCTGCGCAGCTAGCGGCAGCGGCTGTCACGGCCGCGGCACTGGAAGCGGACGTGCAGGTGGTCGGCGTGGTTGGGGATGTGCCGCAGCACGCGCTCGACCTGGCGGATCCGGCGGTCGCTGATGCCGTGGTCTTCGGCCCACGCATACAGCGCGCGCTGCAGCTGCTGGTCGAGGAAGATGAACAGCACGCCTCCCTCCTCGTCGGCGGTGCGCGCGAGGTACGAGACCAGCGCCCAGGTGGCCGCCGCGTCGAGCGTCTTCGGGGTCGCCTTGACGAACGCGTCGGGGTAGCCCTCGGGCTGCTGCTTGTAGAACAGGCCGACGTCGACGTCGCGCCCGGACTGGTGCGAGGCGTGCTCGGAGATCCAGCCGCCGGACTCGGCCGACAGGTCCCCGACCGCGAGCACGTGGGTCTTCGGGTACGCGTCCTTCGCATCGAGGATCGCGCGGCGGACCAGCTCGACGGTGGTCCGCGTCGCGTACGTGCGTGCGGGCCGGCGCAGGTGGTACCCCGCGCCCTCCGTGAGCCGCGCGGGGCCGAGCAGCTTGCCCTGCCACGGGGCGCCGACCGAGCGATCGCGCGGCCTGGCCGTGGTGACCTTGGGCCCCTTGGCCGACGTGGTCACCGCGATCCGCTTGCTGGGCCGCTCGCGGGCGGCGGTGGCCCGGGCGCGCTTGCTGCCGGAGCGGGCCTCGGCAGCCGGGGCGAACAGGAGGCTCGTGACGAGTGCGGCGAGCGCGAGGACCCTCATCGGACCTCCAATCTGGGCCACGCCGTGGGCGGGTCCAACTTTATGAAAACCCGGCTGGACCGCCGCCGGACCGGGTCAGCGCGCGGCGGCGCGGGACTGCCGCGCGGTCCGCTCGGCGCACCGGCGGCCGAGCAGGGGGCCGATCGGCGTCAGGTCGTCCTGGAGCGTCTTCGCGAAGTCCCCGCGGGTCAGCGAGCGCGCGGCGTGGACCAGGCTCGCGAGGTCCCCGCACGCGCGGTGCGCGACGATCAGCGCGTCGGCACCGCCGTTGTAGACGCGGGTCTCGGTCAGCGAAGCGTTGTTCGGCCGGCGCCGCATCCGCAGGTCGGCCACCAGCGCGTCGATGATCGTCGCCTTGCGCGCGAGCTTGGCCGCGCGTGGATCCGCCGAGGCGTACACGGCCTCGAGCTGCTTGTACGCATCGAGCAGGCGCGCCGTGCGGTGGATGCCGGTGGCCTGGCCGAGCGTCCACGCGAGCTCCTCGGGCGAACCTCGCCCGAACCGCGTCTCGATCCAGTGATCGGTGAGCTGATCGGCGACGTAGGTCGCGACGCTCTCGTTGAAGAACGGCTGATCGGGGACCAGGATGGTCGCGTGCACGGACTCGTGCAGGATCACGTTGGCGAGCTCGGGGAACGCGTCATCGCCGCCCCCGAGCATGGTCGACAGCACCGGGTCCGGGAACCAGCCGCCCGTGGAGTACGCCGAGGCCGGGCGCACGATCGCGTCGTAGCCGGCTGCCTCGAGGGCGAGCTTGTGGCGGACGCCGTCGTCCTCGTCGAACCAGCCGAGCCCCGCGAAGCAGCCGACGATCGGGAAGCACCACTTGCGCGGCTTGAACGCGACGGGGTCCGCGGCGCCCACGAACCACACCGCCGCCGGTCGGCCGAGCGCCGCGTAGGTGTTGTAGTTGCGGCGGACCACGAGCCCGTAGCTGCGGCCGTACTGCTTGATCGCGGGGATCTCACCGAGCAGCAGCGCCGTCCGCAGCGGGGTGTCCGGATCCGCGATCACGTCCTTGATCGGGCGCGCCTTCGCGAGCAGCTCGAGCTGGCCGTGGCTGGCCTGCGCCAGGTAGCGCGGCATCAGGCAGCCGCCGGTGGCGAGCGCGATGAGCGCGCCCACGAGCGTGGCGGTGACGAGCGCCGCGCGGGTCACAGCGCGCCCGCGATCGCCTTCGCCAGCTCCGCGCCTCCGTCGAGAGGTGCGCGGGTCCCAGTCGAGGCCGAGGCCGGTGCCGTCGGCGTGCATCGGGATGATGTGGAAGTGGACGTGGAACACGGCCTGGTGCGCGGGGGCGCCGTTGTTCTGGAGCACGTTGAAGTGGTGCGCGCCGGTGGCCGCGAGCACCGCCCGCGCGATTC
The DNA here is from genome assembly GCA_964203225.1 of Kofleriaceae bacterium. Lineage (GTDB taxonomy): Bacteria > Myxococcota_A > Polyangia > Haliangiales > Haliangiaceae > JABFXX01. The sequence continues at coordinate 233,956 of CAXNMK010000007.1, forward strand.
GCGGCAGCACCCGCCCGAGCGCCGCCGCGGCGTCGTCCGAGAGGACGTCGAGCGTGGCCGCGGCCTCCCGGGGGATCACGAGCGTGTGGCCGCGCGAGATCGGGTTGATGTCGAGGAACGCGACCACGTGCTCGTCCTCGTACACGCGGTGGCACGGGATGTCGCCGCGGAGGATCTTCGCGAAGAGGGTCTCGCCCATGGGCACATCAGCCTAGCGCATCTGGACGGGCGCGGCGCCGCGGGTGGCACGCTCACCCCGCCGGTCCGGCTGCGGAGGCGCGCCCGACGCCCACGCCGCGTCCAGATCACCGATCGAAGCGGTAGCCCGAGCCGCGCACCGTGATGAAGTGGCGGGGTAACTCGGGGTTGGCCTCGAGGCGCTTGCGCAGCTGGCCGACGAAGTTGTCGACCGTGCGGACCGAGCCCGCGGACTGGCCCCACACCTGGTTGAACAGCTGCGTGCGCGAGAACATCTGGCTCGGGTGCCGCACGAAGAACACCAGCAGCTCGAACTCGAGGTGGGTCAGCTTGATCTCACCGCCGCCACGCCCCACGTGGCGCTGGGCGAGGTCGACGGTGACGTCGCCAAACGTGAACCGCTCGTCGGGCACCGGCGCGGGGGCCGGCGCGGGGCGCGATCAGGACGTGGGCCACGCGCCGCATCACCGCCTCGATCCGGGCGAGGAGCTCGGCGAGCGCGAACGGCTTGGTGACGTAGTCGTCCGCGCCGAGCCGCAGCGCTGCGACCTTGTCGAACTCGCCGTCGCGCGCCGACAGCACGATCACCGGCACGATGCAGTCGCTGGCGCGCATGGTGGACAGCACCTCGAGGCCGTTCTTGCGGGGGAGGTTGATGTCGAGCAGCACGAGCGCGAACTCCTCGTCGCCGATCTGGACGAGGGCGTCTTCGCCGTCGCGGGCGATCGACGTGGGGTGACCGGCGAGCTTGAGGTTGAGCGCGAGCCCCGTGGCGATCGCCTCGTCATCCTCGACGATCAGGATCCGCTGGGCCATCAGGCCGGCACCTTCGGCTCGGTGTCCCCCGCGACCGCGAGCAGCCGCTGCGACTCGGTGGCGCCCCGCCGCCGCAGCCGGATCCGGAACACGGTCTCCCCCGGGCGCGACGTGAAATCGATCTTGCCCTTGTGGGCGTGGATGATCGCGCGGACGAACGCGAGCCCGAGGCCCACGCCCGGAGCGCCGCTGTCGATCGCGGCGCGTCCGCGGTTGAACTGCTCGAAGATCGCGGGCTGCTCCGCGGTCTCGATGCCGGCGCCGTTGTCGCGCACGCGCAGCTCGATCCACCGCCCCATGCTTTGGGCCTCGATCCGGATCCGCTTGTCCGGGCCCGTGTACTTCCAGGCGTTGGTGAACAGATTCACGATCGCCCGCACGAGCGTGGGCCGGTCGCCCATCACGGCGAGGTGGGGCTCGATGTCGACCGCGATCCGGGTCGGCAGCGTCAGCGTCAGCGCGTCGAACGCGGCGATCGCCTCCTCGACGACGTCCGCCACGTCGAGCCACTGACGGGCGTACACGTAGCTGGTCTGCAGCTTCGACAGCTCGAGGACCCGATCGATGAGCTTGTCCAGCCGGTCGGCCTCGCGACCGAGCAGCGACAGCACCTGCGTGCGGTCACCTTCCTCGAGGCGGTTGGTGCGCAGGCTCTCGATCAGCAGGCGGATCGATGTCAGCGGTGTGCGCAGCTCGTGCGACACGCTCGACACGAAGTCGTTCTGGACCCGCACCAGCGACGCGCCTTTGCCGACGAAGATCGACACCAGGATGTAGCCGGTGATGCCGCTGGTGCACAGCGCGAGCACGAGGACTCCGGAGATCAGCGTGGTCGTGCTGCGGCCGATCACGAGCAGGACCACACCCACGCCGGTCAGCATGATCGTGGGCACCAGCACCGCGAGCATCAGCACGAGCTGGGCACGCCGGAGCTGCATGTTGGCGGGAGGAAAGTGCACGCTCGGCAATCTTATGCCAACGCGCGCCGCGGCGCTGGCCCCCCGGTCGGCGGTCAGCTCGCCGGACATCATCGGAGTGCCGCTACGCAATGTCCACCAGGGCGCCCTGCGGGTCGTCCTCGTCTGCGGTGGGGGCGGCGACGGCCGCGCGGACGTGGTCGGGGACCCCGTGGAGGTCCCACACCAGGCCGAGCGCCGCGAGCGCGCGGAGGATGTAATAGGTCACGTCGACCTCCCACCAGAAGAAGCCCTGCCGCGCCGACACCTGGTAGTGGTGGTGGTTGTTGTGCCAGCCCTCGCCGAGGGTGATCAGCGCGAGCACCGGGTTGTTGCGCGAGTCATCCGTCGTCGCGTAGCGCCGGCCGCCCCACAGGTGCGAGAGCGAGTTGATCGTGAACGTGCCGTGCCACGTCGATCACCTGGCACACCGCGAACCCCCACACCAGGCCGAACCAGCCCAGCGCGAGGTAGGTCAACATCCCGGCCGCGTCGGCGGTACGACCCAGTAGCGGTTGATCCAGCGCAGCTCGGCGGTAGCGCGCGAGGTCCTTGATCCGCCCGAGGTCCGTATCCTCGAGCTCGCGCGCGAGGATCCAGCCGTGGTGCGCCCACCCGAACCCCTGCTGCTGCACCGAGTGGAGATCGCCCGGCTGATCCGAGAGCTTGTGGTGGTGCCGGTGATGCGCGGCCCACCACAGCACGCCCTTCTGCGCCGTGCTGGTCGCGCCGAGCGCGAGCACGAACTGGAACCAGCGCGAGGTCTTGTAGCTGCGATGCGCGAAGTAGCGGTGGTACGCACCCGTCACGAAGAACATGCGGGGCAGGTACAGCGCCACCGCCAGCGCGAGCCCGCCCCACGACCACCCGGTGGTGATCACGCCGACCACCGCGAGCGCGTGGACGCCCCAGTACGGCACCGAGGGCGCGTTCAGGTAGATCTGGCGCCAGCTCCGGCCCGCGGCGATCGCGACGGTCGTCATCCGATAGGGCTACGCCACGGTCCGCCACGCGTGAACCCAGGCTTCGTCACGAGTTGGTCACGCGATGAGTGCTAGCGTTGTCCCGTGAAATATCGAAATCTGGGCTCGGCCGGCGTCAAGGTGTCCACCCTCTGCCTCGGCGGGATGACCTTCGGCGAGGCCGACGAGAAGTCGTTCATGCACAAGGTCGGCTCCGACGAGGCGACCGCCCACGCCGTCCTCGACCGCGCGCTCGAGCGCGGCGTCAACTTCATCGACACCGCCGACGTCTATGGCCAGGACGGCCTGTCCGAGCGCGTCCTCGGCACCTGGTTCGATGCGCGGGGCACCCGCGACCGGACCGTCCTCGCCACCAAGTTCCGGTTCACCATGGGCGACGGGCCGAACAGGAGCGGCGCGTCGCGCTACCGGATCATCAAGTGCTGCGAGGAGTCGCTGCGCCGGCTCAAGACCGATCGCATCGACCTCTACCAGATCCACATGCAGGACATCATGGTCCCCGAGGAGGAGACCCTGCGCGCGCTCGACGACCTCGTCCGCGCGGGCAAGGTCCTGTACGTCGGCTGCTCGAACTACGCCGCCTACCGCCTGATGGACAGCCTGTGGCGCGCGAAGGCCGGCCACCTGTCGCGGTTCGTCACCCTCCAGACCCAGTACAACCTGCTCGTCCGCGACATCGAGCGCGAGCACGTCCCGCTCTGCCGCACCGAGGGCCTCGGCATCCTGCCGTGGTCGCCCCTCGCCGGTGGGTTCCTCACTGGCAAGTTCGAGCAGGGCAAGCCGCCGGTCGCCGGCTCTCGCCTCGGCGACAAGGCCGAGCGGTTCGCGCAGTACGACCTGCCGCGCAACTGGACGATCATCGACGCCGTGCGCGCCGTCGCTGCCGAGCTGTCCACCACGCCCGCCGCGGTCAGCCTCGCGTGGCTGACCGGCAAGCCGCAGGTCACGTCCGTGATCTTCGGCGCGCGTTCGATCGAGCAGCTCGACGCCAACCTCGCCGCCGCCGACCTCGAGCTGTCCGCCGCCCACATGGCCCAGCTCGACGCGGCGTCGGCGTTCGACCTCGGCTACCCGTACACGTTCATCGGCCGGACCCAGGGCAGCTGGTGACCGGCGGCGCTGTGCGTCAGTCGATCATGACGCCCGGGCATGCATCGCCGTCGAGGGTCTTCCAGTCGCCGGTCGCCGCGTCGACCAGGACGCCGAGCAGGAACCAGAACACGACGTCGGCGAGCACGTAGCCCGCGCTGACGCTGCTCTCGACGACGCACGTGCGCCCGTCCGCGTAGACGACCTGGTGCGACCGCTTCTTCGACGCCGAGATCGGGCCATCGACGCCATCGACGGTCGCGCCGCGAGGAGGCGTGATCGTCGCGTGTCCACTGTTGAGCACCGTCCCGCACCCCATCACGAGGACGAGCACCACCGAGATCGACTTGGTCATGTCGATCATCAGGCGCCCTGACCGCCACGTGGTGCGTCGCGGTGGGCGGGGGATCGCGCGCCGAGGAAGTCGGCCGGCGCGCCAGGCGAGGACGGGGCAAGGAACGACGGCGCCCGGGGTGGCAGACTGCCGGCTCGGCGCAGCGCGCACCGGCTCGGTGTTCGCTCTCGCGCCGTTCATCGGTGCGGCGATCGCGTGGGGCCTCGGCGATCGGCACGCCGGGTGGTTCGCGCCCGTGGCCGCCAGCTTGTTCGCGCTCGGGGGCTATCTCCATCTCGGCGAGCGTCACGCGCATCCTCACGCGCACGAGCCGCTCGAACATGATCACCTGCACCGTCACGATCACGAGCGCCACCTGAACACCCACGACCCGCCGGTCGTCGGCGCCCAAGCTCATCGCCATCACCAGCAACTCGTCGTTCACTGAACGGTGTCGTCGGATGCTCGCGTCAAGGCCTGCTGGGCCACAGCCAGCGCTCAGCGGTTGAGCAGGTACACCTCGATCCCCAGGATGACAGCGATGTGCGCCAGCAAGAGGAGGGTGCCTCGGTCCCATCGCTCCGTCTGGTCCGCCATTCACCTCGACTGGAGCACAGGCGCGCGCCGGATGGCCACGCAGTCATCGTCGTGGTGGTGCGGGAGCACACGCTGACCCGCCGGGCGGCTCAGCGCGCATGGTAGCGGTGGCGGAGCGTGGCGGCCTCGTAGCTGCTGGCGCGGTCGAGCAGCTGGTCGAGCGCCACATCGATCCGCTTCTGCGTGACGTCCGCGGCGGGCACGCACGCTTCGACCTGGAGCGTGCCGTCGAGCGCGATGAAGCGCGCGACCGAGGTGGTCGCGTTGGCGCTCAGGAGCTCGTGCCGGAGCTGGCGCCGATCGGCGCCCGAGTCGAGCTGGCACACGGTCAGCACGAGGCGCACCTCGGACCGGCGTGGCGTGACGTCATGGATGCACAGGTGGTCGAGGGCGTGCTGCGTCCAGTCGGGCCGCGCGCGCGGGCCGAGCGGGCGAGACAGCCGGGCCGCGAGTGCGCGCTCCACGGTGGCGACCGCACCGACGACGGTGTCGAGCTGGTTCGCACCACGCACGGTCCCATGCGCGAACCCCGCTCGCCAGCGCGGATGGGTGACGATCCACCGATAGAACGCGCCAGGCGGGAGATGTAGGTCTGTCAGCGAGGCGCGTAGGTGATGGCGAGCTCGGCGAGCGCCAGGACGAGCGGGAGCAGAACGGCCATACCTGTCATGTCATCGAGTGGCCGGCAGGTGTCGCGCGCGGCTCACACCGCGGCACAGGGCGATCGCGGCCGAGCCGATCACGAACAGCGTGATCTCGTCGAGCTGGCGGCCGTCGACCAGGCCCGCGGCGACGGCGCCGAGGCCGGGCTCCTCGTGCGTGATCTGGGCGAGCACCGCGAGCTCGGGGTCGAGCGTGACGTCGGGGACGAGCACGTTGACGTGCGTGCCGCGGCGGAGCTGGGCGGGCGCGAGGTGGAGCGGGGCGTGGACACACACGATGTCGCACGCGAGCGCCTCGGCGACCGTGGTGGCGCGCCCGCCGAGGCGCGTGGCGAGCGCCTCGGCGCCCTCGCCCGCGCAGCGCACGTCGCGCGGTGCAAACCACGAGCGGTGTGCCTCGAGCGACAGCGCCGCGGCGTCCGCAGAGCCCGGGCCGCCGACGACCAGCCCGAGGCTGCGCGGGGTGCCGACGGCGAGGTAGCGCGAGGCCACCGCCCCGGCGGCGGCGCGAGCGCGCGCGAGCTGGGCGGCCGCGCCCGAGGATGAGCCCGCCTGGCCCATCGCCTGCGCCACGTAGGCCCGCTCGACGGCGAGCACCCAGTCGGCCGGCGCGGTCACTAGAACTCGGCCTGGCGCGGCGCGCGCGGGAACGGGATCACGTCGCGGATGTTCTCGATGCCGGTCGCGTAGATGATCGCGCGCTCGAACCCGAGGCCGAACCCGGCGTGCGGCACGGTGCCGTAGCGGCGCAGGTCGCGGTACCAGCCGTAGTCCGCGGCGTGCAGGCCCATCTCGCCGATCCGGCGGTCGAGGACATCGAGGCGCTCCTCGCGCTGGCTGCCGCCGATGATCTCGCCGATGCCCGGCGCCAGGATGTCCATCGCGGCGACGGTCTTCCCGTCGTCGTTCTGGCGCATGTAGAACGCCTTGATGTCCTTCGGGTAGTTGATGACGGCGACCGGCCCGCCGATCACCTTGTCGGTCAGGAACTTCTCGTGCTCGCTCTGGAGGTCGATGCCCCACGACACCGGGAACTCGAACGTTTCGCCGCTCTTGACCAGCACGGTGATCGCGTCGGTGTAGTCCATGCGCGCGAACGTGGTCTCGACCATCTTCGACAGCCGCGTGACGCAGTCCTTGTCGACGAACTTCTCGAAGAACGCCATGTCGTCGGCGCGCTCGGCGAGCAGCGCCCGGAAGATGTACTTGAGGAAGTCCTCGGCGAGCTGCGCATCGGCCGCGAGGTCCGCGAACGCGATCTCGGGCTCGATCATCCAGAACTCGGCGAGGTGGCGCCGCGTGTTGGAGTTCTCGGCGCGGAACGTGGGGCCGAAGGTGTAGACCTTCGACATCGCCATGCAGTAGGTCTCGACGCTGAGCTGGCCTGACACGGTCAGCCGCGTCTCCTTGCCGAAGAAGTCCTTGTCCCAGTCGACCTTGCCGTCGGGCGTGCGCGGCGGGTTGGAGGCGTCGAGCGTGGACACCCGGAACATCTGGCCCGCGCCCTCGGCGTCGGACGCCGTGATGATCGGCGTGTGGATCCAGAAGAACCCGCGCTCGTGGAAGAACCGGTGCACCGCCTGCGCGAGCGTGTGGCGCACGCGGGTGACCGCGCCGATCACGTTGGTGCGCGAGCGCAGGTGCGCGACCTCGCGCAGATATTCCATCGTGTGGCGCTTGGGCTGCATCGGGTAGGTGTCCGGGTCGTCGACCCAGCCCACCACCTCGATGCTGTCGGCGCGGACCTCGACGGCCTGGCCCTTGCCCTGCGAGGCCACCAGCTCGCCGGTCGCGCGCACGGCGCAGCCGGTGGTGATGCGGAGGACGTCCGCCTGGTAGTTGGCCAGCTCGGCCGGCGCGATGACCTGCAAGGCCTCGAAGCAGCTGCCGTCGTGGACCGCGAGGAACGACAGGCCGGCCTTCGAGTCGCGGCGGGTGCGGATCCAGCCCTCGATGGTGACCTTGCGACCGACCGCCGGGGTGCCGGCGAAGATGTCTGCGATGCGGGTGCTTGTCATGGTCATCGCGCTCACTCGCGGGCAGCTTCCTTGCTGCCCACCACCGTCATGTTCATGCCGATCTGGATCGACAGCGCCTTGCCGTCGACGGTGACCACGGTCTTGCCGTTGAGGTACCAGCCGAAGCTGCCGGTCGAGAACTGCTTGACCTCGGCGAGCATCTCCTGCCCGTTGATCGAGATCCGCAGCGGCTCGGCCTTCTCGGCGAACTGGGCGGCGTTGACGGGACACGAGGTCTTGGGCGGCATGTCTCCGGAGTTTCACCAGAAATCGGGGCGGAGCGCTACACTTGGGTCCGTGCGCAGTCAGCTGATCGTGTCCGGATGCCTGCTGGTGGCCGCGTGCGGGCCCTCCGCGGGGAGCGGCATCGATGCCCCCGGCGCCGCCGACGCGCCCACGCCCGACGCGGGGCCCGTGCCCGACGCCGGCCCGCAGGTCGACGCGCTCGGCTGCGGTGAGCTGCCGATCGTCTACCGTGACTTCCAGATTAGCCACCCGGACTTCGAGGGCGCCACCGGTGCCGAGACCGGGCTGGTCCAGGCCATGCTGGGCGTCGACAACAAGCCCGTCTATGCGCCGAGCGGCGCCACCACCACGGTGTCGGGGCAAGCGTCGTTCGACCAGTGGTACCGCGACGTCGCGGGCGTCAACCAGACGTTCACGCGGGGCCTGCCGCTCGTGCAGGAACCGCCGGGCAGCGGCACCTACGTGTTCGACGACCAGGCGTTCTTCCCGCTCGATGGCCTCGGCTTCGGCAACGAGGGCAACCCCACCAACTTCCACTTCACGAGCGAGATCCACGGCACGTTCACGTACCGCGGCGGCGAGAGCTTCCAGTTCACCGGCGACGACGACGTCTGGGTGTTCGTCAACAAGCGCCTCGCGCTCGATCTCGGCGGCGTCCACGGCCCCGACACCCGGACCATCGACTTCGACGCGAGCGCCGCCGCCCTCGGCATCACGACCGGCAGCACCTACCAGCTCGACGTGTTCCACGCGGAGCGCCACACCGACCAGTCGACGTTCCGCATGGTCACCACGATCGACTGCTTCGTCATTCAGTGAGCCGCGCGGGGCTGGCTCACGGCGCGGGCGCGCGGGGCTGGCCGATCAGCAGGTGCCACTGGCTGGTCTTCTTGTTCTTGACCGTGCACTCACGCTTGATGATGAGCGCGCGGCACCGGCACGGACGAGGCGTACACGGAGCTCGCTGCACCTGTCTTCCTTGCCGAGGGACGGCGCCACCGCTCCGGTCGACACGGTGACCGCGTACACCGCCAGCTCGCCGCCCAGCGCCTCGCTGCGGTTCCCCTGAACGAGCAACGTGTCCTCGTCGAGCCACGCCGGGTCAAGGATGCCGGCGGCCTTTGCAGCGGCGATCCGCTTGCCCGCACCGGTGGTCGCGTCGAACACCCACAGCTCTCCCCGGCGGGTGACGACCGCGACCTGCGTGCTCGCCGGCGAAATGGCGGTCCGGGTCGGGCCATTGTCGCGGCCAGAGTTCGAGCGGGCGGCCTCGCCCCAGCCATCGGGCGGGTGAAGCGAGGTGATGGTCTTGCAGTCGAGGGTGCTGATGAACACGCGGTCCAGCCGGTCGAGCCCGATCACCTTCGTGCCGTCGGGGGCGAGGCGCAGCTCGTCTGGCTGCTCGCGCTCGCAGTGCGTGGACACCACGCCGGTCACGAGGTCGAGGGACTTCCATTGCGGCTTGCGCGCGGGCGGTGACCCGCGGAGGGCGTAGAACACCCGCTTGCCATCCGGGAAGTAGGTCGGGGGACCGTCGATCGCCAGGGAGCGGAGGACGGCGCGCAGGGACTGTGTCGCCACGTCGAGGACCCAGACGGACTCGAGGTCCGTCGCGTCGTCGCCGGCGGATGAACGGAAGAGGAGCTGGGTGCCATCTGGCGCGACGGTTCCGGCCTTCGCGTTCGTGTACTTGGTCGATGCGCCGCTCGAGACGGCCGGCTGCGAGGCTCGTCGTTCGGCCGTGACCCGCACGGTCGTACCGAACGTAGTGAGCTTCGTCGCCTTCCTGGTAGTAGAGCGAAGTACAGGCTTCCGCGGCGCCCGAGGAACGGCGTGTAGCCGCTCGTCGGGAGGTCCAGTTTGATGCTCTTCGGTGGCCTGGCCTCGGCCGGGGCGGCGGTGAGCGACACGACGATGCACGCCGTGAAGCGGAGAAACGGTCGCGCGGAGTTCGTGAGCGTGTTCTTCATGTTGGTCGACCTCAGCAGGCCGCGTTGCACGCGGCGGCACCGGGGCACGCCCTGGTCGACGAGTCCTCCGCAGTGACCGCGATCGGACTCTCGATCACCTGCGCCCCGGGCGCTGCGACGCCGCGAGCGCGGATCGCGTTGGCGAGCCCGGGCGTGTTCGAGCCGCAGCGCAGCTGGAGGCCATCGAGCGTTCCCTGTGTGCGATTCTCGAGGAGGCGAACGATCACGATGAACGGCCAGAGCATGACGTAGTAGCCGATCTTGAGGCTCATCTTTACGAGGCTGACCAGCAGCCCGTCCTTCTGCTCGACGACGAGTACGACCTTCTGACCCATGAGTGAACGTCCTTGGCCTCGTTGCTCGAGGCGATAGCGAAGAGGGCGCGGGACCTCCGTCAACACCGCACGCCGCTGCTCCCACGATCGGGGACCTGCACGTGCTCAGACGCCGCCACACACCCATTGAACCGTAACAGTCGAATCAGGTTCTGTTTTGGGTCAAGCGCTGTCGCGACATTTACCCGATGTCCGAGTTGGCAACGACGCTCGGCGCGCCGGCGCGTCGGCCAGAACGCGCGGCTCTTGCGCATTCGACTGGGCATCACGCAGGAGCAGGCGGCCGAGCAGATCGGGTGCTCGGTGCAGGCGCTCCAGCGCATGGAGCGAGCGACGGCGGCGGTGACGATCGATTTCCTCGCGCACGTCGCGGCGGCCTACCGCAGCGACCTCGCGGATCTGGTCAGCCCGATCGGGCCGTGGCGGGTGCCGGTGCCAGGTCGTCCGCCCGCCGGGGACCCAGGATTCGCGGACGTGCGTTCCGCGCTGGTGTCCCGTGCCGCGGAGAGCGGCGTGCGTGCGCCGCCGCCAGGTGACGTGAGTCGACCGCGGCAGGGTGCGCGGCGGTTGCGACGGTCGCGCTGAGCACTGGAGTGAGGCGCGCGGCGGGACGCTTGCGCTGATCAGCCCGGGCGGCGGAGCTCGGTCAGCGTGAACGCGAGGTGGCCGAACGCCGCGACCACGAGCGCGTGCTCGACGTGGCCGGCGCGCAGCAGGCGATGGACGTCGCCGAGCGGCAGGGTCTCGAGCTCGATCACCTCCCCGCCATCGGGGCGCGGCGCCGTGCTCGGGACGGCGTCGAGGGCGAGGTAGCAGTGGAGCGTGTTGTTCTGGATCGCCGGGTTCGGCGCCATCGTGCCGAGCAGGGTCCACGTCGGCGCGGTGTAGCCGGTCTCCTCGGCCAGCTCGCGGGCGGCGGCGGTGCGCGCGTCCTCGCCGGCGTCGACCATGCCGCCCGGGATCTCGAGGCACACGCGCTCCACGCCGGGCCGGTACTGACGGATCAACACGACGCGATCGTCGGGGGTCAGCGCGATCACGTTGACCCAGTCGACGCACTCGATCAGCGAGAACCGCTTGGGCTCGCCGGTGCGCGGATGCGTGGCGTCGCGGAAGTGGGTGGTGAAGATCCGGTAGTCGTGGCCTGGGACTCGGGCGCCGAGGCGCCAGGTCAGCCGCTCGTTGTCGGACATGGGCCTCAGCGTAGCAGGCCGGCGGTGGCCACCCTGCGACCTGCGGCCGGCTGGGATGGTTGGCGGCGGATATGGGGCAGGGCGTGGCGGACATGGGGCAGGGCGTGGCGCTCCTGCAGGCAGCCGGGGCAGGCAGCCGGGGCAGACGCTGGGTGGTGGCGCCGTTCCCGCGGGAACGTGTGACCACGACTCCTCGTCGAGCGCCGCCCGAGCGAGACGCTCGTCCACCTCGACCACGAGCCAACCAGCCGGGCGACCAAGGCGGACAATCCACGCGTGCCCAGGGGGGGGCTGCCCCGTTCACCCGCGAAGGCGGACCCGCTGACCGGGCCGTTCCCGCGGGAATGTGGGACTGCTCACACCGCCGCGCCCGGCGTCCGCGGGCTGCCTGGCGGGGGCGCCGCATCGAGCGCGGCCGCGCGCCGCGCGCGCGCACCGGCGAGGTCGAGATCGACGAGGCCATCGATGAGGTGACCCCACTGAGGAGAGCGGCCGTCCCATCCGCTGGCGCGTGTGTTCGCGTCGATGGCGAGCGCGCTGTTGGCCGCCTCGAGTACCTGCCGCGGATCCCCCGCGAGCCGGGGGCGCGACGGCCGCGCCGGGACGAGGTCGCCCGCCGGCGTGAAGAACTGCGGCTCGCCGTCGACCATCCGCGCCGACCAGCCGTACTCGTGGAGCGCACGATGGTGGTGACTGCATGCGAGCACGGTATTCTCCAGCGTGGTCTCGCCGCCGAACGCCCAGTGCACGAGGTGGTGGGCCTCGAGATAGATCGCGTGGGTGCAGCCCGGGAACCGGCAGGTGACGTCCCGCCGTGACAGCGCCCGCTTGAGGCTGGCACCGGGGGTACGGCGGCGCCGCCCGAGAGCGAGCGGCGCGCCGTGGGCATCCTCGACGAGCGGGACCACCCCGCAGTCACACGCGAGGCGCCGGGCCGTCTCCGCGGAGATGCCCGTGCCGTCGCCGATCAACGCCGCGGGCACGGCGGTGTCCTCCGTGGACGTCAGCAGCTCCACGGGGATGGTGACCACGACCTCCACCGGCGACCGGTCCGGGCGCGTCCCTCGCAGGATCCCCTGCGCGACCTCCACGAGCGCGCTCGCGCGATCGAATTCGCTCGCGTCCCGGGGCACGTGCCCGGCGCTCGGCCGTCCGCCGCTGCGCCCGTCGGGAACGATCCGGCCTGTGACGAGGCTGATGGTGACGCCGCCTGGCGGGATCCGGGCGTCGTCCTCGTCCTCGTCCTCGTCGACCCACACCGTCGGGCCGCCCGGCGCGGGGGCTTCGTCCTCCGACGGCGTGGGCAGCAACGCAAACACGGAGGCGAGCGGAGCCGGATCCGCGGTGTCCGCCGCTGCACCGGCGTTCGCTGCTGCCGGACCCGCGTTCGCTACTGCACCCGGGTCCGGAGCCGCCACCACGTCCGCCACCGCGTCCGGGTCCGGATCCGCAGCCGCCGCCGTCACTGCGTCCGCCGCCGTCACCGCGTCCGCCGCCGTCACCGCGTCCGCCGCCGCCACCGCGTCCGCCACCGCGTCCGCCGCCGCCACCGCGTCCGCCGCCGCCACCGCGTCCGCCACCGGGTCCGCCGCCGTCACCGGGTCCGCCGCCGTCACCGCGTCCGCCGCCGTCACCGGGTCCGCCGCCGCCACCGCGTCCGCGCCACAGGGGCGTCCGCAGCCGCCACCGCGTCCGCAGCCGCGTCCGCTGCCGCCATCGGGTCCGCTGCCACCGCCGCACCCACCGTTTCCGCCGCGCCCGCACCCGCCCGCGGATCGTCACCCGACGCCGCCGGGCGATGCTTGCGCGCGCGCGCGAGCTGGGTGAGCGCCTCCCACACCACCTCGGCCTCCTCGGCGTGAAGCGAGGCCTCGATCATGACCATGCCGTTGTGGCGGACGCGGCGGCGCACGTAGCGGTCTTCGAGGTCGTCGAACTCGGCATCCGGTGACCCGGCGCGCTGCACCGAGGCGTACTTGCGGCACAGGGTCTCGAGCTGCGCACCGGTGGTATACCGCGCGTCCTCGACGAGCGCCGCCTCGATCGCTGGAGTCGCCACGCGCGTGATCGCCCGGGCCTTGCAGTACGACAGCTCGCCGCGGCGCAGCGCGTCGTCGACCAGTGGCAGCTCCGTCAGCCGGCGAGCGACGCGCAGCCTCTCGCGCGCGACGCCGATCGACCAGCCGACCCGCCAGCTCAGCCAGCCCGCGCACGTCTGGAAGCCCTGCGCCGCCCACGCGCCGCTGTCTTCGAACGCGCGGACGGCGAGGAGGAGGCGATGCGTCGCCGCATCGAGGTGCGCCGCGAGCTCGGCGATCTCCTCACCGATGTCGTGTCCGATCCGGATCGCACGCGCGGATGCGGTCTCGCCCTCGGGCGGATCGTCCGCGGGCCGCTGCCCTGACCAGGCCCCCGGCCCAGCCTGACCTCCCCCATGAACCCCACTGTCGATCTCCATGGTTTCACCGATAGCACCACGCTCTGACATCGACCCAGCACGATGGAGCGTCGGCTTCTTGTCGTGTGTCCGAAATTCGGACAGAGATCCAGGGCTGCTGTGCGCAGTGGGACTGATGCCGGCGGTGCCCGTGGTTGCCCCACGAACGCCAGCCCCGATCCAGATCGCCGTCGCTGGTCTGACGCCAGCCGCTCCGCCGCCTGGACGCAGGGCTGCGGACCGGTTCCGCTCGGGCACCGCAAATAAGGGGAGGTCGCGCACAAGGGTGGCGCGTCGCCATGCGAGCGCGTCTCGTTACCCGCGCCACCCGCACGTACCTGATGGCGTTCGCGCAGGCGGCGGTGGCACCGCGGGCGTGTGAGGGCCGCTCCGCGCGGATGCGGGTGGCGTTGCACGTGCGGGTGGCGAGGCTCCGGCGTGGACTCGCCCGCGGCGCGGTTGCCCGCCCACCGGGGCTTCAGCCGATCGGTGCGGCCACGGGCCGGCCGTGGTGGCCACCGCGCTGGCCAGCGGGCCACGCCGGGAGGGCCAGTCGGCGCGCGGCATGGCCGAAACCGCCGGCCGGAACTATCGGCGGAGCTCGACGGAGCCGGGATAGTTTCTGCCAGTCGGCGCGATGGGGCTGGCGCGGGTGCGCGGGTTCGGTGAAGGTGCGCGGCATGCACCGTCGCCTCCTCGCTGGCCTGCTCGTGACCCTGGCCGCCGCGCCCGCCGCCGCGGGAGGGTTCGGCATCTCGGAGATCGGGGTCCGGCGCACCGCGATGGGCTCGATCATCGGCCGCCCCGACGACGCCTCGGCGATCTATCACAACCCCGCCGGGCTGATCCTGCAGGACGGGTGGAACGTCTACGCCTCGTTCGGCGTGGCGATGGTCGATGCCGCGTTCGCGCTCGAGCCGTGGGAGCGCAGCAACGACATCCTCGGGGTCCAGCCCAACGCCGATGGTTACTACGACGCGGTCACTCCCACCCGCGCGATGGGCGTGATCCCGATGCTCGCGGTGACCGGCGCGGTCCTGCCGGGCAAGCTCCACGTGGGCGCGGCGCTCTACGTCGGCAACGCGCAGGGCGCGGCGTTCGCCGAGAAGGACGTCACCCGGTACCACCTGATCGACGGCTACGTGATCGCGCCGCAGGGCGTGATCGCGGCCTCCTACAAGGTCAACGAGGCGCTCAGCATCGGCGCGTCGGCCGGCGTGATCCACCTGCGGATCAAGGGCGAGCGCCTGGTCTACCCGCTGATCAGCGGGATGGACATCACGAGCATCGCCGGCACCAAGTCGCGGCTCGAACTCGAGGGCACGGGCTGGGCGCCGAGCTGGATGGTGGGCGTGTTCGGGCGCCCGCACCCCAAGGTCACGTACGGCGCCACCGTGACCGGGCGCATCGACGCCTCGATCGAGGGCCCGGTCCAGATCACCTACGGCGACGACGCGCCGGTCCCGGGCGACATGCTGATCGGCCGCCAGAAGACCAAGCAGCTGCTGCCGTGGGCGTTCATGGGCGGCGTCAACGTCGACGTCCACCCCAACGTCGAGATCGGCGGCGAGATGCGCTACTGGCTGTACCGTCAGTACGACGAGCAGCGCACCGACATCACGGGCATCTTCCTCGTCCGCGAGCTGGTCACGGAGAAGAACTACCGCGACTCGATCGCGGTGTCGGGCGGCGTCCGCGTCCACGATCTGGCGGCTGCCCCGGGCCTCGAGCTGATGGCCGGGCTCCAGTACGACCGCACGCCCGCGCCCCCCCAGACGGTCACGCTCGACCAGCCGACGTTCTCGCGCCCCTCGCTGCACGGCGGCTTCCGCTACAGCGTGGGCCGCTATCGGCTCGGCGCGAGCTACCTCCGCTACTTCTTCCAGATCCCGACGATCCGGGACTCCACGACCTTCCCGCCGTCGAACATCCGCGGCGAAGGCGCGAACAACATCGTCACGGTTTCCATCGAGGCCAAGCTATGACCAGCATCCCGAAGCAGGGCCGCCCCGCGGCCGAGCTCCTCGCCGAGCTCGCGGAGCGCAAGGCCGATGACACCCGCTGGCGCGAGGGCCGGGTGTTCTCGCTCGTCTATCACGTACCCGGCGCCGCCGGCGAGGCGCACGAGAAGCTCCTCCACCAGGCGCACGCGCTGTACGCGAGCGCGAATCTGCTCAACCCGATGGCGTTCGGCAGCCTCAAGAAGATGGAGACCGAGATCATCGAGATGGCCGGGCGCCTGTTCAACTGCGCCGGCGCCGTGGGCACGGTGACCAGCGGCGGGACCGAGTCGATCCTGTGCGCGGTCGCCGCGTACCGCGATCGCGCGCGGCGCACGCGGCCGTGGATCCTGCGGCCCGAGCTGGTCGTCCCGACGACGATCCACCCGGCGTTCGACAAGGCCGCCCACCTGTTCGGGGTTCGCCTCGTCAAGGTGCCGGTCGGCCCCGACTTCCGCGCCGACGTCCCCGCGATGGCGAAGAAGATCGGCCGCAGCACGATCGGCCTGGTCGGCTCGGCGCCGCAGTACCCGCACGGCGTCGTCGATCCGATCGCGGATCTCGGCGAGGTCGCGCTCGCACACAAGCTGCCGCTTCACGTCGATGCGTGCGTCGGCGGCTGGGTGCTGCCGTGGATCGAGCGCCTCGGCCACCGGATCCCGCGCTGGGACTTCCGCGTGCCGGGCGTGACCTCGATCAGCGCCGACCTCCACAAGTTCGCCTACGCTGCCAAGGGCGCGTCGGTGCTGGTGTGGCGGTCGATGGACCAGATGCGCCACCAGATCTTCGTCGCCACGGACTTCCCGGGCGGCATCTACGCCTCGCCGACGCTGCTCGGCACACGCCCCGGTGGGCCGATCGCCGCGGCGTGGACCGCGCTCAACGCGATGGGCGAGGACGGGTACCTCGCGCTCGCCCGGCAGGCGCTCGACGCCGCGCAGCGGCTGCGGCTCGGGATCGAGGGGATCCCCGGCCTGGCGCTGCTCGGCCGGGGCGACGCGACGATCGTGACGTTCTCGACGGTGGAGGCCGTCGAGGCGGCGGCGGAGACCGGGCTCGTTCCGGCCCTCATGCGCAAGGTGCGCGGGCAAGGTGGGGGCTCCGAGATCTACGCGATCGCCGATCGCATGGAGACCCGCGGCTGGACGATCGACCGCCAGCACCGGCCGGCGTCGATCCACCTGACCGTGACCGCCAACCACGCGCAGATCGTCGACACCTACCTCGCCGATCTGCTCGCCTCGGTCGCCGAGGTCCGCCGCGATCCGTCGCTCGCGAACAGCGGCAGCGCGCCGATGTACGGCATGGCGGCGAAGATGCCGGTGCGCGGGTTCGTCGCCCAGCGCGTTCGCAAGGTGATGGCGGACATGTACAGCAAGGCGAGCCAGCCGTGAAGCGGATCGCCTTCGCCCGCCTCATGCAGGAGAGCAACGCGCTCTCCCCGGTGCCGACCACGCTCCACGACTTCGAGGGCAGCCACTACCTCGAGGGCGACGCCCTGATGGCCGCGGTCACCACGGGTCCCGAGGTCAAGGGGTACTTCAAGCGCGCCGAGCTCGGCGGCTTCATCCAGGCCGCGCAGGCCCGCAAGGCCGAGATCGAGCCCGTGCCGCTGATGTCGGCGTGGTCGTCGTCGGGCGGCCCCCTGAGCCTCGAGTGCTTCGAGCTCCTCGAGGGCCGGCTGATCGAGAAGCTGCGCGCGGCCGGCCGGGTCGACGCGGTGTACCTCGCGCTCCATGGCGCGATGGGCGTGCAGGGCGTGCCCGATCCCGAGAGCCGGCTCCTGCGCAGCGTCCGGGCCGTGATCGGCGGCGCCCCGCTCGTCGTGTCGCACGATCTGCACGCCAACCTCACGCGCGCGCGCGTCGAGGCGGCCGATGCGATCGTCGCGTACCAGACCAACCCGCACCGCGATCACGCCAAGATCGGCGCCAAGGCCGGCCGGCTCGCGATCGGCACCGTGCTCGGCGAGCTCAAGCCGACCATGGCGTGGCGCACGCTGCCGATGATCCTCGGCGGCGGCAAGACCATCGACTTCCTCGCGCCGATGCGCGCCGTGTTCCGCCGCATGCACCGCGCGGAGAAGGCGGGCGAGGTGCTCGCCGCGTCGACCCTGATGGTCCACCCGTGGAACGACGATCCGGCGCTCGGCTGGGCGACGCTCGCCGTGACCGATAACGACGTCGCGGGCGCGGAGCGGCTCGCCGACGAGCTCGCCGAGATGTGCTGGGAGCGCCGGCACGAGCAGCCGCCGATGTTCCCGGCCGCCAGCGAGGCGATCGCGGAGGCGCGCGCCGCCAGGCTGCGCCGCAAGGTCGGCGTGGTCACGATGTCGGACGCCTCGGACGTGGTCACCGCCGGGGCGCCCGGCGACTCCACGCACCTGCTGCGGGCGCTGCTCGTGGAGGCCACGGGGATGCTGACGTACGCGGCGGTCCGTGATCCCCACGCGATCGAGGTGCTGTGGGGGCAGGCCGTGGGTGCGCAGGTGTCCCTGCCGATCGGCGCGACGCTCGATCCGGCGCGCTCGCGCCCGCTCGACGTGACGGGCGCGATCGTCAGCAAGCACACCCAGGTCGGGTTCGACCGGACCGTCGTGCTGGCCGTCGACCACATGCGGATCGTCATCACCGAGGGGCCGTCCATGGTGATGCGGCCGTCGTTCTACGCCGACGTCGGGCTGCCGATCATGAAGGCCGACATCGTGATGGTGAAGAACTTCTTCCCGTTCCTGATGTTCTTCCTGCCGTACAACCGCAAGACCCTGTTCGTCCGCACGCACGGCACCACGGACTTCGACGCCGCGTTCCAGCTCCGGTTCGACGGGCCGATGCACCCGCGCGATCGCGTCGACGAGTGGCGCTCGCGCGACCGGCTCCGGCGCGGGCTCGAGCCCGGCCCGGCCCGGCGCGAGGCGGGGGCGCCGCAGCCCCTGACGCCCGCCATCAGCCCGGCGTAGGTCGTCTTCCCACCGTGGCGGCGCGACCGGTTCACGATCGTCGCCCTTGCGACCGGACCGTCGTCGCGGTTCACTGGAGGGGATGGCGCACGGTGGACGGTGGCTCGCGGGGCTCGCGCTCGTGCTTGCGTGCAGTACGCAGGACGTCGACCTCGCGGCGCGAGCGCAGGCCGTCGAGATCGCGCTGCTCGACGCCGTGGTCGATCTGCCGATCGACGGCCCGCTGACCGCGCTCGATGCGGGGAGTGCCGCACCGGTCGACGCGCCGGTCGCGGTGGATGCGGGCGTCGTCGACGCGGGTGGGGCCGATGCGCCGCTGCCGGGCGTGGATGCGGGGGGAAACCTCGACGCGCTGCCCCAGCCCACGGACGGCGGGCCGACCCTCGACGATGGCGGGACCCCACTCGGTGATGGTGGCGTCGGTGATGGTGGCGTCGGTGATGGTGGGGTCGGTGATGGTGGGGTCGGTGATGGTGGGGTCGGTGATGGTGGGGTCGGTGATGGTGGGGTCGGTGATGGTGGGGTCGGTGATGGTGGCGTCGGCGTCGGTGATGGTGGCGTCGGCGTCGGTGATGGTGGCGTCGGCGTCGGTGATGGTGGCGTCGGCGTCGGTGATGGTGGGTCGCGTCGGTGATGGTGGCGTCGGTGATGGTGGGGCGTCGGCGGTGGTGGGCCCGGCGGGGGTGGCGCGGGTGCGGCCGGGGACGAGGTCGATAGCTTCTACGCGTGTCAGGCCGGGGCCGGGGCGGGGCTGGTGCCGCTGCTCGGAGCCGGGCTGGTGCTCCGGATGCGGCGCCGGGCACGCCGGACGCCCACGGCGCGATCGTAGCGCACGCTCCCGGCGCACAACCGCTTGCCAACGCGCGCACGATCCGCAGGATGTCTCGGATGAGGTTCGACGAGCTCGATCAGCTGATCGCGGCGGTCCCGTCGGCGCAGGGGATCCTCACCGTGGACACCGAGCGCGGCACGCGGACCTACGCCCTCGGGCCTCGTACGCAGCTGGATGCGGCGGTCCCGCTGCTCGACTGGCGGACCGCACCGATCGCCGGCGCGTTCTTCCGCCACGGCCCCGGCGAGCTGTACGAGCTCGAGGCGGGCAGCCGGATCAACGAGGGCCGGGTCCGCGCGCGCTGGGTGATCACCGGCCGGGGCGCCGGCCTCCTCGGTGACGAGGCGCTGGTCACCCGCGACAGGCCTCAGCCCCGCCCGCGCCCCGCGCCGGTGCCGCGCGCCGCGCCGGATCGCGAGGCGACGATCGTGCTCGACCCCGAGCAGCAGCGCGCGGTCGATCTCCCGCCGGACACCTCCCTGGTGCTCGACGGCGAGGCGGGCGTCGGCAAGACGCTGGTCGCGCTGTACCGGGTCGCCGCGCTGTCCCGCCGCGCCGAGGACTGGGGCCGGGCGTTCCGGGGCCTGGTCCTGGTGCCCACCGAGGGCCTGCGCCGGCTGGTGCGCCTGCTCGCGGCGCGGCTCGGCATCCCGCGCCTCGAGATCGCGGTGGTCGACGACTGGCTGATCGAGAGGGCGCGGATCGCGTTCCCCGGCCTGCCGAAGCGGCTGTCCGTCGGGGCGCGCGCCCAGGTGATCGCCCTCAAGCGCCACCCCGCGGTGAGGGTGTGCCTGGACGAGTTCATCGGGTGGAGGGCGCCGAAGACCGACGACAGCATCCCGCGGTCGCGTGCGCGGCTGCTGCACCTGTTCGGCGATCAGCCGCGGCTCGAGCGCGTCATCTCGGCGTCCGGCGGCTCGCTGCCGGAGCGCGCGATCGCGGCCGTGATGAAGCACACCCGCGTCCAGTTCGAGACCACCACCGAGAAGGCGCACGCCCACGTCGACGCCGACCGTCTGGTCGCGCTCGACGGCAAGCGCCTCGACGCCGGCGGCACGATGGAGGACGCGCACACGATCGACGCCGAGGACGTGCCCGTGCTGTTCGAGCTGGTGCGGCGCGGCGCGCTGCCGGGCGTGGCGCTGCCGGTCTACGACCACATCGTGATCGACGAGGCGCAGCTGCGCGCGCCGATGGAGCTCGCCGCGATCGGCGATGCGCTCGCGCCGCACGGCACGGTGTCGCTCGCCGGCGATCACCGGCAGGCCACCGACGAGACCGCGTGGTTCACCGGCTGGGATACCGCGCGGGCCGAGCTGCGGCGCCCGCGCTGGGACGAGACCACCCTCGCCGTGACCTACCGCTCCGTCCCCGCGATCAGCGATCTCGGGCGCGCGATCACCGACGGCACCGCGCGGCTGCCCGCCGAGCCGCCCGCCGATCCCGCGGTGTGGGCGAGCGCGTGCGACAGCGCCCTCGCGCAGGCCGCCGCGCTGTGCTGGCACCTCGACGCGCTGGTGTCCCGCGAGCCGTGGCGCCAGATCGCCGTGCTCGCGCGCACGCCGGAGCACGCGCGGCGGCTCCACGCCGAGCTCGCGCGTGGCCTCGATCCCGTGCTCGTCCTCGACGGCGACTTCCAGTTCGAGCCCGGCATCGTCGTCACCACGATCGCCGCGGTGTCAGGCCTCGAGTTCGACGTGGTCGTGATCCCGGACCTGACGCCGGCGTTCTACCCGGTGGGCCCCGAGCTCGCGCGCGCGCTCTACGTCGGCGCCACCCGCGCCCGGGACTGGCTGTGGCTGCTCACGCCCGACGCGTGGTCGCCGCTGGTGTCGGCCGGCGCGGCCTGACGTGCGGTGGGGCGTTCAGCCGCAGTTCATCGGTCGCGTGGACCGGGACCCGTGCGACGCTTCCCACGTGAGGCGACCAACGAGATCCAGGGTGCTGCTGCTCGTGTACACGGCCTGCGGAGGTGACGCGAATCGGGATCCCACCCAGGATGCGGGCGCCCTCGTCGACGCCGAGGTGCCGGTCGCCCGGTGCGACCGCCCCGCGCTCGTGGATGTCTCGGCGCCGACCTCGGTCGTCGGCGATGGCACGGCCGCGAGCTGCACGGCGGCGGCGCTGCAAGCGGCGGCGGCGGGCGGTGGCACGATCACGTTCGCCTGCGGCCCTGCGCCGACGACGATCACGGTGACCTCGGTGATCACGGTGAGCCAGGAGACCGTCATCGACGGTGGCGGGCTGGTGACGCTGAGCGGCGGTGGGAGCTCGCGCATCCTCTACCTCGACTCGAACTACAACGCGACCACGCCGCGCCTCACCGTCCAGCGCCTCGCGTTCCGCGACGGCCAGGCACCCGCGGCGGCGGACGACACCGCGGCGGGCGGAGGTGCGATCTACCGCGACGGCGGGAGCTTGACGGTCCTGGACTCGAGCTTCGAGAACAACCGGGGGCAGCCAACGGGGCAGGACGTGGCGGGCGGGGCGATCTACGGCTTCGGCGGCGGCGACATCGTCGTCGCGGGCAGCACGTTCACGGCGAACTCCGCGAGCGACGGTGGAGCGATCGGCAGCCTCAACGGCGATCTCACCGTGATCAACAGCGTGTTCGTGCGTAACCGGGCGACCGGCACGGGCGGCAATCCGGGCGACGGTGGCGCCGGCGGCGCGATCTACCAGGACGGTGGCGACGAGCACACCTCGCTGTGCGGCGTGACCGTCCGCGGCAGCACGGCGGGCGCGATCGGCGGTGGGGTGTTCCGGGTGTCGAACTCCGACGATGGGACGTATGCGATCGATCGCTCGATCATCGATGACAACCACGTGACGTCGACGGGATCGGGCAACGCCGGTGGCCTCTACCTGCAAGGCCTCGCGCTGACGATCACGGCGACCACCGTCTCGCGCAACACCGCGCACTACAACGGCGGCATCTGGATCAACGAGTGTCAGCTCCAGATGACGAACACGACGATCGCCGAGAACGAGGCGACCGGCAGCAACGGCGGCGGCGTCTGGCTCGGCAACGCGGTGACCGGGACGATGAAGAACGTGACGATCGCGAGCAACCGGTCGACGGCGGCCGGTCAGATCGCGGGCGGGATCTTCGGCGACGGCGTGACGCTCGTGAACACGCTGATCGCGAACAACACCGCGATGTACACCCCGACGTGCAACGACCAGCGCACGGACGGCAGCGGCAATCTGCAGTACCCCGGCGGGTCGCTATGCACGACGAGCCCGACGATCGCGGACCCGCAGCTCGGCCCGCTCGCCGACAACGGCGGCGACAGCGAGACGATGCTGCCGGCGATCACGTCACCGGCCCGCGCGATCGGGACGGGCTGTCCGCCGACGGATCAGCTCGGCAACCCGCGCCCGGAGCCGTGCACGGCGGGCGCCGTCGAGGCGACCCTCGGCCCCTGACGCACGTGTCGACGGCGCCGCGCTGCCACCCGGGCACCGGGGGAAGAGGGCGTGGGCGCGGCGGACGAGGGCCACCCACGGCCGTCAGCGCGGACGCGGCGCGGCGGCGGCCTGCATGGCCTGGATCATGTCGGCGAGGTCGGGCACCTTGGCGTCCTTCACCGGGGGCACGCCGTCGGGCGTCATCTTGTCGATGGTGGTCGGCAGCAGGTGCGCGAGCGCGCTGGCGACCTTGTCGGTGGGGATGCCGACCTTCGCGGCGATCGACTGCACCGTGTCGTTGCCGAGGGCGCTGGTGATCTGGTCCGCGGAGATCGGCAGGTTCCTGGTCAGGCCGACCCACGATTTCACGGTGTCCCCGAGGCCACCGGCGTTCAGCTTGCCCAGCACCTGGTGGACGCCGTCGCCGGACAGCATCTCCTTCAGCGGCCCGGCGACCTTGCCGAGGTTCGCAACGTCGAGGTGTTCCGAGAGTGATTCGAGCAGGCTCATGCCGGCACCCTACCTCACAGCGCATGTGCGGAGCGGACGGCGAGAGCGGCGCTTGCGCCCGGCCGCAGGGGGGGGAGGTGGTGATGAAGCGGGAGGACTGCCACCCGATGATCCGGTGCCCCGGGCTTGGTGCCTACCATCACCTGGCCCACTGTCTCGCTCTCTCTCCGCTCGAACCTAGGGCTCCGAGAACACCCCACGCGTCACCTCGAGCTGACCGTTGCGGTGGTCGACGCGGAGCGGCGTGCCGTTGGTCCACTCGAGCCGTCGCATGGAGAGCCCCGTGACCTCGATGGGTTGACCGTACGACGCTGCAAGCTTGGCGAGCACGACCTGAAACGTCGCGTCGGCCACGAACGTTGCCGCGGTGACGGACACGATCCGGTCGTTCGCGGTCCGCGCGGTGATGGACGTGCTCCCTCCGCCGAGGCCACATCCGAGGTCGTTCCACAAGAACCGTCCAGCCGGATCCCGGACCATCGTCGCGCCGAACATCGGGGCGATCTGCGATTCGATCTGAGATGCCGGGCTACCGACGAGATCGATGCGTGTGACCTTCTCGAGCCAGGTGTCCTCGGGCTGGTAGCCTTCGAAGGTCAGACGACACTGGGCGCCGACGTTCAACAACGCGCGCACCTGATGTGCCGGATCCAGCCAGATCTGGAGGTCGCGCGAGGTCGCGTGCGGTGCGCTGTTCCATGCCCTGCGGATCTCCGGTTCGAGGTCCGCGGGACAGCCGACGTCGTGCTCGTGGTTGGTCCACAAGCCCAGCTCGGAGATCTTTCCGTTGCGCGATTCCACGTTGATGACCAGGCGCGATGCGGCGAGCATCGCCCTCAGCTTCGGGTTGTCGCCGGTCGATGTCCACTCGTACTCCTTCGAGAACTGCCCATGGAGCTTGTCGTAGAGCGCCGACATGTCGCCCGGTCCGCCTACCGTCAGCCCGTTGAACAGGGGCCCGGACGAGGCGGGTTGCGCGGACCACGCACGGCGGAACGTCTTCGCCTGCTCCGCGTGAACGTCGGGCTTCCGGCACGAGGTCAAGGCCAACATCATCAACATCGAGACCCGGTGCACCCCACGCATGGGACGCATTCTCGTCCAGAGCGAGCGTCACGTCATCCGGTGTCGCCATCGGTGACGCTCGCGTCGTCCGGGAGCCGCTCACCCCGGTGATCTCGCGGCCGGCCGGCACCCGAGCGCGTTCAGGATGTGCCGCAGATCACCTGGCGCCGACAACGGCGGCGTGGCGCTCACAGCGCGAGGGCGGACCGCACGGCGAGCGCGGCGCCGGCGCCGAGCAGCAGCATCCACACCGCGCGCTCGAACCGCGCGGCATCGAGGGCGTGGTGCAGGCGCTCGCCGAGCCACAGGCCGGGGACGATGGTCAGCGCGAGCACGAGGCCGGTGTCGAGCGTGGACCGGTGGTAGAGCCCGGCGGAGGCGAAGTTGGCGAGCAGCGCGATGTTGAGGGTCAGCCACAGCACCGCGAGGGTGGAGCGGAAGGCGCGCTTGTCGGGGAGGCGGCGGCGGGTGACGTAGACGATCATCGGGCCGCCGGTGCCGAACAGGCCGTGGGCGACGCCGCCCAGGGCGATCAGGCCGAGGCGCCAGGCGCGCGCGAGGGGCTGGTCGGCGGGGCGGATCAGCTGGAGGGTGGCGAGGCCGGCCACGAACACGCCGAACACCAGGGCGAACAGGCCCTTGGCGGGCAGGTGGAACAGCGCCAGGCCCGCGGCGGCGCCGACGACCACGGGCGGGCCGATCTCGACGAGCAGCAGGCGCCACGCCACCGCGTCCCGGCCGCGCAGGAGCAGCCAGCCCGACAGGATCAAGTTGAGGGGCACGAACGCCGGCAGGAGCTGCTCGAGGGGCAGGAGCTGGGCGCCCACGCTGGCGGCGATCACGGTGCCGCCAAAGCCGATCGCGCCCTCGGTGGTGAACGCGATCAGGGCGATCACCGCCAGGCCGACGAGGGTGGTCGGTGTCATCGGGAGGTGACGGGGCGGGTGAGATCGGCTAGGACTGCGGGCATGAGCGATGCTGTTCGCCGGCTCGAGTCGCGACTGTACCGCGACGTCAAGGACACCTGCGAGAGCTACGCGCTGCTCGCGCCTGGCGATCGCGTCATGATCGCGATGTCCGGCGGCAAGGACAGCTACACGCTGTTCTACCTGCTGACCCGGCTGGTGCCGCGCCTGCCGTTCCCGGTGGAGCTGGTGGCGGTCCACCTCGACCAGGCCCAGCCCGGCTATGACGGGACCGGGCTCGCGGCGTTCCTGGCGGACTCCGGCCAGCGCTACGAGATCCTCCGCGAGGACACCTACTCGGTGGTCACCTCGCACCTGCCCGAGACCGCGACCTACTGCTCGATGTGCTCGCGCCTGCGCCGCGGCATCCTGTACACGGCGGCCGAGCGGCTCGGCTGCACCAAGATCGCGCTCGGACACCACCGCGACGACTCGCTCGAGACGTTCCTGCTCAACCTGTTCTACAGCGGCAAGCTCCAGGCGATGCCGGCGAGCTACCGCACCGACGACGGCCGGTTCGACGTGATCCGCCCGCTGATCGAGTGCGGCGAGGCCGAGATCGCGGCGTTCGCCGCCGAGCAGGGGTTCCCGATCATCCCGTGCAACCTGTGCGGCTCGCAGGACGGCCTCAAGCGCGACGCGATGACCGCGCTGCTGTCCACGCTCGAGAAGGACAACCCGAACCTCCGCGCGGTGATGGCGAACGCGCTGCGCAACGTGCGGCCGACCCACCTGCTCGATCGCGACGTCGCGCGCGCGTGGGCCGAGCGGCCCGCCGACATCCGCCCGACCACGCTCACCCCGGCGCGCAAGCACCACGCGGCCGCGTTGCCGGTCGCCTCGGGCGGCGCGCCCATCCCGGCTGGCAAGCTGCGCCTGCCGGTGCTCCGCACGGACTGAGCTGGCGCTACAAACGAGCCCGCCGGCGACGACGATTGACCGCGGGCCTGGCCCGGGGCGGCGCGGCGCGCGCTCCCTACTGGCAGAACGCCTGGTCGAACGCGAGCAGCTCGTTCTGCGACGCCCCGCCGGCCGGGCACAGCTGCCCGGCGCCCTGGTCGCGGGCGATGCTCATCGACAGCGTGCAGTTCTGGGCCGAGGTCGGCGTGCAGCCGTTGGTCCAGCCGCACATGCAGTCGTTGGGATCCGCGGTGGCCGTCAGGCCGAGGCCGAACCCGATGCCTCCGACCGTCGACGTTGATCAGCCGCTGGAGTGGGACGCCGCTCGCATCGGAGATCCACAGCACATCGCTGTTCTCGCTATCGTCGCAGTCGAGCTCGTTGACGGCGAGGCTGAAGTTCGAGCCGACCGCGCCGGCGGAGCCGCCGAACACGACCATGACGTACGGGCCGGCCGCCGGGCGGGTGGTGACGACCGTGACCGGGAAGCCCGCGAGCACGGCGCGGATGCCATCGGTGATGGTCATGATGTCGGTGGTCCGGTTGCCGGACGCCTGGCGGAACGGCGTCGCGGTGCCGCTGGCCTGGTTCATCCAGCTCGCGCGGTTCGTCGTGGCGTCGCTGGTGGCGGCCTGGGTCAGGGCCTGGCCCTCGAAGTTGAGGTAGAGGACGCGGCCGTTGGCGCACGCCGGGGCATCGGTCGCCGCGTCGAGGCCAAGGGCGTCGTCCGTGACGCCGGCATCGTTCGAGGGGCCAGCCGGCGCGTCGGCGCCACCCTGGTTGAGCTCCGCCCCGCAACCCGTGGCGAGGACCGCCGCGATCAGGAGAGCTCGCCCCATGCCCCCTCATGGTGCCCGAGCCGAGGCCCGGCGCCAACACCTGGCTGGGGTGATGCCGCTCACGTCGGCTGTCGGCGCGGCCGGCGGCCACGTGGCGCGGCTGACAGCGGCCGTCGCTGCGTCAGGCGAGCTTGGCGCGGACGGCCTGGTTGACCGCGGCGGCGTCGGCGTGGGGGGCGGCCTTCATGACCTGGCCGACGAAGAACCCGAGCAGGCCGACCTTGCCCGCCCTGAACTGGGCGGCCTTGTCGGAGCTGGCGGCGATCACGGCGTCGATCGCAGCATCGAGGGCGCCAGCGTCCACGGCGGGGGCGGGAGCGGCGGTGCGCAGGTCCGCGAACGGGCGGCCGGTGCGGACCAGCTCGGCGAGCAGACTCTTGCCCGCCGAGGGCGCGAGCGAGCCGTCCGCGACCGCCCCGAGCAGGGCGGCGAGTTCGCCCGCGGCGACCACGGTGATCGGCTGGTCGCCGAGCGCGCGCGGTAGCTCGTTGACGAGCCACTTGGTGGCGAGCTCGGGGGCGACGGTCGCGGTCACGGCGAGCGCGAGCGCGAGGGTGTCGCGGTCCCCCGACAGCAGCTCGGCCGCGTCGGGCGTGACACCGGGCAGCGCCGCGAGCGTGGCCTGGCCGGCCGCGAGCTCGGGATCGCGCGCGCGGGCCTCGGCGCGGTACTCGGTGGGCGACTTGCCCTTGGGGCGCGACTGCGCCTTGGGGTTCTTCCTGGGTGGGCCAACCGTTGCCGTCCCCTCCACGGTGAGTTCGCCAAGCGTCAGGCTCGCGGTGACCGCGATCGGCGGCAGCGCCTTCGCCGCCTCGGTGGGCCTGGTGTCGCGCAGCGTGATGATCCGGTTGAGGACGACCTTGCCCGGCGCGGCGTCGGTGTCGACCGCGAAGTAGCCGACGCGCTCGAGCTGCCAGCGCGAGCCGACCGCGGCGGTCGCCAGGCTGCGCTCGACCTTCGCGGTGGTGATCGTCGCCAGCGAGTCCGGGTTGAGGTGCTCGCGGAAGTCGGTGCCGCCCTCGTCGGGCTTGGCGACCTTGAACAGGCGGTCGTAGAGCCGGACCTCGGCGGTCAGCGCGGTGGCGGCGTCGACCCAGTGGATCACGCCGGCGACCTTGCGGCCGTCGGCGGGGTTCTTGCCGCCCTGGGTCTCGAGGTGGATCGTGGCGCGCAGCTTCGTGGCGGCGCCCGCCGCGTCGCGCTCCACCACCTCGTCGCACGTGATGCAGTAGCCGTAGCGCAGCCGCACGGTGCGGCCGGGCGCGAGGCGCTGGTAGTCCTTCGGCAGCTCGCCCTCGCGGAAGTCGTCGCGGTCGATCAGCAGGCGGCCGCTGATCGTCAGCATGCGCGCGCCGGGCGTGCCGATGTCGGCCGGGAAGTACGGCGCCTCGAGCTCCTCGATCACGCCTTCGGGCGTCCCCGCTGGCCAGCCGGTCAGCTCGACCTCGATCGGGTCCAGCACGCCGAGGACGCGGGGGGCCGTGCGGTTGAGGTCGTCGCGCAGGCAGTATTCGAGCTTGCCGATGTCGACCGAGGAGTTCGCCTTGGCGACGCCGATCATGTCGCAGAACGCGCGGATCGCCTCGGCGCTGTAGCCGCGGCGGCGCATGCCGGTGATGGTGGGCATCCGCGGATCGTCCCAGCCGGACACCAGGCCCTCCTGGACCAGCGTGAGCAGCTTGCGCTTGCTCATCACGGTGTAGTCGAGGACGAGGCGCGCCATCTCGTACTGGCGCGGGCGCGGGTCCCACGGGCCGGTGTTGTCGAGGACCCAGTCGTAGAGCTCGCGGTTGTTCTCGAACTCGAGCGTGCAGATCGAGTGCGTGATGCCCTCGACGCCGTCCTCGAGCGGGTGCGCCCAGTCGTACATTGGGTAGATCTTCCAGCGATCGCCCGAGCGGTGGTGGTGCGCGTGGCGGATCCGGTAGAGCAGCGGATCGCGCATCTTCATGTTGGCCGACGCCATGTCGATCTTCGCGCGCAGCACGCGGGCGCCGTCGGGGAACTCGCCGGCCTGCATGCGGCGGAGCAGATCGAGGTTGTCGTCCACCGAGCGATCGCGGAACGGGCTCGGCGTGCCGGGCTCGGACAGCGTGCCGCGGTACTCGCGGATCTGCTCGTCGGACAGGTCGCACACGTACGCCTTACTCTCGCGGACGAGGCGCTCGGCGAGCTCGTACATGCGCGGGAAGTAGTCGGCCGAGTACAGGACGCCGGTCGGCGCGAACCCGAGCCAGCGCACGTCGCGCTCGATCGACTCGACGTACTCGACGTCCTCCTTGACCGGGTTGGTGTCGTCGTAGCGGAGGTTGCAGGTGCCCTGGTAATCGCGCGCGATCCCGAAGTCGACGCAGATCGCCTTGGCGTGGCCGATGTGGAGGTACCCGTTGGGCTCCGGCGGGAACCGCGTCGCGACGCGGGTGTGCCGCCCGGTGCGAAGATCCTCGTCGATGATGTCGCGGATGAAGTCGTTGCGCTCGACGGCCATGGCGGGCGGACTGTACCTCAGCCGCCCGGCGGCGACAGCGCTGGTGTAGCCCCGCGACCCTGCTCTCCTGTGGTGGCGCGCCGAAGCCCGCGCCGTCCGCCGCGGACCTACCAGCTCGCGGATGCCAAGGACACCTGCGCCTCGGAGCCGGGGACCGAACCGGCCGCGGTCACGTTCGAGGTCGCGTCGTCCACCGGCGTGGCGCTGACGGTGGCGCTGACCGCCGGGGGCACGCCGCTCCGGCGCACGTACCAGCGGGATCCCGGCGTGCCGATGCCGGCCGCCCCGCCCTGAACGGCTGCCGATCGCGGTTGCTCTCTGGCACGCGCACGCACCAGGCAACAGATCGGCTACGTTCCGCTCCCCATGGCGCGCATCAACGAGCACTACGCCAAGCTTCCCGGCTCCTACCTGTTCCCCGAGATCGGCCGCCGCGTGCGCGCCTATCAGGCCGCGAACCCCGAGGCCCAGGTGATCCGCCTCGGGATCGGCGACGTCACCGAGCCGCTCGCCCCCGCGATCGTCGAGGCGATGCACGCCGCCGTCGACGAGATGGGCGCCCGCGAGACGTTCCGCGGCTACGGCCCCGAGCAGGGCTACGACTTCCTGGTCGAGGCGATCCGCGCCAGCGACTACGCCGCGCACGGCATCGACATCGCCGCCGACGAGATCTTCGTCAGCGACGGCAGCAAGTGCGACAGCGGCAACATCCAGGAGATCTTCGCCCTCGCGGCGAGGGTCGCCGTCACCGATCCGGTCTACCCGGTGTACGTCGACTCGAACGTCATGGCCGGGCGCACCGCCGCGGCGAGCCCGGACGGGCGCTACCCCGGGTTCGTCTACCTGGTCGGGACCGAGGCCAACGGGTTCCAGCCGGAGCCGCCGAGCGAGCCCGTCGACGTGGTCTACCTGTGCTCGCCGAACAACCCGACCGGCACGGTCGCCACGCGCGCGCAGCTCGAGCGCTGGGTGGCGTGGGCGAAGGCGACCGACGCGATCATCCTGTTCGACGCCGCGTACGAGTCGTACATCTCGGATCCGAGCCTGCCGCGCTCGATCTACGAGATCCTGGGCGCGAAGGACGTCGCGATCGAGCTGCGCAGCTTCTCGAAGCGCGCGGGCTTCACCGGCGTGCGCTGCGCGTTCATGGTGGTGCCCAAGGGCGTGACCGGCGTCGGCGCTGGCGGCGAGCGGGTGTCGGTCAACGCGCTGTGGTCGCGCCGGCACTCCACCAAGTTCAACGGCGCGTCGTACGTGGTCCAGCGCGGCGCGGCGGCGGCGTACTCGCCCGCGGGCCTCGCGCAGACCCGGGCGCAGATCGCGTTCTACATGGAGAACGCCCGCCTGCTGCGCGAGGGCCTGGCCGCGGCCGGGTTCACGGTGTTCGGCGGCGTGCACGCGCCCTACATCTGGCTGCGCACGCACGGCGGCGCGACCTCGTGGACGTTCTTCGATCGCCTGCTGTCCGAGGCCCAGATCGTCGGCACGCCGGGCTCGGGGTTCGGCCCCGCCGGCGAGGGCTACTTCCGGCTGTCGGGGTTCAACTCGCGCGTGAACATCGAGGAGGCGATCGCCCGGATCCGCCGCGTGTTCGCCTGAGAGACTGTGAACCAGTCTCGAGACCGGGGTGGGAACCCTGCGCGGCTTGCCGCGTAGGGCGGGGCGGAGCCTCGTGGAACTGAACGTGAGCAGCGTGATGCCGGTGCGGTGGTCACTCGAGCGCGGCATGGTCGTGCGCCGGCTCGGCGCGGGCCCCGAGGTGGTGTGGATCCACGGGCTCGGCGAGCACGGGCAGAGCTTCGAGGCGATCGCGCGCCACCCGGCGCTCGCGGGCTTCACCCACGTGATGCCCGACCTGCCGGGCTACGGGCGCTCGGCGTGGCCCGCGGCGTCAGCCGACGAGGCGCCAGCGCGGGACTCGCTCGCCGACCTCGCGGACCTGCTCGGGGGCTGGCTCGCCGAGGGCCCGCCGCGGCTGCTCGCCGGTCACTCGCTGGGCGGCGTGCTGGCGACGCTGGTGGCCGAGCGGACCTCTGTGCGCGCCGTGCTCGACATCGATGGCAACCTGTCGCGCGGCGACTGCACGTTCAGCGCGACCGCGGCGGTGCAGGACGTGGTGTCGTTCCACGCGCACGGGTTCGCGCGGATGCGGGAGGACGTGTATGCGCGCGGGGTGAGCGAGCCCGCGCTGCGCGGCTACCACGTCGGGCTCTCGCTCGCGTCGCCGGAGGTGTTCCACGCCCACGCCGTCGATCTGGTCGCGCTCAGCAGCACCGAGACGCTCGCGGCGCGGCTCGCGGCCACGCGGGTGCCGGCGCTGTTCATCGCGGGCTCGCCGGGGGGGATCTGCGCGCGCAGCCACGCGCTGCTCGCCGCGCACGGGATCGCGTGCGAGGTGATCGCGCCGGCCGGGCACTGGCCGTTCATCGATCAGCCGGATGCGTTCGCGGGGGCGGCCGCGGCGTTCCTGCGCGCCCACGCGTAGGCGCGACCACGAGGGTTGCGAACGACCCGCAGGGGCCCGCAGGGGTGGATGTAGGCGGCCGACAGAGCTGTGTGGATCGGCGCCTCGGCCGAGGCCGTCGTCGTTGAACGTTTCGGGGCGCGGTGGGGTGTGCAAAAAACGTCACGATCTCCCTTTTCATGTCGAGAGGGCGGCCGGACCTGTCTGCATGGAACTGTTGCGAGACGGGCAGGCGTGGTGCCTGGCCATCCGGGATGTGGTCGCGCTGACGGACGTGGTGGCGCTGCACGAACTTGCGCTTCGTGGCGTCACGGGCGACGATATCGTGGTCGATCTCGGCGAGGCGGGGCACCTTCACGCAGCCGCGATCCAGGTGCTGCTCGCCCTGGCCACCACGATCAGCGCGCGCGGCAACACCCTCACCGTCCGCGCCGCCTCGGTGGCCGGACGGGACGCGCTGGCCCTCGCAGGCCTCACCCACTGGATGGAGACCTGATCATGACCAAGACCGCGCTCATCGTTGATGACTCGAACACGATGCGGATGCTGGTCGCCGACGTTCTGCGCCGCGCCGGCTTCAAGACGCTCGAGGCGACGACCGGCTTGGAGGCGCTCGCCCACGTGGGATCGGAGATCCACCTGGTGATCAGCGATATCAACATGCCCGGCATGGACGGCATCACCCTCGTGCAGCGGCTGCGCGCCGTCCCCGCGATGCGCGCGACCCCGATCCTGATGCTGACGACGGAGACGTCCGGAGAGCTCAAGGCCAAGGCCAAGGCCGTCGGTGCCACCGGCTGGCTGACCAAGCCGTTCGATGCGTCGCAGCTGCAGGCCGTCGTCGCCCGCGTCTGTCCCTGAGGCACCCCATGAGCAACGAGGGCATCGACTTCGAGCGCTTGCGCGGCGCGTTCGTCGTGGAGGCCGCCGAGCTGCTCGCCACCCTCGAGGAGGGCCTGCTCGCGCTCGAGCAGGCGCCCGAACTTGACGCCCGGATCCACGACGTGTTTCGCGCGGCGCACTCGCTCAAGGGTGGCGCCGGACTGTTCGGCCTGACCGGCGTGGTGTCGGTCACCCACGAACTCGAGACGCTGCTCGATCGATGGCGCAACCGTGAGCTGGTGCCCAGCCGGCTGCACTTCGACGTGATGCTCAAGGCCTCCGACTGGCTGCGCGCCGCTCTCGATCCGGCAGGTGGCGTCGCCCCGGACATGAGGGGGCTGCACGCGGAGTTGGTCGCGCTCGGGGGCGCGCCCGCGCATGGCGGCGCCGTCGAAACCGCGGCCGAGGCGGTCGCGGGCGCCACGGGGTACCGGATCCGGTTCGCGCCGGTGCGCAACGCATACCTGTTCGGCGGGGATCCGTTGCTCGTGATCCGCGAGCTGCGCGGCCTGGCCACCACGTTCACGGTCGAGCACGACTCGCTCGCGCTGCCCGCCCTCGAGGCGCTCGAGCCCGAGTCGAGCTACCTCGCGTGGACCATCACGATGACCCCCGCCGCCGGCGTCACCCACGACCGGATCGCGGATGCGTTCGCGTTCATCGAGGACAGCGCACAGGTCGTGATCGAGCCCCTGTTCGCGGGGCCGGCCGCAGACGGCGGGGCCGACCTCGACGACATCACCCCGGTGGCCGCGGACGCCGGGCGCGGCGCCGCCCTCCCCGCGACAGCGGGGCCACGTCCGGCGGACGCCACGGGCGACCGCACGCTGCGTGTCGCCGTCGAGAAGGTGGACGCCCTCGTCGATCTGGTCGGCGAGCTGGTGATCAGCCACTCCGTGATCCGCGAGCTGGTGCGCCGCGGCGGCCCCGGCACGGAGGAGCTCGCCGACGCTGTCCTTCGCACCGAGCGCCACCTCCGCGAGCTCCAGGAGCGCGTGATGGCCGTGCGCACGGTGCCCGTGCGCGACCTGTACGCCCGCGTGCCCCGGATCGTGCGTGAGGTGTCGGCGCGGCTGGGCAAGCAGGTCCGGCTCGAGGTCGAGGGCGCCGAGACCGAGCTCGACAAGGGCCTCGTCGAGCGGCTGGTCGATCCGGTGCTGCACCTGGTCCGCAACGCGCTCGATCACGGGCTCGAGACCCCGGCGCGCCGGCTCGAACTCGGCAAGCCCGTGACCGGCACCGTCAAGATCGCGACCTACGCCCGCGGGGGCAGCGTGTTCCTCGAGGTCTCCGACGACGGGCGCGGCCTCGACCGCACGCGCATCCTCGCGGTCGCCCGCGAGCGGGGCCTCGTCGCGCCCGATGTCGAGCTGTCCGGCCCGCAGGTGTTCTCGCTGATCTCCGCCCCCGGGTTCTCGACCGCCACCGAGGTCACGGATCTGTCGGGCCGCGGCGTCGGGCTCGACGTCGTGCGCAGCAACATCGAGGGGGTCGGCGGCGAGCTGACGATCTCCAGCGAGCCTGGCCAGGGCACCCGGTTTCGCCTGCGGCTGCCGCTCACGCTCACGATCATGGAGGGGCTGCAGGTCACCGCCGGCGGTCAGACCTGGGTGCTGCCCACCGTCGATGTCGCGTTCTCGACCCGCCTCGCCCCGCAGCAGGTGCGATCCCTGGTCGGCACGGGCGACGTCGTGGACCTCGACGGCGAGACGCTGCCGCTGGTGTCGCTCGCGCGGGTCCTGCGCGGCCACGCGGGGGGTCCGGCGGCCGGCAGCCTCGCGGTGGTGGTCCAGGCCGGCCAGCTCCGCTACGCGCTGCAGGTCGAGGGCCTGCTCGGGCAGGCGCAGGTGGTGGTCAAGAGCATCGAGCGCCACTTCCGCCGCCTGCCGGGCGTCATGGGCGCCACCATCCTCGGAGACGGCAAGGTCGCCCTGATCATCGACGCACATGGCGTCGCTGCTGCGACCGGCCTGCGTGACCCGGGGGACGCCGTCCGCGTCGCCCGCAGCATCGGGAGCAACCTGTCATGACCATCGCCACGCCCGCATCTGCGTCGTCGTCCGAGGCCCCGCTGATCGCGACCGGCCCCGCCAAGCAGCAGCTCCTGTGCTTCCACCTCGGCGAGCAGGTGTTCGGCATCGACATCCTGAAGGTCCAGGAGATCCGGCGGATGTCGCCGGTCACGGCGCTGCCCGACGTGCCGGGCCACGTGCTCGGCGTGATCAACGTCCGCGGCTCCGTGATCCCGGTCGTCGACCTGCGGCTGCGGTTCAGCGCGCCCATGGCCGAGTTCGATCGGCTGACCGCGATCATCATCGTCGCCGTCGGGGAGCAGAGCGTGGGCATGGTCGTGGACCAGGTCACCCGCGTCGTCCACCTCCGCGAGGGTGGGGTCCGGCCGCCGCCCGCGCTGTCGGCCACCGTCGATCACGCGCTGGTCGTCGGGCTCGTCCCGGATGGTGATCGCCTGGTCACCTGGCTCGATGTCGAGCGCCTCCTGCGCGGCGAGATCGCACCATGACCCCGCGCGTGCGCGTGATGATCGTCGACGACTCCGCGCTGATGCGCGAGGTCCTGCGCGAGCTGATCGGGCGCGCGCCGGATCTCGAGGTCGTCGCGGTCGCGTCGGATCCCGTGCGCGCGGAGGCCATGCTCAAGACCATCGGCGTCGACGTGATCACGCTCGACGTCGAGATGCCGAACATGAACGGCCTCGCGTTCCTCGAGCGCCTGATGGCCGCGCGGCCGATCCCGGTCGTGATGGTGTCGTCGCTCACCGCGCGTGGCTCCGAGCTGGCGCTGCGCGCTCTCGAACTCGGCGCGATCGACATCGTCGAGAAGCCCCGGCTCGACGTCAAGGCCGGCACGTTCGCGCTGGCGGACGAGCTGCTCCGCAAGGTGCGCGGTGCCGCCTCGGCGCGTCCCCGGCGCCGCATCCCCGGCCCCTCGGCAGCGGCTCCCGACATGGCCGCGCCGCTCGCGTTCCGCACCACGGACCGGGTGATCGCCATCGGGGCCTCGACCGGCGGCACCGAGGCGATCGCGACCGTGCTCGCGGGGATGCCTCTGGCCGCGCCCGGCATCGTGATGGTCCAGCACCTCCCGCCGCAGTTCTGCGCTGGGTTCGCCGAGCGGCTCGATCGCCTGAGCCGGATGGACGTGCGGGTCGCCGTCGATGGCGAGCGCGTCACCGCCGGGCTGGCCCTGCTGGCGCCCGGGGATCGGCACATGCGGGTCGTGCGCAACGGCGCGACGTACGTCGTGCGGCTGTCCACCGAGCCGCCCCTGAACAACCATCGGCCCGCGGTCGACGTGCTGTTCGACTCGGTCGCCACGGCCGCCGGTCGGTCCGCCGTGGGAGTTCTCCTCACGGGCATGGGCGCCGACGGTGCCCGCGGGATGCTGGCGATGCGCAACGCGGGCGCCGCGACGATCGCCCAGGACGAACACTCGTGCGTCGTGTTCGGGATGCCCAAGGAAGCGATCAGCCGCGGCGCTGCCCAGCACGTCCTCCCTCTCGATCGGATCACCAGCGCGGCCCTGCGCGCCGCCGCCTGAACCTCCCTCCGGTCGCTGCCCGCAGCCGGACCTTCGCCCTCCTCCGGAGAGACCGTCCATGCAAGTCACGATTCGCACCAAGATCCTCGGCATCATCGCAGCATTCTCGGTCGGCTTTGCGGCCTTCCTGATCGCGACATGGGCGACGACGACCGAGCGGCTCGAGGACTCGGACTATCAGGCCGTGGTCGCGATGAAGGACTTCGTCGCGGACATCGCGCCGCCGCCGCTCTACGTGATCGAGGCCTACACGCTCGGTCTCGAGGTCGCCGCGTTTCACCAGGCGGACAAGCTCGCCGAGGTCCAGGGCCGGCTGACCTCTCTCCGCACCGGGTTCGATGCCCGGCGGATGCTGTGGTCGACCAACCTCGGGCGGAGCTCGATCGCCGATATCCTGGCCGGCGACAACTCCCGCACGGCGATCCAGGTGTTCGCCATCATCGACGACGAGGTGATCCCGGCCGTCACGCGAGGCGACGCCGCCGCCGAGACCCTCGCGGTCGGTCGCTTGCACGAGGCGTACGAGGCCCACCGTGGGGTGATCGACACGCTGATGGCCAAGGCGGACGTCGAGACTCGCGACCGCATCGAGTCAGCCGCGCAGGGCATCTACCGCCGCAAGCTCACCCTCACGATCGCCGGCCTGCTGATGCTGATCGTGATCTCGATCACCGGCTACGTGGTCGCGTCGCGGATCTCGCGCCGGCTGGCGGCGACGGCGGCCGTGCTCGACAAGGTGGCGGACGGTGACTTCTCGAGCCGCACCATCGAGGACCAGGACGACGAGATCGGCCGCATGGTCGCGAGCCTCAACCGCGCCGTCGAGTCCGTCGACGAGGTGTTCCAGCAGGTCCGGCAGGTGGCGTCGCAGATGACGAGCGCGTCCTCGTCGCTGGCGTCGACCTCCGAGGCGATCGCCACCGGCGCGCAGCAGCAGGCTGCCAGCATCGAGGAGACCGCGGCTTCGCTCGAGGAGATCACCGCGACCGTCAAGCAGAGCGCGGGCAACGCACAGCAGGCGAGCCAGCTCGCGACCGGCTCCCGCGAGGTCGCCGAGCGTGGCGGCGAGGTGGTGGCGCAGGCGGTCATCGCGATGAACGAGGTCAAGACGTCGTCGCGCAAGATCGGCGACATCATCACGACGATCGACGAGATCGCGCTGCAGACCAACCTGCTCGCGCTCAACGCCGCCGTCGAGGCCGCCCGTGCCGGCGAGCAGGGGCGTGGGTTCGCCGTCGTCGCCGCCGAGGTCGGGAACCTGGCCCAGCGCAGCGCGACGGCCGCCAAGGAGGTCAAGGCGCTGATCCAGGAGGCGCTCCAGCGGGTCGCCGTCGGCCACCAGCTGGTCGGCGAGTCTGGCCAGTCGCTGCACGAGATCATCGGCTCGGTGAAGAAGGTCACCGACATCTTCGGCGAGATCGCCGCGGCGGCGCGCGAGCAGTCGGCCGGTGTCGATCAGGTCAACGAGGCCGTGTCCCAGATGGACCGCGTCACCCAGGCCAACTCGAACCAGACCACCGAGCTGTCGCGGACCGCCGAGCGGCTCGCGGGGCAGGCGCGCCAGCTCGACGACATGCTCGCGGGCTTCACCCTCAGCTCCGACCGCGCGCGCCGACGCCGTGCGAGTGGCAAGCGCGTGGCGCGGCGTGGCGCGCGGATCGAGGCCCGGGTGGAGGCGCGCGCCGAGCGTCAACCGGTTGCGCGTGGCACCGGCTCGGGGCGCGCCGCCGCCTTCGGCCAGGGCAAGGACAGCGACGCCGAGCCCGACGAGGATGACGACGTGGATCACGCGCTGGCGAGCGGGAACTCCAGCCGGGCGCCGGTCCGCGCCGATCGCGACGGCGGGGACGACGACGATCGCTACGAGGTCGTGTGAGCACCGACGGCCCGCGGCTGCGCCCCGCGGCGTACCGGGACATCGCGGCGCTGATGTACCGGTGGACCGGGATCCGGCTGTACGGCAAGGAGCATCTCGTCGAGGGGCGCCTCGGCCCCAGGCTCACGCGGATGGCGATCGGCTACACGCAGCTGATCGAGCGGATCACGAGTGCGGGGCCGGAGTCCGACGATGGCCGCCAGTTCATCAACTCGCTGACCACCAACAAGACCTCGTTCTTCCGCGAGGCTCACCACTTCGACTTCATCCGTGACGTCGTGATCAAGGCCGCGGTCCAGGCCGCGGCGGGGGGCGGCAAGCGGATGCTGCGCCTGTGGAGCGCGGCCAGCTCGAGCGGCGAGGAGCCCTACTCGCTGGCGCTGGTGGCGCACAGCCTGCTGCCGGCCTCGGCGGGCTGGGACGTGAAGATCCTCGCGACCGACATCGACACCGCGGTGCTCGATCTCGCGCGCCGAGGTGAGTACGACGAGGCCGCCGTGGCGACCGTCCCCGCGGCGCTCGCGCGCAATGCGTTCGAGCCGCTGCCGGGCGGGCGGGTCCGGGTCCGGCCCGAGATCCGCCGGCTCGTCGAGTTCGCGCGCGCGAACCTGACCGCCACCCCGTTCCCCGTGAAGGGGAAGTTCAACGCGGTGATGTGCCGCAACGTGATGATCTACTTCGACAAGGAGACCCAGGAGCGGGTCGTGCGCGGCCTGGTCAGCTGCACGCGCGCGGACGGCTACCTGATCGTCGGGCACTCGGAGACCCTGTTCGATCCGACGGTGACGCGGTTCGGCACGGTGCAGGGCGTGCACACGATCGCGGGTCGGCCGGCGGGGCCGTCGGCGGCGACCGCCGTGTCCCCCACGACCGCGACGGTGCGCCTGATCGCTGCCCGCGCCCCGGCGCCGATCGCCCCGAGGCTCACGCGCGTGCCGCCGATCGCGTCGCCCCCGCGGCGGCCGGGCCCGCGCACGCAGGGCGTTCCGCTCGCCAAGGTGACCGAGGCGCGGATCTCGATCACCGTGGGCGAGATCCACGCCTCCGCCGTGCCGTGCCAGATCTCCACGCTGCTCGGCTCGTGCGTGTCGGCCTGCCTGTGGGATCCCGAGACCCGGATCGGCGGGATGAACCACTTCTTGCTGCCGGAGTCCGATGCTGCCGGCGCGCGGTTCGGCGTGCACGCGATGGAGATCCTGATCAACAAGCTGATGGCGCTCGGCGCCAGCCGGCGGCGCCTGGTCGCCAAGGCGTTCGGCGCCGCCAACGTGTCCGTCGCGCGCCTGCTGCCCGTCGCCGCGCAGAACGCGACGTTCGTGCGCGAGTACCTCAAGCGCGAAGGGATCCCGCTGGTGTCAGAGCGCCTCGGCGGCGTCGCACCCCGCTCGATCACGTTCGACACCGCGACCGGCACGGTCTGGGTGCTCCCGGTTGGCAAGGCGGCGGCGATCGCGCGCGGGGAGGTCGCGGCGCTGAGGACCACCGCGGTCCCGGTCACGCCGTTCGTGATCGAGGACGCGCTGTTCTGACACCGGCTACCGCGGCGCGGCGGCGCCCACGGCCTCGAGCGCCGTGCGCTCCTCGGCGGCCCCGATCAGGTGCTCGCTCCGCATCCGGCGGATCAGGCGCGCGGCCTTGCGCGTGAGCGCGGGCGCCCGCACACGCGGGGAGCGCGTGAACGGGTTGGGCAGGGCGGTGGCGAGGCGCGCGGCCTCGGCAGGCGTGAGCGCGGCCGCGGCGTGCCCGAACCAGTGCTGGGCGGCGGCCTCGGCGCCGAACACGCCGGGCCCCCACTCGACGACGTTGAGGTAGAGCTCGAGGATGCGGTCCTTGGTCAGGTGGTCCTCGAGGCGATGGGCGGTCAGGAGCTCGCGCAGCTTGCGGATCAGGCTGCGCGACGGTGACAGGTACAAGTTCTTCGCGAGCTGCTGGGTGATCGTGCTGCCGCCGACCGCCAGCGCGCCGCGGGTCCAGTTGGTGTCGAGCGCCTTCTCGATCGCGGTCCAGTCGACGCCCTCGTGCTCGTAGAACCGATCGTCCTCGGCATACACCACGGCCGCGCGGAGGTAACGCGAGATCCGGGCGAGGGGCCGCCACCGCAGCTGGATGTCCAGCCGCTCGCCACGCGCGGCGGCCTCGGCCCGCCTCAGATCGATGAACGCCGTCGAGGTCGGGGCCTCGGTCGCGAGCACGGAGACGCCGGGGATCGAGCACCACAGCACCACCCCGGCGAGCGCGGTGGCGACCACCAGGCCCTCGATGACCACGAGCGCAGTCCCCCACCAGCGGCGGCGGCCGTGTGGCGAGGGGGAGGGCCGGGGCACGGCGCGGAGGATACGAGAACCCGCGCGGCGCGCCAGGGAGGCGAGAGGCAGGAGTTCGCGTCGACGAGAGCCAGTGCGGTATCGTCAGCGGGTGAGGGCCGTCGCGCTGGTCAACGTCAACGCGCGGCGCATGTCCGGGCGCGTACGGCGTGCCCTCGAGGAAGCGCTGCCGGGGCGTGTGCGGTTCACGGCGTCGCTCGACGAGGCCCGGACGGTGCTCCGCGCCGAGGTCGCGCGGGGCGTGGATCTCCTGATCTTCGGAGGCGGAGACGGCACCACCGTGATGGGCCTGATGCTGCTCGAGGAGGCGTGCCGCGGCATGGGCCGCCCGGAGCCGGCGGTGGGCGTGCTGCGCCTCGGCGCCGGCAACGCGATCGCGGACGCGGTGGGCGCCAGCGACGACGTGGTCGCTGACGCACGTGCGCTGATCGACGGCCGGGGCGCCTGGATCCGCGTCCCGATGATCGACGTGCTCGGCGTCCGGGCGCCATTCGTGGGCATGGGGGTGGACGCCCAGCTCCTCGAGGATCAGGAGGCCGTCGGCCGCGTGATCGACCGCGTCCCTGGCGCGCGGCGGGTCGCGGGTGGCGCCACGCGTTACGCGCTGTCGGTGGCCCTGCGCTCCGTGCCGAGGTTCGTGCGCGAGGGCCGCCCGCACGTCACCGTGACCAACCTCGGCGCCCCGGCGATCGAGATGGGGCGCGCGGGCCCGACCGGGCGAGAGATCCCCGCGGGGCGGCTGATCTGGGCGGGGGCGTGCACGCTGGTCGCGGGCGCCACGATCCCGTTCTTCGGGTTCGGGATGAAGATGTTTCCGTTCGCGGAGGCGCGCCCCGGGCGGTTCCACCTCCGCTGCGGCGACGCCGGCCTGCTCGAGATCCTCCGCAACACCCGCGCGGCGTTCCGCGGCGAGTACTTCTCGGACCACGTCACCGATGCCCTGTGCGAGCGCGTCCGGATCGACCTGTCCGAGGACGCCGCGATCGAGGCGGGCGGGGAACTGCTCGGCCGGCGCCGCCAGGTCGAGCTCGCCCTCGCGCCCGCGGTCACGCTGGTCCGGCTGGCCGCGCGCCCGGCGTGACGCCGCGGTGGGCCGCCACGCCTCGGCCGGCGTGCGAACGACCCCGACGAGTTGCGGGGCGGGCGGGCGGCGAAGCTGGCGGTGCGCGTGCAGTGCCCCGGGGCGGAGGCTGTCCATGTCCAACTTCGCGCAGATTGTTCAGCACGGGCAGCACGAGCAACGCACCATGCGGCTCGGGGCGGGGCTGCTGCTCGCCGTGATCATCTTCATCTTGACCGCCCTGATCCACGACATCTGACCGGGCGCAGGTCAGGTGATCGGGCGCAGGTCAGGGCCGAACCGGGCTCCGTCGGCCGCTGCGCGGCAGCGTGCCCATCAGTCGACGTCGATGTCGACGTCGGTCGACGCCTTCCGGGGAGGAGGCGGCGGGGGCGGCTTGCGGACGATCGCGAGCTCCTCGCGGAGCTCCTCGACCTCGACGTCGATGGTCAGGCCGCTGATGGTGGCGTCGTCGAGCCCCAGCGCCTTCGCGACCGTGCGCAGGTAGTCATCCTCGGAGAAGTCGAGCTCCTCGTCGGCCTCGTGGATCGCGGCGACCAGGTGGAGGACGCGCTTGCGGTTGTCCTCGCTGTCGTCGGCGAACGCGGCCGCCGATGCGGCGACGTCGTGGGCCTTGGGATCGAAGCCGGCGATCTGCGCCTCGATCTCCTCGGACAGCGCGCTGCCCGACAGCTCGACGAGCAGGCCCTTCACCTCGTCGCGCTCGCGATCCTTGAACTCCTCGTCGGCGTACGCGGCTCCCAGGAGCAGGTCACACAGGGGGACGAGGCGATCGGTCAGCGACATCCGGCGAGCTTACCGCTGTCCGTGTACGATGTGCGGACGTGCGCCGTTCGATCGCA
This sequence comes from Kofleriaceae bacterium, assembly GCA_964203225.1. Classification (GTDB taxonomy): domain Bacteria; phylum Myxococcota_A; class Polyangia; order Haliangiales; family Haliangiaceae; genus JABFXX01. The sequence continues at coordinate 276,786 of CAXNMK010000007.1, forward strand.
GCCCGGATCAGCGCCACCCTGGGGCGCGTGGCCGGCGCCGTGGCCGGCGCCGTGGCCGCCGCCGTGGCCGCCGCCGTGGCCGGCGCCGTGGCCGGCGCCGTGGCCGGCTGCGGCCACGCGCCGTCGGGGCCGCCTGCCCCGGTCCGGGTGGCCCAGCCGCGGCTGGTGGTGCTGCTCGTGATCGACCAGCTCCCGAGTTGGGCCTTCACCCGGGACCGCGCCCTGTTCACCGGCGGGCTGGGGCGGCTGCTGCGCGAGGGTGCGGTGGTCCCGACCGCCGAGCTGCCGTACGTCAATACGTTCACCGCGCCCGGCCATGCCACGATCGGCACGGGCGCTCCACCGGCCGTCCACGGGATCCTCGGCAACACGTGGTACCGCCGTGACACCGGCACCGATCTCCCGGCCGAGTTCGACGCGCAGGCGCCAACGTTCGGGCTCGGGGACCGCGCCGGCGCGGCCCTCCCGCCGGTGTCCGGTGCCGCGCTCCGCGTCGACGGCCTCGCCGACCAGCTGCGGACCTCCAGCGGCGGGCGCGCGCGCTCGGTGGCGATCGGCCTCAAGGCGCGCGCGGCGTGCCTGATCGCGGGGCGGCACCCCGATCTGGCGGTCTGGTACGACGCCGATGCAGGTGGCATGACCACGAGCCGGGCGTATGCCGCGCAGCTCCCGCCGTGGCTGGACCAGCTCGCCCGCGCGCACCCGGTGGGGCGGTTCGTCGGCCAGGCGTGGACGCCCCTCGATCCAGCGCTGCTCGCGCGCGCGACCGGGGTCACCGACGGGCGGCCCGGCGAGGGCGACGTCCATGGCCTCGGCACCACGTTCCCGCACCCCGTGGCGGACGCCGAGGCGATCGTGCAGACGCCGTTCGGCGACCAGGTGGTGTTCGACGCCGTCGACGCCGCGCTCGCCGGCCTCGATCTCGGCGACGACGACGTCCCGGATCTGCTCGCGATCAGCCTCAACGCGCACGACTACATCGGGCACACGTTCGGGCCGGAGTCGTGGGAGATCCTCGACGCCACGCTGCGCCTCGATCGCCGCCTCGGTGTGTGGTTCGAGGCGCTCGATCGCAAGCTCGGGCCGGAGGGCTGGGCGATCGTGGTGACCAGCGATCACGGCGCGACCCCGCTGCCGGAGGGGGCCGCGATCGCCGGGGCGCGCAGGATCCCGCCGCGCGACATCGAGGCCGCCGCCGAGGCCGCCCTGGTCGCGGCGCTCGGCGCGGGCCCGTGGGTCGCGGACACCGGGTCCAACCAGGTATTCTTCACGGCGCGCTGGGCCGCGGTGCCGCCAGCTGCGCGCACGCCCGCGCTCGCCGCGGCCGCCGCCGCGATCGCCGGGCTGCCCGGGGTGGAGCGCGTGATCCCCACGGCCGCGCTGCTCGCGGACTGCGGTCCGCGCACCGGCCTCGAGCGCGCGGCGTGCCTCGGCCTCGCCCCCGATCTCGCGGGCGAGCTGCTGGTGGTGCCGCGGCGCGGCTCGTCGATGTCGGCGTACGCGACCGGCACCCACCACGACGCGCCCAACGACGACAATCGCCAGGTCCCGGTGCTGGTGCGCGCGCCCGGCCTGGAGGCGCAGACGGGGACCGGCTCGCTGCTGCAGGTCGCCCCGACGGTGGCGGCGCTGCTCGGGATCCCGGCGCCACCGGCGGCCACGGCGCCCGCGCTGTTCGGCCTCGACCGTCGACGACGCTAGCGCCGGCGCTCGGTGGCCAGCGCCGCGGCGAAGAACGGCGAGGTCGCGGCGAGCGCGGTGACGTACTCGCGGACGTCCTCGCGCGCTGACGGCGGCAGCTTCGCGAACGGCACCACGTGCTCGTCCGGAACGTAGCGGAACGTGAAGTTGATCCGGCGCGTGCGGAACCCGGCGATGGTCGGAGGCAGGTCGAGACCGAGCTTGTCGTCGACGCGCTGCACGCGGTGGAGCAGGTCGTCCTTCCAGCGCGGGCCGCCGAACATCTGGAGGCTCCGATCCTCGAGCCACTGGGTGCGGACGGGCGGGGCGCTGCGGTCGCCGCGGCGCACGAACTGGAACCGCGCGCGCTCGCCGAGCGAGATCGACGCCACCGGCCCGGGCTCGAAGTCGCGGTGCTCGCCGACCCGCGCCACGTCCACCGTCCGGCCGCCCTCGGTGCGATCGCCGTAGAAGTTGACGAGGCAGGTGTTGAGGTGCCAGCGGCGCGGCACCGTCGGCGGCGGGAACGTCGCCCGGACGCGCCGCTCGATCGTGGTGACCATCCGCGCGAGGACGGTGGGGAACGGCGCGGCGGCGACGGCCACGTCGAACGTGCGGCGTGGCGGCTCGTAGTAGCCCAGGCACGCGAACTGCCAGCTGCCGAGCCAGTACACCGGGCGGAGCAGGGACCGCTGCTCCTTGCCGGTGGGTGGCGGGCGGCCCGTGGCGTACCGCTGCTCCCACAGGGGCGTCAGGGTGGCGAGCCAGGCGAGGATCTCGGTCCGCGCCGCCGGGTCCACGAAGCCCGGCTCGTAGACCAGGCAGCGGTCGTCGGCGGACGGGGAGGGCGCGCGCACGGCGAGCGAGTCCTACCACGCAACCGCAGCACGGCCTGGCCGAAACGGGGGGATGCTGACCTGGCTGTTCCCCTCCCAGTGCGCCGCGTGCGCGTGCCCTGCCACCACCCTGTGCGAGGCGTGCGCCGCCTCGCTGCTCGAGCTCGGGCCGGCCTGCCACCTGTGCGCCGAGCCGCTCGCACGCGGCGCGTGCGGGCGGTGCGCCGCCGATCCGCTCCCTCTCGACGCGGTGCTCGCCCCGTGGCGGTTCGGCGGGCAGCTCGCCGCCGCGATCCGGCGCCTCAAGTTCGCGCGGCGCACCCACGTCGCCCGTGACCTCGCGCCGCTGTGGTCACCGCTGCTCGCCGCGGCGGTGGCCGCGCACGATGCGATCGTGGTCCCGGTGCCGATGCACTGGCGGCGCCGGCTGAGCCGTGGCTACGACCATGCGTGGCTGCTCGCCCGGCACGCCTGTGCGGCCGAGCGGTTGCCCGCGCCGATCCCCGCGTTACGGCGCGTGCGCCATGCGCCGGCGCAGAGCACGCTGAGCGCGGCCGCACGGCGCGCCAACCTCGCCGGCGCGTTCGTGGTGCGCACGCCCGCGGCGATCTCCGGGCGGGCGGTGGTCCTCGTCGACGACGTGGTCACGACCGGCGCCACGCTGGCGGCCGCCGCGGGCCCGCTGCGCGCCGCGGGGGCCACCGCCGTGATCGGCGTCGCCCTGGCGCGCTCCGCGAGCTGACGGTCTACGTTGCGCTCGAGGCTACTTGCGCTCGAGGATGATCAGCTCGGCGCGTTCGTTGATGCTGGCGGCGCCCTTCTGGGTCGCCGGCACCAGCGGCTTCTTGCCGCCGAGGCCCTGCGCCTGCACGCGGCTGGCCGCGATGCCCCACTGCACGATCCAGTCGCGCACCGCCTGCGCCCGCTTCGTCGCGAGATCGAGGTCCTTCGCTTGATCGGCTGACGGGTTGACGTGGACGGACACCTTGAACCGCACGATGTCCGGGTGGGCGCGCAGCGTCGCCGCGATCTGCCCGAGCAGGTTCGTGCTCTTGGGCGACAGCTTGGCGCCCGTGAACTGGATCGGCTCGAGCAGCTCGAGCGCGCTCGGCGTCATGATCACGAGCGAGTCGCCCTTGTCCGGGCAGCCGTCGTCGTCGTCGACGCCGTTGATGGACTCCTCCTGGTTCGGGCACTTGTCGGCGTCGTCGTCGATGCCGTCCTTGTCGTTGTCCTTCTCGGCGCAGCCGTCATCGTCGGCGAACCCGTCCTTGTCCTCGGGCACCATCGGGCACTTGTCGGCGAGATCCTTGACGCCGTCGCCGTCGTTGTCGATGTCGGGGCAGCCGTCGCCGTCCTCGAACCCGTCCTTGTCCTCGGGATCGAGCACGCACCTGTCGGCGACGTCGATCACGCCGTCCTTGTCGTTGTCGGGATCGGGGCAGCCGTCCGCGTCGTCGAACAGGTCCTTGTCCTCGGCCTCGTCGGGGCAGCGGTCCTGGCTGTCCTTGAGGCCGTCGGCGTCCTCGTCGCCATCGACGGGCGGCGGCGGCGGCGGATAGATCGGGGCGAGCGCGCGGGCGCTCGGGGTGACGGTCAGCGACAGCACGCCGCGCAGGTCCGGCGTCCCGACCCCGGCGACCAGGCCGCGCCCGGCGGCGAGGCCGACGGCGAGCTGCCGGGTCGGGCGGTAGGTCAGGCCTCCGAGGTACTCGGCGGTGACCAGCGCCGACGCGCTCGCCATCACGCTGGCGCGGCGGCCCGCCGGGACGAACTCGCCGAATGCCTCGCCGACCACCCACAGCGCGTCGAACACGCGGACCGACACGCCGGCGCCGAACGTCGCGCCGCTGCCCTGCTCGATGTTCGAGAGCTGGGTCGCCGGCCGGATCACCGCGCCCGCGTTGGCGGTCAGCGTGAACCGCGAGCGCGCCGCGGTGGGGTGGAGCGAGACCAGGAGCTGGGCCTTGCCGCTCGGGCCGTCCACGCCGGCGAACTGCGCCGACGAGGCGGTGGGCACGGTGACCTGGCCGCCGAGCCCGAGAACGAACCCCGCGCCGGTTCTCGACCCGAGCAGCTGGGCGCGCACGTGCGCGGTCAGGTCCCCGAGGGCGCTGCCGCTCGGCGAGCCGACGCCGACCATCGCGCCGTCACCGGCCTGGTTGTAGAACGGCATCCGCAGGCCGGCCTCGAGGCGGCCCAGGAACGCGTACGCGACGCCGAGCTCGAGCGTCGACCGCTGCGTGATCGTGAGGTGCTCGGTGCTCCCGAGGTTCAGGATCAGCGGGTTGGTCGCGTACGACGCGACCGCCATCGTCGCGAGGCTGCCGCTCGCGCCGACGCCGGCCGGCTGCAGCTGGATCGTGGTGCCGACGGTGGACGGCGTCGGGTTGAACAGCGACAGGTCGAGCTCGGCGCTCTGCCCGTGGGCGAGGGCCGGCAGCAGGGCCGTGGCGAGCGCACCCGCGACGGCCGCGCGACGCCGGCGCCGGGCCGCGAGCACCCCCGCGAGGATCAGCACGAGGCCGCCGGTGGGGCCCGAGCCGCCGCCGCTGGCCTGACAGCCACCGCCGCCGGTGGCCTCGACGAACACGGCCCGGCCCTTGATCGTGACCTCGGCCTGGGTGAGCGGATCCTCGTCGAGGAACAGCCGCGCGCGGGTCTCGAACTCGCCCTCGCGCTCGGGGGTGAACGTCACGCCGAACGCCACGCTGGCCGAGGGCGCGAGCGCGACCCCGGCGGTCTCGCCGTCGAGGGTGAACGCCGCCTCGTCGATCTCGATGGCGCGGATCACGAACCCGGTGGCGGGGTCGGTGCTGGTCACCGTGAGCGCGTCCGGGAGCGACACGGGGACGCCGACGCCGGTGAGGCCGAGGTCGATCACAGGATCGCCCATCACGACCATGCGGTCGACGCCGAGCCCGTCGAGGAGCACGGTCGCCATCGGCTGATCGCTGTCATCGTTGCTGAACACGAGCTCGCCCTGGGGCGCGGGGCCCGCGACGGTGGGGCTGAACGTCACGGCGAACTCGTGCGAGGCGCCGCCGGCGATGTCGACGGGCGTGGTGTCGACCTGCCAGACCTCCGCGCTGGTCACCATCACGGCGCTGATCGCGAGGGTGGCCTCGCCGTCGTTGGTCACCGTGATGGTGCGGACCGGCGCCGCGGCGCCCGGGTTGCGGAACGTCGCCGGGAACGCCGGCACCGGGGCGAGCTCGAGGTGGCGATCCACGCCGCGGCCACGGACGGTGAGGGTCTGCGAGCCCGGCACGTTGGCGATGTCACCGGCGACGCTGTGGGTCAACGTGAACGAGTCCGCCTGGTTCGGTGCGGCCTCGGTGGTCGGCGTGTACGTCACCGTCACCGTGAGCGCGCCGGCGGGCGCGAGCGCCGTGGCGCCCGGCAGCGTCAGCGTGAACCGCGCATCCGCCGTCCGCGAGAACGCGCCCAGGTTGAGCGTCGCGTCGCCGGTGTTGGTGATCACGATGTCGCGGGTCTGCGCACCGGCCTGCAGATCGACGTTGCCGAAGTCGACGATCACGCCGGGCGTGGTGGTCAGCATCGCGCTGGTCGAGGTGGCCGTCAGGTCGACCGTGCGCGTCGGGTTGGTGGCGAGGTTGCTGTTGAGGGTGAGGGTCGCGGCCATCGCACCGACGCGGTTGGCCGGATCGACCCGGACGATCATCTCGAGCGTCTGGCCCGGCGTCAGCGCCTGTGGCAGCGTGACGATGGGGGTCGTGGTCGCGCCGCACGCGCGCCGGTGGGTGGCGGTCACCGCGAACTCGCCGGTGGTCGTGCCGGCTGCCGGGGTGATGGTCGGCGCGGTGATCGTGACGTTCGACTGGCTGGTGTTGGTGATGCAGACCACCTGCGTCGCGGTCGCGTCGTAGCGGAGGTCGCCGAACGCGAGCGCGGTGGCCGACACGTCGTAGCCGACGCTCAGGCCGTCACCATCGAGGGAGAGCACGGTGGTGCTGGGGGTCGCGTTCGCGCCCCACGTGCCCGCGAACGTGACCGTGGCGGGGCCGCCATCGGCGCCCGACAGCGGCGCGAACTGCACCGTGATCGTCACGCTGGCGCCGGCGGCGAGCGAGGTGATCGGCAGCGACGGGGAGGTCACCGCGTAGCCGATCGTCGTGTTGTTCACGGTCGCCGAGATCGCGTTGACCGCGACGTTGCCCGTGTTCGACAGCGTGAACGTCTGGCTCGCGGTCGAGCTGGCGGACACCGCGCCGAAGTTGTGCGAGGTCGCGGCGATCGCGAGCACGCCGCGCTGGCCGGTGCAGGTCAGCGCGACGTCACTTTTCTGGCCGGCGGTGCCGCCCGAGTTGGTGACGATCCGGAACGTGCCGGGGCGCGCGCCCTGGATGCTCGGGGCGCACGCCACCGACCACGAGGTCGACATCGTCGGCCCGATCACGGTGGTCTGCGCGCCGGTGGTGCCGAGCGGGACGGCGTAGTCCGTGGCGCCGGTGGTGACGCTCGCATTCGAGATCGTCAGATCGGAGCTGCCGGTGTTGGTCACCGTGATCATCTGCGCGGTCGGGGTGGCGCCGACCTCGACGTTGCCGAACGCGATCGACGCCGGGGTCACCGCGGCGACGCCGGCGGTGCCGGTGCCGGTGAGGGCGATGCTGAGGGTCGGGTTGGCGAAGTCGTTGGTGCTGGTGATCACGAGGTTCGCGGTCTTGGCGCCGATCGAGGTCGGCTTGAACTCGACCTCGATCGTGGTCTGGCCGCCGGCCGCCAGCGAGCAGCCGGTCGTGCAGCTCGCGGCGAGCGTGAACTGCGACGCCTCGGTGCCGGTGTTCGACAGGCCGTACGACAGCGCCACGTTGCCGGTGTTCTGGAGGGTGACGGTCTGGACGGCGGTGGTGGTCGCGACCCCCGCGTTGCCGAACGCCAGGCTCGGGGTGTCGACGCCGGCGGCCGCGACGCCGGCGGTGCACGACAGCATCGCGACGTTGTCGGCGACCGGGTCGGAGTCGGAGGTGAACGTGACCGAGGCGATCTGCGCGCCCGAGGCGCCGACCGGCGGGGTGCAGATGACCGGGATCGACTTCGAGATCGTCGTCAGTGCGCTCGGCGTACACGTGGTGGCGCCGAGCGTGCAGCCGCCGGTGCCGCCGAACGTGAACCAGGTCCCGCCGCTGATCGTGGCGGTGCCGAGGGTCAGGACCCCGCCACTGGTCGCCGTGTTGGAGACGGTGATCGTGCCGGTGCCGGTCTGGGTCAGGTTGACGGTCCCGAACGCGACGTCGGTCACGCCGATCACGGCGGTGCCGCCGGTGCCGGTCAGGGCGAGGTCGGCGCTCGGGTTGATCGGGTCATCCGACGTCACGGTCAGGGTGGCCGTCCGCGTGCCCGCGGCGCTCGGGTCGAACACCAGGGTGATGTCCCCGGTCGCGCCCGCCGCGATCGAGAACGGCACCGTCGGCATCGGCGAGATCGCGTAGTCCGCGGCATGGGTCCCCGACAGGGCGAGAGCCGTGACCGAGAGCGGCAGCGCGCCGGCGTTGGTCAACGTGACCGTGCGCGACGACGTCAGCGTCGTTGCGGTCGAGACGCGCACCGCGCCGAAGTCGAGCGGGCCCGGCGTCGTGATCTGCAGCTCGGCCGCCTCGCCGATCCCCCGGATCGTGAAGGTGCTCAGCGCCGTGGTCGAGCTGCCGGCGGTGTAGATCTCGACGTTGCAGTTGTTGGTGCCGCGCGCGGCCGCGGTGTACGCGATGGCCACGGTGGTGCCGCCGTTGGTGAGGTTGAAGGCCGAGCTGGGCGTCAGCACGAACGTCCCGGCGGCCGGGTTGCTGCAGCTCACGATCTCGAGGTCGACCGAGCGGCCGTTGTCTGCCGAGGTGCCGATGATCGAGAGGTTGACGGACGTCGCGCCGCCCCCGACCGGATCGGTGACGACCTGCGGCATCGCGCTCGGGGAGTACGAGATCGTGGCCTCCGCCGCGCGCGGCGAGAACATCAGGACAGACAGCAGCAACAGGCCAAGCCAGCGCATCGACATACGGACCCCCCGCGGCGGCCGAGCATCTCCCCGGGCCCCCGCTGGGACCGATCGTACCCCGGCGCGGGCCCCGGGCGGAAGCGGCGGCGGCACCCGCGTGCCAGGGCCCACGCTCGGCACCCCCGGGCCTCGCCACGGCCCCCCGGGCTGTGTGTAGGATGCCGCCCATGAATCAGACCCCGAGCGGACTTTCGTACGACGACACGGTCGTGGGCACGGGCGCGAGCCCGGCCAAGGGCCAGACATGTGTGATGCACTACACGGGCTGGCTGTGGGTGAACGGCGCGAAGGGCGCCAAGTTCGACAGCTCGCACGACCGCAACCGCCCGTTCGAGTTCCCGATCGGGCTCGGGCACGTGATCAAGGGCTGGGACGAGGGCGTGGCCTCGATGCAGGTCGGCGGCAAGCGCACCCTCCTGATCCCGGCGCACCTCGGCTACGGCGAGCGCGGCGCGGCGGGCGTCATCCCGGGCGGCGCGACGCTGCTGTTCGAGGTCGAGCTGCTCGGCGTCGCCTGATCTCACGCTCGTGCGTGGCCGCGCGGTCGGGGCGCGCGGTACGGGCATGCTAGCGTGACCGCGATGGCGCTGTGGTTCGCGGCCTTGCTCGGGCTTGTCCAGGGGCTCACCGAGTTCATCCCGATCTCGTCGACGGCGCACCTGCGGATCGTGCCCGCGCTCCTGGGCCAGGAGGATCCGGGCGCCGCGTTCACCGCGGTGATCCAGCTCGGCACGCTGATCGCCGTCCTCGCGTACTTCGCGAAGGACCTGGTCCAGCTGCCGGTGATGATGGTCCGCGAGCCGAGCAGCCCCGAGGGCCGGCTGCCGTGGCTGCTCGCCGTCGGGACGCTGCCGATCGTCGTGCTCGGGCTGCTGTTCAAGAAGCAGATCCACGGCGACCTGCGCTCGCTCTACGTGATCGCGGGCGCGCTGATCGCCGTCGGCCTGGTGATGGTGGTGGTCGATCGGATCGTCCACGGGCGCGACGCGTCGCGGCCGTTGACCTCGCTCACGTACGCCGACGCGCTGCTGGTCGGGGTGGCGCAGAGCCTGGCGCTGGTCCCCGGGGTGTCGCGCTCGGGCGCGACCATCTGCATGGCGCTGCTGCTCGGGTTCGCGCGCAGCGACGCGGCCCGGTTCTCGTTCCTGCTGTCGATCCCCGCGATCGCCGGGGCCGGCATCTTCGAGGCCCGCGAGGCGCTGCGCGTGCTCGGGCGCGATGCGTTGCCTGCGCTCGCCGTTGGCACCGGGGTGGCCGCGGTGTCGGGGTACGCGGCGATCGCGTGGATCCTCAAGTGGCTCGGGTCACATGACCTGACCGGGTTCGCGGTCTACCGGATCGGCGCGGGGCTCGCGCTGCTCGGCGCCCTGGCAGCCCGCCTGCTGTGACGCGGCCCACGCGCTGATCGCGCCCGTGGAGCTCCCCCCCTGGATGTGACCCGCGCCAGTCTTTTCACCCACGGCCCCCGCGCCGTTCCGCGAGTCTGTTACCGTACGTGCGTTGCGTTTTTCCTCGGAGAGCCTCATGAGCTTTGTTCGTTCGTTGTGGGCCTTGCCGCTCGTGATCGTCCTGGCGCTCGTCGCCACGGGACGTGACGCGGACGCGCAGAGCTGCCCGGTCAAGTCCCGCTACAACTACAAGGTCAAGATCGACTCCGCCCCGCAGGGGGCGACGGTGTTCCTCGGCGCGCGTGAGTGCGGCGCGGTCGGCACCACCCCTTTCACGGGGAGCCTGCCCGCCGGCGCGTACACCGTGATCCTCGACGCGCCCGGCTACGAGCCCGGGCAGCGCTCGTTCAAGGTCGCGAAGCTCCGCACGGTGCAGGAACTGTTCTTGCCCCTCGTCAAGAAGCCCGAGCCCCCGAAGCTCGAGGTCCGCGCCGACGCGGACAGGAACATGTTCGGCGCGCAGGTCTCGCTCGACGGCCAGCCCAAGGGGCAGGTCCCGGTCACGCTCGAGACCACGCCGGGCCGCCACCTGCTCGAGATCCGCAAGGAGGGCTTCGAGACGTACACGCAGTGGATCGAGGCCAACCTCAACCAGATCCAGACCATCGCGCCGACGCTCAAGGAGATCGCCAGGCCGAAGTTCGGCACGATCATCGTGAACGCGGACGTCGCGGACGCCGAGATCTTGATCGACGGCAACAAGCACCCCGACAACACGCCGTCGGTGATCAACAACGTGATCGAGGGCGTGCACGTCATCGAGGTCCGCAAGCAGCCGGCCCCGCCGTGGCGCCAGACGGTGTCGGTGGTCGCGAACCAGCAGACCAAGGTCACGGCCGAGCTCGCGCCGCTGCTCAACGGCGGCGTCGGCGTGGTCCGCGTCCTGTCGGATGCCCAGGGCGCGCGCGCGTTCATCGACGGCACGGACATGGGCACGGTGCCGGTCGACATCAAGGACGTGAAGGGCGGCGAGCACATCGTCCAGGTCAAGGCGCCGGGGTTCCAGACCGGCGAGAAGAAGGTCGCGGTCACCGCGGGCGGCTCGCAGATCGTCAAGTTCGACCTCAACCCCGAGGCTCCCGGCGACCAGGGTGTGATCAAGGTCGTGTCGACCGTCCCCGAGGCCGAGGTGTTCATCGACGGCGCGGCCGTCGGCAAGGTGCCGCAGGAGAAGAAGATCGCGTCGGGTGATCACCCGGTCGTGGTGCGGCTCGTTGGCTTCAAGCAGTTCGAGCAGAAGGTCCGCGTCGAGGCGGGCCAGACCATCACCGTGCAGGCGGACCTCAAGGCCGTCGGGCGGCTCCGCATCCTGTCGACCCCGAGCAACGCGTCGGTGTTCATCAACGGCCTGCCGGCGAAGAACGCCGAGGGCGTCGAGATCAAGACCCCGATCGACATCGAGGTCGAGGTCGGCGAGACCCTCGTGCGCATGGAGTCCCCGGGGTTCCAGGCGTTCGAGCAGACGCTCACCATCGAGGGTGGCAAGACGCAGAACGTGTCGCGCGAGCTCGCGGTCGCCGGCCAGAGCGAGGCGGAGCTGGCGTCGGAGCAGCGCGGCCTGTCGTCGCTCGGGGCGCGCACGCTGGCCCGCGGTCGCTCGACGATCGACTTCGACGTCGGCTACCCGTACTACCTCAACACCAAGATCACGGTGGGGGCTGGTGCGATCGCTGGCAAGTTCGGCTTCGACGCGAACGTCGCGGTGCGCACGATGCTGGCCCGCACCGAGATCGGGCTGGGCGCCCGCATCATGCTGGCCGACGCGGATCCGTTTTCGGCGGGCGTGATGACCCAGGTCTGGTACGGCAGCAAGCTGCTCGACGACTCGAGCCGCAACGGCCTGACCTGGGACCTCGGCCTCGTGGCCTCGCTGTCCGCGCTGTCGCACGTCACGATCACCGGCAAGGCCGGGCTCCAGGTGTGGAGCGATCGCCACTGCCCGGAGCTCGAGACCCCCGCGATGAACGGGTTCTCGACCACGGCGCCGATCCAGGTCTGCACGCAGTACAAGGACGACCTGCAAGGGACCTCCACGCCCGGGATCCCCACGCTCGACTCCGAGACCAAGACGCGCGTCGAGGAGCTGACCGGCAACACCGGCAACGACTTCTTCGGCCGCGACGGCGGCGCGCGGTTCCTGCTCTCCATCGCGGCGGAGATCGCGGTCCGCCAGCACTGGAACATCTACGGGATCTTCGAGGGCGTGCCGTTCGGCGACGAGCGCGCGCTGTTCACGGACCCGTTCGCGGGGCCGATGTTCAAGACCGACTACATGCTGTACTTGCGTCTCGGCACCACCTACAAGTTCTAGCAGGGTGGTGCGGGGCGGGCCGCTGGCTGCGGCGGCGCTGGGCGTCGTTGGCGGTCCCCCCACCTTCGTCACGGCCACCAGGCCGCTCCTCGGTGGGGCCCCACCGCCGCCTCGCCCAGCACCGTCCTCGCTGCGCGTGCCTGGACGCGGACGTTCTGCGGAGCGAACGCCCCAGGACAGAGCAGGCGGTCGCAGTCGGGGGAGGGACAGCAGTGCAGGCTGGTCAGGCGCGCGGCGAGCGCAGCAGCAGCAGCAGCTGCCCGAGCGCCGCGGCGAGCGCGGCCTCGACGCGGAGGATCGGCGCGCCGATGGTCGCGGTGACGAAGCCGCGCTCGACCAGCGTGTCGACCTCGCGCGGGATCCAGCCGCCCTCGGAGCCGATCGCGAGCGTGATCGGGCCGGTCAGCGGCACGGCCTCGAGCGGCGGCGCGCCGGGGTGGAACACGATGCGGGTGCCCGGCGCGGCCGGGGCTCCGGCGGGCCAGCGCTCGTCGAGCAGGCCCATCAGCCGGCGGTGGACGGTGATGTCGGGGAGGTGCGTGGTCGCGCCCTGCTCGGCGCCGAGGCGCGCGGCCTGGTGGAGTGCGGCGGGGGCGAGGCGGGGCGAGGCCAGGTAGCTCTTGTCGACCCGCCACGCGTTGGTGAGGTCGATCCGGCCGACCCCGAACGCGGCGGCGATCTCGAGGGTGCGCGACAGCACCTTGGGGCGGGGGACGGCGAGCACGAGGTCGATCGGGAGCGGGGCGGAGGCGGCCGCGGTCAGCTCGACGCGGAGGGTGATCGCGCGGGCGTCGTCGGTGAGCACGGTCGCGGTGCCGAGCTGGCCGCGGGTCACGCCGATCCGGACGACCTGGCCCGGGGTGGCGCCGAGCACGTCCCGGAGGTGGGTGGCGCGGCGGTCGGTCAGCGTGATGGTGCCGTCGGCGGCGAGCTCGTCGGGCGTGACGAGGAGCAGGTTCACGGAGGCAGGTTACCGCGGTAGGGTCCGCGCATGGCGTTCTTCCAGGAGCCTCCGCGGCTCGCCAACCAGTTCGATGCCGATCCGGTGCTGCCGTCGTGGATCGCGCGGCACCTCGGGGACGCCGCGGGCGGTGTGACGGCAGAGCTGCGGCAGCTCGGGGATCTCACCGTCGAGTACTACGGCAAGCAGCTCGCCGACCGCGAGAACGAGCCGGTGCTGACGCAGTGGGACGCGTGGGGCAACCGGATCGACCACATCGAGGTGTCGCCGCTGTGGCGCGAGGCGGCCGTGCTCGCCGCGACGCACGGGATGGTGGCGGCCGGCTACGAGCCCGCCCTCGGCGCGCGGGCGCGCACCCACCAGTTCGCGGTGGTGCACGTGCTCGGGCCCTCGCTCGATGTCTACTCGTGCCCGCTGGCGATGACCGACGGCGCCGCGAAGACCTTGTTCGCGAGCGGCAACCAGCCGCTGATCGATCGCTACGCCCGGCGCCTGCTCAGCCGCGATCCGGCGACGATGTGGACCAGCGGCCAGTGGATGACCGAGCGCACCGGCGGCTCGGACGTCTCGCAGACCGAGACCATCGCGCGCAAGGACGGTGACACCTGGCGGCTCCACGGCACCAAGTGGTTCACGTCCGCGACCACCGGCCAGATGGCGCTGACGCTCGCGCGCCCCGAGGGCAACCCCGAGGGCAGCCGCGGGCTCGCGCTGTTCCTCGTCGAGCTGCGCGGCGACGATGGCCGCCTGCAGAACATCGAGGTCAACCGCCTCAAGGACAAGCTCGGCACCCGCAAGGTGCCGACCGCGGAGCTGACGCTCGCCGGCACGCCCGCGCACCTGGTCGGCGAACCCGGGGATGGCGTCCGCCAGATCACGCCGATGCTGACCGTGACCCGCACGTGGAACGCGGTCAGCGCGGTGGCCGGCATGCGCCGCGCGATCGCGCTTGCCTCGGACTTCGCGCGCCGCCGGCAGGCGTTCGGGGCGCTGCTGATCGACAAGCCGCTCCACGCCGACACGCTCGCGGGCCTCGAGGCCGAGTACGCCGGCGCGTTCTGCCTGGCGTTCCGCGCGGTCGATCTGCTCGGCACCCTCGAGCACGGCGGGACCGACGCCGACGAGCGGCTCGCGCGCGCGCTGGTGCCGATCGCCAAGCTGACCACCGGCAAGCAGGCGGTCGCCATCGCCTCCGAGGCGATCGAGGCGTGCGGCGGGGCGGGCTACGTCGAGGACACCGGCCTGCCGCGGCTGCTCGCCGATGCCCAGGTCCTCCCGATCTGGGAGGGCACCACCAACGTGCTGTCGCTCGACACCCTCCGCGCGCTCGGCAAGGGCGGCGCGCTCGAGGCGGTGGCGGCCGAGGTCGAGCGCAACGCGGTGGTCGCCACGGATCCAGGGCTGGCCGGGCCGGTGGCCGCGGCGCGCGCGGCGACCCGCCACGCGATCGCATGGGTGCAGGCGGCGATGGCCGAGCCCGCGCGGCTCGAGGCCGGTGCGCGCCGGTTCGCGCTCACGCTCGGGCGGTGCCTCGAGCTCGCGCTGCTCGCCGGCCACGCGCAGTGGGCCCAGGACCACGCCGATCCGGCCGGCCCGTGGCTCGCCGCGGCCGCGCGCCGGTTCGCCCACGCTGGCGTGGATTTGATCACCGATGCGCTCGATGCCTCCGCCCTCGCCGACGCGCGCCTGCTCGTCGGCGCCACGCCTTGACAGGCGGCCGACCGGGACTCCAGGCTGCGCCCATGGATGGTGGCCCCGACAAGTTCGAGATGCTGGCCAACCGGCTGCGCAAGACGGCGCGCCACCTCGGCAAGTGGGCCAAGCGCGACAAGGTGACGTGCTGGCGGATCTACGACCGCGACATCCCCGAGGTGCCGGTCACGGTCGACACCTACGACGGCGCGCTGGTGGTCAACGACTACCGCCACCTGGACGCCGAGGGCGAGCGCGGCGGCGGCGAGCCGTGGCTCGAGCGCGTGGTCGCCACGGCCAAGGAGGCGCTCGGCGCGAGCGAGGCGTTCGTCAAGCAGCGCGAGCGGCTGACCCACCGCGAGGGTGACCAGTACGAGCGCCTCGACGACGTCGGCACGTGGCGCACCGTCCACGAGGGCGGCCACGCGTTCCGCGTCAACCTGTCGGGGTACGTCGACACCGGCCTGTTCCTCGATCACCGCGTGACCCGCGCGCGGGTGGCCGCCGAGCCCGGCGCGACGCTGCTCAACCTGTTCGCGTACACCGGGTCGTTCTCGGTGTACGGCGCCGCGGCCGGCAAGCAGACCACCACGGTGGATCTCTCGAAGACCTACCTCGAGTGGGCCAAGGAGAACCTCGCGCAGAACCAGCTGACCTCCGAGATCGTGCACGCCGACGTCCGCGAGTTCCTCACCTCCTCGTTCCGCGCCGGGCGGACGTGGGACGTGATCATCTGCGATCCACCCACGTTCTCGAACTCCAAGCGCATGGACTACGTGTGGGACGTGCAGCGCGATCACGCGGCGCTGCTGACCGACGTGTTCAACGTGTGGTCGGGCACCGGCGCGATGTGGTTCTCGACCAACCGCCGCAAGTTCGATCTCGCGTGGGAGCCGCCGCGAGGCACGCTCACCGACGAGACCCGCGCCACGCTGCCGCCGGACTTCCGCGATCCGCGGATCCACCACGCCTACCGCGTGGGGACGCAGCCGGCGCGCCGCGCGTAGCACGCGCCTCGGTCTACGCGGCGAGCTGCGCGCGCAGCCCGCGGAGCACCGTCTCCGCGGCCACCTCGACGCGCGGCTTGAACTCGACGAGCGCCACCGCGATCACCGCGAGGTCGCCGGGGCTCGGCGCGAGCAGCGGGCGGTGGCCGAGCATGCGGGCCAGCCGGTGCGTGATCGCCTCGGGGCGCCGCAGGTCGAGCGGCACGCCGTGCGCCCGCAGGCGCGACATCAGCCCGCCGTAGCGCAGATCATCACCCTCGTCGCGCCACGTCAGCGGCGCCTCGTACTCGAGGCCGAGGGTGTACGCATCGCGGTAGTCCTCGGTCTCGATCAGCACGCCGTCGAGCAGCAGCTCCACGCCGATGTGGGCGACGGCACGGCGCGCCCCGCGCGCGCAGCCGCCGCGATCGAGGCGCTGGTCGAGCTCGCGCATCAGCCCGGTGACGACCGGCAGCGCGTGGAACACCTTGTCCGTCGTGTGGTGCAGATCGATGCCGGCCGCGACATCGGGATCGGAGGTGCCGGTCACGCGCGCGCCGCACATCGAGCCGAAGTCCGGGAGCATCGCGCCGAGGGGGAGGCCTCCCCGGCCCTGGCGCCAGTTCGCGACGGCTGCATGACCGAAGAAGTTCACGGGTGATCTCAGCATGCCCCACCCTGGCCGGCGAGACCACCCGGGGCGCCGGGCTCGTCACGCAGGCGCCGGTGTAGGTGCGCCGCGGCCGGCCCGGGACTACCATCGAGGGCTCGTGCTGGTCGTCGGCCTCGATCTGGGGACGCAGAGCTGCAAGGCCGTCGTGGTCGACGACGGGCTGCGGGTGCGCGGGCGGCACGCCGTGCCCTACGCGACGACGTACCCGGCGCCCGACCACGCGGAGCAGGCCGTGGAGGCGTGGGAGGCCGCGCTCGGCGGCGCGATCGCCGGGGCGCTCGAGCGCGCGGGCGCCGCCCCCGGCGACATCCGCGCCCTCGCGATCGCGGGCCAGCTCGATGGCTGCGTCGCCGTGGATGCCCACGGCACGGCGCTCCACCCCGCGCTGATCTGGCAGGACCGGCGCGCCACCACCGAGGCGACGCGGGTGGCGGCGGCGGAGCTGTTCGCGCGCACGGGGCAGGTCGCCGACGCCAGTCACCTCGCCCCCAAGGCCGCGTGGCTGATCGCACGCGGCGTGACGGCGGCGCGGTTCCACGTCCCGGTCAGCTACCTCGTCGAGCGGCTGACCGGCGAGGCCGTGATCGACGTCGCCCACGCCACCACGACCATGCTCGCGGAGCTCGCCACCGGTGCGTGGGCGCCCGCGCTGCTCGCGGCGTTCGGCCTCGACGAGCACCGGCTCCCGGTGATTCGCCCGACCTGTGCGGTCGCCGGGCGGCTGACCGGGCGCGGCGCGCGGCTGAGCGGGCTGGCCGTCGGGACGCCGGTCGCGGTGGGGACCGGCGACGACTTCGCCAACCCGCTCGGGGCCGGGCTGGTGGCGCCGGGTTCGATCGTGTGTGCGATCGGCACCGCCGAGGTCGTCGGGGCGATCGCCGCGGCGCCGGTGCTCGACACCGCGGGCGCCGAGCCGATGGTCGAGACCCACGCGTTCCCCACCGGGGCATACTTCGTCGAGAACCCGGGCTGGCTGTCCGGCGGCGCGGTGCGCTGGGCGGTCCGGCTGCTCGGCCTGCCCGACGAGGCCGCGCTCGATGCGCTGGCCGCCACCGCGCCACCCGGTGCCGGCGGCGTGACGTTCGTGCCGGCGCTCGCCGGGGCGATGACGCCGGTGTGGCGTGCCCACGCGCGCGGCGCGTTCCACGGCCTCGCCGCCAGCCACGATCGCGAGCACCTCGCGCGCGCGGTGCTCGAGGGCCTCGCGTTCGCGTGCCGCGACGTGGTGGACCGGCTGGCCGAGCTCGGGCTGCCGACGCCGGCCCTCCACCTGCTCGGCGGCGGCAGCACCAGCGCGGTGTGGGCGCAGCTCCGCGCCGACGTGCTCCGGCGTGCGCACCACGTGTCCGCGGAGCCCGACGCGTGTCCGCTCGGCGCCGCCATGATCGCGCTGGTCGCCGCAGGTGGCGTGCACGACCTCGCCGCCGCCGCGGCGCTCGTCGCCCCGCCGGGGAAAACGTTCACGCCCGGGGCGGCGGTGGTCCAGGACGCGCTGGATGCGGCATATCGCCGCTACCAGGCCGTCACCGCGCTGCTGATCCCCACCTGGGCGTCGACGCCGACCGCGGCGCCGGCGCGCTGACGACGCCGGTCGCCGCGCTGACAGCCGTTGTGTGGTGCCGCACTGCCGGGCGTGGCGAACGCGGGTACAGTCTGGGCTCATGCGCGGGCTGATGTTCCTCGTCCCCGTGGTGGCGCTCGCCGGCTGTCCAAGCGAGCCGCCACCCGCGTGCACCACCGTCGAACTCGATTGCGCGCCGCAGTACGTGCCGACGTTCGACAACGTCTACGCCAACACGCTGCGCATGGACTGCGGCTCGACGCGCGGCGGCTGCCATGCAGACGGGGGGGACGGCGTGATCGCGTTCTCCGACCCCGCGACCGCGCACGCCGCGCTGCTCGCCGGGTACGTCACGCCGGGTGACGCCGCGTGCAGCGAGCTGATCGTACGCACGCACGACACCGGCAAGGCCTACTCGATGCCCCCGGGCTCGAGCCTGTCCGCGCCGGAGCGATGCGCCCTCGTGCAGTGGATCGCTGCTGGCGCGCCGGGCCCCGGCGAGCCGTTGCCCGTCACGGGAGGCGCGCCATGAAGCGCGCGCTGCTGCTGTGCCTGGCGGTCGCCGCGTGTGGCGAACACGCCGCGCCGAAGTACACCGTCGAGCGGCTACAGGATCCGGGCACGTGCATGGAGTGCCACCCCAAGCACTACGCGCAGTGGTCCGGTTCGATGCACGCCTATGCGATCGAGGATCCGGTGTTCCGCGCGATGCACGCGCGCGGGCAGCGGGAGACCGGCGGCGCGCTCGGCCTGTTCTGCGTCAACTGCCACGCCCCGATGGCGGTGCGCAACGGCACGATCACGGAGGCCAACGTCGCGACGTTCGACCTCGCGACGCTGTCCCCCGCCGAGGAGGGCGTCACCTGCTACTTCTGCCACAACATCGAGAGCGTGGTCACCGACCACAACGCGCAGCTCGAGGTGGCGATGGACCAGACCATGCGCGGCGGCCTGCAGCGCCCCGTCGAGAGCCCGGCCCACCACAGCGCCTACGATCAGCGGATGGACTCCGAGCGCAACAGCTCCGAGCTGTGCGGCGCGTGCCACGACGTGATCACCCCCGCGGGGGTCCACCTCGAGCGCACGTTCGCGGAGTGGAAGGGCTCGGTGTTCGGTGCGAGCGAGGACCCGACGATCAAGCTCACCTGTGGCAACTGTCACATGGAGCCGACCACGGACGTCGTTGCCGACAACCCGGCGCTCGATGTCCCGCTGCGCCCGCTCGGGGTCCACGACCACATGTTCCCCGCGATCGACCAGGCGCTGACCCCGTTTCCTCGGATGGCGGAGCAGGCGGCGGCGATCGACGAGATCCTGCGACCGTCGCTGGCGATCGTCGGCCCACGGCCGCGCACCAGCACCCGCGCGCCGGGCGGCATCTGCCTCGATCCGCCGGGCACGCTGACCGTCCGCGTCGACTCGTTCAACGTCGGCCATTCGTTCCCGAGCGGCGTGGCCCACGATCGGCGCGCATGGGTGGAGGTGATCGCCTACCGCGCCGACGGCACGACCGCATTCGAGAGCGGCGTGGTGCCCGACCAGACCGACCCCGACGAGATCGGCGACCCGAACCTGTTCGGGATCTGGGACCGGACGTACAAGGACAGCGGCGCGGAGGCCCACTTCTTCTGGGAGGCGGCGCGCACCGATCCCGCGTGGCTGATCAAGGGCCCGGTGACGTTCGACGCCAACGACCCGGCGTACGACCACTCGCGCACGCACACGTTCACGAACCTCCCGAACATCGCCGAGATCGTGCGCATCACCGCGCGCGTCCGGATCCGCGCGCTGCCGTTCGTGGCGCTGCGCATGCTCGTCGAATCGGGGGACCTCGATCCCGCGATCCTCGAGAGGGTGCCCACGCTCGAGGTCACCGATGGCGAATGGCTGCGCTCGACCGCGGGCACCGGCGTGGCGCAGTTCACCAACTGCAACCCCGACTGAGCTGCCCAGGCGGCCGCGAGGCCGCCGGATCGTGCGAACAGGCGCGCAGCGACCTGTGCGCACAAACGACGAGCGACGCGGAAGCCGGCGCAGCCGGCTGACGTGGAGCTCACCTCACAGCGAAGGAGTGCCGCGCAGCGGCCGACTGAGAGACTGTGCAACAGTCTCGAAACCGGGGTGGGCACCCTGCGCGGCGTGCCGCGTAGGGCGGGGCGGAGCCCCGTGGAATGGAGGGACGCTTTCCCGGTTGTCCCACGGGTCGTCCGGCCACCGGCCTTGGGCCGCGTCCCCTGCGCGGGGGCTCACCCCGGGATGCAGGCGCGGAACACGACGCTGTCCGTGCCGGCCGGCGACGTGACCTCGATCGTCGTCTCCCACAGGCCGGGCATCCACAGGTTGACCGGACTCAGCGCGTACTGACCGGCGATGGGCAGCGCGGTGATGGCGACGTCGATCGGCGTGCCGTGCTGGTGCTTGGGCATGAACGGCGTCGCGTAGATGGTCGCGTCGGTGATCGGCGCGCCGCCGGTGGCGGTGATCGCCATCACCCAGTCGTTGTCTCCGCGCGCGGGGGGCGCGGGCGCGAGGGAGACCAGCTGGAACGCGAGCACGCCGGCATCCCCGGTGCGCTGGAGGCCGATCACGAACTCGTCCGCGGTGGTCTCGAGGGCGCAGTTGACCGACTCGCTCGCATCGGCCGGGTGGTCGTGCTCGCCGCCGCACGCCGCCGTGGATGCGAGGAGGAGGGGGGCGAGGACAGCGAGGCGGGTGAGCATCATGGGATGTACGCGGCGACCTGGAGTCAGGTTACCCGAGTACGACCAGGGCGGCCCGCTGGATCGATGCGCCGGGGCCTGACACCGTCACGCCGGGGCGTCGAGATCGAGGCCCGAGGTCAGCAGCACGACGGTGTCCTTGGTCAGCCCGACCCCGCTCGGGATGCCGGTGAACACCAGCCGGGCGATCGCCATGTCGGTCCCGGGCACCAGCCACACCGCGGCCAGCTGCGCCTGGGGCCGCAGGAACGCGGTCACGGTGGTCTTGCCGCTCGGGCCGCCGCCGCTGACCGGCTCGACCAGGAGCTGCAGGGCGAAGCTGCGGATCGGGAGGTCGGCGCACGCTCCGGGTCCGCCCATGCGGAGCGCGCGGCGCTGGATCACGCGGGTCGACAGCATCCACGCCTCCCGGGCGGTCGGCAGCACGGGAGCGAGCGAGGGCGCGAGCGCCGCGAGGCGGGCGCGGATCTCGTCCGGCCCGGCCGCGTGTTCGTACCATCCGTGGATCGGCACCAGGTAGCCCTGGCGGGGTCCGCGCAGCCACAGCCGGTAGACGATCGGCGCCTCGCCGGCACCCAGCTCCTCGATCACGTAGGCCACGCCCTCGCGGCGCGCGATCCCGAGCACCGCCATGTGGTGCGCGGGCGCCGTCTCGGGCGCCTCGTCCGTCACACACGCCGTGGACATCACGTAGCTCAGGGCGCTGTTGAGCGTGGGCATCGGCGCGTGGCGCGCGAGCCGCGCGTGGGCGAGCGCGCGCTGCATCCGACGCGAGCGGGCGAGCGCGAGCAGGGCGGACGGGGTGTGGGCGGTGCGGTTCACGGCGTTCTCCCAGGTAGGAACGCGCGAGCTCGCCAGCGGTTGCATGGGATGTGCGCGCGGCGTGCGCACGACACACCCGGAAATAAACCGGGCGGGTCGGCGGTTCTGCCGTCGGCGATCCGGCGATCCGGCGCTCAGCGCGCCGCGTAGGTGATCTTCGCCACCACGCCGGCGGCGTCGGTGCGCGTCCACGTGCCGGCGCGCCGGCCCGCCGCCATCGCGCCGTCGAGCACGGTGCCATCGACGATCTGGCGCCACGGGCCGTCGAGGACCCCGGCGGCGGAGGTCGTGGTCAGGACGGCGCGGCCGTCGCGGTCGAACGTGATCCACGTGCCGGCGCGGCGATCCTCGACGAACTGCCCGGTCACCGCGGGGCGGCCGTCGCGGAACTCGGCGTACGGGCCGTGCGCCTTGCCCGCGACGTACGTGGTCTCCATCGCGACCTGGCCGCGCACGAACTTGCGGACCACGCCGTCGAGGCGCCCACGGCTCCACGTCTGCTCGAGCAGCGGCGTGTGATCCGGCGTCCACGTGCGCCACGCTGCCGTGCTTCTCGTCGGCGCGGTAGTGGCCCTCCACCAGCACCTTGCCCTGCGGCGACAGCTCCTGGTAACGCCCGCTGCGCTTGCCGGCCTTGAGCTCCTGCGTGGTCTGGGGCTTCTTGTTGCCGTGGTACGTGAGCTGCGTGCCGGTGCCGGCGGTGATCGTGTAGCGGCCGATCTCGCGGCGCGCGCGGTCGAAGTGGATGAACTCGCCGTCGGGGCGCCCGCGCGTGTACGCGCCCTGGAACACCAGCCGGCCCTCCCACCACTCCTTCCACACGCCGTCGCGCTCGCCATCGACGAACGTGCCCTCGCGCTCCTTGTTCCTCGCACGATCGACCCACACCCACGGCCCGACCTGCACGCCGCCCTGGTACGCGCCCTGCGCCCGCAGCACGCGCGGCCGGCGCCACGAGGTGTACGGCCCGTCGAGCCGGCCGCGGGTGTCGTAGACCTCGTCGGCGATCAGCGCGCCCTGCACCCAGATCGAGCGCTTGCCGCGGCGCACGCCCCGCGCGAACGTCTCGTCGAGCCGCAGCACGCCGGGCCCGCTGATGGTGTGGCGACCGTCGAGCACCCCGTGCGTGTAGCGCGTGGTGCTGACCACCACGCCGCCCGGGGCGAACAGCCGCGTCACGCCGTGCCGCACGCCGCCCTCGAGCGCGCTCTCGCGGTCGCGCTCGCCGGTCTCGGCCCAGGTGGTCTCGGTGCCGGTGCCGCGCGCGAGCGTGTACGTGCCGAGCAGCGCGCCGCTCGAGGAGAGCTGGCCCCACGCGCCATCCTTGGTGCCCGCGACGTACGTGCCGGTCTCCGCGATCGCGCCGCCCGGGTGGCGCCGCGTCCACGGTCCGTCGAGCACGCCGTCCGCGTAGGCCCCGGTCACCGCGGGCTCGCCATCGGGGTGCAGCGTGACGAACGGGCCGTGGCGGGTGCCATCGGTGCGCGTGCACGCCCACGTCGGATCGGGTGCGAGAGCGGGCACCGCGCGCGTATCAACGCCACACGCGAGCGTGGGCGGCCTCATGATGATCTCGTGGGAGATCTCCGGAGCGGGCGCAGAGACCGGGTGAGGCGTCGTCGGGGGCGCGCCGGGCGTCACGATCGGGTCGCTGGTGACGCCGCCGGGCGTCGAGCCGCAGCCCAGCGCGAGCGTCACCGCGACGAGCGCGCGCGCGGACCACGTTTGCACATCCGAATCCTCGCACGGTCGAGCATCCATGCGCGAACCAGCGGTACGATCGGAGCCATGAAGTCCAGCAGCCTCCTCGCGACCCTCGTGGTCGCCCTCACCCTCGCGGGTGCCGCCGGAACCGCGGACGCCCGCCCCCGTCCGCGTCAGGGCAAGTCGTTCGAGGCCAACAAGTCGTTCGGGCTCGGCCTCGAGTTCGGCGCGCCGTTCGGCCTGACCGGCAAGTACTTCCTGTCCCAGAACACCGCGCTGCAGTTTGGCGTCGGCTCGATCTACAACTACCGGGACCGCGAGGGCCTCCACCTCTACCTCGACCACCTGTGGCACCCGGTGTCGCTGGCCTCGACCCCGGCGTTCGAGCTGCCGCTGTACATTGGCGTCGGCGCGCGGGTGTGGGATGTCGAGAACTACCGCGGCAAGTACGACGGTGATGGCGCGCTCGCGCTCGGCCTGCGCGTGCCGGTCGGCATCGCGTTCGACTTCAACAACGTCCCGCTCGACATCTTCGTGCAGCTCGTGTTCGTGCTCGACTTCTACACCGGCGACTACTACCGCGACGTGTACGGCGACGTGAACGGCACGGTCGGCATCCGCTACTGGTTCTGACGAGGGACGGCGCACGCGCGGATCACTGCAGCATCTCGATCCACAGCGGCACGATCACGGCCTCGGCGCCCGCGACCGCGATGTCGCCTCGGCGCACCTCGATCTGGCCGCGGCCGCTGATGCTGTAGTACGCGCTGACCGCGTAGGTGCCGGGGCGGAGCCCCGGGAACTTGTAGCGTCCCTGATCGTCGGTGATCGTCTGCTCCGTGTCGCCATGCGCGACCGCGGTCACGACCGCGCCGGCGACCCGCTCGCGGGTCTGGGTGTCGTTGACGGTGCCCTCGATGACCGCGTGCGCCGCGTCGAGGTCGCGCGGGTGGTAACGATCGATCACGGTCGCGGTGGGATCGCCGTAGTTCACGCGGATCGGATCGGGGCGCCCGAGCGTGAACACGAGATCGACGAAGGTGGTCTCGCCGGAGCGGACCTCGATGCTGGTGACGTCGATCGGCTGCCCGGCGAACAGCGCGGCGAGCTGGTAGCGCCCCGCCGGCAGGTGATCGACGTCGTACAGGCCGTGCTCACTCGATCGGGTCTCGCGCGGCGGCTTCTCACCTCCGGCGCCCTGGCCCCGCACCCGGATCTCCGCGCGGGCCACGGGATCGCCGCTGTCGTGATCGCGCGCGAGCCCCGCGATCGCGCCGGTGGTCGGGCGCGGCCGCGCGGGGGCTGCGCCGCACCCGCCGAGCCCCCCGAGGATCGCGAGGGCACCGAGGGCCGTGATCGCGAGCACCAGCCCGCCGCCGCGCACCGGGGCGAGGGCGCGACGGGTGACCGCGAAGGAGGGAGGCACGGCGCCAGCATGGACGCGGCCCGTCCGCCCGCCAAGGACGCGCTCACTGGCAGCGTCCAACCGCGCGCCCTCGCCGACGATGCGCGGGGTCGGCATCTCGCCTGGCCGGTCACCCCGCACCGGCCGGAGCGCCTGGGGGCAGACCGAACGGGGTGCATGTGCGTATGATCCCGTGATGATCCGGTCGCTCCTGGTGGGAGTCCTTGCGGTGTCGGCCCTCGCGGCGTGCTCGGGAGACACCGCGGCCCCGGTGGTCAAGCCGGGTGTGGCCGCCGGCAAGGTGCTCGAGGTCAGTGGCACGGTGACCGCCACGCGCGGCGGGACCACGCGGGATCTGGTCGCCGGCGACGAGGTGTCCGGCGACGACACCATCAAGACCGGCCCCGACGGGCGGATCGCGATCCTGCTCGACCACAACCGCGCGCGCTGGGAGCTCGGCGCGAGCAAGACGGCCGTGGTGTCCGGATCGCTCGCGTGGACGGCGGCGCGCCAGGCCGGAGGCGGGGGCGCGTCCGACGAGGCCACGCTCGCCGCCGGTCGCCACGCCGAAAAGACCGGGGCCGACACCGGCGCCACTGCACTCGCGCCGGGCCAGCCGGGGCAGGCCGAGCCGACGCCTGCGCCCGAGGAGGCGGCGCAGGCCGCCGCCCCGCCTGCGGCCGAGCCCACGGCGGATCGCGCGCCCCCGGCGCAACCGCCGGACCCCCGTCGAGTGGTCACCCCGATGACGCCGCTTGATCAGCGGAAGGAGGGCAGCAAGACCGCCGATGAACGCGGGATGGGCCGGGGAGGCTCCGGTCCAGGCGGCGCGGCGGCGGCACGGGCACCGCGACGCTCGACCTCGGGACGATGGGCACCAGGGGGGGCGGCGCCGGTGCGGGCTACGGCGCCGGTGCCGGTGCGAGCGGTCGCGTTACCCGCAACCAGCGCACACCCGAGAGCGAAGCGGTCGCGACGGGCGCGCTGCCGAAGTCCCCCCGGCCTGCGCCGCCGCCGCCGCCGCCCGTGCCCCCGGTGACGCCGACGCTCACGACCATCCAGGCCGCGATCCAGCGCGAGCATGACGCGATCGCGGCCTGCCTCGGCGATCGGGCGTCGCTGGAGGTCGAGGTCGTCGTGACCGCCGGCACGCTCCGGTTCGTGCTCGGGGCCGGTGTCCCGGCCGCGCTGCCCGGGTGCCTGCGGCGCGATCGCGGTGCGGCTGCGGTTCGATCCGACGGCGGCGTCGGTCAAGGCGCCGCTCACGCTGACCAAGTAGGCTCACGCAGCAGGCGCGCGCAGCCGGACCGACGCGGGATCGATGCCGAGGTCCGCGCAGATCGACGCGAGCGCCACGGGGTCGGGGCCGCGCCAGCGCAGCGCGTCCGGATCACACGGGATCGGGCAGTCGGTGCGGAGCGTCGCGAGGACGCGGTAGAGCGTGGCGTCGTCGCGCTGATCGCGCAGGGCGGCCGCGAGCCGCTCGGCGCCGCGCACCGGCACGCCCCAGGTCGCGGGATCGGCGGGGATCCGGGCGAGCTGCGTCCACGCGCTCAGCACCCTGGCAGCCGAGGCCTTGCCCCACCCCGGCAGCCCGGGGATGCCATCGGCGGTGTCCCCGACGAGCGCGAGCAGATCCGGGATCGAGGCGGGCGCCACGCCGTGCTTGGCGATCACCGCTGCCTCGTCGAGCGTGACGTCCTTCCACCGATCCCAGCACACCACGCGCTCGCCGATCACGCACTGGCACATGTCCTTGTCGACGGCGGCGATCACCACCTGATCCACCCGCGGATCGGCGGCGCAGCGGGCGGCCGCGGTGGCGATCGCGTCGTCGGCCTCGAACTCCACCATCGGCCACACCACGAGACCGAGCGCCGCGGCCGCGCGCTCCGCGAGCGGGAACTGCGCGAACAGCCGTGGCTCGAGGCCCTCGCCGGACTTGTAGCCGGGGAACAGGTCGTTGCGGAACGACTCGATCACGTGATCGTACGCGACGCCGCCGTGCGTGACGGCGCCGCTGTCGAGCAGCTTGGCGAGGCTGCGCAGCACCACCCGCGCGGCCCCGACCTCGCGGCCCTGGTGCTGCGCCGGGGGGGCGCCGAACCAGGCCCGGAACAGCTCGTAGGTGCCGTCGAACAGGTGGACTCGCACGGCGCGCAGCGTACCGCCTGCCGAGGGGAACCGGGGTACAACCGTCGAGATGATCCATCGTCGCCGGGCCCCGGGCCGCGCGCCCGCTGCGCTCGTGCTGAGCGCGGCGCTCGCCTGCGGTGCGCCGGCTGCTCACCTGCGAGGTCCCATGCTGACATCGTCCCTCCCGTCCCCGCTCGCGCTCGATGCCGTCCGCGGCGTCACCGACCCCACGCTCGCCGCGGTGATCGCCGATCACTGGGAGTACCTGATGCGGTGGGCGCCGACCTGGGCGACCACGATCGGAGATCACCGCTACGACGACCAGCTGGCGCCGCGTGACGAGGCCGCGATCGAGGCCGCGACCGCCGAGCGCGACCGGCTGCTGGTCCGCCTGCGCGCCCTCGCGCCGGCGACCCTCGCCGCGCCCGATCGGATCACGCTCGCGCTGCTGCGCGGCAAGCTCGAGGCCGACCAGGCGCTCGACGTGTGCCGGTTCCACGAGTGGACGGTCGACAGCGGCGGCGCGAGCGTGCTCGGCGAGCTGTCGTACCTGGTCGAGGGCCACCCCGTGACCTCACCCGCGGATGCCGCCAACGTGGTCGCGCGGCTCGGGCAGGGCGCGCAGCTGATCGACGCCACGATCCAGAACCTCGGGCGCGGGCTCGCCGCCGGGCGGGTGTCCTCGGTCGAGAAGGTGCGCCGCGCGATCGCGCAGCTCGACACCGAGCTCGCCCGCCCGATCGAGGCCTGGGCGATGGCGCGGCCGGCGTGGGCCACGCCGCCCACGCTCGACCCGTGGCCGCCCGGTGCGCGCACAACCCAGCTCGCGGCGCTGCGGGCGCACGTGCAGGTGCGGATCGCGCCGGCGCTGACCCGGCTGCGCGACTTCTACCGGGACCACCTGCTGCCGCGCGCGCGCACCGAGCGCGAGGGGCTCGCGGGGCTGCCCGACGGCGATGCGTGTTACCGCGCGACCATCCACAGCCACGTCGGCCTGCCGCTGACGCCGGCGGAGCTCCACGCGCTCGGCCTCGCCGAGATCGAGCGCACCGATCGCGAGCTCGCCGCGCTCGGCCAGACGCTACTCGGGGCGCGCGACCTCGCCGCGACGATCACGGCGCTGCGCACCGATCGCGCGCTCTACTTCAGCTCGCGCGAGGACATCCTCGCTGCGGCCCAGCACGCGCTCGACCGCGCGAAGGCGGCCACGCCCGCGGTGTTCACGCGCCTGCCGCGGACCGACTGCGTGATGCGGGAGATCCCGGACTACGAGGCGCCGTACTCGACGGTCGCGTACTACCGCCAGCCGCACTACGACGGCAGCAAGCCCGGCGAGTACTTCGTCAACACGTACCGACCCGAGACCCGCGCGCGGTTCGAGCTCGAGGCGCTGACCTGGCACGAGTCGATCCCGGGGCACCACACCCAGATCGCGCTCGCCCAGGAGCTCGGCGACATGCCGATGTTCCGCAAGCTCGACGGCTCGACCGCCTACGTCGAGGGCTGGGCGCTGTACACCGAGCGGCTCGCCGACGAGATCGGGCTGTACACGAGCGATCTCGATCGGCTCGGCAAGATCAGCTTCGACGCGTGGCGCGCCTCGCGGCTGGTCGTCGATACCGGCCTGCACGCGCTCGGCTGGAGCCGCGCGGAGGCCGAGGCGTTCATGCACGCGCACACCGCGCTGACCCCGGTGAACATCTCGAACGAGGTCGATCGGTACATCGGCTGGCCGGGCCAGGCGCTCGCCTACAAGGTCGGTCAGCTCGAGATGCTGTCGCTGCGCGCGGAGGCCGAGCGCGTGCTCGGCACGGCGTTCTGGCTGCCGGCGTTCCACGAGGTGGTGCTCGGCGTCGGCGCGGTCACGCTGCCGGTGCTGCGCGACGTCGTTCGCGCGTGGATCGCGCAGCCACGGCCGTAGGCCCTCAGCCGCCGAGCCGGGTCACCAGCGCGCCGAGCTTCATCGGCGGTGGGCACCGGGCGCTCGCGGCGATCGTAGGTCGCGCGGACCTGGCCGGCCCGATCGATCACGAGGATGGTCGGCACGGTGGGCGGCCGGCCGAGCGCGGAGAACAGCGCCTCATCGGCGGGCACGACCCGCAGCCACGGCGCGTTCGCGGCGATGTAGGCGCGGACCGCCGCGGGGCTGCCGCGCTGCGCGTACTCCTCGTGGCCGCGGTAGTTGAGGCCGAGCACGCGCACGTCCGGGTGCGCCGCGCGCACGGCGTCGAGCATGGCGAGCGCCCGGTGGCAGTGGGTGCACCACGAGGCGAACACCACCACGAGGGTCGCCGGCGCGGCGGCGGCGCCGACCACGGTGCCCGCGGTGTCGGGTGTGGCCTCGAGGCGTGCGAGCAGCGACGGTGGTGCGGCGGTCCGCGGGCCGGGCCCGGGGGGCGCGGGCACAGAGCGTGCCGGGCAGCCGGTCGCGATCACCCCCAGCAGGACGAGCCCGAGCCCTCGCACGGCGGCGAGCATAACGCAGGGCGCCGCCACGAGAATGCCACCGGGAGTGCGATGTCGGCGGTGTCCGGATTCGCTTGCGGAACCCGGCCCCCGTGATCACCATCAAGAGGAACCGTGTTCGCCGCAACGCGCCGCCCGAGGATCCACCGCTTGACCACCATCTATCTGACCGCCGTCGCCTTCGGATGCACGCTGCTGATCGCCTCACTGGTGCTCGGTGGCAAGGACGCCCACGGCATCGACCACACCCCCGACGTCGAGCTGGCATGGGCGCCGGTGATGTCGCTGCGGTTCTGGGTGTTCTTCCTCGCGTTCGGTGGCGGCGCTGGCTACGCGCTGACCCGCATGGGCACGGGCGAGATCGGCTCCGCGCTGGGCGCGGCCGGCACCGGCTGGGCGACCGGCACGCTCGCCGTGCTGCTGATCCGCCAGGTCACCCGGAACAGCGTGTCGAGCCAGGTCGATGCCAAGGAGCTGATCGGCTCGACCGGCACGCTGCTGCTCCCGGCAGGTCCAGGGCGGCCCGGCAAGGTCCGGCTCGACATCAAGGGGCACTCCGAGGACTTCGTGGCCACGCTGGTCGACGACGGCCTCGAGCTGGCCACCGGGGCGCAGGTCCTGGTCGTCGCAGAAGGCGAGCAGGGGACGTTGCTCGTCGCCAAGGCGGAGATGTAGCGTCGCCCCTGTCCCACGCGCGCGCGGGACGGGTTGTCGTGACGAGGAGACCGCGGGGCATGGTGCGCCTACGGTCGTGGTGTGCACTTCCGGAGGTTCGTTGATGAACAAGATCCCGCCCGAGATCATCGGGGGCGTCGCCGCAGGACTCGCTGTCCTGCTGGTGCTCGTCCTGCTCTACCGCTATCTGCTCAAGATCTGCAGGCCGAACGAGATCCTGATCTTCTCCGGTCGCAAGCAGCAGGCCGCCGATGGGCGCATGGTCGGGTACCGGGTCGTGTTCGGTGGCCGCGGCATGCGGATCCCGATCGTCGAGACCGTCCACGAGATGGATGTCTCGCTGATCTCGGTGCCAATGCAGGTGCAGGGCGCGTACTCCGAGGGCGGCATCCCGCTCAACGTCCACGCGATCGCCAACATCAAGGTGTCCACGGATCGACGCTACGTCGGCAACGCCATCGAGCGATTCCTCGGCATGGGCCGCAACGAGATCGCGCGCGTCGTGAAGGAGACCCTCGAGGGCCACCTCCGGGGTGTGTGCGCCACGCTGACCCCCGAGGAGATCAACAACGACCGCCTCAAGTTCGCGCGGCAGCTCGAGCAGTCCGCGGGCCCCGACCTGATGAAGCTGGGCCTCGAGCTCGACGTGCTGAAGATCCAGCACATCGCGGACGACCGGAACTACCTCGAGAGCATCGGCCGCCAGCGGATCGCCGAGATCCTGCGCACCGCCGAGGTCGCCGAGTCCGACGCCGTCCGCCAGGCCGAGCAGGCCGAGGCCGGTGCGCGCGCGCGCGGCGAGATCGCGATGACCAACGCGCAGGGCGCGATCCAGCGCAAGCAGAACGAGCTGCGGCAGATCAAGGCCGAGGTCGATGCCGAGGCCCGCTCCGAGGAGGTGCGCGCCGAGGCCGCCGGTCAGCAGGCGCGCGCCGAGGCGGATCTCGAGCTCCAGAAGATGCGCGGCGATGTCGAGCAGCTCCGGCTCGAGGCCGAGGTCACGATCCCGGCCGAGGTCGAGGCGCAGATCCGCGAGCTGCTCGCGGCCGGCGCGGCGGCCCCGATCGCCGCCAACGGCCAGGCGATGGCGCAGTCCCTCGCCGAGGTCGCCGGTGCCTGGCAGGACAGCGGCGGCAAGGCGATGGACATGTTCGTGCTCCAGCACCTCGAGGGCATCTTCGGCGAGGTCGCCAGGGCGGCGCAGCGCGTGAAGGTCGGCGAGGTCAACCTGATCGACGGCGGCGATGGCAAGACCATCCCGGCGTACGCCGCCTCCTACCCGGCGACGATGGGTCGCCTGCTCGAAGAGATCAACACCACGCTCGGCGTGGACATCAGCAAGGTCATCACCGGGACCGCGAGCAAGAGCTCGCTGGTGCGGGGTTAACGCCATGGAGGCCCTCATGCAGAACGTCCTCGTCGTCGGCGCCGTCGGTGTGCTCGTCGCACTCGCGCTGATCGCGTTCATCATCTCCAAGATCATCTACATCTGCCCTCCCAACGAGGTGCTGATCTTCTCCGGTGGTCACCGCCGCCTGTCGATGGGCGACGGCGACAAGACCGTCGGCTACCGCGTCGTCCAGGGCGGTCGCGGCATCCGCATCCCGCTGATCGAGGTCGTCGATCGGATGAACCTCACCAACATGGTGATCGAGCTGCGCGTGCAGGGCGCGTACTCGCGCGGCGGCATCCCGCTCAACGTGCAGGGCGTCGCCAACGTCAAGGTGTCGAGCAAGACCGTGCAGCTCGCCAACGCGATCGAGCGGTTCCTGTCGATGAGCCGCGAGCAGATCATGGCGGTCGCGCGCGAGACCCTCGAGGGTAACCTCCGCGGCGTGCTGTCGACGCTGACCCCCGAGGAGGTCAACCAGGACCGCGAGAAGTTCGCGACCGCGCTGGTGCACGAGGCCGATCACGACCTCGCGCGGCTCGGCCTCGAGCTCGACACGCTGAAGATCCAGCACGTGTCCGACGACAAGGGCTACCTCGACTCCATCGGTCGCCGGCAGACCGCCGAGCTGCTCAAGACCTCGCGGATCGCCGAGGCCGAGAACCACGCGCTGTCGGCCGAGAACAGCGCCTCGAACCTGATGACGCAGGAGATCTCGAAGGTCGACGCCGAGATCTCGACGGCGCGCGCCGAGGGGCAGCGCCGGATCATCGAGGCGCAGACGCGCAAGGGCGCGCTCGTCGCCGAGTCGAAGGGCCAGGTCCAGTCGCTGCTCGCGAAGGCGACCGCCGAGGTCCAGGTCCAGCGCGCGCGGCTCGCACAGGTGCGGTACCAGCTGATCGCCGACAAGGTGAAGCCGGCCGAGGCCAAGAAGTCCCAGATGGTCCAGCAGGCGCGCGGCGCCGCCTCGAAGATCGTCGAGGACGGCAAGGCCACGGCGTCCGCGATCCGCTCGCTCGGGCAGACCTGGGAGAAGGCCGGCGACAACGCGCGCCAGATCTTCGTCGCCCAGAAGCTGCAGGGCCTGGTCGGCGTCATGATGAGCACGGTCGGGGACATCCCGATCAACAAGCTCACCGTGATCGACAAGGAGCTGGCGGCCGGCGGCAACAACCTCGCGGTCAAGGCGGCGGTGACGTCGGAGCAACTCAAGCAGCTCCTCGGCATCGACGTCACCGCGATGGCGCAGCGCCTCGGCGGTGAGCCGCCGCGCCTGGCGTCGCCGGCGGTGCCCCTGCGCCCCCGCCCGCCGACCCAGCCCGGCACCGGCGGCAAGGTCCCGGGCTCCGAGGGCTGAGGCTACAGCGCGAGGCCGACGCGGCGGCGCGCGGTCAGGCAGTGCTCGGAGCCGAGCGTGAACTCGCGGCAGGTGCGCGGGCGGTCGTCGTAGATCACGCAGTGGTAGCGCGTGGTCGTGCCCAGCTCGACGACGCCGCCAGCGAGCGCGCTGCACCGCTCGCCACAGCGCTTGACCTCGAGGTAGCTGCCGCGATCGACGATGTAGTCCGGCTGCTTCTTGATCGCGGGGTCGCGCGGAGCCACCTCGACCGAGTGGTAGGCCTCGCGGCAGCAGGCGCCGCAGGTCTGGCAGTCGAGCGCCGCCTCGAACCGCTCGCACGCGGACCACGCCGGATCGATCTTCGTCGCGGCCTGCCGGCAACGGGTGACGCCGCGCGCCTCGAACCGCCACGCGCACGTGCCGCAGGTCCCGGTCGCGTCGCCGCCGGGCAGGCCGGTGGGGTGCGGCGCGGGCGCGGGCGTGATGCCCGCGTACAGCGGCGGCGCGCCGTCGACCGGGGGCGTCGTGAACCCGGCGGCAGCGCCGGCGATCTGCGCGCTCGCGACCAGCGCCTGCTCGAGGTGCGGCGCCCACGGTGGCTGCATGGCGCGGCGGAGCGCGGCGATCGCCAGCTGAACGGATGGGTCGGTGCGATCTGCGAGCACGTCACCCGACAGGTGGTTCCAGAACGAGGTGCGGAACGCCGTGGTCGGCGCGAACAGCACGCGCAGGCCGTGCCGCCCGGTCATCACCCACTGCACGCGCAGGCACGCATGCTCGCGGAAGTCGTGGTCAGGCCCGGAGTTGTCCATGCCCCAGTCCGCGGTCCGGAACGCGTCCTCACCCTCGACGAGCGAGTGACACAGCTCGTGGAAGATCATCTGCGCGAGGCTGTCATCCGCGTCGAGCTGCGCATCCTCGGCGATCATCAGCGTGCCGCGCCCGTCGGTGTGCGCGTAGGCATCGGCTGTACGGACGATGCGCAGGCCGATCCGGCGCGCGGTGCCGATCCACACCTGGGCGAGAGGATCGATGTAGCGGTGGGTCACGTCGCGCACGACGGCCGACGTCTAGCACGAAAATTTGCGCTCGCGGCCGCCGGCGTGGAAGGTGGAGTCCATGAAGGGGGACATCGCGCTCGCGGGCTTCGTCCTCACGGCCGAGGAGTGGCAGGCGATGGATCCGCTGCAGCGCGCGCAGCTGATGGCGTTCGTCACCCGCCGCGACGATCCCTGGGAGCGCTCGGGCCCGACGACGGACACCGAGTCAGGCCCGTTCGACGCCAAGACGTAGGGGCCGCGGGGGGCGGCCGTGGCGCGATGCTGCGGCGGTTCCGCCGCGGACCGGGACGCATGGGACGCGTCGGTCGTCAGTGGTAGACCGAGGGTGCCCATGTCGTGCATCACCCTGTCGTCGCCCCTCGGGCCGCTCGTGCTCGACGCCCGCGGCGGGGCGCTGACCGCTGTGCACCTGCCCACCGCGCCCGGCGAGCCCGCCCCGCCCGCGCCGGGCGAGGCCAGCGCCGCAGATGTCGCCGTGCTCGCGCGCGCGGCGGCCCAGCTGACGGCCTACTTCGCGGGAGCCCTGCACGTGTTCGATCTGCCGCTCGCGCCGGTCGGCACCGCGTTCCAGCAGGCGGTGTGGCGCGCGCTGCTCGCCATCCCGTGCGGCCACACCACCAGCTACGGAGGGCTCGCACGTGCGCTCGGCCGACCGTCGGCGAGCCGTGCGGTGCGCTGACCGGCCATGCCGGTGGCATGGACGCCAAGCGCTGGCTGCTCGTGCACGAGGCCCGCCTGACGGGTGGCGCGGCCGCGCTCCCGCTGTGGGCCGCCTCGACGTAGGTCGCCGGCCGCCCTTTGCTGCTAGTGTCCCGCCGTGCTGACCTGGGAGATGTTCGCGGTGCTCGGCGTCGGCGCCGGCGCGTACGCGGCGCGCAAGGTGTTCCGCGGCGCCGGGCAGCGGTCGGCCGCCAACGCGTCGGGGCTGGTGCCGGTCGCGGATCTCTCGCACCTGCCGCCCTCGCTCCAGGACACCGCGCTGTGGCGCCTGAGCGACGGCGGGTTCGAGCGGCGCGTGGTGCACGGCGTGCTGACGCGGACCGCTCACGATATCGACGTCACCGCGTTCGACCTCGAGACGCTGCGCGAGCGGCGCGGCGAGTGGGCGTTCCTGCCGGTCGATCTGCCGTTCCGGATCGGCGGCGTGGTCAGCGTGGTGGCGTGCGAGGTCGATCGCGCGTTCCCGCACCTGCTGTTCAAGCGCGCGGGTCACGGGGATGATCTCGCCGCGGACTCCGCCGTCGATCAGGGCAGCCACGTCGCCAAGGTCGTCCGCGCCGGGTTCGGCGTGTCGATGTCGTACCCCGCGGAGCTGCCGGCCACGCTGCCCGCGCGCGCGCTGCCCTTGGCGCTGCCGGAGCACTGGCGCGCGTACGGCGACCGCGTGGCGCTCGAGCAGTTGCTGGCGGGCGGCCTCGCCACCACACTCGCGCAGGCCGGGCGCCGCGACCTCGTGGTCGAGCTGCTCGGCGGGCTGATCGTCGTCTACCCTGCGGCGCGCGACGTCGTCGGGGCCGATGCGTTCGCGGATCTGACCTCGACCGCGCTCGCGATCACCGATGGCGTGCTCGCGAGCTCGCCGCGGCTCAGCCCGCGCGGCATCGAGCCGACCTCGGCGTGAGCCCGCGGGCGGGCGCGATCGTCAGCCGATCTGGACGATCACGCCGCGGGCGGCGAGGGCGGCCGCGCCCGGTGCCGCGTCCGGCCGGCGCTCGGCCGTGGTGCCTGCGGGGGCGCGGCGGGGCCCGCGGGCGGCGCCGGCGCGGCGGGCCCACGCGTCCCACACCGGCGCGCCCGTCGGCGGCGGGTGCCCTCGACGTCGGCGAGGAAGCAGCGTCCAGCCGGTGCGCACGGTGGCGGTGAACCGCTCGGTGATCAGCGGGTCGTCCGCGAGCAGCGCGAGCACACGCACGAGCGCGCGCTCCTCCCCGGCGGCGTGGGTCTCGATCGCGGCGGCGATCGCGGCGAGCACGGGGCGGAGCTCGCTGGGCGCGAGCAGCAGCCGCCGGCGCACGCGCTGGCCCAGCACGGCGGCGAACCCGCGCGCGGGACCCTCGTCGTCGACGGAGATCAGCGCCGGCGCGGTGCTCGGGCCAAGCGCGCGCGTCGCCTGGTGGATCGCGCGCTCGATCACCGGCGTCAGCGCGGGCAGGGTGGTGCGGAGCTGCGCAGCGACCGCGCCGATCACCTGGCCGAGCGCGAGGCCGGTCAGCGTCTCGACCACGGTACCGAGCGTGCGGGCGGCGGCCTCGGCCTCGGTGGTGCGCGGTTCCACCAGCGCGACCGCCGCGATCACGCGGTCGAGCTGGCCGAGCGCGGCGGCCAGGTAGGCGTCGATCGCGGCGGCGACGGTGCGCACCGCCGCGCGGGCGGGCGGGCGCGCGGGGGCGAAGACCGGGGTCTGGAGCCGGTGTGCCTGGATCTGTGTGCTCATGATGACGCCCTTGTCGGCCGCGGCCCGTCGCGGTTGCGTCGCACGTGTTCGGGCGGCCGAGGGTTGCGTGATCTCGCGGGGTTGGCGAGCAGGTGGCCACGCCCGGCGCACGCCAGACCGGGTCCGGGACCTCGTGCGTGTAACGTGATCCTGGGCATGCTCCGAGGGCACTTCGTGCGCGCGACCTCCCGCCTCCGCGGCGGCGCGAGGGCGCGCGCCCTCGGCCTCGCGCTCGGCGCGCTCGTGGGTGTGCTCGGACTTCTGGGGGCCCCTGGCACCGCGCTCGCGGCCGGGGCGCGGCGCGTGATGGGGCTGTACCCCACACCGGTTGCGGGCGCCCCGGCGGGCCCGGCGCTGCCGATGGTCGACAGCCAGATCGAGCTGGTCGTGCGCGGCCCGGTGGTCGAGGCGGTGGTCACGCAGCGGTTCACCAACCCGACCGCGCGTCCGATCGAGGCGACCTATATCTTCCCGCTGCCCGCGGATGCCGCGGTGTCCGCGCTCGCGATCACCACCGGGGCGCGCACGATCCACGCGGCGATCGCGCGGCGCGACGAGGCGCAGCGCCGCTACGAGGACGCGGTGCGCGCGGGCGTCGCCGCGGTCGTGCTCGATCAGGAGCGCCCCGACGTGTTCACCCAGACGATCGCGGCGATCCCGGCCGGGGCCAGCGTGGTGGTCCGGCTCCGCTACGACACCGTCGCGCGGTTCGGCGATGGGACGTGGGCGCTCGTGCTGCCCCTGGTGGTGGCGCCGCGCTACGTGCCGGGCACCGCGAGCGGGCGTGCCACCACCGGCGTCGGCCGCGCGCCCGACACCGATCGCGCGCCCGATGCCTCGCGGATCACGCCGGGGGCGAGCCCGCGCGGCGGCGGCGCCACCGCGGTCCGGCTCGCGTTCGTCGACGCGGTCATGGACCTGTCGAGCCCGACCCACGAGCTGGTGGTGCAGGGCCCGCTCGCGGCGAGCCTGGTGGATCCGCGCAGCGATCACGACATGGTGATCCGCTGGCGCGCGGCCGCGCCGGCCGGGGGCTGGCTCGAGGTCGGCGCCGATGGCGGCGGGATCGCGGCGGTGGTGGTCGAGGCGCCGGCCGCGCCGCTGCGGACCGGCGCGCTGCGCGTGGTGCTGGTGCTCGATCGCGCAGCGACGATGACCGGCGATGCGCAGATCGCGGCGCAGCCGCTGGTGCGGGGCCTGTTCGCGGCGCTTGGCCCGGAAGATCGCGTCGCGCTCATGGGGGATCCGGTGCAGGGCTTCGGTCCACCCGTCGATGGCCTCGCCGCGGTCGAGCGCGCGTGGACGCGGGCGGGCGGCCCGTTCGATCTGACGCGCGTGCTCGCCGCGGCGCGGCCGGCCGGGGCGCCGCTCGTGCTGGTCAGCGACGGCCTGGTCGCCGACGACGACGCCGCGCTCGCCGCGGCCCGCGCGCTGCGGGTACCCGTGCACGTGATCGGCGTCGGGCCCGCGCCCAACCGCGGGCTGCTCACGCGGCTCGCCGCCACCACCAGCGGCACCGCGCGGTTCGTCCTGCCCGGCGACGATCTCGCGGCGATCGCGCGCGCGGCCATCGCGGATGTCGCCGGCCCGGCATCGCCGCTCACCGTCAGCTGGGGCACCCTGAGCGCGCGCGAGGTGGTGCCGGCGCTGCTCCCGCGCCTCGGCGCCGGCCAGGCGATGCTCGTGCTCGCGCGCGTCGGGCGGGCGCAGCGGGCCAACGCGCGCGCGCGTGGCGAGCTGATCGCGCTGCAGGAGCTCCCCGGGCGGCGGCGCTCGACGGTGCGATCACGCCCGCGGGCCCGCTGGCGCGGCGGTGGGCGCGGCTCCACCTCGAGGACCTGCTCGCCGGTCGCCGCGACGCCGCCGCGATCACGGTGCACGCGCTCGCGTACGGCCTGGTGTCGCCGTACACGTCGCTGGTCGCGATCGGCAGCGAGACGATCGTCGAGGGCGGGGTCAAGCACAGCATCGCGGTACCGGTCGCGGTGCCTGCCGGCATGGACTGGAGCACCGTCGAGCGCGAGATCACCGTCGACACCACCGCGACCCATGCCGACCTCGGCGGAGGCGAGCCGCGCGGCCCGGAGGTGGCGAGCGCCGGCAAGGCCAGCGAGGACGCGCGGCGCGCACAGCGGCCGCCGGCCGCGAACAAGCAGGCGTCCGCCGATCGGCCGCGGCCCGTCACGCGGCCGCGGCCGGACACATCAGCGCGGCCCGTGGCGCGCACGCCGGCCGAGGCGGCACCTCCGCGTGCGCCTGCGCCCGTCGCGGTGATCGACGCGCCGGTGCTGGACCCCGTCACGACCGGCGCGGTGCGCAGCGATCAGGGCTCGGCGGGCCACGGCTCCTCGGGCCAGAGCGCCGAGGGCGCGGCGATGGACGATGCGGACCTCG
Source organism: Kofleriaceae bacterium (assembly GCA_964203225.1). GTDB lineage: Bacteria > Myxococcota_A > Polyangia > Haliangiales > Haliangiaceae > JABFXX01. Next base: position 315,496 of record CAXNMK010000007.1, read on the forward strand.
AGGCCGACGAGGCGGCCGCTGCCTCGCCGCGCGCGTACGCGACGGAGGCGTCCGAGGAGACCGCCATCGTGATGAGCGAGCGCACCCCGATCGGCGGCGGGCGCGTCTCCGTGCTGCTCGGCGGCGGGCTCGTCCTCGGCGACGACGTCGCCACGCTGATCACGCTCGCGGGCCGCGCCGAGTGGAGCGTGACCGCGCGCGACCGGCTCGGCGTGGAGGGAGCGCTGTGGCTGGTCGGCGGCCGCGATGTGCAGGGCCTCGCGCTCGGCCGCCTCGCGCGCGCCGTGCCGGGCCGCCTCGAACTCGGGGTCGGCGCCGGGCTCCACGCCGGGGCGGGCACGGGCCCGGCTGCCGCGCTCGAGGTCGCGCGCGTGCTCGGCCGGCTCGGTGGTGGGTGGCTGGCGCTCGCCCTGCGCTGGGACGCGGCCTACCTCCGGCGCGACGGGGCGTGGGAGGCGCAGCATGGCGTGTCGGCGATCGTGCGCGCCCGCTGGTGACGACGAGCGTCACCCCATCGGCGTGGCACGGACGGCGAGCCGCCCGCGTCCCCTCCGCCGGCTGCATTTCGTGCGGTCTGTAGTACCGTGCGCGCGTGCGGCAGTTCCGCCTCGTCATCGAGTACGACGGCACCGCGCTGTCGGGCTGGCAGCGCCAGACCAACGCGCCCACCGTGCAGCAGCACGTCGAGGAGGCGCTGACCACGCTGCTCCAGCACCCGGTGACCACCGCGGGCGCATCGCGCACCGATGCCGGCGTCCACGCGCGCGGGCAGGTGGCGAGCTTCCGCACCATGCGGCCGATCCCCGCGCATGGCGTGCGGCGCGGGCTCAACTCGCTGCTCCCCGCGGCGATCGCGGTGCGCGCGGCCGAGGAGGTGCCCGATGACTGGCACCCGCGCCACTCGGCGACCGGCAAGCACTACCGCTACCTGATCCACCGGGGCCCGGATCGGTCGCCGCGCTGGCGCGAGCGCGCGTGGCACTACGGGCTGCCGCTGTCGCTCGACGGGATCCTCGCCGGCGCGGCCGTCCTGGTCGGCGAGCACGACTTCGGGGCGTTCCGCTCGGTCCACTGCACGGCCCGGTCCACGATCCGCCGGATCGACACCATCGACATCACCCCGCTGGAGGCCGATCCGGACGTCCTCGCGGTCGACGTCCGCGGCAACGCGTTCCTTCGCAACATGGTGCGGATCGTGGTCGGGACCATCACCGATGTGGGGAGGGGGTACCGGACACCGTCCCAAGTGACCGAGATCCTTGCGTCGCGGGACCGGACGCGGGCCGGGATGACGGCTCCGGCGCACGGGCTCGAGCTGATGGAGGTCCGCTACGACGGCCGCCGGCCGCCCCGGGTACACCCGCCGGTTGGTGCCGCCCGGGACGGGGTGTAAGCGGTGGACGTGCCGGGCGTTGGATAGCTGTTCCGTGGCCTCCGAACCTGCCACCGAGGCCGAGCTCGCCACCGAGCAACGCCTGGTCGAGGAGGCCCAGCGGGGCAACCTCGACGCCATGCGCCCCCTCCTCGAACGCTACGCCCAGCCGCTGTTCGGCGCGGTGATTCTCCCGCGCCTGGGAGATGCCGCGAGCGCCGAGGAGGTGCTGCGCGACACGCTGGCGACGGCGGTCGAGAAGATCCGTAACTTCACGTGGCAGGGCAAGACGATCTACCCGTGGCTGCGCCAGATCGCGATCAACAAGGTCTTCGACCTCCACCGCCACGCCAAGCGCTCCCGCCGGCTCGCCGACGCGCTGAGTCACGAGCTGCCGGTCGAGAGTGATCCCACCACGCACGCCGACGCGCTGCTGATGGCCGACCAGGAGCGCCAGGTGCAGCGCGCCCGGATCGAGGCCGCCCTCGACGTCCTCCAGGAGCGGTACCGGCTCGCGATCGAGCTACGCTTGATCCAGGAGCTCTCGCGCGAGGACTGCGCTCGCCGTCTCGACGTCACGATCGGCACGTTCGACGTGCTCCTGTTCCGCGCCGTGCGCGCGTTCCGCAAGCAGTTCGGCGACCGCGCCGACAAGGACCTCACCTGATGGCGATCTCCGACGGCGACGACCTCCTCACGGGCCCCGTGCCTGCGCCCGACGCCGATGCCTCGTCGGCCGAGCGCGCGCACGCGCGGACGTTCGCGGACATCGTCGACAAGGCGCTCGCGGGGCGGCCCCCGGTCGCGATGTCGGCCGATGACCGCGCGCTGCTCGAGGTGGCCACCGTGATCCGGGCGGCGCATGGCGCGCTCCCGCTGAGCGCGAGCAAGCAGCGCTCGATCGTCGAGGACGCGCTGCACCAGGCGATCGGCGGCGCGGGCGCCACCGCGAGCGTGACGCCGATCTCGGCGGGGCGCACCCGGCGGTGGGTGCCGTGGGCGGTCGCGGGCAGCAGCGCGCTGGTCGCCGCCGCCGCGGTGCTCGCGCTGTGGCTGCGCGCGCCCGTCACGCACACCGTCACGGTCGAGGCTGCGGTCATCCCGGCGAGCTGGACGTCGCGCCCGGCGGATCCGCTGGTCGGCCCGATCGACCGCGCGCGCGCCGGCGAGGCCAGCGCGCGCATCGACTACCTGTTCGCCGATCGGCTCGACGGCTATCGCGAGCGGCGACTGTCCGGAGGATCGTCCGGTGGGACGGCGCGGGGGAGCAAGCCATGAAGCACGTGTGGACGACCCGGATCGCGACGTGGCTGGGCGCGGGAGCGCTCGCGGGCGCGGTCGCCGTGGGCGCGGTGGCGTGCACGGAGCAGCGGGAGGCGACCGCACCGTCGGTGACGCGCGTGGCCGAGGCCACGGACGTGATCGACGAGGCGCTGATGGTCGCCCTCGCGCAGGCGAAGAACTTCCACCGCAAGGCGAAGGTCTACATGAGCGACGGGGACGTCGCCGCCGCCACCGCCTCGGTGCGCCAGATCCTGTCGCTGCCGTTCCCCAAGGGCGCGCCCGAGGCCGACGACGTCCGGCTCGATGCCCGCGCGCTGCTGGCCAAGCTGCTGATCGGGCAGGACCAGCTCGACGAGGCGATGCGTACGGTCACCGAGGGGCTCGCCCAGAGCCAGCGCGCGAGCTTCTTCGTCGCGAACCTCCACACCGTCGAGGGCGAGATCCACGAGGCGCGCGCCGCGACGCTCGACGCCGCCGGCGAGGCTCGCAAGACCGAGGCGACGGCGGAGCGCCGCGCCGCGATCGCCGCCTACGATCGCTCGATCCAGATCAACGAGAAGCTGCAGAAGCAGCTGATGGAGGAGCGGTGAGGGCGCCCCTCGGCGGTCGATCGCTCGCGGTGGCGCTCGCGGTGGCGCTCGCGGTGGCGCTCGGCGTGGTCGCCTCCGCGAGCGGCGGGTGCGCCGGCACGCAGCCGACCTCCGAGTGGCAGGCGCGGTTCCAGAAGCACAACGAGATCACCGCGCTGTGGACGCAGGTCCGGGACTGGCGCCGCGAGGCGCGGATGGGGCTCGAGCCCGCGCCGAATCTGCTGCAGTCCGTACGCGGGACCAGCGTCGGCGACGCGGCGCGCGTGTGCCCGGTCAGCCACGCGGTGCCGACGGCCTGCAACGACGTGTGCAGCCTCGCGGACGCGATCTGCGACAACGCCGAGGCGATCTGCGGGATCGCCGACGAGCTCGGCAAGGACGACGACTTCGCGCAGCAGAAGTGCGCGAGCGCGAAGGCCTCGTGTCGCGAGGCCAAGCAGCGCTGCTGCGGCTGCTCGGAAGAACCGTGACCACGCGCGGCGGCGCCCTGACGATGCGCGACGCCGCGCCTGGCGTGGTGCTCGCGATCCTGACCGCGTGCGCCGCCGGGGCCCGGGCGCCGGCCTCGAGCGCCGCGCCGGTCGCCAGCAGCCTTGATGGGGCGCTGCTCGACCCGGCGCCGCGCGCCGAGATCGACGCCCTCGATCGCCAGATCGCCGACGACCTGACTGCGCTCGAGCTCGCCCCCGTGGCCGCGCCGGCGTGCGCGGTCACCGGCTGAACCACGGCGCCCGCGCCGCTCGACCTGCCGCCCCGGTCCACCGACGCGATGTGCCGGCCCGCGGCCACCGAGCGCTGCACCGATGCGTGCCGGCTCGCCGACGCGATCTGCACCAGCGCCGGGCAGATCTGCCAGATCGCCGACCAGCTCGGCGGCGCAGATGCGTACGCGAACGAGCGCTGCGCCCGCGGCCAGGACAGCTGCACGCGGTCGCGCGCGCACTGCTGCGGCTGCGCGTAGGCGGCGTCCGCGCACCCGCGCGCGCCGCGATGCCGTATCGTGTGCGGGCGTGCGCCGCGCCCTCGTGCCCGTGAGCTTGGTCCTCGGCGTGTGCGCCGGTGGGGCCCCGGCGCGCGCCGACGGCATCGTGATCGTGGGCGGCTCCCCACGCGCGATCGGCCGCGCGGGCGCCGGCACGGTGGGTGATGACGGGGGAGGCGCGCTGCTGGTCAACCCCGCGGGGCTCGCGCGGCGGGACGCGACGCGGGTGCAGGTGGGGACTGCGCTCGTCGACGATGGCGTGACGTGGACGCCCGCACGCGCGGACGCGCCGGTCGCGCGCAGCCAGGCCGGGTCGTCGGTGCTGCCGCTGGTCGCGGTGATCGGCGCGGTCGGGCCGTGGGTGATCGGCGGCGCGGTGATGACGGCGGCCGCCAGCGCGCGGGCGCTGCGCGATCCGCTCGACGTGCCCGCCGCGAGCGAGCTCGGGGCCGCGTTCGAGTACCGCTACGCGGGCACGGCCGGGCGGCTGCGCCGCGACACCGTCACCCTCGGCGTCGCGCGGCGGCTCGGCGAGGCGGTGGCGGTCGGCGTGGCCGTCGGTGCGTCGCGCGTCCAGCTCGCGGAGACGCGGCGGCTGTGGGCGGGGTTCGCGGGCATCACGCCGGTCGGCGATCCGCGCAGCGACGTCCAGGTCGCGCTCGCCGGCGAGGACGGGTTCGTCCCGAGCGCGACCGCCGGGGTGCTGCTGGCGCCCGCGGGCACGCCGCTCGAGCTCGCGCTGTCCCTCGGGTGGACGGCGCGCACCGCGATCGACGGTGACCTCGCAGCGGTCGGCACCAACGATGGACCGCGCGTGGACCTGGTGAGTCCGCGCGCGCACCTCGCGTTCCGGCAGCCTCTCGCCGTGCGCGGTGGCGTCCGGTACCTCGGCGATCGGTTCGCGCTCGAGATCGATGGCGACCTGTGGATCCCGCCGACCAGCGCGCGCACCGCCGCGTGGCGCGTCACCGGCGTCCAGATCATCGACCCGTCGTCGCTCGCGGTCGACCTCGAGGTCGTGCCCTCGCGGCTGTCCCAGCGGATGCAGGCGGCGCTCCGGGGGGCGCTCGACGTCGAGCTGATCGGCGGCCTGCTGTGGGGCACCGCGGGCTACGCATACGCGGCGGGCGGCACCACCGCCCGCCGGCTGTCACCCTCCCTTGGCGACCTCGGCGGGCACACGCTGGCGGTTGGCATCGAGGGCAGCACCGGTGGGTTCACGGTCACGCTCGGCTGGTCGCGGACGCTCTCTCGCGCGCGCACCGGCGGCGCCGACCTCGCGCTCGACAACCCGTTCGGTGCGGGCGACGGCCCGGTACCGGAGGGCACCTCCGACGGCGCGGTCGACCAGGTCGGCGTGCTGCTCGACGTGGAACTCTAGGCCGGACCAGGCTGCCAGGGCGCGTCAGCGGCCCAGGGAGGCGAGCATCACGAGCGCGACGTGGGCGAGCAGGAACAGGCGGATGTCTCGGCTCATGTCCGGTAGCGCAGCACGCCGCGTGCCGGCCGGTGATGCGCGGAACGGCGCGAAATGACAGGCGGGGTGGCGGCGGCGCAGGCTCCCTGGCCACTCGACTGGCCGGCCGGGGCGGGTGCCTAGAAGAAGCAGGACGGCGGGACCGCGGACGTCTCGCCGAGGATGCCGCCGACCTGGGTCAGCTCGCGGTCCCAGTAGCAGAGGTTGTCGGCGAACATCAGGTAGCCGAACTGGTAGAAGGTCTCGTTCGCGGTCTTGTCGACGAGGCGGCGGCCGTGGTGGTCGTGCAGGTCGTCGTGGCGGCGCTCGACCACGGCGCGCGCGCGGTCGGCGAGGTCGGCCGCGTCGGCGAGGGCCGCGCCGGCGGCGGCGGCGTCCCCGTCGACGTGGGCGAGGGTGGCGTCCCAGGTCGCGGCGACGAACTTCGCGCGCAGCTCGTTGATCGCGAACCCGTCCTCGAGCTCGCGGGCCCACCGGTTGTCGGGCAGCGGCAGGGCGCGCAGCTCGGCGTGCAGCGTGGTCAGGTCGGCCGCGTAGGCGCGCAGGTCGACGAGCATCGTCTCGATCTCGGGGCGGCCGGTGCCATCCACGATGTCGGCGAACTCGACGCGATCGGGCTGCGACAGGATGTCGAGCTGCTTGCCGAGGTCGATCACGGAGTCGCGGCCCACGAGGTAGCCGGTGAGCCGCTCGACGAGCACGTGCTGCTGCTGCGACGCCATCATGCGCGTGACGAGCGGGGCGGCGAGGCCGAGATCGGGGGCGAACTCGGCGGCGATCGCGTCGGCCGGCGACACCAGCTTGTAGCTCGCGCGCAGCGAGGTCACGTCGTTGAGCCAGTAGCCCCACTCCCAGCCCGTCGAGAACAGGTAGTGCTGGTCGAGCGTGCCGCACGGGCCCTCGGGGCGCTGGAGCATGTCGAGGTCGAGGAGCCGGCTGTGGACGTACAGCGGATAGAACTGCGGCACCGAGTTGTCGAACGCGACCCAGTACGCGGTCTCCGGCTGGTAGGCCGTGGGCGTGCCCGCGCACATCCGCTCCTGCAGGTGGCGCCGGTGATCGCCGAAGTCGTCGTGGTGGTAGGCCCCGCCCGCGTCCTCGAACAGGTTGTAGAACATCACGGTGTGGACGTCGTGGATGATCGACGGGTCGGCGTACTTGACGAGGAAGTAGTAGATCAGCTCCTCGTCCATGTACGTCAGCCGCTGCTCGTCGCCGACGTGGATCAGCGCGTGCATCTCGGCCTGCGGCGCAGCGATCCGGAACTGCGCGCGGGTCTCGTTGATCGCGGCGATGAACGCGGCCGGCTCGGCGTTGAAGAACTCGCCGAAGCTGATCGTGTAGACGTCGAACGGCAGGTCCAGGGTGATCGCAGGCAGCCGCGCGGCGATCTGCGGGCCGACCGGCAGCTCGGGCTCGTCGACGAGGTCGTACGCGTTCTGCAGGTTGCTCGCGCCGAACAGCTGGATGTTGATGCCGACCCGGATCCCGCGGAAGTGCGCGTACGAGATCAGCTCCTGCGTGAACGCCTTCCACGGCGCGTGCTGCGCCGGGTCCGTGATGTTATCGAGCGGCACCCACTGGAGGAAGTTGCCGCGGTTCTTCACCACCCAGTCGATGATGTGGTGCGCGTCGCTGGTCGAGGCGGCGGACGGTTCCCAGAACGCGAAGTAGCCCTCGATCGGGTGGAGCGTGTGGAGCTGCAGGCCGCGCACGCGGATGTCGGGCTGCTGCACGGCATCGTCGATCGCGCCGAGGGTGGGCACGAACGGCGTGTACGGCTCGAACGGGTGGCGGAACCGGAACCCGAACGCCTCGAGCGCCGCGGCCACACCGTACTGCGCGCCGAGGACGTCGTGGGCCTGGACGCGCACCACGTCACCCTCGGTCGACACGCGATAGCCCTCGGCCGGGATCGACGCATCGTCGACCACGTCGATCCGGTAGCCGTCGCCAGCCTCGTCCGCCACCCGGAGCCCGCGGTACGGGGTCAGGCGGGCGAGGTCCTCGAGCGCCGGACGCCAGGCGGCCCCGGCGACGATCGTGATGTTGCCCTGGAGGTCGTCGCCTCCGCACGAGACGGAGGTGAGGGCGGACAGGGCGGCGAGGAGCGTGGCGAGAGCGGGGGCGCGCACGCCGCGAACACTACGTCACTTCTTCGCGGGGGACGCCGGCTGTTTCGCAGCGCCCTTCGCGGGCGGGGCCTTGTCGTCGCCGATCGCATCGTCGAGCTCCACGAACCCGCCATACACCGCGCCGATCGCGCCACCCAGCGTGGGCTCCCACGCGAACACGTTGATGCCGCCGACCATGACCGTCGGGCCCCAGGCCCGCGCGAGCAGCGCGTACAGCCCGCACCCGATGCCGAACCCGAATGCCGCCTTGAGCACCGAGATCCACGACGTCGCGTTCTGGTCGCGGATCAGCGCCCAGATCGGCTTGCCCACGAACAGCCCGACCAGCGCGCCGATCAGGCCGTAGGTCAGCCATGGGTTGGCGAAGCCGGTCGAGCCCTGGAGCGCGTGCGCCCCGTAGCCCAGCGCGGCGCCGATGAGTGCGCCCTTCAGGATGCCGACGAGGAGCTTGACCACCTCCCGAGTGTGACGAGGAAGCGACCGAACGGCAAGGCCCCGTTGCCCCCGGAGGGGCCCGCTGGTCAGCGAGGGGCCGCGATCAGGTCGAGGGCGCGATCATGATCGCCCCGAGATGGTTCTCGAGCTTGCCGACCTCGGCCTTGTAGATGGCGAGGTCCTTGCCGGGGACCGGCTTGCCACGCGAGGGTTCGAGCTTCGACGGGTCGACGTACGCGCCGTTCTTGCGGACCCCGAAATGGAGGTGAGGACCCGTGGACAGGCCGGTGGTCCCGACGTAGCCGATCACGGTCTTGGCGGCGACCCGCTGGCCGACCTTCTGGGTGCCCGCGAACTTCGACAGGTGCATGTAGGCGCTCTCGAGGCCGCTGTCGTGGCGGATGATCACGAGGTTGCCGGCCCCACCCGCCATCGCGCGCTGGACGATCACCCCCGACTGCGCCGCCCACACCGGCGTGCCGACGGGAGCGGCGTAGTCGATGCCGAGGTGCGCGCGCGTGGTGTGCAGCACGGGGTGCATCCGCTTGCGGTCAAACCCCGAGGAGATCCGGGCGAACTTGAGAGGGGTCTTGAGGAACGTCTTCTCGGAGGAGCGGCCGAGCTCGTCGTAGTACGCGCCGTTCCACTGGAACGTCCGGAACGTGCCGGCCTTGCCGCGGTACTCGGCCGCGAGGATCTTGCCGTAGCGCACGAGCTCGCCGTCCTTGAGCTCTTTCTCGACGAGGACGCGGAACGTGTCGCCGTCGTGGGTGTCGTTGTAGAAGTCGAGGTCGTACGCGAACACGTCGACGAAGAAGTCGACGAGCGCGGCGCTCTCGCCGGCGCCCTTGATCGACGCGTAGAGCGACGAGTCGATCCGGCCGCCGAGCGCCTTGAGCTCGATCTTGGTCTGTGCGGCGTCGGCCCTGGCGAGCAGCTCGCCGGAGGACTGGCGCTCGGCGCGCACGGTGGACACCTTCGAGAGCACGAGCTCGAACCGCGCCACGCGGCCATCGGGGCCGCGCTCGAGGCGGTAGCTCTGGCCGACGCGGATCTTCTTGAAGTCGAGGACGCCCGACAGCGCGCGGAGCACCTCGTCGGTCTCCGCCGCGGACAGGCCGCTCCGCTTGAGCAGGCGCCCGAGGGTGTCGGCCTTCTCGACCTTGCCGTCCATCACGCCGGGCGGGGCGACCGGGGCGGCGGCGGTGGCCGGGCCGGGGGCCGCCGGGGCCTCGCCAGGGACGAGCGGCTGGGCCGCGATCACCGCCGTGGGGCCGCCGCCGGGGCCGGACTTGACCGACGCGGCTTCGGCCTCGCGCTTGATCGCGCCGACCGAGGTCTTCTTGTCCCAGACGAACACGTAGAGGTTGACGACGACGAGCGCGCCGAGGACCAGGGCGACCCAGCCGCCACCGCGTCGTGCCGGCGCCGCACCTGCACCCACGGAGCTCAAGCCCGGGTAGACGGTCCTTTTCTTGCCCTTCGGGCGTCGCCTGCTGACCATGGGTTGGGGGAGGCCAGGATTATCACGAGGCTTTCCCCAGGACCAAGAGAATGGCGACTGACACGGCTCCGACGCTCGCTCCCACGCCCTCGGGAGCGCGCCCGCTCCGCCAACAACTAGAACTTTTCTCCGACTCGGGGCAAGGTGCCCGCCGGGTGCCCTTGGCTCCCGCTCTGGAACCTGACATGGCCAAGAAGTCAAAACCCGATAGCGAGAAGCCCTCCCAGCGTGGCGGCGGCACCGGTGGTGGTGGCGGCGGCGGTGGTGCGGATGCCCCTGGTGGCGGCGGCGCCGGTCCCGGCGACATGGACGCGTCCCTCGAGACCGAGGCCCGGCGGCGCTACCTCAACTACGCCCTGTCGGTCATCACGTCTCGCGCGCTGCCTGACGTCCGCGACGGGCTCAAGCCCGTCCAGCGCCGGATCCTGTACGCGATGCTCAACGACGAGCACCTGCGCCCCGATGCCAAGCACCGCAAGAGCGCCAAGGTGGTCGGTAGCGTGCTCGGCCGCTACCACCCGCACGGCGACAGCTCGGTCTACGACGCGATGGTCCGCATGGCTCAGGAGTGGGTCCTGCGCGTTCCGTTGGTCGATGGCTCGGGCAATTTCGGCTCGATCGACGGCGACGAGGCGGCCGCCTACCGGTACACCGAGTGCCGGCTCGCGGCGCCCGCGATGGAGCTCCTCCGCGAGCTCGACTTCGACACCGTCGACATGCGGCCGAACTACGACGGCACCACCGACGAGCCCGTCGTGTTGCCCGCGCGGTTCCCCAACCTCCTGGTCAACGGCTCGACCGGCATCGCCGTCGGCATGGCGACCAACATCCCGCCGCACAACCTGCGCGAGGTGGTCAACGCGCTGATCGCGCTCGCCAACGACCGAAACATCAAGCACGTCACGCTGATGAGCCACATCCACGGGCCGGACTTTCCGACCGGCGGCCAGATGCTCAACAGCAAGGTCGAGCTCCGCCAGATCTACGAGACCGGCCAGGGCACGATCCGCGTCCGCGGCGAGTACAAGCTCGAGGAGCGCAAGAAGGGCGGCACGGACATCGTGCTCACCTCGATCCCGTACGCGATGACCAAGTCGTCGCTGGTCGAGAAGATCGCGGAGGTGATCATCGCCCGCAAGCTGCCGTACCTGCTCGACGTACGCGACGAGTCGACGACGGACATCCGCGTCGTGCTCGAGGTCAAGAAGGACGCCGACCCCGACCTGGTGATGGCGTACCTCTACAAGAACACACCGCTGCAGTCGAACTTCCACGTCAACATGACGTGCCTGGTGCCGCCCGAGTTCCTCGATAACGGGGCGCCCGCCGGCTCTCCGCCGCAGCCGCGCCGGCTCGGCATCAAGGAGATCCTCGAGTACTTCCTCGACTTCCGGCTGATCGTCACGCAGCGCCGGTTCGAGTTCCAGCTCAAGAAGCTCGAGGAGCGGATCCACCTGCTCGAGGGCTTCGTCACGATCTTCGACGCGCTCGACGAGGTGATCAAGATCATCCGCGCGAGCGAAGGCAAGGAAGACGCGGCCGGCAAGATCATCAAGCGGTTCAAGCTCGACGAGATCCAGACCGACGCGATCCTCGAGCTCAAGCTCTACAAGCTCGCCCGCCTCGAGATCAACGTGATCCGCGAGGAGCTGCGCGAGAAGGAGGCGGAGGCCAAGAAGATCCGCGCCATCCTCAAGAGCGAGGACAAGCTGTGGAGCGTCATCAAGGATGATCTCAACCGCGTCTCGCTCGAGCTCGGCACGCCGCGCAAGACCAAGACCGGCGGCGCGACCGAGGAGATCGAGTTCGACGCCGACGCGTTCATCGTCGAGGAAGACGCCAACGTGGTCGTCACCAAGGACGGCTGGATCAAGCGCGTCCGCGAGCTCAAGGACCCGTCCGCGACGCGCACCCGCGAGGGTGATGCGGTGGCGTGGGTGCTGCCCGGCTCGACCAAGGAGAGGGTGATCTTCTTCACCAACCGCGGCTCGGCGTATGTCGTCAAGGTCAACGACATCGCGGCGACCGCCGGCTACGGCGACCCCGCGCAGAAGTACTTCAAGTTCGGCGACGGCGAGAAGATCGTCGCGGCGATGACGCTCGATCCGCGCGCGCTCGTCCCGCCCACGCTGCTCGCCGTGACCAGGCGCGGATTCGGCCTGCGCTTCGCGAGCGCGGCGCACCTCGACACCACCACCAAGGCCGGGCGTCGCTACGCCAGGCCGCAGGAGGGCGACGAGGTCCTCGGCGTGGTCGGATGCAACGACGACGACATCGTCGTGACGGCGACCCGCGAGGGCCACGTGCTCCACTGCAAGGCGGACGAGATCGCCAAGCTCGAGGGCGCCGGCCGCGGCGTGACCGTGATCAAGACCGCGGACGACGACGTCGTGATCGGCTTCATCGCTGGGCGCAAGGCGGACGTCCTCGTGATCGAGGCCGAGAAGAGCGGCAAGAAGCTCGAGTTGCACGCGGATCCGAAGCAGGCGTCGGGGCGCGGCGGCAAGGGCCACCAGGTGATGAAGCGCACGTCGTTCGTCGTCGTGCCCAGGCCCGTCACCATCCAGCCGCTGGCCAACGCCGAGGGCGGACAGGGAGTGAACTGAGATGGCGCAAGCGAAGTACGTCGATCGACAGGGGACGTTCCCGTCCCCTCTGCGGCGGCACAGCCGCCGCCTTCACCCCACCGCGCGTCGCGTCGCGCGGCCGACCACGCGTGGAGTGCACTGAGATGGCCCAGGCCAAGTACACCGCGGACGATATCCAGGTTCTGGAAGGGCTCGAGCCGGTCCGCAAGCGGCCCGGCATGTACATCGGTGGCACCGGCAAGGACGGCTACCACCACCTCCTGTGGGAGGTCGTCGACAACTCGATCGACGAGGTGATCAACAAGTACGCGACCAAGGTGGAGGTCACGCTCCACAAGGATGGCAAGAGCGCGACCGTCGAGGACAACGGCCGCGGCATCCCCGTCGACATGATGCCGAAGTTCAAGAAGAGCGCCCTCGAGGTGATCTTCTCGACGCTGCACTCCGGCGGCAAGTTCGAGCGCGGCAAGAGCTACGCGGTGTCCGGCGGCCTCCACGGCGTCGGCGCAGCGGTGGTCAACGCGCTGTCGTCCGAGTTGATCGTCACGGTCAAGCGCGATGGCGAGCGGTTCGAGATGCGGTTCGAGCGCGGCGAGACCAAGGGCAAGCTCAAGACCCTCGGCAACGCGCGCGGCACCGGCACCAACGTCAAGTTCCGCCCCGACGAGGAGGTGTTCGGCGCCAAGCTGGCGTTCGACATCGCCGCGATCATCGAGCGGCTCGAGGCCAAGGCGTACCTGCACGCGGGCCTCGAGATCGTCCTCCACGACGAGACCAGGCCGCAGACCCAGACGCACACGTTCCTGCACCCGCAGGGCATCGCCGAGTTCCTGCCCAAGCTGGTCAGCGATCGCGGCAAGTCCTCGGTCCCGGCGAGCGGTGTGCCGTTCTACATGGAGAAGCAGGACCCGGAGATGCGGCTCGGCGTCGAGCTCGCGCTCCAGTGGACCGAGTCGACGGACGACCAGATCAAGACGTACGTCAACTCGGTGCCCACGCCGGACGGCGGCACCCACGACGCGGGCCTGCGCTCGGCGATCGTGAAGGCGATCCGCAACTACATCGCCACGCACAAGCTCGACCCCAAGGGCGTCACGCTGACGGCCGAGGACATCCGCGAGGGCGTGGTCGCCGTGCTGTCGACGTACGTCCACGACCCGCAGTTCCAGAGCCAGACCAAGAACCGGCTCAACAACCCCGAGATCGCGGGGCAGGTCGAGGCACTCGTGCGCCCCGCGCTCGAGAACTTCCTCAACGGCAACCCGAACTGGGCGCAGGCCGTGGTCGGGCGCGTCACCATCGCGGCGCGGGCCCGCGAGGCCTCACGCGCGGCGGCCCAGCAGGTCACGCGCAAGACCGCCGTCAGCCACCGGCTCAACCTGCCGGGCAAGCTGGCGGACTGCTCGTCCACCGATCCCGCCGAGAGCGAGCTGTTCATCGTCGAGGGCGAATCGGCAGGTGGGTCGGCCAAGCAGGGCCGCGATCGCAAGACCCAGGCGATCCTGCCGCTGCGTGGCAAGGTGCTCAACGCCGAGCAGGCGAACAACCAGAAGCTGCTCGCCAACAAGGAGCTCCAGGACCTCGTGTCCGCGCTCGGCTGCGGCATGGGCGAGACGTTCGACATCACCAAGCTGCGCTACGGCAAGATCTTCCTGCTGATGGATGCCGACGCCGACGGCCACCACATCGCGACGCTGCTGATGACGTTCTTCTTCCGGCACATGAAGCCGCTGATCGACGCCGGGCACGTGTACCTGGCGCAGCCGCCGCTCTACCGGATCGACATCGGCCGGGCGACCTACTGGGCCCTCGACGAGGTCCACCGCGACCGCCTGATCAAGCAGCACGGCAAGGTCAACTCGAAGCCGAGCATCACGCGGTTCAAGGGCCTCGGCGAGATGAACCCCGACACGCTCAAGATGACGACGCTCGACCCGCGGTCGCGCCAGGCGCTGCGGATCCGCGTCGACGAGCTGCTGCAGACCGACCGCACGATCTCCGCGCTGATGGGCAAGGACGTCGGCGCGCGGTTCCGCATGATCACCGAGAACGCCGCCGAGATCGGCGACCTCGACGTCTAGGTCCGGGCAGCCCGCCATGGCGCTCGATATCATCGACGAGCTGCTCGCCGTTGCGGAGGCCCTGACCGCGGCCGGGATCGAGCACGCCGTGTGCGGTGGGCTCGCCCTCGCGATCCACGGGCACCCACGGATGACCGATGACCTCGACCTGCTCGTCCGAGAGGCGGACGTCGCGCGAGCGCTCGAGGTGGTCCGCGGCCTCGGCTTCGACATCCCGGCCCGGGTGATGACGTTCGGTCGGCGCACGGGTGTGGTGCGAACGATGAACCGGGTGTCCAAGCTCGATCCCGCCACGGGCACCTTGCTGCCGCTGGATCTCCTGCACGCCGCCGGGGTGTACGAACCCGTGTGGGCCTCGCGGGTCGGGTACCGGCTCGGCGACCGCGAGATCGTCGTGGTGTCCCGCGAGGGGCTTGCTACCATGAAGCAGATCGCTGGCCGGCCTCAGGACCTCGTGGACCTGGCCCGGCTCGAGGGGCGCGCCACGGACGAGCCCGATGCCGACGACGATGCCGACCCTTGAGAACCCTGACAGCGTGGACATGTCGCCCCTCGCGATCGAGCAACGCCTCGAGTGCGTGCGACGTCTCCATCGCGCGATGCAGCGGCTCGCGGCGGGGGCGCTGACGGGCCCGGTCGCCGAGCGCGTCGGCGCGTCGGCCAGCGGCGACGTGGCGTCGCCCGCCGTGAGACGCTGACCGCACGATGTCCCGTGGTCGCCGGATCGCTCGCTACGGCCTGGCCGCGGTCGCCGCGTGGCTGCTGCTGCTCGTGGTCGGAGGCTGGGCGCTCGGGGGCGAGGTCAAGGACCGCGTCGCGTCGCGGCTCGCCGACTCGCTGCGCGCCGAGGTCACGATCGCCGAGGCGCACCTGTCGCTGGTGCGCGGCCGGGTGGAGCTCGCGGGCCTCGCCGTGCGCCGCTCCGATGTTGGCACGCTCGCCCTCGACGTGGCCCGGGTCCGGTGCGACCTGCCGCCGCTGGGGGCCGCGCTGATCTCGCGTGAGTGCCGGGACCTCGTGATCGAGGGCGTGCGGCTCGAGGCGTCGACGGCGGCGGTGTTCCAGATGCCGCGCCCGAAGCGCACGCCGCTGCGCGTCCGCCACGTCGAGATCCACGACGCCGTGCTGGTGTTCTCGCCGAGCGCGTTCCTGCCCGACCTCGGCCGCGTCGAGCTCCGGCTCGAGGACGTGGAGGCCGGCCCGACGACCTTCAAGACCCCGATGTCGTGGATGTTCGCGATGACGGCGCTGCGTGCCCGGCTCGAGCTGCCCGCGGGGATCACGATCGTGCTGAGCTACCGGGCGGGCGTGCTCACCGCCTCGGGCGGGCTGTTCGGCGCCACGCCCGTGGAGCTGCCGTTCACGCTGCCGGCGGCCGACGCCGCCGACGACGCGCGCGCCGAGATCGGCGAGCTGGTCGCGGCCTGGCGCGACGTCGCCAAGGCGCTGGTCGCGCGGCGGGCGCAGGACTGGCTGCGTACGAAGCTGTCGCCGTGAGCCGATCCGCGGCTACCCGCGGTAGGTGTCGTCCTGCTCGATCTTCGAGAGGACCCAGTCGAACTCGCCCGCGGTGACGTGGGCGTTGCAGAACTCGCACGCGCCGGCCATCGTGATCTTGAGCTCGGCGCCGCAGTTGCTGCAAGTGCGCTTCGGGTTGGGCAGGCCGGTGCGCGTGCGCGAGCGGATCAGCGTCCAGTACTCGGTGTACGCGCGGTTCCTGGTCTTCGAGCCGCGGACGAGCTTGCCGGTGTCCGTGTTGATCACGAAGTCCTTGCCGGTCGCCCACACGCGCAGCGTGATCGCGTCGTAGTGCTTGTCGCGCACGACCTTCGCGACCAGCGTGTGCGTGATCGTCATGTCGGTGAGCTGGTTGCGCAGCGTCTGCTGCTTGTACGCGTCGACCCAGTACTGCAGGTAGTCGAACAGGCCGTCCGAGACCAGGCCGCGCACCGGCGTGATCTCGTTGTTCGACCACGCGGCGTTGAGGTCGCCGTAGATCAGCTTGAGGCGCGCGACCAGGCTGTCCTCGGTGATGGTGGGATCGTCGGCCTCGAGCGAGGCCCACTCGGCGTCGACGTTGCCGGCGCGATAGGTCTGCAGCTCGGTGCCGCGCTCGGGCACCTCGGTGGTCAACGTCGGCGGGCGCTGGTCCGAGGACGCGAGCGCGATCCGCTCGACGGTCCAGTCGAACCGGCCGTTGTCGACGACCTGCCCGCACGACGCACACGCCTGCGTGCCGGTGGCGCTGGCCTGCCACGGCGCGCCGCAGTTCGGGCACGGGAAGCCCTTGGCCGCGCCGGGCGGGCGCGAGGCGACCTTGGCGTCGCGGCAGAACGTCCAGGTCTCGACCGAGTAGGTGGTGCCCTGGCGGGTGGTGACGTTGGCCTCGAACTCGACGTGGAGGCGGACCACCGCGCGCGGCGCAGCCGGATCCGCGTCGGCGGCGGCGAGCACGGCGGGCGAGGGCAGGGCCATCTCGGTGATCCGCAGGGCTCCGACGACCACCGACACCACGGGCTGGGCGGGGCCGCGGGTGAGCAGGTGGTTGCGCGCGGCCTCCGAGACGTACGGTGCGACGGTGGCGAGCTCGGCGGGCGTGGCGCGCTTGCGCTGGGCCTCGGCGAACAGCCGGAACGCGAAGTCCTCGAACAACACCTGCGAGAACTCGGGGTCGCGGGCGCGCAGCTTGTCGAGCCGCACCGCGCGCTTGAGCTCGACCGGCGGGCCGGAGTCCCAGTCCTTGTTCTTGTGCTGCTTGCGGGCGCTGATGATCACGCCGGCGATCACGATGGCGAGCAGCGGCAGCCCGATCGCCGGGTAGTAGATCACCAGCCGCAGGATCCAGAACACCAGCTCGAACGCGAGCTGACCACCACCTCCACTACCACCGCTGCTGTGCCCGCCGCCTCCGGAGAAGCTCTCGCCGCCGCCCGGGCGGGCGAGGGCGATCCCCGCGAGCGCACCGACGAGGACCAGCGCGAGCGCGCCGCGCCGCGCGAGCTGACGGGGGCGCGGGGTCACGGCGTCCTCCGCAGCGGACGCGGGCGCGCGAGGTCGCTGTCGATGGCGTCGGACAGCTCGTTGACGTCGCCCGCGCGGCGCGGCATCGCATCGGCGAACGCCGGCGCGAGCGCCGCCAGGGCAGCCGCCACCGCCGCGCCGCCGCGGGGCACCGCGCGGGTCAGCGCGGCCTCGGCCTCGGCGAGCGCCCCCTCGGGCAACGAGCCAGAGACGCCGACGTCAGCGACCAGCGCGACCTCGCCCTCGAGCCACGCGATGTAGACCAGGACGCCGCTGCGATCCGTGGTGGTGTGTACGCCGCGCTCGACGAACGCCGCGTGGGCCGCGTGGTGCACCACCCGCCGCCGCACGCCGGCCGGGGTGAGCAGGCGCTTGGCCGCCGGCACCAGCTCGACCAGCCAGCCGACCAGCGCCCCGACCACGAACGGATCGACGAGGATCGAGGTCAGGCCGAACGGGTACGCCGAGAACAGCATCGCCGCGAGGCTGGTGAACGCGACGAGAACGCCGATGATCAGGTTCGCGTGCAGGTAGCCGGCGGACCGGCGCCGCACCGCGATCACGATCTCGACGGCGGACGCACCCTCGATGGCCTCGACCGCGCCCTGGAACGCGGCGCGCGCCGCGTCGTCGAGGAACCGGGCACCCACACCCTTGGTATACCACCGCGGCGCGGGTCAGCGAGCGTAGGCGACCGCGCGGCGCGGGTCAGCGCGCGTAGGCGACCGCGCGGCGCGGGAGCCCGGCGGCCGCGCGCCGATCGACCTTGCCGGTCGGGCCGAGGGGCAGGGCGGGGACCACGGCGAGGGCGCGCGGGAGCGCGTGCGGGGCGAGCGCGGCGAACCAGCGGGCCGTGGCGGCGGCCTCGTCGAACCCGGGCTCGACCACCAGGGCGGCGGCGACGATCTGGCCCCACCGCGGGTCCGGCACGCCGAACGCACACGCGGCGCGGACGCCGGGCGTGGCGGCCAGCACGGCCTCGACCTCGAGCGGGTGGACGTTCTCGCCACCGGTGATGATCACGTCGTCGATGCGGCCGAGCACGTGGAGGGCGCCCGCCTCGACGAACCCGAGGTCCGCGGTGACCAGCTCCGGGGCGATCGGCGCGCCATCGAGGTAGCAAGTGGCGAGACGTGGGCCGCGGATCCGGATCGCGGCGGGCGCCTCGCGGGTGCCGGCGTGGACAAGGGCCCCGGGCAGCAGCACCAGCGGCGCGGCGGCGTCGCCCGCGCGGGCGAGCGGCGCCGTGGCGATCTGGCCGAACGTCTCGGTCAGCCCGTAGCTGGTCAGCACGGGCACCCCACGCGCGGCGGCGCGGGCGAGCAGCGCGGGTGCAGCGGCAGCGCCCCCGAGGAGCACGGCGCGCAGCCGCGCGGGCGGGCGCCACGCGGGGGCCCGGGGTTGTCGAGGAGCGCGGCGAGCTGGGTGGGCACCAGGGACGCCAGCGTGCACCGCTCGAGCAGCGCCGCCGCGCGCGGCCTCGAAGTCGCCCTCGAGGAGCACGACCGGGCGGTCCGCCGCGAGGCACCGGACGATCACCCCGCCGTCGGTCGCGTGCGCCATCGGCAGCGCGCGTGCCGCCGCACCGTCGGCGGTCCACGCCGGTGGGCGGTGCTGGCCGCGGCCGCCGCCGCGAGCGCCGCGCGGCCGAGCACCACGCCGCGCGCCGCGCCCGTCGAGCCGGAGGTGAACAGCACCACGGCGGTGTCCGGCGGCAGCACGGCGGCCTCGGCGAGCGCGCGCTGGCGGGCCGCCTCCGCGGGCGGGAGCCGGGGGTGGAGCAGCACGAGCGGCACGCCGGCGCGGAGCGCGTCCTGGATCGCCGCTACCACCGCCGCCGTGGGGTGTGCCGTCAGCACGAGTGGTGTAATGTCCGAATTCCGGACATAAGCGAAGGGCGGGCGCCGGGCCGCGGCGTCGGGCAGCGGCGGCACCGCAGCCTCGGTCTGGTCCGGCGTGACGACGTCGAGCGGGTGCGGCGCCGCAGCGGCGGGCGAGCGCGGCACCCCAGCATCGAGCGGGTGCGGCACCCCAGCATCGAGCGGGTGCGGCACCGGAGCCTCGGGGGGATGCAGCACCGTGACCAGCGGCTCCCCGGTGCGCGGGCCGAGCCCCGCCGGGGTGTCGCCGCCGAGGGCGAGCGCGATCGCGGCGCAGGCGGCGGTGCCGATCGTACCCTCGAGGGTGTGCGTGACGATCGCGGCCTTGCCGGCGGCGCGTGCGCGGGCGGCGAGCCGGAGCGTGGCGAACGCGCCGAGCAGGGTGGGCTTGAGCACGAGCGCCGCGAGGTACGGGCTGGCGAGCGCCCGGCTGATCGCGGCGTCGTCGAGCGTGGCCAGCGACTCGTCGAGGGCGATCGGGACGGGCAGCGGCAGCGCGCCCGGTGCGAGCAGGGTGTGGGCGTCGGGGCACGGCTCCTCGACGAACGCGATCGGCAGGCCGACCAGCGCGGCGAGCCGGCCGAGCACGTCGGTGCGCGCCCACCCGCGGTTGGCGTCGATCCTCAGCGTGGCCAGCGGCGCGGCGGCGTGGAGCGCGCGGACTCGCGCGGCGTCCCCGGCGGGGCCGACCTTGACCTTGAGGCAGCGTGCCCCGGCGGCGGCGGCGGCCGCGGCCTCGGCCGGGGTGTCGACGACGATCGCGACCGGGATCGCCGCGAGCGCGGCGCCGGTGTGGGCGGCGAGCAGCGCGGCCAGCGTGGTGCCGCGCGTGGCCGCGAGCGCCGTGACCAGCGCGGTCTCGAGGGCGAACCGCGCCGCCGGGGAGGCGACGGCGGCGAGGGTCGTGGCGAGCGGCCCGAGATCGGGCGCGCCGCCGTCAAGGTCGCCCCCGGGCTCGACCTCCAGCGGCAGCCGCTCCGCGAACGTGGCGAGGGCCGCGTCGACATCGGCGAGCGTGTCGGGCGACATCCCGGGCAGCGGGGCGGCCTCACCCTCGCCGCGCGCGGCCTCGCCCACGCCGCGCGCGCCCGTCGCGAGCGTGATCTCGACGATCCGCGCGGTGCGGGTGGTGACGCCGCGCGCCGCACCGCCGCCGGCGATCGACCACGCCGTCTCACGCCAGCGCACCTGCTCGACGCGGAGGGGCGCCACGATCACCCCAGGGCCAGGCCGACCGCGAATAGCGTGCCGTGGACCATCAGGAGCTGCGCGGTCATCGCGAGGCAGCGGTTGTGTGCGGGCCCGTCGGTGGCCGCGATCAGCGCGCGCATCCGCACCCACGCGAGCGGCAGCGTCAGCAGCGGGAGCAGCGTCCACCGCAGGCCGGTGATCGCCAGCATCAGCGGGACGGCGTAGGCGACCAGCAGCAGCGCGGCGTACTCCTCGATCGCGAACGTCCGCCCGAACCGGACCGCGAGCGTCCGCTTGCCCACGCGCTCGTCGCCCACGCGATCGCGCACGTTGTTCACCACGATGATCGCGGTGGCGAGCGCGCCGACCGGCACGGCCGCCCAGATCGCGAGCGCGGGCACGTGGCCGAGCTGGACGAACGCGGTGCCACCCACGGCGACGAACCCGAAGAACAGCATGACGAACACGTCGCCGAGGCCGTTGTAGCCGAGCGGGTAGGGCCCGCCGGTGTACGCGACGCCGGAGATGATCGACGCGACGCCGATGACCACGATCGGCCAGCCCGCGACCGACACCAGGTAGACGCCGAACGCGGCGGCCACGAGGAACGCCAGGATCATCGCGCGCTTCATCGCGGCGGCGGTGATGAGGCCAGCGCTGACGACGCGCAGCGGCCCGATCCGGTTCTCGTCGTCGGCGCCCTTCTCGGCGTCGAACACGTCGTTGGCGAAGTTGGTCGCGACCTGGATCGCGAGGGCCCCTGCGAGCGCGGCGAGCGCGGCGCCCCAGGCCACACCACCCGCGACGTGCACCACGGCGGTTCCGACCACCACCGGGACCACGGCGGCGGGCAAGGTGCGCAGGCGCGCGGCGGCGATCCAGATCGCGACGCGAGAGGTGGGGTGGGCGGGCGTGCTCGTCGATCGCTGCATGGCTACGCTCTGCTCGGGAACGACTCGAGCGCGGTCCGGCGCACGTCGTGTGCGCCCGAGGTCGAGACCGGTGCGTGGATGACGGTGAGGCCCGGCGTGGCGAGCGCGAACCCGACGGCGCTCTCGACCGCCGCGGGCGTGGCGGCGACGAGGGCGGTGGCGCCGAGGGCGGTGGCGACGGCGACCGGGTCGAGGTCCGGGGTGGTCGTGAAGTGGCGCTCGAACGCGGCGCCGAGGCCGGCGCGGGCGATCGGCAGGCCGGCGAAGATCTGACCGCCGCGGTTGTCGATCACCAGCACCGCGAGCGGCGCGGTGGCGCAGCGCGCGGCGAGCAGGCCGCCGAGGTCGTGCGCGAAGCTGACGTCGCCGAGCACGAGCAGCACCGGCTGGCCGGCGCGCGTGGCCCCGGCCGCGGACGCGATCAACCCGTCGATGCCGGCGGCGCCGCGCTGGGTGAGCACGGTGCGCGCGGGGCCGCCACTGCACACGTGATCGACGACGCGGATCGGCAGGCTGTTGCCGATCTGGATCGCGCCCCCGGCCGGCACCGCCGCCACCGCCGCGCGCAGGACCGCGCCCTCGCAGCGGGGGTGGGCGGCGAGGGCGTCGTCGAGTACGCCGCGCGCGCGGGCATCGAGCTCGCGCCAGGTGTCCAGCCAGGCGCTGGTGCGGATCCGCGCCTGCGACGCCCGCGTGCTGCGCTCGCCCCCGAACGCGGTCGCGGGGGTGCCGCGATCGAGATCGCCGAGGCCCGTCACCACCTGCGCGATCGTGGGGCCGACGTCGCCGAGGACCACGGCGCGCGCCGTGCCCATCGGATCGGCCCACCGCTCGCCGGCGAGCACCCACCGGTCAGCCGCGCCGAGGCTGGCGAGCCAGGCCGGCCAGCTCGCCGCCACCGGCTCCGCGCCGAGCTGGATCACGAGGCGCGGCGCGGGCCGCTGCGCGATCGGGATCAGGTCCGCGTGATCGATCAGCGCCACCCGCGGGGGGGGCTCTCCGAGCCGGAGCTGGCTGCCGGCCTCGGCGATCACCGGGTAGCCGGCGCGCGCCGCGAGCGCGAACACCGCATCGCGAGCGGCCCCGAACGTGGCGGGCATCGCCCCGGCGACGATCACGCCATCGGGCTCCGCGGTGATCGCGGCGGTGAGCGCCTCCACGATCGCGCGGTCGGCGGCGAGCGAGGGCGGCGCGATGTGAACGGCGCCGCGCAAGTCGCGGGCGACCCGCGCGAGCGCGCGCTCGTCGTCGGTGGTGGGAGCGGCCGGCTCGAGCGGCTTGCGCAGCGGAACCTCGACGTGGACCGGGCCCGGGTGCGGTCCGCGTGCCAGCGTCACCGCCTGGACGAGCTTGCGGCGCAGCGCGCGGACGGCGAGGGCGTCGCCGACGGGGGCGCCGAGGTCGAACGCCCCACGCACGAACCCGCCGAACATCTTGACCTGGTCGATCGTCTGCGAGGCGCCACAGTCCTGCAGCTCGGGAGGGCGGTCCGCGGTGATCGCGATCAGCGGCACGCCCGCGAGGCTGGCCTCGATCAGCGCGGGCAGGTAGTGCGCGGCGGCGGTGCCGCTCGTGCACACCACGGCGGCCGGCGCGCCGGTCGCGCGGGCGGCGCCGAGCGCGAAGAACGCGGCGGCGCGCTCGTCGATGATCGTGGCCAGCTCGAGCCGCGGCTCGCCGGCGAGAGCGGCGACCAGCGGCGTCGAGCGCGAGCCCGGGCTCACCACCACGGTGGTCACGCCCGCGTCCGCCAGCGTGGCGGCCAGGAGCTCGGCCCAGATCGTCTGCACCGCCGCCGACATCAGTCCGCGCGTCCTCCGCCCCGGCCGTCGTCGGCGCCACCGTCCGCGTCGCCGGCGGTCACGCCGAGGGCGCCGAGCATCGCGCGCAGCTTGACCTCGGTCTCGGCCAGCTCGCGCTCGGGATCCGAGCCCGCGACGATGCCGGCGCCGGCCCACAGATACGCGTGGCTGCCCGCGATCACGCCGGAGCGCAGCGCCACGGCGAGCTCGCCGTTGCCCTCGAGATCGAACCAGCCCACGGGCGCCGCGTACCAGCCGCGCGCGGCGGGCTCGTGGCTCGCGATCCACGCGGTCGCGACGTCGGTCGGGGTGCCGCCGACGGCGGGCGTCGGGTGCAGCCGCGCGGCGAGGTCGAGCACGTGGCGCCGGGCGCGCAGGCGCGCGCGGAACGGCGTGTGGAGGTGGATCACGTGGCGCAGCGCACGGACCGCCGGCGATTCGGTGCCGGGTCGCGGCTCGACGATGTCGGCGCCGGCGGCGGTCAGCGCGGTCCGGATCGCGTCGACGACGAGCTGGTGCTCCCAGCGATCCTTGGTGCTGCCGAGCAGGGTGGTCGTGGCGGTCGCGTCGTCGGTGACCGCCCGGGCGATCGAGCCGGCGAGCGCATCGCACTCGATCAGGTCACCATCGCGGCGGACCAGCCGCTCGGGGGTGGCGGCGATCAGCGTGCCGGCGCCCGGCGGTTTGATCAGCACGCGCACGCAGTCCGCGTGGCGCTCGTCGAGGACCGCGAGCAGGTCGGCGGGCCGCACCAGGCCGGCGAGCGCGACGGTGCAGGTCCGGGCGGCGACGACCTTCGCGAGCTCGCCGTGGGCGATGGCGTCCGTGATCGCGGTGACCTGTGCGCGCCAGGTCTCGGCGGCGGCTGGCGTGAGCTCGACCAGCGCGGGCTGGGCACGCGGCACGTGCGGCGCGGCGAACGCGGCCTGGAACACCGCGAGCTGGTCGTGCCAGCGGGTGCGCTCCACGGCGGCGGCGGCGTCGACGGCGAGGACGAGCAGCGCGCGCTCGCCATCGTGGGTGTAGGTCCACCGCGGCAGCGCGAACCACGCGTCGCCGAACCCGATCCATGGCGCAGCCGCGGCGGACCCCGGCGCGAACGCGGCCCCGCCGAGGAACCGCGGCCGGGCGAACCCGAGGCTGCTGAGCGGCGCGAGCACGCCGGCGATCACGGCGCACGTGGGCGCGGTCCGCAGCGCGGCCAGATCGGCGGGCTCCCCGAGCGCCGGGGTGACGGGCCACGCGGCCGAGGGCGCGCCGGCGGCGTCCCTGTTCGCGGGCGGGCTGGAGGCGAGCGCGTGGGCGCCCGCGATCACCTCGGCCCAGCGGTCCGCGCCGGTGCCGCGCAGCTCGCGCGCGACGCCGACACCGACCACGGTCAGGCCGGTGGCCGACCACGCGGCGAGCGGCTCGTCGCGCAGCTCGTCGGTGATCGCCGCGGGCGTGGCGAGCGGCGCGGGCAGCGCGATGAACGTCAGCCCGGCGCGGGCGCGCGCGATCGCGAGGCCGGCGTCGAGCCAGCCCGCACACGTGTGGGCATCGGCGACCTCGGCCCGGATCGCGGCCGTCGCCATCACCGCCTCGGCGCGCGCGGTCGTCGCCGGGGTCACGAGACCCTCATCAGCAGGGGCCGCGGTGTGGCGACATACAGCGTGCATGCGCCGAACGCGAGCGGCACCACCTCGAGGACCTCGAGGCCGGACGCCTCCATGATCTTCGCGAACTCGGCCGCGGGCGGGAACGCCGCGATCGACTTCTGGAGGTACGCGTACTCGCGCGCACCGGAGAGCAGCGCGCCCAGCCGCGGCACCACGTGCCGGGTATGAAACCGCGCGGCCATCCCGAGCAGGCCGCCCTGCGGCTCGCCGAGCTCGAGCACGGCGATGCGCCCGCCTGGCTTGACCACCCGCGCCAGCTCGCGCAGGGCGAGCGG
Source organism: Kofleriaceae bacterium (assembly GCA_964203225.1). GTDB lineage: Bacteria > Myxococcota_A > Polyangia > Haliangiales > Haliangiaceae > JABFXX01. The sequence continues at coordinate 340,703 of CAXNMK010000007.1, forward strand.
ACGATCGGGCACGTTGCGGATGCCGAACGCGATGGTCGCGGCGTCCATCTCGTCGTCTGCGTACGGCAGCGCCTGCGCGTCCCCGACGATCAGCGATACGCGCGCATCGAGGTGTCGCTTGGTCAGTTTGTCCTGCGCGATCGCGAGCATCTGCGTCGACGGATCGAGCCCGACCACGGTGGCATCCGGCGTCAGCCGCGCGATGTCGATCGCGAGGTCGCCCGTGCCGGTGGCGACGTCGAGCACGCGCGCGTTGGCGCCGAGCACGAGGCGGCGGACGGTCTTCTTGCGCCAGCCCTTGTCCATGCCGAGCGACAGCACGCGGTTGACGCGGTCGTAGCGGCGCGCGATCTGGTCGAACATCGCGCCCGAGCCGAGCTGCGGGGCGACCAGCTCCGTCGACTCCTTCACGACATCCTCTCGAGCGAGGCGAGGGCGACGGTGACGAGGGCCTCGCGCGCGGCGCCGGCCGGTAGCTCCTCGAGCACCGCGAGGGCGCGCTGGACGTGCTCCTCGGCGAGGCTGCGGGTCGCGGCGAGGGCGCCGCTGGCGCGGACCTCGGCGGCGATCGCGGCGAGCTGGTGCCTGTCGACCTCGTCGTGGGCGAGCAGCGCCTCCAGGCGGCCCTGCAGCGACGGATCTCGCTCGAGCGCGATCACGAGCGGGAACGTGATCTTGCCCTCGCGGAGGTCGGCCAGCGCGTCCTTGCCGGTGCCCTCGCGGTAGTCGAGTTCGTCGTCCACGGCCTGGAACGCCACGCCGAGGTGCAACCCGTAGCGCTCGAGGGCAGTCTCTGCGCTCGCGGGCAGGTCCGCGGCGCGCGCCCCCGCGACCATCGCCCACCGGAACAGCGCGGCGGTCTTGCCCTCGACGATCGCGAAGTAGTCCTCGCGGGCGCCCGCGATCTTGCCGCGGCGCTCGAGCTGCACCGACTCGGCGATGCACATGTCGTCGATCACCGTGAGCATCCGATCGAGCACACCCTCGACTCCGCTCGCGCGGATCTTGCGGAGCGCGGCGATCAGCAGCCAGTCCCCGGCGAAGATCGACGCCGCGTTGCCGTACACCACGCTGGCGGTGGGCTGGCCCCGGCGGCGCTCTGCGAGGTCGACGACGTCGTCGTGCAGCAGGGTGGCGCTGTGCACGAGCTCGACCGCGAGGGCGAGCGCACGGGCGGCCGGCGTGAACCCCTCGCCGAACCGGCTGACCAGCGCCACGCATAGCGGGCGCAGGTGCTTGCCGCGCAGATCGAGCAGGTGGTGCGCGGCCTGGTGAATGAGGTTCGTGCCGCGCGGGAATGCGTCGAGCTCCTGGTCGAAGGCTGCGAGATCACCGCGGACGAACCGGTCGAGGCTGGCGAGGCGCTCCGCGAGCGTCGGCACGCCGCGCTGGGTGCTCACCTGGGACAGGCGGTCGAGCACCGCGACGGGGGACAGGGCGACCTGGCTCATGGATATCCTCTACGATGATCCGAGTTCGTTCAAAGATTCTTGAACGGTTTAGCCCTGAGGCCCGCTCGAAGCCAAGTCCTTTTTCGAAAAGGTGTTTTCGAGCAAACGGGTTCCCGGTGGGCCCGATCTCGGGACCGGTCCAGGCGGCTCGGCGTGATGTAGGCGCGACAACACGGCGCCCGCCCGCATCCACTCACTCCATCGTGGTCAGTGCCCGTCGGGACCGGGAGGCGCGGCTCGTCAGCCGGTGCCGGGTCGAGTTCGATCGACCCGCGGGCATCGTCGTGACCGAGACCGAGGACCTGTCTCCGCGGGGCCTGTTCATCCGCACCGAGGACTTGCTCCCGGTCGGCGAGGAGACCGAGGTCCGGGTCGATCTGCCTGATGGCGCCGTGCTGCGGCTGCGCGGCCGGGTCGCGCGCATCCGCGACGAGGCGGCCGCGCCGCCCGCCCAGCGGTCGTGACGGTGCCGCGCACGGTGCTCGGCGAGCTGCTCGCCTGGCTGTGGTGGATCGCGGCCGCGGTCGCGTTCATCGCGCCCGTCGCGTTCATCGCGATGGCGGTCGCGGAGCCGGGCAACGCGATTCCCGACCTCGCGGCCGCGGCGATCCACCTCGCGGTCGGGGTGGGCCTGGTCGTCGGGCGCCGGCTGGTGCGTCGGGCCCGGCGCGCCCGTGCGCGCACCCGCGCGCTCCCGTCGGCGCGCGTCGTGCGCCGCTGACGCCGCCACGTCCGGGGCGAACTCGCCACCTCCGGGTACGCCGGAATCCCCACACGGCCAGACGCTGCGATCCGCTCAGCGCGGCGGGGGCGCGGACAGCTTCTCCCACGGCGCCTGCATGCCGAGGTACTCGCCCCACTCGAAGCCGGACTGGGACATCGTCTTGAGCTGCTCGGGCGTGAGGATCTTGCCGATGATGTTGCCCTGGGTCTCGTTGAGGAGGCCGCCGAGGCCTCCGGCGAAGTCGAGCCAGCCGGAGACGTTGCGCTCGTAGGGCGTGAGCGTGCCGTCCTGGACGGCCTTGTTGGTGTAGTCGAGGACGTCGCCGTAGACCTTCTCGAACGCCTGGTCGAGCTTGGCCGACTGCTCGCGGGTGACGCCGGCCTTGTCCTCGGCGATCCGCCGGTTGTCGGCGACGCGGAGGCGGCGGGTGGCGAGGCTGACGCTGATCAGCGGGGCGATCCGCTCGCGCCACTCCTCCTCGGTCTCGCCCTCGTTGCGGCCGAACATCGCCGCGAACTCCTCGGTGCGCCGCTGGCGGCGATCGAGGCGGTGCTCCTTCGGGTCCTTGGGGAGTGCGGGCTCGACGCGTGAGCCGATGTCGATCTTCGCGGAGCGCGGCCCGGTCTCGGTCCACGGATCAGCCGCCGCGGCGGCCGCCTCGCGTGCCTGATCGTCCTTCTGCCTGGCCGCGGCGACCTGCACCGCCAGTCCGTGCTCGAGGGAACGGTTCTCGAGAAAGAGCCAGGCAGACAGCCCCAGCCCGACGGCCGTGGTCACCGCCAGGATCTTGTTGACGTTCGCCATGCGCGCGGAACCTAGCGTGGATCGCCAGGCCGGTCCACACGGCTGCGCCCGGCACGCGGGGGCTTGATCGTGCCCGCCCGCGCGACCCGTGCGACCCGGCGGTGTACCATGGCCCCGAGGTGCCATGACCAAGCTCGACGTGTACCTTCGCTCGATCGAGCGGTTCGGCGCGACCGGCGCCATCCTCGCGTCCGGCCAGCCGGTGACCCTCAAGCTGCCGGGCGGTGACCGGCAGGCCCAGCAGGTCACCCCCCACGACCAGCTCGTGATGCTGGTCCGCGAGGTCGCCCCGCCGGCGGTGCTCGACCAGATCGATGGCCAGCGCGCCGCTCGGTTCGACGTCGACTCCGAGGGGCGGCGCTACACGCTCAGCGTCACGCCGCGCCCCGGCGCGTGGATGGTCGCGATCGACGCGGCGGCGCCGGCCCCGGTGATGACTGCGGCGGCCCACGCGCCCGCGCGCCCGCCCGGCGGCCTCGATGGCGGTCGTGGTGGTGGCCCCGGTGGTGGTGGCCCCGGTGGTGGTGGCCCCGGTGGTGGAGCGATGGAGATCGAGCGCGGCCAGTACGATGCCGGGCCGGTCGACGCGTCCGCGCCGGCCGTGTCGAGCGGCACCGTGCTTCTCGACTCGCTGACCAATGCGGCGCGGGCCGCGCGCGCGACCGACATCTTCCTGTCCGCCGGCGCGGTCCCGCTGGTGCGCGCGGGCGGCGAGATGTCCGCCGTGACCGAGCGCGGCACGATCGACGGCGACCTGCTGGCGCGCGAGCTCGGCGTGGTCGCCCCGACCGACGTGCGCGCCGCCTGGAGCGCGGGCGGGCATGCCACGTTCGCGTACGGCGACGGCGCGGGCCGGGTCCGCGTGGTGCTGACCCGCGATCACCGAGGTGTGGGCGCCGCCCTCCGGCTCCTGTACGCCGAGCCGCCGCCGCTCTCGAGCCTCGGCCTCGACGGCATCGCGCGGTGGCTCGACGGGCGCGGCTTGATCGTGATCGCCGGGTCCGCGGGCGCTGGCAAGACCACGGTCCAGGCCGCGATCGTGCGCGCCCTCGGGGAGCGCCGGCGCCAGGTGGTCTCGATCGAGGACCCGATCGAGATGGTCCAGGCCAGCCCGTCGATCAGCCAGCGCGCGGTGCGCGAGCACGTGGCGAGCATCGCCGACGGTGTGGCGGGGGCGAGCCACGAGGGCGTCGACGTGATCTCGGTGTGCGCCGTCCACAGCGCCGCCGATGCCCTCGCCGTGCTCGACGCGGTCGCCGCGGGCCACCTCGTCGTGACCACGGTCACATCCCCGCCGCGCCTCGCGCTCGAGCGCCTGATCGCTGCGCTGCCCCTCGAGCACCGGGACCTCGGCCGGGCGGTGTTCGCCGAGAACCTGCTCGGGACGGTGGCGCCCCAGATCGGCCCCGGGGGGGCCCGCTCGGTCAGCGTCCACCCCCGGGGGACGGCGGCGTGAGTGGCCGGACCGCCCGGCGACGCACCGAACAATCGATGTCCGATGTGTGCTCGTCCGGGGTTGCGCGCTGTATACTGAGGCAGTCTCGTGACGGATGATTATCGTGAGGGAGGGACGCTGATCCTGCAGCGTCCGCTCGGAATGGGCGACGAGAAGAAGCCCCCGCCGGGGGATGCGTGTCTCGTGAATCTGCATCCACCCGGCCCCGACATCGGCCGCCGGACCTCGCTGCACAACCGCCAGTACGTGGTGGGCCGTGATGCGGACGCTGGCTTCGTGGTCAGCCGCAGCTCGGTGTCGCGCCAGCATGCGCGGGTGTACATGGACGATGACGGGGGCTGGTGGGTCGAGGACCTCAACTCCACCAACGGCACGTTCGTCAACGAGAACCGGATCAGGAACCAGCAGCTGACCGACGCCGATCAGGTCCGGTTTGGCGACGCGATCTACAAGTTCCTGTCGGGCTCCAACATCGAGTCCGCGTACCACGAGGCGATCCACAGCATGGCCATCCAGGATGGCATGACGGGGATCCACAACAAGCGGTACTTCATCGAGTTCCTCGATCGCGAGATCGCGGGAGCCACGCGCCACGGGCACCCGCTGACGCTCGTGATGTTCGACGTCGACCACTTCAAGAAGGTCAACGACTCTCAAGGCCACCTCGCTGGCGACGCCGTGCTCAAGGACCTGACCGCGCGCATCAAGCCGCGGATCCGGCGCGAGGACCTGTTCGCCCGCTACGGCGGCGAGGAGTTCGCCTGCGTGCTGCCGTCGACGGCGCTCGCCGGCGGCATCGTGTTCGCGGAGCACCTGCGGACGCTGATCGAGGAGCGGCCCACGCTGTTCGACAACGTGGAGATCCCGTTCACGATCAGCCTCGGCGTGACCATGCTGCACAACGAGGCCGGCGTCGACACGCCCATGCTGATCAAGCGCGCGGACGAGAACCTGTACACGGCCAAGCGCACGGGCCGGAACAAGGTCGTCCCGCGTCTTCAGGACCTGATCCCCGGCTAGTGGGCCCGCGAACGGACGTCTCGGTCTCCCTCGTGGCCGATCCATCCCCGGGGGCGTGTTTGCTCCTCGGTCGCGTACCGCCGGGTCCGCTCCCCTCGTCGCGCCTCGCCCGCGGGGCGGTTCGGCCGCGATCTTCGAACGATCTGTCCGTTCGCAGGCCCTTCTGTCGCCGCCGCCGGTCGTTCGTGGCAAAACGGCGCCGTGATCGCGCCGAAGACGCTGGAGGATCTCGGGTGGCCGACGCTCGTCGACCACTGGGTGAAGCGATGCGCCACCGGGCGCGGTGAAGCGCACGTCCGCGGCCTCGTGCTGTTCGACGACGCCGAGCGCGCGCGCGCGCGGGTCGCCGAAATCAGCGAGGCCCGGGCGCTCGCGGGGCGGGATGCGCGGCTGCCGCTCGGGGGCATCTCCGACGTGACCGCCGCGATCGATCGCGTCCGCAAGGCCGCAGCCCTCGATGCCGGGGAGCTCGTCGCGGTGGCGACCACGGGCCAGGCTCTCGGGCGGCTGCGCACCCACCTGCGCCTGCACGCCGCCGTGGCCCCGCGGCTGGCGGCGCGCGGCGCCGAGCTCGGCGACCTCGGCCACGTCTACCACCCGATCCTCGAGGCGTTCGATCCGGACGGCAAGCTCGTCGATCACGCCAGCGACGCGCTCGGGCCGCTGCGCCGCGCGCTCGCCTCGATCCGCGCCACGCTCGAGCAGCGGATGGGCGCGCTGCTCACCGACGAGCGGTTCGCGCCGTACCTGCAGGACGTGTTCTACACGCAGCGCGAAGACCGCTACGTGCTGCCGGTCCGCACCGACGGCAAGGGGTTCGTGCGCGGCATCGTGCATGGCACCTCGCAGAGTGGGCAGACGCTGTTCATCGAGCCCGAGGAGATCGTCGATCTCAACAACCGGGCGAAGCTCGCCGAGGCCGAGGTCCAGGACGAGGAGCGGCGGATCCTCGCGAAGTTCAGCGGCTGGGTGGCGGAGGAGGCGGAGGCGTTCGCCGCCGGCGCCGTGATCGCCGAGGTCCTCGACGTGATCGCCGCGGCTGCGATCCTCGCCGACGACACGGTGTCCGCCGCGCCGACCATCGACGCCGCGCCCCGGATCGGCCTGCTCCACGCGCGCCACCCGTTGATGCTCCTCGGCGAGCGGCGCTGCGTCGCCAACGACATCACGGTGGCCGCCGGGGTCACGCTGCTGGTGTCCGGCCCCAACGCCGGCGGCAAGACGGTCGCGCTCAAGACGGTCGGCCTCGCGGCGCTGATGGCGCGCGCCGGGCTCCACCTGACCGCGGAGAGCGGCAGCGTGATCGGGTGGTTCTCCGATGTGCGCACCGACATCGGCGACGCGCAGAGCCTCGAGGACGACCTGTCGACGTTCTCCGGTCACATGCTCAACCTGCGCGACCTGCTGGCCTCGGCGGGCTCGGGCTCGCTGGTGCTGATCGACGAGATCGCCGTGGGCACCGAGCCCGAGCAGGGCGCCGCGCTCGCGCAGGCCGTGCTCGAGGCGCTCGCCGCGCGCGGGGCGACGGGCATCATCACCACCCACTACGAGCGGCTCAAGGCGCTCGGCGCCACCGATCCGCGGTTCGCCAACGCGTCCGTCGGGTTCGACCTCGCGAAGCTCGAGCCCACGTTCAAGCTGCACCTCGGCTCGCCCGGCAGCTCGGGCGCCCTCGCGCTGGCGCAGCGGATGGGCATCGCGGCCGACGTCGTCGAGCGCGCCCGCGCCCTGATGGGGCCGCAGGTGGTCAAGGTCGAGGAGCTGCTCGCGTCCGTCGCGGATCAGCAGCGCCGGATCGAGGAGGAGCGCGCCGCGCTGCTCGCCGAGCTCGAGGCGATGGAGGCGGAGCGCCACGCCGCGCGCGCCGAGCGCGAGGTCAACCGCGCGCGCCTCGACAAGCAGACTCGCATCGCCCATGGCGAGGCGATGGCCGAGCTCAAGGCGGCGCGCCGCGAGATCGAGGAGGTGCGCCGCCAGCTGCGCGCGAAGGCCGAGCTGACGCTCGACGACGTGCGCACCGCCACCCGTCAGCTCGCCGAGCCCGGGTCGCAGATCGCGCGCCACGAGCCGAAGCGGCAGCTGCCGCCGGGCACCCCGGCCACCGCCGCCAAGCTGGTGCCGGGCGCCGCCGTGATCGTGCCGCGGCTCGGGCGCGCCGAGGTGGTCGGGCTCCAGGGCGACAAGGTCGAGGTCCGGGTCGGCGCGATGCGGGCGATCGCCCCGATCACCGAGGTGCTGATGGACAGCCACCGCTCGCGGCGTGCCGAGGAGGTCCGCCGCGCGCGCGACGAGGCGGCCCGGTCCGTGGAGGCGGCTCCGCCGGTGGTGCTCGTCGACGGCGTGCCCGCCGGGGGCCGCGCCAGCGCGCGCAACGCCGAGACCACGCTCGACGTCCGCGGGCACCGCGCCGACGAGGCGATCGCGCAGCTCGACCGGTTCATCGACGAGAGCATCCTCGCCGGGCGCGACGCGCTGTTCGTGGTGCACGGCCATGGCACCGGCGCGTTGCGCACGGCGATCCGGCAGCATCTCGCCCGGCACGCGGGCATCGACAAGCACCGCGCGGGCGAGCAGGGCGAGGGCGGCGACGGCGTGACCGTCGCGGTCCTCAAGGGCTGACGACGAACAACCCGACCTTGTACCAGGTGTCCTTGTCCGTCACGGCGGGCAGGACGATCCGGTCGGCGAGCAGCTCCACGCAGCGGATCGCGGCATCGAGGTCCGCGCGCGAGGCGGTCTCGCCCGGCAGCGGCACCGCCGCGATCGACACGCCCTCGGGCGGCGCGGCGACCCCGTAGGTGCCGTTGCGGCGCCGCACGAACGGATCCTCGTTGCGCGGGGCGGGGCGGGCCGAGCGCGGCCCCGCGCGCGTGATCAGCACTTCGAGGATGGACGTTGGCGTGCGGGCGAGGCACGCGCGCATCGCGGGCATCGCGGTGCGGCCGATCCCGCGGGCGACGTCGAGGTCGAGCGAGGCGGTGCCGCCCTTGCGCTCGATCGCCTCGGGGAGCGAGGCGGTGCGCAGCTCGGCGAGGTGCTCCTCGGCGCGGCGGCGCCACGGGCTGTGCGGCGCGAGCGCGAGGAACCGGCGGAAGTACACGAGCGCGTGCTCGGGGCGCGGGGGCTCGTTGTCGACGCGGCTGAGCGACCACGCGAGGCCGAGCAGGTACTCGGTCTCGCCGGCTCCGAGCAGCGGCATCACGTCGCCGGTGAGCGCCCCGAACGAGCGATCGTAGCCGGCGGCCTGGCGGGCCTGCGCGATCGCCTCGGCGGGCAGGCGGGCGCGATCGTAGGCCGCGGCGAGCAACCAGCGCGTGAGCGCCTGGGAGGGCAGGTCGGTGGTATCCAGGGCGGCGGTCAGCGCGCCGATCGCCTCGTCGAGCTTGCCCATCGCGATGCGGACCTCGCCGAGCCGCATCAGCATCTCGCCGGTCCCGGTGCCGCCGGCGGTCGCCTCGGCGAGCACGCGCTCGGCCTCGGCGAGCCGGCCCGCGCGCGCGAGGCACAGCCCGAGCTTGCGCCGCAGCTCGCCCTGTGCCTGGCGCTCGTTCGTCGACAGCGCGGCCCCCGGCGCGGGGCGCGGCGCGCCGAGCATGCCAGCGGATGCCGGGCGTCGCAGGACGTCCTCGAGATCCGCGGCGCACTGCCTCCACTGCCGGAGCTGGAGGTGTGCCTCGGCGCGCAGCGCGTAGGCCTCGGGACGGTCGGGCGCGAGCGCGATCGCCTCGCCGATCGCCTCGATCGCCTCGGCGGTCCGGGTGTCGAGCCGCTGGGCGAGGGCCTCGCGCGCCTCGGCGAGCGCACGCTGGTACGGCTCGGCGCTCGGGGTGGTGGCGCGCTCCCACAACCGCGAGCGCGCGGCCGCCTCGCGATCGGTGTCGACCGGCGCGGCCGGGTAGCGGCGCGACTGCGCGTGCGCGGCCGGGACGAGGGCCACCACGACGGCGGCGCCGAGCGCGAGCGCCGCCCTCACGGCCACAGGTCGAACACGTCCGGCGAGGGGAGCTGGCGGGCGGGCCGGGTCTTGAGGAGCGCGTCGAGGTGCGCCTTCGCGCGCGCCTGGTACTGCGGGTGCGCGCCGCTCTGAAGGAACAGCGCCCAGTTGCCGATCGCCTCGGTGGCGTAGCCGTGCGCCTCGTAGACCAGCGCGAAGTAGTAGAACTCCTCGCCGCGCGGCACGTAGAACACGGCGCCCTCGGAGTAGCGGTACAGGTAGCGCCGGAACTCCTCGATCGGCTGCGTGCGGATGATCCGGACCGCCTCGGCCTCGCTGCCATCGCGGTCGAGCGCCACGGCGAGGCCGTACGCCGTCGACGTGTCGCCGGTGGTGCGGAGCGCCATCCGGTACGTGTCGACCGCCTCCTCGAGGCGCCCGATCATCATGTACGTCTCGGCGAGGTTGCCCCAGACCTGCTCGAGCCCGGGGTCGTACAGGCCGCCTGCGCGGTCGATCATGGCCTGGTAATCCGCGAGCGCGCCCTCGAGCAGCGGCCGCGGATCCTTGGCGCCGTCGACGAGCTTGGTGCGCAGGATCGCGCGGCGGAACAGCAGCTCCGTCGAGCGCGGATCGAGTGGCGCGCGCTGCTCGAACGCGTCGTAGGCATCGACCGCGGCGCGGGCCCGGCCGAGGTTGATCGCGGAGCCCCGGGGGACACACGTGATCGGGACCGCCGCGCCGAACGCGGTCGACTCGCAGTCCGTGAAGTAGTTCTCGAGGACCGTCGCGATCCGCCAGTACGGCTCGGCCTCGGTCAGCTGGAGCCCGGCGGCGGTCCCGTACGCGACGAGCGCCTGATCGATCAGCGTCACCACGGCGGTCCGGCTCTGCCCGCGGGCGTTGGCGCGCACCGCGAGGTCGTCGCCCTCGGCGAGCACGCCGGCGTAGCGGTCTCGGGCGGCCGCCACGTCCTTGTCGATCGCGTGCTCCCACACGGTGGTAGGTACGCCCGCGTGGGCCGCGCCCGCCACGAGCGCGAGCAGGACCAGGGCCGCGCGGCTCATGGCACCACCGTACGCCGGATCCGGTCCGGAGGCGACGCCTCGGGGCGGGCGGTGGCGCGGTGCCGGCGGTCGAGATCGTGGATGTGCGCGAGCGAGCGCGCGCGCCACGGTGGGGCGCCACGGGCGGCGTCCAGCGCCCACGCGGCGCGGGCCTCGACGTCCTGGCCTTGCCGCTCGGACCGCAGGGCCAGGTCGTCGTGCTGATGCTCGGCAGGGGGCAACCGCAGCGGCGCCAGGGCCGCGCGCACCTGCGCCCCGAACGCGTGCGGGAGCGTGGCGCGCATCGGCTCGAGCACCTCGAGGGCGGCGGTGCGCTGCTCGTCGCGGTCGTACAGCACGGCGAGCGCGAACGCGACCAGGGTGAGCTCGTGGGAGTGGAACGACGGCGGCCGCGCGGGCAGCGTGCCCCGTAGCGTGTCGATCGCCGCCGCGATCACCGCGCCCACGACGAGCGATGCCATCCCGGCCGGCCAGCGCACCCCACCAGTATGCCGAGCCGCACGGGTCGGTGCCAGGCGGATGCCCCGGGGAGCCGTCCCCCGGGGCCGGGCCCGGGGGCACCGCCCGACCGGTGTGGGCATTCACGTGATCTCGGTGGCTTGGATGCGCGGCCCGGCTGGCTCGCCGCTTGCTGGTCCTGCGCTTTGTGGATCGAGGAGTCATCGCGGCTGCCACGGAGCTGTTCGACGCGCGGCACTATCCGGGGGTGGTCGCGCTGTGCACCGATGCCCTCGACGCCGAGCCCAAGAGCGTTCCGTGCCTCGTGCTCCGCGCGCGCGCCCGGATCGCGCTGCGGCGCGACCTCGACGCGCAGGCTGACCTCCGCGACATCATTCGCCTCGATCCGCGCTGCGCGATCGCCTACCGGCTGCTCGGCGTGCTCGCCGCCCGTCGCGACGAGAACGAGTCCGCGACGATCTTCTTCCGCGAGGCGCTCCGCCTCGCCCCCGACGACGTCGAGGCCAGTGACTGGCTGCAGATCGCCACGGGCGCGCTCCGCGTGGCGGCGCCGGTCGCCCGTCGCACGCGGCCCGATCCCGCCGCCGACGCGCTGACCACGCCGCGGTTCGCGCGCGGCACGCACCCGCCCGATCCCGACGATCGGCCGACCTGGCCGTTCCCGCAGGCGGCCGCGCGGCGCGCGGCACCGACCCCGACCCCGAAGCGCGCGGCGATCACCGAGCTCGCCGGGTTCGGCGACTACCTCGTCGTGACCGGCATCCTCTCGCTCGACCGGCTGCGCGCCGCGCTCGCGTACCAGCACTCGATGAAGGTGTCGCTCCCGACGGCGATCGTCGCGCTCGGGCTGGCCTCGCCGCAGCGGATCGAGTGGGCCGTGGTCGCACACCAGGCCTCGACCTGGCCGCCTCTGCCGCTCATGCGCCGGTGTAACTTGTCGCCTCCGCTGAAGTGCGTCGCCAGGCGCGCGCAACATTTATATCTGCGCGGGCCCGGCGCCTGGCGCACCGGCTCACCCCCGCGGCGCCCCCGCGCGTCGCCGCGGTGCCGGTCGCCGTGCCCGCGCCCCCCGCCGCGCCCGGGATCAAGGTCAGCCTCGGCGACGTCGGCCTCGAGAGCGCCTCGCTCGACCGCAGCGTCGATCCGTGCGTGGACTTCTATCAGTTCGCGTGTGGGGGCTGGCTGGCGAACACCCCGATCCCCGGCGACCAGGCGGGCTGGAGCCGGGACGACGAGATCGCGGAGCGCACCCACGCCGCCCTTCGCTCGATCCTGGAGGAGGCCGCGGCGAGCCCGAGCGCGGATCCCCGCGTGGCCGCGCTCGGCGCCTACTACGGCGGGTGCATGGACGAGCCCGCGATCGCGCAGGCCGGCCTCGCGCCGCTCGCCCCGCTGCTCGCGCGCACGACGCAGGTCAAGGACGCGCGCAGCTGGCTCGCGGCGCTCACCGCGCTGCATGCGCTCGGCATCTGGGTCGTGTGGGACCAGGCCGCCGAGCCCGACCTTCAGGACGCGACCCGGTACGTGACCACCCTGGACGCCGCCGGCCTCGGCCTGCCGACATCCGAGCCTTACCTGCAGCCGAGCCTGGCGCCACAGCTCGCCGCTTACCGCACGCACGTGGGCGCGGTGCTCGCGCTCGCGGGAACGCCTGCTGCGAAGGCCGAGGCAGCCGCGCAGGGCGTGGTGGCGATCGAGACCGCGATCGCGAAGCTGACGCCGCCCCCGGCCCAGGCGCGCGACCTGCCACGGGCGTACAACCCCACCGATCTCGTCGGGCTCGGCAAGCGCGCGGCCACGATCGACTGGAAGGCCTACTGGAAGGGCCTCGGGGTCGCGCCGAGCAAGAAGCTGATCGTCGCCACGCCCGCGCTGTTCGCCTCGCTCGATCGGCTGCGGCGGTCGTTCACGTGGGCGCAGTGGTCGAGCTACTTCACCTACCACCTCGTCCGCGCGGCCGCGCTCGCGCTCCCGCCCGCGTTCGACGATGCGAAGGTCGCCCTCGAGCGCGCGCTCACCGGGAGCGCGCCGCCCGCGCCGCGCGCCCGGCGCTGCGTGGTGGCCACCGCGGACGCGCTCGGCGGCGAGCTCGGCATGGTCCACACCGAGCGCCAGCTCCCCGCAGCAGCGCAGACCTCGGTGGCGGTGCTGGTCAAGGCCGTGATGCAGGCGCTGGGGACCGAACTCGGGGCCGCCGCGTGGATGACGCCGGTCACCCGCGCGCGCGCGCTGGACAAGCTGGCGGGGATGGGCGTGCAAGTCGGCGCCCCCGTGGGCACGCTCGCCGTCGAGCCACCGCGCGGCGCGTTCGCGTTCGTGTGGCAGCAGGCCACGGCCGCCACCGTGCGGCGCCGGCTCGCGCGCGCGGGCTCACCGGTCTACCGCGGGTGGCAGGCCGATCCGCGGGGCGTCGTCGTCCATGATCACCGCACCAACACCACCGCGATCCCGGCCGGGGTGCTCCAGGCGCCGCTGTTCGGCGCGGATCGCTCGGTCGCCGCCAACCTCGGCGGCCTCGGCGCGAGGCTTGGTCACGAGCTGATCCACGCGTTCGACGAGGAGGGTGCCCGGTTCGACGCCCGCGGCACCCTCGCCGCGTGGTGGCAGCCCGCGGACGTGAAGGCGTTCGCGGAGCGGGGCGCGTGCATCGCCGCGCAGACCCAGGGGTTCGAGGCGCTGCCGGGCCAGTTCGTCGACGGCCGGCGCACCCTCGGCGAGAGCATCGCGGATCTCGGGGGCGTCACGCTGGCGTTCCGCGCGTACCGGACGCTGCGCGCGAGCGCCGACCCGGTGTACGTCGCTGATGGCTACACCGAGGACCAGCAGTTCTTCATCGGGGTCGCCCAGGCCCAGTGCAGCAAGGCGCGGCCGGCCGAGCTCCAGCGCCGGCTCGCCGTGGAGCCCCACGCGCCGGCGGCGTTCCGGGTGTACGGCGCGCTGCGCAACCTGCCCGCGTTCGCGCAGGCGTTCCGGTGCGCGGCCGGGACCCCGATGAACCCGGCGCGCCCCTGCGCCGGGTGGTGATGCGTCAGTACTGGTAGCCGACGGCGAGCTGGACCAGCTGGAACGCATCGACACCGGTGTCGGCGATGAACAGGCTCATCGGCTGGTACGCGAAGTCCCAGCTGTAGCGCGCGTACGTCGCCTCCAGGCGGGCGGTGACCACGCCGAACGAACGCCCCACGCCGAGCGATGCCTTGAAGCCCGAGATGCTGGTGTCGTCGCCGAACCGCTCGGCGAGCTTGCCGCCCGAGGTCACGAACCGCTTCTCGATCGACAGGTACGGCTCGAAGCCGCGGACCGTGGTGGTGGCGCGCACGCCGACGCGGATCGACTGATAGTCCGCGTCGGGGAGCAGCCGGATGTCGGACGTGTTGCCCTCGAACTGCGCGCGATCCCGCGCGTAGCCGAGGCCACCCTCGACACCGACCTTGCCGAGCTGGTGGCGGTAGCGCGCCGATACTTCGAGCGCCTGCCAGTACGTGCTCGCCGGGTTGACCAGGCCGCCGCCGCTGATCTGCTGCGGGTGGAGGCCGTGCTGGAACCGCAGCAACAGGGATAGCCGCCGCAGCACCGGGTTCGACGTGAGCGCGCCCGGCCACACCTCGACCAGCAGCCCGGCGAGCACCTGGCCGGCCTCGGAGTACGAGCGCAGCGTGCCGCCGGTCTGGACGCCGCCGTAGGTGAATTGCCGGAACCCGAGGTCGAACGCTGCGGACGCGCGCACGAGCGGGGCCCGGGCGAGCGGTGCCACCGGGCCGCCGCGCTTGACCCGGAGGTCAGTGTCGTCGTCGTCGCCGCCGCTGTCGGGCTTGATCTCGCCGTCGCCATCGTCGTCGCCAGCACCGCCGTCATCGCCGCCGCCGCCGGTGCCGCCGGCTGCGACCTCGAGCTCCTCCCCGGCCTTGACCTCGACGAAGTCCGAGTGGATCTGCTTGCCGCCCTTCATCAGGACGACCTCGTGGCTGTCGGCGGTCACGTCGAGCCGGAGCGGCGCCTTGCCCTGGGCCTCGCCATCGACGAGCACGGTCGCGCCCTTGGGACCGGCGATCACCAGCGTGCCGACCGCCTTCTCGAGGGTGATCACCTCGCGCTTGATCTTGCCGCGCCGCGGGACCTGGAGCGCGTGGTAGAGTCGGCTGTAGCCCTTGAGCTCGATCACGAGGGAGGGCTCGCCGATCGGCAGCTTGACCGTGCACGGCGTGGCGGTGCACAGCGGGCCGTTCTCGATCAGCTCGAGGTAGACCAGCGCGCCCGGGGGGCTGGTCTCGATCAGCACTTCGCGGGTCGGCTCGGCGTGCGCGACCGAGGCGGCGCACACGATCACGGCCAGGGGGAGGAGGCGACCCACGCCGGGAGCATAACGCGGGGGGGGAGGGGTTCCCAGTCGGCGAGGACGCGATGGGGAGCCTGGCACGTTCCCACGGGCCCGCAGGCCCGGTAGACTACGTGGCAGCAATGCAGCGCAGCGTCGCCAGTCTGTTCGGTGGAGGTCTCCGGCCGAACGATCCCCGGCGGTTCCTCGTGGAGTCGATGATCGGAGCGATGAACGCCGATGGCGTCGTCGACGAGCGGGAGACCGAGGTGCTCGAGCGCCAGATCTCCACCCACGCCCTGTTCGCGGGGCTGCTTCCGACCGCCGCTCGCACCCTGATCGATCTGGCGAACGACGCGATCAAGTTCGCGGGCAGCGCCGTCGCGCGCGCGCCGGCGATCGCCCGCGGCCTGCCGGCGCGGATCCACCGGCTCGCCGCGTACGGGATGGCCGCCGAGATCGTGGCCGCCGACGACACCATGGACGAGGGCGAGCTCGGGTTCCTCGAGGCACTGCGGATCGCGCTGCGGATCAGCCCGCTCGAGGCGGGTCAGGTGGTCGGCGTGGCGCGCGCGGGCACGCTCGCGAGCTACCTCGAGGATCGCTACCTGCGGATCCGCGCCCTGATCCCGGTGGCCTCGGAGGTGTTCGCGCTCCGCGCCCTCGCCCACGGGGTGGCGACCGACGAGCACCGGTTCCGCGTGCGTGACTTCTTCATCGCGATCCCGGATCTCACGCTGCCCACCGACGAGCTCGATGGCGAGCTGTATCGCGCGTTCCGGCGCCCGCGCGCGCCCGATGCGCAGGTCTACGGCGAGCTGGCGCGGGTGGCGGAGGCGTTGCCCGACCCGGTCGATCGCTACTGGATGGTCGTGTACACGCTGGCCGCCGAGGCGCCCGCGACGGTGTCGAGCTGGCGCGTGGTGCCGTTCCTCGGGGTGCTCCAGGCGGCGTTCCAGATCACCGACACGGACATGGAGCTCGCGGTGTTCGATGCGCTGACGTTTCCGGCCTCGATGACGCGGCCCGGCTGATTGTCAACGCCGCAGCGGCGGAACCGCGTATTCGCGGCAACGCGTCGCGCGATCGCACGCGCGCGGAAACGATCCGATCGCTTCGCGATCGCTCCCGTGCATAATCGTCGCGACACGCCATGACGTCCGACACCATCGATCTCGTCGAACGCGTTCGCCGCCGCCTGGGCGAGCAGGAGAACCCCTGCCAGATCACCGGGCCCGCCCCGGAGGCCGCGATCAGCGCGGCCGAGGTCGCGCTCGGGATCACGTTCCCGCCGTCGTACCGGACGTTCCTGCGGACCTTCGGGGGCATCGCGATCCCGCCGCACCTCGGCATCGTCCACGACTTCGTCGGGGTCACCTCCGATGAGGTCGTGCGCCGCACGCTGCAGGCCCGCGCGGAGCGCAAGCTCGCCGATCACCTCGTGGTGGTCGGCATGGGCGCGCAGTACCAGGAGTGGTTCTGCCTCGACGCCAGCCGCGAGTTGCCGAACGGCGAGTACCCGGTCTACATGTTCGACGCGCGCGACAACGCGCTCGACCAGCAGTTCTATGACGACTTCGGGCAGATGCTGCAGGAGGTCATGGGCTTTGTCGCCGAGAGCCTCGATCAGCCGCTCGACTGATTCGCGCTGACGTCGCCTGGCGCGGCGCGCGCCGATCGCGACGAGGGCGCCTCGACCGCGGGCGTTCGTTGTGAGGTGGCCTACGCGAATAACACCGCCGGGTGGGTGTCGCCCATGGGCACGTGACGCGCACGACACCTCCCCGCCATGCGGCACGTGATCTCCACTTTGTCGTCGAGAATTGCCCGGTCGCAGTGCTAGGGTCCGCGCGCCTCATGCGCTGTATCCCTCGTGCACTCGCACCCACGCTCCTGGTCCTGGCGCTGTCGATCGTCGCTGCGTGCGGCGATGACGGCCCCGCGAACACCACCCCTGATGCCCCCGAGGTCGACGCGCCGCCGGACGCCCCGCCGCTGACCGAGGTCACGTGCGCGCCGCTGCCACCCGTGACCACCGGCACCTGCCAGGTCACGCCGGGCGGCGCGACCAAGCTGCTGCAGGGCGAGATCCTGACGCCGACCAAGCTGTTCCACGCGGGCCAGGTCGCCGTCGACGCGCAGGGCTCGATCACGTGCGTCGGGTGTGACTGTGCGCAGGGCGGCGAGACCATCATCTCGTGCCCGGACGCGTCGATCTCCCCGGGCCTGATCAACACGCACGACCACATCACGTTCACGCAGAACGCGCCGTACACGGAGGACCCGGCGATCCGCTACGACCACCGCCACCAGTGGCGCAAGGGCCAGGACGGCAAGCCAAAGATCTCCGCGGCCGGCGGCGCGTCCGCGGACCAGATCCAGTGGGGCGAGCTGCGGTTCCTGATGGGCGGCGCCACCTCGATCGTCGGCTCTGGCGGCCAGACCGGCCTGCTCCGCAACCTCGACTCCGCGCAGCAGGAGGGCCTCGCCCAGCGCGCGGTCAACTTCGACACGTTCCCGCTCGACGACTCGGGCGGCACGCGCCGCACCGCGGACTGCAACTACGGCGGGACCGCCGCCACCGCCGCCTCGATCGCCGGCGACGACGCGTACGAGCCGCACACCTCCGAGGGTGTCGACCAGAGCGCGCGCAACGAGTTCCTGTGCCAGAGCGACCCGACCTACGACACGTCGACCCCGGGCGTCGCCAGCGACATCACGCTCGGCAAGACCGCGATGATCCACGCCGTCGGGCTGCAGCCGGCGGATTTCGGCAAGATGGCGTCGGCCGGCACCGCCCTGATCTGGTCGCCGCGCTCGAACATCACCCTCTACGGTGAGACCGCCCGCGTGTCGACCGCCGCGGCGATGGGCGTCGAGATCGCGCTCGGCACCGACTGGATGCCGACCGGCTCGATGAACCTGCTGCGCGAGCTCGCGTGCGCCGACAGCTTCAACAAGAACTACCTCGGCGGCTACTTCAGCGATGTCGCGCTGTGGAAGATGGTGACCTCCAGCGCCGCGGCCGTGACCGCGACCGACGACGTGATCGGCCTGCTCGCGCCCGGCAAGATCGCCGACATCGCGATCTTCCGCCGCGCTGGCCGGGCCCCGTACCGCGCGGTGATCGAGGCCGAGCCCAAGGACGTCGCGCTGGTGATGCGCGGCGGCAAGGTCCTGTACGGCGATGGCGTCGCGGTCGCGGCCCTCGCCACCGGCACCTGCGACGTCGTCGACGTGTGCGGCGAGTCCAAGCGCGTGTGCCTGACCGCCGAGGTCGGCAAGTCGTACACCGCGCTGCAGGCCGCGGCCGGCACCAGCATCTACCCCGCGTTCCAGTGCGGCGTGCCGATGAACGAGCCGACGTGCGTGCCCTCGCGCCCGACGGCGACCAACAGCTCCACGGTGTTCACCGGCGCGCCGACCGCCGAGGACGCCGATGGTGATGGCCTGCCCAACACCGCCGACAACTGCCCGATGGTGTTCAACCCGGTGCGCCCGCTCGACAACGGCACGCAGGGCGACGCCGACGCCGACAGCCAGGGCGACGCCTGCGACCCGTGCCCGCTCGACGCCAGCACCACCCAGTGCACCGTGGTCAACCCGAACGACCGCGACGGTGACGGCTACTCGAACGACGCCGACAACTGCCCCGATGCGGCGAACGCGACCCAGACCGACAGCGACATGGACGGCAAGGGCGACGTGTGCGATGCGTGCCCGAACCAGGCCAACCCCGGCGCCGGCGGCTGCGCGGTGTCGATCTATTCGATCAAGGACGGCACGGTCGCCCTCGGCACGCAGGTGACGGTCACCAACGCGCTCGTCACCGGCAAGGGCTCCAACGGGTTCTTCGTGCAGGTCAAGGAGGGCGACCCCGCCTACGTCAGCGCCGACAACTCCGGCATGTTCGTGTTCACCGGCACCGCGGCGCCCACCCTCGCGAGCGCCACCGTCGGCGCGCGCGTGACGGTGTCCGGCAAGGTGACGAACTTCCAGGGCCAGATCGAGCTCGACACCGTGACCGCGGTGACCGTGACCGCGGCCGGGCCCGAGGCGCTGCCCACTCCCGTCGCCGCGACCTACGCCGAGGTCAAGACCGGCGGGCCACGCGCCCTCACGCTCGAGAGCGTGATCGTCACGCTCGGCCCGGCGTCGGTGACGGCGGTCAACGCGACGTTCGGCGAGCTCACGCTGACCGACAGCGCGAACGACCAGCTGATCGTCGACGACTTCCTGTTCGTGCTGTCCCCGACCCCGCCGGTCGGCACGGCCTACGCGATCGTGCGCGGGATCCTGACGCTGCGGCAGTCGGCCTCGAAGCTCGAGCCGCGCAGCGCCGCGGATCTGGTGGCGGGCGCGCCGGCCCTGGCGTCACTGACCCCCGCGCTGACCTTCGCGCGCGTCAACACGACCACCGGCGCCCCCACGTTCCCGACCCCGCTCACGGTGACGCTGTCGGCGCCGGCGCAGGGCGACACCGCGGTGACGCTGATGTCGGGCGCGACCGGCCAGCTCACCACCACCGCCACCGTCGTGATCCCGGACGGCCAGACCTCGGTGGTCGTGCCGGTCACCGCGGTCGCCGCGAACAGCGCGAGCCCCGAGGTCACCGTGATGGCGACCCTCGGCACCCAGGTCCGGCTGGCGCAGGTGCGCGTCCTCGGTACCACCGAGACCGGCTCGGTCGTGAACCTCACGCCGGGTGGCGTGGCCGTGTCGGCCGGGGGCAGCGCGCAGCTGACGGTCAACCTCGACGTGCCGGCGCTGGCCGACACGATGGTGGCGCTCGCCCTCGCGCCGACCACCGCGGGGTCGCTCCCGATGTCCGTGACCGTGCCGGCCGGCGCGCTCGGCGCCATGTTCACCTACGGGGACGGCTCGTCGGTGGGGACCGCGACGATCACCGCCACTCTCGGAGGGAGCAGCAGCAACGCGATGGTGACCGTGTCCGCGGGCAGCCACCTCGTGATCAACGAGATCGACTACGACCAGATCGGATCAGACACCGCCGAGTTCGTCGAGATCTACAACCCGACCACCGCGGCCATCAACCTGACGGGCACGCAGCTGCTGCTCGTCAATGGTTCCGGCAGCATCGTCTACGACACTGTCGATCTGACCGGCACCCTGGCGGCGGGGGGCTACCTCGTGCTCGCGGGCGCCAACGTCACGGTGACCGCGCCGGCGACCAAGCTCGACCCGGGCTGGATCGACACGTTCGTCCAGAACGGCGCCGACGCGATCCTGCTGGTCGACGCCGCCTCGTCGGCGATCATCGATGCGATCGCATACGAGGGCGACATCGCGGACATCACCCCGGCGGGGTTCACCGCGCCGGTGTCCCTGCTCGGCACCAGCACGACGGTCGCCGACTCGAACACGGTGGTGGCCTCGCTGTGCCGGTCGCCGAACGGCCAGGACACGGACACCGCCAGCGCGGACTGGGAGGTCTGCGCGGCCCCGACGCCCGGCACCGCCAACCCCTGATCCGGCGGGCGATCGCTGGCGTCACGCCGCACTGCGGCATGCGATCCCGGTCCGGCCAGGCCCGCCGCCTCCCGAGTGGGTGACCGTGAGGCACCGAGCGCGACACGTCGCCGCGACCGCGCGTCGCCGCTGATCTCGCGGGACCCGTGGTGTATACCTCCGGGCATGGCGTTCTCGCTCGACAACCAGGGTATCTCGGTCACCGAGATCTATCGCAATCCGTCGCCGGCCTTCCTCTACGAGGCCGCGCTGCGGTTCGAGAAGGGCTCGACGATCTCGTCGACCGGCGCGCTGATCGCGTACTCCGGCAAGAAGACGGGCCGCAGCCCGACCGACAAGCGCGTCGTCGACGATCCGGAGGTCCGCGACGACGTGTGGTGGGGCAGCGTCAACATCAAGCTCGACACCCAGAGCTTCGTGATCAACCGCGAGCGCGCGATCGACTACCTCAACACGCGCGACCGCCTGTACGTCATCGACGGCTACGCCGGCTGGGACGAGACCCACCAGCTCAAGATCCGCGTCGTGTGCGCGCGCGCGTACCATGCGCTGTTCATGCACAACATGCTGATCCGCCCGAGCGCGGTCCAGCTCGAGACCTTCGGCGAGCCCGACTACGTGATCTACAACGCCGGCGGCTTCCCGGCGAACCGCCACACGGCGGGCATGACGTCGACCACGTCCGTCGACCTGTCGTTCGCGCGCCGCGAGTTCGTCATCCTCGGCACCGAGTACGCCGGCGAGATGAAGAAGGGCGTGTTCACGATCATGAACTACCTGATGCCGAAGAAGGGCATCCTGTCGATGCACTGCTCGGCCACGCAGGCGCGCGACGGCAGCGACACCTCGGTGCTGTTCGGCCTGTCGGGCACCGGCAAGACCACGCTGTCGGCCGACCCCAAGCGCCTGCTGATCGGCGATGACGAGCACTGCTGGACCGACAACGGCGTGTTCAACATCGAGGGCGGCTGCTACGCCAAGGTGATCAAGCTCAGCCAGGAGCAGGAGCCGGACATCTGGAACTCGCTCCGGTTCGGCGCCGTCCTCGAGAACGTCAAGTACGAGGCGCAGTCCCACGTCGTCGATTACGACGACACGTCGTTCACCGAGAACACGCGCGGCAGCTACGTCCTCGACTCGATCCCGAACGCCAAGCTCCCGGCCGTCGGTGGTCACCCGAAGAACGTGATCTTCCTGACGGCGGACGCGTTCGGCGTGCTGCCGCCGGTGTCGAAGCTGTCGCCCGCGCAGGCGATGTACCACTACATCTCGGGCTACACCGCGAAGGTCGCGGGCACCGAGGTCGGCGTGAAGGACCCCGAGCCCACGTTCTCGGCGTGCTTCGGCGGCCCGTTCCTCGTCTGGCACCCCACCAAGTACGCCGAGCTCCTCGCCGCCAAGCTGCGCGAGCACGGCGCGCAGACCTGGCTCGTCAACACCGGCTGGACCGGCGGGCCGTACGGCACGGGATCGCGCATCAAGCTCAAGTACACGCGCGCGATCATCGACGCGATCCACTCGGGGCAGCTGTCCCAGATCGCGACCCACGAGGATCCGGTGTTCGGCCTCCAGGTGCCGGAGTCGTGCCCCGAGGTCCCGACGGAGCTGCTCCTGCCGCGAAACACGTGGGCGGACAAGAACGCCTACGATGACAAGGCCAGGAAGGTCTCGGCGCTGTTCCGCGAGAACTTCAAGAAGTACGAGTCGCAGGCCTCCGCCGAGGTTCGCGCGGCCGGCCCGAAGCTCTGAACGCGGGTGCGCGCGGGTGCTGAGCCCTGCCGCTTGCTGCCGACCCTGACCGTCGCCGCGAGCCCCCATGCGGCGGACGGTGGATCGATGAACCTGCGCGCCGTGGCCGCGAGCCTGGCCCTCCTCGTCGCCACGCCGGCTCACGCCGACGACCACACCATCCCGGGTCACGCCATCGATCGGCCCGTCACCGGCGCGGTGATCGGCCTCGCTTTCGGCGGCCAGGTTGGCGCGTCGCTGATCCCGATGCGCGAGGCGCCCACGCTCTGGCAACGCCGGCTGTGGGTGGTCGACGCGCACGCCCACGACAACCTGGCGCCGCGCGCGGCGATGCTGGGCGATGGCCTGCTGGCCGCGTCGATCGCGGAGCAGGTGATGTACCTGACCGGCACCAGCATCGAGGACGCGGACCAGCGACCGCGTCCCTCGCTGTTCCGCACCTCCGCCGCGGCGAAGGCGTAGCCGCGTACGCAGGGCGATGACGGCTCCAGGGCGTGTCCCTCCTTGGGATCGGACGCACCCCCGCACGGGCGTCCGGGAGAACACGACCGCGCGGCTCACGCAGGTGGGCGTCGACCGCTCGCGCCGAACAACCACCGACGCCCGCGCGGACCATAGAAGGAGTACGTGCGGCTGGTGTGTGTCCGGTCAGTCGACCTGGACGTAGCGCAGGAGGAACGGGCGTGCCGTCGTGCCAAAGGCGCCCCACCCCGAGACGATCACGGCGCCGCTCGGCAGGACGAGCACATCACTCAGATAGCCCGCCTCGATGAAGCGCTGGTTCCACTTCACGGATGGTGCATCGATCGTCCCGTCGGGGACCCCTGTCTCCGTCGAACGCAGCTCGAGACCAGGCTGGCCGCTGCGGTCGCCGACGACGAGACTGTGGTCGTCCGGTAGCCCGGTGACCGCGAGCGGCTCCAGGTTCGAGTCCGAGACGCCGCCGCCGTCAACCGGAGTCCCGCTGACGATCTTTCTGAGCGACACGTCCCCCGCCGCGCCCACGACCAGCAAGGCGAGATCACCGTTGTCGAGGATCGCGATGTCCCGGAGACGCGAGCCAGGCTCCTCGTCGCGAGCACCGGGTCCGAAGTCGAGGTCCGTGCGCTGCACGTAGGCCTTGCCTCCAGCCTCGCCGCCGAACACGAAGCCCGTCGGGTCCCGGCGGATGCGGGTCACTGATCCTCCCGGCACCGCTGGCAGCCCCACGGGTGGAAGGGGCGCACCACCGACGATGCGCTGCGCCTACAGGGAGTCTCCAAACCCACCACCGGCGACGTCAGCCGCGGCGGGCTCCGGGGGCAGCGTCTCGGCAGAGGCGGACGGTCCGGGGCCAAGCCGCGTGGTGGAGGCTCCGGCAAATGCACCATCACGCAGCCCGTCGTTACCAAACCGCCAGCGGTCGGAGTTCGCTTGAGCGGCGAGGGGGCGCCCGAGCACAACCACGCCATCCTGGTCGGCCGCCACGCCACGGACGAGCCAGAAGGAGGTGCCAGTGCCAATACCGCTGTTCGCGAGTGGATCGGCCATCTTGATACAACCACCCCCAACCCCGTGTCGAGGACTTCCCGACGGGTCGACGCGACACACGAGCCACGCGCCGACTGATCCTTGCAGGGTCACCGCTGGCACGACGAGCCCGTTCAGTGCGGGTGCTACGAACACAGGTCCGGTGCCGCCTGAAGCCTCCAGGATCGGTCCTGCTGCATCGATGATGACGGCTCCATTGGATCCGAAGCTGGGGTCGAGGGCGTCGTGCGCCATGGGGGGCGCGTCCGGCGTCGCTGGGCTGCCACCCCCGCAACCGCCGAGATGCGTCACTGTCATCGCGGCCATCATCGCCGCCGCAGGGTTCACGCCATCTTCACGCGACGCCAGGGCGCCTGGGGCACCACCGGTTGGCGAGGCGCTCGCGACGGATGCCGAGATCGCACGGGGCGCTGTCGCAGCGTCAGGGTGCGTCGCTGCCGGCGGTGACGATCACCAGGCGCCCGAGCTGGACGTACGTCCGCGCCACGCGCAGCACGTCCGCCGGGGTGACCTCGGCCACCCGCGCGCGCAAGGTCTGGAGCTCGGCGGTCGTCCGGCCTTCGTACAGCTGACGGACGAGGAGCGACGTCACGGCGCCGTCGTCGGCGAGGCGGGTGTCCTGGGCGGTGCGCCAGCTCCGCTTGGCGCGGGCGAGCTCGTCCGCGGGCACGGCCGTGGTGGTGAGCTGCGTGAGCTCCTCGAGGAGCGCGGCGCGGGCGCGGGGCAGGTTCGCGGGCGCCACGATCGCCGCCACGCCCACGCCACCCTCGTCGTCGAGCACGCCCGCCTCGGTCCAGCCCTCGGCCCCGTAGGACAGGCCCTCGCGCTGACGCAGCCGCTGCCACACGCGCGAGCTGCCGTCGCCGCCGAGCACGTGCCCGAGTAGCACCCAGGCCGGGTAGTCAGGATCGGTGTCGCGCAGGGCGACGTCGTGGCCGATGACGATCCGCGCCATCTCCTTGTCGGGCAGGGGCAGCGTGACCTCCTGGCCGGGGAGGCCGAACGCCCGGCCGGCGAGCCGCGCGTAGGGCGCGGGCGTGGTCCAGCCTCCGAACAGCTCGCGCACGCGGGCCTGGAGCGCGACGGGATCCACGTCGCCGACCACGGCGAGCTGGGCGTGGCCAGCCCCGACGAACCGGCCGTGGAACGCCACGAGCTGGGCGCGGGTGACCCGCTCCTGTGCGGCGAGCTGTTCGCGCGGCGCTTGCGCGTAGCGCGGATCGGAGGCGGGCCACCGGGTCAGGCGCTGGGCGAGGGTGACCCACGCGAGCGCCTCGGGATCCTGCAGCAGCTGCGCGAACTCGGCGGCGCGCTCCTGCTTGACTCGCGCGAGCTCGGCGGCGGGAAAGCTCGGTGAGCGCAGCATCTCGACGACCAGGTCGAGGGCCGCGGCGAGGTGGGGGCGGAGGGTGCGCAGCTCGACCCGGACGCCCTGAGCGTCGCCGACGATCTCGATCTCGGCCATCAGCGCGTCCTCGGCGTCGCGCAGCGCCTGGAGCGCGCGGGTGCGCGTCCCGCGCCCGAGCAAACGCGCCATCAGCTGGGCGGTCGCCTGCGTACCGGCGAGGCTCGCCGCGTCACCCCAGTGGAGGTCGAGACGGAGCTGGACGGTGCTCCCGCGGGTCGCCTTCGGCAGCACGGCGAGCGCGACGCCGGCCACGGAGGCGCGGAGGGTCCGGGTCTCGATCGCCTCGAGCGTGGCCGGGAACGGCTCCCCGCCTGCGAGAGCGGCGTCGTGTGCGGCGCCGGCCGCGACGATCGGCGCGAGGGCGGGCGCCTCGGTGGCTGGCGCGCGGACCGGGGCGGCGGTGGGGACGAACCTCCCGACCGTGCGGTTGGAGGGCACGAAGTAGGCGCGCGCGATCCGGCGGACGTCAGCCTCGGTCACGGCCTCGACGTGGGCGCGGAACGACAGGAGCGTCCGCCAGTCCCCGAGCGCCGCGTACTCCGACAGCGCGAGCGCGAGGTCCTGGCTGCGCGTCATCGCGAGGGTCAGCTCCTTGAGGGTGCTGGCGCGCCAGCGCGCGAGCGCGCGCGGATCGATCGGCGCGGTCGCCAGCCGCTCGAGTTCCTCGCGCAGGATCCGCTCGACCGCGTCCACGTGGCGGGCCTCGGGCACCTCGGCCATCGCGATCGCGAGGAACGGATCGCGGTAGCTCTCCGCCGTCGCGTCCACGCTCGCGGCCAGGCCGGGCACCACGAGCCGCTGGTACAGGCGCCCTCCGGGGTCGCGATCGAGGAGGTCGAGCGCGGCGAGCACCGCGGGGTAGTCCGGCGATGCGCCGCTGACCGTGTGGTACGCCACGCCCACGACGTGGAGGTCCCCGGCGCGCTGGAGCACCACGCCACGCTCGCCATCCTGCACCGGCTCGACGGTGTACGTCGGGGTCAGCACGCGCGCAGGGCGCGGGATCGTACCGAGCGTGCGATCGATCGCGGCGAGGGTGGCGGGCTCGTCGAACCGCCCGGCGACCACGAGGATCGCGTTGTCCGGCTGGTAGTGGCGCGCGTAGAACGTCCGCAGCGCGGCGACGGGGACGCGCTCGATGTCGCTGCGCGCGCCGATCGTGTCGCGCCCGTAGCCGTGCCACAGGAACGCCGCCGCGACCATCCGCTGCTCGAGGATCGCGCGCGCATCGTTCTCGCCCATCTCGAGCTCGTTGCGGACCACCGTCAACTCGGTCGCGAGGTCGGCGGAGGCGATCGTCGCGTTGACCATGCGATCGGCCTCGAGCGCGAGGGCGAACGCGAGGTTCTCGGGTGTGGCGGGCAGGGTCTCGTGGTAGTTCGTGCGGTCGGTGCCGGTGGTCCCGTTGACCTCGGCGCCGCGGGCCTCGAGCAGGGCGAACACGTCCGGGTGGCGCGGGGTGCCCTTGAACAGCATGTGCTCGAGGAGGTGCGCCATGCCGGTCTCGCCGGCCCCCTCGTGGCGCGAGCCGACCAGGTACGTGATGTTGACCGTGACGGTCGCCTGGGTGGGATCGGGCACCAGCAGCACGGTCAGGCCGTTCGGCAGACCGTACTCGGTGATCCCCGCGAGCGATCGGACCCTCACCGCGCGCGGGGTGGGCGGGGCCGGCGCGGACGGGGGCGGCGCGGGAGGCGGTGCGACGGCGACGGGTCCGGGGGCGTGCCCCTGCGCGGGCCGGCTCGCGCAGGCGGTCAGCCCGAAAACGACACCGACGACGACGAGCGCCGCGCGCGCGCGCACTAGAACTCGAAGTCGACGCCGGTGAACCAGGTGGTGTCGCCGACCGAGAGCTTGACGTCCGAGCCGAAGCCATCGACCTTCGCCATCGAGAGCTCGGCGAAGAACCCGGCGTGCATGATGCCGCTGGCACGCATCGACGCGGCGGCGGCTGCATCGATCCGCTCCGCGCGGATCGCGAGGCCGATCGAGCCCTGGTATCCGATCGTGGCGCCCATCGCGTCGTCGGCGTCACAGCCGGGCGTGCTCGTCCCGTCCCAGCACACCGACGAGGTCTCGCCGTTCGTGCGCATCCACCAGATGTAGTACGACAGGCCGGCGCGGACGTACGGGACGATGGGGATGCCGAACCGCTCGTCGAGGTATGTCATCCGGTAGGTCGCGGTCAGGGCGAGGGGCAGCACGCCAAACGTGGTGGTGTCGCCATCCGAGCGCATGCGATCGGGGTCGCCTGGCGTGGAGCCATCGGCCCACGCGTCCGCCGTGTTGCTCATGTAGCCGATGCTGCCGCCGATGCCGAGCTGGCCGAACCCGCGCCACACGATCCGGTCGACATCGAGCATCGGCAGGACCTTGTAGCCGCCGAACATCTCGGCGTACGGACCGCGGTCCTCGCCGAACTGCTCGTCGATGCCAGGGACGTAGGGCCCGAACCGCAGGCCGACGTGCCAGTCGATCTCGTTGGACGCTGCATCGTCGCCGGTGGACTCGTCCTCCCAGTAGGGCGTCAGGCCCTGGGCGTGCGCCGGGGCCGGCGCGAGGCTGGCGATCAGCGCGAGCGCGGTCGCCGCGGGCAGGGCGCGGCCCGCGCGGCGCTGGCGTCCGCGCCCGATGTACCCGAGCGCGAGCCCGACCAGGAGCAGCGAGCCGAGCGCGGGCGGCATACCCCCGCCGGTGTGAGAGGCGGACGCCAGGCAGAACCCACCCTCGACCTTGCTGCCGCGATCGTGGAGGTCCTCCCACAGGTCGGTCGCGGGGCGCGGGGTGATCGTCGTCGTGAAGTACGTGCCGGTCGCGTTGCCGTAGCGATCGATGACGAGCAGCGCCACCGTGTACGCGACGTCGTTCTCGAGGTCCTTGATCAGGATCCCGGTCGCGGTCGGGTCGGCGGTCTCGCCGCACAGGAACGAGGGATCGAGCTGGGCCATCGCCGCGGGCGGCGCGGTGGCGGTGCCGTCGCTGTCGATCGTCGAGGCGGTGAGCTCGAGGTCGGCCTCGGCGGAGCACAGCGTGCGCGAGGTCTGGTAGCGGGGCGCGAGCGTGCTGGTCACCGCGGGCGTGCCGTCCGCCTTCGCGCACATCGCCTGGTACGAGAAGATGTCCTCGGGCTGCGCGGTCGGCAGCGTCCACCCGAGCCGGATCGCGCTCTCGGCGCTCGACGCGGTGAACTCGGTCGGCAGGTTGGGCGCGCGGGTGTCGAACGTGCTGACCTCGCCGACCATGCCCAGGGTCTGGCCGACGGCCTGCGTGACGACGTAGTCGTACGGCGCGGCGCCGTTGGTGTCGACCATCAACCACAGGGTCGCGGTGCCCTGCTCGACGCGGCATGCGCCGGCGGTGGTGGCATTGATCAGGTCGTACAGTGAGACCTCGATCTGCGCGGGGTTGTTGAGCAGCTGGTCGATGTCGGCGATCGTCCCGACCTTCTTGCACTGGGTGGGGCGGAGCAGGTCATCGTCGCACTGCGCGCCGACCCAGATGTCAGCACCGCGACCGGTGGTGGAGTCTGCGCTGAGCGTCAGCTCGTAGGTCAGCGTGGTCTCCTCGCCGGCCATCGACTGGCTGCACGCGCAGTGCGCGAGGTTGAGGTACTGGCGCAGGACATCGGGCGTCGACGGCTGGACCAGGTCGCCACCCTCGGTGATGAACAGCCGGTTGAACGAGATCACGGCGCCGTTGGGCAGGGGTTCTGCGTGCGCGGGGGCCGCCCAGGCGAGCGCCGCTGCGATCAGGCCGCACACAGAAACGAGTCGCGTCATCGGGGGCTGCACTTTGCAAGAGGAAGGCCGGCGGGTCACCGACGGTATTCGTTGCTAACACGCTGCGATCGCAGCATCAACCTAACGTCATCAGCCTGCCAATCTGGCACGGCCCGGCCAGGGGCGGTGTCATGGGGGCACCAGGCCGGGGGGCGTGCCTGGGAGCGTGCATGTGCCACGTGCCACGTGCTCGTTCACGTCTACGACCCGGATCCTTCCGGGGGGCCCGTTTGGTAACAACTCGATCGATGATCGCGGGCGAGCCGCCCCGCGGGCGAGGCGCGACGAGGGAGCGTACCCGTCGGTACGCGACCGAGGAGCAACGACGCCCCCGGGGATGGATCGACCGCGAGGGCGATTGAGCTGTCCATTCGCGGGCCCCAAGCACTGCTGGGGAGGCGCGCCCGAGTCGTGAACGTGCAGGTGCACGTGCCACGTGTACGGCCAACGTAGCCATGTTTCCGTCGTCGCGCGTCAGGCGGCGCGGCGGGCGCGGCGGCTGGCATCCACCGCCTCGCGGATGTCCCGGGCGAACTGGACGGCCCGCGCCTCGGCGACCGGATCGCGCTGCCCGCCCCACTCGGCGGCGTAATAGAGCTCGACCAGCTCGGCCAGCGGGGCGGCGCCCGGCGCCGCCTGGGCGGTCATCCGGGTGGCGAGCTCGCGCGGGGTCAGCGCGGGTTCGCGCACCACCCCGGTGCGCGTGAGCTGCCGCAGCGCCGCGTGATAGACCTCGGCGACAGGTGAGCGCACGCGTGGCCGGCGTCCGCCCTCGGGGCGGCCCGGCGCGTCGTGGCGCCGCCGCAGCAGGAGCAGCGCCCCTGCGGCGATCGCGAGCCCGAGGCCGAGCGGCCACAGCTCGCCGAGGCCCCGTGCGGCGGCGAGGCCCCCGCTGCGGACGGCGATCGCGGCGCTCTTGATCGTGCGGCCGATGTTCTTGAACAGCTCGAGCTGGGACGCGAGGTCGTACTCGATCACCCACTTCGACCACTGGAACCGCAGGCTGTCGACGTACCGGCCGATCCGCTCGGTCCATCCGTTCCCGCCGCGGCCGAGCGGGCTGGCGCCGCCACCGGGCGTGGGGTCGTACGTGACCCAGCCCTCGCCAGGGAAGTAGACCTCGTCCCATGCGTGCGCGTCGCCCGCGCGCACGGCGACGTAGCCCTGGTACTCGTTCCACTCGCCGCCGAGGAAGCCGTTGACCTGGCGGACCGGGACGTCGACGGCGCGCGCGAGCACGGCGAACGCGGAGGCGAAGTACTCGCAGTGCCCCTGCTCGCGATCGAACAGGAAGAAGTCGATCGGCTCCTGGCCGCGCGGCTCGCGCAGCTCGAGCGTGTACGTCAGGTTGGCCGCCAGCCACCGCTTGATCGCCTCGACCTTGTCGTAGGTCGTGGTCAGGCCGGCGGTGATCTCCCGGGCCTTGGCGCGCGTGCGCTCGGTGATCTCGGGCGGCAGCTGGAGGTAGACGTCGAAGCCCCGGGGCAGACCGCCGCTGGCGGCGCGCAGGTCCTCGGCCGGCGGCGGCTCGAGCTGCGAGTACACCGTGTAGCTGACGGTGGCGCCGTGCGCGAGCCGGACCTCGTCGTTCTGCTCGTTGACGGTGCGGCGCGCGCGGCTGACGGCCTCGAGCTCGACCACGCGCGGCAGGCCCGCGCCGAACAGCACGTCGGAGTCGAGCGGGTCGAGGTAGATGTCCTGGCGCGCGAGCAGCGGGAGCAGCTGCTCGACCTGCGGTCCCCCGGGCATCAGGCGCTGGCCGTCCCACGGCAGGTACCAGCGTTCGCGCGCGCCCACCTGGTCGCTCAGCTTGCTGGTCCGCGGTGCGCGCGGGGTGCGCGACCACTGGCCCTTGCTGTAGCGATCGAACGCGACGCCGCGCCAGTGGATCTGCGGGGCGCCGAGGTTGCCGACCTCTGCGGCGACCTTGGCGCGCATCACCACCGTCGGATCGTTCTTGATCACGCCGTGGCCGCCGAGCTTCACGCCATCGGAGAACCCGGCCAGCGTCAGCCCGTTGCGGCCCTTGAGGAAGAACCCCGCGCCCACGCGCGGCAGCGCGAGGAACAGCGCCGCGGCCGCGAGGAACACGCCGAACGACAGCAGGCCCGTGCCGAGGAAGAACGAGCCCCCCACGATCCGGCGCGAGTCGAGGATGCGCCGGACCTCGACGCGCTCGGAGCGGCGATCCGCAGCGTGCTTGACGAGCAGGTTATCCTCCATCTCGCGGCGGAGGTGGAACAGCGTCATCGCCCACGTCGTCGAGATCACGAACCCGAGAAAGCACAGGCCGTAGGTCAGCTCGGGGTTGAGCACCGAGCCGGCGACCAGCATCAGGAACGACAGCAGATAGATCTGCTGCCAGTCGCGCGCGATCTTGCGGTTGAACATCTTCGCGACGATCAGCCACGTCAGGAACTGCGCGCCGACGCCGAGGAAGTCGCCGGTGACGACGGCGGTGAGCACGCTGTAGACGAGGGCGAACACGCTCGCGGTGGTCCACACCCAGCCCCAGCGCTCGAACGAGATCCGCGGCGGCTCCCACCACCACGACGCGGCGATCGCGACGAGGCCGCCGAGCGCGAGCCCGGGCGACACGCCGCCGCCGGTGGTCATCGCGAGGTACGCGCACACCACCATCAGGTAGGTCGTGGCCTTGTGTGCGACGGCGAACCTCATGCGTCCATCACCGTGGTCGTGGTGGGCCGGCCGGCTGCGGGGACCCCGCGCGGCGTGACGAGCACGCTCTCGACGCGCGGCGGCAGCGGCGGGAACGCGACCTCGTCGGACACGTAGGGCAACAGCGCGAGGGCGCGCGCGATCTTGGCCTCGTGCAGGCGGCCGAGCCCGGCCGGCACGTGGGTGCTGCGCGCGGCCAGCTCCACGGTCCAGCCCACCTCGAGGTAGGCGGCGGCCAGGCTCGCGGCCACGCTGATCGCGCGCTCGACCGCGGCGACCTGCGCCTCGTCGGTGGCGGTCAGCCCGCCATCGGCGACCGCCTCGCGCACGGCCTCGGGCAGCGCGTTGTCGACGCCGATCACCACGCGCCGCGCGAGCTCGTCCTCGTACTCGCGCACCAGCAGGCGTCCGGTGCGCGCGCTCGAGCGCCAGTGGACGTCGCGGCGGTCGTCGCCGAGCCGGCGCTCGCGCAGGCCGAAGAACTCGCCGCGCCGCCCGAGCCGGTTCGCCGAGGCGTCCCCGCGCACGGTGGTCTTCGGCGGCGGGCGCGGCACCGGCGTGCGGGCCGGGTAGACCAGCACCTCGAGCGGTTCGTCGACGTCGCGCGACTTGCGGAACAGCGCGAACGGGAACTTGGTCGCCAGCCGGTAGCCGGTCAGCGTGTACAGGCCGCGCCGCTGGAACGTGTGGCGGTAGCTCGTGCGCTGGAACTTGCCGGCGGGGATCTTGAGGAAGTAGCAGCGCTTGTCGATCGGCGTCGCACCGACGAGGTCCTCGACCTCGATCGAGTACGACGCCCGCTTCGGCTTGCCGTTGGTGATCACGACCTCCATCAGGAACGGCTCGCCCGCGAACACGCGCGGGGGGGGGCGCCGCGCCACGCGCAGCGTCTTGAGCGTGAGCTCCGACAGGATCCCCGACGCGATGATGAATGACAGCAGCCAGCCGAGCAGGAGGTAGAGGAGGTTGTTGCCGGTGTTGATCGCGGCGAACCCGACGCCGATCGACAGCACGACGATCAGCCGGCCCTCGCGCGTGAACGACAG
Source organism: Kofleriaceae bacterium (assembly GCA_964203225.1). Taxonomy (GTDB): domain Bacteria; phylum Myxococcota_A; class Polyangia; order Haliangiales; family Haliangiaceae; genus JABFXX01. Next base: position 373,614 of record CAXNMK010000007.1, read on the forward strand.
CCGCCGGCCCCCGTGGAGGCGGAACCGGACGCGCTCGAGCATGCGTGCCGCGAGGCCGGGCCGCGCCGCGCTCACGCGCGCACCTCGCCAGCCGGCAGGCTCGCCGGCGACGGGGCGCGCGGGGGCGGGCAGGGCGGCATCGGGTTCAGGTGGGGACCGGGACGCGCCCGGCGATCTCGGCCATGATCTTCTCGGCGTCGATCCGGGCATGGCCGAGCGAGTCGTGGTTCTGCGCGAGCATCAGGCGGTGGGACAGGCACGGCACGGCGAGGCTCTTGAGGTCGTCGGGGACCACGAACTCGCGCCCGCCGGCGAGCGCCGCCGCCTGCGCGCCGCGGTACCAGGCGAGCACGCCGCGCGTGGACACCCCGACGGTGATCGCGGGGTGGCGCCGCGTCTCCTCGACGATCGCCATCGCGTAGTCGATCAGCGCGTCGTTGACCGTCACGCCCTCGACGGCGGCCTGCAGCGTGCGGACCTGGGCGAGCGCGACCACGGGCTGGAGCCGGGCCACCGGATCGCCGCCCCCGCGCTCGCGGAGCAGGTCGCGCTCGACGCTCTTGGCCGGGTAGCCGAGCGAGATCCGCATCAGGAACCGGTCCATCTGAGACTCGGGCAGCGGGTAGGTCCCGTAGTGCTCGGCCGGGTTCTGGGTGGCGATCACCATGAACGGCGAGTCGAGGTCGTGGGTGGTGTCGTCGATCGAGACCTGGCCCTCGCTCATCGCCTCGAGCAGCGCGGACTGGGTGCGCGGCGTGGTGCGGTTGATCTCGTCGGCGAGCACGACGTTCGCGAAGATCGGCCCACGCTTGAGCTCGAACACCTTGCCGCTCTGGTCGTAGATCGACACGCCGACGATGTCCGACGGCAGCAGGTCGCTGGTGAACTGGATGCGCTTGAACGCGCCCCCGAGCGACGCCGCGAGCGCGCGGGCGAGGGTGGTCTTGCCGACGCCCGGGATGTCCTCGATCAGCAGGTGCCCCCGCGCGAGCAGGCTGACCACGGCCGCGCGGATCGCCTCGGGCTTGCCGCGGACCACGGTCGCGATCGCGTCCTCGAGCTTCTTGACCGCGCCGATGTCGGTGGACGAGATCGGGGCAGGAGCCAGCGCTGCGGACATGTCCGGGCAGTATAGCCGCACCAACGCGAAACGGGGACCCGGAGGTCCCCGCTCGCGAGCGTCGCCGGTGACCGGTTCGTCCCAGTCGGCCGTCTGCGCCGGACTTCTTCGCCGCAAGGTGAACGCCGTCCTCCGCCTCAGCGCGGCGTGCGGGCGTCGTTGGTCCGGCTCAGTCGCTCCGCAGGCTCATCACGAGCCGCAGGACGTACCAGAACAGGGTCGCGATCGTCGAGAACAGCATCAGCGCCGCGGCGACGTGCGCGGTCGGCGGGAAGTCCCGCATGATCACGCTGGTCTGGTAGAGGATGTAGCCGGCCATCAGCAGGATCACCGCGCCGCTGAAGATCGCGCCGAGGTGGAAGCCGAAGATCATCGACGCGATGATCACGCCGAGCACGGCGAACATGCCGATCGACAGCGCGCCGCGCATGAACGAGAAGTCCTTGCGCGTGATGAACACGGTCGCCGTCAGGCCCACGAAGATCGCGATCGTGATCAGGGCCGCCTCCATGATCACGCGGCCACCCATGCCCATGCCGCCCTCGACACCAGCGCGGAAGTCATTGAGGTTGCCGAACTTGAGGATGACCAGCCACAGCATCGGCTGGAGCAGGATCGCCTCGCCGATCGCCGCGAGGCCGAGGCCGGCGTACTGGAGCGCCGTCGAGCTCTCCGAGCGCGCGAGCTTCTCGGCGACGATGCCGACCACCATGAACAGGCCGATCACCATCAGCCAGTTGAGCCGGCTGCCACTGCCGAGCGCCCACATGGTGAACTTGAGGCTGAACTCGGTCCGCATCAGGAACGCGGTCAGCGCGGCGAACACCACCAGGGTGACCCCCAGGTGCGCGTAGGTCTTGCGGAGGAAGGTGACGCGGTCGCTGACCCCGAGGGTCGCGACGGCGCCGGGGATCGAGCGGGCGTGTGCGGAAAGGGCCATGGTCGGTTCTCCTGCCTCGGCTGAAGGGGCGATCGTCGACCATTCTTAGCACGATCCATCGCCGCGCAAGCCTTCGGGATTGTAGCCCGGACCGCGGTGTCGGTCGGCCTGGCCGCCGTGCGTGCGCCAGCGGCGCTACGCGATCGCGTAGAAGCGGGGCGTCACCTCCGCCGTCGCCTCGGGGCGGTCCACCGGCGGCGCGGCGGGTGGGGGCGGCGGGGACACAATCAGCTCCAGGGCGGCGTCGCCGATGGGTCTGGCGGTGTCGTTCGCCAGCTTCTGCGCACGCTGGGCGAAGCAGGGGTTGAATGTGGTCTCGACCGCGCTGACCTTCATCTCAGTACGATACGGTCGATCTGCAACCCGGGTGGGGTAACCCGGGGGGGACGCTGAGGTAGCGGTGAGGTAATGCTGGGGTAGCGGCGCGCCCTCGTTCCGGCCGCGCGCTCCGCATCGTCCCGCGGGTCACGCCACCGTGTTGACGCGCGAGCCCTGGCCCTGCGGCCCCACGGGAGGCGCGCTGGCCTCCTCGATCAGCTGCACGGCGGCCTCTCCCTGGTCCTTCGCGGTGGTCAGCGCGAGCTTCTGTACCCGGGTGGAGTACGGGACGTCGAACGATGGGCCCGGAGTCGAGTCGATCTTCATCAGCGATGGTCTCGGCCGGGCGCGCGAATGATGAAGCGTGCTGCCGGGTACGGGTGGGGGTGGCTGGGGTAGGAACCCGGCGTGCGTCGTGCGACCGGCGAGCGCGCCCCTTCCGAACCGGCGACCGCGGGCACCTGAAGGACCGCGGTCTGGTCGCGGTCCAGTAGACGGCACGGAGACAGAGCGGGGTGTGTCGTCCACCCCCCTGTAAAGCCTAGCGGCTCGCCTGGAGCTTCTTGATCTCGGCAATCAGCTCGGGGACGGCCTTCTCCCACTCGGCGACGATGCCGTAGTCGGCGACCTGGAAGATCGGCTCGTCCTTGTTCTTGTTGATCGCGACGATCGTCTTGCTGCTCTTCATGCCGGCGAGGTGCTGGATCGCACCCGAAATGGCGACGGCGAAGTACAGGTTGGGGGCGACGATCTTGCCGGTCTGGCCGACCTGCCAGTCGGCCGGGACCATGCCAGCGTCGGTGGCGGCGCGTGATGCACCCATCGCGGCGCCGAGCAGGTCCGCGAGCTCCTCGAGGACCTTGAAGTTCTCGCCGGTCTTCATGCCGCGGCCACCCGCGACGACGACCTTGGCATCGCCGAGGTCCGGGCGATCGCTGTTCTCCGCGTCGAGGCGGTCGAAGGTGGCGCCGAGCGCGTCGACCGGGCCCACGGCTGCGGTGGACACGACGCCCGTGGTCCCGGTCGGCGCGGCCGGCTCGAACTCGGACTGGCGGACGGTGATGCAGATGATCGGCGACGACACGCGGACGGTCGAGTAGGCGTTGCCGGCCAGGATCGGCCGCATGAACGTGTCCTTGCCCTCGAGGCGCGCGAGGTGGCCGCGGCATGAAGACCGGCGAGAACTTCAAGGTCCTCGAGGAGCTCGCGGACCTGCTCGGCGCCGCGATGGGTGCATCACGCGCCGCCACCGACGCTGGCATGGTCCCGGCCGACTGGCAGGTCGGCCAGACCGGCAAGATCGTCGCCCCCAACCTGTACTTCGCCGTCGCCATTTCGGGTGCGATCCAGCACCTCGCCGGCATGAAGAGCAGCAAGACGATCGTCGCGATCAACAAGAACAAGGACGAGCCGATCTTCGAGGTCGCCGACTGCGGTATCGTCGCCAAGTGGGAGAGGCCGTCCCAGCGATTGCCGGATCAAGAGCTCCGGAGCCGAGTATCTTTAGGCTGGGGGTGGGCGACGCACCCGCTCTGTCCGATTGCCGCCCTGGACCGCGTGCCGCGGTCGCACCGAGACCCGCGGTCGCGCGGTTCGGGAACTCGCTCGCCCGACTCGCGACGCGCCGGGATGCAGCCGCCCCGCCCGTACCCGGCAGCGCGCTCATCATTCGCGCCCGGGCCGGACCGACCTTGTGGATCGACTCGACTCCGGCCCCATCGTTGACGTGTGCTCGCAGGTCTAGAGAAGCTCGCGCTGACCGCCAAGAGACCAGGAGAGACGTGCATTGATCGGGTAGCGCCTCCCGTGGTATCTCCAGACCAGTCGCCTTGTGGCGTGACGCGGGACGTGCGGAAGCGCGCGGCCGGGCCGAAGAGGCGCGTCTCCCCATCATTACCTCACCGCCTCCCTCGGCGTCCCCGGGGCCCCACCCCGCCCGGTTACCGAATCGTCGCTGAGATTGAAGGTCAGCATGATCGGACCACATTCAACCCCTGCTTCGCCCAGCGTGCGCAGAAGCTGGCGAACGACACCGCCAGACCCATCGCCCACCCGCGGGTGCCCCGCCCCCACCCGCCGCGCCGCCGGTGGACCGCCTCGAGGCGACGGCCGGAAGATGACCCGCTTCTACGCGATCGGCGTGCTGGCGCCGGCGCACCCGCGCAGCGACCGACACCGCGGTCCGGGCTACAATCCCGAAGGCTTGCGCGGCGATGGATCGTGCTAAGAATGGTCGACGATCGCCCCTTCAGCCGAGGCAGGAGAACCGACCATGGCCCTTTCCGCACACGCCCGCCCGATCCCCGGCGCCGTCGCGACCCTCGGGGTCAGCGACCGCGTCACCTTCCTCCGCAAGACCTACGCGCACCTG
>CAXNMK010000008.1:0-369311 GCA_964203225.1 Kofleriaceae bacterium
CCTAAAGCGCAGGCCGCAGGTTCGAGACCTGCAGGGATCACGAGAATCGGCAGCGCCACGCTCACCGCTGGGTGAGGGTGGACCTGCCGCGAGGTTCGCGAAACCGAACCGGCGGGGCGGTGTCACAGGCTCGTGGCCGGTCATCGCGTCCTTGCTCTGCTCGCCGGCCTCGCCGCGGCGATCGCTGCGATCGCGCTGGTCCGGGCGGCGCTCCCGGCGACCGCCGCGGGCGCGAGCTACGTCCGCCCACCGCCGCCCCCGCCGGTCGGCGTGTTCCTGCGTGGCGGGGCGCCGCAGCACGATGCGAGCATCGAGGACGCGCTGGCCGGGGAGCTGCCGCGGCTGGTGTTCGCGGGCGCGCAGCTCGCAGGCCGCGGGGCGCTGCCGGACGCCGAGCGGCACGCCCGGGTCGCGGCGCTGCGCACCCACGCCGGGTTCCGGACGCACGGGGATGCGCTCGCCGGGGCGTGGAGCGCGCTGCTCGACAGCCTCGACCGCTGGCTCGTGCTGACCACTGCCGACGACGCGTGGGAGCGCGCGTGCCGCGACCTCCGCGCCCGCGCCGATGCCCTGACCGATCAGTTCGCGGCCGCCGAGCTCGGCTACTACCTCGAGCCGAGCCTCGCGCTCGATCACCCCCGGCGCCGCGCCGGCCTCTTCACGTACCGGATCGATAACGTCGCGTTCGTGCGCGCCGGCGACCGGCCGGTGCGGGTGCTCGACGCGCGCCGGCTGGACAAGCTCGATCCGGGGGTGGCGCTGCTCGGCATCACGGCCGAGGAGCTCGACGATCCGGTGGTGCTGCTCGACACCGTCGAGGCCAAGGTCCAGGCCCAGGTGCTGCCGGTGCTGGCCGGGCATCCCTTTCCGGTCAGCGATGACGCGTGGATGTTCTCGGCCCGTGGCCGGGCGGCGGCGCGCGCGGCGGGTGTGGCGATCCGCCGCGAGCTGATCGCGGCCCTGTACACCGACGCCGAGAGCGCCGAGCGCGCGGCGGTGCGGTGCCGGCAGCTGGTGGCCGCGTCGGTGCGCCACCACGAGGCGCAGCATCGCCTCGATCAGGACCGCGGCCTGGTCCACCCGGCGGTGCTGGCGAAGCGCCTCGGCGACCGGCCCGGCGGGGCGTTCGGGCTGCGCGTGCGGTTCGAGCTGTCAGCGTACCTGTCCCAGCTCGCGAGCGACGTGTGGTTGCCGCAGCTCACGCTGTGGAACCTGGTCCGGCACGGGCTGCGGCGCGGGGCCGGGCGCCGCGAGGAGGCGCTGGTCGCGGTGTTCGTCGTCGAGGGGCTCGCGCGCAAGCTCGGCATCCCCGCCGCTGGTGATGTCCTGCGCAACGGAGAGATCGATCGCGACCGGCTCGGCGACCTCGCGACCGCGCTCGCCGAGCGGACCACCGTCGAGGTGCGCTCGGCCGCGGCGGCGCTGTGGCGCGAGCACTACGGCGCGCCGCTCGTCCGCCTGACGGACTGATGAGGCGGACGGAGGCGGACGGAGGCGCCCAGGCGGCTGCGCGCAGGGGGCCGACGGACGCGCTACGCGCCGTGGCAGCGCTTGTACTTGACGCCGCTGCCACACGGGCAGGGCGCGTTGCGCTCGGGCCGCTGTGGTGGTGGCGGGCCGGCGCGGCCGGCCGGGGCGGCGTGGATGTCGCCGTCGACGTAGTACCAGCGCCCGTCGGTGTGGACGAACCGCGAGCGCTCGCGCTGGGCGAACGGCATCCCCGCGTTGCGGCCGCGCGCGATGAACTCGACGACGCCGGTGGTGTCGTCGGGGCCGCCGGCCGCGGTGGTGACGATCTCGAGGCTGTCCCACGTGGTGGTGCGCGCCCACTGCGCGATCGCGGCGCGGTCGAGCCCGGCGCGGCCAGCTTCGGCCTGGGTGGCGATCAGGTAGTCGACGTCGCCGCGCACGAACGCGGTGTAGCGCGAGCGCATCAGCGCGAGGGCGGTCGGCGCCGGGGCGCCGGCGTGGAGCGGAGCGCAGCAACGATCGGCGGGTAGCCCCGATCCACACGCACAGGTGGCATCGATCACGGCGGGAGCCTACGCCAGCCCGCGCGCCGGGTGCGCGGATCGCGGTAGGATCGATGCCGTGGGCAAGAGGTTGACACCGAGTGACGCGATGTTCCTCTACGGCGAGACGCGGGAGACGACGATGCACGTCGCCGGCCTCCTGCCGTTCACGCCCGCTCCGGACGCGCGCCCCGATCACCTGCGCACGCTGATGGACGAGATCCGCGAGGCCCCGGTGTACGCGCCGTGGAACCTCCGGCTGCGGACCCCGGACCTCGTCAAGAACCCGCTGCAGTCCTGGGTCGAGGACGAGGTCGATCGCGAGTACCACGTGCGCCGCTCGGCGCTGCCCACGCCGGGCGACGAGCGCGAGCTCGGGATCCTGGTGTCCCGGCTCCACGGCTACCCGGTCGACTTCCACCGGCCACCCTGGGAGGTGCACCTGATCGAGGGGCTCGAGGGCGGGCGATTCGCGATGTACGTGAAGGTCCACCACGCGCTGCTCGATGGGTTCACCGCAATGCGCACGCTGTCGAACGCGCTGACGGCGGATCCGGACGACCGCACGCGCCCGCTGTTCTTCTCGATCCCGCCCCGCGAGCGCGCGCCACGCGAGGAGCACGAGGGCATCCACGTCCGCGAGTTGCTCGCCGCGATCCGCGAGCAGTACGGCGCCAGCAAGACGGTGGTACGCGCGGTGATGAACGTGGTGCGCAGTTCGCGCGAGCGCACGCACGAGCTGGTGTCGCCGCTGGAGGCGCCGCGCACGCTGTTCAACGCCCGGATCAGCCGCAGCCGCCGGTTCGCGACCCAGCAGATCGCGATCGCCCGGCTCAAGGCGGTCGCGAGGCGCGCGGGCGGTACCGTCAACGACGTGATCCTCGCGGTGTGCGCGAGCAGCCTGCGCTGCTACCTGGTGGATCTGCAGGCGCTGCCGAGCGCGCCGCTGGTCGCGATGCTGCCGGTCAGCATCCGCCCCAAGGACGACGAGGGCGGGGGCAACGCCGTCGGCGCGATCCTCGCGTCGCTCGCCACCGACGTCGCGGATGCGGGGGAGCGCCTGCGGGTCATCATCGCGTCGACGCGCAACGCCAAGCAGCAGCTCGCCGGGATGACCAAGGCGGAGATCCTGCAGTACAGCGCGCTGCTGATGGCGCCCTCCGTGATGCAGATGATCGCGTCCACGGCGGGTCACCTCAGCCCCACGTTCAACGTCGTGATCTCGAACGTCCCGGGCCCCGAGGAGGCGCGCTACTTCCGCGGCGCGCGGCTCGAGGCGGCGTACCCGATGTCGATCCCGCTGCACGGGCAGGCGCTCAACATCACCTGCAACAGCTACGCGGGCTCGATGGGGTTCGGCTTCATGGGCTGTCGCGACACCGTCCCGCACCTCCAGCGGCTCGCGGTGTACTGCGGCGAGGCGATCGTCGAGCTCGAGCACGTGGTCAAATGATCCCGGCCCCGACGACCTGACAGGACGCCAGGCCGAGGCGGCTCAGCTCGGCGCGGGCGAGGTCGGCTCGGCGGCGGCATCGACGTGCTGATCCGCGCGCAGGGACTCGTTGTTCCAGCACACCTCGCGCTCGCCGTAGACGAGCGGATCCTCGTCGCGCATCAGGCGCTCAGCCTCGACCATCGCCGCGCGCGAGCGCTGGAGCGCGTCCTCGCGGTCGATGTTGCCGAGCGCGACCAGCTCCTCGAGCACGGCCTCGTCGTGGGCGCGCCACTTGCGACCGAGCCGGTGCGCGGTATGCGCCCGGTAACCGAGCTGGATCAGCGCCTCGATGCCGGCCGTGACCGCCTCGACGCCCTCGATGGCGCGCAGCAGCCCCCGGTTGACGCGCGAGCGCTCCAGCACCGGGTGCGCGAACAGGATCAGGACGCGTCTCATCAGGAGTCCGCCGGGCCCCGAGTCAACTGACCTGACCACCGGGTGCCCCCCGGGCAAGTGGGCAGGCAACCCCTTGCGTGCGACCGGGGCGGGGTGGTTCGATGGCGGTGAGATGGGGTGCCTGTGCTGCGGCTCTGCTGCCGAGGTGGGGGTGCTGTGTCGCCCGTGTGCGCACGAAGTGGCGCCGTGTGACGGGTTGATCCCGGAGCACGTGCGTGCGCCCCACGACGCTCCCGAGGGGTGGGTCGTCGACGGCTTCGGCATGGCGCACGCACTCGCCGGCCGCACCGGCATCGGCCGCAGCCCCGAGGGCGAGCTGATCGTGCTGGCGGCGTCGGTGTCGCGCGAGCACGCCGAGCTGCGCAAGGCCGATGGCGGCGGCGCCTGGACCCTCCGCGATCTCGGCAGCCGCAACGGCACGTTCGTCGACGGCGTGCGCGTGCAGGGGCGGGTGGTCCTGCCGCGGCGCGCGGTCCTCACGATCGGGGACGTCGCGCTGTGGTTCCTCGCCGACGCGGCCCACACGCCGGTGGTGCCGCCCTCGCTCGCGACCGGCAGCATCCAGGGTGGCCTGGTGCGCTACCTGCTCGCCCACGGTGGGACGGAGCTGTGCCTGATCGGCAGCGCGGACCCGGTCAGCGGCGGCTCGCTGCTGTCGCGTGCGGTCGGGACCGAGGCGTGGAGCGAGAAGGGGCTCGCGCCACTCGAGTTTCAGCTGCTGCGCGCCCTGTGCGTGCGCGGCGAGGAGGAGGCCCGCTCGCCGTCGACGGTGCGCGGGTGCGTCGCCACCAAGCAGCTCGCGCGGGACCTGCCGTTCCAGTCGAAGTACGCCAACGAGGAGAACGTGCGGCAGGTGGTGCGTCGGCTGCGCGGGGCGCTCGGCGATCTCGGGGTCGAGGGCGTGCTGGCGGCGTCGCCCGGCCGGGGCTACTACCTCGCGAGCATGGTCACGAGCGGCGCCCCAGATCGACGGTGATCTCATCGGGCCCCGGCTGCGGGGGCCGGGGCGGCCGCGCCTCGACCACCGCACCATCGATGAGCACGCCGAGGACGGTGCCGACGCCCACCGTGGCTGCGACCAGCACCGCCGCGGAGCCCGGCGCCCACAGGCTGCCGGCGACACCGACCGCGATCGTCGCGACGACGAGCAGCGCGAACAGCTGGTGGAGGCGACGAGGGAGCATGGGCCCGCGCCATCAGAGATAGGCTGCGCGGCGGTCGGGTGCACGCGGCTTCACGCGGAGTTCACGCACCGCGGCGCGGGTCCCGCCCCCCCGAGATCGATCGGCAAGGTCAGCGTCGCCCCCACCACCGGCACCGGGGTTCGTGGGGTGGCGCGGAACGTCCGCCACCACGCCCGCGCGTTCGCGCGGCTCCAGTCGCCCACGCGGGGCAGGGCGGCCAGCGCCTCGGCCAGGTCGCTCGCGCTCCCATACCGGTCGGCCGGGGCCTTCGCGAGGCAGCGCAGGATCACCTCCTCGAGGCCGGGCGGGATCGCGATCGCCGCGACCTCGGACGGCCGGCGCGGGGTGGCGGTGACGTGGAGGACCAGCAGCTCGGCGTGCTTGTGCGGGTCGCGGGTCTGGAACACCGGCTGCCCGGTGAGCAGGAAGTAGCCGACGGCGCCGAGGGCGTAGAGGTCCACGGCGGGGCCGAGCGCCCCGTCCATGATCTGCTCGGGGGCCATGTAGCCGGGGGTGCCGAGCAGCACTTGCGCGGTCGCGCTCGGCTCCGCCGTCAGCTCCTTGACCAGGCCGAAGTCCACGACCTTCGCCACGTCGGGCACGCCGCCGCGCTCCGACACGATGATGTTCGCGGGCTTGATGTCACGGTGGATCAGCTGTGCGTCGTGCGCCTCCTGGAGGGCGCCGCACACCTGGATCAAGATGTCGACGATCCGATCGGCGGGCTGCGGCCCCTCCCGGCTGACCAGCTGCGCGAGGTCGAGGCCGTCGAGGTACTCCATCGCATAGTAGAACACCCCGTCGGGGCTGCGGCCGTAGTCGTAGACCGCGACCGTGTTGGGGTGCGTGAGCTGGCTCATCGCCTGGACCTCGCGCTCGAACCTGTCGAGGTTGTCGGTGCCGAGCTCGGGGCGCAGCAGCTTGATCGCGGTCGGGCGCCGCAGCAGCACGTGGCTCGCCCGGTAGACCTCGCCCATGCCGCCCTGGCCGATCCGGGCGTCGATCCGGTACTGCCCGAGGCGCGCGGCCTCGTCGACCTGCTGGCGCAGACCGTAGATGATGCCGGAGCCGGTGGTGGCGATCACGATCGCCACCGCGCAGAACGTGATCCCGCCGCCGACGAACGCGATCGGCGGTAGCTCCTGCTCGACGTAGAGCGCGAGGAACACACCCGCCGCCATCACCGGCACGAACGAGATCAGCGACACCACCGAGGTCCGGCGCGCACTGCTGGGTACGAGGAGCGCGCGCGTGAACACCGTGAAGCTGGTGAACAGCAGCGACGTGAAGCTCGCCGGCCGCAGGTCGTACTGGAGCGCGGCGCTGGCTCCGAACGTCAGCCCGATCGCGACGGCGAACAGGATGTCGATCCGGTACATGTTCTCGATCGAAGGCGTCCGCCGCACGAGCAGGATCCGCCACACGAACGCCATCACCGCGAGCATCACGGTGGTGCCGAGGAACACGAGGTCCCAGTGCCGCACCTCGATCGCGAAGCCCTCGTAGATCGCACTGAGCAGCGCGATCAGCGTCACGTAGCTCCAGAACATCAGCTTCGCGTACGCGTTGAGCCGCGACTGAAGGCTGTCCCGCGCCTCGACCGCGCTCGACGCTCCGAGCCCGTGGCGGGCCTGCGCCGTCAGGCGACGTGATCGAGCGGCCTCATCCCCCACAGCGCGCACGTTAGCGAACTCGCGGGTCGTGAGGTTCGCACGGGCATGGGATCCGACGTGCACGAGCGCTGCGCACCCGGACTTCGCCGGTGATCTCCACGGGCTGCCACCATGTGCCGCCGTCGTTCACGCGAACTTCACGTGGATCACGTGGCGGCCTCACGCGCGGGAGGCGCACAACGGACATGCATGGTCCGACCAATGATCCTGGCGCTCGCCGGCCTCCTGGCCGAGAGCGTCGCCGCCGCCGAGCCGGTGGCGAGCTCGCGCCGCGCTGGCTCGGCCGGGCCGCGTTCCGCCTGGGGGCTCGACAGGACGCGTGGTTCCGCGGGATGCCCGCGCTCGTGCTCGGCGTCCGCACCACGTTCGCCGCGCGCGGCCACGAGCCGGGGCGGGCGCGCGCGAGCGAGCTGCACGCGGTCGCGAGCCGCGTGCTCGGCCCCGTCCGGGTGCACGCGGGGGCGGCGGTCCTCGATGGCGGGTTTGGCGATCGCGGGGCGGGCGAGCGGCTCGACGCGCAGGTGCGGCCGATCGCGGGGCTCGAGTGGACGCCCTCGATCTATCCGCGCACGTCGATGCTCGCGGACGTCGCGTGGGTGCCGCGGCTCGCGCCCGGTGCGCTCGGGCTCGAGTGGGTGGCCGGCTGGGGCGTCCGTTACCAGGCGCTGGCGTGGGGCTCGATCGAGCTGCTGATCCGGCACCGCGAGGACGAGGGCCTGGCTGACAGCACGGTGCTGGTGCGGGTCCATGCGGTCGTCGGGCGTCCGTCCGGGGCGGCTCACCGGCAGGCCGCCGGTGAACGGGGTGGAAACCACGGGCGCGGGTCGGTATCGAGCTGGTAGCATGACGCCGATGGCGGACATCGACCCGCTCGCGCTCAGCCCGACCCTCGGCGCTGCTGCGGGCATCACGGGCGCGCCGCTGATGCCCGGCGATCCGGTCGGCGAGTACGTCGTGGGGCGGCGGCTCGGCGCCGGTGCGATGGGCGAGGTCTATGCCGGCACGCACCCGGTGATCGGCAAGAAGGTCGCGATCAAGGTGCTGCGGCCCGAGCTCGGGGCGAGCGTCGAGGGCGTGGAGCGGTTCAAGCGCGAGGCGCGCGCCGCCAACGCCGTCGAGCACCCGAACGTCGTCGACGTGTTCGGGTTCGGGCGGCTGCCCGACGGCCGGCTCTACCTGGTGATGGATCTCGTCGAGGGGCAGTCGCTGCGGCGCGCCCTCGCCGGCGGCCCGCTCCCGCTGCCGGCCGCGCTGCACGTGCTCGGCGCGATCGCCGACGCGCTCGACGCCGCCCACGCGCGCGGCGTGGTCCACCGCGACCTCAAGCCCGACAACGTCATGATCGGCACGGGCGCGCCGCCGGCGGTGGCTGTCCTCGACTTCGGGCTCGCCAAGGTGCTGACGTCGGACGATGCCGGGCCGCAGGCCGCGCTCCTCACCGGCAAGGGCAGCTGGCTCGGCACGCCGGCGTACATGGCGCCCGAGCAGTGGAGCGCCGACGGGGCAGGGCCCGCGTCGGATCGCTATGCCCTCGGCGTGGTCGCGTTCGAGCTGCTGACCGGCGCGCTGCCATTCCAGGCCGGCTCGCTGCCGCAGATGATGGAGCAGCACTTCCGCGCGAAGGTTCCTCTGCTGGCCGCGGCGGGGGCGCCCACGCTTTCGCCCGGCCTCGACGCGGTCCTGGCGCGCGCGATGGGCAAGAGCCCACTCGAGCGGTTCCCCTCGGCGCGCGTGATGGTCGAGGCGCTGCGCGCGGCCAGCATCCCCGGGCACGCCGTCGGGGCAGGGAGCGCCCCCCGCCGCGCCCTGGTGCCGGCGATCGCGGGCGGCGTCGTGCTCGCGGCGTCGGTGGTCGGGGTGCTCGCGGTGCGCGGCCGCACCGCGACGCGCAGGCCCTCGGTGCGGCCAGCACTCGCGGCGGATCGCGCCATGGTCACGGTCGGGGTCGCATCCAGCCCGGCCGGCGCCGAGGTCCGGCGCGACGGCGCGCTCGTCGGCCTGACCCCGACGCGGCTCGAGATCGCGGCGCGCACGGAGCTCGCCCTCGAGCTGCGCAAGCCCGGCTACGCGCCGCTTCGCCACACCGTCCACGTGCACGAGCAGCCGCTCGCGCTGCCGCCGCTCGCGCTCGTGGAGGTCCGCGGCTTCGAGGGTGTGTGGGCGCTGCCGACTGGCGAGCTGCGCGCGTTCGCGCGCCGCGGGGAGCACGTCGAGGTGTCGAAGCTGACGAGCGTCCACGGGGAGCGCGTGTTCTTCCGTCACTACCCGTTCGTGACGGCCGAGGCCGGCGTCGCGTTCGCGTCGACCGAGGAGCTCGTCGAGCCGGCCGCGCCCGACGAGCCGTCGTGCCACATCCCGCGCGCGACGACCTACCTCTACGAACCGGCCACCGATGCGCTGTCGGCGAGCGCCGAGCGCGTCCGCTACGATCTGCTCGCCGGGCGGTGCATCGTGACCTCGCGGGGCTTCGATCCGCCGCTGGTGCTCGCGCGTGCCGACCGGCCGTCGGTCACCGAACGCGAGACGGTCGCACCCGTGGGCGTCCCGCGCACCCCGTCGACACGGACGGGCGAGGGCAAGAGGTCCAAGGCACCGCTCCGCAAGGGTGACCCCACGCAGCAGAACGCATCCCCGTCGAGCGTCCCGACGCCCAGCGTCAAGCCATCCGCCGTCGAGCAGAGCAAGGCAGCGCCGCCCACCCAGAAGCTGCGCAAGGAACGCACAACCAAGGGCGATCTGGATCCACAGGCGGCGGAGTAGCTAGATCACCGTGAACACGAGATGGCGATGAGGCCCGGAATTCGGTAACCTCCAGCACGTTGGGACCCGACGAAGCGCACCATCTGCTCGCGGACATGCAGGGGAAGCTGGCGCGTGATCCGTACGAGGCGCTGGGCCTGTTCGGGAGCCCCACGGCGGCGGACATCCGGCAGGCATTCCTCCAGCTGACGAAGCAGTTCCATCCGGCGCGGTTCGGCCGGATGACTCCAGACATCCAGCGGATGGCGAACGAAGTGTTCCTCGGGCTGCGCGCCGCTCACGACAAGCTCGCGACGCCCTCGAGCCGTCCGGGCGCGAAGCCGGGCCTCCCCACCGTCGCGCGTACGGCCACGTCGCCGCTGTCGGTGCGCACCGGCGCTGGCCCGGTGCCCCCCGTGCGCAGCGCGCAGGGCAACCAGGCCAACCGGATGTCGAGCATCCCCGACGCCGTGCCGACGGCGATTGGCGAGCAGCCGTCGCAGCGCGCGTCGTTGACGGGCGGAGCCTCGCCCCTCGCGCCCACGTCGGGCAGCCAGCGCACCACGGCGACCGGCGGGACCTCGCGGCTGGCGAGCAGCGCTGACAGCCGCGAGGCGCCCCCGGCGCATGGCGACGCGAACCGGCCGGGCATGCCGGCGCCGTCGTCGGCCGCGCGTGCGTCGACCACGCCGTCCTCGAGATCCGGCGGTAGCACCACGACGACACCGCCGCGCGCCGGCGCGTACGGCGTTCGCATCGCACCGGCGACGCAGCCAGTCGGTACGCCGCCCCGGCCCACGACGCCGCGCGCCCACCCGGTGGACGCGCGTGCGGCCGGTCCCGCCGGTGGGGGCAGCGCCTCGCCGCCGGTGTCGGCGAGTGCGCCCGCGCTCGCCCCGCTGGTCGCGCTGATCGAGCACGGCCAGTTCGCCGCGGCGAAGAGCTCGCTCGAGACGATGATCTCGCGGGATCCGGGCAACGTCCGGCTGCTCGCGCTGCTGGTCTACGCCCGCGGCCGCGAGGCCCAGCTCGCCCGGCGGATGGACGAGGCGCGGGTCGAGCTGCAGGAGGCCCTGCAGATCGATCCGTCGCTGGAGCTCGCGAGGATCGCGCTCGGCGAGCTGTTTACCCGCCGGAAGTAGATATACTCGCGTCCCAAGATGGGGCGCGTCATCGGCATCGATCTAGGGACGACCAACTCCTGCGTGGCCGTCCTCGAGGGCGGCGAAGCGACGGTGATCCACAACCAGGAAGGCGGGCGCACCACGCCCTCGATGGTGTCATGGAACGCCGATGGCGACGTCGTCGTCGGCGCCGCGAGCAAGCGGCAGATGGTCACCAATCCGCAGCGCACCGTGTTCGGCGCCAAGCGCCTGATCGGGCGAAAGGCCTCCGACACGAACGTGCAGGACCTGTTCACGCGGCTGCCGTACAAGGTGGTGGCGGCCAAGAACGGGGATGCGTGGGTCGACATCGCGGGCACGCCGCGCTCGCCGCAGGAGATCTCCGCGCACGTGCTCGCGAAGATGAAGCGCGTCGCGGAGGACTACCTCGGCGACGCCGTGTCCGAGGCCGTGGTCACGGTGCCCGCCTACTTCGACGACGTGCAGCGCCAGGCGACCAAGGACGCCGGCGCGATCGCCGGCCTCACCGTGCGCGCGATCCTCAACGAGCCCACCGCGGCCGCGCTCGCATACGGCGTCCAGCACCAGCACAACCAGCGGCTCGCCGTGTTCGACCTCGGCGGCGGCACGTTCGACATCTCGATCCTCGCGATCGAGAACGGCGTGTTCGAGGTGCTCGCCACCTACGGCGACACCACGCTCGGCGGCGACGACTTCGATCGCGTCGTGATCGATCTGCTCGCGGACGACTTCGCCACCGAGCACGGTATGGATCTGCGCAGCGACTCGGTCGCGCTGCAGCGCCTCAAGGAGGCGGCCGAGCGCGCGAAGATCGAGCTGTCGAGCGCGCTGACCACCGACGTGAACCTGCCGTTCATCGCCGCTGGCCCGGCCGGGCCGATCCACCTGATGCGCGAGATCGAGCGCGGCCAGCTGGAGCGCGCGTGCAAGCAGCTCGTCGATCGCCTCGAAGCGCCGTGTCACCGGGCGCTCGCGGATGCCCACTGCTCGCCCGCCGACATCGACCAGGTGCTGCTCGTCGGCGGCATGTCCCGCATGCCGGCGGTGCAGGAGCGGGCGGTCTCGATCTTCGGCAAGCCCGCGAGCAAGGGCGTCAACCCCGACGAGATCGTCGCGATGGGCGCCGCCGTTCACTCGGGCATCATGGGCGGCGAACTCCAGGAGGTGGTCCTCCTCGACGTCACCCCGCACAACATGGGCGTGAAGGTCTCGGGCGACAAGATGTCGGTCGTGATCACTGCGAACACGAGCATCCCGACGCGCGCGAAGAAGGTGTTCGCGACCACCGAGGACAACCAGACGTTCGTGGCGATCGAGATCCACCAGGGCGAGCACGACCTCGCGTCGCGCAACCGCCGGATCGGCCGGTTCGTGCTCGGCGATCTGCGCGCCGCGCCGCGCGGCCAGACCAAGGTCGAGGTGAGCTTCACGATGAACGCCGATGGCATCCTCGAGATCACCGCCGCCGAGATCGGGACCGGCCACGCCGCCAGCGTGACCATCGAGGCCGCGAGCGGCCTGACCACCGACGAGATTTCGCGCCTCGGCGGCCGCATGGGCGCCGAGCGCTGAGAGATCTGGACCAGGCGGGCACACCACCGGTTCGATAAGTACATCCGGCAGCGCCGGGCCGTGCGATCCGGATGCCGCCGGGCGGGGTGTCCGCACGGGATGGACCTGCGGCGGTATCGGCCGCGCGACTTCGGGCATGCGGATCCGGCCGCAGTCTACGGCGGAAACGGGCCAGTCAACCGGGTGTAACCGGGGTCCCGGCCACGGAATCGGGTGCGGCACCGGCCACGGAATCGGGTGCGGCACCGGCCACGGAATCGGGTGCGGCACCGGCGACTGAATCGGGTGCGGCACCGGCCACGAAATCGGGTGCGGCACCGGCGACTGAATCGGGTGCGGCACCGGCCGCAGATCCGCCACGGAACCGCACGCTGCCTGAGGGATCCGGGTCCGTGGATCCGCCTCATACGGGCCCGGATCCTGGTGACTGATCCGGCATCCGGGACGACCGGCGAGGGGCCACGCCTGCCCCTCCCACCCGGATGGTAGTCGTGTCGCAGAATTGGTATTATGTCAACTCAAGGGTGCCCCAACCGGTCGAAACCCTGAGGATCCGGGATCCGACGCCAGCAGCCACGACCGGTTCCCGACATGACCGGCGGCAGCCACAGGCTGCACGCGATGGCACCCGATCCGGCCGCATCCAGGGTCCGGATCCCGGTCGTGGAACCGCCGCCGCATCACCCCGCTTGGCGTCACCCACGCGGGCCCGGCGATCGCCGCTCGGCTATACAGTTACGGCGATGGTGCCCGCTGATCCGCAGGCCGATCCGCTGGCCGCGTTCGGGCCCGCGATCCGGACCTGGTTCCGCACCAGCTTCGCCGCGGCGACCCCGGTCCAGGCCCTTGGATGGGCGCAGATTGCGGGCGGCCAGCACACGCTGATGCTCGCGCCGACCGGCAGCGGCAAGACCCTCGCCGCGTTCCTGTGGTGCCTCGATCAGCTGTCGCGGACCGGCCCGGATGCCGCGCGCGGGACCCGGGTGGTCTACGTGTCGCCGATCAAGGCGCTGGCGCATGACGTCGAGCGGAACCTCCGCGCGCCGCTGGCCGGCGTCCAGGCGCTGGGCGCCGGTGGACAGATCCGGGTGGATGTCCGCACCGGCGACACGCCGCCCAAGGAGCGCGAGCGCCAGCGAAAGGATCCCGGCCAGATCCTGATCACCACGCCGGAGTCGCTGTACTTGATCCTGGCCGGCCGCCAGCGCGAGCGTCTGCTCCGGGTCGATACGATCATCGTGGACGAGATCCACGCCCTCGCCCCTTTCAAGCGCGGCATCCACCTGGCGCTCACGCTCGAGCGTCTCAGCCACCTGGT
Source organism: Kofleriaceae bacterium (assembly GCA_964203225.1). GTDB lineage: Bacteria > Myxococcota_A > Polyangia > Haliangiales > Haliangiaceae > JABFXX01. Next base: position 13,535 of record CAXNMK010000008.1, read on the forward strand.
GACGTCCGCCGGCGGCCTCGATCCCCAGCGGATCGGGCTGTCGGCGACCCAGCGGCCACTTACGGAAGTGGCTCGATACCTGGGTGGGGACCGCCCGGTCGCGATCGTGGACGCATCGGCGCGGCCCCAGATCGACCTCGAGATCATCGTGCCGGCGACCGCGATGGACAACCCGGGCACCGCGGCCAAGGACGGCGGCGGGATGTGGCCGCTGATCTACCCGCGGGTGCTCGAGATGATTCTCGCGCACCGGACGACCATCGTGTTCGTCAACTCGCGGCGGCTCGCGGAGCGCGTCAGCCGGAGCCTGACCGAGCTCGCGATCGAGGGCGGGACCTGGACCGCGGACCAGGGCGAGCTGGTGCGCGCGCACCACGGCTCGGTCGCGCGCCTCCAGCGCGTCGAGATCGAGGAGGCGCTCAAGGGCGGCCGGCTGCGGGCGATCACGGCGACGTCGTCGCTCGAGCTCGGCATCGACATGGGCACGGTCGACCTCGTGATCCAGATCGAGTCGCCGGGCTCGGTGTCGCGCGGGCTCCAGCGGATCGGGCGCGCCAGCCACCACGTGGGCGGCACCAGCCGCGGCCGGATGATCCCGAAGTTCCGGGGGGACCTGCTCGAGGCCACCGTCGTCGCGAAGAAGATGCTCGAGGGCGAGGTCGAGGCGATCCGGGTGCCCGACAGCGCGCTCGACGTGCTCGCGCAGCAGATCGTGGCGATGGTGGCGGCCGATCCGTGGCCCGTCGCCGAGCTCGAGCGCGTGATCCGACGCGCCGCCAGCTACCGCGACCTGTCGCGCACCGCGCTGGTGGCCGTGCTCGACATGCTCGCGGGCCGGTACCCGTCCGACGCGTTCGCGGAGCTGCGGCCGCGCCTGACCTGGGACCGTCAGGCCGACGTGCTGATCGGCCGCAAGGGCGCGCGCATGCTGAGCGTGATGTCGGGCGGGACGATCCCGGACCGCGGCACGTACGCGGTCCATGTCGGGCTCGGCGGCCCGCGCGTGGGCGAGCTGGACGAGGAGATGGTCGCGGAGAGCCGCAGGGGCGAGACCTTCATCCTCGGCGCCACCAGCTGGCGGATCGAGGACATCACGCGCGATCGGGTGGTGGTCAGTCCGGCGCCGGGGCAGCCCGGGAAGATGCCGTTCTGGCGGGGTGAGGGTCCGGGCCGGCCGTTCGAACTCGGCCGGTCACTCGGCGCGTTCTGTCGCGAGCTGGATGCGCGACTCGCGCAGGATCCGGTGGCGGCCCGCGCGTGGCTGACCGCGGACTACCGGCTCGACGCCAGCGCGGCCGACAACCTGGCCGGCTACCTCGCGGAACAGCGCGCGCAGACCGGCGCGGTGCCGACCGACCGCGCGATCACGATCGAGCGGTTCCGCGACGAGCTCGGCGACCTCCGCGTGTGTATCCTGACTCCGTTCGGGAGCCGGATCCATGCCCCGTGGGCGCTGGTGCTCGCGAAGCGGCTCGAGGTCGAGCTCGGGTACCCGATCCATCCGCTGTGGACCGACGACGGCATCGCGCTGCGGTTCGCGGACGGCGACCTGCTGCCGACCGACGACCAGCTGCTCCCCGAGCCCGAGGACGTCGAGCGCACGCTGATCGACGAGCTCGCGCGCTCGAGCATGTTCGCGACGCACTTCCGGGAGAATGCGGCGCGCGCGCTGCTGCTGCCGCGTCGCCGGCCCGGGCAGCGGACGCCCCTGTGGGCCCAGCGGCTACGCGCACAGCAGCTGATGGCCGTGGCGCTGCGATTCCCGGCGTTCCCGATCACGCTCGAGACCTACCGCGAGGTGCTGCGGGACGTGTTCGATCTGCCGGCGCTCGTCGACGTGCTCGGGCAGCTCCGGTCGCGCGCGATCCGGATCGAGCCGGCGGTGACCGACAGCGCGTCGCCGTTCGCGCGCTCGCTGGTGTTCGACTACGTGGCGGCGTTCCTCTACGAGGGGGACGCGCCGCTGGCCGAGCGCAAGGCACAGGCGCTCACGCTCGATCGGTCGCTGCTGCGCGAGCTGATCGGCGGCGGCGAGCTGCGCGACCTGCTCGATCCCGAGGTGCTCGCCGAGGTGGAAGCCGAGCTGCAGCAGCTGGCCGAGGAGCGCAAGGCGCGTGACGTCGACGAGATCCACGACCTGCTGCGCCGCCTCGGTGACCTCGCAGCCGACGACATCGCGGCGCGCTGCACGCTGCCGGCGCCCGCGCTCGCCGCCGCGCTGCAGGCGCTGGTGACCAGCCTCCGGATCGCGCCCGTGCGGATCGCGGCGACCGCGCGCTACATCGCCGCCGAGAACGCGGCCCGCTACCGTGATGGCCTCGGCGTGCAGCTGCCGCCAGGTCTGCCGGCCGCGCTGCTCGAGCTGGCGCCCGATCCACTGCCCGCGCTGGTCGCGTGCTACGCCCGCACCCACGCGCCGTTCACCGCGGCCGGCCCGGCCCGGCGCTGGGGGCTGCCGCCGGCGCAGATCGAGCCGGTGCTGGTCGTCCTCGAGGCGCGGGGCCAGCTCGTGCGCGGCGAGCTCGTGCCAGGCGGCATGCACACGGACTCGTGCGACGGCGAGGTGCTGCGGATGCTGCGCCGGCGGACGCTCGCGCGGCTGCGCGCACAGGTCGCGCCCGTCGACGCGCGCACGTTCGCGGCCTACGTGCCGCGCTGGCACGGCCTCGATCATCCGCGCCGTGGGGTCGGCGCGCTCCGCGATGCGATCGCCCGGCTCGAGGGTATCGCCCTGCCGTTCTCCGAGCTCGAACAGCGGATCCTGCCGGCGCGCATCCTCGACTACCACCCGCGCATGCTCGACGAGCTCGGCGCCGCCGGCGAGCTGGTGTGGGTCGGCGCCGGCGCGCTCGGGGCCAAGGACGGCCGCGTGGTGTTGCTCCGGCGCGACCGCGCGCTCGCCCTCGCGCCCCCGGCGCAGGAGGTGGCGGCGCCGACCGCCGTGCACGCGGCGATCCTCGTTCACCTGCGGGCGGCCGGCGCGTCGTTCCTGGTCGCGCTCGAGGGCGCGGCCGGCGCGCCGCGGCCCGTGGTCATCGCCGCGCTGTGGGACCTCGTGTGGGCTGGCGTTGTCACCAACGACACGTTCGCGCCGCTGCGATCGCTCGGCGTGCCCGCGTCCCGGCGCGCGGCCTCCTACACCGCGTTCGGCGGCCGGTGGTCGCAGGTCGCCTCGCTCGGCACCGCGCCCACGGCGACGATCCGGGCGCACGCGCTCGCGACCGCGCTGCTCGAGCGGTGGGGGGTTGCCGGGTCAGCCGCTGCCCGCGCCGACGAGGTGCCCGGCGGGTTCACCGCGATCGCCGATGTCCTGCGTGCCATGGAGGACGCGGGGACCGTGCGCCGCGGGTTCTTCGTGGACAGCCTCGATGGCGTGCAGTTCGCGTGGCCCGGCGCGATCGATCGGCTGCGCGAGCCGCCGGTCGGCCCGGCCGCGCGGGTCGACGTGCTCGCGGCGGTCGATCCTGCGAACGCCTGGGGCGGTGCGCTGCCGTGGCCGCCGCTCGCCGAGGGGGGCGCGCGGCCGGCCCGCCGGGTGGGGGCCTCGGTGATCCTGGTGGATGGCGCGCTCGCCGTGTGGGTGGAGCCGCGGGCACGACGGCTGACCACCGGGCTGCTTCCGGCCGAGCAGATCGCGCTCGCATGCGACGTCGGCCTGCCCCGGCTCGCCGCGCGGGCCCGCCGCCGCGAGCTGCTGATCGAGACCATCGACGGGGTCGTCGCTGGCGAGTCCCCGCTCGCGGCCGGGCTGCTGGCGCGCGGCGCCCGGGTCGACTACCGGGGCCTGGTCGTGCGCGACGCTCCGGACGCCGCTGACCCGCCCGGCTGACCGCCCGGGATCACCAACAACTCGCGAGCCCTGTAAACCCGCCGTGGTCGGCCGATTCTACCCGAGGTGTCTCCACCCGTAGAGAGCGGCGCTGCCCTCGCGGTCCACCAGCTGGTCCAGCATCTCCGCACGCAGGACATCGGGATCCCGCCCTACCCGGCCGTCGCCCTCGCGCTCGAGAAGCTGAACGGCCCGCGCACCATGATCGCTGAGATCGTCAAGCTGATCGCCTCGGACGCCGCGCTCGCGGCGAGCACCCTGCGGCTCGCCGCCGTGGCCTCCATGACCTCGGCGGCGCCCCCCACGCTCCAGGCCGCGATCCAGAAGATCGGGTTCCACCATCTCTACCGCCACGTGCTCGCCCTCAGCCTCGGCGCCCGCGCGACCTCGCCCGGCCCGCTCGCGGCCCTCCGGCGAGACGAGTGGCGCCGCGCCCTGGTCGGCTCGGTGCTCGCCGCAGAGCTCGCCCCCCGCCGCGCGCTGTCCGGAGACCTCGCCTCCCTGGCCGCGCTGCTCCACGATTTTGGCGCGATTGTCGTGGTGGCCGCGCTCGAGCAAATCGTCACCGGGCTGCCGTCGCTTCCCCTCGCCAGCTGGCGCGCTGCCGTCCAGGAGCTGCACGTCGAGATCGGCGAGGTCGTCGCGCTGCGGTGGCACCTCGCCGAGCCGATCTCCGCCGTGATCGCCTACCACCACGCGCCCGAGCGGGCGCCCGCCCTGCATCGTCCGCTGGTCGCGCTGATCGCCACGCTCGACCACGTCCTCGACGTCCTCGATCGTCACCCCGTCGAGGGTGTCGCCGCGCTCGCTGGGGTCGACGGCCTCCTCGCGGGCGAGGCCGCGAGGATCGGCGCCGTGATTCCACGGATCTCGCGGGTCCTTGCCGCGTTCGAGAACCCGTCCCCGCGGGGCGCCCAGGCAGCGCCGAGCAAGCGGTCGCTCATCCTCGAGGATGGCTGGCCGGCGTCGTTCGAGGTCATCGCGCGCGGCGGGCAGGTGCTCCGCGCCGTCGCCCTGGCGCCGACCGCATTCGCGTTCCACAGCCCGAGCGCGATGCCCACCTCGTGGCTCACGGAGCTCACGCTGCGCAGCCCGCCGGACAGCGTGCAGCTGCTCGTCAACGTCACCTCGTGTGATGCACTCGGGGGGCGGCTGTTCCTGATCGTCGCCCGGCCGTTCGGCCTCGATGGTCTCGGCAAGGCCGCCTGGCTGCGTCTGCTCGCGCGCATTCGCCCACCCAGCACGCAGTCCCCCTGAGCCCCCTCGAGACCCGCCGCGGCGCCTCCACCTCGACCGATCCGCGGACCGCCGCGCGCGAGCGGTTCGACGCGCTCGCCGGCCCTCATGGCGCGCTGACGATCATCGACTGCTCGCCCCGCTACGATCTGCTCACATCGGCGAGTCAGCCCGAGCCCCCGGCCGGTGGGGTCCGCAGGTAGCGGACACCGATCTTGCTGGCGGCTACTCGATTGGTCGGGTCCTGAACCCCAAAACCGACCTAAGTGACCGAAACGTCGTGAGGCCAAACCTGGTATCTGGGTTGCTTGTGGAGTCTGGCACCTAACCAAGGACGGACCGCATGGCCACCGCGATTGCATTTGCCCCGATGGTCACCCCGCTCATCAGCGAGGTCTCGGCGACGCTTTCGGTGAATGCCGAGGTCGGGTACGAGGTGTTCGCAGACGCGGTGGAGATCCCCCGCTGGCTGCCGATCGTTCAGAACGCGCGCGTGCTCGCCAAGCACGCCGACGGCCGCCCGCGGAAGGTCGCGTTCACCCGCAAGCTCGAGCGCGGCTCGCTGGGCTACACCCTCGATTACACCTACGATCCCACGGCGCTCACCGTCGGCTGGGCGACCACCGCCACCTCGAACGTGGTGCTCCACGGCGAAGCCCGGTTCATCCACCTGTCGAACCGGGTGTGCATGATGATGTATCGCCTGGTCCTCGACCTGCCGATCGTCGACGACCTCATCAACAGCGAGCTCGACAAGCACCCCGCCTCACACGTGGTGGCGGAGTTCCGCGAGCACCTGCGCCGCCTCTGCTGATCGGCGCGCCGACCCCGCTCTGTGCAATCTTGGGGCGTTGTGCCCGGCGCCGGGACCTGTAGCATTACAGCTGTGTCATCCGAGCGTCCCACCGGTGGATCTCCAGCGCCCCGGGCGACCGATCCCATGGCGGCCGCCCCCGACACCGGTTCGCCCGCGCTCACCCGGGACAGCGAGAACAGCCCGGTGTTCGCGCGCGGCACGCTGAACCCCGATGCGTTCGCGCGGGCCGAGCCCACGCGCGAGCTTGCCGATCTCGAGGACAAACTCGGGCGCTGCCTGTCCGGGCTCACCCTGCACTTCCAGCCGATCGTCCACGCGCGCACGCGGGCCCGGTTCGGTTACGAGGCGCTGCTGCGGTCTGCCGATCGCGGCCTGCCCCACCCAGAGGCGGTGCTCGACGCGGCCGAGCGGCTCGAGCGCATCCCGTCGATCGGCCGCGCCGTGCGTGCCCACGCCGCCAAGGTGATCGCGAGCGCGCCGCCCGAGCGCGGCGTCATGTTCGTCAACCTCCACCTCCTCGACCTCTACGACAAGCAACTGACCAGCGCGTTCGCGCCGCTGACCAAGGTCGCGTCGCGCGTCGTCCTCGAGATCACCGAGCGCAGCTCGCTCGCGGGGGAGGCCGACCTGCGCTATCGCGTCGCCGAGCTGCGCGAACTCGGGTTCCGCATCGCGATCGATGATCTCGGCGGCGGCCACGCCCGCATGGGCACGTTCTCGCTGGTCGACTGCGACTTCGTGAAGCTCGACATGTCGCTCGTGCGCGACATCGACAGGCACCCGGTCAAGCAGCGCCTGGTCGCCTCGGTCAACGACCTGTGCCGCACGCAGGGCATCACCGTGATCGGCGAGGGCGTGGAGACGCTCGCCGAGGAGCAGGTCCTCGGCGAACTCGGCTGCGACCTGCTGCAGGGCTACCTGATCGCGAAGCCCGGCGCGCCGTTCGTCGATCCGCTCTGATCTGCGCTCGGGTCTGCGCTCGGGTCTGCGCTCGGGAGCTACTCGAGGTCGAACGCGTAGAGCGTGCCGCGGTTCGACATCACGAACAGCCGGCCGTCCGCGGTGACCGTCGGCCTGTCGGACACGCCGTCGCCCGGGTCGAAGTACTCGAGGGTCTCGCCAGTGCGGCGATCCGCGATGAACATGCCATCGTTCGCGAGCGCGTAGATCAGCAGGTCGCCGACCACGGTCGGGGTCGCTGGCTCGCCACCGCCCCGCGCGCCGACGCGCCACACGACGTTGCCGGCGAGATCGATCGCGTAGATCCCGAGATCAGCGACGCCAACGTAGAGCAGGCGGCGATCCGTGGTCAGCCCGCCGACGTTGCCCGTCGATCTCGGCATCGAGACATCCCAGAACGGGAGGCGCCAGCGCACCTGGCCGGTCAGCTTGTCGAGCGCGTAGACGCCGCCCGATGACGACGACACGAACAGCGTACCGTCGAGGACGATCGGTGTGGCGTCGACGTCCATGAACCGGTCGGCATCGGCCTTGAGCGAGGTCGACCACGCGACCGAGCCGGTGTCGCGGCGGAGCGCGACGAGCGTGCCGTTGGAGAAGCCGGTGTAGAGCAGCTCGCCGTCAGCAGTCACGCCGGCGTGGCCGCGCAGCGTGTACTCCTCGGGGGTCTCGACCTTGTACTGCCAGCGGAACTTGCCCGTGATCGCGTCGAGTGCGACCACCTGATCGGCCTCGTTCGAGAACACGATCATCTCGCTCGTCGCCGCCGGGGTCTCGCTGATCGGCCCGCGGCTCTGGTAGCGCCACTTCTCCGCGCCGGTCTGGGCATCGAGCGCGACGATCGCGCCGTCGGCGGTGCCGACGTAGAGCGTGGTGCCGAGCACGAGCGGCGCGCTCGACACCGAGCCCACCTGCGCGCGCCACCGCACCGCGCCGTTCGAGGCGCGCAGCGCGTGAAACCAGCCGCTGGCCGAGCCGACGAACAGCGTGTCCGCGTAGATCGCGGGTGAGGCGAACTCCTGCGGCGCCACCTCGGAGCGGCGATCCGCCGCCTCGAACTTCCAGTGCAGGGACAGGCGATCCTCGCCCAGGGGCTCGGGCGCCATTCCGCTCATCGCGTCCGCGCGCGACGAAGACGCCCGCACACAGCCGCCGCCCACGACGGTCAGCGCAGCGCCCGCGAGGAGCCGCGCGAGGAGCGACCGGTGGAGGCCGCGCGAGGACAGGTTCGATGGCATGGGGGGGCTCACATGGTCGCCAGGCGACGCTCGACCAGCTCCGGCAGCTCGGTCTGGGCGCCGAGCTCCTTGGCCTTCTCGAACGAGGCCTTGGCCGCGTCGCGCTTGCCCAGGGTGAGCTGGAGGCGTCCCTGGTGATAGAGCGCGTAGGCGCGGCGCAGGCCGACCTCGTCGGGCTGCATCGCGGTGAACGCCGCGAGCGCCTCCTCGAGCAGCCGCTGCCGCGATGCCGGGTCCTTGTCGGCGAGCGCCTTGGTCTCGAGCGCGATGCCGAGGCCCTCGCGCGCGCTCACGCCCTCGAATCCCTTGTCGGCCTGAAGCTTCTTGTACTCGGTGATCGCCTCGTCGGTGCGGCCCGCGTCGAGCAGCAGGCCAGCCTTGTAAAGTGGCGGCGCGGCGGTGCCCGACTTGACGAGCGCGTCGAGCGTCGCGTCGGCCCGCTCCTTGAGCGATGCGAACCGCGCCTCCTTCGAGGGCGGCGGCGGCGGGAACGTCGTGATCTGCTCGGGGCCGACCGGGCGCCGCGCGACCACCATCGCCTGGGCGAGCTTCTCGGTCCGCGCCTCGTGGCCGGCTTCCTTGCGCCAGCGGATCACGAGAATGACCGACACCACCACCGCGACCGCCACGAAGGTCACGAGGATCTTCTTGATGTGCGGGATCAGGCGGTCGGCGAGCGACTCGCCGCCGATGTGGACCGCTTTGGGGGGCGCGGCAGGCTGGGAGGTGTCGTCGGCCATGGGTCGGCAGTTCGTAGCACCCGCGTCGGTGGCGCGTCAATTCGCACCCTTGGACCGCGGATCAGTTCCCGGAGTTGCCTACAATGCCCGCATGCCCGCGGCGCGCCCATCGTCCCCCGCCCGGCCCCCGCCCGGCCCCCCGCCCGGCCCCCCGCCCGGCCCCCCGCCCGGCCCCCCGTGGCGGCGCGCTCGGCGCCGCGCTGGTGGTGCTCGCCGGGGCCGCCGGTCCCGCCGGCGCCGAGGGCGGGGAGCGCGCGCTCTCGCTGGGGGTGGCGTGGGCGACGTTCAGCGTGCCGGGCGAGGCGGTCGGGAACATGGAGCCCCCCGCGATCAGCCCGGACGGCGGCGGCGCCCTGACGCTCGCCTACGAGCACGCGGTGAGCACGGATCTGGGGCTACGCGCCGAGATCGCCGGGGGCGTGTTCCGCGGCGGCAACGCCGAGGAGCAGGCGGCCACGTCGTGGGCCGCGCTCGCCGACGCCGGCGTGGTGTTCCGGTTCGACGTGCTCAAGTACGTGCCCTACGCGTTCGGCGGGCTCGGCGCGGTCGCCACCACCGGCGGGCCGATCGCCGGCGGCGTCGACCTCGTGATCGTCGTCGGCGGCGGCCTCGACGTCCTGACCAGCCGCGCGCGCTCATGGGGCCTCGAGGCCCGGGTCGCGAGCTTCGGTGGCGACGTCTCCGTGTTCACCCTCGGGCTGCGCAGCACGACCCGCTGGGGCTACTTCTAGCCGCCCGTCCGCGACGGGCCGCAGGCCTAGTCCGCCTTGTGGCGGTCCTTGCGAGCCTTGATGATGATCCGGATCGGCGTGCCGCGGAACGTGTAGCGCTCGCGCAGGCGGTTCGAGATGAACCGGCGATACGACGGCGACAGCCCCTCGGGGCTGTTCGACCACAGCACGAACGTCGGCGGGCGGGTCGCGACCTGGGAGATGTAGTTGATCTTGATCGCGCGGCCCTTGTGGATCGGCGGCGGCATCTCCTCGATGACCTCGCCGAAGAACCGGTTGAGCTGGGCGGTCGGGATCCGCTTGCGGTGCTCCTTCGCGACCTTGTCGACGAGGTCGAGCAGCCGGTCCACGCCATCACCGCGCTGTGCGGACAGCAGCGTCGACGGCGCCCATGTCAGGAAGTGGAAGTTCTCGGAGGTCTGCTCGCGCAGCTCGGCCTTGGCCGCCTCGCCCGAGATCTTGTCGCTCTTGTTGAGCGCGATCACGAGGGCCCGGCCGGAGTCCTCGACCATGCCCGCGATCCGGGCGTCCTGCTCCGAGGGGCCGAGCGCGGCGTCGATCACGAGCACCACGACGTCGGCCCGGTCGAGCGCGCCGATCGCCATCGACACCGCGATCTTCTCGATCTCGATGTCGATCTTGGCCTTGCGGCGGATGCCGGCGGTGTCGATCAGCACGTAGTCGCGGCCGCCGATCGAGAACGGCGTGTCGACGGGATCGGTGGTCGTCCCCGCGACGTCGTGGACGAGCGAGCGCTCCTCGCCGAGCAGGCGGTTGGTCAGCGACGACTTGCCCGCGTTCGGGCGCCCGACGAACGCCACGCGCAGCGGCTTGGCGGCCTCGGCGGCCTCGGCGGCGGCGATCGTCGTCTCCTCGTCCTCGTCGACCTCGGGCTCGTCGTGAGCATCGTCGTCGTCGTCGCCGTCGTCGCCGCGCAGAACGTCGAGCAGGTCGTCGCCGGGCTCCGCGGACCCACCCGCGGCGCGCAGGGCGGCCGCGTCCGTGACCTGGACGATCGCCTCGAGTAGCGCGTCGATGCCGCGGCCGTGGGCCGCCGAGATCGGGTACGGTACCCCGAGGCCGATGCCGTGAAAGTCGTGCACGAGATCATCGCGCACGGCATGATCGATCTTGTTGACCGCCAGGAACACCGGCTTGCCGGTCGCGCGCAGCTGGTTCGCGAGGTCGTGATCGACCGCGGTCATGCCCGCGCGCCCGTCGACGACCAGCAGCAGCGCGTCGGCCTCGCCGATCGCCCGCAGCGCCTGGCGGTGGATGCCGGCGCCGATCACCTCGCGCGCGGCCTCGGGATCGAGACCGCCGGTGTCGACCAGGCGGATCGGCGCGCCGAAGTAGTCCGCCTCGCCGTAGCGGCGATCGCGGGTCAGGCCCGGCGTGTCGTGGACGAGTGCGGGGCGCCCACCGACGAGCTTGTTGAACAGCGTCGACTTGCCGACGTTGGGGCGGCCGACCACGGCGACGAGCGGCGCGGTCCTGGGATCCTTGGGCTGGGTCATCGAACGTCTCCTCCGTAGCCAAGCCGACGCATCGACGACTCGCCGCGGCTCCACTCGCTGAGGACCTTCACGAACAGTGTCAGGTGCACGGTCTTGCCGAGCGCCTCACCCACGGCCTGGCGAGCGGCGATCCCGAGCTCGCGGATGCGCGAGCCGCCCCGCCCGACGACGATCGGCTTCTGCGAGTCACGCTCGACGACGATCACCGCGCCGATCGACAGCGCGTTCTTCGCCGTGTTCTCGTTCCAGGTCTCGACCTGGACGGCGCACGCGTACGGTAGTTCCTTGCCGAGCTGATGATAGAGCTGCTCGCGGATGATCTCCTGCGCGATGAACTGGGTGGAGCGATCGGTGACCATCTCGGCCGGGAACAGCGCCGGGCCGATCGGCATCCGGGCGGCGATCGTCCGCTCGAGCTCGCCCAGGCCCTCGCCGAGGGTCGCCGAGATCGGGACCACCTCGACGCCTGGCTGGAACGTGGACCACGCCTGCATCACCGGCAGGATGTCCGGCTTGGCGACCTTGTCGACCTTGTTGATCGCGATGATCACGGGGTGCTGTCGGCTGGCGTGGCCAAGCGCCAGCGCATCCTCCTCGTCGAGGCGGCTCGGCATCCGGCCGCGGCGGTCGGTGCCGTCGACGAGCAGGAGGACGACGTCGGCGTCCTTGGTCGCGGCGAGCGCGGCATCGCGCATGTAGCGCCGCAGCGGCCCGTGGCCGTTCTGGACGCCGGGAGTGTCCACGTACGCGATCTGCGCACGCGTGGGCCCCTCGGTGGCCGCGGGGAAATCGAACGTGTGCACCCCGAGGATGCGGTCACGGGTGGTCTGAGGTTTGGCGGACACGGCGACAAGGTGCCGGCCCAGGACGCGGTTCAGGAAGGTCGACTTGCCGACGTTGGGCAACCCGACGATCGCGCAGAACCCGGCACGGATCTCGTCGGACATCGCGACCCCCTGTAGCATGAAACTGGCCCGGTGGCGCACTGGCGACTAGCGTTGGGGCATGCAGCGGCTCTCGCTCGTCCTCGCCCTCGGGGCGGTCGTGGCCGCTGCACTGCCCTCCCCAGGCCTCTACCTGGCCCTGGGGCTCGGTGTGGGCGCGATCGGGACGGGCTGGGTCGGGTTCACGGACCGGGGCGCTCCGGGCCTGCGGCGGATCAGCGGCGCCGCCGCGATCACCCTCGGCGGGATCGCGGTGGTCCTGGGCGCGCTCCGGGTCGGGCTCGCGCTCGCGGCGATCGACCACATCGATCACCTGATCGGCGGCTGACCTGCGCCGGTGCCCCCGGGGCTCGCTCAGCCGAGAGTCACGTACGCCCAGATGCCAGCGGTCGATAGCCCGCCGACCACGACCGCGAGCACCACGAGGCCGCGCGCCAGCTTCCAGCGGTCGACCGTCGACAGGATCTCGCGCAGTTCCATCAGCCGGCGGTCGGCGGTCGCCAGCTCCACGTCGATGGCGTCGACCGCTGCGAGCTGGGCGCCGAGGTCCCCGGGCCGGTCCATGTACAGGCGCTCGCCGAGTTCGAACAGGATCCGGTCACGAACGGTCTCCGCGTCGCCCGCCGCGCGGTCCATGACCTTGCGCTTGGCGCCGATCGCGGCGAGCAGCTCCTCGGCTCGGCGCTGATCCGCCTGTTCGCTGGTCAGCAGCTCGGCCCGCCGGCGGGTCGACTCGGCGCGCTTGGCCTCGACGGACGCGATCCGCGGGTTGAGCGCGTCGAGCTCGGCCGCGAGCTTCGGCTCGTCCTTCTGGATCGCCAGCCGCTCGGCCTTGAGGGTCGCGAGCTCGGCCTGGATGGTGACCGGGTCCACCTTCTGCTGCTTGACCGACACCAGGCTTGCCGTGGTCTCACTGATCGTCGCGTCGATCCGGCGGAGCTGGTCGCGGAGGTCAGCCGCGCGGCGGCTGATCTGCGTCTGCTCCTTGGCCAGTGGCTCGAGCCGGCGCGCGAGCTCCGCGAGCTCGGCGTCGACGGAGGCGACGTCGGTGACGTGCTGCGTGGCTGCGGCCGCGCGGGCCTTGGTGACCTTCGTCAGCTCGGCGTCGGCCGCCATCACCTGGGCGCGGTGGCGTCCGCGATCGTCCTCGATGCCCCCGAGTTGATCGCGCGCGGGTCCGAGCGCCGGATGGTCGAACGCGTCCGAGCCAGCGGCGGTGCGGCCGAGGATCACGAGGTGCTTGCGGCGCTCGTCCTGACGCGCGGCCTGGGTGACCTCGAGGCGGGTGAGCTCCGCGCGCGACCGGCGGACGCCGAACAGCGCGGTTCGCACGTAGAGCACGTCCCCGAGGAGCCCGCGCTGGCGACGCAGGCTGGCCACGGTGCGCAGCCGCCCGGCGGCGGTGTGCAGGCCCGCGGGCGGCGTGTGGGTCGCGGCGGCGTCGGGCAGCCCGCTCTGAGTCGGATCACCGCGCTCGAACCGTGTAGTGGCGCCGTCGGTGGCGGTCGGATCTCCACGCAGCATCTCGGCGGTCTCGCGCAGCAGCACCTCGACCGGCGTCGCGGCGACCACGGTCAGCGGCTGCTCCGGCAGGCCGAGCAACGCACCCGCGGCGTCGCGCTTGATGGTCGCCTGGCCGTGCGCGATCCGGAGCTTGTCATGCTCGACGGCGGTCGCGCCGCTGCCGAACTCGTTGGGGGGGACCGGCAGCTTGTCCGGATCGACCTCGGGGGACGCCTCCGGCATGGTCGCATCCCCCCGGTCGGCGGCGGTCGCCTCGATGCGGAACGCGGGGTCCACGGCGACCGGCGGCTCGACGACGCTGGCCGGCTCGCGCGGGCGGTCGATCCGGCGGATCGTCGCGCGGTCCTCGTCGCCGGACTCGGCGGGGATCACGCCGCTGACGTCGGCGAGCAGCGCGGCGGCGCTGACCCGCGCGACGGCCGGCCCGCTCGTGGGCGGCGCCGCGCGCGACGGCGGCGACGGCGGCGCGGTCACCGGCTTCGAATTTCACGGGGCCACTCGCACCCGGCACGGGCGGGGGCGACGCCGAGTTCGTGCGCACGGGGCCACTCGCACCCGGCACGGGCGGGGGCACGCGACGCCGAGTTCGCGCGGGTGCGGCCACGGGTGCGGCCACGGGCGCGGCCACGGGTGCGGCACACGGGTGCGGCCACGCGTGCGGCCACGGGTGCGGCCACGGGTGCGGCCACGGGTGCGGCCACGGGTGCGGCCACGGGTGCGGCCGGCGGCGGTGCGGCCACGGGTGCGGCCACGGGTGCGGCCGCGGACTGCGGCCACTGGCAGGGTGCGGCCACGGGTGCGGCCACGGGTGCGGCCACGGGTGCGGCCATGGGTGCGGCCACGGGTGCGGCCATGGGTGCGGCAGCGACCGGGCCGCTGGCGGGCGCGCCAGTCACGGGACCGCGGGCGGCGGTGACGGCCGCGGGCGCGGTGCGCGCGGCCGAGCCGGGCGGCGGGGGCGGCACGGTGGTCGGCTTGTTGCGCGCTGCCGGGGGGGCGACCGGGGCTGCTGGAGCACCGGTATCGGCGGCATCGACGGTCCACCCGGACGCCAGATCGGCGATCCGTCCCTTCGTCTCGTCACCGAGGCGACGGCGCGACCGTTCGTCGTCCGACACGGTCGCACACTAGCACGCGGCCTGCCTTGCATGCCGGCCCACGCGGGGGATCCGCGGTGCCTGGCAATCCTGTTGACAGGGGGTGCCAATCACGTTGACATGTCGACATGGTGGCCGTGACGACCCTGACGCCCGCGGTGCTCGGCCGCTACCAGGTCGAGGCGGTGATCGGGCGCGGCTCATCGGGCCGGGTGCTGCGGGTGCGCGACGCCCAGGGCCAGCTGCGCGCGCTCAAGCTGGTGCCGGGCGGCGCTCACGAGGCGCTGCTGCTGGCCGAGTTCGAGCAACTCGCGCGCCTCCGGCATCCCGCCCTGCCGCGCGTGTACGAGGTCGGCCGCACCACCGACGCCGTCGAGGAGGTCGCGGCCGGGGCGCCGTACTTCGTCGCCGAGTGGATCGCGGGTGCCCGCTGCGATGCGGTGGCGTGGGACGGCGATCTCGGCGCGCGGCTGTGGGCGCTGCTCGCCGACGTCGCGGGCGCGCTCGCCACCATCCACGCGGCCGGCCTCGTCCACGGCGACGTCGCCCCGCAGAACGTCCTCGTCGGCGAGGACCGCGCGGTGCTCGTCGATCTCGGGCTCGCGATGGCCACCGGCGCGCGCGGCACCCCGGCGTACATGGCACCCGAGGCGCTCGCCGGCGTCGTCGAGCCACGCTCGGATCTCTACGGGCTGGGCGCGACGATCATCCGGCTCGTCACCGGGCGCCCTCTCGTCGAGGGGCGCGGGCTCGGCGAGCTGGCGCAGCGGATCCTCGCCGGGGCGCCGCCGCCGCACCTGCCGGGAGTGCCGGCACCGCTCGCAGACCTGATCGGGCGTCTGGTCGCGCGCGACCTCGACGCGCGGCCGGCCTCGGCGCTCGCCGTGCTCGACGAGCTCGACCAGGTGGCCGCCGCGATCGGCATCAAGGGCCCGCGCCGCGCCCGGCCGCGCGTGGGGCCGCCACCGGCGCCGGCGACGTGGACCGGCGCGGACGCGCTCGTCGAGGGCCTGCTGCACGCGCTCGCAGGCACCCACGCGGTTGTTGTCCTGACCGCGGCGGCGGGAGCCGGCGGGCGCGAGCTGGCGGCGCGGGCGCGTCAGCGCTGGCAGCTCACCCAGGTCGCGCGGCAGCGGCCGGCCGGTGCGCTGACCGGCAGCCTCGACGACATCGCGGCGACGCTCGCGGTCGAGGCAACCAGCGCGCGCGGCTGGCTCGAGCGGGTCGCGCGCGCGGTGCGCCGCGCCGACGAGCTGGTCACCCTCGAACTCCAGGACGATCCGCGCACGCCAGATCTGATGCTCGCGCTGCTCCGTGCCGCGGGCGACCGGCCGGTGCTCGTGGTGACGGAGCACGCGCCCGCGGCCCGCCCGGGGCTCGCGCTGCTGGTTGCCCCGCTGCTCGACGTCGAGGGCGTGGGTGTGCTCGCCGCGCAGATGCTCGGCGCGCCGCCGCCGCGCCTGTGGGTGCATGGGCTCCACGCGGCGAGCGGGGGGCTGCCGCAGCACGCGATCGAGCTGGTCCGTGGGATCGCCGGCGAGAAGGAGCCGTTCGCGATCGACTGGACGGCGCGCACCTCGCGCGGCGCGGCCGAGCTGCGGCGGATCCAGCTCCAGGCCCTCGGGCCCGCGCCGCTGCGGCTCGCCGCCGCGCTCGCCGCGTTCGGGGGCGAGGCCCGGGTCGAGCACGTCCTCGCGGCGCTGCGCGCCGAGGGGGCCAAGCTCGTTGTCGGGCTCTCCGAGGTCGCCGAGCTCGAGCGCGCTGGCCTCGTACGTCGGCGCGGTGATCGGCTCGCGATCGATCGCGCCACCCGCGACGCGCTCGAGGCGCAGGTCGGCGCGGTCGCGATCGCCGCGCATGCGGGCGCCGCCCTCGACGTGATGACCGGGGCGCCCGCCTCGCTCCTCGCGCCGCTGCTCGAGCGCGCCCCGCTCGACGCCGGCCGCGCGGCGCTCGCGTGCGAGGTGGCCGAGCGGCTGCTCGCGCGGGGCCGCGGGGACCGCGCGGGGGTACTCGCTCGGCGGGCACTGCCCACGCTGCCCGCCCGCGCCGGGCTGATCGCCGCGCGCGCGGCCGCCGCGATCGGCGCGTACCGCGACGTGCGATCGCTCGCCGAGGCCGCGGCCCGGGCGGGTGCCGAACCGGCCGAGGCACAGCTCGTGATCGCGCGCGCCGCGCAGCGGGCCGGCGATCTCGACGCCGCCGAGACCACGCTCGCACAGCTCCACGCCGCGCAACCCACACACGCGGAGGCGGCCGGTGCGTACGCGCGGTTGCTGGTGACCCGCTCGCGCTACGCCGAGGCGCGCGACATCGCGCGCGCCGGCGGCGCGCTGACAGGCCTGCGCGCCGAGGCCGCCGGGCTCGCGGCGTTCTACCTCGGGGACCTGGACGAGGCCGATGGCGCGTTCGCCGCGCTCGAGCTCGAGGCCTCCGCGCGCGAGGACGCGGCCACCGCCGGGCGGGCGACGTCGCTGCGCGGCATGGTCGCCCAGCAGCGCGGCCAGCTTGGCCTCGCCAGCGAGCGTTATCGCGAGGCCGCCCGCCGGCTCGGCGAGGTCGGCGAGCTCCACGCCGGCGCGGTCGCCGAGCTCAACCTCGGGACGGTGCTCGCCGAGCGTGGCCGCGCCAGCGAGGCCCTGCCCCGCCTGGTGGCTGCGGGGCGCGTGTTCGCGGAGCTCGGGGCGACCACCGAGCTGTGCGCGGCCGAGCTCAACCGCGGTAACGCGCTGCTCGCGGTCGGCCAGATCGACGAGGCGCGCACCGCCGCCGAGGCCGCGCTCGCGCGCGCCGATGGCGCACCGCACCTGCGCGCGTTCGCGCTGCTCGTTCTCGGCGATGCCCGCCGCCGCCTCGGTGACGAGCGCGGGGCGCAGCGGAGCTACCGCGAGGCGCTCGCGATCGGCGCCGACCGGGACGACGCCCACGCCCAGCTCAGCGCCCACGTCGCGCTCGCCGAGGCCGGCTGCCGGGATGGCGAGGGCGTCGACGTGGACCAGCTGTGCGCGAGCGCCGACGATCGCGATCGCTGGAGCCTCGCACGCGCGCGACTCGTGCTCGCCATGCCCGAGGCCACCGCCGACGTGCTGGGTGCCCTCGCCTCGGCGTGCGCGGCAGTGGCCCTGCGCGCGGAGGAGGCCGACCGCCTCGAGCGCGCGCTCCGCGGGCACGCGCTCACCGCCCTGCTCGCCCTGCGCGCGCGCGATCCGGCGCGCGCGGCCGCGGCCTCCGATCGGGCGCGTGCGGCCCACGCCACGCTGCTCGCGGCGGCGGCGCCGGCGTTCCGCGCGGGGCTCGCGGCGGATCCGGATCTCGCGCGGCTGCCCGGCGCCGTGCCCACCGCCTCGGCGGCCAGCGGCGCGGCGAGGGCCGACGGCGGCCACCTGCGCCGGCTGCTCACGCTGTCGCGGCGGCTCAACTCCGAGGCCAGCCTCGAGCGGATCCTCGACGACGTGATCGACACGGCGATCGAGCTGACCCTCGCCGAGCGTGGCTTTCTGTTACTCCGCCAGCCCAGCGGCGAGCTCCAGCCAGTGGTGTCCCGCAACTTCGAACACAGCGACCTCGAGCCGGACGTGCGTGACGGACGAACCGGCCCCGCATCGGTCAGCCGCTCGATCGCCGAACGCGCCGCCTTGACCGGCGAGCCGGTCGTCACCGTCGACGCCGGCGTCGACGAGCGGTTCGGCACCGCCGCGTCCGTCGCGGCGCTCCGCCTCCGCTCGGTGCTGACGGTACCCCTGCGCCAGCGCGGTGCGATCACAGGTTGCATCTACGTCGACCACCGCCTGCGCGGCGGCGCGTTCGACGACGGCGCCGCCAGCCTCCTCGGCGAGCTCGCCGACATCGCGGCGATCGCGATCGAGAACGCGCGGCTGTCCGCGGATCTTCGCACCAGCGCGCGCGCCGTCGACGACCTCAACCAGCGGCTGTCGGCGGAGCTGGCCGAGCGCGACGCGGAGCTGGTCAGGGTCAAGGCCGACCTACCCGATCGCGACCGGCTGGGGCACGGGTACGAGGCGATCGTGGGGCGCTCCCCCGCGATGCTGCGCATGCTCGCGGTGCTCGAGCGCGCGGCCGCCACCTCCCTGCCGGTGGTGATCGTGGGCGAGAGCGGCACGGGCAAGGAGCTGGTCGCGCGGGCGCTGCACGATCATGGGCCGCGCAAGGCCGGGCCGTTCGTCGCGATCAACTGCAGCGCCGTCCCCGAGGCGCTGCTCGAGAGCGAACTGTTCGGGCACGTGCGCGGCGCGTTCACGGGCGCCGAGCGCGATCGCCGCGGCCTGTTCGAGGTTGCCGACGGCGGGACGCTGTTCCTCGACGAGGTGGCCGACACCAGCGTCGCCATGCAGGCCAAGCTGCTGCGCGTACTGCAGGACGGGATGATCCGCCGTGTCGGCGACACCTCGACGCGCAAGGTCGACGTCCGCGTGGTCGCCGCGACCCAGCACCCGCTCGCCGAGCTCGCCGCTGCGGGCCGGTTCCGCGAGGACCTGCGGTTCCGGCTCGAGGTGATCGGCGTCCCGGTACCGCCCCTGCGCGAGCGCGAGGGCGACATCCCCGTGCTCGTCGACGGGCTGCTCGCCCGGCTGTGCGTGGGCCGCCCGGCGCCCCGGCTGACCCGCGCCGCGCTACGCGCCCTCACGCAGCACCGGTGGCCGGGCAACGTGCGCGAACTCGAGAACGCGCTCGCCCGCGGCATGGCGATGGGGGGCGACGTGATCGACGTCGTCGATCTGCCGGAGGCGATCGCGGCACAGGCCGCGCGCCCCGAGCCGGCGAAGCCGTTGCTCGGAGACGACCTCCGGATCAAGCCCGCGCTGCTCGCGACCGAACACGCCTACATCGGCGCCGCGATGACCCGCGCCAAGGGCAACCAGACGGTCGCCGCTCGCCTGCTCGGGCTGTCGCGGTTCGGCCTCCAGAAGAAGCTGCGCCGGCTCGCCGGCGAGGACGGCGACGAGCCCGACGCCGCCTGAGAGACTGTGAACCAGTCGCGAACCCGGGGTGGGAACCCTGCGCGGCTTGCCACGTAGGGCGGGGCGGAGCCCGTGGACCTGACGCCGCCTACGCGGGGCGCTTCGTCCGCTGCACCCGCCGCCACGCCGCGAGGGTGATCGCGTTGATCATCTGGACGTAGTCCATCCCCGCGGCGGCCGCGGAGCGGGCCACGCCGGCGTCCGGCGAGATGTCGGGGTTGGGGTTGACGTCAATCACCCACGGATTGCCGTCGGTGTCGATCCGCAGGTCCACGCGCGCATAGTCGCGCAGCCCGAGCGCCGCCCACGCCCCGCGCGCCGCGCTCTCGCAGCGGGTGACCAGGCCCGGGGTGGCATCGCGCAGCGGCACCGGCTTGGTGCCGAGGTAGTCGACGTGGGTCTCCTCCCACTTCGCTGCGTAGCTCACGATCCACGGGCGACCCGACGGCATCGCGGCGAAGTCGATCTCGTGGAGCGGCAGCACGCGCAGCATGTCCTCCTCGATGCCGAGACCCTCGTTGCCGAGACCCTCGTTGCCGAGACCCTCGTTGCCGAGACCCTCGTTGCCGAGAAGTGTCACGTTGATCTCACGGCCGTCGATGTAGCGCTCGGCGAGCACGGGCTGCCCGAACTCGGCCATCATCCTGGCGGCGCGCGCGCGAAGCGCCGCCGGGGTGCGCACGAGGTTCTCGTCGGTGATCCCGACGGAGGCGTCCTCGTGGGCGAGCTTGAGGAACCACGGGTAGTCGAGCGCGTCGAGCTCCGGATCAGCGAGCGCCGCGGCCGTGGCGAAGTAGCGATGCGGCGGCGTTGGGATGCCGCGCCCGAGCAGGATGTCCTTGCATCGGCGCTTGAACAGGCACGCAGCGAGCGCCGGCAGGTCCGAGCCCGTGTACGGGATCCCGAACAGATCGAGCAGGCCGACGAACGTGGGCTCGTTGCGGGGGTCGCCGGCCATCGACTCGCACAGGTTGAACACGAGGTCGGGCGCGGCGGCACGGACGCCCGCGATCACGTCGAACACGTCGCGCCCGGCGACGCCCGTGAGCGTGACGTCGTAGCCGCTACCGCGCAACCCCTCCGCGATCGAACGCGACGACAGTTCGACCGCGCTGACGTCGATGCCCGGGCCGGTCAGCTCCGCGTCGTAGTCCGTGTTGTAGAGGACGATGATCTTCGACGGCGCCATCGGGGCGAGTTAACCACCCATCGCCAGCGAAGTCACCACGCGGGGTCCGACCTCGACCGCGACGCTGGCCACGTCGATCGCGGCGCCGCGCAGCGCCGCGAGCGACGTCTGCGGGACCGCAAGGCCGCACGGCCGGATCCGCGCCCACGCCTCGCGCGGCGTCGCGACGTCGAGGGCGAACCCGTGCACGCTGACGCCGCGCGCGACGTGGATGCCGCATGCGGCGAGCTTGGCGCCGTCCTTCCACACGCCCGCGGGCTCGCGCTGCCACGCCGCGCCTGGTCCACCCAGCGCGGCGCACGCGTCCGCGATCGCCGCGGCGACGCTCGCGAGGAACTCGACCACGCCGTGCCGCAGCCGCACGACCGGGTAGATCATGAGCTGCCCGGGCCCGTGGTACGTGACGTCGCCGCCGCGCTCGATCGGGACGACGTCGACGCCCGCGGCGATCAGCTCCGCCGGGGACGCCAGGATGTTCGCGCGGTCAGCTGAGCGACCGAGCGTGATCACCGGCGGGTGCTCGCACAGCAGCACCACGCCGTCGCCGCCCGCCCACACCCGCTCGCGGGCAGCGAGTTGGTCGGCGAGGACGCGGCGGTACGACGCCCGCCCGAGCCAGTGCCAGGTCAGGCGGTGCATGTCCGCCGCTCAGCCGGCGAGCAGCTCGTCGAGGAGCTGGTCGTCGACGTAGTGGATCGGCGCCGCGGCGCTGACAACACCCACGCCGGCCGCGATCAGCATGCCGATCAGCTGATCGCCACACACGACCGAGATCGACCGCCCGGCCCGCTCGAGCTCGCGCTCGCCGTCCTCGGACAGCGGCGGCGCCGAGAACAGGATGCCGGCGACCAGGTTCTTGGCCTCGACCCCGACGCGGAGCTCGCCGATGCCGCGGCGATCGATCGGCTGCGCACCCGAGCGCGCGCTGATCAGCACGGTGCGCGCGATGCCTGGCGCGGTCGCCGACGCGTACGCGATGCCATCGACGCGCTTGACCCACACGATCTCCTGGAAGCCCGCGGCCACCAGGTACGCGTGGATGATCCGCTCGAAGCCCACCGCGGACGCCCTGGCGACCCGCTGCGCGAGCGCTCGGTGGGTGGCGCCCGCGAGCCGCGACAGCGCCGTGGCCACGCCGGCCTCGGCGTCGGCGGTCTGGCTCATCGCCACCGGGCCGGGTGCGAACAGGTCGCGACCGCGGTAGACGATCCGCGGCCGCAGCCCGAGGGCGCGGTAGCTGCGCTCGTCGCCGAGGAGCTCGGCCTTGAGCTGCGGCGCGAGCGCGTCTGGATCCCCCTCGACGAGGTTGCGCTTGCGCATCATCTGCGCGAGCTGGCGAACCGGCAGCGGCTGCCCGTTGCGGAGCTGGGCGAACACGCTCGCCGCGGCATCGCCAAGCGGAGTCCCGACGCGCGCGTTCGGATCGATGCCCTCGGTGGACGGCGGGGCGACCGGCGCCATCATCGGCATCGGCGGGCGCGGCTCGCCACGGTCGCCACGGTCGCCACGGTCCGTGCGCGGCTCGGGGCGAGGGCCGGCGAGGGCCGGTCGGTCACCACCACGCTGCTCACCACCGCGATCACCACCACCACCACCACCACCACCACCACCACCACCACTCGCGCCGGGGCGCCGCTCGCTGCGATTGAGCTCGCGCTCGTCGCGCCGGCGCCGGCGCTGATCGCGGCGGTCCTGCCAGTGCGCCTTGCGCTCGTCGCGCGCGTTGATCTCGGGCGACATCGGCCGGTCCTCGTCGGCCGTCTTCTGATCGGTGTACTCGGTGTGCGCCGTCACGGGCTTGTCGAGATCGGTGCCGTACAGCGCCTTGAGCTCCTGCTCCTCGGGCGTGAGCTCCGGCAGATCGTCCTCGACGTCCTCGGGCGGGGCCGCCTCCGGCAGGGCCGCGGCGGGCGAGACCTCGATGATCTCGGTCTCGATGGTCGCGGGGCTCTCGGCGACCGCCGCCGTGGCGGCCCGGCCGTCGTCCTTCTTCTTCGCCGTGCTCGGACGCGCCCTGGCCGGCGCCGCCTTCCGGGCGGCGGGCTTCCTGGGCGCCGTCGTCGGCGCCTTCGCGCTGGCCTTCGTGAAGGCCGCGGTCGGAGCAGCCTTCGAGGCTGCCTTGGGAGCAGTCTTGGGAGCAGTCTTGGGGGCCGGCTTCTTCTTCTTCGCGCCCTCGGCCGCGCCATCGATGGTCTTGCTCATCAGGCGTCCTTCGTACCGTGCGCCACGAAGGCCCGTCAAGGCGCCCACCTTCCTCACAAAACTTGCCCCGCCCCGGGGGGGGGCCTAGCGTCGGGGCCACACCGGGTTGCCCGTGCGTTGTCGTCGACCGTGGAACAAGGAGCCGTCATGACTGCCCGCCGGATCGGAGTGTTGCTCGGAGGCCTGTCCAGCGAGCGCGAGGTGTCACTGCGATCCGGCGAGGCCGTGGTGGCCGCCCTGCGCGCGCGCGGCCACGAGGTGGTCCCGGTCTACGTCGACCGCGACATCGATGTCGCACTCCGCCAGGAACGGATCGACGTCGCATTCATCGCCCTCCACGGGCGCGGCGGCGAGGATGGCTGCATCCAGGGCCTGCTCGAGTCACTCGGAATTCCCTACACAGGCTCGGGCGTGCTCGCCTCCGCCCTCGCGATGAACAAGGGCAAGGCCAAGGAGCTGTTCCGGCTCCACAACCTGCCGACGCCGGCCTACTACACGCTCGATGCCGAGGACGCCGCCGATCTCGAAGCCGTGCACGGGGACTTCGGGTTCCCGTGCGTCATCAAGCCGGTGAGCGAGGGCAGCTCCGTGGGGATCGCGATCTGTCACCGGCTCGAGGAACTCGGCCCCGCCGTCGAGGACGCGCTGCGGTTCGACGACGAGGTGCTCGTCGAGCGGTTCATCGCCGGGCGCGAGGTCTCGGTCGCGATCCTCGAGGACCGGGCGATCGGGGCGGTCGAGATCGCCCCTCGCGCGGGGTTCTACGACTACGCCAACAAGTATACCAAGGGCGCGACTGACTACTTCGTGCCGCCGCGGCTGACCCCGCAGCGCTATCGGGGGGTGCTGGCGGTGGCGCTGCGCGCCCACGCAGCGCTCGGCTGTCAGGGCGCCACGCGCGTGGACATGATCGTCAGCGACTCCGGCAACGAATTCGTGCTCGAGGTCAACACGCTCCCGGGGTTGACCCCGACCAGCCTGCTCCCCCGGATCGCGGACGCGGCGGGCATCTCGTTCGGCGAGCTGTGCGACATGATGCTCGCCGGCGCGGCCCTCGGGTCCCGGCGCGGCCGCGGCGAGCGCCGGATCCTCCAGCGCTCGTTCGTCGGCGAGGATCGCCGCGAGGCGGTGGCCGGGCACCACTGAGAGACTGTGAAACAGTCTCGAAGACGGGGTGGGAACCCTGCGCGGCTTGCCGCGTAGGGCGGGGCGGAGCCCCGTGGAACTGAGCCCCTCGCCCGCGATGGTCCCTGCGCCCCCGCCGGTCCGGCCCCGCTCGCACGGTCGCCGCCTGCTCGTCGCAACCGCCATGGTCGCGATCGGCGTGCCGGTCGGCGCGGCGTGGTGGGTCGACGCGCGCACCGCCGACCTCGTGGCTCACCTGACCGCCGCGGGCGGGGTCCCCGTGCAGCTCGGCGGCGTGGATGCCGACCTCACCGGTGCCGTGCGGCTCTCGGGCATCGCGTTCGGCGACCTCGCCTCGGCCGAAGCGATCGAGGCCTCCGTCGCGCTCGACTCGCTGATCGCCGGCCAGATCCGCGCGGACGAGATCCGCGTGGCCGCGCCGCGCCTCGACGTGCGCGTCGGACCCGATGGGGACTCGGACCTGCTTCGGCTGGTGCGGCGGCTCGCCCGCCGGGGTGGTGGAAGTGGCCGCAGCGCCGGCGGGCGGCTCCGCCGGATCGTCGTCAGCTCGGGCAGCCTGCGCGCCCACGTCGACGGGCTCGGGGACGTCACCGCCTCCGGCGTCGAGCTGGTCCCTGACGAGGATGGCGTGCGCGTGATCACCGGGCAGGTGCGGGTCCACGCGGCGCAGGCGGCGCTCGCGCTCGATCTCGTGTTCGTGCGCAGCGCCGCCGAGCTCGTCCTTCCGCAGCTGTCGTTCCGCCGCATGCTCGCCGTGGGCGGCGCCGGCGAACTGCGGTCGGGCATCCACGCCATCCCGCTCCGCGAGGTGGCGGCGGGCCGGCTCACCTCGACCGGGGGTTACGAACTGCACGCCTCGATCGACGACGCGGGGATCCCCCGGGCGGTCTCCCTCGAGCTGCAGCCCACCCTCGGGACGGCCACGCTCGTGGGCGCCGACCTGCCGCTTGCCACCCTCGCCGCCCTCGCGCCACGCGGGCTCGCGCTCGATGGTGGCCACGCCTCGGGCACGATCCACGCGCGCCGCGCCGGGGACGCCCTCGAGCTCGCCCTCGAGCTCGACGTCGACGGCGTGGCGATCGACAGCCGCACCCTCGCCGCCGAGCGCGTGCCGGTCACCGGCACCGTGCGGACAACGCTGTCGATCGCGCCCACGGCGGTCGCGGTCAAGGAGTTCGCGTTCGACGCCGGGGCGATCCACGCCCGCGCCTCGGGCTGGCTGCGTCGAGGCTCCCCGATCTCCGGGCAGGTCGAGGTGGCGCTCACGCCAGCGCCGTGTGCGGAGCTACTGGCCACCCTACCCGAGCAGCTCCGCGGCCCGCTCGACGGCATGGTCCTCGAGGGCACGGTCGGCGGCTCCGCCCGGCTCACGCTCGATCTCGCGGCGCCCGTCGGCGAGGGCGTCACGCTGGTGACCACGCTCGACGGTGGTTGCACCACGCTCGACGAGCCGCCGGCTGCCGATGTCATGACGCTGGTCACCCCGACCGACCACGCGTTCCCCGACGGCAGCGTCGCGCGCGTGGGCCCCGGCGAGCTGACCTGGGTCCCGTTCGACCAGATCCCGATGCGGCTCAAGGGCGCGTTCGTGTCCGCCGAGGACGGCCGGTTCTGGGACCATCCCGGGTTCGACCTCTCCCAGATCGCCCGCAGCCTCGAGATCGATCTACGTGAGAAGCGGCTCGCGCGCGGCGGCTCGACGATCAGCCAGCAGCTGATCAAGAACTCGTTCCTCTCGCACCGCCGCAGCCTCGACCGCAAGCTCCAGGAGGCGATCCTGACCTGGCGTCTCGAGGCCCGCCTCGACAAGAAGCAGATCCTGACTCGCTACCTCAACATCATCGAGCTGGGGCCGCGCGTGTTCGGCCTGCGCGCCGCTGCGCGGTTCTGGTTCGATGCCTTGCCGCGCGAACTGACCACCCGCCAGCTCGCGTTTCTCGCCGCGATCACCTCGGAGCCCACCTCGATGTCGCGGCGGGTCCGCCGCCATGGCGGCCTCGATCCGGACTCCGCGGCCCGCGTTGCCACGATCCTGCGCGCGATGCGCCGCGATGGCGTGATCGGCGAGGACGACTTCGAGCTCGCGCGCCTGTCGCCGATGGGCTTCGCGCCCGCCGCGCTGCGCTCCGACGAGCCCTGAGCCGCAGGCGGCTCAGCCGCCCTGCCCGGGCGTCGTCAGACGCCGAGCCGCGGGCGTCGTCAGACGCCGAGAAACAGCCGGTTGCCGAAGTTCCGCTCGAGCTCTGTCCCGAAGATCTTCTGGGCCGCTGCGTCGATGTCGTAGGCCACGCGCTTGAACTCGAACACCTTCTCGGTGGTGTCGTAGACCGTGTAGCTCGCACGGTTGTCGTAGTCGCGCGGCTGGCCGACCGAGCCGACCGAGATGATGTAGCGGTGATCGGGCCGGATCACGAACTTGTTCGCGACCACCTCGAACACCTCGTCGCGCGTCAGCGCGAACGACTTGCACAGGTGGGAGTGTCCGATGAAGGTCACCGAGCCGAGATCGTCCCAGATCTCGAGGCAGCGCTGCGCCTGCTCGACGGAGAAGATGTACTCGAACTCCTCGAGGTTGACCGGGGAGCCATGACAGAACGTCACGTCACCATCGCGGACCTCGTAGGGAAGTCCGCGCAGCCAGGCCAGGTTCTCCGGCGTGAGCTGCCGCGAGTGGAGATCGAGGGCCTGGCGGGCGGCGTCGTAATAATACGAGTAGTCCATCCGGCCAGCGACCGCGGCGTCGTGGTTGCCGAGGATCGTGAACGCCGCGAGCTTGCGGATCAGATCACAGCACTCGTTGGGCGACGCCCCGTAACCGACAACATCACCAATGCAGACGTACTTGTCGATCCGCTCGGAGCGGAACGCGTCGACGACCGCGGTCATCGCCTCGATGTTGGCGTGGACGTCCGAGAAGATTCCGATCCGCATTGCGTCGCTTGGAGCATAGCAGAGTTACCGGCCGCGAGGCCGATCAGGCCTGGATCAGATCGGCGTCGTCGAGGTCGACCTCGACCTCGGCGGACTCCTCTTCCAGGAGGTCCGACTCGTCCAGCAACTCCATCGGGCTCGAGGCGTCGAGCGCCTCGAGCTCGGCGGCGGCCGCCTCGGGCCGGCCCTGCTCGAGGGCCTCGAAGAACCGTCGGGAGAACGCGCGGTTGACCGTCACGTCGCGGCCCGGGCCGTCCCCGCCCGGGCGCACCCGCACGTGGTCCTGGGCGGCCGACGCGTGCAGCTCGAGGGCATGGCGGGCCACGGCCGCGACGACGCTGGTGCCGCCGCTCATCAGCTCGACTGCGGGCTTGCCACCACGGACCGCGATGTGGGCCATTGCCCACGCCACGCGCTCCAGCACCTGCGGGGTGGCGCGGTCCCCCAGGCGGCCGTAGTTGCTCGCCAGCGGAGCCAGGCCCGACGGTCCGAGCTGGCCGACCGCGCGCGCGACCTCGCGCCAGATCTCGGTGGGCTCCTCGAGCAGGAGCTCGATCACGGCCTGGGTGCCGACGTCGGTGCGCACCAGCACGAGCGCGAGCGCACAGCCGTGGCGCAGGAAGCTCTTGCTCGACTTGAGGCCCTCCATCAGGGGCGCCGCAGCGGCCGCTCCGAACTTCACGCTCATCCCGAGCACGCGGACCGCCTCGGACCGGCTCATCTTGCTGACCGCTGCGACCACGGCGGCCGCCGCGCTGCCCTCGCCGCGCTCGCACAGCTCGAGCGCGGCGGCGACCCGGCGGTTGCGGTCGTCGAGCTCGGTGACCAGCTCGTCGATGGTCTTCGGGCGCGGGCTGCCGCCCGGCGGCGTGACGCCGATCGAGCCAGACACCTCGGAGGCCTCTTCGCTCGTCATGGTCTGGCCGGTGGCCGGTGGCTTGCTCGCCTTGAGCTCGACCCCGAGGGCGCGGGCCTCCTCGGCCAGCGCGTTGAAGTTGTCGTCGGCGGCGTCGGTGTCGATGTCGAACGCCGTCGGGTGCTTGCGCAGGGCATCGAAGCCGCGGTCAAGGCGGATCACGAGGTCGCGTCGGGAGCGCGCGAGCCCCTCGCTGACGGCGACCTGCGCGAGTTCGGGGCCCATCCACAGGCCCCACGCGACCGCGCTCTCGAGGACGTGGCGGCGCAGTTCGCGCCAGCGCAGCAGCGGGAACCCGCGGGTGCATACGAGGTAGTCCTCGCGGGCCGGCCGGGCGAACCTGCGCGCCATCGCGATCGCCCGGCGCAGGTGCTGGGCGGTCTCGAGCTGGGCGAGCTTGTCGTCGCTGAACTCGTGGAGGTCCGGGTGCTCGGCCCCGAGCAGGTCGAACCCCGACCCGATCACGAGGGTGCGGGCGCGCTCGAACGACACGACGCCATCATCGGCGGCGGCCAGGCCGCGCAGGTGGTCGTCGGCCGCGCGCACGATGTAGGCGACGTTCTCGGCCAGCGGCGCGGTCAGGCGCACGCGGCGGATCCGCTTGCCGCGGACGACCAGCTCGACGATCAGGTCGAACGAGCGACCGAGCGCGGTGAGCACGGCGCGGTGCCCATCGAGCGCGATGTCGAGCGGCACCACCACGAGCTGCGTGGTGCTGGCGACGCGGAGCGCCGAGGGCGGACCGACGACCAGGACCACGACGGGGCCGTGATCGGTGCGGTGCAGGAGCACGCGCACGTCGAGTGGGCCCCCGAGGCCGCGCGCGAGCCGATCGCCCGCGATCAGCGCGAGGCGCACGACGCCGTTGGTGCCGAGGGTGATCGTCGAGGTGTCGGCCGTCGACGCGCGGTCGAGCCAGTCGTCGGCGACCGCCTCGAGCGGCAGCTCGGCGGAGGCCGCGGTCAATGGATCGGCGCCCTGCGGGATGATCGAGGCGCCACTGGTCTCCTCGTCGAACTCGACCTCGACCTCGCCCGACAGCGCGTGGGTGTAGATCGCGGCGGCGAGCGTGGAGATCGGGCCCGAACCCGCCGGCACCGCCTTGGGCGCGGTGGGCACGCCGCCGGCCGGGGCAGCCGGGCCGATCGACCGCGGCGCGGGGGGCGCCGCCTCGTGGCCGGCGCGGCGCTCGGGCTCGCGGGCCGGCGCCGGGGCCTCGACGGCGGCAATGGTGGTTCCGGGGCTGGGCTGATCACCGTGGCAGCGACGCTGGCCGCGCCCTCGCCGATCAGCTCTTCGCGGGGAACCGGGCCGGTGTCGAGCTCGCTGCGAGCCGCGCGCGCGGCGTCCACGGCCTCGGTCGCCGGCGTGGCGACGACCGGAGCGGTGACCGGCGGAGGCGACGCGGCCGGGGACGGCGAGATCACGGTGGCGTCGCCGGCCAGGCGCGGCACACCGCCGACGTTCGTGATCTCGTCGTCATCGTCGTCGTGTTCGTGCAGGTGCACGGGCGCGGTCGCGTGGGCGAGGTCCGGCGTGGGCGCCGGGGCGACCAGCGGGGCCGGCGCCGGGGTGGCGGGGGCCGGGGTGGTCGGGGTGGTCGGGCTCGACAGCGCATTGATCACGCGGTGGCGGGCCTCGGCGCGCAGGCGCTCGAGTTCGGCGTGTGCGCGATCGAGGTCGGCGCGGTCGCCGTCCAGCTCGAGCCGGAGGCGATCGATCGCGCGCTTGGTGTCGTCGAGCTCCGTGGCGCGGCGGTCGAACTCGCGGGCGCGCTGCTGCTCGATCCCGCGGCCGCGCTCCTCGGCTGCGCGCGCGTGGGCGGTGACCTCGGCCTCGCGCTCGGCGAGCTCCTTCATGCGGCGCTCGACCTCGCGCACGCTGTCCTGGCCGCGGGCGGCGCTCAGGGCCGCCTGGGCCCGCGCCTCGAGCAGCGCGCGCAGCCCGGCGGGCCCGTAGACGACGGCGAACTCCTTGGCATACGCGGGGATCGCGACCACATCGGCGCGCATCCGCTCGAGCAGCGCGATCCGCTCCTCGATCTCGCGGTGCCGGTGCGCGTCGCCGAGCACCAGCACGAGCAACTCCGCGGCGGGGTCGTGATAGACGACCGGGACGGGCACGCGGATCGCCTCCGCACCCTCGGGCCGGACGACGTTGAGCACGCGGGTGGCGTCGTCCGCCTCCGACGCGAACAAGCGCTCGACCAGCGCCGGGTCGCTGACCGCGTCGATGGTCGTGTGGACCTCGGCGACCATCAGGTCGCCGCGCGGACCGGTCACGTGGACCGTCGCCGTCTGCGTCTTGCCGACGCTCCCTCGATAGGCGTTGAGCGATGGAGCGCGGGTGGTCCCCCTGGCCATGATGGGTGGAGGCATACCCCTACCGCGCCTCACTTCTCAAGCCGAGAAGACGGGCGTTCTCGCGCGGCGTCAGTTGACGGGGCCGGATGGCTCGTCGGCGACGGCCTCGGGCTCCTCGTCTTCGGTCGGGCCCATCAGCTGGGCCGCGACCGCCACCAGGACCTCGTGCAGGTGCTCGAGCGTGTCGAGGCGCCCGCACAGCGAGAAGTAGTCATCGACCGGGACCTCGCCCATGCGCGCGAGCGCCTCCTGTACGTGCGGCAGCATGCGCGGCGGGGCGTCGAACTCGGTATCGAGGTCCGCGAGGTCGGCGCGCGCGATCGAGGCCGCCACGATCCCCGCCGGCGCGAACGACAGCCCGGTCGGGAGGACCATGCGCCAGGCCCGGTCCTCCTCGGACAGCTCCCAGCGGCCCCCGAGGTGGCGGCGCACGACCTCGCCGAAGTACGCACCCGACGTCGCCACCACCAGCTGCAGCGTGGGCGCCTGGTCGGAGCCCTCGAGGATGCGCAGATAGTGGTCGAGCACCGGCAGCGTGTCGCTGTCGTACTCGAGCCTCACGCCGAGCGCGTTGAACACGTACGAGACCACCTGGTCAGCGTACTCGCGGACCCGCGCAGGGACGGCGTCTTCCATGGCGCGGAGCCTACCCCGGTTCGACGCAGGCGCCTACTCGACGATCGCAAACTGCACGTTGCCGTGGCGCGAGCGAAGCTCGATCATCGAGGCGACCGCGCCAGACTGGAGCACGCCGCGGTGGGCCCGCGTCCAGCCTCCGGGCTCGGCCCCCACGGCCGCCATCGCCGGCCCGAGCTCGACCTTGACGCCGCGCGCCCGCACGACCAGCGCGCCCGTCTGGTGCACGCGCACGTCGATGTCGCCGCGCAGGGTGGAGATCACCATCCGCCCGCGCAGCATCGCCTCG
Organism: Kofleriaceae bacterium; assembly: GCA_964203225.1. Classification (GTDB taxonomy): domain Bacteria; phylum Myxococcota_A; class Polyangia; order Haliangiales; family Haliangiaceae; genus JABFXX01. The sequence continues at coordinate 44,819 of CAXNMK010000008.1, forward strand.
GCCTCGAGGACGATCGAGCCGTCGGTGGTGGTCAACTCGACGTTGCGCGAGCGCACGCGGCGGCCCGCGATCTTGCCCTTGCTGACGGACGCGATCAGGCGGTCGCCACCGATGGTGTCCAGCGAGACATCGGACGACACCGACTCGGCGTCGACGGAGCCGAACGCCTGGGTGATCGAGGTTGCGCCCGACAGGCTGTGGGTGACCAGCATGCCGGCGACGTTCTGGACCCGGATCGGACCAGAGGCGCTGTCGAGCTCACCGCCGGCGTCGAGGTCCTTGACCTCGAGCGTCCCGGTCCCGACGCTGGCGTCGATCCGCGCATCGCGCGGGGCCCGGATCACCAGATCGACGCGGACCTGGCCGCGCCCGACCGACCGCACTTCGCGCCCGCCGGTGGCCGACGTCGAGATCCGGACCGTCCCATCGGGATCCGGGACCAGCGACACGTGGAGCCGCTCGAGGGTGGCCTCGTCGGGCGCCTGCTTGCGGGTCTCGATCAGGATCGACGTCCCGTCGTATCCCTCGACGCGGACGTCCCCGAGCGGGTTGTCGATCGACACCTGCGTGATCGCCCTGGCGACGCCGGGCTGGACCTCGAGCCGCGAGCGCTCGACCACGCCAGGGGCCGGCGCCTCGGCAGCCGCGGGCCCGACTTCGAACGCGCCGACGAACGCGCCGACGAACAGCCCGAGGGCGAGCCGGAGCGCGGCGGTCCGGGGGCCGCTCACGGTGCGCCTCCCGGCACGCCCGCCGCCAGCGCGACGTCATCACGGACCACGGCCCGCTGGAGGTACCGCGTCAACGCGCGCCACGCCTGCTGGCGCGGGCGGCCAGCCTCGGCCCGATCGATCCGGGTGCGGAGCTCGGCGACGCTGGCGTCGAACGCCTGCGCCCGGGCAGGCGTCCACGCCACGCGCGCCTCGGCCACGAGCGCCATCAGCTCGTCGGCGACGTCGGCGTGGGTGTCGGTGCGCTGCGTGGCCTCGGCGGCGAGCACCGCGGTGATGTCGTCGGCGGGGAGCACGGGTGCGGGGGCCGCGCTCACCGCGGGGATGGGCTCGGCCGGCGCGGGCGCGGTGGGCTCCGCCCCGCCCTGCTGCGCGCGCACGTAGAGGATCGCGCCCGCCGCGGCGGCGGCCAGCCCGGCCGCCCGAGCCGGGGCAGCACGGGCATCCACTGGGTCAGGGCGCGCCGCCACGCCGGGCGCTCGCTGTCGGCGATCTCGGCGGCCGCGAGCTGGGCCTGCACGCCGGCCCACAGTCCCGCCGGCGGATCCACCGTGGGCAGCGCGCGGAGGGCATCGCGGACCCGCGCCTCGTCGCTGGCGATCTGCCGGCACGCCGCGCAGCCCCGCAGGTGCCCGCGCACCACGCTGCCGCGCGCGTCCTCGAGCTCGCCCTCGAGGTATGCCGTCAGCTGTCGCTGGATCCCGTCGCAGGTCACGAGCGGTCCTCGCCGTGGATGCCGGGGCCGAGCAGCTCGCGCATCTTGCCGCGCGCCTTGTGGAGCTGCGACTTGCAGGTGCCCACGCGGCAGTCGAGGATCGCCGCGCACTCCTCGTGCGACAGCCCCTCGATGTCGTGGAGCACCAGGATCGCGCGGTAGCCGGCGGGCAGCCGCGCGAGCGCCGCCTCGATCCGCGTGGCGAGGGCGGAGTCCCGCTCGGTGGCCGGCGGCGCGGGCAGCTCGCCGAGCACCTCGTCGCTGACCTCGTGCCGGCGCCCGCGCTTCGCGAGGTACGACAGCGAGGCGTTGACGGTCAGGCGGTAGATCCAGGTCGACAGCGCCGAGTCCCCGCGGAAGTTCGCGAGCGCGCGGAAGATCCGCACGAACACCTCCTGGGCGACCTCCTCGGCGTCGCTGGCGCCGACGATCCGGTGGGCCATGCCGAACACCCGGCGCTTGTACTGGTGGTACAGCATCTCCATCGCGCGGGCCTCGCCGCGCCGGCAGGCGGCGATCAGCTGGGCGTCGTCCTCGAGTGCCGCCGCGATCCGCGGGCGCGGCTCGGAGAGGATCGGTGCAGGCAAGGCGGGTGCGGTGTCGGCGAGATCGCTCACGAGGTCCCCTGGCTGTGGGTCGAACGGATGATCGCCTGGGCGGTCGGTCGGGCGGGCGGTCGGTCGACCGCCCCCCGAGGCGGCCGGACGACCGGTCGGGCGAGGGTCGGGCGAGGGTCGGTCGGAATTCAGACCGACGGACTCGTCCAAGCGTTGCCCGGGGATTCGCGGAGACACGGCCCGAGGCCCTATATCACCTCGACCACCTGATGTCGCATGGCCTTTCGGGCCTCCCTCCTGCGCTATATTCGCTGGGTGAGAGCGCCTCTCGTCGTCGGCCTGGGGCGGATCGGCGTCGCGATCGCCGGGCTCGCCCCCAACCTCCCAGGCGCCGGCCCGTCGGTCACGAACCTCGCCGCGCTGGCCACCACCCCCGCGCCAGGCGTCGCCGTGGCGCTCCGGGCCGCGGCCCAGCTCGGGTGCCGCGCGCGCGCCGTCGGCAGCCACGGTGCGGACCTGCTTGGTCAGCTCACCCGCTCGGCCCTGCGAGACGCGGGCATCGACACCGAGCTGCTGCGTGCGACCGGCACCAGCGCATGCGACATCGTGCTGGTCGCGCGGGATGGCCGCCAGCGGTCCCATCACGCCGGCGATCGCGGCGAGCCCGTGACCATCGACCCCGCCGGGATCCTCGCCGACGCCGCCGCGCTCCTGATCGATGGTAGCGATCCCGTCACCCAGATCGCGGTCGCGACGGTCGCGCGCGCGCGCAAGGTACCGGTGATCCTCGACGTGCTCGAGGTCCACGAGAGCACCGCCGCGCTCCTCGCCGTGACCGACATCTTGCTGGCATCCGAGCGCGAAGCCAGCGAGCTGGCCCCCCGCGGCGAGCTGACCGATGCCCTCGCCGAGCTGCTTCAGCGCGGCCCCCACGCGGCCGTGATCACGCTCGGGCGCGAGGGCGCGATCGGCCGCCACGGGGACAAGGTCGTGCGCTGTCCGGCGTTCGCCAACCCCGCGCAGCTCGACAGCTACGGCGCCGGCTCGGTGTTCCACGGCGCGTTCGCGGCGGCGCTGCTCAGCGGGTTGCCGTTCGCGCGCTGCATGGAGCTCGCATCGGCCGCCGCGTCGCTGTCGCTTGGCGAGCTCGGCCCGTGGGGTGCGATGCCGAGCCGCGACGACGTGCTCGCGCTGACCCGGATGCGCCGGACCTGAGCGCCCCCTCAGGGCCTATCAAGGGGACCGCTCGATCGCGGTCGAGATGTCGAGATGTCGAGATGTCCCTTGGCAGGCCTTACCCGCCCTGGCGCTTCGGGCGAACGCCGGCGTCGCTGCCCTCGAGCTTGAAGTGCGCCTCGGCGGCGGCCATCTGTTCGGCCTCCTTCTTGGATTTGCCGACCGCGCGCGCCCACTCGTCATCGCCGATCGTGACCGCGACCACGAACCGCTTGTCGTGATCAGGCCCGAGCTCCTGGACCACCCGATAGGTGGGTGTCGACTTGAGGCGGGCCTGCGAGGTCTCCTGGAGGCGGGTCTTGAAGTCGAAGAACCCCTTGAACTCGACGGTCTCGATGCGGGTCGCGAGGACGCGTGTGACCATGTCCTCGGCGGCTGCGAACCCGCCGTCGAGGTAGACGGCGGCGAGGATCGCCTCGAACGCGTTGGCGAGGATCGACGGCTTGGATCGGCCGCCGCTCTTCTCCTCGCCCTTGCCGAGCATCAGGAACTGCCCGAGCCCGAGATGACCCGCCAGCTCGGACAACCCGGCCTCGCTGACCACCTGGGCGCGGGTGACGCTGAGCTCCCCCTCGCGAAGCTGCGGGTACCGGGTCATCAGCCGGTGTCCGACCACGAGGTCGAGGACGGCGTCGCCGAGGAACTCGAGCCGCTCGTTGTCCTCGAGCCGCGGTCCGACGGCCTCGTTGCACCAGCTCGCATGGCGCAGCGCCTGCGCGAGCACGGCCCGATCCCGGAAGGCATAGCCGAGAACGGTCTCGAGCTCGTCGAACGATGAGGGGTCTGCCACCGGCTCCATGGTACCTTCCACGCCGTGGAAGCGCTGCGCGAGCGTTTCGGGAAGTATCACGTCCTCGAGAAGATCGCGCAGGGCGGGATGGCCGAGGTCTACAAGGTCAAGACCATCGGCATCGCGGGCTTCGAGAAGGTCCAGGCGCTCAAGCGGATCCTCCCGAACTCGGCGCGCGAGGGCCGGTTCATCCGCAGCTTCATCGACGAGGCGCGGATCGCGGTCGAGCTGACCCATCGCAACATCGTCCAGGTGTTCGACTTCGGGAAGGCCGATGGCGAGCTCTACATGGCGATGGAGTTGATCGAGGGCAAGGACCTGCGCACCGCCCTCGCGCAGGCCACCACCCGCGAACAGCCGATCCCGGTCCCCGTCGCTGCGTACCTGATCGCCGAGGCCGCCGGTGGCCTCGACTACGCGCACCGCCGCACCGACCTGCACGGCAAGTCGCTCGGCATCGTGCACTGCGACGTGTCGCCGTCGAACGTGATGCTGTCCAACGACGGCTACGTGAAGATCCTCGACTTCGGGATCGCCCGCGCCTCGTTTGCCTCGGCACTCGAGCGGCGGCGGCTCCGCGGCAAGCCCCGCTACATGGCGCCCGAGCAGACGGTCGGCGAGGCGCCCACGGCGGCGGCCGACGTGTTCGCGCTCGGCATCATCGCGTGGGAGCTGTTCACCGGCCTGCCGCTGTACTGCGGCCCCAACCTCAAGGCGATCCTCGAGGCGGTGCGGACCACGGTGCCGCCGCGGATCGATCGGCTCAACCCGCGCGTGCCCGTCGAGATCGCGGACGCCGTCGAGTTCGCGCTGCAGCGCGAGCCGACCGCCCGAGGGACCGCCGCTGACCTCGGCCTTGCATGCACCCGCACCGCGATGCTCGCCGGCGCCCGCGCCCTCGCGAGCTGGCTCGCCGACGTCGACGGCCGCCACAGCAAGTCCGACCTACCGTGGGCCACGTTGTCGTCCTCGGCGAGCCTGCAGTCCCCGTCGGCCGAACATCCGCTGGCGTCGTCGCCGAAGCCGCCGCCGGCCGCCTCTCTGGCGTCTCGGCTGACGCCGTTCCCGGACCTGGCGACGCGGCCCTCGGGCACCTGGGGCGTCCACGGCGCCTCCGAGCGCACCTCGAGCACCACCGCGCTGCAGCGGTTTGCCGGGCTCGGTCGCGGCGAGGGCACCGTGACCCGCTCGGCGGCGTTCCCGGCGCCGGAGATGATCACGCGCGCGAGCCAGGTGTCGCTGTCGGCGACCGCCCAGCGCTCCATCGATCCGACCGCGGTGACGTCCGTGAGCTGGGGGCACGAGGTCACCGCCAGCGGCGTGGCGCGCCTCGCCGATCTGCTCCCCGATCTGCTCCCCGGCACCCGCGCACCGACCGTGCCGAGCGAGCTGCGCAAGCGGCCGTCGTACGAGGCGCTCCAGCTCGGCCCGGGCGCGCGGCCCTCGGCGCTGCAGTTCGACGACGAGGGCTCCACCCATCACTCGATGCCGTTCATGGCGCCCGAGGACACCCACTGGGACGCGATCGGCGCGCTCGGCATCGCGGCCCCCGCCGATGATGGCGAGGTGGTCGAGCCCTCGCTCGAGCTCGAGCTCGAGCTCGATGACGGCACCGATCAGCGGGCGCCTGCGGACCTGCTCGCGGAGGAGCGGATCGACGACGACGATCTCGCGGGCGGCATCGAGCCGGGCGAGCGGCGCGCGGTGGTGGTGTCCGCACAGCTGACCGGCGCCGCGCCCGGGGTGCTCCAGCTGATCACGCGCAGCCTCGGCGAGCTCGCCTACCAGCGTGGCGGCGTGGTGCTCGCCGAGGAGGAGGCAGAGCTTCTGATCGCGTTCGGCCTCGAGGTCGCGGGTGAGGACGACGTCGCGATCGCGATGGACTGGGCGGTCGCCGCGAGCGCGCTCGTGCGCGAGGCCCGCGCCGACCCGGGCACCGGCCTGCACGCCCTCACCTCGCACCACGCGGGGTCCCCGCTCGAGCTCCGGGTCGGCGCGCGCGCCGGCGTGCCGATCACCGCGGGCGCCGCGCTCCCCTCCGATGCGGGCGACGATGCGCGCGCCCTCGCCGCGGATGCTCGGCCGGACCGGCCCCTGGTCGCCGGGGTGCCCGGCCGCGTCCCCGGGGGGCAGTTCGATCTGCGCGAGCGCCGCGCCCCCGACGCCGTGACCAGCCGGGACAGCGTCCTCGAGATCGTCGGGCGGCGCGTCGCCGACGTCCCGCCCGCCCGGGCCTCCACCCTCGTGCGGCCGCCGGGCGCGTTCGTCGGGCGCGCGACGCACCTCGCCGAGCTCGAGCAGGCGCTGCGCCGCGCAGTCACCGAGAACCGGCGCGTGGCCGTGCTGATCTCCGGAGACGCGGGCACCGGCAAGAGCCGGCTGGTCGCCGAGCTCGCGCACTGGCTCGGCGGCGCCGCGGCGATCCGCCTGGTCGCCACCGGCGCGAGCCGGGCGCACCAGCTGATGCCGTTCGCCCTGGTGATCGAGCTCTACCAGGCGGCGCTCGGGCTGCCCCCGGCGCACGGCCGGGCCGCGCGGCAGCAGCTCGCACAGCGGGTCACCCAGGTGCTGACGCGGGGGGGCGTCGCCGCCGCACGCGCCCACGAGATCGCCGGCGATCTCGACCGCGCAATGGAACTGCGCGACGGTGTCAGCCTGGCCGCGCCCGAGGTGGCCGATCTGCGCCCGCGGCTGTCGGCGGGCCTCACCACGTTCCGCGCCGCGAGCGGCTCGGAGCGCCGCCCGCAGCTCACCATCCTCGAAGATCTACACGCCGCCGACAGCGCCAGCCTCGAGGTGCTCCGGCACGCGCTCGCCGCCCCGGTCCCCGGGCCCGAACTGCTCGTGCTTACCTCCCTGCCCGGCGGGTCCCTGCCGCCCGTGGATCTGGCGCTTCACCTCGGCGACCTCGCCGGCCCGGAGCTGCGCGTCCTGGTCGCCGACCGGCTCGGCGCCGCCGCCACGCCACACACGATCGCGGCGGTGCTCGCGCGCGGCGGTAACAATCCGCTCCAGCTCGAGGAGGTCGCCCGCGCCGTGCGCGCGGTCGGCGCCGACGCCCCGAGCTCGGCGCGCGCGGTGATCGCCGAGCGGATCGAGCGGCTGAGCGCGCGGGCCCTGGCGACGCTGCGCTACGCCGCGCTGCTGGGAGCGGTGGTGCGCGTGCGCCTGCTCGAGGAGCTGCTTGGCGAGGACGAACTCGCGGCGGCGGTCGACGAGCTCGTGCGGGCCGGGTTCCTCCTGCGGGCACAGCCGGCACCCGGGCGCGCCGATGACGACCTCGAGTTCCCGGGCGCGCTCGTGCACGAGGTGGTGGAGGACACGCTGTCGGAGCGGGCGCTGCGCGAGAACCACGCCCGGATCGGCCGGCTGCTCGCGTCGCGGTTCTTCGCCGGGCGCGAGGAGCCACCCGCGGTGATCGCCGACCACCTCGAGCGCGGTGGGGAGCCGGCCGGCGCCGCAGCGTTCTGGCTGCGTGCGGGGCGCGTCGCCCTCGCGGCGAGTGACGCCGCCGCGGCCGTGGCGTGCTTCACTCGCACGCTCGTTCTCGAACACGAACTCGGCGCCGCCCCGGCGACCACGACCTCGCGCGCGCGCCGCCGTGAAGCGCTCGCCGGACGCGAGGAGGCGCACCGCCTGCTCGGCGACCTCGCCGCCGATCCCGGCGACCTCGACCAGCTCGAGCTGCTGTGTGATGGTGAGCCCGCGCGGCTCGCCGACCTCGCGCTGCGCAGGGCGCTCAGGCTGCTGAGCTGGGGCGATCACACGACGGCCACCGTGGCCACCCGGATCGCCGAGGAGCACGCCCTCGTCGCTGGAGACGAGCGCCTGCGCGGTGAGGCGCTGCGAATCCGCGCCGAGATCCTCGAGCGCCTCGGGCGGTTCGAGGAGGCGCTGATCCTCGTCGACCAGGCGCGCGACCTGTTCCACCGCGTGGGCGCGCTCACCGACGAGATGGCTGCGATGATCGGCCGGGGGCGCATTCACCTGCTGCGCGCGCAGTACGAGGCGGCGCGGGATGCGTACCGCCCGGTGATCGCGATGATCGAGAAGACGGGCGACCCGTGGCTCGAGCGGATCGCGACCAACCACATGGCCGTGATCGCGATGTGCCTCGGCGAGTTCACCGCCGCCATGGCGTCGGCCCGGCGCTCGCTCGATCTGTGCCGGCGCTACGGCGATCGCGCGCGCGAAGGCGACGCGCTCTGCGTCGCGGGCATCGTGCTCCTCGAGGTCGGCCTCCACGCGCAGGCCGCGGCCACGTTCGCCGAAGCGCTCGAGTTACTCGACCGGACCGGGTCCCGCTGGAGCCGCGCTGACTGCCTGATCTACGCCGGCATGTGCGAGGTCCGCCTCGGTCCGCCGGCCCGCGCGGCGGCGGGGCTCGCGCAGCTCGACGCCGCGCTCTCCGAGGCCCGCGCGCTCGGTGCCCGCTACCTCGAGGCCAACGCCCTGATCACCCGCGCCGGCGCGCACTCCGCGCGCGGAGACCTGGCGGCCGCCATCGAGGACGCCCGCGAGGGCACGCTCGCAGCGCAGCAGGCGACGCTCGTCGGCTACGAGATCCAGGGCCTGGCCCGCCACGCGCTCGCGCTCGTCCGGATCGGCCGCGCAGCCGAGGCCGACGCCCTCGCCCACCGCGCCCTCGCGCTGCTCGAGCACCAGCCCGTCCTCGAGGGCTCCGAGGAGGAGGTGCTCGCGGCGTGCGCCGAGGTGCTGCGCGCGACGGGCGCCCACGATCAGGCCACGATCATCCGCGAGCGCGGCCGCGCCTCGGCGCAGCGCAAGCTCGGAGCGATGAGCGACGCAGGGTGGCGCACTGCCTACGCCGCGCGTCCGGAGATCCGCGCGCTCCTCGGGCCGGGGAGCCCGCGCTGACCGGCCCCCCCCGCCCCGCGCCCCGCGCCGCGTAGCTCTCAGGCGAGCCAGCCGCCGGCGATCACGCGATCACCGGCGTACACCACCGCGGCCTGCCCGCGCGCCGCCACCGTGGCCGCGGCCAGGCGCGCCGTGGCGCGGTCCCCGGTGAACGTGACCGCGGCGGGGATCGGGGTGCCGCGGTGGCGGACCTGGACCGCCGCCTCGAGCGACACGCGCGGCGGGGCGAGCCAGCGCAGGTCGCGGATCTCGATCTCCTGGCGCTCGGCCGCCGCGCGCGGCCCGACGACGACCTCGCCGCGCGTGGGCTCGATCGCCGTGACGTACAGCTTGTCGCGCGTGGCCAGGTTGCCGAGCCCGCGGTGCTGGCCGACGGTGAACCGGTGGGTGCCGTCGTGTTGCCCCAGGACTCGCCCGGCCCCGTCGACGATCGCGCCGGCGATCGGCAGCGCGCGACCACGCTTGAGCGCCTGCGCCGACACGAACCCGGCGTAGTCCCCGTCGGGGACAAAGCAGATCTCCTGGGACTCGGCCTTGTGCGCGTTGGGCAGCCCGAGCCGCTCGGCCTGCGTCCGGACCTGGTCCTTGGTCAGCCCGCCGAGCGGAAACCGCACGCTGGCGAGCTCGGCGGCCGGCATCGAGAACAGAAAGTACGACTGGTCCTTGCCCGCGTCGACGCCGCGCCACAGTCCGAGCTCGCCGTCGCGCTCCACGATCTGCGCGTAGTGCCCGGTGACGAGCACGTCCGCCCCGATCGCGCGCGCGCGCTCGAGCAGCGGCGTGAACTTGATGTGCTGGTTGCACTTCACGCACGGATTCGGGGTCTCGCCAGCGAGGTACGCGTCGACGAAGTCCTCGACCACGGCGTCCGTGAACTCGGCCTCGAGGTCGACCACGTAGTGCGGGATTCCGAGGTGCGCACAGACCGCGCGCGCATCCTCGATGTCGCGCGGTCCGCAGCAGCGCCCGCCGGACGCCGAGGCGGTGCCGCGCGCGTCGTACAGGCGCATCGTCATCCCGACCACGCGGTGGCCCGCCTGGACGAGCAGCCCCGCCGCCGCGGCGCTATCGACACCGCCCGAGAGGGCAGCAACGACGAGCGGTCCAGAGGCGGGCATCCGCTGGTGATACTACGTTTATGCCGGGGCGGCAGCGAACACGTCGACGACGGTTGCCAACGTGGTGGTCGTGCCTGACGTGCGCCGCGTCCTCCCGGAGCCTCAGTTCCACGGGGCACCCCCCCGCCCTACGCGGCAAGCCGCGCAGGGTGCCCACCCCGGTTTCGAGACTGGTTCACAGCCTCTCGGTTCGATCCCGGCTCCGGCGCGAGGGTGAACGAGAACCACCGTGGCGCGCACCGATGCGCTGGACGATGGTGAGCCCGATGCCGGTTCCCGGGACGTCCAGGTCGGAGTGGAGGCGCCGAAACGCCGTGAACAGCTGGGACGCGTGCGTCACCGCGAACCCGGCGGTCGGTGGCCGCCTGGGAACCGTCACGTACCTGCGATCAGTTCGGCGTGCGATGAGATCGACGGAGAGGCGGTGTCCCGTGGTAAGGCCCTCTCCTGATGAAGAGCAACCGCTGCGAGGTCACGGCGACCGAGCTCGACGACGCTGGCCTGGGCGTCGGTCCTTCCGCGGGTCCCGCCCGTCGGATCCACGTGGCCGACCTGCTGCCCGGCGAGTCGGCGGAGGTGATGATCGATCACCACAGCCCTCACAAGTCCGAGGCGTGGGGGCACATCGTCCGCCGGATCGGCGGCTCGAGTGACCTGCGGGTGGAGCCAGCGTGCCCATCGTTCGGTCGGTGCGGCGGCTGCACCTGGCAGCACCTCGCGTACCCCGCGCAGCTGATCGCGAAGCAGCGCCGGGTCGAGCGCGCCATCGAGGAAGCCCTGGGCTCGAGCGCGGCCGTGGTGGCGCGGGTGGTGCCGTCGCCGTCGACGGTCGGCTACCGCAACAAGGGCAAGTACGTCGTGGGGTACGCCGCCGATCGGCTCGTGCTCGGCGCCTACGCCCCGCGCACCCACGAGGTCATCGATACCCTGGGCTGCCGGATCGTCGCGCCGGTCATCGACGAGGTCGCGATCTGGGTGCGCGGCGCCGCCGAGCGCGCGGGCCTGACGTCGTACGACGAGAAGACGCGCATGGGCGAGCTCCGCTACGTGGTGCTGCGCGAGGCCGCGGGCGACGTGCTCGTCGTGCTGGTGGTCGTACCTGGCACCAACCGCGACAAGCTCGCGACCGTCGCGCAGGCGCTGTCCCGCCACGCCGGCGTGCGCGGCGTGGTCGTGTACGAGAACGATCGGCGCGACGGGGCGATCATCCCGTCCGGCTCGACCGCCACGGTGCTCCTCGGCAGCGGCCACCTCGTCGAGCAGATCGCGGGCGTGGACGTCGAGGTCGGCGGCGGGGAGTTCCTGCAGGTCAACCGCGCGCAGGCCACCGCGATGTACAGGCGGGTCGCCGAGCTCGCGAGCCCCGGGCCCGGGACCCGCGCCGTCGATCTGTTCGCGGGGCTCGGGGGCATCGGCCTCCACCTCGCGCGCGCCGGCGCCGAGGTGGTCGCCGTCGAGATCGATCGCGAGGCGGTCGCGCAGCTCCGCCAGGCCTCCGAGCGCGCGGGGCTCAAGCTGACGGCGGTCGCCGCGGATGCCAGCGAGCTGCCGGTGGCGCTGCGCGCGCAGCTCGGCACGCAGCCCGACGTCGTCGTGGTCAACCCGCCGCGCAAGGGGCTGTCCGCCGGCGTCCGCGGGCTGCTGGTCGACCTCGCCGCGCCGATGATCCTGTACGTGAGCTGCGGCCCCGAGGCCCTCGGCCGCGACCTCGCGGAGCTGGCGCGGCTCGGCTGGCACGCCGACGTGATCGAGCCGTTCGACCTGATGCCGGGGACGGCGCAGGTCGAGACGGTCGTGCGGCTGCGCCGGCAGGCCTGAGCTGGCCAGGGGGCGAAGCTAGAGGTCGCTGCCGAGGGCGACCCGGACCGTGGCCCGTTCCTCGGCGCGGATCTGGCGGACGAGGTGGCGCTTGCCGTCGGCGAGCTCGACGTCGATCTGCAGCTCGCCGTGGCGCCTGGGCATGGTGACCTCGAATCGCGGCTCGCCGATCTGCATTCCGGGGAGCGCCCGCCGGTGCAGCAGGCCCGCGACCTCGCCCTCGACGAGCAGCGTGGCGTCGATCGCCACGACCCGCGGCGCCGCAGCGCCGAGCTCGAACACGATCGTCGCGTGGGTGCGCTCGCCCTGCTGGCACGACTGGTGGACCAGGAGGCCGAGGCCGAGCAGGAACGCGAACGGGGCGATCCGCTTGCGGAGCAGGTCGTAGCGGGTCACCGGCGCGTTCTAGCACGGCCCCGCCACGGCCCCCGCCCGAAAACTGGCCCCGGGCCTCCGCGGGTGGCTACGCTCCTCCCATGCGGTCCTCGGCGCTCGCCGCCGCGCTGTGCGCGTTGACCGTCGCGGTCGCGGCCGGCTGCAGCGCGCGCGCCCGGCCGTACCAGTTCTCCTCACCGATGCTCGGCACGGCCAGCGTCCCGGGAGACGTGCTGCAGGCCGCGCCCGTGGGGCACGCCACGTCGGCACGGCGCGACGACAGGGCCGCGTACGCGAGCCAGCCCCGGCGCGCAGAGCCGATCCGCGTGGTGCCCGCGCCGCCGATCCGCGAGGCCTCCGCGGCAGCGGCCACCGCTGTCACGAGCACGCCCGCTGCGCGGCCCGAGGCCCGGACGGCCCTGCCCCACCCGCACGTGGCGCCCATCGAGACGCCGCTGCCGGTGGTGCGCGAGGTGACGGCGCTGCGAGCGCTCGTCGGGCGCCGCGACCTCCGCGATCCGGTCACCGCCACGCTGGCGTGGGCGCGGTCGCTCGGTGCCACTGCCGAGGGCGCGACCGGCAGCGAGCTCGTCGCGTGGGCCGCGGCCGCGGGACGGCTCCGCGAGCCCGCAGCGCTCTCCGAGCCTGGTGACCTGCTGGTGTTCGACGCCGTCGTCAGCGACGAGCCCGCGGACCTGCTCGCGCTGGTCGTCGGCCGCGACGATCGCGGTGTCGTCGAGCTGGTCTATCTCGGCCATGGCGTGATCCGGCGCGGCTACGTCGATCCCACCCGCCCTCGCCTCGCCCGTGATCCCGACGGGCGTTCGGTCAACACGTTCATGCGGCACGGGCGCCGGTGGCCAGCGCGCGGCTCGCGCTACCTGGCCGGCGAGCTGGTCAGCGCGAGCATCCGCGTCCACTGAGGTGGCTCCCGTCGGATTCGAACCGACACTGTGGGACTTTTAAGGTCCTTGCCTGCTACCGATTGGGCTAGGGAGCCGTCGAGCGAAGGCTAGCATCGCGCGTGGCCTCGGCGCGCCGGGCGAGGCGCGCAATGGCGGCGACGATCACGGGCCACAGGCCGGGCGGCAGGTCGTGCCCCATCCCGGCGAGCGGCAGCAGGGTGGCGTCGGGCATCATCGCGACCATGGCGCGCGCGGCGCTCATCGGGAACAGCGGATCGCGCGTGCCGTGGATCACCAGGGTGGGCGTGTGGAGCCGGCGAAGCGCCGGGCGCCGATCCGGCGTGCCCATCACGGCGGCGTAGTGGCGCAGGAACCCGCGCGGCGCCGGTCCCCGCGCGTGCGCCGCGCGGCCCACGGCGCGCAGCCGCTCCGCGTCGACCGGCCACAGCGGGCTCCCGATCGCCGTGAACATCCGCGCCACGGTCTCGCCTGCCTCGTCGGCGGTGCGCGGTGCGGGCTGGAACAGCGCCTTGAGCGCGCGCGGCTCGGGCAGGTAGCGGCGCCCGCCCGGCGTCGAGATCATCGAGGTCAGCGAGCGCACGCGGGTCGGGTGCTCGATCGCGAGGTGCTGGCCGACCATGCCGCCGAGCGACGCGCCGACCACGTGCGCGCTGGCCCAGCCGAGCGCGTCGATCAGCCCGACCACGTCACCCGCCATGTCCGATAGCGTGTACGGCACGTCGCCGGTGCGGTTCAGGAGCAGCCGGCGGAGCGTCACGCGCCCGGGCCGGGGGACCGGCAGGTCGAGCCGCGTGGACTCGCCGATGTCGCGGTGATCGAACCGCACCACCTGGAAGCCGGCCAGGGCCAGCTGCGCGCACAGGCGCTCGTCCCAGAACATCCGCTGCGCCCCGATCCCCATGATCAGGACCAGCGGCCACCCGCCCGTGCCGAACAGATCGTACGCGAGATCGATCGGCGGCGCGCCCGGCAGGCTGACCCGCGCGCGCCCGGTGGTCATCGGCACGCTCATGACGCTCAAGTGCCGCCGTGCTCGCTCGGCATCTGCTTGAGGCAGGGCTCGTCGCCGGGGCAGTCGTCGGTGGGGGCCGTGGGGACGACAGGCGTGGGCACGGGCGTCACGGTCGGCGTGGTCACCGGGCCCGGCTCGGTCGGCGCGACCGTCCGGGCCGATCCCTCACCGGGGGTCGGCGGCGGCGGCGAGGTCACGGGCGTCGTCGGCGCGGGCGTGTTCGGCGCGGTCGTCGGCACGGTCTGCCGCTTCGGCGGCCCGCCGGCGACGCCCTTCTCGAGGTCCGCGACGTACGCGAGGTCCTGGTCGGGCACCAGCGCGACGAGGGTGTCGCCGTACCCGCGCAGGCGCAGCGAGAACGACAGCTCGGTGCGGGCCGCCTTGAGATCGAGCGTGATCGGCGTCCTGCCGAGGGTGCGGCCGGTGCCGTCGGCGACCTCGGCCCCGTGGGGCTTCGAGTCGATCTTGATCTTCACGCGCTCCGGCAGGGGCGGCAGCGCAGGCGCGTCCGGGGGCACCGGCGCGGGCACGGCCGCAGCGACCCCGGCCGCGCTGCCGGCCGCACCGACCGGCGTGACCGGGGCGGCCGCGCGGCCGCCGCCACCGAGGAGGAGCATGGCCGCGACTGCACCTCCACCGACGACGGCCAGCGCGCCGAGGATCAGTGGCAGCTTGGAGCGCGGCGCCGGGCGCGCCGGCGCGGGGTCCTCTTCGGTCGGCACCGCCGCGTTGCCGGTCCACTGCGTACGCTGGCGCGCCTGCGTGGTGGTCGCCGGCGCCACCACGCTCGGGGTGCGCCCGCGCGGCATCGACGTGGTCGAGCCTGCCCGCAGCGGATCACCACACACCTGGCGGACCGCGTTCGCGAGCTCCTCGATGGTGCTCCAGCGCTGGTGCTTGTCCTTGGCCAGCGCCTTGTCGATCACGGCCGCGAGCTCGCGCGGCGCACCGATCCGGTCGAACACCTCCGGCGGGATCGACGGCGACGGCTCCGTCAGGTGCATGCTGAGCACGCCCATGAAGTTGTCCGCCTCGAACGGCACCTTGCCGGACACCAGCTGGAACAGGATGCAGCCCATCGCGTAGACGTCGACGCGGTGGTCGACGTTCTCGCCGCGCGCCTGCTCGGGCGACATGTACTCGGGGGTGCCGAACAGCATGCCGGTCTTGGTCAGCTTGCGGCCGCCCTCCTCGACCTCGGTCAGCTTCGCGATCCCGAAATCGAGGAGCTTCACGAAGTCCGGGTCGCCGAGGAAGTCGATCAGGAAGATGTTCTCGGGCTTGAGATCGCGGTGGATGATCCCCTGCGCGTGGGCGGCGACCAGCGCCGCGCAGATCTGCAGATAGATCTTCTTGGTGCGCTCCCACGGCAGCAGGTGCCCGGTCAGCTTCGCGCGGGACACCTCCTCGTGGAGGTCGTGGCCCTTGAGCAGCTCCATCGCGAAGAACACGAGCCCGTCGGGGGTCGTACCGAAGTCGCTGATGTCGATCACGTTCTCGTGGCGGATGCGCGAGGCGGACTTGGCCTCCTGCATGAACCGCTCGACGAGGTCTGCCTTGCGGAGGAACTCCCCGTGCAGGACCTTGAGCGCGACCTGCTTGTCGAGGACGACGTGCGTGGCGAGGTACACCGCGCCCATGCCGCCCTCGCCGAGCTTCTTCTGGATCAGGTAGCGCGCGGCCACCGTCTGGCCGAGCAGCGGATCGACCAGCGGAGGCAGGTAGGAGGTGGGCACCGCGGGCGTCGCGCCCGGGGGCGTGCTCGCCGGGATGGGCGTCCCGGCTGCGTCGGCCACGGCCTGTGCCCCGGTCTCACGCACCGCACCCCGCGGCGCGGTCGGCCCGATCTTCGTCCGCTTCTCCTCTGCCACCGCCCCGGAGCATAGCACCCCCGTCCGCGCGCGGGCGCCGTCGCAGGTCAGGGCGTCGAGGATGGGCCGTCGATCCACTCGGAGGCCCGGATCATCGCCGAGCACACGTGCTGGACGAAGTCGATGCGCACGTTGCGGTCGACCGGGGAGGACGGCATCCCCCCGATCCCGACGCCGACCACGTTGAAGGCGCTGTCGGCCCGGATCTGCTGACCGAGCACGTACTGGAGGGCGGCCGCGATCTGATCCCGGACCGCGGGGTCGGGCCGCCCGTGGTGGCGACCGAGCAGGTACGCGGAGATCATCGCCTCGGTGCGCGACCCGGCGGGCGTGTTGTACGGTGCCACGAACGACGTGAAGTTGTACGCCCCGGCGTAGTCGTCCTGGTCCGGGTGGTCGCCGAGCGCGGGCTGCTGCTGGCGCAGGAACGCGCCGTAGCCGTCGCAGAACTCGACGTACTTCGGGTTCTTGACGGCGGGCCACGCCGCCTCGGCAGCGATGCACGTCCAGTGCTCCTCGCCGTAGAAGAACCCGCCGAGGAAGAAGTCGTACCAGTCCACCAGCCAGTCGAGGGCGCGGCCGGCCGCGGCCGCGTAGCGAGCGTCGCCGGTGATGAGGTGCATGCGGGCGAGCGCGAGGGCCGCTTCGCCCGAGTAGTAGAACAGCTGCGTGACCTCGTCGGGCCGCTGGGTCTGCGGGTCGTAGAGGTGGCGGAACGAGCCATCCGGGCGCTGCATGAACAGCAGGAACGCCGAGAACTTCGTCGCGAGCGGCAGGTAGCGGGTGTCGCCCGTGGCGCGCTGGTACTCGGCGAGCGCCACCACCGCGAGCGCGGTCGACCCGAGCTGGGCCACCTTCTCGGTGCGATCGAGGACGCAGTCGATCGCCGTGCCGTCGGGGAGCGTGCTGCCACAGGTGCCGGTGGCGAGCAGATCCGCGAGGTGCTTGAACGCGCGCTCGATCGGCTCGCGCAGCCAGTCCTCGCGCGTGATCCGGTACAGCTCGGCGAGGAAGTACGTGGTGCCGGCGTGGCGCGGCATGCTGTACGCACCCGAGCGCAGCGGATCGGTCTGGCGGCCGGACGACAGGTCGTGCTCGTACACGTAGCGGCCGGTGGTCGCGAGGTGGGCGACGAGGAACCGGCCGCCCTCGAGCGCGGCCGCGCGCAGCGTGGCGGCCGACAGCGGTGGCGCTGGAGGCAGCCCGCGGTAGAGCGGCACCGGTGGCTGGGCGCGGTCGACCTCCGCGCGCTCGACGAACGTGTCGGTGCGAAACCGGAACAGCTCGTGGGCCAGGACCGGGCGCCCGAGCCCGGCCCGCGCCGCGATCAGCGCCCGGATCCGCGTGAGGTCGATGCCCATCGCGAAGTCCGGCATGGCCGCCGAGGGTCGGCGCGCGGCGACCACCCGCGCGGCCACCAGCTCGTGCGGCAGCAGCACGATCCGGCGTCCGGGCGCATCGCTGCCGATGCCCTCGATGCCGGGGTTGATCGCGAGCAACTCGGCGAGGTGCGGCACGCCGAAGGGGTCGATCCCGCCGAGTGGCGCGGGCGGACTGAGGATGTCGACCTGGATCCGCGCCCGGCCCCGGCGCGACGCCTCGAGGCCGCGCAGCGTCGGCACGTCCCGCAGCAGCGCGGCGGCATCATCGACGGCCGCGCCGACCTGGCGCCCCTGCCCCTCCACGCGCGCGATCGTCCGACCGTCGAGCCACACCGTGACGGCGACCATCCCGGCGATCGGATCACCGACCGGGCATGGCGCGGGCAGCTCCTGCGCCATCGCAGCGCGCAGGGTGGTCATCACGGCCCTCCGCTCCTCGTCGTCGAGGCGGTCCGGTGGCGGGATCCGGAATGTGGTGTAGACCACCGCCGCGACTGCGAGGAACACGGCGCTCGGCAGCGTCCACACCAGGGTGAGCGCGATCAGCCGCCGCCGGGTCACGCCGCGGCCCGCGCCGGGCGCGCCTGCACGGCATAGGCGCGGCGCCCCGCCCGCGACAGCAGGAACTTGATCTGCGTGATCGGCAGCAGCCCGACCAGCTCGACGACCAGCGCGACCGCGAGCAGGCCCGTCATCGCCGCCCCCTGCCCGAACGCGCCGTACACCCCGGCGAGGAACGCGGACGAGACGATGATCCGCAGGATCAACAGCACCAGGCCGAGCAGCACCACCGAGCCCGCGGTCACGGCCACCTGCCAGCCGCGGCGGCCGCCCCACAGCGTGCCCGCGCCCATCACGGCGAGCGCGAGGGGCATCGTCCACAGGTGGAGGGCGGCCGACGGCAGGCGGTTCGGGATCACCATCCACAGCAGGACGGCCTGGGCGATCGCGAACGTCAGATCGAGGCCGCCGTAGATCCAGCGGCGCGGATCCGATGTGCCGCGGATCGGCGCCGGTGCACCCGGGGGCATGTCTAGAAGCACCCGGGCCGCGAGATCGACGGGGCTGCGGTCGCGGACGGCAGGATCATGCGCAGGTAGGTGTACTCGTCGTCGCAGAACACCCCCGGCCCCTGGCCCTCGAGGATACCGCGCTCGAGGAACGGGCGATCTCCACCGGAGTCCATCAGGCGGTTCGGCGAGTCGCCCGCGTTGTGGAAGCCCTCGGCGAACGGGTTCGCGAGCCCCAGCGAGTGCCCGATCTCGTGGGACAGCGTGCCGCCGATCAGGTTGCCGAGGACGTACACCGCACACGCGACCTGGGTCGGCCGGTCCTTGGCCGGGCAGCCCGCGCCCGACGTCAGCGCCGGGAGCGCGGCGGCGAGGTCGGTCGACGTGATCGGCTCCTTGTCGAGGTCCGCGCGGAACGGGTCGAAGATCTTGTCGAACACCAGATCGGCGCCCGGCACCGAGCGCGTGAAGTCGCCGGGGTGCTTGGAGAACCCCATCAGCGAGCGCAGGAACACGCCGCCGTAGCCGGGGTAGCCGTCCTGCTGGGTCGCCGCGTTGACGCCGCCGAGCCGGTCGTAGAGGCGGACGTTGCCGTTGTCCTTGCCCGGCGTGTTGTCGTAGCCGAACAGGCCCATGTTGTTGGGGTCGACGCCGGTCAGCTCGACGTGCATGTAGAGCGCGAAGTCGGTGGGCGGCGCGGTTCGGAACGACATGTTCACACCGGCGTACGCCTCGTTGCACACCTCGATGATGCGCGAGCGCAGGCGGCCGTCGACCGCGCGCAGGCCGAAGTCCCGGAGGCCCTCGACGTACGACGGGCGGAAGTCGAGGAACACCACCTGCGTGACCGACGTGATCCCGAACGACACCGGCGTGGACGCGCCGGGCACCGTGTCGCCGCCGTAGGTCACGACCGGGCGGATCGAGCCGCTGAACTGGCCGGTGACCGCGCGCAGGTCGATCCTCTGCCCGAGCTCGTCGTCCTCGTTGAGCACGTAGCGCACGAGCCGCCCCTCGACGAACTCGGGGATCAGCGTCAGCGAGGTGCTCGCGCCCGCGGTCCCGCCGGTCGGCGTGAACTGGCCGGTCAGCTCGAGCTCCGTGGTGGCGCCCGCCTCACCGCCGACGAACCCGCCGCCCTGCACGAACACGTACTGGCCGAGGCTCGCCCCCGCGGACGGCTGGCACGGCTCGCCGGTGCACAGCGAGAACACCTGCGCGCTGACGAGATCGTAGGTGACGCCGCGCGGGCTGTCGCTGCTCGGAGCCTGGCTCGGCTGCGTGTTGATGATCTCGACCTCGCCCGTGAAGCTGCCCGGCCGGATGCCGGCGACCGTGGGCGAGAACGCGAACCGGCCGCCCGTGCGGAGCAGCGGATCGACCGGGATCAGCGGGAGGTCCCGCGCGGTGACGGGCTGGCAGCCCCCGCCGCTGTCCGCGCTGAAGCACCCGGTGACGCGCGCCGTGGTCGTCCCCTCGTCGCCGCCCAGCAGGAAGTTCGAGCCCTCGACCAGCAGCTGGTCGTTGACGAAGATCACCCCCCCGGCCTCGACCGCAGTGACCGCAGGTGCGAGCACCTCGCGGAACGTCAGCATCACCGGCTCCGGGGCGCTCGCGTAGGTGTTGCCGTCGGAGCTCGCCACGATCTCCACGCGTGCGTCGCCGGTGAAGTCGACGTTGACGCCGAGCTGCGCGATCCGGTCGCGATCGACGCTGACGGTCATCGTGCCGAAGTCGACGAACGCAGCCGGCCAGCGCACGTCGAGGCTGCGTCCGCCGGCCGTGCCCGTCAGCCGGAGGGTGGCGTCGCCCCACTGCTCGTCGACGAACGACGCGCCCTGCAGCACCAGCGTGGTGCCGGGGATGATCGCGTCGGGCGCGACCCGGGTCAGGGCCAGCCCTTCGAGGCCCGGATCGGGAGAGAGCGAGGTGCCGCACGCGGCGCCTCCCACCGCGAGGGCCGCGCCCAGCGCGACGGTGACGATCACGGTTCGCGCGCGCGTGCTCACGCTCTCACTGCCTCTTGAGCTCGATGGCGTACGGGTTCGTGCCGCCGTTGTAGCCCTTCACGACCACGTAGTAGTCGCAGCCGGCCGAGCAGCCCGCGGGCGTCACGTACTCGGCGTGCTCGTTCGAGACGCCGCCCTGCCCGCGCGCCGGTGCGCACATCGACGGGTCGGCGAAGCTGCACGGCCACAGGTCGTTGAACGGCGAGTCGTAGAGGTGGAGGTCGATGTCGCCGGTGAAGTCGTTCTGGGTGAACGTCAGGTCCATGATCAGGGTCTGGCCCGTGGTCAGCCGGACCTTGTACCAGTCCTCGTTGTTCGGGCACAGCTGGTTGCCCGTCGAGGTGTGCGGGAACGCGGTGATCACGCGGGCCTGGCTGTACGTGTTGTCATCCTCGCGCGCGTCGTCGACGCAGGTCGAGTCGCAGGCCTCCGGGGTCTCGATCAGGTCGAGCAGGTACTCGCTGCGGGCGTTGGTGAACCCGTTGACCTTGACGTAGTAGGTGCCGGCCTTGATGCACTTGATGATATTCTCGTCGGCGGTCAGCGTCGTCGACTTCGACACCAGCGCGCCACCCGGCTTGTAGATCTGCAGGTCGACGTCGCTCTCGCCATTGCCGTACAGCCACATGTCGACCTTGGTATCGGCGCCGAGCACGAGCTTGCGCCAGTCGTCGTCCGCCTTCGAGCCGTACTGCGGCTGGACCGGCTTGGGGCAGCTCACGCCGTCGATCGTCCCCGCGGTCATCGGGCCATCGGCCGTCGCGTTCGCGGACGCCTGGGACTCGTTGTCGTCGTCCTCGTTCATGTCGTCGATGCACGCCGCGGTCGGCATCGTGCACGAGCCGTTGGTCGGGACGCACTGCTTGGCCTCGGTGCCGTCGACCGAGTAGATCGGGCTGGCCGAGCACGCGAACCCGGTCGGGCAGCCGGCGCCGCACGCCTGGAGGCAGTAGCGGTCGCCCATGGTGCCGACGTAGGCGCACAGGTCACCGGCGCCGCACTGCGTGTCCGAGGTGCAGGTCGCGCACAGCGGCTGATCGGCGGTGCCCGTCGAGGTCACGACCATCGAGTACACGGTCGACTGCGTCGTGTGATCGCAGTTGCCGGTGCCGTCGTCGTCATCGTCGGCGACGAACACGTAGTACAGCGTGCGGGTCGTGCCGGCCGGCATCCCGGCCACCGGGTTCGGCACGTCGGCGGCGTACACCCCGTCCTGCGTGGTGCCGCTGATCTGGAGCGTCGAGAGCTGGGTCATGCCCCCCGGGCCGAGGTCCGGCGTGGCGCCCGGGTTGGTGAGCGAGTAATAGAACAGCGGCGCCTCCTTGAGGCCCTTGTCATCGACCACCGACACCCCGATCGTCAGGTCGAGGACCGTGGACTCGTTCGCCGCGGTGTGAACGATCATCGGCGCCTCGCCGGGGCAGTTGCCGCCGCCACCGCCGCGGAGCACGATCAGGTAGTTCTTGATGGTCTTCGGGTTGTCGCCATCGTCGGCGGACATCGTGACCGTGTAGCGGGTCTCGGCCTCCTGCTCCTTGGTGGGGCACCAGTTGAACGCGCCGCCCTGCCCGCTGCCCTGGTCGAGGCTCATGCCCTCGGCGAACGGCGCCTCGAGCGCGATCGTGAGCTGCGCGGTGTCCTGGTCCTCGACGACGACGTCGAAGTCGATGCACTCCTTCGTGTTGAGATCGAGCGTGGTGCCGCTGCCGAGCGGCTGGCGAAAGATCGGCGCGGTGGCCGAGCCGATCGCGGACCGTACGTCGATGTTGATCGTGACGGTCGTGGAGTTGTCGCCATCGCTGACGGTGAAGTCGAACGCGTGCTGCCCGACGTCCGCCGCGAACGGCGTCCACCGGAACACGCCCGCCCCGCTCGGCGACACCGACACGCTCGCGGCGCCGCCGATGTCCGGCAGATCGGGCGCGCGGAACCGGTACGACAGCTGGTCCCCGTCCGGGTCGGTGCCGTTGAGATCGACCTTGAGCTCGGTGCCGACCTGGGCGACCTGGTCCGTGAGGCCGCTCAGCTCGGGCGTGCCGCCGCCACCACACGCGAACGTCGCGAGGCAGCACAGCGCGGTCAGGGTCAGGCGGCCAGGCCCGCCGTGGTTGTGTTGTGGGTGCGACATGTCGATCCTCCGAGCGTTGCGTCCGACGGATCGGACGGGGCCCCGGAGCGCGCTCCGGGCCGCGGCATGCCGCGGTGAGTCCCCTGGAAAGATTGTGGATCCAGCTACCTGGCCAGGGAAGCGTGATCTTCACCGAGAGCGAACGAGATCACACCCTGGGCCACCGGATTGGCCAGGAACGCCGACACGTCCACCCCGGCCTGGGCGGCCAGCATGCGGAGACCCGCCGTCAGCGACCCCGAGGCCACCAGGCCCGCCCGCAGGCCGGCGATCCGGATGTCACGGGCGATCTCGCGGTGGTCGAAGCCGATCGGGTCGATCGCGAGCGCGTACGGCCGCATCTCGGTCAGCAGGCTCGACGGGATCAGGCGGCGCAGCTTCTGGGTCTGCCCGGCCACCGCGTCGGCGTCGAGATCGTGCGCCGGGAACTCCGGCTGGAACACGCGCAGCAGCGACACCAGCAGCACGCCGAGCTCGTCGACCGGCAGCCGCGCCGGGATCCCGAGCGATGCCTGCGCGAGCTTGAGTGCGGCGCCCGCGGCAAACCGGATTGCCTCGCCGCCCTGGTGCTGGGCGACCTGGGCGCCGATCACGAGCGACACCGGGCTGGTCGGCTCGGCGGCCATCACCCACGGCAGCTTGCTCGACAGGTAGACGTCGATCTCCCCAAAGCCGAGGCCACTCGCCACGGCCTGGGCGGCGCCGGCCGCCGGATGATCCTTGGCGCGCAGGCGGTCCCCTCGGGTTGTGCCATTGGGCCGAAGGTCGACGCCGAGGTGCTTGGCGAGGCGATCGCCGAGCAGCGTGAACAGCTGGCGCAGCTCGACCTGGACCGAGCGCGGGAACAGGACCTCGTCGGCCTCGGGCCGGAGCAGCGCAGCCAGGTCGGGGCGCAGGGCCTGCGCGAGCAGCGTGGCCTCGGGCTCGCCGGCTTCGCCGAGCAGCGAGGCGAGCTCCGCGGCCGCCCGCGCGACCGCCGTCGAGCCAGCCACACCCGCGCTGGCACGCGCGGTCATCGCCCGCGCGATCACCCGGTACGCCGCACCATCGCGCGGGTTCTTGATCGCGCGCGTGCGCATCGTGCCGGAGACCCGGTTGAGGTGGACGCGCACCGAGGTCAAGTCCCCGGCGTCGCGGTAGAACTGGACCAGCTGCGCGAGCGCCTCCTCGTTGGCCGGCGCGGCGTCGAGGGCGAGGTTGAGCGCGCGTTCGGCGCGCTTCATGTCGCCAAAGCCCTCCTTGAAGATCTTCGCGACCCGGTGGAGGTGGCTCGCGCGGCGATCTGGATCGGTCTCGTTCTTCACGAGCCGCTCGCAGGTGCTGAGTGCGATCCTCCACTTGCCGGCCGAGGTCGCGAGGTCCGCGAGCCGCACGAGCGTGTTCTCGTCGTCGGGCTGGTAGGTCAACGCGCGCTGGAACGCCTTGAGCGCGAGCGGCACGTCGATCAGGCGCTCGGCGTAGATCAGGCCGAGCCGGAAGCACAGGGTCTTGAGGATGTTGGGCTGCCGCTCGAGACGCGCGCGCGCCGTCAGCGCATCCGCTGCCTCCTGCCAGGCGCCCTGCTCCCACGCGATATCGCCGATCGCGGCGTGCGCGTGCAGGTCGTTGGGCTCGCTCTCGAGGATCTGGCGGTAGTGGACCTTCGCGGTCTCGCGGTCCGACAGGAAGTTGCGGTGCAGCTCGGCGAGCGCGCGGTGCAGGCCGATCCGGCCGGTGGCGTCGTCCTCGACGGCGAGGCGCTGGCCGAGCAGCTGCGCGAGCTCGTCGTGGCGCGCGTCCTCTTCGAGGAGGATCCGCAGCCGCACGAACGCGTCGCGGTGGCGCGGCTCGGCCTCGAGCGCCTTGTGCAGCACGGCGGTGGCCTGCTCGCCGAGCAGCGCCTTGTCCATCAGGGCGACCCCAGCGAAGTGGAAGAGCGCAGCCCGCGCCGCGGTGTCGGTGGTCACCTCGGCCTGCTTGCGGGCCGCCTCGGCGACGTCGACCCACAGCTGGCCCTTGAGCGCGGCGTGGCGCCACGCCGCGAGTGCGGGCACGTAGCCGGGCAACGCGGCCTCGGCCTGCGTGAACCTCTGGACCGCCGCATCGATGCTGCCGAGCTCGGACAGCGTCTCGCCCGCCCGCGTCCAGAACGCGGCCTGGGCCCGCGGGTCGCCGATGAAGTAGCTGGCGACCTGGTCCTCGAGCGTCGCGAGCTCGGCGGTGAACCCGCCGCGACGCACGCTGGCCTCGAGGAACATCAGCGCGAGCCGCGCGCCAGGTGCGAGCGCGAGCACCGCGCGGTGCAACTCGCCGACCTCGGCTTCGGGGCGGCCGTCACGCACGGCGAGCGCGGCCAGATCGTCGAGGAGCGCAGCGCGATCACCCGCGTGAGCGGTCCCGAGCGCGTCGAGCTCCGCGCGGCGGAGCCGGATCAGCTCGGGCAGCTGATCGCTGGCAGCGTAGTGCCGCTGCAGCCGGTGCATGAGGTCGAGGCGGGTCGGATCCGCGGCCGCGGCGCTCTCGAGGGCGACCTGCGCGGACTCCTGATCGCTGCGCAGATCGCCATCGATGTGCGCGAGCTCCTCGTAGGCGGCGGCCTTGGCCACGCCATCCCCCGCCTCCTCGGCGGCGCGCAGGCGGGCCATCGCCAGGCTGGCCAGCACGGCGGACTCGCGGAGCTGGGTGGCGACGCGGATCAGCGGGACGGACGCCAGTGGATCGGCGGGGCGTAGCTCGAGCGCGCGCTGGTACAGGCCGAGCGCCGTGGGCGCGTCGCCCTGCGCGACCGCGAGGTCTGCATCGCGGACCAGCCGCACGAACGCGTCGGAGGGCGACGCGCCGGGCGCATCGGTGCGCCGCGCGGCAGGTGCGGCAGGTGCGGCGGGGCGATCGCCGGCGCGGCTGCGCGCGGCCGCGAGCAGCTCCGAGACCACGCCGACCTGAGGCAGCGCCTGCTCGACCTGGGCGAGCAGCGACGTGGCACGCGTCGCGTCGCCGGTGTCGAGGATCAGCTGCGCGGCACGCAGGCGGAGCGTGGCCGCCTCGACGGTAGCGCCGTCCCCGAGCTGCGCCGCGCGCTCCTCGAGCGCAGCGACCGCGGAGCCGAGGTCCTGCTGGCGGGCCGCGGCCATCATCAGCGCGACGGTGCGACGCGGATCCTCCATGCCGGCGGGCAACTCGATCGCCCGCAGCACGGCCTCGGCACGGCCGGCATCATCGACCCCGTACGGCCGTGCGCGGCGCAGCCCGAGGCTGGCGGCCGCCCACGGCGAACGCTCGGCGGCCTGTGCCCGGCCGAGGATCTCGGCGAGGACGTCGCGATCACCGAGGCGGCTGGCGAGCAGGAGCGAAGCCGCGTGGGCCTCCGGCGCCCGGGGCGCCCCTTCGAGCACGCGCTCCCAGGCCTGCAGGGCGGCGGCGGTCACCCGCTGGAGCTCGCTGGCGTCGTCGCCGGCGGCGGTCGCGCCGACCGCGGCCTCCCACGCATGAGCGCTGCGCAGCTGGGCGAGATCTCGATCGAGCTGCTCGCCGGCGGCGCCGGCAAGATCGCCGAGCAGCTGGGCGCGCTCGACCCACCGGCCGGCGGCGGCGAGCGCCTCGGCGAGGGCGTCGGTCAGCGCGAACGACTCGCGCCGGTGCGCGAGGCCCTCGGTGAGGAGCACGATGGCCTCGTCGAGGCGCTCCTGCGCGATCAATGCATAGGCCGCGCGGATCCGCGAACGCTCGCGGCCCGGCTCGGTCGCCATCGCGCGATCGACCTCGATCGCCGCGGCGATGGCCTCGGTGGCCACCTGCGCGGTGCGAAGCTGCGCGGCGGCATAGTCGTCGTTGGAGTCGAGCGCGAACGCGAGGCCCCACAGGTCCACGCCGCGCGTCCCGCCGGCCGTGGCGGCGTCGAGCTCGGCCGCGCGGGCCGCCGCGTGGGCCCGCTCCTCGATGGGCGCGCCGGTGCTGGCCCAGTGTGCGAACGCGGTGGCGACCCATGCCGGATCATCGGTCCGGTTGGCGGCCGCAGTCTCGGCGACGGCGCGTGCGATCAGCGGATCGCCCGGGCCCGCGGTCATGGCGAGCGTGGTGGCGGTGACGGTCAGCCCCTCGGGGTCGGCCGGCGCGAGCCAGTGCAGCGCGCGCAGCGCGGCCGCGGCGGCCAGCGTGGGGTCGCTGACCTCGACCTGCCCGGCGAACTCGAGCAGCGCGCGGCCAGCGCGCGGCCCATCGGCGTGCACGACCGCCTGGCGGATCGAGCCGATGCGCGTGGTGAACGCGTCGCGATCAGCCTCCTCGGCGGAGGCGAACCACCGGGCGGCGCCGGTGGCGTCGTTGTGGTGCGCCGCGAGGGTGCCGCGCGCGGCCTGCACCGCAGCCCGGAACTCGGGGTCGGTGACCGCGTGCGCGAGCTGCTCGAGCGCGCCGCCAAACTCCTCGGCGCGACCGTCGAGGAACGTCAACTCGAGGTGGGCGAGCAGCGCGCGGACGTCGGACGGCGCGCTGTCGAGGACCTCCCCCACGGCGACGCGCGCGAGATCCTGAGCGCCGCTGGCCATCAGCAGGTCGATGCGCGAGTAGCTGAGCGGGCGGCGCTCGAGTGCGCTGGCCACCGCGATCTCGGCGTCGAGGTGGCGGACCGCCTCCTCGAGATCGCCGCTCGCGCGCGCCAGTCGACGGAGCCCGCGCAGGGCCGCCGTGGCGCGCGGGTCGGACAGCAGCGCACCGTCGTAGAGCAGGCGCGCGCGGTCCGGATCCCCGAGGCGCTCGTACAGCCGGCCGGCCTCGATCCGCAGCGCCGCGGCCGCGGCGCTGTCGTCGAGCAGCGCGAGCTCGCGCTCGTAGATCTCGAGAGCGACGAGGGCCGCCTGGTCGAGGGCTCCCGCCGGCGGGAGCGGAGCCTGCTCGGGCCACGCCCGCGCTGCTGCCTCGAAGTCGATGGGGGCCAGGTCGGTGACCAGCGATGGAGCCTCGACCTCGACCGGGATGGCCGTGGCCAGGCGGCCCGAGATCTGGACCACCGGCATCACCGAGGTCGGCAGCTTGATCGTGAGTGGCTGGACCTGCGCCATCGGCCGCGCGACCCCGGCGGCGAACGCCTGCTCGAACGCCGCGGACACTGGCTCGAGTTGCGCCTCACCCGCGTTCTGGTCGTCGTGGGGCGCGACCTCCACCACGGCGGCGTCGACGGCGGGCTCGCCGAGGGCGGGCTCATCGGACGGCATCTCGACCGACAGAACGGGCGCGCGCGGGCGATCCGCGGGCTCCTCGAACGACAGCTCGGGCGCACTCGGGCGCCCCGCTGCCTCGCTCGGGCCCGCCAGCGGCGAGGCAGCGCTGGCCTCGGCGCTCAGCTCGTCGAAGATCGCGAACGGATCGCGATCCGGCTCCGGCACGCTGCCATCGAGCGATGCGGCGACGTCGGAGAAGTCGTCCTCGCCCCCGGCGGGGACCGGCGATGGCGCCTGCGTCGGGGCGCTGGCTGTGGCCGGGCTGAACGTCGGGGTGGCCTGTGGGCGCGGCGTGGCCTCGGTGCGCCGGACCACGTGCGCGGTGCGAGCCACTGGGCGCGACGGCACGTCGGCGACCCCCTGAGGCACCGGTCCGGCGGCCTGGATCTCGACCTCGTACTCGTCGTCCTCCATCGGAGGCGGCGTGGTCGGCTTCAGGGAGCGCGAGGCGCTGCGCGGGCCCGCGAGCTCCGCGCTATCGATGATCCGCGTCTGCTCGGAGAACTCCGAGAACGCGGACAGATCCGTGCCCTGGGGTGGGGTCGCCTGCTCGAACCCTTCGGCAGGCGCCACGGGGGAGGGCGTGAGCGGCACGCGGCGCACGATCGCGGGGCCTCGTCGCGGCTCAGGTGGCGGTGGCAGTGCGATCACGTCGTCGTCGAACACGCTCGACACCTGAGGCGCCGGGGCCGCAGGACGCGACGCCGATGTGAACACCTCTTCCTCGTCCTCGGCAGGCATCGGGAACGCGCCGATCCGGGTCGAGTTGTCGAACTCGAGCGCCGCGAGCGGGAACTGCGCGATCCGCGTGGCCTCGCCGCGCTCGTCGTCGAACGGCGCCATCGGGTACGGCGCGATGCGAGTACGCTCGTCGCGTCGATCATCCTCATCGTCATCGAGTTCGGGCGGCGCGAACACCGGGGTGGGCCCGAGCAGCGAGCCGAGTGCCGCGGGTGCGCCCGAGGCGCCGACGTCCGAGAAAGCGGTCTCGCCCGGGTCGACGTCGAACGTGTCCTCCTGGACATCGTCGGCGATGCGCGCGTGGATGCCCGTGCCCGCGAGCGTGCTCTCGGAGCCCGGCTCGTCGAACGCCTCCACCGAGTGCGCGTCATCGCCTGCGGCGGCCCGCTCGAGCGAGAGCTGATTCTCGATCTCACCGACGCCCTCGTCGAAGTGGGCCGCCGGCCCATCCGTGGCCGTCTGCGCGATCCCCTCGCTGGCCGTGGCGCCGGCCGCCGCGAGTTCGTCGGGCGAATGCAGGGCGTCGAACGTCGAGTCCCACGCGTCGAGCTCGGCCAGGAGATCGTCGCCGGCGAGGAAGGGCTTGGACGGCCCCTTGGGTGGCGTGCCGCTGCTCATCGGGTTCCCTTGAGTGCGACGCCCAGCTTGTCGCGGAGCCGTGCGTGATCTTCCGACACCGACCACGCCGTCAGCTCGAGCGCGGCGGGGCTGTCCGTGACGGCCTTGCCGCTCTTGCCGACGTCGAGCTGCGTGTGGGCCACCGCGAGGTCACCGGCCCACAGCAGGCCTGCGCGGTGCCCGATCGCGACCGCGTGGCGGCGGAACGTCTCGATGTCGCCGAGCTGGCCTGTGCGCGCGCGCACGAACTCGACGACGGCGCCCTTGGGCTTGCGGCCGAGCTCCTTGCGGATCAGCTTCGCTCGTTCGGCGATCGTGGCCTCCTCGCCATCGAACTGCGCGGCAAGCTCGGCGGGGACGGCGACCTCGGCGGCGCGGAGCGCGGCCGCGAGTGTCGATCCGAGTTCGCCGTTGCGGAGCTCGGGGAGGCCCGACAGACCCTCCGCCAGCGTCGCGACGGCGCGGCCAAGCTGGAACAGCTGCTGCGGCATCGCTGCGGCCGCAACGTCCGCGCCGATGCACAGGATCGGCGTCTCCGCCGCGAGCGCGCGCGCGATGCCGACGCGTGTGGAGCTGACGTACAGCTCGACGTTCTCGAGCCCGAAGCACGCGAGCGCCACCACGAGTGGTTCGTACTTGTCGCCGAGCTTCTTGATCGGGATCCGGTCTCCGCGACTGAATCCAAGCTTGCCCGGATCGACGCCGGTGGCGACCTGGACCGCCGGCGCGATGGTGCGCCACAGCTCCGCGAGCGGCCCGAGCGCCGCGCCGCGCAGCGCCGCGCGATCATGAGCGTCGAGCGCGAGCTTCGCGGGGACGCCGAGCCGCTGCCTCCCCGCGGCCAGTACCTGACGCTGATCGACCGACGGCGTGCCGAGCGCCTCGACGCCGACCAGCGCCAGCCAGCGCGCGTCGACGTCGCTCTGCCAGCCTGCGATCTGCGCGAGCCGCTCGTAGAGGGCCACGACCTTCGCGTCGAGCGCGATCGAGGCGCGGAACCCGGACGCGGTGCTCGCGAGTAGCTCGACGCGCGCGCCCGGATCGACGAGCTCGGCCAGTTCGCGAATCACGTCGAGGTTGAGCGCGTCGAGGCCGCGCGCACGCTCGAGGGCCACCTGGGCGCCCGCGCGATCGCGCAGCTTGTCGCGCAGCATCAGCGCGAGGCGGAGCTCCTCGCGCGCGCGCTCGGCGGCGGTCGGCCGCTGGCGCGCGAGGACGCGGAGCTCGCGCGCCGCGCGCGCCCAGTCCCCGACGCGCAGGCACAGGCCGAGGAGCCGGTCGCGCAAGCTGAGGTCATGCGGGTTGGCCTCGACGACGTTCTCGAGGTGCTCGATGGCACCGGCGACGTCGTTGACGGTCTCCGCGAGCACCTGTGACAGCTGCAGCTCGACTTCGGCGCGGCGTGGCCCCCGGGTCTCGACCTGGAGGTAGCGGCGCCACAGAGCGACGGCCGTGTCGACGTCGCCCGCGTGGAATGCGAGGTCGGCGCGGAACCGGAGCGCCTCGACGTGCGCGGACGCGCGATCGAGCAGCGCATCGAGGTCCAGCATCGCGGCCTCGTTGTCGCCGAGTCGATGGCGCACGGTGGCACGCTCGAGCAGCAACGGCACGGCGGCGACCGGCGACGATCGCTCGTCCGCGTCGAGAAATGTCAGCCGCTGGGTCAGCGCCTGGAGCACGCCTGGAGCGTCGGAGCGGTTGCGCAGCAGCGTCAGCAGCGGCTCGAACTCGCTCGCGTCCGGCTCGACCTCGAGGATGCGGCGGTACGTGGCGATCGCTTGCTCGTCCTGCCCCATCGCGTCGAACACCGCGACCGCGGCGCGGAGGAGGGCGACACGCGTCTCCGGGTCCACGATGGCGCGGGCGAGCTGCACCGTCGCCTGGGCCCACGAGGTGTGGTCCTCGGCGCAGCGCGCCATCCGGCGCAGCGCATCGAGGGCGCGCAGGTCGCGGGGGTCCTGCGTGAGCACCCAGGCCACGACCGCGCCGGCCTCGCGCAGCCGGCCCGCGAGCTCGAGCGCCTCGGCCCGATCGAGCTCCCATGACGACTGCGCCGCCGGGTCGTCGGCCAGCGCGCTGCGCAACGCGAGCAGCTCGGCACGCGCGAGCAGCGAACCCACGATCTCGGCCGCGTCGGCGGCCGGCGCGGCCGGGACCGCGCTGTTCTCGGCGAGCACGACGAGCACGCTCATGTCGTCGGGCGCGCTGGCGCGGGCGGAGACCACGCGGGCGGCGGCGAGCGCGGGTTCGCGGGCGGCGGCGGCCATCGCGGCTGCGCGCATGCCGAGCGCGGCGGCGGCCTCCGGCATCTGCACCGTGGCGGAGAGGCCGTCGAACGCGGCGGCGAGCGCGATGGAATCCGCGCGCCGCGCAGCCACCAGCGCCGCCCCGAGCTGCGCACCGCGGCGGGTGGGGGCGAGGGTCACGGCGACGTCGAACGAGTGCGTGGCACGCTCGAAGTCCTCGAGGACCAGCGCGTACATCCAGCCACTGTCCTCGGCGAGCGCCGCGGCCACGCGCGAGTCCGTGGTCCGCGCCGCGAGGGCGGACGCAGCCTCGAGCCGCATCCCGGTGTCGCCCCGGCTCGCCGCGATCTCCGCGAGGCCGAGTGCGGCGGCGGAGGCGGCGATCGACGGCTCCGTACGCACGGCGAGGGCGCGGTACACCTCGGCGGCCTCGTCGAGCTGGCCGGCGCGCTCGAGTGCGCGACCGAGCAGCCACTGCGCATCCGCGCCCGGCTCCGCATCGGCGACCGCGCGGAGCGCGACGACCGCACCCGCGGCATCGCCGGACTGCGCACGCATCCGGGCCGCACCTTCGAGGGCCGTGCGGTCATCGGGCCAGCGTGCGAGCCACTCCTCGTACACGGCGGCCGCCGTCGCGACGTCGCCGAGCCGGATCTCGAGCACCCAGGTCGCCTCGCGCAGCGCGCGGCGGGCGGCCGGCCCGTCGGCCAGTGCGCGCGCCTCGGCGCGCCTCTCGGTGACGAGCTCCGCCCAGCGCTCCTGCGCGCGCAGCAGATC
The DNA here is from genome assembly GCA_964203225.1 of Kofleriaceae bacterium. Taxonomy (GTDB): domain Bacteria; phylum Myxococcota_A; class Polyangia; order Haliangiales; family Haliangiaceae; genus JABFXX01. Next base: position 76,952 of record CAXNMK010000008.1, read on the forward strand.
GATCAGCGACTCGCGGGCGAACGGTTCGTCCGGCCACAGCGCGAGGACGTGGCGGTACAGATCGATCGCCGCGTCGACCTCGCTGGCGCGCTCTCGCAGGCGAGCGGCGCCGAGCAGGGCCGCACCGCGGCGGCTCGGCTCGGTCTCGAGCCCGGCGAGGTCGGCGAGGAGCTGGGCGCGCTCGGCATCACGGCCAAGCTGGGTCAGCGTTGCCTCGACGCGCCAGCGCAGGTCGAGCTCCGCCGGGGCGAGCGCCACCAGCTCGAGCTGCAGCGCGAGCACGCTGTCGAGGTCGCCGTGCCCGCGGGCGAGCCGGATCGCCCGCTCGAGGATCGCGCGGCGCGCATCCCCGGTGGTCGCCGCCGCGGCGTCGCGGAGGCGGGCGAGGCCCTCCTCGATCCGACCGGTGGTCTCGTCGAGCTCGGTCAGCGCCTCGAGCGCGGCCGGGTACGCGGGTGCCGCTTCGAGCGCCTTCCCGAGGGCGGCCCGCGCTTGATCATGGGCCTCGGCGGCCTCGGTGGCCCCAGCGCCCCCGACCTCGTAGGCGAGCAGCTCGGCCGCCTGCACGTAGAGCGCGGCGGCGGCCAGGGGCGCGGGGGTCGCTGGCTGGCCGGGGCCGAGCCACGTGCCCAGGTGCGCGGCGCTCGCCGCGGCGAGGTACGCGGACGCCAGCTCGGCGGGCGCGACCGTGCCGAGGGCGTCCCGCTCGGTGGCAGACGTCAGGACGATGAAGCCGGGCGCGCTCGCTTCCAGCGAGGCCAGCAGCGTGCGCGCCCGGTCGCGCTGCCCGCCGCGCAGCAGCGCATCCGCGCGCCGGATCGATAGCACCATCGCGCGGCCCGCGTCGCCCTCGACGGACGCCGAGCTCTCGATCAGCTCGGCGAGATCCTCGTACCGGCCAAGCTGCTCGGCGAGCTCCGTCAGGTCAGCGAGGACCAGCGGCTCGCCGGGTGCAAGGGCGAGGGCCTGCTGCAGCACGTCCCACGCGCGCTCCGGGGTGTCGGTGCGGGCGAGCTGCGCCTGGCGGCGCCGCAGCGCGACCAGTTCGCGGCGGAGTGCGGTGGCACGGTCGGTCGCGTGATCCGGCGCGGCCTCGGCGCCCGGACCTGCGGGGCCGAAACCGGCGAGCAGCGAGGCAGCGAGCGCCTCGATCGCCCCGGCCACGTCACCGGGGGAGCCGTTGTCCTCGGCGACCCGCAGCCGATCACGCGCGACGCGCTCGGCCTCGACCGGGCTGGCGGCGAGCGCGGCCGCCTGACCGAACGCCGCCGTGGAGCGCGCGAGGTCCGACGCGCCGGCGAGCCGACCGACCTCGAGCCAGTAGCTGATCTTGCGCGCGGGGTGCGTGACGGCCTCCGCGAGCTGCTCCCACGCGTCGAGGAGCACGGTGACATCGCCGGTCCGCGCCGCGAGCCGCTCGAGCTCGAGCAGCGCGCCCTGGTGCCGCGGGTCGAGCCGGACGGCCTCGTCGACTGCGGCTCGGGCCTCGTCGACCTCGCCCAAGCGGTGACCGGCGATCCTCGCCTTCTCGAGCAGGAGGTCGGCGCGCTCGTGATCGTCGCGCGCATACTCGACCTCGGCGCCGGCCAGCTTGACCAGGTTCGGCCACATCTCGCGCCGGTAGAACACGCGGCGGATCGCCCACAGGTTGGGACGCAGTGACGGGTCGAGTGTCAGCGCGCGGCCAAACGCCTTGACGGCGCGGGCGTCGTCGGCGAGGCGGCGCTCGTAGTGCTCCCCCAGCTCGTACGCGATCAGGGCGGCGGCGGCGGCGTCCGGGCTCGACTCGAGCTCGCGGGCGAGGGCCTCGGCCCGCGCCTCCGCGCCAACGTCGGCCAGCGAGCCGAGTGCGAGGTCGATCACCGTTGGCACATCGAGGTGCGTCTCGAGCGGCTGCGTGGCCGCAACGACAGCGGCCTCCGCCAGCGCGTCGACGGGCTCATCCATGAAAGGCGGAGCCTGGTCGTCCACGGATGGCGGAGCCTGGTCGTCGTCCTCACCCGGCAGGAACCCCGGCTCGTAGGCCGACGCCTCGGTGATCCGGTCGAGCAGGCTGCTGGTCGGCCGGGCCGCGGGCTGCGCGGCAGGGGCTTCCGCAGTGGGCCGCGGCGCCTCGCCGGTGTCCAGGCCGGGCATCCGGGCGAGTGGTCGTGGCCCATCGGTCGCGCGCGGCGCGGCGGGCGGCGGGATGGGGACTGGCCGTGCCGCCGCGGCGAACGGCGGGGCGACGGCGATGCTCGGGACCGATGGGCGAGGGATCGCCGGCGGGATGCCCGGCGGCGTTCGCAGCGGCGGGAGGCGCACGGCAGTCGGCGGCGGGCGCGGCGGCATCACCGGCGGGACGACCGGGCGCGCGAACATCGGCGGGGCCGGCACCTTCGGCACGGGGGGCTCCTCGACCTCCTCGATGTCCATCAAATCAAGGGCCGCGAGCTGGGACACCTCGTCAGCGGGCGCGCCGACAGGCGCCACGGCGTCGACGACAACCGGCACGGCGTCCACGCCCGAAGGCGCGGCCCCGACCGCCGGGGCTTCGTCCGCTTCGACGGACACGTTTATCGAGACGGCCTCGTCTCTGTTCGCGTCGTCCTCGAAGTCCATCGCGGCGATGCGCGCCGCGAGCGCGCTCAGGCGCGGGGCGGAGGGCGGCACGGCCGCACTGTCGACGGGCGCGTCAACGCCACCGAGCGCCGGGTCATGCCGTTCGTCAGCTGCGGCTTCAGCAGCTGTGGTGTCGTCTGCGGGAGGGGTGCCCAACTCGACGAAAAGTTCACCCGGAACGGGCAGATGTGTCAACGTGGAGCGTCTTCATAACGAGTAGTTGAGCGAGGTTCGCAGGGGATCACGAACCGGCGATCATGGGTTGCACCCGGACCGGGGGGCGCGCATACACACGTCCACGTGTCTGCCCCACTCCGACTCGGCGATGATGAGCTGACCCTCGAAGCAATCGCGAGCGTGGCGCGCAGCGCACGCACCGTCGAGGTCGGCCCGCGCGCCCAGGTCGCCATGGCGCGCGCGCGTCGAGTCGTCGACGCGATCGTCCGCGCCGGCGACGCGGCCCCCGCGGTGTACGGCGTCAACACCGGCTTCGGCGCGCTCGCCGAGGTCCGGATCTCCGCCGACCAGGTGGTCCAGCTCCAGCAGAACCTCGTGCGCTCTCACTCCGTCGGCGTCGGGCAGCCACTGCCCCGCCCCATCGTCCGCGCGATGATGCTGCTGCGCGCCGCGGTGCTGGCGACTGGCCGCAGCGGCGCGCGCCCGGTGTGCTGCGAGCGCCTGTGCGATCTCCTCAACGCGGGCGTCCATCCGGTGATCCCGGCGCGCGGCTCCGTCGGTGCGTCGGGTGACCTCGCCCCGCTCGCCCACCTCGCTCTCGGCATGATCGGCGAAGGCATGGCCGAGTTCGAGGGCCAGATCCTGCCGGCGGCCGAGGCGCTGCGCCGCGCCGGCGTGCGGCCGCTCGTGCTCGAGGCCAAGGAGGGGCTGACGCTCCTCAACGGCACGCAGCACATGACCGCCGTCGGGGGACTCACGGTCCTCGAGGCCGATGCCACCGCGCGCGTCGCCGACATCGCCGGTGCGCTGTCGCTCGAGGCGCTCAAGGGCACCGCGCGCGCGTTCGATGCGCGCGTCGTCGGCGCCCGCCCCCACCCTGGCCAGATCGCGGTGGCCGCCGCGCTGCGGGCCTTGCTCGCCGAATCGCCGATCGCCGAGTCACACCGGGACTGCGGCAAGGTCCAGGACCCGTACTCGCTGCGCTGCATGCCGCAGGTCCACGGCGCGAGCCGCGACATGCTGGCGTTCGCGCGAGGCGTTCTCGAGCGCGAGGCGGCGAGCTCGACCGACAACCCGCTGGTGTTCGTCGACGGTGACGACGGGGATGGCGGCGAGATGATCTCCGGCGGCAACTTCCACGGCCAGCCGGTCGCGATCGCCCTCGACGCGGCCGCGATCGCGGTGGCCGAGCTCGCGAACATCTCCGAGCGGCGGATCGAGCAGCTCGTCAACCCGCACCTGTCGAGCGGCCTGCCGCCGTTCCTGGCGCCCGACAGCGGCCTCAACTCCGGCTTCATGATCGCCCAGGTCAGCGCCGCGGCGCTGGTCTCGGAGAACAAGGTGCTCGCGCACCCGGCGTCGGTCGACTCGATCCCGTCGAGCGCGGGCCGCGAGGACCACGTGTCGATGGGCGCGACCGCGGCGCTCAAGCTCGCGACCATCCACGACCACGTCCGCACCGTGCTCGCGATCGAGCTGCTGTGCGCGGCGCAGGGCATCGACCTCCGCCGGCCGCTGCGCACCACCGCACCGCTCGAGGCCGTCCACGCGGTGATCCGGGCGCGGGTGCCCGCGATGATGGTCGACCGGCCGATCGCGCCCGACATCGTCGCGGTGCGCGAGATGATCGACGACGGCTCGCTGCTGGCCGCCGCTGGCCTCGCCGACGCGTAGCCGCCATCAGCGACGCAGGAGGTTCGGATGCGCGGGGCGCGCCTCGGCGAGCTGCTCCGGGTCGAGGTCCATGGGCCGTGACGTACGCGCGACCTCGGCGAGCAGGGCCATCGCGAGCGGATCGTGGAGGGTCGACGTCCGGCGGACCGCCGGTGCGGGCCCCGCGCCCCCCTCGGCGAGCGGGCGCACAACGCCCACGAGGTGCCGTGCGCCGACGCGCGGGGCCGCGCTCAGCGGTACGGCGGGCCCTTCTTGCCGGCGGCCACGCGCCCGGCGCGCGCGAGCGCGTCGCGGAGCACGTACTCGATCTGGGCATTGACCGACCGGAGATCATCCGTGGCCCACTTCTGGAGCGCCTCCAGGACCACCGGGTCGACCCGCAACAGGAACGGCTTGCGCTCGGCCACGGTCGGCTCTCAGTACAACGAACCCGCATTGACGACGGGCTGGGTCGAGCGCTCGCCGCACAGCACGACCAGCAGGTTGGACACCATCGCGGCCTTGCGCGCGTCGTCGAGCTCGACGATGTGCCGCGCCGAGAGCTGCTCGAGCGCCATCTCGACCATCGACACCGCGCCCTCGACGATCAGCTTGCGGGCCGCGATGATCGCGCCGGCCTGCTGGCGCTGCAGCATCGCCTGGGCGATCTCCGGGGCGTACGCGAGGTGCGCGATCCGGGCATCGACGACCTGGCAGCCGGCCGCCGAGATCTTCGCGTTGACCTCGGTGGCGAGTAGCGCGGCGACCTGCTCGGACGAGCCACGCAGGCTGATGCCCTGGTCCTCGTGGCCATCGTACGGGTGGTGCATCGCGAGGTTGCGCAGCGCGGCCTCGGCCTGGACCTGGACGTAATTCCCGAAGTTCTCGACGTCGAACATCGCCTGCGCCGTGTCGACGACGCGCCACACGATCACCGCCCCGATCTCGATCGGGTTGCCCTCGATGTCGTTGACCTTGATCTTGGCGCTCTCGAAGTTGCGCGCGCGCAGCGACACCTCCTTCTTGCTGGTGAACGGGTTGACCCAGCGCAGCCCCGAGGTCTTGACCGACCCGGTGTAGAGCCCGAAGAACGTCAGGACGCGCGCGTCGTTGGGGCCGATCACCATGCAGCCCGCGAGCAGGATGATGCCGAGCACCACCAGCCCCACCGCCGCCCCCACGTACGGGCCCGGCTGCATCGGATGGAGCGGCAGCTGCGTCAGGGGGACGATCGCGCCCGCGATCGCGCCGAGCCCCAGCAGCAGCGCGAGCCAACCAGACATCGAGACCGCATCACGCTCGTTCATCGCCATCAGCGTCCTCCCAGAAAACCTGATGGCAATGTGATATCATATTGGTATCCTGTCAAGCCCCGGCCGACCGGGCGCCCAGCGACGCCAGGGTGCAGATCATGCCCGGCGCAGGCCCGCGACGTAGACCGCGTGGACCAGCGATGCCGCGGCCCCGTAGCGGTACGGGATCGTCGCGGGCTCGTCGGTGTCCCACACCACGAGGTCCGCCACCGCGCCGGGCCGGAGCACCCCGCGGTCATCGCGCCGCAGGGCCCGCGCGGCGTGGCGCGTCACGCCGAGCCAGGCCTCGTCGACGGTCATCCCGAAGTGCGTGGTGGCGAGCCACAGCTGCACCGGGAGGGCCTCGCAGAAGCTCGAGCCCGGGTTGAGGTCGCTGGCGATCGCGAGGGGCACCCCGGCCGCGCGCAGGCGCTCGATCGGCGGGACCGGCAGGCGGAGCTGCACACACGCGCCCGGGAGCATGACCGCGACCACCCCGGCGGCGGCGAGCGCGCCGATCGCGGCGTCGGACACCTGCTCGAGGTGATCGCCGGACCACCCGCCGAGCTCGGCGAGCAGCTCGGCGCCGCCCACGTCGGTGAACTGGCCCACGTGCCCGCGCACCCCCAGCCCGGCGGCGCGCGCCGCCTCGAGGATGGTGCGGGACTCCGCGAGGGTGAACGCGCCCTGGTCGCAGTACACGTCGACCGAGGTCGCGAGCGCTTCGCGCGCGGCGGCCGGCACGATCTGCTGGGCCCACTCGTCGACGTACGCTGTGCGATCAGCGGCGCGCTCCGCGGGGATCAGGTGCGCGAGCAGCGTGGGCTCGATCCGCACGGCGGTGCGCCGCTGGGCGGCGGCCAGGCAGCGCAGCAAGCGCAGTTCGCCCGCGACGGTGAGGTCGTACCCGCTCTTGATCTCCATCGTGGTGGTCCCCGCGGAGAGCGCCGCCTGCAGGCGGGGCAGCAGCAGCGCGAGCAACTGCGCGTCGGTGGCGCGTCGCGTGGGGCCGAGCGTGGCGTTGATGCCGCCACCGGCGGCCGCGATCTCGAGGTAGCTCTTGCCCGCCGCGCGCAGCGCGAACTCGTGCGCGCGATCACCGGCGAACACCGCGTGGGTGTGGCAGTCGACGAGCCCTGGGGTGACCAGGCGCCCGCCGAGATCGAGGCTGCGCTTGTGCGAGGGCGCCTCGGCGGCGGGGCCGGCCCACACGATCCGCCCGCCATCGATCACGAGCGCCCCGCGCTCGATCAGCCCCAGCCCCTCGCGGGCGGGGTCGCAGGTCATCACGCGCGCGTTCCGGATCACGAGGTCGGCGGCCACGCCGGGACTCTAACCCCGCCCGGCCCCCGTCCGGCCCCCGTCCGGCCCACGTCCGGCCCACGTCCGGCCCACGTCCGGCCCACGTCCGGCCCCCGTCCGGCCCCCGTCCGGCCCACGTCCGGCCCACGTCCGGCCCACGTCCGGCCCACGTCCGACCCTCCGTCTGGCCCCCGTCCGACCCTCCGTCTGGCCCCCGTCTGGCCCCCGTCTGGCCCCCGTCCGGCACCCGTCCGGCCCCCGTCCGGCACCCGGTCCGCGGCTCGCCCCGAGCCCTCCCCTCGAACCCACGGGGCGCCGCAACGCACCTCCGGGCGAGCCCTGGAGGGTCCCCGCCGCTGGAGGTTGCGCCGGAACCTGTCAGCGCCGGCGCGGGATCACCACGCCGCGCTCGTCCGCTGCCTTGATCGCCTCGTCGTAGCCCGCGTCGACGTGGCGGATCACGCCCATCCCGGGGTCGGCGGTCAGGACGCGCTCGAGGCAGCGCGCCGCGCGCTCGGTGCCGTCGGCCAGCACCACCTGCCCCGCGTGGAGCGAGTAGCCGATGCCAACGCCTCCGCCGTGATGGAACGACACCCAGGTCGCGCCCGCGGCGGTGTTGACCAGCGCGTTGAGGATCGCCCAGTCGGCGACCGCGTCGGTGCCGTCCTTCATCGCCTCGGTCTCGCGGTTGGGCGAGGCGACCGAGCCGCAATCGAGGTGATCGCGGCCGATCACGATGGGCGCCTTGACCTTGCCGGTGCGGACCAGCTCGTTGAAGCGCAGGCCCACGCGGGCGCGCTGGCCGTAGCCGAGCCAGCAGATGCGAGCGGGCAGCCCCTGGAACGCGATCCGCTCGCGCGCCATCTTCATCCACCGGTGAAGCATCGGGTCGTCCTTGATCTCGTCGAGGACGGCCTCGTCGGTGACGCGGATGTCGTCCGGATCGCCCGACAGCGCCGCCCACCGGAACGGCCCCTTGCCCTCGCAGAACAGCGGGCGGATGTACGCAGGGACGAACCCGGGGAACGAGAACGCGTCGGTGGCGCCGGCGATCTCGGCCTGCGCGCGCAGGTTGTTGCCGTAGTCGAACACGTGCGCGCCGGCGCGCTGCATCGCGATCATGGCCTCGACCTGCACGCGCATCGACGCGCGCGAGCGGCGGACGTACTCGTCCGGATCGCGCTCGCGTAGCACGGCCGCCTCGGCGAGCGTCAGGCCCTGCGGGATGTAGCCGACCAGCGGATCGTGCGCGGAGGTCTGATCCGTGACGAGATCCGGGGTGACGCCGCGGCGGACGAGCTCGGCGTAGACGTCGGCGGCGTTGCCGATCACCGCGATCGAGCGGGCCTCGCGGGCGGCCTGGCACGCGGCGACCCGGAGAAGCGCGGTGTCGAGATCCGGCGCCAGCTCGTCGAGATAGCGGGTGTCGAGCCGGCGCTGGACGCGGGTGGGATCGATCTCGACGCCGAGGAACACGCCACCGGCCATGGTGGCCGCCAGCGGCTGGGCGCCCCCCATGCCACCGAGGCCACCGGACAGCACGAACTTGCCCGCGAGATCCGCGCCCTCGCCGTAGTGCACGCGCGCCGCGGCGGCGAACGTCTCGAACGTGCCCTGCACGATCCCCTGGGAGCCGATGTAGATCCACGACCCCGCGGTCATCTGGCCATACATCATCAGGCCGCGCTTCTCGAGCTCGCGGAAGTGCTCCCAGGTGGCCCACTTGCCGACCAGGTTCGAGTTCGCGATCAGGACGCGCGGCGCCTCCTCGTGGGTCCGGAACACGCCGACCGGGCGCCCCGACTGGATCAGCAGCGTCTCGTCGTTCTCGAGCCGGCGCAGCTCGCGCACGATCGCGTGAAAATCCTCCCAGCTGCGCGCGGCCTTGCCGGTGCCGCCGTAGACCACCAGGTCGTCGGGCCGCTCGGCGACGTCGGGATCGAGGTTGTTCATCAGCATGCGGAGGGCGGCCTCCTGCGGCCAGCCCTTGCACGACAGCTCGGTCCCCCGGGGCGCGCGGATCGTCTCGGCCATATGACCGTTGATCTATCACGGGGGTGCGCGGCCGGGCACCGGGTCGGGGGCGCGGCGCCGCGTCGCGATCGTGCGCGGCGCGGCGTCACGCCCCTGCCGTCCTGGCACGCCGCCGCGCCGGGCAGGTGCCGCGCTGACACCACCCGGCCGTCGCCGGCCCGCCTCACCACGCGAGGTCCACGGGTTGCGGGAACACCGGGGGGTGGTTCGTGCGTTGCTGTTGCACGACTCCCATGCACCCCGCCCTGACGCGCTACGTCGCCCCGCCCCGCCGCCACCAGCTCCGCCACCTCGCGCTCGGCGTGCTGATCGGCAGCCTGTCGCTGATCGGCGCCCTCGAGGCCGCGACCCGGCTGTGACCCCCGCTCGCCCGATCGACGTTGTCGTGCGCGAGCCCGCGGTGAGGCCCGCGTGCGGCCACGCGGCTCCCGCCCATGCTGACGACCGGAGGCCCCCGCGATGAGGCATCCCCTGTGTGGTCCGAGCTTCGGCCTGCGCGCCTGCGTGGCCGCGAAGGTCCTCCTGACCGGCCTCGCCGTGGGCGCGGAGCGGCTACTCGAGCGGGCCTGCTCGCGCTGACGCCCCCCCGAAAACGACGACGGGGCGCCGCGAGGCACCCCGTCACCTGCTGGACCGAGCACGGGGCCCGGTCGTCAGCGTCGATCAGGCCTTCTTGTCGTCCGAGTGCTCGGCCGACCTGCGGCTGAGGGCCTCCTTGGTCGAGGCCTCCGTCATCGTCCCGATCCGCATGCCGTAGAACGAGCGGTACGCGAAGAACATCGAGATCGCGATCGACAGGCCCGCCACTGCGTAGCGGATGTAGTCGTACATCGGCTCGGGCGCGTTGACGATCTTGCCGTCGACCATGCCGATCGCCTTGTGGTGCAGCTGGAGCGCCAGGCCGACCGCGAGGACGCCGAACAGGGTGGTGAACTTGATCACCGGGTTGAGCGCGACCGACGAGGTGTCCTTGAACGGGTCGCCGACGGTGTCACCGACGACGCACGCCTCGTGGATCTTGGTGCCCTTCGCGCGCATGTCGGTCTCGACGATCTTCTTCGCGTTGTCCCAGGCGCCGCCGGCGTTCGCCATGAAGATCGCCTGGTACAGGCCGAACAGCGCCATCGAGATCAGGTAGCCGATGAAGAAGTACGGGTCGATGCAGGCGAACGAGAGCGTCGTGAAGAACACGACCATGAAGATGTTCTTCATGCCCTTCTGCGCGTAGACCGTGCAGATCTCGACGACCTTGTTGGAGTCCTCGACGGAGGCCTTCACGGCGTCGCTGTCGAGCTTGATGTTCTCCTTGATGAACTCGACCGCGCGGTACGCACCGGTCGAGACCGCCTGGGTGGAGGCGCCGGTGAACCAGTAGATGATGGCGCCGCCGACGATCAGGCCGAGCAGGAACGGCGGGTGGATCATCGAGAGGTTGCCGATCGCCTCGGGCTTGAGGCCGTCGGTGACGAGCATGATGAGCGCGAAGATCATCGTCGCCGCGCCGACGACGGCGGTGCCGATCAGCACCGGCTTCGCGGTCGCCTTGAAGGTGTTGCCCGCGCCGTCGTTCTCCTCGAGGAGCATCTTGGCGTTCTCGAACTGCGGCTTGAAGCCGAAGTCCTTCTCGATGTCGGCGGCGATGTTCGGCATGCTCTCGATGACCGAGAGCTCGTACACCGACTGCGCGTTGTCCGTCACCGGGCCGTACGAGTCGACGGCGATCGTGACCGGGCCCATGCCGAGGAAGCCGAACGCCACCAGGCCGAACGCGAACACGGCCGAGGCCGCCTCGCACGCGAACGGCGACATCTCGAGGTTCGCCGCGAGGTTGGTCGCGTACAGGATCTCCGAGATGCCACCGAGCGTCGACACGCCGTAGGCGATGGCCATCAGGCCGGTGATCACGAGGCCCATCCAGTAGCCCGAGAAGTTACCGGCGGTGAGGCCGGCGAGGATGTTGAGCGACGCGCCGCCCTCGTGGGAGGCCGTGACGACCTCCTTGACGTGGCCGGACTTCACCGAGGTGAAGATCTTGACGAGCTCCGGGATGATCGCGCCGGCGAGCGTGCCGCACGAGATGATCGCCGACAGCTTCCACCACAGGCCCATCGGCAGCGCGGACGGGCCCTGGCCGATCAGCAGGTAGGACAGGCCGAACGTCAGCGCGACCGACACCAGCGAGGTCAGCCACACGAGGACGGTGAGCGGGTGCTCGAAGTCCATCTTGGCCGCGTTCTGGTACTTGGCCTTGGTGTACGCCTCGTTGATCAGGTAGCTGCCGACCGACGCGAGGATCATGATGATGCGCATCGCGAACAGCCAGACGAGGAGGACGGTCTGCGTCCACGCGCCTGCGTCGGTGACCACGGTGCGGGCGGCGTCCTTCCAGATCCCGAACGGGAACATCTGGCTACCATCAGGGTTGAGCTGGTGGAGCTCCGTGCGCATGCTCGGGAGGGCCACCAGGATGAACGTGATGAGCGCGACGCCGGTGACGCCGTAGGTCTCGAAGCCGTCCGCCGTGGGGCCGACCGAGTCACCGGCGTTGTCGCCGGTGCAGTCCGCGATCACGCCGGGGTTGCGGGCATCGTCTTCCTTGATGTTGAAGACGATCTTCATGAGGTCCGAGCCGATGTCGGCGATCTTCGTGAAGATGCCGCCTGCGATGCGGAGGGCCGCGGCGCCGAGCGACTCACCGACCGCGAAGCCGATGAAGCACGGGCCAGCGTAGTCGCCGGGCAGGAACAGCATGATGCAGAGCATCAGGAACAGCTCGAGCGAGATCAGCACGGTGCCGATGCTCATGCCGGCTTCCATCGGGATCGCGTAGACCCCGTACGGCTTGCCGCGCAGCGACGCGAACGCGGCGCGGGAGTTCGCGAAGTTGTTGACGCGGATGCCGAACAACGCCACCACCATGCTGCCGAGGATGCCGATCACGCTGAACGCGGCGATCGCCAGCACCTTCGGCAACGGCACCTTCTCGAGGACCGCGAAGTACAGGAGGATGACCGCGGCGATCAGCACCCAGAGGTAGGCGATGAACCTCGCCTGGGTCTTCAGGTACGTCTTGCACGTGGCGTAGATCAGCTCGCTGATCTCGATCATCGCCGTGTGCGCGGGGAGGTTCCGCAGCTTCTGGTACTTGAGCATGCCGAACAGCAGCCCGATGGCGCTGACGGCGAGGCCCGTCGCCAGGATCATCCAGCCGGAGATTCCCAGGAACTGCACCTGATGGAAGTCAGGCAGGCTGAGCTGGGCCTCGGAGTGTGGCCGGACGGCAACACCCGGAGCGCCGGCCGCGAGCATGTGGAGTTGTGACATCATGAGTGGGGTCCCTCGGTCCTTTTGGTGCGGGCGTTATAAGGAGAGGGGGATCCGGAGTGCAAGGGGCAATGGCCTCGCAAGTATGCGTGTCCGAGATGGTTTCCAGGACCGGGCATGGTATGGAACGATGCCCTCAAAGGTCGCCCCGGCATGCGCCGCCCCGAGATTCTCGCCCCCGCCGGCGATCGTGACGCCCTCGCGGCGGCCCTCGCCGCCGGCGCGGACGCCGTCTACCTCGGGCTCGACGACGGGTTCAACGCTCGCGCCCGGGCAGCGAACTTCCCGTCCGACGGCCTGCACGAGATCGCCGCCTGGGTCCACCGCGCCGGCGCAAGGCTCTACGTCACGCTCAACACGCTCGTGTTCGAGCCCGAGCTGGTGATCGTCGAGGAGCTGCTGCGCCGCGTCGCGGCCGCCGGCGTCGACGCCATCATCGTCCAGGATCCCGCGGTCGCCCGGATCGCGCGCGCGGTGTGCCCCGACCTCGAGGTGCACGCCTCCACGCAGATGACCGCGTCGAGCCCGCTCGCCGTGGGGCTGCTGGCGGACCTCGGCCTGGCTCGGGTGGTGGTGCCGCGCGAGCTGTCGGTCGACGAGATCCGCGCCTACGCCGCCGGGACCACGGTCCCGCTCGAGGTGTTCATCCACGGCGCTCTCTGTGTCGCGTGGAGCGGACAGTGCCTGTCCTCCGAGGCGTGGGGCGGCCGGTCCGCGAACCGCGGCCAGTGCGCGCAGGCGTGCCGCCTGCCCTACGGCCTGGTCGTGGACGGCGAGGCGCGCGACCTCGGCGAGGTCGAGTACCTCCTGTCGCCCAAGGACCTGGTCGGCTCCGACGTGGTCGGCGCGCTCGCGGCGATCGCAGGCCAGCGCGAGGGCGGTGGCGGCGTCGTCTCCCTGAAGATCGAGGGCCGGCTCAAGGGTCCCCACTACGTGGCCGCCGCCGTGGCGCACTACCGGCGGCTGGCGGCCGAGGCCGTCGGCGAGGTGCCGCTCGCGCCCGCCGTCGAGGTGCCCATGGACGCCGCCTCCCTGCAGCTCGCCTACAGCCGTGGCGCCTCGGCGGGGTTCCTCGCGGGCACCGATCACCAGCGCCTGGTCGAGGGCCGGTTCCCGCGCCACCGCGGGCTGCCGCTCGGGCGGGTGGTCAAGGTGGATCGCGAGTTCGTCTACGTCGTCCCCGATCCGGCGCAGCGCCCGGTCACCGGCGGGCGCGCGCTCGCGGACGGTGCCGCGCCCGCGGCGGACGCCCTGCCCGGCCCGCGCGTGGTGCCGCGCGCCGGCATGGGCGTGGTGTTCGATCGCGGCCGGCCCGAGGACGCCGAGGAGGGCGGCCCGATGTTCGCGGTCGACGAGGTGGCCGACGGCTACCGGCTGCGGTTCGGCAACCCCGGCCCCGATCTGACGCGCGTCGCGCCCGGCGACTTCGTGTGGGTGTCCTCGGATCCGCGGCTGACCCGCGCCGGCGAGAAGGCCGCCGAGGCCGGCCGCGGCGCGCTCGGCCGGATCGGCGTGACGCTCGTGGTGCGCGGCGCCGCGGGCGCGCCGCTCGAGGTGGTGATGCGCGCGGGCCGGCACGAGGTCCAGGGCACCACCCGCTCGCTGCTCGCTCCCGCGCGTGGCGCCGGCCTGTCCCCCGAGGTGCTCGCCGACAAGCTCGGCGCGGTGGGCGGCACCAGCTTCCACCTCGCGGCCGTCGATGGCGCCGGCCTCGCGCCCGGGCTCCACGTGCCGGTGTCCGAGCTCAAGGAGCTGCGCCGCGAGCTGGTCGGTCAGCTCGAGGCCGCCGTGGTCCGCGTCGATCGCACGCTCGCCACCGGCTCGGTGATCAGCGCGCTCCGCGGCGACGCGACGCTGCCGCGCGAGGCCGCCGCGGACGTCGCCCCCCACGTGGTGCCGCTGTGCCGGACCGATGCCCAGCTCGACGCGGTGCTCGCCGCCGGTGCCACCGAGATCGAGCTCGACTGGATGGAGCTGGTCGGCCTCGGCCGGGCCGTCGAGCGTGCGCGGGCCCGCGGCGCCCGGGTCGGCGTCGCCACGGTGCGGGTGCAGAAGCCCGGCGAGGAGCGGATCGATGCCCACCTCGCCCGGCTCGCGCCCGATCACGTGCTGGTGCGGAGCTGGGGCTCGCTCGCATTTTTTCGCGACCTCGGTCGTGACCTCGCACGCACCGCCGCTGCGCCGGCGCTGCACGGCGACTTCTCGCTCAACGTCACCAACTCGATCACCGCGGCGTGGGTGCTCGCGCGCGGCCTCGCCACCGTCACCGCCTCGCACGACCTCGACCATGCCCAGCTCGCGGCGCTGCTCGCGGCAGCGCCGGCCGGCCAGGTCGCGGTCACGCTGCACCACCACATCCCGACGTTCCACACCGAGCACTGCGTGTACGCCCACCTGCTGTCGACCGGGACCGACTACAAGACGTGCGGGCGCCCGTGCGAGCAGCACGAGGTCGCGCTCCGCGATCGCGTGGGCCTCGTCCACCCGGTGGTCGTCGACGTCGGCTGCCGCAACACCGTGTTCAACGCCCAGGCGCAGAGCGCGGCGAGCCTCGTGCCCGAGCTCCTGATCGCGGGCGTGCGGCGGTTCCGGCTCGAGCTGGTGCGCGAGTCCGCCGAGGAGACCACCCGCCTGTTCGACGCCTATCGCGGCCTGGTTGCCGGGGCGCTCGCGCCCGCCGAGGTCGTCCGCCGCGCCGCCGTGCACGAGCAGTTCGGCGTCACGCGCGGCACGATGCGCACGCTGACCGTCCTGCGCTGAGCCGACCAGGCGTCAGTTCCACGGGGCTCCGCCCGCCCTCCGCGGCAAGCCGCGCAGGGTTCCCACCCCGAGTTCGAGACGGGTTCACCGTCTCTCGATTCCTCGGGGCTCCGCCCCGCCCTCCGCGGCAAGCCGCGCAGGGTTCCCACCCCGAGTTCGAGACGGGTTCACCGTCTCTCGATTCCTCGGGGCTCCGCCCCGCCCTCCGCGGCAAGCCGCGCAGGGTTCCCACCCCGAGTTCGAGACGGGTTCACCGTCTCTCGATTCCTCGGGGCTCCGCCCCGCCCTCCGCGGCAAGCCGCGCAGGGTTCCCACCCCGAGTTCGAGACGGTTTCACCGTCTCTCAGCCCTGCCCGCCCCACGTGCGGTACGGGTGGGCGATCAGGTTCGAGTTGTAGTAGCGCGCGTCGGTGGTGACCTCGGCACCGAGCCAGGCCGGTCGCGTGAACACCTCGTCCTCGGCGCCGAGCTCGATCTCCGCGATCACGAGTCCGGCGTTGTCGCCGTGGAACTCGTCGACCTCGAACACGTGCGCCCCGACCGGGATCCGGTGGCGCACCTTGTCGATCAGCGGCGGGATGCACAGCGCGAGTAGCTCCTCGGCATCGGCCGCGGGCACCGCGTACTCGAACTCGCTGCGGCGCGCGCCGGTGGTCGGCCCCTTGATCGTCAGCACGCCGCGCGCGCCCTCGAGCCGGACCCGGACGGTGCGGGCCGTGTCGGTCGACAGGTAGCCCTGCCGGAACGCCAGCGCGGTGCGCCCCGGCGCGGATCGCCAGCTGTCCCCCTCGACCCGGAACTTGCGCTCGATCTCGGTCCCCATCGCCCGGACCCTAGCTTGGACCCTGGCCGCGATCGCGACATCGATGTCCGGATCTGGCGAGGTCACCGAAACCAGCCGCGCGCGCGGCATCGCATCCACGGCCGGACGCGGCCGACATCCCGCTTGATTTCAAGGTATTGCGCACGCGGTGAAGAGTTGGCATCCGGGCTGCTAGTGACGTCAGCCATGACCAGCCTCCGCTACCTCGCCGTCGCCACCGTCGCCCTGTCGTCCGCGCCCGCGTGGGCCGACGGCGCCGCCGTCACCCAGGCCGAGCAGCTGATCGTGGTCACGCCGAACGCTCCGATGATCATCACGCAGGGCAGCCCGGCCGCCGCGGGGCCGAGCACCGTCGCGCCCGCGCGCGACCTCGACGACGCGCCGCAGACCACCCGCTGGAGCGACGTCTCCCACATCAACGGCACGCTGGTGAAGGTCGGCGAGAACAGCGAGTACCTGACCCGCTATCGCAAGACCAACATCTCCTCGAACCCGATCGGCTGGATGGTCGGCATCTACGGCCTGTCGGTCAGCCACGCGGTGCACGCCAACGTGGCGATCCGCGCCGACGCCAACATCATCAGCATCGGCAACACCGACGGCTACGAGGCCGGGGTGACCGCGCCGATCTACTTCAAGCGCGTCTACCAGGGCCCGTTCATCGAGCCCGGCCTGGTCGTCCGCGGCAGCCGCAGCCGCTACGCCTACGACGCGGTCAGCCCGTGTGCCCCGAACGACGACTGCGTCGGCAGCAGTGGCAGCGGCAGCTACGACAGCTCGGACACCATCGTCGGCCCGCAGGTCCTGTTCGGCTGGCACCGCTCGTTCGACTCGGGGCTCAACGTGGCCGCGGCCGTGGGCGTCGCCCGCAACCTGAGCAGCGATGCGATGAGCTACAGCGGCGAGCCCGACGTCCAGCCGGTCGGTTACTTCCGCGTCGGCTACGCGTTCTGAGCTACGCGGCGTCGGCGGCGTCGCGCGCGCTCGCCGCATCGTCCATCCGCGTGCTGAACGTCGTTGGCACATGCTGCGCCCGGGTCTCGACAGGGAGCAGCGGCTGGACCTTGGCCGCCCACCGCGTGCAGCAGTCGAGGCCGGCCATGCCGGGCAGCAGCGCCATCTTTCGCTCGATGTAGCTCATCACCTCGAAGATCCGCTCCTGGGGGAACAGCTGGGCCACCATGCGGGCGGCCTCCTCGTCGGTCTTCACGCCGCCGCCGACCGGCGCGTAGAACTGCCGGGCGATCATCCGCACGAACGCCTGTGTGCGCGGGCGCCCCGCGAGCTGCTTCTTCGCGTTGCCGAAGTAGTAGGCGAAGTGGCGCCGCTCCTGCTTGGCGATCCGCCGACACAGCTCGGCGAGCACCGGGTTCCGGGTGGTCGCGGCCAGCTCCTCGTACGCCTGGGTGGTCAAGCACTCCTGGAGCGCCCCCCAGAACATCCACAATCCGATGAAGGACTGCGGGGCGACCTTGGCGATCATGCCCTGGATCATGTCCTCGAACCGCGCCTTGAACCGGGCGCCTGCGCGGACGCTCTTGCCCCGCTCGGTGGCGCTCTCGACCGGGACGCCGCACTCGTGCAGCAGCCGGGTGATCGCGTACGAGTGGAAGTACTCCTCGTAGTTCCACATCGTCAGGAACGTCAGGAGTTCGGGGTCACGTGCGACCTGGAGGCGGGACACCTCGAGGAAGTAGTAGACCGTCTGGCTCTCGACGTCGGCGAAGTGCGCCAGCGTGGCGACCTCGGTCGGCGTCAGGCCCACTTTCTTCGCGGTCGCCCAGTCGAGGTCCTCGATGTGCACCTTGTGCGAGACGGCGATGTGCTGCGCGATATCTGACACGGTATCCCTCTACCGGCGGCGGCCGGTCTGACCCCTACGAACGAACGAGCCGCCTGGATCACCCCCCCAGGCACCCCCGCTTGACACTAGTACAGGCGCCCCCCGGGCGTCACGTGGGGCGGACAGGGACCACGCCCGGGCGATCCGGGACCACGATGGCCCGGATCTCGGCGGCGCGCACGCCCGTGCACAGCTGGGGGAGCACCCCGACGCCGAGCGCGGGCTCGTCAGCGACGATCACCAGCAGGCCGGCCTCGGGGGCGTGGATCAGCCCCGAGAGCAGCGCGCCGCCTCCGCCGTACCAGTCGCTGGCCTCTCCGATCGGCCGGTCCGAGGCCTGCGCGGGTGACATGTACACTGGCGTGCCGACGGCGAGCCGCTCGGAATCGAGCTCGGCCAGCGTGGCCACCAGGCCGAAGTCGAGGACCTCGAACCTGCCCGCGCCGGAGGTCGGGGCCCCCTGACCGCCATCCATGCGACGTTCGAGCGTACCGCCGCCGCCGCGGGTTCAGCCGAGGTCGCCGTCGATCCACGCCTCGAGCTGGCGCAGCGCCCAGGTCCGGGGCACCCGCGCGGCCGGCCGGGAGGCGCCGCGATCCCGCGCGAGCGCGCGCAGCAGCAGCCGCGCGTCGGCGGCCTTGCGGTCGGGCTTGGGCCAGCGCGCGAGGGTGGCGAGTTGGCGCGCGGGCAGCCCGGCGACGGCGGCGTCCTCGAGGAGCGTGGCCCAGCTGCGCTCGCGGTAGAATCGCGCCCGCGCCAGCGCGATCAGCCGCGCGCGGGTCGGTGTGGTCAGGCCCGGGGCGCGCGCGATGCCGTCGCGCAGGTTGACCAGCGCGTCCGAGGTGGCCTGGTACCCGTACGCCGCCGGCAGGTGCGCGACCGCGACCTCGTCGTCGGCGACGAGCACGCCGCGCGCGTACGCCTGGAAGATCGGGCCGACGCCGCGCATCCCGAACGGCGCGAGCTCGGCCGCGCGCAGCGCCCCCATGCTCGCCGCGCCCCACACCGCGATCCCGCGCTCGAGTGCGCGCAGGATCTCCTTGTGCCAGACCGCGGCCATCCGCTCGAAGTAGCCGTCGATGATCGCGATCCGCGCGGGCCGACGACGCGCCCGGGCCAGGCGCAGCACATCCCCCACCGCGACCGGCGGCACGACGATCGCGCCCGGCAGGAGCCGGGTGACCTCGGCCGCCGGCAGGGTCGGCCCGACGAACACCAGCGTGGTCATCCCATCGCCTCCACGTCGGTGGCGAGCCCGGGGACCAGCACCTTGACCACCGGCACGCCGAGATCCGGGTGGGTCAGGTCGACGGCGATCACCTGCGCGTAGCCGGCGTCAGCGAGCCGCGCGAGCAGCACCTCGAGGTCGTGCCCGAGGTCCCGCGTGTGGGCGGCGGTGTGCGCGAGTTCGTCGAAGCTGGCCGGCTCGTCACACGGCGCGGCCAGACGGTCCCACAGGTCCGCGAGCAGCTCGGGGTCGGTGGCGCGCGCGTAGTCGAACGGGAAGAAGTCGTCGCGGCCGCCGGCGATGTACGTCAGCCGGGTCTGCGCGGCCTCGGTGAGCGCGCGCGCGACCGCGACCTCGGGGGCGAGGTGCGCGCCGAACCCCTGGTAGTAGCCGAGCGTGCGCCACGCCGGCTCGCGCGGATCCTCCATGATCGCGCACCCGATCGCGGGCACGAGGCCCCCCATGTCCCACACGAACACGCGCGCGCCCGCGGCGGTGATCCGCGCGATCAGCGCGCGGCACGCGGGGTCCGTGATGGTGTCGAGGACGAGGCGCCGGTCGCCACCCTCGCGGTGCCACGCGGCCTCCGCGTCGCGCTCGATCACCTCGCACAGGCCGTGGACGATCGCCTCGACGAGGACGTTGCCCGAGGCGAGGCCGTTCGACGAGATGTCGAACACCGGTGGGGTACGAAACGTCGTGTCGAGCGTGACCGCCTGCTCGGGCACCAGCACCGGCGCCTGCGCGACCAGGTCCCAGCCCTCGACCCAGCGCAGCACCTGATCGCGCCCGAGCCGCGCGCGCGTGCGCGGCAGCCGCCGGATGTCCACGGCGCGCCGGCCGAGGCTGCGCGCACTGCCCTTGACCACGCGCAGCGCCAGGTGCTCGGCGGTCCAGGTCTCGAGGCTCTCCATCAGCGCGCTGACCCGGGCGGCGGCGGGGGTCAGGCCCTTGCCCTGCTGGGTGGACAGCGAGCGGCCCATCGGCCGGATCGCCGTGAACACCGGGATGCCCAGCGTGTCGAGGCCGGTCAGGTCCGCGATCCGGGTGATGCCGGCGGCGCGCGCGCACGGCGAGAACCGTCGCCAGGTCGCGTCGAGGCTGGCCGCGCGGTGCGTGCCGTCGCGCAGCACCGAGGGGGCGGTGAGCGGCTGGTCGTGGAAGCGCAGCGCCATCGTGAGCGCGCCAGCATAGGCTATGATCGCGTCCGTGCGTCGCCGCCGCCCCGCTGTCGTGTCGTGCCTGCTCGTGTGCCTCGCCACGGGAGCCGGCTGCCCGTCCGCCGGCGGGGTCTACCAGACGCAGGAGCGCGAGCCGGGCGCGGCCGATCGCGGCGAGACCCAGGGCCGGATGTTCGACTTGGTGTCCAACCAGCCCGAGGGCGGCGACTGGCAGATCCGGATCCGCGGCGCCTCGTTGTGGGCCTCGTTCGCCGACGGCCCGGACGTCCAGGACCTGGGGACCACGACGCTCGACGAGAAAGATACGCGCCGGGTCTGGGATCTGATCGACCGGCTCGAGCTCGAGGACCGAACGCGGGGCAAGAAGGACGAGGACGAGGGCTACTTCCATCTCCGGCTCCGCGAGCCGGACGGCGACGCAGGCCACGACATCATTCACGTCTACGTCAGCCGCGCCACCGAGGACGAGGACGTGCTCGCGCTCACCGCGATGCTGTCCAGGATGATCTCGAAGGCGCACCCCGCGTATCGCAAGGAACCGCCCGCGTTCTAGGGTAGTCTCGGGGGATGGAACGGTCCCTTCGCGATGAGCCGAAGCTCGCGGCGCCCGAGACCCAGGAGCTGGCGCGCCCCGAGGAGTCCACCCACGAGCGCTACGTCGACGGCACGTCCCCGCCCCTGACCGGGGCGGGCAGCGCCGCTGCGACGAGCACGGCGTCCCAGCTGGCCTACGCCGAGGACGATAACGAGCGCGAGCTCAAGACCAAGATCCAGGCGCTCGTGAACAGCCGCTACGGCGGGGACTACAAGAAGGCGTTCGAGGCCTACGATCCCGACGGTGACGGTGCGATCGACAAGGCCGGCCTGAGCCGGTTCCTGGCCGATGCCGGCGTCGGCAACGGGCTCACCCGCGGTGCGTGGGTCAAGGGCATCATCGGCAAGCTCGACGGCAGCGGCGACGGCAAGATCCAGTGGACCGAGCTGCAGTCGATGGTCAGCGCCTCCGCCTGATCGGGCGCACGCGCCCCCTGTCATCCGGGGGTCGGGCTGCTGCGCACGCCGTGTGCGCCGGGCCGAGCCACGCCGCGACCGCGGGTGGCGGCGGCATGTCCCTTGCTGCTCAGCGAGGCCATCGACCTCGCCCCACGCGTGATCCCGACGCCGACCGACGAGACCCGGGCGCGGGTGCCCGACCCCGATGGCCCCCGGGTCGCCGGCGGCGCCGCGGTCGCCGAGCTGGAGCCGGACAAGGACACGTGGAGCCGCGTGTTCAACCTCGTGATGTTCGTGGTCGGGGCCGCCGCGCTCGGGTGGATGCTGCAGCCGCCCAGCTGGCGCGCCCTGCGCGACGTCCTGCTCGACGTCCTGCTCGATGTCGGCTCGATGTCGGCTCGATGTCGGCTCGATGTCGGCTCGATGTCGGCTCGATGTCGGCTCGATGTCGGCTCGATGTCGGCTCGATGTCGGCTCGACATCGTCTCGATGTGCCTCGACGCGGCCGCCTGGCACGCGCTGATGCGCCCCGAGGCGCGGAGGGTGCCCTGCTGGCGCGTGCTCGGCGCGTGGGCATCGGGCATGCACGGCGTGGTCGTCACCATGCTCAACCGTGCCCGCAGCGTCGCGATCGCGCCGTGACCGACGACGGATCCGCGACCTGATCGACGCCCTCACGGCGCGGCGCCCGCGATGTCGCCGGCACGCCCCGCCGCCGCCACGCCACGCCCCGCCACGCTGACCGTTTGTGAAACGGCGGGACCAGGGCGCGGAGTGCTGGCCGACGCGGCCGGTTCCTCCCATACTGCGATCCTCGCGACATGCGTGACGTCGATCTGATCGTCATCGGCGGCGGCCCCGCGGGGCTGTCGACCGCGCTCCACGTCCAGGACCTCGCGCCGCGGCTGCGGGTGCTCGTGCTCGAGAAGGAGCGCTTCCCGCGCGAGAAGATCTGCGCCGGGGGGGTGGGCGAGCGGGCGTTCAAGCTGCTCGAAACGATCGGGGTCACCGTCGACTGCCCGCACGTGTCGCTCGACGCGATCGCGCTGCGCGTCGGGGGCCAGACCATCGTCACTCGTCAGCCCGCCGTCGGCCGCGTGGTCCGAAGGATCGAGTTCGACGCCGCGCTCTCGCTCCACGTGATCGCGCGCGGCATCGAGTTCCGCGACGGCTGCGGGGTCGAGGCCTTGACGGTCCACGATGACGCCGTGGAGGTGGTGACCTCCACGGGCGAGGTGATCCGCGCGAAGGCCGTGGTCGGCGCTGACGGGGTCGGCGGGATCGCGCGACGGCGGATTGGCCTGGCGCGCGGCGAGCTGCGCGCCCAGGTGGTGGAGCTCGACACCGAGACCGTGCCGGGCGATCTGCCACGGGACACGGTGGTGTTCGACTTCGACACCCCGGACCTCCAGGGCTACGCCTGGGACTTCCCCACGCTCGTCCGGGGCGAGCCGCTCGTGTGCCGCGGCGCCTACGTGATCCGCAACCTCGGCCCCGACGACGTGCGCGCCCGCGTGACGACCTACCTCGCCGCCCGCGGCCTCGACGTGACCCGCTACCGCCTCAAGCAGTTCGCCGAGCGCGGCTTCGTGCCGGGCGCCGAGATCGCAGCACCGCGCGTGATCCTCGTGGGCGAGGCCGCCGGCATCGACATCGCGACCGGCGAGGGGATCGGACAGGCGATCGAGTATGGCGCGGTCGCGGGCCCGTACCTCGCGCGCGCGTTCGAGCGGCAGCAGTTCGGGTTCACCGACTGGCGCTCGAGGGTCGAGGCGCACCACCTGGGCTGGCAGCTCCGGATCCGGCATGCGTGTTACGAGCTGTTCTTCGGACACCGTCGAGCCAAGGTCACGCGGGCGCTGCCCACCCTGCCCGCGCTGTTCCGGCTGGCCGTGCAGGACTTCGCGGGTGTGCCGATGTCCAAGCTCGCGTTGATGCGGGGGGCCGGGCAGCTGTTCGCCGCGTACGCGCGCGAGAACATGCGCCCGCTCGACGAGGCCCCCTGACCCGCGGGCGCCGCGGCGGCGCCACGGAGCGGGCGGCGGGTACGCGCCACGCGAGGTAGCCCCATGCGCCGCGGGGAGGCTCACGCCGTCGACATCGAGCGATCGCGAGCTCGTGGTCACCGTGGGATCCCTCGACCCGTCGCACGACGACACCCTCGCGCTCGCCGCCACCACGGGCGACACGCGCACCACCGCGGACCCGGGCATCGACCTCGGCCACGTGCCGACCGGCCACGAGCGCTCCGTGCAGGGCGCGCTGCTGGGCCGCGACGTGGCGCTCAAGCAACTGAGGACCCGCGGCGACGGCGCGACCGCCCGGTTCCTCCGCGAGGCGCGGATCCAGGGCCGCCTCGATCACCCCGCGGTGGTGCCGGTCCACGAGGTCGCCATCGGTCCCGACGGGCGGCCGGTCTTCGTGATGAAGCGCCTGACCGGTACCACCCTCGCCGCCATCCTCGCGCCGGCCGGTCACGACAAGCCGCCCCTCGCGCGGCTGTCGAGAACGCGCTTGATCGCCCCGTGCTCGTGGCGCGCATCCACGAGCGTCTCGTCGATCTGGCGCGCCCGCACGGCCTTGTCGAACACCCGCTCCTCGATCGCCGCATGGGCGGCCACGCGGTCCGCCAGGAGCCGGAACAGGAGGTCGATGTCGTCCATCGCGTGACCCGCGGCGTGCGCCGGTGGAGGCGCGAGCGTGGCGAGTCGTCCGTCGCGGGCCGCGATAGATCTCGATCACGCGCCATCGCGACCGATGATCTGCAAGGGGCGGGCGGGCACGTCCCCAGATCGAGGAAGTCAAGGCCCGAACGTGCGTGCACGGTCCGAGATTCGTGCTCGCGACCCCGCCAATCGGTCGTCGACGGGGCACGAATGGTGATCAGGGCGGGCGTCGCGGCGCCGTGTGAGCTAGTCTCGCCCCTCAACTTCTTGCGGTGAACGATGTCGAACCAACGAGGTACTTTCCTTAAACGTCAGCGCGAGATGGAGCTGAAGGACCGCGCGAAGCAAAAGAACGAGCGCCGGAACCAGAAGAAGGCCGAGCCGAAGGGCGCCAAGGGGCCCCAGATCGCCTGGGACGAGCTCGTGACCGCGGAGCCCGCCGCCGAGGAGGGTGCCGAGGGCGCTGCCGTCGAGGGCGAGCCCACGTCCGAGGAGAGCAGCCTGCGCCCGGACGGCCCGACCCGCCCCGATGGCCCGACCCGTCCGGATGGCCCGACCCGCCCCGATGGCGCCGACACCAGCACAAACGCCGCCGCCGGTGCTTCGCGCGCTCCTTCGAGCACCGCGCAGCGCCCCGCGCCGCGCGGCTCGGCGCGCTAGCGGAGCGCCGCTCGCGCGCGGGCCGATCTCGGTCTGCGCGCGCCGCGACACGTGCGAGGCTCACACCGCGTGGCCCCGCCGTCCTCTCCCGTGACCTGGCGCACGGCGCTGGGCAGCCTCGTGCCCTGGCTCGGCCTCGGCGTGGTGGTCGGCGCCGCGTGTGGCGCCGCCTCCGCGCTGTTCCTGTGGCTGCTCGACGTGGCCACGGTCACGCGCGAGGGCCAGCCGTGGCTGGTGTGGCTGCTCCCGGTGGCCGGGCTCGGGCTCGGCATCGTGTACGCGCGCCTCGGGCACTCGATCAAGGGCGGCACCAGCCTCGTGATCGACACCCTCCACGACGTCGGGCCCGAGCTCCCGCTGCGCATGATGCCGATGGTGCTCGTCGGCACCGTGTTGACGCACCTGTTCGGGGGCAGCGCGGGCCGCGAGGGCACCGCCGTCCAGATGGGCGCCAGCCTGACGGACTTCCTCGCGCACCGCGCGCGCCTGTCACCCTCGCTGCGCCGCCATCTGCTCACCGCCGGCGTCGCGGGCGGGTTCGGCTCGGTGTTCGGAACGCCGGTCGCGGGCGCGCTGTTCGCGCTCGAGCTGGTCGTGCTGGGGCGACTCGAGTACGAGGCGCTGGTGCCCGCGCTGGTCGCCGCGCTCGTCGGCGATCTGACGACCCGCGGGCTGGGCATCGTGCACACCACCTACCCCACCGTGCCCACGCTCGAGCTCACGCCGCTGCTGTGTGCGACGTGGATCGTGTTCGCGGCGGCCGTGGCGCTGGTCAGCATCGTGTTCATCGAGCTGACGCACGCGCTGCGGCGGATCGGCGAGCGGCGGGTGCCGCACCTCGGCCTGCGGATGGCGATCGGCGGCGCGCTCGTGGTCCTCGGCTGGCAGCTGCTGGGCACCACCGCGTACCTCGGCCTCGGGGTCCCGTCGATCGTCGGCGCGTTCACGGATCCCGGGCTCGTGACCTGGGCGTTCGCCGCGAAGCTCGTGTTCACCGCGGTCACGCTGGGCGCGGGGTTCCTCGGCGGCGAGGTCACCCCGCTGTTCTTCATCGGCGCCTCGCTCGGCGGTGTGCTCGCACCGGTGCTCGGCATCCCGCAGGCGCTCGGCGCCGGCGTCGGCCTCGCGGCGGTGTTCGCGGCCGCGTCGAACACGCCGATCGCGCTGTCGGTGATGGCGGTCGAGTTGCTCGGCGCGGCCGTCCTGCCCCACGTGATGCTGGTCAGCGTCGTGGCGTATGTCCTGTCAGGGCACCGCAGCATCTACCCGGCGCAGCGGCTGCTGCGCGGCAAGGCCGGAGGTGCGCCGGGCGCCGCAGTCCGGCTGCGCGACCTGCGGCCCCCGGCCAGCGAGCCACGCGACGCGCCCTGACCGCGTCCCGCGCACGCCGCCCGACGATGCTAGCGTCGCGGCATGGCCGTGTTCAGGCTCGCCCGCTTCGAGATCCCGCCGCCGCCCCCGCTGCGCCGCCTACGGTGAAAGATCGCCGGGCGCGGCGCGGCGCCTGGCGGCGACTGTCGCTATTCTCCCCCGCATGTCCGCAGCCAGCATCACCGTGACCCTCCCCGACGGCTCTCAGAAGGAGACCGCGGCAGGCACGACCATCGGCGAGTTCGTGCGGAGCGCGATCGGCCCCGGCCTCGCGAAGGCCGCGGTCCTCGCGCGCGCGAACGGCACGTTCGTCGACCTGTCGCGCCCGCTCGACCTGGACACCACGCTCGAGATCTTCACGACCAAGGCGCCCGAGGCGCTCGAGACCATCCGCCACGACGCTGCGCACATCGTGGCGGACGCGGTGCAGCGGCTGTTCCCCGGCACGCAGGTCACGATCGGCCCGTCGATCGAGACCGGCTTCTACTACGACTTCGATCGCGGCCAGCCGTTCACCGAGGCGGAGCTCGCGCTGATCGAGATCGAGGCCAACAAGATCATCGCCGCGGACCTCCCGTTCCAGCGCACCGAGGTGGGGCCCGCCGAGGCGATCGCCCTGTTCACCGGCAAGGGCGAGGCGTTCAAGGTGGAGATCATCCAGGACATCGTCGCCAAGGGCGCGACGGTGCTGAGCCTGTACGGCCACGGCGACTGGGTCGACTTCTGCGAGGGCCCGCATGGCCCGTCGACCGGCAAGGTCGGCGTGATCAAGATCCTCAGCTCGTCGGCGGCGTACTGGCGCGGTGACCACCGCAACAAGACGCTGCAGCGGATCTACGGGACCGCGTTCTTCGACCAGAAGAGCCTCGACGCGTGGCAGAAGCAGCGGGAGGAGGCGGAGAAGCGGGATCACCGGCGGCTCGGCAAGGATCTCGACCTGTTCCACTTCCACCCGTACTCCCCGGGCGCCGCGTTCTGGACCCCCAAGGGGACCGCGCTCTACACGCAGCTCGCGTCGTACATGCGGCACCTTGCCCTCGGCAACGGCTACGTCGAGATCAAGACCCCGCTCCTCTACAACAAGGGGCTGTGGGAGACCTCGGGCCACTGGGGCAAGTACAAGGAGAACATGTTCCTCATCGAGGACAGCGAGGCCAAGGCGGCGGGTGACCCCGATCCGTACAGCTTCTCGCTCAAGCCGATGAACTGCCCGTCGCACCACCTGTTCTACGGGTTCAAGAAGCAGAGCTATCGCGACCTGCCGATGCGCCTGCACTCGCAGGACGTGCTCCACCGCAACGAGGCGGCGGGCTCGCTCGGCGGCCTCACCCGGGTGCGCCAGTTCGCGCAGGACGACGCGCACATCTACTGCCGCGAGGACCAGATCTCCGCGGAGGTGAAGAAGTTCGTGTCGCTGCTCGACCACGTCTACAACGCGGTCGGGCTCGAGTACGCGGCCAAGTTCGCCACGCGCCCGGCGCAGCGGATCGGGGACGACGCCATGTGGGACCGCGCCGAGGCCTCGCTCAAGGCCGCGCTCGACGCGCTCGGGCTCGCCTACGAGCTCAAGCCCGGCGACGGGGCGTTCTATGGCCCGAAGATCGACTTCGACGTGTCCGATAGCATCGGTCGCAAGTGGCAGCTCGGCACGATCCAGCTCGACTACGCGGCGCCGGAGCGGTTCGACCTCACCTACGTCGGTGAGGATGGCAAGGACCACCGCCCGGTGGTGCTCCACCGGGCGATCTACGGCTCGTTCGAGCGGTTCATCGCGATCCTGATCGAGCACTTTGCCGGGGCGTTCCCGGTGTGGCTGGCGCCGGTCCAGGTCGCGATCGTGACCGTCATCGACCGCGTCAACGACCACGCCCACACCGTCGCCGCCCGCCTGGCTGCGGCCGGCGTGCGCGTCGTGTTCGACGACGGCAACGGCATGATGAAGGCGAAGATCCGCGACGCCTCGCTGCAGAAGATCCCCTACACCATCGTGATCGGCGAGAAGGAGGTCGCCGCCGACGAGGTCAGCGTGCGCACGTTCGGCGCCGACCAGCAGAAGATGGAGACCATGCCGTTCACGGCGTTCGTGGACCGCCTGGCGCGCGAGTCGCGGTTCCCCTGATTGCGCCCCCGGCGCAGGCCGCGTAGCGTGCGGCATGCAGCTGGCCCGGGTGACCCTCGAACACACGACCTCCACGACGGGGGCCCCCGACATGAGGACCTCCTACACGCTCGAGGGCGACGCGCTGCCCGCGGACATCGCTCTGCGGCTGCTCGAGGACACCGTCGTCAACGGCGTGCTCAGCCTCGAGGGCTACGTCGCCGCGTGTGTGGCCAAGGACGAGGCCACCATCAGCCGCGTCCTCGCGGGGGGCCGCCGCGGCGCGCTCGCCCCGGGGCCCACGATCAGCAACCTGACGCTCACCCTCGCCGGTGGGGAGCAGGTCGAGCTCGCCGATCTGCGAAAGTGGAACCTCGCCGGGGACTACCTCGACACGTTCCGGCGCCGGCTGGTCGACACCGGCGCGAAGCTGGTGACCCCGCCAGCCGCGCAGGCCTGAGAGGCCCGGGTGCTGGGCGCGGGAGCCCCGCGGCGCGCCGCGGGGGGGCTCACAGCGGGGACTGGGCGACGCAGGCGTCCGGGTCGAACCACCGGTCCACCCACGCGCCGCCGGAGCACTGGGACCACCCGCCGTCGTACATGCTCTGGACACCCGCATTCTCGGGCATGTCGCGCCCCAGCGTGCCCGCGTAGCAGGTCGCGCCCGCGCCCGGACCGCCGCCGCCCGTGCCCGTGCCGTCGTCGGGCGTGGTCGGCTCGGGCGTGGAGCCGCCGAACTGGGTCAGCGCCTGCTGGGCGTACTCCAGGCGCTTGCCCTGCGCGCAGCTACCGCACCGCTCGTACCGGTTCTGGAACACGATGACCGCCTGCGACAGCGTGGTCGTCGCACGCATCTCGCTGAGCCCGAAGCCGCCGACGACGGTGAACTCGTGCCAGATGAAGTCGAGCTGCGTGGACCGGCTCCAGCGGTTGGCGCCGCGCGCCGCCGCGAACGTGGTGACGTTGCTCGGGTCCGTGTCCCACCGGCCCCCGACGGACCACTGAGCGATGCCGCGGCCCGGGCCGCCGCTGTACTCGACGGCGGTCGGCCGGACGCTCGACTCCTGCACGAGATTGCCGACGATGTCACCGGGCCGGGGGCATGTCTTGCGAGGTCCGTCGCGCCCGTCACCACGCCGGCGGTGACGACCGCAACACCGTGCAACGCGGTCGGCCCCGGAACCCGATCCCGCACCCAGCCGGGGCGATCCCGCCCCTCGACACGCCTCGCCCGCGGCTCGCCCGCGATCATCGATCGAGTTGTCCATTCGCGGGCCCTACGGACAGCTCGTGTACAGCGGGCAGCGATCACAGCTCCAGAAGCAGTCGGCGTCTGCACATCCGGCCAGCCCGTCGGCATCGGCGTCCTCGTCCGCCACGCAGCTCTCGTCACTCTGTCCGCTGCGCGTGATGCGGACCAGCATGAACGTGTGGCCGGACGGGTCGTCCGCAGTGCCGTCTCCGAGGATCACCATCCGCCCATGGCGCGGATCACTGGCGATCGTGCCGCGCACCTCGCGTGGCAACACGCCTCCCTCGACCCATCCGCCCCGGTACTCGAACCAGCGACGATCGCGGCCGTCAAGCGGCACGGCCATCACGAGGCCGCGGCGGTCGTCAGCGACGAGCCGGTAGCCAGCGGTGTTCAAGGCGAACGGGGACAGCGACCACGTCCCCGAGCGTCGCTCCCAGATCTGGCCGGCATCGGACAGCGCGAACATCACGCGGCTGGTCGGGTCGTACGCGAGCGACCGCGGCGTCCCGCCGATCACGCTCGCGGCCGCGCCCAGATCGACCCAGGCGGACGCAGTGGACTCGAGCGAGAACACGCGACCGGAGTGCACCAGGAGCATGCCGGGTAACTCGGGATCGAAGCCCAGCGCCGAGGGATCGCCCGCGGGTAGCGGCGCCGCACCCGCCAGCGAGCTCCAGGCCGCGCCAGGGTTCACGTACGTGTCACGGCGGCCGACGGTGCTCCCACCGACCAGGACGACGGCCTGCCTGACCCAGTCGTACGCCAGCAGCGCGCCGGGGGCCGGCCCCGGTCCTGGCGCCATCTCGGTGACCTCCCAGGTGGGCGAGCTGACGCGCCAGCTGCGGGCCTCGGTCAAGGACAGCTCGATCGAGCGCGTCTCGTAGGCGACGACGCCACCATCGAGCGGGGCGGACGCCAGCGGCGACGGCCCGGGCACCGCGTACGGGGCATGCTGCCAGCCACCGTCGGTGTAAACGAGTCCGAAGCCGTCGTGGCTCATCCGCGGGCGATCGCTGATCGGATCGTAGTACAGCTCCGCCACGGGCAGCCGCACACCCTGGCTGAGCTGCTGCCAGGCTGCACCTTGCCCGTTCAGCATGTACAGCAGGCCCGCCGCGTCGGTGCCCAGCAGGGGAAGGGTGAGGTCGAGGTCGGTGGCCGGGCCGTCGTCGCCCCCGGCGCCAAAGACGCCAGTCCCGGCGAACGTGGTGATCGTGCCATCGGGCGCGAGCCTGCGGACGCGCCAGTTGCCGGTGTCGGCGATGTACAGGTTGCCAGCGACGTCGCGCGCGAGCCCTCGGGGCGTGTTCAGCAGCGCCGCCGTCGCCGGGCCCGCGTCGCCCGCGAAGCCCGCGACGCCCGTGCCCGCGATCGTCGTGGTCGCGCCGTCGGGCGCGATCCGCGTGATCCGGTGCCACTCGCTCACCACGATGCTGCCATCGGGCTCGATCACCATGCCTCGCGCGCGGACGCCTGCTGCCACGGTGGTGATGATCCCGGCCTCGATCCGGCGCAGCCGGTCGTACTCCGCGATCACCAGCCGACCTTGCGGGTCGACGGCGAGTCCCTCGATGCTGTAGAAAGCCGCGTCGGTCGCGACCGTGGTGATGACGCCGGCGGTATCGACGCGCCGCACCCGATTCCCGTCTGCCAGGTAGATGGTCCCACCGGGGTCGGTCGTGAGCGCGCGAGGCCTGCTCACCTCGGCTGTCAGCGCCAGTCCCCCGTCTCCGCTATTGCCCGCGGTGCCCGTGCCGATGATCGGGGCAACGCTGCCGTCGGTCGCGATCCGGTACACCCGGGCACCCACGTCATCGGCCACGAGCAGGGCGCCGGTCGGCTCGATCGCCATGGTCGTGATGGCACCCAGGTCCGCCGTGGTCGACCGCTCAAAGCGGGCCCGAGTGGAGAGCCGCTCCAGACGGAGAAAAACCCGGGCACCTCTCGGTGACCGGGTCGTTCAACCTTGCAAGCTGTCTCGCAAATTCGAGTAGCGGGGGTAGGATTTGAACCTACGACCTTCGGGTTATGAGCCCGACGAGCTACCAGGCTGCTCCACCCCGCATCAAGTCGCAGGAGGTTTCTACCCACCCGCGCCGTCCGCGTCAAGCCGTCTGCGCAAACTTCCGTGTTCGCGTGTCGCGCGAGATCCGCGTGTGGATCGGCTGGATCCCGGTGTCAGGGGGACGCGGCACGCTCGCGGGATGTGCGGCTGCCCTCGCGACCACCTGTGCGCGCTGTGCTTCGAGGGCGCGTGGGACAACCTGCGCGGCTGCGCTGCGACCCGCGGCGAGGTGTGGGCCGATGACGTCGCGCGCCGGGTGCGCGCGCGCGAGCGGTGCCGGCCATGGCCGCCCCACCTCGCACGCGCTGCGGACCTCGCGCGCGTCAAGGTCGACGACCTGACGCGGGATCCCCGCCTGGTCGAGGCGCTCGCGGCCGAGCTCGCGCGGTGGGCCGGGCGCCGGTGGGCCGCCACCACGGCCCCCGACGCGCACCCACCCGCGTAACATCCCGGCCGATGCCCCGAGGGGAGCGCAACGTCCCGCTGCTGACCGCCGTGATCGCGATGGCGCTCGCCCTCGGGCTCGCCGGCCTCCACACGAGCGCGGCCCCCTGCCCGGCCTCGCCGCGATCGAGGGGTTCACCATCGACGCGCGGTTCCGCTGGCGGGGCACGCGCCCGCCGGCCAGCGACCAGATCGTGATCGTCGGTCTCGACGACGATCTTCGCGCTCGCTACCCGGAGGTGCTGCAGACCCGCCGCGGCTACGCGCGCCTGATCGACGCGCTCACCGGCTACGGCCCGCGGCTGCTCGCGTTCGACTTCTTCTTCACCTCGCCCGAGGTCGTCCTCGAGGACGCCCTCGCGGCCCGGGTCCGGGCCCTCGCGGCGACGCTCGCCCCCGATCCGCGCCCCGAGCTGGCAGACACCAAGGCGGTGCTCGCCGACCTCCTCGAGGAGCTGCGCGGCGACGACATCCTCGCCGGCGCCGTGGCGCGCAGCCACCGGATCTTCCTCGGCGCGCTGTTCCACCTCGCTCCCGCCGGGGCCCCCCCAGGGACCATCGAGCCGGCCTCGCTGGTCGGCGCCCGCCACGGCGAGGTGGTCGATGCCGGTGGTGGTGGGGCGCTCCGCCCGAGCCGCGCCCGCAGCGCCTCCGTCACGCTGCCCGCGATCGCCGCGGGCGCCGTCGGCGCAGGCGCGGTCAACAGCTTCCGCGACGAGGATGGCGTGACCCGGCGGATGCCGCTCGCGATCGAGCTCGCCGGGCGCCACTACCTCCCGCTCGGCCTGGCCGCGGCGCTCGCGCTCGAGGACCGGCCCGGCGATACCAGCTACCTCGTCGGCGGGGGCACCTTGCGGGCCGGCGGCCGCGAGCTGCCGATCTCGCGCGGCGCCTCGCTCGTCCTCGACGTGCTCGGCAAGGACCGGATCCCGCGGGTGTCGGCCGCCGCCGTGCTCGCCGGGACGGCGCCCCGTGCGGCCCTCGCCGACAAGCTCGTGTTCGTGGGCATGACCTACAGCGCGAGTGACAAGGTGACCACGCCGCTCGATCTGGCCGCCGACGGCGTCGAGTTGCACGCCACGCTCGCGGAGAACGTCCTCGGCGGCCGGCTGCTGCGGGCGACCGGCAACACGGCGACGCTGCTCGCCACGCTCGTCCTGTGCGGCCTCGTGTGCGGGGCGCAGGTCCGGCGGGTCCGGCGCCGGCCGTGGGTGCCCCCGGTGGTGGCGCTCGCGGCGATCGCGCTGTACGCGGTGCTCGCGCTGGTGCTGTTCGGCCACGGCGTGGTGCTCACGCTCGCGCTGCCCGCCATCCTCGCCATGGGCGTGCTGCTGACCGCCACGATCGGCGGCCTCGCCACCGAGGGCCGCGACAAGGCCCGGCTGCGCGCGGTGTTCTCGCAGTACGTCGCCGGGCCGGTCGTCGATCGGATCCTCGCGGATCCGGCGCGGATGCGGCTGGGCGGCGAGCGCAAGGAGCTGACGGTCCTGTTCAGCGACATCCGCGGGTTCTCGCTGTTCTCCGAGACCATGCCGCCCGAGGAGCTGGCCGCGTTCCTCGGCGAGTACCTGACGCCGATGACCGAGCTGGTGCTCGCCTCGGGCGGCACCCTCGACAAGTACATCGGCGACGCCGTGATGGCGATCTGGGGCGCGCCGATCGACCTGCCCGATCACGCCGCCCGCGCGTGCGACGTCGCGCTCGCCATGCAGGCCGCGCTGGTCGATCTCAACACCCGGTGGGCGCGCGCCGGCAAGCCTGCGGTCGCGATCGGCATCGGCCTCAACACCGGCGCGATGGCGGTCGGCAACATGGGCTCGGCCGCGCGGTTCGACTACACGGTGCTCGGCGATCAGGTCAACCTCGGCGCCCGGCTCGAGGCGCTGACCAAGGAGTACGGCGTGGCGATCCTGGTCGGCGAGAGCACCGCGCAGGCCGCCGGCGCGGGGTTCGTGTTCCGCGAGGTCGACCTGGTGCGCGTCAAGGGCCGCGCCGGCGCGGTCCCCGTGTACGAGCTGGTCGGGCGCGTCGGCCAGGCCACCGTGGATCCGCGGTTCGCGCCGGCGCTGGCCGCGTACCGGGGGCGCGCGTTCGAGGAGGCCCGCGCGCTGTTCGCTGCCCAGGCCGGTGACCCGGTCGCCGCGATCATGGCCGCGCGCTGTGCGGAGCTGGCGCTCGTGCCCCCGCCGGCGGCGTGGGACGGCGTGTACGAACAGCGCTCCAAGTGAGGGCCTTCCGAAGCGTTCATGCCCATGCGCGCGTGCACCACGCGTTCCGCAGATCCTGCGCCGCCAGGATTTCCCGCGGCGCCCTGTAGTACGGTGCCTGGATGACGGTGCTGGTCCTGGATTTCGACGGCACGATGACCGACGCCGAGGCCGAGGGCCGGCCGTTCATCGAGGGGTACCTCGAGGATCTGATGGCGCTGTGCGGGCGATCCGCGGGCGACCCCGAGGTCCTCGCGATCGCCGCCGAAGTCGAGGCCGAGCTGACCAGCCGCCCGGCGGCGCACCCGTTTTTGTGGATGGGGCGCGCGGTGGCGCCGGCCACCGTCGACCCGTACCTGCGCATGGTCCCGATCGCGCACCGCATCCTCGACCGCTACGGCGCCCTGCCCGGTGCCACCGATCGCGGCCGCCTCCTCGGCGGCGTGCTCTACAAGTACAACTATCAGAAGACGCTGGCCCGCCCGGTGTTCCGCCCAGGGGCCGGCGACGTGCTGTGCGCGCTGGCCGGCCGCGAGGCCTGGATCGTCACCAACTCGGACACCCACGCGGTCGCCGGCAAGGTCACCGCGCTCGATGCGACCAGCCCCGGCGCCGGCTGGCTCGCGCCGCGGGTGCGGGGCATGGCGCGCAAGTTCGACGTCGACGACAGCTGGGACGGGGCCCCCGCCGAACTCGCCGTGCCGGGCCTCGATCGCCCCGTGCTGCTGCGCCGGCGCGCGTACCACGACATCC
This sequence comes from Kofleriaceae bacterium, assembly GCA_964203225.1. GTDB lineage: Bacteria > Myxococcota_A > Polyangia > Haliangiales > Haliangiaceae > JABFXX01. Next base: position 111,682 of record CAXNMK010000008.1, read on the forward strand.
TCCGCACCGTCCTCGATGCGACGGGGGCGACGTTCACGGAGCTGGTGGTCGTGGGCGACATCTTCGAACTCGATCTCGCGCTGCCGCTCGCGCTCGGCGCGCGCGTCGGCCTGGTCGCCTCGTCGCGGACGCCTGGCTACGAGCGCGCGTTCGTCGAGGCACACCCACGCGCCCGGATGATCGAGCACCTGTCCGAGATCCCGGCGTTCGCGTTCGGCGACTGAGGCGGACAGCGAGGCGCCAGGAGCGACGCGACTGCGCCGAGCACACCGAGGCGCGTCGGCGACGACGTGCCTCTCCCTGTGCCGAAGGAGTGCCGCGGAGCGGCCGACTGAGGCGGACAGCGAGGCGCCAGGAGCGACGCGACTGCGCCGAGCACACCGAGGCGCGTCGGCGACGACGTGCCTCTCCCTGTGCCGAAGGAGTGCCGCGGAGCGGCCGACGGAGGCGGACAGCGAGGCGCCAGGAGCGACGCGACTGCGCCGAGCACACCGAGGCGCGTCGGCGACGACGTGCCTCTCCCTGTGCCGAAGGAGTGCCGCGGAGCGGCCGACGGAGGCGGACAGCGAGGCGCCAGGAACGGCCCCGAGTGAGGCGCGCGCGCTTGACTCGGCGCCCCGCTCGGTCGAGGCTCGCACCGTGTCGACCGCCGATCGCGTGATCCTGTCGTGCGCCCTCACTGGCGCGGTGACCACCAAGAAACACTGCCCGGCGATCCCGTACACGCCGGTCGAGATCGCCGAGGAGGCGCGCCGGGCCCACGAGGCGGGCGCCGCGATCGTGCACATCCACGCGCGCAACGACGACGGCTCGCCGACGTGGTCGAAGGCGACGTTCGCGGCGATCATGGACGAGATCAAGCAGCGTTGCCCCGTGCTGATCAACTGGTCGACCGGTGGCGCCGGCCCGATGGCCGAGCGGGTCAGCCACCTCGCGCTCCGCCCGCACGTGGCGGCGCTCAACATGGGCTCGATGAACTACGCCAAGTGGAGCGCGTCGAAGCAGCAGTTCGCGTTCCAGTTCGTGTTCTCGAACTCGTTCGACGACATCATCGGGTTCGCGCGTGCGATGAAGGAGCACGGCGTCAAGCCGGAGATGGAGTGCTTCGACGTCGGCCACACCAACTCGCATCGCGTGCTCGCCGACATGGGCCTGATCGAGGGCCCATTCCACTTCTCGTTCATCATGGGCGTCCTCGGCGGCATCCCGGCCTCGGCGCGCCACCTCGCGTTCCAGGCCGAGCAGGTCCCGGCCGGCTCGCGCTGGAAGGTGATCGGCATCAGCCGCGAGCAGTGGCCGCTCGCGATGGCGGCGCTCTCGCTCGGCGGCGACGTGCGCGTCGGCCTCGAGGACAACTTCTACCTCCCCGACGGCACGATGGCCACCAGCAACGGCGCCCTGGTCGCGGCCGCCGCGCAGCTGGTCACGCTGTCCGGCCGGCAGGTCGCCACGGTCGACGAGGCGCGCGCGCTCCTGTGGCCGAACGGTGGTAGCAACTAGTCGATGTCCCTGGATCGAGCATGACCGTGCCTGCCCTGCCTGGATCGACCGGCGCCTACGGGCGCGAGCTGAGCGAGGCGGTCACGCTCGCGCGGGCCGCCGGGGCCGAGGTCGTCCGGCTGCGCGCCGGCGAGCTGGGCGTCGAGATGAAGCCCGGCGACGAGCCGGTGACGGTGGCCGACCGCCTCGCCTCCGCGCTGATCGTGGCCGGCCTCACGGCCGCGTTCCCCGGCGATCCGATCATCTCGGAGGAGCTGCCCGTCGGCGCCGACGCGCTCGCGAGCCCGCGCGTGTGGCTGGTCGACCCGATCGACGGGACCAAGGACTTCATCCGCGGCGGTGACGGGTTCGCGATCATGATCGGCCTGGCGATCGGCGGCGTCCCCACGGTCGGCGTCGTCTACCAGCCCACGATCGACCGGCTGTTCTTCGCCACGCCGCGCATCGGCGACGACGGCGGCGCCCACGTCCTCGATCGCGGCGCGCTCCACCCGCTCGCGGTCTCCGCGGTCGCGACGGCGGCGGACGCCCGGCTGGTCGCGTCGGCGTCCCACCGCACGACCGACATCGATCGCGTCAAGGCCGAGCTGCGGATCCACGACGAGCTCAACATCGGCTCGGTCGGCGTCAAGCTGTGCCTGATCGCGCTCGGCGTGCGAGACCTCTACGTCAACCCGGCGGCCAGGACCAAGGCGTGGGACACCTGCGCGCCCGAGGCGATCCTGGCCGGCGCGGGCGGCCAGCTCACCGACCTGTTCGGTCGCGCGATCGACTACCACGTCGAGCTGGCGCACCGCCGGGGCCTGGTGGGCTCGAACCGCCACGTCCACGCCGAGGTGGTGGCCCGGCTCGGGCCCCTGTTCCCGAACCTCGCGTGACACGTCCCGCCGGCGGCGGTTGCCGTCAGCGGTGCGAGTGGCTCACAGGATCGTGTCGAGCCAGATCTGGACGTCCTGCGCCGGCAGCGTCACGCGCGCCGAGCCGGTGATGTCGCCGGGCTGCTTCGACAGCGCGTCGCCATCCTGGTCGTAGCGCACGGTGACGATCACGTCGCCCGCCAGCTCGGTGCCCGCGACCATCGCGTTCCGCTCGGTCAGCTCGAACGCGAGCGCGCCGTCGCTGTACGCCAGCTTGTCGACGGCGAGCGGCGTGCCGACCGGCTGCCCGCTGGCGTCCGCACGCTTGACCGTCACGAACATCGTCGTGCCGGCGGTGGCGCGGCCCTTGGCCTTCTCGTGGAGCTTGATCACGCCGCGGATGTACCGGGTCGGATCGACCGGGCGGTTCGGATCGGGCGGCGCGCCCATCTGCGACACGTCGACGCCACCACCGCCGGCGGGGTCGATGCCGAGGCCGGCGTGCGGATCGGCCGCGTGCGGGTTGGATCCGCCGGCGGCCCCCATCTGGGCCATGCCCGGGGGCGGGGTCGGCGCCTCGGTCGGCATCGCCGTGCCCACCGGCGCCATCGCCCCGGTGCCGTCCGCCTTCCACTCCTGGGCGGGCGCGAGGCCGCGCGGGGTGCCCTTGTCCCTGTCACATCCGGCGCCCATCGAGAGCAGGGCCGACAACGTCGAGGCGATCACGATCAGTCGCATGGGCTGGTACACTAGCAGGCTCACACCCAGCGCGCCGTGGTCGTGATCGTCGCAACCCCCCCGGCAGGCTCGACCTGGGAGGTGGGTAACACAGCTGCTATGCTGCCGGCATGTCGCGGCTCGCGAGGCTCGTGGTGTCCAGCGCCGTCCTGGCGTCGGTGCCATGCGCCCGCGCCGCGCCTCCGGGTGCCCACGGCCGCGTGGTCCGGGTGGAGCGCCCGCGCAGCGCCCGCACCGCTCCCCGGATGTGCGACGTGCGGAGCACCGCCGAGGGCATCTGCCTCGGGGCCCAGCCCCTGCGCGGGGAGATCGTGACCTTGCTCGACGAGCGCGGCCGCGTCGGCGAGGTCCGGATCACCGAGGTCGGCCCGTTCGCGATCGGCGCGCGCGCCGCGCTCGCCGGCTGCGCCAGCCTGTGGTCGATCAAGGCCGACCTCGTGAGCGGCGACCTCGCCACCACCGACACCCAGCGGATCGGGGTGATCGTTCCGGGCCTGGCCCCCCGGCGCGCCCGCGTGATCCCGCGCGACCAGCTCCCCGCGGCTCCGTCCGGCCGCGACGACGACAAGGTGATGCCCGCGCTCGACCGCAACGGCGATGCCGTCGCCGACTTTCTCCTCACGGGCGGCCCCTGTGACGGAGCCGCGGGAGGCAGCACCGGCACGTGCCTCCACGCGTGGACGCTCGACCAGGCCACGCTCGTGCGCGTGCAGCAGCTCGACCTGTCGTCGTGCGGACTCTGACGCCATGCCCCCCACGTTCCACGATCGCCGCACCCTCCTCGCCGCCGAGCACGGCACCCTGTTCAAGGAGGCCGAGCTCCGCGTGGCACTCGTCTACCCGAGCCCGTACCGCGCCGCGATGTCGTCGCTCGGCTACCAGCAGATCTACCGCACGCTGCATGACATGCCGGGCGTCGCCGCCGATCGCGCGATGCTGCCCGAGCCCGGCTCGCCCGAGTCCCGGGAGCGCGGCCTCGTGACGCTGGAGACCGAGCAGCCCGTCGGCGGCTACCCGCTGCTCGCCTACTCGGTCGCCTACGAGCTCGAGATCGCCGGCATGGTCGAGACGCTCGAGCGCGCGAACGTGCCCGTGCTCGTCGCCGATCGCGAGCGCCACCACCCGCTGGTGATCGCCGGCGGCCCGCTGACGTTCTCGAACCCCGCGCCCCTCGCTCCGTTCGCGGACGTCATCATCGTCGGCGAGGGCGAGCAGCTGATCGTCGAGCTGGTGACGATCGGCCGCGACGTCGGCTTCGATCGGGAGCGCGTGTGGGCCGCCCTCGCCGGCCGCCCGGGCTACTACCTGCCCCACCTCCACGGCGAGAAGGTCCCGCCAGTGGCCGCCGTCGACGACGCGCTGCTCCCCGCGCGCTCGGTGATCGTCACGCCGCACACCGAGCTGTCGGACATGTTCATGACCGAGGCCGCGCGCGGCTGCTCGCGCGGCTGCACCTACTGCGTGATGCGCCGGTCCACCAACGGCGGCATGCGGATCGTCCCGCGCGCGACCATCATCGGGGGCATCCCCGCGCACGCGCGCAAGGTCGGCCTGGTCGGCGCCGCGGTCACCGACCACCCCGACATCATCGAGATCGTGCGCGACGTCGTGACCGGCGGCCGCCAGGTCGGCATCTCGTCGCTGCGCGCGGACAAGCTCACCAGCGAGCTCGTCGGCCTGCTCGGCCAGGGTGGCTACCGCACGCTGACCGTCGCCGCTGATGGCGCCAGCGAGCGCATGCGCCGCGTGATCGAGCGCTCCACGCGCGCCGAGCACCTGATCCAGTCGGCGCACTACGCCGCCGAGCACCGCCTCCACGCCCTCAAGGTCTACATGATGCTGGGCGTCCCCTCGGAGACCGACGACGACGTCGACGAGCTGATCGCGCTGTCGAAGGAGCTCGCCGCGATCCACCCGCGGGTCGCCTACGGCCTCGCCCCGTTCGTCGCCAAGCGCAACACCCCGCTCGACGGCGCCGCGTTCGCCGGCATCGACCTCGTCGATCACCGCCTGACCCGCCTGCGCAAGGGCCTGTCCGCCGCCGGCCTCGCCACCAAGGTCGAGGTTCGCGCCACCTCGGCCCGCTGGGCCTGGGTCGAGTACATGATCGCCCAGGGCGAGTCGAACGCCGGCCTCGCGATCATGGATGCCCACCACGCGGGCGGCAGCTTCGCGGCCTACAAGAAGGCGTTCATCGCGCGCGGCGTGGCCCCCACGGGGCCGCGTGCACGCGTCCCGTCCAGCCTCGAGATGATCCAGCTCCGCAAGCAACGGCTCGCGACGCTCACGCCGTAGACAGGTCGCGCGAGCGCGCGGGTCAGACGACGGGCGCCGTGGCGCTACCGTCGAGCTCGTCCGCCCGGTAGCCGCGCGATAGCTTCCGCTCGCCCTGCACCAGGTAGAAGTAGTGGCAGGCGTCCTTGTCGTTCCACACCACGTACTCCACGGATGCCACGTCCCCGGCGTGACTGCCCACGGTCACCGTCACCGCATCACCCACTTCGAACCGCGCTTGATCGGTCATCACATCTCTCCATCGACGCCCTGTCGCAGGTACGAGACCGTGTCGACGAGGGTCAGCTGAGGGTCACGTGCCACAAACCCGAGCTCGGCCTCGGCCTTGCGCGAGTCGATCCACCAGAAGTGCTCGGCCATCTCGACCGAGATCCGATCCACCGGCGGCTCCTTGCCGCGGTGGCGCCACAGCTCCTCGATCAGCGAGGCGCCCCAGCGATTGAGCTTGGACGGCAGCTTGAGGCGCGGGGGCGAGACGTTGGAGACGCGGCCGAGCCGGCCGAAGAACTCCTTCATCGTCCAGTTGGGGCCGCCGAGGAGGTACCGCTCCCCGGCCCGCCCGTGTTCGAGCGCGCTCGCCGTCGCCGCGGCGGCGTCGCGCGCATCGACGAAGTTCATGCCACCGTCGGGGACGGTCGGGATCTTACCCTTGAGGAACTTGCGAACATCGCCCGTCGACGACAGCCGGCGATCGCCGGGGCCGAGCAGCAGGCTCGGGTTGACCGCGACCACCTCGATGCCGAGCCGGGTGCCGTGCTCGAACGCGAGCCGCTCCTGGTAGATCTTCGAGGCGTAGTACGGCCAGCCCGCGACGATCTCCTCGGCGTACGGCGCCGTCTCGTCGAGGACCGTCTCGTCCCGGGACACGCCGATCGTCCCCGACGTCGAGGCGAGGACCATCCGGGTGATGCCCGCGGCGGCCATCCGCTCGAGCACGCGGCGCGTACCGTCGACGTGCAGGCGCATCATGCGCTGGGCATCGGCGGGATCGCGCGAGACGGCGCCGGCGAGGTGAAACACCGCCACCACGCCCACGAGTGCCTGATCGAGCTCGGGGCCGCTCAGCACGTCACCGCGGACGTGCTCGACCCCGAGGTCGGTGAGCACGCCCGACCGCGAGCGCGCGAGGCCGCGGACCTGGTGGCCACGCTCCACCAGCACGCGGCACAGGTGCTCGCCGAGGAACCCCGTGGCCCCCGTGACGAGGACCTTCACGGCCGCCCTCCGTCATCCCACGCGTAGCCTTCCCAGGCGGGGCCATCTCCGGGGCCATCTCCGGGGCCATCTCCGGGGCCATCTCCGGGCCCCTCGGGGCCGGTCGACGTCGCGGCCGGGCGCGGCGCGAGCGCCGAGGCGTGCACGCGCAGGCCGAGCATCCGCGGGCGCGGGCCAGCGGCGGCCGGTCCGGCCTCCACGGGACGGGTGACGGAGCCGACGCGGGTGCCGCTGACCCGCAGCGACAGCTTCCTGGCGACGAGGCGCGGCGCCGGCTCGTGGCCCGCCTCGGCGACGTCGTTGAGGGGCAGGATTTCGGCGGTCACGGCTGGGTCTCCTCGTCGGTCACGGGCTTGCCCTGCGCAGCCAGCCACTCGGCCATCGGCTCGATGCCGGCATCGCCGAGCGTCCACTGCTGGTCGTGTGGCGCGAGCCTCCGGATCGTGCTCTCCACGTGGTGGGTGACCGCGCGGTACTGCTCGGAGCGCGAGCGCGTGCCCGCGAACTCGCGCACCTGCTGGTACGACACGAACGGCCCGACGTGGGCCGCGACGCGCTCGCCGCGCCTCGGCATGTAGCGGCCCTTCGGCATCGCCTCGTGCGTGCCGGACAGGTACATCGGCAGGATGCCGCACTTGTTCTGCATCGCGAGGTAGCCGAGCGACGGCTTGAAGTCGCTCATCACGCCGGTGTCGCTGCGGGTGCCCTCGGGGAAGATCAGCAGGATGTAGCCATCCCGGATCACCTCTCCGGCGAGCCGCAGCGACTCGCGCAGCGAGCCGTGGCGTTCCATCGGCACCAGGTTGGTGAAGTTCTCGAAGTACATCCGGCGGACCGGGTCGTCGAAGAAGTAGTCCTTGGCCGCGAGGGCGACCAGCGCCTCGCCCTGCTCGCCGAGCGCGTACTTCACCAGCCCGGTGTCGAGGTGGCTCGCGTGGTTGGCCGCCACGATGTAGCCGCCGAACGGCGGGATGTGGGCGGCGCCGTGGATGCTGGTGTCGAGCAGGCGCTGGTAGATCGCGCGCATGCCGCCGCGCAGCGCCTTGCGGCCCATCGTCACGAGTGGCTTCGGTACGACGATCTCGTCGTCCGCCGCCTCGGCCTCCTTCTCCTTGCGCAGCCGCTCGCGCTTGGGCTGCGTCGCGCGCGCCTTGGCGCCGAGCCGCTCGACGAGCTTCTCGACGTCCGCGACGGTCTCGAGCCCCTGCAGCTCCGCCGGATCCGGCAGGTTGACGCCGGCCGCCTCGAGGGCGACCGCGAGCTCGGTGAACATCAGCGAGTCGAAGCCGAGTTCGTCGAGCCGGCTGGTGCTGGTGACCGTGCCGCGCTTCTTCTGCGCCACGTCCGCGAGGACGTCGAGCAGCCACGCGCCGCTGTGCTGCGTGCTGTCGCCGCCGAGCTGGCGCGCCTCGGCGCCGCCCTTGGCCGCGCGCTCGAGCCGCTGGAGCTCCTTGACCACGTCGCGGCGGCGCACCTTGCGCGACGCCGTCTTCGGCAGATCGAGGTCCCACAGGTGGACGACCTTGATCCGCTTGTAGAGGGCCAGCGTCTTGCCGATCTTCTTGACGTGCTCGCGGACCGCCTCGCGGACCGCCTCGCGCTCCATCCCGTCCTGGTCGTAGTCGGGGACGATCAGCGCTGCGACCGTCTCGCTGGAGCCCCCCTCGACGGGCAACCCGACCACGGACAGCTCCTTGATGAACTTCGAGTCGCGGTAGGTCTCCTCGAGCTCGTCCGGGTAGACGTTCTCGCCCGACGGGCCGAGGATCATCTCCTTCTTGCGCCCGACGATGAACACGTTGCCATCGGCGTCGATCCGCCCGAGGTCGCCGGTGTGCAGCCAGCCCGCCTGCAGCGTCTGCGCCGTGGCCTCGGCGTTCTCGAAGTAGCCCGACATCACGCTCGGGCCCTTGGCGATGATCTCGCCGACGCCGCTCGCGTCCGGCTTGTCGATGCGGACGTCGACGCCCGGCAGCGCCCGGCCGACCGAGCCCGGGACGACCTTGTCCCCGGGCCGCATCACCGTCAGCACCGGCGCCGACTCGGTCATGCCGTAGCCCTCGAACAGGTTGAACCCGAGGCCGCGGAACGACTTGAGCGTGTCGGCGGGGAGCGCCGAGCCGCCGGAGATCAGCAGCCGCATCCGCCCGCCGAGCTTCTGGTGGACCGGGAAGAACAGCAGCTTGCCGGCGGCCACGTCCCACGGGAGCTTGTCGCGCAGCGAGCGGTTGAGCTCGATGATCGAATCGAACGCCTTCTCCACGAGCGCGCCCGCGTCGCTGACGTTCTTGTAGATCTTGCGCTCGAGCAGCTGGAACAGCGCCGGCACGCCGACCATGCCGGTCACGCCCTCGTCCTCGAGAGCGCGCGCGAGCGAGTCCGCCTCGAGCTCCTCGAGGTAGTCGATCGACGCGCCATGGACCAGCGGCATCAGGAAACCAGCGCTGAACTCGAGCGTGTGGTGCAGCGGCAGCACGCTGAGCAGCTTGTCGTGCTTGTAGAGCGTGAAGATCGACGACAGCTTGCTGACCATCGAGGTCAGGTTCTTGTGCGACAGCATCACGCCCTTGGGCGTGCCGGTGGTGCCGGAGGTGAAGATCAGCGACGCCAGCGCGTCGCCCTTGACGTCGGGGCGCACCGCGCCGACCGAGACGTCGGGCTCGACCAGCAGCTCGTCATAGGCGAGCACGCGGACGTCCGCCTCGAGCTGCGCGCCCAGCCACGCGCCGAACGCGCCATGCGCCGGCGACCACACCACGCTCGGATCACCCTCGCCCTCGCCCACCGGCACGGCGATGTCGGCCTCGCCGGCGAGCCGTTCGACGACCTTGCGCGACAGCACGAGCACCTTCGCGCGCGACACCCGCGTCAGGTTCACGACCTCGGCGAGCGTCAGCTCCTTGTCGAGCGGGACCACGGTCGCCCCGGCGAGGAGGATCGCGAAGTACGCGATGCCCCACTCCGGCCGGTTCTCGCTCATCAGCACCACGCGGTCGCCCGGGGCGGTGCCGAGCTGGCGCAGCGTGCCGGCGCCCTGCCAGCCCGCCTCGCCCATCTGGCCATAGGTGTACGTGATCGGCTCGGCGCCCTCGGCCTTCGGCAGCAGCCGCAGCGCCGTCCGGTTCTTGTGGAGCTTGGTCGTCGCCTCGAACAGCTCGACCAGCTCCTTGTACGTGTAGACGGACTTCGGCTTGGCGCCGAACTCCTCGTCGAGCTTGTCGAACGTCCAGCGCTGGAGGCCCGGGAAGTGGGTGTCCATCCAGTACTTGCGCCAGTCCATCAGGTGCGGGGCCCACAGCAGGCGATCCTGGTCCGCGAGCGTGACGCGCCCCCACAGGGCCCGCATGTTGTCGCAGCGGAACGACACGTCGTGGTCGTACGTGAACGGCTTGAACAGCTGGACCAGTTCGATCACCTGGCCCGTGAACGTCGACACCTTCTGGAGCTCCTCGCGCGCCCGCTCGCCGAACGCCTCGACACGCGGTGCGCCCCAGCGCGGCAGCTTGGTGTCGATGGTGTCGATCAGGCGGTCCGCGAGCCGCTTGAACATCGGCGCCGAGAACCTGTCGAAGTGTTCGAAATCGACCGGCATCGCCTCGAGGCGCGCCCGCAGGTTGTTGCGGAACGGCTCCTCGCCGCGGTCGGCACGGTCCTTGTGGACGCGGCGGACCGCGAGGGAGGTCAGCTCGGTCAGGCGCTTGCTCGTGATCCGGTTCACGTCGCTGGCGCCGAGCTGGTAGATCGGCTCGTGGGCGTCGGCGAGGATCGCGGCGGTGGCGAGCAGCATGCCCGAGGCGATGAAGTCGACCGGGATGACGTCCATCGCGGTGTCCTTGCCCATCGGCACCGCGCGGTGGCCCTTGAGGACCAGGTACATCAGCGGCGCGGTGGTGTTGAAGCCCTCGTTCCAGCCGGGGAACGGGTAGCGCACGGCGCTCTCGACCACGGCCGGGCGTACGATCGTCGACGTCACCGACGGGTCCGACAGGATGATCTGCTCGCCCAGCGACTTCGTGTACGTGTACGTGTTGGTCCAGCCCCAGTGCTCGGACCGCTCCATCCCGAGCTTGGTGAGGACGTCGTTCATCCAGATCTTGCGCTCGCGTGCGACGGCGATCTTGAGATCATCCTCGTCGTCCGGGTCGCGGCGCTGGGCGCGCAGGTTGGCGGCGCCCTTCTCACGAAACTCGGAGATGTGGGCGCGATCGTTCGAGCGCTCGCGCGCCTGATCGATGATCTTCTGGCAGTCCGCGATCTCCGCGGCGGGATCGAAGTCGCGGTCGAGGAGCTCGTTGGCCTCGCCGTGGTCGCGCGGCACCACGCTCGAGCGCGGGAAGTAGCCGACGACCGGCTCGTCCTCCCACACGTCGCCCTCGCGGCGGCCGGCCACGTAGCAGGTGGAGACGTGGACGAGCTTGGCGCCGAGCTTGCGCGCGAGGTCGAGCACGTTCTTCGCGCCCATCGCGTTGATGCGCAGCGCGCTCTCGAGCGACGGCATGAACGACACCAGGCCGGCGCTGTTGATGACGACGTCGACGCCGCCCTGCGCGGCGATCTCGGCGATCAGCTCGTCGGTGAAGTTGCAGACCGGCCGGCCGATGTCGCCGGCGAGCGCGACGATCTTGGTGCGCAGAAAGTCGACGTAGCCGGCACCGTAGGTCTCGCGCAGCGGCTCGAACACCTCGCTCGTGGCGACCTTCTTGTAGAACCGCTCGTCGGCGGTGTTGCCGGCGCCTGGGCGCACGAGGCAGAACACGCGCCCGACATCGGGGTAGCGGTGCAGCAGCATCGACAGCGCGACCTTGCCGACGAAGCCGGTCGTGCCGATCAGCAGGATGTTCTTGCCGCGGAGGATCTCCGTGACGTCGAGCCGCGACTTGTCGCCGAGCGGCGCGCGCAGCGCCGGCAGCGGCACGCCCACCTTGGCATCGGGCCAGGGCGACGGAGCGTGCTCTCCGTAGGCGAGCTCGGTGTCGAGGGCGTAGCCGCGCCCGCCCGTGGGAGCGGGGCGGTGCCCGTGGCCGTTCCCGTTGCTGCTGCCGGTCCCCATCACATCACGTCGCAGATCATGTAGGGCGGGTGGTGGAGCATCGAGATCTGGGCGCTGCGCCCCATGGTGCTGCGCGCCATCGCGATCGCCTCGGCGATCGAGCCGGCCATCTCCCAGCCCATGATCTTCGGCACCGTCGCATTGTCCGCGCCGACGACGATCACGCGGCTGGTCTTCTCGCGGCCGCGCTGGCCCCAGTACCACATGAAGCACGGGTGGGCGCCGTGGTACGCGTTGCCGCGCCGGTACATCTCGATGTAGCTCGGGTTGTAGGCGAGCTCGTCCTGGTACTTCTTCTCGATCGTGTAGCTGTCCGTGGTCTCGGTCAGCACGCGGTTGAAGAACTCGATGTAGCTCGGGTGGTGCACCGGATCGAACTTGTCCGAGCACGGATGCGTCAGGATCAGGACCCCGCCATCCCGCAGGATCGGCTGGTTCCGGTACATGTGATAGAAGTAGCCGAGGGCCATCACCTGCACGAGCAGGGGGTTGAGGGCCTTGCTGTTGACGTTGTAGGGCGAGACGTACGGGATCCCCATGATGAGGATGTCCGCCGGCCCGTCGACCTCGACGCAGTTTTGCTCGTTCTGCTTGGCGAGCGTCTTGTCGTGCGTCGGCTCGCACGAACCCGCATAGCAGGCGATCAGCTCGAACGCCGCCGGCGTGCGCATGAAGATCTCGCGGCGCGCCGCGAACGGCATCTTGTCGAGCGCCCACTTCATCGCCTGGTACTTGAGGCGGTCGGTCTCGGTGAAGTCGTCCTCGTTCTTCGACAGGAACGACAGCGGCCCGTCGAAGCAGCGGTTGTTGAGCACGGTCTCGATGTGGAACACCTTGAGCGTGGTCTCGATCAGGTCGCCCTGGCGCTTGAACGACTGCGACAGGTAGCTCTTCGGCGGATCCATGAACGAGTTGGAGTCGACGATGCTCTTCGGGTTGTGGTGCGCCTTGAGGCTCTCGTAGCCACACAGCCCGACCGCCATGCTCTTGCTGCCGCCGTTCATCGGCACGTAGTTGAGGTTGACGTAGATCGTCAGGTCGCTCTCGGCGGCCCGCTTGTTCATCTCGACGAGCTCGCCGTGGCGGGTCTTGCCGAGCACGACCATGCCGTCGGGATCGCAGCCGTCGTGGTTGTACAGGCGGTCCGGCCAGTACTCGTTCCACACCTTCTCGCCGACCATCCGCTTGATCTCCCAGTCGTGCATCCGCCGGTGGAGGCCGAGGGCGATGATGATGTGGACGTCGTCGACGCCCGCATCGGCGAGCATCTCGCACACGATCTCGAGCACGAGCTGCCGGACGTCCGGCGCGCGCATGATCGGCAGCGGCATCGAGATGTCGTCGACCGCGATCGTGACCTTCATCCCGGGCTGCAGCAGCGCGTGGAGCGGATCGCTGTTCTCGGGGTGGTTGAGTGCGTAGCGGATCGCCGCCTTGGGGTTGGCGACCGGCGTCATCGGACGCTTCGGATAGATCACCCGCGTCCCGACGGGGAGGTCCTCGCAGATGAGGTTCTCGCCGGAGAACATGATGCGCGGCGCGGAGTCCGTGTCGATCGTGACGATGTGCTCGCGAGCGTGGCTGCGAGTCTTGGGGCGAAGGGCGCGCATCAGTGTTCTGCCTTTCCAGGTACGGAGGCGGCGGGTGCCACGGGCGGGCGCGAGCCCCTGCGGGCGGCGCGCCACGGAGCGGCTCGGCTCCTCATCGAGATCGAGCACGGGCCAGTCGTACGACCGGGCCATCGAGCGCAGGCGGAAGTCGGGGTTGCAGGCCGTCGGGTGACCGACGACCGCGAGCATCGCGTAGTCGCTGAAGCTGTCCGAGTAGGCCCAGCTGTTGCCGAGATCGATGTCGTGCGCCTTGGCGTAGGCACGCATGATGTCGGCCTTGGTCGCGCCGGCGACGAACGGCTTCCTGAGCTTGCCGGTGGCGTAGCCGTCGACGAACTCGAGCTGGTTCGCGATCAGGTGATCGGCGCCGAGGTACCGCGCGAGCGGGCGCATGGTGAAGTCGAGCGCGCCGGACAGCAGCACCTGCTTGCAGCCCGCGCGGCGGCTCTCCTCGATCAGGTCGCGCGCGCGCGGGTAGATGTTCGGCTTGATGATGTCCTCGAACAGCTCCTCGGCGAGCACGACGAGCCGGTCCTCGCTCGCACCGAGGTACGAGCGATAGAAGATCTCGTTGAAGTACTTCCGCGACAGCTTGTCGGCGGCCCAGAACACCGGGATCGAGAGCGCCGTCTTCACGGTGCTCACGGCGCTGGCGGCCAGGCTCGCGTGCCGCGACGCGTAGTACGCGAACGTGTGCACGATGTTGATCTTGATCAACGTGCCGTCGACGTCATAGAACGCCGCGGAATTCTTGTACTTCGGCTGGGTGTGCATACGGCCGGGGGGGGTGCCGGGAGCGACCCGCAGGAGGGTCCGAGAGTCAGCGAGAAGGGACTCTGGACCACCGGGATTGGGCCTGTCAACTGGCGGCCCGAGGAGCCAGGGACCGCGGCCCGCCGGCGCCGACGATCGTCCACCGATCGCCCCCGGCGGCGCGCCCGAGGTGCCACGGGCGCGACGCAGCCGATGCGTCGGGCGCGACGCAGTGGTAGGTAGTGAACCCATGCGAGTCCCGGTCTGGTTGACCCTCGGTGTGGCCGCGCTGGTCGTCATCTTCGGCGTGTACCGGATCCGCCTGGCGTTCCGGTCCAGCGAACAGGACGCCCGCGCACGCGCCCGCAAGGGCCTGTATGGCCTCGGGCGGCGCACGCACGCCCTCGTCGGCATCGTGTACTTGCTCCTGGGCACCGCCCTGATCGCCACCTCGTTCGGGTGGAGCCCGGTGAGCAGCTGGTTCGGCCCTCCGACCGCGGCCCCGAAGGCCGGCGACCCCGCCCGACGCCCAGGCAGCATCCGCATGCCGATCGACAACCTGGCCCGCCCGACGCCCGGCGCAGGCACCCCGGCTGTGCCAGGCCCGGCTGTGCCAGGTCCGGCCATGCCAGGCCCGGCTGTGCCAGGTCCGGCTGCGCCAGGGCCGGCTGTGCCAGGGTCGGCTGTGCCAGGGTCGGCTGTGCCAGGGTCGGCTGCGCCAGGCCCGGCTGTGCCAGGGTCGGCTGTGCCAGGTTCGGCTGCGCCCGGCCCGGCTGTGCCAGGCCCGCCCTCGGCTGCCCCGCCCCCGGCCGCACCATCCTCGGCCGCTCCGCCTGCGCGGGCACCCTGAGCGCGGGCCTCCGGTCTCAAGAGATCGCCGGCGGCCGACGGTCCAGGCCCCACGCGGCCCATGTCGGAAGCGGCGCACGTGGCCGCCCCGCAGCGGATCGCGGTCAGCCGATCACAGGATCTGAAGGCGACGGCTCTGCTCGGCCTGCTCGCCGACGTACTCGAGTACGTGCGGGTGGGTCATGATGACCTCACGGAAAACGCGGAGCCGGCAGACACAGCGCGAGGCTCTTGCCGCGGGCGATCACGTCGCTCTTGAACGCCCCGCCCATGAGCAGCGCATTCTCGCCGATCAGATCACCGGGCCCGAGGACGGCGACCGTGGCGCCGTCGCGCGCCACGTCGAACTGGCCCGCCAGCACGATGTAGAGCCCATCGGGGCGCACACCCGCGGTCAACATGCGGGTGCCGGCGGCGATCTCGAGGAACTGGAACTGGCTCGCCAGCTCGTTGCGCTCGCTCTCGGCGAACGGGCGGAACAGCGGGCTCGTCCGCGTCCAGCGGTCGACGATCCGGTCCCGGACGAACCGGAGCACCGCGCGAAGAACATCACCGTGCTGCGCGAGCACGTTCGACAGCGTGGTCCGGTCGATCCGGATCAGCTCGGACTGGGTGGTCGCGACGACCGTCGCCGAGCGCGGCTGATCGGTCATCAGCGCGACCTCGCCGATGAACGCACCCGCGCCGAGACGCGCCATCTCCACGCGCGGTGGGCCCTCGGCCTGGACCGAGACCTCGCCCTCGGCGATCACGTAGAGCGCATCACCCGGATCACCCTCGTGGAACAGCGTCTCGTTCTCCTCGAGCGTGACCAGCGTGAGGTGCTCGACCAGCGCCTCGAGCGAGGCGGCCGGCAGGCCGGCGAACAGCGGCGTCTCCGACAGCGCCTTGCGTCCGAGCGCGCCGACGGAGCGCGGCTGCCCCAGCGGGACCTCCTCCTCGAGGTCGCCGAACTCGAGCTCGTGCACGTCGTCGACCTCGGCCTCGACGTCGTCGGGCTCGTCGATCTCGATCATCGGCATCGAGCCACGCCCGGCGAGGTCGGGATCGAGGGACAACCCGCCGCCCCCGTACTGCGCGAGGTAGGCTGCCATTTCGGCGTCGGCGTCGGCGTCGGCGTCGCCGCTGACCGCATCCACGCGACCGTCGGCCCGGGCTCCGTCGTCCGCCTCGGTGTTCGCGGCCTCGATCACGACCTCGTACGTGAACTCCGGATCGTCGTCGATCGGAATGACGTGCATGCCCGGACTCGAGTGCTCGTACGAGGTCTCGACCTCCTGGGCCAGGTTGACCGAGTCGAGCGCCATGCCTGGCGCGAGCGTGATCGGCTTGGTCTTGGTGCGCGGGAGCGAAAGTGGCGGCGGGGCGGATCCAGGGTGTCGCCGGCCACCATGGGTGGTGGCGGCGGCAGGCGTGCGCGCGGCGACCACCTGGGCGACTGGCTCAGACGGTCGCGCCACGACCGCCTTCCCATCGCCTCGCGCAGCCCAGACCCGCGAAGCAATCCCGGGGGCGGGCTCCGCGCGCGGCGGCGCCACCGCTGCGGTCGGCGCATGCGGCGCCACCACCGCCGCGGTCGGCGCGCGCGGCGCCACCACAGGGCCGGTCGCCGCACGCGGCGCCACCACAGGGCGGCGCCGCCGTCGGCCGCACGGGCGGTCGGCAGGCGGGCCCCCGGCGCGGTCGGCGCCCGCGGCGCCACCACCGGGCCGGTCGCCGCATGCGGCGCCACCACGGCCGGTCAGCGCACGCGGCGCCACCACCGGCGTCGGCGCTCGCGGCGCAGTCGGCTCGGCCGCCTGGGTCGCTGCAGCGAGACGCGGTCCGGCGCGGCGGCGCCGCGCGCCACCGCCGCCGCGCGCATCGCCTCGAGCGCGGCATCGGGCGTGGTGTCGATCTCCATCTTCGTGGTCGCGCGCCGGATCGCCGCGACGTTCGGGTTGTCGTGGGTCATCGGATTCGCATCGGCGTAGTGCTGCGCCTTGGCGGGGCCCTGCCCGACCTGCGAGTTCATCAATGCCAGCCGCTCGAGCGCACCGGCGTGGCGCGCGTCGATCTGGAGGATGACCTTGCACACGGCAATCGCCTGGACCAGGAAGCCGTTCTGCGCGAACCGGTCGACGGAGCGCTCGAACGCCTCGACGGCCTGCTTGTTGTTGCCGAGGCGACGGTAGGTCTCGCCGGCACGCTTGGCCCATTGCGCGTCGTGCGGCTCGAGGCGCTCGAGCTCGAGGTACGCGGCGAGGGCCTTCTTGTGCTTGCCCTCGGCGCTGGCTGCGCTGGCCTCCTCGCGCAGCTCTCGTACATCCTTTCCCATGCGTCGGTGGAAATATAACAGGCGGCCGGGCGCATCGCCCGCCGGGGACACGCTAATGCCGCGAGGTCATTCGACGCGCATACGCATGGCCGATCGATGCACACACCGGACCCGCGCGCCGTGGTGTGCCATCGAGGCACGTGACGGCCACCACCCCGCGCAGGGAGCTGGTCACGAACACCTCGTCGGCGTTCACGAGCTCGCGGGGGGCGAGCGGGCCGACCCGGGTGGGCAGTGCGAGCAAGTCGCAGACCTCGAGGACGCGCGCGCGGACGATCCCGGGAAGGATCCCCGCCTCGGTCGCGGGGGTGACCACCACACCCGCGAGCACGGCGAACACGTTGCACGTCGCGCCTTCCGCGACGTCACCGCGAGCGTCGAGGCGGATCGCCTCGTCCGCGCCCGCCACCCGCGCGAGCTCGCGCGCCAGCACGTGGTCGAGGTACGCGAGGGTCTTGCGGCCATACCCCCGCCCCACCACTGGCGCGTCGACGGTGGCGAGCGACAGGCTGGCGGGCTGCGGCCCGAGAGGCTCGACGATCACGATGGTGCGGCCAGGGCCGAGGCTGGCGAGCGGCGCGGCCAGGCTCCCCGGCCCGCGCGTGACGACGATCCGGATCCGGTGCTCGAGCGACCCGCCCCCCTCGCCCGCCGCCGCCAGCGCCCGCGCGACCGCGGCGGTGAGGGCCGCGCGCTCCACGCCTTGCAGGGCGAGGTACGCGGCGGTGTCGAGCAGCCGATCGAGGTGTGCCTCGAGATCGACCGCCACGCCGCCCCAGGTCCGCAGCACCTCGAAGCAGCCGTCCCCGAGCAGCAGGCCGCGATCGAGGACGGAGATCGTCGCCTGCGCGGCGGGCACCACCGTCCCGTCGATCACGATCACCAGCGCGCTCACGCGGACATCTTAGCGCTGCCGCCGTCCTAGCGCTCGCCGTCTCAGCGCTGCCGCCGACCGCCGGCCTCGCCGAGCACGTCGCGCGCGCCGCGGAGGTCGATCTCGGCCGCCAGCCGCCACAGCTCGGCCTCGGGGTGCGCCGCCCCCGCGAGCGACCCCTCGTACTCGGCCACGGCCTTGTGGAGGTACGCGACCGCGCGACCGCGCAGGGTGCGGCGCAGCACCGCCGCCACGTTCGGATCGAGCTCGGGGGGCAGCTCGAACAGCAAGCCGAGGGCGAGGTCGTGGTAGAGGCTGCCGGCGCGGTAGTGCGCGGCGACCAGCGCGAGCCCGCCGTGCATCGCGACGGCGCGGTACTTGGTGACCACCGCCTCGGTCGCGTCCTCCTTGGCGCGGATCGACGACGACAGCGCCTCGATGATCGGGCGCGGACGGAGCTTGTGGACCTTCGCGAGCGCCGCCTCGGCACCCGCGTAGGCCTCCGCGACGTCGGCCGGGACGCCCGTCAGCGGCGTGCCGAGCCGGGGCCCGCGGATCGTGCCCGCGCTGGTCGCCGCGACCGCCTCGGCGCGGAGCTGCGCCACCCCCTCGGCGATCACGACGTCGCTCGGCGCGAGCGCCGCGGCGCGGGCGGTGAGATCGAGCGCGTGTCGGCTGCGACCGCTGCGGGCCTCCATGCGCGCGAGGTGGAGCGCCGCGCGGGCCGCGAGCGCGGGCGGGGCATCGGGGGCCGCGAGCACGCGCTCGAAGCCCGCCCGGGCCGCCGGGGGATCGCCGGTCAGCTCGGCGATCACGGCCTCGCCGTACGCGGGCGCGCTACCGTCGAGCTCGGTGGTGACGTCGCGGGCCGGATCGGCGGCGGCGCGCGCGGCGATCGGGGGGACCACCGGGGCCACGACCGGGCGGGCGTCGTCGCCGCAGCCAGCGGCGAGTTGCACCAGCACCAGCCCGACCCAGGCAAGGGCTCTCGTGCCGGCACCCACCCCCGAGCCGGAGAGCGGAGCGAGCGCCGGCGCGATCACCTCGCCGTGGATGGTTGTCGCCGATCCACCCGCGCCGGTTGCCATGATATCGTGGCACCTCGTCACGAGCATGTCATCGCCTCCCGTGCGCTCACGGGCGTGCGCCCCCGAGCCGCACCGCGTCGCGCGGGACGTCGAGCTTGTAGCCGGTGCCGTGGATCGTGACGAGCCAGCGCGGCCGGTCGGGCTCAGCCTCGAGAGCGCGCCGCAGCTTGACGATGTGGTTGTCGACGGTGCGGGTGTTCGGGTACTCGTCCTGGCCCCACGCCTCGTCGAGGAGCACGTCACGGCTGACCACCTCGCCGGGGTGGCGCGCGAACACGCCGAGGATCGCGAACGCCCGGCTGGACAGCTCGACGCGCGCGCCGCCGCGGGTGGCGACCTGGCCGACGAGATCGATGACGATGTCCCCGAACCGCAGCGCGATCGGCGCCGGCACATCCCCGCGCGCGCGGCGCAGCACGGAGGTCACGCGCGCCATCAGCTCCATCAGGGAGAACGGCTTGGTCACGTAGTCGTCGGCGCCGAGCTCGAGGCCGCGCACCCGATCGAGCTCCGCGCCCCGCGCCGACAGCATGATCACGGCGACGCCTCGCGCCGCACTCGCGCGGATCCGGCGACACACCTCGAACCCGTCGATGTCGGGCAGCATGACGTCGAGCACGACCAGATCGAACCGGCCCGAGGTCGCGCGCTCGGCACCCTCGGAGCCGCGCCCCACCACCTCGACCTCGTAGCCCTTCGCGGTCAGGGTGTCCTCGAGCCCCATGCGGATCGAGGGATCGTCCTCGACGACCAGGATGCGCGTCACGCGCTGACCTCCGGGACCCGCGGGAGGCGGATCGTGAACGTGGCCCCGTCGCCGGGCATCGAGCGGACCTCGGCCGTGCCCCCGAGCGCCTCGATGCTGCGCTTGACCAGGGCGAGGCCGAGGCCGGTGCCCTCCACGCCGGAGCGGTACGCCTCGGGGGAGCGGTAGAACTCGCGGAAGATCCGCGCCTGCTCCGCCGCGGGGATGCCCGGGCCATGATCCGTCACCGCGATCCATCCTGCCACCGCATCGGCCCCCACCGTCACCGCGATCGGCTGATCGGCGCCGCCGTACTTGGCGGCGTTGGCCAGGAGGTTGAGGACGGCCTGGACCACCACGTCACGATCGACCTCGAGCTCGGCGCGCATCGCCTCGGAAGACACCTCCACCGCGATCGCATTGCGCCGGGCAGCCACCCGCTCGGGGTCGCGCAGGGTCTCGAACGTGGTCACGGCGAGCTGCGCGAGGGCGCCCAGCTCCTGGCGGGACGATGTGTACCGCCGGGTCCCCTTCTCGATCTGCGCGTAATCCAGGAGGTTGGCGATCAGCAGGCCGAGCCGCTGGCTCTCCTGGACGATCACGCCATGGTAGCGGGCCATCTTCGCGGCGTCGCCCTGCGCCACGCCCTGCTCGAGCATCTCCGCGAACATCCGGATCGAGGTGAGCGGGGTCTTGAGCTCGTGCGACACCGTCGATACGAAGTCGCTCTTGAGCTGGGCGAGCTCGCGCGCGCGCGCAGCGCCGCGGATCAGCACGAGCAGGCCGAGCGCGAGCGCCACCGCGAGCGCGGACGTGTAGATGACGTGGCGGCGGGACCGCTCGCGGATCACCTCGTCGCGGGGATCGGGCTCGGCGAGCGGGTTCACGATCACGAGCGAGAGGTGAGGCAGCCCCTCGCCGATCGGCACCTGCGCGATCCGGCGGAGCGCGGGGGCCAGCGACGCCCCGGCGGCGACCACGCGCGGATGCGCTCCGCGGGCCACGAGGTCCCCGGGCTCCTGCCCGGCCGCCACCTCGAGCATCGGTGCATCCACCGCGAAGCCGATCACACCACCGTCGAGGCGCTGGCGGAACACCAGCGTTCGCGCGGGCTCGCGGACCGCCGGGCGGCCCTGCCATGCGGTGGTGGCGGTGCGCATCACCGCGGGCACGTCGTCGACCAGCCCGGCGGCCATCCGGGCCTCGCGCCGGACCGCGGCGATCTGCTGATCGAGGGCGTCGCGGCGGGCCCCCAGATCCGCGGGGAGCGGATCCTCGAGCTGCGCCCGGATCCGGGTCAGCACGCCCACGCGGAGGATCGGATCGAGGGCGTACCGCTCGGCGAGGACCGCGCCGGCCACCTCGAGTCGCGCCGCGGGCGAGCGTGCACGCAGCAGCGCCACCACGAGCCTGACCGGGATGCCCCCGAGGGCGTCGGTCTCGAGAGCGCGGTCCTCGAACCGGGCCTCGAGGTCGGCGAGCGCCTGGACCGCGCGGGGATCCTCGAGCTTCATCAGCACGCGCGCGAGGCCGAGCTGTGCCACCGGGCCGACGTCGGCGAAGTCGGCGAGCGCCGCATACTGGCGGCGGGCTTCGCCCCAGCTCGCCGCGCACCCCGCCCCGGTGCACGCCTCGGCGCGCTGGGCGGCGGTCAGCCGGGCCAGGCGGCTCTGGCGGGTCGACAGCTGGCGCACGCAGTCCTCCAGGCGCGCCCCCGGCGGGCACGCGGCCGCGCGCTCGAGCGCGCCGCCGATCTCGATCGCCGGGGGCGGCGGACGCGGCACCTGGAGCTCGCCCGCGCCGTCGATCCAGAACCAGTAGCGGGCCAGCGGGATCTCGACCGCGGCCCGGCTGGGCCCGCCGGCCACCGCGCGCTCCACCTCGTCGAGCCCGCGCACCACGGCGCCCTCGATCCGCCCGGCGATCGCCAGCGCGGCCTGGCGCTGCCGCTCGTCCTGCGCCGCGATCGCCCCGCGCTCGTCGCGATAGGACACCGCGCCCAGGTACGCGATCCCCACCGCCGGGACCAGCAGGGCCACCACCGACAGCACGTAGATCCACGCGCGGCGGGTGATCATGCGCGCACGCGGCCTCACGACGCCGAGCATAGCGCGTTGCAGCGCCGACGCCGGATCGCTATGGTCCCCGGCGGTATGCCGCCATCGCTCATCGTCGTGCCGACCTACAACGAGCACGACAACGTGCGCGACATCGCTGCGCGGTTCCTCGCGGCCCTGCCGGGGACCGAGCTGCTGTTCGTCGACGACAACTCGCCCGACGGTACCGGGGTGCTGCTCGACGAGCTCGCCGCCGTCGAGCCCCGGATCCACGTCATGCACCGCGCCGGCAAGCTCGGCCTCGGGACCGCCTACGTCGAGGGGTTCGGCTGGGGGCTCGCCCGGGGCTACGCGTACCTGTTCGAGATGGACGCCGACGGCAGCCACGACCCGCGCTACTTGCCCCAGATGCTCGCCCTCGCGGAGGACGGCGCCGACCTCGTCGTCGGCTCGCGCTACGTCCCCGGCGGCGGCACCGAGAACTGGGGCCTCGGGCGCCAGCTGATCTCGCGCGGCGGGGGCCTGTACGCCCGGACCATCCTCGGCGTCGACGTCCGCGACGTCACCGCCGGGTTCGTGTGCTGGCGACGCGCCGCGCTCGAGGCGATCGACCTGTCGACCATCACGTCGAACGGCTACAGCTTCCAGATCGAGATGAAGTACCGGGCCCTGTCCAAGGGCCTGCGGCTGGTCGAGACGCCGATCGTGTTCGTCGACCGGCGCGTCGGCCAGTCCAAGATGTCACGCACGATCTTCGCCGAGGCCCTGCTCAAGGTCTGGGCGCTCCGGTTCGGCCGCCGCTGAGCCGCGCCGCCGGCTTCCGCGCTTCGCCGTCCGCGCCTCGCCGTCCGCGCCTCGCCGTGGTGGCCCGTCCCAGCGCGCTCTGGTACGTTCGTCGCTCTCGCGATGGTGATCCTCAACCTCCGCATCCGGTCGGCCGACGAGTGGCGCGAGCTCGCGCCCGGTGACACGATCAGCGAGACGGTGTTCGTCCCGACCACCGACGAGCTCGAGGCAGGCCAGGCCGTGCTCGTCGAGATCGCGTCCGCGCTGCTGCCCAACAAGGTGCTGATCCGCGGCAGCGTCCAGCGCTGGCGCCCCGCGCTGCCCCGGATGCGCGTGCGCGCCGGCGCGACCATCGAGCTGGCCGCCGACGAGCAGACCAAGCTGACGTTCCTCCACGACGTGTTCGCCGGCCGGCGCACCGACGTGCCGCGCCGCCGCCACCACCGGCTGCCGGTCTCGCTGATGGTGCGCTACCGCCTGGCCAACAGCTCGGCGAGGCTCGACTGCGGCATCTCCGAGATCGGGGTCGGGGGCGCGCTGCTGTCCACCGCGGAGCCGCTGCCGATCGACACCGAGGTCACCCTCGAGCTGATGCCGCCGGGCGCCGCCGCGCCGATCGGCATCGCGAGCCGGGTGTCGTACCACGTGCCCTCCGGCGGGACGGGCCTGCGCTTCGTCAGCCGGGATGGCGATGGCGATCGCCGCCTGCGCGAGCTGATCCGGCGGCTGCGCGCGTCGTGACCGGCGCTGCGCCGCCCCCGCCTGGCTCGCGCCCGCCGCGGTCGCGCCGGCCCGGAGCACGCCGCGGCCCCCCTCGTGACCGGAGCGCCACCTCGGCGGCAAGCGCGGTGGCGAGTGCACTCGAGTTCCACGGCCTGTCCGCCGAGATCCGCGGCCAGCGTGTGATCACGGAGTGGAGCGACCTCGTCGGCGCCAGGATCGCGCAGCGCACCCGGCCCGACGGCATCAACGACCGCATCCTGTGGATCGAGGTCGCGTCGAGCGCCTGGATGCACGAGCTCAACCTGCTGCGCCCCCAGCTCCTGCGCGGCCTGCTCGATCGGCTCGGCAAGCCCGCGCTGTTCGACGACCTCCGGTTCAAGCTCACCGGGCGGACCCGGCGTCCCCAGGTCGGCAACCGCATGCCGGGGCCGCGCCCGGCCCTGCCGCCCCGCCCGTTCGCGATGCCCGCCACCGGCGCGGCCCGCGAGCAGATCGTCGCCGAGGTGGCCTCGGTGGACGACCTCGAGCTGCGCGCGTTGATCGCGAAGGTCCGGATCTCGAACGACCGCTGACGGGCTACTGCGCCGCGCCGGCGATCGCCGAGCCACCGACCGTCAGCAGCGCCGCGAGATCCTCGTCGTTGAACCGGAGCATCGCCCCGGCGAACGCATCACGGCCGTACCGGAACGTGTCGAACTGGATCGGCACGTCGGACGTGCCCTTGACGATCTGCAGCTCCGACGGGCTGTTGAGCAGCTCGTCGACGCCCGCGACGATGTAGAGGTGGCGGAACACCTCGTACGCTGCGGTCAGCTTGATGCGCGGATACCGGTCCCAGTTCGCGTCGAACGCATCGGCCGACAGCCGCAGCCCGCGCGCCCACCAGACGAGGTTGGCGTCGGCGCCGATGCCGCCGGTCGACTCCTTGAGGCCGTAGCGCAGGGTCAGCCACGAGAACCGCTTGGCGAACTGGAACGTGAACCGGATCTCGTCGCGGATCACGCTGCGCCGGATCCAGTAGTTCGGATCGACCGCTGGGTCGAACGTCAGCGTGACCTCGGGGTAGTCGCCGCGCGGACCGCGCTCGAGTTCGATCAGATAGTACTTGTCCGGGCGCGTGTGCAGCTCGACGGACACGTAGTGGCGGGCCAGCCCCGCGAACACGTTGTACTCGCTGCGCAGGCCAACGTAGGCCTTGAGCCCGAACAGGGTGCCGAGGAACCCCTTGGCGTCCTCGGTGATCGCCTCGACGTTGTCCGCGATCACGGGATCGTTGACCAGCCGACCGAGGGTGCCCTTGTCGCCGTCGATCTTGGCGGTGATCGACTCGGTGTTGTCGATCACGCCGTCGAGCTTGTCGAGCTTGCCGCGCAGCGCGTCGCCGGTCTGCTCCAGTTCGGCCTTCGCCGTCGCGACCAGCTCCTTGGCTTCGGCCGAGGCCGCGTCCAGGTTGTCGAGGATCTTGTCGATCTTCGGATCCGCGCCACGCGTGATGCCGCGCAGATCATCCGCGATCGACTCGATCTTGGCCATCGTGCGGTCCGCGCGCTGGATGATCTGCGCCACGGTGCCGGCCTCGCGCTGCACGAGCCCGTCGATGCGGGTGGCGACCGAGTTGAGCGGGCCGTTGACGATCCGGCGGACGTCCTCGGACAGGTCGCGCACGGACGTCAGCACGCGGTCCACGTTGGGCAGCGTCTGCTCGATCCGGTGCATGAGCTGGTCCGGTGTGGTCGCCTCGATCACGTTCGGCACCTGGCGGCACGCATCGGACGTCGGCCGATCGGCGCGGTAGGTGGCGCACGGCGGGCCGAGCAGGGTGAAGTTCTGCGTGGCGCCATCCGGGCCCTGGCGGAGCTCGTCGCCCGGGTCGATCTCGAGGTAGTTGTCGCCGAGCAGCGAGGCGGCCTTCTTGATGATGACGGCGCTCGACCACACGCGGACGACGCCGCGCACCTTGAACCGCACGATCGCGTAGCGGCCCTCGACCTCGAGCGCGGTGACCTCGCCGTTCGGGATGCCGGCGATCACCACGCGGCTGCCGATCGGCAGGCCCGAGGCGTCGCGGAACTTGGCGAACAGCGTGTAGTTGTTCGCGCCGGCCGGATCCTGGCCGAGGTTCTTCCACACCAGGTATCCGCCGACGGCGAGCAACAAGAACAGGACGGCGACGCGGATGCCCGCGGACAGGGCCTTCACGCGCCCGCCTCGGGAGCGAGCTTGCCGATCCGGGCCACCCCGGAGGCGCGCAGGAACTCGTAGACGAATGGATCGCGGCTATCGGCGATCACGCGGGCCGGACCCGCGGCGAGGATCTTCTTGTTGTGGAGCATGGCGATCCGGTCCGCGATGCGGAACACCGAGGCCATGTCGTGCGAGATCACCACCGAGGTGACCTTGTATCGGTCACAGGCGTCGAGGATCATCTCGTCGACATTCCGCGTGGCGAGGGGATCGAGCCCCGTGGTCGGCTCGTCGTACATCAGGATCTCCGGCTCGAGGACGAGTGCGCGCGCGAGGCCCACGCGCTTGCGCATGCCTCCCGAGAGCTCGCCTGGATACTTCTTCTGCGTGCCCTGGAGGCCGAGGGCCGCGAGCTTCTCATCGACGATGTCGCGGATCTCGCTGTTCGACTTCTTGGTGTGCTCCCGCAGCGGGAACGCGCAGTTCTCCTCGACCGTCAGCGAGTCGAACAGCGCCGAGAACTGGAACACCAGCCCGAACTTGCGCCGGAACTTCGACAGCGGCTGGGGCGCGAGCGACATCACGTCCGTGCCATCGACCCAGATGCTGCCCTGGTCGGGGCGGAGCAGGCACATGAAGTGCTTGATCAGCACGCTCTTGCCCGCGCCCGAGGCGCCGAGGATGACGTTGACCTTGCCGCGCTCGATGTCGAGGTCGACGTGGTCGAGGACGAGGTTCGGGCCGAACGACTTGACCAGCCCGCGGACGCGGACCTGCCAGCGCGAGTCCTTCTGCTCGACCGGCGAGGTCCCGATGATCTCGTTGTCCGGCATCTGCGGAGCCGCCGCCGGCATCAGCCCTTCCCCGTCCCGAGCACCGACAGCAGGATGTCCGACAGGAAGTAGTCGACCACGAGCGTGCTGACCGAGCCGAACACCACCGCGCGCGTGGTCCCGATGCCGACGCCGCGCCCGCCGCCCGAGGCGTAGAAGCCCTGGTAGCAGCCGATCAGCGCCACCATGAAGCCGAACACGACGCCCTTGATCATCCCCTGCGCCACGTCGGTGATCGTGACGATGTTGCGCAGGTTGTTGACCCACTGGCCCTGATCGACGCCCTCGAGGATGACGGCGACCAGGTACGCGCCGCCCATGCCGATCACGAAGAACAGCAGCGCGAGGATCGGGGTGACGATCATCGCGGCGATCAGCCGCGGCAGCACGAGGTACTGGATCGGGTTGACGGCCATCGACTCGAGCGCGTCGATCTGCTCGGTGATCCGCATCGTGCCGAGCTCGGTGGCGATCCCCGCGCCGGCGCGCCCCGACAGCATCAACGAGGTCAGCACGGGCCCGAGCTCCATCGCGATCGCCTTGCCGGTGGTGCCACCGGCGAACGACTCGATGCCGAACTGCCGGAACGCGTAGACCGACTGCAGGGACATCACCATGCCGGTGAACGCGCCGACGAGCAGCACGATCGGCAGGCTGCCGAACCCGATGTACTCGGCGGCCTCGAGATAGTTCTTGCCGCGGAACGGGCGGCGCGGCAGCCACGCGAGCGCGCGCGCCATCAGGATCAGGTGGTTGCCGACCAGGTCGAGGAACCGGCCGATCGGCGCGACCGCCCCGCGCACACCCTCGGCGACCGCCCCCCCCACGCCGGGTTCGGCGGGCGCGCCGTCCGACGACGATGGCGCAGGCGCGGGCGGCGGCGCGCCGTCGGTGGACGCGCTCACGCGGGCTCCCCCACGTACGTCCGCGGCACGCGCTTGCTCATGCCGCAGGTGACCTCGTACTCCGACAGCCCGGCCCACGCGCCGTACTCGGCCGCGGTGATCGCGGTGCCGCCGGCCGCGCGCCCCAGCAGCACCGCCGGATCGCCGACCTCGACGTGGGGCAGATCCGTGACGTCCGCGAGGGCGATGTCCATGCTGATCCGGCCGACCAGCGGGACGCGCTGGCCGCGGACGATCGCCTGCGCATGCCCGCTCGCCGCGCGCGGGAGTCCGTCGGCGTAGCCCACCGGCAGCACCGCGAGCCGGCTCGGGCGCGCGGCGCGCCACGTGGCGCCGTAGCCGACCGAGGTGCCCACGTCGATCGCGCGCAGCTGCGCGACCTCGGTGACCAGCCGCATCGCCTGGATGGGCGCGGCGCCCGCGGGCCACCGGCCGTTGCCGTAGATCGCGATGCCGGTGCGCACCAGATCGAACCGCGCCTCGGGGAACAGCAGCGCCCCCGAGCTGTTGGAAGCGTGGCGGATCCGCACCCGCGCGCCCGCGGCGGTGACCGCGTGGTCCGCCTCGGCGAACCGCCGGAGCTGGTCGCGCGTCATCGACGCCGGGTCGGCCGGATCGTCGCTGTCGGCGCACGCGAAGTGCGTCATCAGGCCGACGATCTCGATCCCGTTGTGACGCGCGAGCGCGACCAGCGCGGGCGCCTGCTCGGGGGACACGCCGAGCCGCCCCATGCCGGTGTCGATCTTGAGGTGCGCCTCGAGGCCGCGCCCGCGGCGGTTGGCGACCTCCGCGAGCGCCTGCAGGTCGTCGTCGCCGCCGATCACGGGTGTCAGCCCCGCGGTCACCATCTCGTCCTCGCCGCCGTGCTGGCTCGGGCCCATCACGAGGACCGGCCCGCGGATGCCCGCCTCGCGCAGCGCGACGCCCTCCTCGACCAGGCTGACCGCGAACCCGGCGGCGGCGTTCGCCTGCGCGAGGGCCTGCGCCACCGTGATCGCGCCGTGACCGTAGCCGTCGGCCTTGACCACGGCGTACAGGTCCGTCCCCGTCAGGGAGCGAACGAGCCGGGCGTTGCCCACCACGGCATCGAGGTCGATCTCGACGCGCGTGCGCCGGATCATCGTCGACGCGACCATCGCGGAGATCTGGGCCCGGGGGACCTTCGAAGTCAAGCCAAGGGTCCGGATCCGCGAGCGATCCGGGGGATCTGGTTGTCGGCAAACCGACAGGTCGTGGAGCGCGGCCGCGTTGGAGGCCGCCGCGCTCACGCCCGCGATCAGCCGGCCTTCTTGCGCTCGGACTTCTCGATCAGCGCGGGCGTCACCACCAGCGACCGACCGCGCGGGACGATCAGGCCGTCGCGCGCGAGCTGGTTGAACGCGCGCGAGATGGTCTCGCGGCAGCTCCCGATCATGTTCGCGAGCTCCTGCTGGGTCGGCCGGTGGCGCACGACCAGGCCATCGGGGCCGGACGCACCCTCCTCGCGCCCGAGGGCGACCAGCCGGTGGATCAGGCGTTCGTTGACGTCGCACAGCGCGAGCTGCGCGATGGTCTCGTCGGCGCGGCGGAGGCGGCGAGCCATCTCGCCGAGCAGATTGACGCTGGTGCGGGGGTGCGCCGCCATGTGGCGCATCAGGTCCTCGCGCGACAGGACGAGGAGCACCGTCGGCTCGACGGCCAGGCAGTGCGCCGAGCGCGGCTCCTGATCGAACAGGGACATCTCACCGAACGACTCGCCGCTCTTGAGCAGCGAGAGCGTCACCTCACGGCCGCTCTCGCCGAAGATCACGACCTTCACGCGGCCGGCCATGATCACGAACATCGCGTCGCCCGGCTCGTCCTGGGCGACCACCGCCGCGCCCGCCGGGACCTTCTTGACGGTCACGCGGGCGGTCAGATCCTCGATCGCGCTGATCGGCAGCGCGGCGAACAGAGGCGCACGAGCGATGGTGGCGCGGATGCGGGCCGGGTCCTCCCCTGCGATCCGCGGATCCGGCGCGGGCCGGACGAAGGGCATGGGAAGCGGAGGACTGACGGGACGAGCGATTCCTAGCGTCATGGTGCGGCTCCTGGGCGATGACTCACCCGAGAGGACCCATGTGCGAGCGCCGTGCCCGGCAGGGAGATCCGCCCCACTGACTGTGGTTCTGGCCACTTGCCGCACCGCGCCCAGGTCCGGAGTGTGACGGACGCTCCACAGTTCCAGGTCACACCACGGCACGGATGTCATGGTCGTCACGCCGTCCAGTGGTAGGTTCGGCTCCGATGTCGGCCCTGATCGAGCTGGTGGTGAATGGCGAGCCACGCACCGTCGCCGCCGGGATCACCGTCCTCGCGCTGATCGCGGATCTCGGCCTGGCCGGCCGCCCGGTCGCCGTCGAACGCAACCGGGACGTCGTCCCCAAGGCCCACCACGCCACCACCACCCTGGCCGACGGCGACCGCCTCGAGGTCGTGACGTTCGTCGGAGGAGGCTAGCACCGTGACTGACTCCTGGCAGCTCGCAGGCAAGACCCTGCACTCGCGCATCATCGTCGGCACCGGCAAGTACAAGTCGAACGAGGAGACCCGCGCCGCGCTCGCCGCCTCGGGCGCCGAGATCGTCACGGTCGCGCTCCGCCGCGTCGACCTCGCGAGCAAGGAGCCGACCGTCCTCGACGCGATCGATCGCTCCAAGTACATCCTCCTGCCCAACACCGCCGGCTGCTACACCGCCGACGAGGCGATCCGGACGCTGCACCTCGCGCGCGAGCTCGGCATGGACGAGCTGGTCAAGCTCGAGGTGATCGGCGACCCCAAGACGCTGTTCCCCGACAACACCGCCACCGTCGAGGCGGCGCGCCGGCTGGTCAAGGAGGGGTTCCAGGTGCTGCCCTACTGCTCCGACGACCTGATCACGTGCAAGCGCCTCGAGGAGGCCGGCTGCCTCGCGGTGATGCCGCTCGCCGCCCCGATCGGCTCGGGCCTCGGCATCCGCAACCCGCACAACATCCGCCTGATCATCGAGAACATCGGGATTCCGGTGATCGTCGACGCCGGGGTGGGCACCGCCTCCGACGCGGCGATCGCGATGGAGCTCGGCTGCACCGCGGTGCTGATGAACACCGGCATCGCGGGCGCCAAGGATCCCGTGCTGATGGCCGAGGCCATGCGGCTGGCCGTCGACGGCGGGCGCAAGGCGTTCCGCGCGGGTCGCATGCCGCGCCGCGACTACGCCAACGCCTCATCACCCACGAGCCACCTGATCGAGTAGCGATGCACGTCCTCGATCCCGTCCGCGTCGTCGCGATCACCGACCGCCGCCTGATGGGCGACACGGTCGAGGCGTTCGCCGACGCGATCGAGCGCGCGCTCCAGGGCTGCCCGCCCGGTTCGGTGCTGGTGATGGTGCGCGAGAAGGATCTCGACGGCGATCGCCTGCTCGAGCTGATCGGCGCCGCGCGCCGGCTCGTGCGCGTGATCGTCAACGACCGCGTCGACATCGCGCTCGCCGCCGAGGCGATCGCGGTCCACCTCCCCGAGGACGGCCTGCCGATCGCCGCCGTCCGCGCGCAGTTCGACGGCGTGATCGGGGTGTCGGTCCACACCCCCGAGGACGCCACCCGACTCGCCGCCTCCGCCGATCTCGTCCAGCTCGGCCCGATCTGGCCGACCCCGTCCAAGCCCGGCCGCCCGGCCCTCGGGACCGGCGCCCTCGCCACGCCCCACGGCACCGCCAAGCTCGTCGCCGTCGGCGGCATCGACACCCCCGAGCGCGCACGCGAGGCCGCGCAGGCCGGCGCTGATGCCGTGGCCGTGATCCGCGCCGCGTGGACCGGTGGCTCCCTGGTCCCGTACGTCACCGCCGTCGACGCCGGCCACGCGCTGCGCGGCGCGTGACCTGCGGTCGCGAAAGTGATCGCCCCCGTGCTGCACGATGTCGCACGGTCTTGCAATGGCGCGGCCCGTTGGGTAGTAACTACGCCTCAGCCGCCGCTATAGCTCAGTGGTAGAGCAACGGTTTCGTAAACCGTAGGTCGCCCGTTCAAACCGGGCTAGCGGCTCAAAACGACTCAGGATTCGAGGGGCTGGTCAGGGTGGCTCCGGCGCGTGGGCAGCAGGTGGGCACACAGCCCCCAGGATGCGCCTGACTACTCGAACGCGGCGAACGTGAACGTGAGCTGGATGTCGGCGTCGGCGCCCTTGGTCTCGAACGAAGCCGCCGCAGGCCCGCGGAGGACCACCTTGAAGCTACCGCCGAGGAGCTTGGCCTCGTCGAGCGCGGGAAATGCGGCGCCGTCGAAATCGATGGAGGCGCCGATCGGCCCCGCGGTGGTCGCCGCGCCGATCTCGAGGTGAGCGGCCGGGTAGCTGTTATCGGTGTCGTTCATCACGAACAGGACGTCGAGCCTGCCGTTGATGATCTCGCCGAGCGCGGTGACCCCGGTCGAGCCTGCGCCGAGGAACACGTCGACGCTGTCGATCTCGATGGTCGCGGGGTCGCGCCCACCGAGGGCCGCGCGGGCGTCGGACACGAACTTCCCGTACGGGTTCCCCGCCTCCGTGGAGATGCCCTTCTCGTCCGAGACCACGCCGCTCGTGGTGTCGGAGGACTTGGCCTTGAGGTTGATCCCGACGGGTGCGGAGTAGGAGACCGGATCGTCGCCGCACGCGACGAGGGTGGCGAGGAGCGCGACGCAAGCAAGGCGATGGTGCATGACGACAGCGTACGGCCTTCGACGGTGTCAGCCGCAAGTACCTGCTGTAGCCGCGATCGACGCCACACCAGGTGGCAGGACTGTGCACGCGCGGGACACCGCGCCAGCACCCGGCCCGCGCCGCGCGAGGGGTGGCAACTCCGGTCGCCCGTTGAAAACCCGCGGAGGGTCGGGCTCAATGCGAACATGGTCGCGATGCGCCGCATGCTCCTCCTCGTGGTCGTGGCCGCCTGCGGTGGTGAGGCCCCCGCGGATCCTGCGACCGTGCCGCCGTCGCTGGCGTTCGTGTCGCCGGGGCCCGGGCAAGCGTTCACGCGCGACAGCCTCGACGACCTCGGCGCGCTGATCGCGGCGGTGCCGGTCGAGGTCGCGGTCGAGGGCGCACCCGCGCAGGTGGCGCTGTCGCTCGACGGGCGCGAGCTGGCGACGCTCGACGCCGCGGGCCTCGCCACGGCGACGGTCGGCATGGCCGGCCCCGCCACGCTGACCGCCACCGCGTTCGATGCCGCGGGAGGCGTGGTCGCGACCGCCGAAGTCGCGATCACGATCGCGGAGCCGCAGCTCGCCGACTGCCACGCCTGGCTCGATCTCTACGGCATCGAGTACACGGTCGGCCCCGTCCGCGCCGGCGTGGACGATCCGGTGACCGCGATGATGCCGATCAACGGCGTCCCGTACGCGTACGCCGGCACGCCCCGGACCACGATGTTCGGCGACTGCACGCTGTTCCGCTCACTCGCCGAGGCGGCGCCGAGCCTGCGCGCGCGCAACATCGTCTCGGTCACCGACCTCGGGGTCTACAACTACCGATGCATCGGAGGCGTCGGCACCCCGCCCGACTGCCCGAACGGCGTCTCCCAGCACGCGTACGGCAACGCGATCGACCTCGCGGAGTTCGAGGACGCCGACGGCGAGACGTACAACGTGACGACCGACTGGGTGATCGATCCCGCCGATGACACCTGCACCGCCGCGACCACGGGCACCAAGGACCAGTTCCTCCACGAGCTGATCTGCGAGCTCAAGAACCGCACCGTGTGGAACATCGTCCTCACGCCCAACTACAACTCGGCCCACCGCGATCACTTCCACGTGGATCTCACGGCGGGCAGTGACTTCATCGAGCGCACGGCCACCGGGGCCGAGGTCCGCGGGCCCCACGCGACCGACGTGCACGATCACTAGCCACGCCGCTGGCCACGCCGCGGTGGGGCCACGCGGCGGGGCTACGCGGTGGGGCGGCCGCGACGCGCGGGCGCCGGCCGCGCGGTCCCGGGATCGGTGCGGGTCAGCTCGGTCACGAGCAGCGCGATCAGCTGCTCGGTCCCCGTGACGGTTGCCGGCGCCGCGCGTGACAGCGCCCGGCGCACCGCGGCCTCCACCGTGCCGCGCTTCTCGAGATCGAGCTTGCGACCCGCGCCGGTCAGCTTGAACCGGGCGCGACGACGGTCGGTCGGATCGATGTTCCGCTCGACGAGCTTCTGCTTCTCGAGCCGCGCGAGCACCCCGGTCAGCGTGCTCGGGTGCAGCCCGAGCGTGGCCGCGAGCTCGCGCGCGTTGATGCCCGGCATCTGGCCGACCACCCGGATCACCAGCCGCTGCGGCCCCGTCACGCCGATCGTCCGCGCCATCCGCTTCGAGGTCACCTGGAGCGCGTGCGCGAGCCCCCACAGCTGCTGCATGAACTGGAGCGTGTGCCCCACGGGAGTCAGGGTGGTGGGTTCGGCGAGTGCCATTCTCGCCAGCATACTATCCGGCGCGCGGTTCGTTGCTCGTTCGGGATGGTCATCCCGTACGCGACAACCTCGGCGGGCGCCGCATCCCCTGGCCCGGTCAGTCCGGCGCACCGGGCAGATCCGCCACGTCGCCGTTGAACCACGTCAACTCGTCGTCGAGCGGCTCGGCGATCCCCAGCGTGACGGCGGGGGACGTCGGGCCCCGCTGCGAGCCCGCGGCGAGCGGCGACCTGGCCTGGCTCAGCAGGTCCCGGCTGCTCAGCTCGAGGGTGTCGCGCTCGACCGGGCGCTCCGGGACCGGGCGCGGGACCAGCGTGTGCTTCCACGCGACGATCTGGGCGGCGCTCGTCATGGAGCGCGCGCGCAGCTGATCGAGGGCCCGCCGCATCACGGCCGCGGTGGGCCAGCGCTGGTCTCGATCGCGCGCGAGTGCGCGCAGGATCACGCCATCGAGCTCGACCGGGCACGCCGGGTTGTGGCGCGACGGCGGCTCGACCTCCCCGGCGCGAATCTTCTGGATCACCTCGATCTCGCTGTCGCCCGTGAACAGACGCTGAGCGGCGATCAGCTCCCACGCGACCACGCCGATCGAGAACAGGTCCGTGCGCGCGTCGATGGCGGCGCCGGTGAGCGCCTCGACGGACATGTAGCCGAGCTTGCCCTTGACCATCCCGGTGCTGGTCATGAACTTCCCGCTCAGGGTCTTGGCCACGCCGAAGTCGATGATCTTGAGGCGGCCCTCGTCGGTGACGATCAGGTTCGAGGGGGTGAGGTCGCGGTGGACGATGTGCAACAGCTGGCCGTGAACGTCGCGCCCGCGGCTCGCGTAGTCGAGCGCGTCGCACAGGTCCGTCAGCAGCGCGACGACCACCCCGATCGGCGGGGTCACCCTCGCGGTGCGCGCCCGCTTGAGCAGCGCGGCCACGGACTGACCGCGCACCAGCTCCATCGCGATGAAGTAGGTCTGGTCGATCTGCCCGAGCTCGTGGATGTGGACGATGTTCGGGTGATCGAGCTGCGCGGCCAGCTTGGCCTCGCGCACGAAGTCCTCGATGAACTGCCGGTCGTCCGCGAGCTGCGGCAACAGCCGCTTGAGCGCGACCTCGCGGGTGAGGTCGGGGCCGATCGTCACGGTCGCCCGGTGCACGGTGGCCATGCCGCCGGCCCCGAGGCACTCGTGGACCATGTAGGGCCCGAACCGCTCCGACCGCTCCCTCACCGGCTCGATGCTCTCATGGCGCCTCGGCGGGCACACGCATGACCTCCAGACAGTTGACAAAGTTCGATAACTGTCGTACTGATGGCGCGTGGCGAAGGACGACACCGACCGGCTCGCGCGGATGTTCCGGGCGCTCGGGAACCCCAACCGGCTGCGGCTGTTCCTGAACCTCCTCGAGGAGAGCAAGCTCGACCTCGCGAAGGGCCGGATTCACGACTGCTTCCTGGTGAAGCTGCTCGGCGGCCTCGGCGGTCTCGGCGCACCGACGGTCTCGCACCACGTGAAGGAGCTCGCCGACGCCGGCCTGATCCACACCCAGCGCGAGGGCAAGCAGCTGATCTGCTCGGTCGATCCCGCTGGCCTCGCCACGCTGCGCGCCGCGCTCACCACGAGCGCCTGACCCGCACGGGCACCTCCCCCGGGGGTGCCCGCTCGCTCGCCCAGACAGTTCGACAGTTATCATAGTTTATTTGACCAAGGACCTGCCATGCAGCACCACGACATCGTGATCTCGAAGACCGGCCCCGCGAGCACCCTCCTGCTCCGCACCATCGCGCCGCGCGCGCCGGGCGCCGACGAGGTGACGATCGACGTCGCCTATTCGGGGGTGAACTTCGCCGACGTGCAGATGCGGATCGGCCTGTACCCCGATGCGCCGCGCCGGCCGTTCGTGCCCGGCTACGAGGTCAGCGGCACGGTGGCGCAGGTCGGCGCGAACGTCACCCAGGTGCGGCCAGGCGACGCGGTGATCGCGGGGACCTACTTCGGCGGCTACAGCTCGACGGTCACGATCCCCGCCACCCAGGTGTTCCCGCTGCCCGCGCGTTACGACCTCGCCGCCGGCGCCGCGCTGCCGGTCGCGTACTTCACGGCGCACCTGGTGGTCGGCGAGATGGCGCGCGTGCGCGCCGGCGATCGCGTGCTGATCGAGTGCGGGACCGGCGGCGTCGGCGTGATCGCCGCGCAGATGGCGCGCCACCTCGGCGCGGAGGTCACCAGCCTGACCACCAGCCCGCACAAGAAGCCGTTCCTCGCGTCACTCGGGGTCACCCCGTACACGCAGGGCGAGTTCCGCGCCGACCCCACGCTGCGCGGCTACGATCTGGTGCTCAACGCCTCGGGCGGCGCGAACATCACCTGGCAGCGCCAGCGGCTCGGCGCTGACCGGCCGGATCGTGTGCATCGGCATGAGCTCGGGCGTCACCGACGGCAAGCGCAACGTGTGCAAGGTCGCGCGGGCCCTGATCCAGACCCCGCGGATCAGCGTGCTCCGCCTGTTCGGCGACAGCACCGGCGTGTACGCGCTCAACGCGCTGCACGTGCTGCGCGATCCGGTGTGGATGGCGCGGCTCACCCGCTCGATGACCGCGATGGAGGCGATGCAGCTCTCCCCGCACATCGGCAAGGTGTTCCCGGCGACCGAGGCGGCCGCCGCCCACGAGCTGCTCGAGACCCGGCAGGCGACCGGCAAGGTGCTGCTGCAGTGGGCGTGACCGACGAGTCGGACAGCTAGAACAGGACGGGCGCGCTCGTGGTCACGGCGGCGCCCCACCACGCGGGGCCGTTGTTCTCGACGAGCGTGCCGACGCCGGTGGTCGGATCGATGGTGATGAACTCGCCCGTACTGACGTGAACCCGAAGATCTGGCTCTTCCAGAACGCGACGCCCCAGATCTCGGAGAACCCGATGCTGGTACCGATCGCGGTGGCCGCGAACGTGCCGGGCGCGAGGCGCACCAGGCGGTCACTCGCGAACCCGCCATCGGCGGTCTGGACCGTGGTGCCGCTGGCCGCCACGAGGTCCCCGCTCGACGAGAACCCGCCCATGTTACCGACGGTGGTCACCTGCCCCGTCATCGGATCGATGCGCGACACCACGCCGTCGCTGGCGCGGGTGCCGACCAGCACGTCGTCGCCGGAGGTGCCGAGCATCGTGGCCGGGACGAACGACAGGCCGTTGAAGTCGCCGGACAGCGCGCTCGACAGGCGGGTGGTCTGCGCCGTCGACGGATCGATCCGGTACACCGAGCCAAACGAGATGCCGATCATCAGGCCGGTCTTGTCGACCGCGAGGTCGGTCATCTGGTCCGAGCCGTTGCTCCAGCCGAACGCGCCGATCCGCGTGATCGCGAGGGTGTCCGGATCGACGCGGTACAGCTCGCTCGCGGTGTGCGCGTAGACGTAGGTGACGCCGACGTCGCCGCCCCCGTCGCCGGTGCTACCGCCGCCGTCGCCGGTGCTACCGCCGCCGTCGCCGGTGCTACCGCCGCCGTCCCCGAGGCCACCGTCGGCGCCCCCCGCCCCGTCGCGGTCGCGCGGCCCCGGGCCGCACGCGCCGAGAAGGCCGGCCGCGGCGAGGCCCGTGACCAGGGTCAGCGACGACAACAGCATGGAGGACCGGGTGGCGAGCAGGCGCATCGCCGCGGACCATACGCCGGCCGGGCCCCGTGCGCGCACCGAATAGCAGCACGGCCCGAGCGCCGAGCGCACCGGGCCGCGAGGACCACCGCGTCAGCAGCGGGCCACGTTCAGGGCGTACCGAGGCACGCCTGCAGCGTGCCGTCCATCGTCCAGCCGCACGCGCCGTCCGCCTGGCGCTCGCAGGTCGCGTCCTGGTAGCAGGCGTACTCCTCGCGCCACTCGCACGTGGTGACCAGGCCGTCCTGGTCCGAGCAGACCTGGCCGGAGCAGCCGCCGACGATGCAGCCACCCGTGCCGACCGGCTCGTTGGCGAGGTTCAGGTACGCGTTGGTCGCGGTGCGGCCCTTGCCCGCGCGGCCCGCGATCGAGAACGAGAACCGGGTGCCGGCGATCAGGATGCCGCCGGGCGCCGCGAGGTCGTTCGAGATCCGGCCGAGCGCCTCGTCGGAGAACCCACCCGCGTCGAAGTCGATGTCGGCGATCCCGGCCGAGCGCGACGAGTTGAGCCCCTTCTCGGTCAGGCTCGGGCACGGGGCCGCGATGCAGCGGACGCCGTTGAGGAACACCTTCGCGAACACGCCGTCGGAGATGCCGTCACCCTGCGCGACCCACGCCTCGGTGACGACGAACCGGCCAAGCTCGGGGCGGATCGTCGTGTTGGTCTTCGCGAACCGGCCGCGCACGATCGCGGTCACGCCCTCGGACACCGCGCCCACCGACGCCGCGCTGACGAGCTTGTCCTGCTGCGCCTCGGTCAGGAGGGTCTCGCTCCAGTCGAGGACGGGCGCGTAGCAGCTCGCGCCCTTGGTGCCGTCGTGGCAGGTCGTCGAGGTCGCGTTGAGGCGGTCGAGGAAGAAGCCACCGCACGTCGGCGTCGCGCAGCGACGGAGGTCGCGCGTGATCGCGAAGTACGTGTATGCGCCCTCGGGGGCGGCGTCGGCCTTGCCGCCGACCGCGTCCTCGGCCTCGCCGTACAGCTCGTCGGCATCTCCGGACGAGGCGCAGGCGGGGACGAGCGCGAGGGCGAACAGCGAGATGGCGGCGAGGGTGGAGGTGCGAAGCATCGGGGTCTCCTGGAGGCGAGCGGACGAGCGGCGGCAGGCGCCGCGCGAGGGATTGCTGCGGCGCGACGAAGCAAGCCTCGGGCCGATGGTGTGGTCAGTTCAACTACACGTGATCGTTTGGGGTCGGCGGGCGCCGGGATCGACGCGGGTGGCGGGGCGAGGCGCCGATCGTGACAGCCTGGCGCACCCGCGACCGCGGCCCGATCCATCCCAGGGGGCTCCAGCCCGCCTCCGCGGCGACCAGCAACCATCGGGGGTGCACATCACTCGCTCCTCGGCTCCGCCCCGGCATCCTCGATCGCGGCCGCCGCCCCGGCGACCAGCCGCGCCAGCTCGACAAGGTACGCCGGTTCGCCCCGCAGGTGCGCGACGTCGAGGGGGGCCCGGCCGACCGCGGGCGTGAGGCGCGCGATCGGCCCGGCCTGATCCTGGAGGATGCGCGCCTGGGGCACCGCCTCGGTGAGATCGATGAACACCACCGCGGAGAACAGCACGCCGGCCTCGCCGCGCAGCACCGAGGTGGCGAACAGGATCCGCCCGTCGCGCGACCACACCGGGCCGCTCTCGTCGGTGAGCGGGAGCGCGACCACCGGGGTCGCCTCGCCCCCTGCGCGCGCCATCCGCCACAGCTCCGAGTTCGCGCCGGTCGCCAGGACCAGCGGGCGCGCGAACGCGAGCGTCACGCCGTCGGGTGCGAGTGCAGGCGCCACGTCGCCCGGGCCGGTGGTGAGCACGCGGATCGTGCCGTCAGGCGAGCGCTCCTCGAGGTGGCTCTCGATCTCGCGGCCGGTGCCGGTCGGAGTGACCGCGGCGTAGATCACGGCGCCGTCGCGCGCGACCGTCGGCGTGACCTCGTGGCCCGGACCATCGGTGAGCTGGACTGGCGGACCGGCGGCGCGCCCCCCGGCGATCGGCAGGCGCCACAGGTCGAAGTCACCGCCCGCATGCGTCGACGCGAACACGATCGCGGTGCCATCGGGCGCCCACGTCGGGTGGCTGTCGGTCGCGGGCCCGGTCGTCAGCCGGACCGGCGTGGCCTCGGGCGCGAGCGGCGCGATCCACAGGCTGGTCTCGTCGAACGCGCGACCGCGGCTCGACGCAAACACAACCCACCCGCCGTCGGGGGACACCACGGGGTTGGCGTCGCGGGCGCGCGCGTCCGGTTCCGGCTCCCGCAGGAGCACCAGCTGGCGATCGCCGTGCTCGTCGACGGCGATCAGCCGCGGGCCCCGGGGGCCGCGCTCGACGACGACCAGCGCGATCGGAGGCGCGGCCATCGGCGACCGGGGCACCGAGCGCGGCGCACACGCGGAGGCCAGGCAGCACACGGCGGCCCAGGCCGGCAGGCCGCGCCGCACGGACAGCCTCGAGGGGGCGGTCACGCGACCGCCCGCGTACTACTTGGACTCGGCGGCGGGCGCCTTGCCGTCCTTGGCCTTCTTCGTCAGGTTGGACATGTTCATGTCCTTCGCGATGTCGTGGGACGAGGGGGCAACACCGGCGTAGATGCCGATCGCAGCGACGAAGAACGCGACGCTGGTGACGATCGCGATCGTCCACGCCTTCTTCTGGGAGACCGCGGTGGTCTCCTCGTAGACAGCGAACGTGGCCTCTTGCTCTCGCGGCCAAGATGAAAAGTCGACGTGGCTCATCGGATCCTCCGGGTACAGTCGAACAGTAGAGCGAATGTGGGGACAGGGAAAGCGGACGATGCAATCTCGACGAAGTTCCGGGTGTCTCTCGTGCGTGATGCCAGGGAGACGGAACACAGCCCCACGGAGCCCTCGGACACCATCGCGGCGGTTCGGTTCCCGGTTCGTTGCATTGTGGTGGACCGGGGCGATCGCCTCCATGATCTCGGCAGGTTGCACTGCTCCGAGCGAGGCCGCACCCGGCCCGGGGCCGGCGCTCCCGGCCCCGACCACCGTGGCCACGGCTCCGGTGCCACTCCCCGGCGGCTCATCCGCCCCCGAGGCCGCCCCCGAGGCCGCCCCCGAGGCCGCCCCCGAGGCCGCCCCCGAGGCTGCGCTCGGGGTGGCCGACACCGGGATCTGGCCCGACCTCGATGGCCAGGTCCAGCTCGCGCTGCCGGCGGTCGCCCCGGCGCGGGTGTCCGCCGTGCTCGACCAAACACACGGCGTGCTGGTGGTGGCGATCGACGGCGCCCCCCGCAAGGTCTACCCGCTCGGCGGGCCCGCCGCGCTGACCGTCGGCTCCCACGCGCTCGCCCTGCGCCCCGGCGATCGCGCCGAGCTGGCGCCCCTGCTGGACGCCACGCGGCTGACCATCGGGCCCGCCCTCCCCGATGCCGACGGCGATGGCGTGCCCGATCCGCTCGATGTCCTGCTCGGGGCGCGCAAGGCCGCCCTCAACGCCGACGCCTACACCGAGGGCTACGTGGCGCTGACCTACCCGCTCGGCGACGTGCCCCGCACGATGGGCGTGTGCACCGACGTGGTGATCCGCGCCGCGCGCAACGCCGGCATCGACCTGCAGCGCGCCCTCCACGAGGACATCCGCCGGGCACCCCGCGCGTACCCGATGGTGCGGGGGCGCGGCAACGCCAGCATCGACCACCGCCGGGTGGCGACCCTGCTGCCCTACTTCCGCCGCCACTGGCAGGAGCGCTCGCCCCGGGTCGACGATCCGGCCGATCCGCTGTGGCCCGGCGACGTCGTGTTCATGGACACCATGCCCCGGCGCAGCGGGCCCGATCACATCGGCGTGATCTCGGACCGGCGCACGCCCGACGGCGCGCCGCTCGTGATCAACAACTGGACCACCGGCACCGTCACCACCGACATGGACCTGCTCGGGTTCGTCCCGGTGGTCCACCGGTTCCGGCTCGTGCGCGCGGCGTCGCGGGACGGCTCCGCCCCACCGGGGCGCTGATCCGCCCCGCCGGATCCCGCGACCCGCGCCGCCGGCCGCTCCGCGAACGGTGGTAGCCTGCTCGTCCAATGAGGCGGCCCCCGTGCCACATCGCCGGCTGGGTGCTCGCGGCGGTCCTGCTCGGCGTTCTGTTCACGGGCGCGCGCCCCTCCTCCGCCCAGGACGCCGAGGACGCGCCCGTCCAGCCGAGCTACCGCGTCGTCGTCGACCGCATCCTCCACGAGCCCTCGGTGCTCGGCGGGACCCGGCTGATGATCGAGCTGTCGGCGCTGACGCTCCAGGGCCAGCGGCTCGACCTCACCGATCCCAAGACCATCCAGACCTACGTCGGCGCCAGCGAGCTGCGCGCCCCGTACGCACTCGGCACCTACGACGCCACCGACAGCGCGACCGCGATCGTGGTCGTGCTCCAGGCCACCCTCGAGTACGATCAGGTGCTCCCGGTGATCGCCGAGACGTTCGACCAGGCCCTGCTCGACAAGCTACCCGAGCGCGCCCAGGTCGCGGTGCTCGCGTACGGCGAGCAGGTCGGCGGGGGCAAGCTGTCCCCGCTCAAGACCGCGCGCGCCAAGCTCAAGGAGGCGTCGAGCGATGGGTCGCAGGGCGATCCGGCGCTGATCGAGACCGTCGAACGCGCGCTGATGCTGCTGCGCAAGGTCAAGACCGACAAGGACGGCCGGCCGCTGCGCAAGCTGATCATCGTGATCAGCGACGGCAGGGACCGCGCGGGTGACCGCGAGCGCGTGACCCGCCTCGGCACCAAGGCCGCCAAGGATGGGGTCCGGATCCACTCGTTCGCGTTCTCGCCGAGCGACCAGCGCCGCCCGCTGCTGCTGCTCGGCGAGCTCGCGAAGAAGTCGCTCGGCACGTTCCGCTGGCTGCGCAACGGCACCCCGGATGCGTGGACCGCGCAGTTCGCGCAGCTCCACGACGAGATCCAGAAGCAGTACGTGCTGACGTACTTCGTCAGCGCCGAGGCCGATCCGGGTGGCAAGAAGCTCAAGGTCGTGACCGTCGGGCGCACCGAGGCGACCACCGCCGACCGGCAGCCGGACCTCAAGGTCCCCGCCCCGTCGTGCGCCGACGAGCCGTGCGCCGGCTACTGCGTCGACAGCCGCTGCGTCGTGCCGCAGGCGGCGAGCGGCCGCGGCATCCTCGGGTGGGCCGTGATGATCGGCGGCGGCGCCCTCGGGTTGATCCTGCTGCTCGGCCTGATCGGGTTCCTGATGTCCCGCCGCGGCGCTCGCGTGGTGCCCGGCGTCCCGCCCGGTGCGTTCCCGCCCGGCGCGGTCCCGCCTGGCGTGGTGCCCGGGACGGCCCCGGTCGCCGCCCCCGCGTCGGTCGCCGCGCCCGCGGCCGGCCCGGTGCCGTGGCTGATGTTCGTCAACGGGCCGCGCGCCGGCGAGCGCTTGCCGCTGCGGCACGGCTTCATGATCGGCAAGGCGCCCGGCTGCGACCTCCTCCTCGAGGACGGCTACACATCGAGCCACCACGCGCAGATCGGCATGGACGGGCGCGGCGGGTGGCGGCTGTATGACCGCGGCTCGACCAACGGCACCCACGTCAACGGCGCGCGCGTCACCGAGGTCGCCCTCGAGCACGGCACCACCGTCCGGATCGGCTCGACCGACCTCCGGTTCCTGGCACAATAGGACCACGCGATGCGCACGTACCGCCCCTCCGGAGAGCTGATCGTCGCGAACAAGCGATTCAAGATCGACGCGCCGGTCGTGAACTTCGAAGAAGGGCCGCTGTGGAACGCCAAGTCGATCTACTGCATCCCGACGGAGACCGAGAACCCGATCGGCAAGTGCGTGGTCGCACCCAACGGTGGCCACTTCCCGTACGCCGGGCCCAAGATCACGCAGCGCTACTCGACGCGCCCTGCCCTGCGCCGCTACGGCGACAACCCGCCGATCGAGGCCGTGCAGGCGGTCGTGCGCCAGTTCGTC
Organism: Kofleriaceae bacterium; assembly: GCA_964203225.1. GTDB lineage: Bacteria > Myxococcota_A > Polyangia > Haliangiales > Haliangiaceae > JABFXX01. Next base: position 155,041 of record CAXNMK010000008.1, read on the forward strand.
ATCCACCACGACGGCTGCCACTCGGCGGACATGTGCTTCAACGTGCTGCAGAACGAGCGCGGGCTGTCGTGCCACTTCCTGGTCGATAACGACGGCACGATCTTCCAGACGCTCGACCTCGCGCTCGCGGGCTGGCACGCGGCGGCGTGGAACTTTGGCTCGATCGGCGTCGAGTTCTGCAACTACGGTGACGCCAAGGCGCGCCCGGACTTCTACTCGAGCGGCAAGCACGGCATCAACCGCGACGTCACGCCGTGCAAGATCAACGGCCACAAGATCCTCGCGTTCGACTACACGCCGGCGCAGTACGACGCGTTCGCGAGGCTCGTGCGCGGCCTCCAGAAGGTCCTGCCCAACATCCCGATCGAGTTCCCGCAGGCGAGCCCCGGCGTCCAGTCGTGGGACACCCTGCCCGAACAGGCGTCGTTCGGGTTCGCCGGCTACATCGCGCACTACCACCTGACCAACCAGAAGTGGGATCCGGGGCCGTTCGACTTCAAGGAGCGGCTCGGCAAGCTGCGCGGGCGGCTCAGCCTGCCGATCTTCGCCAAGGAGCCCAAGGACCCGCTCGACGTGCCGTACGTCCCCGAGGCCCGCGAGGATCTCCAGGCGGTCACCGAGGAGCTCTACAAGTCCAACGAGGTGAAGGCCGACGGCGGGTTCTTCCCCGTCGGCCCGTGGGGCGAGGCGCGGCTCTGGCACGGAGGGGTCCACCTCACCGCCAAGATCAACGCACAGGTGTTCTCGCCGTTCCCCGCGCGCCTGGTCGCGGCGCGCATGGGGGCGAGCTCCGCGGTCGGCTCGAACAACTTCGTGCTGCTCCGCCACGAGATGTCGCTCGGGCAGGCGAAGGTCCAGTTCTACTCGCTGTACATGCACCTCGCGGAGGAGCCCAAGCTCGACAAGAAGGCGGACTGGATCACCAAGAGCGAGCGGTGGATCAAGGAGAGCGCGCCTGGCAAGGTCCAGCCGCTCGACGAGCCGATCGAGGCCGGCGCGCTGATCGGCCACGTCGGCACCGCCGGCCCGGGCGATCTCGCGAAGCCGCAGCTCCACGTCTCGTTCTTCTCGATCAGCGAGCTGTTCACGGACTTCACCACCTCGCGGTGGGAGATCATCGACGGCTCCGCCGGCGGGCGGTTCTGCGACGTCCCGCGCATCAACGACCTGATCGACAGCAACAAGGACGGCAAGCTGTCGCGGCAGGAGCTCACCGACTTCTACGCCGGCGGCGGCGGGCAGCAGATGCGGAACTTCGTCACGTTCCACGTCTCGGAGTGGACGGCCGAGCCGAGCTGGGCGGACGCGCTGCGCGTGCCGGCGGACTTCAAGGATCTGGCGCCCGCCGAGATCGACGCCCTCGTCGCCGAGCAGATCACGCCGGGGCTGTGGTGGGACGCGGCGACGGCCAAGCACTGCCGCCTGCCCGTCAACGGCGAGGTCTACCACTACCACCCGGTCAGCTTCGTGGCCTGGTTCAACGAGCAGCTGATCGAGGCCGCCGCGACCACGCCCAAGGAGACGCTGACGGCCGCCGACACCAGCGAGGTGCCGCCGACGATCACCGACGACTTCGGCGACAAGGACGGCAGCTCGATGCGGTCCGGGGTCGACATCGCGGACGACCCCTGCAACAAGAACCTCGGCCTGCAGGACCTCGTCCTCGGGTACGATGCGCCGGAGTGCGGCCCCCAGTGAGCAAGCCCGCGTCCACGACGCCGGGAGATCCGACCACGACGCCGGGCTGGCGCGCGCCCACGCGGCGCTCGTTCGTCGCGATGCTCGGGGGCCTCGCCGCCGCCCTGGTCGTCCGCGAGCAGGTCCGGCCGCCGGCTCCCGCGCCGCGCAGCACGTGGACCGGGACGACCCGCTGGGTCGGTCACTGCTGACACGATCTCGCCCGCGAAGCGTCAGTTTCAGAGGCCCCGGGAGCCCGCGATCTCGAGTTCGTGTATTGTGCGCGCCATGTCGGTTCGCCGCCTTGCAAGTGCGCTGAGCGTGTCGTTGGTCGCGTCGGTGACGGTCGTCGTCGCGCAGCCCAAGAGTGGTCCCAAGAGCGGTCCGGAGGCGCCGGCGGTGCCCGTCGCGCCGGCCACGGAGGGAGCCCCCGCGGGCTCGGCCGCCGCGCCGGTCGATGCCGGCAGCGCTGTCCAGATGGCCGAGGAGCCGCCCCCCGAGGACATGGACGGGACCAGCGAGGATCCCGACGCGCCCAGCATGGGCGACGCGCCCGAGGCCGCGCCGGTCCCGCAGAATCAGGTGACCACCGGGTTCCCGATCGAGGAGGCGCTCCGCCCGATCACGCTCCCGCAGAACATGAGTGAGGTCACCCTCGGCCTCGGCGCCCAGGTCTCCCCGCTCGCGACCTCTGGCACGCTGCGCGCCCGCTACGGCATCACGCGCCAGGTCCAGCTCGGGCTCACCTACCAGTTCGGCGGCTTCTACGCCAACAAGGACTTCCTCGCGAACGCCACCGGCGACGCCAAGTTCCACCCGGGCAAGGCGGTCGGCCTCGACGTCACCGTCCAGATCCAGAACTGGCTCGCGGTGCGCGCAGGTGTCCCGGTCTACGTCGACCCGGTCGCGGTCGGCATCACGCTCGGAGCGCCGCTCCGGTTCGTCCTCGGCAACAAGCTCACGGTCGGCGGCATGGAGGAGCTCCTCCACATCAAGGCCTCCAGGTTCGTGCCCTCGTTCCAGTACGAGTACGTCAACGCCGTCGGCGCCGAAAACGAGGACAACAACACCACCCAGTCGAGCGGGTTCTTCCGTCCGTCCGGCTACGCGATCTTCCAGCACCGGCCGAACCTCGCGCTGATCGGCCGGTTCGGTGTCCAGATCGACTTCGATGGTGGTGACACCGGGTCGACCGTGTCGTTCATGCGCGCGGGCCTCCAGTTCTCGCCCCGCCGTCAGATCGACCTCGGCTTCTCCCTCGGCTTCGACGACCTGTCGCGCGGCGGGAGCTTCTCGCCGGCCGCGTACGTGTCCGTCCGGATCTGAGTCGCGACCGCATCCCAGGGCGACACGAACCTCACGTGGTCTCACGTCGATCACGCTCGACCAGCGATTGATCTACGTCGTAATCCCGGCGGCATTGACTACATGGGTGGTCGCTGGCTCGTTCCGGTATCGCTCTCGTTTGCGTTGGTGGTGGTCGCAGCGTGCGGCGACAACTCTCGAACGAGGCCCGATGATGCAGGATCGATGCGATCGACGCGCCTCTGATCGACGCCGCGTGCTCTGTCGGCGCGACACCGACGTTCTGCACCGGCGACGGCTGCACGGACGTCGAGGTCGACCCGATGAACTGCGGCGCCTGCGGCGCGGCGTTCGCGTGCGGTGCCGGCGAGGCGTGCACGAAGGGTCAGTGCAGGTGTCCGTTCGGCACCGAGGACGCCGCCGCCCTGCACCTGCGACTCGTGCCGCGACTCCAACAACCAGGCATGTAACTTCGGTGCGTGCGTGTGTATTTGTGTGTGTAGCGCCTGCGACAGCGACTCGGACTGCTGCTCGCCGCTGAAGTGCGTGAACCCGGGCCCGGCCGGCCGCTGCGAGCTGTCGGCCACGCGGCCCCGGCGACGGTGGCGGCGACGGTGGCGGTGGCGGTGGCGGTGACGGTGACGGTGACGGTGACGGTCCCGGTCCCGGTCCCGGTCCCGGTGGCGGTCCCGGTGGCGGTGGCGGTCCCGGTCCCGGTGGCGGTCCCGGTGGCGGTCCCGGTGACGGTGGCGGTCCCGGTGACGGTGACGGTGACGGTGACGGTCCCGGTCCCGGTGGCGGTCCCGGTGGCGGTCCCGGTGGCGGTCCCGGTGACGGTCCCGGTGAGACGGTCCCGGTGAGACGGTCCCGGTAACGGTCCCGGTGAGACGGTCCCGGTGAGACGGTCCCGGTGAGACGGTCCCGGTGAGACGGTCCCGGTGAGACGGTCCCGGTGGCGGTCCCGGTGGCGGTCCCGGTGGCGGTCCCGGTGACGGTGACGGTCCCGGTGAGACGGTCCCGGTGAGACGGTCCCGGTGACGGTCCCGGTGGCGGTGACGGTGGCGGTCCCGGTGACGGTCCCGGTCCCGGTGGCGGTCCCGGTGGCGGTCCCGGTGACGGTGACGGTCCCGGTGACGGTGACGGTGACGGTCCCGGTGAGACGGTCCCGGTGACGGTCCCGGTGGCGGTGGCGGTGGCGGTCCCGGTGACGTGCCCAGCTCGGCCGCCAGGGTTCACGGAGCGTCCGCCGGCGTGGGTGCGGCGTCCGCCGGCCGGTTCGTGTCGGGGCCGGCATCACCGGGCGCACCGGGCGCACCGGGCGCACCGGGCGCCGCCGGAGCCGCGGGCGCGGCCGCTCCACCCTCGGTCAGCACGCGGCTCGTCCGCATGCCGACGAGCTGGCCGCCGAGTGTCAGCGTCGTGCAGGTCCACACGCCCGTCGGATCGGCCGGCATGAGATGCGGCGGGAACGTGCTGCGCACGACGATGCCCTCGCCATCACACGCCAGGCGGTCGGGTGTCAGGCGCACCAGCTCGCGGCCGGCGTGCGCCCACACGTGGACGACGTCCTCCTTGAGGCCACCCGGCTCGCGCAGCAGCGATCCGCAGCGCAGGCCGTCGAGCTGGTGGGCCCGGATCGCGTGCTTGCTGCCGGGCAGGCACTCGTAGGACCCGAGGCTGCCGTGGCCGATCGCGGACTCGGGCATCGCGAGCGGCGCGGGCGGGATGAACGCGCGCCCGTACCACACCGCGGCGAGCAGCGCGCCGCTGATCGCGACGGTGAGCAGCACGCCCTGCGAGGACAGCACGCTCTGCACCGAGAACGACTGCAGCGCGACCGACACCGGGGTGGCGAGCGCCGCGAGGACGAGGCCCGTCAGGTGATCGAGCCCGATCACGAGCGGCAGCATCACGTTGAGCACGCAGAACAGCGCGAGGCCGTACATCGCCGACACCAGCAGCCGACGCTCCATGATCCAGTTGTCGAACACGAGGTCCATCGTGGAGACCACGGCGCACGCCAGCAGCACCGGCGCGAGCCACCAGTTGAGCGACGACAGCGACCACGTGGCGCTCGACGCGTACAGCGGCGTGAGGAAGAAGAACATCTGCTGATAGAACTGCTTGATCACGTAGTTGGTCGCGACCCGCACGCCCTTGCGGGCCAGCGTCTCGTCGACGCGGCGGTTGGCCGGGCCGACGATGAAGCGGAGCGCGACGAACATCAGCGCCCACGACACGAACAGCGCCATCATCACCTTGTCGGCGTGGGCGAGCCCGGCGCGCGCGAACAGCATCACCCCGACGCCGAACGCGAGCGCGAACAGCGAGTGGAACCACCACAGCCGCTGGAGCACGCGCCGCAGCCGGGAGGGCGCAGCCGCAGCCGCGGCGGCGGTGCCGAGCTCCGACGACGGAGGGTGATGAGCCACGACCGGAGTCTACCGCGGCGCCCCTGCCTGCCTCGCGGCCCGGCTGGCGCACGACCGGCGAGATGGACGCCTCACGCGCAGAGCGGGCCCGGTCGGGATCTCGCGCGCGCCGGGTCGGGATCCCGCGCGCGCCGGGTCGGGATCCCGCGCGCGCCGGGTCGGCATCTCGCGCGCGCCGGGTCGGCATCTCGCGCGGGCCGGGTCGGCATCTCGCGCGCGCCGGGTCGGCATCTCGCGCGCGCCGGGTCGGCATCTCGCGCGCGCCGCTCGCGCAGCCGCTGCGGCGATCGATTCACGCGGTCCGCCGAACGACCGTCGCTCGCTCAGCCCGCGGTGGCGATCAGCTCGCGCATCCGGTCGAGCGCGAGCTCGAGGCGCTCGACCGGGGGTCCGAACGAGAACCGCAGGTGCCGCCGGAACCTCGAGGGCCGGCCGCCGCGGCGCTTGCCCGGGTCGACGTCGAAGAACTCGCCGGGGACGGTGATCACGTTGCGATCGAGCGCGGCGCGGAAGAAGCTCATGCCGTCGCTGATCGAGGCCGGCAGGTGCGTGGCGTCGGCCCACACGTAGAACGTGCCCTCGGGCGGCAGGTCGACGGTGAAGCCGAGGTCCCGCAGGCCGTTGAGCATGCGCGCGCGCTTCTTGCCGAATGCGGCGTGGATCGCCTTGGTCTCGGCCATCGCGGCGGTCGGGTGCAGCAGGTCGATCGCCTTGCGCTGGAGGGGGCGCGCCCCGCCACCGTCGAGGAACGAGCCGGCCGACGACACGCCCTCGATGATCTTCTTGGGGGCGACGGTCCACGTGATGCGCCAGCCCGGGTAGCGCCAGTTCTTGGTCAGGCCGTCGAGGATCACCACGGGATCGCGGTCGACGTCCTCGACGTAGCGCGCGGCGGTCTCGATCGCGCCGTTGGCGACGAGGTCCGGGCGCCAGATGTAGTGCGAGTAGAACTCGTCGAAGATCAGCGCGCAGTCGAGTTCGCGCCCGACCGCGACCCACTCGGCGAGATCGCGCCCGCCGATCACCTTGCCGGTCGGGTTCGCCGGGTTGGACGCGAGGATCGCCCCCAGACCGCGCCCGAGCACCTCGCGGCGCAGGTCCGCCCCCGAGAACGCGTAGCCGCGCTCGGGCTCGAGCAGGATCGGGATCGGCGAGAACAGCCGGAACACCCCGAGCAGCTCCTCGTACGCCGTGTAGTCGGGGAGGAAGTGACCGAGGTTGATGTTGCCGAGCGAGGCCGCCACGCGCGTGAGCGCCGTGCGCCCGCCGCCGGACACCGAGACGTTCTCGGCGCTGTACTTGCTGCCCATCCCGCGCCGGAACAGGTCGTTGTAGTAGCCGGCGATCGCCTCGCGCAGCTCCCACAGCCCGGCAACCGGCGCGTACTCCTGGTCACCGTCGAGGATCGGCAGCTCGGTCACGCGCGGCGGCGCGCCGGGCAGCGCATCGGCCTCGGGCATGCCCTGCCCCAGGTTGCACCAGTCGGTGCTCGACGGCGTGTAGCCGCGCTTCGAGGCCTCGGTCGTCACGAAGATCACGCCGGTGCGCGGTACGTCTCGGAACGCCTGGAACGTCGGCGCATCGACCGCCGGCGGCGCACCGCTGGAGGTCTTCGCGCGGGGGGACTCCGTCATGGCCCAGAAGCTATCGCCGCGCGCGGCGCCGCGCCACCGCCGTGCCCCATACATCCAGCCGTTGCCGGACGCCGCCGTCGGGGCGCGATCGCCGGGGCCGAGCACCCCGCCCAAATGCACGTGTGCTAGCGTGCACGCGATGTCCGTGTGGCAGGCCCTGACCGGCCAAGACCGCGTGGTCGCTCAGCTTCGGCGAGCGATCGAGCGGGGGCGCGTGCCGCATGCGTACCTCATGACGGGCCCACGCGGGGCGCCTCTCCACGACACCGCGCTGGCCCTCGCCATGGCCCTGTGCTGCGAGCGGGAGCGCGGCGTGGGCTGCGCCCCCGGCCAGGAGTGCACGCCGTGTGCGAAGATCTCCACCGGGATTCACCCGGACGTGGTGACGCTCGCGCGCGAGGGTGCCGCCCAGATCATCCCGATCGAGAGCGTGCGCACGCAGGTGATCGCCCGGCTCGGCATGTCACCTCACGAGGGCGAGGTCCGCGTGTTCATCGTCGAGGAGGCCACCGCGCTGGCGGCCCCTGCCGCCAACGCGCTGCTCAAGACGCTCGAGGAGCCGCCAGCGCGCACGATGTTCGTGCTGTGCACGACGACGCCCGAGCAGCTCCTGCCCACGATCCGCAGCCGCTGCCAGCGGGTCCGGTTCGCCGGTGGCAATGCGGTCGCCGCCGGCTCCGATCCGGTCAGGCTCGCGCGGATCGCCGCGCTCGGCGAGGAGCTGGCCGGCGATCGCCACGAGCTGACGCTGCCGAACCGGATCGCCGAGGGCAAGGGCGACGCCGCCCCGGTCCTGGTCGCCGCCGCGCAGGCGCTCCACACCCGCGCGCAGCGCGCCGCGGCCGACGCCGACGTCCCCGCGGCCCACCACGCCGCGACCCGCGCCCAGGCCGTGCTCGCGTGGCACACGGCGGTCGCGATCCACAACGCCAACCCCCAGCTCGCGATCGAGGCCTTGATCGCGCAGCTTGCGCAGCTCTTGCCAACCCAGACTCCGACCCAGACCACCGACGGTCAGCCAGGCACCCGATGAGTAGCGATGCATCTGACCGCCCTGATGGCCCGCCGACCACACCCGCCGCCGCACGGTCGGACGGGGGCGCCGATGGGGGCGCCAGCGACGCGAGCGGGGATGGGCCGAAGCGCCGCCGTCGCCGTCGTCGTCGGGGCGCCGAGGGCGGCGGCGAGGCCGGGGGCGAGGGCACCGGCGAGCGCCAGCCGGCGGGAGAGCGCACCGCCACCGAGGCGCCCGCGAGCGGCCCGGCTCCGGCCGACGCAGGAGGGGCTCGCCCGACGCGCACCTGGCGCGGTGGTGGCGGCCCGGCCGCGCCCCGGATGGATGCCTCGAGCCCCGAGGCGCGGGCTGGCGACGCCCCGGTGGACGCGGCCGATGGCAGCGGCGCGCCCTCGACCGAGGCCCGCGCCGAGCGGAGCCGCCGCGAGCGTGGCCGTGGCGAGCGTGGCCGCGGTGGTGGTGGCGGTGGCGGTGGTGGTGGTGGCGGTGGTGGTGGCGGTGGTGGTGGTGGTGGTGGCAGTGGTGGTGGCAGTGGTGGTGGTGGTGGCAGTGGTGGTGGCAGTGGTGGCGGCAGTGGCGGTGGCAGTGGTGGTGATCGTCCCGCCGGTGGTGATCGTCCCGCCGGCGGCGGGCACCGCCCGGACGGCGGGGACCGCCGGCGGTGGCGGCGGCGGTGGCGAGCGCGGCGGCGGTGAGCGCGGCGGCGGTGAGCGCGGCGGCGGTGAGCGCGGCGGCGGTGAGCGCGGCGGCGGTGAGCGCGGCGGCGGTGAGCGCGGCGGCGGTGAGCGCGGCGGCGGTGAGCGCGGCGGCGGTGAGCGCGGCGGCGGTGAGCGCGGCGGCGGTGAGCGCGGCGGCGGTGAGCGCGGCGGCGGTGAGCGCGGCGGCGGTGAGCGCGGCGGCGGTGAGCGCGGCGGCGGTGAGCGCGGCGGCGGTGAGCGCGGCGGCGGTGAGCGCGGCGGCGGTGAGCGCGGCGGCGGTGAGCGCGGCGGCGGTGAGCGCGGCGGCGGTGAGCGCGGCGGCGGTGAGCGCGCCGGTCGCGGAGCGGCCGGCGGCGAGCCCCGCGGTGGCAGCGCCGGCAGCGGCGCCAGTGATGGACGCGGGGATCGCGCGCCGCGGCCCGTCGAGCGCCCGCGCGACGCCGGCGCGCCCGCCGCCGCACGCACCCACGCGCCTCCCACCGCGCGACTCGAGGCGCGCCGAGGCACCGGCGCCCCCGACGAGCTCGAGCCCGAGGTCACCAGCGACGTCCCCTCGATCGCGTGGGGCACCGACGAGGACGGCCCGCCGCCGGTGGTCACGCTCGCGCCGGACCTGCCCACGGACGCGCCCACCGACGATCTCGATCCCCTGACCTTCCCGCTCCTCGAGGCACCGCGCGTCCAGCTCGGCGACGACGTCGCCGTGGTCGTGGGCGTGCGGTTTGTGCCCGCGGGCCGGGTCAGCTGGTGCGACGTCGGTGATGCGCACTACACCCCCGGCGAGCGCGTGATGGTCGACGCCGAGCGCGGCGCGCGCCTCGGCTGGATCGCCACGGCGCCGCAGCGGCGCGCGGTGCGCGATCGCAACCTCCGGCGAGTGATCCGCCGCGCGGGGGATCAGGATCTCCGCGGCGAGCGCGAGGGTGAGGCAGAGCGCGCGAAGGCGCTGCGGATCTGCAAGGACGTGGCGGCGGCGCTGCGCCTGCCGCTCAAGGTGTTCCGCGTCGAGGTACTCGGCACCGGGCGCAACGGCAAGCTCAACGTCTACTACACCAGCGACGAGCGGCTCGACCTGCGCGAGTTCCTGCGCGACGTCGGCAATGGCACGGGCGCGCGGATCGAGCTGCGGCAGCTCGGCGTGCGTGACGAGGCCAAGGCGGTCGGCGGCATCGGCTCGTGCGGGCTGACGCTGTGCTGCACGACCTGGCTGCCCGACTTCGTCCCGGTCTCGATCAAGATGGCCAAGGATCAGGGGCTCGTGCTGTCGCCGACCAAGGTGTCGGGCCAGTGCGGGCGCCTCAAGTGCTGCCTGGTCTACGAGCAGGCTGGCTACGCCGAGATGCGCAAGGGCCTGCCCAAGCTCGGCAAGCGCGTGATCTCGGCGCGCGGCGAGGGCCGCGTCGTCGAGGTCGACGTCCTCCGGCAGCGCGTGCGCGTGTCCTACGGGATGGGCGACACCGAGGTCCTGCCCGCCGCCGAGGTCAAGCCGCTGTTCCCGCCGGGCGGTGGCCCGGGCCCCGCGCGCGCCAACGGGCCCGACGCCGACGACCCCGCCGACGACCCCGCCGACGACCCCGCCGACGACCCCGCCGACGATGTTGCCGACCGCCCTGCCGCCCGCCCGCCCGAGGTCACCGGACCGACCGCGCCCGCCGGCCCCACCGATGACCCGAGCTCGGACGACTACCAAGCATGAGCCAGCCCTTCTACATCACGACGCCGATCTACTACGTCAACGACGTGCCGCACCTCGGGCACGCCTACACCACGATCGTGGCGGACGCGCTGGCGCGGTTCCGCCGGATGCGGGGTGACGACACCCGGTTCCTGACCGGCACCGACGAGCACGGCCAGAAGATCGAGGAGGCCGCGAGCAAGCGCGGGCTCACCCCGCAGCAGCTCGTCGACGAGGTCGCGCCGCGGTTCGACGAGACGTGGAAGACGCTCGGCATCGACGGCTACCGGTTCATCCGCACCACCGACGACAAGCACAAGCGCGTGGTCGCGAGCCTGTGGCAGCGGATCCGCGCCACCAGCCCCGACGACCTCTACCTGGCGTCGTACCAGGGCTGGTACTGCGTCGGCTGCGAGGCGTTCTACACCGAGAGCCAGCTGGTGAAGGACGGGGACACCTGGACCTGTCCCACCCACAAGCGCCCGGTCGCCTGGCTCGACAAGGAGCGGTCCTGGTTCTTCCGCCTGTCGCGGTTCGCCGAGCCGCTGCTGCGCCACATCGAGGCCAACCCGGAGTTCATCCAGCCGAGCGCCTACAAGAACGAGATCGTGTCGTTCCTCAAGGGCGGCCTCCGCGATCTGTCGGTATCGCGGACGAGCTTCGCGTGGGGCATCCCCGTTCCCGAGGCCGACCCCGACGGGCTCGCCCACGTGATCTACGTGTGGATGGACGCGCTCACCAACTACTACTCGGACCTGTGCCCTGCGGACGGCAGCCTCGAGGGCGCGGACGCGCAGCGATACTTCCCGCAGGCGATCCACCTGATCGGCAAGGACATCCTCCGGTTCCACAGCGTCTACTGGCCGGCGTTCCTGCTGTCCGCGGGCCTGCCGCTGCCGAAGACGATCCTCGCGCACGGCTGGTGGACGGTGCGCGGCGAGAAGATCTCGAAGTCGATGCCGGCCACCCGCATCGATCCGATCAAGCTCGCCAACGCGCTCGGCGCCGGCACCGCGAGCCCGCCCGCGACCGAGACCACGGCGTCCGCGCTCGGCGTCGACGCCATGCGCTACTACCTCCTGCGCGAGGTCCCGCTCGGCAACGACGGCGACTTCACGTTCGAGTCGCTGTTCGGCCGGTTCAACGCCGAGCTCGCCAACGACCTCGGCAACCTGGTCAACCGCAGCCTGACCCTGATCAGCAAGTTCGCCGCGGAGTTCCCCGCGGTGCCGAGCGACGCTCTGAGCGCCGCCACGAGCGCCGCCACGAGCGCCGCCACGGGCGCTGGCGGCACCGACAGCCCGTACGCGCAGCTCGAGGCGCACGCGCTCGAGACCTCGCGCGGCGTCGCCCGCGACCTGGAGGCGTGCCAGCCCTCCCGCGCGCTCGAGACGCTGTGGCGGTTCGTCGGCCAGACCAACCGGTTCATCGACCAGACCCAGCCGTGGGCGATGGCGAAGGCCCAGGATCCGGCGCTCGGCCACGCGCTGTGGTGCCTGCAGGCGAGCCTGTGGACGATCGCGCGCATGGTCACGCCGGTGCTGCCGGCGACCTCGCGGATCCTCCTCGACTGGCTCGGGGACAGCGGCCCGGTGACCTGGCCCGACGGGATCGACGGGCGCGTGTTCGCGCAGGCCCCGGCCTTGTCGCCGCGCCCGCCGAGTGGCGCGCTGTTCCCGCGGCTCGACGAGCCGAGGCAGGCCGCGATCCTGGCCGCCGTCGTTGGTGATGCCGCCGCGGCCCCGGGCGCCCCGGCCGCCGGTGTCGAGATGGTGCCGACCGCCGCCACTCCGAAGCCCGCGAAGGCCGCGGCGCCGGCCGCCCCGGTCCCGGGCCTGATCACGTTCGACGACTTCGCGAAGCTCGAGCTGCGCGTCGGCAAGGTCGTGACCGCCCAGGCCGTCCCCAGGAAGGACAAGCTGCTCCACCTCACGGTCGACCTCGGCGAGGCACGGCCGCGCACGATCCTCGCGGGCATCGCGGAGGTCTACAAGCCCGAGGCGCTGGTCGGGACCAGCGTGATCGTGGTGGCCAACCTCGCGCCCCGGAAGATGGCCGGGCTGATGTCGGAAGGCATGATCCTGGCCGCCGGGGACGAGGCGATCCTCGGACTTTCGGCGCTCGATCGCGACGTCCCCGCGGGAACCCGAGTACGGTGACGACCATGATGTCCGAGCATCGTCGGGCCACCCGCCTCATCGTGAACGCCCCCGCCGTCGCGGAGGTGGTCGGCCAGCTGCCGGTGGCACTCCATCCGAGCCTCGCCCGTGTGTTCCTCCGGGTCGAGGCCGACACGTCGCGGCTCGGGGAGCGCTTCCCGGCGGTCGTGCGCGATCTCTCGACCAACGGCGCGTTCGTGTCCGGCCCGGCCCTGCCGCTGCTGGCCCGCGTCGCCCTCAAGTTCGACGTGCGTGGCGTCGGCAGCGTCGACACCATCGGCTGGGTGCTGTGGGTCCGCTCGGATGACTGCGAGGTCCCCGGGACCGATGGGCCGGTGGTGCTCCCCCGCGGGTTCGGCGTGCTGTTCGAGGCGATCTCGCTCGAGGCGCGCACGCAGATCGCGAACCTCGTCGCGGGTTCGTGAGCACGCACCGGTTCCGGGCCCGCTACCGCGGGATCGCCTGGACCGCGATCGGCGTGGGCGGCGCGCTCGGCGCGCTCGCTCTCGGCCTCGGGGCGTCGACGCTGCCGCTGGTCAGCGGCGCCCTCGGCGTGGCGTTCGGCGGCGCCTACCTCGGCTCGCCGACCTGGCGGCTGCGCGTGCTGGTCGACGACGACGCGCTCGAGGTCCGCGGCCCGCGCGGCTCCAAGCTCCGCGTGGCGTGGGGTGAGGTCGTACGCGTCGTGGCGGCCCCGACCCAGGCCAGCTGCTTCGTCGACGGAGGCACCCCGGCGCGCAGCCTGCTCGTCCCCGGCGAGGGCGCCCCGGCGCCCTACGACATCGAGGACCGGCCCGGCCTCGTCGCCGCGATCCTCGCCCACGTGCCGGCCGATCGGATCCAGATCGTGAACGTCGCTCGGACCCGCTCGCGCCGCCGCCGGCCTGACCGCGGCGGCCCGCCGGCCTGCGCCTCGGTCCCACGGGGGCTCTGCCCGGCCCGGCGCGTGGGGCCCCACGGGCCCACCCCCGGCGGCGGGTGGCCGACCAGCGCTCAGGCCCGGGCGAGCGGGACCAGCGGGTGCGCGGCGCCCCGCGGGCACGCCGCCCCCGTGGCGGGTCCCGCGAACGTCCGCAGGCAAACCCGGCACCGGTAGAGCACCACCGGCGCATCGACCCGACCGGTCGTGCTGCAGCTCTCGCACGGGCCACTCAGCACGGTCCGGCCCCACCCGACGCACGCCTCGCAGTTGCCGCGCACGCGCTGGCCCCCGGTACCGTGGCACTGGAAGCAGTCCACCGGGCTCTCGCACCCGCTTGCCCACCACCCGCGCCCATCGCAGTGATCACACGGAGCGCCGGGCGCCGGATCGGCCATGCCCCGGCACGATCCGCCAGCAGCCTCGCGCGTGGCGCAGCTTCCCCCCGGCCATCTGCTAGGGTCCCGCGCGTGTCGTTCCTGTTCCCGAGTGCCACGATCACGTTCGAGGCGGCGCTGCGCGACCTCGCGCAGGGCAGCGCGCGCGCCCGCGTCCACGCCGCCCAGGCGCTCGGCGACATCACCGATCCTGGCGAGAAACGCCGCGCCGTCGAGGCGCTGATCACCGCGCTCGACGACGATGCCCCGCCCGTCCGCATGGAGGCCGCGAGCTCGCTCGGCGAGCTGCGCGAGCCCGCGGCGGTCCCGGCGCTGATCAAGCGACTCGACGATGGCGCGGCCCCCGTCCGGCAGCACGCCGCGATCGCCCTCGGCACGATCGGCCACCCCGACGGGTTCGCACCGCTCGCGCGGGCGCTCGCCGAAGGCGCGCCCGATCTCCGGTTCCAGGCCGCCACCTCGCTCGCCGAGGTCGACGCGGCCCGCGCGTTCGAGCCGATCTGCGCCGCGCTCGGCGATGCCGATCCGCAGGTCGTGGGCGCCGCCGCCCTCGCACTCGGCGCGATCGCCGATGCCCGCGCCATCCCCGCCCTCGTGACCGCCCTGACCAGCGCAGACGCCGCGGCGCGCTTCGACGTCGCGTACGCACTCGCCGATCTCGGGGATCCGCGCGGGCGCGACGTGCTCGCGGCGGCGCTCGTCGATCCCGAGCGCGCGTGGGACGCGGTCACCGCACTCGGCACCCTCGGCACCGCGGCGGAGGCCGAGCTGCTCGGGACCGCCCTGCAGAGCCGGAGCACGCCGCCCGAGGCCAGCGTGCTCGCGGCCGGCCGCCTGCTCGGCCTCGCGCCGGGCAGCGCCCACCACGACGCCGCGCGCCGCGTGCTGCTCGCCGCGCTCGGGGCGCGCAAGGGCCACGTGCGCGGGCTCGCGATCGAGCAGCTCGGTGCCGCTGGCGGGGCGTGGGCGCGCGCGCCGCTCGACAAGCTCGCCCGCAGCGGCAAGGGCGCGGACCACCTCGAGGCGATCGCCACCGCGCTGCGCGCGATCGCCGAGCGAGGCGCGTGATGCTGTTCGACTCGCACGCCCACGTCGACGGCCCCGAGTTCGACGCCGACCGCGCGGAGGTGCTGGCCCGAGCCCGGGCCGCGGGCGTCGGCGGGATGATCGTGATCGGTGCCGTCGGCGACACCTCCAGCGCCGAGCGGTCGGTCGCGCTCGCCGAGGCGGAGCCCGACGTGTGGGCCACCGTCGCGACGCACCCGCACGACGTGGAGAAGATGACGCCGGCCTGGTGGGCGGTCCACGAGCGGCTCGCCCCGCACCCGCGCGTGGTCGCGATCGGCGAGACCGGCCTCGACTATTACTATGACCACTCCCCGAAGCAGGCCCAGCAGGAGGCGTTCGGCCGGTTCATCGACCTCGCGCACCGCGTCGGCAAGCCGATCGTCTGCCACATCCGCGACGCCCACGAGGACGCCCGCCGGATCCTGATCGAGGGCAAGGCGCTCGACCGCGGCGTGGTCATCCACTGCTTCACGGGCACGCCGGAGGACGCCCGCGCGTACGCCGAGCTCGGCTGCTACGTCTCGTTCTCCGGGATCATCACGTACAAGACCGCCCAGCCGATCCGCGACGCGGTGCCGTTCGTGCCGCGGGATCGGCTGCTGATCGAGACCGATTGCCCCTACCTGGCACCGGTCCCCAGGCGCGGAAAGCGCAATGAACCGGCCTTCGTGGTCCACACCGCCGCGGTCGTGGCCGCGTGCGCGGGCATGGATATCAATGACTTGGCCAAGATCACCGTCGAGAACACGTGCCGGGTGTTCGGAATCGAAGCTCCCCCCGGCTGATGCTTGACCTGCACTCGCTACGCAGGTATGTAAACCCCCTCGTTTCCGGCACTGTAGGAGCTGTTACGTCATGGCACTCAAGATTGGCCTGCTCGGCAAGAAGCTCGGTATGACTCAGGTGTTCGCGGATGACGGTGAGGCCATCTCGGTCACCGTGATCCAGACGGGCCCCTGTCACGTCGTCGGCACGCGCACCATCGAGCGCGATGGGTACAGCGCGATCGTGCTCGGCTTCGACGAGAAGCCGCTCCGCCTCGCCACCAAGCCGGAGATCGGCTCGCTCAAGGCGTCGGGCGTGAAGCCGCAGCGCTTCATCCGCGAGATCCGCCTCGACGCCGAGGAGGTCGCGAAGTTCACCCTCGGCCAGGCGATCGGCCCCCAGGACGTGTTCGCGGATAACATCCCCGTCGACGTCGAGGGCTGGAGCAAGGGCAAGGGCTTCCAGGGTGTCATCAAGAAGCACCACATGCGTGGCAAGCCCCGCACCCACGGTAACCACGAGTACTTCCGCCACGGCGGCTCGATCGGTTGCCGCCTGACCCCGCAGCGCGTCCACAAGGGCAAGCGCATGGCGGGTCAGATGGGTAACGAGAAGGTCACCCAGCAGAACCTGCAGCTCTACAAGATCATGGCCGACGAGAACTGCATCCTCGTCCGTGGCTCGGTCCCGGGCGCGGCGAACGAGTACGTCGTCGTGACCAAGGCCGCGACGCGCACCGTGTACAAGCGCAAGGGCATGGGCAAGGAAGAGGTTCGCTCGAAGAACCCGCTCAAGGCGTCCAAGAAGGCCGCCGCGGGTCGCGGCTAAACAGCTCTCACGCTGTTTACGTCTTCGGGCCCGGCGCGAAAGCGACCGGGCCTTTGCTGTTTCTCGGACACCGATCTCTCGGCTGACGTACCTCGGCTCCCCATGGGCAAACGCCTCGACGACCGCAGCACCCGGCACGACCGCTTCCACCAGCAGGCGAAGCGCGAGGGCTACCTCGCGCGCGCCGTCTACAAGCTGGGCGAGATCGACGAGAAGCACGAGATCTTCACCGGGGGCCACCGGGTCCTCGATCTCGGCTGCTCGCCGGGATCGTGGCTCCAGTACGCCCGCGAGAAGATCGGCGAGCGGGCCATCCTGGTCGGGCTCGACCGCACCCCGCTCGAGCGGCCGCCGCGGGGTGCGCGCATCGAGATCGGCGACGTCCTGGAGATCGACATCGCCCAGCTCAAGGGCGATCTGCCCGCGTTCGACGTCGTGCTGTCGGACATGGCGCCGGACACCACCGGCATCCGCAACCTCGACCAGGCGCGCTCCGAGGCGCTGTTCGAGCGCGCGCTCCAGATCGCGGAGATGGTCCTCGCCCCGGGCGGCAACTTCGTCGGCAAGCTGTTCCAGGGTCCGGACTTCAAGAAGCTGGGCGACGCCGTGCGCGCGAAGTTCACCTCCGGCAAGACGATGAAGCCGTCGTCGAGCCGGCAGATCTCGATCGAGCAGTACGTGATCGGCAAGGGCTTCCGCGGGGGGGCAGGCAGGTGAGCGCGCCCAGCCGCAGCGCCTCGGCGAAGCAACCGCTGCGGCTCGTGGTCGAGCCGTGGGGCGAGCCGAACCCGCGCAAGATCGAGCAGGCCGTCGAGATCCTCCACCGCGGTGGGGTCGCGGCCTACCCCACCGACTCGATCTACGCGCTCGGCTGCGCGATCGAGGCGCGCGACGCGATCGAGAAGATCTACCGCGCGCGCAACATGAACAAGAACCAGCGGCTCGCGCTGATCTGCCCGGACCTGTCGACGGCAGCGGTGTTCGGGCAGTTCTCCCAGACCGCGTTCCGGCTGGCTCAGCGGATCTTTCCGGGGCCGTACACGCTGGTGGTCCCGGCCACCCACGAGGTGCCCCGAACGCTGACCCACAGCAAGCGCCGCACCGTCGGGATCCGGATCACCAGCCACCCGATCGCCCAGGCGCTGGCCAAGGGGCTCGGTCGGCCGCTGCTGACCTCGAGCGCGATCGGCAACGAGACCGCCGAGCCGTGTCGGGACGCCGACGAGGTGATCGAGGCGTTCGGGCGCCACCTCGACGTGGTGATCGACGCCGAGCAGGCCGAAGGGGCGCCGAGCACCGTGATCGAAGTGGATGGCGAGACCATCACCGTGATCCGCGAGGGCCAGGGCCCCCTCGACGGCATCGTCTGACGGCCCCCCCACGTGACGGCCCTCACGGCCAGTCGATGATGGACAGCGCCCCGCGAGCTGATCTGGCGTCGACTCCGCGAACGGCAGAGCGCTGAACGCAGGTGTGCTGGTGGTGTCGATGGCGGCGTGTGGAGTGGATGGCGCGGGGGGCCCTGCGCCTGATGGCGGCACCCAGCTTGGCTGGCAGCCGCTGATCACGCGGACCTGGCAGCTCCAGCCGGGCGAGGAGAAGACCTCGGCTCTCACGATCCAGGACCTCGACACCGACTGGGTCGTCGGCGGCATGCGCCCGATCTCGCCGGTCGGTACGCACCACACCTTGCTCTACCGCGGCGTCGAGGGGACCAACATGGTCTACGCCTCGGGCGTGGGCGCCAACGAGCTGGTGTTCCCGGCCGGCGTCGGCCTGCGCCTCGAGGCGGGCACCGTGATCGGCCTCCAGCTCCACATCTTCAACACCGCCGACACCATGATCTCGGGCACGTCCAGCATCGAGGTCCTGCTCGTCGATCCGGACAGCGTCACCGAGGAGGCGGACCTGTTCCTGCCCGGCCCACAGGACCTCGCGCTGCCGCCCAACGAGACCACGACGATCTCGGGCTCGTGCACCGTGACCGCCCCGCAGAAGGTGTTCGCGCTGTTCCCGCACATGCACCAGCACGGGACCCACTTCAAGACCGAGCTCGTGGTCGGCGGCACGCCGCAGGTGCTCAACGACGCCGCCTGCTCGTTCGATCACCAGGCGGTGCTGTCGTTCGAGCCGATCCAGCTCGCCGCCGGCGACAAGATCAACACGAGCTGCACGTGGACCAACCCGACCAGCGCCACCGTGGTCGACGGCGAGAGCTCCACGACCGAGATGTGCCACTCGATCATATATTCCCGCGCCAGCCCGCCGAGTTCTGTAACAACGGAGCCGCCCAGGCAGCTGCGCGGCTGCCCGATCCAGTGGCGAGCGAGGCGGAAGCCGGCGCAGCCGGGTGACGAGGAGTTCCCATCACGGCGAAGGCGCGCCGCGCAGCGGCCAGCTGAGCCGTCGCTCGTACCAAGGCGCCGCCGGGCCCGAGGGCTACTCCGCCGCGACGACCTGGACGCTGGCGTCCGCCGGCCAGCTCTCGCGCGCGAGCCACGGATCGAAGCCGGCGCCCTTGATCGCGGCGATCATCGGCCGCGTCACGTCCTTCGCGGCGCCGAGTGCACCGTCGAACGAGATGAAGATGCTCTCGTTCGACAGGTCGAAGCCGAGCTCGTAGACGGCAGGGATCGCGGCGAGCGCGGTCCGCACCTTGAGCGGGCAGCTCTCCTCGCAGTACATGCCGAGCGCCTTGATGGTGACCTGGCGGAGCTGCGCGGGACGGGCCCGGGGCGCCGGGGGCGCCGGGGGCGCGACGACGACCGGAGGCACCACCGCGGGGGGCGCGTGCGTGACCGGCGCGCGCGCGTCCTGCTGACACGCGGCGGCCCCGAGGGCGAGCAGCCCGCCGCGCAGCCCAGCCCACCTCACCGACGGCGGCGCTTCGGCCTGGGCGCCGGCTTGATGGGAGCGGGAGCTGGCGTGGCTCCCTCGACGCCGGCGCCCGGCTCGCCGTACTCGGGCAGCCCGAGGTCCTTCACGAGCTTCGGATCGAGCATCGCGAGCACACGGCTGACCTCGGTCTGCGGCGTGATCTGATCCTTGATCTCGAGGAGCATGGCCTTGGCCTGCTCCTTGTCAGCCTCGGCGGCGCCCTTGCTGCGGATCAAGATCTCCGCGATGATCAGCTTGCGCGCAGGCGTCCCCGCCGCGCTCTCCTTGACCAGCGGCGCCATCATCGCGGCCGCGCGGTCGATGTCGCCGGTGCGCAGCGCGATCGTGGCGGACAGCGCGAGCGCCGGGAAGTACCCGGAGTTGAGCCCGGTCGCCAGCTCGATCTGCTTGCCCGCGACGACCACGTCGCCAGCGTCGAGCAGGATCTGCGCGAGCGCGGTGTGCGTGCGGTACGCGAGCGGGTTGGGCGACTCCTCGGTGATGTTGGCCACCGCCTGCTCGAGCTGGACCTGGGCGCCCTTGGGATCGCCGGTGGCGAGGAGAGCGATGCCGAGGGCGTGGCGCCCGAGCTTGCCCTTGCTGCGGCGCGCGAGCTTCTCGAGCGCGTTGGTGGCCGCGGTCCGCTCGGTGCCAGTGCCGGCGATCGCCCGCGCCTGCTCGCGCAGGATCGAGGCCTCGAGGTTCTCGGGTGCCACCTTGAGCAACTCCTCGGCCTCGGCGAGCGCCTCCGCGACCTTGCCGAGATCGAGCAGCGCGTACACGCGCATCATGCGCGGGCGAAAACCGTCGAGCTTGGATGCCTCGTCGAGGGCCTTGTCGGGCATGCCGGACGCGAGTGCGAGGCCCACATCGACCAGCTTGACCGGAGGCTCATCCTCTGCCGGGCCCTTGCCATACCAGACGACGCGCTCGCGCGCGGAGGCGGTCTCCTTGAGGTTGCCGGTGACGTAGTGGGCCCACGCCACGCGCGCCCAGAACCGCGCCTCCCCCGGCGGCTTCTGCGCGGTCGCCTTGCGGAGCGCCTCCGCGGCCTTCGGGAAGTCCTCGATCTCGGTGTTCGCGAGCGCGAGGGCGAGATCGCGATAGGCCGCGACGCGCGGGCCCGGGTGCTTGTCGAGGTTGACGGCGATCTGGTCGAGGGCCTCGCCGACCTGCACCGAGCCCTCGGCGCGGCCGAGCGCGCGGCCGGTCACCGCGAGCGGGTGGTCCTTGCCGGTGCTGGCGGCCGGCGAGCCCGCCTCCTTCGCGGCGTCGTTGACGGTCTTCCACGCTGCCGTTGCCTTGTCGAACAGCGCGAACGCCTCGTCGATCTTGCCGTCGTCGACGAGCAGATTGGCGGAGTCGATCATCGCGATCACGAGGCCGGTGTCGCCATCGGCGACCGCATCGGCCGCGGCCTTGAGGGTCGCGCGCGCGGCCCGGCGCTCGCCCGCGGCGAGCTGGGCACGGCCCTTGAGCCACAGCGCCCAGCGATCGTCGGGCTGCTTGGCCAGGTGATCCTCGAGCATCTTCACGACCTCGGCCAGGGTGGACTTGCTCGCCGCGGCGACCGCGCCGGTCTCGCCCTCGCCCTGCCCCAGGCGGGACAGCTCGATCGCGACCTTGCCGATCATCAGCTCGCGCGAGCCCGGCGCGCCGGGCGGAATGTCCTTGCCGACCGCCTTGATCGCCTGGTCGACGCGGCCCGCATCGGTGCCGTACAACAGCGCCTCGAGGCCCGCGGTCTCGACGACGTACGCGAACGTCAGGAGGTTCGCATTGTCCTGCTGGAGCGCCTCGGACAGCTTCTTGAGACTCGCCTCGAGCCCCGCAAAGTCGCCGGTGCCGATCACCTGCCGCGACTCCTTCTGGAGCCGCGCGACCGCCTCGGAGCGCTGCTTCTCGCTCCACCAGTACCAGGTGCCGCCGCCGCCGATGCCGATCACCAGCATCACGAACAGCAGGACGAAGGCGCGCCGGGTGGAGCGCCCCCACCGCCGCTCGGGCCGGAGGTCGAACTCCTGGTTGGGAACGCGCACGCCCGCGACGTCGAGCAGGCCGCCGGTGAGAAGATCGTTGAGGTAGTTCTCGCCGACCGCCGCAGACTGTCGCAGCGATGCGGCTGCCGCGTTCTGCGGCTTGTCGCGCGCGATCACCCGGGGGCGGATGCCCTCGACGCTCATCGGTGGCGGGGCGGTCGGTTTGGGGGCGCGCGGCGCGGGTGGCGTGAACGGCGCGACGGCCTCGGCGCGGGCGCCCTGGCCACGAGATGCGGGCCGTGACGGTGGATCCACCTGGACCGCCATCGTGCGCATCTGCGGTGACGCCACCGGCACCTGCGGCGCGGGGCGCTGTGCCGGGGCGCGCCCCGCCTCGGGGTGCTCGCTCTCGCCGCGCGGCGGGACGGGCGTCGGCACGGGCGGCGGCGCCTCGAGCGACTGCCCCGCGCGCGCGCGCTTGAGCATCGTCAGGATCGCGGGGCTGGTCGGATCGAGGTTCTGTGCATGCTGGAGCACCGGCACCGCCCGCTCGAAGTCGGCGCGGCGCATCAGCACCTCGCCGAGGAGCGCGAAGCCGACCCGGCTGTTGCGGTCGCTCTTGACGACCCGGAGGAGCTCGCCCTGCGCCTCCTTCCACTGGTGCATGGCGGCGAACGCGCGCGCGAGCATCACCCGCCCTTCCATGCTGTCCGGGGCCGCGGTGAGTCCTACGTTCGCCACGCCCACCGCATCGCGCGGCCGGCCGAGGGCGAGGTAGGCCTCACCAAGATCGATGAAGGCCGGGGACCCGGGGTCGCGCCGGACCAGGTCGATCAGCTCTTCGATTTCTTGAGCCGTGGGACGGCGATCCGCGTCGACCATCAGGAGCCGTCAGGGTACCCCCAAGCAGGGTGCCACGGCAAACCCACCAGGCCACGCATGCCGGCGACGCGTCCGGGCCCCCGCAGGGGGTATGATCACGGGCCAATGGGGCGCATCCATGGGTAGCAGTTTCGGCGTGCTGTTCCGGATCACCACGTTCGGCGAGTCCCACGGGCCCGGGCTGGGCGTCGTCATCGACGGATGCCCGCCCCGGCTGGCGCTCGACGAGGCGGCGATCCAGGCCGAGCTCGACCGCCGCCGCCCTGGCCAGAGCCGGCTGACCACGCAGCGCAAGGAGGCCGACCGGGTCGAGATCCTGTCGGG
Organism: Kofleriaceae bacterium; assembly: GCA_964203225.1. Taxonomy (GTDB): domain Bacteria; phylum Myxococcota_A; class Polyangia; order Haliangiales; family Haliangiaceae; genus JABFXX01. The sequence goes on from CAXNMK010000008.1 coordinate 177,676, forward strand.
CGTCCTCGACGGGCAGACCCTCGGGACGCCGATCGCCATGGTGATCCGCAACGAGGGCGCGCGCAGCAAGGACTACGACGAGGTCGCGCGCGCCTACCGCCCCAGCCATGCGGACTACACCTACGACGCCAAGTACGGGATCCGTGCGGTCGCCGGGGGGGGCCGCGCGAGCGCCCGCGAGACCGCGGCGCGGGTCGCCGCCGGGGCGGTCGCCCAGCAGCTCCTCGCGCGCCTCGGCGTCACGATCGTGGCGTGGGTCGACGAGGTCGCCGGGATCACCGCGCGCGTCGACGAGGCCACCGTGACCCGCGCCGATGTCGACACCAACGACATCCGCTGCCCCGACGCCGCAGCCGCCGCGCCCATGATCGAGCGCGTCGAACGCGCGCGCAAGGACGGCGACTCCGTCGGTGGGCTGATCCGGGTGGTCGCGCGCGGCGTGCCCGCCGGCTGGGGCGAGCCGGTGTTCGACAAGCTCGACGCCGATCTCGCCAAGGCGATGATGAGCATCCCCGCGGTCAAGGGCGTCGAGAGCGGCTCGGGGTTCGCGGGCACGCGGATGACCGGTAGCGCGCACAACGACGTGTTCGAGCGGCGGGCCGACGGCACGATCGGCACCCGCACCAACCACTCCGGCGGGATCCAGGGCGGGATCTCGAACGGCGAGCCGGTCACGCTCCGGATCGCATTCAAGCCGACCGCCACCATCATGCGGCCGCAGGACACCGTCGACGCCGGGGGCGACGCCGCCGTGCTCGCGCCGAAGGGTCGCCACGATCCGTGCGTGCTCCCCCGGGCGGTCCCGATCGTCGAGGCGATGATGGCGCTGGTGCTCGCGGACCACGCGCTGCGCCAGCGCGCGCTCCAGCCCTGAGAGATGTGAAACCGTCTCGAAACCGGGGTGGGAACCCTGCGCGGCTTGCCGAAGAGGGGGGGCGGAGCCCCGTGGAACGGAGCGTCGATGGACGCGGTCGATCCCGGCCAGGGCGCGCGTGTCAGACCCGGCTGCTATCCTCGAGATGTGGGCTCGATCAGCGCCAGGCTCGCCGACGAACTCGGGTACGACCCCGACGACGGCATCCCCGCGGTCGAGGCGCTTCCGCCGCTGGCGATCGGGGACCTCGTCCGCGCGCGCGCGGGTGCGGTCCAGGTCGCGGTCGCCCGGCTCGGTAGCGGCCGGCTCGTGGTCGTGGTCGACGAGTGTCCCCACGATGGCGGGAGGATCTCCGACGGCTTCGTCGAGGGCGAGCGCCTCGTATGCTCCCGTCACAACTGGGAGCTCGAGGTCGTGGGCAACCGGTGTCGTCGGGCCATGCCCTGCAAGCCCCCAGAATAAGAAGGATTTGTTGATCCCGGCCCGGGGGCGTGCGAGCGTCGTCCCGCGTGGGAGCCGTCCTGGTCCACATCGACATCGTCGGAGATCGGCCCCACCCTGCGTCGCTGGCCGCGCTGGCGGCGGGGCGCGCCGTGGCCTCCGCGTGGGGTGCGACGCTGTACGCCGCCGCGATCGTCCATGATCCCGCGCTGCGGGCCGACCCCACCACCGCCCGCCGGAGCAAGCGCCGGCTCGACAGCCTCGATCCGCTCCAGGCCGCCCTCGCGCGCGGTGGCGCGGACAAGGTCGTGATCGCGCTGACGGACGCCGAGGTGGCCCCGCTGTGGGCCACGGTCGGCGGCGCGTGGCAGGGCGTCCTCGCGCAGCTGCTCCCGCGCCTCGTGCTGTTCGGCGCCGATAGCCCGTCCGCCGCGGAGCTCGGCCCGCGCACGGGCGCCCGGCTCGGCGCCCGGCTCCTGACTCGCGCCCGCCTGACCGGCGCCCGCCTGACCGGCGCCCGCCTGACCGGCGCCCGCCTGACCGACGGCGATGCGCTCGAGCTCCGCGATCGGGATGGCAGCTGCGTGCGCGCCGAGGACGGCGGCGCCGCGGTGGTGCTGGTCGGCGGGCAGGTCCCGCAGGTCGCGTGCGAGGACGGCGTGGACGTGCTGGTGCTCACGCTGCCGGGCGGCGCGGATGCCCGCGTCGAGATCGTCAGCACCGGCACGGTCGAGGTCGCGCACGCGCCCGGCGTGGTGATCGCGCTCGCCGATGATCTCGCCGCCGAGGCGGGTGTCCCCGAGGCCGCCGCCCGCCTCGGGGCGCTGCTCGGCGCACCGGTGATCGGCAGCGCCGCCGCCGCGCGCGCGGGGGCGCTGACCGCCGGCGGCGTCGTCCACCGCGTCGCCGCCCTCGCCCCCGAGCTCGCGGTCGTGATCGGGGCGCCGTCGATCGAGCTCGCCGGCGCGACCAGCGTGGTCCACATCGGCCGCGCCGGGGTCCGGGGCAGCGCGGCCACTCTCGACGGGCCCGCCGCCGAGCAGCTCGATGCGCTCGCCCGCGCGCTGGAGGGGCGATGACCACCCTGCTGTGGCTGGGCGCCGCCGCGCCGCTGCACAGCGTGCGCTGGCTCGACGGTGCGCTCGCCGCGGCCGCGGCGTTCGAGGGCGCGATCGCCGTCGCGGCCGGGGATCCCGCGTGGCTCGATCTCGCGGCCGATCGCGCAATGCGCGCGAGGGTGGCGACCGCCGGCATCGTCCTCGAGGCGTCGCTCGACTACCTCGGCTGGGCGCAGGTCGCGGCCGCCGCCGCGCGTCACCTCGGCGCCACCACCGTGCTCGTCGACGAGGCCAGCCGCCCCGAGCGGTTCGCCGAGACCGCCGCGATCGCCGACGCGCTCGGCGCCGCGCAGCTGACCTCCGTGATCGCGCTCGCCCCAGACGGCGCCGTGATCCATGCCAGCCGCGCCGGCGTGGGCGGGCTCCACACGGTCCGGATCCGCGGCGCGGCGGTGCTCGGGGTGCGGATCGCCGGCCCCGCGATCGACGAGTACCCCACCCCGATGCCGTCGGCCACGATGCGCCGGCTCGCGTTCAGCGCGCTCGGCCTCGATCCGGCCGTGCTCGCGCACCGCACGCTGGCGCCCCGCGCCGCGCGCGAGCCGCACCGCACCGTCGAGAGCGTCGTCGAGCACCTCGCCGTCCACGTGCTGCCGCGGCAGGGCCGCTGATGGCGCAGGCCCGCACCGCCACCCCGCCGATGATCGCACCTCGCATCCAGGTGATCGCGCCCGCGCGCCTCGGCGCCACCGCGATCGCGGCGCTGCGCGCCCGCGGCATCGACGCCGCCACCGGGGACAGCGCCGACGCCCGCGCCGGCGATGACGTGGTCGCGTGGGCGCTCGACAGCGCCCCGACGGGCGCTGCCGCCGTCGAGCTCGCCCTTGCCTGTGCGCGCGCGGCGAGCGCCGGCCGCCCGGTGTGCCTGCTCGCCCCCGCGCCGAAGGGCTCGGGCCGGACCGCGATCGAGCGCGCGGCCGCCCTCGCCTATCTGCGCACGTACGGCGCCGCGGTCACCCACGACGTCGATGCGTGGATCGAGGCCGCGGTGCTGCTGGTCCGATTCGGCCTGCCCACCGGCCCTCGCGCCGCCGTGATCGCGCCCCCGGGCTCCTGGCTCGAAGCCCAGGCGCTGCTCGTGCTCGCCGACGGCGAGGCCGTGGGCGCCCGCCCGGCGCTGCTCGGCCCGCACGCCGAGTCGTCCGCGCTGCGGCGACCGCCGGGCGACACCGAGGCGACCGACGTCGTGCTCTACGATCCCGACCTCGGCCCGCCACCGTCGTCGCTGCCGGGCCTCCACGTCCCCGTCGCGGCGCGCGGCGAGCTCGCCAGCACCAGCCCGGCGCTGTTCGGCGCCCGCGCGGCCCTCGGCGCGATCGCGGTGCTCGGCGCGGCCGCCGAGCGGATCATGATCGGCCTCGGGCCCGCGCCCCGCACCGCGACCACGGAGCTCGCGATCGAGGACGACAAGCTCGCGCGCCAGCTCGGCAAGCTCGCCGGTGGGCGCGTCGGGGATCACGAGACCAAGGTCCTGCTGTCCGCGTACGGTGTGCCGTTCACGCGCCAGGCCGTGGCGACCACGCCCTCGGCGGCGGTCAAGCTCGCGCGGCGCGCGGGCTACCCCGTCGAGATCAAGCCGTGGGGCAGCGACCTACCCACCGAGCCGGGGGGCTGCCCGGTCGAGAAGGACGTCACCAGCGACGCGATGGTGCGCAAGGCCTTCGCCGCCGTGCTGATCGCCGCCGGCAAGCCCACCGACGATGGCGCCGCCGTGATCGTGCGCGAGACGCCACCGCGCGGACGCGAGGTCACGGTGTCCTTGCTCGAGCTGCCCGCCCTCGGCTGGACGATCGTCCTCGACGCGCCCGGGGCGAACCAGATCGCGGCCGCGCCCGCCCCGCTCCGCCTCGTCGATGCGCACGCCCTCGCCGCCCAGCTCGTCGCGTCGCGCGCTGGCGATCCGGAGCCCGATCGCAGTGGGCTGGCGAACGTGCTCCGGCGCGCGTCGCACCTCGCCGTCGATCTCGGCGCCCGGCTCGTGCGCCTCGAGCTGCCGCGGGTGGTGGTCGGCGGGCGCGGCGCGCGCACGCTCGTCGTCGACGCGTTCGCCGAGCTGCGCTGACCCTGAGGAATCCCCTCGTTGCGGCAGCCTCGAGCCGGGACACGCGCGCGGACTGCTGCCTTTCAGCAGCCTGCTACGCGCCGAGCGCGCGCGCGAGCTCGAGCAGCGCCGCACGGGTGTTGCGCGCCGGCTCGTCGAGGACGGCATCGAGCAGCGCCGCGAGGGTGCGGCCGAGCGCGGGCCCGGCCGGCAGCCCGAGCTCGGACATCAGGTCCTTGCCGGTGAGCGCGAGGTCTCCGGCGCCGAGCGGCTCGCCGCGCGTGAGGATGCCCTCGGCCGCGGCGAGGGCCGCGGGGGCGCACGGGGCGTGCGCCCGCCACAGGCCGACCGCCGCATGGGCGTGCTCGCGGCCGACCTGGGCGAACAACCGGCGCAGCGCCGCCGGCGGGCGCGCGGCCTCCCCTGCGCGCGCGAGGCTCGCGACCTGCGCGGCCGCGCTCGCCTCGGCGTTGGAGAACTTGAGCGCCTTGAGGACGTCCGACACGGTGCGCGCCAGGCTGATGTCGCGGACCGCCGGGTCGGCGGCCGGATCCCCGAGCTCGACCAGCAGCGCGGCGAGCCGCAGCGCCGGCGCCGCGGCGTCGATCCGCGCGAGCGACGCGGCCACCGCGGCGGGCCGGCCGGCGCCGTGCGCACCCCACCGCGCGAGGCCGGTATCGAGGGCCGGCAGCACCAGGGCGACAACGCCGGCGCGCTCGGCGATCGCCAGCGCGCGCGAGGGCTCGCGCGCCCCCAGCAGCTTCCGGAGCTCCTCGCACACGCGCTCGCGGCTGACCTTCGCGAGGGAGGGCAGCGCCGGCGCGATGCCGCGCTCGGTGTCCGGATCGAGATCGAACTCGAGCACCGCCGCGAACCGCACGGCGCGCATCACGCGCAGGCCGTCCTCGGAGAACCGCGCGACGGCGTCAGCGTAGACGTCCCCCGTCGGGCCCACCGCGCGCAGCTTGCGGCCCGCGAGATCCGCGCGGCCGTCGTACGGATCGATCAGCTGATCGGTCGCCGGGTCGTAGGCCATCGCGTTGATGCGCAGGTCGCGCCGCGCGAGGTCGTCGATCAGCGGCACGCCGAACGTCACGCTGTCGGGCCGGCGCGCGTCGGTGTACGCGCCCTCGCCGCGGAACGTGGTGACCTCGACGTGCGAGGCCTCACCCTTGCCCGTGATCACGGTGACGGTGCCGTGCTGGAGGCCGGTCGGGATGGTGCGCCGGAACAGCGCCATCACCTGGTCGGGGTGCGCGCTGGTGGCGACGTCCCAGTCGCCGGGCACGCGGCCGATCAGCGCATCGCGCACCGCCCCACCCACGGTCACCGCCTGGTGACCGGCCTCGGTCAGCGTGGCGCACACCGTGCGGACGTTCGGCGGCACGGCCGCCGCCAGGCGCGCTCGCAGTGCCGCCTCGTCATCACTCACGAGCCCGGCGTCATCCGCGTGCGCCACGGTCACTCGGTCGCGGCCGCGCCGCGAAGCCGGTTGAAGATGTCCACCGCGCGCGTGCGCAGCTTGGTCGCCTCGGCGACCGCGCCGCCTCGCTCCTTGAGCGCCGCGAGTCCGTTGTACGCGCGCGCGAGTTCGACCTCGTGCTTGACCGCGGCGAGGATGTCGATCGCGCGGCGGAAGTCGTCCTCGGCCTGGAGCGTGTGCCCGAGCGCCGCGGCGACCTCGGCCTTGACCCGGTACCCACAGCCGATGTGCACGCGCAGGCCGACCGCCTCGCTGATCGCGACGGCGGCGTGGGCCTCGACGTCGGCGGCCTCGAGTTCGCCGCCCAGGAGGTGGACCGCCGCGAGCCGCTGGTGCGTGACCGCGAGGGTGACCCGATCGCCCAGGCCCGACGCGAGCGCCTTGGCGTCCTGGAGGTCCTTGACTGCCTCGTCGCGCCGCCCGATCGCCGCCTTGACCTCACCCGCGCGCGACAGCACGTCCGCGAGAGCGAGCTTGTCACCGATGTCCTGCGCCATCGTGCGCGCCTCGCCCAGCATCTCGAGCGCGAGTACGTGGTTGCCGTCCTCGGCGTGCACGCCGCCGAGGTCGCACAGGGACTGGACCACGCCGACGAGATCACCGATGTCGCGCCGCAGATCGAGCGCCTCGCGGAACTGGTTGATCGCCGCCGTGAAGTTGCCGGTGTCGTGGTGGACGCGACCGATGTTCGCGAGCGACAGCGCGATCGAGCGGCGATCGCCAAGCGCGCGGCGGATGGTGAGCGCCTGGCGGTGAAAGTCCAGCGCCTGACCGAACGCCCCCCGCAGCCAGTTCACGCGCCCCATGTCGTCGAGCGTGGACGCGATGCCGCGGTCGTCGCGCGAGCGCTCGAACAGCTCGTGCGCACGCCTCAGGTGCTCCATCGCCACGTCGTACTGGCCGAGCCGGCGCTCACCGCGCGCGAGCCGGCTGTACGCCGCGCCCGCCTTGGCGAGGTTGTCGAACCGCCACGCCAGGTGGAGCATGCTCGTGAAGCACACGACCGCCTCGTCGGTGCGACCGGTCTGCTCGAGCACGTCGCCGAGGTTGTGCAGGCCGTCGAGGCGCGCCGGCGCGTCGGCCTCGCCCACCATGTCGAGGCCCTTGCGATAGAGCTGGGCCGCCTCGTCGGGCGCGTAGCGCGCGCGCGCGCGATCGCCGCCATGCAGGTAGCAGCGGGCCGCGCGTCGGGGGTCGCCACCGCGCTCGTACAGGTTCGCCAGAAACTCCAGCTGCTCGTCGCTGTGCAGCACGGTCTTGGCCTCGAGCCACTGCGCCGCGGACAGGTAATAGCGCGCGAGCCGGCCCGGCTCCGTCGAGCCCGAGATCAGCTCGCGCTCGAGGTTGTGCTTGAACACGATCTCGGTCTCGCCCGGGATGCTCGAGTCCTCGCCGTCGAGGGGGAGCAGGTAGTCCTGATCGGCGAGGATCGAGATCAGGTCGGAGATCCGGCGGCGGACGTCCTCGCCGTTGCCCCACTCGAGATCGAGCACCTCGATCGCGGTCCGCGCGACCGGCTGTTCGAGCCGCGTCAGCGCGATCACCGCCGACACCCAGAACACGTTCCCGAACACCGCGGCCTTCTCGAGCAGGTCGCGCTCCTCGGTCTCGAGCGCCGCGATGCGCGCCTCGATCGCCTCCTCGATGCTGATCGGCAACTCGGTGGCGGCGGCCTTGGCCGGATCGAGCCGCCACGCCGGGCCGCTCGCGTCGATGGTGCCGTTCTGCAGAAACAGCCGCACGAGCTGCACCAGGAACGCGGGGTTGCCGCCCGTCATCTCGACGGCGGTCTGCGCCGTGTCGTCGGGGATGTCCTGGACGCGCACCAGCAGATTGCGAAACATCTGCTCCGCGGCATCGGGCTCGAGGTTACGCAGGTCGATCCGCTCGTGCTCGAGCGCGCCCTCACCGAGACCGCTGGCGGTCAACAGGATCTCCGGCCGCGCCGCGACCAGCAGCACCGCGCGGACGCCGGTGAGCGACGCCGCGAGGTCGGTCACGATCGCGAACATGTCGGGGTCGGCCCACTGCATGTCGTCGAACACCAGCACGAGCGGCGCGCGGGTGGCGTCGAGCTCGATGAACCGGCGCAGCGCCGTGCGCGCGATCTCCTGGTGCTGCCGCGGGTTCTCCGTGACCGCGCGGAGGAACGGCGTCGGCGGGAACTCGAGCCCGACGAACATGCCGAGGAAGTACAGCATCTCGGCGACCTGGTCCGAACCCATGACGTCGCGGACCTCCTGCGCGAACCGCAGACGGGCCGCCTCGTCGGGCGTGGCGGGCAGATCGAACCGGTGGCGCAGCAGCGACGACAGCGCGGCGAACCGCACCGGCGCGCCGACGGCGCTACGCTCGGCCGTGCCCCGGAACACCCGGAGGCCGGGCGCGTACACGCCCTCGATGCTGGAGGTCAGCTCGCCGAGCAGGCGCGTCTTGCCGGTGCCCTGGTTGCCGATCACGGTGACAAGCTGCGGGGTCTGGAAGTCGAGCGAGCGCTCGACGATGTCGCGGAGCAGCGCGAGCTGGGACGTGCGGCCGACCAGCGGGCTGCGCACGGCGCGCAGCGGCTCGGTGTCGATCCGCGCGCTCGACCGGTGGCGCTCCGGGATCGCCGTGCGCGATCCAAGCACCGGCGTCACCATCGGTGGACGCCCCGGACCCGGCGGACGGGACGCTCCTGTGGTCACCGCGAACAGGGTACCCAACTGCGCTGTTTCGTCGCAAGCGTGGCGGCCCGCCGTCGAACGGGTGTAGTCTGACCGGCGGATGGGAAACCACCGGTCCAGGACCGTGGCGTGGGCCTCGACGCAGCTGCGTGCTCCGGCGGCCGTCGCGCTGATCGTCGCGCTGATCGTCGCGCTGGGCGTCACGCTGGCGGGCTGCCCGACCGTGGACCTCGGGGATACGCCGTCGGACATCGGCCTGTGCAACCCGGCCGGCGGGTTCGACTACTTCGAGGCCGAGATCTGGCCCAACTTCGTGCGGCCGGGGAACATGACCGCCGGCTGCACGCGCGCGGGCGGATGCCACGACGAGGCCGGCGGCATCGCGCTGTCGTTTCGCACCAACCCGCTCGACCTGCGCTTCAACTATCGCCAGACCCAGATCTACCTCAACTGTGGTCAGCCCGAGGCGAGCGAGCTGCGCACCAAGCCGCTCGCGGGCGAGGACCCGCACGGCGGCGTGGACCTGATCACCACCGGCGACAGCGCCGACTCGGCGTTTCTCGGCTGGTTCGTCCCGTGAGCGCCGCCACGACGTGGGCCGCGGTCACCGCGGCGCTCGCCCTCGCCGCCCTGCCCGCCGCCGCCAGCGCCGACTCGTACCTGCGCGTGATCGCGCAGACGGCGCCGGTCCACTCGGGCCCCGGCGGCAACTACCGCGAGGTGTTCGTCGCCGAGCGTGGGCAGGTGTTCGCCGTGCTCGAACGCGGCAGCCGCGACTTCTGGTTCAAGGTCGAGCTCGAGGATGGCACGTCGGGGTGGATCCTCGGCGACGTGGTGTTTCCCTTCGAGGTCGGCCCCACCGAAACCGGCGTGTTCACCCGCATGGGCCGCGCCCTCGAGCGCACGCTGCTCGGGCCCTCCCCGGTCGCGTTCGCGGACGTCAGCCTGTCGTTCTCGGCGGGCCTGCTCGATCGCGAGGGCGTGTTCCTGCTGCGGCCATCATGGCTTGTCGATCCTCACTGGGGCATCGAGGGATGCGCGGGCCTGTCGCCGCGCGCCGAGAAGGACGTGTACCTGAGTGGCCTCGCGTTCGTGCTGCGCCTCGCGCCCGGCGCGGTGGTTGGCCCGTACGTCAGCGCCGGCCTCGGCGCCGCGTTCATCCGCCCCAAGGCGGACAACTTCGTCGACGAGCGCGAGACCCTGATGGCGATGACCGCCGGCGGCGGGCTCGAGGTCACGTTCAAGAAGCAGATCACGCTGCGCCTCGACGCGCGCAACTGGTCGCTGTTCGATCAGAACCAAGCCAGCAACGGCCAAGAGTACTCCGGTGGCCTGGCAATCTTCTTCTAGGAGCCTGCCCATGCGCTGCCACCTCCGGACCCACCTCCGTCACGTTCTCGGCAGCCTCGTCCTCGTTGTCGTCGCGACGCTCGCGGCGGGCTGCGGTCGACAGGCCGTGCGCGCCTCCGAGAAGCAGTTCCTGGCCGACCAGGTGATGGTGTTCGACGACGATCCGCAGCACGCGGCGGCAAACGAGCACGTCCGCACCAACCGCGAAGGCGCCGCCGGCGGCCAGGGTGCCGGCGGCGGAGGCTGCGGATGCAACTGACAGACCGGGGAACCACGCGGCTGGCCCCGTGGGGCGACGTCGGAGCCCCCGTGGGACTGAGGCTCGCCGCGGTGCTCTGCGCGCTCGTGCTCGTGCCGGACGCCGCGCTCGCCGAGGATCGCGCCGAGTTCTCGACCACCTTGTTCAGCGAGCGGCGCGAGGGCGGCAAGGGCGGCCTGACCGTGGTCCACCCGCAGGCCGACGTCGGCGTCGATCTCGGACGGTTCGTCACGGTCGACGTCGGCTACACCGCCGACGCGGTGTCCGGCGCCACCGCGACCATCTACCAGGTCGATGCCGTGTCGTCGGCGACCGAGTTCTATGATCTCCGCCAGTCCGGGACGGTCGGCCTGACGCTCAAGGGCAAGCGCTCGCGGCTGTCCCTCGGCGCCACCGGCGGCTTCGAGCGCGACTACATCAGCCGCCAGCTCGGCGGCTCTGGCACGATCGACCTGCCCGGCCGCAACACGTCGGTCACGCTCGCGTACAGCCACAGCTTCGACCAGGTCTGCAACAAGGACAACGGCAACGCCGCCCCCCTCGAGGCGCAGGCGCTCGAGGGCGCGGACACCTGCACCAAGTCGGGCCTGCTGTTCGGCAAGGACACGGACGATCCGATGACGATGACGCGCCTCACCAAGTGGAGCGCGCTCTCGATCGACACCGTGCAGGCGACGATCACGCAGAACCTGTCGCCCCAGGCCAACCTCCAGCTCTCGGTCTACGGCCAGGTCCTCGACGGGTTCCAGTCGAACCCGTACCGCCGGGTCCGGATCGGCCCCAACGCGCCGCAGGAGCACATCCCGGGCACGCGCGCGCGCTGGTCGGTGGCCGCGCGGCTCAACCGCTACCTGCCCCGCACGCGCTCAGCGGTCCACGTGGACACCCGGTTCTACAACGACACCTGGGGCGTCACCGCCGGCAACATCGAGCTCGCGTACTCGCAGTACATGGGCACGAGCCTGCTGTTGCGGTTCTTCACGCGCGCGTACCAGCAGACCGCGGCCACGTTCTTCAAGGACGCATTCTATTACGAGACCGAGTCCACCGCCGGCGAGTACTTCACCGGTGACCGCGAGCTGTCGCCGGTGCGCAACGCCACGATCGGCGCCAAGCTCACCGTGATCACGATCGGCGACGACCGCCCGGTGTGGGGCATGTTCGACAAGCTTCAACTCAACCTGCGCGGCGAGGCGATGCTGATCGACGTGCTCGCCGCAGACGACCTGACCGCCAACGCCGGCGGCATCGAGCGGCAGTTCATCTACGGCACGAACCTGATCGACTCGGTGACCCTGCAGCTCGGCCTTCTCGGGAACTTCTAGTCCTGACTCGTCCGACTCAACCCGCGAGGGCGACGATGCCGTCGACGACGCGCTCGAGCATGACGCGCTCGCCGAGTTCGCGGCCGAGCGCCTTCATCTGCGGCCCGGTCCACGACACACCCCCGGCACCGTAGGCATCGGGCAGCGAGGTCAGGGTGGCGTCGCCCTTGAGCGCGCGGTCGACGGTGGCGAGGCGCTGGGTGGCGACGGCGAGCGCCGCGGGGGCGTACGCGCGGGCCTGGGCGGTCAGCTTGTCGACGACGAACGGCGGCACGCCCAGCGCCTGGGCCCACTGCGGCCGCGCCGTGCCCGCCGCCTTGAGGGTGTGCACCAGCGACAGCTGGTGGACGTAGCGAGCGAGCATGACGATCACGCCGACGGCGCTCTCGCGCTGATCACACAGCGAGGCCACCGCGGCGAGCGCGCGGCCGCGATCGGCGGCGCCGACCGCGTCGGTCAGCTCGAACACGTTGCGCTCGCGGGTGTCGGCGATCAGGTCGTCGACGTCGTCGGCGCTGACCGGCCGGTCCCCGGCGTACAGGGCGAGCTGATCGACCGCCAGCGCCAGCCGCGACAGGTCCCCGCCGACGGCGTCGACGAGCCGGGTCACGGCGTCGCCGTCGAGCTTCACGCCCTTCACGCGCGCCTCCTCGCGCAGCCACGGCGCGAGCTGGCGAGGCGCATCGAGGGTGTGGATGAAGCCCTTCTTCGACAGCTGCGCGTACAGCTTGAGGCGCTTGTCGATCTTGGTCGTGACCGCCGCGATCACGGTGCTCGGATTGGGCTTCGCGAGGTATGCGAGCAGCGCCTCGGCGTCGTCCGACGGGAACGTCGCGAGGTCGCGCACGAACACCAGGCGCCGGGCCGCCATCATCGGCAGGGTCTGCGCGAGCGCGACGATCCGGGCGGCCGTCGGCTTGCTCTCGATCACGTCGTAGTTGAAGCCGCGCGCGGCCGGCGGCACCACCGCGTCGCGGAGCGCGCCGAGCAGGCGATCGACGAGGATCGAATGCTCCGAGTGGAGCACGTAGATCGGGTCGAACGACCCGGCCTGGATCTCCTTGAGCAGCTCGTCCATCGCGCAGCGAGCCTACCACCAGGACCGGACGCCCGGTGCTACGGTCCGCGCGCATGAGCGCCACCGTCATCCTCGCCGATCGCGCGATCGTCCCCACCGGGGCGCGAGGCGCCACCGCCGTGCTCGCCGTCGATGGCGCGATCGTCCTCGTCGGTGATCCCGCGGACGTCCTCGCGGATCCGCGCGCCGCGGCGGCCACGCGCATCGACTGGTCGCGGCGCGCGATGGTCCCCGGCACCGTCAACACGCACAACCACAGCTTCCAGTCGCTGCTGCGCGGCATCGGCGACGACCTGCCGTTCCTCGCGTGGCGCGAGCAGGCGCTGTACCGCTACTCGCCGCGGCTGACCGCCGCGGACATGGGCACCGCCGCGCTGTTCGCGTTCGGCGAGATGCTCCTCCACGGCGTCACCACCGTCTGCGACTTCTACTACCTCAACGCGCAGGGCAACGAGCACGCGAGCGCGACGATCGAGGCCGCGCGCCGTCTCGGCATGCGCATCGTTCTCGCGCGCTGCTTCTACGACTGGGACGGCGCCCCGGCTGCGTACCGCGAGACCATCCCGCAGGCGGTGCGGCACTTCGAGGAGCTGGCGACGCGCTACCAGGACCGCGAGCGGTTCCTCACCAGCGTGCAGCCCGCGCCGCACAGTCAGCACGGCGCCACCCCCGCGATGATCGAGGCGGGCGCCGGATGTGCGCGCGACGCCGGCGTGCCGTGGCACATCCACCTCGCGGAGGAGCGCTACCAGGTCGAGGACTCGCTGACGCGGTTCGGTGCGCGCCCGCTGCACGCCGTGGCGGCGCTGCCGGTGGACCTGTCGACGATGATCGCGATCCACGGCTGCTGGTTCGACGCCTCCGAGCGCGCCCTGCTCGCCGAGCGCGGCGGCGCCCTCGCCTACTGCCCCGGCTCGAACATGTTCCTCGGCGATGGCGTCACCGATCTCGTCGATCTGGTCGCACGCGGCGTGCGCGTGGGCCTGGGGACCGACGGCGGATGCTCGAACAACCGCGTCAGCGTGTTCGACGAGATGCGGACCGCGGCCCTGCTGCAGAAGGTCCACCGCGTCGATGGCCAGGCGATCGACGCCGAGACCTGCTTTCGCCTGGGCACGCGCACCGCCGGCGAGACGCTGCGGCTGCCGGTCGGCACGATCGCCCCGGGCTTTCGCTGCGATCTGGTGGCGCTCGACCTCGACGACCCGTCGCTGTGGCCGGCCCAGGCGCTCGAAAAGAACGTGGTCTACGCCCTGTCGCCTCGCGCCATCACGGACGTCGTGGTAGATGGTCAACAGGTCGTCGTCGGTCGACGCCTGTGCCATGTCCCCCTCGACGAGATCCAAGCCCGGGTCGGAGAGCTCACCCGAGACTGGCAACGTGCCTGAGGGTGACCCGCCGGACGAGACGTCCGCCACCGCCGCCGCCGCGAAGACCGCGACGCGGAAGCCCCCCGCGCTCGAGATCACCCTCGAGTCCTCGGTGCAGGGCATGGCCGCGTGGACCGTGTTCGAACTCGGGTTCGGCGCGCTGCTGATCTGGTCGCTCGGCACCGTCGGGGCGTGGGTCGGCGTGGTGATGATCGTCCACGGGGCGTTCCGCCTCGCCGAGCTGATCTCGCTGCTGGCCGGCAGCCCCGGCCGGCTCGTCGTGGGAGACCGCGTCGTCCGCCTGCCGCGGGGCCGGACCGCGGCGCGCTCCTTCGAGGTCGCGCCCGCCGACGTGACCGCGGCGTACTTCCTCCGCCGCTCGGTGCCGTGGAACCACGCCGCGCCGGTGCTCGTCGTCGAGCTCGGCCACCACGCTCTGACCTACCCGCGCGACTGGTTCGGCAGCGAAGCCGACCAGCGCCACGCCATCCACGCGCTCCTGAGCGGGATCGCGCCCTCCGGCGGCGCGCCCTCACCGGCCACCACCGCAGCCCTCGAGACCGCGCGCCGGCTCGAGACCACCAAGCTCGGCGTCGGCGTGGTCCTGTTCGTCGCGGGTGTCGCCGCCTGGGTGTTGACCAGCGCGCCGGTCGCCACCTCGATGCTCCACGTGCTCTACGTGGCCCCGATCATGGCGGGCGTCACGCTGGTCTGGCGCTGGCTGACCCGGCTGTGACGCGCGCCCCGGGCGCGCGCCCGTGGCCGCGCTCGCGATCGCGGCCGCGCTGGGCGCGCGCCCTGGGCCAGCCCACGCGACACCGGTCGATCTGCCCGCCACGCGCGCGACGCTCGACCTCCCGCCGACGTGGACGCCCGCCAGCGCCGGCGGGCTGGTGGTCGCGTTCCGTGCGCCCGGGGGCCTGGCGCTCGCGATCACCCGCGCGCAGGTGCCGAACCCGGAGGCGTGGCGCCGCAAGACCCGCGACGCCTACGCGGCGGACATCGAGCGTGGCGTCGCGGGGTCGGTGCCCGGCTACCGGCGCATGCGCCGGGCCGTGCGCGAGTTCGCCGGGGTCCCCGCGCTGGAGCTCGAGGCGCGCCGCGCCGATGGCGCCACGCTGGTGATCCGGATCCTGCTGTTCCGCACCTACGCGCTGGCGCTCGCGATCGAGGTCCCGGCGCGCGGTGACCTCGCCCTCGCGCGCGCGGCCGCGGCGGCGTTCATGCCGGGCGCGGGGCCGTCGCCGTAGCGTCCGCGCCGCGGACCATCCGCAGCACGACCTCGACGTGGGCGGTCTGCGGCATCAGGTCGATCGGCCACGCGTCGGTGGCGACGTATCCGGCCGCCGCGAGCGCCATCGCGTCGCGGGCGAGCGTGGCCGGATCACACGAGACATAGGCGATCACGCGCGGGGCGACGCGGACGATCCCCGCGATCACCTCGGCGGCACCGGCGCGCGGCGGGTCGAGCACGACCGCGTCGTACGGCCCCGCGAGCCCACCAAGGACCTCATGGGCGAGCCCGACCAGGTGCGCATCGGCGACCGGGCGCGCGGGCGCGGTGGTGTCCGTGGCGGTCACGCGCCAGCCATCGGCGACCAGCGCCCGCGTGATGTTGCCCGAGCCCGCGTACAGCTCGAGCAGCGTGCCCGGGCCGGGGCCGAGCGCCGCCCGCGTGCGCGCGATCAGGGCGGCGTTGCCGGCGGCGCTCGCCTGCGCGAACTCCCACGCCCCGCCCCACAGCCCCGGCTCGAGCTCGATCACCGGCGTGCCGAACCGCGCATCACTCGTGGTCACGCCCACGATCCCCGCCACGCCCACCAGCGCGGCCGCTCCGGCCCACGCGCGCTCCACGCCGACGACGACCTCGCCCCGGTGACCGAGCGCGAGCGCGACCTCGCCGTCGGGCGGGACTGCGATGGCGATCCGCGCGAGGGCCGCATCCAGCGCGGGCTCGAGCTGCGGGCAGTGGTCGAGCGCGAGCACGTCGCGCGAGCCGAGCGCGTACAGCCCGAGCTGTCCCCGGTACGCGTGGAACCGCGCGCGGCGGCGCCAGCCCAGCAACGGCGCCGGATCATCGACGGCGTGGACCACGATCCCGGCGAGCTTGCGGAGCGCACCGACCACGGTGGTGTGCTGCGCCGCGAGCTGCGCCGCGTGGCTGACGTGCTGCCACTGGCAGCCGCCACAGCCGCGCGCGAACTGAGCGCACGGCGGGGCCACGCGGTCGGCGCCCGGAGCGAGAACCTCGAGCAGCACGCCCCGCGCGAACGACGCGGTCGCCTGCACCAGCCGGACGCGCACGCGGTCTCCCGGCGAGGTCCGCGCCACGAACGTGACGCGGCCGCCGGCATCGCGGCCCAAGGCCATCGCCCCCGGCGGCGAGCCCGGTGATCGCGAGCTCGAGCTCGACCGGCGTCGCCGGCGCGGCGGGGCTGCGGTGGGCGCGCGGACCGCGGTGACCGGGTCGGCCATGGGGTGGACGCGACCCGCTCATCGGTACGGCGCCGCCCCGGTCGACGGGGTCACGGGGGTGCCGCGCGCCACGCCGAGCCGCGTGTCCGCGCGCCCATCGCGGACCGCGATCTCGATGGTCGACGCCGAGCCCACGTAGGCGAGCAGCTGGCCGGAGGCGACGTCCTCGTACGTGCCCACCACCGCGAGCGTGTGGCCCTCGACGGTCACGCTGCGGCCAGCCTCGGCGCGCGGCAGGTCGGAGATCAGATTCCCGAACGCGTCGACGTGGACGATCCGGCCCGCGCCCTTGGCCCGGCGCCCCCACGGCAGCGTGCCCTCGAGCTTCACCGGCGCGCCGAGCCGGCCCGGCTCCTCGCCGCGCGCGAGCGCCGCCGCCGCCGGCGCGAACACGTCACGGCCGTGGAACGTGCGGCTCGCGTGCTTGGCCCGCACCGCCGCGCTCTCGATCCGCCATGCGTCCCAGCGCGGATCACACACGTACGTCAGCACGCCGTTGTCGGGGCCGACGTACCAGTGACCGTCGGCGCGCACCACCACCTCGGCGCGGGCGCCGCCCACCCCGGGGTCGACGACGACCACGTGGATCGTGTCGTACGGGAACTCGCGCGTGGAGGTCGCGATCACCCAGGCGGCGTGGGCGACGTCACCGCGTGGGACCTCGTGGGAGATGTCCACGAGCCGGGCCTCCGGAGCGAGCCGCGAGATCACGCCCTTGATCGCGCCGACGTACCCGTCGCGCGTACCGAAATCGGTGGTCAACGTGATGATCGGCATCCGGTCCAGGGGTAAGCATACAGCCGATGAACAAGGTCTACCCGGACGCGCAGGCCGCCCTGCACGATGTGTCCGATGGTGCGGTGATCCTGGCCGGCGGATTCGGCCTCTCGGGGAACCCCGAGAACTGCATCACGGAACTCGCCCGCCGGAAGGTGCGGGATCTGACGATCGTCTCCAACAACTGCGGCACCACGGAGAAGGGCCTCGGCGTCCTGCTCGCGCAGGGCCAAGTCAAGAAGATGGTCAGCTCGTACGTGGGCGAGAACAAGGTGTTCGAGCAGCAGTTCCTGAGCGGGCAGCTCGAGGTCGAGCTGTGCCCCCAGGGCACCCTCGCCGAACGGCTCCGCGCGGGCGGCGCGGGTATCGAGGGCTTCTACACCCCGACCGGCTACGGCACGAAGGTCGCCGAGGGCAAGGAGACCCGCGAGATCGGCGGCAAGCACTGCGTGCTCGAGCACGCCATCCGCGGCGACTTCGCGATCGTCAAGGCGTGGAAGGGCGACCGCTGGGGCAACCTGGTGTTCCGCAAGACCTCCCGCAACTTCAACCCGCTGTGCGCGCAGGCCGGCACGATCACGATCGTCGAGGTCGAGGAGCTCGTCGAGGTCGGCGCGCTCGAGCCCGATCAGGTCCACCTGCCGTCGATCTACGTGCAGCGGATCTTTCAGGGCACGAACTACGACAAGCCGATCGAGCAGCGGACCACGCGCAAGCGTGACCCGGGTCAGGGGATGAGCTGATGATGAAGCGCCTGGATCGCGACCAGATGGCCCGCCGTGTCGCCGCCGAGCTGCGCGACGGCTTCTACGTCAACCTGGGCATCGGCATGCCGACGCTGGTGGCAAACTTCGTCCCCGCTGGCATGGACGTCGTCCTGCAGAGCGAGAACGGCCTGCTCGGCATCGGCCCGTTCCCCTACGAGGGCGACGAGGATCCGGACCTCATCAACGCCGGCAAGCAGACCGTCACGACGATCGCGGGCTCCGCGTTCTTCGACTCGGCGCAGTCGTTCGCGATGATCCGCGGCGGCCACGTCGACGTCAGCGTGCTCGGCGCGATGGAGGTGTCCGCCAGGGGCGACCTCGCGAACTGGATGATCCCCGGCAAGATGATCAAGGGCATGGGCGGCGCGATGGACCTCGTCGCCGGCAGCCGCCGCGTGATCGTCATGATGGAGCACACCACCAAGGACGGGACCTCGAAGATCCTGCCGGAGTGCACGCTGCCGCTGACCGGCGTTGCGTGTGTCCACACGATCGTCACGGACCTCGCCGTGATCGACGTGATCGACGGGGCCCTGGTGCTGCGGGAGCGCGCTCCCGGCGTCAGCACGGAGGACATCGTGACGGCCACCGCGGCGCCGCTACGCGTGACCGGCGACGTGCCCGTGATGGCCGTCTGACGGCGGGCTGACGGCCGTCTGACGGCGGGCTGATGGCCGTCTGACGGCGGGCTGACGGCCGTCTGACGGCGGGCTGATGGCCGTCTGACGGCGGGCTGACGTCCGTCTGACGGCGATGGGACCCTCGCTCGCACACCGCGCAGGTGGATGCGCGACCTCGGTGCGGGCCGCGCGTCACTTGCAGAGCGGGCGCGAATCGAAGGCGTCGTAGTCCTCCGACGGCTGGCAGGGTGCAGCCTTGGGGGCGCGGGATCCGGCGCTGCCCGTGGCGGAGCCAGCGCTGTCCACGTTCGCTCCTGCGCTACCCCCGCTGCCCGCGGCGGGGCCAGCGCTGCTCGCGGCGGGGCCAGCGCTCCCCGTGGCGGTGCCGGCGCTGCCCGCGGCGGGCACGCCCGGGGTGATGATGGCGGCGCTGCCCGCCGGATCGGACCGCTGGTCCATCCGGATCGGCTCGAGACTCGGCTCCTCGGGCGCCTCGGCGGGCGACGCGCTGCCACCGCCGAGCGTGGTGACCAGGAGCACCACCACCCCTGCCACGGCGATGCCGAGGCCGATGAACAGCGCGCGGCGGTTCGAGCGCGCTGGCGCCGCGGCCCCCTGGGGCGCGATGCTCGCCGCCGGCACCGGTGCCGGCGTGCGCGCGACGCGGCCCTGCGAGGGAGCACCGCGCGTGGAGTCGCCGCGCGTGGGCGCCGCACTCGCGTAGCCATGGAGCGTGGTGACCGGCCGGACCGAGTCCAACGTCGAGACAGCCCCGGTGGAAAACTGGTTCACCCGCACCGCGCGCTGCTGCGAGCCGCGAGCCGGCACGGCGGGGTCCGCTCCCGGCACGGCGGCATCCAGCTGCTGCGAAGGCGGCGCGACGATCGGAAGCGCCGGCGAGTTCGGCCGGAGCTGCCCGCCCGGCATCGAGGACGCCACCGGGCGGGGGCGCTCCGCGTCCTGGGAACCGGGAATGAGCGTCGGATACGACGCGGCGTTCCACTCGTCCTGGTTCGCCGCGCGGCCCTCATCGATGTCATCGGAGTGCTGCCCCCGCGGCAGGTCGAGCGTGGTCATCGCGGCGGACATCCCGGCGTCGGCGACGTCGCTCTCGGCGGGCGCCGTCTCGGCGGGGCCCGGCTCGATCTTCTGCGGGCCCGCCGCCGGTACCCGGTCCGCACGCGAGCCGTTGGTGTTCGAGACCGTCCTCTCGCGCGGCGACACCGGCGCTCCGCCCTGCCCCGCCACCAGCCAAGGCTCGGGCTGCTCACCGAACATGTCGCGCATGAACCGCCCGAGGGACATGGTCGACAGCGACATCCGCGCGGTGATCGCGAAGGTCTCGATCGCCTCGAGTAGCAGCCCAGCGCTCTGGTAGCGCTGGCCTGCATCGACGGAGAGCGCCTTCATGACGATCACCTCGAGCGCCGCCGGGTATCCGGAGATGACGCGCGAGGGCCGCACGACGTCGCCCGTGACGATCCGATGCATCGTGTCGAAGTCGTTGTCGGCACGGAAGCAGCGGTGCTGGGTCGTCGCCTCGTACAGGAGGATGCCGAGCGAGAACACGTCGCTGCGCGGATCGACGGGGCGCCCACGACACTGCTCGGGAGCCATGTACGCAAACTTGCCCTTGATGATGCCGGACTGCGTCTCGACCGACCGCCTCGCCGCCTTCGCGATGCCGAAGTCGAGCAGCTTCACCGAGCCGTCGTAGCCGATCATGACATTCGACGGCGACACGTCGCGGTGGACGATGCCGAGCGGGACGCCGTCGTTGCCGCGGCGCTCGTGCGCGTGGTGGAGGCCCGCGGCCGCACCGGTCACGATCGCGAGCGCGAGGTCGAGGGGGACCCGCGTGCCATCGGCGCCAGCCTTCGAGAGCAGGCCGCGCATGTCTTGCCCATGCACGTACTCCATCGCGAGGTAGTGGATGCCGTGCTCCTGCCCGACCTCGAACACCTGCGCGACGTTCTGGTGGTTGAGCGACGCCGCGAGCCGCGCCTCGTCGAGGAACATCTGCACGGCCGTGACGTCGTTCGCGCGCTCGGGCGTGATCAGCTTGAGCACCACGTGGCGCTCGAACGCGCCGATGCCGGTGGTGCGGCCGATGTAGATGCGAGCCATCCCGCCTGCCGCGAGCGGCGACACGATCTCGTACTTGCCGAGACGCGTCGGTAGCCCCTCCACCGTGGCTACAGCTGGCACAACCTGGATCGTTCCATTCGAGGGCACCCAAGTCAAGCAAACGTCGCGGAACGACTGGACGTTTGCCCGGGTCCCGGCGCGATGTAGGTGTCAGCGCGAGGTGCCGGCGAGCGTCATGTGAGACACGCGCAGGGTCGGTGCGACCGTCGAGCTGCGCATCACCAGGTCGTCGGCGACCGCGTCGATCCGCTTGAGGATCTCGTCGAAGTTCGCGGCGATCGTGATCTCGCTGACCGGGAACGTGAGCTCGCCACCCTCGATCCAGAACCCCTGGGCGCCGCGGGAGAAGTCGCCCGTGACCGGGTTGAAGCCGAACCCCATCAGCGACGTCACGTAGAGCCCGCGCTTGGTGTCGCGGAGCAGCGCGTCGCGGGTCATCGTGCCGGCCTGCATGATCAAGTTCGAGGTCGTCGGGCCGGGGTTGCCGCCGATGCCACGCCCGGACGAGCCGGTCGAGGCGCGGCCGAGCTTGCGGGCGCTGTACACGTCGCACAGCACCGGGCCGAGCACGCCCTTGTCGACCACCGTGTTTCGGCGGGTCGCCAGGCCATCGCCGTCGAACGGCCGCGAGCCGGGCGCGCGCGGGATCAGCGGATCGTCGATGATCGTGACCAGCGGCGAGGCGACGAGCTGCCCCTCCTTGCCGACCAGGTAGCTCGACTTGCGCCAGAACGACGAGCCGTTGGCGACCGAGAAGATCGTCCCGACCAGCGAGCGCGCGACCTCGGGGTCGAACACGATCGCGCACTCCTGGGTCTCCACCTTGCGCGAGCCCAGGGTGGCCAGCGTCCGCCTGGCGGCCTCGATGCCCACGGCCTCCGCGGCCTCGAGTTCGGCGAGGAACCGCGACGCGGTCCACCAGTAGCCGTTGCGCTTCTTCGGGGTCTTCTCGGTGGTGTCGTCGCACAGCGGCTCGACCACCAGCGATGCGTAGCTGCCCCGGTACCCGCCGACGAACCCGCCAGAGGTCGCGAACGCCGTCGCGCCGAGCACGCGCGACCACGTGGCGCCCTCGGAGTTGGTGACGCGGCTGTCGTGTGCGCGCGCGGCGGCCTCGCCGCGGATCGCCTGCTTGAGCGCCCACGCTGCGTCCACCTCGCCGACCGCGGGATCGTAGAGATCGAGCTCGGGGAACTGCGTGGCAAGCAGCGCCGGATCCGGCGGCGCCGAGAACTCGTCGGGCTCGGCGAGCTCGGCGAGCGTCACCGTCTCCGCACACAGCGCCTCGAGCGCCTCGCGGCGGAGATCGCTGGTGTACGTCACGGCGCGGCGGCCGCCCTTGATCACGCGCAGGCCGAGTGCGCGGCTGCCGGCCTCCTGCACGAGCTCGGGCTGGCCGAGCCGGACCTTGGCGGTCAGCTCGCTGCCATCACGCACGAGGACCTCGGCGTCATCGGCACCAGCGCGCTTCGCGATCTCCACTGCGAGCTGCGCGATGTCGCACAGCTCCTTGACCGTCTTCTCGGTGACCTGGATGTCGCTCATGCCTGTGTCCCTCCGACCGTGATCGACGAGATGCGGACCGTCGGGGTGCCGACGTTGACCGGGACAGACTGGCCGTCCTTCCCGCAGGTCCAGATGCCGTCGGACAGCTCGAAGTCCGATCCGAGCATGTCGACGCGACGCAGCACCTCGGGGCCGTTGCCGATCAGGTTGACGCCCTTGAGCGGCGCCGTCAGCTTGCCGTCCTCGATCAGATAGCTCTCCGTCAGCGAGAACAGGAAGTCGCCATTCGAGATGTTGACCTGACCGCCGCTGAACCGCTTGGCGTAGATGCCGCGCTTGACGCTCTTGATGATGTCGTCCGGGCTGTCCGTCCCCCCGAGCAGCGACGTGTTGGTCATGCGCGGCAGCGGCATCGAGCGGAACGACTCGCGGCGGCCGTTGCCCGTGGGCTGGATGCCGAAGTGCTTCGCGCTCAGCCGATCGTGCATGTATCCGACGAGCACGCCGTTCTCGATCAGCACGTTGCGCTGCCCCGCGTACCCCTCGTCATCGACGTTGATGGCGCCGCGCGAGTTCACGATCGTGCCGTCGTCGACGACGCTGCACAGCGGCGACGCCACCTGCTGGCCGATCTGCCCCGAGTAGTTCGAGGTCTCCTTGCGGTTGAAGTCCGCCTCGAGTCCGTGGCCCACGGCCTCGTGGAGCAGGATGCCGGAGTCACCGGATGCGAGCACGACCGGCATCTCGCCGGCCGGCGCCTCGCGCGCGTCGAGCATCGCGATTGCCACGCGCGCCGCCTCGTGCCCGTGGGCGGCGGCATCGCGCTTCACATCGGAGAAGTAGTCGAGCCCGTAGCGCCCACCACCGCCACCGGAGCCCGACTGGCGCTTGCCGTCCTGCTCGGCCACGGCGCTCACGCCGAACCGCATCAGCGGCTGGATGTCGGTGGCCATCCGGCCATCGGAGGTGAACAGCAGCACCTCGCGGATGCTCTCGGCGAACGACGCCTGGACCTTGACGATCCGCGAGTCGAACGCGCGCGCGGCCTTGTCGGCGGCGCGCAGCAGCGCGAGCTTCTCGGGGGCGGGCACCACCAGCGACGGCATCGGCACCGCGTAGAAGCTGGGCGTGGGCACCGAGGTCATCGCAGCCACGTTGACAGGTGCGTGACCGCCGCCCGCCGCGATCTGGCCGGCGGTCCTGGCGGCGTGGGCCATCTTCTCCCAGGCGAGATCCTCGCAGTAGGCGTAGCCCGTGGCGTCCCCTTTGACGACGCGGACGCCGAGCCCGAGGGTGATGCCGCGGCCGAGCGTGCGGATCTGCTCCTCCTCGAGCGCGTAGTCCGCCGACACGCGGAACTCGAAGTAGAGGTCCGCGTAGTCACCGCCTGCGTCAAGCGCCAGGCTGAGCAGACGGTTCGCGAGAGCGGCGTCGATCGCCGTCGCCCCCCCTGCCGAGAACGGGGCGCGCAGCGCCGCCGGTAACGTCATGGTCATGGTGTCACTGTAGCAGCCACATCCGGCCAGGCTGCCTGACCGGATGGCGAGTTTGAGTCCCCCGAGGGCAGGCGATGTGCCGGCTACTTGCCGGCGCGGCCGGTGACCTGCGCGAGCGCGCCCTCGGCCGCTGCCGCCGCCGCCTTGACCTCGGCCTCACTGCCGCCGAGCCATAGACGCCCGACGGCACCGAACGAGATCACCTCCATGAGGTGGATGTCCGCCGCCTTCTCGGCCTCGTTCGCCGCGAGCGCCGCATAGGCCGCCGGGAACACCTCGAGGATGTAGAGAGTCTGGCCGCGCATCACCATGTCGCCGTGGCGCATGCGGTTGATCAGCTGGCTGTGGTGACCATCGAGGCCGGTGATGATCTGCGACGACACCACGCGCGGCTTGATCCGGTCGTCGCGCGTCACGCCCATGCTGGCGAGGATCGCGTCGACGGCGGCCTGGACCTGGCCCTTGTCGTCGTTGTGCAACTCGAGCATGCCGTAGGCGCGCTCGACGATCTGCATGCCGGGGCGGCACGTGGTCGATTTGAGCGCGACGTCGGTGAGCTGGTTGATCGCGATGCCCGGGGCGATCTCGATGAACAGCGCCGCCTCCTCCTCGAGCGGCATGAAGCCCGAGCAGACCGTCTGCAGGAAGCCGGTCAGCTGCGGCTGCAGCGAGTCGAGGACAGTCAGCGCACGAAGCTCCATCGCCATCGCCTCGACGCTATCACAACCACGCCGGCCCCCGCCGCGTCCCACGCACCCCGGATCGAGGATGATCCGGCGGTTCGAGGCGCAGCGGGGCACAGCACCGGGGGCAGCGGCGGACCGCGCCACCATCCGCGGCCGCGGTCGCGTCGCGCCACCATCCGCGGCCGCGTCGCGTCGCGCCACCATCCGCGGCCACGCCAGGGTCAGCGACGAAGGCGTGCCGCCATCAGCGTCCGCACCGGGCCGCCATCAGCGTCCGCGCCGGGGCGGACGACCGGCACCGGCGCCCGAACCAGGCGAGCGCCCCTGTCCGCTCCCGGACGCGCCACGAGCGCCCTCCGTCCGCGCACCCGGCGGACGGCCGGCACCAGGTCCACGTCCACGCGGCGCCTCGACTCGACCGCCGGCGCTGCGACCCGCGCCTGCACCAGGACCTCGCCCGCGCGGCGCCTCGTCGCGGCTGCCGAAGCTGCGACCCGCGCCCGCGCCCGGTCCACGCCCGCGCGGTGCGTCGTCGCGGCTGCCGGCGCCCGGACCGCGCCCTCGCGGCGCGATGCGCCGACACGACTGCCTGCGGCCGCGCCCGGCGCACCCGCGCCCAACGCTTCGTACCCATCGCCGCCGGCGACGACCGCGACCACGCGCCGTGCCCGCGGGCGGCCTCGGTCACGCGCAGCCGGTGCATGACGCCCTCCTCGGCGGCGCCGATCGTGGACGACGGCGCGCGAACCACGACCTGCCCGGACCGCGCCCACGCGGGCCACGCCGCGGCGGCGCACGCGGCGGGCTGCGCGCAGCCGCGGTGCCTCGCGCGCGCTGTCGAGCCCGCGCCGCGCCGGCCGCGCCGCGCGGCGGCCTCGTCGCGGCGCTGGCCGAGGCTGCGCTCCGACGGCCCGCGCCCGGACCACGCCCACGCGGGCGCCTCAGTCGCGACCGCCGAGCCGCGCCCGGACGGCCTGCGCCCGGACGCACGCGCACGCGGCGCCTCGTCGCGGCCGCCAGCGCCCGATCGACCGTGCCCGGACCGCGCCCACGCGGCGCCTCGTCACGGCCGCCGGCGCTGCGAGCCGCGCCCGGACGGCCTGCGCCCGGACCACGGGCGATTCGCCGCGGGACCACGCGCACGCGGCGCCGCATCGCGGTCTGTGCCCGGACGACCTGCGCCCGGACCGCGCCCACGCGGCGCCTCGTCACGGCCGCCGGCGCTGCGAGCCGCGCCCGGACGAGCCGCGCCCGGACGAGCCGCGCCCGGACCGCGCCCACGCGGCGCCTCGTCACGGCCGCCGGCGCTGCGAGCCGCGCCCGGACGGCCTGCGCCCGGACCACGCCCACGCGGGGCCTCATCGCGACCACCTCGGGCGGGGGCCCCACGGCCGCCGCGCGTGCGCAGCTCGGTCGGCCCACCCGCGCGATCGCGCTCGCCCATGCCGAGGCCGGTGTGGTGGACGATGCCGCCCCCCTCATCGTCGTCGCCGACATCGTTGTCGTTGTCCGGATCGATGCCGGTGCCGAGGAGCGTGCCCTCGGAGTCACCACCCTCGTCACCCTCACCATCCCACGCGTCACCGGCGTTCGCCGCGCGCCGGGCCGCGTTCGCCGCGCGCCGGGCCTCGATCTCCTCGTGGAGTTCGTCGGCCTCCACCCTCGCCTTGGCGCGTGCGCGGCGCGGGATGTCCGTCGCCTCGCGGCGGGTGTTCCAGCGGCCACGCGCGACCTTGCTGTGGTCGAGGCTGACGGAGTCGCGGAGCGCGTTGAGCTCCATCTGCGACAGCTCGCGCGCGTCACCGATGCGCAGATCGTGAAATGTCAGCGGACCGAACGCGACGCGCTGCAGCTTGTCGACCTGGTAACCGAGCGCCTCGATCATCCGGTGGATCTGGCGGTGCTTGCCCTCGTGGATCGTGATGCCGAGCCACGTGTGCTTGCTCTCGCCCGGCAGGGCGTTGACCTCGGCCGGCATCGTCTCGGTGCCGTCATCGAGGCGGATGCCCTGGCGCAGCAAGCGCAGGTCGTCCGGCGTGAGCTGCGCGTGGACCTTCACGTGATAGGTCTTCGGCACGTGGCTCGCGGGCGCGAGCAAGCGCGCGGCGAGCTCGCCATCGTTGGTGAGGAGCAGGACGCCCTCGGTGTAGAAGTCGAGGCGTCCGACCGGCTTGACCGGCACGGGCAGGTTCGGCAGGTAGTCCATCACCGTCGGGCGACCGCGGTCATCGGTGACCGCGGTGATGCAGCCCTTGGGCTTGTTGAGCAGGACGTAGAACGAGTCGAGCGCCACCACGGCCTCGCCGTCGACCTCGACCTCGTCGTTGTCCGGGTCGACCTTGGTGCCGAGCACCGTGACGATCTTGCCGTTCACGGTGACGCGACCTTCGGTGATCAAGGTCTCGCACTTGCGCCGCGCAGCGACGCCGGCCGTCGCGAGGTAACGTTGCAGACGAACCGGCTCGCTCATATCCTACTCCTCGTACTCGCTGGAGCCGCCGCCATCAGGCCGCGGATCCTCGGGGGAGAGCGCGCCATCCGCCAGCAGCGGATCGACGTCGCTCGAGTCCGGCAGCTCGGCATCGAGCCGCTCGGACACAGTCTCTGCCTGATGCGACGACAGCGCCATCGCATAGGCATCCATGGTGGCGTCATCGAGACCATCGCTGCGCACGCCCGCGCTGCCCTCGGCGAACGCGAGATCCTCGGGGACATCGCCGGACCGCGGCAGCTCGACCTCGTCCACGAAGTCGGCCAGAGCGTCATCCGCCACCAGCACGCGCGTCGCCAGGTCGGCGAGCGAGCGCGGACGGTCGGCACGACCCTCGACCACGGCGGCGATCGGCGCGCCCTCGTCGAGGACCTCGTCCGAGTCCGACGCGAACATCAGCGCATCCACCGGCAGGTGATCCTCCACGGGGGCGTCGGCGTCAGGTTCGACCTCGTCGGCCCCACCGGCGTCGGCGCCTGACTCGACGGCGGCGATGCTGCCCGCCTCGGCGGCGGCGGTGCTCGGCTCGTTGCTCTCGGGATCACCCTCGAGCGCGGGGCCTGCCTCGAGCGCCTCGAGCGCCTCGCCTGCTTCGACGGCGGCGCGGAGGTCGTCATCCGACAGCGCATCCGAGGAAGCATGCACGGCGGCCTGGGCCGACGCAGCCGGACCGGTCTCCTCCATCGGGATGCCCAGCCGGGTGCTCATCACCTTGCGGCTCTCGTCCGACAGCTCCGAGTACTCGCGCAACGTGGGCAGCTCTCGCAGATCGCCGAGGCTGAAGAAGTCCAGGAACTCCTTGGTCGTGCCGTACAGCATCGGCCGACCGACCTCCTCCTTCTTGCCCAGGATGCGGAGCAGCGAGCGATCCATCAGCAGCTTGAGCGTGGCGCTCGAGTCCACGCCGCGGATCTCGTCGATCTCCGGGCGCGTGATCGGCTGGCGATACGCGATGATCGCGAGCGTCTCGAGCTGCGCGCGCGACAGCCGCACCGGCCTGCCCGCGATCAGCTGCTGGACCCACACCGAGTAGGTCGACCTGGTGCGGAACTGGTAGCCGCCCGAGACCTGCGCGAGGACGAGGCCGCGGTCCTGGTAGTCGGCCTCGATGTCCTTGAGCGCCTGCTCGAGGCGGCGGACGTCCGCCACGCGGGTGAGCTGGCGAAGGCGCTGGATCGTGATCGGCTTGTCGCCGGCGAACACGAGCGCCTCGACGAGATGCTTGAGCTGGACTGCGTCCATCCCGCTGGCGCTGGTCGGCAGCACCGCGCCCTCGACGACCGCGTCGTCCTCGAGCTCGGCGCCCTCGGGCAGCCCCTCGCCGCCTTCGGCCTCGAGGCCGGCCTGCCCGGCGTGGGCGGCGGCGTCCGCGAGCGCGACGAGGTCCCCGTGCTCGTCGGCGGCATCCGCGGCGGCGGCATCCGCGGCATCGAGGACGGCGTCGGCGGCGATCATGTCCGCGTGGTCGGCGGCCTCCGCGGCGGCGGCATCCGTGGCATCGAGGACGGCGTCGGCGGCGATCATGTCCGCGTGGTCGGCGGCCTCCGCCGCGGCCTCGGCGGCCTCGGTCTCGGCGGCCTCGGGCTCGGCGGCGCTGATCGGCGCCTCGCTGGCAGCCTCGAGGCCGTCCCCGGCGACCTCGATCTCCGCCGTGCGGCTCGTCGCGTCGACGACGTCGTCGACCGCCGCCGCGGCCCCGCGCCGGCCCTTCTTCTTGCCCGTGCGCGCCGGCTTCGCCGCAG
The DNA here is from genome assembly GCA_964203225.1 of Kofleriaceae bacterium. Classification (GTDB taxonomy): domain Bacteria; phylum Myxococcota_A; class Polyangia; order Haliangiales; family Haliangiaceae; genus JABFXX01. Next base: position 206,389 of record CAXNMK010000008.1, read on the forward strand.
CGGGCGGGACCGCGTCGGTGACCGCGATGGCCTCCATGGCGGGGGCCTCGACCGCCTCCGCAGCCTCGACCGCCTCCGCAGCCTCGACCGCCTCCGCAGCCTCGACCGCCTCCGCAGCCTCGACCGCCTCGGTGCTGGCCTCCAGTGACTCACCCTCATCCGCGGGCGCATCGCCGGCCCGGGCGTCGAGCGGCTCGCGCGCGACCGAGCCGTCCTCATCCGCCTCGGGCAGCACTCCACCGCCGTCCGCGAGGGAGGCCTCGGGGGCGGCAGCCGGGCGCTGGTTCCCGACGGACTTCTTGTGCTTCGTTCGCCGCTTCTTGCTCACGGGTTCACCTGGGGCTGGATCTGGACGAGAGGCCGGGATCTACTACCACCCCGGTCCGACATCACGACCGGTGGCGTCACCGGTAGTCGTCGGACTTCGCCAGGCCAGCCTCGACCCGGGCCCGCAGATCGTCGCGCGCGCGCTCGATCAAGATCTCCTCGTCCTCCTCGCCCTGGCTGAGCGAGATCAGCCGGAGCTTGCCCATCTCGAGCAGGGCCAGGAACGTCACCACGGCTTCATGGCGGATGTCCTGGAAGCTCCGCTCGACCCCGTCGGCGAGGAAGCTGAACATGGAGGTGAACGTGAACCGCCCCTCCTTCTCGAGGCGGTCGGTCAGCTCGGCGATCTTCTGACTGACGCTCAGCCGATCGATCATCACGGTGTGCGTGACCTTGACCTTGGCCGCCTTCATCACGCGGTCGAAGGCCTCGATCAGCTTGTGGACCGGGAACTGCGCGAGCGGGGCGATCGCGTCGGGGTCGATGCCCTCGGCCAGCGCGTCCTCGAGGGGCGCGCCGCGGCTCCACACGTTGCGGCCGACCACGGGCCGATCGCCGAGCCGGTCCGCGGCCTCGCGATACTTCTGGTACTCGAGCAGGCGCTTGATGAGGTCCGCCCGCGGATCGAGCTCGATCTCGTCCTCGCCATCCTCGCCGCCGCCCCTTTCACCTCCGCCGCCACCCGCCCCGCCCTCTTCGTCGCCCTCGGGCTCGGCGTTGGGCAGCAGCTCGCGCGACTTGATGTGGCACAGCGTCGCCGCCATCACGAGGTACTCACCGGCGACGTCGATGTCGAGCGCCGCCATCGCGTCGAGGTACTCGAGGTACTTCGTGGTCACGAACGAGATCGGGATGTCGAGGATCGATAGCTCGTGCTTCTTCACGAGGTGAAGCAGCAGATCGAGTGGGCCCTCGAACACGTCGAGGGCAACCTGATAACCAACCTGATCCATTTACGCGAGGAGGGCCACGAACAGCCGGTAGATGCCACTCGTACACCAGTTGGCCGGGATCAGAAAGACCTGCCGGAACGCAGGAATCATCATGATGGCCAGGAGCACGAACGGCGCGTAGCGGAAGATGTCCTCGGCGGCGCGGCGGTGCTTGTACGGGACGAAGGTCTGGGCGACGTGCCCGCCGTCGAGCGGCGGCAGCGGCAGCAGGTTGAAGAACATCAGCACGATGTTGGTGGTCGCCGCGAACTGGAGGATCTGGCTCGGATCGCCGTCCGGGCTGAGCACGTGCTGGGTGACGAGGAGGACGTGCACGAACGCGAGCACGATCGCCAGCACCAGGTTCATCCCCGGCCCCGCGATCGCGACCAGGATGGTGGCCGTGGACATCGAGATGCCGCGGCGGATCCGCGACGGCTGCCACTGCACGGGCTTGCCCCAGCCGAACCCGCCCGCCATGCCACTCGCTGCGCCATACAGGCCGCCCAGCAGAGGCAGCAGCAGGGTGCCGACAGGGTCGGCATGCGCCAGCGGGTTGAGCGTGACGCGGCCCTGGCGCCGCGGCGTGTCATCGCCGAGGCGGTCGGCCATGAACGCGTGGCCGAACTCGTGGAGCGCGACCGAAACGATCAGCACGAACACGTAGATGAAGACCCACCGGAGCTGTTCGGGAGAGATGTCCATGCGCGCGTCCGAGCGGACTATGGACGGCCGCGCGGGCCAGCGCAACCCCTCAAAAACGTTGCCCCAAGGCGGCGTTCCGGCCGAGGATCACGCATGGCTCGACGGCTGGCGCTCGACGAGGCGGCCGACCTCTACCTCGACCACCTGAAGGTCGAGCGCGGGCTCGCCCGGCTCACGATCGACGCCTATGGCCGCGACCTCGCGCGGTTCCTCGTGTTCCTCACCGAGCGCGGCCGCGCCGACGTCGACGACATCACCCGCACCGATGTCGCTGACTTCCTGATGCACCTCGCCGACGCGGGCCTGGTCGCCCGCAGCCGCGCCCGCACCCTGGTCGCGGTGCGCGGCCTGTGCAAGCACCTGGTCGGCGAGCGCTGGCTCGAGGCAGATCCCTCCGAGCTGATCGACGCCCCGCGCACCGGCCGCCATCTCCCCGGCGTGCTCGGCGAGGACGCGATCGGCCGGCTGATCAACACGCCGCCCGACACCCCGCGCGGCCGGCGCGACGCGGCGATGATCGAGCTCGCGTACGCCTCGGGCCTGCGCGTGTCCGAGCTCGTGGCCGTGCCGCTCGCGGACCTGAACCTGCACGCCGGGTTCGTGCGCGTCACCGGCAAGGGCAACAAGACCCGCCTGGTCCCGGTCGGCGACGCCGCCCTGTCGCGGATCACCCGCTACCTCGAGGTCGACCGCCCGGGCTGGGTCCGCGATCCGCTGCAGAAGGCCCTGTTCCTGACCGAGCGCGGCCGGCCGATGACGCGCCAGGGGTTCTGGAAGGCGCTGCGCGGCTACGCGCGCACGGCGGGCATCCGGCTGCCCGGCGGCGAGGTGTCGCCCCACAAGCTGCGCCACTCGTTCGCGACCCACCTGGTCGAGCGCGGAGCCGACCTCCGGGCCGTGCAGGCGATGCTCGGCCACGCCGACATCTCGACGACCCAGGTCTACACCCACGTCAGCCAGGCGCGGATGATCGAGCAGGTCCGCAAGCACCCCCGCGCGCGCTGACCCGGCGGCCTCGCACCGCCCCGTGGATGTTACGATGCGAGGATGGGGTTCCTCCACGCCACCTCGCTGCAGCTCACCGCCGCCCTCGTCGCCGGCTCCCTCGTGGCCCATGGCTGCGGCACGCCCGGGCGCACGCTCGACCGCCCGCTGCCGGCGACGACCCAGAAGACCTACGCGCCGCTGACGATCAAGGCGGACGCCAAGGCCACCCACCAGGCCGTCATCCTCGGCACCGACGCGAACAACGGCTCGACCGTGCTGCCGCTACCGACGGCGCAGAGCAAGGGCCTGGTCGATGCCCTGTTCGTCCGCACGGGCAAAGGCACCGCGACCGGCGGGCAGACGACCGTCAAGCTCGCCACCGCGCCCAGCACCGATGGCTCGGTCCAGGTCGGCGTGTACGAGGAGCTGGCGGGGGGAACCGGCTCGCAGTGGCGCGCGGGCGTGTGGGTCTCGGCGTTCGTCGCCGCGACGACGCTCGGCAAGGACCTCACCGACTTCCAGTTCTCCGCGGCGTCGGGCGGCTACATCGACGGGGCATCGGCGTCGGGCCTGATGGCGGGCGGGTTCCTCGCCACGATGACGGGCTCGGCGATCGACCCGACGGTGACGATGACCGGCATCATCAACCCCGACGGCACGATCGGCCCGGTCGGCGGCATCCCCGAGAAGTTCATCGGGGCGATCGAGAAGGGCAAGAAGCGGCTCGGCTACCCGATCGGCATGCGCTACTCGACGTCCGAGGCCACGGGTAAGGAGGTCGACCTCGTCGAGCTGGCGCACGCGCGCGGCGCCGAGGCCGTGGAGATCGCGAACGTCCACGACGCGTTCCGCCTGCTCACCGGCAAGCGCCTGCCCGAGCCCGTGCCCGTCACCGAGGCCGAGATGGAGCTCGACGACGACACCGTCAAGCTGATCGACGCCAAGTACAAGGGCTGGCAGGCGCGGCTGACCGAGGAGTGGGCGGCGCTACTCGAGCTGCAGCAGAGCGGCCGCCTGCCCGCGCGCCTGCTCACGATGGCGACCGCGGCGCAGGAGGCCGCGGCGACCGCCGAGAAGCTCCATCGCCAGGGCCTGGTCGCCGGCGCATACGCCAAGATGCTGACCGCGTGGGTCTACGCGGCGAGCGCCACCAGCGCCTACGAGGTGGTCGCCAAGGTCCAGAGCGGGGATGCCGCCGGCGCCCTCGAGGAGCTCGGCAAGCTCGACGAGCTGGACGCGCTGACCGCCGAGGTGTTCAAGAACATCGGCGCGATCAAGCCGGCCACGCTCGGCGGGCACCTGTTGATGGTGTCGGCATTCCAGGCCGCGCTGCGGAGCTGGGGCTTCAAGGTGTTCGCGAGCGAATCGCTCGGCCAGACCAAGGAGCTGCTGGTGGCGCTCCGCGCGCGCACGCCGGCCGAGCTGGCGTCCCCCGAGATCACCGAGGGCCTGGTCGACCGGATCGCGCCCACGGTGCTGCTGATCGGGCAGACCGTCGCGTCCGCGCTGCTCGCCGCCGACGAGCTCGAGTTCATGACCGAGAAGAGCGTCAACTACATGTGTTCGATCCCGAACATCAAGCGGATGTCGACGTCGTTCTACTCGGCGGGCGCTGCCGGCGTGAACTACTTCGAGACGCTGCTCGTCGAGCCGACCGCCAAGAAGTTCAAGCTGCCGATCGAGCAGGTCCGGGTGCGGATGGCGATGTCGGAGCCCGACTACCTGATCGCGTACATGCTGTCGCGCTTGCAGACGGCCGACGGCCTGCCGCGCCAGCTGCGCGAGGAGTGGGGCGAGGGCTCGCCGCAGTGGAACTTGCTGTCGCTCGCCGGCAGCGAGCTCGCCTACTACAACGCGGCCCAGCTGGTCGCGAAGTACTACTCGCTCGGCGTCGAGACCGACTTCAAGACCGGCCGCACCAGCGGAGTGGCGCACGACAAGGCGTTCATCAACATGCTCGCGAGCGCCGAGCGCAGCGCCCGCGCGGGCGCCCGCGCAGCCCGCATCGCGACCGGCTCGATCCCGGTGCAGGCCAAGCTCGCCTACCAGCAGGCCCAGATCGCCCGCGCGGGTGACACCGGCGACAAGCTCGATGCGCTGTCGCAGTACTGGATGTCGTCGGCTTACTCGCAGACCGCCGTGATGCTCGCGCGCAACTAGGTCGGAACAGGTCGAATCAGTTCGTCGCCACGGCATCGGAGACCGGGACGATCCCGCCGTCGAAGATCACGATCGCCCCATCGAGGTTGAAGCCCGCGTCCGTGGACGGCGCCCCGCCGTCCGAGGTCCTCGAGGCATCGACGGTGGCATCGATGCTGGACGGGGCGTCCGTCGGCTCTGCCAGCCCGAACACCCAGTCGCAGCCGCCCACGGCCAGCGTGAGCACGACCATCACCGCGCACCGTCCCATGGCTTCATCCGATCGAAGGTGGTCCCCGGGTGCGAGGGTCGAGTAGGTCGCGGGTGCTACGATGCGTCACGTGGACGAGGACGGGCTCCGGGCACGAGACACCATCGCGACGGGGGCACCCCGCAAGCTGCGGCTGGAGGAGCTGCTCGCCGAGCTCGGTGCCCACGACGGCCCCGCGGAGGTCGCCCCACCTCGGGCCGCGGACCAGCTCACCGTCGGTGAGCTCGTCGACAAGGCGGCCGAGGGCGGGTTCGCCGCGCTGATCGCCGTGCTCGCGCTGATCGCGATCCCGTTCGTCGGGGTGTCCACGCCGTTCGGGCTCGCGATCGCGCTGCTCGGCCTGCAGATGGTGATCGGCCTCGAACATCCGTGGCTGCCCGCGCGCGTGCGGCGCCGCCCGCTGCCGATGGTCATGCTCGACCGGGTCGCGACGATGCTGGCGCGCCGGACGCGCTGGCTGGTCAAGGCCACCCGGCGGCGCCACGAGCCGATGGTCAGCGGCCGGCTCGTCGGCGTCGGCGTGCTGCTGCTCGCGATCGGGCTTGCCCTGCCCCTCCCCATCCCCGGCTCGAACTTCGTGTTCCTGGTGCCGCTGATGGTCTACGCGATCGGGCTGCTCGAGCGCGACGGCGTGTGGGTCGCCGCCGGCCACCTGATGCTGCTCGCGGACCTCGCGCTGCTGTTCGTGTTCGGCAGCGCCGTGGTCGCAGTGCTGGAGCGCGTGTGGGGCTGGCTGACCTAGTCCGGACAGGCGTCAGCGCTGGCCGCGGAGGAGCTCGGCGATGTCCTTCTGGCCCGCCGGGTCCTCGAGCAGCGTCACGGCGTGATCGCGCAGGCCGGGGTGGTCGAGCATCAACTCCACCGCGCGCCGCGCCCCGATCACACCGGCCGCGCGCCCCGGCGGCTGGATCGCCCACTCGGTGATCGCCGCGCCGGTGACGACCTCGACGATCCGCGCGAGGTCCTTCTTGAACCGCTCGTCGCTGTAGCCCCTGGCCTCGCCGAGCCCGAACCACAGCAGCCGCGCGAACGGCAGCCGGCGGCCGGGTGGCATGAGCATCGTCTCGCCGGCGCGCGCGCTGGCGCGATCGGCCTTGATCAGCCGCGACAGCCGCCCGCACAGCCGCCAGTCGGCGAGCCCGGCCGCGCCCCGCAGCGGGCGGTCATCCTCGAACACGGGCAGGACGAGCGTGTCCCGCCGGGCCTCGTCCCAGCGCGCCAGATCGAGCGGCAGGACCGAGAGCGCCATCAGTCGTCGGAGCGACGCCCCGCCGACGTGGCGATCCGGTCGAGGACGCCGTTCACGAACGCGGACGACTCGGCGGTGCCAAACCGCTTGGCGAGCTCGACGGCCTCGTTGATCACGACCTTGACCGGGACCTCGGGGAACGCGAGGAGCTCCGCCGTGCCGAGGCGGAGGATGTTGCGATCGACGCGCGACATCCGGTCGATGCGCCAGTTCTTCGAGCAGCCCGTGATCAGCTCGTCGATCTGCGCGGTGCGCTCGGTGGCGGCCGCGACCAGCCCCCGCGCGAAGTCCTGCGCGGCGGCATCGATCTCGAGCTCGAACATGTCCGCCCAGCTGACCGCCGCGCCGGTGACGTCGGTCGCGACATCTCCGTCGCGCGCGTACAGCAGCTGGAGCGCGTAGGCGCGCCCCGTGCGGCGGGTGCCCTGGGTCACTTGCCCCTCGGCTTGTTTGCGGCGGTCCCGCCGCCGCGGGCGAGCGCGCGGTACAGGTTCGCGAGCTCGATCGCGGCCATCGCCGCGTCGAAGCCCTTGTTGCCCGCCTTGGTGCCGGCGCGCTCGAGCGCCTGCTCGATCGACTCGGTGGTCAGCACGCCGAAGCTGATCGCGATGTCGGTGGTGGCTGCGACGCGCGCGACGCCCGAAGAGGCCTCGCCGGCGACGAACTCGAAGTGCGGGGTCGCGCCGCGGATCACCGCGCCGAGGGCGATCACCGCGTCGATGCCGCCGCGCGCGACGACCTGGCGGACCACCTGCGGCAGCTCCCAGGCGCCGGGGCAGCGCACGAGGGCGACGTCGTCCGGGCTCCCACCCGAGCGGACGATCGCGTCGAGGGCTCCCGCGACCAGCGGATCTACGATGAGGCCGTTGAAGCGGCTCGCGACGATCGCGAACCGAAGGCCCGCGGCGGACAGGAACCCTTCGATGATCTGCGGCATGCGGGGCACCATATACACCACCCCACCACCTGCGGGGCAGAGCCTACGAGGCGTCCAGGTGGCGGAACGCGCCCCGCGGCACCGGCACCCGCTCGACGACCTCGATGCCGTAGCCCTCGATCGCCGCGATCTTGCGATCGGTGTGGATCATCAGCCGGATCTTCCTCAGGCCGAGGTCCGCGAGCACCTGGGCGCCCAGGCCGAAGTCGCGCAGCGCCTCGCTCGAGGCGGGGGCCGCGTCGCGGGTGGCCGGAGCCTGGTTCAGGATCAGCCGCTCGAACGAGCCGCGGATCGACAGCCGGCCCCGGTTGATGACGTACAGGAGCACGCCGGCGCCGGCCTCGTCGATCGCGCGGAGGGCCGCGTCGAGGTCCGGGCGGAGCGCGAACGCGTCCGCGAGCGGCTCCATCGGCGCGACCCGGGTCAGGACCACCCCACCCGCGGCGGAGATCGCGGCGACGTCGCCCCGGACCAGCGCGAGGTACTCGGTGTCCTCGACCTCGGTGGCGTAGTAGTGGGCCGTGAACGGCTCGCCCGGCGGCAGCCCGCCCGGGCGCATCACCCCGGTGGCCTGGCGGCGCACGATCTGCTCGCTCTGCAGGCGGTAGGCGATCATGTCGGCGACCGACAGGATCATCAGGCCGTGGCGCGCGCCGAACTCCTCGAGCTCGGGGCGGCGCGCCATCTCGCCGTCCTCGCGCATGATCTCGCAGATCACGCCGGCGGGCTTGAGGCCGGCGAGCCGTGCGAGATCCACCGAGCCCTCGGTCTGGCCGGTGCGCACCAGCACGCCACCCTTGCGGGCGCGCAGCGGGAACACGTGGCCCGGCGACACCACGCTGGCGGGCCCGGCCTCGTCGTTGATCGCGGCCCTGATCGTGGTCGCGCGGTCGCGCGCCGAGATCCCCGTCGACACGCCATGGCGCGCCTCGATCGACACCGTGAACGCGGTCCCGAGCGACGCCTGGTTGTCGCGGACCATCATCGGCAGCTCGAGCTTGTCGATCAGGCGATCGTCCATCGCGAGGCAGATCAGGCCGCGCGCGTGGGTCGCCATGAAGTTGATGTGCTCGGGGGTGACGAGCTCGGCGGCGAACACGAGATCGCCCTCGTTCTCGCGATCCTCGTCGTCGACGAGGATGACCATCCGACCGGCCCGGATCTCCTCCAGGGCGCGGGTGACGCGTTCGATCGAGCTCATACAGGCCTCCCGGTGATGCCGCCGCTGAACAGCTTCTCGACGTGCTTGGCGAGGATGTCGACCTCGAGGTTCACGCGATCACCGATCACCAGGTCGCCGAGGCTGGTGTGGTCCCAGGTGTGCGGGATGATCGCCACCGAGAACGTCTCGGCGTCGACGGCGTTGACCGTCAGGCTGACCCCGGCCATCGCGATCGAGCCCTTCTCGACGATGTACCGGAGCAGCGCCGGCGGGGTCCGCACGACCAGGATGATGCTGGCGCCGAGGTCCTGCCGGACCACCAGTTCGCCGGTGCCATCGACGTGGCCGGTCACCCAGTGCCCGCCCAGGCGGTCGCCCAGGCGGAGCGCGCGCTCGAGGTTGACGCGGCGGCCGACCCGGAGGTCACCCAGGGTGGTGCGGGCGAGCGTCTCGGCGCCGGCGAGGACGGTGTAGGTCTCGGGGCCGACATCGGTCACGGTGAGGCAGGTGCCGTCGTGGCACACCGACTCGCCCGCGGTCAGCTCGGCGAGCGGGATCCGCCCGGGCTGGATCGTCAGGACCAGCGCGTCGCTCCGTCGCTCGGCACCGCGGATGGTGCCGGTGTCTTCGACCAGCCCGGTGAACATGTCGGCGCGGTGTACCACTCCCCAGGCCGCTCGGGAACCGACGGCGCGCGATCCGCGGACGCTTCACGGACCCGCTGACCGGTCGACCCCACCCGTGTGCCCCCTCGACGCCCCGCCACCCCGGCCGCTGAGCCCGTGAATTCGTCCACGGCCGCCCGCGGGGCCGGCACCTGGCGTGCGCTCCTGCTGTGCGCGCAGATGCTACCCGCGACGCTGGTGGTGCCCGCGATCCGGCCGCTGTTCGCCGCCCGCCACGGGGGCGACGAAGGCGCGATGCACGCGTTCATGAGCGTGAACATGCTGGCGGCCGCGCTGTCCGCCCCGTTCGTGATCCGGCTGCTGGCCCGGTGGTCCCGCCGGCGCGTCGTCCGCGTCGCGGCCACGCTCGATGCCCTCCTCCTCGCGAGCTTCGCCCTGCCGCTGGCGACCGGCCCCCTGATCGGCCTGCGCTTCCTCGAGGGTGCGGCCCACGTCACCACGCTGATCGCGCTGCTCACCGAGGCCGCCGACGCCGCGCGCCGCCCCGGCGGGCAGCGGATCATGGCCGCGGCCGGCGCCGGCCTGGTCGCCGCGATCGCGTTCGGCAGCTTGCTCGGCACCGGCGCCCTCGCGCTCTCGCCGATCGCCCCGTTCGTGGTCGGCGCCGGCCTCGCAGTCGTGGTCGCCGTCATCGCCCCGCGCCGGGTCGGTGACGCTGCCGTGGAGCCCCGCCCTGCCGGTCGCGCGCGCGTGGCCGCCCGGCTCGCGGGAGCGATCGGCGCCGCGTTCGTGTCGCGGTTCGCGGTCGGCTCGCTGGTGGTCACGTTCGCGCTGTTCGCCCACCGCGTGCACCACCTGAGCGATCGCCAGATCGGCCTGTGCTTCTCGGCGCTGACCATCCCGTTCGCGCTCGCGACGTTCCCCCTGACCGCGCTGTGCCGGCGGGTGTCACCGCGGCTGGTCGTCGGCGTCGGCGTGGCCGGGTACGCCCTCGCCATGATCGCGCTCGCCTGGGTGCCGACGGCGTGGCTGATGCCGGTGATGCTGCTCGGCGGCGTGGCCTCGGCCGCGGTGTTCGGCGCCGTGCTCGTCGAGGCGTCGGCGATCACCGCCCCGGGTGAGCGCGCGCACGCGATGGCGCTGGTCAACGGCGCTGGCTGCCTCGGCATGCTGCTCGGGCCCCCGGCCGCGGGCATCATCTCCGCGCTCGTCGGGCGCGGCGAGCCGGACGGGTACCGCGCAGCGCTGGTGGTCGCGGGCGGCCTCGCCGCGCTGTGGGTCATCGGCCACGCGAGCGTGCGGCTGCGGCGCAGCGCGCTCGTGCACTCGTAGCGGCGGTCGGCCCGTCCGGCACCGGGCGCGGCACCGCGGTCAGGCGGAGATCGCCGCCGAGCCACGCCACGGCCTCGTCGAACACGAACGGCAGCGCCGCCTGCATCGACGCGAGTCCGGCCCCGCCGACCCAGCTCGGGGCCGGCCCGCCCACCACCTTGGGGGCGACGTACAGCACCAGCTCGTCCGCGAGCCGCTGCGTGATCAGCGAGGCGTGCACCTCGCCCCCGCCCTCGACCAGCACCGACGTGATCGCGGCCTCGCCGAGCCGCCGCGCCAGCGCGTGCAGGTCGAGCCGGCCGTTGCGGTGCGCCCGCACGCGCCACACCTCGGCCCCGCGGGCGACCAGCGCGCGCTCGCGGGTGGCGGGGGCCTGCGGGCCGCCCACCACGATCACGCGCGCCGCCCCCCGCCGCGCGCGCACCGGCGGCAGCACGTGCGCGTCGAGCGGGGTGCGCAGCCTCGAGTCGAGGACGATCCGGATCGGATCCCGCGCCCCGGGTCGCCGCGCGGTCAGCCAGGGATCGTCGGCGAGCACCGTGCCGATGCCGACCAGCACCGCCTCGTGCTCGTCGCGCAACCGCATCACGTCAGCGCGGGCCACGGGCCCGGTGATCCACTTCGACTCGCCGCCGACGGTGGCGATCTTCCCGTCGAGGGTGATCGCCGCCTTGAGCGTGAACTCCGGACGGTGGTGGTGCGCCCACGTCAGGAACGGCAGGTTCGCCCGCTCGCACGCCTCGCGCAGCACGCCCACCTCGGTGGCGATCCGCGCGGCCCGGAGCACCGCGAGCCCGCCGGCGTGCCCGGGGATCGGATCCGCCATCCCGACCACCACGCGCGCCAGCCCGGCGGCCCGGACCACCGGCGCGCACGGCGGCGTGCGCCCGTGGTGGTTGCAGGGCTCGAGGTTGACGTACAGCGTGGCGCCCCGGGCGCGGCCGCCGAGCTTGGCGAGCGCCACGATCTCGGCGTGGGGGGTGCCGGGCCCGGCGTGCGCTCCCTCGGCGAGCACGCGGCCGCGCGCGCTCACGATCACGCACCCGACCGTCGGGTTGGGCGCTGTCCGCCCGCGGTGCGTCGCGGCGAGCTCGAGGCAGCGGGCCATGTGGACCCGGTCGCGCTCGGCCAGCGTCACGACTCGGGAGCCGTGACGGTCGCGTGCTTGTCCGTGGATTCGTCGGACAGCTCGGCGATCACGTGATTCCCGGTGTCCTCGCCACGCAGCGCGTCGAGCTCCTTCTCGAAGCCCTCGAGATCGCGGAAGTCCCGGTAGATCGACGCGAACCGCACGTAGGCGACCTGGTCGAGCGCGCGCAGCCTCGGCAGCACCCGTCCACCGACGTCGCGCGCCCCGATCTCGGTGACGCCGAGCTCGCCGACCTCACGCTCCACCTCGAGGGCGAGCGCGCGGATCTGATCGACGGAGACCGGCCGCTTCGCGACCGAGGCCTGGAGCCCGCGTTCGATCTTCGCGCGATCGAACGGCTCGCGCCGGCCATCGCTCTTGATCACCAGGGGCATCGACTCCTCGATCCGCTCGTAGGTGGTGAACCTGCGCTTGCAGGTCTCACCCTCACACTCACGCCGGCGCCGGATCTCGGTACCGTCCTTGGATGCCCGCGTCTCGATCACCTTGTCCTCGAAGGCGCCGCAGAAGGGACAGCGCATCTAGCTCGGATCCAGGGAGGTGAGCTGATCGATCCGGCGCTGGTGCCGGCCTCCCTCGAAGTCCGTCCCCCGGAACGCCGCGACCGCGTGCTCCGCCACCCCGGCGCCCACGACCCGCGCGCCGAGCGCGATCACGTTGGCATCGTTGTGGAGGCGCGCCATCGCGGCGGTGAAGCTGTCGTGGACGAGCGCGCAGCGCACGCCCGCGATCTTGTTGGCAGCGATGCTGATGCCGATGCCACTGCCGCACACCACGAGCCCGCGGGCGCTCGCGTCGGCGGCGACCTGCCGGCCGACCTCCGCGCCGTAGAGCGGGTAGTCGACGGAGGTGTCGTCGTGGGTGCCGACATCGACGACCTCGTCCCCCTGGGCGCGCAGCCACGCCACGAGGTGCCGCTTGAGGGCCAGCCCCGCGTGATCACAACCCGCGTACCACTTCATGGCTCAGTCGCCCTTGTAGCGCGACATGATCAGCGCCGCGTTGGTGCCGCCGAACCCGAAGCTGTTCGACATCGCGTGGTCGACCCACTGCTCGCGCGGCTGGTTGGGCACGTAGTCGAGGTCGCACTCGGGGTCCGGGTTCTCGTAGTTCGTGGTCGGCGGCAGGATGCCGCGCGCGAGCGTGAGCGCGGTGATGCCGGCCTCGATGCCCCCGGCGGCGCCGAGGGTGTGCCCGGTCATCGACTTGGTCGACGACATGGCGAGCTTCTTCGCGTGGTCGCCGAACACCACCTTGGTGGCGAACGTCTCGTTCTTGTCGTTGAGGTCCGTCGAGGTCCCGTGCGCGTTGATGTACCCGATCGCGCTCGGGGAGAGCCGGGCATCGGCGAGCGCCTGGCGGAAGCAGGCCTGCGCGCCCTTGTGCTCGGGTGCCGGGGCCGCGACGTGGTGCGCGTCGCTGTTGGCCGCGTAGCCGACGACCTCGGCGTAGATCCGCGCGCCGCGCTTCTTGGCGGCCTCGAGCTCCTCGAGCACGACGATGCCGGCGCCCTCGCCGATCACGAAGCCATCGCGGTCGCGGTCGAACGGGCGGCTCGCCTTCGCGGGCGCGTCGTTGCGGGTCGACATCGCGCGCATGGCATTGAACCCGCCGACGCCGAGGATCGAGATCGTCGCCTCGGCGCCACCGGCGATCATGCCGTCGGCGTAGCCGTGGCGGATGGCCCGCGCGGCCTCGCCGATCGAGTGGGCGCCCGTGGCGCACGCGGACACGTGCGAGAAGTTGGGGCCGGTCGCACCCGTGCGGATGCTGATCATGCCCGGCGCCTCGTTGATGATGATGTCGGTGACGAAGTACGGCGAGAAGCCGTGGCGCGGCCCCTTCTCCTTGGACGCCATGAAGGTGTCCTCGATCGTCCGCACGCCACCGAGGCCGGAGCCGATGTAGCAGCCCCAGCGATCCTCCTGGCCAGCCGGCACCTTCGTGCCCAGGCCTGCGTCCTCGACGGCCATCATGCCCGCGGCCACCGCGAACTGGAGGAACCGGTCGAGGTGCTTGAGCTCGCGCTTGTCAAGCCACCGGGCCGTCTCCAGCCCCTTCACCTCGCAACCGAACTTGGTCGCGAAGTTCGTGGTGTCGAACAGCGTGATCGGGCCTGCCCCGCTCGTGCCGGCGAGCAGCGAGGACCAGGTGGTCTCCAGGTCATTCCCGATGGGGGTGACCATACCGATGCCGGTGATGACAACGCGACGCATGACAGATCCTTACCGCGTCCTGAGCCGGATGTCAGCGAGGACATCCGGCCCGGTGCGCGTCACGCGCGCTTACTTCGCGTGCGACTTGATGTAGCCGGTCGCGTCCTTGACCGTCTTGATCTGCTCGGTGTCCTCCTCGGGGATCATGATCTTGAACTCCTGCTCGAACGCGAGCACGAGCTCGACGACCGCCAGGGAGTCCGCCTTCAGATCGTCGATGAACGACGCCTCGGGGCGCAGCTGCTCGAGGGACACCTCGAGCTGGTTGCAGATGATTTCCTTGACCTTGGTCTCGATCTCTTCAGGCGACATGGCTTCCTCTTGACGATTCCCCGGCGACGCTCCGGGGGGATGTTCAGGTGGGGGCGTTGATAGTCCAGAACCGGACTTACATCAACATCCCGCCGTTGACTCGCAGGACCTGGCCGGTGATGTACGCGGCCTCCGGGCCCGCCAGGAAGGCCACGGCGTCCGCGACCTCCTCGGAGCGACCGATCCGGCCCAGCGGGATCTGCTCGAGCAGCTTCGCGCGCGCGGCCTCGGGGAGGTGCTCGCTGGTCATGTCGGTCTCGATGAACCCGGGCGACACCGCGTTGCAGGTGACGCCGCGCGACGCGAGCTCCCGCGCCGTCGACATCGTCAGGCCGATCAGGCCGGCCTTGGACGCGGAGTACGCGAGCTGGCCGCCGTTGCCCTGCTCTCCGACGACCGACGTGATGTTGATGATGCGCCCCGCGGCCTTGGCCTTGAGCAGCATCATCGAGGCCGCGCGCACGCAGTGGAACGCGCCGGCCAGGTTCGTGTTGATGGTCTTCGCCCACTGCTCGTCGGAGAACCGCATCACGAGCCCGTTGACCGCGACGCCGGCGTTGTTGACCAGGATGTCGAGCCTGCCGTGGTCCTTGCCGATCGCCTTGATGGCCTCGGTGGTCTCCGCCGAGTTCGCGACGTCGAACTTGCAGATCACGGCCTGCCCGCCGGCGGCCTCGACCTCGGCGACGGTCTCGCGCGCGGCGTCCTCGCGGGACGCGAAGTTGACGATCACCTTGGCGCCCCGGCGCCCGAGGGCCACCGCGATGCCACGCCCGATGCCACGCGACGCGCCGGTGACCAGCGCGACCTTCCCCTCGAGAGCCTTGTCGATGATCGCCATGAGCTTGCCTTTCGTCAGTCGTGCGCGGTGAACGCGTCCAGTTCGTGCGGCTCGCCGATCGTGGTGACCGCGATGGTGTCCGCGATCCGCTTGACCAGGCCCTTGAGCACCGCTCCTGCGCCGAGCTCGAGCGCGCGGGTCACGCCGAGGCCGGCGATCGCCTGCACCGACTCCTCCCACCGGACCGGCGCGCACACCTGCTGGATCAGCAGCTGCTTGATCCGCGCGGCGTCCTGCGTCGGCTCGGCGGTGACGTTCGTGACCACCGGGACGCGCGGCACCTCGATCACGACGCCCTCGAGCGCCGCCGCGAGCTGGTCCGCGGCGGGCTTCATCATCGAGCAGTGGAACGGCGCGCTGACGGTCAGCTTCTTGGCGATCTTCGCGCCGGCGGCCTTGGCGGCCGGGATCGCGCGGTCGATCGCGGCGGAGTGCCCGCTGATCACGATCTGCCCGCCGCCGTTGAGGTTGGCCGGCTCGACCCGCTCGCCCGGCTGGGACGCCGCCTCGCACACCGCCCGGGTGGTGGCGAGATCGAGGCCCATCAGCGCCGCCATCGCGCCCTGCCCGACCGGCACCGCCTCCTGCATGTACGTGCCGCGCAGGTGCGTCAGGCGCACCGCATCGCGCAGCGTCAGCGCGCCGGCGGCGACCAGCGCGGTCCACTCGCCGAGGGAGTGCCCGGCGACGAGATCGAACGTCAAGCCCCTGGCCTCGAGCACGCGGAGCACGGCGATCGACGTGGTCAGGATCGCCGGCTGCGTGTGCTTGGTCAGCGTCAGCGCGTCCTCGGGGCCGTCGAAGCACAGGGTCGACAGCGAGAACCCGAGCACGTCGTCAGCCTCGGCGTAGACCTGCCGCGCGATGTCGGACGTCCGGGCGAGATCGCGTCCCATGCCGACGCGTTGCGAGCCCTGGCCCGGGAACAGGAGCGCCGTCTTCATCGCGCTGGTTCTTCGCATGGGGCCCGGCGGCTGGGAAGGCCCTGCCGGTCGAGAATGGGGGTCGGAGAAACGTTGCACCGCCCGGCGCAAGCGTCGATAGTCCCCGCCTCGATCACCCGCGTCCACCGACGCTCCGGCTACCCGAAAGGCACTCACATGACCCGCACGATCCGTATCGTTTCCGCCCTCGCTCTCGTGCTCGCGCTCGGCGCCGGCTGCAAGAAGGACGACCAGGCCGCTGGTGGCGCAGCCGCCGGCAAGGCCCCGGCCGCCGCCGCCGCCGACCCCTCGAAGATGTCCGTCGACCAGATGTGCGACAAGGCCATCGGCATGATGACCGACCTGGGTGGCATCGTGGACAAGAACAAGGGCAACTGCGACGGGATGGGCGACGGCCTCGAGAAGTGGGCCGACGGCAACAAGGCGTTCGTGGAGTTCGCCAAGGCGCAGGACAAGGACGAGGCGAAGAAGAAGGAGTTCGAGGACAAGTGCAAGCCGAAGATGGAGCCGATGATGGAGAAGATCGGTCCCATCATGATGGGCGCGATGGAGTGCAAGGATCACCCGAAGGTCAAGAAGGCCATGGAGTCGATGAACGGCTGATCGCCTGTCGCGTCGCGCGCCAATCGCGCGCGCGCAATTGCGCTCCGGGCGCACAGCGTCGATCGTGCGGGCCCCGTGGGCCACGAACGGACCCACGAGTCGAGACAGGTCCAGTTCGATGATCCGCACCCAGCTCCGCTCGCTCCTGCTCTCCTCGCTGGTCGTATCCGCTCCGCTCGCGCTCGTCGCGTGCGGCGGCAAGGACAAGCCGGCCACCACGATGCCCGACACCACGGGCGGGGCTGGCTCCGGCTCGGCCACCCCCCCCCCCTCCACGGGCGGCGGCGACGCTGCGTTCGCCTCGATGACCTCGGACCAGCTGTGCGACGAGGGCATCTCCACGATGCAGGACATGGGCACCGCCGTGGCCGCCAACGCGGACAACTGCGACGCCATGGGCGACGCCCTCGAGGCCTGGGCCGCCGGCGCCAAGCCGTTTTTCGCCCACGCCCAGACCATCGACCAGGACCCGGCCAAGAAGGCGGACATGGAGAAGGTGTGCGCGTCGAAGATGGAGGCCGCGATGGGGCCGCTCACCGAGAAGATGAACGGCCTCGGCGCGTGCGCCGAGACCGAGAAGGTCAAGCGCGCCCTCGGCGTGCTGTCCGGCATGTGATCCCCGGAGCGACGCGTCGCCCTCGGTGACGCAGCGCTTCTGTGACGACGCGCCGCGGGCCTCGTGCTCGCGGCGTTCGTGTTCGAGACCGTGGCTGCGCCGGGCCGGTCAGCGACGACGCCTCGCGGGCTTGGCGGCGTTCGCGGCCTTCGCGGCCTTCGCCGGCTTCGTCGGCCTTTGCGGCCTTCGCGGGCGTGGTCGGCCTTCGCGGCCTTCGCGGCCTTCGCGGCCTTTGCGGGCGTGGTCGGCCTTCGGGGCCTTCGCAGCCTTCGTCGGCCTTTGCGGCCTTCGCGGGCGTGGTCGGCCTTCGCGGCCTTCGCGGCCTTTGCGGGCGTGGTCGCCTTCGCGGCCTTCGCGGGCTTGGCGGCCGTCGTCGGCCTTGGCGGGCTTCACAGCCTTCGCAAGCGTCGCGGGCGGATCCGCCTTCGCAGGCGTCGCGGGCGTCGTCGCCTTGGTGGGCGTCGGCGTCGAGTCCGGCTTGCGCCCGGGCTGCGAGCGCCCGGCCTGGGTCGTCGCCGCGGTCGCGGTCTCGGCCGGCGGGTGGAACAGGGTCAGCGGCAGCGCGACCGCGCCGCGCAGCGTGGCCATCACCGTCGCCGCGGACACGTCCTCGGGGACCGCGAGGTATGCGCGTCCCGGCAGGCCCGGGCGCGGCGCGTAGGCGCCCTCGCAGACGTAGCCGGCCGCCACACACGCGGCGGTCAGCGCGGCCAGCGGATCCGCGGCGGCGCGGCCCGGGGCTGAGCCGACGTCGATGATCAGCGCCCACCGGCCCCCGGTCTCGAGGATCAGGTGGTCGAGCGCCTCGAACGGCAGGCCGCGGCGGTCCCAGGTCAGGACGCCGTCGGCGGCGGGCGCCACGGCGATCACGTCGCCCCACGTTGGGCGGGCGTGCATGAACGGGACGTTGGCGAGCCGCACCTTGCGCGCGCCGCCGGGCGTGCGGCCGAGGTCCTGCGCCCACGGCATCTCGGTGGCGTCGCCACTGTTGGTGAGGCGGACCTTGATGAGCGACGGGGCCTTCCGCATGGCGCGCATCCTACCCCCGCGCACGCTCGAACGAGACCTCGAGGCGGCAGATCGCGTCAGCACAGGGCTCCGCCCCCCGCGACCTTGTCTCACAGCCTGTCAGGCGAGCGCGCGCAAGGCGCAGACCAGCTGGCCCCGGAGATCGCGCTCGGCGAACCCGGCCGCCGCGCGGATCGCGCTCGCGATCGCCGTGGCGTCGCTGCGGCCGTGGGCGATCACCGCCGGGCGGGTCACGCCGGCCGACACCCCGCGTCGCCCGGTCCGTTCGCCACGCGGCCCAAGGCCACGCGCATCGACGAGTCGGGCTTGGCGCCGAACGCCTGGGCCGGGGGGGCGAGCGTCGTCACCACCTCGGAGGCGTGGACGACCTCGACCCGGTCCGCGGACGTCGTCCCCGCACGCGCGCTCGCAGCGCTCACATGCGGGGTGTCACCGACGACGACCGTCACGGCCGCGGCGATGCTCCTGGAGTCACGGCAGCCGCGGTGCGGCTGCGGAGAGGCGCTACTCCGCGGCGGCCTTCTTCGCGATGATGGTTTCGCCGCGGTACTGACCGCAGCTCATGCAGACGCGGTGCGGGATGCGCGGGGAGCCGCAGTTACCGCAGGCCTGAACCATCATGTGGTTCTCGCCCGACTTCTTCGACCACGCCGACCGCTGCTGGGCGGTACGGGCGGGACCACGACGACGCTTTTGAAGTGCCATGACAAATCTCCGGAAAATCTATGTGCCAGGGTCCGCGAGGATTTTCAAGTACCCTGGCAAGCCCTCGAACGAGTGATGAGGGGATGATGAGGGGATCAGGTGGGGAGCTTGAGGGCCTTGAGGCCGGCCAGCCGCGGGTCGATGGGCGGCTCGCAGCTGCAGGTGCTTGTATTTCTGTCGGTTCCGCACTGCGGGCACAGGCCCTTGCAGTCCTCGCGACACAGCGGCGCGTACGGAATGGCCAGGACGAATTGTTCGCGGAACAGCGGCTCGAGGTCGAGGTGCTCGCCCTCGTAGGGGAACACGTCGAGGTCGCCATCGGTGACCTCCGGGCCCTCCTCGCCCTCGGGGGCGTCGGCCTCGTCCTCGGCCGGCATCTCGGCCTTGGGCAGGAACGAGATGCGGAGCTTGTCGTCGATCGGCAGCGTCACCGGCTCGACGCAGCGGCTGCACGCGACCACCAGGTGGCCCGTGAAGGTGCCGGTGATGAACACGTGCTCGCCGTCGGCGTAGAGGTCGAGATCGGCAGCGCCGTGCCCGGCCGTCGGGTCGAGATCGGCGGCGCCCAGCGCATCGCGCATCGGCAAGCCCTTGATCCAGTCGCTGACAAGCTCACCCGGGATCTCGAACGTGCGGTGCGCCGGGATGTCCCGGAGGAGCACGGCATAAGGGGGGAGCTTGGGAGCCATGGCGAGCGCGGCACTATAGGCGTCGGACCCGGTCTGTCAACCTCACGGGCCCGACCGGTGGCACGATGCGGGTCGTGAAGCTCGCTCCGATCATCATGCTGACCACAACCTGGGGAGTCGTCGCGTGCGGCGAGGACCCGCCCGCCCCCGTCGAGTTCCCCGCCCTCGGCTCGCTGTCCGACCCTGCCGGCGTCGGCAGCTTCCGGTTCGGCGTCGCCACCGCGGCCACGCAGATCGAGGACGGCAACACCGCGACCGACTGGTACGCGTGGACCCAGCCGGTCGCCGCCGGCGGCATCGGCGAAGGCACGTTCGTCGGTGACGCCGTGCGGGGCTACAGCCGCATGAGCGAGGACCTCGGCCTGGTCGCGAGCCTCGGCGTCGACAGCTACCGGTTCTCGATCGAGTGGGCGCGCATCGAGCCGGTCCGCGATCAGATCGACGAGGCCGCGATCGCGCACTACCGCGCGCAGCTCGAGATGATGGCCGCGCTCGGGATCCGTCCGGTGATCACGCTCCACCACTTCTCGAACCCGGTGTGGGTCGCCGATCCCCGGGACACCGCGTGCGCGAGCGGCCCCACCAGCACCAACCTGTGCGGTTACGGATCGGCGGGCGGCGCGATGATCGTCGCGGAGATGGCCGCCCACGCCACGCTGATGGCGCAGCGGTTCGGCGATCTCGTGGACGACTGGGGCACCGTCAACGAGCCGCTCAACTACATCCTCGCGGGCTACGGCATCGGCTACTTCCCGCCCGGCAAGGCCACGATCCTGACCGACCTGCCGATGTTCGTCGGAGCGGTGCGCGACTACGTCTCCGGCCACGCCGCGATGTACCGGGCGGTCAAGGCGGCCGACACCATCGACGCCGACGGCGACGGCAACCCCGCCTCGGTGGGGCTGTCGATGTCGGTGGCGAGCTGGGCGCCCGCGCGCGCGAACAGGCCGTCGACGAACCCGGCCGACGTCGCCGCGGTCGAGCGGCTGACCTACCTGATGCACTACCTGTTCGTCGACGCCGCCCGCACCGGCGGGTTCGACGCCGACCTCGACGGCACGCCCGACGAGCAGCACCCCGAGTGGGTGGACACCCTCGACTGGCTCGGCCTCCAGTACTACTTCCGCGCGGGCGTGTCGGCGGACCGCCCGCTCCTGCCGGCCCCGATCTCGCTGACGCCGTGCATCGGCGGGTTCGACACCGGCGCGTGCCTGCCCACGCTCGATCCCACGTACTGCGTGCCGCGCATGGGCTACGAGGGCTGGACCGAGGGCATCGAGGGCGTGCTGCGCGCCCACGCCGCGCGCTACCCCGACCTGCCGCTCCTGGTCAGCGAGGCCGGCATCGCGGCCGACGTCGGCGAGCGCCGCGCGGAGAACGTGGTGCGCATCCTCGAGTCGATCGCGCGCGTGCGCGCCGAGGGCGCCGACATCCGCGGCTACTACCACTGGAGCCTGACCGACAACTTCGAGTGGGCCGAGGGGTTCGCGCCGCGGTTCGGCCTGTTCGCCGTCGACCTCGCGACGTACGCGCGCACCGAGACGCTCGGCGCCACCGTGCTGCGCGAGATCGCGACCGGCCGCACGCTGACGTCCGCGCACCGGACCGCCCATGGCGGCACCGGGCCGATGACGCCCGACGCCGTGTCCACCGACGAGTTCTGCAGCAAGATCGACCCCTGATGGCGGGCATCAGGGCGGACGCGGAGCAGCGCCGCCACGAGCTCGGGGCTCACCCGGACCACCGCGGGTCGGCCGAGGACCGGGCGGAGGGTCAGGGGCGCGGCATCGAAGCCGCGAGCTCGGCGACCAGCGCGGACACCCGCGCCGCGGCACCGGCGGCATCCCCCGCCGCGACGCGCTCGACGAGCGCCGTGCCGACCACCACGCCATCGGCGATCGCCGCGAACCGTGCCGCATCCGCGGGGGTGCGGATGCCGAAACCGACCGCGACAGGCGCGCCCGAGGCCTGGCGGACCAGCGCCAGCCGCGCGGGCGGAACCGGCGTGGCCGCGGCCTTCGCGCCGGTCACCCCGGTCAGCGAGATGTAGTAGACGAACGGCGCGCCGAGCGTGGCGAGCCGCGCGATCCGGTCGGGCGTCGAGGTGGGCGCGACCAGCGGGATCACGCCCACGCCGTGCGCCGCGAGCGGGCCCGCGAGCTCGCCGAGCTCCTCGATCGGCAGGTCGACCGTCAGCACCGCGTCCACGCCGGCGGCGGCCGCGGCGGCCGCGAACGCGTCGAGGCCGAACACGAACAGCGGGTTGTAGTAGCCGAACAGCACCACCGGCGTGGTCACCCCGCGGCGGCGCAGCTCCGCCACCGCATCGAGGGCGCCGCGCAGGCTCGCGCCCGCCGCGAGCGCCCGCTCCATGGCGTGCTGGATCGAGGGACCGTCGGCGGACGGATCGGAGAACGGCACGCCGAGCTCGATCACGTCGGCGCCCGCGCGCGTCACGGCCTCCACGATGTCGATCGAGGTCACGGGATCCGGATCGCCGAACGTCAGGTAGGCGACCAGCGCCGCGCGCCCCTGCGCGTGGGCATGCTCGAACGCGGCCCGCAGCCGCGCGGTCACGGCGCACCTCCGGAGAGCGCCGCGCGCTGCTGGGCGACGGTCACCATGTCCTTGTCACCGCGGCCCGACAGTCCGACGATGATGATGCCGTCGGGGCCGACCTGGGTGGCGACCTCCTCGAGCGCGGCGACCGCGTGGGCGGTCTCGAGCGCGCACAGGATGCCCTCGGTGCGCGCGAGTAGCTCGAGCGCGGCCAGCGCCTGCGCGTCGGTGCGGGCGACGTAGGTGGCGCGGCCCGCGTCCTTCCACGCGGCGTGCTCCGGCCCGACGCCGGGGTAGTCGAGGCCCGCGCTGATCGAGTGCGCGTGCGCGATCTGGCCCATGCGCGCGTCGTCGGTGTGCGTCAGCACGTAGCTCTTGCTGCCGTGGAGCACGCCGACCCGGCCCTTGCCGAGCGTCGCCGCGTGGCGCGGCGTGTCGACGCCATCACCGGCCGCCTCGACGCCGACCAGCCGCACGCCCGGATCGCCCACGAACGGGGCGAACAGGCCCGCGGCGTTCGAGCCGCCACCCACACACGCGACCAGCGCATCGGGGAGCTGCCCCTCCTGCGCGAGGCACTGGGCCCGCGCCTCGCGGCCGATCACGGACTGGAGGTCGCGCACCATCCACGGGTACGGGTGCGGGCCGGCGACCGAGCCGATCAAGTAGAACGTGCCCTCGACGTTGCTGACCGAATCGCGCAGCGCCTCGTTCATGGCGTCCTTGAGCGTGCGCCGTGCCGCTCTGCACCGGGTGCACGGTGGCGCCGAGCAGGCGCATGCGCTCGACGTTGAGCGCCTGGCGCACGACGTCCTCGGCGCCCATGTAGATCTCGCACGGCAGGCCGAACAGCGCGGCCACCGTCGCGGTCGCCACCCCGTGCTGCCCCGCGCCAGTCTCCGCGATCAGGCGACGCTTGCCCATCCGCCGCGCCAGCACCGCCTGCCCGATGCAGTTGTTGATCTTGTGCGCGCCGGTGTGGTTGAGGTCCTCGCGCTTGAGCAGCACGCGCGCGCCGACCTCCGCGGACAGCCGCAGCGCCGGGTACAGCAGCGAGGGGCGGCCGACGTAGCCGGTGAGCAGCCCGTCGATCTCGGCCCAGTAGCTCGCGTCCGCGCGCGCGGCGCGCCAGGCAGCCTCGAGCTCGGTGATCGCCGGCATCAGGGTCTCGGCGACGTACTGGCCGCCATACGCGCCGAACCGGCCTCCCGTGGGCTCCTCGAGCTTCGCGATCTCGTCGAGCGTGGACATTCCTGTTCGGGTAGCACGACCTCGTCGGAAGGGGTGCAGCCTGCGGCCGTTTGTCGCCTGCCGCGCCGTCAGCGGCGGCCGCGGCGCCGCGGCGATGAACGCGGTGACCCGCGCCGGGTCCTTCTCGCCCGGCGCGGCCTCGACGCCGCTGGCGACGTCCACGGCCCATGGCGCGACCGCGGCGACCGCGGCGGCGACGTTGTCGGGGGTCAGGCCGCCTGCGAGCACGATCGAGCGCGCCGGACGGGCGTCGACGGCGGCGCGGGCGAGGCTCCAGTCGAACGTGTGGCCGCTGCCGCCGCGGCCGACCGAGGGCGCATCGAGGAGGAGCGCGGCGACGTGCCAGCGCGCGAGGTCCGCGAGGTCGTCCGGCGCCCGGACAGCCAGCGCCTTCCACACCGGCAGGCCGGTGCGCGCGGTGACCTCGTCGACCAGCGCGGGCGGCTCGTCGCCGTGGAGCTGGATCAGATCGATGTCCGCGGTGGTGGCGGCGGTCTCGATCTCGTCGAGGGTGGCGTTCACGAACACGCCCACGAGCTGGATCACGCCGGCTGCGCGCGCGGCGGCGGCGACGGCGGGCGCGGCGGTCAGCGCGAGGTGCCGCGTGCTGCCGGCCCAGAAGTTGAGGCCGAGGAAGTCCGCGCCCGCGGCCACGGCGTGGGTCGCGTCGGCGGGCCGAGTCAGGCCGCAGATCTTGACGCGCGTGCGGGCCATGGCGAGGTCAGCCTCCCTGGCCGCGCAGGGTGCGGAGCGCGGCGCCGACGTCGGGCGCGCGCATCAGCTGCTCGCCGACGAGCACCGCGTGCGCACCGACCGCGCCGAGAAGCTGGACGTCCGCGTGGGTCTTGATGCCGCTCTCGGCGACCAGCACCACGTCGGGCGGCAGCATCGGAGCGACGACCCCGGTCAGCGACATGTCGATCGAGAACGTCTTGAGGTCGCGGTGGTTGACCCCGAGGAGCTGCGTGCCGACGGCGAGCGCGGTCTCGGCCTCCTTCACGGTGTGGACCTCGACGAGCGCGTCGAGCTCGTACGCCATGGCCACCTCGAGCAGTTCGCCGAGCTGCCGGGGCGACAGCGCAGCGACGATCAGCAGGATCGCGTCGGCGCCGGCGGCCCGCGCCTCGATCACCTGGTACGGGTCGATCAGGAAGTCCTTGCGCAGCAGCGGCACGCCGACGCGGGCCCGGCAGCGCGCGAGGAACGCGAGGTCGCCGTCGAAGTAGTCGCGATCGGTCAGCACCGAGAGCGCGGAGGCCCCGGCGTCGACGTACGCGGCGGCGAGGTCCGCGGGGTCCGCGCCGGCGCGGATCGGCCCGGCCGACGGCGAGGCGCGCTTGATCTCGGCGAGCACGCGGACCTCGGCGCCAGGCGGACGCGTGAGGGCGCGCAGCAGGCCGCGGGTGGGCCCGGCCGCGCGCGCGGCCACCTCGACCTCGGCGAGCGGGCGCGCGGCCTTGGCGGCGGCGAGCTCGGCCTGCTTGGTGGCCAGGATGCGATCGAGGATGTTCACTCGACCCCCTGGAACTCGGCGGCGGTGCGCAGCGCGAGGTCGGCCAGGTCGGCGCCGGCCGGGGCGGTGCTCGCCTCGACCCAGCGGTGGAGCACCAGCCGCCCCGCCCCGTCGCGCGCGACCGTGGAGGCGCGCACGTACTGGTCCGGCAGGCGCGCGAGGTCGAGGCCGCCGGGCTCGAGTAGCTCGAGGCCGAGGGCGGCGGTCATCGCCGCGGCATGCAGCACCGCCTCGAACCGCTCGCCGTGGCCGAGCTGGTGGCCCGCGAGCACCTTCTTGATCACGCTGGCGTTGAACGCCGCGTCGCCGCCGGCGAGCCCCGCGGGGTCGACCTCGTCGATGCCGAACTGCCGCGGCGTCAGCGTGCGCGACAGCACGATGCCGTCGTCCCAGATCGCGACGTGGGTCTCGCCGCGCACCGCAACTTCGTCAATGCCGCGGGCGCTGTCGATGCCGCCCGCGCCGTGGACCACCGCCGCGCGCCGCACGCCGAGCGCGCCGAGCGCCGCGGCGACCGGCTCGCACCAGTGGCGATCGTAGACGCCGACCACCTGGTGGCCGACCTGGGCCGGGTTGGTCAGCGGCCCGAGCAGGTTGAAGATCGTGCGCGTGCCGAGCTCCCGGCGCGGGCCCGCGGCGTGGCGGGTGGCGGCGTGGAACCGCGGCGCGAACAGGAAGCCGATGTTCGCCACCTCGAGGGAGCGCAGGACCACGGCCGGGTCGGCGTCGATCGCCACGCCGAGGTGCTCGAGCACGTCGGCGGAGCCACACCGGGAGGACTGGGCGCGGTTGCCGTGCTTGGCCACGGTGCCGCCACACGCGGCGATCAGGATGCCGGCGAGGGTCGAGAGGTTGACCGTGCCCGCGCCGTCTCCACCCGTGCCGCAGGTGTCGATGCTGTGGGCGCGGTGAGGGATGTCGATCGGCACCGCGCGGCTGCGCATCACGGCGGCCGCGCCGACCAGCTCGTCGACGGCCTCGCCCTTGGCGCGCAGCGCGATCAGGAACCCGCCGATCTGCGCGGGCGTGGCGTCGCCATCCATGACCTGGCCCATGACGTCGGCCATGTCCGCGCGCGACAGGTGCTGGTGCGCGAGCGCGTGCGCGATACCGCGAACGATCGGCGAGGTCATCGTGATCGTCATCCGCGCGCCATCACGAGGAAGTTGCGGAGCAGCGCCTTGCCGGCGGTGGTCATGATCGACTCGGGGTGAAACTGGACGCCCTCGAGGGGCGCCCCGCGCGCCTTGAGCCGCACGCCCATGATCTCGTCCTCCCAGGTCTTGGCGGTGACCTCGAGTGTGTCCGGCATGGTCTCGGGTGCGATCACGAGCGAGTGGTAGCGGGTGGCGACGAACGGGTTCTCGACCCCGGCGTACAGCCCCTTCTCGTCGTGGAAGATCTTCGAGGTCTTGCCGTGCATGATCCGCGGCGCGCGGACCACCTTGCCGCCGAACACCTGGCCGATGCACTGGTGACCGAGGCACACGCCGAGCATCGGGACCACGCCCGCGAACGCGCGGATCACGTCCATCGAGATGCCGGCCTCGTTGGGCGTGCACGGGCCGGGTGAGATCACGATCGCGTCGGGCGCGCGGGCGCGGATGTCGTCCAGGGTCAGCGCGTCGTTGCGCTCGACCTTGACGTCGGCCCCGAGCTCTCCGAAATATTGCGCGATGTTGTAGGTGAACGAGTCGTAGTTATCGATCAGCAGCAGCTTCATGGCGTGACGTCCTCGGCGGTGCGCGCCATCTCGACGGCGCGCAGCACGGCGCGCGCCTTGTTGACGGTCTCCTGGTACTCGGCCTCGGGCACCGAGTCGGCCACCAGCCCGGCGCCGGCCTGCACGAAGATGGTGTCGCCGCTCGACACCAGCGTGCGGATCGCGATCGCGAGATCGAGGTTGCCGGTGTAGCTGACGTAGCCCACGGCGCCGCCGTAGATGCCGCGCTGGTGCGGCTCCAGCTCGTCGATGATCTCCATCGCGCGGATCTTGGGGGCACCCGACAGCGTGCCCGCCGGGAACGCCGCGCGCAGCACATCGAGCCAGGTCTTGCCCTTCGCGAGCTTGCCCACGACGTGCGAGGTCAGGTGCATGACGTGCGAGTAGCGCTCGACCACCATCTGCTCGGCGACCTGCACGCTGCCAGTCTCCGCGACCCGCCCGACGTCGTTGCGGCCGAGGTCGATCAGCATCAGGTGCTCGGCGCGCTCCTTGGGATCGGCGAGCAGCTCGGCGGCGAGGGCATCGTCCTCCGCGATCGTGGCGCCGCGCGGGCGGGTGCCGGCGATCGGGCGGACCTCGACGCGGCCGTGGTCGAGGCGGACCAGGGTCTCGGGGGAGGCGCCGGTGACGCGCGCCTCGGGGAACTCGAGGTGGAACATGTACGGCGACGGGTTGATCACGCGCAGCGCGCGGTAGACATCGAGCGGGCGGGCGCCGGCGGCCGGCTCGGAGAACCGCTGCGACAGCACCACCTGGAACGCGTCGCCGGCGAGGATGTAGTCCTTGACCTTGTCGACCGCGGCGACGAACGCCTCGCGGGTGAACGTCGACGGCGGGGTGGCGTCGCTGCGCACCTCCCCGAGCCGCGGCGGGGTGAGGGCCGGCAGCGGGCGCCGCGGGGCGCGCAGGCGGTCCACGATGTCGTCGATGCGCTCGCACGCGCGCTCGTAGGCGACCTCGGCGCGCTCGGGCCGGGCCACGTACGGTGTGGCCACGACCTTGAGCGTCTGGCGCAGGTTGTCGAAGATCAGCAGCGTGTCCGTGATGACCATGCACAGCGGCGGCAGGTCGATCGGCGCCGGCCCGGCGCGGGACGGCAGCTCCTCGAAGGCGCGCACGCAGTCGTAGGCGATCCAGCCGACCGCGCCGCCCCAGAACCGCGGCAGCCCGGGCACGTCGACCGGGCGCATCTCCCCGAGCACCTCGGCGAGTGCGGCCGTGGGATCCGGCGTCGGCCACTCGGCCATGCGCGGGGCGCCGCCGCCGTCGACGTCGTACCAGGTCACGCTCGCGACGCCGGCCTTCCAGCGCACGACCGCGCGCGGGGCCACGCCCACGAACGAATACGCCGCCCACGTCGCCCCGCCGACCACGGACTCGAGCAGGAACGAGTGATCCCCCCCGCCGAGAGCGGCGTACGCCGACACCGGCGTGTCGCTGTCGGCGAGCAGCTCCCGGTAGACGGGGATCAGGTTGCCCCGCGCGGAGGCCGCGATGAACTCGTCCCGCGAGGGTGTGTACATCGCCCGCGGTTATACCGTGCGATCTGGCCCGGTGCGGTGCGGCCCGGCCCCAGATCCTCTCGGGTGGGCGAGACCGCCGGCGTGTTCTCAGGTCCGCTCCGGTGCTAAGACATCCCGCATGCACCCTGCCCTGCACGCGACCATGGCCGCCGTCGACCCCGAGATCGCCGAGCTGATCGCCGCCGAGGAGCGGCGCCAGCGGGACAAGATCCGCATGATCGCCTCGGAGAACTACGTGTCGGGCGCCGTGCTCGCCGCGGCCGGCTCCGTGCTGACCAACAAGTACAGCGAGGGCTACGCCGGCAAGCGCTACTACGAGGGCCAGCAGTACATCGACCCGATCGAGACGCTCGCGATCGAGCGCGCGAAGGCGCTGTTCGGCGCCGAACACGCCAACGTGCAGCCCTACTCCGGATCGCCGGCCAACCTCGCCGTGTACTTCGCGTTCCTCAAGCCCGGGGACACCGTCATGGGCATGGGCCTCGCCGCCGGTGGCCACCTCACGCACGGCCACAACGTGTCGATCACCGGCAGCTACTTTCGTGCCGTCCACTACGGCGTGCGCCAGGATACGCACCGCATCGACCTCGACGAGGTCCGCGCGATCGCCCAGAAGGAGCGCCCGAAGCTGCTGTTCGCGGGTGGCACCGCGGTGCCCCGCACGATCGACTTCGCCGCGTTCGGCGAGATCGCGAAGGAGGTGGGCGCGGTGTTCGTCGCCGACATCGCGCACATCTCCGGCCTGGTCGCCGCCGGCGCGCACCCGTCCCCGCTCGCGGTCGCGGACGTGGTGTCCACCACCACGCACAAGACCCTGCGCGGCCCGCGCGGCGGCATGCTGATGTGCAAGGCGGCCCACGCCAAGGCGATCGATCGCGCGGTGTTCCCGGGCCTCCAGGGCGGGCCGCACAACCACACCACCGCGGCCCTCGCGATCGCGCTCAAGGAGGCGGCGACCGCCGAGTTCACCGCGTACGCCCACCAGATCGTCGCCAACTCGCGCGCGCTCGCGGCCGCGCTCGTCGAGAAGGGCTGGGCCCTGATCACCGGCGGCAGCGACAACCACCTGATCCTCGCGGACCTCACGCCCAAGGGCGTGACCGGCAAGGTGGGCGCCAGGGCGCTCGACGTCGCGGGGATGGAGCTCAACTACAACTCGATCCCGTTCGACCCGCGCAAGCCCTTCGACCCGTCGGGCATCCGCCTCGGCACCGCGGCGATCACCAGCCGCGGCATGCGCGAGCCCGAGATGAAGCTGATCGCGGCGTGGATGGATCGCGTCGTGAGCGCGCCCGCCGACGCCACCCTGCACGCGCAGGTCGCCGGCGAGATCCGCGAGCTGTGCGCGACGTTCCCGGCGCCCGGCATCCTGATCTGACGGCCGGCTCGCCGACCCGGTCGCCCCGCCGGTAGACTGCCGTGGTGGGTGACCGCACGTACGAGGGAGCGGCGCAGCTGAGAGAATTTGAAACAGTCTCGAAACCGGGGTGGAAACCCTGCGCGGCTTGCCGCGTCGGGCGGGGCGGAGCCTGCTGCCCGTGGCCGGCGGCGGTGTGATCGTGATCGACGCCGCCGGCCACCTGCACGTGCTCGAGGTCGCCGCCGACGGTCCCAGGGTGACGCCGCCGGGCTGAGTGCGCAGCGTCGCGCAGCCTCGCGCACGATCACCTCGACGTGCCTCCCTCCGCGCAGGAGGTGTAAGATGCGCGGGTGTGGATCCTCCTGCGGCTGGGCCTCGCGCTGATCGGCTTCACCATCCGGCAGCTGGCGCGGCGCAAGGTGCCGGCCGCCTCGATCTGGATCGATGGTCGGCCGGTCTACGAGCGCGTCCTGACCTCGCGTCACCGGGGGCAGGCGGCGAACATCGTCGGGTTCGTGATCGGCATGGACCGCCGGGCCCCCACGTGGATCCGCATGCACGCCGAGAGCGCGGCCGACCGGGTGTTCAAGCGGCTCGGGATCGCCAACGAGGTCCAGACCGGCGACGCGGTGTTCGACGAGCGGGTGTACGTCAGCTGCGATCACGCCTACGTCCACGCCCTGCTGGCCGAGGCCGCGGAGCTGCGCGCCGCCGTCCTGGCGGCGTTCGACGCGGGGTTTCACCGGCTCCAGTTCGACGGGCAGCACGTGTGGCTCGAGCGCAGGACGGACGCCGCGTCACGCCCGGCCGATCACCGCGTGCTCGCTGATCTCCAGGCGGCGGCCGCGCGCCTCGAGGACGAGGCCCCGTCCCGGCTCGCCGATCCGTTCGTGTGGCGCGCCGTCGTGATCGAGGGCGTGATCTGGGCGCTCGCGGGCTACGCGATCGGCGGCATCATCGACTACCTCGGGCACCCCGCGGACAGCCACGTCGACGGTCACGCGCTGGTGCAGCGCGGCCTGGTCGTCGGTGGAGGCCTGCTGCTCGCGTTGCTGGCTGTGATCTTCGTGTGGTTGCGCGGCTCCTCCCGTGGCCACCGCGTACTCGTCGAGAGCGCGATCGTGCTCACCCTCGCCCTGCCAGTCGCAGGGATCCAGGCGGTGGCCGACACGAACTGCGCGCTCGACCCCGGCCTGCCGCACGTCGAGGCCCGCACCGTCGACCACTGCGAGCAGCGAGAGCACCGCAGCCGGCGTGGGCAGCGCTCGTACACCTACTTCGTGTGGATGGAGGCCGCGCTGAGCGCGCAGGGGAGCCGCGCGCCGGTGCTCCAGGTCACGCGCGAGATCTGCGAGGCGGCGACCAGCGGCAGCACCATCGCCATCGAGGTGATGCCCGGTCGCTGGGGCGTGCCCTGGTACCGGACGATCCGGGCCGGCGGCGTCGTGTGGAAGAACCCGGCGATCGAGTGAAGGTCAGCGCTTCGTGGGGCCGCGCGCGGTGCGGGTGATGGGCGCCTTCGCGGCCCGCGGGCGCTTCGCGGCGCGGGCATTCGGCGCGGAGTCCGGCACCAGCGCGACGGCCTTGCGCATCGCGACCACGTGATCGAGCAGCCGGTGGGCGACCTCGTACTTGGTGCCGGCCGGCACCTCGATCGCGCCGCTCGCGTCGACCAGCGTGACCCGGTTGGTGTCGACGGCGAACCCCGAGCCGGGCTCGCTGACGTCGTTGGCCACCACCAGGTCGCACCGCTTGGTGACCAGCTTCCCTCGGCGTTGCCGATCACGTCCTGGGTCTCGGCCGCGAACCCGACGAGCAGCGGCGCCTTGAGGCGGTCGCGGCGGAAGTCGCGCTCCGGAGCAGGTCCGGGTTCTGGACCAGGTCGATCGACATCCGATCGCCGAGGTCGCCGCGCTTGAGCTTCTGCTGCGCCTCCTCGGCGGGGCGGAAGTCGGCGACCGCGGCCGTCATCACGACCACGTCGGCGTCGCGCGTGGCGTCGTCGAGCGCCCACTGGAGCTGGGTCGCGTTCTCGACGTTCATCGTGGTCACGCCGAGCGGCGGCGCGACGGCGCTCGGGCCGAGCACCAGGCGCACGGTCGCGCCGCGGCGCTGGGCGGCGGCGGCGATCGCGACGCCCATCTTGCCGGAGCTGCGGTTGCCGACGAACCGCACCGGATCGATCGCCTCGTAGGTCGGGCCGGCGGTCACCACCAGGCGCGTGCCGGCGAGGTCCTGCGGGGACAGCACGTGGGCGGCGGCCTCGACGATGTCATTGGGCTCGGCGAGCCGCCCCGGGCCGGTCCACCGGCACGCGAGGAAGCCATCGCCGGGGCCGACCACGTGGTAGCCGGCCAAGTCGACGAGCTTCTGGAGGTTCGCCCGCGTCAGCGGGTGGTTCCACATGTTGACGTTCATCGACGGCGCGATCAGCACGGGCGCGCGGGTGGCGAGCACGATCGCGCTCACCGGATCATCGGCGAGGCCCGCCGCGAGCCGCGCGATCACGTTCGCCGACGCCGGCGCGATCACGACGAGGTCCGCGCGATCCGCGAGCTGGATGTGCCCGATCTGCGCCTCCTCGGACAGGCTCCACAGATCCGTGAACACCGGGCGCCGCGTCAGCGCCTGGAACGTCATCGGGCCGATGAACTTCTGGGCGCGCGCGGTCATCGCGACCTCGACCTCGGCGCCGGCCTTGTCGAGCAGGCGCACCAGCTCGGCGGCCTTGTACGCGGCGATGCCGCCCGCGACGCCGACGACGACGCGCGCACCACGCAGCGGCGCGGCCGGATCCCGGGGAGCACGAGAGAGGCGAGGTACGTCCGTCATGGCGCGCGCAGCGTAACGTGCCCGCGCGTGCGCGGCTGGCACGTGACGGATTTTTTCGGCGCGAGCGGCGGTCAGCCGACGCGCGCCGCGACGTACTTGAGCTGCAGGTAGTCGTCGAGCCCGTGGCGCGAGCCCTCGCGCCCGATCCCGGACTGCTTGATGCCGCCGAACGGCGCCTGCGGCGTCGACACCAGGCCCTCGTTGATCCCGACCATGCCGGCCTCGAGCGCCTCGGCGACCCGGACCTGGCGCGCGCCGTCGCGCGTGTACGCGTACGCGACCAGCCCGAACTCGGTGTCGTTGGCCAGCGCGATCGCATCCGCCTCGTCGACCGCCGTGCGCAGCGACACCACGGGCCCGAACACCTCCTCGCGCCACAGCCCCATGTCCGGCGTGATGCCGTCGAGCACGATCGGCGCGATCAGCCGGGTGGCCCCGGTCGGCGGGGTTCCGAGCAGGAGGCGCGCGCCGCGCGCGAGGGCGTCGGCGACCAGGCGCGTGACCTTGGCGACCGCGGCGTCGTCGATCAGCGGGCCGATGTCGGTGGTGGGCGCGAGCCCGGGGCCGGTGATCAGCGCGGCGACCCGCGCCACCAGGCGCTCGGTGAACGCGGCGGCGACCGGCGCCTCGACGATGAACCGGTTGACCGCGACGCAGGTCTGACCCGCGTTGCGGAACTTCGCGGTGATCGCGCCGGCGGCGGCGGCGTCGAGGTCCGCGTCAGCGAACACCACGAACGGAGCATTGCCACCGAGCTCGAGCGAGACGCGCTTGAGGTCCGCCGCGCACGCGCGGTTGATCAGGCGCCCCACCTCGGTCGAGCCGGTGAAGCTGACCTTCCGGATCGCCGGCGCGGAGACCAGTCGCCCACCCGCGCGGGCGCCATCGGCCGCCGGCACCACGTTGAACACCCCCGCCGGGATCCCCACCGTCTGGGCGAGCTCGGCGAGCGCGAGCGCACCGAGCGGCGTCTCCTCCGCGGGCTTGGCGACCACCGTGCAGCCCGCGGCGAGCGCGGCGCCGAGCTTGCGCGTCAGCATCGCGTACGGGAAGTTCCACGGCGTGATCAGCGCCGCCGGGCCGACGGGCTCGCGGCCGACGGTGATCCGCTGCGCGCCGCTGCTCGCCGGGATGGTCTCGCCGTAGATCCGCTCGGCCTCGCCGGCAAACCAGGTCAGGAACCCGGCCGCGTAGCGGACCTCGGCGATCGCCTCCTTGAGCGGCTTGCCGTTCTCGCGCGTGCACAGCTCGGCGAGGCGGCGCTCGTCGGCGAGCATCCTCGCCCCGAGCTGGCCGAGCAGGCGGCCACGCTCCGGGGCAGGCCGGCGCCGCCAGCCGGGGAACGCGCGCGCGGCGGCATCGACCGCGCCGTCGACCATCGCGTCGTCGCTGTCGGTGACCTCCGCGATCAGCGCGCCGTCGAGCGGGTCGGTCACGGCGAACCGGCGCGCCCCCGCCACCCAGCGGCCATCGATCAGCGCGTCCAGCGGGGGGAGCCAGCTCATCCGCGGACTATGCCGTGGTGTTGTGACCACCGCCATGAGCGACAAGACGCGGATCGCCGTGGTCCTGGGGACGATCGGCCTGTCGGGTGCCGCGGGGCTCGGCTACTTCGTGAAGGTCTACCTGGCGACGCAGAAGTCGACCGCCTCGCGGGCCGAGGTCACGGCGTGGGAGGAGCGCCTGACCGCGGCGCGCACGTGCCTCCTCGGTCCCGATCCCGCCTCGGGCAAGAGCAGCGAGGCGATCGCAGTGCGCGAGCTGTCGGCACGCCGGCCAGCGGCCTGGTCGCGTTCGCGCACCTCGGCGGGCCGTTCGTCGCCGAGGCCGTTCGTCGCCGAGGCCGTTCGTCGCCGAGGCCCCGGTCGTCAAGGTCGTGACCGTTGCCACTCAGGGTCACGTGCTGGGCGTCTGGCGCAAGGGCGCGCCCCCGACGTACGTTTCCACGACGAGCGAGCTGCGGCCGCGATTCGCCACGACCGATGGCAAGGTGATCGACGTGATCGCCACGACCGACGACGGCGTCGTGATCGCGCGGATCCCCGCCCGCTGACCCGGGGCGCCGGCGGCGTGCGCGGCCGCACGCCGCGTGGTGCACCCCGGTTC
Source organism: Kofleriaceae bacterium (assembly GCA_964203225.1). Classification (GTDB taxonomy): domain Bacteria; phylum Myxococcota_A; class Polyangia; order Haliangiales; family Haliangiaceae; genus JABFXX01. Next base: position 241,031 of record CAXNMK010000008.1, read on the forward strand.
AGGCATTGCCGCGGAACGCGTGTTCGCCACATGCTGCCGGGCATGCGCTCACGCCCGCCCGGCCTGTCCCGTCGCACGCTGTTGCATCGCCTCGCGCTCGGCGCGGCGGCGCTCCCCTTGGTCACGGCCTGCGGCGGTGACGACGCCGCCGCAGGCCCGGATGCCTCCACCGCTGGTGATGCCGGCACCAGCGGCGACGCGCCCGCCGGCGACAGCTGGGCGAGCGGCGGCACCGCCGCGATGACCGACCAGGCGAGCTACCCCGATCCGTTCACCGTCGCCCCGGTCGCGTGCGCCCTGGTCGCGACGACGACGCTCGGTCCGTGCACCACGGCCACCGAGCTCGTGCGCCGGGACGTCAGCGAGGGCTGGACCGGCCTGCCCGTGCGCCTCGCGCTCAAGGTCGTCGACGCGAGCTGCGCCCCGCTCGCAGGCGTCACCGTCAGGATCTGGCACACCAGCATCGGCGGCAGCTACTCGGGCCAGACACCCAGCAACGGCCTGTGCCTCGAGCAGGCCTCGTACGCGACGATGGACTTCTTCCGGGGAGCGCAGGTCACCGACGCCCGCGGCGTCGTCGCCTTCGACACCTGCTTCCCGGGCTGGTACCCCGGTCGCGCGATCCACATCCACGTCCAGATCCTGACGAACGGCGCCTCCACGCGCGTGTCGCAGCTGTTCTTCCCGGAGGACGTCACCACGGCGATCTTCACGATGCACCCGGACTACGCGGCGTTCGGCCAGCCCGACACCTCGTTCGCCAGCGATGGCGTCGTCCGCGCCATCCCGATCGCCAGCCGGGCGCCGCTCGTCCTCGACATCGCGCGGATGACCGACGGCGCGATGCTCGCGTCGAAGGTCGTCACGGTCACCGGCTGACCGCCGCCGTCAGCGATGGACGTGCGGCGGCGAGCTGGCGAGCTGCCGCGCCAGGGCGCGGGTCTCGACCAGGTTGTCCTCGATCGAGCAGTAGGTCCAGCCGCCGTAGCGGCCGACGCTGTGGACGCCCGCGAGCGCGAGCCCGTCGCGCACCCGCTGGGTCTCGGCGATCGAGGCCTTGGTGATGTGCACGTACGCGGGGTCGAGCACGACGTGGTGGTGCGCGACGAGCTGGTGAGCGGTGACGATGCCCTCGGCCCGCAGATCCTCGAGGATCCGCGCGCGCAGCGCCGGCTCGTCGACGGGCGCGCCGTGGGGCAGCCCGATCTCGACGTACAGGCTCATCCGCGGGGTCTCGAGGATGTTGTCGTACCAGCCGACCCGGTAGAACGAGCGCGCCCGGTCGGGGAAGTACATCCAGTGCACGCCGGTGGGCCCCTTGCGGTCGAACCCGAGGTTCCACACCGCGACCTTGTTCGACGTGAAGGCGCGGGCGTCGTGCGCCACGCCGCACATGCGCGCGAGCGCGGGCAGCGGCGCGGAGCTGACCACGCGGCCGAACCGGATCCGGCGCCGCGGCGTGATCACCTCGCGCGCGCCGAGGTCGATCGAGGTCACCGGCTCACCGCACGCGACGCTGCTCTCGGGCAGGTCCGCGAGCAGTGCGTGGATGTACTGGATCGCGCCGCCGGCCGGGTACGTGAACGTGGCGTTGTAGCCGCCATCGTGGCTGCCCGGCCGCATGTTGCCGATGATGTCGGCCACGTCGGCGTGCGGGAAGAACCGCCCCATCGCGTCGGGATCGAGCACGTCGAGATCGGTCGCGTACAGCTTCTCGTTGTACGGGCGGAGGAACTTCTCCGTGATCGCCGTGCCGAGCCGGCGGTAGAGCATCTCGAGGAACGAGCGCGGCGGGTGCTCGCCCGTCGGGCGGAAGTACAGATCGACGAGGCACTCGAGCAGCTCCGCCTTGGGGAGCTGGTGGATGTTCTTCTGGAACGGGAAGTCGATGTCCTGGCCGCCGTAGCGGATCAGGCTGCGCTTCTCGACGGTGCGGATGTCCTGCCCGGGCATGCGCGCGCGCAGCCACGCCTCGATCGCCGGGTCCTTGAAGTGGAAGAAGTGCCCGGAGTAGTCCCACACGAAGCCGGCCTGCTCGACGGTCTTGCAGTAGCCGCCAGGCGCCTCATCGGCCTCGAGCACCAGCACGCGCGCCGCGGGCACGAGCTCGCGATAGAAGTTCGCGAACCCGAGTCCGGACACCCCGGCCCCGATGCAGACGACGTCGACATCCTCCACCTCCTCACCGCCCCGCGTCGTCATGCCAGCCTCGCCAGCTCGCTCGTGAAGATCCGCCGCGCGATCGCGATCGCGCAGCCGTACGTGCTCTCCATGCCGAAGTACGACATGCTCTTCGAGAGCAGGCTCTGGCGCCGCGAGTACGGCGTGTCCGACGCGTAGTGGATGACGCCGAGCTCGAACGAGCTCTGGTCGACGAGCGACACGATCTCGTCCTTGGGGTGGCGGCGCGGCTCGGCGGTCTCGTAGGCGGCGGACAGGTACGGCCCGCCCTCCATCTCCATGACCGTGTAGCCCTCGCGATAGAACACGTCCATGTACTCGCGATTCTGCAGGAACGCGGAGCGCACGGTCAGCGCCTTCTGGTTGTCGAGCACGGTGCCGTGCTTCATGAACGGCTGGACGTCGGCGGCGGTCAGCGCGTTGCGGAACAGGTAGGTGTTCGCGGAGTGCTCGTCGTGGATGACCTTGGAGATCATGACGTCGCCGACGCGCCCGTTGAGGGTCGCCGCCTTGCCCATCACGTACACGCCGCGCAGCTCCTCGACGCCGAGCGCGACCGCGGTCAGGTGGTGGTACGAGGCCATCCCGAGCGGGTAGTCGATGTTGATCAGGACCGCGTTGCTCTCGATGATCCGCTCGATGCCCGGCATCAGCATGCGCGGATCGAGGCGCGACACGTCGAGCTTCGACAGGTCGATCACCTGCGCATCGACGTCGATCTTGCCGGGCGAGGCGATCGCGCGGATGCCGGAGGCGCCGTCGTACTGCTGCACGGCCGCCATCCGCGCCGCGGTCTCGATGCCGGGCTCGTGGATGAACGCGCGCAGCGAGTAGTACAGGATGTTGGTCGCGAGGGCGTGATCGCCCCTGGCCACGGCCTCGTCGTAGCGGGGCGCCAGATCTTCGAAGTTGCGGCGCCGCAGGAACGCCACGATCTCGTCGCTGTGTTCGCGGGCGTACCCGCCGAGCAGGTTGGCGAGCGAGTGGCTGTTCGACGAGATGAAGTAGACCGGCCGATCGCGCGGGACCGCCGGCGCGATCTCGTGCCACCATCGCTGCGCCGAGCGCTGGTACTCGCGGAACGAGCCATCGAGCAGGCGCACGAACACGTCGCAGTCGTGCTCGAGCATCTCGCCGAGGATCGCGCTCGAGCGCGGGCCGAGCGCGCCGCGCAGCCGGAGCACGGGCTCGGCGCCGCCGATCGCGTCCGCCAGCGCGGTGTCGTCGGTGACGTCGGCGACCCGCTGTACGAGCAGGCACTCCCGCAGCTTGTTCCACTCGATCTGGTACGCGGTCAGGATCGGGACGAGGTCGTCGATGTCCGACGCCGACGCGATGAACATCGCGAGCGTGCTCTGGCCGTCGTACCGGAGCGGGCGCCGGCGACCGCGCGTCTTGACGACCTCCCAGGTGTCCACCGGGTACCCGGCCGCCACGAACTGCGCCAGGCTCTGCCCGAGCACGACGTGGCGGATCCGCGGCATGCAGTCCGGGAGTCGCCCGGCGCTGTACGAGAACGCCGCGAGGTCGGGGGCCGCGTCCTCCGCGCCGAGGTGCAGGCTCGAGCGCGAGTACAGGTGGGCCTCTTCGAAGGCGCGCACCCGGACGTCACCGCTCGAGCGGAGCAGCGAGTAATAGGTTCGGATGTAGAGTTCGATCTCGTCGCTGGTCGCGCGAGGGGGCTTGCGATCCACGTCCTGAGGGTAGATCACCCGGGGCGGTCGGGTCGCTTTTCCGGGCACCCGGGGTGCGACGGGGGGCTGAAAATGTTAACCAAGGCCCAACTACGACAGATCGGTCAGGGAAACACACGTGAGCAAAGAAGAGCTGGTCCATCTCGACGGCGAAGTCATCTTGATCGCGAAGGGCGGCAACTTTCGCGTCAAGCTCGACAACGGCCACGAGGTGCTGGCCAAGCTGGCCGGCAAGGTCCGTCGCCACCGCATCCGCGTCGTCCTCGGCGACCGCGTGACGGTCGCTGTCTCGCCGTACGATCCGACGCGCGGCTTCATCGTCTATCGTCAGCGCTAACGCTGCTAGACTGCCCTCGTGGCAGACACTCCGCTCTACGTCGGGATCGACCTCGGGACCACCAACTCGGCCGCGGCCGTGTTCGATGGGGAGGGGGTGGCGGTCATCCGCAACGCGCAGGGCGGCACGGTGACGCCATCGGTGGTGCGCCTCGACAAGCAGGGCCGGGTCACGGTCGGCACCCGCGCGCGCCGGTTCCTCGAGCAGGACGCGGCGAACACCGCGACCGAGTTCAAGCGGCTGATGGGGACCGGCCAGGAGCTCCCGTTCCCGGCCGCCGGCGTGAGCCGCAAGCCCGAGGAGCTGTCCGCCGAGATCCTGCGCGCCCTGCGCCAGGACATCGCCGACCAGCTCGGCGTGACCATCGACCGCGCCGTGATCTCGGTGCCCGCGCTGTTCGAGTTGCCGCAGAGCGCGGCGACCTCCGAGGCCGCGCGGCTGGCGGGGTTCACCCGGGTCGAGCTGCTCCAGGAGCCGATCGCGTCCGCGCTCGCCGCGGGCTGGCGCGCCGACGGGGACATCGGCGGCACGTGGCTCGTGTTCGACCTCGGTGGCGGCACGTTCGACGCGTCGCTGCTCGAGACGCGCGACGGCCTGCTGCGCGTGGTCGGCCACGACGGCGACAACTTCCTCGGCGGCCGCGACTTCGACTGGGCGATCACCGAGCACCTCGCCGGGCAGCTCGCCGTGGTCCCCCGGCGCAACAACCCCGACCACGCGTCCGCGCTGCGCGCGCTCCGGCTCGCCGCCGAGGAGGCGAAGATCGAGCTGTCGCGCGGTGACCGCACGCAGGTGACGCTGGCCCAGCCCCTGCCGATCGACGGCCAGGAGGTCGAGGTCGACCTCGTGCTGACCCGCGCCACCGTCGAGGAGCTGTGCGCGCCGCTGATCGATCGCGCGCTCGACGTGTGCCTGCGCCTGCTGACGACGCACGGCCTCGCCGCCGGCCAGCTCGGCAAGGTCGTGCTGGTCGGCGGCCCCACGGTGATGCCGATGGTGCGCCAGCGCGTGGCGGCGCGGCTCGCGGCGGTGCTCGCCGAGGGGCACGACCCGATGACGCTGGTCGCCCAGGGCGCCGCGCTGTACGCGGCGACCGCCGCGATCGACGGCCGGACCGCCGCCGCCGCGCCGCCCGCGGGCCGGCAGGTGTGGCTCCAGTACCCCGCGGTGTCGGCGGACCTCACGCCCCACGTGGTCGGCAAGTTCGTCGGCGAGGCCGCACCCGCCAAGGTCCGCCTGGTCCGCGCCGATGGCGGCTGGACGAGCGGTGATGCGAGCGTCAGCCCCGACGGCACGTTCCTGACCAGCGTCACGCTGCTGCCGCGCCGCGCGTGCACGTTCACCATCGAGGCGCGCACGGCCGCCGGCGAGCTGATCGCCGTGTCGCCGCCCTCGTTCACGATCGTGCAGGGCCTGACGGTCGGCGACCCGCCGCTGTCGCGCACGCTCGGCGTCGCGCTCGCGAGCGGGCACGTGCAGGTCTACCTCGAGCGCGGCGCCCCCCTGCCCGCGCGCCGCACGTTCACCCACCACACCGTCGAGACCGTCGCGAAGGGCAGCTCGGACAGCGTGCTGCGCATCCCGATCGTCCAGGGCGAGATGGCCCAGGCCGATCTGTGCCGGCTGGTCGGCACGCTCGACATCGGGGGCGACGTCGTCAAGGACACCATCCCGACCGGCTCGATCGTCGAGGTCACGATCGAGCTCGATCGTGGCGGCCGGCTCGCGGCGCGCGCGCTGATCCCGGCGATCGGCCAGGTGTTCGAGCACGTCGCCCACCTGCTCGTCCCCGAGGCGGCCCCCGAGGCGCTCGATGCGTCGGTCCGCGCGCTCCGGCGTCAGCTGAGCGATGTCCGCACGCACGCGTTCCGCAGCGGCCTCGCGCAGGTGATCGAGAAGCTCGATCGCGTCGAGAGCCGGCTCAGCGAGGCCGAGCGCGACATCGACGCGGCCCACGGCGGCGACGCCGATGCGGCCCAGCGCGCGCGCCGCGCGCTGCTCGACATCGACGGCGTGATGGCCGATGCGGAGCTGTCGCGGAAGTGGCCGGAGCTCGAGGCCGAGGCGCGCTCGATCTCGATCTCCGCGTCGTCGACGGTGGGCCTGCACGGCACCGACACCGAGCGCACGCTCCTCGCCGAGGTGCTCGCCTCGATCGACAAGGCCCGGCGCGACAAGGACGCCCCCGAGCTCGAGCGCCAGATGCGGCTCGCGGGCCGGCTGTCGAGCGCGGCATTCAACCGCACGCCCGAGGCGTGGGAGCTGTACTTCGAGGATGCCGCGTCCGAGATCGGGAACACCCGCGACGTGCCGCGCGCGCACCAGCTCGTCGGTGAGGGCAAGGCCGCGATCGCGCGGGGGGACACCCCCGAGCTGCGGCGCGTGGTCAAGGCGCTGTGGGCGCTGCTCCCCGAGTCGAGCGAGGCGCGCAAGAAGGGCTTCGACTCGGGCGTCCGCTGACATGAAGCTCGACGAGAACCCGTTCTTCGTGCTCGGCCTCGCCACCGACGCGAGCCGGATCGAGGTGGAGCGCGAGGCGCAGAAGCTGCTCGGCATGCTCGAGCTCGGCTTCGGCGAGGCGCGGACCTACGCCACCCCGCTCGGGACCCGGCCGCGCACGCCCGAGCTCGTCCGCGCCGCCGTCGCGGCTCTCCGCGATCCGGCGCGTCGCCTCGCCGCCGAGCTGTGGGCCCACCACGCGCCGGTGGGCGCGGCGCCCGCCGCCCCGTCCACGCCCGCGCCGCCCGGTGTCCCCGGCCTGCGGCGCGCCCTCGGCTGGAGCCCCTAGTGTCCCGCCCGGGCCATCGTGACCACACCGGACGGCGCGATCCATCGCCGATCGCTTCGTTGCCGCGCCTCGCGCTCCGACGAGGAGCGCGGCGGAGCGGCGCCTCGCGCTCGGCGCGCCTCGCACCACCGGGTGGGACCACGATGACCCGGGCGGGACACTAGCCGATGCGCGGCGCCTTGATCGGCCTGCTGTGGCGCCTGCACCGCCACGCCATCGACGCGCGGCGCCAGCACCGCACGAGCGCGTACCTGGCGTGGTCGCTGATCAGCGCGGTGGCGGCGGCGTTGCTGATCCTCACCGTGATCTCGTTCGTGATCATCGCGGTCCAGTTCGACCTGTGGTGGATCGGCGCGTTCCTGGTCGGCCTCACGACGCTGCCGATCGGCGGCTCGTGGCTCGTCCGCCACGTGCTCGTGCCGACCAGCGCATACCGGCTCGCGTACTACGTGGGCCGGCTCAGCTCGCCGGGCATCGATCCGCCGGCGTACGGGCTGTGCGCCGCGGCATGGGCGCTCGGGTCCGCGCCGAGTGGCCAGGGCGAGCTGTGGATCACCAACCGCCGCGATCTGCGCCTGCCACTCGGGGATGCCGAGGTCGTGACCACCGCGCTGCTCGCCGCCGCGCGCGGCGACCTCGACACCGCGCGCTCGCTGATGCGCTCGGTGCTGATGCTGGTCGAACACCACCCCGCGGTGCGCGACCTCGCCGGCGAGTGGCTCGCGGTCGATGCCGCCGAGCGGGGCGCGTGGGCCGAGCTCGCCGCCGCCGCGACCGCCGCCCGCTGGCCCGCGACGCCGCTGACCTACCTGCTCGAGGGCATCGCGGCGCGCCACGTGGGCGGCGCCCCCGACGCGGCGGACCTCGAGATGTGGTCGCGCTGGCTGCTCGCGCCCCACCGCCGCGTCACGCTGCCGCTCGTGCGCGCCGCGCTGCGCACCGCCCCCCCGGGCGAGGACGCCGCGCCGCCGCGGCCCGCCACCGCGGCCGGCATCGCGCCGGACGCTCCGCTGCCTGCCGCGATCGCCGCGCACCTCGCGCTCGATCACGCCGGCGATCATCCCCCCGGGCTGCCGAGCGCCGCCGCGTTCGCCGCAGCCGTGACCGCGTGGGACGCCGCGCTCGCCGAGCCACCCACCCGCGCGTGGCTCGACCGCCGAGCACTCGAGCTGGACGCCCCCGCCGGCGCCGTCGATCGCGTGATCCGCGACGTCGCCGCGGGCATCACGGACGAGCTCACCCGGATCGCGGAGGTCGCCCGCCTCGGCGCGCCGAGCGCCCACGGCCTGGTCGGAGGCGCCCTCGCCCACCGGCTGCGGCACGGCCGCCTCGACGCGCTCGAGCAGGCGTTCACGCGCTGGACCCAGCGTCGGCGCGACGGCACCATCCACGTGGCGATCGACGAGTGGCGCGAGTTCGTGGCCCTGCACGATGCGTATGCCGCGGCGGCCGCCGCCGGCGGCACCGACCTGCGGAGGCTCGCGTTCCCCCACGCCTACGCCACGGGCAACGAGATGGCGGTGTGGCTGTGGAACACGCGCAAGGAGCACGCGATCTCACACGCGATCTCGGTGTGGTTGCGCGACGAGGCGCTTGCCGTCGGTGATGCCGAGGCGATCGAGGTCGGCAACCGCAACTGCGGCCTGCACGTCCCCACCCGCACTCCCTCCCCGTCGCCGTGAGCGGCGATCGTCGAACGTGCCGGGTGCGGGGATCGTGAGCAGGTCGCCCGTCGCCTCGAAGCGCTCGCTCGCGGCGCAGCCCGCAGCGACCTTGTCGTCGAAGCCGGCGGGGTCGCGCGCGCATCTCGGCGGGATCCCGGTCGTAGCCGGCGACGGCGCCCATCGCGCGGACGCGCGGGTTGTCCACCGCGGGACCCCGGTGACCTGTGCCTTGACCGAGGTCATCGGCCCGCGGACCAGCCGCAGCCGAGCTCGTCCTGCGCGATGTGACAGCGCAGGCACATCCGGCGATTGCCGCGATCGAGCGCCTCGCACCGCGCGCTGCCCCGCCAGCCCGGCGGGTGCGGCGAGGCGCTCAGCCCCCCGGGCTCGCTGCTGTGGCAAGTCAGGCAGTCCTCCTCGCGGTGGCACGACGCGCAACTCGTGATGTTCTTGCGCGCCTCGCCCGCGTGGCGGTTGACGCCGCCGGTCGGGCTCGCCCAGCCGGGCGGGTGGAACGCGCGCCCCGCGTCGGCCGCGAACCCGGGCTCCACCCGCGGCCCGACGCCAGTGCGCTCGTGGCAGGCGACGCAAAACGACTGCGCGCGGTGACACGCCGAGCAGTCCGGGGTGCCGCGCCGCGCCTCGACGGCGTGCGTGAGCATGTAGTTGCCGGGGTGGAACTCGAGCGGCTTGGTCACGCCCTGGTGGCACGCGACGCACTCCGAACGATCGTGACACGCCGCGCACGTGGCGCCGACCTGCGCGGCCTCCTGGCGGTGGTCGCGCGCGAACGCGGGGCCATGTGCATCACCGAGCCCCGTCGAGCGCGGCACCAGCTCGCCGTGGGGGAACCGGGTCTCGATCAGGCCGCCGAGCTTCGTCAGGTGGCAGTCGCCGCACCGCCGCTCGTCGGCCCCACGCCGATGGCAGCTCAGGCACGACGCCATCGTGGGGAGCTGGCGCGGGGTCGCGAGGTCGACCTGTGCGAGGTCGCCGTGGCAGGTCACGCACGGCGTGGCCGCGTGAGCGCGGTGATCGAACTTGAGCGGTGGCGGCGGCAGGTCCACCCGGTCGACCGGCTGGCCCGGCACGAACCCGAGGTGGCACGCCGCACACGCTGCCGCCGGCGCACCGGGGACCACGCGCGTGACGTCGGCGCGATCGATCGGGTGGCACGCGCGACACGCCGCCTCGGTGGGCAGCAGGTTATCGACGGCGGACCGCGACGTGGTGGCCGCCGGGTGGCACAGCGCGCAGGTCGCGCCGCGCGCGAGGTGCTGGCGGTGCGAGAACACCAGGGGCAGGCGCTGCGCGGGGTAGACCACCGGGGACCACGATGGCTGCACCGCGTGGACGGGGGCGTCGGCCGCGCGCACGAGCGCCGCGCCGATCACCACGACGAACATGGCGACCAGGACGGCGAGCGGGAGGGTGCGAGGGGTGGTCACAGGGTGGTCACGGCTCGGGCATGAACGCGAGGTCGATGATGGCGAACATCCGCAGCTGGAGGGCGCCGATCGCGTCGTGATCGACCTCCCCGACCACGTGGACCGCCACCGCGTCGGCGATCTGCACCGAGGTCGAGGCCACCGCCGAGGTGGTGACGTACGCCGGGCGCTGCGCCTCGTCGCGGTCGACGCCGAGCACGACCGCCCGGCCGCGCACCCACACCGTGAGGCGCGGGCGCCACGCGAGCTCGCCGCTGCCGCCGATGCGCCGCCCGCCGAACCCGCCGTCCCACAGGCCGTCGACGCGCGCGCGCCAGCCCGCGCCGAGCGGGTGCTCGACGCCAACCTCGAGGCCGCCGGCGAGCGACGCGGTGTCGTCGGCGTGGGCGTAGCGCCGCAGCCAGCCGGCGATCCGGGTGCGCAGCCGCCCGAGGTGCTCGTACCCGAGCCGTGCGTCGGTGGTGGGCTCGATCGAGAACACGTTGAAGATCGAGTCGCCGTCGAACGTGGGCAGGAAGTAGTCGACGGTGGGCTCGAGCACATGATCTCCCCGGCGAAGGCGCACGCCGGCATCGGCGCGATCGATGGCGGCGTGGAGCAGCGAGAGCCGGGCGTTCGCGTAGGGCTCGATGGTCACGCCGCCGGCCATGACCCGCCCGTGCGCGCGGGCGTACAGCCGCTCCTCGTTCACGCCGCTCGCGGGCGCCTGGCCGAGCTCGTCGGGGTACAGGCCACGGTCCGGGTACGTGAACCGGTCGACCGCGCCGATCACGCCGACGGTCTTGGACCAGGTTCGGCGGTACCCGACCTCGACGCCGCCGTGGCGGCTGCGCAGCGAGGTCAGCGCGATGCCGAGGGTGGGCTGCGCGACGTCGCGCTGCGGGCACAGCTCGAGATCGCTCGCGAGGCGCGTGCCGGTGATCCGGCGATCGCGATCGATCAGGCGCCACGCGCCGGAGCCTGGCGCCGGCCCCTCGACGTACTCGCGGCAGCCGGCGCCGCTGGTGCCATCGAGCTCGAGCGAGGACATGCCGAGGGGCGAGCTCGCGCGCACGCGCAGCCCCGCGGTGGCGCTCAGCGCGACCCGGCCCGGCAGCTCGGCCTGCGCGGCCGCGCCGTCCACGCCGTAGGTGCCCCAGCCCTCGTCGGCGAGCACGCGCCCGAGCCGGAGCGCGACCCGGTCCCCGGCGAGGCCGTCGATCGCGACGTAGCCGTACAGCAGGTCGAGGCCGGCGACCGACTCGGCGAGCTCCGGCACCACGTCCACCGCGTCGCGGCGCACCGCGGGCGACAGGGCGATCCGGCCGCTCGCGAACGAGCCGTAGTCATGGTCGATCCGGAGGTAGCTGTGCCACGACACCATCGGGCCGTCACCGGGGCGGCGCTGGCGGCGGCGATCCGCGCGCAGGTCCCCGATGTCCGTGATGCGGAGCGCGAGGGTCTGCGTGTAGCGGCGTCGCCCCACGAACAGATCTGGGCCGACGAGCCGGTACTGGCGGAGCTGGAACGCCTGGCCGACCGCCTGCGTGCGCAGCCAGAACTCGTAGGCGTGGGCCGGCGCGGCGCTGATCGCCACCGCGAGCGCCGCGATCACGAGCGCCCGCCCTCGACGCGGCGGCAGGCCGCTCACCGCGTGACCCGCGCGATGGTGAGGGTGTCGACGGTGACCACCGCGCCCGCACCGAGCGCCGCCACGCCCCACGCGCCGCGCGCGCCCGGCCCGACGTCACACCCGACCAGCTCGTCGTCGCCGAGGGCGAGGCGCGCCGTGTCCCCGTCGATCGTGAGCCGCAGCGTGACCGCCGTGGCGGGATCGAGCGCCGGCACCAGGGCGCCGCTGCACGCGACCCGCGCCGCGCCATCCGCATGGATCACCAGCCGCGCCGGCGCGCCCGGCGTGAGCTCGGCGACGACCACCTCGCCCGCTCCGACGTGACGCGCGAGCAGCGCGACCGCCCCCGCGCGCACGCGCACCGTGGCGCGCACGGAGCCCGCGCTCATCCGCGGCCCCCCGGCGAGCGCCCGCGCCAGGGGCGCACCGGCCTGCGGCGCACCGGCCTGCGGCACCGTCAGGCGCCAGTCCGGCGTGCGGGTCACGGTAGCGGGATCGGGCGCCGTCAGCACCGCGCGGGTCTGGCCGCCAGGCACCACCGTCACCGAGCCGGTCGCCGGGCCGGTCAGCTCGGGGCGATAGATCCACGCCTCCTCGGTGGGCATCCCGCCGACCACGAGCACGCTGCCGTCGGCGAGCCGGAGCAGCGACGGCGCCGTCAGCGCACCCGGCGCCGGGGCGCCAGGTTCGGCCTCGGCGGGCGTGGTCTGCGTCCAGCGATCGACCGTGGGGTCGTAGACGAGCACGCGCCCGAGCGGGTCACCGCCGAGGCCGATCACGCGCCCATCCTCGAGCTGGATCAGCCGCACGCCGTCCTGCGCGGGTGCACTCGCGATCGAGCGCGCGGTGACGACGCCGGGGACGATCACGGCGGCCGCGCCGCTGAGCGGGCCACCCGGCGGGCCGAATGCGGTCAGCACCGCACCCCCATCGAGGAGCGCGGCCTCGGCGAGCGTGCCGGTCACCGGCGTGGCATCCGTGGTCAGCGTGAGGACGTCGGCGGCGGAAGGATCGGTGGCGGCCGGCGGAGCCACGCCCCCGGCGATCACCAGGCCGCCCGCGCCCGTGGCCAGCGGACCGACGTCGAACATCCGCGCGCCCAGCCGGCCGGCGCGCAGGGTCGGGCCCGCGATCGGGCTGGCGAGCGCGGCCACGTCGAATCGCGCGGAGCTGTTGCGCACCAGCCCCGCACACGCGCCGGCCTCGACGTTGCGACAGCCGCCCGCGAGCAGCAGCTCGTCGGCGGCGGTCGCGATCGTGGCGTGGAACGCGCGGCCCTCGATCAGCACCGACGCACCGAACCGCCGGGTCACCGGATCGAACAGGGTGATCACGGGCTGCGGCCCCCCGCTGATCGCGACGCGCCCATCGGGCAAGGTGGCGAGCGCGGTGCCCGCGAACCCGTTCTCGGCGAGCACGGCGGGGACCTCGAGCGGCGTGAACGTCCCGGTCGCCGGATCGTAGAGCTCGGCCGTGGCCAGGTCGCGCCCGCCGGCGTCGCGGCCGCCGACGATCAGGGCGCCGTCACCGGCGCGCGCGACCAGCGGCGCCACCCGCGGCTCCGTCATCGGCGTGACCGTCGGGCAGAACCCACCGGGCGGCGCCATGAACACCGGCAGCACGGCCCCGTCGGGCAGCTCCCCGAACACGAGCGGCGCGGTCTTGCCCACGGCCCCCGTGGCGCCACCGCCGATCACGACCTCGACGCCCAGCTGCTCGGTGTCCGCGCGGAAGTCCGCCACATCGAGCAGCTCGCCGGGCGCGACCGCGCGGGTGGCCTCGCCGGTCGGGCCGTACGCGATCACGCGGATGCTGGTGGCGCCGGCTGGCCGCCCGCACGTCTCCGCGACCGGCACCAGCGCGACGCGCGCGGGCGGATCTCCGCAGCCGGCCACGAGGCCGACCGCGAGCCAGCGCAGGAGCACACGCTGGGGGAGCACACGCCGGGCGAACACGGTCCACATGATACTCTCGCGGCGATGGCCGAGTTGCCGACGACGTTCGGCAAGTACTACTTGACCGAGAAGCTCGCCACCGGGGGCATGGCCGAGATCTACCTCGGCAAGATCGTCGGCCCCGGCGGGTTCGAGAAGCAGCTCGTCATCAAGCAGATCCACCCCCGGCTGTCGGGTCAGCGCCACTTCGTCGATCTGTTCGTGGCCGAGGCCAAGACCCTGGTCACGCTGGCGCACGGCAACATCGTGCCGGTCTACGAGCTCGGCGTCATCGAGGACACCTACTTCATCGCGATGGACTACATCGATGGGCCGACGCTGTACCGGTTCACCGAGGCCCTCGCCCGCCGCGCCGTCCAGCTCGACCCCGCGATCGCCGCGTGGATCATGGCGCGCATCCTCGAGGGGCTCGACTACGCGCACCGCAAGGGCGAGGGCGTGATCCACCGCGACCTGTCGCCGCGCAACGTGATGCTGTCGCGCGACGGCGAGGTCAAGCTCGTGGACTTCGGCATCGCTGTCACCCTCGGCGCTCCCGGCGAGGGCGAGGCGTCGCAGTCGGCGCCGACGGGGTCCTTCCCGTACATGTCCCCCGAGCAGGTCCGCCGCGAGCCGCTGACCGGCCAGACCGATCTGTTCAGCCTCGGCGTGCTCGGCTGGGAGATGCTGACCGGCAAGCGCCTGTTCACGCGCACCGATCCCGACGAGACGCTGGCAGCGGTGCTCGGCGCCGACATCCCACGGCCGTCGAGCCTGCGCCCCGACCTGCCCGCCCGCCTCGACGATCTGGTGATGCGCGCCCTCGATCGCGACCGCGCGGCGCGGTGGCCGAGCGCCGGCGACATGCTGGCCGCGCTCCAGCGCTACCTCTACTCGCTCGACACCCCACCCACGCCGCGCGACCTCGCCGGTCTGGTCGCGCGCACCAACCCGCCCGAGACCCGACGGCTGCCGACCCACGCCGACGCGCTCGATGCGCTCGCCGGCGCCGCGCCCGGCGATCTGCCCCCGGGCGAGTCCACCGAGGTGACGCCCCCGCCCGCGGGGCCGCGCACCGCCGTCATCCCGCGCGAGGCGGGGACGCCGCGTGGACGCTCGAAGACCGCCCGTCAGCACAGCTTCGCGACCAACGTCCAGCTCGCGAGCCTGCTCGAGCGTGCGACGCCCGCCGACGCGGCCAGCGACGGCCCCACGACCACCGTGGCCCCGCGGCCCGCCAAGCCGACCTCGACGCCGGCCAAGCCGACCTCGACGCCGGCCAAGCCGACCTCGACGCCCGCCAAGCCGACCTCGACGCCCGCCTCACCGGCCTCGACGCCCGCCAGCGTGGCCTCGCCGGCCACCGTCGCCGGCGAGGACCGGCCCGCCGCCGCCACGCTCGCGGGCCCCGCGGCCGCGCCCGACACCACGCTACGCCTGCGCGCCGAACGGTCCTCGATCACGGCCGGCGGCCCGCCGAGCCGCGCGGCCCTCCTCGCCGGTGGACTCCTCGCAACCGGCCTCGCCATCGGCGCCGTCGCGGTGTTCATGCGCAACCGCGCGGCCGTGCTCGAGGCCAATGTCGACGCGTCCCCGTACGATGCGCCCACCGACACGCCGTTCGGCTACGAGCCGCCCGTCGCGGCCGCGGACGCCGCCCCGGATGCGACCGTGGTCGGCGATGCCGGGCCTGGTGACGCCGTCCCCGCCGCCGCCGCCGCCCCGGGTGACGCCGTCCCCGCCGCCGCCGCCAAGGTCCTGCCGAGACAGCGGGACGCCGCGCCCGGGCCCCGCGAGGCCGCGCCGCCGGCCCGCGACGCGGCGGTCGCCACCGTCGATGCGGGGCGCCCCGCGGGCACCGCCACCCTGCAGGTCGGCGCCGATCCGTGGGGCGAGATCCTGATCGACGGGGTCCGCCGCGGCCGCACGCCCGCGACGCTGGAGGTCAGCGCGGGCCGTCACGTGATCGAGGTCGTGTTCGCCGGCGAGGACCCGCCGCGCACGCGCACGTTCCCGGTCGACCTCGCGGCCGGCGCCACGCAGGCCGTCGTCGCCGACTTCACGCGACCCTGACCCGCGGAGGCCAGGCGACCGCGCGGTCGCGGTCAGCGCCCGCCGGCGAACGCGCCGCCGTCGATCGTGACCGTGGGCGGCGGGCGCGTCGCCGAGGAGACGATGATCGCGAGCACGGTGCCTGCGACCACCGCCGCGCCGACGCCGGTCCACAGCCACGGGCTCCGGCACGCGCGACAGCGGCCGCCGTCACGCACGCCGTCGCGCTCGCCCAGGACCGTGGGAGCCCCCCGGACGGCCGCCGCGCCGACGGCCGCCCAGGCGCCCGTGGCCGCGCTCGGCAGGCCCGCGGGGGCGCCGTAGCCGACCTCGGTGACCGGGGTGCACCGCGCGGGGAGCCCGGCGCAGCGCTGCACCAGCAGCACGGGCCCCCCGCGCCGCACGGTGTCGCTGACCACCACGACCTCGTCGAGATCGGCGTAGCGCAGCGTGGCATCGACCAGCCCCTGCGCCTGCGCATCCGTCATCCCCATGGTCGCGCCGGTGTCGAGCTGCACCGCGTCCTCGTCGGGTTCGAGCGCGATCTCGAGGGTGGGAGTGCCGGCGCGCAGACCCTGGACCCGCGGCACGTGCTGCGGCGCGCGCGCGACCACGAGGTGCTGTCCGCGCGTCAGCTGGACCTCGAGCGGCGCGCGGCCGACGTCCTTGCCATCGATCCGGATCAGCGCGCCCACGGGCGTTGTCGTGATCGCCACCCGCTCGAGCGCGACCGGCGCGGCGCGCGCGGCGGCGACGGCGTCGACGATCGCGCAGGACATCGCGAGCAGATGCAAGGCCGCTCACGGATCGAGCGCGAGCGCGAGCGCGAGCACCGCCTGTGCGTCCTGCGTGCGGCCGAGGTGATCGAGCACGGCGCCGAGGCGGAGTGCGGCGTCCGCGTACAGCTCCGCGCCACCCGGCAGCGCGACCAGCGGCTCGGCGTCGGTGCGCGCGGTGGTCAGGCGCGAGGCCGCGACCTCCACCGTCACGCGCAGGTACGCGCGCCAGCCCTCGTCGACGACGTCGCGCACGCGCCGGAACGCGGCGAGGGCCTCGGCCGGGACCGCGCCGCCCGCGTGCGCCGCCCGCGCCTCGCCCACGGCGTCCTCGACCACGCGCGCGCTGTGCCCCCCGGTCGCCCGCGCCAGCGCACTCGCCACCGGCGCGCGGTCGCCGCGGCGCCCGCGATCACGCCGATGCCCTCGGCGTGGGCCGGCCGGGCGAGCCCCCCCGTCGCCAGGGCGATCGTCCCGATCACCCCCACGATCGCGCGCGCCGGCCGCACCGGTGGGCTCGAACCCCGCATCCCTCGCAGTATACTCCGGCCATGTCCTTCCCCTGGCTGGATCGCACTCCTCCGCGTCCCGATGGCGCCGAGCGCCGCGCGCGCATTGCCCGTGACGAGCTCGCCAGCCGCGCGGGCCTGCTCCACCGCCTCGGCTTCTCGCAGGAGGCCGCGGCGCAGCGCCTGTGCGAGCGGGCCGCGTGGGAGCTCGAGGGTACCGCGCGCCCTGCCAGCCTGACCGACGAGGCGATCCGCACGCTGGTCGCGGACACGTACGCGAAGCACGCCGGCAAGCGCGCGTGACATGACCCGCGTCCGCGGCCACCGGTTGCTCGCCACCGGAGCGGTGCTCGCGGTCGCGTGTCAGCCGCCGGCCGCGGCCCCCTCCACGGCGCCGTCGCCGGTGACCCGCGCGTACGAGCTGACGGATCTGGTCGGCGACTGGCGCTGGCTGCTGCGCACCACCGAGGACGGCTCGACGCGCATCGAGGAGGAGGTGTGGCGGTTCGCGCCGGGCCCGACGCCGACCCAGCTGATCGGCCGCTACGTCCGCTCCGTCGAGGTCCGCTCGGGCGACCTCACGCCGTTCGTGTGCAACCAGCGGCCGTGGTACCAGCAGCGGGCGGTGTGGGACGTGGTCGTCGAGCTCGGCGCCGCCGGCCACGACATCCGCGAGACCGGCTACGCCGCCGAGCCCGGCCCGTGCGACCACGGCTTCCGCCACGTCAGCAGCTACCGCGCCACGCTCGCTGGCGACCGGCTGCGCCTCGCGTTCGATGGCGGGACCCAGACGCTGTGGAAGATCGCCGGCCCCGAGGACCGCGAGCGCACCCTGCCCGACCAGCCGTGGCCCGCCGCACCGGCGATCACCGGCGGCTGGCGCTGGGACGCGACCAGCTACGACGCCGCCGGCAACATCCAGGACGAGAGCGAATGGTGGGAGATCGTGCAGCGGTCCGACACCCGGCTCGACGCCACCTACCGCCGCCGCGTCAGCGTGCGCAGCCCCGACGACCAGCCGCTCGCCTGCGCGGGCGCGCCGACCTGGAGCTACGACGACGCCTACGTACTCGAGGGCCAGCGCGAGGAAGAGCACTGGCACTTCATCGAGCGGGCCGCCGATCCGGGCGACCATCCGTGCCTGCGACTCACGCCCCGGCGCGCGCTCGACGAGGCGACCGCCGAGCAGCTCGGCGAGCACCTGATCCTCGAGTGGCGCGGCAAGCGCCGCCAGGTCCTCTACCGGCCCGGGGTGTAGACCCGCGCGACGTAGTCCTCGACCATCCGATCCGAGGAGAACTTCCACTGCGACATCGTGATGCTCGCCCGCATGATCGCGACCCAGCGCGCGCGGTCGTGGTAGGCGGGCAGCACCTCGCGCTCGAGCGTGGTGTGCAGCAGCTCGCGATCGCGCTTGTCGACGCGGTGCTGGTCGGCCTCGTCGAACGCGTCATCGGCCTCGTCGGCCTCGCCGATGTGCCAGCCGGTCACGCCGTGCACGCAGCCCTCGGGCCACCAGCCGTCGAGGATCGACAGGTTGGGCACGCCGTTCATCGCCGCCTTCATGCCCGACGTGCCGGACGCCTCGAGCGGGCGCCGCGGGTTGTTGAGCCACACGTCGGTGCCACGCGTCAGCAGCGCGCCGAGGCGCATGTCGTAGTTCTCGAGGAACACGACGTTGTCGCGGTGCTTCTTCGCGGCCTCGATCAGCTTGCCGATCACGGCCTTGCCCGCGTGATCGCGGGGGTGCGCCTTGCCGGCGTACACCACCTGGACGCCCGCCTCGAACAGCCGGGCGAGCGCCAGCTCGTCGGAGATCAGGAGGTCGGCGCGCTTGTACGTGGCCGCGCGGCGCGCGAACCCGATCAGGAGCTTGTCGGGGGCCAGCGCGATCCCGGTGCGCGCGCGGATCTCGGCGATCAGCTCGCGCTTCATCGTCCGGTGCGCGTCCCACAGCTCGGCGTCCTGCCGGGCGTGCGCCTTGTCCGGTACCAGCGCCGCCCGGACGCGCGCGTCCTGCCAGGTGGGGACGTGCACGCCGTTGGTGATCGCGATGATCGGCGCGGCGCCCTCGACGTCCTTCCACATCGTGCGCGCGGTCTCGCCATGGAGCTCGGCGACGCCGTTGGCGAGCCGGGCCAGCCGCAGGCCGGCGACCGTCATCGAGAACGGCGCGCCGCCGATCACCTCGAGCTCGCCGTCGGTGAACCCGAGGTCGGCGTCGACCTTGCGCATCAGCGACAGATCGTGGACCTCGTTGCCGGCGGGCACGGGCGTGTGCGTGGTGAACACCACGTGCGGACGCAGGTGCTCGATCCGCTCGGGCAACGTCGTGCCCCCGAACCGGTTCATGCGCAGCAGCTCGAGGCCCGCGAACACCGCGTGGCCCTCGTTGAAGTGGAACACGTCGACCGGCGCGCCGAGCGCCTGCAGCAGCCGCACGCCACCGACGCCCAGCACGATCTCCTGAGCGAGGCGGTCCTCGCTGCCGCCGCCGTACAGGCGCTGCGTGATCCAGCGATCCTCGTCCCGCTCCGCCTCGAGCAGGTACAGGGTCGAGCTGATGTGGCGCTCCACCTTCCACGCGCGCAGCGGCACATTCTTGCCGCGCACCGAGACCTCGAAGCGCGCCTCGATCGGGCGCAGCACATCGCGGGCGGTCTTCGGATAGTGGTCCTCGAGCGCGCCGCCCGCGGCGATCACCTGGCGTGTGTAGCCCTCGTCCCACAGCAGGCCGATGCCGGTGATCGGGACCCGCAGGTCGCCGGCCGACTTCATGTGGTCACCCGCGAGGATGCCGAGGCCACCCGCGTAGATCGGGAAGGACACGTCGAGGCCGTACTCCATGCAGAAGTACGCGACGTGGGGGCACGACGACATCACCGGCAGCACCGTCATCTTGAGCGCACCCTGCCCCGGCACGCGGACCCTCTGCAAGCGACGCGCGTACAAACCCTCGTGAGTGTTGCCAAAAGCAACACGCACACACGCAACCACACGACCCAGCACATCGTCGCGCCGCGGCCGACGACCACGCTCGTGGGCGCGTGCGTACGACGACGATCACGGTCGCGCGCCCGCCGGCGCCGCGGCCAAAATCTTGGCCACGCCCGCACCTGGCGAGTACACAATGAAGGCATGTCGTCGAAGAAGCGGCCGGCCGTGACACCCGAGGAGCAGGCGCTGTTCCTCGAGTCGATCGGAGGGACCACGCCGCTGGGCGGCCGCGACCGGGTGCCCGTCGTGCCCGCGAAGACCGCGGTCGTGCGGGTCGTCGAGCTGCCCCCGCCGACCACGCTCACCATCGAGGGCGATGGCCAGAGCTACGTCGCGCGCGCGCCCGGCGTGTCCCGCGCGCAGGCCGCGCAGCTGCGCGCCGGCAAGCTCCACGTCGAGCGCACGCTCGATCTCCATGGCGAGCGCGTCGAGCCCGGCCTCGCCCGCCTGCGCGCGTTCCTCGTCGAGACCGGCCGGATCGGGCACCGCTGCGTGCTCGTGATCCACGGCAAGGGCACCCACTCCGAGCACGGCGCGCCCCTGCGCGAGGCCGTGCACACCGAGCTGCTCGGGCCGCTGTCGGGGCTCGTCCATGCGCTCGCGACTGCCGCTCCCGCCGGCGGCGGCGACGGCGCCACCTACGTCCTGCTCCGAGGTCGCGCGTGAGATCCACCGCCCTGCTCGCCGCGCTCGCGGGCCTCCTCCTCCTCGCGCCCACCGACGCGGACGCCGGCAAGCGCGGCCGCGCGACCATCACGAAGGCGAGCAAGCACACCAAGGCGAAGCGCCCGGCCGCGCATCGCACGAAGGCCACACGCAGCGCGCCGGCGCGCTCGGGCCTGCGCGGCGCGGCCGCCCGGATCTCGATCGGCGACACCACCAACTTGCGCCCGGCGGCGACCGTCGTTGGCCGCCGCGAGGAGCCGCTGACCGCCGAGGAGGACACCGCTCGCGAGATCGAGAAGCTGCTGCATGGCCCGCTCCGCGCCGGGGTGACCGGGCTGTTCGTCGCCGACGCGCGGACCGGCCGCCCGCTGTTCGCGGTCAACGCGGACGAGGCGCTCAACCCCGCCTCGAACGTGAAGATGATCTCGACGGCGACGGCGCTCGCCCTGCTCGGCCCGGCATTCCGCTACCAGACCCGGCTGCTCGGCCCGCCCCCGGTCGATGGCGTGGTCCCCGGCGATGTCTACCTGCTCGGCAGCCACGATCCAACGCTCACCGTCGAGCATCTCGAGGACATCGCCACCGCGGTCGCGGCGCGCGGCATCACCTCGATCACGGGCGACATCGCCGTCGGCGCGAGCCCGACGCGCGACGGCGTGTACCGTGCGATGGTCCCGGTCCAGATCACGGCGAGCGAGCCCGGCCAGCCCCCGGTGGTCAGCCTGCCGGCCGGCACCGAGCATGTCAGCGTGAAGATCACGGCCGTCACCTCGAGGCGCAAGAAGCGCACGCGCCTGACCTACCGCACCGAGACCACGCGCACCGCCGGCGTCCCGCACATCACCCTGACCATCGGCGGCACCCTCGGCGTGGGTGGCTCGACGCTCCACACCATCGTTACCCGGGAGCGCACGGCGACCGCCGCGTTCGCCTTGCGCGGCGCGCTGCGCTCGCGCGGCGTCGAGGTCCATGGCGGCCTCGAGATCAAGGAACTCGGGGACTTCATCGGCGACACCGCGCCCACCCGTGGCCTGCCGATCGAACTCGGTCGGCACGACTCCGTGCCGCTCGCGGACATCGTCAAGCGCGTCAACAAGCGCTCGATCAACTGGCTCGCCGATCGCGTCGTGATGACCGCGGCGGCGCTCGCCACCCACGCCGAGCCCACCATGCAGGGCGCGGTCGAGGCGATGTACACGTGGCTCGAGCGGCAGGCGCAGCTGCCCCGCCGCGGCGTCGTGATCGACACCGGCTCGGGCCTGTCCTATCGCACGCGGATCACGCCGATCGATCTGGTCGCCGTGGTGCGCAGCGCAGCCGGGTTCCGCGATCAGGGCATGGATCCGGAGCTCGCCCGCGCCTGGCTGGACTCGCTGTCGATCGCCCACCGCGACGGCACCCTCCGCCACCGCGCCCGCGACCTGGACACGCGCTCCCAGCTGCGCGGCAAGACCGGCACGTTGTCGACGGTGGTCGCGCTGTCCGGCGTGCTCGAGCTCGATCCTGATCGTCCGGTGGTGTTCTCGGTGGTCACCAACACGGATCGCCGGGTCGCCACGCAGAGCGTGCGACTGGCCCACGACCGGCTCGTCGCCCTGCTCTGCACGTACCTCGCGCGCACGTCGACGACGCTCGCCCCGGTGCCGGTGGGGCCGGTCCCGATGTCGCCGTCCGACCCGGCGCCCGAGGCCACCGACGGCGTGGACGAGGCAGCGCCTGGAGGCCCCGAGGTGCAGGAGGACGAGGCGCTCGATGCCGAGGCCGCCGGCGTGACCTCGCAGCGCGCCGTGCGGCCCGGCGCTGCGCTCGCCGCCGTGGCGCCGTGAACCTGCCCGGCGTCGCGCTGCGGGTGGCGACCCCGCGCGATGCCCCCGTGATCCAGGCGCTACTCGACGACGATCCGGCGACCTATGCCCTCCTCGAGGGCGCTCCGCCGCGGCCCGACGAAGCCCGCCTGCTGCTCGCCGAGCGCCCGCCCGGCGTGCCCCCGCGCGCCAGGCGCGTGTACGTGGCGGACGCCATCTGTGTCCTCGATCTCGTCGAGGGCTTCCCGCAGCCGACCACCTGGTACCTCGGCCTGATCTTCGTCGCACGCGCCGCGCGCGGCCAGGGGCTCGGCACCCGCCTGCTCGCGGCGACCCTCGAGCACGTGACCGCGCGCGGCGGCGAGACCCTGCGCCTCGCCGTGGTGCGCGACCACACGGCGGCCCGCCGCCTGTACGCGCGGCTCGGCTTCACGCATGTCCGCTACGCGACCAAGCCGCTGTGGTCCGGATCGACGCAGGAGGTCGAGATCCTCGACCGCGTTCTCACCGAGGCGTGAGCGGGCGCGGCCCGAGCGCGCCGCAGCACCACGTCGCCGCAGACCGCAGCCTGCGCGTCTCAGGGCCCCGGGGCTCCGCCCCGCCCTGCGTGGCAAGCCGCGCAGGGTTTCCACCCCGTTGTCGCGACTGTTTCGCAGTCTCTCAGTCGTCCGACGCGAACGCCTGGGCGAGCGTCTCGAGCACGCCCTGATCCTCGAGCGTCGTGGTGTCCCCGCGCGCCGTCGATCCGGAGGCGACCTCCCGCAGCAGCCGCCGCATGATCTTGCCCGACCGGGTCTTCGGCAGCGAGTCGGCGAACCGGACCTCCTCGGGCCGCGCGAGCGCTCCGATCTGCGCCGCGACGTGCTCGCGCAGCACCCTGGCGAGCGCGTCGTCGGCGGTCACGCCCTGGCGCGGCGTCACGAACGCGACGATCACCTGCCCCTTGAGCTCGTCGGGGCGACCCACGACGGCGGCCTCGGCGACGTGCGGGTGCGACACCAGTGCGCTCTCGACCTCCATCGTCGACAGGCGGTGGCCAGCGACGTTGATGACATCGTCGACGCGGCCCATGATCCAGAAGTTGCCGTCCTCGTCGCGGCGCGCGCCATCGCCGGCGAAGTAGACGCCCTCGATCTCGCCGAAGTAGGTCTTCTCGTAGCGCGGGTGATCGCCCCAGATCGTGCGCGCCATCGACGGCCACGGCTTGCGGATCACCAGGAACCCACCCTGGTTCGGGCCGACCGGCTCACCCTCGCGCGTCACGATGTCCGCGATGATGCCCGGCAGCGGCCGCGTGGCCGAGCCCGGCTTGGTGGGCGTGGCGCCCGGCAGAGGGGCGATCATGATCGCGCCGGTCTCGGTCTGCCACCACGTGTCGACGATCGGGCAGCGGTCGTGGCCGATGGTCTTGCGGTACCACATCCACGCCTCGGGGTTGATCGGCTCACCGACGGAGCCGAGCAACCGCAGCGACGACAGGTCGTGCTTGGCAGGCCACTGATCACCCCAGCGCATGAAGGCGCGGATCGCCGTGGGCGCCGTGTAGAACACGGTCACGCCCCAGCGTTCGATGATGTCCCAGAACCGCTCGGGGCCAGCGCACGGCGACTCGCCGTGCGTGAACTCCCGCGTGCGCGGCGCGTTGGGCGCGCCCTCGTAGAGCAGCACCGTGGCGCCGTTGGCGAGCGGACCGTACACGACGTAGGTGTGGCCGGTGACCCAGCCGATGTCGGCGGTGCACCAGAACACGTCCTCGTCCTTGAGGTCGAACACCAGCTTCGAGGTGTAGGCGGCGTTGGTCAGGTAGCCGCCCGTGGTGTGGAGCAGGCCCTTCGGCTTGCCCGTGGTCCCGCTCGTGTAGAGCGAGAACAGCGGATGCTCGCTGTCGAACGCGTCGACCTCGTGCCGCGGCGGCGCGGTCTCGACGGTGCTGTGCCACCACAGGTCGCGCGGGTGCCACATCACCGGGTTCTTGCACCGCTTGAGGACGATCACGTTCTCGACGGTGGTGCCCTCGACGGCCTTGTCGACGCTGTCCTTGAGCGGGACGATCTGGCCACGGCGCCAGCCACCGTCTGCCGTGATCACGAGCTTGGCCTTGCTGTCGCGGATGCGATCGGCGAGCGCCTCCGCCGAGAACCCCCCGAACACCACCGTGTGGACGGCGCCGATCCGTGCGCACGCGAGCATCGCGATCACGGCCTCCGGCACCATCGGCATGTAGATCACGACGAAGTCGCCGGCGCGGATGCCGAGCGCGACCAGCGCGTTGGCGGCCTTGCAGACCTCGCGATGGAGCTGGCCGTACGTGAGGACGCGCGTGTCCCCCGGCTCGCCCTCGAACAGGATCGCCGCCTTGTTCTTGCGCGACGAGTTCACGTGCCGATCGAGGCACGACACCGTCGCGTTGATCCGCCCATCGACGAACCACTTCGCGTCGGGCGATTTCCAGTCGAGCACCTGGGTCCACGGCCTGGCCCACACCAGATCGGAGGCGACCTCGGCCCAGAACGCGTCGGGGTCCTGGGCCGCCCGGTCATAGAGTGCGTGGTACTCGGCCAGGCTCTTGACCCGCGCGTGCTGCGCGAACTCGGCGGGCGGCGAGAAGCTGCGGGTCTCGATGAGGACCGACTCGATCGACTGGGACGGCGACGACATGGGCGGCTCCTGCGGGGCCGATGGCCCGACGTGCGGACGGTGACAGCGTTCAGAGGATCGCGATCGCGTCGATCTCGACGCGCGCGCCGCGCGGCAGACCGAGCGCGGCCACGGTCGCACGCGCGGGCGGCTCGCTGACGAACTTCTCGGCGTAGATCGCGTTCACGGTGGCGAAGTCGGCCATGTCGACGAGGAAGATCGTCGTCTTGACGATGCTCGCGAACGTGGCGCCAGCGGCAGCCAGCACCGCGCCGAGGTTGTCGAGGACGATCCGGGTCTGGGCGGCGACGTCGCCCTCGGTCATCAGCCCGGTCGCCGGATCAAGGGCGATCTGCCCGCTGCAGAACAGCATGCGCTTGCCGTCGCCGATCGGCACCAGGACGGCCTGCGAGTACGGGCCGATCGCGGCGGGGGCCTGCGACGTACGGATGATGGTGCGCTCCATCTGCGGGTCGTATCACGAGCCCTCCGGCCCGGCCGGGGCGCGCACCCGTGAGAAATCAGCCTGCCCTGATGCGGCCAACCCGATTGACAGCGGACCTGCGCGGGAGGTACGAACCGGCCCTTCCCGGGCGCTTAACTCAGCGGGAGAGTGGTTCCTTCACACGGAACAAGTCGCAGGTTCAATCCCTGCAGCGCCCACCAGAAACCCTAAGCAAGACGGCCGGTTGCGAGAGCGCCGGCCGGTCGGCGTTTCGGGTTGCGGGTGTTCCCCACCACTTGCCCCACCACCTTCGCGCCCGATCGAGCGCCCCCCGCTGCCCTCGCCCTCTCGCGTCGGGCCGCCCGCGTTGGAGCCATGCGCGGCGATGCATGACCACCACGCTCGGTGTCGCGGTTCGGAGCTAGCGTCCGCCGATGCGATACGCCGTGATCGTGGCTGCGTTGCTCGGGGTTGGCCTTCTCGCCCGGTTCTACGCGAAGGACGGGCATCCCGATTCCGTCTCGGACAAGCGCCCCGCCTACGACGAATGCGGCGCACGCCTCGAGAGCGTCATGAGCGAGCGAGACCGGTACCGGGCGGAAGCGTCCTCACTCGAGGACGACCTGCGCCGGGCGAAGTCGCAGATCAGCGACCTGGAGAGCGAGGTCAGCGACCTGGAGACCAAGGTGCGGAACCTCGATTAAGCGCCCGCTGCCGGCTACGCGGCCCGGCGCTCGTGGCCGGTCGCAATATCGATCACCTTGGCCAGCCCCGCCCGCATCTCGGCCCCGCTCACCGTCGAGTAGTGGCGCTGCATCTCGGGCGTGGCGTGCCCGCTGATCGCCCGGGTCACGATGTCCGCCACGCTCGCGGCACGACACAGATCCTGGTAGGTCCGGCGCATCGCCCGTGGCGTCACCGGGTAGCCGATCGCGAGGCGCTCGCCCAGGTCACGGAACATCTTGTCCATGCAGGACTGCGAGCGGAACCCACCGCCCGCGTTGTGGCGGGTCGGCCCCGCCGGGAACAACAGGTCACTCGCGGCCATCGCTTCGGCGAGCTTGGGGTACCGCTTCGCGCGCTGGGCGTTCTCCTTCTCGAGCCGGTCCACGTGCCACCGCAGCGCCTCCACCTGCCGCTCGTCCAGCGCGATCATCTGGTCGCGGCCGGTCTTGGTCTCCTCCATCACCTCGGCGCCATGCGTCTGCGAGCGCCGCACGAGCAACTCGGCCGTGTCCCACTTGATGTCCGCGCTTGGGCCACGCCTCCGCAGGGGCCGCAGCGAGCTTGGCCGCAGCCCCGTGGTGAACCCGAGGAACACGAACGCGTAGTGCTCCGGGTACCGCACGCGGGTCTCATCGAGGAAGCGCGCCACGTCCCCGGGCTTGAGCGAGTTGGGCGCTTCGTAGGTGTACGTGCGGTGCCCGCGCTTGGGCACGGCCTCGACCCGCCGGCAGGGGTCCGCGATGTTGAACGTGTCCGATGCCTCGCTCGTGATCTGGCGCAGCACTGCGAGCACGGAGTTGACCGTCTCGGCCGAGTAGCGCCCCGCCTTGAGCTTGCGGGATGCCCGCTTGCCCTTCGCGTGGCTGCGCGCGGCGAGCATGTCGAGCTTGAGCCGCTCCACGTCCTCGCGCGTGAGCTTGTCCACGTACACCGGCCCGAAGGCCGGGATCAGGTGATGCGCGAGCAGCGATGCCCAGGTGCGGCGCCCCGAGGACGCCGTGATCTTGCCGGTCGCGATCTTCCGCTCGAGCACCCGCACCGCCCAGTCCGCAAAGGTGGGCACCGCCTCAGCCGCCTGGATCGTGCCCTCGCGAGCGCGCTCGAGCTCGGCCGTCAGGATGGCCAGCGCCTCCCGGGCCCGCTTGGCGTCCGCGAGCACGCGGTTGACCTCGCGCATCTGGCCCGTCCGCGCGTCCTTCACCCGGGCGCGGATGTGGAAGCCACCAGCCTTGCGCCGCCACACGCCGGGCAGCTCTGGCTCGGCGGCGATCATGTCCTTCCACCGCGACACCCACGCACGCGAGGGGCTCTGAGCGTTGGCCTTGCCCTTGGTCTCATCGCCCGCGCTCACTTGCCACCCCGCTTCAGCCGCGCGGCACAGCACGCGCGAATCCAGTCCAGCCGGCCTGCTCGGCCTTGTCGGCGGCCAGTTCCTCGGACTTGGGGCGGGTGAGCAATCCCAGCGCGTGCACGGCTGGGCAGGCTCGCCAGTGCTCGCGGATAGCGGCCGGCGCCGTTCGGGTTGGTCTTGGTCTTTCTCGCAGCCATGCCGTTCATTAAATCACATTGTGATTTTACTGACTACCCAAATCCAAGATGCGCTTCAAGGATGGCCGTTGGCAGCGCTACAGCGACAGCTTGGGCGATTCGGTTGGAGCCAAGCTCTCCACACACGACTCGACCTGCCCCTCCGAATCCGTCGCGCGCAGTATCCGCAGCGCCCTGCGAACCTCATCCCGTCGAACCCTACGATCACTCAACCCGGTCATGAACGCGCACATCTGCCCGAGGACAAAGATCCGGGCCGCGACTTCCGCCTTCAGGCAAACGTGACCATCGACGTCCGAGAACACCAAACCTGCTCGAGTCTCCTGGAGCCGCCTTCCGTCCTCAAGTGCATCGGCCGCAGCGTTGAACACGACCAGCTTCTCAGCATCGCTGCAATTCGCGACGCGGCACTCGCACATCCGCGCTTGTGCGCTGAGTAGCTGTCTGGCGCTGAACGCACCCGTTGCTGTCCCCATCTCGTAGAATTGACGCGCAAGCTCTGCTGGTGGCCGTGGGCAGTCAGGCCCAAGGAGCACCTGAGCACGGGATAGCGCCACCGCATCGATTCCGAGACATCGTGCGGCGATCGGATCACCGGGCGGCTTGACCTCGGGCGCAACATCACGCTGCCCCACGGCGCCGCCACAACCGAAAGCACCGACGGCCACCATCACGCCCCTCCATCGTTCCATCCGGCGAGAGTACAGCAGGACCGGCCCCCCAGCGAAGCACACGCGGAGGCACCGCTACCCGGGGCGTTACGCACTCGCTCATCCGAGCACGTTCGTCTCGCTCATCGCGGTGATCTGCATGATCAGTTGGTGACGTTCATCGTCGCTCTGGTCGCGCAGCCAACCGATCACCATCTCGCGGAGGAGCTTGCGAAACGCTTGGACTCGGGCCCTCTCCCGGGCGCGCTCCTCGCTCGCCAGCCCAGTCACAGCGCGGCTGAGGCTGGCGGCGGCTGCGGCCAGATCCTTGTCGAAGCCTCCCGGCGGCAGCTCGGCGCGGCGAGCGCGAACTACCTCCAGTTGCTGCTCGAGCTCGGCGAGCGTTGCGGCGACCAGCCGCCGCGCGTCCTCGTCGCCGCTCCGGGTTGTCTCACTTGACGTTGCCTTGTTACGCATACTTGTCCTTTTGGTACGGATTTCTGCTCGCACTAACTGTGTCTCCCACCCGCCCTTACGTCCCCGGAGGGCCTCGCGGGGCGGCCCTCCCTCCCGTGGTGGCGCTCCCTCCCGTGGTCGCGGCTGGCTTGCCGTAGGACGCGCGGGCACCGCAGCCCCCCGGACGCCGGCGTAGGTCGGCCACGTCTCGCAGCGGGCAGCCTGCGCACGCTGGCGCCCAGGTGCAGGGTCGATGCACGGCGACCGGGCACGCTGGTGACACTGGTGACACTGGTGACGTCGCTTCCCCTCACGGGGGGAAGTTGATCTTTTCCTGCTTGGCCTGTGCGGCTGTCACCACTGTCACCACTGTCACCACTGTCACCGCCGATCACGCTGCACCGACCCGCCAGAGGCGTGACCCGCCGTGCGCGGTCCCCTCGTCGATCAGGATCCACTCGCCCACGATCCGCCCGCGGAGCTTGGTCAGTCGCGAGCCCAGGAGCACCGCGGTCACCGGCTTGTCGCCGCGCCCGTACGCTTGCAGAGCGTCGTGGAGCGCCCCCGACGAACCCGCGGCCTCGAGCACGCGCGACACCGTGACCGAGGCATCGCCGAGGGCGTCACGCCACGCGACGTGCAGCGCCCGGAGTTGATCGCGCTCGACATCGCCGCGATCACGGACCCGGGCCACGCCCTCGAGAGGATCGACGCCACCAGCCCACACGATCGCGCCGCGGACGAGGCGGTCCCAGTCCTCGTACGAACCCTTGGCCTCCCCATGCGATGGCTTCCCGGCCTCGCAGTACGCGCGCAGGATCGTCAGGGCCGCGACCACGAGCCGGGGCCGCTCGCGCCGCACGTACGCCAGCAGGTCCGGGTGCCGAAACCCGCCGCGGTCCTCGGGGTGCTCCATCCTGGGGTCGAGGTCGACCGGGACCACACGGCGCGGCAGGTCACCGCCGAGGCGCACGTTGTTGCCGGTCATCAGGAACACCGCTCGGAGCGGCACCGTTCGGTCCTCCGTCACGCCGAGGATCCGATCGCAGATCGAGGTAGCGGTCAGGGCCATCTCCAGCGCCTCGGACTTGAACTCGCCTGAGATGTTGTCGAACGCGACCACCGACGGCGCGGCGAGCGCGATCGCCATCAGCCGCTTGCGCATCTCCTCGTTGTCGCGAGCGGCGGCCATCTTGGGCGCGTCCCGCCCGGTGCCGATCGTTACGCACACGTCGGCGCACAACCCTTTGCCGCTGCCCGGCGTCGTCGCGCCGAACGTGAACATGGGGACACAGCCGGGGATGGCGCTGCGACCGACGATCGACAGCGTCGCGGCGATGGCGGCAGCCCGATCGCTCGGGGCCACGAACGGGAAATCACAGAAGGGCTCGGCCAACTCGGCGTACGCGGCGGCGGCGTCGTGGCGCGAGGGCCGCGCCTTGAACGCGGGCCACCGGACCGCGCCGGGGTTGTAGAGCATGCCCGTCCGTGCGTCGTACCCCGGCACGTCGTGGATCGAGCCGTCGGGGCGAATGATCGGCGTGTCCGTGACGCCCTCGAGCGTGGGGAACATCCACTCGCCGCGCTGCATTAGCGTCGCGGGCACCCACTCGGGCACCATCGCGTTCTCGGCTCGCTGTGAGCGCTTGTCGATCTTGCGCCAGGTCGCCGCGCTGCCGATCAGCTCGCGCAGCCGTTCGGCCTTGAGAGGCATCACGAACGGCGCACCCTCGGCGCCTCGCAGCCACGCCATCCCGCCGCGGTCCCGCACGACCTGGACGAGCATCATGCCGCGCACGTAGACGCGCCCCTGCCGGTGGGTCGTCCGCTCGGCGAAGTCCACCATCGCGGCCTGGTCCGTCGAGATCACGATCTCGTCGTCGGTGGGCTCGCCGTTGGTGACCGCGTGCAACCGGTCGATCAGGTCTTGAGCTATCGCGGCCGTCATCGGCGATCCTTTGCGGCCTTCGCGGCCAGGTTGCGGACCTCGGCATCCCGCAGCGGCGGGGAACATCGCAGCGTGTTCGCGCGCTCGAGCTCGCCGAGGATCTCGGACTCGCTGGCGCCGATCTTTCGCAGCGTGCAGCCCAGGTGAAACAGCGTGCCGTTCCGGCCGCCGTCGTGAATGGTCGAGGCGTCACCGATGATCTCGAGCGCCCAGCCGGGGATCCCGTTGCGCGTGTACGTCTGACCCGTTCGGCGGGGGCGCGGTCGTGCAAGATCGAGCAAGGCCGCAAGCCAGATCCGCGGCAGCGCCGGCGGGGGCTCGTCATCGTCCGCGATCCACGTGTAGCCGGGCGTCGGCGGCACCACGACGAACCCGCCATCGGCGCGCACGTCGACGCCATCGCGCCCACCGAGCAGGCGACCGAGGGCCGAGTTGGCGCCCTGCCCCGACGGGATTCGGAACGGGACCACCGGTCGCGCGAAGTACAGGTGCAGGCCGCCGCTCTTGGTACGCACGACGCGAACCCGCGGCAGCGGACCGAGCGCCCGCTCGAGATCCCCGAGGCGAGTCTCGCCGTCGTGCTTCGCGTCGACATCGATCACGATCGTGCCGGTGGGCCAGCCCGTCGGGATCCCGAGCCGGCAGCCGGGGAAGTCGCGGCGGAACCAGCGTCGGATCACCTCCGGGTCCGTGGACGAGTTGACCGCGTGATCCGGCCCCGTCGAGATACAGGGCCTCTTATCGGTCGCGTGGACGGGGAACACCGGCCACTGCGGCGAGGCGTCGGCGTACCCCAGGGCCGCGTCGAGAATGGCCGCGATCACGGCGCCGCCTCCTGCTCGTCCGCCGGATAATCACCTGCCAGTCGGACCGGCTCGTCAACCTCCACCCACAGCAGGGCCTCCAGATCGAGCGCCAGCGCAGTCAGGCTCTGCACAGGGCGCCACGACTGAAGGTGAGCCACGATCGCGCACACGATCGCGTCCGCCTCGTCCGGCTGCCGGCGCGAATGCTCGGCGAGTGCGAGCAGATCAGCCGCGATCTCGCGACCGATGCGCGTTCCCTCGGAGGTCACGAGTTGCCCCGGCGGATCGCGGCGAGGCGCTCGAGCGCGTTGTCGTTCTCGGCCGATCGGGCCGGCGGCTTACGCTCCTTCGGCTGCACCGCCTCGATCCCCGAGGAGAGCCACCGCAGGATGTCCTCGGTTCGGTAGACGAACGTGCGGCCGCGCCGGCCGATCGGGGCCGGGCCGCTACGCCGCAGCGTCGAGCGCGAGCAGTCGGCGAGGACACACGCGCGCCGTGTGGCTCAGGAGAGGAAGGTCCGCATTGGCCGTTGCCGCGTCATGAACGCTCTTGCCCATGCACAACTAGTACGCGCTCATCACGCGAGCACGAGCACCGAGGACCGCACGCACCGGATCGTGCGCCGCACTATCGCGATCGTGCGCTCTGCTTACGAGTCGCCTTTGGCGCCCCCTCGCGCCGCCATCTCCTTGAGTTTGGCATCCAGCGCAATCGCCATGAGAACGCGCGGCCCCCGGGGCGAACTCTCTTTGCTCCTGAGCACCGTCAGGCGATTCCTGAGCACCCGGCGTGCGTCACTCTGCGAGAACACGCCTGCGGCAACCGCACGTTCGGCAATCGCGGCACGTGGAAGGCCGCCATCTTCGTATCGACCAAGCCGCTGATCGACCCGCGATGGCAACTCGAAGCCAGCAAGCGCCGCCTCGATTCGGCGCCCGAACGGCCCGAAGTCCACCGTGCCGAGTTGGCCCACGCGGTAGAGAATCCGCGCCGCCTTGCGCAACTCGATCTCCGCACGATCAAGCTCATGCAGCCGCTGCAGTTCGGCCACATCGCGCGCGAAGCGACGCGCGTTGGCCTGGTCCGACGATGCCTTGGGCGGGCTCTTACGCCCCGCGCGATGCGACGTTGCCACTCGTGGTCCTGGTCCGCCTGGGTTGCGCCAAGCCCCCACGAGGGGCCGGGCGCGTCACCCCAGGAGTGGTGACGCCGTGCGGTTCATGAGGCCGCACGTTGCCCAGGCCCCGCGACGATCGCACCCGGGGCTGACATCGGCACTGAGAGTTGCAATGAGCAACGGCACGGGCTGATACTGGTCGAATGAGGGGATGGGGCTGTATCGGGGTGAGCCTGCTGGCGTCGTGCTCGCTGATCGCGACGAGGCCGCTCCCGTCGGGCTACGCGGTCGAGCCGGGGGTTGAGCCGCCATGCTCCCAGTCCAACTGGGCGGCTGGCGTGGACATGATCACGATGGTCGGAACCGCGATCGGCGCCGGCGTCGCGATGGATGAGGCCGCAAACCCCACGATCGCCTCGGACGGCCGCAGCTCAGGCGAGGATGCTATCGCCGGGGCGGTCGTCCTCTCAGGCTTGGCCCTCCTGACCGGCTACTCGATGTTGCAGGGCTTCGACCGATCGAGCATGTGCCGATCTGCGACCGCTGCAGCGGGGCTCCCAACGCGCGGCGGGTCGGACTGGGCCCTGCCATTCGTGGTGCTTGGGGCGGCCGCGGCCGCAATGTCTGCAGGTAGTGGCGGCGGCGGGACCACGAGCACGGACACCGACCTGTGCCGCCCGTACCAGCGGCGAACCGCGTTGTGCAGGGATGGGATGTACTCGTGCCTGCTCAACCGCGCTGGGACCTGCTCGCATCACCAAGGCGTCTCTGCTCTGGCTGTAGCGCCCCGGCCGCCCCACCACTTCCCCACCACCTGACCGTCGTACCGAAGTGAGCCGCAGCGGGCCGCTAACTCGCTGGTTCTCCGACGACACCGACGAGGAACGCGCCGGATTGTATGGGTTCACACGGAACAAGTCGCAGGTTCAATCCCTGCAGCGCCCACCAGAAACCCTAAGCAAGACGGCCGGTTGCGAGAGCGCCGGCCGTTCGGCGTTTCGGGGTGGCGCTTGGATGACCACCTGGATGACCACTGGATCGGGGTACGTGGCCCGCCAGACGTCCCGATCCGCGCCCGGATGCCCGCTCAGGCTGCGCGCAGCTCGCGGCCGGGGGGCCGCACGTCCGGTGATCGAACCGCGGCTGCGACTAGCGCTTGGGCTCGTCGACGTCGGCCGTTGCCGTGCTCTCGTTCATCGGCCAGTCGACGAGCTCGTCGTCGACCACGAGCTGGCGCTTCCACTTGTCCGGATCTCGGACATCAGCCGCGACGGCTTCCACCTCGGTCTCGCCAAGGCGCACGTGGCGCGCGATCTCGGCGACGATGCCGGCGCCGGGGTCCGGCCCGTGATCCGCCCCGTGATCCGGACTGTACTCCGGCGCGGAGGCCTGGGCCTGCGGGCGGCGCTGCCCGGCGGTCAACCGCCCGAGGCCCGTGACGGCCTGGCGAAACCGCTGCGAGGTGGGCGTGCGCACCCGCGTGGGTAGTGACGCCGGGCGCTCGGCCTCGGCCGCCTCCCCCCGCGGCTCGATCGACGGCAGCGGGATGCTCGCGGCGAGCACGGGGCGCGGCTCGGGCGCGACCGGCCGGGGTTCGGGCGGCGGTGGGCTGCCAATCGCGAGCGGCGTGGCGACCGGCGGCGCGGTCGCGGCGGGCGGTGCGGTCACGGCGGGCGGTGCACGCGTGACCACCGGCGCGCTCGCCACGAACGTCGACGGCCCCGTGGGGAACGCACCACCGAGCGCGCGCGCGCCCAGCTCGGCCAGGCAGCCCCACACCAGCGGCGCCGGCAGGTGCGCGCACAGGTTGGCGATGCCGACCGTCTCGAGCACCAGCTGCGCATCCAACCGCGGCGCGCCGAGGCAGGCCGTCAGCAGCCGCGCCCACAGCGGCCGCGGCAGGTGCGCCGCGAGCCGCTCCGGCGTGAGGTGGCGCACCACATCGGCCGGCGTCGCGACGCCGAGCTCGAGCGCAGCGGTCAGCGCATCGACGAGGAACGCCGTCGCGTTCACGACGTCGTCACCCCGGCGCGCGCGGCCGCCGCGGCGATGCAGGCCCACAGCACGTCGTGCGGCAGGTGCCGCGCGAGCAGGTCAGGCGTGACCGTCTCCAGCACGCGCTCGGCGGTCATCGAGCCGGCGGCCAGCGACGCCTGCAGCACCTTGCTCAGCAGCTCGGGCGGCAGGTGATTGGCGAGGACGTCGGGCGTCGCGTGCGCCAGGACGTCGCTGGGCTGGAACATCCGGTGCTCGAGCCCGGACTCCATCATCCGTGCAAACCATGCCTCGCGGGGATCGCTCATGCGTGCGGTAACGGTACACCCCACGGCCCACGGACGGTCACGACACCCCCGGACTGGTGGGGCAACCCACTGAGATCGCTCGAATTGCCCGCAAGGTGCTTGCGCTTGACGGCGCGGTCTTGCACGGTCACAGAGGATGTCCGACGTACGCGCAACGCTCTCGTCTGGCACCCTCCTGTACCGGTACGTCGCCGGGGCGATCGAGATCCTGCTGGTCCACCCGGCCGGGAACTACAACCGCCGCGCCCCGTGGGGCATCCCCAAGGGCGCGCCCAACCCCGAGGAGACCCTCGAGCAGACCGCCCGGCGCGAGACGCTCGAGGAGACCGGCCTCGACATCGACGGGCCGCTCGTCGATCTCGGGTTTGTCGACTACACCCGGTCCCAGAAGCGTGTGCACGGCTACGCCGGCCCGGCGCCCGTGGGTGCGGCCCCGCGGTGCGCGTCGTGGGAGGTCGACAAGGTGGAGTTCATCGAGATCACGCGCGCACGCCGGATCATCCACCCAGACCAGGCGACGCTGCTCGACCGCCTGAAGCGCCACCTCGGCACGCACAGCGGCACCGACGCGGTCGAGAAGACCCCGGCATAGTTCCGACCAGTGCGCCCTGCCGCGCTCCCATGTCGCACGCGTCGCAGCCCATCTCACGGTGTCTGCGTTCCCGACGGCTGTCTGTCACGCTGACACCCGCTGGAGCACGTCATCGACAGATCACCGTTCCGTGCCAGGGAGTTCGGCCGGTTCGTCGCGCTGCAAAGGACGCCAAGCGGCTGAATCTACACGACGCGATCTACCCCTGCCCGGATGGGGCGGTACCGCGGCGCACCGTGGGTGCGCATCGTGCAAGTCAGTCACGTGCAGCGGTTCGTTCGGGGCTCTCGAAAGAGGGAATCGACCGATCGATTGCAACGGTTCGATTCCAACCGTCGTCTCATCTCGAGAACACAGGAGTAACACCGCCATGGCCACCACTCATCCAGCTCGTCGACAGCCGCTGACCTCGCGCCGGACGACCACGGCCACGGCCACGGCCACGGCCACGGCCGCCACCCGCTCGCACCCCAAGGTGGGGACGCGCCACAATCGCGCATCAGCCCCCGGCGCTGTGGCCGTGTCACCCGCTCCCGCGGTGGTGGCGAAGGCGCCCGCGCCCTCGAAGGCCGTGCGTGCGTCGCGCACCGCAGACAACGACGATCACCTCGCCGCGTACTTCCGCCAGCTCGCGGAGCACGACCTGCTCACGCCCGAGGACGAACGCGAGCTGTCGCAGGGCATCGAGGACACCGAGGTCCTGACCTGGGAGCGCGTCCTGTCGCGCGCGGACGCCGTGGGGCCCGTGCTCGCCCTGATCGAGCCCAACCTCGAGGCGCCGGTGAAGTTCCCCAAGCTCCTCAAGGCGACGGAGGACATCCTCAAGACCAAGCGCGCCCGCAAGGACGAGAAGCTGAACAAGAAGCTCTCCGTCGCCGCGCGCGAGGCGGCGCTCCAGCTCCGCACGCTCGATCTCGATCGCGTCCACATCGACGCCGTGGTGCGCGAGCTCTACCGGGCGCGCGCGGCGGCCAACGCCGGCAGCGAGTCGTGGTGGACGGATGGCGCCACGCGCGACGCGGGTGTCTACATGGACCACGTCCACCAGGCGTACCGGGACGCGGCGAACCTGCGCGACGAGTTCGTGCGCGCGAACCTGCGCCTCGTCGTCACGATGGCGCGTCGCTACGACCGCGGCGGGATGCCGCTCGCCGATCTGATCCAGGAGGGCAACCTCGGCCTCATTCATGCCGTGTCGCGGTTCGACTACCGCCGCGGGCTGCGGTTCTCGACCTACGCGTGCTGGTGGATCCGCCACGCGATCGGGCGTGCGCTCGCCGACAAGGCGCGCGCGGTCCGCATCCCCGTGCACATGCTCGAGGCGCAGCAGCAGCTCGAGAAGGTGCGCCAGGGCCTGGTCGGTGAGCTCGGGCGTCCCCCCACCCCGCAGGAGCTCGCCCAGGCGGCGCGTGTGCCGCTCGCCAAGCTCAACCAGATGCACCGCTACATCATGGGCCAGCCGATGTCTCTCGACCGGCCGGTGCACGATGACGACGATCGCAGCTTCGGCGACACGATGGCCGATCCGAACAGCGAGGAGGCCTCGCCCGCCGACAACATGACCACGCAGACGCTGACGTCGCAGGTCACCAAGCTGCTGCACCACCTCTCGCCCATCGAAGCCGACGTCCTGACCAAGCGGTTCGGCCTCGGCGATGACGAGGAGCGGACGTTCCGCGAGATCGGGAACCAGTATCACCTGTCGCGCGAGCGCATCCGCCAGATCCAGAACTCGGCGCTCGACAAGCTGAAGCGCGCGCTCGAGCGCGAGCACCGCGGCCACGTCGAGATGTAACCCACCGCGGCGACTCAGCGCGGCGGGCGCGCGGCGTGAACGTGAGCGCCAGCCCGACCTGCACCACCGCCAGCCCGATCGCCGTCAGCAGCGTGCTCGCCACCACGGCGGCGCGTTGCTGCTCGGGCGTGCCGGCGGCGAACCCGACCAGCAGCGCCGCCGCGACGGCATCGCGGCTGTGCCCGCGCGCTGGCAGCCCGTCGTCGTCGAGGATCGGCCGCGCAGCGCGTCGATGAGCCAGCGCGACCGCAGCATCGTGACGCCCCGGTTCGCGGTGTGCGCGGTCGCGGACGGCGCCGCAGCGGAGGCACGCCCTGGCGTCGTCCCGTGACGAACCGGTGTAGGTTCGTTGGGATGATCCGCTGGACGTTTGCCCTGCTCTGCCTCGTGTCCGCGGCTGCGCACGCGGACATCAAGGAGCCAGCGCCCCCGCGGGCCCCAGGCCCCACGGCGACAGGAACGCCTGCCGTTGCCTATCAGGGTCTCGGCGCCGACAGCGTGAGCCCCGCCGAGGTCGCGCGATACGCCGCGCCGCCGCTGCCCCGCGAGGCGTCCGCCCGGATCGAGGCGATGCTCGATGTGCGAGGAGCCCCCGCGGGCGTGCTCACCGCCCGGGGTGATCGCATGTTCTTCACCTCCGCGCTCACCGGCTCGAACCAGGTGTGGCGCCAGGACGGCCCGATGGCGTTCCCGGTCCAGCTGACGGGCGGCGCCGATCGCACGAGCGTCGTCGGCCTCACGCCCGATGACAGCTTCGTGGTGGTCAGCCGGGATGTCGGGGGGCAAGAGAACCCAGGGCTGTACTTGCTGGATCCGAGGGGCGGCGCGCTCCGCCGGATCATCCACGCACCCAAGGTCCAGGCGGCGCTCCAGTTCATCAGCGACGACAGCAAGACCCTGTACTTCCGCGCCAACGATCGCGATCCCGGCTCCTACGCGCTCTACCGGTACGAGCTCGCGACCGGCGCGACCGAGCTGGTGTTCGACACGCCAGGGCTGTGGTCGATCGACGACCACCGCGACGGCACCTGGCTCCTGACCAAGGATCTCGGCAACACCCAGGTCGAGGTCTACGAGTACGACGTCGCGCGGAAGCAGCTGACCCCGGTGATCGGCCAGGGTGAGGCCGAGGACCACGACGTGCGCTACGGCGCGCGGCCCGGGCAGATCCTGGTCCGGACCAACAAGCGCGGTGACTTCCAGCGCGTGTACAGCCTCCAGCGCGGGGTGCTGACGCCGATCTCAACGGACATCCCGTTCGACGTGGTGGAGTTCGGGATCGACCAGGCCCGCCGCCGGATCTACCTTCAGGTCAACGAGCGAGGTTACCAGCGGGTGTCCGTGTTCGACGCGCGGACCCTGCGCCCCCTCCCGCTCCCCGCGCTCCCCGCGGCGGACAGCGTGTCGCTCGCCGGGGTCTCGCGGTCCGGACGGTTCGTCCAGCTGCAGCTCGACGGCTCGCGGCTGCCCCCCACCGCCTACACGCTGGACTGGCAGACGCGCAAGCTCCGCGCCTGGCGCACCCCGATGGCGCCCGAGATCGATGTGGCGAGCTTCGCGCAGGCGACGCTCGAGTCCTACCCGGCCCGTGACGGCACCCCGATCCCGATGTTCGTCCGCAGGCCCGCGCGTTGTGATGCACCGTGCCCGGTGATCGTCGACTTCCACGGCGGCCCCGAGAGCCAGACCCGTCCCGGGTTCGCGCCGCAGGCCCAGCTGTACGTCGACGCCGGCTTCGTCTACGTGCAGC
This sequence comes from Kofleriaceae bacterium, assembly GCA_964203225.1. GTDB lineage: Bacteria > Myxococcota_A > Polyangia > Haliangiales > Haliangiaceae > JABFXX01. The sequence continues at coordinate 280,267 of CAXNMK010000008.1, forward strand.
CCAACGTCCGGGGCTCGAGTGGCTACGGCAAGGCCTGGCTCCACGCGGACGACGGGCCGAAGCGCCTCGCGGTGGTCACCGACATCGAGGACGCCGCGCGGTTCATCCGCGCGAGCTGGGCCAAGGATGGCAAGCCACCCAGGATCGGGGTGCTCGGCAGCAGCTACGGTGGCTACTCGGTGCTGATGGCGATGACCTACTTTGCGGGGGCGTTCGACGCCGGCGTGCAGACCGTCGGCATCTCGAACCTCGTCACCTTCCTCACCAACACCGCGCCCTACCGCCGGATCCTGCGGATCAGCGAGTACGGCGATCCGGTCCAGGACAAGGACGCGCTCGTCCACCTGTCACCGCTCACGCACGTCGCCCGGATCAAGGCGCCGCTGCTCTCGATTCAGGGCGTCAACGATCCGCGCGTGCCCGTCGGTGAGGCGCTGCAGATCACCCGCGAGCTGACGCGCCGCGCGATCCCCGGCGGGTTGATCCTGTTCCCCGACGAAGGCCACGGCGTGACCCGGCGCGAGAACCAGGTGCTCGCCATCGGTCACGCCCTGGCGTTCTTCGAGAAGCACCTGCGCGGACGCTGACCGGTCAGGTCGCCGCGGGCGCGACGTGGCACGCGAGCCTCACCCGCGCGCCGATCCGGCGGCGCGGCGCCAGCTCGAGCCCGGCGAGCGCGTCGCCGACCCCGCGGTGAGCGGCCCGGGCCCGCAGCACCGGGGCGCCCGCCTCGCCGAAGCTCAGCGTGGCCGGCCGAGGAGGAACCGCGCGAGCGCCTGCGCCTTGGGGACGAACGAGGCGAGCTCGACGTACTCCGAGGTCGTGTGGAAGCCGGCGCCGCGGGGCCCCAGGCCGTCGATCGCAGGGACGCCGAGCGGGGCGACCGTGTTGGCGTCGGAGCCACCGCCGAGGAGCGGCGCCTCGCCATCGCCGAGGCCCGTGGCGCGCGCGCACGCCGCGTACTCGTCTCGTAGCGCGGCGGACGCCGACGTGCGCTCGAGGGGGAGCCGGTTCGCGCCCCCCGCGACGTCCAGGCGCACACCCGGCACTGCGCCCGCGGCGGTGAGCGCAGCGGCGCGCAGGCTCGCCACCAGCGCCTCGGCGTCCGCGACCGTCTCGTAGCGAACATCGAGCGCACACTCGGCGCGCTCGGGCACGGTGTTCTTCGACGTGCCGCCAGCGATCTGGCCGACGTTGACCGTCACGCCGCGCTGGTAGCTGGTCAGCGCCTGGGCCGCGTCGATGAACTTCGCGAGCGCCCAGATCGCGCTGGCGCCATCCTGGTGGTTGTTGCCGGCGTGGGCAGCGCGGCCATGCGCGGTCACCGTCATCGCCCCCACGCCCTTGCGGCGCGTGATGATCATGTCGTGCGCGCGGCCGGACTCGAACACCAGCGCCCCCGCTGCGCCCGCCGCCAGCGCACGCAGGTGCGGCGCCGAGCTCGGCGAACCGACCTCCTCCTCCGACACCGACACCACGACCAGCGGGATTCCGGCGAGGGCGCCGGCCGCATCGAGCGCCGCCAGCGCCGTGCGGATCACGGCGAGCCCGCCCTTCATGTCGAGCGCGCCCGGCCCGATCGCGCGCCCCCCCTCCTCGCGCCAGCCCTCGAAGTGGCCCGGTGGAAACACCGTGTCGTGATGGCCGATCAACAGGATCGGTGCGGCGGTGAGCGACGCCGGCGTGCGCCACACCAGGTGCGCGCCGAACCCGTCGCCGCCGGGGATCTCCGTGCAGGCCAGCGAGGGCAGCGAGAACGCCTCGCGCAGCATCGCCCCGACGCGGTCGACGCCGGCGACGTTGCTCGTGTAGCTGTTGACCTCCACCCACTGGCGGGTCAGCGCGAGCATCTCCGCTTCGCGGGCGCGGATGTCGGCGAGAACGCCTGTCACGAACGCGGTGTCGGGTGGCGCGGCCTGTTCTCCCATCGTCACGGTCATGGCATACCAGGCCCCACGGTGGATATGCGACAAGGTGCAGCGAGCATCCGGGGCCGCGGCCCTTCCTACGGCCTGGTGAACGCATGAGCGCGCAGGGCGGCATCCTCGTCGTCAAGATCGGCGGCGAGGTGATCGGCTCCGGGGAGGCGGCCATCCTCGCCGCGGACCTGCGCGTCCTCGTCGAGGGCGGCGCGCGCCTCGCGGTCGTCCACGGCGGCGGGCCGCAGGCGACCGCGCTCCAGCAGCGCCTCGGCCTGCCCACCGTCCAGGTCGCCGGGCGCCGCGTCACCGACGCCGCCACCCTCGACGTCATGAAGATGGTCCTCGCGGGCAAGCTCAACGTCGACCTGTGCGCCATCCTCAACGCCGCCGGCCTGTCCCCGGTCGGCCTGCACGGCGCGTCCGCGCTGGTCGTGCGCGCCACCCGCCGCCCCCCGAAGGTCTACGAGGCCGCCGGCCCCGACCCCGTCGACATGGGCTTCGTCGGTGACGTCACCGGCTTCAACCTCGCCCTCCTCCACACGCTGTGGGGCGCCGGCCACGTCCCCGTGATCGCCTGCCTGGGCGCCGACGCCGACGGTGGCATCTTCAACATCAACGCGGACATGGTCGGCAACCAGCTCGCCGCCGCCCTCCCCGCCGAGCGGCTGTTCCTCGTCACCTCCGCCCCGGGTGTCCTCCGCGACATCCACGACCCGGCCTCGCGGATCCCGACGCTGACCTGCGCCCAGGCCCGGGCGGCGATCGCCGACGGCACGGTCAGCGGAGGGATGATCCCCAAGCTCGAAGAGGCGATGGCGGTGATCGATCAAGGGGTCGGGGCGATCCACATCCTGGGCAAGCTCGCCCCGGGAGACCTGGTGCGCGCGGCCACGGTCCCAGGCTCGGTCGGGACGACGCTGATGCACGAGTAGGTGCGCCAGCCCCCTGGCCGGGCCCGTGGTTGTTCGCACACCAGCGAACGCTGACGGTGGACGGTTCATGCACAGCTGCGCTGCTGCATGGGATTGAAATTCATTCATCGCGCAATTCGAGTCGTTGTCAGAAACGTCCACCCTTGTGGTAATCGCGTCGCGCGCTGGCGCTCACGTGGCTGTCCACGGCCCTGCGGGCGCGGCAAGGCCTCATGACATCGATCTCGCTTCGGCTGCGGCGGTTGCTCCTACCTCTGCTCGGGCTCCTGCTGGCGGGGAGCGCGGGTGTCACGGTGTGGGCGTCGACCGGGCTCGCGCTCGACGCCGCGCTCGGCGCGCTCGGCGTCGCTCGGTGTGATCGCGCTGGTCGCTGGCTGGATCGCCGCCGAGCGGGAGGCCGGCGCGCTCGAGTATCCGGTCGCGCAGGTGACCGCCACGCTCGACGACCTCGTCGCGAGCAGTGCGCAGCTCGCGGCCGCGCTCCCCACCCTGAGCGAGGGCGGCCATGTCGCGTTCGCGCCGCCCCCGGTTGCTGCGGTGCGCGGGGCGTCGAGCTGCCGCGAGCTCGGCGCGCTCGAGGACCGCGTCGGACGGCTCGCCGGCACGTTCCACACCTTCCAGGAGGCGCTGGCGGGGCTCGGCGCCGCGGTGCGCTCGGCCCGCGCGGGCGACGAGCGCGCTCGCCGCCACGCCCGGTCCCTGCTCGTGGCGTCGATCGACCCGGTCGTGGTCGTCGGCCATGACGGCACCATTCTCGACGCCAATCCCGCCGCGGTTGACCTGCTCGGTGGCGCGCGCGATGGCCTGGTCGGGACCTCGCTGACGCGGTTGTTCGCGGATCGCGACGCGGCCGCCGCCGCGCTCGAGCAGGCCCGCACGCGCGGCCTGATCCGTGACCACCAGCTCACGCTGCGTGACGCCGGCCCCGGGACCGTCCGCGCGATCGATCGAGCTCGGCGCCAGCGTGCTTCCAGGCGAAGGCGCCGAGCTGCCGCGGCTGCTCGTGACGCTGCGCGACGTGTCCCAGGCCCGCCGCACCGCGACCGACGCCGAGCGCCGCGCCCAGTACGCGCGCAGCCTGGTCGATGCGGCCGTCGGATCCATTGTTCGCGATCAGCCCGAACGGCGACATCACCGACGTCAACGCCGCCACGGCGATCCGGACCGGGCTGCCCTCCGACCGGCTGATCGGGATCCGGTTCGCCGACCTGTTCACGGACCCCGAGGCCGCGCGCACGGCCTACGAGCGTGCGCTCGCGGGCGGCCGCGTCCAGGACGCCGCGCTGACGCTGCAGCGGCTCGACGGCGTCCTCGTGCCCGTCGCGTTCAACGCGACGATCTACCGCGACGACACCGGCAGCCTGGTGGGCGTGCTCGGGGCGCTGCGCGACGTGTCCGCGGTACGCAAGGCGGAGATCGAGCGCGACGCCAAGGAGTGGGTGATGTCCGGCATCGCCCGGCTCAACGAGCGGTTCCAGGAGCAGGCCGCCGCCAGCGAGCTGGCCCGCCGCATGATCTCGGAGATCGCGGACTTCGCGGGTGCGCAGATGGGCGCGCTCTACCTTCTGGACGGCGAAGGCGCCGCCAGCTCGCTCGAGCTGGTCGCGACCCACGCGTACACGCGCCGCAAGGGGCTGTCGAACCGGATCGGGCTCGGGGAAGGAATCGTCGGCCAGGCCGCGCTCGAGCGCAAGCAAGTGCTGATCAGCGATGTCCCCGAGGACTACATCTACATCGCGTCTGGGCTCGCGGAAGGCCTGCCGCGCAGCCTGTGCGTGACCCCGCTGCTGTTCGAGGGCCGCGTGCGCGGAATGCTCGAGCTGGCTTCGCTCCGGCCGTTCACGGACGCCGCCCTCGACTATCTCCGCCAGGCGACGCCTGGCGTCGCCGTGGCGCTCGAGGCCGCGCAGTCGCGCGAGCGCATCGCATCCGCGCTCGAACGGGCGCAGGTGCTCGCGGCCGAGCTCGAGGCCCAGCAGGAGGCGCTGCGCAACACCAACGCCGAGCTGGAGGAGCAGACCGCCGCGCTCAACTCATCCGAGCAGAAGCTCAAGGCCCAGCAGACCGAGATCGAGCTGTCCAACAGCGAGCTCAACGCCAAGAACGAACTGCTCGAGCGCCAGAAGCTCGAGACCGAGCAGGCACGCCGGATCCTCGCCGAGCAGGCCGAGGAGGTCGCGCTGGCGAGCAAGTACAAGTCCGAGTTCCTCGCCAACATGTCCCACGAGCTGCGCACGCCGCTCAACAGCCTGCTGCTGCTGGCGCGCTCGCTGCGCGACAACGAGACCGGCAACCTGACCACCGACCAGGTCGAGTCGGCCACCGTGATCTTCGACAGCGGCAGCGATCTGCTCAACCTGATCAACGAGATCCTGGACCTGTCCAAGATCGAGGCCGGAAAGATGGACCTCCGGCCCGAGGACCTCGAGCTCGCGGAGCTCCAGCGGTCCCTGGTGTCGCAGTTCGCCCACATGGCGCATGCCCAGGGGCTCCAGCTCCAGATCGAGATCGCCGAGGATGCCCCCCGCCAGATCTACACCGACGCGCAGCGCCTCGGGCAGATCGTCAAGAACCTGCTCGGCAACGCGATCAAGTTCACCGAGGCGGGGCGGGTCACGGCGCGGTTCACCCGGCCGTCCCCCGGCGTCTCGCTGCGGCGGAGCGGCCTGGACCCGGCCCACGCGCTCGCCATCCACGTCGAGGACACCGGCATCGGCATTCCCGCCGACAAGCAGCGCCTCATCTTCGAGGCGTTCCAGCAGGCCGACTCGGGCGATCGCCGGCGGTTCGGCGGCACCGGGCTGGGGCTCTCGATCTCCCGCGAGCTAGCGACGCTGCTCGGCGGCGAGATCCAGCTGGTCAGCGAGCCTGGCAAGGGCTCGACGTTCACGCTCTACCTGCCGCTGACGGTCGCACGCGGCGACGATCGTCCATCCGAGCCGTCACGCCCCCACGCCCCGCGGCCGCACGCCGGCTCGCCAGGCCCGGTGTCGCGGGGACCGGCCCCTGCCCGGCACGCCCCGGCGGTCGTGGCGAGCGTGCCCGAGCCGGTTGCCCCCGGTCCGCTGGCGACCGACGATGACCGCGCACACCTCGGCGATCACGACCACGTCGTGCTGGTGATCGAGGATGACGTGCGGTTCGCGCGGCTGCTCGCGCCGCCGATCCGCGCGCGCGGCTTCAAGTGCCTGCTGGCCACGTCCGGCGAGGAGGGGCTGGCGCTCGCGCGGCTGCACCGGGTGCACGGGATCGTGCTCGATATCAAGCTGCCGAAGATGGACGGCTGGGCGGTCCTCACCGCGCTCAAGCACGATGTGTCGCTGCGCCACATCCCGGTCCACATGGTCTCGGTCGAGGAGGCCAGCTCCCAGACGCTGCGCGCGGGCGCGATCGGTCACGCCTCGAAGCCGGTCAGCAAGGAGACCATCGAGGACATCCTGGCGCGGCTCGACAGCGCGTCTGCCGATGCCCGCAAGCGCGTGCTCGTGGTCGAGGACGACGAGCTGATGCGCAAGGAGACCGTCCGCATCGTCGGCAACGGCAAGGTGTCGGTCGAGGAAGTCGCCACCGGCGAGGCCGCGCTCGCGGCGCTGCGTCGCGAGCAGTTTCACCTCGTGGTGATGGACCTCGGGCTGCCCGATGTGCCGGGGTTCGAGCTGCTCCGGCGGATGACCGCCGAGAAGCTGCCGTTGCCGCCCATCATCGTGCACACCGTGCGCGAGCTGACCAGCGACGAGGAGCTGTTCCTCCGCACGTATGCGGAATCGATCATCGTCAAGGACGTGCGCTCGCAGGAGCGGCTGATCGACGAGGTCGCGCTGTTCCTCCACCGCGTCGTGCGCGACCTCCCCGAGGACAACCGCCGCGCGATCCTCCACCTCCACGAGTCCGACGAGCCGCTGCGCGGCAAGAAGGTCCTGATCGTCGAGGATGACATGCGCACGATGTTCGCGATGGCGCGCGTGCTGACCGGCCATGGGGTGGCCCCCATCAAGGCGGAGAATGGCGAGCGCGCGCTCGCGCTGCTCGCCGAGCACCCGGACACCGATCTCGTGTTGCTCGACATGATGATGCCGGTGATGGATGGCTACGAGGCCGCGCGCCAGATCCGCAGCCAGCCGGCGTTCGCCCGGCTGCCGATCGTCGCGCTGACCGCCAAGGCGATGAAGGAAGATCGCCAGCGATGCCTCGAAGCAGGCGCGACCGATTACCTGTCCAAGCCCGTCGATCCCGACCGGCTGCTGTCGCTGATGCGCGTGCTGCTGTGCCGCTAGTGGCGCTGCGCCTGGCGACCAGCGCGCGCGCGCGGGGCGGCCAGCCATGACCACCGAGGTCGCCCCGTCCGACGTCACCGGCATCGAACTCACGCTGCTGCTCGAGGCGATCCACGCGCGTTATGGCTATGACTTTCGCGACTACCAGCGCGAGCCCATCGCGCGGCGGATCGCCCAGTTCCTGGTCGACGCCGAGATCAAGACCATCTCCGAGCTCATCCACCGCACGCTGCGCGAGCCTTCCCTGTTCTACCGCCTGGCGGCGTACTTCTCGGTCAACGTGACGTCGCTGTTCCGCGATCCGTTCGTGTACGCGGCGCTGCGCGAGAAGGTGGTGCCGGTGCTGCGCACCTGGCCCCACGTCAAGGTGTGGGACGCGGGCTGTGCGACCGGCGAGGAGACCTACTCGCTCGCGATCCTGCTCGACGAGCAGGGCATCTATCCGAAATCCACGATCTACGCCACCGACATCAGCGCGTCCGCGCTCGACACGGCGAAGGCGGGCATCTACGCGCTCGACATCATCCAGCGCGGCAGCGAGAGCTACTTCGCCGCCGGCCTCGCGGGGTCGCTGTCGGATCATTATCACGCGCGTTATGATGCGGCGGTCATCGACGCTCGGCTGCGCAAGCGCGTGACGTTCGCCCGCCACAACCTGGCGATGGACGCATCGTTCGGCGAGATGCAGATGATCGTCTGCCGGAACGTGCTGATCTACTTCAACCGGACCCTGCAGGACCACGTGCTCGAGATCTTCTGGGCGAGCCTCGACAACGGCGGGTTCCTCTGTCTCGGCGACAAGGAGTCGATCTCGTTCACGTCGGTCGAGCGCCGGTTCGAGGTGGTCGACGACCACGCCCGCATCTACAAGAAGAGGATGCCCCGATGACCGCGGAGCCGACCAGCACCACGTCCAGCCAGCCGCCGCCCGGCCTGTTCATCCTGGCCGTCGATGACCGACCGGCCAACCTGATCGCGCTCGAGCGGGTGCTGGCCTCTGTCCCGGCCAAGGTCATCAAGGCCCACAACGGTGAGGAGGCGCTCGCCGCCGCGCTTCACCACCGGTTCGCGCTCGCGATCCTCGACGTCCAGATGCCGGGCATGGATGGCTACGAGCTCGCCGAGATCATGCGCGGAGATCCCACGATCGCCTCGACGCCGATCATCTTCGTCTCCGCGGCCTACTCCGACGAGAGCCATCAGTTCCGGGGCTACACCGCTGGCGCCGTTGACTACCTGGTCAAGCCGTACATCCCCGAGGTGTTGCTCTCGAAGGTGCGGATCTTCCTCGAGCTCGCTCGCCACCGCCACGACCTCGAGGGGTTGGTCGCCGAGCGGACCCGCGCGCTGGCCGAGAGCGAGCAGCGCCACCGGACGCTGTACGAGACCATGGTACAGGGCGTGGTCTACCAGGGTGCGTCCGGAGCGATCATCGACGCGAACCCCGCCGCGCTACGCATCCTCGGCATCCAGCGGAGCGACCTGCTCGGCCGCGACTCTGGTTCGAGCGAGTGGCATGCCGTGGACGGCGACGGTTTCCCGCTGCCAGGAGAGGCGCACCCCTCGATGCGCGCGCTGCGCACCGGCCTGCCCGTGTTCGACGAGGTGATGGGCCTGCACCACCCGATCCGAGACCAGCGGACCTGGCTGTCGGTCACCGCGATCCCGCAGCGACGGACGGGCGCGGGCCCCATCGACCACGTCTACACCATGTTCTCGGACATCACCGCGCGCCGCGTAGCCGAGCAGCAGCTCGAGGCGTCCGAGCGCGCGCTGCGGGCCGTGTTCGAGGGCACCCAGGACGGCATCCTCGTCGCCGACCGGCACACCCTGACGCTCCGGCTCGCCAACCACGCGATGCTCGGGATGCTCGCGCTCGAGGCCCCGCTGCCAGCCGCGACGTCGCTCGGAGACTTCCTGACCGGCGAACAGCGGGCGGAGGTGATCGCGTGCGGCGGGGATGACGCCCGCACGCAGGGGACGCGCGTCGAGCTGGTGCTCACCCGGCGCGACGGCACCGCGATCATGGCGGAGGCCAGCATCACGCCGCTGGTGCTGGCGGGCGAGCGCTGCATCATCGCCGTGGTCCGGGACATCACGCAGCAGCGCCGCCAGGAGCGCGAGCAGCAGCGCCTGATGGACGACGTGATCCAGGCCCAGAAGATGGAGTCGATCGGCGTGTTCGCGGGTGGCGTCGCCCACGACTTCAACAACCTGCTCGCGGTGATCACCGGCTACGTCGAGATGACCATCGAGAGCGAGGACACCCCGCAGCAGGCCCGCGAGGACCTGCTGGAGGTCAGGCTGGCAGCGGAGCGCTCCGCGGAGCTGACCCGCAAGCTGCTTGCGTTCGGGCGCAAGCAGGCCATCCGCCGCGTACCGCTCGACCTCAACGTCGTCGCGCACAACACCGACAAGCTGCTCCGTCGGATCATCGGCGAGGACATCAAGCTATCGCTCCAGCCAGGTGAGGATCTCGGCCTGGTGTTCGCCGACAACGGCCAGCTCGAGCAGGTCATCATGAACCTGGCCGCCAACGCGCGCGACGCGATGAAGGCCGGCGGCGTGCTGCGGCTGAAGACCTACAACCGCCAGGTCGACGGCGAGTTCGCGATGAGACATCCTGGACTGGCTCCAGGAGAGTATGTGGTCCTGCAGGTCGCCGATACCGGGTGCGGGATGGACGAGGTGACGGCGCGCCGCGTGTTCGAGCCCTACTTCACGACCAAGCCGGAGGGCCAGGGCACCGGGCTCGGGCTGTCGACCGTGTACGGGATCGTCAAGCAGCAGGATGGGCACATCACCCTGACGAGCGCGCCAGGCGCGGGGACCACGTTCGACATCTACCTACCTCGGGTCAAGGGGGCGGTATCGGACGGCGCCGTGACCGCCGTGGCGTCGCTCCGGGTCGGCGGGACGGAGACCGTGCTGGTCGTCGAGGACGCCGACCCGGTACGCAGCCTCGCGGTGCGGATCCTCGACGCCGCCGGCTACAAGCTGTTGACCGCCGTCGATGGGCTCGACGCGCTGCGCGTGTGCGCGTCCTATCCTCAGCCGATCGACCTGGTGCTGACCGATGTCGTGATGCCCCGCATGAGCGGCGACCAGCTCGCCGCCCGCCTCGAGGACGAGCGGCCCGACGTGCGGGTGCTGTTCATGTCCGGGTACGTCGGCGACGCCCGTCAGCGCATCGGCGAGCTGGTTGCACGCAAGAACTTCATCGCCAAGCCGTTCAGCGTCCAGGAGCTGCTGACCATGGTCCGGTCCGTACTCGATCGCCGCCGCACGCGCCTGCAGCAGGAACCAGAGACACCGTAGTGTCCGGATCGATCGATCAGGAGGAGCGCGTCGACCATGCCGCGCGTGCAGCCGCCGCAACCCGGGATCCGCGCAGGCGGGCCCCTCGACCATCCCGGCGCGATGTCGAGCCATCGCCCCTACGAATCAACGCACCACGAACGCCAACCTCGGGCATGCGGGCGCCAGCCCCTGCTCCTTCACCAGGGTGACCTCGATGCCAGCTGTTCTCGATGCGTCGGCGATCGTTCGCCGCAACCATGTCCACATCGCCGGTCCCGCCGACGCTCCCGTGCTGCTGCTCGCCCACGGGTTCGGCTGTGACCAGACGATGTGGCGGCACGTGCTACCGGACCTCGCGCGCGACCACCGGGTCGTCACGTTCGACTACGTGGGATCAGGGCACTCGGACAAGCAGGCGTTCGACGCCGAGCGCTACACGACGCTGCGCGGCTATGCGCGCGACGTGCTCGACGTGATCGAGGCCCTCGACCTCCGCGACGTCACCCTGATCGGTCACTCGGTCAGCTCGATGATCGGCGTGGTCGCCTCGATCGAAGCGCCGGACCGGTTCGCCCGGCTCGTCCTGATCGGGCCGTCGCCGCGCTACATCGACGAGCCGCCGTATCGAGGCGGCTTCGCGCAGGCCGACATCGACGGGTTGCTCGATCTGATGGATCGCAACTTCATGGGCTGGGCGGGTGCGCTGGCGCCGATGGTCGCGCGCGCGGCGGATCACCCCGACGTTTCGGCCGAGCTGAACGAGAGCTTCTGCTCGACCGAGCCCCGGTTCCTGCGCGCGTTCGCCGAGGTGACGTTCCGAGGCGACAATCGCGCCGACCTGCCGCTGGTACCGGTGCCCACGCTCGTCCTGCAGTGCACCGACGACGTGGTCGCTCCGGAGGAGGTGGGCGAGTACTGCGCGCGTCAGCTACCGCGCGCGACCTACCACAAGCTCGCCGCGACCGGTCATTGCCCGCACATGAGCGACCCCGTGGAGACCATCGCGGCGGTGCGTTCGTACCTGGCGGGCGCCGGTGCGCTGACGTGACCAGCGAGCTCGACAGCCTGCCCTGCGGGCACCTCGTGATGGACGAGCGCTGTCGAGTACTCGCGTGCAACGCCGCCCTCGCCCGGCTCGCGGGGGTCTCGGCCGAGGACCTGCGCGGCGCGCGGTTCGATTCGCTGTTCACGCCAGGCAGCCGGCTGTTCCTGCAGACCCACATCCTGCCGACGCTCCATGCCGACGGCGAGCTGACCGAGATCCAGCTCAGCCTCCGGCCGCGCGCCGGCGTGGACGTGCCGGTGCTGATGAACGCCGTCCGTCACCGCCGCGGCGATGAGACCAGGATCGAGGTGGTGATCGTCGCGATGACCATCCGCGCTCGGTTCGAGAACGAGCTGGTGCTCGCCAGGCAGGCGGCCGAGCGCTCGGAGCGTGACCGGCAACAGGCCGTGACCGAGCTGGTCCGGCTGCGCAAGCAGGAGAGCCTGTCGCTGCTCGCCGCCGGGGTCGCCCACGACTTCAACAACCTGTTCTGTGTGATCCGCGGGAACGCGGAGCTGGTCGCGCTGTCGCTGGCCGCGAGCGACCCCGCACGACCCCTGCTCGCCGAGGTCGAAGCCGCAACGCTCGCGGCGTCGGGACTCACCGCGAAGATGCTGGCCTATGCGGGCGCCGCCACGTTCGCGTTCCAGCCGCTGGGCCTCGATGAGTTACTCGATGAGCTGCGGAGCGAACGCACGAGCGCGTCCGCCCCGCCCCCGAGGGTGCGCTGGGATTTCGTTCGCGGCGCGATCTCGCTCACGGGAGATCGTGCGCAGCTCCGACTGCTCGTCGAGGCGCTGCTCGTGAATGCCGAGGAAGCGTCCGCCGGGCGGACGCCACAGATCCGGGTGAAGTGTCGGGTCACGCCCCTGGGCGCCGACCAGCTCACCAGCTTCGTGTCCCGCGAGCCCCGGCCGGCAGGGGGGTACGTGGTCCTCGAGGTCAGCGATCAAGGGCATGGCATGGATGCGGCGGTCCGGGACCGGCTGTTCGAGCCGTTCTTCTCGACCAAGGGTATGGGCCGGGGCCTCGGGCTCGCGTTCGTGCTCGGCATCGTCGAGGCCCACCGCGGCGCCATCCAGGTGATCTCGGCCCCCGGCGTGGGAACGACGGTGACGGTGGCGTTACCCGTGCGCGCGGGAGTCACGCCGTGACGGGCCCGACGATGAACCAGCGACGGCCGCATGCGGTCAGCGGCGGCCCATGCCAGGGTTGCCCGTGAAGCGCGGCCGGCCGCCATCCGCGTCATGTTGATGGGCACGGCCGCCCGCGCGAACACCGAGCCGCGCGCACCGTGGCGGTTGGACCGGACTACAGCAGCGGCGCGCCGGTCAGCCGCGCGACCTCATCGCGGGTGACGCCGGGCGCGAGATCGACGATGCGAAAGCCGGTGCCCGTGGGCTCGAACGCGCCGAGCTCGGTGATCACGAGCGCGACGACGGCGGTGGCGGTGAGCGGGTAGTCGCAGCGGGCGACGAGCTTGTGCTCGCCCTTCTTGGTGGTGTGCTGCATCATCGCGATCACGCGGCGGCAGCCGGTGGCGAGGTCCATCGCGCCGCCGATGCCCATGACCTTGCCGCCCGGGACGGCCCAGTTCGCGAGGTCGCCCGAGGCCGAGACCTGCATGGCGCCGAGGATCGCGAGGTCGACGTGGCCGCCGCGGATCATGCCGAACGACGCGGCGGAGTCGAAGGTGGAGCCGCCGGCGAGGACGGTCACGGTCTGCTTGCCGGCGTTGATGAGGTTCGGATCCTCGTCGCCCTCGAGCGGAAACGGGCCCATGCCGAGCAGGCCGTTCTCGGAGTGGAGCTGGGCGTGCCCCTCGGGGAGATAATCGGCGACCTGCGTGGGCAGGCCGATGCCGAGGTTGACGATCGCGCCCTCGGGGATCTCGCGCGCGGCGCGGCGCGCCATGTCTTCGGTGGAGTACGGCATGGTCAGGCTCGCTTGCGGACGGTCCGGAACTCGAACGCGTTCTCGTGCTCGGGGACGTGGACGATGCGGTGGACGAAGATGCCGGCGAGGTGGACGTCGTCGGGATCGATCGCGCCCTGGTCGACGAGGTGGTCGCACTCGACGAGGGTGGTGCGGGCCGCGGTGGCCATCACGGGGTTGAAGTTGCGGGCGGTGCGCCAGAACCTGAGGTTGCCAAACCGATCGGCCGTGTGCGCGCGGACCAGGGCGAGGTCGCCGGGGAGCGCGCGCTCGAGCACGTAGCGGCGACCGTCGATGTCCTTGGTCTCCTTGCCCTCCTCCACCACGGTGCCCACGCCGGTCGGCGTGTAGAATGCGGGGATGCCGGCGCCCGCGGCGCGCATCCGCTCGGCGAGCGTGCCCTGGGGGGTGATCTCGACGGCGACCTCGCCCGACGCCATGCGGGTGTGGAGGTCCTCGTTGCCGCCGATGTAGCTGCAGATCACCTTGCGGATGATGCCGGCCCGCAGCCACAGGGCGAGCCCCTTGCCCAGGTTGCCGGCGTTGTTCGAGACCAGCGTCAGGTCCTTCACCCCGCGGTCGACGACCCCCCTGATCAGCGCCTCGGGATTGCCCGACAGACCGAACCCGCCGACGAGCACGGTCATGCCATCGCGCAGCGGCGCGAGCGCCTCGGCGACCGACGCCACGACCTTGTCCTGGTGCCGCCCGACGATGGCGGTCACGCGGCCCCTCGAACGCGTGGACGGCGGCCTCGCCGAACGCGCGGACGCCGGTCATCAGCTCCACCTCGGTGCCGCACAGCGGCGGCGCGAAGATCGCGGTGCCGCGCTTGCCGTCGAGGTGGAGCGAGAGCTTGCGCTGCGCGAGCTGCGCGCCGAGCTGCTGCCAGCGATCGATCGGCGCCTCGAGCTCGAGCGCGCCGAGCAGGCCGAGGCCCCGCACGAACGTGCGCGCGGCGATCTTGCCGGCCACGGCGTCGAGCTCGCGGCGGAGCACGGGGCCGAGCTGGGTGGCGTTGTCGTACAGCTTCTCGTCGTCGTAGAGCTTCATGGTCTCCAGGGCCGCGGCGCACGCGGTGGGGTGGGCGTAGTAGGTCAGGCCGCACGCGAGCACGTGCTCGTCGAAGTGGCGCGCGACGCGCTCGTGCACGATCACCGCGCCGATGGTCGCGTAGCCGGACGCGAGCCCCTTGGCGACGGTGATCATGTCCGGGGTCACGCCCCAGTGCTGGAACGCGAACGGCTTGCCGGTGCGTCCGAACCCGGTGAGCACCTCGTCGGCGACCAGCAGCGCGCCCTCGGCGTCACACGCGCGGCGCACGATCGGCCAGTAGTCGTCCGGCGGCACGAGCACGCCGTTGGCCCCCGGCACCGGCTCGAGGAACACCGCGGCCACCGATCGCGGCCCCTCCAGGCGCATCGTGGCGTCGATGTTGGTCGCGCACTCGCGGTGGCAGGTCGCGAGCGTGTGCCCGAACGGGCAGCGATCGCAGTAGCAGTCCTGCACGTGCACCACGCCGGGGATCGACGGCTCGAGTGGCGCGCGGCGCCAGTCGCCGGTCAGCGCGAGCGCGCCCATCGAGGCCCCGTGGTAGCTCCGGTACCGGCTGACGAGCTTGATCCGCCCGGTGACCAGGCGCGCGATCTTCAGCGCGTTCTCGTTGGCCTCGGCGCCGCCGAGGGTGAAGAACACCTTGGTGAAGCCCGGGCCCGCCATCGCGAGCAGCCGCTGCGCGAGTTCGACCTTCGCAGGGTAGATCGCGTTGGGGGCGGACAGGCACAGCTCGTCCGCCTGCCGCTTGATCGCCTCGACGATCCGCCGCCGCCCGTGGCCGGCGTTGACCTGGTAACTGAGGGCGCCGAGATCGAGCCAGCGCCCGCCATCCGCCGTGGTGAACCACGCGCCCTCGCCGCCCGTGATCTCGATCGGCTTCGCGGCGCTCTGCGCGGTCCACGTGAAGAAGAACGGATAATCGGTCATGGTGATTCTCTAGAGGTGCCAGCGCTCGGCGGCCACGTTGTGGATCAGGCCCTGCTGTGCCCACAGCTCGCCCGAGTCGAGGTTCATCGCGATCGCCCCGCAGGTCGCGGCGCCGTGCGGCGACTCGGGCGTCGCCATGTTCGTGCAGATGCTCCGCGGCCAGCCGTCGTCCGAGCCGAGCCGGCGCCACGCATCGTCCAGATCCGCGATCGGCGCGCGGGCGAGGTCCCGCTCGAGCCAGGTCATCCGGTCGTAGGTGGTGCTGGTGGTCGGCACCTTCGAGCGCTTCGCCACCTCGCCGTCGAGGCAGTGGTTGGTGTGGCAGTAGCTGGGCCCGCCGTCGAACACCTGGCGGCGGCGCGTGCCGGAGGCCTCGATCGCGTACGCGTCGGTGCGGTCCGCGACGAAGTAGTGGTGCCCGGAGCCGATCGGGCTGCCCGCGATCACGTCGCGCGCGGCGGCGGCGGAGCGCTCGTGCAGCGCGCGGCGCACGACCGCGGGCCACACCACGCCGAGCGTCGCGTCCGTCGAGAACAGGTTGTTGATCGCGGCGCCGACGCGGGCGGCGTTCATGCCCGCCATGCCGAGGCACCCGGTCACCGTCAGCAGCGTGGCCGCCGGCCCATCCGCCGACGTGGGGATGCGGAGCACCATCACGTACGGGATCGCCGTGGCGTGCATGTCCCAGGTCTGCCCGAGGATGCGGCCGGTCGGCGACTCGGCCCACAGCACGCTGCAGCCATCCCCGCCGAGCCCCTCGGCGCCCTGCCCGCTGTGCGCCGCCTCGGGCGCGTCGTGGGTGGGCGCGGCCTGCCAGGTGCCGGGATCCGGATCGAGGTCGCGGAGGTCGGTGTAGTGGTTCGCGACCACGATCTCCTCGGCCGAGACCCCGGCTCCCTCGGCGATCCCGACGAGCTCGTCGTACAGGCCGCGGTGGTAGCGCTCGAGCACCGGCAGGTGCGCCCGCGCGGCCACGATCACCTGCTCGGTGGACTTGAAGCCGCCGACCTTGGTGCACAGATACGTCCGGATCGCGGACAGCGCCTTGATCTCACCGCGGAAGCTCTCGCCGTGGATGAGGCCCCACGCACGAGGCGTGGCGCCGAGGGGCAGCTCGAGGATGCGCATGAGGACCTACTTCAGGGCGTCGAGGATGGGGCACGTGCCGGCCCCCACCGCCGTCTCGGCGGCCTTCTTGATCAGGGCGATCGCCGCGGGCTCGTGCAGGGAGGCCGCGCGGTGCCACAGGGGGCCGAGCTCCTTGTCGCCGCCGGCGGACCAGCCCCAGGCCTTCATGGCCTCGCGCTGCTGTTCGCGGGGGAGATCGCCGATCCGGCAGTACTCCCCCATCGCGTTGATCAGGGACTGGCTCGGCGCGGCGGGGAGCGGCGGGCCGCCCGGGGGGCGGATCCTTGGAGCCACAGGCGGCGACGAGGACGAGGACGGCGAGCACGGTGCGCCTCATGCGATGTCCCGGAGGGCGGCGCCGAGGGCGGCGGCGGCGGCATCGAGCTGATCGAGGGCGGGGATCAGGCCGAGGCGGTTGCCGGGGAACCGGCGGACGCGCAGGCCGCGCTCGCCGAGGGCCGTGGCGAGGGCCGCCGCGCGGTCCCCCGCGGTGATCACGCGATAGGCGCCGGCGCCGGCCACCGAGGTGCCCGCGGGCAGCTTCTCGAGCGCGCGATCGAGGGCGCCCGAGGCCGCGGCGAGGTCGAGGTGCCGGGCCGCGCGCAGCTGGTGGTGCTGCCGGACCAGCGACAGCTCGTCGCCGTCCCAGGTGGAGACCAGGGTCAGCGGGCCGGGGATGTACCAGCGCGCCGAGGTGTGGAGGTAGCCGGTCTGGCCTCCGCCCCACCAGCCGAGGACGTCCGGCACGAGGCCCGCGGCCATCGACAGGAACGCGCCCTGCCCGCTGCGGTAGGAGTGCGTGGTGTTCTCGATCGCGATCAGCGGTAGATCGAGCTCGGTGCGGAGATGCGCGAGCGCGGTCAGGAACTCCGGCGGGAGGACCCAGCCAGTGCGCTCCTGGACCAGCTCGTAGAACAAGCCGAGCACGCCCGGGGCGCCACCGGCCGCGGCCACCGCTGCGCGCAGGGCGCTGATGGTGGCCGTCGTGCCCGCGATCGCGGGGTGCGGCACGCGCGGCCAGCAGAAGTGCGCCGGGCCGCCCTGGTGGACCGTGGGGTCCGACAGCGAACGGCAGCTGGCCGTGGTGTGGCCGTAGTAGCCGCCGTCGAGGCCGATCACGATCTGCCCCTGCTTGCGCGTGCAGCGCATCAGGCGGATCGCCTTGTCGACGGTCTCGTCGCGCGACGACGTCAGGTAGAGGTGCGGCAACTCGGGGACGAGCGCACCGATCCACTCGAGCGCGCGCACGACGCCGGGGGTCACGTAGTTGGTCAGCGTGAGCTTGTTGACCGCGGGCCCGTACAGCAGGCCCTGCTCCTCGAGCGCGCGCAGCGAGGCGGGGCCCGACGCGAACGGGCGCGTGAGGCCCGAGGCGAGATCGAACGCGACCCCCTCGTCGGTGCCCGCGGCCGCGGCGCGGCGGCGCAGGACGTCCTGCTTGACCACCGGATCCGGGCGCTGGGCGCCGAGCGGGATCCGGTAGTAGATCGCCTGCCCCTCCGGGTCCTCGTACTGGCCCGTGAGCACGGACACCACGTGCGCGCCGAACACGCGGTTCAGGTGGGTCATCTGCGCCGTGCGCCCGACGCGGTTGCGGCCGGTGACGTAGCGGTACCGCGGGCTGCCATCGGCGTCGAGGCGCTTCATCGCGTCGCGGAGCTGCAGCTCCTTGAGCTTCCGGCCGATGCCCGATCTCTGGTAGCTCGGCGCGACCGTGATCGACGCCGAGTACATGGTGTTGTGCTTGCCGAGCATGGGGTCGTCGTCGGGCCCCTCGACGTCCTTGCTCTGCTCGAGCGGCGCGCCGATCGCGAACGCGACCAGCTGGGAGCCACCCGAGCCGCCCGGGGACGGCGCCTCGCAGACGATCAGCAGGCCCTCGGGGTCCTCGATCGCGGCGCGGATCTCGGCCGGCGGCGTGCGGCGCGCCGGCTCGTAGACCTGGTACTCGATGTCGAGGATCGCCGGCAGGTGCGTCATCGCCTCGTCGTGCGGCACGACCCGATAGGTGACGTCGGGCACGGCCACCGGCAGATCACCGCCGGTGACGATCGTGTCCTGCCACTCGGGCGCCTTGGCCCCCTCGTGCGCGTCGAGCCACGACAGCGAGCGCCGGATCGTCTCGAACAGCATGTCGACCTCGCGCGCGAGGAAGCTGTCGGACAGGCGGTAGCGCGCCGTGCGCGTGCCCGCGCCGAACACGATCGCGCCGCGCCAGAATCGCTGGCCGATGAACGCGTCGAGGTGCGCGGGCGTGGGCAGGTCGAACGCGAACGCGTAGCCCATGCCGCGCGGCGCCTGCACCAGGTGCGGGTACGCCCGCGCGAGCTGCGCCAGGCGCGGCTGCACGAGCTTCTCGATGCGCTCGGCGTTGTGCATCGTCGAGACCATGTCGGCGTGCAGGCGGCCGCGCACGAGCGACGCGTTGTGCGCGCTGCCGTGCTCGGGATCCGCGAACCGCGACATCACCACGCCGACCTGCGCCCGCTTGGCGAACGTCACCGCATCCGGGTAGTCCGGCTGGCCGCGGGCGTTGAGCAGGCGGAACATGGTGTGCCATGCGAACGGGCCACCGAGGCCAAACCCGACCTGGACCTCGTCGAAGATCAGGAACGTCTGGTGGTAGCGCGTGAGCAGGCGCAGGCCGCGGAAGAACCGCTCGGTGGCGTAGCGATCCCCCCCCTCGGACTGCATCGGCTCGATGATCACGCACGCGTAGGTCCCGGTCTGGAGTTGCTCGTGCACGAACGCGAGCGACGCGACCTCGGCCGCGAGCAGCGCGTTCTCCTTCGCATCGCCGAACCGCTCGCGCAGCTCGTCGATCTGGCCGGAGGCACACGCGGCGTAGAACCCGCTCGGCGCGAGCGGCTCCTCGCCGGGCCCGATGCGGAGCGGCCCCGATTCACTCGGGGCAGCGGGATCGTTCCACACCGGGAACGGCGCGAACCGGGACTCGTAGCCCTTCAGCTCGTACGGCGCGCGCTTGGCCGGCGAGTGCGTGGCGTGCAGCGCGAGCAGCGTGCGCCCGTGGAAGCTGCCGTCGAACGCGAGCACCCGGGTCGCGTTCGTGCGCGCGCAGTTGATCTGGCACAGGACCATCGCCTTCTCGTTGGCCTCGGCGCCCGACGCCACGAACGTGACGTGCGGCAGGCCGGGGACGAGCTGGCGGAGCGTGGACGCGTACTCGGCGGCGGCCCAGGTCTCGCCGACGCTGGTGTCGGCGTTGTCGACCAGCGTGTCGCCGAACTCGCCCTCGGTGTAGGCGCGAACGACCGGGTCCTCGGCGAACCCGCCGACCACGGTGGCGGTCTGGCTCATGCCGTCGAGGACGGCCATCGGCACCGGATCGATCGACACCATCCACGGACCCGCGGACCGCAGGTGATCGAACATCGGGGGCTTCTTCTCCTTGGGGACGCGGTCGCCGGCGTACAGCCGGGCGAGCAACGCCTCGCTCTCGGGAAGCCGGCCGCCGGGCGGGCGCTGGATCGACATCGGGCGCGGGTGATCGACGAGGTGGCGCAGGGCCTCGCACGCCTCCTCGCCCGCGTGCTGGGCCTCGAGGCGATCGAGATCGAACGCGGGGATCAGCGCCGCGAGCTGGGCGTGCGCGGTGACCGCGCCCACCGGGTTCTCGAGCATGGCGACCGGGTAGGTCACGTTGCGGTGCGCCCACGCGCCGGCCGGCCGGTAGTTGCCGCTCTGCCCCACCCCGCCGAACGGCAGGCGCGGGCTCGCCAGGTTGGTCGAGCGGTTGCGGTTGAGGATGCCCGAGCGCGTACGCTCGTAGAACTTCTCGAACCGGGCGGCGCTCGCCGTGAACACCGCGTTGGCGAACCCGTACGTGCCGGTGTCGAGGATCGCGATCGCCTCCTCGTCGGAGTCGATCACCTCCACGCACAGGTCGGGGCCGAACACCTCGTGATCGGTGTAGCCCGCGACATGGTGGACGCCGTCGGGCAGCCGGTGCAGCGAGGCGGTGCGGTACGAGCCACCAGGCAGCCGCTCGCCGGCGACCACCGGCTCGGCCCCGCCGCGCCGCCCGAGCTCGATGGCGTGCTCGAGCTTGGTCAGCGCGCCGGCGGTGGCGAGCGGCCCGGCGAAGTTGCTCGCGTCCTCGGGGTTGCCGAACTTGATGCCGCGCGCGACGGTGGCCATCGCGGCGATGAAGCGATCGGCGATGTTGCGGTGCACGAGCACGCGCTCGGTGCCGGTGCAGCGCTGGCCCGCGGACAGGTACGCCCCGACGGTGACCTCGTGGACCGCCTGGCGGAGCGCGGCGTCGTCGAGCACGACGCACACGTTCTTGCCGCCCATCTCGAGCGCGACCAGCAACTCGGGGCGATCGAGCGACGCCTCGAGGATGCGGCGCCCGACCAGCCAGCTGCCCGTGAAGCACAGGCCCCGCAGCGCAGGGCTCGCGACCATCGCCGCGCCGACCTCGCCGCCGCCGACCACGACGTTGAGCACGCCCGCGGGCAGCCTGGCGGCGAGCGCGGCCTCGGCGTAGCGCTGGCCGCACAGCGGGGAGATGTCGCTCGGTTTGATCACGACCGTGTTGCCGGCGAGCAGCGCCGGGATCACGTGGGCGTGGCACAGGTGGAGCGGGAAGTTGAACGGGCCGATCACGCCGACCACGCCGAGCGCCTGGTAGCGCAGGTGCTCGCCGGGGGCGACCTGGCCGGGCCTGAGGTCGGCCGCCATCGCGCCCTTGACCAGATCGAACCGATTGAGGAGCGTCTGGATCTCGACCTTGGCCTCGCTGCGGAGCTTGCCCGTCTCGAGGACGATCGCATCGGCGAGGGCCTCGGCGCGCGCCGCGATCTCGCGCTTGAACCGCTCGAGGTGGCCGGCGCGCTGCGCCTGACTCAGCGTTGCCCACGCGGGCTGGGCGGCGGCCGCAGCGGCGGCCGCATCGGCGACCGCGCTGACCGTGTAGCCGGTCTCGAACACCACCGCGTGGTCCGCGGCGGGGTTGCGGGAGACGAGGGCCTTGCCGGAGGGCGCGACGAACGCGCCTCCAATGAAGTTACCGAGCGGCTGCACCGGCGAAGTACACCCCCCCCGGATCCCCGGGTCAAGTCGGCTGCGACCACAGCCGTGCGGCCTCACGCCACCCTCGCTCAAGCGACTGGAATCACTCGATGTTGACGATGCTACGCCCGGGAGACCCATGCCGTCCCTGGGGGTCCTCGCCGGCCCGGTCGTGGGTCGCCGGTTCAAGCTCGGGGACGGCGACCACGTGATCGGTCGCCGCTCCGACTGCCAGATCTTCGCACCGGACATGCGGGTGTCGCGGCAGCACGCGCGGCTGTGGCGCGTCGGCGGGGGCTGGAGCCTCGAGGAGCTCGGCTCGAACAACGGCACGTTCCTCGATGGCGTCCGCCTCGACCACCCGACGAGCGTCCGCCACGACGACGAGATCTCGATCGCCAGCAACCAGATCCGCGTCGAGGCGCGCGCCTCGAGCGCGACCGCCGCATGGCGCGCCCGATCCGGCGCAGCCTGCTCCCCGCGAGCGTACCCGAGTTCGGGGGCCTCGAGTTCGCGGTCCACGACGCGCCCGCCGACCTGATCGGCGGCGACTTCGACGACTTCGACGACTTCATCTGGCACGACCCGACGCACCTCGGGGTCGCCGTTGGTGACGTCGCCAGCAAGGCGATCAGTGCGGCGCTCTACATGGCGCGGCTGACCTCGGAGCTGCGGCCACGGGCGGCGATCACGCGGACCCCCGCGCCGCTGCTCCGGCGGGTCAACCAGGAGATCGCCGGGCTCGGCGACGACGGCATGTTCGCGACCCTCGTCTACTGCATCTGATGAGCTGGAGGCCCGCAGCCTGATGTTCACCAACGCCGGGCACTGCGTGCCGCTGATCCGCCGTGGCGACCACGTGTTTCCCCTCCAGGCCGATCGCTCGCACACGTTATCCCTCGGGGTGACGCACGATCTCGACGGTGGCGAGGCGCACGATTAGCTGCTCCCCGGCGACCTGCTGCTGATGGTGTCCGACGGGATCCTCGAGGCGCGCGACCCGCGGGGCGAGGAGCACGGGCGCGAGCGGCTGTCCCGGCGGTTGCGCACCTGCACGGGCAGCGCCGACGACGTCATCAAGGCGATCCTCGCTGACATCGACGAGCACGCGGGCGAGGCGGCGCAGGGCGACGACGTGACGATGGTGGCGATCCGGATCGAGGAGCGCCGCGCGACGCGGAAGACGACCACGCTGCCCGGCGTGGCGCTGGTCGACGCGACCGAGGACGGCGCCCCGACCGACGATTCCGCTGCGCCCACCGATGGCTCCATCTAGCCGAGATTGCTGGAAAACACGACCACGGGGAGGGGATCGTGCGTCCCGCGAGCATCGCGAAGACGTTCCGGTGGGGCCAGGGGCTTGCCAAGCCTTCGCGCACCGTGGCATAAGTCCGCCTCCCCGGAGTACATGATATGGCGAAGAAGGGTAAATCAGGACGCGAGCTCATCCGACTCGTGTCGACCGCAGACACCGGCTTCTTCTACACGACGTCGAAGAACCGGAAGCGGACGCCGGACAAGCTCGTGCTGAAGAAGTACGACCCGGTCATCCGCAAGCACGTCGAGTTCAAAGAGTCGAAGATCTAAGGAGACGTGCCATGTCGCGCCAGTGCCAGGTCACCGGGAAGAAGCCGCTCGTCGGCTCGAATGTCAGCCACTCGAACCGCCACACCAAGCGGCGCTTCGAGGTCAACCTCATGAACAAGAGGTTCTGGCTCGAGGATGGGAAGCGCTGGATCACCCTTCGGGTGTCCGCGCGCGGGATGCGTCGCATCGACAAGCTCGGTCTCCCGACCGTGCTCGCCGAGCTGCGCACCCGTGGCGAGAAGTACTGATCACTCTCTCCCCCACGTCGGTGGGACGCTGATGAGACGTCGCTCGGTCGCGCTGGTCGCGGCCGGGACGGCGTCGTTTGGCTGTCCGGAGTCGCGCACACCGCGCGAACCCGCGTCCTTGCCGATCACGCTCGCCCTCGATCACGACCTCGGGGCCGTGCGGGGTGTCGCCGCCACCGAGCATCGGACGTTCGCCGCGCTCACCCGCGCGGCGGGGCCCGATCGGCCCGCGGTCACCACCGTCGTCGCCCATCGGGGCGAGGCGCGCGCGTGGTCGACCACGCTGCCAGGCGAGGCGGGGCCGGTCGCGGCCTCCGCGGCGGCGGTCGTCGTCACGCTGACGGGCACCGGCACCGTCGGTGGTGCACCGGTCCGCGGCGAGCCAGGCGGGATGGTCATCGGGCTCGATCCGGAGACCGGGCGAGCCCGCTGGCGCCTCGCCGCGCATACGGACGAGTGGGTCGTGCTGACCAGCATCGCGGCGGTCCCCGGCGGGTTCGTCGTCGGGGGGACGTTCTCCGGATCCCTGCGGCTCGCGCAGGCCGTGGTGACCAGCGGCGGCAGCGCAGATGGGTTCGTCGCCCGCCTGACCGAGGCCGGCGAGGTCGCCTGGCTGGTGCGGGTCGGCGGCTCCGGGCCGGATGCCGTCGAGGGCGTCGCCGCGCGCGGGGACCGCATCGCGATCGCGGGCACGTTCGTCGCGAGCGCCGAGCTCCAGGGCCACCCGCTGCCGGCGTTCGACGATCGCTCGCCATTCCCCGATGCGTTCGTGGCGTCCCTCGATGTCCGCGGCGCGCACCAGTGGAGCGCCACGTTCGGCGGCCCGCAGGCCGACAGCGTCGTCGGTGTGGCGATCGACGCGGGTGGCCACGTCGTGGTCGCCGGTGCCGCGCGCGGCGTGGTCCACCTGGGCGGCGCCGACCTCACGGCCCAGGGCCTGGCCGACGGCGTGCTCGCGTGGTGGAGCGCCGATGGCACCGCCGAGCACGCGCTCCTCGTCGGGGGCGCCGAGTTCGATGGCCTGCGCGGGATCGCCGCGGTCGGGCCGCACGTCGTGGTCAGCGGGTTCTTCTCGGGCACGCTCCGGATCGGCGATCGGACGATGGTCGCCGACGGCGGGGACGACGCGTTCATCGCCGCGGTCGACGGCGGCGGCAGCATCGCGGCGACGTGGGTGGTGACCGGCCCCGGGCGTGAGGAGGTCAGCGCCCTCGCGGGGGCGACCGGCGGGCTGGTCGCCGGCATCGCCCACACCGCCCGGGCGCGAGTCGAGGACGCCGCCCTGCCCGCCGCGGCCGATCCGCTGGGTGGCGCCGCGCTGATCGTGCGCCCGTACCCCTGAGCGCGCTCGCATCACGCGGACCTACCGGACGTCACCCTTGCGTTGCTCGGCCAGAGCGGGAACTGGTGCGTGTGACATCGGATGGCGGGAGCCGTGGAGGACGTGGCTGGCTGCTGGTCGCGGTTCTCGGTGCGTCATCCGCGCTCCTCGGCGCCGCGCTCCTCGGCGCCGCGCTCTCGAGGCCGCGCTCTCGAGCCGGCTCGCGACGGAGCAGCGCCTGCGCGTCGAGGCCGAGGCCGTGAACCGGGTGAAGGACGAGTTCCTCGCGATGCTGTCCCACGAGCTGCGGATGCCGCTCAACGCCGTGCTCGGCCGCGTCCACCGGCTCCGCCACGCGAACCCCGTCGGCGAGGCGCGCGACCACGCGCTCGAGGTGATCGAGCGCAACGCCCTCGCGCAGGTCCAGCTCGTCGAGCGGCTGCTCGACATCTCGCGGATGGCGGGCGGCCCGCTCACGCTCGAGCCCACCGACGTCGACCTCGCCACCGCGGTGGACGACGCCGTCGCTGCGCAGGCGACGCCCGCCGCTGCGCGCTGACCGGCCGCGGCCGGGCCGGCGTCACACCTCGACGAGCATGCGGTCGGGCGACTCGAGCCGGTCCTTGACCGCCACGAGGAACGACACCGCCTCGCGGCCATCGACGACCCGGTGATCGTACGACAGCGCGACGTACATCATCGGGCGGATCTTGATCTCGTCGCCGATCACGACCGCGCGCTTGACGATGTTGTGCATCCCGAGGATGCCCGTCTGCGGGTAGTTGAGCAGCGGGGTCGACATCATCGAGCCGTAGATGCCGCCGTTGGTGACGCTGAACGTGCCACCGCCGAGATCGGCGAGGCCGAGCTTGCCAGACTTCGCCTTGTCGGCGAGCGCGACGATGCCCTTCTCGATACCCGCGAACGACAGCTGGTCGACGTCGCGCAGCACCGGGACCACCAGGCCCTTGGGGGCCGATACCGCGACGCCGAAATCGTAGTGCTTCTTGTAGACGATGTTGCCGCCGATGACCTCGGCGTTGAGCCCCGGGTAGAGCTTGCAGGCGTACGCGCACGCCTTGACGAAGAACGACATGAACCCGAGCCGCGCGCCGTGCGCCTTCTCGAAGCTGTCCTTGTACTTCGCGCGGAGATCCATGATCGCCGTCATGTCGACCTCGTTGAAGGTCGTCAGCGAGGCGCTCTCGGTCTGCGCCTGGACGAGGCGCTCGGCGACCCGCTTGCGGAGCGGCGACATCGGCGTCACCTCGTCGCGCGGATCGACCTGCGCGAGCCGGGCCGCCTCGGACGGACCGGCGGCGGGCGCCGCAGCGCGCGCCGGGGTGGGCAGCGCGCCGGCCTCGCGTGCGTGGGCGCGCTGCGACGGCGTGAGCTTGAGGAGCGCGTCCTTGTCGATCGACGCGCCGTTGCTCGCGGCCGCGGGGGCCGCCGGTGCCGCCGCGACAGGCGCGCCGGCGACGGGCGCGACCGCTGCGGGCGCCTTGCCCGCCTTGCCGGCCTCGACCGCCCCGATCACGTCACCGACCTTGACCGTGGCGCCGACCGCGGCGCGCTGCTCGGACAGGGCACCGCCGACCGGCGAAGGAAGCTGCACGGTGATCTTGTCCGTCTCGAGCTCCGCGATCGGCTCGTCCACGGACACGGAATCACCGACCTGCTTGAGCCAGCGCGCAACGACCGCTTCCGAGATCGATTCGCCTAGCTGGGGTACGACCAGATCAGCCATGGCGCGGACACTACCCTGGAACCAGGGATTCGCCGACACGCAGCCGACCCGATGTGACGCACACGGTCCAAACACACCGTGACGCGATCACCACCATCCCGCCCAGGTCCCCGCCCAGGTCCCCGCCCAGGTCCCCGCCCAGGTCCCCGCCCAGGTCCCCGCCCAGGTCCCCGCCCAGGTCCCCGCCCAGGTCCCCGCCCAGGTCCCCGCCCAGGTCCCCGCCCAGGTCCCGCCCAAGGTCGGGCCGCGAATCAATCGAACGCCTGGCGGAGGAGGAGCTGCTGCTCGAGGACGTGAGCCTTGTGCGAGCCGGTGGCCGGGCTCGCGCTCTCCGCGCGGCTGACCATCTCGAACCGCAGGGGCGAACCCTTGAGCAGGGCCTGGAGGCGCGGGGTCGCGAAGTTGCCGGCCCCCATGTTGCTGGGCTCGTCCTGGACCCAGAACAGCGAGTCGAGGTGCGGGTAGCGGCGCGTCGTGGCCGCAGCGACCAGCTCGGGCCACCACGGGTACAGCTTCTCGAGGCGCACGATGGCGACGGACGCGTCCTTGCGACGGTTCCGCTCCTCGGCGAGCTCGTAGTAGACCTTGCCAGTGCACACCAGCACGCGCCGCACCTTGGCCGGATCGGCCACGTCATCGGCGAGCACGCGGTGGAACTTGCCGGTCGACAGCTCGTCGAGCTGGCTGCTCGCGGCGGGCAGACGCAGCAGGCTCTTCGGGGTCATCACCACCAGTGGCTTGCGCATGGAGCGGAGCTGGTGCTCGCGCAGCAGGTGGAACATCTGCGCGGGCGTGGTCGGCTGGGCGACCTGGATGTTCTGCTCGGCGCAGGCCTCGAGGAACCGCTCGAGGCGGGCGCTCGAGTGCTCGGGCCCCTGCCCCTCGTACCCGTGGGGCAGCAGCATGACGAGCCCGGACAGGCGCTTCCACTTGTCCTCCGACGAGGTCAGGAACTGGTCGATGATGACCTGCGCGCCGTTCACGAAGTCGCCGAACTGCGCCTCCCACATCACGAGGGCGTCGGGGTAGTCGAGCGAGAAGCCGAACTCGAAGCCGAGGACGCCAGCCTCGGATAGCGGCGAGTCGTAGATCCGGCACTGCCCCTGATCGGGATGAAGCCCACCGAGCAGCATGTGCTCGCGCCCGTTCTTGATGTCCGTGATGATCGCGTGGCGGTGGCTGAACGTGCCGCGCGCGCAGTCCTGCCCGGACAGGCGCACGTTGACGCCGGTGTAGAGCAGCGAACCGTACGCGAGCAGCTCGGCCATGCCCCAGTCGAGCGCGCGCTCGCCGCGGCCCATCTGGGCGCGCTGCTCGAGCAGGCGCTCGATCTTCGGGTGCGCCGTGAAGCCCTCCGGGATCTGGGTCATGTGATCGGCGATGTGCGTGAGCAGCTCGCGCGGAACGCGCGTGTCGGCCGTGACCGGCTCGGTGGTCTGCCCGCCGCTGTAGCCACGCCACATCGCCGTCATCGACGGTGCATGGGGGCGCTGCTTGTTCGCCTTGGCGGCCTCGAGCTCGGTCTCGAGCTCCGCGACCCGGCGCGAGACGATGCCCGCGACATCCTCGGGGGACACGGCGCCCTCGCCGAGCAGGCGCTTGCTGTAGACCTCGACCGGTGACGCCTTCTGCTTGATCCGGTCGTACATCAGCGGCTGGGTGAACGCCGGCTCGTCGTTCTCGTTGTGGCCGTACTTGCGGTAGCAGTACATGTCGATCACCACGTCGGAGGCGAACTCCGCGCGGTACTCGCAGGCCATCTCGACCACGCGCGCCACGGCGTCGAGGTCCTCGCCGTTGACGTGCCAGATCGGGCACTCGAGCATCTTCGCGATGTCGGTGCAGTACGGCGTCGAGCGCTGCTCCGCCGGCGAGGCCGTGAAGCCGACCTGGTTGTTGACGATCACGTGGACCGTGCCGCCGGTGCGGTAGCCCGGCAGGCTGGACAGCTGGAGCGTCTCGGCGACCAGGCCCTGGCCGGCGAACGCGGCGTCGCCGTGGACCAGGACGCCCATCACGCGGCGGTGCTCGACGTCGCCGTGCCGGGTCTGCTTGGCGCGCACGCGGCCGACGACCACCGGATCGACGGCCTCGAGGTGACTCGGGTTGAACGCGAGCGACACGTGCATCGCGTGCCCGTTCGGATCGTTGCGATCGGTGGAGAACCCGAGGTGGTACTTGACGTCCCCGCCACCCATCGCCTTCTCGGGCTCGACGTCCTCGAAGTGGCCGAACAGGTCGCGCGCGGGGCGGCGCAGGATCTGCTCGATCGTCGTGAGCCGGCCGCGGTGGGCCATGCCGATCACGGCCTCGATCGCACCGAGGCGCGCGCCGTGCGTCAGGATCATGTCGAGCACGGGGATCAGCGACTCCGATCCCTCGAGGCTGAACCGCTTCGTGCCGGGGTACCTGGTGTGGCAGAACCGCTCGAACTGCTCGGCGTTGATCAGCAGCGCGAGCATGCGGGTGCGGACCTCGTGCGACGGCAGCGACCGCAGCTGGGTCTCCATGCGCTCGGCGAGCCACGACCGCCGCGTCGGCGAGGAGATGTGCATGAACTCGAGGCCGACGGAGCCGGCGTACACCTCGTGGAGGTGCGCGATCAGCGCGGCGACGGTGGCTCTCGGCAGGCCGTGCACGCCGGTCGGCTCGATCACGCGGCCGAGATCGGCCTCGCCGAAGCCCCACAGCGACGGATCGAGCTCGGTGCTGTGCAGCGGCTCGTGGAGCCCGAGCGGATCGAGCGTGGCGTGGACGTGGCCGCGGCCGCGGAACGCGTTCACAAGCGGCCACACCGCGGGCTGCGCCTGCGCGGCGATCGGCGACATCGTCACCGAGCCGGGGCGCGCGGCGGGGGTGCTCGCCGCAAGGACGGCGGGGGTGGTGCCGTGGCCGTTGGTGCCGTGGCCGTTCGTGCCCGGCCCGCTCGGCGGCGTGCGGTCACCGAGGAGGGCGTGCCAGCTCGGGTCGATGGCGGTCGCAGAAGCCTGGTACTGCTCGTAGAGCTCGTCGAGGAAGCCGAGTGACCCGGCAAGCTCCAGTAGGTCGCGCGTCATGGCGGGGAGGCTACCCGATCAGGGGGAGGGTGTCCTCGCACGAAGTGCATCGATCTGTTCCGCCGGGAGGGCCCGGTTGTCGTCGATCCGGACGGCCTGAACCGCCGCCAGCCGGCCGGCCTCGATCAGCATCAGCCGGGGGTTCGCCGTGACCACCAGATCGTGGCCCACCGACACCAGCGCCGACAGGTCCATGATCTCGAGGGAGGGGTTGCCCGCCACGACCAGCGATCCGGTCGTGGCGCCCAGCCGCGGGAGCGAGATCGTGACCAGCGCCGGGCTGGCCTCGACCTCGACCCGCCCCGCCCGCTCGAGTCGCGGCAGGAACAGCCCGCGCAGCGCGTGGTTGCCACGGACCCGGATCGAGCCCCGGACCTCGACCAGCTCCAGCAGCGTCAACTCCTCGAGCGCGAGGGTCGGCCCGACCACCAGATCTCCGGTCACCACCTCGAGCGCGCGCAGCGGCGCGAGCCCGATCGGCGCGCCCGACCGGATCACGAGCCCGCTCACGCGGACGCAGCCCGCGAGCCGATCGACGTCGTCCTGGCCGTTGATCGTGACCGTGAGCTCGGTCGGGCACGGCGGGGCGCCGGCGGCACGCGGCACGGCGCAGGCGGCGAGCAGCGCCGCGGTCAGGGCGGGGGCGGGGGCGGTGAGCACGCGACGTCAGTGCGTGACCGGCGCATCGACGGTCTCGCCCCGACAGGCGCGCACGTAGCGCCGCACGGTCTCGTGCAGGCCGAGGTAGAGCGCGTCGGCGAGCAGCGCGTGTCCGATCGACGCTTCGACGATCTCGGGCACCTCGCGCGCGAGGGCCGGGGTGTTGTGGAGGTCCAGATCGTGGCCGGCGTTGACGGCCATCCCGGCGGCGACCGCCGCCCTCGCGCTCGCCTGGACGCGGGCCAGCTCGTCACCCGCCCGCGCGGTGCCGAACGCCGCGGCGTACGGCTCGGTGTACAGCTCGACGCGCTCGACGCCGGTCGCGGCTGCCGCGCCCATCGCCTCGGGCGTGCAGTCCATGAACATCGCGGTGCGGATGCCGGCGGCGCGCAGGCGCGCGATGATCGGCGCGACGGTGGCGTGCTGCCGCGGCAGCTCCCACCCGTGGTCGCTCGTGATCTCGCCGGGGCGAACCGGCACCAGCGTGAACTGGGTGACCTGCAGCTCGAGCGCGAGCGCGATCAGCTCGTCGCGATCGTCCCCCTCGAGGTTGAACTCGGCGCCGCGCTCCGCGCACAGCACCCGCAGCGCGCGGACGTCCTCGGCGCGGGTGTGCCGGTTGTCGGCCCGCCAGTGCAGGGTCAGCCCGTAGGCGCCCGCATCGAGGCAGGCCTCCCCGGCGACGCGTGGCGAGGGGTTCGAGGCGCCGCGCGAGTTGCGCAGGAGCGCGATCTTGTTGAGGTTGACCGACAGGCTGATCGCCACGGGCCGGTCATACGCCCCCGCCGTCGGGAGCGCAATCGGTGGGCGCCCGTCCGGCGCGGCGTACCGCGTCGGGGCCGTCAGATACCGTCGAGGATCTCCTTGCGCATGCGCTGGTACTCGGCTTCGTTGATCACACCCTGGCGGCGCAGGTTGTCGAGCAGCTTCGCTAGAACGCGACCGCCGTGCCAAGCCCGCCGCCGAGGTGAGCGGCGCCATCGCGCGCCCCGTACGACAGCTGCGCCCGCACCGTGAACCGCGGATCGAGCCGGTACGCGACGTCGTACGCGATGTAGAGGCCGGCCGCATCGACCAGCGCACCCGGGAGATCGGTGCGGACGATCGAGGCGCCCATCAGCAGCGGCGGCGCGGTGTCCCACTGGAGCCGAACCCACGCCGACGCGCCGAGGTCGCCGAGCGCCTCACCACCGACGGTCACCGACGAGCGCCATGGCTTGCCGAACGTGACGGCCCCGCGCACGCCCTGATCGAAGCCCTCGTGGCTGACGCCGAGCGCGAGCCGCAGGTCGACGAACACCGACGGGTGCGCGCGCACGCGGATCTCGCCGAACCCGTAGCGCAGCCCCTTGTCGACGTTGCGGCGGTCCGACTCGTCGACATAGACCGGCGTGGTGCCCTGGATCGCGCCGAACCCGAACGCGATGTGATGGAGCGTCCGCAGCAGCCGGTGGGTGTACGTCAGCTCGCCGCGCAGGTAGCGGTCCGACACGTCGCGCGAGGCGCTGCCGTAGCGGTTGCCGAACTCGTGCCCCATGACGTCGAGGGAGACCTCGTCGACCCGCCCCGCGAGCCGGGTCCGGTCGAGCTCCTCGAGCCGGTCGTCGAGCGACGGATCGACGCGGACCGCGTGCGGCGCCTCGGCGGTCGCGAAGTGGAGGACCTCGACGCCCGCGCCGTCCTGGCCGCGCAGGTAGTACTGGAGCCCGGGTGGGCGCGTCGGCGGCAGGCTCGCGAACCAGCCGCCGGACGACGAGCGCTCGAACGGGACGTCGTGCCAGGTGGTGCTGCCGATCGGGCGCCAGCGGGCGGTCAGCACCTCGGCGAACGGCGCATCGATCATCGCGCTGAGTTCGACGGGCGCACCGGGCGGGACAGACGCGGGGGCGACGTGCAGCACGAGCGCCCGGGCAGAGGGGCTCGCGGCTGGCGCACCCGAGGGAGCGCCGGGCTGCGCGGGTGGCGTGGCGCCGGGCTGCGCGGGTGGCGTGGCGCCGGGCTGCGCGGGTGGCGTGGCGCCGGGCTGCGCGGGTGGCGTGGCGCCGGGCTGCGCGACCGCGACGCCGGCGAGCATGGCCAGGAGCGCGGGCATGAGCGCGAGCGCAGTGATGGTGGAGGAAGCACGGTGGTTCATCGGGTCCTCACCAGTCGAAGTTCATCGCGAAGCCGCCGGACACGCCGGCGTGGTCGATGTCGCGCGCCTGGTACGACAGGCGCAGCGACGGGTAGAACCAGGACAGCTTGCGCCAGCCGACGTCGCCGATCAGGCGGACGCCGAAGTCCTCCGGGACCGGCATGTCAGTGACCTGCACCATCAGCTGCACCGGCACCACCGGGTGCGGCAACCAGTGGTACGCGGCCTCGAGGAGCGTGCCAACGCCGCGCGTGAAGCCCGCGCCGATCACGAGGTTGGTGCCGGTCTCGCTGCCGAACCGCACGCGCGCGCGCCCGCCGAACGCGGTCGTGAAGTCGCAGCCCGCGATGTCCGAGGTCTTGCACCGGTCGTTCGCGGTGGTCGCCATCTCGTCGGTGGTCAGCAGGCCCGCCTGCGGCCGCAGCAGCAGCGCCACGTTCGGGCGTAGCCGGAACTCGACCTCGCTGTAGACGTACGAGAACGTGACCTTGCGGCACCGGTACGTCCCGGCCCCGTCGAGACAGCCGTTGCTCATGTCGTCGTCGATCACGTCCTTGGGGCCGCCCATGCCCGACAGCGTGCCGAACCCGAGCCGCACCGCGTAGACCGGCGTGATGAACCGGTACGTGAAGTCGAGTTCGGCCTGGTAGTACTGGTCGAAGCCGTTGTCGAGCTGGCCGTCGAAGTCCACGTAGTCGACGTGGGCGTCGATGTGCGAGCGGCCGGTCGCGATCGGCGCCTCGGTGACGTCGGCATCGACGCTGAGGCTCCGCGGTGCATCGGCGCTGCCGAGCACCGGGCTCGCGTCGGCGTCGGTGCCCGGGCCGCGCGCCTCGACGTACCAGGCGAGCGCACCCGGCAAGAGGTCGGCGGCGTCGATGGTCGCGCGCAGGTACGCATCCCCGTCGGGGGTGAGCGGCAGGCGCCGGAACCCGGGGGCGCCGGGCGCGCGGACGTACAGCCAGGCCTCGGCGATCGCGCCGGGGAGCGCGACCAGGAAGCTCAGCTCGAGCGGGCGGTTCGGGATGGCGCGCGGCGGCGGCGCGGAGAGCAGCACGCCCGCCTCGAGGGTCCGGGACGTGCGCACGAGCGCGTCGGCGAGCTCCGCGATCCGCGGATCGCGATCGTCGCTGCGCTGGCTGCGCGCGCGGGTGAGCGCGGCGTCGCGCGCGGCGACCTGGCGCTCGAGGCTCGTGATCTCGTTCTCGAGCACCCGGCGGTACGGGCTCCTCGGTTGCGCCGCGATCAGCTCGCGCCAGATCGCGATCCGCGCCTCGGGGGACTGACCGAGGGTGCGCTCCCACGCCTCGCGGGTCGGAGTCAGGTGATCGATGCCCTTCCCGCTCGGCGTCGGGGCCACGGAGCCGGCCGCCGCGACGGCGCGGGCGCGGCTCGCGTCGAGGCGGGCCGCCCACGGATCGACGAACGTCCGGGGCGCGGACACCAGGCGGACGTGGTCACCGGCGAGCACGCGGCGCGCGAGATCTGGCTCGGCGCGTGCGATGCTGATCCGCTCGCCGCTCTTGACGACGGCCAGCATGCCGAGCGCGAACCGATCCTTGAGCTTCGCGCCGGTGCTCGGATCGGTCGCGACGACCTCGTGGAGGAGCTCGAGCTCGGAGCCCGCGCCCACGCCATCACGCGCGCCGAGCTCGACGTAGATGTCGTCGCCCTGCACGGCGATCACGGTGGGTTCGGCGGCGGCGAGCCGGGCGGTCAGCACGACCGCGGAGGTCGCGAGGAGGAGGAGATTCGTGCGCATGGGGCCTCCTAGAAGTCCAGCACCGCGGCGAGGCCGCCGGTGAAGCCGGCGACGGACTGGGTGCGCGCGGCGTACCCCACGCGGACGCCCACGCGGAGGCCCGGGGTGATCGCGCGCGCGATGTCGTAGTAGAGCCGCACGCCGGTGTCCCGGTTGGACGCCGGCAGCTCCGTGATCTCGACGGTAGCGGCCATCGGCAGCCCGGGCACGGTGCCCCAGCCGAGCCGGAAGAACCCGCTGGTGCCGACGTCTGCGAGCGACTCGACCCCGACCGCGATGTGGCTGGCGTCCCGATCGCCGAGCCGCGCCTCGGCGCGCCCGCCGAGCTGGAACCCGCTCTGGGTGGCCATCACCATCACGCGCCCGTCGAACCGCAGGCCCTCCACCGGCGCGAGCCCGAGCTCGAACCAGCCGGCGACCTTGAAGCCCGAGTCGCTCTCGGCGATCGCCTCGGAGCCGACGCCGAGCAGCCGCGTGTAGCCGACGCGCAGCTCCTCGAGCGGGTACGCCCACAGCCGGTACGCGAAGTCCGCGTCGATCCGGTAGTAGCGATCCGCGAGCTCGGTGGTGCCGACCCGGCGCGAGCCGTAGTCCACCCACTCGAACGAGGTGTGGACCTGCGAGCGGCGGCCGCGCACGCGCAGGTCGTCGCGGACCCGGCGCTCGTCGGCGGCGGTCGCGACCACGGGCAGGGTGTGCGGCGCCTCGGCGCTCGCGAACACCGGCACGCCCCCGGCGACGAGGAAGTACTCGACACCGGGCGGGTTCACGGCGGCCGCGGGCAGGACCGCGACCCAGTGGGCGTCGTCCTTGCGGACCAGCTCGAGCGCGGTGTACGCGCCCTGCCCCGCCGGCCGGTAGTGGACGACCAGCGTGGGCGTCGTCGCGGACGCCTCCGCGAGCAGCTCGAGGGGCGTGCCCGCGACCACCTCGGCGGCGGGGACGTGGCGCACGGGCGCGCCCGAGGGCGCGGCGGCGGCGCCGCTGGCCCCGATGGCCCCGGTGGCGAACATCAGGCTCGCGAGTACGAGCGGGCGCAGGAGGCGTGTGGTCATGATCGTCCTCACCAGTAGAACCCCACGCCGCCACCGGCACCGACGCCGCCGTGGTCGACGCTGCGGCCCTGCCACGAGCCGCGCAGGATCAGCGAGATGTTGCCGAACCCGACCCACTCGAGCTCGGTGCCGAGGCGGACCCCGACGTCGTCGCGGATCGGCTGGTTGGTCGCGCCCACCGAGATGCCGATCATCAGGTCCTTCGCGGGGCGCGCGCCGAACCGGATGTCCGACAGGAACCCGACCTCCTCGATCGTGCGCGCCGCGAGCAGCAAGTTGGTGCCGTCCCGGCTGCCGATCCGGAACCGGCCCTCGATGCCGAGGCCGAACCCCTCCTTGCCGACGCCCGCGATCAGCTTGCCGCCGAACGACAGCGGCACCCGGGGCGCGTCCTTGGGCTCCATCCCGATCTCGACGTCGGCGTAGCCAAAGTGGAACCCGCTGCGAGGCAGCGGTGACGCGTCCGTCCACGCCTGGTCCTCGGAGCCGCCCCGGCCGGCGAACACGCCGTAGCCGACGCCGACCGACTGGACCGCCCCCGGGAGGCGGTAGGTGAAGTCGACGGTCGCGGTGATCACGCGATCGGTGCGGTCGCCGGCGCGGTCGTCGAAGGTGGCGAAGTCCTGGTAGTCCGCGGCGATCCGGACCGAGGACATCCCGGGCGCGGCGCCGAACCGATCGAGCAGCGTCGGCTCGGCGATCTCGATCGCGAGAGGCTCGGCGGGCGTGCCGAGCGCGACGCCGGACCGGCCCGTCGGCGTCGACACCTCGACGAAGTAGTCGACCCCCGGCGGCGCGACCACGTCCGCGGGGATCGAGCCCCGCAGGTAGATGTCGTTCTCGCGCGTCAGCATCACGCGGCGGTAGGTGCGCGCGCCCTTCGGGCGGTAGTGCAGGAACGCGCTCGCGACCGCGGAGGGCTGATCGAGCACGAACACGAGCGGGATGGCGGCGCCGGCGGGCGCCCGCGTGCGCGCGAGGTGCTGCACCGTGGCGACCACGCCGCCGTCCGACGTGGAGGTCGCGGGGCGGAGCTGCTCGCGCAGGCCGCGCAGGCCGTCGAGGTCGCGCCGGATCGCGTCCGCGTACGGCGAGCCCGGCCGCGTCGACAGGAACCGCTCCCAGCCGGCGATCCGGGCATCGAGCCCCTGCCCGGTCTGCGCCGCGAACACGCCGACCACCTCGGCGGTGGCCGGATCGACGGCGGGCGCGGCGGGCCCAGGCGTGGACGCCGGGACCACCACCGGCGGCAGCGCGGGCGCCGGCGCGTCCGGACGATCGACGTAGACCTCGACGACGTCGCCGACCTTGACGTCCGCGACGAGCTCGCCGACCACCGCGCGGGACATGCTCGCCCCGGCCTGCGTGATCGTCGCCGCGCCCACGGGAATCCAGTCCTCGACCAGCGCGCGGGTCACCGGGTGGCGGAGCTTGAGCGCGCGCTTGACGCGGAGCTGCGCGCCGGCACTCGCGCCCTGCTGCACACCCACGCTGACGTAGATCTCCTGCTGCTCGATCTTCACGACCGCGCCCTGCGCGATCGCGTCCTCGGCATGGGCGGGCGCGACCAGCGCGAGCGCCGACACCGTCGCTGCCATCCACAGCCGCGTCCACGGGTGCGTCATCACCGGATCTCCTTCCAGAATTCACGCCACGGCTCCGCGGAGCCGGCCTCGGCCGGCGCGGGCGCGGGGGCCTTCACGGGGGCGGGTGCCGGTGCAGGCGCGGACGCCTGTGCGGGGGCCGACGGCGCGGGCGCGGCCGTGGGATCCACGGGAGGCGGCTCGATCGCGGGAGGCGGCTCGACCACGGGAGACGGCTCGACCACGGCCGGCGGCTCGACCGCAGACGGCCGCGCGCGCTCGCGGCGGCGGGCCAGCGCCTCGCCGCGGCGGCGGCGGACGTCGTCCTCGTCCTCGCTGGGCGAGCGATCACGTGCTGGCTGATTGACCGCCAGGTCGTGGGCCGCCACGGCCGCGCGGCACTCGTCGACCACGCCGCTGCCCCGGACCGCCGCGGCGATGTACGCGACGCTGGCCAGCCCGAGGACCACACCGACACCGACCTCGGTCGCGTCCCCGCCGAATGCGGCGAGCGCCGGTACCGCGAACAAGGTCCCCATCACACCATCGAGTGCGACCGTGCCCTTCCCGGTGTCACAGCGCGGGGTGTCGCGCACCGAGGCCTGCGGATCGGGACCGGACAGGGACAGCGAGCAGCCGGCCGCGCTGCTGGCCAGCGCGCCTAGCACCGCGACCCACGACGCTACCGGGCGAACAACCGGGTGAAGACGGGCGACCACGCTCCGAGTAGACCTCACGCGGGGGGATGTCTGCGAACGAGAGCAGCAAGAACTGGCAACCCACGTACCCGATCGATCACCTGGCAACCCCACGCCCTCACGATCGCCCCCCCGCACGGCGGGCGCGCGAGGCCTGGCACCTATTCTTGACCGGGATTCGACGGACGGGATCTCTCCCCGGGCCGCGCGGCGGTCAGGACGGGAGCTGCTCGGACGCCGACGACGAGGCCGGCCGCGGCCGCGGCGCGGGCACGGCCGTGGGCGCCGGCACCGTCTCGACCACCCCGAGCCGGGCGACCAGCGCGTGCTCGGCGCGGAGGTCCTCGCCGCCCCAGACGCCGAGCGCGCGCGCGACCTCGGACGGCTTCGCGGAGCCCTCGGCGGTGGCGCGCACGCGGACGCGGATCAGCGCGTCTCCCTCGGTGACCGGCCAGTCGAGCGCGCCACCGAGCTTGGTGGCGGCTTCGCCGTCGACGACGTCGAGCTCGAGCACCAGCGGGCGCACGTCGAAGGTCTTGTCGCCGCGCGCGACCGGGGCCGCGGTGCGCGCGAGCAGCACCGCGCACAGCCGCTGCACGCGGGCGGCGTCGAACCGCATGCCGTCGGGCGCGGGCCGGATCAGGACGTCGACGGCGTCGATCAGCTTGCCGAGGCCGGGCGCCGGCCGGTTGCCCTCCCAGCCCTGCTGGCTGTGCAGGAACATCGGGTGGCCGGCGAGCCGGACCACGTTGCAGGCGAGGATCTCGATCCCCGGGGGGCACACCGCCGCCAGGCGGTCGAGCACCTCCTCGGCAGACAGCTCGACGCGCAGGCTGTCATCGACCACGTCCCACGACTTGACGCCGGGGACCACGTGCTCGAGGTCGACGTCCAGCAACTCCCCGAGGGACGGCACGCCGAGCCCGAGCGCGGGGCCGAAGCTGATCCGCGGCTTGGGCGAGTACCCGCGCGTGACCGCCAGCGGCAGGTCCGCGCGCCGGAAGCTGCGCGACAGCAGGCGCATTAGATCGAGGTGGCCAAGGAACGCGGCGCGCCCGACCTTGGCGTAGCGGATCCGGTAGGTCGTGGACGCCAGGCCCGCACCGACGTGGCCTGCGAGCCGCACGCGCTCGGTGCGACCGCTCTCCCGGTTCGGCATGCTCCGGCGCTGGTCGCGGCCCTCGGGAACCTCGGCCGGGCTGCCACCGCCGCGCTCCGAGACGTCGACGAGGTCGCTGCCGAAGGGCGTGGGGACCACACCCAGCCGCCCCGGGCGCGCCGTGGCACCGAGCGTTCGCAGCGCGACCAGGCGGTCGTCGCGCATCTTGGTGAGGTCACACGCGACGCCGCAGTCGTAGCAGACCAGCTTGCGCCGATCGGGCTCCGCGTCGACGAGGTTGGTGTGGTGGATCAGCATGCCGGCGACCTTGCCGCACGGCGGGCTGGCCCGGCCCTTGAGCGCCTTGCGGTACTCACCGAGGAGGAACCCATCCTCGAGGCCGACATCGATGTGGTCCCACGGCAGCCGGGCGTGGACCGGGCGCGTCCCGAGGTACGCCTCGGTGTCGACCCCGTGCGCCTCGAACGCCGCGAGCCAGCGCTCGATCTCGAACAGCTCCTCCCAGCCATCGAACCGCGCGCCGGCGCGCCACACCGCCTCGAGCGCATCGGCGAGGCGGCGATCGCCACGCGCGAGCACGCCCTCGACGAACGACACGCCGCTGTGGTGGTGCTTGAGGCGCAGCGCCCGATCGCGCCCGGCGGTGTGCCGGAGGATCTGCTGCTTGCGCCGGATCTCGACCTCGGAGTCCTGGGCCGCCCACTGCAGCGGCGTGTGCGGCTTGGGCACGTGCGACGACACGCTGACCGTGACCTCGGCGCGGTGCCCGACGAGCTTGCGCCCGACCTTGAGCATGCGCAGCCCGGTCTCGACGATCCCGCGGACGTCGTCATCCTCCTCGGTGGGGAGGCCGATCATGAAGTACAGCTTGAGCCGGTGCCAGCCGCGCTCGAACACCCGGTTGGTGCTCTCCTCGATGTGCGCCTCGGTGATGTTCTTGTTGACGACGTCGCGCATGCGCTGCGTGCCCGCCTCGGGCGCGAACGTCAGGCCGCTGATCCGGGTCAGCGCCAGCTCGTCGAGCAGATCCTCGTTGAGGCCGTACGCGCGCAGCGACGCCACCGACATCGACACGCCGCGCTTGCGGAGCTCGGCCGCGAGTGACTTGACGAGCGGGGTGATGCTGGAGAAGTCGGCCGTCGACAGGCAGGTCAGCCCGGTCTCCTCGTAGCCCGCGCGCTCGGCGCCGCCGATCAACGAGTCCGCGATCGACTGCGGGGAGCGCTCGCGCACCGGGCGGTAGATCATGCCGGCCTGGCAGAACCGACAGCCCTCGGTGCAGCCGCGCGCGATCTCGACCGAGGCGCGCTCGAACACGGCCTCGGCGTACGGCACCGGGGCGTCGGTCGGGAACGGGTACTTGTCGAGGTCCTCGATCATCGCGCGGCCGATCCGCGCCGGGACCCGGGGATCGAGCGGCGCGCCGACCACGACCATGCCGGTCGGCTCGTCGATCTCGGTCGCGTACAGCGACGGCACGTAGATCGGGAACCGGCCCGCGAGCTCGGCGAGCGCATCGGCGCGGGTGCGGAGCCCGGCTGTGATCTCGCGCCGCATGGCCGCCCACGCGAGCACGAGCGGCGGCAGCAGCTCCTCGGCCTCGCCGATGAACGCCGCGTCGATGAACGGCGCGAGCGGCTCGGGGTGGGAGGCGTTGGGGCCGCCGATCAGGACCAGCGTGGCATCCTCGGCGCGATCGGCCGCGCGCAGCGGTAGCCCGCCGAGATCGAGCAGCGTCAGCACGTTGGTGTAGGTCATCTCGTACTGGAGCGACAGCCCGAGCACGTCGAAGTCGGCGAGCCGACGCTGGGTCTCGAGAGACACCAGGGGCAGGCCGCGCGCACGCAACTCGGTCTCCATGTCCGTCCACGGCGCGAACGCGCGCTCGCACGCGATCCGCGGCTCCTTGTTGAGGAGCGAGTACAGGATCTTCGTCCCGAGGTGGGACATCCCGATGTCGTAGACGTCGGGGAACGCGAGGCACACGCGGGCCACGACGACCGGGTCCTCCTTGACGATCGCCCCGTACTCACCACCGAGGTAGCGCATCGGCTTGGCCACGCGGTCGATGAAGTCGGCGTAGATGTGGCGCATGGCGGGTGCAGTCGTATAGCAAAGACGTTGCGCCGCCGGCTTCCTATTGTACGGTGCCCGCGATGACTCGCCTGGCGCCGCTCGCGCTCGCCGTGACCGTTTTCGCGTGCTCAAGGCAGGAGCCCGCCCCCGCCCCGCACGTCGTGCAGGGGCTCACCGCCGCGGCCGCCAACCCGGCCTCCTTGCCCGCCCCGGGCACCGCCCCCACCCCCGTCGCTGTCGACCAGGAGCTCCCCATGTGGACTGCCCCCATCAAGACCCTCCAGGGCACGGACACCACCCTCGCCGCGTTCAAGGGCAAGGCCCTGCTGCTCGTCAACGTGGCCAGCAAGTGCGGCCTGACGCCGCAGTACAGCCAGCTCGAGGCGCTGCAGAAGAAGTACGCGCCCCAGGGGTTCACCGTGATCGGGTTCCCGTGCAACCAGTTCGGCAGCGAGGAGCCGGGCTCGGCGGCGGACATCGCGCAGTTCTGCTCGACCACCTACGGCGTGACGTTCCCGATGATGGAGAAGGTCGACGTCAACGGCGGAGGCCGCCACCCGATCTACCAGGCGCTCACGCCGCTCGCCGATGCGGCCGGCCACACCGGCGACATCCGGTGGAACTTCGAGAAGTTCGTGGTCAGCGCGGATGGCTCGAGGATCACGCGCTTCGATCCGA
Source organism: Kofleriaceae bacterium (assembly GCA_964203225.1). Classification (GTDB taxonomy): domain Bacteria; phylum Myxococcota_A; class Polyangia; order Haliangiales; family Haliangiaceae; genus JABFXX01. The sequence goes on from CAXNMK010000008.1 coordinate 321,545, forward strand.
AGACCACGCCGGATGATCCGAAGGTGATCGCCGCGATCGAGAACGCGCTGCCGAAGTGACGTCCGAGGCCCGCGCCGAGAACTCGGGCGCGATCCCGGCGGTGCTCGTGCTCGGGCCCTCATCCCCGGGTGGGCCCGGGGGGGCGCCGCTCTCGCCGGCTGACGCCGCGCCGCTGGACCGCCGCGTCTGGCAACTCGCGTTCGCGCGCGCGGTCAACACGATGGGCCTGTCCCTCGTGATGACGTTCCTCGGGATCTACGTCGTCGAGACCCGTGGATACCCGGCGTGGATGTACGGCGTGGTCGCGCTGGTCGCCAACCTCGGCCAGTCGTTCTCCAGCATGTGGGCGGGCAGCCTGTCCGATCGGATCGGCCGGCGCCCGCTGATCACCGGCTCGCTGTTCATCCGCAGCGGCGTGATCGCGCTCCTCGGGGTGCAGGTGCTGCTGCACGCGCCGCTGTGGAGCTTCGCGGCCAACATGGTCGTCAGCTCCTCGCTGCGCGGCTGCTTCGAGCCCGTGGCCTACGCCCTGGTCGCCGATGTCTGCTCGCCCGCGCAGCGGGTCCGCGCGTTCGGGATCCAGCGCATGGGCGTCAACCTCGGCTGGGCGATCGGGCCGGCGCTCGGCGGCGTGCTCACGCTGGTGATGCCGTATGGCGCGATGTTCTTCCTCGCCGCGGTGGGGATGCTGATCGCCGGCGCGGTCACGCTGCGGGTGCGCGATCCACTCGCCGAGGCGCCGCGGCCGGCCGCCGAGCCCGCGGGCGCCTCGCTGCGCACCCTGCGCCGCGCGGTCGCCGACCGCACGCTCCGCCTCCTCCTCCTCGCGTCATTCCTCGCCGCGGTGCTGCAGACCCAGATGTTCGGCACGCTCTCGATCTTCCTGACGCGAGAGATCGGGCTGACCAAGGCCGACGTCGGCCTGCTGTACGCGCTCAACGGCGCGACGGTGCTGGTGCTCCAGGTGCCAGCGCTGCGGCTGCTCGAGCGGGTCGGCCTCGGCCGTGGGCTGCCGTGGGCGGCCGTGATCAGCACCCTCGGGTTCGCGCTGGTCGGCCTGGGCAGCGGGCTCGGCGGCGCGGCGCTCGCGATGCTGGTGATGACCGCGGCCGAGGTCGTGTTCGCGCCCGCACACCAGACCGCGATCGCGGAGGTCGCGGATCCCGCGCACCGCGGCCAGACCTACGGCGTCGTCGGGTTCGCGCAGATGCTCGGGATCGCGGTCGCGCCGCTGTTCGGCGGCATCCTCCTCGACACGATCGGCGATCACCACATCACCGTCTGGCTGACGATCGCGCTGATCGGGGCCGCCGAGGCCGGCTGCCTGTGGCTGTTCGTGCGCCGCCGCGCCCGCTGACCGGCTCAGCGCTCCCGGCCAGCCGCGAACGAGGCGAGCAGCGCGCGCTCCACGTCGCGGGCGGGGCCCGCGCGCAGCACCGCGGGCTCCGCCATCGTGGGCGGCGCCGATCGCGCTCGCCGAGGCGTACGGCGACGTCGACCAGGGGGGAGATCACCGTCGAGCAGCTGCGCCACGCCGACGGCCGCGCGTTCACGGTCGTCCAGTTCTACGCGGGCGACACCGCCGTCGGCGCGGACTGCGCCGCCGGCACCAGCGTCCCGGTCGCGGTGATCAGCGACGGCGCGGTCGAGAGCTGCACAGCGCTCTGAGAGCCTGTGAACCATTCTCGAAACCGGGGTGAACACCCTGCGCGGCTTGCAGCGCAGGGCGGGGGCGGAGCCCCGTGAACCTGAGCGCCCTCACAGCGATGCGAGCACCTGGACGTCGGCGAGCACCCCGTAGTGGTCGCTCGCGCACAGCTCGGCCTCGCCCTGCCCCTCGCGCTCGGTCAGCACGACGCGCGCGACGTGGACCGTGCCGCGGCCATCTTTCTTGCGGCTGGTCACGTAGACGTAGTCGATCCGGCGATCAAGATCGAGCGAGCGCAGCGGCCGGGTGAACCGGTTCTCGCTCGACCACGTGATGCCGCGCGCCGGGCCATCCCCGGGCTGCGGCTCGGGGTGGAGCCGCAGCCACGCATCCTGGAAGTGCGTGCGCCGGCCGCCGAGCGTGGTCAGCCCGCGGAGGAACCGCATCTCGTCGCTGTCCGCCGTGGCGTTCATGTCACCGCACAGGATCTGCGGCGGGCTGGTGTCGCTGCGGAGCTCGCGGATCGCGGCGTCGATCGCGAGGACCTGCTGCTCGCGCGCCATGCCATCGTCGAGCCGGTAGTGGAGGTGCGTGGTGTGGACCCACACCGGCCCGCCATCGGTGTCGATCTGCGCGGACAGCAGCAGGCGCGCGTCGGCGGGCCGCGCCTCGGGCAGCGCCAGCGCGCGCGTGGCGAGGATCGAGCGCGCGAGGATCGCGAGCCCCTCCTGCCCCGCCGGCAGCGTGCCGTGGGCGCCGTCCGCCCACGCGACGGCCGGCGCGTAGTGCGCGGTCAGGCCGAGCCCCTCCGCGATCACGTCCGCGGTGGTCCGCCCGGCCGAGCCATCGAGTGGGCGCACCTCCTGGAGACACACCACATCGGGCTGGAGCGCGGCGAGCTGGCGGATGACGAGCGCGATCCGGAGCTCGAGCGGAGCCGACAGGCCCCACAGGTTGAGGGTGATGACGCGCAGGTTGGGCCCCACGCGCTCACGCTACCACCAGGCCGCCGCGGCGCGGCGGGCACGGGTCTGGCCGTTCAGGCGCCACGTCGGGCTCGGGCGCCGCGGGCGCGCTCGGGCGCCGCTCGGGCGCCGCTCGGGCGCCGCTCAGGCGCCGCGATAGATGCAGCGCGAGCTCGGGGTCTCGGACACCACCACCTCGGCCAGCACGGGCAGCCGGGGCGCGATGTTCGCCCACAACCAGCCCGCGAGCAGCTCGCTGGTCGGGTTGGCGAGGCCCTCGATCTCGTTGAGCACCTGGTGATCGAGCTGCTTGATCAGCGGCATCACGTGCTCGTCGATGTCGGCGAAGTCGACGATCCACCCACGCTCGGGATCGACGTCCCCCTCGACGGTGATCTCGACATGATAGCTGTGTCCGTGCATCCGGGCGCACTTGTGGCCGGGCGGCACCTTCGGGAGAAAGTGCGCCGCCTCGAACCGGTAGCTCCGCTCCAGTCGTGCGCGCATGTGCAGGCTTGTAGCGCGGGCGTGGCGCCGACGGAAGGCCATGTGGCGGGCGCGTGCTATACGACCGCGGGTCGCAGGTCCGCCGTGCTCCGCTTCACCGTCCCCGGCCGAACGCTCCGCCTCAACCGCTACTGGCGGGCGTTCTTCTACGGCCTGTGCGGCATCGCGCTGGCCGGGGTGCTGGCCCTGGCGTTCGCGCCCCGGCTCGCGGGCCTGTTCCTGCTCGCCCTGTACTGCATCCCGTCCAACTCGGTGTTGCCGATCCCACACGAGCCGGGGGTGCTGTACTTCGCCCGGTTCTACGACCCGGCGTGGATCGCACTGGCTGCCACCACGGCGAGCGTGATCGTCAGCTTCGCGGACTACGCGATCGTCGAGGCGGCGATGAAGAAGCCGAGCCTGAGCGGCGCGCAGCACTCGCGCGTGTTCCGGTGGGCCGTGCGCTGGATGAAGCGCTGGCCGTTCGCGATCGTGTCGCTGTTCTCGCTGGTGCCGCTGCTGCCGATCTCGGTGATCCGCGTGCTCGCGCCCGCCTCGGGCTACTCGATCCACCGCTACGTCGTCGCCCAGATCGTCGGGCGCCTGCCCCGGTTCTACCTGCTCGCGTGGCTCGGCCAGAGGCTCGAGTTCCCGAGCTGGGTGCTCGGCCTGATGTTCGTGCTGCTGCTGGTGACGTTCTGGCTGACCGGCCGCGGTGACGGCGAACCCGCCCCCGGCCCGACCGGCGCCCCGGACGTGGACCGCGAGCCCCCGGAGGCGGCGCCCCTCGCGGTGACGTCCACGCTCGATGCGGCCGCACCTCACGCACGCTGACGCCTGGAGCCGCGGACGCAGACGAGGACGGTGACGCGCGGGCAGACGGTGACGCGCGGGCAGACGGTGACGCGCGGGCAGACGGTGACGCGCGGGCAGACGGTGACGCGCGGGCAGACGGTGACGCGCGGGCAGACGGTGACGCGCGGGCAGACGGTGACGCGCGGGCAGACGGTGACGCGCGGGCAGACGGTGACGCGCGGGCAGACGGTGACGCACCGTGGCGAAAGGTACCTTGCCGTGGCGAGCGGCGATCGTCAGCGGCCTTGCAGCGACGTCATCCGCTTGCGGATCAGCGCCGCGTCCTTCGCGCGCGGCACCGCGCCGAGGTACGTGCGGAACGCCTTGACCGCCTGCGGCCTGTTACCCTGCTGCGCGTACGCGAGGCCGAGCCCACGGTAGGCCGCCACGTAGGCGGGATACGCGCCGAGTGACTGCTGGTACAGCCGGATCGCGCCCACGGCATCACGACCAGGACGATCGCGACCAGCGCGGCGGTGCCGCAGATCATCAGCACGTTGCGCCGCGACGACACCAGCGCCTCGAGCGAGGTGCGCGCCATCACCGTGGTCGCGGCCCGCCGCTCCGGGACGGGACCGCGCGCCACCGGCCCCACCTGCACGGCCCACGATGGACCACCGCACCGGGGCCCCCACGCGCCCCACGCCCCCCGCGTGTGCCGCTGCCCAGATCGTTATACAGTGGTCCGGTGACGTCACTCCCCCGGTGTCTCGCCGCCTCGTGGCTCGTCCTCGCTGGCGGGCTGTGCCCCGCGTGCGGCGACGACAAGCAGGTGGTCGCGGAGCTCCCCGCGTGGGAGCCCGGGCTACCACCCGCGACGGTGCTGGGCGCGCACCGCGGCCTGATCGCGGCCCGCGGCATCGTCCACCTCCACTCCCCCTTCTCCCACGACGCGTGTGACGGCCAGCCGCGCGACGCCAGCGGGGCCACGAACGAGCCCTGCCTCGCCGACCTGCGGGCGGCGCTGTGCACCAACCGGATCGACTACGCGAACCTCACCGACCACGACGACTCGATGGCCGACGAGGAGTTCGGCGCGCTGTTCAGCATGCGCGGAGGTGATCAGGCGGTGCTGCGCGGCGGCGCGCAGATCGCGTCGCGGATCGAGTGCGCCAGCGGGCACCAGGTGCAGGTCACGATCGGCAGCGAGAACGAGTTGATGCCGATCATGCTCGACCGCCACGTCACCGGCACGCTCGAGGAGCGCCACGCGCTCTACAACGGCACCGACGCCGCCGCGGCCGCCGCGTACCGCGCGGCGGGTGGGCTGACCTGGATCGCCCACACCGAGAGCAAGTCGATCGAGCTCCTGCGCGAGGTCGCGCCGAGCGGGGTCGAGGTCTACAACCTCCACGCCAACATCGATCCGGACATCCGGCGCGACTACCTCGGCCTGCCCGCCGCGGGCGGGTTCACCGCGGCGCTCGAGTTCGCCGACACCAACCCCGGCCACCCCGAGCCCGACCTCGCGATCCTCGCGTTCCTGGCGCCGAACCCGCCGTCGATCAGCAAGTGGGAGACGCTGCTCTCCGAGGGGCGCCACGTCGCCGTGACCGCGGGCACCGACGCCCACCAGAACGCGCTGCCCGTCGAACTCGCCGACGGCGAGCGCGGCGATTCGTACCGCCGCATGACGCGCTGGTTCTCGAACATGGCGCTGGTCGCCGACCCCACCGATATCGGCCAGATCGAGGCGGCGCTCGCGACCGGGCGCAACTTCGCCGTGTTCGAGGTACTCGGCACGCCCGAAGGGTTCGACATCCGCGCGACCTCGCCGGGGGGCACCGTGTACGAGCTCGGCGCCACCATCCCGCTCGCCGAGGGTGCGCGCATGACCATCGACGTCCCGCGCGTACGCGGCCTCGATCCCGCGCTGCCCACACCGACGATCCGCGCCCGCGTCTACTGGATCGAGCCCGGCGCAGCCGCGCGGCTGCTCGTCGACGGCGACGGCATGACCACCGGCGATGGCCAGGTCAACGTGGCCATGAGCGCGCCCGGCGCCTACCGCGTCGAGATCACGATCATCCCCGCCCACCTCGGCCCGTACCTCGGCGATCTCGGCCCCGCCGCGGCCGAGGTGGAGCAGGTGTGGATCTACACGAGCCCGTTCTATGTCGAGTGAGCGCGCCCACGTCCTGGCCGTCGGGGCGATGGTCGGGCTCCTCGCGGGCTGCCCCACGGGGGCTCGAACGGCACCCGCAGCGAGTGCAACGACGACGTCGAGTGCGACGTGGGCGACGTGTGCGCGCGCGATCTGACGTGCGCCCCGGCGGCGAGCGTCCGCGAGGTGATCACGCGGTGGACCGTGGGTGGCCAGCCCGCGAGCGTGACCACGTGCACGGCCCTCCCCGACCTCGCGATCGAGTTCGCCGGGCCTGGCGTCGATGACGCGATCGGGTTCGCGCCGGTGCCGTGCGCGCTCGGGCAGTTCGTGATCGACAAGCTCCCCGTGCGGTTCGGCGAGGTCGGGCTCGGGCCCGAGCGCGGCCCTCTGGGCCGCTGGACGATCCCCGCGACCGGCGTCGTCCTGATCGACCTGCGCTGACACCGCCTGTGCGCGCGCGACGCAGAGCGTCGAGAAACGCAACGCAGCTCCCGCGCGAATCGCACGGCTGGGAGGTTGGTCACGGCGCCCGAGGTGGGTATGGTCCGGCCCGTGGCGACCGCCTCCATGAGCACACCCGATTCCACGCGCATCGAACACGATGACCAACCCGAGCTCGTCCAGACCACGGTCGAGGAGCTCGCACCGCTGTACCGCCAGATGCTGGCGATCCGGCGCCTCGAGGAGGCGTCCGCGAAGGCGTACTCGAACGGCAAGATCGGCGGGTTCCTCCACCTGATCATCGGGCAGGAGGCGGTGTGCGTCGGCGCGATCGCCGCGCTCGAGCAGAAGGACTACGTGGTCGCGACCTACCGCGAGCACGGGCACGCCTACGCCAAGGGCGTGGCCGCGCGACCGATCATGGCCGAGCTGTACGGCAAGAAGACTGGCCTGGTGCGCGGCCTTGGCGGCTCGATGCACCTGTTCGACAAGGCCACCAACTTCCTCGGCGGCTACGGCATCGTCGGCGGCCACGTGCCGATCGCGGCGGGCGCGGCGTTCGCGTCGAAGTACCGCGGCGACGGCGCCGTCACGCTGTGCTTCTTCGGCGAGGGCGCGTCCACGATCGGCGGCTTCACCGAGGGCCTCGCGCTCGCAGCGCTGTGGAAGCTGCCCGTCGTGCTGATCTGCGAGAACAACCAGTACTCGATGGGCACGCCCGTCTACCGCTCCCTCGCGGTCGAGGACGTGTCGCTGCGCGCGCTCGCCCACGGCATGGCCCGCGACCGGTTCGACGGCGACGACGTGATCAAGGTCAAGCGCCGGATCGCGGAGGCCGTCGAGCGCGCGCGCGCCACCGGCGAGCCCACACTCGTCGAGGTCGTGACCTACCGGTTCCGGGGCCACTCGATGAGCGACCCGGGCCTGTACCGCACCAAGGAGGAGGTCGAGGAGTGGAAGCGGCGCGATCCGCTGAACCGCTCGCGCCAGCGCCTGCTCGACCTCGGCATGGAGGCGGCCGCGCTCGAAGCGCTCGAGGCCGACGTCAAGGCCGAGATCGAGGACGCGGTGACGTTCGCCGAGGACTCCCCGCCCGCCGACGAGTACTTCCCGTACGTGATCAAGGAGTAGCCCGTGCCCGTCATCAGCTACCGAGAAGCGCTCAACCAGGCGATGCGCGAGGAGATGGACCGCGACCCGTCCGTGTTCATCATGGGCGAGGAGGTGGGCCACTACAACGGCGCCTACAAGGTCACCCAGGGGCTCCTGCAGCGGTTCAGCGAGCGGCGCGTGATCGACGCCCCGATCGCCGAGATGGGGTTCGCCGGCATCGGCGTCGGCGCCGCGATGGTGGGGCTTCGCCCGATCATCGAGTTCATGACGTTCAACTTCTCGCTCGTCGCGATCGACCAGATCGTGAACAGCGCGGCGAAGATCTTCCAGATGAGCGGCGGGCAGTTCAACATCCCGATCGTGTTCCGCGGCCCGAGCGGTCCGGCGGTCCAGGTCGGCTCGCAGCACAGCCAGGCGCTCGAGAGCTACTACGCCCACGTACCGGGCCTCAAGGTCGTGCTGCCGTCCACGGCGCGCGACGCCAAGGGCCTGCTCAAGACCGCGATCCGCGACGAGAACCCGGTGATCTTCATGGAGGGCGAGACCCTCTACAACACCACCTGGGAGGTCCCGGACGCGCCCGCCGGCGGGGAGTCCGAGCTGATCCCGTTCGGCGTCGCCGACATCAAGCGCGAGGGCACCCACATCACGTTGATCGCGTGGTCGAAGATGGTGTGGACCTGCCTCGAGGCGGCCACCGAGCTGGCCAAGCAGGGCATCGAGTGCGAGGTCGTCGACCCGCGCACCCTGCGTCCGCTCGACGTCGGCACGCTCGCCGCGTCGGTCAAGAAGACCGGCCGCTGCGTGATCGTCGAGATCGGCTGGCCGGTCGCCGGGTTCGGCGCCGAGGTCGCCTACCAGATGCAGCGCCACTGCATGGACGCGCTGGATGCGCCGATCGAGCGCGTCACCAGCGACGACGTACCGATGCCCTACGCGAAGAACCTCGAGATCGAAGTGCAGCCGCAGGTCAAGGATGTGATCGCCGCTGTTCGTCGCGCCCTGTACCTGGAGTAAGCGCCATGGCCCAGATCATCGGTTTGCCCAAGCTGTCCCCCACGATGGAGGAGGGCGTCCTCGTCCGCTGGACCAAGAAGGAGGGCGACAAGGTGTCGCCCGGAGACCTGATCGCCGAGGTCGAGACCGACAAGGCGAACATGGACTTCAACATCGAGGACGACGGCGTCCTCCTGAAGCTCCTGGTCAAGGAGGGCGACACCGTCAAGCTCGGCGCGCCGGTGCTGATCATCGGCAACGCCGGCGAGGACGTGACCGCGCTCGTCGCCACGGCGCAGGCCGCGGGCGCCGCGCCCGCCCCCACCAAGGCCGCCACCGCGCCCGCCCCGGCCGCGGCCCCCCGGCCGTGCCGACCAGCCCGGCCCCACCGCGCGCCGCCGCGCTCGTCCCCGCACGCACGCCGGTCCCTGCCACCAAGGCCACGCCGGCCCCCGCGGGCGCGCTGCTCGCCTCCCCGCTCGCGAAGACGCTCGCGATCGAGCTTGGCATCGATCTGCGCACCATCGCGGGTTCGGGCCCCGGCGGCCGGATCGTCGAGCGCGACGTGCGCGCGGCCACCGACGGTGCGAGCGCCCCGGCCCCGGCGGCGGTCAGCCCCCGCGCGCTCTCCGCCAGCGCGGCCGCCGCGGACCGCGCGGACGACGACGAGGACGACGTGCACGCCCGCGTCACCCAGGCGATCGCCATCCGCCTGCCCCGGCAGATGCTGCCGGCCGGCGAGGTCAACGACGCCGACTACACCGACGTGCCCGCCTCGAACATGCGCAAGCGGATCGCCACGCGCCTGACCGAGGCCAAGCGCGACGTGCCCCACTTCTACCTGATGCGGAAGCTCGACGCGGCGCCACTGCTCGCGTTCCGCGGCCGGCTCAACGAGCTGCTGGGAGATCGCGGGAAGGTCTCGGTCAACGACCTCGTGATCAAGGCGGTCGCGCTCGCGATGCGCCGCGTGCCCGAGTGCAACGCGAGCTGGGAGGGCGAGGCGATCCGTCGCTACCACCACGTGCACGTCGGCGTCGCCGTCGCGATCGAGGACGGCCTCGTGACCCCGGTGATCCGGGATGCGGACCAGAAGGGCATCGGGGCGATCGCCGCCGAGGTCCGCGACCTCGCCGAGCGAGCGAAGACCAAGCGGCTCAAGGGCCACGAGATCACGGGCTCCACGTTCACCGTGTCGAACCTCGGCATGTTCGGCATCGAGCGATTCACCGCGATCATCAACCCGCCCGAGGCCGGCATCCTCGCGATCGGCACCACCGTCGACGAGCCCGTGATCGTCGGCGGCCAGGTCGTCCCCGGCAAGCGGCTGACGGTGACCATGTCGTGCGACCATCGCGTCATCGACGGCGCGCTCGGCGCCCGCTGGCTGCAGGCGTTCGGCGAGCTGTTCGAGAAGCCCGAGTCCCTCGCCCTGTGAAGGAGCCATCGTGAGCGACACCTACGACGTCGTCGTGATCGGCGCCGGCCCCGGCGGCTACGTCGCCGCGATCCGCGCCGCCCAGCTCGGCCTCAAGACCGCGTGCATCGAGCGCGAGAGCCTCGGCGGCATCTGCCTCAACTGGGGCTGCATCCCGACCAAGGCCCTGCTCCGCTCCGCCGAGGTCCTGGACACCTTCAAGCACGCCCAGGACTTCGGCATCCACGTCGGCGAGGTCACCGCCGACTTCCCGGCGATGATCGCCCGCAGCCGCGGCATCGCCGACAAGGTCAGCAAGGGCATCGGGTTCCTGTTCAAGAAGAACAAGATCGACTCGATCGCGGGCACCGCCAGGCTGCTCGCCAAGGGCGGCGCGTGGAAGCCGCACCAGATCGAGGTCACCAGCAGCGAGGGTATCAAGGTCCTCACGGCCAAGCACGTCGTGATCGCCACCGGCGCCCGTGCGCGCTCGCTGCCCGGCCTCTCGCTCGATGGCGAGCGGATCATCGAGTATCGCAAGGCGATGACGCTGACCACGCAGCCGAAGCGGCTGGTCGTGCTCGGTGCCGGCGCGATCGGCGTGGAGTTCGCGTCGTTCTATCGGTCGCTCGGCACCGAGGTCACGATCGTCGAGTTCTTGCCGCGCCTGGTCCCCAACGAGGACGCGGAGATCAGCCGCGAGCTCACGCGCGCCCTCGACAAGCGAGGCATCAAGGCCCTGACCAGCCACAAGCTGACCAGCGCGAAGGTCGTGGGCGACACGGTGCACATCACCGCCGAGGCCACCGAGGGCGGCGCGGTGGTCAACCTCGAGGCGGACATCCTGCTGGTCGCGGTCGGCATCGCGCCCAACACCGAGAACCTCGGCCTCGAGGCGCACGGCGTGAAGCTCGACCGCGGCTTCATCGTGGTCGACAAGGACCTCGGCTGCGGCGACAGTCTGTACGCGATCGGCGACGTCACCGGACGCGGCCTCGCGCACACGGCCTCGGCCGAGGGCGTGTTCATCGCCGAGAAGATCGCGGGCGTCCACGCCGAGCCGGTCCGCTACGACGCCATCCCCGCCTGCACCTACTGCACCCCGGAGATCGCGTCGGTCGGCCTGACCGAGGAGAAGGCCAAGGCCCAGGGCATCCCGTACAAGGCCGGCAAGTTCCCGTTCTCCGCGCTCGCCAAGGCGCGCGCTGCGGGGGAGACCACCGGGTTCGTCAAGGTGCTGTGGCACGCCGAGACCGGCGCACTCGTCGGCGCGCACCTGATCGGCCCCGCGGTCACCGACCTGATCGCCGAGCTCACGCTCGCGAAGACCACCGAGGTCAACGCGGCCAGCCTGCTCGCCACGGTGCACGCCCACCCGACGTTCGCCGAGTCGATCAAGGGCGCGACCGAGGCCGCGTACGGCCACGCCGTCGATCTGTAGGGGCTCTGCCCGCCCCTCGTCGGCGGCATGGCCGCCGAATTCACCCCACCGCGCGCGTCCCGCGCGACCTGATCCCGGCGGGGCGCTGCCCGCCCCGCGTCGGCGGCATGGCCGCCGAATTCACCCCACCGCGCGCGTCCCGCGCGACCTGATCCCGGCGGGGCTCTGCCCGCCCCGCGTCGGCGGCATGGCCGCCGAATTCACCCCACCGCGCGCGTCCCGCGCGACGTTTCCAGCAGAGGTTCTGCCCGCCCCGCGTCTGCGACACAAGCTCGTCAGAGGTCGGCCTGCTGAGCGCGCTGCCACTCGGCCTCGAGCCCGAGATTGGCGACCCACCGCTCGACGTACGCTCGATCGAGCGTCTCCCCGAGGGTGGCGACGATGCCCGCCACATCGCGCAGCTGGCGCTCCGAGCCTCCGGACTGCAGCGACCACTCCAGCTTGGCCACGATGGTGTCCTCCGGTGACGCGACGAACACGGGTACGCCGAGAAGCGAGATTGCCTGCCGCCGGGCGAACTCGTCGCGGCTGAACGCGCGGTCCTTGCGGATGATGAAGTCGACCTTCCAGCCCGAGGCCTGATCGATCACGTTGAACATCGAGCGGCGGCGGAGCGCCTCGCGCGCGACTGCCTCATCCACGTAGTACTCGTCGGGCGGTAACGCCGCCACCAGCGCATCGAGTGCAGCTGCGGTGGCCGGATCGATCACCACGTCGACGTCCTGCGTGGTCCGCGGCAAGCCGTGGGCGGCGCTGGCGAACGAACCGGCGATCATGAACGGCACCCCGACCTCATCCAGGATGTGGACCAGCCGTCGCAAGAGCGCCTGCAACTCGGTCATCGCCCCGGAGTCACGTGCGGGACACGATCGGCGAGCTCCGGTCCCCACATCCGCCGGAACACGGCCTGCCGGGCCTCGTGCTCGGTCATCTGGGGGTGGCGGCGCCGCTCGCCTTCGATGGAGATCTGCCGCGCGTCCTCGCTCATCCGGACCGCGAGCGCGAGCCGGGCCTCGGGGCCGAGGCGACGAACGGCCTCGAGTTGCGCCGCTGCCGCGCTGGCGTTGGTGTCGCGAGCCATCCAGGCGGAGCATAAACTGCGGCGCCACGCGGCACCACCACCGTCCTCAGGGTCGAACAGCGAGCACACCGCATGCGAGGCGGGCGCCGGCATGCCGGGTGCAGCCAGTGGGGGCCATGCGCGCCTATCCCGTCCACTACGCGATCGAGCGCCCGGCGCAGTTCACGCGGCTCCAGCTGCTGCTCCGGATCCTGGCGTTCTGCGTGCTCGGCACGGTGGGCATCTCGTTCGGCGCGGCGTTCGCGCTCGGCTTCCTCGCCTTGCCGGTGTTCGCGGCCGTGCGCCTGGGGCCGTGCGCCTGGGGTAGATGGCGCCGTGACGCGTCGCTGGACCTACGTCCTCCTCGTGCTCGACCGGCCGGGCCCGGGGAGGCCGGCGCCCGGCGCCGACCGCGACCCTCGCGTTCGCCACCGACGTGAGGTATCCATCCCGAGATGTCCGACGCGCGCGTGCACCTGCCCGTCATTGGTCCCGGCACGGCTGCCAGCCCGGCTCCCGGCACCCCGGCCGCCAGCCCCGCGGCCACGGACGCCAGCGCCGAACCCGGCGCGGTGCGCCGCCGCCACCCCGCGTGGATCAAGGCGACGTTGCCGAGCAAGCCGGCGTTCTTCGAGACCCGCGCGATGGTCAAGGAGCTCAACCTCCACACCGTGTGCGAGAGCGCGAGCTGCCCGAACATCGGCGAGTGCTGGACCCGCAAGGCGCTCACGATCATGATCATGGGCGACATCTGCACGCGCTCGTGCCGGTTCTGCGACGTCACGACCGGGCGCCCCCTGCCCCTCGACGCCGACGAGCCGCGCCGGGTCGGCGAGATGCTCGGGCGCCTGGGCCTCGAGCACACCGTGATCACGTGCGTGGACCGCGACGACCTGCCGGACTTCGGCGCGGCGCACTGGGCCGAGACGATCCGGAGCGTGAAGGCCGCGTGCCCGCAGATGACGCTCGAGATCCTGGCCGGCGACTTCAAGGGCAAGACCGAGCACCTCGACATCGTGCTCGACGCGGATCCGGACGTGTTCGCCCACAACCTCGAGACCGTGCCGCGGCTGTCGCGCCAGGTCCGGGTGCAGGCGAGCTACCCGCGCAGCTACCAGATCCTCGAGCACGCGCGGAAGCGCGACGCGGTGACCAAGACCGGCCTGATGCTCGGCCTCGGCGAGACCCGCGCGGAGGTCGAGGAGGTGCTGCGCGAGCTCGCCGGCCTCGGCGTGGACATCATCACGCTCGGGCAGTACCTGGCGCCGAGCAAGTCGCACCTGCCGATCGAGCGCTACGTCCACCCCACCGAGTTCGCCGAGCTCGAGGCGTTCGCCCTCGATGCCGGCATCACGCACGTGGTGGCGGGCCCGCTCGTGCGCTCGAGCTACCACGCGGATGGCCAGGCCAAGCTGGTGCGCGACCTGCGCGCTGCCAAGGGCCAGCCGCCCGTGACGCTCGTCGCGGGCTGACGAACGGAAGCGACGCCCACACCCGCCCGCCCCGCCCCGCCCGGGCGGTATCGTGGCTCCATGCGCTGGAGCCTGGTGGTGTGCGTGCTGACGGAGTGCGTGCTGGTATCCGCGTGTGGTGGCGACCCGGACGGGACGCCCGCCGGCCCCGATGCAGCCCCGGCGCAGAGCGGCACGCCCGGTGGCGGCAGCGGCGGCGCGATCTACAACGACGGCAACACGTTCACGCTGCGGCTGTGCGGCCCCGAGATCACGGACAACACCGCGAACGAGGGCGGCGGCGCGATCTTCTTCGTCAGCAACGATCGCTCGGGCTCCCTGATCATCGACCGCTCCGTGCTGCGCCGGAACCCGAGCGCCGGGTTCGAGACCGATGGCTACCCCGGCATCTTCGTCCTCGCGAACGGCCCCCCGCAGGTCACCGACTCGGTCCTCGAGTAGCTCACACCAGATCGAGCGCGAGCTTGATCACCAGCGCGCCCGAGACCAGCATCACCATCACGCGGATCAGCCGCGCCCCGCCCTTCATGGCCAGCCGCGCGCCGATCACGCCGCCCACGAGCTGGCCCGCGGCCATCGGCAGCGCGAGCTCCCACCGCACGCTGCCGGCGAGCGCGAACGCGGTGACGGCCGCGAGGTTCGACGCGAAGTTGACGACCTTGGCGTCCGCGCTCGCGTGAACGAGGCTGCGGCCGCACAGCGCGACGAACCCGACGATCAGGAACGTGCCGGTGCCGGGGCCGAAGAACCCGTCGTAGGCACCGATGCCCAGCGCGAGCAGCGCCGCGATCCACCACCGCGCCGGCCCCGCGTCCTCGCCGCGGGTGGGCTTGCGCACCACGAGCAGGACCGCGGCACCGACCAGGAGCGCGATCACGATCGGGCGCAGCGCGGCCGGCGCGATCAGCAGCACCAGCCGCGCGCCGACCAGCGAGCCGATGAGGCCGAGCGGGAACGCGTAGCGCGCCTGCCGCCGGTCGACCCTCCCGGCCCGCCAGAACGCGACCAGCGCCGCGCCCGAGCCCCACACGCTCTGGCCCTTGTTGGTGCCGAGCGCGAGGTGCGGCGGCAGGCCGGCCATCAGCAGCGCGGGCAACGTGATCAGGCCGCCGCCGCCGGCGATCGCGTCGACGGTACCGGCGCACAGCGCGGTCACCGTGAGCAGCCCGATCACCAGCGGATCCACGGCGCAGACCCTAGCACCGCGCCGACCGGCTCACACCGGCGGGTACCCGATCCTCGGCGGCGGCCTGCTCCACACCGTGGATGCCGCCCGGCACCTTCGAGCCCAGCGCGCCCACCGAGCCCCCGCGCCGGCGAGCACCGGCAGGCCCCGAAGACTCGTCGCCACCGGCGCGGCCCGCTACGCTCGAGGCGTGCGGATCACCGTCGTCGGCGCGGGTATCAGCGGGTTGACCACCGCCCTCACGCTCGAAGAGCGCGGCCACGAGGTGCGGATCATCGCTGCCCACACCGGCGCGGACACCACCTCCGACGTCGCCGGCGCGGTGTGGTTCCCGTACCGCGCCGGGCCGCCCGCGCGGGTGGCGGCGTGGGCCGCGCGCACGCGGGCGTGGCTCGAGGGCCTCGCCGAGAATCCGGCGACCGGCGTCGACGTGCTCACCGGGTACGAGATCACACCCGACCAGGCGGCCGGCCTTGCCGCGCCCCGCCCGTGGTGGGCCGCAGGTATCGACGTCGCGCGGGTGCCCGCGCCCGTCCCCGGCGCCCCGCTGGCGTGGTCGTTCCGGGCGCCCCGCGTCGAGCCCGCGCGGTTCTTGCCGTGGCTGACCGCGCGCCTGACCGCGCGGATCGAGCGCCGCACCGTCACCGATCTCGCCGCCGAGCCCGGCGATCGCGTGATCAACTGCACCGGACTCGGAGCGCGCGCGCTGACCGGCGATCCGGACCTCGTACCCCTGCTCGGGCAGATCGTGATGGCGCGCCCAGGCACCGTCGACCGCCAGGTCAGCATCACCGATGATCGCCAGGGCGACGCGATCTCTGACCGAGGCGTAGTGACCACACCGGAATCACTACGCCTCGGTCAGAGGACTAGAGGACGATCCGGCCGGTCAGGAACATCGCCGCGATCGCACCGAGCAGCAGCACGACCACCACGCCGAGAACGAGCGTCAGCGGCGAGCGCTTGACCACCACGCGCGCGGGCCCGACGAGCAACTCGCCCGAGGGCCGGTCGATGCCCCCGGGGAGCGTGCGGTCCGGAATCGTCCGCGCGTGCGAGGCATCAGCCGCGCGTTCGGCCGGGCCCTTGCCATCGGCGCCGTCGCGCACGTGGAGATGGGTGGGGTCGTCGTCGCCGCGCCCCCTGGCGCTCTCGACAACCACCAGGCGGCCAAGGACGTTGGTGTCGATCGCGGTGTGCTCGTCGGTGGCGAACCCGCCCGGCGGCGGCAGCGGGCGCGCGATCGGGCCGCGCGGCTGGTGGAATCGCGACGCCGCCTTGTCGTGGGTCTGCTCCTCCATCGCGAGGACGCTGCCGTGGACGAGCCCCTCGGTGAGGCAGCGATCCCACGCCAGCCGCAGCGCCTGCTCGGCCTCCGCGGCGTCGCGGAACCGCGCCTTGTCGCTCGGGTCGAGAGCGCGCATCACCACCGCCGTGATCGGCTCGGGGATCGACGGATCGTGCTTGGTCGGCGGCGGCGCGTTGCCGAGCACCACGTAGCTGTTCGTGGTCTTGGTGTCGGGCCCCTCGTAGGGGATCCGGCCGCTCATCATCTCGTAGCAGCACGCGCCCCACGCGAACACGTCGGCCTGGGAGGTGTAACGCCCCTCCTTGATCGCCTCGGGCGGCGAGTAGCCGGGTGTCCCCATGAAGATGCCGACCTGGGTCAGGTCGGAGTCCGGCATGCGGGCGATGCCGAAGTCCGCCAGCTTCCAGCGGTTGTCACCGGCGTGCAGCACGTTGGCCGGCTTGACGTCGCGATGCACGATCCGCTGGCGGTGCGCGAAGGACAGCGCCGACGCCAGATCGAGCGCGATCGACACGCAGCGCGCGAGCGGGATGCGCACGCGATCGAGCCGGTCGGCGAGCGACTCGCCCGGCAGGTACTCGAGCACCATGAACGGCGCGCCAGACTCCTCGTCGACGCCGACGTCGAAGATGGTCACGATCGCCGGGTGCTGCATCTTCGCGGCGGCCTTGGCCTCGCGCTGGAACCGCTCGAGGAACGCGGACCGCACGCGGCGGCCCTGCCCCTGCGGCGACATGATCGTCTTGATCGCGACGGTGCGATCGAGCAGCGGATCGCGGCCCTTGTAGACCACGCCCATCGCGCCCTTGCCGATGGTCTTGAGCACCTCGTAGCGCCCGATCCGCTGGCGCGCGGCCTCGCCCGAGCCGTGTTCGAGGCCCGGGGGCGCCTCGCCCTTGAGGCGCGTGGTGGCGCGCGGGCGTACCGGGGGCTCGTCCGCCATGGGTGCGCTCGAGCCTAACACGCCCGCCCGGGGGGGGACGCCACCCACGGTCCTCAGTCCCACGGGGCTCCGCCCCGCCCTACGCGGCAAGCCGCGCAGGGTTCCCACCCCGTTCTCGAGACTGTTTCACCGTCTCTCAGGGCCGCGCGCCGCGACTTGCCCCGGAGATCTTGGAGCCCGGCGCGACCGTGGCGGTGACGAATGCATTGCCGCCGATCACCGAGCCCTGGCCGATCACGGTCTGGCCGCCGAGGATCGTCGCGTTGGCGTAGATCACGACCGCGTCCTCGATCGTCGGGTGGCGCTGCGAACCCGGCGCTGGACGGGCTTCGCCCTGCGGGACCGTGAGCGCGCCGAGGGTGACGCCCTGGTAGACGCGGACGCGGTCGCCGATCACGGTGGTCTCGCCGATCACGACGCCGGTGCCGTGGTCGATGAAGAACGCGCGCCCGATCCGGGATCCGGGGTGGATGTCGACGCCGGTCTGGCGGTGCGCCAGCTCGGTCATCATGCGCGGGATCACGACCGCGCCCTCCTCGAGCAGGGCGTGGGCGATCCGGTACACGGTGACCGCGTACATGCCCGGGTAGCACAGCAGGATCTCGTCGAGTCCGGACGCCGCCGGGTCGCCCTCGAACGCGGCGCGCAGGTCGTCGCGGACGAGCCGCCGGAGCGCGGGCAGCCGCGCGAGGAACCGCTCGGTGATGGTGGCCGCCATCGAGGCGCACTCGATGCACTCGAGCTCCGCGGCGCCGAGCGCCTGCTGCCGCTTGTGGTGGAGCGCCTGGTCGACCTGCCGGTGGAGCGCGGTGCGCAGCTCGTCGAGGCGGCCGAGGAGCAGCGTGCGCAGCGCGTCCGGGCCGAGCCGAGCCGCGCGACGTCGGGGCCCGCGTAGCCCGGGAACAGCAGCGCGCGGCACATGTCGACGATGTTCGCGACCTGGGCCTCGCTCGGCAGCTCGTAGCTGCCGATGTGCTGCATCTCCTTGGCTCCGGGCTCGCCGTAGAGGTCGAGGAGATCATCGACGACCGAACTCATGGGGGGCGACTAGCACGGGAGGAGCGGGAGGCTGAGGGCGGCCACCACGTGCCCGCCGCGGTCGTGGGTCGCCGCGCGCGCCAGGCTGACCACCCCGGCGTCGGTGCGCTCGAGGATCTCCGAGGCGCCCTCGTAGCCGAGGTCGAGCACGCCGCCGACGAGGTGCGCGGTCACGCCGATCCGGGCGAGGCGGACCTCCGCGAGGCTCGCCGGCAGCCCATCGCGCTGCCAGTGCATCGCGCGCGTGATCGGCCGCTCCGCCCCCACCTCGCCTGCCGGCCACTCCGCGAGCCAGGGCCCCGGGCTCGCGGACGGGTTCGCGACCACCCCCACGGCGCCGCGCTCGGCGATCCGCGCCGGCAGGTGCTCGAACCGCTCGAGGCTGGTGTGCGGGGTGCGGAACCCGTCGTAGCCGATCAGCGTGCACACCGCACCGAACGGCGTGGCCACGGTCGGCACGGCGGTGACCGCGCCCCGGGAGAGGCCGAGCGCCCGCGGTGCGCGATCCTCGAGCCCGGGGAGCAAGTTCACCTTCTCGGTGGTCGCGAGCAGGCGCCCGTCGGGGGCGAACAGGAACGACGCGTTCGTGAGGTCCCCCTGGGGGCCGAGCCGGACGTGGCTGCCCGCGACCAGGTGGATGCCGTGCCGGCGCGCGATCGGCCCGACGACGCCGCGCCAGAACCGCTCCGCATCGGGCGCGAGCGCCGCGAGCACGGCATGCCGGGGATCGAGCAGCCGCGTGGTGGCGGCCCCGCGCAGCACCTCGAGCGGGCGGCGCATGGCCGCCGCCGTGAGGGCGGCCGCGAGCGTCCTGGCCTTGCGCGCCGCCGCCGGGGCGAGCGCGAGCAGCGCGAGGTGCCCGGCGAGCTCGGGCAGCACGACGAGGCGCGCATCCGCCGGCCCGGAGATATCGAGGGCGCGGGCGACCGAGACCTCGAGGTGCGCGCGATACGCGTCCGGAGAGGCCAGGCACGCCGCGCTGATCTCGAGCTGGACGCCGACGAGCGCCAGCTTCACGCGTCGTCCCCGACCGGGCGCGCCCCCGACACCCGCGGCACCGGCGCCGGCGCGTCGTTGATGCGGGCGATCACGTCGTCGAGCTTGGCCTCCGGGATCGTGATGCGCGTCGGCATGCCCCCCCCGATCGCGAACAGCTCGACGAAGTCCCATCCCGAGTCGAACCCGGCCGCGATCGTCAGCATGCCGGAGTCGCGCACGATCGAGACCGGGGCCTGCGCCTGCCCGGCGAGCAGCAGATCGGTCTTGTCGAACTGGCCGGCCGCGCCCTGGGTGTCCACGACGGCGACTCGCCCGCGGATCGTGAACCGGCGCGCGAGCTCCTGCGTGCGCGCGTCGCGCCGCTCGAACTCGGCGGCGGCCTCGCCGATCAGGTCGTCGTGCACACCGGGCTTGAGCCCGCCGACGAGGAACTGGATGACCGCCCGCTTGAGCTGATCGTCGCGGAACCTGGCGCGCAGCGCGCGATCGATGCGGGTCGCGATCGGCCCGGGCACGCCGACGCGGGTGTCCACCGCGCGCGCGTCGACGTCGGCGCCCGGATACGGCTCGGCACCGGCGAGGATCCACTTGGCCGCCGCGTACAGGCCGTCGAGATCGACGTGCGTGCAGATGCAGTCGATCGGCCCGACCTGCCGCACCAGCTCGGCGGTCACCATCTCGGGGCAGGCGCCGTGCTGGGCCTTGGTGGCGAGGACGAACCGCGGATCCCCGGCGAACGCGGCGTGCTTCTCGTGATCGTGGTGATCGACCCACGCGGCGAGCCGATCGCCGAGGCCGTCGAGGAACGGCCGCGTCACCAGCTCGAACGACGTCCCCGAGCCCACGGTGGCCGCGAACGCGATGTCGAGCACGACGACGCGCCCGTGCAGCTTGTCGGCGCGCGGCAGGATGCGCGGCGACGCGAACCAGAGCTGCGGCATCCTCATCCGCGCACTCTACCCCCTGATCGCCTCGTCGACCGGCCCCTGGGCGGGGTTCAGTTCGGGCAGTACAGGGTCACGCTCCACCCGTCGTGGAGATAGATCTGACGCACGGTGCCGCGATCGCCACACTGCGCGGCGCCCGGACCGAGGAGGCACAGCGTGCGCTCACCGCCGTCGGACACCAGCGCGCTGCGCCGCCCGGGGGCGACCTGGCCGAGCTGGGCGCCGTCGATCCACACGTCGACCGGATCCGCGCACCTCGTATTGTCGACGTAGAACGTGGCGCGCGGGCGCGTGCGTGGGGGCGCCCGCGGCGGGATGACCTCGGCGGCGTCCTCCACGATCACGCGATAGCGCGCCGGGTTCGCGACGGCGGCGGCGAGCAACGGATCCGTGCAGCCTGCGGCGCGCAGCTCGGGGGCAAGGCCGCGCGTCCACTCCGCCCGCAGCTCGCTGATATCGGCGAGCGCGGTCCGGTACGCACGCTTCGCGAGCGCCAGCTGGGTGCGCGCGTTGGGCAGGAGCCCGGCGGTCGCGCCGACCTCGTCGTGGCGCGCGAGGTAGCGGTGCTCCGCCTCGAGATCCACGCCGAGCCGCTCGTAGCGCCGCAGCTCGCCCTGCGCGCTCGCCCACAGCGGCGCCACCCGTCCGAGCGGACACGTCCGCGCGGCCGCGCGCTTGCCGGGCGCGAACGGCCCCTTGCCCAGCGCGCCGAGCATGGTCAGGACCTGCATCTGGTACGAGGTCCGGACGCTGGACATCGCGGCCGCGGTCACGCCGAACCGGTCGAGCGTGTCCTGCAGCGCCGGGGCATCGCCCCACGGGCGCAGCAGCGCCGGCACCAGCCCGGTGACCGGCGCCGCGCCGATGTCGAGCTGGCCGAGCGCCCGCCGCGCGTCGGCGAGATCCGGCAGGGCGTCGAGGGCCTGGACCAGGCGCTCGCGCGCGAGGTCGCGCTCGCCGCGCAGCACGTGCGCCATCCCGGCGAGGTACAGCAACTCGCCGTCGCGCGGCCACGTGGGGAGCGCGCGCTTGACCTCGTCGAGGGCGAGCGCCCCGTCCTTGCGGCCGAGCTCGGCGGCGATCAGGGCGCGCCAGGTCAGCACCTCGCGCGGCGCCCCGCGGGTGGCGCGGCGCAGGTACCACGCCGCCTCGCTCCACCGGCCCTGGCGCAGGGCGATCACGCCGAGCGCCTGCTCGGCGGCGGGCAGATCCTCGCGGAACCGCTGCAGCCCGGTGTACGCGCGCGCCGCATCGGCGAGCCGCCCGGCATCGAACAGCATCTGCGCGGCGAGGAAGCCCGGCAGGCTGACGTCCGGGACCAGCTTGCTCGCGCGGCCGTACCAGGCGAGCGCCGCGTCGAGGTCGCCGGTGCGACGGTGCGCGTCGCCGATCCGCACCAGCAGCGCGAGATCCGGCGCGCGCGCCGCGGCGATCGTCTCGAGCTGGGCGATCGCATCGTTCCACCGCGCCAGCGCGCCGTAGGCGGTCGCGAGATCGGCCTTGGTGTCGAGGTCATCGGGGGCGCGCCGCGCGATCGCCTCGAGCTCGTCGACGAGCTTCCGGGTGTCGCTGCGCGAGGCGTGGATCAGCGCGAGCACGCGGCGCGCCGGCAGGAAGTCCGGCCGGGCCGCGGTGACCTGCGCGAGCTGACGCTCGGCCGCGCCCGCGTTCGCGGTGGCCCACAGCGCGGCGCCGAGCTGGTAGCGCGCGTCGAGGTCCCAGGGCCGGCGCGTGACCAGCGCCTGGAACAGCTCGCGCGCGACCTCGGCCTTGTTCGCCGCCTCGGCGGCGGTGGCGGCCGCGCGCAGCGCCTGCGGATCGTCGGGCGCGAGGTCGTGCGCATAGTTGAACTTGCCTGCCGCACGCCCGCGCAGCTTGGGCTCGCTGCGCGTCACCGCGAGCGCGAGGTACAGCTCGCCGACGACGCGCTGCGCCTCGGGGACCTTCGGATCGATGAACACCGCGCGCTCCAGGTCGCGCGCCGCCTGCTCGAGCTGGCGCGCGCGCGCGTCTGCCGTCAAGAGCGGCGCCGGAAGCGCACCCGTCAGGTGGCCGAGGCCGCGGCCCAGCAGATTGACCGCGTACACGTCGCGGGCGAGGGGGCGAGCGAGCGACGTGGTGCGGGCGGCATCGAGCGTGAGGCCGCCCTCGGTCCACACCTCGCCGAGCGCCGCGCCGAGCAGCGCGTGGTAGCTCGGCACCAGGCCGGTCCGCTCGGCATCGCCGGCGATCGCCGCGGAGGTCCCCGAGATCTTCCACAGCGTGAGGTGCAGCCGGAGCTCCCAGTTCGGGCGCTCCACCCACCCGGTGACCACCCAGCGCGCGGTCCGGGCCGCCGCGAACACCGCGACCGCGCCGGCCTCGGCGGGCACGTGGTCCGCCCCGACGTAGAGCGGCCCGCCGGTCGGCTCGAGGCCGAGCACGCCCTCGGTCTTGGTCGCGATCTCGAACGGCGCGGCGGCGATCAGCCAGTCGAACACGCGCACGCCCGAGCGGTTCTCGAACGGGACCACCGCGAACCGCTCGGGGCTCGCGCGGTGGGGCGGCACGTCGCTCGACTCGACGGCGGACTGGCCCGCCGGGGTCGGCGCCCCGGGGGCCACGCCCGGGGGCACCGGCGGCCCGGCGAGCTCGGCCTCGGTACCTGGCTGGGCGCGCGCGGTCCCGGCCACCGCGAGGGCGATGCCGACAAGGTGCGCCCGGCGCCCGGACCTCATACACTCAGCATACCGTGGCGGAGGACAACAGGCCTGTTCGTGCAGCACCTCGCGTGCGCCGGCGCCGCCGTCGGCTGCGGGCGCTGTCGATCCTGCGGCTGGTGTTCCTGCTCCTGCTCTACGGGGTGTCGCTCGGCGCGGCGTCGGCCTACCTGGCGATCGTCACGGTCAACAAGGAGCTACCGCCCGACCTGTCCCAGCTCCTCGACTACCAGCCCAACCGCAAGAGCACCGTGCTGTCGGCCGAGGGGGAGGAGGTCGGCTCGTTCTCGATCGAGAACCGCCGGATCATCGCGCTCGAGCGGATGCCGCCCCACCTCCCGGCCGCGTTCCTGTCCGCCGAGGATCGCCGGTTCTTCAGGCACCAGGGGTTCGACCTGATCGGCATCGCGCGCGCCGCCTACACGAACTTCCAGTCCGACGGCGCGATCCGCCAGGGCGGCTCGACGATCACCCAGCAGATCATCAAGCAGACGCTGCTGCAGGGCGAGGACGGCGTCGACGCCGCCGGCCTGACGCCCACCGAGCTCGAGCGCGAGCAAAAGGCCCGCAAGTACCGGCGCAAGATCAAGGAGCTGATCCTCGCGGTCCGCCTCGAGCGCGAGCTCACCAAGGCCGAGATCCTGTCGATCTACCTCAACCACATCTACCTCGGCCACGGCGCCTACGGCGTCGCCGCCGCGGCGAGCGTCTACTTCGGCAAGGAGGTCGAGGACCTCACGGTCGCCGAGGCCGCGATGCTCGCCGGCCTGGTCGCCTCGCCGACCAAGTACGCGCTGCACCGGAACATGGCCTCATCGCTCGCGAGCGCCAGCGCTACGTCCTGGGCCACATGCGCGGCGACAACTACCTGTCCGACGCGGAGTACAAGGCGGCGCTCACCGAGGCGATCTCGCTCGTCGACGAGAGCGACCTCAACCACCTCGCCGCGCCATACTTCGTCGAGCACATCCGGCAGCTGGCCACCAGGCGCTACGGCAACGACGAGCTGTTCCGCGGCGGCCTCAAGTTCTACGCGACGCTCGACACCCGCGTGCAGACCGCCGCCGAGAACGCGGTCCGCAAGGGCCTCGAGTCGCTCGACCGTCGCCTCGGGTTCCGCGGGCCGATCGGTGCGGTGGCCCAGACCGCGCGCGGTGCGTGGACCGGCGGCCCCGCCCACCCTCTGAGTAGCGGCGGTAGCGGCGGTAGCGGCGTCGACGACACCAGCGCCCTCGCCGACCAGGTGCTGGTCGACCAGCGCTACGGCGCGATGGTGGTCGAGCTGCCGCGCGGCGGTGGGGTGGTCGTCGATCTCGGCCCGCAGCGGCTCCCGCTCGTCGAGGCTGACGCCCGGGACGTCCGCGCGTGGCGCGCCGAGAAGTCCACCACCACGCTCGAGCTCGGCGATCTGCTGCCGGTCCGGCTCGCGCCCGATGGCGCCGCGGTCACGCTCGCCCAGCGCCCGCAGCTCCAGGGCGCGATGGTCGTGATGGAGCCGGTCACCGGGCGGGTGCTCGCGCTCGTCGGCGGCTACGACTGGACCACCAGCCAGTTCAACCGCGCCACGCAGGCGCGCAGGCAGGTCGGCTCGTCGATCAAGCCGTTCATCTACGCGTCGGCGCTCGAGGCCGGCCGCACGCCCGTCGACCGGATGACGGATGGGCCGTACTCGGTCAGCACTGCGACCGGCACGTGGACGCCGGCGAACTACGACAACAAGTACATGGGCTCGGTCACGCTGATGACCGCCCTCGCCTACTCGCTCAACACGATCTCGGTTCAGCTCGTCGTGCAGGTCGGGCTCGATCGGCTGATCGAGGTCCTGCGCGGGTTCGGGATCGCGAGCCCGATCCCGCGGCACATCTCGATCAGCCTCGGGACACCCGACATCACGCTGCTCGAGATGACCACCGGCTACGCCGGCATCGCCTCGGGCGGGCGCCGCGTCACGCCGCGGTTCTTCGACCTCGTCACCGACACCAGCGGCCGGGTGGTCGAGGATCTGCGCGAGACGCCCCCCGGCCCGCAGGTGATCTCACCCGAGGTCGCCTACGTCACCACCGCGTTGATGAAGGGCGTGGTGTCGCGCGGCACGGCCAAGTTCGCGCAGACCATCCACCGCCCCGCGGCCGGCAAGACCGGGACGTCGGCGAACTACCGCGACGTGTGGTTCATCGGCTTCACCACCGACCTCGTCGCCGGCGTGTGGGTCGGGCGCGATGACTCCACGCCGATCGGCGACAAGATCACCGGCGGCGGCATCGCGGTGCCGATCTGGGTCGAGGTGATGCAGAAGGTCCACCCGCAGACCCAGGTCCGGGACTTCCCGGGCCCGGCGGGCGTCAGCTTCGCCCGCGTCGAGCCGTGGAGCGGGGGTCCGGCCGGCCCGTCGGCCGAAGCCGTGTGGATGCCGTTCGTGCGAGGCAGCCAGCCGGGGCGGTTCCTGGCCGGCGGTCCCGCGCGGGCGTTCGCCGACCTGGTGGCGCCGCCTTCGCGGCCCGCCCCGGCGAAGTGCGCGTCGCTGTCGTGCCTGTAGCGGACGCGCCGTACGTGCTAGGTTCCTGCCATGCTCCGCCGTGATGCGCTCGTCGTCCTCGCGCTGGTGTCGGCGTGTCGGAACTCCCTCGAAGACAACGACAACGCTCCGGTCGACGCATCGGTGTCCGCCTCGTGCCTGGAGGCCGAGACCCGCCAGGACGTCGCGTTCCTCGAGACGAAGGTCTGGGGGGTGTCGTGCACGTTCTCGGGCTGCCACAACGGCGGCGCCGACGCCGCCGGCCAGATGGACCTGCGTGCCGGCATGAGCATCGCGTCCCTCGTCAACGTCGATGCCAAGCTCGATCCGCGGTTCAAGCTGGTCGTCCCTGGTCAGCCGGGGCAGAGCTACCTGATGATGATGATTCAACAGATCCCGGCCGCCGACATGACCCCGCCCACCACGGCCCCGGCGGACCCGGGGCTGATGCCGCTCAACACCGGAGGCGCGCCGCTGTGCGCCCCCAAGCGGGCCGCCGTCGAGCGCTGGATCGAAATGGGTGCCCCCGCCTCCTGACCTGGGGTGCCGGGTGAACACGCGACGAGCCTCACTAAGTCAGCAATCGGCAGGGTTGATTTCCAAGATTGCCCCCGGTGCTTTGCTTGACGCCGTCTGGACGGGGCCGCTACAACATCGTCAAGCGATGCGAGGGGCCACGGCCCCGCGCGCGGAGGTTACGGACCGATGAGCTGGCTAAGCGAACTCTTCCACAAGGGCGGGCCCTTCTTCATCGTCAACACGTTCTTTCTCGCCATCGTGATTGGCGTGATTGTCGAGCGTGCGATCTACTTCCTCGGCCGCAGCCACCTGAACGCCAAGGCGTTCCTCGAGCAGATCCGCAAGCTGCTGTCGGCCAACAACGTCGATCGCGCCAAGAAGCTGTGCGACGCCACCACTGCTCCTGTCGCCCGGGTCGCCAAGGCGGGCCTCAACCGCCTGCACCGCGGCGAGGCCGCGGTCGCCCAGGCGATGGAAGAGACGATGACCGACGTGCTGCCCGAGGTGAAGACCCGGATCGGCGCGCTGTGGTCGCTCGCGAACATCTGCACGCTGGTCGGTCTGCTCGGCACCATCGCCGGCCTGATTGGCACGTTCGCCGCGATCGGCGATGCCAACCCGGCCGAGCGTCAGAAGAAGCTCTCGGACGGCATCTCCGAGGCGATGTACAATACCGCGTTCGGTCTCGGCATCGCGCTGATTTGCATGATCGGCCACCTGCTGCTGTCGACCGCCATGAAGAAGGTCGTCTCCGACCTCGAGACGTTCAGCCTGCGGTTCGAGAACCTGATCGCCGAGGGCGCTTCCGGTGCGCCCGCCTCGAGTCGCGCCCCGGGCGCCCCGACCGAGGACCTCGGCGAGTCGGCCTGAGACCGTCGCGATGAACCTCTCGGCACATCAGGTCCGGTCAAAGACCCGCGCTGCGGTCAAGCGGCGCGAGGATGCCATCGAGTCAGAGGAGATGGAGAGCGGCGAGCTCAACCTGATTCCCTACCTCGACATGGTCACCAACCTGATGCTGTTCCTGCTGGCGTCGGTGTCGGCCGGGCTGATCCTGGTCCAGATCGACACCACGCTGCCAGACAAGGCGCCGCCCAATCCCACCGCGGTGGCCAAGCCGGCGACCAACCCGGACGACCAGCCGCTCAAGCTGTTCGTGTCGATCAAGCGCGACGAGATGATCGTATGGTCGGCGAGCGGGCTCGAGGGCACGCTGACGCGGCCCAAGGCCACGTTACCGCGGACCGGCAAGGATGGCGGTCCGTGCGACGGCGGCTACATGTGCGAGAGCAACGCGTGTGGCCCGGCGCGGGTGTGCGTGGCGTCGAGCGAGGAGCCGCAGCCGGTGTTCGACTACCGCGCGCTCAACATCACGCTCACCGAGATCGCGACGCGGCGTTACGCCGGCAAGCCACGCAAGGCCGACACCTACCAGATCGTCCTCCAGGCCGACGGCGCGGTCCCGTACTCCACCATTGTGTCGGCGATGGCGGCGATGCGCTGCCCGCTCCCCGAGGTCGGCGTCGAGCAGAAGATGTGCTCGCTACCCACCGAGGACGAGAACCTCAAGAAGGCTCCCGAGCCGGTCTCGAAGGACAGGAAGCTCTACGACACGGCCCGCGCGCCGTACTCCCCCAAGACGATGGCCCTGTTCCACGAGATCGCGTTCTCGTCGGGCTTCGAGTGAGGAGCGCTCTGTGAGCTTCACCAAGCGCCAGGCCCGCTCGCTCATCCGCAAGGCGGTCTCGCGGGTCCCCGAGGGCGAGGAGATCCGCCACCTCAACATCATGCCGATGATGGACATGATGACGATCCTCCTCGTCGCCTTCATCTTCCAGGCGGCGACCTCCGCGACGGCGCTGTCCGCCGGCTCGGTCAGCCTCCCCAAGACGCTGTCGGACGACGAGTTGCCCGAGGGCGCCTCGACGCTGATCATCACCAAGACCGGCATCGTGGTCGAGGGCCAGGCGATCGTGTCCATCAACAACGGGGACGTCGACGCCGCGGAGAAGGAGGGTGGATCTCTCGGCATCAAGATCCCGCGGCTGACCAACTTCCTCGCAGCCCTGCGGAGCCAGGAGGAGGCCAAGCACCGCGCCACGCCCGGCTACGACCCGGCCAAGGCGCCGCCGCCCGAACTGCTCGTGATCGCCGACCGCGTCACCCCGTACCGCCTCCTCCTGCAGGTCATGTTCTCGGCCAAGCAGAAGGAAGCCGGCTACAAGCGGTTCCGGCTGATCGTCCAGAAGTCGTACCCGATCAAAGCCGCCAAGTAGGAACGGGCTCGCCAGGTCTGGCGTCGGGGCTATACTGTTCCAATGAAGCTCGTCGGCGAACGCCGCGCTCTCGCGGCCATCGTGTTCGCGTTTTACTTTTTGGTCTACGCCCTGCTCGTGATGCTGGGGTTCGTCCAGCCCGGGGCATCGGCGTTCATGACCGGCATCGCCGGCGTGTACGGGCTGGCGTTCTTCGCGCTGGTCGCCGGGTACTTCTGGGCCCGCTGGTACGCGGTCGGCGTCGGCCTGTACGGCGTCATGATGGCGGCCGTCGGCCTGTGGCAGGCGCGCGGCAACCCCGCTCTCGAGGACGCGATCCCGCTGCTGATGTTCGTCGGGATCACCCACCTCGCCGCGGCGCTGCTGCTGTGGGGCAACGCGATGAGCGAGCCCTACGACGGCCAGACCGCGTGGCGTGAGCGGTTCCACATGGACGACAGCGCGGTCCAGCGCCTCGGTCGGTCCGTGATCCGCGCCGGCGCCAGCCTTCCGCTGGTGATCGCGTACGGGCTCGCCCCCAAGCCCGACGCCGCCAGCACCGTGCTCGCCTTCCTCGCGGTCGGCCTGACCGCGGCCGGGTTCCGCGCCATGGTCCGCACCCGCACGTGGGGCGTCCTCGCCGTCGGGGCGGCCGGCGGCCTGCTGCTCGCCCTCGCGGCGACCGACCTGGCGATGGGGTCGACCGCGCTGTACGCCCTGCGTCCCGCCCTGGGCGGCGCCCTGCTCCTGTCCGCGACCGTGCCGTTCTTCGCGCCGATCGCGCGGTTCGTCTCGGCGCGTTGATTCGCCCGCTCGGTCGCGCTACCGTCGAACACATGGGTAGTGGAAAGACGGGGGTGCGCCTGCTGGCGTGCCTCGTGCTCGCGAGTGGCGCGCTCGGTGCGTCCGGCTGTCAGCCTCTCTACGGCGGCAAGCCGGAGACCCTGCTCAAGCCGACGAAGAAGAAGAAGCCGCCCGCGCCTCCCGACGAGGAGGCCAAGGTCGTCTACGTCGAGGAGTGCACCTCGGACTTCCGCGGCGACCCCACCCGCGTGCGCCCGATGCCGTCCGCCGCGCAGAGCCTGATCCAGGAGGGCCAGACCGCGATGCAGAGCGCGGACCGCGCCAAGGATCCGGCCGCCCAGGCCGAGCTGGTCAAGGTCAGCATCGACAAGTTCATCAACGCGCTCAAGAAGGACCCGTACAGCGCCGAGGCCACGCTCAACCTCGCGCTCGCGTACGACAAGGTGCTTCGCAAGGGCTGCGCACTCGCGCTACTCAAGCGGCTGCCCCAGCTCGAGGGCAACCCCAAGTTCGAGAAGGAAGCGCGCCTGGTCGCGGACCGCGTCTCGGACAACACGTCGTGGTTCAAGGGCTACCGCAAGGACGCGGTCTCCGCGGTCGGGCGCTGACCAGATGGCGATCGAGATGTCGAACGAGAGCATGTCCATGCGCACCCGCGTCTTCACCGTCCTTCTGTCGTCGGGGCTGTCGTCCGGGCTGTCGTCCGGGCTGTCGTCCGCCCTGGTGGCGGGCGTCGCCGCGCTCGCGCTCGCCGGCTGCGCCAAAACACAGGTCCTCACGCCGCCGCCGGCGCCGCTCCGCCCCGAGGCCGAGCCGGTGGCCGTCGCCAAGGTCGTCGCCAAGGAGTGCATGCCGACGTCCCCCGAGGACGAGGGCAAGGCGATGATGTTCGACGAGCGCTCGATCCCCGAGGGCGCCCGGCTCGCCGAGCAGGCACGCGCCGAGCTCGCCACCGCGCAGAGCGCCGAGGTCGAGCGCGCGACCCGCGAGCAGTACATCACGGACGCGGTCGAGCACCTGATCACCGCACTCGCGGCAGATCCCTACAACGTGCAGGCGACCTACAGCCTGGCCGCCGCCTACGCGCAGATCAACCGGCCCCAGTGCTCGATCAACATGCTGACCCGGCTGCTCCAGATGCGCCCGCACGCGTCGAAGAAGGCCGACGTCGAGGCCTCCCTCGACAAGCTGCTCGGCCGCAAGCAGCCACTCGATCCGCGGTTCATGGACATGCGCGGCGACGAACGGTTCCGGCAGATGATCCGCAAGATGTGCGACGGCACGAACGATCCGAGCTGCGTCCTCGGTCGCTGAGCAGACGCCGCTGAGCAGACGCCGCCGTGCAGGCGTCCGGCGAAACCAACACAACTTGCTGTGGATACGTCGGCACGGTCCGCCGGTGACCGCGTGCGCCGCGCATCCATGCCCCGCCGTGCGCGGGGGACACGCCCACCGCGCCCCCCCGTGGTGCGCCAGCGCCGCCTCCGGGCCGCACCCTGTGAGGCCATGGCGCTTTACGTGGGTCGCGACGTGCCGTATGACCGTAGGCCGATGCGCTCCACTGCCAGCTTGTTCGCCGCCCTGGCTGCCGCCCTGGTCCTCGTGCCCACCCTGGTGGACGCCAGGCCGAACGACGCCGCCGGGGGCAAGGCCAAGCCCGCATGCGGGGTGACGTGGCTGCCGCTGGCCCCGGGCAACACCTGGAGCTACCAGGCCACCGCCGCGCCGCTGCCGGCGACGCCTGACATCGCGCGCGTCGCGCCGCTGTTCCCCAAGGGGTTCGTGATCACGGTCAAGTCCGTGGTGACGCAGGGCCCGGACACCGTGGTGACTCTCGAGGAGAAGGTCACCTACGACATGACGAAGGACACGAAGAAGCCGCTGATCGAGGAGCGGCTCGTGACCAGCACGATCACGTGCAACGCCAAGAAGTTCGACATCTCGCCGGAGAGCTTCTTCTTCAACGCCGAGCCCGGCGGGTTCTCCGGCCTGTCGATCGACAAGCTCGAGCACAAGGCCGCCAGCACGACGTTCCCGTTCAAGGGCAACCAGTGGCCCGACACCTGGCGCGACGACGTGTTCATCACGTGGACCCGCAAGGCCACCGAGGGCTCGTTCGCGACCTACGGCGCGGGCACGCTCGAGCTCGAACGCCAGTACACGGCGCAGGCCCCCGAGACCATCACGATCAAGGCCGGCGTCTACAAGGCCGAGAAGATCGGCGTGCAGACCTCCGGCCGCGTCACGCTGACCCCGTCGCTCACGGCCGACCTCAAGCCGATGGAGCTGCCCGGTGACTGG
Source organism: Kofleriaceae bacterium (assembly GCA_964203225.1). Taxonomy (GTDB): domain Bacteria; phylum Myxococcota_A; class Polyangia; order Haliangiales; family Haliangiaceae; genus JABFXX01. Next base: position 353,061 of record CAXNMK010000008.1, read on the forward strand.
GTCAACCAGCTGTGGTTCGTCGACGGCGTCGGCGTGGTCCAGGGCTCAACCGCTACGCGCACATGCGCCGGCTCGTCGAGTCGACGCTGAAGTGAGCGGACCGCGCCGCTGGCGGCTGACCAAGCCCCTCCGGGCGCGCGTCCTCGCCGGCCATCCCTGGATGTACGACCGGGCGCTCGCGCCCCCACGGGCCTCGAGCCCGGCGAGGTCGCGCTCGTCGTCGACGACGACGGCCCCCTGGCGATGGTGTTCGCCGAGCCGGCGTCGCCGATCCGCGCGCGCGTGCTCGCGCTGCTGCCCGGCCAGCCGGCGGGCGTGAGCATCGACGGTGCGTGGGTCCGGGCCCGGGCCGAGGCCGCCGCGGCGCGCCGGGTCCGCGATCCGCTGCTGGTCGGCTGCACCGGCCTGCGCGTGCTGCACGGCGAGGCCGATGGCTGCCCCGGGCTCGTGATCGACGTCTACGTCGACACGGCGGTCGTGGTGTTCGACGGCCCCGCCGCGTCGGCGTTCTGGCGGCCGCGCCTGGCCGACGTGCTCGCGAGGGCTCGCCCGCGGCGGCATCGAGCTCGCGCACGTGTGGCTGCGCGAGGAGCGCCGGGCGCGGGCGCAGGGCGCCGCCGGGGCGAGCACCGGCGAGGCGCTGCGCGGCGACCCGCCCGCCGAGATCGTGATCGCCGAGGACGATGCCCGGTTCGCCGTCGACGTGCGCGCCGGCCAGAAGACCGGGTTCTTCCTCGACCAGCGCGACAACCGCCGGATGATCCGCCGCCACGCGGCCGGCCAGACCGTGCTCAACATGTTCTCGTACACGGGCGGGTTCTCGCTCCACGCCTCGCTCGGCGGGGCGACCCGCGTCACCTCCGTCGACCTCGCCGCGCAGGCGATCGCCGGCGTCGGCCGCAACGCCGAGCTGTCCGGCCTGCCCGCGTCGGGCCACGAGCTGGTCGCGACCGAGGCGTTCGACTTCTTCGCGCGCTCGGCGCAGCGCGGCCGCCGGTGGGACCTCGTGATCGTCGATCCGCCGAGCTTCGCGCCCAGCGAGAAGGCCAGGCCGGCCGCCCTCGCCGCGTACCGCAAGCTCGCGGTCGCCGCCCTCAAGGTCGTCGAGCCCGGGGGCCGGTTCGCCCTCGCCTCGTGCTCGAGCCACGTCACCGAGGCCGATCTCCTCGAGCTCGCGGGCGGGATCGGCCCGCTCCGGCTGCGGCTCGCGGGCGGCGCGGGGACCGATCATCCGGTGCTGCCCGCGTTCCCCGAGGGGCGCTACCTCAAGTTCCTGTTCTTCGACGTCGGCTGAACCGTCCGGCCGTCGCCGCGGACGGGCCGGTGGTCGGGCCGGTGGTCGGGCCGGTGGTCGGGCCGGTGATTCTGGTCGGAGAATCCAGCGCTTGACCTGTGTCCCCCGGTTCGTTACAGGAGTGTCTCGTCTGGGAGGCATCATGCGCAGGATCTGGGTTGGACTACTGGTCGCCACCGCCATCGGATGTGGTGGCAATGACGGCGATGACGGCAACAACGGCACGCCCGGCATGGCGGCCTGCGCGGACGGCGTCGACAACGACACCGACGGGATGATCGACTTCCCGGACGACCTCGGCTGCACCAGCGCGACGGACACCAGCGAGGACAGCTTGACCTCGCCGCAGTGCTCCGACGGCCGTGACAACGACGACGACGGCGTCGGGGACTACCCGAGCGACCCCGGCTGCTTTTCCCCGCAGGCCGACGACGAGACCGACGACTGCCCCACCGGCCCGTACTGCCCGCAGTGCGCGGACGGCCTCGACAACGACGGCTCCGGCGCGATCGACTTCCCGAACGATCCGGGCTGCACGTCGGCCTCCGACGACGGCGAGTACCTGCAGAACCCCGTCGCGTGTGGCGCGGGCATGACGATCCTCCCCGTGCCGACCACCGGCATGGTCGAGGGCACGCTCAACGGCTCGAGCACGTCGATGATCATCTCCCCGTGCGGCGGCGGCGGCGCGTCGGCGTACGCCTACGAGCTGCGGCTCGATGTGCCCAGCGTCGTCGAGGTCTCGACCGACAACGCGCAGACCGACGCGGACACCGTGATCGACATCCGCTCGGAGATGTGCTCGCAGGCCTCGGCCGAGATCGCGTGCTCCGACGACATCTCGACGTCGAACTCGGCGTCCTCGGTGACCACCCCGCTCGACGCGGGCACCTACTACATCATCATCGGCGGCCACGACTCGAGCAGCGCCGGCGCGTTCGCCGCGACCATCAAGCTGTACGCCGGCGAGGGCTCCACCTGCGCGATGGATAGCCAGTGTGGCCCGGGCCTGGTGTGCCGCACCCCGCTCGGCGGCAGCATGAACGTGTGCGCCAAGCCGCGCTGCGCCGACACCGACGACGATGACGGTGACATGAAGGACGGGTACCCGATCGACCCGGGCTGCACCAGCCTGACCGACAACGACGAGGCGGACGACTGTCCGGACGGACCGAACTGCCCGGAGTGCGGCGACGGGGCCGAGAACGACACCGACGGGCTGATCGACTACCCGAGCGACCCGACCTGTCAGGCGGCGGGCGACGCGAGCGAGTCGTGCATCAGCTCGGAGGGTGTCACCCTGATCGTGGGCGCCGCGACCACTGGCACCACCGCCGCACAGACCAACGACGTCACCCCGACGTGCGCCTCCTCGTTCAGCCACACCGCGCCGGACCGGACGTACCGGCTCGACGTGCCCGCGCTGTCGAGCCTCGACCTCAACCTGACCGGCACCACCTTCGACTCGGTGACGGTGCTCCTCAACAGCACCTGCGGAGGCACCCCGATCGCCTGCAACGACAGCTACAACATGCGCGTGGCGAACCTGGCCGCGGGCAGCTACTACTTTGTCGTCGATGGCTGGTCCACGGGCAACGGCGCCTTCACGATCAGCATGAACGGATCGGTGCAGAACGGCGAGAGCTGCGAGGGGGCCCTGTTCGCCTCGGGCGCGCTCGCGTGCGGCAACGGCTATGCGTGCACGGGCACCATGGGCGCGCGCACCTGCCAGCCCGCGCTGTGTGGCGATGGCCTCGACAACGACGTGCCGACCGACGGCAAGGTCGACTTCCCGTTCGACCCCGGCTGCGACAGCGTGTCCGACGACACGGAGGCCGATCCGGCGACGGCGCCGGTGTGCAGCGACGGCATCGACAACGACACCACGCCCGACGGGCTGGTCGACTTCCCGGAGGACTATGGCTGCACGTCGGCCGCAGGCACCTCGGAGCTGTTCTGCACCGGCGAGGTCGATCCCACGTCGCTGATCACCAGCGCGACCACCACCGGCACCACGGCCGGCGCGGCCAACAACTTCCCGGACCCGGTGGCCTGCTCGTCCCCGACGGACGGTCCGGACGTCGCGTTCGCCCTGTCGCTCCCCGTGCCGGTCGCCACGCTGATCATCGACACCATCGGCTCGTTCGTCGACTTCGACACCGTGCTGCACGTGCGCAACCCGAGCTGCGCGATCGAGATCGCCTGCAACGACGACGGTGCGGGCGTGAACCAGAAGTCGAAGATCACGATGACCAACGTCGCGCCCGGCAACTACGCGATCATCGTCGATGGATATGGCAGCACGACTGGCGACGCCGGTGCGTACCAGCTGAACGTCAAGGGCACCGTCGCCCCAGGCACGCTGTGCGACTCGCCCATGTTCTCGGGCGGCGCCAACGCCATCCTGGCGTGCCCGTCCGGCTCGAACTGCATGGGCTCGCCCGCCCGCTGCCAGTAAGCCCCGCCCGGGCTGCTGCCCCGAGCACGCCAGGGCGCCCCCATGGCGCTCCCGCGGGGCAGTGACCAGCCACGGCCCATGGCGCCCGCACATGCGAGGCAGGTAGCCCGTGGCGGACGCAGGCAGGCGCGGCGTTGGGGCCGCCGCCGCCGCAGGCACGCAGCCCCTGGCGCAGGCACGGGCCCCTGGCGCAGGCACGGGCCCCTGGCGCAGGCACGCAGCCCCTGGCGCAGGCACGGGCCCCTGGCGCAGGCACGGGCCCCTGGCGCGCCAGCAAGCACCCAGCGCGGCCCGCTCAGGCGGCGCGGATGCGGCCGCGGCGCGTGGCCTCGGCCCGCAGGAGCTGGGCCCGCGCGTTCATCGCAGCCTCCTCCTCGTCGTTGTTGTGGTCGTAGCCGAGGAGGTGGCACAGGCCGTGGGAGGCCAGGTGGAGCAGCTCGGCGTACAGGCCGTGCTTCGCCTGGCGGCGCGCCGTGTCCACGGAGATCACGATGTCGCCGAGCAGCTGTGGCTGGAGGTCCCCGCCCGGCCCCTCGCGCTGGGCGAACGCGAGCACGTCGGTCGGCTTGTTCTTCGCGCGGTAGTCGCGGTTGAGCACGCGGATCGCGGCGTCGCCAGTCAGGCGCAGCGCCACCTCGAAGTCGGGGTGACCGTCGGTGCGCGCCGCGGCGCGGACCATGCGCGCGACCTCGGTCGCGAGGCGCTGCCGGATCGCGGCGGTGACTCGCACGTCGTCGTCGATGGTGACGTCGAGGCTCATGGTCCAGCGTCGCTACGTCTTCGCGCGCGTCAGGTCCCACACGCGGGAGCCGACGAACACCTCGAACAGCTCGGCGTCGAGCTGCCCGCGCTTGACCTCGGAGCCGACGATGTCGAGCGCGCGCTCGGCGGTCATCGCCTTCTTGTAGGGCCGGTCGCTCGCGGTGAGCGCGTCATAGATGTCGGAGATCGCCATCATCCGCGCCGGGATCGGGATCTGGTCGCCACGCAGCTTCCGCGGGTAGCCCGACCCATCGAGCCGCTCGTGGTGTGCGCCCGCGATCGCGGGGACATCGCGGAGCGTCCGGCTCCACGGGATCCGCGACAGGAACTGGAACGAGTGCGTGACGTGGCTGTTGATCTCCAGCCGCTCCGCCTCGGTCAGCGAGCCGCGGCGGATCTGGAGGCTGCAGGCCTCGCCGTGGGTCAGGAACGCGGTCTCGGCGCCGTCATCGAGCTGGAACCGCATCCCCGCGATCTCGGCGATCCGCTCGAAGCTGCCCTCGTCGAGCACGGTCGGCTCGTTGGCGCTGAGGATGAACTGGATCACGCCGTCGAGTTCGACCAGCTTGCTCGACACCTCGTGATCGACCGTCGCCAGCCGCTCGGAGAGCTGCTCCCGCGACGCCTCCATCAGGTAGCGAACCTTGGACTCGAGGCCCTCGATCTTGTAGCCGCGCTTGATCAGCTGGAACCGCTGGAGGATCAGCTCGCGCTCGTGCTCGTAGAGCTTCTTGGCCTTGACCAGGATGTGCTCGCGGACGCCGACCTTGCCGAAATCATGCAGCAGCGCGGCGTACTGGATCTGGGTCAGGTCGTCCTTGGAGAACCGGACCTCGCGGTAATAGCCGCTCTCGGACCGGTTGACCACCTTGGCGAGGCCGACGGTGAGCTCCGCGACCCGCTCGGAGTGACCCGACGTGGTCGGATCGCGCGCCTCGATCGCGGAGACCGCGGCCTTCACGAACCCGTCGAACAGCGTCTTGACCTCCTCGTAGAGGAGGACGTTCTCGAGCGCGATGCCGGCCTGCGACGCGAGGGCGAAGATGTACGCCTCGGACACGTCATCGAACGGGATCACGCCGCTGTCGAAGTCGCTCGGCAGGTCGAGCGTGATCCAGCCCTTCGCGCGGCGGTTGATCAGCTGGATCACGCCGATCACCTCGCCGCGCGCGGAGATCATCGGCACCGCGAGGACCGACCGCGTCTGGTAGCGGTAGGCGTCGTCGAACGAGCGGTCGTGGATGAACCCCCACGGGTTGTTGCCCGAGCCCGGCTCGTCCAGCGTGTAGAGATCCGGGACGTTGATGCGGTCCCCGGACAGCACGCACTGCCCCGAGATCGACGACGCGGACACCTGGAACGTCCGCCCCGCCGGCGGCAGCGTGCGGCTGTCGTTCTGGGACGCGGCGAACCGGAGCTTGCGCTGCGAGACGTCCTCGTTGGAGCCCTCGACCACGTAGATCGAGCCGGCGTCGGCGTTGGTGACCTCGCACGCGCGGCGCAGGATGATGCTGAGCAGCGACTGGATGTCGCGCTCCTGCGAGAGCGCGCGGCCGATCGAGATCAGCATGTCGTTCTCGTGCCGGCTGCGCTCGAGCTCGAGCTCGAGGCTGGCGGCCGCCATCCGCTGCGCGATCGCCTCGGCGCGCGAGCGCAGCACGAGCAGCAGCCTCGGCAGCCCCACCGGGGCGACCAGCGCGGTGACGTCGACGTCGCTGGGGAGGACGTCGAGCCCGGCCTCGTCGAGCTCGACGTCCGAGCCGACCACGATCAGGCTGTAGTTGCCCGAGCGCGCGCGGACCAGGTGCGGCGCGAGCTGCGCCGGGTCCTTCCACACCGAGGGCCACGCGAGCACGAGCAGGAGTGGGTGCCGCGCATGCCGCGCGACCACCTCGAGCTCGATCCAGCCATCGCCCTGACGGCGGATGCGGAACCCCAGCATCCGCCGGTCCCGGGAGACCGCGTTGACCAGATCGTCGGGACTGGCCACCACCATCGGGGTTGGAGCCTAGCGCGTCCCGGCGTCGTCAGGGGCGGCGGAGACGGTAACCGCGCCGCCGCCCGGCGGTCCGCCGCTCTGCCCAGCGCTCTGCCCGTCAGGCCGCCCGTCAGGCCGCCCGTCAGGCCGCCCGTCAGGCCGCCCGTCAGGCCGCCCGTCAGGCCGCCCGTCAGGCCGCCCGTCAGGCCGCCCATCGAGCCGCGCGCGATCACGGGCGTCGTACGCGCGGACCAGCGCCGCCACCAGCGGGTGGCGCACGACGTCGGCGTCGGTGAACGAACAGATGCCGATGCCGTGGATGCCGTCGACCAGCTCGAGGGCGTCGCGCAGGCCGCTGCGCTGCCCCCTCGGCAGGTCGGTCTGCGAGACGTCGCCCGTGATCACGGCCTTCGAATCGAAGCCCATGCGGGTCAGGAACATCTTCATCTGCTCGGGGGTCGTGTTCTGCGCCTCGTCGAGGATGATGAACGAACCCGACAGCGTGCGGCCGCGCATGAAGGCCAGCGGTGCGATCTCGATCGTCCCGTCGGTCATCAGCTTCTCGAGCTTCTCCGGCTCGACCATGTCGTGAAGCGCGTCATACAGCGGGCGCAGGTAGGGGTCGACCTTCTCCTCGAGCGTGCCCGGGAGGAAGCCGAGCCGCTCGCCGGCCTCCACCGCGGGGCGGGTCAGGACGATCCGGCGGACCTGCTTGTCGAGCAGCGCACGCACCGCGAGCGCGACGGCGAGGTAGGTCTTGCCGGTGCCGGCGGGCCCGACCCCGAACGTGATGTCGTTGGTCCGGACCAGGTCGACGTACGTCTTCTGGGTGGCGCCCTTCGGCGCGATCGGCCGGCCCGTGCGCGGCGTCACGATGGTGTCGCCGAACACGCCCCGGAGCGTGGTGGTGCCATCGCCGTCGCCCTGGAGCAGCTTGACCGCGCGGACGACGTCGTCCGAGGACAGCGGCGTGCCGGCGAGCGCCAGCTCGTAGAGCTGCTCGACCACACGCGTGGCGATGTCCACGACCGCGTCGTCGCCCTCGATCGTGATCTCGTTGCCGCGCAGGTGGATCTGCGCCCCCGAGCTCCGCTCGATCAGCTTGAGCCGGGCGTTGTTGCTGCCGAGCAGCGCCTGGAGCGCCTCGGGGTGATCGAACGCGCGCTTCTCTCGACGGGTGGTCTTGGCGGTGGTCACGCGAGGAGCCGGTCGTATAGCACGCGATGCGGTAAGGTGCGCCATGCCCCCCGCCCCTGGCGCGCCCGGCGCCTCCCTGCCCCGCCTGGTCGAGATCATGGACCGCCTGCTCGCCCCGGACGGCTGCCCCTGGGATCGCGAGCAGACCCTCGAGACGCTGCGCCCGTTCTTGATCGAGGAGACCTACGAGGTGATCGACGCGCTCGCCCGGCAGGACGTCGCCGGCCACTGCGAGGAGCTCGGCGATCTGCTGATGCAGATCGTGTTCCAGGCGGCGCTGCGGCGCGCCGAGGGCGCGTTCGACATCGACGCGGTGGTCGCCGGGATCGCGGACAAGCTGGTCCGCCGCCACCCCCACGTGTTCGCGGCCCCCGGCGACGCCCCGGGCGTCACCACCTCGGAAGAGGTGCTGGTGCAGTGGGAGCAGATCAAGGCCGCCGAGAAGGCCGCGGCCGGCGCCAGCGGCGCGCGCGTCCTCGGCGGCATCAAGCCCGGCCCCGCGCTCGCTCGCGCGCAGAACATCGGCAGCAAGGCGGGCAAGGTCGGATTCGACTGGCCGGGGTGGCAGGGCTCGTTCGCCAAGATCGACGAGGAGGTCGGCGAGCTGCGCGAGGCCGCGACGGCGGGCGAGCCGGCCGCGATGCACCACGAGGTCGGCGATCTGCTGCTCGCGGTCGTCAACGTCGCTCGCAAGCTCGGGGTGGACGCGGAGCAGGCGCTGGTCGATGCGACGCACCGGTTCCAGTCGCGGTTCGAGTACATCGAGGACCGGCTCGCCGAGCGCGGCTCGTCGCCCGCCGCGTCGAACCTGGCCGAGATGGACGGGCTGTGGAATGAGGCCAAGCGGCGCGCGACACAAAAATCGACCTGAGGCACTCGCCAGAAACTTGCCCCGAGTCGGAGGTGACGGGCGTGAGGCAAAGATGATGCTTTTTTGAGCAGGAGTGGTCGAGTAGGTGCGATCTCGCTGACATCAGCGCCTCCCCCACCGCTCCGCCATCAGGTTATCCACAACCGGGCACGGGTACTCCCGGAATCGGGCGGGTTGGGCGGCAGTTCGGAACGAACGGGTGGGCGAACATCGACGAGCGAGTGGCCCGCGGCACGTGGACGGATCACGAGCCGCTCGACTGCCCCGCCGGGGGGCCGATCCGACGTCGATCTTCCCCGCGGGACAGGTGGGGGACCGTTCGAGGTTGACACGTGCGGATCCACTGGGCTAAATGCGCTCCTTCGTAGGAGAACTATTCGTGGCCAATATCAAGTCAGCGGAAAAGCAGAACCGCAAGATGATCAAGAATCGCGCGCGCAACCGCGCCGCGATGGCGTCCCTCCGGACCGCCGTGAAGAAGGCGCGCACCGCCGTGGATGCGAAGGCCGCTGACGCGAACGATCTGGTGAAGCAGGCGACCTCGGTCGTCAACCGCGCCGTGACGCGCGGCATCCTCAAGCGCCGCACGGCGTCGCGTTATGCGTCGCGCCTGGCGACGCGCACCGCCGTCGAAGCGTAGCCCACGTAGCCTGGGGCCCCTGGGGTCCCTTCACCCGAAACCGCGCGGACGTCGCGCGGCGTCTGGCGTTTCGGCGAGCGCAGCGCGCCCGGCATCAGTTGTCATCGTCTGCGCCCTCCACCGAGATCTCGTACTTCCGCAGCAGCTTGTGGAGGTACTTGCGGTCCATGTCCGCGTCCCGCGCGGCCTTGGAGATGTTGCCGTCGGCGCGCCGGAGCAGCCAGCTCAGGTAGCGGCGCTCGAACAGCTCGTTCCACTTCTCCTTGGTGTCGCGGAACGACACGCCGGCCTCGAACTCCACGCCGTCGCGCAGCTGGGCGCCGCGGCCCGAGTTGGGGTTGCCGAGCGGCGCGACCAGCATCCCGGGATCGGCGCCGAGGGCGAGCGCCCGCTCGATCACGTTGCGGAGCTCGCGGACGTTGCCCGGCCAGTCATGGGCCATCAGCGCGGCGCGGGTGCCCTCGGTGAGGTTGACGCCCGCGCCGGGGGCGAGCCGCGCGAGCATGTGATCGATCAGCAGCGGGATGTCCTCGCGGCGCTCGCGCAGTGACGGGGCGGTGATCGGCACGACGTTGAGGCGGAAGTAGAGATCCTCGCGGAACTTCCCCTTCTCGACCTCGGACCGCAGGTCCTTGCGGGTCGCGGCGATCACGCGGAGATCGACCTTGATGATCTTGGTACCGCCGACGCGGCGCAGCTCGCGCTGCTCGAGGACGCGTAGCAGCTTGGGCTGAAGATCGAGCGACAGCTCGCCGAGCTCGTCGAGGAACACGGTGCCGCCCGAGGCGAGCTCGAACGCCCCCTGCCGCGCCGTCACGGCACCGGTGAACGCTCCCTTCTCGTGGCCGAACAGCTCGCTCTCGATCAGCGTCCCCGCCACCGCGCCGCAGTCGACGACGATGAACGGCGCGCCGGTGCGCGGCGACAGGTGGTGCAGCGTCCGTGCGATCATGTCCTTGCCGGTGCCGGTCTCGCCCTCGATCAGCACGGTGGCGTCGGTCGGGGCGATCCGCTCGATCAGCCCGAAGATCTCGCGCATCGCGTTCGAGCGGCCGACCATCTCGCCAAGCTGCTCCTTCTCGCTCGGCAGGATCTCGATCCGCTCCTCGAAGGGCGTGAACTTGAGCTCGCACGCACCGAGCCCGATCACCGAGCCCGCCCGCAGGTACGCCTCCTTGACCTCCGCACCATCGAGGAACGTCCCGTTGGTGCTCTTGAGGTCGCGCACGAGGTAGCCCTTGGCGTCGCGGGCGATCTCGAAGTGGACGCGCGAGACGGTCTCGTCGGCGAGCACGAGGTCGTTCTCGGGCGCCTTGCCGACCCGGAACACGTCACCGGCGACCACGAACTCCGTGCCCCGCTGGGCGCCCTTGATCACCACCAGCTTGCACCGGCGCAGGTTGACCGTCGCCGGCGTCGCCTCGCGCCGGATCCGCGTCCCCGTCAGGTGTTCCATGGCCCCGCATCGTACCGCGAAGGTCCGCGCCTCGCGCGATGGGGATCCACGCGGCGGCGCTTCCGGCCCCTGCACGATTGCGAGCCTCCGCGGAACGAGGGTACCGTGTTCGCCGAGTGCAGCGTTTGTACGGGGGGTTCGCACTGGCTGCGTCGCTGTGCGTCGTCAGCAGCGCCGTCGCGCAACCGGCGGGTCGCACACCCGCATCCTCCCCGGGCGGGACGGGCACGAAGCCGTCCGACGCCCCGCTGCCGTCATGCCTCGACCAGTCAATCCGGGACCAGCTGGGCGAGCAACTGGGGCCCCGCGGCGTCCAGAAGCGCGACTTCCGCAAGGACAACAAGCTGGTGCTGGTCGCCCGCGGCGGCCTGTACGGCGGGGACCTGACCTCGTCGAGCTGGATCGCCGGCGGCGCGCTCGGCTACTTCTTCACCGAGGACCTCGGCATCAGCGCCAGCCTCGACCTGACACCGCTGACCCTCGACCTCGACGCGCCGCTGACCACGTTCTTCGGCGACAACCGGTTCGAGGCGGCGATGGCGTACGTCGCCCTCGGCCACCTGATGTGGTCGCCGATCCACGCGAAGGTCAAGCTCGGCGGCGGCATCGTCCACGCCGACATCCTGCTGTTCGCGGGCGGCGGGCGGATGATCCACGACGCCGTCCAGGGCATCGCGCTCGACGGCGGCGCGGCGCTCGACCTGTTCGTGTCGAAGGCGGCCACCCTCCGGTTCGACGTCCACAACCTGATGGCCGTGCAGGAGATCGCCGGCGAGACCCGCTACACCAACAACCTCGTCGCGACGCTCGGGCTCGCGGTGTGGATCCCCACGGGGCTGTGATGCGCACCCACCGCCTGTTCCCCGTGCTCGCCGCCCTGATCGGCTCGATCGCCGCGCCCGCCGCCGCCGACCCGGCCGGAGACGCCGGCACCACCGGCACCACCGGCACCACCGGCACCACCGGCACCACCGGCACCACCGGCACCACCGGCACCACCGGCACCACCGGCACCACCGGCACCACCGGCACCACCGGCACCACCGGCACCACCGGCATGTGCATCGACCAGAACATCGCCGACCGGCTCGCGATCAAGCGCAAGCGCCGCGGCGCCGTCGACCGGCTGGTCGTCAAGCAGGGCCGCCACGAGCTGACGCTGGGTGGCGGCTACTACGCGAGCGACCTGCTGTCCGGCACCTACCTCGCCGGCGGCTCGTACACGTTCCACATGACGGACGAGACCGCGGTCGAGTTCGCCGGCTGGTACACCCACGCCAACGCGGACATCATCCGCGCCCTCGAGGATCGCCGCGGCGTGCTCCTCCGCGAGGACTACGCGCGGATGATGTTCGCCGAGTCGCTGCTGGTGTGGAGTCCGGTGTACGGCAAGCTGCGCCTGGGCGGCGCGGTCATGCACTTCGACCTCCACACCGACATCGGCGTCGGCGTGATCGACGCCAGGACCAGCCGCGGCGCCTCGGGCGTGCTCGGGTTCGGGATGCGCCTGTTCCTCGGCCAGGCCGTCGCCCTCCGCATCGACGCGCGCAACCGCACGTTCCGCCAGGAGCTGCTCGACGAGCGGTTCCTGGTCAACGACAGCTCGATCACCGCGAGCCTCTCGCTGTTCCTGCCGTTCCGTAACTGATGCCTCGTCGCCTGTGGGGAGTTTTATGATCGGCAGCCACCTCCGCCGTACGGGTCTGTTCATGCTCGTGCTGCTCCCCGCCCTGGCGACCGCGGCGCCGCGAGGCCGCGCGAACAAGGGCGGCAAGAAGGCCACGCCGACCGCGCCCGCCCCGGCCCCCGATCCGGTCGAGCCGACGCCGGGGCCGGCCCCCTCGCCGCCGGCCCCGGCCTCCCCCGCCGAGCCCACGAGGGCGGGGGCGCCACGGCCCGTGACCGCGCCCACGACGCCCGCGCCCCCCGCCGCCGGCGACGAACCCGGGGCCGCCAGCGACGAGCCCGACGTCGACACCCTGCGCCGAGAGTACCTGAGCCTGCGCGACGAGCTGTTCAAGTCGCGCGCCCGGGCGAGCACCGTGGCCAGCCAGCTGTACTCGACGCGCATGCAGGTCAAGCTGACCTACACGACCGCGCGCTCCTACAACCCCGCGAAGGCGTGGATCCGGCTCGACGGCGCCACCGTGTTCGAGGACGCGACCGGCATGATCGCCGGCGACGACGGCGTGCGGTTCGATGGCTACGTCGCCCCCGGCCGGCACCTGGTCACGTTCCGCGTCGAGGCGACCGGCAAGGACGACGACTCGTTCACGTCGGTGACCGAGACCCAGATCGTGGTCAAGGCGGTGGCCGGCAAGGACCTCGTGGTCGCCGCCAGGGCCCGGGACGGCGGCGACATCGCGTACGAGTGGAAGCGCAAGGAGCGCGGTAGCTACGGCCTCGGCATCGACGTCGCCGTCAAGACCGTGCCGCGCGCCGACGGCGGCGCCCCGCCCCTGCCCCGGCCGCCAAGGGGACGGGCAAGTGAGGGCCCGCCTCGCCGCGCTGATCGCCACGACGGCGCTCGCGGGGGGCCCGGCCACCGCGCAGCCGGGCGCGGGCGCGCCGCCCGAGGCGAGCGCCTCCCCCGCGCCCGTCCGCACCGACGCGATCGCGACCTACTTCGACGCGCTCGCCGCGGCCAAGCTGGTCGACGTCGAGAGCGGGACGCTCGAGACGCTGCGCCGCGAGCTCGCGATCGGCGAGGGCCTGCTGACCGACGGCGCGTTCACCAACGCCGCGGTCGCGCTCTACACGATCGTCAAGACGCCGCGCCACGCGGCGTTCACCGACTTCGTCGAGTACCAGAACGCCGAGTACGACCTCGGCGTGGCGCTCGCGCGCGCTGGCAGCTACGGCGCCTCGCTCGATGCCCTCGAGGCCGTCCTCGCGCGCGGCCCGGGCGCTCCCTACTGGGGCCCCGCGCACCGCCGCGCCGTCGACATCGCCCTCGAGACCCGCGATCACGCCGGCGTCCTCGCGCGGATCGAGGCGGTCACGCTGACCGAGCCCGTGCCGGTGTCGGCGGCGGGCGAGCGCGCGTACCTGCGCGGCCGCGCGGCGTACGACGCGGGCAAGCTCGCAGCGGCCGAGGGCGAGCTGGTCGGCATCTCGAAGAACAGCCGGCTGTACTCGTCGGCGATCTACCTGCGCGGCGTGATCAAGGCGCGGCGCGGCGAGTACCGCGGCTCCGCCGAGGCGATGTGCGAGGTCGCCGGCACGCCGGACAGCGACAAGTTCACGTTCGTCGTCGACGGGCGCTACTTCACGATCAAGGACCTCGCCCGGCTCGGCCTCGGCCGGCTCGCTCACGAGAGCGGCGCGTACGACGACGCCTACTACCACTACTTCCAGATCCCCGACGACTCGACCTACCTCCCGGACGCGCTGTTCGAGGCCGCGTGGTCGATGTACCAGAAGCGCGAGCTCGCCACCGCGCGCGACCTCGTGCGCGAGTTCCTGCGCGAGTTCCCGAGCTCGCCGATGTGGCCCGAGGCGAGCCTGCTCGCGGGCTACGTCGAGCTCGCCGACTGCAAGTTCGCCGACTCGCAGCAGTGGTACGACAAGCTCGTCGTCCGGCTGCAGCCGATCGTCGACACCATGGACCAGATCCGCACCGACGCGGATCTCCGCCGCCAGCTGTTCACCACCGCGGTCACGCGCGCGCGCGAGGTCAAGGCGAGCGAGCAGCTGCTGCTGCGCGTGGCGCCGCGGACGCCCGTCGAGGACGTCCTCGCGCTGCTCCGCCTCGATGCGAAGTTCCTCCGCCTCCATGGGGCGATGACCGGGATGCGCGAGCTCGCGGGCTCGGCGCCGGCCGTGGTGCGCCAGTGGCAGAACCTCGGCGCGCAGGTCGCCGAGACCAAGGTCGCCGCGGTGTCGACCGAGCGCACGCTCGCCGAGGAGCAGCTCACCGACGCCAACGCTGTGCTCGGCGATGTTCGCCGGCTCGTCCAGCAAGTCCGCACCCAGCGCGCCGAGCTCGCCCGTGCCCGCCGCGAGGGTACGCTCCCCGCCGATGTCGCCGACGCCGAGCGCACGCGCCTCGGCGAGGTCGAGGGCCGCGTGGAGCGCGCTCTCGCGGCCGCGACGCAGACCGCCGAGGCCGCGTCCGCCGCCGTCACCACCCAGGCGGCCGCGGGCCTGCGCCCCCTGCTCACTGCCGACCTCGGCGAGGCCCGCCGCCTCGACCGCATGACCCAGGCCCTGCTGACCCGGCTCGACGCCGCCGGGGATGTGCTGGCGCAGCGTGCGATCGAGCGGCTGTACGCCGGGACCCGCCGCGTCCTCGACAAGGCCAAGCTCGGCAAGATCGACGCGGTGATCGGGCAGAAGCGCAAGCTCGACATCGAGGTCCAGGACCTCGCCGCGGGCCGGTTCCCCGAGGAGCTGATCGGCAAGCTGTGGAACGCCAGCATGATCGGCGACGACGAGGAGTACTGGCCCTGGGAGGGCGAGTACTGGGCCGACGAGTACAAGGGGTGGCGCTGATGACGACCTCGCACCTCCGCGCGGCCTGGCTCGGCCGGGCGCTCGGCCTCGGGCTCACCCTCGGCATGGCCGCCGCCCCTGCCGCGGCGCAGGGCACGATGAAGGAGCTGCCGCAGACCTCGCGCGGCCCGACCTCCGAGCTCTACATCCGCAAGCGGCCGCCCAGCCCCGAGGCGCCGGTGCTCGATCAGCAGCTCAAGGCGCTGCTGCTGTCCACCGAGAAGCGCCGCGACGACAAGCGCCTCGAGGCGATCGGCCTGCTGCGCGGGTTCCTCGACGCGAAGCCCTCCGGCGAGGCCCGGGCCGACGGCCTGTTCAAGCTCGCCGAGCTGCTGTGGGAGGAGTCCCGCCGCACGTTCTTGATCCGCATGGACGCGTTCGGGCGCTCGCTCGAGAAGTGCGCCCAGGCCAAGGACGCCTGCGAGCAGCCGAAGGAGCCGCGGATCGACCTCAAGGAGGCCGCGACGCTCTACCAGGACCTCCACGATCACCACCCGGAGTTCCGCCGGATGGACCTCGTGACCTACCTGATCGGCTTCGCGGCCAAGGAGGACAACCGCGAGGACGAGGCGATGGCGCGGTTCCAGGAGGTCATCCAGCGGTTCCCGGGGTCCGCGCTCCAGGGCGACGCGTGGATGATGATCGGCGAGCACTACTTCGCGAACAGCGAGTGGGGCAAGGCGAAGGATGCGTACAAGGCCGTCGGCGAGGACGCCGCGACGTCCGACCTCGCGACGTTCAAGGTCGCCTGGTGCGAGTGGAAGCTCGGCGACACCATCCAGGCCGCCAAGGACTTCAAGCGCGTGCTCGACAAGGCGACCCGCAACGAGCGCGAGGGCACCGACTCCCAGCGCCGCCGCGGCGCCTCGCTCCGCGAGGAGGCGCTCGAGTACCTGGTGGTCGTGTTCACCGAGGACCGCTCGATCTCGCCCAAGGACGTGTTCGACTTCCTGGTCTCGATCGACGGCGAGCAGTACTCGCGCGACGTCATGGTCAAGGTCGCGGAGAGCTACGCGGCGCAGGCCGAGTGGGACCGCTCGACCGATGCGTACCGGTTCCTGATCCGCATGGATCCCGAGGCGCTCAAGTCCGCCGAGTTCC
>CAXNMK010000009.1:0-360589 GCA_964203225.1 Kofleriaceae bacterium
CCTTCAGGTGCTGCGTCCTGTTGTCGTACAACAATGTCCGGTATCCGGACAGTTGAGTTGCTACGATAACAAGTTCATGCGCGTCTTCTTGGATGGCGGCGGTCTTGCGCAACGACGTTCGACTGGTCATGCAGACGCTGTTCGATCCGCGCACGCGTCCGCGGAGAACACGTTCACCGAGCACGCGTCCGCCGAGCACGCGTCCACAAGAAACGCGTTCACAAGGAACGCGTCCGCCGAGCACGCGTCCACAAGAAACGGGTCCACAAGAAACGCGTCCACAAGAAACGCGTCCACAAGAAACGCGTCCACCGAGAACACGTCCATCGAGCACGCGTCCGCCGAGCACGCGTCCGCCGAGCACGCGTCCACAAGGAACGCGTCCGCGGAGCACGCGTCCACAAGGAACGCATCCGCCGAGCACGCGTCCACAAGGAACGCGTCCGCCGAGCACGCGTCCGCCGAGCACGCGTCCACAGAGAACACGTCCACCGAGAACACGTCCGCCGAGGACGCGTCCGCCGAGGACGCGTCCGCCGAGGACGCGTCCGCCGAGACCGTGCCCGCCGAGAACGCGCCCGCCGAGAACGCGCCCGTTACCGTTGCACCACAACCACAGTCCGCGTAGAGATCACCCACCCAACCGCCACCGAAATTCAACAGTCGACGGGACATCGCCCTTGCTGGTCCCTGGCGGGAAATGGCTGACGTGGATGGCCAGGCGGAGCTTGTCGGCGAGGCGCTGCAACTCAAACTTTCACACGCGGGCGCGATGGCCGGTGCTGCCCCCCGCGTCGGCCGTGATGTTGAGCTCCGCCGCATCCGGGTAGCGCTTGCTTCCCATCCGCTTCCACCACGCCTCGATCGAGGTCACCGCGAACACCGGCGTGTCGTGATCGGTGCCGACGTCGACGAAGCCGCTGTTGTCCGCGACGTCGTGGACGCCGTACGGGACCGCCTTGCCAAGCGCGTCGCTTGGGAAATCGTGAACGTCGACGAGTTCCGGAGCGCCCTTCGGCTGCCACTCGACGCCTGCGTTCTTGAAATTCCCGACCAGCTCCTTGGTCTTCGTATCGACGGAGATGAACGGTACGCCGCGCGCGACACAGTGCCTGCCGGCGGCACGCGTCCGGGACCTGGCGGTGCTGCTCGCGGGTCACGAGGTCGTGGCGTTCGGCGATCCCGCCGAGGACGACGCACTCGTGAACGAGCTGACGGCGGGCTGGGATGTGGCGCGCGCTCGAGGCCGAGCTGCCCGCGGGCTACGCCGAGGTGGTCGCGCTGTACCAGGCGGCTGCGGCTGCGGGGGACGGGCTGCTGCTCGCGTCTGTGCCGAGCCGCGCGCCGCAGGGGGAGGCTGTGGCGACCACGGCACCCGCGAGCCCGGCATCCCGCGTGAGCACGAGCCCCGCTGCGCGGGCGCGGCGGCAGCGCGTGGGGTTCGACCAGGAGCTCGAGCACGGCCGCCCCGATGGGGAGCGCCTGCACGAGGTCGTCGCTGTGCACGCGGCGCCAGACGAGGCCCAGCTTGTCGGCGATCTCCAGGCCGGCAGCGTGCTCGCCGTGGCGCCTGGCCCGGTCCCGGACGTGCTCGCGGCCGGCAGCCCGATCATCGACACGCTGTCGGTGCTGACCGACGGGACGTACGCGTGGCCGTCGGACCTCGCGCACGACGTCGGCGTCCACCACGCCCGGCTGCCGGGAGCGTTCGTCGAGGACGCCCGTGGGCGGGGCGTCCGCGCCGCGCCGGTGGACGTCGATACGGTCGAGCGATGGAGATCGCCGCGCCTGACCCGTCAGTCGACGCCGACGATCACGGGCTCGGACTCGAGCTGAACGCCGAGCTGCCCGCGCACCCCGTCCTGGATCTCGCGGGCGAGGGCGAGCAACGCCGTCGCCGTGCCGCCGCCGCGGTTGATCAGCGCGAGCGCGTGCTTGGGCGAGGTGCCCACCGTGCCGCGCTCGGTGCCGCGCGGGAACCCGGCGCGCTCGATCAGCCACGCGGCGCTCAGCTTGGTCAGGCCGGAGGTGGGGCCGGCGAACCGCGGCATGGTGACGCCGGCGGGCAGCCGCGCCAGCACACCTGCGAGGGTGGCATCGTCGACGATCGGGTTGGTGAAGAACGAGCCCGCGCTGCGCGACGCCGGATCCGCCGGATCCACGACCATGCCCTTGCCGCGCCGCAGCTCGATCACGGTGCGGCGGACCTGGGCGAGGGGGGCCTGGCCACCGTCGGGGACGCCGAGGGCCCGGCTCAGCTCGGGGTAGCGGATCGGGGCGCCGAGCGCGCTGCGCAGGAGCCGCAGCTCCACGCCGGTCACCACCCAGCGCGGCACGTGCTTGAACATCGACGCGCGGTAGGCGAACCCGCACGCCGCGGGGACGAGGCGGACGTGCCGCTGCGCCGGCGGCGCCTCGCGATCGATCACGTCGACGCGGGTGATCACGTCGGCGACCTCCTGGCCGTACGCGCCGACGTTCTGGATCGGGGTGGCGCCCGTCGAGCCCGGGATCCCGGCCAGGCACTCCACGCCGGCGAGGCCGGCCTCCACGAGCTCGGCCACCAGCTCGTCCCACGGCACGCCGGCCGCGACGGTGACGCGCGCGTGATCGGGCGAGGCCGGATCGGGAGTGATGGCCACGCCGCGGGTCGCGAGTTCGATGACGAGGCCGGGGAACCCGCCGTCGCGCACCACCAGGTTCGAGCCACCGCCGAGGATCAGCACGGGCTCGCCCGCGGCATCCGCCTCGGCGAGGGCCGCCTCGATGTCGGCGAGGGTGGTGGCGCGCACGTGGCGGCGCGCAGATCCTCCGATCCCGAGCGTGGTGCGCGGCGCGAGCAGGACGTCCGTGGTGATGGTCAGCGTCATGGGGTCTCCGATGGTCCGGCTGCGCTGAGGGTCCGCGTCACCAGGGCTCCGGCAGGTCGGCCCTGCAGCCGGAGAGGGGGAGGGCATCGGCGATCTCCCCGCCGAGGATCCGCGTCACCCGCCGCACGCCCATGCCGAGGGGCTGCGTCACGGCACCTCCAGGAGCGGGGATCTGCAGGTCATCACGGACGCGGGGGCCACGGGCTGCGGCGGTGGTCTCGAGGTTCACGGCGCCTCGGCCAGCGCGCCCATGCAGGCGGTGAACCGCTGGTCCTCGGTGGTCAGCCCCTCCACCTGGTCGGCGGAGAACGTCACACCGCTGAGCTCGCGGGTCAGCGCATCCCACCGCACGCGCACCGGGGCACCACACGCGCGATCCGTGCACGCGCACATCTGCGCGGACAGGGCGCGGGCGCGGCGCAGGATCTCCCCGCCCGGCGGGGGCACCTCGGCCTGGCGGCATGCGCCGACGGCGAGCAGGAGCGCCGCGAGCCGCATCAGCGCGCGACGGTGGCGCTCGACTCGTCGATGCGCACCAGGTTCTTCTTGCTGGCCGCGCCGAGCCGCTTCTCGAGCAGCTCGATCACCTCGTTGCACGACAGCTGGATGTTGCCGGCGCCGAGGGTGATCACGAGGTCCCCGGCCCGGGCCTGGGCATCGAGCCACGGGGCGACGTCCTCGCGGCGCGGGATGTACGTGATGTCCGGGTGGCCCGCCTCGCGCGCCAGCTCGACGAGCGCCTTGCTGGTGATGCCCTCGATCGGCTTCTCGCCGGCCGCGGCGATGTCGCACACCACGACCTTGTCGGCGTCGTGGAACGCGCGCGCGAACTCGGGGAGCTGGTCGCGCGTGCGCGTGTAGCGATGCGGCTGGAACGCGGCGACCACGCGGCGCCCGCCGAACGAGGCCTTCGCGCCCGCGAGCGTGGCCTTGACCTCGGCGGGGTGGTGGCCGAAATCGTCGACGACGGTGACGCCGCCGACCTCACCGCGTACGGTGAACCGGCGCGCCACGCCTTCGAACTGGGCCAGCGCCTTGACGTAGGTCTCGAACGGGATGCCGAGGAAGTCCGAGATCGCGAGCACGCCGAGGGCGTTGAGGATGTTGTGGTTGCCGGGCATCGGCAGCACGACCTCGCCGAGCTCGCTGGCGTTGTGCCAGGCGACGAACCGCGTGGTCAGGCCGTCGGGGCGGATGTTGCGCGCCCGGTACGCCGCCTGCGACGAGATGCCGAACGTCGTGAACCGCTTGGTCATGTGCGGCAAGATCGCCTGCACGCCCGGGTTGTCCTGGCACAGCGCGGACAGGCCGTAGAACGGGACGCGGTTGCAGAAGTTGGTGAACGCCTTCTTCACGTTGTCGAACGTGCCGTAGTGGTCGAGGTGCTCGGGGTCCACGTTGGTGACGATCGCCACCGTCGGCGTCAGCGTCAGGAACGAGCCATCACTCTCGTCGGCCTCGGCGACCAGGTAATCGCTCTTGCCCCAGCGCGCGTTGGCGAGGCCGAGCGAGTTGACGCGCCCGCCGATCACCGCGGTCGGGTCGTACCCGGCGGCCATCAGCACGGTGTGCATCATCGTCGTCGACGTGGTCTTGCCGTGTGCGCCCGCGACCGCGATCGCGTACTTCATCCGCATCAGCTCGCCGAGCATCTCGGCGCGCGGGATCACCGGGATCTGGCGCGCGCGGGCGGCCTCGATCTCGGGGTTGTAGCCCTTGATCGCGCTCGACACGACCACGACGTCGGCCTCGGCGAGGTTGTCCGCGCGGTGGCCGCGCGTGACCGAGCAGCCGATGTTCGCGAGGTGGCGCGTGATCTCGGTGTCGTTCATGTCCGAGCCGGACACCCGGTAGCCCATGTTGGCGAGGACCTCGGCGATCCCGCACATGCCCATGCCCCCGATGCCGACGAAGTGGATCTTGGTGTCTTGCTTGCGGAACATGGGGACCTGGACGCTCGACGCGCGAGCGAGGGGCGACTATGCCAGAACGGCGTCCGTGATGGCGGTCGCCGAGAGCGGTCGCCGCGCGACCCCGCGCAGGGCGATGTCGGCGCGGTCACGGCGGGCTGGAGCGCCCCGACCTCGCCGATGCCACGCGCGAAAATCTGTCCAGGTTGACCTCGAGGTTCGACGCGGCGACGTACATCGCCCGGGCGACCTCAGGGGGCGCGCCTCGTCTCTGACCAAGCCAACCGGACGACCGGGGGCGCCTGTGCGGCGGCGTCACGGCTGCTGCGCGCCGGCGGTTTCACCCGCGCGCACGAATCCATCAACCTCGACCTCGACTCCCCGGGCCGTCAGCCGGACGACCTCTGCTGGGAAGCCACCGGGGACGATCCCGCTGACCGTCGCGAGCTCGCCCATCATCACGACTTCACAACGGACATTCGGCGGTGTGAGCTCGAGCGTCAGCCGGACCTCGTTGGAGGCGAGCGTCGTGGCCATCGGCATCGCCGCGATGGTCGTGTAGGTGATCTGGTCTAGCGTGGAGGTGAACGCGAGGCGGGCGGCGCCGCTCACGACGCCAACCTCGCAGCCGTACCGCGCCAGCCCGCTGGCTGCGCCGATTTCGAGGGCCGCGGCATGATCCCCGGCATCGGCGTTGCGGCCACGGCCCGTGAACTCCAGCACCTCGCGCCCGGGCGCCGGGAGGAGGCGCCCCGACGCCGCGCTGGTCCTGCCGTCCATCCGGATCTCGTCGGTGCGAAACTCGAAGGCGCCCTCAACGACCCACTCGGGGCGCTGCCCGACGAACGGATCGAACAGGATGATCCGCTCGGGGGTCGCGGGCCACGGGTCACAGGCGTCGCCGACCCCGTCAGCGTCCACGTCCGCGCCATCATCCGCCCGCAGCGGACACGGATCGCAGTCGTCGGCGCGCAGGTCGCTGTCCTCGTCGTGCGGCGTGCTCCGGACGCACCCACCGAGGTCACCATCCGCCGGCCGGCCATCACCATCCGAGGGGGTCGCGTCGAGCGCTGTCGCCGCGTCCTCGCCTGCCCCGGCCTGCATGGACTCGAATGACAGGCGGCCGCAGCCGATCATCAGCAAGGCGGCCATCAGAACGCCTACGTCCCATCTCACCGATGGAGCGTATCGCACCGCGCGGCGCTCCGGGTGGCGTGCTGCGACAGGGCGCGGCCAAGCGGACGACCCTCGCCTCGCCGCGTCAGCGGCGCAGGATCAGCGCGTGAGCAGCTGGGCGGCGGCCCAGTCGACGACGGCGGCCGCGGCGCCCGGCTTCGCGAGCGCCTTCATCGCGGCGCCCATCCGCGCGCGGGTGGCGGGCTCGGTCAGCAGCGGGCGGAGCGCAGCCGCGAGCTTGTCCGCGGTCAGGTCGGCTTGCCGGAACGACAGCGCGGCGCCGGCGGTGGCCATCTCGCGCGCGTTGATCTCCTGGTGGTTGTCGGCGGCGAACGGGTACGGGATGAAGATCGCCGGCTTGCCCGCGATCGCGAGCTCCGCGACGGTGGTCGCCCCGGCGCGCCCGATGATCAGGTCCGCGCGCTGGTACGCGCTCGCCATGTCCTTGATGAACGCGCGGCAGTCCGCGGCGAGGCCGGCGGCGGCGTAGCGCTGCATGGTCGCCGCGAGGTCGCGCTCGCCGGTCTGGTGGACGATCGACAGCGCCGTCGTCGGCGCGATCTGCGCCAGCGCCGCGGCCGCCAGCTCGTTGACCGCCACCGCACCCTGCGAGCCGCCGCACACCAGCACGTGCACCGCGTCGTCCGAGGGTGCGGGGCCGGCGGTCAGCAGCTTGCCGAGGAGGTCGCGGCGGACCGGGTTGCCGGTCATGTGGACCTTGCGCGCCGGGAAGAACCGCTGGCTCTCCGCGAACGAGAGGAACACCGCCCGCGCCACCCGGCCGAGCAGCTTGTTGGTCAGGCCGGGGATCGAGTTCTGCTCGCAGATCGCCGTCGGGATGCCGGCGAGCCGGGCCATCAGCACGATCGGCCCCGAGGCGTATCCCCCGACGCCGATCACCGCGTCGGGGCGGAACCGCGTCAGCACGCGGCGCGCCTGGAGCAGCGCCTTCGGCAGCCGGAGCAGCCCCTTGAGCGCGCCGAGCTTGCCCACGGTCTTGAGCCCGGACACCTCGATCAGGTCGAGCTCCCATCCGAGGTCGGGCAGCACGCGGGCCTCGATGCCCTTCGCCGTGCCGACGAACCGGACCGCGGCGCCGGGCTCGCGCGCCCGCAGCTCCTCGGCGATCGCCACGCCGGGGAACAGGTGGCCACCCGTACCACCGCCGGCGATCATCAGCCGGGTCACGCCACGAACTTCCAGGCGAGCATGGCCACGAGCACGCACGCGAAGCCCCCCGCGTAGTACGCCACCGCGCGCGGGGACAGCTCAGGCTCCGGGTTGATCGCGCGCACGCGGATGCGCTTGCGGCGGGCGAGCTCGCGCGGCGGCTCGATGGGCGTGCTGACCTTGCTGCGGTCGGGACGGCGGCCGACGTTGAGGATCAAGCCGACCAGCAACATCGTGATCACGAGCGAGCTGCCGCCGTAGCTGACCAGCGGTAGCGTGATGCCCTTGTTCGGCACCACGCCGAGTACGACGCCGATGTTGAACAGCACCTGCACGCCGAACAGCAGCGTGATCCCGAACGCGAGATAGCCGCCGAACACGTCGCGGGCGCCGAGCGCCGCGCGGATGCCGCGCCAGATCAGCAGCACGAACAGCAGCATCACCGCGACGACGCCGACGTAGCCGAGCTCCTCGCCGATTGGCGCGAGGATGAAATCGTTGTGCGCCTCGGGCATGTACCCGAGCGACTGGTGGCCGTTGCCGAGCCCCACGCCCCACAGCCCGCCCGAGCCCATCGCCAGCCGCGCCTGGAGGAACTGGTAGGCCTCACCGCTCGCGAACGCCTCGGGGTTGAAGTATGCGAGGAACCGCTGGAGCCGCCACGGCGTGCCGACGATCAGGTGGTACGCGACCGGCGCCGATGCCAGCACCGCAAGCAGGATGTACGAGATCCGCGTGCCCGCCATGAACAGCATGCCGAGGGTGGTGCAGCCGAGCACGATCGACGAGCCGAGGTCCGGCTGCTTGAGCAGCAGCATCATCATCATGCCGCACACGACGAGGTGCGGGACGAACCCGACGGTGAACGTCTTGACCTGGTCAGCCTTCCGGCCGAGCGAGTACGCGAGGTAGGTCACGAGCGCGAGCTTGGCGATCTCGACGGGCTGGAACGTCAGCGGCCCGAGCGGGATCCAGCGGCTGGCGCCGTTGCGCTGCGGCGCGAGGAGCGCCATCGCGAGCAGCATCAGCGCGCCCCCGAGCAGCGGATACACGAACCGGCGCAGCAGCCGGTAGTCCACGGTCGCGGCGATCCACATCGCGACGCCACCGATGCTGACGAACAGGGCCTGCTTCTCGAGGAAGTAGAACGCGTCGTGGTAGACGGTCAGGCCGTCGGCCGCCGTCGACGAGTAGATGCCGATCGTGCCGAACACCAGCAGGCCGAGCGCGGCGAACACCAGCCACACGTCGTACGGGCGCTCGGGCAGGGTCGCGCTCGGGTGCTGGACCGCCACCAGCTGTGCCGCGGCGGGCAGCGTCGGGTCGAACATCGGCTCCTTCGCCGCGCGTCGGTCGCGCAGGTAACGGCCGAGGCGTGCGAGGGCCGAGCGTGCGCCGCGGCGGACAGCACCTTCCGTGGGTCGGTGCGTGCGCCAGGTCGCGATACGCCGGAGCACAGCCATGCCGACCATCCTCGTCACCTCGATCCGGGGGGGCCAGTTTTTGGCGCCGGTCCGGATCTCCCCGGGATCGGATTCTGTGTGGGCAGACGGCCGTGCGCGGCGCGCGGGGCGCGGGGTGCGGCGCGGCGCGTGCCGCCGCCGTACAGCCGGCGACGACCCCGCCGCGTTTCCGCAGGAGATTTGTCAGTCAGCCGGTCCCCACAGTAGAGTTCTCTCCAGCGCCACCCCTGCCAGTCCCTGGGACGACGGGTGCGGTGTGGTGCCGTCCTGCGCCCGTGTCCGTCTCCGCCGTGCGGGTCCGTCTCCGCCTCTCCCTCCCTGCCCCCTCCGAGGTCCACGATGGCCAGCGGCTCTCCTGACGTCAGCGTGCAGTTGCTCGATGCGTACCTCGACCCGGCCGCCGCCGAGATGCAGCACATCGGCAACCACCACCTACCCTCCGAGGCCGGGTGCGAGCGCGTGATCGAACTGTGTCGGGCCCTCCTGTTCCCGGGGTATGCCGGCGAGGAGGTGGCGCACGCCGACCGCGATCAGCTGATCGACATGATCCGGCTCCGCATCGAGGAGCTGCGGAGCGCGCTGCGTCCCCAGGTGTGGCGTGCGCTGCACCACAAGCGGCGGATGCACCCGACGGATCCCCCGATCGCGGTGAGTGACACCAGCCGCGAGGCGGACGCGATCACCGAGCGCTTCATCGCGCGGCTCCCCGAGGTCCGCCGCGAGATCCTGCTCGATCTGCACGCGGCGTTCGAGAGCGATCCGGCGGCGACCGGGATCGACGAGATCCTGCTGACGTACCCGGGGACGTACGCGGTCAGCATCTACCGGATCGCGCACGCGCTGCTGACCGAGCGCGCGGTGATCATCCCGCGCATGCTGACGGAGATCGCGCACCGCAAGACTGGCATCGACATCCACCCCGGGGCGCGGATCGGCCATGCGTTCTTCATCGACCACGGCACCGGCGTGGTGATCGGCGAGACCTCGCGGATCGGGGATCGCGTCCGGATCTATCAGGGCGTCACCCTCGGTGCGTTGAGCGTGCCCCAGCAGGAAGCGCGTCCCGATCCGGACAGCCAGCGTCACCCCACGATCGAGGATGACGTCGTGATCTATGCGAACGCGACGATCCTCGGCGGCGAGACCCGGATCGGCGCCGGCGCGGTCGTGGGCGGGAATGCGTTCGTCACGGCCTCGGTCGCGCCTGGCACCCGGGTGTCCGGCCGCGCGCGCAGCGCGACAGGGGGCCCGCGCAAGAGCTCCTGAGCGGGCACCCGCCGCCCGGGCGCGGGCCGCGCGCCCGCCGCCGCCCTGTGCCACCCTCGCCACCCATGAGTGACAGCGAGCAGGTGGAGTGCGGCACCCACGGGCCCACCCGCAGCACGTTCGCGTGCCGGCACCTCGCGAGCGGCGTCGCGTGTGGCTTCCACGCCGACGACGGCGATCCCACGGATGCGTGGCCCGATGCCTGGTGCGACCAGTGCGACGAGCTCCAGGCGCGCTCGGGCGGCTGGCCCGAGGATCTGCCGCGCGGCCTGATCCAGCTCCTGTGCACGCACTGCTGGGAGGCGGCGCGGGCGCGCAACGAGGTGGTGCCGGCCCTCGCGCGGGGGCGGGCCGCCGCGCTGACCGCCGACGAGCAGGCGGCGCTGATCCACGGCGCGGTCCATGCGCTCGAGGTGGTGCAGGCGGCGGCGGCGGTGCGGTGGGGCCTCGGTGGGTTCGCGCGGTGGGACTTCGACGACGCGTCCCGCATGCTGACGTTCTCCGACGAGCACGGCCCCCGCGTGATCGCCGACGTGCGCATGGTGGGCAGCTACTCGACCCGGAGCGACACGTTCCAGTGGGCGTGGGTGCTGTACGACGCGGGCGATCCGCTGATCGTGGGCGTCGCCGGCCTGCCCGCGCTCGGCGAGGTCCGCGGGCTCGAGCAGCTCACGCTCCAGGGCTGGCCGTGCGAGATCGACGACGCCTGGGCGATGACCGCGCTCGCCGCACTCGTCCTCGGCGCCGAGGGCGCCTACCGCGCACCGATGTCCGAGGACCGGACCTGGTTCATGCTGCTGAGCGGCCTGCGCGCGGCCGCATGAGCCGTCACCAGCCGACCCCGAGCTCGAGCGAGGCGTAGGGCTGGAGCGCGTCCCGCGGCCGCACGAGCCGGTCGGCGCCCGGGAACCACGCCATGCCGAACGTGCCGGTGCCGACCAGCTCGACGCCGCCGCCGATCGTCCGCATCCACTGGACCGATACCGCCCCGTCGGGACCGGCGGTCGAGCCCGGCTGATCGGGGGCGCCGAAGTCGAACCCGGGGCGGTCCTCGCCGACCTCGAGCTCGGCGAACCCGGCGCCGGCGCGGATGCTGGCCCAGCCGCCCTGCAGCGCCCGCCGCGCGAGGGGACGTTGACGCGGAAGTGCGCGAGCTCGCGCCCGACCTCGTCGTGGAGGATGCCGCTGCCTGTCCCGCAGGCCTCGGCCGAGACGCCGCGCACCGCCACGACCTCGAGGCAGATCGTCGGCCGATCCACGGTGTCGCTCGACGCGAACCCTGCGCGCAGGTTGAACCGGTGGGCCGGCCGGGGCTGCGCGACGGTCGCCGCCACGGGGTAGGCATCGGCTGGCGCATCGGCCGGCGCATCGGCCGGCGCGGGCTCGGCGTGCGCGCGGCCCGTGGTCCACAGCCCCACCACCACGAGCACCGCCACCCGCGCGGCCATCACGCCGGATCGGGGCCGGGCGCCACGAACCCGACCTTGCGGTGCGTGCCGTCGCAGTACGGCTTGTTCGCCGACTGACCGCACCGGCACAGCGCGGCCTTCTCGCAGCGATCGAGCGTGCGGCCGGTGCCGGACACCAGCTCCGCCGCGCCGGCCACCAGCAGCGGCCCGTTCTCGGCGGGCGTGATCGTGATCGGGCCGTTGCGGACCGCGAGCGGCTCCGAGGCCTTGGTCGCCGGCTCGCCGGTCGCGGCGAACCCGGCCGCGGTGTGCGAGCCGTCGCAGAACGGCTTGGTCTTCGACTGCCCGCATCGGCACAGCGTCGCGCGGGTCATCGAGCCATGGCCGGCGACGGTCAGCTCCGCGTACACCGCGAACGGGCCGTTCTCGCGGATCCGGATCAGATTGACCTTGGGCGGGGTCTCCTGCGGGCCACCGTCGAGGCGCTCGTAGGTGATCGCACCGGACGGGCAGTTGTGCGCCAGCTCGGCGATCTCCTCGGGCGTGGCCGCATCGGGGTGGATCCACTCGCCCTCGACGTTGGGTACGAACACGTCGGGGCGAGACAGAACGCAGCTGCGCGAGTGGATGCACTTCGCCGCCTCGAACCGGAGGGTGACCAGCTTGCCGCGGACTTCTGCGACCTTGCTCATGGCCTCCAGTGTGCCCCGGCTGGCCCTGACGCGGTGGGGTTCGCGCGCCAAGGAGCCGATAGGGGTCCGGCGAAACCAACACAACCACCTGTGGATAACTCCAGGTCGCCGCCCGCCGCTCACTCGAACATCAGTTGCCAACGACCGGCCGTTCGAACTCGGTCTGCAGGGCGCAGCCAGGTGCCTGCGTGGTTGCTCCCTCCGGGCGACCGCTCGCGGCCGTGACCCCGGTGACCGCGAGCGTGGTCGCGTCGAGGCGGGTGAGCCGGCCGTTGCTCAGCGTGGCGGTGGTCGCGTCCTCGGTCACCGTGATCTGGCCCTCGATCGCCGCCGGCAACCCTGCCTTCGCGATCGCCGCCGCGACCCGGGCGCTCGCATCGAGCGGGCGAGGGCGCCCGGGCGAGGGCGCGGGGATGGTGTGGATGGGATGCCTGTGCCAGCGGGCGCCCCCACCTACGGCCGGCGTGCGAGACCTTCGCGCCTGCCGACCCCGGCACACGCGTTGCTCCACTCGATGCCATGACCACCATCCTCATCATCGTCCTGATCGTGTTCCTGCTCGGCGGCGGCGGGTTCTACTTGCGCGGGCGCTGACCCAGCCCGGCGCCGAACACCGTGGCGCACGCTGGCCGACCTGCGCGCGCAGGCCGCCCTGCGCCGTGCGAGGCGATCGCCGCCTGCGCGCTCAGGCCGCGTCGTCGATCAGGTCCTGCGCCGTGAGGTCCGGCGCCGCGCGGCCATGCTCGAAGTCGAGCAGGCCGTACTTCGCGTAGTACGGGCGCACGCGGTCCGAGAGCAGGCCAATGCGCTTGAGGTTCGGGATGATGCGCTTGAACATCGTGTTGCGGAACAGCGTCATCATCTCCGAGCGCAGCACGAGCTCGTCCCACTGCTTCCGGGACATCGCGTGTGCGTAGTACTCGTCGTAGAACTCGTGGACGAGGAACCGGTTGCGCAGCAGGACCGCGACCTCGAACGCCCAGTCCTCGCGCTCGCGGCGCTCCTTCTCGGAGATCCCCGTCTCGATGAACTCCTGGATCGACAGCACGCCGTAGTGGACGTGGCGCGCCTCGTCGGTGATCACCAGCTTGAGGATGCTCTTGAGCAGCGGCTCCTTCGTCAGGTGGCGGAGGGTGCTGAACGCGCCGAGCGCGAGGCCCTCGATCATGATCTGCATGCCGAGGAACTTCACGTCCCAGCGCGAGTCGGTCATCAGCGCGTCGACGATGACGTACAGGTTGTCATTGATCTCGTAGAGCTTCTCGAGCTTGTTCGTGAGGTAGCCGTGGAACACCTCGACGTGGCGGCCCTCGTCGACGACCTGCGTCGAGCCGTACAGCTTGCCGTCGAGCCACGGGACCGCGTTGGTCACCTGGCACGCGGCGAACAGCGCGCCCTGCTCGCCGTGGAGGAACTGCGACAGCATCCAGCTCGTCATCGCGTGGATCTGGGTGTTCTGCTCCTTGCGGCTCAGCTTCTCCCAGATCGGCAGGCCCTTGACTGGCACGTAGCTGTCCGGCAGCAGCGGCCGCTCGGGGTTGTGAGGGTCGACGTCGATCGACCAGTCGATGTCCGTGCTCGCGTTCCACTGCGAGACCTTCGCGGCCTCGTAGAGCCTGGCCATCGCGGGGCGGTCACGCGCGTACTGCCAGTCGAAGTGCGCCGCGTGGGCGACCTGGATGGCGCTCTGTCCACCGGTCTTGCCGTCCTGCTTGATGAACCCGCGCCACGCGGGCCCGAGCATCGACTTGAGCACGGCGAGGTTGCCGCGGCTGGCGGCGTCCCGGAAGTGCGGGGCGTTGATCTTGACGTTGTCGAGCAGCTCGGCGAGCGACGTGGCCATCAGCGCATCTCCATGGTCAGGGTTCCCTCGGTGAGGTAGCGAAAGAAGGCGTCGGCGATGTGCGCCGGCGTGTAGGCGCCCTTGGCGTCGAACCACTGCGCGACCCAGTTGGCCGCGCCGAACGCGAACTGGCGGACGAGGAACAGGTCCACGCCCGGCTTGACCGGGATCCGGGCTGCCGCCTGCGCCAGGAGCTCGTCGGCGAACTGCTCGTAGCGCGCCCGCTGCCGCGCGATCGCCCGCTCGGCGGCGGGGGACAGCGAGCGCCAGTCGTAGAGCAGCACGTAGATCGAGTCCTCACGCGACAGCAGCATCTCGAGGTGCGCGGTCATCGCGCGCCGCAGCCGCTCGAGCGCGGTGTCGCCCTCCGCGGCGGCCGCACCCACGCGCGCGATCAGCCGGTCGATCGCGCGCTCCATCAGCGCGATCAGGATGTCGTCCTTGCTCGGGTACCGGTAGTGCAGGCTGCCCGGCAGCATGTGGGCCGCCTTCGCGACGTCGCGCACGCTGGTCGCCGCGAACCCCTGCTCGCGGAACAGCCGCGCGGCAGCCTGGAGCACGGCGTCGTCGGAGCGCTCGCGCGCGCCGGTTGCGGTCTTGGTCACCTACCCAAATCCTGCCCTGGCCGACCGGCGCGGGTCAAGCGCGATTTGGTCGTTTGGCCAAGGCGTGACCACATCCAGCGCGGCGGTTGTCCGGTCTCACGTTCGGTAGTACCCTGGTAACACCGTGGCGAAGACCTCGACGACGACGCTGAAGCTCCCGGTAGCGCTCAAGGCACGGATCGCCAGGCTCGCCAAGACCAGCGGGCGCGCTCCGCATGCGGTCATGGTGGCGGCGCTGGAGCAGCAGGTCCTGCGTGACGAGCGCATGGCGGCATTCGTCCAGGAGGCGCTCGACGCCGATCGCGAGATCGACGAGGGGGCCGAGGTGTCCGGTGCCGGCGACGTCCATGCCTGGCTCCAGCGGCTCGCCGCCGGGGCCAAGCCGGCTCGACCGAAGCCATGGCGCGGGTAGTCTATTCGCGGAACGCCCTGGTCAACCTCGAGCGCTCGTTCCCGTTCCTCGCGGTCGAGGCGCCCGATGCTGCGGCGGCCGCCGTCGTCGCGATCCAGAGCGCCGTCGACATCCTCGCGGCCCACCCGCTGATCGGCCGGGTCGTCGCGGCGGAGCTGCGCGAGCTGGTGATCTCCTACGGGCGGACCGGATATGTCGCCCTCTACCGGTTCGTGCCGGCGCGCCACGAGGTGCGGATCCTCGCGATCCGGCACCAGCGCGAGCTCGACTACCCGTGAGCCGGCGGCA
The DNA here is from genome assembly GCA_964203225.1 of Kofleriaceae bacterium. Taxonomy (GTDB): domain Bacteria; phylum Myxococcota_A; class Polyangia; order Haliangiales; family Haliangiaceae; genus JABFXX01. Next base: position 15,105 of record CAXNMK010000009.1, read on the forward strand.
CTGCCTCAGCGCGGAGGGGTCCCGGCGACGCGGAGGGGGTCCGGCGAACCCACCACAACTTGCTGTGGATAACTCCTGACCTGGCCGCTGCCCGGCGCGAGGGAGGCGCGAGTGAGATCAGGCGCGCTTGCGCTGCACCACGAACGCGATCCCTGCGCCGATCAGGCCCGCGATGCCGAGACCGCGGCCGACCAGCTGTCCGCGGGCGCCCGGGTTGTCGTCGAGCAGGCCCTGCTTGCCGAGGATGACGAGCGAGATCATCGTGCCCACGAGCACGATCGCGCCGAACGTCAGCACGGCGACGCGCAGCGGAGAGCGGGGACCGGCGGCGGGGCCTCGGAGCATGGCCGCAGTCTAGCCCCATCCCGCGCCCCCGCCCGGGGGCCAGCCCTCGACGCGGGGGGCGCTCCGTCGCGGCGGTCCGGCGACGCTCGCGGTCAGCCGTCGAGGCGGCGGGCGCCGACGGCGGACACGGCGTCGCGGAACACCCGGCCGCGATGGCCGAAGTTCTGGAACATGTCGTAGCTGGCGCACGCGGGGGACAGCACCACGGCGTCGCCCGGGCCGCACAGCGCGGTGGCGCGGGCCACGGCCTCGGCCATGTCGGGGGCGTCGATCACGGGGTACGCGCTGCCGTGCTCGGCGCAGGCGGCGCGGATCAGCGGGGCGGCCGCGCCGATCAGGACGATGCCCTTGCACACGCCCTCGAGCGCCTCGAGCATCGGGGCGTAGGCGCCGCCCTTGTCGACGCCCCCCGCGATCAGCACCAGCGGGCGCGGGAAGCCGCGCACGGAGGCGGCGACCGACGCGACGTTGGTGCCCTTGCTGTCGTCGTAGAACAAGATGTCGTCCCGATCGCCGACCAGCTCCATGCGGTGGGGCAGGGGGCGGTAGGCGCGGGCGCCGGCGCGCACGGCCTCGACGGACACGCCGACCTGGCGCGCCGCGAGGTACGCGCACATCGCGTTCTCGAGGTTGTGGTTGCCGACGATCACGAGATCGTCGACGGGGTAGCGCTCCTCGGGGCCACCCGGGGCGAGCCGCAGGACCAGGTGCGTGCGATCGGCCGACACCACGGCGCCGAGCGCACCCGCGGCGAGGGCGGCGCCCGGGCGCGAGTCGAAGGTGTGCAGGCGCGACGGGATGCCGGCGGCCTCGCGCATCACCCACGGATCGGCGGCGTTCGCGATCGCGACGTCGGTGGGGCGCTGGTAGGCCCAGATCCGGCCCTTGATCTCGGCGTAGCGCTCCATCGTGCCGAACCGGTCGAGGTGGTCCTCGGTGATGTTGGTCAGCACGCCGGCGTGGGCGCGGAAGGTGTCGCAGTTCTCGAGCATGAACGCCGCCACCTCGACGACGATCAGGCCGCCGGCGGTGTTGGCGGGGTGATCGACGGCGTCGATCATCGGCATGTTGCCGAGGTTGCCGCCGCAGAACGTGGGGCGTCCCGACGCCTCGCACAGCTTGCCGGACAGCGCCGTGGTCGTGGACTTGCCGTTGGTGCCGGTGATCGCGATCACCTGAGCCTCGGGGTGGAGGAACCGGTACGCGAGCTCGATCTCGGCGAGCACCGGGATGCCGGCGGCGGCCGCGGCGCGGGTCTCGGGCAGCGAGGGGACGCCGGGCGACATCACGACGAGGTCGGCCGCGAGGAACGTGGTCAGGACCATGCCGCCGAGCTCGTAGCGAACGTCGATGCCCTCGAGCGCCGTGACGTGGGACGCGAGCTTGTCGGCGGGCCTGGCATCGGTGACGACCACGCGCGCGCCTCGGCGGGCGCAGAACTTCGCCACGGCCACGCCGGTCAGCGCGAGGCCGACGACGACGATGGTCTTGCCGTCGAGATCCGGGGTGGACGATCCGGTGGGCGAGGCGCTCATCGGAACTTGAGGGTGCCGAGCGCCATCAGCGCGAGCAGCGCGGAGATCAGCCAGAACCGCACGATGATCTTGGGCTCGTCCCAGCCCTTGAGCTCGTAGTGGTGGTGGATCGGCGCCATGCGGAACACGCGCTTGCCGCGGGTCTTGAACGAGCCGACCTGGATGATCACGGACAGCGCCTCGACGACGAACAGGCCGCCGACGATCAGCAGCACGACCTCGTTCTTGGTCAGCACCGCGAGCATGCCGATCGCGCCACCGATGCCGAGGGCGCCGACGTCGCCCATGAACACCTGCGCGGGGTACGTGTTGTACCAGAGGAAGCCGATGCCGGCGCCGAACAGCGCGGCGGCGAAGATGGCGAGCTCCTCGATGCCGGGGATGTACGCGACGTGGAGGTACTGCGCGATCGTGACCTCGGCGCCGCCGCGCGCGACGAGCGTGGTGCCGGCGCCCGCGATGTACGCGAACACCAGGAACGTGCCGGCGTTCATGATCGTGGGCCCGATGGCGAGGCCGTCGAGGCCGTCGGTGAGGTTGACCGCGTTGGCGGTGCCGACGACGACGAACGCGCCGAACATCACGTAGGCCCACGCGGGCAGGGTCAGGCCGGACTCGTAGAAGTTCGTGAACGGCAGCTGCACGTGCAGCCGGACGTTGTCGGGCATCGCCGACGAGTAGAACAGATATCCCATCGCCGCCCCGGCGATCGAGAACTCGAGGACGAGGCGGAGCTTGCCGGAGATGCCGGCCTTGTTCTTCTTGGCGACCTTGGCGTAGTCGTCCGCGAACCCGATCGCGCCGAACGCGACCGTGACGGACAGCGCGAGCCACACGAAGTGGTTGCGGAGGTCGCACCACAGCAGCGTCGACACCGCGAGGCAGAACAGGATCAGGGAGCCGCCCATGGTGGGCGTGCCCGCCTTCTTCTTGTGGGTCTGCGGCCCGTCAGTGCGGATGGTCTCGCCGATCTGGCGAGCCTTGAGCCGCTCGATGAACCACGGGCCGATGATGAAGGACAGGACGAGTGCCGTGATCGCCGCCGCGAGGATGCGGGTCGACGGATACCGGAACACGCGGAGGAAGCCGAGCTCGTTGCCGAGCGTGCCGAACAGAAGGTGGAACAGCACTTAGCGGTTCTCCATGGGGGTGATCACGTCGTCGCTCCGCTCGTCGCGATCAGCGCCTCGAGCACCCGCTCGAGCCTCATCCCGCGCGAGGCCTTGAGCAGGATCCAGTCGCCAGGCTGCGGTGCGCGCGAGGGCGCGAACGGCGGCATCGGCCGGGGTCGCGGCGATCTCGGCGCGCGCCCCGGCGGCGGCCACCACCAGGGGGGCGTGGTCCCCGAGCGCGATCACGCCGGCGCCGAGCGTGGCGGCGAGCGCGCCGACCTCGGTGTGGGCGGCCGGGGCGTGGTCGCCGAGCTCGCGCATGTCGCCGAGCACGGCGAGCGCCTGGTGCTCGCCGGCGCGCTCCGCGAGGGCGCGCAGGGAGGCGTCCATCGAGGCGGGGTTGGCGTTGTAGCAGTCGACGATCACGCGGCGGCCGTGGACGAGCACGACCTCACCGCGCATCGAGGGGGGGCGCGCGTGGCTGACGCCCGCGAGTGCCTGGGCGACCGAGGCCCCGCACGCGTGGGCGGCGGCGATCGCGGCGCAGGCGTCGATCGCGGCGTGGCGGCCCATCAGCGCGAGCGCGACCTCGTGGCGGGCGCCGAACACGTCGAGGACGAGGTGGCCGCCAGGATCGCGCGGCGCGTACTCGACGAGCCGGACGTCGGCCGCGCCCTCGCCGAACGTGACGCGGCGGGCGTGCGGGCGGTGGGTGCGGGCGTGGCGGTCGAGCCGGTCGTCGCCGGCGGGGAGGATCACGGTGCCGCCCTCGCGCAGGCCGAGCCAGATCTCGCCCTTGGCCTGGGCGATCGCGTCGGTCGAGCCGAGCAGCTCGATGTGCGCGGTGCCGGCGTTGACCACGACCGCGACGTCGGGCTCGGTCAGGTGCGTCAGGTACTCGATCTGGCCGAGCCCGCGCATGCCCATCTCGACCACGCCGTACGTGTGGAACCGCTTGAGGCCGAGCAGCGTGAGCGGCACGCCGGTCTCGTTGTTGAACGAGCCGTCGAGAGTGTGCGTGGGCCCGGCGGCGGCGAGCGCGGCGCGGGTCAGCTCCTTCGTGGTGGTCTTGCCCGACGAGCCGGTGATCGCGACGATCGTGCCGGCCCAGGCGCGGCGGTGAGCGTGGGCGATCGTGCCGAGGGCGATCCGGGTGTCCGCGACGACGATCTGCGGCGCCGCGACCTCGACCTCGTGATCGACGAGCACCGCCACCGCGCCAGCCTCCACGGCGGCCGCGCAGAACGCGTGGCCATCGTGTGCCTCGCCGCGGATCGCGACGTACAGCGAGCCGGGCACCGCCTTGCGGCTATCGATCACGATGCGGTCGACGCCCAGGGTGGCGGAGGTCGCGCCACGGGCGGCCGCCGCGAGCTGCGCGAGGGTGTGGTGCTCGCGCAGCGAACACGCCTCGGCCGCGACCTCGCGGTCGTCGAAGTGGTGCTTGACCGTGCCGAGAATCTGGTAGTCCTCGTGGCCCTTGCCGGCGATCACGACGACGTCGCCGGGCACGGCCTCGGCGATCGCGGCGCGGATCGCGACCTTGCGATCGGCCTCGACGAGGAACGGCCGCGGGATGCCGGGCAGGATGTGGTCGATGATCGCGCGCGGATCCTCGGTGCGCGGGTTGTCGCTGGTGACCACGCCGAGGTCGGCGAGGCGCGCCACCGCGGCGCCCATGTTCGGGCGCTTGGTCGGATCGCGATCACCGCCGCAGCCGAACACGCAGATCAGCCGGCGGGTGGTCAGCGGGCGAACCGCCGTCAATAGATTTTCGAGCGCGTCGGGGGTGTGGGCGTAGTCGACGAGGATGTCGAGGTCCGCGCCGTTGTCCACGCGCTCGACGCGGCCGGGCACGCCGGGGAGCTGCGCGATGCCGCGGGCGATCGCCTCGTGGGGCAGCCCGAGGGCCTCGCCGACGCCGACCGCGAGGGCGATGTTGTCGACGTTGTAGCGGCCGATCAGCGGGCGCGACTCGACGCGCAGCTCGCCGCGCGGGGTGGCCAGGCGCGCCTGGATGCCGCGCACCGACGAGTCCTGCTCGAGCACGCGGATCGTGCCGTCGCCGTGGGGCTGCGCCGACACCCGCAGCACCCGGCCCGGCGCGGCGGCGCCCATGTTCTGGCCCTTCGGATCGTCGACGTTGACGACCGCCGTGCCCGCGAGATGATCCGAGAACAGGCGGCGCTTCGCGGCGAGGTACGCCGCCATCGTGCCGTGGACGTCGAGGTGGTCCTGCGTCAGGTTCGAGAACGCGGCGACCTCGAACTCGACGCCGGCGAGGCGATCCATCGCGAGCGCGATCGACGACACCTCCATCACCACGTGCGTGCAGCCGGCGGCGCGCATCGCCGCGAACGTCTCGTGCAGCACCTGCGGCGTGGGCGTGGTGTACGGCGCCTCGATGCTGTGGCCGGGCCAGCGGTAGGTCACGGTGCCGATCACGCCGACGGTGGCACCGGCTGCGATCAGGATGCTCTCGACGAGGAACGTCGTCGTGGTCTTGCCGTTGGTCCCGGTGATCCCGACGAGCTTCATCGCCTTGCCGGGATCCCCGAGTGAGCGCGCGACCAGGCGGCCGAGCGCGACCGCGCCCGACGTCACGACCACGACCGGCACGGCGAGCGCCGTCGTCGGCGCCTCCTCGACGACCACCGCCGCCGCGCCGCGCTCGATCCCCGCGGCGATGAACGCGTGGCCGTCCGAGCGCAAGCCGCGCACGGCGACGAACACGTCGCCCGGCTGGACCTCGCGGGAGTCACCACGAACGGCACCGACGGAGATGTTCGCATCGCCGGTGACGCGCGCATCGGGGAGGCCCTGGAGGAGCTCGCGGAGGGTCATGGGCGGTCCACGTGGGAGAGAACGCGCAATCTCGTCGATTTCATGCAGGGAGGCAAGGTGTCAGCGGGGCCGCGGCGGTGCGCTTGGCGCGGCGGGGTCTCCGGCGGAGAGGCGGAGCATCACGCGGAACGGTGGGAGCGCCTGGCCGGGCGCGGGATCCTGCGCGAACACGCTGCCCGAGCCGACCACGTCGACGGGCAGGCCGCTCTTTCGCGCGAGATCGAGCGCGCGCTGCAGGCCGAGGCCGGCGAAGTCCGGCACCTCGATCGCGCCCGGGACGTCGGCGGTGACCTCCGGATCGGAGTCCTCGATCGCGAGAGTCGAGGCCGGGGCGTCGACGGCCTTGTCGGGCGTGCCCTGCAGCGGGCTCGCCTCGGTGCAGGTGCGCGGCGGGATCACCAGCGGTGGCAGCACGCCGGGCACCTTCGGCGGGCACACCAGCGGGGTGCCGGGCACGCCCAGGTAGCGCAGCGACTCGCTGGCCACCGTGGAGAACACCGGGCCGGCGACCTTGCCGCCGAAGTAGTCGCCTCCGCTCGGTTCGTCGATCATCACCACGATCGCGAGGCGCGGGTGGTCGTATGGCGCGAGGCCGGCGAACGACGACAGGTAGCGGTTCGGCGAGTACTTGCGGGTCTCGTGATCGTACTTGTGCGCGGTGCCGGTCTTGCCGGCGGAGCGGAAGCCAGGGACGACGATGCCCGCCGCGGTCCCGCCGTCCTTGCCGCCCTCGAACACGGAGCCGAGCATCACGCGCATCTGCTCGGCGGTCTTCGCGCTCACCATCTGGCGCGGCTCCGACGGGGCGATGTACAGCAGCGTGCCGTCGGGATCGGTGAGGGTGTCGATCACGCGGGGTGGGTTGTAGACGCCGCCGTTGCCGATCGCCGCGAGCGCCGCCGCGATCTGCAGCGGGGTCACCGTCAGGCCGTAGCCGAACGCGATCGTCGCGAGCTCGATCTCGCGCCAGCGCGAGCCATCGCGGACCATGCCGACCTGCTCGCCAGGCAGCTCGATCCCGGTGCGCGCGCCGAACCCGAACCTCTTGAGGTGCTCGTACAGCTTGTCGCGTCCCATGCGGAGCGCGATCTTGACGGTGCCGATGTTCGACGACCGCTTGAGGACCTGCGAGACCGTCAGGTAGGCGTCGTGGTGGACATCGGTGATCCGCTTGGGCCCGACGACGAACCCGGGCGAGGTGTCGAAGCCGGTGTCGGGGGTGACGGTGCCGGAGTCGAGCGCGGCTGCGATCGTGAAGATCTTCATCACCGAGCCGGCCTCGAACGCGTCGGTGACCGGCTTGTTGCGCGCGCCGGTGTGGGGCTCGTCGGAGTTCGGGTCGTAGGTGGGGTAGCTCGACATCGCGACCACGTGGCCGGTCGCGACGTCGACCACCACCACCACGCCGCTCTTGGCCTTGTTGGTGGTGACGGACTCCTCGAGCGCACGATCGGCGATCGCCTGGATGCTGCGGTCGAGCGAGAGCCGCACGGTCGCGCCCGGCTGCGGCTGCGCCATGCCATCCGCGAACATCCGGCGGCCGCGCGCATCGCGCACCGCGACGCCCGCGCCGCGCTCGCCCTGCAGCATGTCGTTCATCGACAGCTCGATGCCCTCGATGCCCTGACCGTCGATGTTGGCGCGGCCGATCACGGGCCCACCGACGGTGCGCCCCGGGTACCAGCGGCGCGGCTCCTTGGCGACGTAGACGCCCGGCAGCTTCGCCGCACGCACGGCCTCGCCGACCTCGCGCGTGACGAGCCGATCGATCCACACGAACTTCTTGTCGACGCCGAGCTTGGCCTCGAGCGCGCCAGCTTCCATGCCGACGACCCTGGCGAGCTGATCGGCGGTGGCCGTCACGTCGTGGATCTCGCGCGGGTTGGCCCAGATCGAGTCGGCGTCGGCGCTGACCGCGAGCGGGCGGCCCTTGGCGTCGATCACGTCGCCGCGCGGCGCGGGGATGTCGACGGACAGCTCGTGCTGGCGGTCCGCGAGCTCGCGGTAATGATCGCCCTGGTCGACCTGCACCGCCCACGCGCGGTAGCCCACGCCGGCGAGCCCGAGCGTCAGGATCACGCCGGTCATGTATGCGCGCACGCGCGCGCCCTGCGGGATGCCCGGCGTCATCGCCTTGATCGCCTTGATGCCGAGGCTCGCCTTGACCGGCTTGCCCGCGCTCATCGCGACGCCACCTTGCCGGGGCCGACGATGCGGATCTTGTCCGGCGCCACCGACGTCATGCCGAGCTGGATCGCGAGGCGGCGGATCCGCTCGGGCGCGGTCAGCGTGGCGTGCTCGAGCTCGAGCTGGCGCCTGGCCTCGCGCAGCTTGCGCACGTGATCGGACTGCTTGGACAGCTGCAGCCCGAGCCGCAGCACCTCGTGCTGGCGCGACACCCGCACCACCGCGATGCTCGTGGCCAGCGCGGCGATCGCGATCAGCACCAGCACGATGCCGCGCACCGAGGCCGCGGTGCCGTCCGGCCTCCTGAACATCCGATAGACCGAAGCCGACGACATCATGGGCGAACCCCACTAGACGCGCGGTCCTCGGTCCGGGCAATTTTTCAGCACTGCGACGAGAAGCTGCTGGCCGGGGTGCGATCTCTGCCCACATCGGCCGCGGGCTTGCCGGGCGGCCGATCGGATGGCGTCGCCGGACGTGCACGTGTCACGTGGCACGTGCAGCTGCACGTTCACGAATCGGGCACGGATGTCGCCGAACGCGCCGCTTGGAGGAGTCAGCGGGGGACCGTGACCCCAGGTCGTGTACGTGAACGAGCACGTGGCATGTGGCACGTGTACGGGTCCCGAAACGCCCAGCTAACAAGCACTGCGGCTCGCCGGGGGCCGCGGTCAGGGCCGGCCGTGGCTGGCGGGCGAGGTCTTGCTGCCGAGGATCGCCGGCAGATCGGGCGCGGCGGTGCGCTCGCACACCCGCAGGCGGGCGGACCGGGCGCGCGGGTTGGCGGCGAGCTCGGGCTCGTCGGCGACCACGGCCTTGCGCGTGGTCAGCTCGACCACGGCCTCGACGCGCTCGCCCTCGTGCGACCGCGAGGGCGGGCGGCAGCGAGCTGGTCCACGCGAGGTCGCGGAACCGGTTCTTGACCAGCCGATCCTCGAGGGAATGGAAGCTGATGACGGCGCAGCGGGCGCCCGGCGCGAGCAGCGCGGGGAACGCGTCGAGCAGCAGCTCGAGCTGCGCGAGCTCGGCGTTGACCGCGATCCGCAGGCCCTGGAACGTCCGGGTGGCGGCGTGGATCTTGGACTTCCGCTGCTCGAACATCGGGATGACCTGGGTGATCAGCGTCGCGAGTTCGGTCGTCGTGTGCAGGCGATCCTCGAGCAGGGCGGCCTTGATCGCCTTGGCGATCTTGCGGCTGTGGCGCTCCTCGCCGAGCTCGAACAGCACGTCGGCGAGCCCGCCCTCCGACAGCACGACCATCAGGTCGCGCGCGGTCGGGCCGCGGGTCGGGTCCATCCGCATGTCGAGCGGGCCCTGCTTGTTGAACGAGAAGCCGCGCTCGGCGTGGTCGAGCTGCGGGGACGACACCCCGAGGTCGAGCAGGATCCCGCCGTCGATCTGAGCGATGTTCAGGCCGGCCAGGATGGCCGCGAGGTCACCGTAGGTGCCATGGACCAGCCGGGCGCGATCCCCGAACGGGGCGAGCCGCTCGGCCGCCGCGGCGAGGGCCTGGGGATCACGATCGATGCCGATCAGCCGGGCGGCGGGCGCGCGCTCGAGGAGGGCCGCGGCATGGCCGGCACCGCCGAGCGTCCCGTCGACATAAAGCCTGTGATCCTGTGGATCTAGGTTAGCGAGGACCTCGGCCGCGAGGACCGAGGTGTGGTCGAACGCCGGCACGGGGCGTCGGTACCACGGCGGCCCGCAAGGTTGCAGAAATCTTGCGGTCTGGGCGTGATCCATGTGCAAATAGATGTAAGGGAACCGCCCACGTTTCCTTGACGATCCGGATGGGGTCTCGTAGACTCCTGCGGTTCTTCTTTCGATCAAGGGTGAACAGGGATCACAGGTGGATCACGGTGCTTAGGTACAAAGAAACCGAGGACATCGACGCTCGCTTCAGCGAAGTCGAGCGGATCGTGAACGCGTGGCGCGCCCGCGTTGCCGCTGCGAACCCTGTCGCGCGCACCGAGTTCAACAACCGGCTCCGGATCTCGCTGATCCACCACGACGCCGCCCTCGAGGGCGAGGTCCTGTCGTACAGCGAGATCAAGGCGGCCGTCGACCCGAGCATCATCTCGGACCCGTCGCTGATCCCCTCCTACGAGGAGATCCGCCGGTTCGACGACGCGTGTAACTTCGCGGCCGAGTCAGCGGCCAACAAGAAGAAGCCGTTCAAGCTCGAGACGGTGCGGGACATCTACTCGATCCTCGCGCCGGACGAGAAGGTCAAGGGGCTCCCCTTCCGCAAGGAGAACCCGCTTCACCGGCTCTACTACCACGACATCGCGCCGCCCGAGAAGATCCTCCCCGCCATGCGCAAGCTCGGCGAGTTGATCGAGGACCCGACGAACAAGCACGCGCACGCGATCGAGAAGGTCGCCACGCTGCACTCCAAGTTCATGGCGATCTTCCCGTGGGCCAAGGAGAGCGGCCGCACGATCCGGGTCGCGTCGAACCTCTTGCTCCAGGAGGCCGGCTACCCGATCGCGATCGTCCACTCGATCGATCGCCAGAAGTACTACGAGGCGCTCCGAGGTGATCACCTCGGCCTGACCTCGCTCTACCTCGAGGCGGTCCAGACCACCGCCGAGACCGAGATGCGCGTGTACGACGAGGCCCAGAAGGGCCCGACGAACAAGCGCAAGTCCAAGAAGCCGACCGCCTCGTAAGGGCGCGGTCACGGCTTCGTCCAGAGCTCGAGCGGGCAGGTCATGGAGGATCTGGAGATCACGCCGCAGGTGCGGATCCCCGGGTCCGAGCTGACGCTCGCGTTCGCGCGGTCCGGCGGCGCGGGCGGCCAGAACGTCAACAAGGTGTCGAGCAAGGTCGACCTGCGCTGGAACGTGGAGACCACGGTGGCGCTCACCGAGGTCGATCGCGCGTGGGTGCTGCAGAAGCTCCGCAGCAAGCTGACCACCGACGGCACGCTGATCGTGACGTCCACGCTGACCCGCGATCAGATCAAGAACCGCGCGGACGCCGAGGCCAAGCTCGTCGAGCTGGTGCGCACCGCGCTGGTCCGCCCCAAGACCCGCCGCCCGACCAAGGTGTCCAAGGGCGCCAAGCGCCGCCGGGTCGCCGACAAGCGCCACGCCTCCGCGATCAAGAACAACCGCCGCGTCGACGACTGAGGTGGCTCACGTCTTGGTCGGGAACAGCGCGCCAACCTGGCTGATCGGCACGGCCTCCACCTGCTCGGAGAGCGCGAACCGCTTCGGCCCCGGGTACACCACCGCGACGCGCGCGAGGCCGAGGTCGGCGAGCGCGATCCGGATCGAGGGCGTCAGCCGCGGGGCATCGGCGCGCTTGCACTCCACGCCGAGGAGCTGGTCCCCGCGCCGCAAGATCAGGTCGATCTCGGCGCCCTGGTGCGTGGCCCAGAAGTACGCCTCGTCGTGCGGCTCGGTCATCAGCACCTGCTCGATGACGAAGCCCTCCCAGGACGCTCCGATCTTGGGGTGGGTGAGCAGGCCCTTCTCCGACGAGATGCCCAGCAGCGTGTGGAGCAGCCCCGTGTCGCGCACGTAGATCTTCGGCGACTTCACCTGCCGCTTGGACAAATTTGCGTGCCACGGCTGGAGCTGGCGGACCATCAGCGCATCTGACAGCACGTCGAGGTAGTGCCGAACGGTGGACTCGCCGACCCCCAGCGCGCGCGCGGGCTCGGCCGCGTTCCACGTCTGCCCGTGGTAGTGCGCGAGCATCGCCCAGAACCGGTACAGCGCCGTCGACGCCACGCGCACGCCCCACTGCGGGAGATCCCGCTCGAGCAGCGTCTGCACGAAGCTGGTTCGCCACGCGACGCTGTCCGCTTCGGTATCGGCGAGGAACGCCAGCGGGAACCCTCCGCGCCGCCACAGCCTCTCCTCGTGCTCGGCTCCCACCTCGGCGAGCGTGAAGCCCCCGAGGGTCACCCGCTCCATCCGCCCGGCCAGGCTCTCGGAGCTCTGCCGGAGCAGGTCGCCGGATGCGCTGCCGAGGACGAGGAACCTGGCGGGGGGCCTGGCCCGGTCGGCGAGCACCCGGAGGATGGGAAACAGGTCCGGACGGCGCTGGACCTCGTCGATCACCACGACGCCGCGGAGTGGTCGCAGCGCTGTCATGGGCTCGTCGAGCCGCGCCAGGCTCGCCGGATCCTCGAGGTCGAAGTAGTTCGGCGAATCCTCGCTCACGAGCGAACGCGCGAGCGTGGTCTTGCCGCACTGGCGGGGACCCGACAGCACCACCACGCGGCTGCGCCGCAGGCCCTCGGCGACCCGCTGATGGACCTCGGGCCGGATCAGCATGAACGTCATATACCATGAAAATCCACCAGCAGATGGCGGATTTTCATGGTCGTGGAGTCACCCGAGGGAGCGCAGGCTATCCGATGGCAGCGGCGCATCGAAGTCGTCCCCGATCGTCACGCGTCCTTCCCAGCCTCCCGGGACGCGCAGTGCGACGCTCGACGGCCCCGGAGAGTACTGCGCGCAGGTCCGATGCCGGGACATCGGGACGCGGTGTTCCGAACCCTTCCGGTGCGTCCCGCTCGCGGCCGATGTGACTTGCGGCCCGTTCCGCGAGTGTGGCGAGTTCTACGAGTGCGGGACCGACGGCCGATGCGGCGTGGCGCAGCTCGCCGAACTCGGCCAGCCGTGCCGGGAGTTCGAGCGCGCATGCGCGCAGGGCACGACGTGCAGCACCGGGTTCACGTTCGAGTGGGGCGTCTGCGAGCCGCCCCGGCCGGACAGCGCGGCGTGCGTCGACCGTCGCCAGTGTGCGAGCGGTCGCTGTGATCGCACAGGCGCGTGCAACGCCGAGGCCTGCCTCGCTCCGCTGACGTAGCCCCGAAACGACGACCGCGCCGACGATCCGGGCGCCCGAGGGCACGCGATCACCGGCGCGGGACGAGCTGGCGATGCCGGAGCACCGCCACGCTACCTAGTAGCGGTAGTGGTCCGGCTTGTACGGGCCGTCGACCGGCACGCCGAGGTACTCGGCCTGCTCCTTCGAGAGCGTGGTCAGCTTGACGCCGACCTTCTTGAGGTGGAGGCGGGCGACCTTCTCGTCGAGCTTCTTCGGGAGGACGTAGACGTGGCCGGGGTTGAAGGACATCCCGGTGATCTCGTCCTTGCCGAGGGTGGCGTTCGCCCACAGCGCCATCTGCGCGATGGTCTGGTTGGTGAACGAGTTCGACATCACGAACGCGGGGTGACCCGTGCCGCAGCCGAGGTTGACCAGGCGGCCGCGCGCGAGGAGCGTGATGCGCTTGCCGTTCGGGAAGATGAACTGATCCACCTGCGGCTTGATGTTCTCCTCCTTGATCTCCTTGTTGCCCTCGAGCCACGCGACCTGGATCTCGCTGTCGAAGTGGCCGATGTTGGCGAGGATCGCCTCGTCCTTCATCGCCAGGAAGTGCTCGCCGCGGATCACGTCCATGCAGCCGGTCGCGGTGACGAAGATGTCGGCCTGCGGGACGGCCTCCTCCATCGTGACGACCTGGAAGCCCTCCATCGAGGCCTGCAGCGCGCAGATCGGGTCGATCTCGGTGATCAGCACGCGGGCGCCGAGGCCACGCGCGGCGAACGCCGAGCCCTTGCCGACGTCACCGTAGCCGGCGACGACGACGACCTTGCCCGCGACCATCACGTCCGTCGCGCGCTTGATGCCGTCGACCAGCGACTCGCGGCAGCCGTACAGGTTGTCGAACTTCGACTTGGTGACCGAGTCGTTGACGTTGATGCAGGGGAACAGGAGGGCGTTGTTCTTCGCCATCTCGTACAGGCGGTGGACGCCCGTGGTGGTCTCCTCGGAGACGCCCTTGATCTCGGCCGCGACCTTGGTGAACCGGGTCTTGTCCTTCTTGAGGCTCTCGGTCAGCAGCGTGAACACCACGCGGACCTCCTCGTTCGGGGCGGTCTTCGGGTCGGGCGCGACGCCCGTCTTCTCGGCCTCGACGCCCTTGTGGACGAGCAGGGTGAGGTCACCACCATCGTCGAGGATGAGGTTCGGGCCCTTGCCGCCCTTGAACGCGTTGATCTGGAGCGCGACGTTCTCCCAGTACTCCTCGAGGTTCTCGCCCTTCCACGCGAACACCGGCACGCCGGTCGTCGCGATCGCGGCCGCGGCCTCGTCCTGGGTCGAGTAGATGTTGCAGGAGGTCCAGGTGACCTCGGCGCCGAGCGCGACGAGCGTCTCGATCAGCACGGCGGTCTCGATCGTCATGTGGAGGCAGCCCGCGATGCGCGCGCCCTTGAGGGGCGCCGTGGCGCCGTACTCCTCGCGGAGCGACATCAGGCCGGGCATCTCCTTCTCGGCCATCCGGATCTTCTTGCGGCCGAGCTCGGCCAGGCTGATGTCCTTGACCTTGAACGCGGGGAACTCGTTGCGGATATCCATGAGCTATCTCCAGAGCAGTCGGGGTTGGTCGTGGGCTTGAGAAACAGTCAGTGCACGAGCCGCGCGGGCTTGCGGCCGACGGCGAGCTGCAGGGCGGGGCAGGGCAGGGTGGGCAGCGGGCCGGGCCAGCCGGCGACGCTGACGTCGACGAGCGCGGCCGCCTCGAGCCAGGTGCGGAGCTTGGCGGGCTCGAAGCCGAGCCACACGTCGCCCTGCTCGCGCATCGCCTCGTCGTCGTGGGGCAGGTAGTCGACCAGCAAGAGCTGGCCGCCATCGGACAGCAGCCGGGTGGCGGCGGCGATCGCGTCCTGCGGACGGGCCGCGTGGTGGAGCACGCGCGCCATCACCACGAGGTCAGCGCCGCCGCGCTCGCGGATGTCCTGGGCGAGGCTGGCGTCGTCGACGTCGCCCTCGCGCAGGCGGACGTTGGGCAGGCCCCAGCCCGTGATCCGGGCGGCGCACCGGGCGAGGCGCGCGGGGCTGCGATCGACGGCGACCACGCGCTCGAACAGCGGCGACAGCAGCGGCAGCAGCGTGCCCTCGCCGGTGCCGACGTCGATCGCGAGGCCGCGGCGCGGCAGCAGCGGCGCGATCATCGGCAGCCAGCCGAGCAGCTCGGTGTCGATCCGCGGCGGCGGCTCCACGTCACCCGCCGGCTGATCGAAGAACCGGCGGCTCAGCTCCTCGCGCGCGGCGACCACGCCCGCGACCCGCGCGAGGCTGCCATCGCGGCCGCACAGGATCCGGCCCTCATCGAGGGCGGCGGCGAGCACCGCGTCGGCGGGGACGTGCGCGCGCAGCAGCGTGCGGGTGCCATCGCGGCGCGCGGACAGCAGGCCGACCTCGCGCAGCGGCTGGGACTTCTTGGTCACCTGCGGCTGGCTCTCGCCGAGCAGCGTGGCGAGCTCACCCACGGTCAGCTCCTCCTCGGCGCACAGCGCGAGCAGGCGCAGCCGGTCCTCGTCTCCGAGGAGACGGAACAGATCCGCGCGGGGAGCCACCAACACAGATCTTATATATTCCATCATGCGCATGATGGCAAGACAGATAAAATCACGCCGAAACGGCCGGTTGGCCGGCCCGACCACCACGTGAGCTTCGCGTTGCCTGGTTTGACTCGTCCTTGCCGCCCCCCTACCATCGAGGGACAGACGCATGTCGACGGGTCCGGGCGACAAGCCAACCAGTGGTGGCCAGCCGGGGCGGCCAGCGGCCGACACCCCGCAGCGGCTGATCGTCCGCTCGGGTGATGGCAGCGCGGACTCGCAGATCAGCGGCCACGACACCGCGATGGCGCTCGCGACCAGGAGCGCCGGCACCGCGGACACCTCGGTGTCGGGTGAGGGGGCGCCGGCCGCGCCGCCCTCTGGGTCCGGTGGTGCGCCGCAGGAGCGCGACCTGATCGGCGTCACGCTGTGCGAGCGCTACCTGGTCACGCGCAAGCTCGGGCAGGGCGGCATGGGCGCGGTCTACGAGGCCACGCACACGCAGCTGTCGCGCAAGTTCGCGGTCAAGGTGCTGCTCGAGAAGTACGCGCAGCGCGAGACGATCGTCCGCCGCCTCAAGCAGGAGGCGCAGCTCGCGTCGAGCGTCAACAACGAGCACATCGTCGACGTCACGGACTTCGGCACCACCGACGACGGTCGCACGTTCGTCGTGATGGAGTTCCTCGACGGGGAGTCGCTCGCCGAGTGCCTCGCCCGCGAGACCCGGCTGCCCGAGCCGCGGCTGCTGCGGATCGTGGCGCAGGCCGCCAACGCGCTGGCCGCCGCCCACGCCCAGGGCATCGTCCACCGCGACATCAAGCCGGAGAACTTGTTCCTGCTGCAGCGCAAGGGCGCCGACTTCGTCAAGGTCGTCGACTTCGGCATCTCGAAGTCGCTGCGCGCGAGCGACGAGCAGGAGGAGACCACCCGGCTGACGCAGACCGGCATGGTGCTCGGCACGCCGCTCTACATGTCGCCCGAGCAGGCGCGCGGCGACGACGAGCTCGATCAGCGCGTCGACATCTGGGCGCTCGGCGTGATCCTGTACGAGGCGGCCACCGGGCGCGTGCCGTTCACCGGCAACAATTACCTGTCCGTGATCTCGCAGGTCCTCACCGAGGCGCCCGTGCCGCTGCGCTCGCTGCGCCCCGAGCTGTCCGAGGAGTTCGAGGCGATCACGATGAAGGCGATGGCCAAGGAGGCCGGCGATCGCTACGCCACCGCCACCGCCCTCCTCGCCGACATCCAGGCCCTCCTCGAGGACCCGACCCACTCCACCGAGCGCGCGAAGATCACCGGCCCGCGCCGCAAGCTGCCGCGCAAGGGCTCGGCGGGCCGCTACCTGCTCTGGGCCGCGGCGGTGTCCGTGGTGATCGCCGCCGTGGTGGTCACCGTCACCCAGGTGGTGGGCTCCGCGCCGGCGTCGCGCGTGGCCGCCGCGGGCTCGGCGGCCGTGGTCGCGCTGCCGGTGATCGACGCGGGCGTGGCGGTGGGGCTGCCCGATGCGCAGCCTCCGGTGCCCGAGCACGAGCTGGTCGAGGTCACGTTCGAGTCGACGCCGCCGGGCGCGACGGTGTTCTTCGAGGGCATCGAGAAGGGCGTGACGCCGTTCTCGATCAAGGTCGTGAAGAAGGACAAGGAGCTCCAGGGGGTCGCCCAGCTCGCCGGGTACAACGACCGCGAGCTCAGCTACAACCCGCTCGAGCTGCCGGCCAGCGGCAAGGTCGTGTTCAAGCTGGTCAAGCCGCCCAAGGGAACCGCCGTCCAGCACCGCACGATCACGCCGAGGAAGAAGCCAGGCGTGGGCAGTGGCGCGCCCACCGCGCCCGACAAGACCGGCGGCGATCTCGGCGGCGATCCGTACCGGACCACGCCGTGACCGGCCGCGCCCGCGGCACCGCGCTGGCCTCCCTGCTGTCGCTGGGGATGGCGGGCGCCCTGGGGCTGCGCCCCGGCGTGGCGGCGGCGGCGCCCGAGGACGAGGACGAGGACGACGCTCCCGACACCGGCTTCATCGGCCGCGCCGAGACCGCGCTCGAGATCGACGACTGCCGGCCGAACGACGCCGCGCTCGACGTCACCTTGCTGCGCACGCTCGCCTCCGAGCACTACCAGCGCGGCGAGACCCTGTACGTCCAGGGCGACTACGACGGCGCGGTCACCGAGCTGGTCGCGGCGTACTGCGTGCTGCCGACGTACGTGGTGCTCAAGGACATCGGGCAGGCGCACGAGCGCAGCCTGGAGTACGAGAAGGCGATCGCCTACCTCGAGCGCTACGCCGCTGCGATCGGCCCCGAGGCGAAGCGGCCCAATGCGTGTGCGCCCGATCCGCAGGACGACAAGGCCAACGTCGATCGCCGCGTGCAGGTGCTGCGCAAGCTCGCCGCGCGCGTGCAGGTGGTGACCACGCCCGCGGGCGCGACCATCACGATCGCCAACGAGACCGGGCGCGCGGCGCTCGCGTCCGCCGGGGACCAGATCGAGATCCCGGGCGGCAGGTACGAGATGACGATCGAGCGCGCGGGCCACGTGCCGGTGACGCGTTCGATCGAAGTGCGGATCGGCAAGCCGTACACGTTCTTCGAGAAGCTCGAGCCGCTCAAGGGCGGGCTGTCGGTGCAGGTCACGCCGCCCGACGCGCGCGTGTTCCTCGGGGACCGGCTGGTCGGCATCGGGCGCTACACCGACGACCTGCCGGGTGGCTCGTACACGCTGATCGCCGAGGCCCCGGGCCGGGTCCGCTACGAGAAGCAGATCGAGGTGTTGCCCGATCAGCGGCTACGCGAGATCGTGCAGCTCGACGCGGTGCCGCAGGTCGGCCGGCGGCAGCTGGTGATCGCGGCGGGGATCGCCGGGGCGGTCGGCACCGGGGCGTTGCTCGACGCGTTCCAGGACACCGGCATCACCGGCCTCGGCACGCTGATCGGGGGCGGCGCCGGCGTCGCGGGGGCGTACTTCGGGTTGCCGCAGGATCAGGCGCTCGGTACCAGCAACCTCACCATCACCAGCGGCATCGCGGGCGCGATCGCCGGCTCGATCGGCGCGCGCGTGTTCACCGATCGCGACGACATCGGGCGGCCGCTGCTCGGGGCCGGGCTGCTGCTCGGCGCGGCCGCCGGCTACTACACCGGCCAGCGGTTCGACGTGTCCCCCGGGCAGGCCGCCGTGTTCAACAGCGCGCTGCTGTGGAGCACCACCACCGGCGCGCTGTTCTCGGCGTCGTTCGACCCCGGGCGCGCGGTCGGGGCCGGCCTCGTGATGAGCGGGCTCGGCATCGGCGCGGTCAGCGGCGTGCTGCTCGCGCGCTCGTTCGAGATCAGCCGCACCCACGCGCTCCTGCTCGACATCGGCGGGCTCGCCGGGATCGTCGGCGGGCTTGCCGCGGAGAGCGTGGCTTACCCGGCGTCCGACACCTCGACCGGGACCGACGTACGCGCCACCGAGCGAGGCGTCAACTTCGCCCTCGGTGGTATGGCGATCGGCCTGCTCACCGCCGGCGTGCTGACCCGCAACCTCGACGTGCCCAGGCTCCCGGTCCGCCCCGCGGTGGGCACCACCACCACGCCGGACGGCCGATCGACCGCCACCTACGGGGTGACCGGGACGTGGTGAGGGGTGCACGCTGCGCGCTGCCGTGATGGAGGTCAACGGCGCTGATGAAACCCGGTCGCGGCGGCGACCTCCTGCAGCACCTCGCCAGGCAGGATGGTTTCGATGATCGCGCGCAGTTCGGGGCCAGTCATGCGCCGACCTGGTCACTTCGCGCCATCGTAGGCAAGGCCGCCGAGCACGAGCCCTCAAGTGATCGATCCCACGAGGATTTTCGCGCTAACCTGACGTCGATGGATCTGCATCCTTTTCCCCGACGATCAGCCTGACCAGCCCGCTTCCCGACGCGCAGTACGCTCTCGAGCTGGTGGGCAAGAGCACGGCAACAACGATCATCGATGGTGGCGGCAACTCGCTGACCGGCCACGGCGTGGATGGTGTGACCATCGCGCTGTCGTACCTGACCTACCGCAGGGGCTCCCTGATCACGCATGACTTCAACGACAACATCACGTTCAACGCTGATCACGTGCGGGTCGAGGGCGGCAACGGATTTGCCCCGACCCACACCGCGGGCACGCTGACCCCTCGTCGCCAGTGATCGGCAGCGGCGGGGCGCTCCCCCGTCATGCGGGCCCTGAGGCCGGACGTCAGGGATCGTGGCCACCACGCGGCGGCGGTCGACGGCCTACGGTGAGCCGTCCCAGCGGCCGGCGGCCCGCGCGCGGCGCCAGCGGGCTCGGGTCTCGGGCGTCGCCATCTCCCACGAGAATACGCGCATCTCGTCGAGCCATCGCAGCCGCTGGTCGACCGTGCTGGTCGCGAAGCGGGCGAGAAGCTCGTCGGAGACCTCGTAGGTGAACTCGTCGCTCACGTGGCCGGCCCCCGCGCGAGCCTCTCCAGGTGCGCGATGTCGGCCAGGTCCTGCGCCCGCCCGGCGCGTCGCTTCATCGCGATCAGATCCTCGACGGTGGCGACCCGCACGGCGCTCGCGCCGGTGCCGCGGCGCACCGCGCGGCGGACCACGCCATCGGGATCGAGCGAGGGCGCCACGAGGATGTCGACCTCGCGGAGGGGGTCGACGGGATCGGTGAACGTCACCGCGATGAGGTTGCGCTCGCGCTCGAGCTCGCTGCGGGTCGCCTCGTCGGCGATGGTTTCGAGGGCGAACGGCAGCCGCGACCGCAGGCCGAGCTGCTCGAGGGCGATCCGGCAGTCGCGTAGCGAGGCCGCGTGTGTCGCCACCATCAGGTCGACGTCGTACGTCATGCGCGGCACGCCGTGGAGGTTCACCGCGACACCGCCGACGACGGCGTAGTCGATGCCGGCGCGGTCGAGCGCGCCGAACAACTCCCGGATGAACACCGCACCATGCTACCGCAGGCTGCGCGCGGCGCCGGTCCGATCCGTGGCGCTCCGACGCGGAGGGTCAGCCCATCGTGCGCGGCGCCGCTGGTGCGACTGGCCACGGAAGAAGACGCAGCGACCGACACTGGAACTCCATGTGTGAGCGCCAGCTGGCGCCTGGCGCGCTATGCGGATCCCAGCAGCTCGAACGGATCGCGGATCCGCTCGCTCCGCTTGCGGGACCTCAGCGCGACGAGCGGCGGCGCGGCGACGTAGTAGCGCCCGCGCTTCTCGCCGATCGGCGTCAGCAGGCCCGCGGTCGAGAGCACGCCCAGATCGCGGCTCGCCACCACCTGCGAGACATCGGCCTCGCGACGGTAGGCCGCGTTGTGGACCCGGACGCCGAGCACGGCGTTGGTGAGCGAGACCGCCGCGCGGTCCGGGAGCCCCGCACGGGCGAGGAGGCGCTCGACCTCGTCGCCGACCTGGGAGGTGTACTCGAGCCGCAGCCGCGCGCTCTCGGCCTGGATGTAGTGCGCGGACAGGCAGAACCGGATCCAGCCGAGCGCGCTCCGCTCCGGCTGCCACGTGCCCTGGCCGGTGGCCGCGAGGGCGGCGTAGTACGCGGCCGGGTTCCGGCCCAGGTACTCCTCGATGCTGCAGAACGTGGGATCGAGGACCCCGCCGCGCGCGAGCACCAGCGTCTGCAGGCACCGCGACATCCGTCCGTTGCCGTCCGAGAACGGATGGATCATCACGAGGTTCAGGTGAGCCATCGCCGCGCGGAGCATGCGGTCCTGCGCGCTGCGATCGTCGGCCGTGAGGCTGCGGCACAGCTCCTCGACGAGCCCGTGCACGTGCTCGCGCGGCGGACCCTCGTAGACGGTCTCCCCGGTCGCGTCGTTCCGCACGAAGATCGCGCCCGGCCGCCAGGTCCCGGGGTTGGCGCGGGACGCGTGGCCGACCATCATGAAGTGGAGCGAACGGATCAGGTTCACGTCGTAGGAGAACTCCACGCTCGAACCGAGCCGCAGCACGTAGTTGATCGCAGTCCGGTAGCCCGTCACCGCCTGCCAGGTCTCGGTGTCGGCCTCCTCCGGCGGGTCCCCATCGACCGCGGCCAGGGCGTCCTCGGCGGTGACGTGGTAGCCCTCGATGCTGTTCGAGCCCTGAATCGCCCTCGCCCGGAGGTTGCGAGCGAGGAGCCCGGTCCACCGCGTCGGCTGGCTCGCCAGGTTCGCGTGGAGCGCGGACCACAAACTCCGAATCATCGCGAGGACTTCGGTCTCGTGTGGACCGAGGGCCGGGCTCGCGTAGATCATGGATGAAACATAGAAACGAAGCGCCGTTACGTCAATTAATAACCAACGTGACGTTTGTTATATTACAACTGAGCGCGTCGCCGTTACGGATTCACCGCGCGTTACAAGGCCTGGTGGTCTCGCGGGCGAGCGGACCCGGTCCGGAGCCGAGCTCGAGGATCCGGAGCTGCGGCCGGCCTGCCAGCACCGCGCAGAACGCCGCGAAGAAGGTCGGCCGGACCTGTCTGGTGATCGCCGTGTTCTCGACCCACGCGCGCGCGTCGAGGGTTCGCGGCAGTCGACGCGGATCGGCACGTCCTACTCCGTGGCCTCGGTGACGAACTCGCAGTGGGGCCAGCGCGGATCGGACTCGATGTTCCAGGTCAGGTGCACCACGCACCGCCGGCCATCGGACGTCTCGAACACGACATCGTCGCGATCGTCCCGGCGCGCCACCGCTCGAACCGTCAGCCCCGCCAGGACGTGGCCGGCCGGAAGCTCGCGCGCCAGCTCGCGCTCGAGGTTCGCGGCGTCGTTGCCGCTCACCGGGTTCCACTGCGTCATGGCGGGAGCATGACGCAACGTGCAGAGCGTTGCCGTGATCTCGGCTCCTGGCTTCTCGCGCCGCTCGTGGGACCTGGAGGTCAGACACGAACTCACCGGGTGGCCCGGGTCGCGCGCGGACCCCGCACGCGGCCGGTGCCGGGGTCGCGACGTCTCCGCGGAGACGTGCGAGCTGGCCGGCCTCGGATTCCTACGCGGCCATGGCTGGGTTCTGCGCGCCCGACCTGTCGCGCAGGCCGTGTCCGGGGCCGCTGTTTCGGGGGCGACGTCTCCGCGGAGACGTGCGAGGTGGCGGGCAGGGCCGTGTCCGAGGCCGGTGTCCGGGGGCCGACGTCTCCGCGGAGACGTGCGCGGTGGCGGGCCTCCGAGCGGCCGAGCTACGCGATGACCGATACCGAGGGCCGCTTCGCGTTCGACGCCCTCTCCACGAGACACCGGGTGAACTGGTGTCCGCCGCCCGACTTCTTGCCATCGTCCGTGGCGTCGCAGGAATCCGCGAGGCACACGCGCGCGACTGCAGCACGAGTTCGGCGGCACGCTGACCGGCGTGGACCGCGCCTGCGAGGTAGCCTGGCTCGACCGCGCTGGTCTCGCTGCCCGCGAGCACGAGCCGGCCTTCCCAGGGGCCCGTGACCCACGGGACCGGATCGGCCACCGGGTGTCCGCCGGGCACGCGGTCGGCGGCCGTCGCTGTCAGCGGATCGGCGGCCCAGTCGTGGAGCCGCGTCGCGCGCGGGGTGCGCGCCTCGGGCCCGAACAGTCGCGCGAGCTGCTCGAGGCAGGCGCGGGTCAGGTGGTCCTCGCCCGCCGCGCACCGCTGATCCGCGTTCGCGCCGACGAAGCCGAACAGCGCGGGCCGCCCGGACGCCGTCGTCGCGTCGTGGATCTCCGCGAGCGGCCCCACCATGCTCTGCGCCGTGCCCGACAGGCCGGCCTCGGCCCAGAACGCGCGATCGTAGAGCGCGAGGAACTTGGCGTGCGGCGCCATCCACGTCGGCGTGTCTCGCCAGCGCTGCGCGACCGCGGGGGCCTGCGCGGGCGTGAACGCGACGGTGCTCTCGAGCAGGCGCGGCGGGATGGCCGCGATCACGCGCGCGGCGTGGAGGGTGGTGGGGGCGCCGTCGCGTAGCAGCGTGATGTCCACACCGTCCTCGCCGAGCGCGATCGCGGTGACGCGCGCGCCCGTCCACACGTGCTCCGGCGGGAGCTCGCGCGCGATCGCCCGCACCAGCGCGCTGGCGCCACCCACCAGCCGCATCGACGCGGGCACCTGGGGCATGCCGCGGTAGCGCCGCGGGGCCTCGCGCGACATCCGCTCGATGATCACGTCCCCCTCGCTGGCCTGGGCGAACGCGGCGAGGCCGAGCTCGGCGATCAGCGCCGCGAGTTGTGGCTGCGTGTGCGGCCAGAACCACGCCGGCCCGAGGTCGAAGCCGTCGTCGCTCGGACCGCCGTCGGCGTCCACCGACAGGATGCGACGGCCGAGGCGATCGCGTGCCTCCAGCACCAGCGCGGCGACGCCACGTGCGTGGAGCCGCCGCGCGGCGTGCAGCCCGGCGAGGCCTGCGCCGACGATGATGACCTCGGGGGTGGTGGGCACGTCCGTGGTCGCGTACTGCGCCGCCGGCGGGTGCGCAAGGGGCGCCGTGCTGTCGGGGCCACAGGGAGGGGATCCCGTATGCGGCGTATGGGCTGCGAGTACACGCCGCGGTCGTCGCCTGGGCGGCCCTGATACCGTCGACGCCGTGAGCAGCGCGGTCGGTCATGCCCTGATCCTGCGCAGGATGGCGCTGGAGGCCGTCGAGGACGCGCGCGCGTGGTGGCGAGCGGCGCGCGCGTCACCCGACGAGGTCCACCTGCTTGCCGCGTACTGCAGGTGCGTGTACGCGTCTCGGGTGTTGCGCCGCGCCGCGCTGGTGCTGCCGAATTCTGCACCGCAGATGATCGCCCAAGCCAGGCGAGTGGATGCTGCATCCGCGGACCTGTTGTTCAGGCTCGTTCGTGTCGAGGGCGCGACGGGGCCGAGCGCCCATGCGAACAACCTGCGACGCGAGGGCGGCGATCACGGCGGTTCGAGGCAGCCGGAGGGGGCAGTCACCAGTGACTGACCCGAGGCGCCCCGGCTGCGCCTGGTCTCGACCTCGGGCGAGGGCGACGAGCGCATCGTGCGCGTCGAGGTGTCACCACCGGCCTCGGAGGGAACCACTTCCACCGAGATCACCGGGGACCAGGGACCCACCCCGCCACTGAGAAGAAGTTCAGGTGCGGCCCCTCCACCGGGGACCAGGGACCCGCCCTGCGAGCGAAAGTGGCGTCACCCTGGACGGCTGCGTCGACCACCAGGAGGGCATCGCCGACGACGAGACCCACGCCTTCTTCACCCGCCTCATGGACGAGGGCTGGGCGATGCTGTGGGGCCGCGTCACCTACGAGATGATGGAGAGCTCCTGGCCGGCGGTCGCCCGCGGCGACGAGCAGGCGCCGCCGGCGATCCGCGAGTGGGCGGTCAAGCTGGAGGCCAAGCCGAAGTACGTGGTGTCGTCGACGCGCACGGAGTTCCCGTGGACCAACAGCCACCACCTCGTCGGCGACCTGCGCACGGGCGTGCAGCAGCTCAAGGACGCGACCTCGGCCGGCGTGCTCCTCGGTAGCGGCACGCTCGCCACCGAGCTGGACCGGCTGGATCTGATCGACGAGTACGTGTTCCTGGTCCACCCCCGGATCGCAGGCCACGGCCCGACCCTGTACCAGGGCGGACTGCCCCGCTCGCGACGGCTCGAGCTGGTCTCGGCGACGCCGCATGGCTGCGGCGCGGTCGCCCTGCACTACCGACGCGCGCCGTGATGGCGAGCGCCGTGAGGTTGCCCGTGAGCACGAGTGGCGTTTGCCCCGGTCGCCTTCGGCGCTGCTGACCAGCGCGCACCCTCGCTGCTCGGCTACATCTCCCGGACGTGCTTGCCGTCGACGACCAGCGACGCCGGGTCGGTGACGTACAGCTCGGCGTAGCCACAGGCCCTGCACACGGTCGCGGACATCCCACCGGCGACGGTCAGCTGGTCATCTCTGCGCGCGAAGCTGGCCGAGGTCCCCGGCGGCGACTCGGTCAAGGCCAACCGCGCCCTCGCGGTCCATGACGCGGTCGTCGCGACCGAGCTCGCCGGCGCGCTGGTTCCGGCCAGACGCCCGGTCCGCTTCTCCGTCAACGGCGAGCGGTAGCGCGGCATCGCGAACGTCACCACCCGCCGCGCAACGGGTGCATATTGACGGGCCATGCGAGGCCACGCGCTCCCGTCCCGCTGTCCGCGCTGTTCCGAGCCGGCGCTGCCGTCGCCGGACCAGCGCCTGATCGAGTGGCGGAAGTGCGGGCTCGGGTACGACTGGCTGCGGCAGGCCGAAGGTCAGGTCGGCTCGGTCGACAACCGCCGCGGCACGCCTCCGACCCTCGATCCACCGCGCGGGCTGGTGACCCGGCACCAGGGCAGGGACCTCGAGCTGCTGCTCCCGAAGACCCGGCTCGACGGGGTCGCGATGTTGGCCGCGATGCTGGCCAGCGCGGCCACCTCGGTCGCGATGTTCCTTGCCGAGAACACGGCGTTTGCGCTCGCATCGATCGGCTTCACGTTGATGTTCGGCGCGTTGGGCGTCACCTACGCGTTCACGCGCCGCCGGATCGAGGTGACGCGCACCGAGCTTCGCGTCGATCAGGTTCCCTTCGGAATGACCCCGAAGATCATCCGGTTGTCCGAGCTCACACAGCTTGCACTCGCGCGAACCCGCCGCGGTCGCAATCAATTGCTGTGGCGCATCGAGCTGTGGGCGCAGGCCGAGCACGGCGACCAGTGCTTGCTGGTCAATCTCGACGAGCATCTCGCGCGCTACCTCGAACAGCGCATCGAGTACCACCTCGCGATCGCCGATGACGGCATCGAGATGGTCATCCCGGGCGCGCAGTAGGCGCCGGGCGCGCAATCGCTAGCTCCCGGGGCGGAGGAGGTCGCGCAGCCGCGCGGCTTTATCGGCGCGTCGCGATCGCCACCAATAGGGGGCAACGGCCCCTGTCCCACCGGTAGCGACCGCGATCGGGCTCATCCCGCTTTAGGGTGGCTCGGATAGAGGGATAGGCCGCCACAGTGGAACAGCACGGCCGTCTTGAAGTTTGGGAAGCTGCGGCAGCCGAAGGCGCGCTTCTTGAGCATCTGGATCACCGAGTTGATCGCCTCGCTGCCTGCGTTCGTGATGCGGTGCTCGAGGTGAAGTGGGGTCTGACCCGGGAGAGGTCGCCATGCACTACCCGTTGTGTTCCCTACTCCGTGTCGTCGGGCCAGCGGGGGTCGGACTCGATGCCCCAGGTGCGGTGCACGACGCACCAACGGCCGTCGCCGGTCTCGACGAAGCCTCGACGACGCTCACCGGGGTCCATCGCGACATGGCGCTCCTCGCCCGGCCTCCCTGGCCTTCACAGCGTCTTCAAGAACGCGATCAGCGCCGCGCGATCAGCCGCCTCTGCCGTGCGGAACGCCGCGCTCGCCGCCGCGGCCTCGCCGCCGTGCCACAGGATCGCCTCTTCCAGCGTGCGGGCCCGGCCGTCGTGGAGGAACGCGGCGTCCGCCTGGATCGCCTGCGCCAGGCCCAGGCCCCACAGCGGCGGGGTGCGCCACTCGACGCCGGTGGCGGCGAAGTCGGGGCGCGCGTCGCTGAGGAGATCGCCGAGGTCGTGCAGCAGGAGATCCGTGTACGGGTGGATGTCCTGGCCGGAGAGCTGCGGGATCGGGTGGTCGCCCGTGGTCACCGCCGGCGTGTGGCAGGCCGCGCACTGCAGGGCCGTGAACAGCTCGCGGCCGCGCCGGGCCTCCGCACTCCGCGCGCCCGCCGCCGGCACGGCGAGCGTGGACAGGAAGTACGTCGTGGCGGCGAACTGGTCGTCGCTGAGGTCGCGCATGCCGTCGAAGTCGGGGAACAGGAGGTTGGACAGGCCGATGTCGTTCTCGAACGCGGCGGCGACCTGCTCGCGCAGGGTGACGACGTTGGCCTTGTGGCCGAACCGGCCGATGCCGACGGTGCCGCTGACCACCTCCCACACGTCGTTGACGCGGCCCGAGATGCCATCGCCGTCGGTGTCGTCGGGGTCCGCGGCCGCCCGCAGGACCTCCTCGGGGATCGCCTCGAGGAGGCCGAGGCCCACGAGGGGCAGGCCCTGGCGGTAGGAGGTGCGCATGCCGGCGGGCATCGGCGCGCTGTTGGCGGCGGTGATGGTGACGAGCGGCGAGCGCATGGGCTGCTCGCTGCCATCGCCGTAGGCGACGGTGATCTCGCGCCACGCGACCTCGAGGAACACCTCGGGGAGGCCGGTGCTGGCGTGGTCCTGGAGCTGCTGGCCGAACCCGGGGAGGTCGATGTTGCCGCCCGGATGGGTGGGGGTGCCGGTGGTGGCGCTGACGCGGACCAGGGCCTGCGAGCCGAACGCGTCGCGTCCGATCGTCGACAGGCCGCGGCCGTTGCCGCCGTGGCAGGCCAGGCACGAGCTGTGGTTGAACAGCCGGCCGAGCTGCGGGGGCGCCCACACGAAGTTGAACGGGCTCTTGCCGAGCGCGTGCTGGGCGCGCTCGTCGTCGGTCAGCGTCGGCATCGGCGCGTCGAGCGCCTGCGCGCTGCGATCGTCGATGGTGGCGTCGCCGCCCTGGCGGTCATCCCCGTCGAGGTCGTCGCCACACGCCGCGACCAGCAGGCCGAGGGCGAGCGTGGTGCGGGCGGCCATCCTCACGCGCCCAGGATATCAGGGGCGGTGGCGACCGGGGGCGGGCGCTGGTGTCGCAGCCGGAGGTGGCGAGGGCCGGCCAGCAAGTTGCGGAAGTTGGGTCGGACCCTCAGCCGCAACCGGCGCCTCAGCGGTCTGTCGCAGCCGGGGACGCGGCCGGCGGTGGCCGGGTGCCGGCCAGCAAGTTGCGGAAGTTGGGCCGGACCCTCAGCGGTCCGCGAGGCGCTCGCCGGCGATCAGCTGCTCGTAGGTCTCGCGCGGCTTGATCACGGTGTAGCGATCGCCGTCGACGAGGACCTCGGGGACGCGCGGGCGGGTGTTGTAGTTCGACGCCATCGTCGAGCCATACGCGCCCGCGGCGCCGATCCACAGCAGCTCGCCCTGCTCCATGGCGGGGAGCTCGCGGTCGCGGGCGAAGAAGTCGCCGGTCTCGCAGACCGGGCCCACGACGTCGGTGGTGATCACCGGGCGACGGGCGCCGGTGATGGGCTTCATCGGGTGGAACGAGCCATACAGCGCCGGGCGCATCAGGTCGTTCATCGCGCCGTCGACGATCGTGAAGTGCTTCTCCTCGTTGTGCTTGCGGAACAGCACCTTCGTGATCAGCGCGCCCGAGGTGGCCACGATCACGCGGCCGGGCTCGGTGTAGAGCGTGATGCCGAGGGCGGCGAGCGGGGCGAGGGCGTCGCGCACGGCGGCGCCGTAGGCGGCGGGCGAGGGGACGACGTCGCCCTTGCCGTAGTCGATGCCGAGACCTCCGCCGATGTCGACGTGGTCGATCTTGAGGCCGTCGCGGGTCAGGTCCTTGACCAGCGAGACCAGGCGCGCGATCGCGTCGGCGAACGGCGAGGTCTTGGTCAGCTGCGAGCCGATGTGGAAGTCGACGCCGATCAGCCGGAGCTGCGGGTAGCGGCCGGCGCGCTTGCCGAGTGACCGCGCCTCCTCCATCGACATGCCGAACTTGTTCTGCTTGAGGCCCGTCGAGATGTACGGGTGGGTGCCGGCGTCGACGTCGGGGTTCACGCGGAGCGCGACGCGGATCACCTTGTTGGCGCCGCCCGCGACGCGATCGAGGGCCTCGAGCTCCTCGACGGACTCGGCGTTGAAGGTGTCGATGCCGGCCTTCACCGCGTGGAGGATCTCGTCGTCGGTCTTGCCGACGCCCGAGAACACGACCTTGTTCGCGGGGCCACCTGCCTTGAGCCAGCGGAACAGCTCGCCGTACGACACGATGTCTGCGCCGGCACCGAGCTTGATCAGCACGTCGAGGATGCCCAGGGTCGAGTTGGCCTTGACCGAGTAACACACGCGGTGGTCGATGCCCTCGAGGCCCTGGACGAACGAGGCGTACGATCGCTCGAGCTCGGCGCGGCTGTAGACGTACACGGGTGAGCCGACCTCTTCCACGATGGTCGCGAGCGCGACGCCTTCGCAGTGGAGCTGGTCGTCCTTGTACTGGTACGGACCGTAGGCGGCGTGGATCGGCGCGAGGGGCGCGGTGGGCGTCGGCGTCGGGTCAGCCATCAGGCCGGGGGTTGTACCCCAACACCGTCGAGCTCGGCGGAGATTCGCTCGATCTCCGCCAGCACCTGGACCCGCGCCGGGCCCCCGGTGAGGTCGCGGCGGTCGACGGCGCGCGTGGGGTCCAGCCAGTCGGCCACGTCGGCCTCGAACGAGGCGTGGACCGCCTTCAGGTCCGCCAGCGGGAGCTGGGCGAGCTCGAGGCCCCGCGCGGTGGCGATCCGCACGAGGTGCCCGGACACGTCGTGGGCCTCGCGGAACGGCACCCCGCGGGTGACCAGGTAGTCCGCGAGCTCGGTGGCGACCAGGTGGCCCGCCCCGATCGCGGCGCGCAGGCGCGGGACGTCGAACTGGAGGCTCGCCACCATGCCCGTGGCCACGGCGAGCGTGGCGAGCGCGGTCTCGACGGCGTCGTACAGCGGCTCCTGGGTCTCCTGGAGGTCCTTGTTGTAGGCCAAGGGTAGCCCCTTGACCACGGTCAGCAGCGTGACCCACGCGCCGATCGAGCGGCCGACCTTGGCGCGCAGCAGCTCGGCCAGATCCGGGTTCATCTTCTGCGGCATCAGGCTCGAGCCGGAGCAGTAGGCTTCGCCGATCCGCACGAACCCGACCTCCTGGCTCGCCCACAGCACCAGCTCCTCTCCGAGGCGCGACAGGTGGGCCTGGAGGAGGGCACACGCGGCGACCAGCTCGATCGCGAAATCGCGATCACCCACGGCGTCGAGGGAGTTGCGGGTGACGCTGGCGAACCCGAGGGCGCGCGCGACCTGCTCGCGATCGATCGGCAGCGTGGTGCCGGCGAGCGCGCCCGAGCCGAGCGGGGACACGTTGGCGCGGCGGGCGGCATCGGTGACGCGGCCGCGATCGCGCTCGAGCATCGCGTCGTACGCGAGCAGGTGGTGCGCGAGGCGGACCGGCTGGGCACGCTGGAAGTGGGTGTAGCCCGGCATCAGCGTGTCGACGTGCGCGCGCGCCTGGCCGAGGAATGCGCGCCGCAGGCCATCGATGGCGGCGATGATGTTCTCCGAGGCGGCCCGCGCGTACAGCCGCAGATCGGTCGCGACCTGATCGTTGCGGCTGCGCGCGGTGTGGAGCCGGCGGCCGGCGTCGCCGATGTCGTCGATCAGGCGCGCCTCGACGTTCATGTGGACGTCCTCGAGCGCGGGCTCCCACGGCAGCTCCCCGGACGCGAGCTTGGCCTCGACCGCGCGCAGGCCGGCGGTGATCAGGCTGGCGTCGGCGGCGGTGATGATGCCGCGCGCGGCGAGCATCTCCGCGTGGGCGATCGAGCCCGCGACGTCGTGGGGGAGGAGGCGTTGATCAAAGTCGATCGAGGCATTGAGCGCGGCGGCGACGGGATCGAGGGCACCCTCGAACCTCCGTCCGCGCGCGCCTTTCGGTCCGGACATGCGGCGGACTATACCCCCCGCGAGATCGCGGCTCACGCCGGCTGCAGCGAGAACGTGAACCGCGTGCCCTCGCGCTCGTCGGACTGCAGCACCCGGGCGTCGACCGGTGGCGGCCGTATGCGCGGCGGAGATCGGGCTGCCTGAGAGACGCGACGCGGCGGACGGCGCGGGACGGGTGCGGAGCCCGGTGGGCACGCGCGCGGGACGTGCGCCGCTGGCTCAGCCCACTTCTTCTGCGTACGTCATCACGAGGAACATCACGGCCTCGATGCGCCCGACGTTGCGGTACGCGTGCGGCGTATCGGCCTCGAACAGGATCGAGTCGCCGGCGTCGAGCCGGTGGGTGTCCCCGCCGACGTCGATCTCGATGGCGCCCGCGGTGCACACGAGATTCTCGCTCGTGCCGGGGGGGTGGGCATCGGCGTCCTCCACGCTGCCGGCGCCCAGGCGCAGCTCGTAGAACTCGACGCGGCGCGGCTCGTTGAACGGAAACAGCGCGCGCGAGCTGAAGCTCCGGTCCTTGCTGGTCAGGATCTTCGACTCGTTGGCGCGGAGCACGAGGGCGCCCGCCTGCGAGCGGCTGCTGATCAGCGCGGAGAACGTCACCTCGAGCGCGCGGGCGATCTTCCACAGCACGTTGATCGTGGGCGCGCTCTGGCCGAGCTCGATCTGGCCGAGCATCGCGCGCGACACCCCCGACAGCTGCGCGAGCCGCTCGAGCGACAGCCCGCGGCGGGTCCGCAGCCGGCGCAGATTGCCGCCCACCACGGGCGCGAGATCGGTCGCCTCCGCCGGGGTAGGTGCGTTGGTGACGGTCGCAGGTGCGCCGCCCTCCTCGCGGGGCTTCTTCGACGGAGCCTTCTTCTTCACCGGGGCCAAATCGTCGCCACTATACCCCGCCCAGGGGGCGGGTGGCGGGGGCGCCCGGTCATCCGTGCACCGCGCCCGGCCCGCCGTACGCGGACTCGCCGTGCAGCGCGGCGTCGAGGCCATCGTGCTCGACCTCCTCGCTGACCCGCAGCCCGACCACCGCGTCGATCACCTTGAGCAGCACGTAGGTCACCACCGCGGCCCACGCCCCGGCGGCGCCGATGGCGATCACCTGCTTGCCGACGAGCGACAGGCCGCCGCCGGTGCCGTTGTTGTAGATCCCCTGCGCGAACACGCCGGTCAGGAGCGCCCCGGTCGCGCCGCCCACGCCGTGCACGCCGAACGCATCGAGGGCGTCGTCGTAGCCGAGCCGGGCCTTGAGCAGCACCGCGCCGTAACACACCGCGCCGGCGATCGCGCCGATCGCGAGGGCGGCGAGCGGGGTGACGTAGCCCGCGGCCGGGGTGACCGCGACCAGGCCGGCGACCAGGCCGGACGCCAGGCCGAGCATCGTGACCTTCTGGACCCGCGCGCCCTCGACGAGCCCCCACGCCAGCGCGCCGGCGGCCGCCGCGAGGTGGGTGTTGACGAGCGCGAGCGCGGCGCGGCCATCCGAGAGCGACGCGGCGCCGGCGTTGAAGCCGAACCAGCCGAACCACAGCAGGCCCGCCCCGATCACGGTCATGGTGAGGTCGTGCGGCGGGTGGCGTACGCTCGGGTAGCCCTTGCGCTTGCCGAGGACGAGCGCGACCACGAGCGCGGACACGCCCGATGACAGGTGCACCACCGTGCCACCCGCGAAGTCGATCGCGCCGAGCTTCATCAGCCAGCCGCCCGGCGCCCACGACCAGTGTGCGATCGGGTCGTACACCAGCGTCGCCCAGCCGAGCGTGAACAGCGCCGACGCGCCGAACGACATCCGCTCCGCGTAGGCGCCCGAGATCAGGGCCGGGGCGATCACCGCGAACATGCACTGGTAGATCATGAACGCGAGGTGCGGGACCTGCGCGCCCGCGGCGGCGGCGGGGCCCACGCCATCGAGCCCGAGGAAGTCGAGCCCGCCGATCACGCCGTGCCAGCTGGTGCCGAAGCACAGCGTGTAGCCGATCAGCGCGAACTGCACGCTGACCAGGGCGAGCGAGAACAAGCTGTGCATGAACGTCGAGAGCACGTTCTTGCCCTGCACCATGCCGCCATAGAACATCGCCAGCGCCGGCGTCATCAGCATCACCAGCGCTGCCGAGACCAGCAGCCAGGCGGTGTCTCCTGCGTTCATGCCGGAGACTGTGCCCGGGAGCGTGTTTCCGGCGCGTAACGCGCACGCAAACTCTACGGACCGCCCGGGCCCGGGGCCGGGGAGCTACTTGGTGCCGAACAGGCGGTCGCCGGCGTCGCCGAGCCCGGGCACGATGTAGCTGTTCTCGTCGAGCCGCTCGTCGATCGATGCGGTGTAGACCGGGACGTCCGGGTGGGCGGCGTGGAACACCGCGAGCCCCTCGGGGCAGGTCAGCAGGCACACGAACTTGATCGAGCGCGGGCCGGCCTGCTTGAGGCGGGTCACGGCGGCGACCGCCGAGTTGCCGGTCGCCAGCATCGGGTCGACGATGATGCAGTCGCGCTCGTCCATCGCCTCGGGGACCTTGTAGTAGTACTCGACGGGCGCGAGCGTCTTCGGATCGCGGTACAGGCCGATGTGGCCGACGCGGGCCGACGGCAGGATGTCGAGCATCCCCTGCAGGATGCCGCTGCCGGCGCGCAGGATCGAGACCAGCACGATCTTCTTGCCGTCGAGGACGGGGGCCGAGGTCGGCCCGATCGGCGTGTGGATGTCGATCTTCGTGGTCGGGAAGTCCCGGCACACCTCGTAGGCGAGCAGCATGCTGATCTCGCGGAGGAGGTTGCGGAACGTGCTCGTGCTCGTCTCGCGGTTCCGCATCAGCGTCAGCTTGTGCTGCACGAGCGGGTGGTCGATGACATGGACCTGGCCTGACATGGCCGGGACCGTACACGACCGCGTTCGGCCGCGACCAGCGCTGGGCGGGGGCGAACAACCAGCGCGCGCCACCCCGTCCGAGGATCATCGCGAGGCCGAGCAGGGTGAGCGAGCGAGCGTTCGAGCCGAGTCCGCTACGTCCGGTACCCGGTGTCGGTGCTCGGTCATGGCGCACCCGCGGCCGCGGCCCCGCTGGCTGCGCCCCCGGCGCGTCGGGCACCGCAC
This sequence comes from Kofleriaceae bacterium, assembly GCA_964203225.1. Classification (GTDB taxonomy): domain Bacteria; phylum Myxococcota_A; class Polyangia; order Haliangiales; family Haliangiaceae; genus JABFXX01. The sequence continues at coordinate 49,029 of CAXNMK010000009.1, forward strand.
CATCGCGGCTCGCGGCCCGCCGTGACGCGGGATCGCGGCTCGCGGCGCGCCGCGGGGCCGGTCTGGCCGTTCGCCCCGACGAACACGTCGCCGCGGGGCCCGGAGGGCGCTCGCCGGCGGCGCGGCGATCCATCCAGGGCCAGGCCCTCGCCGTCCCGCGAACCCGCACCCAGCCTCGCGCACCGACGGCGAGCGACGCGCGGCGGCGCCTGTATCAGGGCTGTCTCGCCGCCTGTCTCGACCGGCCCGGAGGCTCGAGGTGTATCGCTGCCGGGTCGCAAGTAGCTGGTTTGTATGGGGGCTTGGCGCCCGGACGTGCTGGCACGGCGGCTGCTCTAGCTGTCCTCACGAATCGACGACGGCGCCCGCCACCACGGTCACGGGCGCCTGCCTCCACGGCTTCCACCGCAACCACCTCTCATCACGGAGTCTCCCATGCGCTTCACCCGCAACCTGCTCGTCACCCTCGCCCTGGCCGCCACCACCACCCCGCTCGTCGGCTGCCTCGACAACGCCGACGACGCCGACGACGCCGTCGACGCCGTCCAGCTCGCCACCGCCGACCAGGCCATCGAGGTCGGGCCCGCCCAGGTGCTGCAGGGTGTCCAGGCCGGCTTCGAGATCTACAAGATGATCGGCACCTACCAGAAGTACGGCAAGCTCACGATCACGACCAACGACATCTTCGACAAGGTCACCCAGGTCGAGGAAGACGTGCAGGCGCTCCGCGCCGAGGTCTCGAAGATGCAGGACGCGATGCTGGCCGCGATGCTGGATGTCAAGGGCGAGATCTCCGTCGTCGCGGCGAAGAACGCGCTGGCGCAGGTCGACGCCGTCATGACCGGCTGGGTCTACGCCAACCAGAACCTGGCGAGCGACCCGAACGCGCTGAAGACGTTCTACGCGAACCTCCTGGCCGGCATCTCGGGCGGGTACGGCACCATCGACCTCCAGACCCTGTTGCAGCTCGATGCGCACGCGCAGGCGGCGATCACCGGCCACGGCGCGTTCCTCGGGACCCAGGGCAACGACCGGGCCCCCGAGCTCGGGATCTACGCGGCGGGCGTCCGGCTGCGGCTCGCCGAGGGGTTCTTCCTCCTCACGCTCGCCCAGCAGGACAAGGGTACGCCGCAGTTCCTCCCGGACGGCGACGCGGTCAAAGCGCAGACCGCCAGGCTCGCGGCGTTCGACCAGACGTTCTTCACCGCCAACGACGCGATGAACCGGGCGATCGTCGCGAAGGAGATGCAGTTGCGCGGGGCGAGGGTCCTGGGGTGCACCAAGGGCGACAACAACATCTACCTCGCGGACCAGTTGCCCGGGGTATTTGGCCTTCCTTCACGTTCCCGTTCAACACAACACTCACGTGGACCAGCACCGGCAGATACCGCTTACATCAGGAACTACTCGAACGAGGACGGGCTGATGCGGGCATGCGAAACGTTCCGCACCTCGTACGTGGCCGAGCAGCAGGCGATCTGGGGGTCGACCAAGATGGGTGAGCTGCTGAGCTCCGAGCAGGCGTTCACCGCGTGGTCCACGGCGTCGGATGCCGCGGGCACCACGAGCACGATCCATGTCGAGGACGCTGGCTACGACAGCGCGAATCGCACGTCGAACGTGACCGCGCAGCTGCGCTCGGCCTGCGACAACCGCGACACCTGCGCCTACACGGTCGACGTGGGCACCCTCGGCGACATCGACCACGGCATGGCGAAGGCGTTCTCGGTGTCGTACCGCTGCGGCGCCTCGCCGAACATCAAGACCGTGTCGATCTCCGCCGAGGCCAACGGCCAGTCGGTCGCCCTCCAGTGCGCCCCGATCAGCCTGACCGACATGGTCGGAACGTGGGAGGACCGCGGCGATGCCGAGGCCTTCGCGGCCAACCCCGGGCTCTCGGCGCAGGTCACCGTCGTCGATGCCAGCACGCTCAGGTTCTCGCGCGGCGACGGTGTCGCGTTCTCGCTCATCCGCACCGCCGACCCGCTGGTGCTCGACATCGGCACCGATTGCATCTGGTACGACCTGGGCTGGAAGACGGCCACGCTCGAGGTGGGCCCCCTTGGCACGGTCGACGTCATCCGGTTTCCCTCCGGCACCTACCGCCTGGCGCACTGAGCCCACGCCGCGCCTGCGCCCCCTCGAGCCACGTACCCGCGCCCGCCGCCCATCAAGGGTCGCGGGCGCGGTCGGTTTTCGGCGCGGGCGAGGGGAGACCCCCATCAGCGACACCGGGATGGCACCCCAGCGATGGGCGGCGGCGGGCGCGCGCATGGCCGCGCGGCGGGCCCTCCGCCTGTCTGGTTCTCAGGGCGCCTCGACGTCGTCGGTGATCATCAGCGGGAACCGCGCGGTGCCGGTCAGCCGCAGGCGCTGGGCCGCGCCGTCCCGGTACAGGCCGGTCGGCGGCGCGCCGGGGTCTGCCTCGCACGTGCCGGTGCCGACCACCGCGATCCAGCCGTCGAGCTCGATCACGGCCTCGCGATAGATCACGCTCGTGGTGTTCCACCAGTCGCGCCGGATCAGGTCGTGGCGGACCAGAAACTCGCGCTGGAGGAGGGAGGCATCGAACGCCGCGGCGGACGTCGACACGTGGTCGAACGCGGCGGCGATCGTCGCGTGCGCGGGATCGATCACGGCGCGCGCGTGGCCGTCGTCGAGCACGAACGCCACCCCGTCCTGCTCGCTCGCGATCACGTTCGCGCCGAGCACGGGCAGCGGATCCTCGGGCGGCGACGCGGCCGCGCTCGCGAGCACCTCGACCGCGTAGTACACGCACAGCCGGCCCGACAGCGGCGCCTCGAGGACCCGCCCGGCGAGCGGGCGCACGCCGCCGACCACGCGGATCAGGGTGCCCTCGGGGGCGTTCGACAGCGGCACGAGCGGGGCCTGCCGCATGCGGCGGCGGAGGCGGCGCTCGGACAGCAGGGCGCGAAACCGGTCGAACATCGGGGGGCCCCCGAGTGTACGCTGGGTTCCCATGAGCCTCGCGGACCGCCGGTGGCTGCGGCTGTTCACCCTGTGCGCCCTGTACTGCGCCCAGGGGATCCCGTGGGGGTTCATGGCGATCACGCTGCCGGCGTACCTGGCTGGCAAGGGCCTCGACGCGGCGGCGGTCGGCGGTGCGATGGCGATGACCACCCTGCCGTACACGTTCAAGTGGGTGTGGGGGCCGATCGTCGACGCGTTCACGTGGCGCCGCTTCGGCCGGCGGCGGCCGTGGATCGTGTTCGCCCAGGGGATGATGGCGCTCACCGTGGGCGCGCTGATCGCGATCCCCGACCTCACGCGCGACCTCGACCTGCTGATGTGGATGGTGCTGATCCACACCGCGTTCAACGCGCTCCAGGATGTGGCCGTCGACGCGCTCGCGGTGGATCTGCTCGACGAGGCAGGAGCGCGGCCGCGCCAACGGCTTCATGTACGCGGCCAAGTATGGCGGCGGGGCGATCGGCGGCGCCGGCATGGCCACCGTGATCGCGCTCGCGGGGCTGCGCGCCGCGCTCCTGATGCAGGTGGGGATCCAGCTCCTGATCATGCTGGTCCCGCTGCTCGTGCGCGAGCGCGAGGGCGCGCCGCCGTCCGCGCGCTCGATCTCCGAGATCCTCGCGGCGCTGCGCCGGGCGTTCTCGCTGCGCTCGTCGATCCTGCTCGGCGTGCTGATGCTCGGGGGCACGCTCGCGACCGGCATCGTCAATGCGGCGTCGCCGGTGCTGTACATGCAGCGACTCGGCTGGAAGGACACGGAGTACGCGCAGCTCGCCGGTGGGCCGGTGCTGCTGATCGGCCTCGGCGGCGCGGTCCTCGGCGGCATCCTCGCGGACAAGGTCGGGCACCGCCGGCTGGCCGCGATCGCCTCGGTGGTGATGGCGCTGTCGTGGGGCGGGTTCGCGCTCGCCGAGCCGTGGTGGCCGAGCCGGACGTTCATCTACGCGGTGATGTGGATCGAGCCGCTGTGTCTGTCGCTGATGACGGTGTCGCTGTTCGCGCTGTGCATGGACGTGTCGTGGTCGCGGATCGCCGCGACGCAGTTCACGGCGTACATGGCGCTGTCGAACGTGGGCACCACGCGCGGCTACCAGCTCGCGGGCCGGGTCGTCGACGCCTGGGGGTACCAGGGCATGTTCGTCGCCGCGGCGGCGATCCAGCTCGTGATCACCATGCTGTTCTGGTTCATCGATCCGCACCAGACCCGGCGCGTCCTCGGCGAGTCGTAGGCCTCGTCGCTGGCCGGCTCTGCCCCCTAGCCGGGGTAGCGGACGGCATCCTGCACGATGCTCGGGGCCGGCAGCTGCGCGTCGCGGAACGCGCGGCCCATCGCGTCGAGGCTGCCGTAGCCGACGGCCCTGGCGACCTCGCTCGGGGTGGCGCCCGGCGAGGACAGCAGCAGCACCGCGGCGCGCAGCCGCAGCACGCGCATCGCATCGCGGAACCCCGCGCCGAACAGCCCGAACGTGCGCGTCAGGTCGCCGAGGTCGCGACCGAGCTGGCGCAGCGATAGCCGCGCGATGATCGCGATCTGCTTGAGCGAGGCGCTGGTGGCGAGATCCTCGTAGAGGGGCCGGAGCACGTCCCACAGCCGCAGGAACCGCTCGGGCTCGGTGGCGACCACGCTCTGCGTCAGGTCACTCGACAGGATCCGCGCCTCGCCGAGCCGCTTGATCAGCTGGTGCAACGCCGCCTCGGCGGGCGAGGCCTCGAGCGCCTCGTACGCCGCCCACACCGGCTCGGGCAGCGTGACCTGGCCGTGCTCGAGGCCGACCGGCAGGCGGAGGTCCCCGGCGGGGACGCGCATCTCGATCACCACGGCGGGGTTGCCCCACGAGCGGAACGTGCGCGCGCCGGGGGTGCGCCGCTCGAACTCGGTCTCGGCGATCACGTAGACCTGGCGCCCCGTGGTGATCGGGCCGCTGTCGATCTGGAACGAGCCGCGGAGCTGGGCGTACAGGTGGACGAACGGGCTGGCCTTCTTCGCGGCCGACGCGTGCAGGCTATCGAACAGCAGCTGGTCGCGGACCACCACGTGGGTGCGGAACCGCCGCTCGAGGAAGATCGTCGAGCGCAGCAGGCTCTGGCCGAACGGGCGCGTGCTGGTGGCCGACAACATCAGCGACATTCCAGGACGGCCGGGCAGGTCGTCGCGCGGGTCACGCACTCGATGTGCCGCTTGACCTTCGCGCCGTTGTCCGCGACGTCGTGCTCGAGCGCCGAGCAGGCGGCGATGCACTCCTTCTCCTCGAACGGCATCTTGCTGCCGGTCGCGTCGATGCACTCCGCCTCGCGCTTGCACACCTCGGTGCACGCGGGGCTGCGCGGCTCGGTACAACCGGAGCACAGCAGCAGCACGACGATCACTCGGCTCAGCACCCGCGCCGAGTATACGCCAGGCGTCGTCGCGGGACACGGCCCGCCGGGGGCAGACCCACCAGGGGTGGACGCACGCACCTGCGCGGGGCGCTCCATGCCCTGGCCGTCGGATCCGTTCCTCGGGGCTCCGCCCCGCCCTACGCGGCAAGCCGCGCAGGGTTCCCACCCCGGTTTCAAGACGGTTTCACCGTCTCTCAGTCGAGATCCTCGGCGCTGCGCAGGATCTCGGTGATGAAGTCGCGGCGCAGCCGGATCAGGCTCGCCACCGGCACCCATGGCCGCGCGGTGATCGTGGTGCCGCCGGCGGTGGACGCGGTGCCCTCGACGATCTCGCCATCGTCGATCGACAGCACACACGTGGCCCCCGCCTTGCGCGCGCGGGCGCAGTCGGAGGCCGCCATCGTGCGCGGATCGGGCGCCTTGCTCGGCTGGGCGACGGCGAGCGAGGTCAGGATCAGGCCGGTGAGGAGGGTCGCGAGGAGAGGCAGGCGCATGTCCGGACGACACCAGACCAGGCGGGGTGTTGCAGCGCGCCGCGGGCGCCGTCAGTCGTCCCGGCGCTCGGCGAGCTGGGCGCGGGCGGTGCGCCAGCGCGTGAAGTGGCGCTCGAGCAGCTCCCGGGCTGCGCGGGCGCGGGCGAGCCGGTCGCGCGCGGCGTCGACGGTGGCGATCTGCCCCGCGTGGGCGGCGGTGGCCCGGGCGGTGGCATCGAGCGCGGCATCGAGGTTGCGGCGCAGGCGAGCGGTATGGTGCGCCGCGAGCGTGAGCGCAGCCGGCGTGGTGCCGGCGGTGACGAGCGCGCGCGCGGCGACCTCGGCCGCGGTCAGCGCCGTCCGGGCCACCTCGACCTCGCGCGCGGCGAGCGCCAGCCGGGCGGCGACGGCGCGGGTGTCGCCCACGGCGGTCGCGAGGGCGCCCTGCGTGGTGCGCTCGTCGCGAGCGCGCGCCTCACGGACGGGCGCGAGGTGGTACCGGCCATCGTCGCTCACCACGGGCCGATGTTACACTACCGGTCCATGGTCGACGCCGCCGGCGCTCCGATCGATCGCTATGTCGTCCTGGAGCACCTCTCCGAGGGCGGCATGGGCGCGATCTACGTCGGCAAGAAGCTCGGCGCAGGCGGCTTCGAGATGGAGGTGGTGCTCAAGCAGCTCCTCCCCGAGTTCACGCAGCAGGAGGAGTTCATCGATCTGTTCCTGCGCGAGGCCAAGCTGTCGGCCACGCTCGACCACGCCAACATCGTCCACACCATCGACCTCGTCACCGCCGGTGGTGAGTACTTCATCGTCATGGAGTACCTGTCGGGCGGGGACCTTCGCACGCTGCTCAAGAAGGCCAAGCGTCGCGGCAAGCGGTTCACGCCGGCGGCGGCGATCCGGATCGCGCGCGAGGTGCTCGCCGCGCTGGCCTACGCCCACGCCAAGCGCGACTTCGACGGCAAGCCGCTCAAGCTGATCCACCGAGATGTGTCCCCGTCGAACATCCTGCTGTCGCACGCGGGCGAGGTGAAGCTGACGGACTTCGGGATCGCCAAGGCGGCGACACACACGTCGCTGTTCTACAAGGTGAAGGGCAAGATCGGCTACATGTCGCCCGATCAGGCGCGCAGCGAGCCGCTCGATCACCGGAGCGATCTGTACTCGCTCGCGGTCTGTCTCTACGAGATCCTGACGGGCGAGCGGCTGTTCGTCCACATCGGCCTGACCACGTCGGCCGAGGAGATCTACTCGCAGCCGGTGCCGTCGGTGGCGCGCAAGGTGCCGGGCCTGCCCGCCGACCTCGACGCGATCATCCGCAAGGCGCTGTCGCTGTCCGCGGACGACCGCTACCAGACCGCGGGCGAACTCAACGAAGCGCTGACCCGGTGCGCGCACCGCCACGGGCTGCTGATGTCGGCGCCCGAGCTGGCGGCCGAGCTCGCTGCCGCGTGTGGCCCAGGGGACGGCTGGCGCAGCGACGATGACGAGGATGAACCCGCCGAGGCCGCGGGTCAGCGCCCGGGCACCGAGGTCTACGACGTCAACGGCGGAGACGACGAGGACCAGGACGACGACGATCTGGGGTTCGGCGCGGTGCGGACTCTGACCGTCACGCCGCGCGCCCCGGTGATCGCGGGCCTGCCGCCGCGGCAGAAGATCGAGGTCGGCAAGTTCCAGGGCGTGGAGCTGACGTCGATCATCAACATGATGGATCTCGAGAACGACGGCGCGCAGCCGATCGTCGATCTGTCACGCGGGCTGGCGCAGGATCGCGGTGGCGGCCTCGGCGGGAGCCGGCGCGAGGGTGACCGTCGGCACCAGGTGGAGTCCGTCGCGACGTATCTGCCCGAGACCCCGCCGGGCGGCACACCGGCGCTGCCACCCGCCGCGCCCACCGATCCCAGCTACCCGGTGGGCGCGCGTGCGGAGCTGCCGCGGGAGGCCGAGCCACACCCGCCGCGCCGCCGCTCGGTGATCCGGCCGTGGATGGTGATCGCCCTGATCCTGCTGGTGGCCGTCGTGGTGACCGCCGTGGTCGCGCTGTCGGGGCCTGACGTGATTCAGCACGACGCCACCTGACGGTCGGCCCGGTTGATTCCGGACGGGGCAGGCGGCTACGATGCGCGTGGCTCCGAGAAGTATGTCGAAAGATCGCTCCAACGTCACGGCGCTGCTCGACGACGCGCCGTCCTACTCGCGGCAGAACCAGGGCGGCATCTTCGTCGTGATCAAGGGCCCGGACCGCGGCGAGGCCGTGCGCCTGACCGGCGGCCCCGGCAACACGGTGGTGTCGTTCGGCTCGGGCCCCCAGTGCAGCCTCGTGCTCACCGACAAGACCGTGTCGCGCACGCACCTCGAGGCGCAGCTCGTCAGTGACGAGGTGCTGATGGTCGACGCGGGGTCCACCAACGGCTCGTTCATCGGCGGCTCGCGCTTCGAGCGCATCGCGATCGGGTTCGGCGCCGAGATCAAGCTCGGCCGCACCGTGATCAAGTTCCTCCCCGACGAGGAGATCGTCGAGCCGGTGCCCAGCGCGCAGGCCGCGTTCGGCTCGATCGTCGGCGGCGACACGAAGATGCGGCAGATGTTCACGCTGCTGCAGGACGTCGCCGCGACCACCGCGACCGTGCTGATCGAGGGCGAGACCGGCACCGGCAAGGAGCTGATCGCCGAGGAGCTCCACAACCACTCCCCGCGCAAGGACGGCCCGTTCGTCGTGTTCGACTGCGGCTCGGTCCCGCGCGAGCTGATCGAGTCGATGCTGTTCGGCCACGTCAAGGGCAGCTTCACCGGCGCGATCACGGATCGCCGCGGCGCGTTCGCCGAGGCTCACGGCGGCACGATCTTCCTCGACGAGATCGGGGAGATGGCCCTCGACCTGCAGCCCTCGCTGCTGCGCGTCCTCGACAAGCGCGCGGTCCGCAAGGTCGGCTCGAACACCTACGAGAAGATCGACATCCGCGTGGTCGCCGCCACCAACCGCGACCTCCGCGCCGAGGTCGCCAAGAAGGCGTTCCGCGAGGACCTGTACTACCGGCTCGCGGTGATCCGCGTCGGCGTGCCGCCGCTGCGCGAGCGCGGCACCGACATCCCGCTGCTGATCTCGCACTTCGTCAACACGTTCGGCTCCGGCCTGACGGTGACCCCCGAGGACATGTCCCGGCTGGTTCGCCACAGCTGGCCCGGCAACGTGCGCGAGCTCCGCAACGTGATGGAGCGCGCGTGCCTGCTGGGGCGCGGCTCGATGATCAACCTCGAGGACGCGCTCGTCAGCGAGGCCTCGCCGGCCCTGGGCATCCGCACCGACCTCCCGTTCAAGGAGGCCAAGGGCCAGCTCGTCGAGATGTTCGAGCGCGAGTACATCGAGGACCTGATGCGCCGCCACAAGATGAACCTGTCGGCGGCGGCGCGCGAGGCGCAGATCGATCGCAAACACCTGCGCGAGCTGATCCGCAAGTATGGACTCGACCCGCGGGTGAAGCTCGACGGCGACGACGAGTTCGACGAGTGACGACGACCTCCACGAGTGACGACGACCTCCACGAATAATGTCGGGCGGCGCCCGCGGCGCTATTCGATCTTCACGCGGTGGGACAGGCGGGTGTCCTTGATCTCGACATCGAACCTCTTCCGCGCCTCGGACACCGCGTCGTAGACCTCGACGACGTGCACCCCGAGCGTGGTGTCGATGCGCTCCGACGGGCACAGCTGCCCGGTGGGCTTACCGTCCACGTGGATGTAGTAGCGCGCGGTGTCCTTGCACTTGATCACCTTGATGCCGGCGGGGCCCTTGGCCGACGTCACGGGCGTCAGCGGGATCCTGAATGCGCCGCTGCCGTCGACGTCCGCGACGTAGAGATCGTGGCCGGGGAGGAGCAGCGAGAGCGTGTGGCGATCACTCGAGCCCGCCATCTCGATCGGCGTGACGCCGAGGTCGGCGCCGTCGAGGTAGGCGTGGGCGCCCGGGGGCGTCGACGTGATCACGAGCTTGCCGCCGGTCGGCGCCGTCGGGGTGGGCGTGGACGTCGGGGTCGGGGTCGGGGCATCGGCCGGAGCCACGGCGACCGGGGGGGCATCGGCGGGGCCGGCGTCGACGGAGCCCGCATCGGGAGCCTCAGCGATCAACGCGGCGGCATCGGCCGGGGCGGCCGGGGCGGCGTCAACGGGGGCGGCCGGGGCGGCGTCAGGCGTGGCACGGGCGAGCACCGCGGCGTCGCGCGGCGCGGGCGGCACGGGCGGCGCGGCGACCGGGGTGGTGGGGCCCACGGTGGGCTCGCGGCGGGAGCCGATCTGCCACGCGGCGACACCCACGCCCCCGGCCACGATCAGGCCCAGCACCGCGATCAGCGGACCGCGGCCGCGGCGCGGGGCGGGACCGTCGTGCGCCGCCGCGAGGGACCGGGCCGGCGGCCCAGCGGCGGCTTCGTGGGCGTCGGCGGCTTCGTGGGCGTGGGCGGCTTCGTGGGCGTGGGCGGGGCCGGGATCGTGAACGTGGGCGTGGGCGTGGGCGGGGCCGGCGTCGTGGGCGTGGGCGTGGGCGTGGGCGTGGGCGTGGGTGGGGGCGTGGGCGGGGCCGGCGTCGTGGGCGTGGGCGTGGGCGGGGGCGGGGACCGGGGCAGGATCGTGGGCGGTGCCGGCGTCGGGAGCGGCGTCGCGCGGCTCGGGCGTCAGCGCGCGCGGGACCACGCGCACCGGCGGCAGGGGCTCGTCCGATGGCGGCAGGTCGTCGTCGTGGTCGTTGCCGTTGAGCTCGAGCTCCATCTCGACGGCGTCCTCGATCGAGCTGGCGGCCGTCGATGCGCCTGGCGTGAGCCAGGCCGGCCCGCTCGGCGCATCGACGGCCGCGTCGACCTCCGCGGTGACCGCGGCCCGACCGTTCCCGCCATGGTCGGAGGGCGGGGCGGCGGGCGCGGGCGGCGTGAGCGCGGGGACCTTGGCGCTGCGCCGCGCGGCCTCGGCGGTCAGCGACTCGAGCTGCTGCTGCGCGATCTCGGCGGTCGGGGTGTCGTGATCGGCGGGGTCGGGGAGCGAGGACACGCGCCGGGACCGCGAGGGTGGCGGCGGTGGCGTCTCGACGCCCTCGAACAGCCCGTCGAGCTCGAGGCCCTTGAGCGGCGCCGGCGAGGGCGGGGGCGTCATCGTGCGGCCGATCTCCGGCGGCGTCAGCGTGTGGGGCAGCGTGGGCGGGACAGGTCCGCTCGGTTCCCGCGGGGGCGGGGTCGAGGGGGACGCCCCGCTGCGGATCGGCGGGCTGGCGATGCCGCCCGGCGGGACCACCCCGGCGATCGTCGCGGGCGCGCTGACCACGTCGGGCGTGAACGTCGGCGTAGGGCCGGTGCCGACGTTGAGCGCGACCATCCCGGACATCTCGCTCGCGTTGAGCTCGGCGAGACGGTCCATGGTCTGCTTGACCTGCTCGCCGATGTCCTTGCGCGTGCCGGGCACGGGCGCGACGCGGAGCGCGGCGTCGAGCGCATCGGCGAGCGCGCGGGCATCGGGAAACCGCTCGAACGGCGAGCGCGCGAGGCACCGCTGCAGCACGCGCGCGATCGGGCGCGGCAGCGGCGGCTCGGGCGGCGGGTTGCTGGTGATCGCGGCGGCGATCTGCGCGGGCGTGGCGCCACGGAACACGCGCTCGCCGGTGATCAGCTCGCAGGCGAGCACGCCGAGGGCGAACACGTCGGTGGCGGCGGACGCCGGCTCGTTCGCGAGCTGCTCCGGGGCGAGGTACGCGATCCGGCGTGCGAGGCGCGCGACCTCGACGGGGCGCTGCGGCAGGCCCGCCGCGATCATGCCGAAGTCGGTGATCTTCACGTCGCCGTCGGCGGTGACGAGCACGTTGGTCGGCGCGAGGCCGAGGTGGGTGAGCCCGCGGCCGTGGGCGTAGCCGATCGCGCGTGCGGCCTGCGAGACCAGCGCGAGTGCACCGCCGGGCGAGAGCGGAGCGCTGGCGAGCTTGGCCTCGCCGATCAGGCGTGCGGCGTCGAGCCCGGCGACGAACTCGACGGCGGTGAACGTCTGGCCCTGCGCGACGCCGAACTCCGCCATCCGCGCGATCCGCGGGTGCTCGAGGCTGCCGTACGCGCGTGCGGCCGTCGACAGCGCCTGCGCGAGCGCGGTGGTCACCGTCAGCTCGGGGTGAAACCGCTTGATCGCGAATTGCCGCTCGAAGCCGGCAACGCCGAACACCTTCGCCCTCGCCACCGTGCCGCAGGGCCCGGTGCCGATCGGTTCCAGGAGCTGGTAGCGCCCCACGCGCTCCAAGGTCGAGCTCACTTGGTCGCGACTGTACCCGATGCCCCCCCGACGCCGCGACGTGTAGGTGTGCAGGAACGTACCGCGGCGGTCGAGGCTCCCAAACTTGCCCCCGCGCGCGAACGCTCGTACGACCGAAGACATGGCGAGCCGCACGTCGACACCGGACCGGTCGAAGATCACGCGCGAGCGCCCGCTGGCGTACTCGCGCCGACAGAAGGGCACCCCCACCACGCCGCCCCCGGCGGACGAGCCCCCGGACGCCCCGGTGGCGGTGGCCGGGGCCCCCGCGGCGGTGGCGGCCGCCGAGGTGCCCGCGCCCGAGGCGCCCGCGCTGGTGGCTGCGGCGGTGGTCCCGGCGCTGGTGGCTGCGCCCGAGGCGCCCGCGCTGGTGGCTGCGCCCGAGGCGCCCGCGCTGGTGGCTGCGCCCGAGGCGCCCGCGCTGGTGGCTGCGCCCGAGGTGCCCGCGCTGGTGGCTGCGGCTGCGGCCCCCGCGGCGGTGACCCCGCCGGTCGCGTCCGCCGAGCCGTGGCCCGACGCCACCCCGGCGCCGATGCGCCCGGTGACCGGGAGGGCGACCCCCGTGTCAATGCCGAGCGAGGCCGCCGTCGGGGCCCCGCCGGCGGTCCCGGCTGCCCCCGCCGTCGACGCCGCCACCACCGATCTGCCGGCGATCACCGCGATCCCGCACGGCAGCCCCACCGATCCGGCGCGTCCCCCGGGCCGCGTGCCCCCGGGCGACTCGCGCTCGCTGCGGCGGGGGGCGGAGTTCGCGCTCGTCTATCGGGTCCAGACCGCGGTGGTGAGCCGGGTCGGCGCGGTCGGGCAGCGCGGGCAGTGGCGTGTGGTCGAGTACCCCACCAGCCTCGCGGCCTCGACCGCGTACGCGAAGGAGGTCAGCCGGTTCGTCAGCGACGGATTTACGGACTATCGTGAGTGAGGTGCCCGACTCCAAGCCTCGCCCCTCCTGGCTGGTCCGCTGGGCGCTCGATGCGCCCAGGCGGTGGCTCGGCAAGCGCAGCACGATCGGGCAGGACGTCGCGGGTGGCGCCGACGGGCTGTCGTACCTGCGCCACCTCGTGCGCGGCAACCGGATCCGCCGCGACGCGACGTTCGAGGAGATGTCCTCGGCGTCGCCCCCGGTCCTGATCATCCACGGCTTCCTCGGGACGCGCGGCTCGATGTACATGCTCGAGCGCCGGCTCGTGCAGGACGGTTTAGTCTGCGTGTCGTTCAACCTGGGGACGCTCAACGTCCGTGACATCCGGCGCTCGGCGTTCCTGATCCACCGCAAGATCGAGCGGATCCTGGCGCAGACCCCGTCCCAGCGGATCGACATCATCGGGCACTCGATGGGCGGGCTGATCGGCCTGTACTACGTGAAGAAGCTCGGGGGCTCGGCGCGGGTCCGCAAGCTCATCCTGCTGGGCACCCCCGTCCGGGGCACCTGGATCGCCCTCGCGGGCGTGCTCACCCTCGGGCTGTGGTCGACCTCGTCGTGGCAGCTCCTGCCCCGCAGCCGGTTCCTCGACGAGCTGGCCCAGGGGCCGATGCCCCCCGGGGTCGAGGTCACGACCATCGCCGCCGCCCGCGACTGGGTGGTGCCCCTGCCGACCACCCGGCTGACCGGGGCGAGCGCGGCGACCGTCCCGCTTGGGCACTCCAGCCTGGTGCTGTCCGAGGATGTTTATCGCCGGGTCATCCACACGCTGCGGCCCGAGCACGGCACCGAGGCCGGTTCGGCCGACGACTCCGCGGGCGGCTGACGCGAAACGGGTGGACGATTGCTTGCCCCCGACGGGGGTTGCCGACTAGCATTCCCGTTACGTCGCGGCCAGTTCCGCGATGTCCTTGTCCATGAGCGACCGTCCACGTTTTGCTCTCCGGTTCATCTCCGGGAAGTACCAGGGGGGAGAGTTCCCTCTGCGGATGAATCGCGAGATCATCATCGGGCGCTCCAGCGACCTCGACATGGTGCTCGTCGAGGACATGGTGTCCCGCCGCCACGCGAAGATCAGCTCGAGCGACGCGGACGTGTTCATCCAGGACATGGGCTCGACGAACGGCACGTTCGTCAACGGCGAGAAGATCGCCGGCCGCGCCCTGCTCCACGAGGGTGACCGCATCCTCGTCGGCACGTCGATCATCAAGGTCGTCGCCGTCGATGCCACCGCCACCGCGACCAGCGAGGCCGAGGCGCGCCGCAAGCTCGAGGCCGGTGCGCAGCAGCGCTCGTCGGCGACCCAGGGTCGTCCGATGTCCGGCGTGATCGAGGAGATCCCGCTGCCGGATCTGCTGCAGCTGCTGTCGACCAGCCGCAAGAGCGGCGTGCTCTCGGTCAACAACGGCGTCAGCATCGGCAAGATCTACCTCCGCAAGGGCGCGCTCTACTTCTCCACGATCAACGACGACTTCGCGGTCAGCCCGCAGAAGTGCATCTACCGGATGCTGACCTGGGAGACGGGCACGTTCGAGCTCGAGCCCGGCGGCGAGATGCAGGTCATGAACGAGGTGCAGGAGTCGACGGAGGGCCTCCTCATGGAGGGCGTCCGCCAGCTCGACGAGTTCCGCAACCTCCAGCGCCAGCTGCCGCCCCTCGGCTCGCCGCTCGCCGTGCCCACGCCGCTCGCCGGCAAGCTCCGCGACCTGTCGCCGACCGAGCTGGACACGTTCCAGCTGGTCCTTGACCACGGTCAGCTCCAGAAGGTCCTGGACAACTTCTCCGGCTCGGATCTCGACGCAGCGCAGAACATCATCGGCCTGATGAAGCGCGAGTTCGTCGTCGTTCCGTAGGCCTCGCGCGCTACACTGGGGGGGTGCCCCTGCTGCGCTGCCGGTGCTCGAGCCGGGTCTCGCTGGAGACGATCTCCCACGAGATGAGGCTGCGCACGCCGTACCGCGGGTTCGCCGAGACCGGTCGCCCCACGCTGCGGATCACGGTCGGCACCGCCGGCCCCGGGCACTCCCCGTTCGAGGTGGTGATCGACGTCGACGATCTCGCCGTCGAGGTGCGCTGCGGCGATGCCGCGTTCGTGCTCGGCGCCGGCGCGATCGATGCGCTGTTCGTCGTCGAGCGGCAGCCGCGGGTCGGCTTCCTCACGTGGTTCGGCGTGTTCGCGCGCCACAAGGGCACCGCCGATCGGCTGGTGCTCGAGACGCCCGAGAAGCGAGTCGCGCGGTTCGTCGAGCGGCAGATCGAGACCTGGCTCGGCCTCGACGACCTGCGCGTGCGCGGCGAAGTCCCGATCGACTAGATGGCGTGCTACGTACGAGCGATGAGCGCACAGCCGCGCGAGGCCGCCTCGGTGATCTTGCTCCGTCCCGGCGCGCACGGTCCCGAGGTCCTGCTGCTTCGGCGCCGCACGGGCGCGTCGTTCATGGCGTCGGCGTTCGTGTTCCCGGGCGGCGGGGCGGACCCGGGCGAGGACGCGCGGACCGCGGCGGCGCGCGAGCTGTTCGAGGAGGCCGGCGTGCTGCTGGCGCGCGATGCCGTGGGAGGCCGAAGCGCCACCATGCACGAGGGGCCCTCGCTGCTCGACGGCCCCTCGCTGCTCGACGGCCCCTCGCTGCTCGACGGCCGTCCGCTGCTCGACGGCCCCCGGCCCTTCGAGCGGGTCGCGCTGTCCGCCGCGGTCGCCCCGCCCGCCGCGGACACACTGCTCGACGAGGACGCGCCCCCGGCGGTGCACTCGCTCGACGAGCTGCGGCAGCGGGTGCTCGCGGGTGAGCACGCGACGGCGGTGCTCGCGGCCTCGGGCATGACGTGGTGGACGGAGATCCTGGTGCCGTGGGCGCACTGGATCACGCCGTCGGCCGAGCCCCGGCGGTTCAGCGCGCGGTTCTACGTGGCCGAGCTGCCCGAGGGGCAGGCGCCCCGGTTCGACGACGTCGAGACCGTCGAGCAGATCTGGGTGGCCCCGGCCGACGCGATCGCGCGGGCAGGCGAGCTGATGCTGCCGCCGCCGCAGATCCGGACGATGTGGGAGCTGCAGGGGCTGCCGACGGTGGCGCACGTGATGGCCGCGGCGCGGGCGCGGGCCAGCGAGCCGCACCCGATCCTGCCGCGCCTGGGAGCGGCGCCCAGCGGCGTGCCGTGCCTGCTGCTGCCCTGGGATCCCGAGTACGGCGAGCGCGGCACGGGTGACAGTGCGCCGCTGACGTATCAACCGGCGTGGGCACAGGGCCCGAGCCGCTTCGTCCTGGAGGATCGTTCGTGGAAGCACGTCGCCGCACCTGGTTCGACGACCGCGGGCTGACCATCGCGGGGGCCGGGGGCGAGCGCCACCTGCCGTTCTTCGCGGGGGCGATGCACTACAGCCGCGTCGATCCGCGGCGGTGGACCGTGTGCCTGCGCGCGATGCACGAGCTCGGGCTGACGATCGTCGAGACGTTCGTGCCGTGGCGCACCCACGAGACGGCGCCCGGCGTGTTCGACTGGACCGGCCCGAACGACCTCGTGCGGTTCCTCGAGCTCGCGCACGCCGAGGGGCTCGCGGTGGTGCTACGGCCCGGGCCCCGCGCGAGCGCCGAGGCGACCAGCTTCGGGCTGCCCGACCACGCGCTCGCCGATCCGGCGTGCCAGGCGCGCACCGCCCACGGCTCCCCGGCGTGGCTGCCCGCGCCGCCGCGCGCGTGGCCGGTACCGTCGTACGCGAGCACGGCGTTCCACGCGCGGGTGGCCGCCTGGTTCGCGGCGCTCGCCGAGGTCATCCGCCCGCACCTCGCGCCCGACGGGCCAGTGGTCGCGCTCGGCATCGACAGCTGCGCCCAGCTGTTCTTCCGCACCGGCGCGTACGACCTCGACTACCACCCCGACGCGGTGGCGTGGTGGCGCGAGGCGACCGGCCTGCCGGGCGAGCCGCCGCGCGCGTGGGATCCCGCCGACGTGGCGCGCTGCATCTCGTGGGTGCGGTTCAAGGACCAGTACCTGGCGCGTGCGCTCGGCGTGTTCGCGCGGACGCTCGACGACGTCGGCCTCGGCGGCGTGGCGCGGTTCCACGATCTGCCACCCGGCCACCCTGGGCTGTACGACCTCCGCGGCATCCAGCACGCGATCGGCGGGCCGGTGGGCATCGGCGCGTACACCGCGCGCGCGGACCTGCCGCGGCTGCGCCGGCGCGCGCTGGCGCTGGTCGGCTCGGCCCAGCCACTGCCGCTCGCCCCCGAGGTCGGCCTCGGCCTGGCGCCGTGGCTGCCGCCGCTCGATGGCAGCGGCCCGCCCGATCCACACCGCGAGCGCGATCAGCTCCTGACGCTGCTCGCCGCGGGGGTGCGCGGCTTCAACGTCTACATGGCGGTCGAGCGCGACCGCTGGTACGGCGCGGCGATCACGAAGGACGGCGTGGTCGAGCCCCACGCGACGTGGCTGCCGACGCTGGTGGCCGCCCTCGGCGAGGTGGAGTGGCCCACGCTGCGGCGTGCGGCGCCGATCGCGCTGGTGGCCTCGCAGGTCGATGCGCGGTTCGCGCGGGCGACCGCCGTCGCGGATCCGCTGACCCCGGTGCTCGCCGAGGCGCTCGGCCTCGGGCCCGGCGGGGCGGCCGAGCTGGGCACCGATCCGGCCGCGATCGCCGCGCGGCGCTGGCAAGACGCGATCGCCTTGGCGCTCGAGACGGCGCAGGTGCCCTACGTGATCGTCGACGACGCCACCCCCGAGGCCGAGCTCGCGCGCTACCGCGCCGTGATCGCGCCGACGCTGGCGCGCGTGGACCGCGGGCTGTGGCACCGCCTGCGTGCGCTCGCCGAGCACAAGCGCGCGGTCGTGGTGATCGGCCCCGACTCGCCGACCCTGGACGAGCTCGGCCAGCCGCTCGCCGATCCGGGCCCGCGCCGCGTGGGGCGGATCCGCCCCGGCTCCCTCGACGACATCCCGGGCCTCGCGGCGGACCTCGCGGGGCTCGCGGGTGAACTCGGGGATGCCTGGCAGATCGAGCGCCCGGACGACGTGCGCGCGCTCGCCCACGCCGACGCCAACGGGCACGTCCGGGTGGTGTTCGTGATCAGCGATGCGCCGCGCGCGACCACCGCGGTGCTGCTCGCTGGTGACGCCACCGCCCTGCGGGATCCGCTGTCGCGCGAGCACCTCGTGGTGCGCGGCGGCAAGGTCAGCGTGGCGCTGCCGGCGCGCGGCGTGCGGATGCTGATCGTCGAGTAGTCAGGTCCAATGCCGGTCAGTCAAGCGGACCGTGAGCCGTACACGTGGCACGTGGTACGTGCTCGTCCACGTACACGACCTCGGGCGCCCCTCCGGTGATCCGTCACCGGAGGCGTGTGAGGGCCGTGTGCCCGAGTCGTGAACGTGCAGGTGCACATGCCACGTGTCACGAGCACGTCCGGAGACGCTATCTGACCAGCACTGTAGCTACGCCCGGCGCTCGGGCACGATCAGCGCGCCGAGCCCGCCGACGAGGCCGAGCGCGCCGCCGATCGCGAGCAGGTACACGCCGAGGCCGAGCAGGCCGACGGTCCTCTCGGGCGCCGGGGCGCTGAACACCATCACGTAGACCAGCAGCGCGGCCGTGCCCGCCACGATCGCGAGCACGCCATCGATCCGGCTGAGCCGGCGGCGGCCGAACGCGACCAGGCCGAGCAGCGCGAGGATCGCCGCCGGCGCAAAGCACGCGAGCATCACGCCCTTGTAGGCGTGCACGCCCTGCTCGATCATCCGCGTGGCCCGGCGGGCCTCCTCGGCGGTGACCATCCCGAGCTCCTGCGCCCGGGTCATCAGGCCCGCCACGTCGGGGTGGGCCAGCGCGATCTCGTAGGCGCTGGCGCCCGCGAGCGTGCCGTCGGGTGCGCGGTACTCGAAGAACGGGGCGAAGAAGCCGCCGATGCCGAGCAGTCCGGCGACGAGCACGAGGTAGCGCCAGGTCCGGGTCACGCCGCGATCATGAATGAAGAATGGGACGGAGAAGGGGGATCAGAACACCGTGCGCGTGCGGCCCGGCGGCACATCTTCGAACTGCCGCACCGGGCGGACCTCGCCGACGAGCCGCTCGACCGCGCTGATCACCTCGGCGACCTCGCACGGCTGCGCGATGAACGCCGCGGCGCCGATCCGAGCCGAGATCTCCGGGGCCGTCGGCGAGCCCGAGATCAGGATGATCGGGGGCGCGTCGGGGAGGGCGTCCATGTTGCGGGCGAGCTCGACGACACCGACGCGCGGATCGTACGAGTCGACCACCACGACATCGATCCCACCGTCGCGCACCAGCGGGAGCGCCTCGCGAGGCCCGGTCGCCGTCAGCACCGCGTGCCCGGCCGCGCCGAGCGCTGTGGCCCACAACTCGCTGATCACGGGATCGGATTCGACGAGGAGGATACTACCCACGTGGAAACTGTACCCTGGTTCACACGGGTTGCGCGCCCTGTCCTGGGCACAACCGTCGTCGCCGGATCAGGACTTGGACCCGGGCGGCGGCGACGTGGAGCGACGCCGGGCGCGCTCGTGGCCCTCGGCCCATCCGATCTCCTTGGTGAGCTGCATCGCGTCACCGAGGCGGCCGGGCATCACGAGCGCGCTGCGTGAGGGCCTGTCGCTGAGGAGGAGCTCGGCGGTGGCGCGGCGGTCACCGAGCCCGCGCATCTCGGCGATCGCGGCGGCCCGGTAGCGCTCGGCCTTGTTGCCGAGCCCGGCCTTGTCGCACAGCTGCGCGAGCAGCTGCTGGACCCGGGCGATGCCGAGGTGCGAGTGCACGCGCTGGGCGTGGAACAGCGCGGCCTCGGCGAGGCGCAGCGCCCGGTACGAGTCGCCACTGCTGTCGACCATCTGCGCCTGCGCGAGGAGCAGCCGCCAGAACGGCTCGGGGCCGTCGATCGCGCTGAACCCCTCGCCGAAGGTCGCGAGGTCGATGCATTCGACGAGCTCGCGGAGCGCGAGGTCCTGCTGGCCGCCGCGCATCAGCGACGCCGACAGGTCGAGGTAGAGCTCGCACACCAGGCCCATGTCACCGGTGGCGATCGCGCGCCCGACGCCGCGCCGGAGCGCCGCGATCGAGCCATCGACATCACCCTCGCCAAGCGCGATCGCGGCGCTCGCGCGCTCCACCTTCGCGACCAGCAGCGGGGCGCCGGACCAGTCACGCGCCTCGGCGAGCACGCCGCGGGCGAGCGTCGTCTCGCCGCGCAGCCGCAGCACGTCGGCGAGCTTGACCGACAGCGTGACGAACTGCTGCTCCGCGGAGCCGTCGTCATCGCCGACCTGCACGGCCTGGCGGACCGCGACCAGCGCGCGCTGGTAGTACTGGCCGGCGCCGACCTCGTCGAGTTGCTCGGTGGCGAGGTCGCCGGCGCGGCGGAGCAGCGTGATCGCGTCCTTGGCGTGGCCGGCGAGATCGTGGTGGTGGCCGAGCAGCGCGACGTCGGGCGACATCGCCTCGACGGCGGCGGCGGCGATCGCGTGGAGCGAGCGGCGGACGTCGGCGGGCGTGGCGTCGTAGACGATGTCGCGCACGAGCCGGCTCGCAAACATCAGCTCGCCCGAGGCATCGAACCCGAGCAGGCCGCTCTTCTCGGCGTCCACCATCGCGGCCTCGAGCTGGTCGCCCGGCAGCATCGCGCGGAGCAGGTCGACCTGCGGCTCGTGGCCGAGCACGGCGGCGGCCTGGAGCACGTCGCGCGTGGCCTGCGACAGCAGCGACAGCCGGGCGGCGATCAAGTCGGGGAGCGAGACCCGGGTGTCCTCGGCCTTGCCGCCCTCGAGGAGGTAGCGGACGACGTGCTCGATGTGGCCGGGGAACGCCCGCGTGGTCTCGAACAGCTGCTGCACCGGCGGCAGGCCGCGCACGCCCGTGGCCACGAGGTGCGTGACCACCTTCTCGAGGTCCGTGGTCTCGAGCGCGCCGATCTCCAGCCGCTCGATCGCCTCGGGCCAGTGCGCGCCGAACGTCGCCGCCGCCGTCATCACGATCGGCGGCAGCTGCAGGTCGTGCGGCTCGGTGGTGCGGCGGAGGATCTCGAGGCTCGGTTGATCGTAGCGGTCCATGTCCTCGGCGACGATCGTCACCGAGCTGGAGAGGGCAGCGCGCTCGATCGCCCGCAGCGTGGACCACACGATCTCACGGCGGCGGACCGGCGGCTCGAGCTCGAGCAGGCTGGTGGGGTGGCCGAACAGCTGGGCGATGCCGGGCACGTCGCGCTCGTTGAGGCCGATCGCGAGCACCGCGTCGAGCAACTCGACCTCGTTCGACACCGGGCGGAGCTGGAGCATCGCCGCGAGCAGCGACCGGATCGGATAGAACGGGGCCGCGAGGCCGCTCGGATCCGGGCCGATCTGGTAGATCACGCGGCCATCGGCGGCGAGGTCGCTGTACGCCTGCCGGACGAGCGCGCTGCGGCCGGCGCCCTCGTTGCCGAGGACGAGCAGCCCGACGCCGGCGCCGGCGCGCTGCGGCGCGGACCGCATGTGGGCGAGCAGCAGCGCGAGTTCCTCGGTGCGGCCCGTGAACGGCAGCGGCAGCGCGGCCTGCGCGATCACCGCGGCGAGCGCGACGTCGAACACCTTCGAGGCGCGCTGGCGCGGCGTGCCGCACTCCGGGCAGAACTTGAACGACGGCTGGCACGCGGTGCCGCAGTCCGTGCAGTGATCGCCGACCGGCGCCTTGGCCCGGCCCTGGAGCTTGGCCAGCGCCTCGCGCATCTCGGCCGCCGAGCCGAACCGGTCCGCGGGGTGCTTGGCGAGCGCCTTGGCGACGATCGCATCGAGCTCCCGCGGCACCTGCTCGCGCCGGCTCGAGAGCGAGGGGATCATCGCGCGCAGATGGTTGGACAGGATCTCCGTCGTCGAGCCCGCGAAGAACGGCGTCTTGTAGGCCAGCAGCTCGTACAGGATGATGCCGACCGCGTAGATGTCCGACGCGAAGCTCGGCGGCGCGCCGCTGATCACCTCGGGCGCCATGTACTCCGGGGTCCCCGAGATCGAGCGGTCCTCGGTGTCGCGGGCGCCGGTGACGAGGCGGGCGATCCCGAAGTCGACGATCTTGACGATGTCCACGCCGGCGCGTCGCTGGTCGAGGATGATGTTGTCGCTCTTGAGGTCGGCGTGGATGACGCCCGCCAGGTGCGCCTCCTCGATCCCGGCGAGCGACTGCATCGTGATGTCCACGACGCGCGGCACGGGCAGGGGGTTCTCGGCGACCAGCAGCTGCGTCAGGGTCGGGCCCTTGACGTACTCCATCGCGAGGTAGAGCAGGCCGTCGCTGGCCTGGCCGTAGTCGATGATCGAGACGCAGTTCGGGTGGTTGAGGCGTGACGC
Organism: Kofleriaceae bacterium; assembly: GCA_964203225.1. Taxonomy (GTDB): domain Bacteria; phylum Myxococcota_A; class Polyangia; order Haliangiales; family Haliangiaceae; genus JABFXX01. The sequence continues at coordinate 71,382 of CAXNMK010000009.1, forward strand.
GCTGGTGGCCTCGTCACGGAACCGCTTGATCATCCGGCCGTCGGCCGACAGGTCCTCGTTGAGGATCTTGACCGCCACGGTGCGGCCGAGGGTCATCTGGTCGGCCCGGTAGACCGCACCACTGCCGCCGATGCCGATGCACGCCGTCAGCTTGAACTTGTCGCCGAGGACCCGCCCGACGAGCTTCAGCGATTTGGCGACTTGGTCTTGCACGCGGCGTTCAACTCCGACCTCGGTGGGCGCGCGAGCTCCCCGAAGACCTCCCCTGTCGTTACACGATCCGCGTGGGGTAGCAATGGGTCGTTTGGTCGGTTTTCTCGTCGGTGAACCGTGATCGGTCGGGGGCCTCAGGCGCGCTCGAGGATCACGGCAATCCCCTGGCCCACGCCGATGCACATCGAGGCCAGGCCATACCGGGCCGACCGGTCCTGCAGCTCGAGCATCAGGGTCAGCGCGAGCCGCGCGCCCGATGCCCCGAGGGGGTGGCCGTAGGCGATCGCGCCGCCGTTGACGTTGACCCGCTCCGGGTCGAGGCCGAGCTGGCTGATGCACGGCAGGGCCTGGGCGGCGAACGCCTCGTTGAGCTCGGCGAGGTCGATCTGCTGCGCCGTGAGGCCAGCCTTGCTCATCGCCTTGCGAGATGACGCGGGGATCGGCCCGAGGCCCATGTAGCTCGGCTCGACGCCGGCCGCGCAGCCGGTGACGTAGCGGGCGCGCGGGGTCAGCCCGAGCTCCTGGATCGCCCGCTCGCTGGCCAGCAGGATCGCGGCGGCGCCGTCGTTGAGGCCCGAGGCGTTGCCGGCGGTCACCGAGCCGCCGGTCTTGACGAACGCGGGGCGCAGCTTGTGGAGCTGCTCGATCGTGGTGTCGGGGCGCGGGTGCTCGTCGGCGGTGACCTCGAGGCGGGCGCCGGTCTTCTTGTCGGTGCCGGTCAGGATCGGCGTCAGCTCGCGCGCGATCCGGCCCGACGCGATCGCCTGGCCGGCGAGGTGCTGCGAGCGGAGCGCGAGCTGGTCCTGCGCCTCGCGGCTGACGCTCTCGCGCTCGGCGACCTTCTCGGCGGTCTCGCCCATCGCGAGCGTGCCGTGCAGCGCGTCCATCTTCGGGTTGACGAACCGCCAGCCGAGGGTGGTGTCGTGGAGGGTCTGCGGGCCGCGCGGGAACGCCTCGGTGGCCTTCGCCATCACGAGCGGCGCGCGCGACATCTGCTCGACGCCGCCCGCGATCACGAGGTCGGCCTCGCCGGTGGCGATCAGGCGCGCCGCATCGGCGACCGCCTGCAGGCCCGAGCCGCACAGCCGGTTGACCGTGACGCCCGGGACCGAGACCGGCAGCCCGGCGAGCAGCGCGCACATCCGGCCGACGTTGCGGTTGTCCTCGCCGGCCTGGTTGGCGCAGCCGAACACCACGTCGTCGATCCGTTCGGGCGGGATGCCGGTCTTCGCGATCAGCGCGGCGATCACCTGGGCGCCGAGATCATCGGCGCGGACCCCGGCGAGCCCCCCGCCGTAGCGACCGAACGGAGAGCGCAGACCATCGATGAGATAGGCGGGACGCATGCGGCGGCGACCATAGCAGCGGAGGCGCGGCGTGGCCGTGCGTGGGCCGAAAACTGGCGCGCTCCGAGGGCCCGTGACGAACGGAACCCATGATCCCCCACCATGCCCAGGGCCTGGCCGAGCACGACGTCAGCTGGCTCGCGATCCGGCAGCCGGCGGTGCTGCGGCTACTCGAGCGCGAGCTCGGGCCGACCGAGCCGACCGAGCCGACCGAGCCGACCGAGCCGATGGCCGGATTCGCCGACACCCGGCTGGCCGATCACGACGCCTTCGGGGTCGCGCTCGAGCTCGCGTGTCGCGTGGTCGGCGGGCGCCCCGCGCTCGGTGACCTCCGGCTCGACCACCGCGCTCGCTCGCGCGGCCTCGCGGCGGTGCGGGCGGGCCGCTGCGACCGCGCGATGGTCCGCTCGCTGCGCGACCAGATCGAGGAGCTGCCCGTCGCCCTCACCGGCGGCGAGCAGGACCGCGTCGCCACCGTGATCGCCGCGGTGATCTGGTCCGTGCTCGACCACCGCATCGTCGAGCTCGCGGACTCGCTGGTCGCGTGAGCAGTCGGCCGCAGGCCGGTCGGTCGGAGATCAGTTCAGCAGCAGATCGTCGTGCGTCGGCCGCATCCACGGGTGGCGCACCGCCAGGCGCCCGGGCGCCAGGCGCGGGCGCGCGCGGGGTGACCGCGAGCGCGCGCGGGGTGACCGCGAGCGCGCGCGGGGTGACCGCGAGCGCGACCAGGACGGCAGCGGTGAACACGACGAGGACCTTGAACCTCGAGGCTCAGGCTGGTCGGTGCGAAGCGGGCGCTTCAACGTCGGAATCCGCGCACCGGCGCCCATCGGGATCCGTCGTAGGATGCGTCCTGATGCTGATCGCCGCCGTGCGTGCGCGCCTCGGAGAGCCCCGGATGGCGAGCTACCACCTGATGGGCGAGGGGCTGGCCGCGGTCACGCTCGCGGACCTGCGCGCCACGCTGGCCGCCGCCGACGCCGCGCTACCCGCGGACCTGCGCGACGCCGTGCTCGCCGAGGAGGCCGCGCTCGCCGCTGACGCCCACCGCTGGCTCGCGAAGTACAACCGCAGCCTGTACGGGCGGATCGCCGGGTACGTCGAGCTCGGCAGCGCGCTCGGCTGGCTCTACCCGTGGCCGGTGGTGGCGATCCTCGGGATCGTGCAGGTGCTCGGCGGCATGGACCGCGCTCGGCTGTACGGGCTCGCGGGGCGCCTCGCGAGCCGCCTCGGCCACGACGCGCTCGAGAAGCTCGGCGACGGCTCCGAGGACGTCCTGCGGCGGACCAACCGCGGCATCTTCGCGGACTCGGTGCCGACCGCGCTGCGGGCGCTGCGGGCGGTGGCGCTGACCCGCGCCGGGCAGGGCGCGCTCGCCGACGCGCTGATCGAGGGCCACGGCGCGGTGGTGTGGGACGAGGAGTCGCGGGCGCTGTGCCGCGCGATCACCGATGGCCTGCTGGTCGCGGACCCGGACGCCCGGTTCCGCGCGCTCGCCGGCACCACGCTGCGCCATTTCGCGCGCGAGCAGGCGATCTTCACGCACCACATCGCGGCGCGCAGCCGGCGCCGCAAGCTGCCCGCGGCGAAGGCCGTCCCGGCGCCGGTGATCGAGGGGGGCGCGCTGGTGTTCCGGTCGTTCGCGCTGCCGCCCGGCTTCGACTTCCGCGATCACGACGCGCGGGTCGAGGCGTTCGGTCGCGCGTTCGTGACCGCGGTGACCCGGTCCCCGGCCGACTTCCGGGTGGCGCAGGCCTGGGTCCGCGACAAGTTCGGGCGCTGACGGGGCCCGCGGGGGGGCCGCGGAGGGCGCCCCAGCGATTCCGGGCACCTGCGGTCACGCCGATCGGCCAGGGTGGCCGAACGTTCCTTGACGAGGGGCGTGCTCGGCCCTACATTTTGGCCATGTTTTCAAAGGTCAAGCACCTCGCTGCTGCGCTCGCCGTGGTCGTTCCGCTCGGCATCGTGAGCACGGGCTGCGAGTCCTACGAGTCCAAGGACAACGAGCGCTGGACGACCACCGAGAACACCAACGTCAAGATCGACTTCGACAAGGTCAACGAGGCGTACAAGGCGGCCGAGGGCCCCGAGGACCTCGAGAAGCGCGTCAACGAGATCTACGAGGGTGATGAGGTGATCTCCGTGTCCGTGCAGGACACCGACGACAAGACCCAGGTCGTGACCGGGTTCTTCGACAAGAACACCAGCGGCGCAGTCGACGAGGGCGAGAAGATCTTCACGATCCAGCGCGGCATCACCGGCGACGGCCAGGCGCAGGTCCAGACCACCGGTCACGGCGCGTACTACGGCTACCACTCGCCGATGATGAGCATCATGTCGGGCATGATCCTCGGCTCGATGATGTCGAGCATGTTCATGCCGAGCTACATGCCGATGTACCGGACCGCGTACCACACGCCGCCGGGGCGGGTCGCCGCGCTCCAGCAGTCGCGCTCGAGCTACCGCGCGGCCAACCCGGCGCGGTTCCAGCGCTCGCAGAGCGGCCGCACGTACAACCGCCCGTCGTCGGGGACCCGGGCCACCGGCCGGTCGAGCGGCGGCTTCCGCAGCGGTGGGGGCCGGTTCGGCGTGGTCACCCGCGTCGGCGCCACGCGCCTCGACGCCTGAACGGGGTCGTGGCGCCCGCGGTCCTCTCGATCGCCGACCTGCCGTTCCACGAGCGGCCGGTCCTCGAGCTGCTCCACCTCGCCGCGCACCGCGTCGCGCCCGATCGCGACTACGCCGGCTACGGCTGGGCCCGCGTCCCGCGCGTGTGGCTGACCACGCCGATGGAGGCCGCGCGCCCGGTCGACGATGCGCTCGTGCTCGCGCTCCACTCGGCCGATGACGCGGAGGTGCTCGCCGACGACATCGAGCTGTACTTCGAGCTCGACGCGCAGGTGCCGGTCACCGTGCTCGCGTCCCGCTTCCTCGCCCGCTGGCTGCCCCGCCTGCCGCAGGACGCCGCGGCGCTCGTCCTCGTCCTGTGCAACCCGCACCACGCCATCCTGCCCCCTTCCCGTTCCGCTCCTCCCCTGGCCCCCTCCCCTGACGCGAGCCGTGCTCTACGCGCCACGGCGACGTCGAGAGCTGGCTCGAGCGCACCGCCGCGGGTGACCACCGCCTCGAGCTCCTCGCCCCTGCCTGGAGTACCGTCCCCTCGTGAGCACCGCCCTCGAACGCCGCCCCGTCCTCGACGAGGAGACCAAGCAGACCTACGTCGGCCTGTGGCTCCTCAAGAAGCTCGACCTCGATCCCAAGGAGGGCGGCATGGAGCTGCCGGTCGTCCTCCCGTCCGAGCTCGGCCCGTTCGACGACATCCTCCAGCAGCTCGCGGTCGACGACCTCGTCGCCATCAACGCGCGCAAGGGCCGCTACGAGCTGACCAAGAAGGGCATCGCCCACCTCGGCGAGGTCATCGACGAGGCCTCCGATCTCGTCGACGAGCTCGACGACCTCGAGACCGACGAGGCGATCGCCGAGATGCGCTCGCGGGGCCTCGACGTGCTCCGCGCCCGGTTCCTGTGGGGCTGGTTCGAGGGCGAGTTCGACGACATGGTGCTGTGGCAGGAGCGCCGGGGCGTCAAGCCCGTCGAGCGCCTGTGGGCGTTCTACCTGACCGGCGACGCGTTCTGGGCCGAGCTCGCGACCGAGCTGGGCACGAGCCCGAACTGACGAGATCCGGCTGCAACGACCACTACCCGGTGACGTCCTCGCGGCTCACGCCGCCGCAACCGCGTTCCAGCATGAGCGCATCGCTCGAGCGTGGCATACTCGAAGCGATGTCGGCCCGCGTCCATGCCGTGCACTACGCGTGGCGCGAGTACCTCACGCTCGAGGGCGCAAGCAACATCAAGCACGAGTACCTGGACGGGCAGATCTACGCCATGGCCGGGGGCACGCCCGTCCACGCCGCATTGCAGCTCGCGGTCCCGAATCTGCTGTTTGCTCAGCTCCGGACGGGCCGCTGCCGCGCTCTTGGCTCGGACCTTCGCGTCCGCGTGCTCGCGACGGGCCTCGCGACGTACCCCGACGTCACGGTCGTCTGCGGTCCGCGCGAGACGGATCCCGAGGACGAGAACTCCGTGACCAACCCGACCCTGCTCGTCGAGGTGTTGAGCCCGAGCACGGCGGAGTACGACCGCGGCGAGAAGTTCGCGCACTACAAGCGGCTCCCTTCCCTCCAGCAGTACGTTCTCGTCTCACCAGACGAGCCTCGCGTCGAGGTCTGGACGCGCGCAGGGGACGGCGGTTGGGCTGCTGTGGTCTCGACGGACGGTGACGTTGCCGAGCTCGGCTCGATCGGGGCTCGCCTCGACGTCCGCGAGCTGTACCAGGCGGCGGCCGAGGGGGCGTGAGGCCCTCCGTCAGGTCGGTGCCATCGTCCTGATGTTCTGCTGCATCGGCGGCGGTGGCGCGTCCTTGACCCGTGGCGACGGGCGTTCGCCACGCAGGCCCCACAAGTAGTGAGCTGGCGTCTGACCTGTCGGCCCCTCGGTTGGTGGCCTCGCGGTGGCCTCTGGCCAGGCGCCAGGGCCGGGCACCGGACGCGCAGTGGGACGAATGGGAAAGCGTCCCTGGCTGCCTCGGGGACGCAGACCCTGGCGGCCCCGGCCTCGTCGGCGTCGGTCTCCACGACGATCGCCGCGATGCCGGCCGCCTGGAGCGCCTTGCGCCACCGCGCGGCGCGGCGCGAGTCGCACACGATGAGACCGCGGTGGCCGCGGGGAACGCGCACCTGGTCACGCCACCGGAGCGGGTGGGGTGTATGCCGCGCGGCAACTCGCGATCGCAGCCGCCATGTCCGCGGCGAGCGGGGACTCCACGACCAGCAGCGACCCATCCGGGTGCGGGACCGACAGGCGGGTCGCGTGGAGCGCGAGGCGGTGGAGATCGTGCTGGGTGCGGAACAGCCGGTTGTGGTCGCCCTTGCCGTAGCGCACGTCGCCGATCAGCGGGCACGACAGGTGCTTGAGGTGCCGGCGGATCTGGTGGAGGCGCCCGGTCAGCGGCCGCGCCTCGACGATGGCGTAGCGGCCAAACGTGTCCCGGCGCCAGATCTCGGTGCGCGCGTCGACGCGCGCTCCTCCGCGCTCCTCCTTGAGCACGGGGTGGTCGAGCAGCGTGTACGCGGGCGGGTGGCCGCGCGTGATCGCGAGGTAGCGCTTGTCGGCGCCGCCCGCCATCCACGCGTCGGTGAACGCGCGCGCGGCCTCCTTGTCGAGGGCGAACAGCACGACGCCGGAGGCCCCGCGATCGAGGCGGTGGATCGGGTAGACGTACGCGCCCACCGCGTCGCGGACACGCTGGAGCAGGGCGTCGTCGCTGTCGTCCCAGCCCCGGTGGGTGGCGATGCCGCTCGGCTTGTCGACGACGACGCAGCGGTCGTCGCGGTGGAGGATCACGGCGCGCCGGCGGGGCGGGCGAGGTGCTGGCGGAAGAAGTCGATCTGCACCTGCTCGCGGGCGAGGTTGAGGCGCGGATCCGGGACCATGTGCGTCGCCGACAGGGTGATCACCTCGGCCCGCTTTGCGTTGATGTAGAGCTCCTCGATCAGCGCGAGGCTGTGCGCGAAGTGGACGTTGTCGTCGGTGATGCCGTGGATCAGCAGCAGCGGGCGGGTCAGCTTGGCCGCGTGGGTGAGCGCGCTGGTCGCGGTGTACCCAGCGGGATTGGCCGCGGGTAGCTTCATGTAGCGCTCGGTGTAGGCGGTGTCGTAGAGCGCCCAGTCGGTGACCGGCGCGCCGGCGATCGCGGCGTGGAACACGTCGGGGCGGAGCAGCACCGCCATCGCGGCGACGTAGCCGCCGAACGACCACCCGAACACGCCGACGCGCCCGAGATCGAGCTCCGGGTAGCGCGCACCCACGGCCTGCAGCGCGCCGATCTGGTCGTCGAGCGGGACGGTGAGCAGATCGCGCAGGATCGCGCGCTCCCACGCGCGGCCGCGGTTGGGCGTGCCGCGGTTGTCGCTGCGCACGACGATGAACCCGGCGTCGGCGTACCACTGGTCCATCACGTAGGCGTCGAGGGCGGCCTCGACGGTCACCGCGTGCGGGCCGCCGTAGACCTTGAGCAGCACCGGGTAGCGGCGGGTGGCGTCGAACGCGCGCGGGCGCGTGATCGCGACGTGGTGCGTGCGCCCGCCGAGCTCGACGGTCTCGAGCCGGGTGGTCGGCACCAGCGCGGGGCGCTCGGCGACACTCGGCAGCTCGCGGCGGCGCGGGCTGGCGGTGGTGGTCCCGATCGCGAGCACCTTGCGGCCGCCGCGATCGAGGGCGACGTCGACGGCGATCATGCCGTGGCGGGCGAGCACCTGCGCGCGCCCCTGCTGGGCCACGCCGTCCCCGTCGGTGACGCGCTCGGGGGCGCCGCCAGCGAGCGGGATCCGCCACACGTCCTGGCGCAGCGGATCGGGCGAGGCGAGCACGATCGCGTGGGTGGCATCCACGGCGCCGAGACGGCGCAGGCCGAACTCGGGGGTGGTGAGCTGGCGCACGAGGGCGCCGCGGGGATCGCGCAGCTCGAGGGTCCACGCGCCCGGCGCCTCGGTCATCCACAGGAAGCCCGAGCCATCGGGGAGCCAGCGCGGCGCGCCGACGTCGACGTTGAGCCACGCGTCGTCGTGCTCGGTCAGCAGCGTGCGGGGCGCGGTAGCCCCCGGATCGTAGGCGAGCACGGCGAGCTGCTGCTGATCGCGATCGAGGACGAGCGCGGTCAGTGGGCCGGCCTTGGGCCACGTGACGGAGACCAGGTACTCGAACGCGGGATCCCACGCCAGCGCGAGCGGGGTGGCGGCCGCGGTGGTGACATCGAGCACGTGGAGCGACACGCGCGCGTTCGGGCGCCCGGCGCGCGGGTACCGGAACGGCACCGGGGCCGTCTCGGGGTGGCGGGCGTCGGACACGTAGAGCGTGTCGATCGGGCGGTTGTCGGTGCGCTGGAACACGATCGCCCGCGAGTCGGGCGCCCACCAGAACCCGCGGGTGCGCGCGAGCTCCTCCTGCGCGGCGAAGTCGGCGACGCCGTCCTCGTGGCCCGCTGGCGGCGAGGTCAGGGCGCGGAGCTTGCCGCCCTGCAGCAGCCACAGCACGCCGTCGCGCACGAACGCGACCTGCTGTCCATCGGGGGACAGTCGGGGGTCGAACATCGGCCCACCGGGGGCGATCACCTGGCGCTGCCCCGAGGCGCGGTCGATCAGGAACAGCTTGCCGCCGAGCGGAACCATCACGGTGGCGCCGTCCTCGGACACCTCGACGTCGACGATGCCCCTGGTCGCGGTGCGCGTGCGCTCGCGGCGGGCCTTCTCCTCGTTGGACAGGCTCTCCTCGTCGGTGCCGAGCAGATCGGCGGCGGTGGCGAGCGTGCGCACGGTGCCGTCGGCCCCGAGCTCGTAGAGGTCGGCGGCGAACGCGCGCGCCGGGGTGCGGCGGAACAGCACCGCTCCGTCCGGCGTGAGCGCCAGCGGCACCGGGATCCCGAGGCGGAAGTTGAAGGTGGCGGCGGCGTCAGCGAGGAGCTGGGCGTCGAGAGCGGGCCAGGTCATGGGGGCGATGGGTGCCTTCGGGTGGGTACAGGCGAGCGCGACGAGGACACTCGCCGCGAGCAGGGCGCGGCGCACGCGCGTAGCTTAGGGCCCGCGAACGGACATCTCAATCGCCCTCACGGCCGATCCATCCCCGGGGGAGTTGTTGCTCCTCGGTCGCGTACCGACGGGTACGCGTCCTCGTCGAGCCTCGCCCGCGGGGCGGCTCGACCGCGATCATCGATCGAGATGTCCGTTCGCGGGCCCTTGGCCCACGTGGGCAGCTTGCGCGTCAGCCGGGCAACCGCGCCGGTCGAGGTGCGCCTGGTCGATGGCGGCCGGCTCACCAAGAAGTTGCCCGCCGTGCGGGTGGCGCGGGACACTTTCTCCCATGTACACGAACGAACGTCGCAAGCGTCGCGGCTCTTCGGCTGGCGAGGCCCTCGCGCTCCAGCTCGCCGCGTGCTGCGAGGATGGCGGCATCGAGGCGATGGTGATCGCGGACGATCAAGGGCTGCCGCTCGCCTCGTCAGGGGACGCGCACGCGTGCGACGAGGTGGCGGCCCGGATGGGCGTGGTGGCGCACCGCGTCCGCGAGTTCAGCGGCACGCTGCTCGGGCCCGGTGCCGCGTGGAACGTGCAGATGCGCAAGATCGAGATCGACGGCGCGGACCTGCTGGTGTGCGCCGTGGGTGGCACCCCCGAGTCCCGCGGTGCCCAGGTCGCCCGCAGCGCCGAGGGTGCGCTGCGGATCCTCGCGCTCGCCTGACCGCCGCGACCGCGCACCGCATGGCCGCGTCGCGGGGGTGGGGTAGAATCTTCGCCATGCGTACCGTCCTCGCGCTCTGCGTCGCTGCCTCCCTGGCGGCGTGCGCCCCGTCCTCTCCCCCGTCCGCCCGCGTCTCCACCGACGAGGCGCGCACGCTGCTGATCGACCGCAACTGGCTCGATCAGATGCCGCAGACCGACCGAGACCACCTGTTCGTGTACCGGTTCGTGCCGAACATGGGCGGCGGCGTGTTCCAGGACCGCACCCTGTTCAAGGGCACGTTCGAGCTGTTCTCGTTCAAGGTGAAGGGCGACGAGATCACGTTCGTCCTCCACGAGACCAAGGACACGGTCACCAGCAAGTTCGTGATCGAGAAGGTCGATGGCCCGGCGCCGTTCGACCTCAAGCTCACGATCCCCGGCGATCCGCGCGGCCCCAAGACCTACTTCGGCAGCCGCGCCGAGACCGACCGCGACGGCACCAGGCTCGAGTCCACGCTCGCCGCGCGTCGCGCGAACTGACGCCGGCGTCGCCGTAGCCCGAGAAGCACGCCGAGGGCGAGCAGCGGGGAGCCGCCCGCACCGCCGCCGCTGCAGCAGCCCTCGTCGTCGGGGACCTGTCCCACGCCCACGATGCACACGTCGTCGAGGGTCCAGCCGCCGAGTGTGATCGACGCGTCCGCGGTGATCGTCCACGTCACGTTGACCTCGCCGCCCGCGTAGGCGCCGAGGTCAACGTCGTGGAGCCGCCACTCGCGGTCGACGTGGCGGAGCTCGGCGGAGGCGTCGCCGGCGTTGGTCCACAGCACGTCGCGGCCGACGGCGATCGTCGCCTGATCGTAGGTGCGATCCTCGACCGCGAGCCAGCGACGGTACTGGAGATGGACGCCGGTGAACCCGTGCGTGTCGACGAGCGGCGTGGTGATCGTGGTGGTCGCGCTGACCGCGTAGCGCCCGTCTGACGTGAGGTCGGTGCCGAGGGCGCGCGCGCCGCCGAACGCGGCCGTGGGATCACCAGCGTCGGCGTGAGCGCCCGGCGTTCCCCACTCCCACCCATCGCCGGTCTGAGCCCACCCGGGATCCCCGGCCTCGAAGCGCTCGCACCACAGCTCGGTGACCGGGCCGACCAGGTGCTGGTACGCCGGATCAGCGAGGTTCGCCGGCAGCGTGATCAGCGAGGCGTCAGCGAGCGTGGCCGTCACGCGGTACTCGAGCAGGGTGCCGTCGGGCACGTCGGGGAAGCTGCCCGACCACGCCGCGCCGGCCGCACCGCTGGCGGCGAGATCGAGGCTGCGCCAGGCCTCGCCCGCCGGGCGCCAGGTCACGCGCCCGCCGGTCACCGCGGGCGGCGGGCACGCGGTCCCGGTGGGGGTCGTGACCGCCACGGTGATCGTCCGATCGATGACCGCCGGCGAGGCGAGGGCCGTGGTGGCGAAGCCCGGGCCTGCCAGCCCGTGCCTCCCGAACGCGGCCTCGAGCGCGCAGGCGTGGGGCGTGCCGTTGCCGAGGTCCCCGTCATCGTCATCGGCGATCTGGGCGGCCAGGTAGCTACCGGGGAGGTCGGCCGCACGCGCGAGCACGCCCGCGTAGATCCGTTCGGCGGCGGTGACGCCTGCCTGGGGCCCGCGTTCGTGGACGAGCCGCGCGCGCAGGTCCCACAGCGCGCCGGCGATGATGAGGCCCGTGACGTGTGGGACGTTCGTGCGGTCCGCCGGCCACACCCGCTCGATGCCGGGCGGATCGATGTCGCGCAGCGGAGCCTCGCCCAGGAACCCGCGCCCGAGGCCGGGATCGTCGAGGACGCTGGCCGCAAAGAAGTCGGACAGGCCCTCGCTGAGCGGGACGTCGTACTTCCCCGCGCCGGGGATCAGCCCCTCCGCGTGCAGCAGGTGACCGAGCTCGTGGTGGACGATGTCCGCGATCCGCGCGCTGCTCTCGCACGTGGCGTCCCCGCGGTAGAAGAACAGCTCGCCGTCGGCCGCGAGCGCGTTGCAGGCCTGGGCCTCCTCGAGGTGGACGACCAGCGGCTGATCGAGCCACGCTCGCGAGCCCGGGCAGGATCATCCGCGCGCGCTGCTTGCCGAGCCCGGCGTGGACGAACGCGGACAGCCGCGCATCCTCGTCGGCATCGATCGGGCTCCACGTCACCGCACCACCGGGGAACAGCGTGAGCATCGGAGGCGTGCGGGCGCCCGGGCCTTGCACGTCGACGAGCAGGCCGGTCACGCTCGGGATCAGCGCGGCGGCGCTGGTGCCGGGCCAGGTCAGCGCGCCGGTGGCGTCGGTGGTGGCGGCCGCGCCATCGAGGGTGACCTGGGCCTGGGCCGCCGGCGCGGCCATGCGGGGACCGGTGGGGCGGCGCACGCCCACGTCGTAGAGGAGCGTGCCCGTCGCGGCGCGCGCGCGGTCGACCTGGCGGAGCACCACGCCGTCAACGCGCACGTGGAGATCCCACGCATCACGGACGCCGCGGGCGCGCACGGTGATCGGCGCGGCGAGGTCGTAGCGCAGCGCGCCGGCGGCGTCGATCACCGGGACGATCACGATCGGACCGGGAGGGCCGGCGTCGGCGGCGCGGCCCGCCTCGCGGGTCATCCACGCCGCGGCACGCGCGCGCAGCTCGGGGACGGGCAGGGCGCGGGTGCGCGGGGGCTCGAGGTGGACGTGCGGCCACGCTTGAGAGCCTGCGGCGACCACGCGATCGCGCGCGATCACGACGTGGAGCTGGCCGCCCAGCACGCGGTGGCCGAGCGCGGCCTGGTGGAACGCGACGGTGCGCGTCCCGTGGGCATCGAGCGTGTTCGCGGCGAGCAAGAGGTCGGTGGGGGCGGCGCCGGGCGCGAGCCGGGCGAGGTGCTCCGCGAGGAAGGTGCGCGCGGCGCGCTCGGCGAGCGCGGGGTCTGCCGTCGCGCCGGGCGCCGCGGTGGTGCCGCCCCACAGCTCGGCGGTCACGCCCGTGGTGGCGTCCTCCGTCGCGCGCCAGCCGGCGGGCGCGGTGCGCGCGGCCACCAGCAGGCGCGGTGGCGGTGCGCCGGGGAGCTCGGCAGGTGTCCGGGCCGCGCCGGGCGTGCTCGTGGCGAGCAGCGTGGCGAGGATCGCGACGGCGCGCAGCACGCCCGGGAGGATGGCACGAACCCCCCGCGGCTCGTGCGAGATCCCGCAGGCTGGCCGCCGAAACGAAGCGAGCCGGCGCGAAGGCCGGCTCGAGGAGTCACGCGGTCAGGCCCGAAGGGGGCCGTCGATCACGCTCTGGCACGCTCAGGCGCGTGCGACGTGCGAGCCCTTCTTCTTGGCCGGAGGCGGGGCCTTGAGCGACGCCTTCTTGGCGGGGGTCTTGGCGGCGGGCTTGGCCGCCGAGGCCGACACCTTGCCACGGGTCGCCGCAGTGCCGCCCTTGACGCCCGCGGCCTCGCGGAGCTCGCCGACGAGCGGGGTCTTCTCCCAGTTGAACTCCGGGAGCTCGCGGCCGAAGTGGCCGTAGGCCGAGGTCTGGCGGAAGATCGGGCGGCGGAGGTCGAGCTCCTGGATCAGCATGCCCGGGCGCGCGTCGAACGTGGCGAGCACGGCCTTGGTGAGCTTGTCGTCGGAGACGATCCCCGTGCCGGCGGTGTCGACGAGCATCGAGACCGGCTCGGCGACGCCGATGGCGTACGCGAACTGGACCTCGCAGCGGCGCGCGAGGCCGGCGGCCACGACGTGCTTGGCGATGTAGCGCGCGTAGTACGCGGCCGAGCGATCGACCTTGCTCGGATCCTTGCCCGAGAACGCGCCGCCACCGTGGCGGGCATAGCCGCCGTAGGTGTCGACGATGATCTTGCGACCGGTGACGCCGGCGTCGCCGTGCGGGCCACCGATGACGAACCGACCGGTCGGGTTGACGTGGAACTTGGTCTTGTTCGTGATCAGCTTGGCCGGGACGATCGGCTTGATCACGAGCTCGCGGATCGCCTCCTCGAGCGTCTTCGACTTGACCTTCTCGTCGTGCTGGGTCGAGACGACGATCGCCTCGACGCCCGTGATCTCGCCGTCCTCGTAGCGGACCGAGACCTGGGTCTTGCCGTCGGGACGCAGCCAGTCCACGCCCTTGATCTTCCTCTTGCGGACCTCGGCGAGCCGGAACGCCAGCTGGTGGGCCAGCTGGATCGGCATCGGCATCAGCTCCTTCGTCTCGTCGCACGCATAGCCGAACATCAGGCCCTGATCGCCGGCGCCCTGCTTGGCGAGATCGCCGCGGTCGACGCCCTGGGCGATGTCGGGCGACTGCTGCGCCACGGACACCATGACGGCGCACGTGTCGGCGTCGAAGCCGGTGTCGGAGCCGACGAAGCCGATGTCGCGCACGACGTTGCGGACGAGCGTCTGGTAGTCGAGCTGGGCCTTCGTGGTGATCTCCCCGGCCAGCAGGACGAAGCCCGTCTTGGCGACGCTCTCGCACGCGACGCGGCTGTTGGGATCGACCGCGAGGCACGCATCGACGATCGCGTCCGACACCTGGTCGCACAGCTTGTCGGGGTGTCCTTCGGTGACGGACTCGGACGAGAACAGATAGCTGGCCATGGGTGGCCGGGACTATTCGACGATGGTCGCGCCGGTGTCAATGAGGGAACCGGGGTACGATATCGACGATGCGTCGGGTGCGGGCTGTCATCCTGTCTCTCGCGGCCGCCGTGCCGGTCGCCGTGTCGGCCGGAGGCTGTGGTGGCCGCCCGCCGGTCCCGAAGCGGCTGGTCGTGGAGCGAGACCTCGAGGGCTGGAAGTACCGGCGATTCCAGGGCCCGCTGCTCGACGTCGAGGTGTGGGTCGAGGGCAACAAGGGCGAGGCCTACAGCGCCAGCTACATCACCAGCGCTGCCGACAGCCGGGGCACGATCGCGGACAAGGATCTCGTCAACGTCACGGTGACGCGGTACGAGCGCCCCGACGGGGTGGTGCGCGAGACGGTGAAGCTGGTACGGCGGCTGGCCCAGGAGAACGGCTACCAGGTCGAGGAGGTCAAGATCGAGGGCGTCCGCGCCCTGTCGATCGTCGGCCCGGGCGAGGCATGGGTGATGTGGCCGAGCGCAAGGCACGTGGTCAAGATCGGCGGCCAGGGCCGCACCAGCGTGCCGTCGTCGCTGGTCGAGGACTACGGCGACCGCTACCCCTCGAAGCTGCCGGGCGGCTCGCTCGAGGGGCCCCTGCCCCCGGGCCCCGACAGCGGGCCGACGAAGCAAGACACGCCGGACGAGTCGTACGACGCGGCCAACCCGAAGGCCAACCTCGACAACTACGATCCGGACCGCGTGAAGATCCCGGACTCGAAGATCAACACCGAGGCCACGCCCACCGACGTGCCCGCGCGCGATGGGGCCGCGCCCGCGAAGCCACCGACCAAGAAGCCGCGCCGGTGAGCCCGCGCGGGAGCACCGCCGAGTAGCGAGGCGGAGCGATTCCGCGCTGGCGAGTTCATGCCATGCTGCGAGCCATGGATACGACGGTCGACACGACAGTCCTCCGGCAGTTCGCGGCGGGCTCACCCGAGGCGCGCGGGCTGCTCGAGCGCACCACCCGGATGGCCGGCGACATCGACGCGCAGGTCGCGGCGATCCTCGCCGACGTCCGCACCCGGCGCGACGCCGCGGTCGCCGACTACACGCGGCGGTTCGACAGGCGCGAGCCGACCGCGGGCTCCTACGAGCTGTCCCGAGCGCGCTGGGACGCGCTGGCCGCCGCGGTCGAGCCGAAGGTCCGCGCCGCGCTCGATCTCGCCGCGCAGCGGATCCGCGCATTCCACGAGCGGCAGGTCGATTGCGACGTCGACGTCACTCTCGATGGGGTCCGCCTCGAGCTGCGGGTGTCCGCGCTCGCGCGGGTCGGGCTGTACGTGCCCGGCGGCACCGCGCTGTACCCGTCGAGCGTGCTGATGACCGCGATCCCGGCCAAGGTCGCCGGCGTGCGCGAGGTGATCATGGTGACGCCCGGGGCGTCGCCCGAGGCGTTGCTCGCGGCCCGGCTCGCCGGCGTCGATCGGGTGTTCGAGCTCGGTGGCGCGCAGGCGATCGGCGCGCTCGCGTACGGCACCGAGACCGTGCCCCGCGTCGACAAGATCGTCGGCCCCGGCAACGCGTGGGTCGCGTCGGCCAAGCGCCAGGTCTATGGCGAGGTCGACATCGACTCGATCGCGGGCCCGTCCGAGGTGCTGATCATCGCTGACGCCTCCGCGCGCCCGGCCTGGGTCGCAGCGGATCTGATCGCGCAGGCCGAGCACGACACCGAGGCGCGCGCGATCCTGATCACGACCGCGCCCGGGCTGCTGGCCGCCGTCGACGCCGAGCTCGTGCGCCAGCTCGCGGACCTGCCACGCCGGGCGATCGCCGAGGCCGCGCTGCGCACGCACGGGGCCGCGGTCGTGGTCGCCTCGATCGACGATGCGGTCGCGTTCGCCAACGCCTATGCGCCCGAGCACCTCGAGCTCCAGATCGAGGACGCGCGCGCCACCGCCGTGGGCTGCACGACCTCCGGCGCGATCTTCATCGGGCCGTACTCGTCCGAGGCCGCCGGGGACTACCTGGCCGGCGCCAACCACGTGCTGCCCACCGGCGGCGCGGGCCGGTACGCATCCCCGCTCGGCGTGCACGACTTCCACAAGCGCACCTCGCTGATCGAGTACGACGCCGCCAGCGCCGCCGCCCACGCGGACGCGATCGCCGCCCTCGCCGCGTGCGAGGGGCTCGACGGCCACGGGCGGTCGGCGTTGATGCGTGGCCGTGGGCGCTGACGTGTCCGGCCCCGCCGACGCCGCCGCCGTCGCTGCCATCACGGCCCTGGGGCCGCTCGCCGCGCGCATCCCCGCGGCCCTGCGGGGCAGCGCCGCGTATCACGTGCCGCAGCCTCCGCGAGTGACCGCCAAGCTCGACGCCAACGAGCTGCCGTACCCGCTGCCGGAGGCCCTGCGCGCGCGGCTGGGCGCAGCGCTCGCCGAGGTCGCCCTCGAGCGCTACCCGGATCCACAGGCGCGCCGGCTGCGCGCGCGGCTCGCCGCCCAGCTCGAGGTCGCGCCCGAGGCGCTGGTGCTCGGCAACGGCTCCGACGAGCTGATCGCGCTCCTGTGCAGCGCGTTCGCGGGGCCGATCCTCTACCCGGTGCCCACGTTCGTGTACTACCGGCTCGCGGCGATCGCGCGCGGGCTGCCGCTCGTCGAGGTGCCGCTGACCGCGGCGTTCGAGCTCGACGAGCCCGCGCTGCTCGCCGCCGTCGAGGCGCACCGCCCGAGCGTGGTGTTCCTCGCGCTGCCCAACAACCCCACGGGCACGCTGTGGCGGCCGGGGTTCGCGCTCGAACTGGCGGCGCGCCACCGCGACGTGGTGGTGGTGTCCGACGAGGCGTACGTCGCGTACAGCGGCGTCACCAACCTGCCGCACCTGGCGGCGCACCCGAACCTGGTCGTGATGCGGACGCTGTCGAAGATCGGGCTGGCCGGGCTGCGCGTTGGCTTCACGATCTCGTCGCCGGCGATCGCCGGAGTGCTCGAGAAGGTGCGCCCGCCGTACAACCTGTCGTCGCTCGATCAGTGCGCGGCCGAGGTCGCCCTCGAGCACGGGGCCACGTGGTGCGCGGAGCGCGCGGCCGAGGTGGTCGGCGAGCGCGGGCGCCTCGTGGCGGCCCTCGCGGCGCGCGGTCTCGAGGTGTTCCCGAGCGAGGCCAACCTCGTGCTCGTGCGGGTGCCGGATGGCCCGGCGCTGTGGCAGCGGCTCGCGGATGCTGGTATCGTGATCCGCGCGTTCGGCACCACCGGGCCGCTCGCTCACTGCGTGCGGATCACGGTCGGGACGCCGGCCCAGAACGCGGCCCTGCTCGCGGCGCTGTGAGCCGGTCCTGGGCCGAGGTGGCCGTGCCACGCGTGGACGCGCCACGTGGGCCGTGCCCGGTGTGACCTGCGGGCCTGCCCTGCACCCGGGTGGGGTGGCTGAGCTCAGCGCTGGCCTTTGCGCGGCGGGCCGGTAATAATCGAGAGCAATAAGCCCATGCGCCTCATCGTGCTGTTCACGTCCGTGCTCGCCACCGCTGCCCTCGCGGCGTGCGACGTCGGCGAGGTCCCGACCGGTGATGGTGGTGGCGGTGGTGGCGGTGGCGGCGAGGGCGAGGCCTCGTTCAACGTGATGATCGCGCCGCTGGTGACCGAGTGCTCCACGGCAGGCGCCTGCCACAACGTCCAGCAGCCGGTGCTGACCTCGTTCTCCGCGCTCAAGCCGATCTACCTGACCAAGCCCGGGATGGCGAGCCCGATCGTGATGAAGAAGGCCACGCTGCCCGACGGCACCCACCGGGGCTTGACGTACCTGACTGATCTCGAGCTGATGACGCTCGCGACCTGGATCGATTCGCTGCCGTAGCTCCAGCGGTTCGTCAGCTCAGCGCTTCTTCGACGCGATCAGGCGTGCGTACGCCTGGGCCGCGGTCATGCACACCTGCTGGAGCACGCCGACCTGCGCGGGCGTCATCGCCGCGCCGTGCCCGTAGAGGATGTTGACCACGCGCTTGCCAATGGCGATCACGCCGGCGGTGACGATCGCCGGCACCGCGCAGCCGAGCACCGTGTAGAGGTGCGAGTTGACCGTGGACGGCGCGAGCGGCCCGTGGACGACGTGGTTGTCGGCCGCGAGCGCGGCCCGCAGCACCGACGGCGCCTGGAGCGGGATCAGCAGGTGCTCGACGCTGGCGGAGCCGGGCAGGTTGCCGATCGCCTTCCACCCGAACGCCATGTGATCGCGGACGGTGAACACCACGGCCGCATCGAACGTGGCGGCCGCGTAGTCGAGCAGCGCCTCGCCGATGTGGTTGCGATCGGTCGCGGTGGCGAGTGCATGCATCACGCGATCGCTGGGCATCGGCGCCACCGCGATCGACGCGACGATCGGCTCCTCGGTGACCGGGCCGCGGACCTCCGCGTGGGTGACCGGCGCCGCCTCGGCGGCCGCGGTGCCATCCGCCTCGAGGGAGTCGAGCAGGTCCTCGGCCTCGAGCTCGAGCGCCTCGGAGTCGTCGAACTCCGTGGCCACCTTGATGCTGCGCAAGTGCGGGCGCGGGCCGGGGGCGGCGATCGGGGCGGCGGGCGGCGGTGGCAGGCCGGGCAGCGGCGGCGCGGGCAGGCCGGCGGAGGGGGCCTCGTCGCTGCCGCGCGGGAGGTCGCCGAACTTCACGAACCGCGCGGCGCGCGCCACGCCGTAGTAGCGCTCGACGTAGTAGTAGATGCGCAGCTCGGGGGCGACGCGCGGCAGCACGCGGTAGCCGATGATCGACGACACCGCGTCGAGCGACGCAAAGTCGTGCGGGTCCTCGACGGCGGCGATCAGCTGGCGGTCCTGAACCACCAGCGGGACGATCTTGTACTTGAACGCCTGCTGCGGCTGGAGCAGCCGCACGGCGGCGAGCTTGGCCCGCTCGAGCATCGCGCCGGTGGCGATCGGGACCGCGAACTCGAGGCCGAGGTAGAGGGTCAGCGCCTCGAGGTCGATCAGGCCGTGCTCGACCAGCACGGTGCCGATCCGGCCGCCGTCGCGGGCGTGGTGCTTGAGCGCGGCATCGAGCTGCGCCTCGGTCAGACGACCGTCGCGCACGAGCAGCTCGCCCAGCCTCATCTGCCCTGAACCTACCATGCTCGTCGGCCACCGACGTGCTACTGCAAGACGATGCGGGTCAGGAGCGCCGTGGCGCTCGCACTGGTGGTCACGGGCTGCGGCGGCACGAAGGAGCCCCCGCCGCCTGCCCGCGAGCCCGGATCGGCCGCGCCGGGCGGCACGCTGACCACCGCGGAGCCCGCCCTCGACGAGGGCCCGGCGTTCCCCGCGAGCACCCGGTCGCTCGAGCTGATCCGCACCGTCAGCGTGAGGCTCAAGCCCGCCGACGACGCCAAGCGGATCGGCACGATCGCGATCGACACCCGCGTGCGCTGGACCCGCACGGCCACCGCCCGGGGTTGCAAGGCTGCATGGATCGAGATCGACCCGCGCGGCTGGATCTGCGGCGACTACGTCAAGCCGAGCACCAGGGCGCCACTCGGGCGAGAGGTGCCGATGCTCGATCGCGGCGAGCTGGTGCCTGGCGT
Source organism: Kofleriaceae bacterium (assembly GCA_964203225.1). Taxonomy (GTDB): domain Bacteria; phylum Myxococcota_A; class Polyangia; order Haliangiales; family Haliangiaceae; genus JABFXX01. The sequence continues at coordinate 91,318 of CAXNMK010000009.1, forward strand.
GTACGGCAGGGTCATCGCCACCAGCGCCGTCGCGTACGCGCTGCAGACGGCGAAGGCGGCCGGCAAGGGCAAGGGCAAGGCCCCGCCCGCGCCGGCGGACGCGCCCGTGACCTCGACGCGCGAGGTCGATCCCGCGGCGCCGGTCGAGGAAGCCGCGCCGCTGCCGCCCGACACCAAGCTCGTCGGGGGCACGATGGTCGCGGACCACCCGCTGGTCGGCTCGATCACGGTGCGCCAGTACGAACAGGTCGCGGTCGGCGGCAAGGCGTACTGGAAGGTCAGCCCCAAGGACAACGAGTACATCCTCGCGTCGGCGATCCGGCAGCACAGGCCATCGGGGTACAGCGGCGCGCGCCTCGCCGACGACACCGGGTGGGCGCTGCCGATCGCGTTCGTGTGGCCGCGCGCCGAGATGAACAGCGCGTACTCGCTGAGCAAGGCCGGCGGCGGCAGCATCGTGCGGACGCTGTCTCGCCGCACGGCGGTGCCCGTCGTCGAGACCGCGGTCGACAAGGCGGGCGCGCCCACTGCGTACCGGATCGGCGACGGCGAGTGGCTGCGCGCGGGCGACGTGCGGGTGTTCGCGGCCGCGCCCCCGCCGGCGCTGCTGACGCGCGGCGAGCGCTGGATCGACATCGATCTCGACACCCAGATCCTGGTCGCGTTCGAGGGCGAGCTGCCGGTCTACGCCACGATGATCTCGTCGGGGGCCAAGGACACGCCCACCGAGACCGGCACCTACCGGATGTGGCTCAAGCAGTCCGAGGCCGACATGAAGGACCTCAAGAGCGAGGATCCGTACTCGGTGTCGACGGTGCCGTGGACGCAGTTCTTCTTCCCCGAGCGCGGCCTCGCGCTCCACACCGCGTACTGGCACGACAGCTTCGGCGCGCGCCGCAGCCACGGCTGCGTCAACCTCGCGCCGCAGGACGCGCGCTGGCTGTACTTCTGGAGCGATCCACAGGTGCCGCCGGGCTGGCCGATGGCCGCCGGGCTCCTCGAGGCGCCGGGCTCGATCGTCCGCGTGCGGACCCACGCCGAGCCGGCGCCGCCGCTCAAGGGCTACGCCAGGCAGGTCGACGAGCAGCGGCGCCAGAACCGCGCGCGGCCGTAGCCTCGCTGCCGAGGCGCCGCAGCGCGACGACGAGCGTGACGACGTTGCGGCGGGGCTCCATGTCCGGCCGGCGTGTCCGCAGCTGGCGGTACGCGCGGAGGCCGGTGGCCAACCGCGACCTCGTGCGTGTTCGTGATCACGCTCGGGTTGCGCGCGGCATCACGGCCGGAGACCATCGGCCTCGGGGCGTGACCGCCACCGCCTGGAGGCGCATGACGGCGTGTTCATGGCGGCGTTCGCGCGTGCCGGCCCGTACGCGGCGTTCACGGCGCTGCTGCGAGGACACGTTCTCCGACGCGCCCGTGGCCGCGGCGGCGGCGCACCTCCGGACTGCGCGCCCAGCCTGCCGGGCTCGTGGCCTCGTCGCGCGACAGGTGGACGTGGTGGCGGGCCATCGGCCGGAGCCCCTCAGCCCGGTGATCTGCCGCGAGCACGCGTGGCGACGGTGCGTGGAACACCGCGTCCGGTGCCGCACGCCGGTGTGCGTCCGTGATCGAACTACCAGAGCCGCGTGGAGCGCTACGGCCATCGCGGACAGCCTGCGCGCGCCGTGGGCGTATGTGCTCCTCGAGCTCGGCGGCGCGCCCACCGCGGCCTCACGGCGGCAGCGAGCGCCGACTCAGCCTGCCTCGTCGATCGTGATCCCGATCGTCGAGTGCTCATGCCGCAATGCGCCGCTCCGGAGCTGGCACGTGGCGGCGCGACTCTCTCCAGGACCTGTTCGGTGGATCAGCCGGAAGCCTCGGTGGCCTCGGGGCGCGTTCGTGCCGGACGGTTCCAGCAGGTGCTGGTCGAGGACGCTGGAGCGAGCCACGAGAGTCTGTCCGAACGAGCAGATCCGTGGCTCGGACGCTCGGGTCGGTGGTCCTGCGGTCGTCCGTTGCTCGTATCGCGTGGTTGATGCGCGACGCACGCGACTCGCTGCGCCGGTCTCCGTGGCCGGAGGTCTCGCACGATGCCGTGTTCAAGGCCGTATTCGAGGTGCCGAGCAGGCCGCGCGCGACGACACGCGGGCGCTCACGCAGCTGCTGCGCTATCTGACGCTCCTTGCGGAGGAGTTCACACTCGACGAGATCCGTGCCAACCTCGAAACCCAAGCACCCCTGACGAGCGAGGTCATGATGACGGCTGGTGAAGCACTGTTGGCCCGCGGCCGGATGGAGGGCCGGATGGAGGGCCGGATGGAGGGCCGGATGGAGGCCCTGCGGCACCTGCTGGTGCGGAAGTTTGGCGCGCTGTCGCCGGCGCACGAGGCGCAGCTGGCGGGCGCGTCGGCGGCGCAGGTCGAGCGCGGCCTGGAGCGGATCCTGAGCGCGGTGACCGTCGACGATGTGTTTCGCGCGTAGCGGCTGCTCAGCGGACGACGGGCAGCTTCTTCGGCTGCGCCGCGAGCACCTGGGCCTCGGCCGCGTCCATCGCGGTGACCAGCTCGGGGCCGAAGATCGCGGCGAGGGCGTCGCGCGTGATCCGGTACAGCGTCGGCCCCGCGGCGGTGGCGCACGAGTAGTCGGTCGCCTCGTCGGCGATGCAGAGGGTGTCCTCCTCGTAGGAGATCGGGAACAGCCGGCAGATCGCGGGCTTCACGCCGTGGAAGTCCCAGCCCTGCTCGAGCGACGCGCGGTGGATCGAGCAGCCGCGCTTGTCGTGCGCCAGGAACAGGCAGCCGTCGTTCCAGGTCGCCGAGCGGACGACGGAGCCCGACGGGTAGTCCGGATCCTGCTCGACCTCGGCGCCGAACCACGGCAGGTCCTTGACCTCGGCGCGCAGCAGCGGCCGGATCTGGTCGGCGCGGGCGAGGATCGCGTCGCGCTCGTGGAGGTCGACGTCGCAGCCGTACTGGCAGCAGGCGTCGAGCTTCTGCGTGTGCGTCTCGACCATCGTGCACGCGTGGGTCATGCAGTCGGCGGTGAGCGTGCGGGTGAAGATCGAGGTCCACACCTTGCGGAAGCGCGGGTGGTCCAGCGCGAGCATGGGCTCGCCGTCGTGCGGAGGTTCGTGCGAGGGCGGGAGGTGCGGGTCCATGCAGCTGCGCAATCTACTTGGTTTGCAGCAGGCTGGCGAGATCGATCCGGGGCTCGGTGCCGGTGGCGCCCGCCGCCCGATCGACCGCGAGGACCATCGTCGACAGCGTCTCCTGATCGAGCATGCAGTCCGCGTCCGGGGTGGTGTGCGTGAAGTTCCGGTGGCAGGACTGGATCACCGGCAGGCCGCCCTCGCGCATGCGGATCGGCGCACCGTGCGATCGGCACACCACCGGGCGCGCGGCGTAGATCTGACAGCGTCCGAACGCATCGAGGGCGGCGCACCGATCGGGCGGCGCACCGTCGGCGTGACGGGCGAGCGTCGCGCGCTCGGCGGCGGGCAGGCTGTCCAGGTGCGCGGTGATCGCCGCCGCCTCGACGCTGGTGATGGTCAGCCGGACGTGGCAGCAGTCCGAGCACCCGGTCTGGCACTGCATGTCCTCCCCGTGACGAGCCTCGACGCGATGAAAGAACGCGTCGATCTTCGCGGTCAATTCGGGGAGCCGGCTCACGGGTCAAAGCACTAGCACGCGGGTAGACTGCCGGGGCCCATGGACCTCAATGACATCGTGGTGTTCACCAAGGTCGTCGAGACCAAGAGCTTCACCGGCGCGGCGGAGCAGCTCGGCCTGCCCAAGTCGACCGTCAGCCGCAAGCTCGCCCAGCTCGAAGAACGCCTCGGCGTCCGGCTGGTGCAGCGCACGACCCGCAAGCTCGCGCTGACCGACATCGGCGAGGCCTACTACGAGCGCGCGGCGCGGATCGTCGCCGACCTCGCCGCGGCCGAGCAGCTCGTGACCGACATGCAGGCCACCCCGCGCGGGCGGCTGCGGATCACCGCGCCGATCGACATGTCGTCGCAGTACCTCGGCTCGATCATCGCCTCGTTCCTCGCCGCGCACCCCGACGTCAACGTCGAGCTCGACGCCACCGACCGGGTCGTCGACCTGATCGAGGAGGGGTTCGATCTCGGGTTCCGGTTCGGCTCGCTGCCCGAGTCCACGCTGATCGCCAAGAAGCTCGGCTCGTTCGAGGGGATGCTCGTCGCCTCGCCCGCGTACCTGGCGCGGCGGCCGGCGCCCACGACCATCGACGAGCTCGAGGACCACGACAAGATCCTGTTCCTCCCGAACGCCCGCACGCAGGGCTGGACGATGGTCAACGGCAACCAGAGCTACGAGCTCGGCCGGCCCGCGCGGTTCACCGGCACCAACTTCTTCTCGGTCCGCGACGCGGTGCTCGCGGGCGGCGGCATCTCGATGATGGCCGAGTTCGTGGTCGCGTGTGATATCGCGGCGGGCCGCCTCGTCCGCGTCCTGCCCGAGTGGCACGGCCGTGTCACCGAGATGAACGCGGTGTACCCGGCGCGCCAGAACCTGCCGCCGCGGCTGAGCCTGTTCCTCGAGCACCTGGTCAAGTCGTTCAACCCGCCGCCCTGGTACCGCGACAAGCCCGGCGCCTGACCGGCGTGGAGACCCGCCGGGGGGGGCCGTCACGTGGTGCTTGCTTCGTGGAAGGTCAGCCCCGCAGCGCGCTCCACGCCAGCCACAGCCAGCCGACGAGAAACGCCAGCCCGCCGAGCGGCGTGATCGCCCCGAGGCCCGTCACGCCGGTCAGCGCGAGCGCGTACAGCGAGCCCGAGAACACCACGATGCCCGCCTGCAGGATCCACCCGGCGGTGGTGGCGCCGCGGGTGGCGATCACGCCGCACAGCACCAGCGCGAGCGCGTGGTACATGTGATGGCGCGCGCCGGTCTCGAACACCTCGAGCGCGCGGGGCTCGAGGCGGGCCCGCAGGGCGTGCGCCCCGAACGCGCCGGCGGCGATGGCGATGGCCGCGTTGAGCGCCCCGAGCGCGATCAGCGGAGAGCGGATGGACATGCCGGCAGCTTAGGGCCCGCGAATGGAAAAATCGATCGATGATCGCGATCGAGAGGGCCCCTGCCATCCCCTCGGTCCCGGGCGCGGTCATGGGGGCGCGGCGTGGAACGGTCCGTCTGCCCTGGCTGGCGTGTCGGAACGGCCGGCATACGACACGCTGAACCAGGCGATCCTCACGGGCAAGGCGATCAAGGCGATCAAGGCGTTCGGGGAGCAGTACGCCGACGCGATCTCCATGCAGGCGAACCTCGACGCCCCGTGAGTCGGCAAGGACGCCAACCGCACGCGCGAGTACGCGTTCCTCGGGATGGTCGAGGCATGGCCTGGCGCCACGCTCCTCGCGTCCGCGGTCCACGGCGACACCTCGTTCAGCGAGTGGGAGTTCGACGTGACCTACAAGGGCGCTCCTCACCCGACCAGCCGCCAGGAGTCCGTCCGGAGCTGGCAGGGCGGCAAGGTCGTCGACGAGCGCGTCCACCACAAGGATTTCGGGTCCGCACGGGCGTGGTCCCGGGGGTCGCTGCCCGTCGGTGCGCCGGACGTGATTCAGCCGCGTCGTCGCGCGGGCGTCGCCGTGCTCTCGTCGGCGGGCGCGCTCAGGCGCTCGCGCTCCCGGGTGAAGAATGCGTCGAGCCCGTCGCGCACCAGCGTCTCGGTCTGGCCGATCTGGGCGCCGAGCTTCTCGTCCAGGAGCCCGACCGCGGCGATGATCGACTTCGCCTCATGCAGGCCGGTCTCGAAGCCACGCATCACCTGGGTCTGGAACTGCGCGAATCCGCCGGCATCGAGATCGGGATGCTGCAGCTTGTACGCGTCGTAGATGTAGCCGGTGATGCCGCCGAGGATCCGGCCCGCGGTCGCCTCGGGCGACAGGTCGGTCGGGTTCGCGACCGACGCCAGGTAGTCGCCTCGGCCGGCGCGCTCCAGCAGCTGCGCGTAGCTTGCCTCGAGCAGCTCGCTGACCCGCGCCTCGGTAGCCTCGAACGACTTCATCAGCAGCGTGGTGGACCGCTGGAGCTGCTGCGCCTCGGGTGACAGGGACACGCGATCCCCGAGGCTGCGGGGCGCCTCGGGCGCGGCGGGACGCGCGCCGTAGCGCGTGGTCGCGAAGCTCTGCGGGGTCAGTCCGAGGGGGGCGATCGCCATGCTCGCAGGCTACCTGTTCGGCCGACGGCTGCACCGCAACCTGGGGGTCGGGTGGGGGTGCGGTGTGTGTGGGGGGCGCCCGGGCGGGTCGATGGCGCCGCACCCGCCGATCCGACCCTACGAGCGCCCACGCGGCTCGAACGCGAGTCCACTCGCCACGACGTAGCTGCGTCCGAGCAGGCGCACCGCTTGCCCGGGTGCCCCAGCATCAGCCCCTCTCCGCCCAGCGCCTCGACCCGCGCGAGCTCGGCGCGCAGGTGCAGGACGTCGGCGCACCGTTCGTGTGGGTGCCAGGCAGCGAACGCGTGGCCGCGCGTCAGCAGCGCCCGCACGTGCGCGACCCGCTCCCCGAACGGCCCCGCGTGGGCCGGGGCGTCGAACCCGAGGTAGCGCAGCGTGCGCCAGGCCTCGCCCGCGCCGCCGCTGCGCACGACGCTGGTGGTCCGCTGGAACTCCTTGCGCCCGATCCATCGCTCGCCGTCGAGCGGCTCGCGCGGCAGCCCGGCGACGAACCACGACGGCGTCGCGAACCGGTTGCCGAGGCGCGACACGAAGCCGGCGCCGTCCCCGTACGCGCGGATGCCGTCGAACTTCTCGCTCATCCACCGGCCGGCCGGGGCCTGATCGCTCTTCCCTGCGTGCGCGAGCAACAGCGGTGGCGCGCTCCCCACGGTTGGCTCGCCTCCGCCATCGGCGCCTGCCGTGGCCCGCGCCTTCGTGGCCTTGACCGGCTTCTGCGCAGCGGCGCCGACCCGCGCGGTCTCGACGGCGTCGCCCAGGTACTTGCGCAGGTGTTTGCAGGTGCGGCGATCGATCGTCGCGCCCTGGTTGCGCCACGCCGGGCACGAGCACGCGTACACCTCGCCGGTGCGCGACAGTGTGTAGCGCGCGGCCCCCGAGCCCTCGACCTCGACGTGGTCGACGTCGGCGAGCTGCGGCATCCGGGCGAACCTCGTACGATCTGGTAGGGCGAGCCACCACGCCTTCTGCCTCCTCCGGCAAAGGGTCCCTGCATCGGAGCCGCGCTCACCGCTGTAAGACGGCCCGCACCACGTACACGCGCCGGCCGTCAGCCCTTCACACACGACCTGGCGCAGTGTGTGGACGACCTCGACCAGGTCCGCTTGCGCGGCCATCACGGCGTCGATGTCCTTGTCGGCCATCGGGGTCTCGTCGTCAGCCGCGGTCTACCGGACGTACCGACGTCGAGCCCGTGGGCATGACAGCCCAGTACGCAGCAGTCGGTGCCTGCCTGTCTCGTTCGCTCCTGACGAACTGCCCGGCCAGCCATCCAGGAGCTGGTAGGCGGGTGATGCGTCAGACCGCGCACGCACGCTGCTGAGAGATGCAATGGAGCTGCCGCTTCCCGAACGCGCCGAGCTGGCCGTTGATCTACTCGCCACGCTGGACGGTGAGCCCGACGGCGATGTCACGGCGGCGTGGGCCTCGGAGATCGAGCGCCGTGCGCGTGAAGCGCTCGCCAACCCCGACGATGATGTCGCCTGGGAGGGCGCGCGCCGAGCTACACGCTGGGTCCTCCTCCTGAAGGGGCGACGAGGGGACAGACACCAGTTCACAAGTTGTGAGTCAATCTCACCGGTGGCGCTGCAGTCATTTCGGAGTCAATCTCACCGATGGCGCTGCAGTCATTTAGGGTGCTTGCGCGTCGGAACTGGTGAACTTGTGTCGGACCCTATGCCGCCGAGGAGTACAGCCATCAGCGCCTCGCCGAGCGCCGGGCCCTGCGGGATGAGGCCGGTCGGGAACGACGCGCCGGCCTGGCGCGCGAGGACGGGGGGCACCGCGCCGAGGGCGAACGTGACCAGCGCCAGCAGCAGGGGGGGCACGTCGGTGCGGACGACGCCGGTCCGCATGCCGTCGGTGATGGTGGCGAGCAGCAGGGGGACGTGGCCGCGGCGGAACCGCTCGACGATCCGCGCGAGGCGGGCGGAGGACACCAGGGCCTCGCGGACGATCAGGCGCAGCGTCGCCGCCTCGGTGGCGGTCATCGCGCCGAGCCGCTCGTACAGGCGGCGCAGCCGCGCCTCGACCGGGACATCGGCGGCGAGGGCGGTGGCCATGTCGGTGAGCATGGCGGCGTAGATGTCCTCGACGACGGCGAGGAACAGCTCGTCCTTGGTGGGGAAGTAGTAGTGGATCATGCCGACGCTGGTATCGGCGTCGGCGGCGATCGCGCGCAGGGAGGCGCCATCGACGCCCTCCTGGAGGAACCGCGTCCGGGCGGCCTCGATCACGCGCGGGCCGATGTCGCTGCGGGGGCGGGCCATCAGCCGAGCTCCTTCTTGAACCGGACGGAGGTGAGGACGACCAGCACGCCGAGGATGCCGGCGAGCGCGAGCAGCTCGCCGGACAGGTCCGCGAAGCCCGCGCCCTTGAGCGTGATCCCGCGGACGATCCGGTGGAAGTGGGTCAGCGGCAGCAGCTCGCTGAGATATTGCGCCGCCTTCGGCATCGCCTCGAACGGGAACATGAAGCCCGACAGCAGGATGTTGGGGAGGATGAAGAAGAACGACATCTGCATCGCCTGCTGCTGGGTCTTCGCGATCGTCGAGAACAGCAGGCCGAGGGCGAGGTTGGCGGCGATGAACACCGAGGCCAGGGCGTACAGCAGCGGGATCGAGCCGACGAACGGGACGCCGAACACGCCGCGGCCGAACAGCAGGATCAGGGTGACCTGCACGTAGCCGATGCCGACGTACGGGACGATCTTGCCGACCACCAGCTCGAGGTTCTTGATCGGCGAGACGATCAGCTGCTCGAGGGTGCCGCGCTCGCGCTCGCGGACCAGCGCCATCGAGGTCAGCATCACCATCGTCATGGTCAGGATCACGCCAACCAGGCCAGGCACGATGAACACCGCGGTCCGGAGGTCCGGGTTGTACCAGGTGGTCGGCTCGACGGAGATCGCGGGGGTGGCGGGGGCGCCGGCGGCGGCCAGGCGGCGGACCGCGAGGGTGCTGGCGCGGGCGGCCACCACGGTCGCGGCGGTGTTGGTGGCGCTCGCGACGGTCTGGGGATCCGAGCCGTCGACGACGAGCTGCACCGTGGTCGGCTCGCCGATCGCGATCGAGCTGCCGTAGCGGGCGGGGATCACGAGCGCGACCTTGGCCGTGCCCGTGCGGAGGGCGACCTCGATGTCGGCGTAGCTCCGGACCGCGCCGACGATGTCGTAGAACCCGGTGGCCTCGAGCGTCCGGGGCAGGTCACGCGAGGCGGCGCTGTGATCGGCGTCGTAGACCACCGTCGGGATGTGGCGGACGTCGGTGTCGATCGCGTAGCCGAACAGCATCAGCTGCATCACCGGCAGCACGGCCATCATCGCGAGCGTGGGGCGATCGCGGCGAACCTGCCGCAGCTCCTTCCACGCGATCGCGCCGATCCGGCTCATGCCGCCCTCGTGCCGGCACGGGCGGCGCTGGCGGCACGGGCGGCACGGGCGGCGCTGGCGGCGCTGGCCTCGGTGCGGCGGTCGTCGCCGACCATCGACACGAACGCGTCCTCGACGGTGGCGCGGGTCTCGGTGAACCGGCGGATGGTCGCCGCGCGGTCGCCGAGCGCCGCCCGCACGAGGGCTTCCGGCTCGTGGCCGCGGGTGACGGCGACCCGCAGGAGGTGGCCGTAGTGCGAGACGCCGTCGACGTACGGGACCTCGCGGAGGGCATCGGCGGCGCCGGTCGCATCGTCGAGCTCGAGCTCGACCACGCGCAGGCCGCGGCGCTCGACGATGTCGTCGGGGCGACCCGTATCCAGGAGGCGGCCGCGGAAGATGAAGGCGAGCCGGTGGCAGCGCTCGGCCTCGTCCATGTAGTGGGTGGTCATCAGCACGGTCGTGCCCTGCGCGGCGATCCGGTGGATCTGGTCCCAGAACTCGCGGCGGCTGACCGGGTCCACGCCGGCGGTCGGCTCGTCGAGGAACAGCAGCGGCGGCTCGTGGATGGTGGCGCTCGCGAGCGCGACCCGCTGCTTCCAGCCGCCCGACAGCGTGCCCGCGAGCTGGTGGCGGCGATCGCCGAGGCCCGCGCGCTCGATCACCTCGTCGACGCGTGCCCGGCGGCGCTTCCGGGGCACGCCGTAGATCCCGGAGAAGAACCACAGGTTCTCCCATACGCTGAGGTCCTCGTAGAGGCTGAACCGCTGGGTCATGTAGCCGATCCGCTGCTTGATCTCCTCGCGGTCGCGCGTGATGTCGAAGCCGACCACGCGCCCGCTGCCGCTCGTCGGCGACAGGATCCCGCACAGCATGCGGATGGTCGTGGACTTGCCGGCGCCGTTGGGGCCGAGGACGCCGAACACCTCGCCCCGGTTGACCGACAGCGAGACGTCCGCGACCGCGACCAGGCTGCCAAAGCTGCGGGCCAGGTGGGTGGTCTCGATGATCGGGGCACTGCCGCCGGGTGCACCGCCCGGGGCGCCGGTCCGGGCGGCGTCACTCGCAGCGCCGGTCCGGGCGGCGTCGCTCGCAGCGACGTGGTCCCGGGCGGCGTCGCTCGCAGCGACGTGGTCCCGGGGGCGCCGCTCGCGGCCGGCGCGCTCACGTCGGGCCCCGGGTGATCGTCACGAACGCGGGGACGCCGGCGTGCAGGCGCTCCTGCGGATCGTCGATCCGGATCCGCACGCGGATGACGAGGCTGCCGCGCTCGCGCTCGTTGAACACGTAGCGGGGGGTGAACTCGGTGCGGCGCGCGACGTCCTCGACCACGCCGGGCAGGGTGACCGGCAGGGAGTCGACCGCGACCGCGGCGGGCGCGCCGACCGTGATGCCCGCGATCGCCGCCTGCGGCACGAACACGTCCACGTACGGGTGGAGCGTGTCGGCGAGGGTGACCACGGGCAGCCCGGGCGACACGACCTCGCCGATCTCGAGCGGCACGTCGAGGATCGTGCCCGCGCGCGGGGCGCGGAGCTGGTAGCGCGCGGCGCGCTCGGTCTCGAGCTGGGCGGCGGCCGTGGCGGCCACCACCTGCGCGTCGGCGCCCTGGACCTCCTCGGCGCGCGCACCGCTGCGGAGCTCGCGCAGGCGCTGCCCGAGCGCCTCGCGCTCCGCGGTGGCGACCCGGGCGCGGGCCTCGACCTCGTCGACCGCGGCGCGGGTCAGCGCGCCCTGCTCGACGAGCGCGCGGTCGCGGGTCAGGTTGCGCACGATCAGCTCCTCGTTGGCCTGGGCGGCGCGGAGCTGGGCCTCGAGCGCCCGCACGTCCTCGCTGCGGCTGCCCGCGCGCGACCGAGCTTGGCGCGCGCGGTCGCGACCTGCGACCTCGGCCTGGCGGCCGGCGGTCGAGGTGCGCGCGAGCGTGTCGTCGAGGGCGGCGAGCACCACCCCGGGCTCGACCCGGGCGCCGCGGCGGGCGGTCAGCTCGGTCAGCCGGCCGCCGACCTCGAACGCGAGCTGCCGCTCGTCGAACTCGATCACGCCCTGGTACGTCCCCGGGTGGCGCGCCGGCTCGCGACACCCGGCGCCGCCGAGCGCGGCGAGGCCGGCGAGGACCAGCGCCGCGCGCGACGAGACAGGCCCAGCGCCATTATTTACCATACGTCCAGTATGGATCGCGAAGGCGCTGAAAGGAAGCCCGCGTGAAGCGTTCCGGGGCTGCCGCCTCGGAACCAGGGGGGGCCCGCCGGGACGGCCCAGAGGTCCACCGGGCCCTTGGTTACTGCCGTTGCCGGGACGGCCCACAGGTCCAGCGGGCCCTTGCCTGCTGCCGTTGCCGGGACGGCCCACAGGTCCAGCGGGCCCTTGGCTACTGCCGTTGCCTGGTCGGTCGAGTTGCCGGGTACCAACGTGCACGACGCACGCATACTGACATGTAACACTTACAACTTTCGAATCTCAAGGACGACGAGGTCGTTGGCCGTGCGGTTGCATGAAGCGGGTCCATGAAGATCCTGCTCGGTTGCATCGTGCTCGCCGCCTGTGCCACCCAGGCCGGCGAGGTCGAGGTCTCGCCGCCCTGCCATGGCAAGTGCGACGACAGCGGCATCGGTGATCTCGATCATGACGGTAGCTCGCTGTGCCTTGCACTGCGCGGCAACGGCCCTCGCATCACCGCACACTTCGGCGCGATCGCGCGCGTGTTCGAGCAGTACGGCCTCGTCGATGCGGTCGCTGGTGGGAGCTCGGGCAGCATCACCGCCTTCATCGTCGAGAGCATCGAGATGAATCCGGCCGTGTATCGCTGCGGGACACGAGGATGCACGTCGAAGGAGGCCGGCGAGCGAGGCGCGTTCTTGATGAAATCGATCCGGGGCTACTTCGACGTCCTGGGTGAGACAATCGAGGCTGCGCAGTTCGCCGACGTGAAGACCCTCGCCGATGCACTGGCTCAGCGAAACGTCGCCGGCCTGCTCGCCGGCCCGAATCCGACCGCCGGCGTCGATGCACTCCGCAGCCTGCTGGCGTCGCCCGAGCTCCGCGATGTCGTGAACCCCGAGATTGCCCAGGTCCTCGCGACCTCTCCGGATGTCGTCCATCACGCGCGGGACTTCCAGGAGACGTTGAGCCGCGGACTCTCGTTCGAGGCGACCAGCCCCGAGATCTTCGTGCGGCCCGGCGCCTTGAGCTTCCCCGGGGTCATCGACAAGGTGGGGCGGCTCGGCACGTTCTATGCGGGATCGTCGCCCGCCGATCCCGCCGCGCTCGGTCGACTGCTCGATGCCTGCGCGCCGGCCGCGCGCGGCAAGTCCTGGGCACAGGCCTCCGCCACCGCTCACGACGGCTCCACATGCGGCGCGCGGTTTCGCACCCTGGTCGAGAACTTCCGCGCCGAGCTGGCCCGATCGCCGTCGAGCTACCCCGCGCGGCTCGATGATCGGGTCGGTGGTGTGGTCCCGACGCTCGTCACGACCGCCGTGCTCGAGGGACCAGCCGTCGCCGCGTGGCGCAGCGCACGCGCCGACTACCTCGCCGCGCGACCGGTCCGGATGGCGGTCGATTTCCAGGACGTCGGCATCGGGTACTTCGGCGCGACGGAAGATCTCGGTCAGATCGTTCGTGCTGGCGCGGCGCGCTCTGACGAGAAGTCGCAAAAGCGGCGGTCGCTTGGCTCGGTCACCTGGCGCGTGGCGCTGGGAGCGTCACCAGCCGAGCCGGGGCTGTCGCGCGGCGTGGAGCTCGCCGACGGGCGGATCTCCGTCGGAGGATGGAGCGATCTCCAGCCGACGCTGGTGCTCGAGGACCTCGGTTGCGATCAGATCGTCTACGCGACGCGCATCGGAGGCGCGGGCACGTTCGAGACTGGAATCACGAGGTTGCTCGGCATCACCGAGACTCAGGCAAGCCGGCTCTACGCCCTCGATGATCCGAGCTCCAGCTACTACCAGTCGCTCGCCGCCTCAGACGCCGTCTCGTGCGCTGACTGGGATCGCCCCGCCGCACAGGACCTCGACGCCATGACGGCAATCGGCTACGACGCGCCGTTCGAGACCGACGAGCCTTACTTCGAGGAGCGCCCGTTCGACAAGCTGGTCGCGAGGACCGGACTGCCCGGCTGCACCCTCGGCGTCCGCTGAGGTCATCGGCCGAGCGCGGTGCGCGCGTCAGCGGTAGCCCTGGGCCTGCAGGTGGAACAGCCGCGCGTAGCGGCCTTCCTTGGCGAGCGAGGTCGTCGTGCGAGCCGCGCTCGATGATCTCGCCGCGGTCGAGCACGATGATCTGGTCTGCCATCCGGACCGTCGAGAACCGGTGCGAGATCACGATCGCGATCTTGTCATCGGTGACCTCGCGGAACCGCTCGAAGATCTTGACCTCGGCCTCGGCGTCCATCGACGCGGTGGGCTCGTCGAGGACGAGGATGTCGGCCTCGCGGCGCATGAACGAGCGCGCGAGCGCGACCTTCTGCCACTGGCCGAGGGACAGCTCGCGGCCGTTCTTGAACCACTTGCCGAGCTGGGTGTCGTAGCGGTCGGGCAGGGTCTGGATCACCGGTTTGGCGAGGCCGCGCTCGGCGGCGTCGTCCCAGCGCTCGCGGTCCTGATAGGCGCGATCGTCGCCAGCGCCGATGTTCTCGCCGACGGTGAGCTGGTAGCGGACGAAGTCCTGGAAGATCACGCCGATCCGGCGGTGGAGCGTCGTGGGCGCCCACTCGCGCAGGTCGCGGCCGTCGAGCAGGATCCGGCCCGACGTCGGCTCGTACAGCCGGGTCAGCAGCTTGATCAGGGTGGTCTTGCCGGAGCCGTTCTCGCCGACGATCGCGAGCTTGCTGCCGGGCGGGATGTGGAGGTCCACGCCTGCGAGCGCGGGCTCGCGCGAGCCCGGGTACAGGAACGACACGCTCTCGAATCGCACGCCGTCGCCCGGGCTCGGCCCGCTGACGGCGGTGCCGGTCGGGGTCAACGTCGGGGTCTCGAGGAACTCGTAGAGGTTGGACAGGTAGAGGTTGTCCTCGTACATGCCGCTGACGTCACCGAGCGCGCTCGACATCGACGACTGGGCCTGCTTGAACACGACCAGGTACATCGTCATCGCGCCGATGGTGATCACGCCGTCGATCGTCGACAGCGCGATCCACAGGTACATCCCGTAGAAGGCGACGGTCCCGATCGTGCCGAGCGAGAGCGCCCAGATCGCGCGCCGGATCGTGAGGGCGCGATCGCTGGCGTACATCTTCTCGTAGATGGCGCGGTAGCGATCGAGGAACCGTGGTCCGAGGCCGAACAGCTTGACCTCCTTGGCGTGATCCTCGCGCGCGATCACCGTCTCCAGGTAGACCTGCTCGCGGGTCTCGGGCGTGCGCCAGCGTGACAGCCGGAACGCGTCCCCCGAGAACTTGAGCTCGGCGACGAACGGCGGCAGCGCCGCGGCGATCAGCACGGCGAGGGCGACCGGCGAGAACGCTGCGAGCAGCACGCCGAGGCCGATCAGCGTGACCAGCGCCTGGCCGAGCTCGAACGTCTGCGACACCAGCGACAGCGGCCGCTGCGAGGCCTCGCGCCGGGCGCGCGTCATCTGGTCGTAGAGCTCGGAGTCCTCGAACTGGGTGAGCTCGAGCGTGAGCGCCTTCTCGAGGATCGAGACGTTGATCTTCTGCCCGAGCTGCTGCCGCAGCAGCGCGCGCAGCATCGTCAGCAGGCGCGCGGTGATCGCGAACGTGATGACGAGGCCGAGCTCGATCGCGACCCACTCCATGGCGGTGGTCCGGTCCGTCGTTGCCCGCGACTGGGCGGCGGCCAGGATCGCGTCGATCAGGTGCTTGCCGACCCACGCGATCCCGCCGGGCAGGAGGCCCGCCAGCAGGCTGCCGAGGGCGAGGCCGATGGTGAGAGCCTTGTTGGTGCCCCACACCAGCTGGATCGCGCGCCGCGTGTAGCGGAACACCCCGAGGTAGCTCTTCCAGTTGATCTTCTCGGCCGGGGGGGGGCCGTCCGCGCCGCCGTGCGGGCCCTTGCCCACGCCGACCTTGGCGTTCATGCCGGCGCCGGCGCCAGCTCCTCCGCCACCTCCGCCACCGCCACCTCCGCCACCTCCGCCCGACATTGCGAGGGGACGAGGGAGCATCGCGGTGGCCATGGGCGCACTCTAATGCGCCGCGAGCGCCGTGCCTACTCGCCAGGTGGTCCGTGTGGCTCGCCAGGCGGGCAGGGCGACCAGCGGGATGTCAGACGATGACCTCGATCATCGAGATGTCGTCGTCGGGGACGCCGTCCTGGGTGAAGTCGCGGAGCATCACCTGCATCGCCTCGATCAGGTTC
Source organism: Kofleriaceae bacterium (assembly GCA_964203225.1). Taxonomy (GTDB): domain Bacteria; phylum Myxococcota_A; class Polyangia; order Haliangiales; family Haliangiaceae; genus JABFXX01. The sequence goes on from CAXNMK010000009.1 coordinate 107,185, forward strand.
GGCGGGCGGAGCTCGGTGACCATCTGGTAGATCGCGCCCATCCCGAGCATCTCGCCCCCGGGGTCGCGGCACTCGGGGAGCCCGTCCGAGAACGCGAACACGCGGTCGCCGGCCGCGACGTTCATCATCACGATCTCGTGCGTGCGCATCTGGCGCCGTCGGGTGGCGAGCGGCGGATCCATCGACGTCACGATCCTCGGCGGCGCATCGGACACCACGAACACGTCGGGGCAGCCGCCGTTCCACACCTGGAGCGTGCCCGCCCGGCGATCGAGCTCGCACACGACCGCGGCGCAGAACATCGTCACCGGCAGCAGCTCGCCGAGCTCGCGGTCCATCGCCTCGATCAGCGCGGGCAGGGGGGCGCGGTTGTGCGCGTGGGCGTAGAACACGCCCGCGAGCGGGATGGTGACGAGCGCGCTCGCGAGGCTATGCCCGGTGACGTCGCCCACCATCCACCGATAACGCCCATCGGACAGCTCGGCCCCGAACACGACGTCGCCGGGGAACTGATCGGCGCTCGTCAGGGCGTGGCGCACGGACGCGGGATCGAACTGGCCGCGCGCGACCATTCGATCGAGCAGGGCGCGCGCGGCGGTCGCCTCGTAGTCACGGCGGTCGTACAGCGCGACCAGCTCGTCGTGCTGCTTGGCGACCTTCCGCGCCAGCTCGTGCGCCGCGAGCAGGCGGTCGAGCTTGCGCACCAGGGCCTCGCGGAGGAACGGCTTGGCGATGAAGTCGTCCGCCTCGTAGGCGAGCGCGTCCGCGCCGGTGCTGCCGTCGAACGCGCCGCTCATCAGCAGCACCGGGGCGCGCAGGCCGCTCGCGTGGATCGTGCGCATCACCTCGATGCCGGTGCCGTCGGGGAGGTTGAAGTCGAGCAGGATCAGGTCGGGCTGGATCTGCGCGGCGGCTTCCACGGCCTCGGTGCCGGTCTCGACGCAGGTGATCTCGTAGTCCTTGAGGTAGCCTTTGATCGTGCGCAGGATCACCAGGTCGTCGTCGACGACCAGCAGCCGCGGCACCGGGGGAGCGAGCGCGATCATGGCCACCTCGCCGTCACGACCGCGGTGTTGCCGCACCCGCGATAGGTCAGGGACGGGAACACCGTCGCGCGGGTGAGCGCGATGCCGCGGCCGTTCGGAGCGGCGCTCGCCTCGAGGTCCCGCGCGAGCGCCGCGGCGGCGTCGAAGCCTCCACCTTCGTCGGTGATCGTGACCTCGACGTCGCGGTCGCGCACGACCAGGTCGATCGAGACCCGACGGTCGCGGTAGCGGGGGTCCGCCAGCCGGGCGCCGATCTCCTCGACGAACCGGCCGGCCCGCAGCAGGGCGGCCTTGTGCGCGGTGCCGATCGCGAGGTTGCCGTGCTCGATGGCGTTGAACAGCAGCTCCTGCAGCCCGAGCACCGCCGGGCCGGGTTCGGGGAAGTACTCCCCGAGCCGCGCGGCCAGCTCCGCCGCTTCGTCGCGCGAGCGCACCGCGAACGAGGCGTGGAACGGCGGACCACCGAGCGTGCTGGCCGGCCGCATCACGCCTCGAGCTGGAACATCCGGTCGAACTTGGCCATCATCAGGACCTCGCGCGGCTGCCCGTGCGCGTTGCGGAGCGTGACCTTGCAGCCCTCACCCGCGTGGTCACGGAGCAGCAGCAACATGCCGAGGGCGGCGCTGTCGACGTACTCGACGTCCTTCATGTCCACGACCCAGGGGGTGTGGGGCTGGGTCAGGCCGGCCTGAAACTCCTTGACGCAGCGGTAGTCGAACCGCCCGCGGATCCGGACCGTCGACACGTCTTCGCGGAGGGTGAACTCGATCATGAACCCCCCTGGGTCAGAACAGCTCGATCGCACCCGTGCTGACGTCGTGCTGTGTGACGGCGTCGCGGTCCATTTCCCGGTTGAGACGATCGAAGTCGGCGCCACCGGCCTTGCCGTCCGCGAGCTCGCCGATCGTGAGCTGGATGGAGGTGAGCTTGCGGCCGATCGCGGACAGCAGCTGGTCGAGCATGTCCTCGAACTGCAGCGCCTGGATCGCGGCGTCGACGTCGCGCTGGATCCGGTCGAGGGCCTGGGTGGAGGTCTGCGACACGCGGGCGAGCCGCGTGATCGTCTCCTCGAGCCGCTTGTGGCTGTCGACGGCGAGGTTGAGGTCGCTGGCGGCGAGCGCGGACGCGGCCTTGTGGGTCTCCGCGAGCGAGGCCGACTGCAGCGCGATCGCGGCTCGGATCGCCTTGCTGAGCTCGCCCGACTCGTTGGCGAGCGACTTGATCTCGTCGGCGACCACGCGGAACACCGCGCCCGCGGTGCCGACCCGCTGGGCCTCGATGCGTGCGTTGAGCGAGATCACGCGGGTGGTCTGCGCGATCTTCTCGATCCGGTGCCCGCGCGCGGCGACCTGGTCGGCGTGGCCGCGCAGGGCCTCGACCTCGACCAGGATCTTCACGCTGGCGCTGCTGATCGAGACGATGTCGCTGACGAACCGCCCGAGCACTTCCTTGATGACGCCGACCAGGCCGGCGTCGGCGCCGCCATCGCCGCTGATCGCCTGGACCGCGGACTCGTAGAGGGTTCGCTCCCCGGCGAGGTGGTCACGGAGCGACTCGAAGCTGTCGAACAGCTTCGCCATTGCGTCCTTGACCAGGGTCTTGGCCCGGTTCACATCGGCGACCACCTTTCCCAGGGCGGCCTCGATATGCAGGAGCTCCGATGGGGGATGCATACAGGGAGGTGATTCGGCCACCGGCGGTTCCGGTTCAGTAGCGAGCGGTGTCGAAGATCACCGTCGGTCCCGCCTCGGTCGCCACGACGACCGGGGCAAGGTCCGGGAAGGTGACGGTGGTCGCGGCGCCCAGGTGTGGCGACACCACCTGGCTGGCGATCGCGTCACCGGGGGCGCTGACGACCCGGCGCTGCCCGGAGACCGGGACCGGCGCGGCGGTGGAGAACACCCAGGCGCCGCCGGCGAACCGGTCGCTCGAGCACGCCATCTCCAGGCCATCGCCGATCCCCACGTCGAGAGCGGGCACCGCGTTCGCGCCGGTGAAGCCGCGGCCGGCGACCCGTTCGAGCCCGGCACCGGCGTAGCGGACGCGCGCGGCCAGGATGGCCGTGACCAGCCCACCCATCCCGGGATCTCCGAGGTTGCCCCCTGGTGCTGCTCCGTCACGGAGCACGCCGGCGCGCATCCGCAGCCCGAGCGCCAGGTGCGTGGTGCCCACGTGGAGGCCGCCGGCGGGGATCGCCCCGATCCGGACCATGCCGCGGTGGGCCTCGGACAGCGCGATCGCCGCGGGGACCTCCGCGACGAGCGTGGTCTCGGCCCGCGCGGGGCCAGCCAGGAGGGCGAGCAGCGCCCGCCAGGAGGGCGAGCAGCGCCCGCCAGGAGGGCGAGCAGCGCCCGCCAGGAGGGCGAGCAGCGCCCGCCAGGAGGGCGAGCAGCGCCCGCCAGGAGGGCGAGCAGCGCCAGCGCTGTGCCTCGCCCAGGGCACGCCGCCGCGCGGAGGTGGACCCACGCCATCACCCGGGGGGATCGACCTGTCCCGCATTCGATCGAGGACCTGTGTTCGGGGGGGGCCTGTACATCGACTCCATTCGCAGGTGCTGGGTTCGCCTCGGTTATCCGCGTGACGTGCATGTGAGCCCCCCCCCTCAACGGCCGGGCCGATTGGCCGATGACCCCGGGATTGTGAAGGGGATCGTGTTCGTCGCCCTCGAGCGGTACCTGATCGAGCGCCTCGGCGAAGCGGCGTGGAACCACATCCTCGACACCGCCGGGCCCGCGCTCGGCACCCAGGATCCGTGGGTCGGCCCGGGCACCTACCCCGACAAGGACCTCCGCACGGTGATCGAGGTCGCGGCCGCGCACAGCGGCACGGACGTCAGCGTGCTGATGCGCGACGTCGGCTCCTACTCGTTCCCGCAGTTCGCGGCGCGGTTCGCGTGGGCCGCCGCCGGTCACCGTGACCTGCGGGCGTTCCTCGGCACGCGTCGAGCGCACGGTCCACCCCGAGGTCGATCGGATGTCCCCGGGAGCGCGCACGCCCGATGTGCGGTTCTCGTGGTCGTCCGAGACCGAGTTCTCGGTGACCTACCGGTCGCCGCGGGCGATGTGTGCGTACGCCGAGGGCATGCTGCTCGGGGTCGCGGCGCACTTCGGTGCCACGCTCGCCCTCACCAAGCGGGCCTGCACCCAGGAGGGAGCCGCGACCTGTCGGTGGGAAGGGACGTTGACGTGACGGGCCTCCCTCCGCGCCGCCTGAGCCGCGCCGAGCGCCGGGTCGAGATCCTCGAGCAGATGATCGAGGACAAGACCCGCGACATGTACATGCTCAACCAGGATCTCCTGCAGGCGAACTCCGACTTCGCCAGCACGCAGCACCTGATGCCGGGCGCGCTCCTCGTGATCAACGCCGACGGGTTGATCGCGCGCGCCAACCGCACGACGGCCGCGCTGCTCGGCTACGAGGACTACGAGCTCAACGGCACGCCGGTGACCGGGATCTGGCCGAGTTACGTTGCCGGCGGTCACGCCGAGGAGCTGATCCGCCACGAGGTGGAGTGGTGCCACCTCGATGGGACGCGGGTGCCGATGCTGGTGTCCTCGACGCGCCAGGCGTTCGTCAACACGCGTCCGCGCCTGGTGTGCGTCGGCGTGGATCTGCGTGATCGCCACCGCGACGAGATCGCGCGCCGGCACGCCCAGAAGCTCGAGGCCCTCGGGCAGCTCGCCGCGGGCGTGGCTCACGAGATCAACACGCCGATGCAGTTCATCAGCGACAACCTGCACCTCATCGAGCGCGGCACGCAGGTGCTGCGCGAGGTGTTCGACGCCGTCTACAAGGTCTACGAGGCGGCGCTCGAGGGCCCGGTCGACCCGGCGCTGCTCGCCGAGGCCCGGCGCGCCGACACCGAGACCCGCTGGCGGGACTTCGCGCCGCGCCTGGTCCGGGCTTCCGAGCGCGCCAGCGACGGCGTCAACCGGGTGTCCGAGATCGTCGGCGCGCTCAAGCGGTTCTCGCACCCGCGCAACGACCTCGGCCCCGTCGACGTCAACCAGGCGCTGGTCACGGCGCTCACGGTCGCGCGCCCCGAGCTGCGGAACGTGGCGACGGTGACCACCGATCTGTCCCAGGTGCCGTCGGTGATGGGCCACGCCGGTGACCTCAACCAGGTGTTCCTCAACATGCTGGTCAACGCGGCCCACGCGATCGTCGATGCGGGGCGCCCCGGCCTGGGCGCGATCGAGGTCCGGACCCGCCACCTGGCCGAGCACGCGTTGATCGCGATCACCGACAACGGCTGCGGCATCCCCGAGAACATCCGCGCACGGATCTTCGATCCGTTCTTCACCACCAAGGAGCCTGGCCGAGGCACCGGGCAGGGCCTGTCCCTCGCTCACGCGGTGATCGTCGAGCGCCATCACGGCGCCATCTGGTTCGAGACCAGCGGCTCCGGGACGACGTTCTTTCTCCGGCTCCCGATCGCCGGTCCTCTCCCTTCGCCGCGCGGAGGCGCCTGATGTCCGACCGCGCCCGGATCTTGTTCGTCGACGATGACCCGGATCTCCTCGACAGCCTCGCGGACCTGTGGGGGCTCGATCACGACGTCGAGACGGCGAGCGGGGGCGAGGCGGCGCTCGCGCTGATGGCGCGGTGGATGCCCGAGGTGGTGATCTCCGACATGCGGATGCCGGGCATGGACGGCGCGGCGTTCCTCGCCGAGGTGCGCGCCCGCGCGCCCGAGGTGATGCGGATCCTGTTGACCGGCCAGACCGACATCGAGGCCGCGATCCGCGCGGTCAACGAGGGTGGGATCTTCCGGTTCCTTGGCAAGCCATGCAAGCAGCAGGCGATGGAGAGCGTGATCCACGATGCGCTGGCCCAGTACCGCGGGCGCCAGGCGGCGCGGGCCGCACAGCAGGCCGAGGTCTGCGCGCTCAGCCGCCAGCTCGCCCAGGCCGATCGGCTGGCGGCGCTCGGCACGATGTCGGCGACGCTGAGCCACGAGATGAACAACTCCCTGACGCTGCTGGCGTCGGCGATCACGACGATCCAGGAGGACTCCCAGGAGGCGCGGCCGGTGGATGCCGAGACCGTGCGCCTGCTGGTCACCGGCCGCGAGCGCCTGGTCGCGCAGGCCAGCGGGGCGCTGTCGCTCGCGCGCACCCCGGCCCGCGCGGCCGGCGCGCTGTGCCTGACCACGGTGATCGACGAGGTCGCGGACATGCTGCGGCGCTCGGGGCTCCTCCGCCGGACCCGGCTGGTCGTGCCGGCGTGGGAGGGGCCGTCGCCGTGGGTCGAGTTCGACCGCATCGAGCTCGAGCAGGTCCTGATCAACCTGGTCAAGAACGCCAGCGATGCGATGCCAGCCGAGCGCGTGGGCACCATCGCGATCTCGATCGCCTCGCGCGGAGCCCGGACGTCGATCGTTGTGCGCGACGACGGCAGCGGCATCGATGCCCCAACGCTGACCCGGATCTTCGAGCCGTTCTTCACCACGAAGCCCATGGGCATGGGCACTGGCCTCGGCCTGCCGCTCGTGCGGCGCCTGGTCGAGGCGGGCGGCGGGACCATCGACGTCGACAGCGTCGTCGGGCGTGGTACGACGATCACGGTCGATCTGCCGAGTGTCCCCGCCGACCGCGCCATCCTCGAGCGGATGGCAGGACCCTGACTTGCACCGGATCGACGTCCTGCCAGCCCTCCGGCCCGTGCTGTCCGCCATCTTAGGGCGCGTGCTCGCGAGCGAGCTCGATCCGATCCTCCGACAGCCTGGAGCACGGGGCTCTGCCGCCCGCGGCGGCGACGCTCAGCTCCACGACCGCCGCCCTGGCTGACCTCCACGCGACCATCGACGATGCCGAGCACGCGACCCGCGGCATCCAGCGCGCGTTCGCGGCGCTCGAGAGCGCCTCGCTGCACGTGGCGCGCACGGCGGTGGGGGACATCCTCGACGCGGCGACCACGCTCGCGCACCACCACTCGAAGCTCGTGCGCGGTGTCACGTGGTCCGGCCCCGGCGCCCTCGCATACGTCGACGTCGCGCGGCCCGTGGCGGTGTCCACGCTCGCCGCCGCGCTCACCGCCATGGCCGGTGAGCTGGTCGCCATGAGGAGTCGTGAGGGGATCCAGGGCCAGGTCGAGCGGACGACCGCCGAGGTGCGGATCGGGCTGACGGCCGCCGCGCTCACGTCGGCCTGGCTGACCGGCCTCGCGGCGTCCCTGCGCACGCTCACCGGCGAGGGGCGTGGCCTTTGGCCTGCGGGTCGGCACCGCCCAGCTCGAGCTGGTGCTGCGCACGAGCAGCGCCGACAGCGCCGACAGCGCGCAGGTCAGCTGAGGGCGCCAGCCGGCGCCGGCGCGGCGTCGACCGGTCAGGCGGCGCCGACGGCGCGCAGCTGGCTGCTGATCCGGTTCGCGATCCCGTCGAGCGGGAGCACGGCGCTCGCGGCCTCGCGCTTGACCGCCTCGCCGGGCATGCCCCACACCACGCTCGAGTCCTTGTCCTGCGCGATCGTGTAGGCGCCGCGCTCGCGCATGGTCAGCAGCCCGCCTGCGCCATCGGCGCCCATGCCGGTCAGGATCACGCCGATCGCGTTGGCGCCGGCGAACTGGGCGACCGACTGGAACAGCACGTCCACACTGGGCCGATGGCGGTTGACGGGCTCGTCGTCACCGAGCGAGCACACGTACTTCGCCCCCGAGCGGACGATCCGCAGGTGGTGCGATCCGGGGGCCACGTAGGCGTGGCCGATCAGGATCGGCTGGCCGTCCTTGGCCTCGCACACCGTCAGCTGCGTGCAGGCGTTGAGCCGCTCCGCGAACCGCCGGCTGAACTCCGCGGGGATGTGCTGGGCGATCACGATGCCCGGCAGATCGGGCGGGACCTGCTGGAGCAGCCGGGCGATCGCCTCGGTGCCGCCGGTGGAGGCGCCGATCGCGATCACGCGATCCGTGGTGGTGGTGAGCAGCCGGCCGGCGGCGGGGAGCGGGACCGGGCGATCCCCGAGGGCGAGCGGCTTGATGCGGGCCGCCGCCTTCACCTTCTCGACGATCTCGTCGCCGAGCTCGCTGAGCCCGTGGGCGACGTCGAGCTTCGGCTTGGACACGAAGTCGATGGCGCCGAGTGCGAGCGCGGTCAGCGTGGCCTCGGCGCCGCGGTCGGTGAGGGATGACACCATCACGACGGGCATGGGCCGGAGGCGCATCAGGTTGCGGAGGAACGTCAGCCCGTCCATGCGCGGCATCTCGACGTCGAGCGTCAGCACGTCCGGGTTGCGTTGCTTGATCAGATCGCGCGCGAAGATCGGATCGGACGCCGCGCCGACCACCTCGATCTCGGGGTCGCGGCGGAGGATCTCGGTGAGGAGCTTCCGCATCAAGCTCGAGTCGTCGATGATCAGGACCTTGATCGGCATGAGAGCTTCCTCCTCGCAGAACGACTAGAACAGCTCGATCGTGCCAGTGGTGGGGACCAGGCGCTTCGCCACCGCCTCCTCCTCGGCGACCACCCGCGACGCCTGATCCATGGGCATCCGCATCAGCTGCACGCGGCCCGTCATGGGCCAGTAGCGAAGCCGGCGAGCGACGGTGTCGCCGACGTCCTCGGCGGAGATCGGAATCCTTTCGTCGCGGAAGAACGTCCGGACGAAGTCGATGTTGCTCCGCCCGATGTCGCCACCGGTGCTCAGGACGCGGCCGCCCCCGAACACCTTGACCTCGAGGTCCTCGCGCCGACCGACGCCGCGCATGACCTTGTTGAGGAGGAGCTCGAGCGCGTACACCCCGTACCGCGCTGTCGAGGCGAGATCCGCGCTGGTGCCCTTGGGTGCCTGGGGGAGCATGAAGTGGTTCATGCCCCCGATGTGGCGCTTGACGTCGCGGACGCACGCCGCGACGCACGAGCCGAGGACCGTGGCGATCACGTCGGGGTCGCGCGTCACGTGGAGCTCGCCCGGGAGCACCTGGACCACCCAGGCATCCACGCGGGGCTCCCAGAACCGGGTCATGGGTCCTGCCGGCGATACGCGGTGCGCCCGATCAGGGAGAAGCCGTCGACACCCGTGGAGATCGACTCCGAGTGGCCCAGGCACAGGACGCCGCCGGGGGCCAGGTGGCCATGATAGCCGCGGAGCAGCCGCACCTTGTTCGGCACGTCGAAGTAGATGATCACGTTGCGGCAGAAGATCACGTCGAACGGCCCACGCATCGGCCACGCCTCGAACAGGTTGAGCTGCTTGAACGTGACCAGGTTGCGCAGCTCGTCCGCGATCCGCCAGCTCCCGGCCGTGGCGGCCGGGGTGAAGAACCGCTTGCGCCGCGCCGCCGACACCGGCTCGACGTGGTCGTCGAGGTAGACGCCCTCCCGCGCGTGCGCGAGGACGTTGGTGTCGATGTCGGTGGCGAGCACCTTGATGTCGATGCCGGCCGCCGCTCCCAGCGCCTCCCGGATCACCATCGCCATGCTCCACGGCTCCTCGCCAGAAGAGCACCCGGCCGACCAGATCCGGACGCGCCGAGAGCGCGCGGCCGCCTGCTGGATCGTGCGCCCCAGCAGCTCGAAGTGATGCGCCTCGCGGAAGAACGCCGTCACGTTGGTGGTGAGGGCATTGATCAGCTCGGTGTGCTCGGAGGAGCGCGGATCTTCCAGCAGCTTCATGTACTGCGTGAACGTCGCGAGCTTGAGCGCCCGCAGGCGCCGCGCCAGCCGGGTCTGCGCCAGCGGCCGCTTGGACTCGCCGAGCTCGATGCCGGCCCGCGTCCGCATCAGGTCGCAGATGGTGCGGAAGTCGCGGATGGACAGCTGGTCGAACTCCACCGGGCGGCCGGTGGGCGGGCTGGCGTGGCTGGCGGCGCTCATGGGGGGGAACCTGGACATCGGCCGCCCCGCTCAACCGCGGAGGGGCACCCGCCCGGAGTTACTCAGAACTCTTTCCAGTCCGCGTCCGCGCTCGCCTTGGCGGTGGCGGGCTTGGCCGCGCTCCCGGCGCGGGCCATCGGGCGCGGGGGGGCGGCGGCGAGGGCGCGGCTGGACACCGCGGCGCGCTTCGGCGGCGGGGCGGACTCCTCGCCCGTGCGGAAGTACGCGACCAGATCCACGAGGCCCTGGGCCTGCTCGTTCATCGCAGCGGCCGCCGAGGTGGCCTCCTCGACGAGCGCGGCGTTCTCCTGGGTGCCGCGGTCCATCTGGGTGATGGCGGTGTTGATCTGCTCGATGCCGCTCGCCTGCTCGTCGCTGGCGGTGGTGATCTCGCCGATGATGTCCGACACCTTCTTGACCGAGGTCACGATGTCCCGGAGCGTCTCGCCGGACTGGGACACCAGCTTGGAGCCCTGATCGACCTTGTCGGCGCTGTCCTGGATCAAGCTCTTGATCTCCTTGGCGGCACCGGCGCTCCGCTGGGCGAGGTTACGGACCTCGGCCGCGACCACCGCGAACCCGCGGCCCTGGTCACCCGCGCGCGCAGCCTCGACGGCGGCGTTGAGCGCGAGCATGTTGGTCTGGAAGGCGATCTGCTCGATCACGCCGATGATGTCGGCGACCTTCTTGCTCGACTCGGTGATCGCCGCCATCGCGTCCACCGCGGAGTCGACGACCTTGCCACCCTTCTCGGCGACATCCCGCGCGCCGGAGGCGAGCTGGTTGGCCTGGTTGGCGTTGCTCGCGTTCTGCTTGACGGTGGCCGTCATCTCCTCGACGCTGGCGGCAGTCTCCTCGAGCGCGCTCGACTGCTCCTGCGTGCGGCTGTTGAGGCTCGCGTTGCCGCTGGCGATCTGCGTGGCGGCCGAGGTGATCGTGCCGGCGGTGCCGTGGATCTTGCCCACCATGTCGCGGAGCGACGTCATCGACTGGTTGACGGCATCGCGCAGCTGCGCGAACTCGCCCTCGTAGATGCCGTCCATCATCGCGGTGAGGTCGCCCTCGGCGAGCGCGGTGACGACGCGGGTGACATCGCGCATCGCGTGCTTCTGCGCGGTGATGTCGGTCGCGAACTTGACGACCCGGTAGGGCTTGCCCTTGGCGTCGAGCATCGGCGCGTAGACCGCCTGGATCCACACCTCGCGCCCGCCCTTGCCGATGCGCTTGAACTGGCCGGTCTGTGCGCGGCCATCGCTGAGGCTGGCCCAGAACTGACGGTATTCCTCGGTCCGGACCTGCGCGGGGTCGACGAACAGGCTGTGGTGCTTGCCGGTGATCTCCTCGAGCCGGTAGCCGAGCGCGCCGCAGAAGTTGTCGTTGGCCGTCACGATCGTGCCGTCGAGCTCGAACTGGATGGTCGCCTGGTTGCGGTCGACGGCCTTGAGCTGGTTGACCTGGTCGCGCATCTCGGCCTCGACGCGGCGGGCCTCGGTGACGTCGGCCCACTCGACGACGCGGTCGCCGCCGATCGAGGACTCGCTCGCCTTGATCTGGAGGACCACGCCCGGCAGCTTGACGTCGACGACGTGCGGCAGCCGGCGGGGATCGGCGAGCAGGGCGCGCTGGTGGGCGGGGTTCTTGTGGAAGATGTCGATGTTCTGACCGATCAGGCGATCGGGATCGAAGCCCGGGAAGATGCCGGCGAACACGCCGCGGTGCTGCGCGAACAGCTCGCGCCCCGCCTTGTTGAGGTAGGTGATCCGCAGGTCGCTGTTGGCCACCATGATGCTGTTGGTCAGCGCATCGAACGCGACGTACGGGCTGGTGACCTCGACCGGCTCGAGCGCCGGGCGGCTGACGCGCAAGGGCGCGCGCGTCCTGGTCACGCGGGTCGGCAGTTTCTTCGCCGGCTTCTTGACCGGCTTCGTCCTCGTGGCGGGCGGCTTCTTGGTGGGCATGGTCGGATCCTCGGTCGATGGAGTGGGAAGGAAGGGCGGGTGGGGCGAGGTGGCGGCGGGGCTACGCGGCCGCGTCGGCGTCCCGCAGCTGGGTCGGGACGGGGAACACCCGATCGACATCGAGGATCGTGATCATCCGCTGGTCGACGAGCGCGATCCCGCTCGTCATGCCGGCGACGCCGGCGGTCTCGGCCAGGTCCGGTGGCGCCTTGATCGCCTCGTCCGCCACGCTCGTGACGTCCGACATCGCGTCGACGACGAACCCCATCGTGCGGCTCTGGCCGCGGTGCTCGACGCGGACCACCACGATCACCGTGGTCGGCCCGGCGACGATCGGCTCGAGGCCGAGGCGCTCGCGCAGGTCCGCGATCGGGACGATGTCACCGCGGATGTTGATCACGCCCTTGATGTAGGGCGGGGTCTTGGGCAGCGGCATCGGTCGCGACCAGCCGCGGATCTCCTGAACCCGGAGGATGTCCACCCCGAACTCCTCGGTGGCGACGACGAAGGTCAGGAGCTGACCGCTGCGGTTGGATGAGTGTCCGTTCTCGGATGGCGGCATGAATTCCTTTATTCAAGCGGCTTGGTCGCGCTGGATGCTCGGGTCGGCCGTGCGGCTCGAGCGGCGGACATGTCGTGACAGCGCGACGATGTCGAGGATGAACGCGACGCGTCCGTCGCCCATGATCGTGGCGCCCGCGAGCCCGTCGACTCGCCCGAAGTTGGTCTCGAGGCTCTTGATGACCACCTGCTGCTGCGCTAGTAGTTCATCGACCAAAAGGCCCAGCGGTGCACCCTCTGTCTCGACGATCATCAACAACTTGCTGACGGAGGTGCCGGGGGCCCGCAGGCCGAGGGTCGCGCCGAGGTCGATGACCGGGACGATCTTGTCGCGGATCTGCACGACCTCGGCGTCACCGTAGCGGTGGCGCTGGCCGGTCTCGATCTCCACGGTCTCGACGATCGAGAGCAGCGGGATCACGTAGGTCTCGTTGCACACCTGGAGCAGCTGGCCGTCGATGATCGCGAGGGTCAGCGGGAGCGACAGCGTGGTGCGTGTGCCCTTGCCGGCGATCGACTCGACGTGGACCTCGCCGCGCAGCTCCTTGATGTGGCGCCACACGACGTCCATGCCGACCCCGCGCCCGGAGATCTCGGACACCTCCTTGGCGGTGGAGAACCCGGGAGCGAAGATCAGCTGCGCGATCTCCTCGTCCCGGAGCTGCGCATCCGGAGCGACCAGGCCGCGGGTCTTGGCGACGGCGAGGATCCGAGCGTGGTCCAGGCCACGGCCGTCGTCCGAGATCTCGATGGCGATCGCGCTGCCGCGGTGCTCGGCGTGGACGCGGACCGTCCCCTGGCGCGCCTTGCCCGCGCGCTCGCGGTCATCGGCGGTCTCGAGACCGTGGTCGATGCTGTTGCGGACGATGTGGACCAGCGGATCCCCGAGCTTCTCGAGCACCGTCTTGTCGAGCTCGGTGGACTGGCCGGTGATCTCGATCGCGATGTCCTTGCCGAGCCGCTGGCCGAGGTCGTGGACCAGGCGCGGCAGGCGCGCGAACACCACGCCCACCGGCATGCTGCGCAGGCGGACCACGCTCTCCTGGAGGGAGCGGGTGTTGCGGGCGAGCAGCCCGAGGCCCTCGCGCAGGCGCGCCAGGCGCTCCTGGGACACCGGGCCGTCGTCGAGCTCGCCCAGCATCGACTGGGTGATCACGAGCTCGCCGACCATGTTCATGAGCTGGTCGATCTTGTCGATGCCGACGCGCAGGGTCGCGACGCCAGCGCTGCCACCGCCACCGCCACCGCTGCTACCGCTGCTGCCGCCGGAGCCAGTCTCGGAGGGCGGGGCGACCGGAGGCGCGCCCGCGACGGGGCCGCTGTTCGGCGCGAGCGGGAGCGCGCCCGGCGCGGCGACCACGGGGGCCGCGGGCTCGTCGCGCTGGATCGAGAGATCGCAGTCACCGTCGACCCACGCGAACACGTCGTCGATCTCGGCGCGCGACACCTCGGCCGGGACGCTCAGGGTCCACGCGAGGTGGATCTCCGTGGCGTCCAGCGCGGCCAGGGGAGGCAGGCGGTCGAGGCGGGTGTGGACGACGGTGCCGCCCATCGCGGCCAGCTGCTTGAGCATCCGCAGCGGATCGTTGCCGGACTTCATCAGATCGGCGTGGGGCGTGAACGTGATCAGCCACGGCGCGGTGGACGCGGCGGGCGCGGCGACCGGGGTGGCCACGGCCGGGGCGACGACGACCTGAGCCCGGGCGGCCGCGCGCGTCGCCATGAGGCGGGCACACACGGCGGCGTGCGCGGTGGTCGCGGCGCGGCGACCCTGCTGGCGGGCCACCAGGGCCTGGCGGAGCTCGTCGACGCCCTCGAGCAGCGCGCTGGTGCCGTCGGGGGTGACGGCGGTGCCCGAGCGGATGTCGTCGAGCAGGTTCTCCATCGTGTGGGCGAGCTCGGTGATCTCGTCGATCCCGAATGCGCCGGCGCCACCCTTGATCGAGTGGATCGCCCGGAACAGATCGCCGATCACCTCGGGATCCAGCTCGCTGGTGAGCGCGAGCAGGCCGGTCTCGGCGCGATCCAGGCCCTCGAAGCTCTCCTCGAGGAACGTGGTCTGCAGCGCTGCGAGCGTGGCGGCGTCGAGCGAGCTCATGACAGAACTTTTTGGATGGTGGCGAGCAGCTGGTCCGGCTGGAACGGCTTGACCAGCCAGCCGGTGGCGCCGGCCTCCTTCGCGACCCGCTTCTTCTCGGGGTCGATCTCGGTGGTCAGCATCAGGATCGGCGTGAACTTGAACTGGGCGAGCGCGCGGACGCGCTTGACCAGGCCGAGCCCGTCGAGCCGGGGCATGTTGACGTCGCACAGGAACAGATCGATCTTGCCCAGGCCGACCTTGTCGAGGGCGTCCATGCCGTCGCATGCCTCGACGATGGAGTGGCCGGCGGTCAGGAGCGTCTGCTTGACCAGCGCGCGCATCGAGTTCGAGTCGTCGATCACCATGATGGTGGGCATCGGGCTTCCTTAACGGCCTGCGAGGGGGAGGCCGAGTGCGGCCGCGACGCCCAGGAGGCGTGCACCCTCGGTCAGGATGGGGGAGGGGGCGTGCCACTCGATGGGGGTGCCGGCGGTCCGGGCCGCGATCGAGGCCGCGACGAGAAGTTGCAGTCCCGACGCATCGAGACGTCGGACTCCCGCGCCATCGAGGACCAGCGGTCCCGCGGCGATCGCGGTGCGGAGGTTGTCGGCGAGGTGCGCCGCCGTGATGTCGAGGAGTTCCGGCAGCGGGATGGTGACCACCAGAACTTGGTCGTCCGATCGCGGCGAATTTTGAAGGTCGGCGCCGGGATTGTTGTTAGCCTGGCGGCGTCCTCGAATGCCGGGGATGCGGTGTGGGGCGGTGTGGGGCATTATGCCCCATCCCGTACCCCTTCAAGGAGTGGCCGGGTTGGCCGAGTGACTCAGTGCACCCGCGCGCCAGCCCGGAGGACTCATGACCCGTATCTTCACAGTCGACGACTCATCCACCATCCGCACCATCATCACCAAGCAGATGACCGATCTGGGGTTCGAGGTCGAACAGGCCGAGCACGGCATCGAGGGGCTGGCCAAGCTCGAGGAGATCGAGGTCGACCTGATCCTTCTGGACGTCACCATGCCCAACATGGATGGCCCCACGATGCTCGCGAAGCTGCGCGAGCGCGGCAACAAGACGCCGGTCATCATGCTGACCAGCGAGTCCAAGCGTGCCATCGTGTCGGGGGCGGTCAAGCTCGGCATCGAGGACTACATCCTCAAGCCGTTCAAGCCGGATGAGCTCAGGACCAAGGTGCTCAAGGCCCTCAAGATGGGCGATGCCCGCGCCGGCGCGGACATGCCGGTCGCCTCCAACCCCGACCTCGCCTCGGTCGCGGCACCCGCACAGCCCGGTGGCGGCGCCACGGCGCCGGGCAATCGGCAGTTCTTCGACGTCCTGGTCGTCGATGACATGGAGAACGTGCACAAGAAGCTGCGCTCGCTCCTGCCGGCGCACGTCTCGATGAACGCGTGCGTCAGCGCGCGCGAGGCACTGCAGCTGTGCCAGGAGCGGATCTACCGGATCGTCCTGATCGATATGGTGATCCCCGACGTCAACAGCGTCGCGCTGATGAACCAGCTCCGCGCGATCCAGCCCCACGCCGTGATGGTCGCCCTGGCGCTGCGCTCGGCGAGCGAGGGCGCGGGCGTGCTCAAGGGGCAGGGGTTCCACGACAGCCTGTGCAAGCCGTTCGAGGCGGAGGCGCTCGACACGTTCCTGTCGAAGCACTTCGACTCCAACGACGTGATGTCCATCGACGCCAACGTCATGCAGTGCTCGGGCTTCGAGGGCAAGGACGACCGCCTGGATCGCTACTTCACGCGGCTCCGCACGCTGTGCCGCGAGGCGCTCGAGAAGCTGGCGTCGGCCTGCTACGAGGACTCGATCCTCGACCTGTCGGCGGTGCCGATGCGCAACAGCGACAAGGTGGTGCGCTACGTGATCGACACCGAAAAGGAGGCCCGCAAGCTCGGCATCATCCTGATTCTCGTCGGCTCCGCCGATGCAAAGCGGATCATGGGGACGATCATGGAGACGGCCTCGCTGCCGTTCTTCGCGACCGTCACCGAGGCCCGCAACGTGGCCGCCTAGGTGACCTGGCGCCGCCCGCCGTCTTCCCGAGGTACCTCATGATGCAAGCTGACCAAGCCGCCAAGCTGACATCCGAACTCGAGCGGATCGTGCTCGCCCGTGTCGAGGCCGACCGCCTCGTCGTCCCCGCGATGCCGGTGATCGCGACCCGCTGCCTGGCGATCCTGCGGGACCCCGACTACGCGACCAAGAAGCTGGTCACGCAGCTCGAGTCGGATCCCGTGCTCGTGGCGATCGTCCTCCGCGGCGCGAACGCCGCCGCCAATGGCGCCGCCGTCAAGCACATCGATCAGGCGGTGTCCCGCCTCGGCGCGCAGAAGATGAAGGCGCTGATCATGGAGTACTCCGCCCATGAGCTGTTCCAGTCCGCCGACAAGCGGATCGCGGAGGCCAACCGCAAGATCTGGGAGCACTCGCTCGCGGTGGCGCTGCTGTCGCGCGACCTCGCGGCGTTCGCGGGCAACAGCGAGGGCGACGCCTGCTACCTCGGCGGCCTGTTGCACGACGTCGGCAAGCCGGTCCTCGCGTCGATGATGCTCGAGGCCGAGCGCAAGCTCGGCATGGGGCGGTCCGGCTGGATCGACAGCAGCGCCTGGGTGACGGCCGTCTCTGGCGCGCATCGCCGGGTCGGTGTGGCGCTTGCCACCACGTGGAACCTGCCCGCCGAGGTCACGGCCGCGATCCGCGACTGCAGCGACTACGACTCCAACGACCGCGGCTGCGCGGCCAACGTCGTACGGCTCGCGAACGCGATCGCCAAGCGCGAAGGCTACGTCACCGGGCCGGTCGACATCGACGACGTCGAGGCGATGATCATGGTCGGTCGTTCGATGCTGAGCATCGACGAGGACGTGATCGCGGGCCTGGCGTCCGGCGTGAAGTCCCGCGTGGCGCAGGCGGTCGGGTAGTGTTGTCCGACGATGCGGACCTCCTCCGCGAGTTCCTCGTCGAGAGTCGCGAGAACCTCGATCGGCTCGAGAACGAGCTGATGTCCTACGAGGGCCAGGCGACCTCGGGCGACATGCTCGCGGCGGTGTTCCGCTCGATGCACACGGTCAAGGGCACGGCCGGGTTCTTCGGATTCGACCACCTCCAGCACGTCACCCACATCGCCGAGAATCTTCTGGGGGTGATCCGCGATGGCGCCCTGGCGATGACCGTGCCGATCGCGAGCTGCCTGCTCGACGTGGTCGACGCTGCCCGCTCGATCCTCAACACGATCGAGGCCACCGGGGCCGAGGGCACCCACGATCACAGCACGCTCCTCGTCCAGCTCGCCGGGTTCCACGCCGCCGCCGACATCGTCGAGGAGGCTGGCGACGTCGCCGAGGGCGTCGAGGAGGAGGAGGAGGCGCCCGCGCCGGACGCGGACGCGGACGCGGCGCCGCCCGCACCTGCGCTCCTGCCCGTGGCGGTAGCGCCGGCGCCGGTGGCGGTGGCGGCCGCCGAGGTCCCCGTGGCGGCCGCCGAGGTCCCCGTGGCGGCCGCCGAGGTCCCCGTGGAGGCCGCGCAAGCGGTGCGCGTCGAGAGCACGGTCCGCGTGGACACCAGCGTCCTCGACCGGCTGATGGACCTCGCGGGCGAGCTGGTGCTCGCGCGCAACCAGCTCCTGCAGATCGCCACGGGGAGCGCGGACTCCCGGCTGGTCCGCGTGGCCCAGCGCCTCGACACCGTGACCTCCGATCTGCAAGGGGGCGTGATGCGCACCCGCATGCAGCCGATCGGCAACGCGTGGTCGAAGCTCCCGCGGGTCGTCCGCGACCTGTCCGGTGAGCTCGGCAAGAAGATCCGCCTCCAGCTCGAGGGCCAGGACACCGCGCTCGATCGCACCATCCTCGAGGCGATCAAGGATCCGCTGACCCACCTGGTCCGCAACGCGTGCGATCACGGCATCGAGGGCACGGCCCAGCGCGTCGCCGCGGGGAAGGACCCGGAGGGGACGCTGACCCTGTCCGCCAGCCACGGCGGCGGCCACGTCGCCGTCGAGATCACCGACGATGGCGGCGGGATCGATCCCGCGCGGGTCCGCCGGCGCGCCATCGAGCGCGGCCTCGTCACCGCCGAGCGGGCCGCCCGCCTGACCGAGACCGAGGTGGTCAACCTGATCTTCGCCGCCGGGTTCTCGACGGCCGAGAAGGTCACGAGCGTGTCGGGGCGCGGCGTCGGCATGGACGTCGTCAAGACCAACGTCGAGGCGATCGGCGGCACCGTCACCGTGCGCAGCCGGTTCGGCGAGGGCACGACGATCCGGATCGACATCCCGCTCACGCTGGCGATCATCCCGGCGCTGCTGGTCAGCGCGGGCGGCCAGCGCTACGCGATCCCGGAGGGCGCGCTCGTCGAGATCCTGCGGATCGATCCCGAGCCCGGCGAGATCGGCGTGGAGTACATCCACGGGGCGCCGGTGTACCGCCGCCGCGGCGAGCTGATCCCGCTCGCGGTGGTCCACGATCTGCTGTCCGGCAGGTCCATCGGCCCGGTGCAGTTGCCGGCATATGTCGCGGTTGTCGCGGCAGACGGTCGCAAGCTCGGCCTGGTGGTCGATGACCTCCATGACTCGGAGGAGATCGTGGTGAAACCGCTCGCACGACAGGTGCACGACATCCCGCTCTACGCGGGCGCGACGATCCTCGGCGATGGCCGGGTGTCGCTGATCCTCGACATCCGGGGCCTCGCGGACGCGATGGGGCTCTCCACCCGCCGCTCGTCCCCCGCTCGCCAGGATGACGCGCCGATGGTGTCGTCCAGGCGGGCGCTGCTGATCGTCAAGAGCCGCGATCGTCGCCTCGCGCTGCCGCTGGGCGAGGTTAGCCGCCTCGAGGAGTTCGCCGCGAGCGCCGTCGAGCGCGCCGGTGGGTTCGAAGTCGTCCAGTACCGCAACGGCTTGCTGCCCGTGCTCCGGCTCGGCGACGGCCTGTTCGAGCGCGTGACGGTGGTCGTCCACAGCGGCGGCGGCCGCGACATCGGGCTGCTCGTCGACGGGATCGTGGACGTGATCGACGTCGAACACTCGATCGACACCTCCACCGCCACCACCGGCGTGCGCGGCTCGACCGTGATCTTCGGCCATGTCACCGACATCATCGATGTCGCGGCCCTCGCCGCGGAGGCTGGGATGTCGATGAGGATGGTGTCGTGAACCGCCTGGTTTCGTTCCAGATCGACGGTGGCACCTACGGCATCGACGCGCTCAGCGTGATCGAGATCCTGCGGCCCCAGGCGCTGACGCCGGTACCCCGCGCGCCTGCGAGCGTGGCAGGGCTGCTCAACCTGCGCGGCCAGATCATCGCCGCGATCAGCCTGCGCGAGCGTCTCGGCCTCGAAGGCCGCCCCGATGGGATGAACATCATCGTCCGCACCCCGGAGGGACCCGCGAGCCTGCTCGTGGATCGCATCGGCGACGTCCTGGCGTGTGACCCTGCCCAGTGGTCGCTCCCCCCCGACACGCTACCCGCCGCCCTGCGCGGGCTCGTCGTCGGTAGCTATCACTTCCCCGATCGGTTGCTGCTCGTCGTCGACGCCGATCATGCCGCCCACCCCGAGGGGACTGGAGTCCTGTCGTGAGCCGTTCGCCTCTCCCCCTCAAGGTCGTGCTCGCCTTCATCGCCTTCGCGTGTGTGCCCCTGGCCGCGCTGGTGACCCTGCTCACCGATGGGGGAGGTAGTGGCCCGCGGGGCTTCTACCTCGGCACCATGGTCGCCGTGATCCTCGGCGCCGGCATCGCCGCGATGTGGGCCTCGCGGCAGATCGAGCGCGGCCTCGAAGAGGCCTACGCCGATGGCGTGATGGCCGGCAAGGCGCTGCGCCCGAGCGCGCGACACCCGGTGGTCGCCGCCCCGATCAGCCATGCGCCGGCGCCGGTCTACGTCGCGCCGGTGTACGTCGCGCCAGAGCCGCCGCCGGCGCCGGTGGTGGTCGCGGCGCCAGAGCCGCCGCCGGCGCCGGTGGTGGTCGCCGCGCCGGAGCCGCCGCCGGCGCCGGCGCCGGCGGTGGTGGTCGCGCCGGAGCCCTCGTTCGATCCGTTGGTGCTGGCGTCGCTGCGCCGGGGTATCGACCAGTTCGGGACCGCGTCCGGGGAGCTGGTCGCGTGCGGTGGGGTGCTCCGGGCCTCCGCCGCCGAGACCTCCCGCCAGGCCGCGATGGTCGCGATGTCCGCCGAGCAGGTCGGCCGCAACGTCCAGACCGTCGCGACCGGCACCGAGGAGATGAGCGCCACGATCCGCGAGATCGCCAAGAGCGCTGCCGAGGCCGCCAAGGTCGCGAGCACCGCGTCGTCGAGCGCCCACCGCACCAACGAGCTGATCGCCCGCCTCGGCGAGTCGAGCAAGGAGATCGGCAACGTGGTCAAGGTGATCACCTCGATCGCGGACCAGACCAACCTCCTGGCGCTCAACGCCACCATCGAGGCGGCCCGCGCCGGGGATGCGGGCAAGGGCTTCGCGGTGGTCGCCACCGAGGTCAAGGAGCTCGCCAAGGAGACCGCGCGCGCCACCGAGGACATCAGCCGCAAGATCGAAGGCATCCAGTCCGACACCCGCGCCGCGGTGGATGCGATCGCCCAGATCACCATGGTGATCTCGCGCATCGACGATATCCAGACCACGATCGCGAGCTCCGTCGAGCAGCAGGCCGCGACGACCAACGAGATCGGGCGGACGCTGCACGAGCTGGCGCAGGCCTCGACCGACATCGCCCACAGCGTGACCACCGTCGCCGACGCGGCCACCCAGACCGTGACCGCCGCCGAGCAGACCCAGGGCGGCGCCCGCACGCTGACCGAGCTCGCGGCGGAGCTGGCGGTCAAGGTGATGGCCCTTGAGCCCCCCCCGCGGCTGACCCCGAGCGGCCGGATCCCCGTGACCACCGTCTACCGCGACGAGGGCTCGAGCTCCCTTCAGCCCTCGCTCCGCGCCGGTAACGGCCGTAGCTGAACATGAAGCCCCTGATCCGCGTCATGATCGTCGACGACTCGCTGGTCGTTCGCCGCCTCGTCGAGGACTCCCTCCACGAGGTGCCGGGGATCGAGGTGGTCGGCACCGCCTCCAACGGCAAGGTCGCCCTGGCCAAGCTCGACGAGCTCCAGCCCGACGTCGTCACTCTCGACGTCGAGATGCCCGAGCTCGACGGCCTCGCCACGCTCAAGCGCCTCAAGCTGCAGCGGCCGAAGACCCACGTCATCATGTTCAGCTCGATGACCGGGCCGTCCGCGGCGTCGACGCTCGAGGCCCTGGCCAGCGGCGCCTCGGACTTCGTGCAGAAGCCGACCGGGACCGGCGGCATGAGCGCGACGCGCGAGCGGATCCGGGGCGAGCTCGTCCCCAAGATCCGCGCGCTGTGTGCGCCGGCCGGGGGCGGCTCGCTCGCGGCCGGCCTGGGTCTGGGCTCGCTGCTTGGTGCGCGCTCGCTGCTCGGTGCGCCCCCGCGCGCGATGTCGGGGCTGATCCCACCCAGCGTGACCCAGGCCCTGCCGATCCTGGCCGGCGCGGTCATCCCGGGCGGGCTGGTCGCGATCGGCGTGTCCACGGGCGGGCCGGCGGCGCTCCATGCGCTGCTGTCCGCGCTGCCTGCGAACCTCGGCGCGCCGGTCCTGATCGTCCAGCACATGCCGGCCGCGTTCTCGGGGCTGCTCGCCAAGCGGCTCGCGAGCGTGGCCCGGGTGCCCGTGCTCGAGGCGGTGCACGGCACCGTGATCGCGCCGGGCAAGGTGTGGATCGCCCCCGGGGACCATCACCTCGCGATCGCGCGCCGCGGCGCCGAGCTCGTGCTCGAGATCTCCCAGGGCCCGCCAGAGCACTCGTGCCGCCCGTCCGTGGACGTGCTGTTCCGGTCGGTCGCCGCCGCGATGGGCGCGCGCGGCATCGCCGTGGTGCTGACGGGCATGGGCCAGGATGGCCTCGATGGCTGCAAGCAGATCCATGCCGCGGGAGGGACCGTGCTGGTCCAGGACGCGGCGAGCAGCGTGGTGTGGGGGATGCCCGGCGCGGTCGCGCGCGCTGGACTCGCGAATCGCGTGGTCCCGCTGGCCGAGATGCCCGCGGCGATCACCCACGCCGTGAGCATCCTCCAGGGCATCAGCCCCGGCGCGACGACAGGAGGCCTCCGTGCGCGCCCGTGATCTCGACACCGTCCGCTCCCTCGTCCAGTCCGAGTGCGGCATGGTACTCGACGACAACCAGTCGTTCGCCGTCGAGCGCCGCCTGCTCCAGCTCGCTCAGCGCGAGCAGCTCGGGACGATCACCCAGCTGGTCTCCGTGGTCCGGAGAAATGGCGACGACAAGTTGCGTCGCCGCGTCGCCGAGGCCCTGACGATCAACGAGACCCAGTTCTTCCGCGATCCGCGGATGTTCGAGGCGCTCGCGCAGACCGTGTTCCCCAAGCTGCTCGAGACGCGCGCGCGGCTGAACATCTGGTCCGCGGCCTCGGCCAGCGGCCAGGAGCCCTACAGCCTCGCGATGATCCTGCGCGACCAGTTCCCGCGGGTCGAGGTGAACATCCTCGCCACGGACTACTCGAAGGCGATGGTCGCGCGCACCGGCGAGGGCCGCTACTCCGAGTTCGAGGTCCGCCGCGGTCTGATGCCGGCGGTGCGCGAGCGCCACCTCGTCAAGGATGGGGACAGCTGGCTCGTGCGGCCCGAGCTCCGGCAGATGGTGCAGGTCGAGCAGCTCAATCTCATCGGTTCGTGGCGCACGCTGCCGACGTTCGACCTGATCATGATCCGCAACGTGCTCGTCTACCTCGAGCCCGCCGCGCGGCTGCAGGTGGTGGCTCGCGTCCGCGCGCTGCTACCCATCGACGGCGTGATGGTGATCGGTGCCACGGAGACGTGTGTGGTCCCCGCCACCGGGTTCGACCGCTACCTCCTCCAGCGCTCCACGTTCTACCGACCCGCGACCGCGACGGAGCTCCGATGACCAAGCCGCACACCCGCCCTCACGCCCCGGACGCTCCGCGCTTCACGCCCGCCCAGTGGCGGGATGCCGTGCAGGGCGCCACCACCGAGCTCGCTCGCAACGCGCTCGGCTTCACCGGCGCCAAGGTCGCCCAGCCGGTCGCGATCGAGCAGACCATCAACATGGTCGGCGCCCACATCCCGATGATCGGCTCTCAGGCGTTCGAGCTGTCGTTGTTCGCCACTCGCGAGAGCTGCTCACAGCTCGCGACCGCGGTCCTGGGGATGAACGCGGACGCGCTGCCGCCCGGGACCATCCCGGACGCGATCGGCGAGATTGTCAACATGATCGCGGGTGGCGTGAAGCGCCGGCTCGCCAGCAACGGCGGCGACCTCGAGCTCGGGCTGCCGGTGTTCGTGAACGGCAACGTCGAACTCGCGGGCCGCCAGTCCGCCGTCACGCTCCCCGTCCAGATCGGCCCCATTCACACGTTCGTCCTGATCCTCGGCCCGCGGTGAGCCGCGCCAGGCTCGTGGGCTCACGCCCGCGGCCTGTGCCGATACCGCGCGCCCAGCGTGGCCGTGGCGACGTCGCCGGGCGGCACCACGCGACGTCGAGTTCCCCAGGCGCGGTGCCCTGATGACCCAGGTGTAGGTCCACGTGCCACGTGCACGGGGCCGAGCTCGCCCAGGTGCCGGCACGTGCCACGTGCACGGTCTCCCGTGATCTCGGCCCCGATCCGAGGCGTGATCATGGCGCAGACGCCATATCTGCGCAGGTTTTGCGCATCGGATGGGCAAGATCGCTCCTCCCCATGAGTAGTTCCTTACTCCCCATGGGTACGTACACGCGGCCACGGAGCAGATCACGGCGCAGGTCCGGATCGTCCATGTACCTTGGATCATGGAAGATCCGGACTCCGACCGCTAGTCCATCGATGGCCCACGGGGTGTGGCACGTTCATGGCTACTGCCACCGATACGATGCAGACCGACCTCGGGACCTGGCGCAGGGAATTCGCAAGCGACGTCGTGGGGGATTCCGCGGGGATCTGCGATGCGCTCGAGACGGTGCGCCACGTGGCGGGCACCAGCTGCAGCGTCCTGCTCACCGGCGAGACCGGCACGGGCAAGGAGCTGTTCGCCCGCGCGGTGCACCGCGCCTCGCCTCGCCGCGGTCGCCCGTTCATCCCGGTCAACTGCGCGGCGATCCCCGAGACGTTGCTCGAGACCGAGCTGTTCGGTCACATCAAGGGCGCGTTCACCGGCGCGACCAACGCCCGGACCGGCCGCTTCATGTCGGCCCACGAGGGCACCATCTTCCTCGACGAGATCGGCGACCTGCCGCTCGCCGCACAGGCCAAGCTGCTCCGCGTGCTCGAGGAGCAGGTGGTGTCGCCGGTCGGCAGCGACCACGAGGTCCCCGTCGACGTCCGCGTGATCGCCGCGACCCACCGCAACCTCGAGCAGATGGTCGCGCAGGGCACGTTCCGCGCCGACCTCTACTTCCGCCTCGCCGTGGTCCCCATCGAGCTGCCGTCGCTGCGCGACCGGCCCGAGGACATCGATCAGATCGCCGATCTGTGCCTCGCGCGCCAGCGCGAGCGGACGGGCCGCCAGGTCGAGGGCCTCGACGCGAGCGCCCGCGCAGCGCTCCGCGCGTACGCCTGGCCCGGTAACGTCCGCGAGCTCGGTCACCTGCTCGAGCGCGCGGTCCTGCTCGCCCGCCGCCCGGTGCTGTCCGCGGCCGATCTGCCCATCCCCGGCGCAGCCAAGGTCGCGCGCGGTTCGCAGGTGGCCTCGCACGGCCACCTCACCGGTACCGGCACGCCCCCGCACGGGTTCCCCGTGAACCCGATGCCTGCCGGCGGGCCGCCCATCGTCAAGGAGCTGAGCGAGACCTCGCTCGACCTCCGCGCCGCCCTCGAGAACCTGGAGCGTCAGCTGATCGAGCGCGCCCTCGCCAAGGCCGGCGGTAATCGGACCGAGGCGGCCGCGCTGCTCGGGCTCAACCGCACGACGCTCGTCGAGAAGATCCGCAAGTACGCGGCCTGAACGCCCGCGGGCTCGGCGGCCACATCAAGAACAACGGATGGCCGGGGTGGCAGCTCCTCCAGCGTGGCCTGGAGAACAATCTGTCGTTCTTCGCTGGATGAAGCGCCCGGAGTCACGTCGAGATGTGATCAATCGAGAGACGTGCATCAGCACGTGCCACGCGCCCGATCGGACCGCCGCGCTCGCCGCTCAGCGCCGCCCGGGCAGCCGGAACGCGAAGCACACGCCGCCGGTCGTCTCGCGGCACTCGATGGAGCCGCCGTGCGCCTCGCACGCGAGCCGCGAGAAGTAGAGGCCGAACCCGCGCTGCCCGCCGGCGCCCTTGCCGTACTTCACGAACAGCTTCTGGCGCGCCTCGGCGCTGATCTCCGGCCCGGAGTTGAACACCGTGATCTCGATGGCGGTCGGGTCGTGCTCGTCCCAGGGGTGCGCAGCGACCGTGATTCCGCCGACCTTGCAGTAGCGGGTCGCGTTGCCGACCAGGTTGTGGAGCACGCGCTCGATCAGCGCCGGGTCGAAGTAGCCCTGCTGGTCGCTGTCGCAGTCGATGTCGTACTTGACCGCGGGGCCCGAGCCGACGCGGTGGGTGTCGACCACGGCGGCCAGGATCAGGCGCACGCTGGTGAGGGTGCAGATCGGCTTGACCGCCGCGTCCTCGAACCTGGCGATGTCGACGAAGTTGGACACCAGCCCCGACATCCGGCGCAGCGCGCGCAGGGTGCTCATCAGCGCGTCCTGCTCGTCGCCGGTGACCACGTCGCTCTCGCCGACGAACGACAGGTTGGACAGCGCGACCGCGAGGCCGTTGTTGAGGTCGTGGGCGAGCATCGCGGCGGCCTCGGCGCCGTACGCGAGGCGGCGGTCGAGCCGCTCGGCGGCGAGCCGGGTCTCGACGAACGCCTGCTGGGTGCGGGCGGCCGCGAGCAACCGGCGCTTGAGCTCGCTCATCTGCACGGGCTTGGCCAGCACGTCATCGGCGCCGACCCTGAAGCAGGCCGCGCGGTTCTCCTCGTCGAGCTCGCCGGTGAGGACGCAGATCCAGATCGCCGCGCCGTACATCGACTTGAGCTTGCGCACGACCTCGAGGCCGGGCGTCGGCATGTGGTAGTCGATGATCGCGAGGTCAGGCGGCGTGGCCGCGGCCATCGCGAGGGCGGGCGCGCCGTCGTCGGCGGACACCACGTGGAAGTGGGCGCGGGACAGTCCGCCCGCGATCGCCTTGAGCACGCGCGCGTCGTCATCGACCACCATCACGCGGACGCCGGACACCACGGCCTGGAGTGAGGTGACCTCATCGAGGTCGAGCGGCGGGACGATCGTTGTCACGATCCGGCCGTATGCGAGCCGTATGCCAACGCGAACCCGTGGCCACCCGGTCACTTGCGTCGCGCCGGGGGTGGGGCTCGTCAACCCCGCCGACGGGGACGCCCCACGCGCCCGCTGCGGGCCGTGCTGCTGCCAGAGTTGACGCGTGGGCCGGTCGCGGGCGTGTCAACTCCCTGGATCATCACCGCCCCAGGTCGGCACGTGAGTTGCTGGAGCAGGGAGCGTGAGCAGCGCAAAAGCCCCTTCCCCCGAGGCCCCCGAGGCCCCCGAAGCCCCGGCCGCCGCCGCACCGCCGGGCGCGCCGACCTCGAAGCTCGTCCTGATCCTGCTGATCCTCAACCTCGGGGCGAGCGGCTTCGGGGCGTTCAAGCTCCTGACCGCGCACCCGGTCGCCGCCGCCGCCGCGGCCCCTGGCGCTGCCCACAAAGGCGATGCGAAGGGCGGGCACGAGACGTCCGAGGTCAGCGGCCCGATCATCGAGCTCGAGCCATTCGTGGTGAACCTCGACGAACCCGGCACCGCGCGCTACCTGCGCGCCAAGGTGCAGCTCGAGGTCGCCGATGCGGCCGCGGGCGCCTCGGTCACCAAGAGCGTGCTGCTCGTGCGCGACATCATCCTGGGACACCTGTCGGGCCTCAAGCACGCCGACACGCTCGGCTCCCAGGCCAAGGAGTCCGTCCGCACCGAGATGATGAAGAAGCTCGAAGCGCAGCTCGGCGGCAAGAAGATCAAGCGGATGTTCTTCACCGAGTGGGTGGTCCAGTGACCCGGACCCCGAGCCGCGAGCTGCGGATCGGCTCCGTGCTGGTCGGCGCGGACCACCCGCCGTTCGTGATCGCCGAGCTGTCGGCCAACCACCTGCGGAGCCTGCCGCGCGCGCTCGCCATCATCGACGCCGCCGCCGCCGCGGGCTGCCAGGCGATCAAGCTCCAGACGTTCACGCCCGGCGCGATGACGCTCGATGCCCCGATGGAGGGGTTCACGATCGTCGGCGGGCCATGGAGCGGTCGCACGCTGTGGGACCTCTACGACGAGGCGCACACGCCGTGGGCGTGGCACGCGCCGCTGTTCGAGCGCGCTGCCGAGCGCGGCATGATCGCGTTCTCCACCCCGTTCGACGAGGAGGCGATCGAGCGGCTCGATCGGCTGGGCGCGCCGGCGTTCAAGATCGCGTCGTTCGAGCTCGTCGACCTCGAGCTGATCGCGTGCGCCGCGCGCACCGGCAAGCCGCTGATCATGTCGACGGGCATGGCGTCCGACGACGAGGTCGGCGAGGCCCTCGAAGTCGCGCGCACGCACGGCGCCGGTGGCATCGCGCTGCTCCACTGCGTGTCGGGCTACCCCACGCCGATCGCCGCCACCAACCTGCGCCGCCTCGATGCGCTCGCCGCCCACGGCACGGTGATCGGGATCTCCGATCACTCGCCGGGCTCGGTGGTGCCGACCGCCGCGGTGGCCCGGGGCGCGACCCTCGTCGAGAAGCACCTGACGCTCGCGCGCGCCGATGGCGGCCCTGATGCGGGGTTCTCTCTCGAGCCGGCCGAGATGGCCGAGGTCGTGCGCCACACCCGGCTGGCGTGGGAGGCCCTCGGTGATGGCAGCGCGCGGCGGCCCGCCATCGAGGCCGAGAACCGCAAGTTCCGCCGCTCCCTCTACGCGGTGGCCGACATCGCGCCGGGCGCGCTGCTGTCCCGCGACAACGTCCGCTCGATCCGCCCGGGTTTCGGTCTCGCGCCGCGCGAGCTGCCCACGGTGCTCGGGCGCGTGGCCAAGGTCGCGATCCCGCGCGGCACGCCGCTCGCATGGGCGCTGCTCGCGTGACCGCCGCGATCCCCGTGCTGCGGCAGGCGTGCCCGCCGGTGGCGCTGCGCGAGGCCAACTGGGGCGATCGCGAGGCGATCTGGGCGTGGAACAACGCGCCCGAGGTGCGCGCCCTGTCCCGCGATCCCCGCCCGATCTCGGCGCTCGATCACGCGCGCTGGTTCGCGGCGCGGCTGACCGCGGGCCTGCCGACCTGGATCATCGAGGCCGACGGCGAGCCCGTTGGCGTGGTTCGCATCGAGCGCTTCGAGCGCCACCTCGGCAAGATCTCGATCGCGCTCGCCGCCGACGTCCGCGGCCAGGGCATCGGCCGGCGGGCGATCGCCGCCGCGTGCGCCGCGTGGGCCGCGCCCGTGCTCGCCGAGATCCTGCCTACCAACACCGCGAGCCGCGCCGCCTTCGAGGCGAGCGGGTTCCAGCTGCGCGACCAGCGCGACGACGTGACGATCTACCTGTGGACCCCGGAGGCGACATGAACAGCAGCACCGATCAGCTCCGACTGTGGACGTCCGAGTTCGGGCGTGACTACACCGACCGCAACGACCACGCCAAGCCGGAGCGCGTGCTCGCGTGGCGGCGCCTGCTCGACGGCATCGCGCCGCAGCGCACGCTCGAGGTTGGCTGCAACGTCGCCTGGAACCTGTCCTACCTGCGCCAGCTCGGCCTCGAGGGCGTCGTCGGGGTCGAGCCCCAGAGCTACGCGGTGACGCGCGCCCGGATGCGCGCACCCGAGCTCGACGTGATCCAGGGGGATGCGTTCGACCTGCCGTTCAAGGACGGCTGGTTCGACCTCGCGTTCACCAGCGGCGTGCTGATCCACATCGCGCCCGCGTCGATCGGCGCCGCGCTCGACGAGATGTACCGGGTCAGCCGGCGGTGGATCGTGGCGATCGAGTACGATCACACCTCCGAGCAGGAGGTCCCTTACCGGGGCCACACCGCCGCCCTGTGGAAGCGCGATCACGGCGCGCTGTGGCAGACCCGGTTCCCCGCGCTCCGCGAGGTCCGCCGGCTCGAGCTCGGCGCGGCCGACGGCTACGACGACTGCACGGCGCACCTGTTCGAGAAGCGCGCCTGAGCCTGACGATGAGCCCGACCATGCGCGACGATGCCCTGCAGCGCTGGCACGAACTCCTCGGTGAGGTCGGACACCACGGCGAGGCGCTGTGTGCAGCGGTCATTGCCGATGACGTGGTCGCCGCGATCGCCGCGACCATGCAGCTCCGCCGGGCCCGCGCCGCGGTCACTCGCTGCGAGGCGCCGACCCGGCTGCGCGGCACCGCCGACGAGCTCGCGCTCCTCGATCGGGTCAGCACGCTCACGGCGGCGGCGCGCGACGCAGAGGCCGCGATGGCGCGGTGGCGGGCCCGCCCGCTGCCGTCCGACGCGGCGCTGCTCGCCAGCCCGCTCGGTGCCGCCGTCCTCGCCGACGCGATCCTGCCGGTGGTGTGGGACTTCGAGACCGATCTGGTCGTGCTCGTCGGGCCCGGCCTCGAGGACGTCGCCGTGCTGCTCCGCGATCTCGGCCAGCACCGCCTGGTGATCCTGGGCGGCGCGGCGGTGCCGGGCGCGCTCGCCGTCGAGGATGGCGCGGAGCTGACCGTCGCGATGCGCACCATGGTGCCCGGCGCCCCCACGCGCGTGATCCTCCACGGCGCCCCTGGCACCGACCGCGAGGCGCTGGTCGCCCTGCACGCGCAGGTCACCTCGGTCCTCTCGGACCTGCGGATCCACAGCAACACCGTCCGCGCGTTCTCGCGCACCTGGATCGACCAGGCCACCACCAACCTGCCGGCGCTCGCGCGCTGGCCGTCGGTGACCGCGGTCGGCGAACGGTTCGCCGGGGTCCCGATGGTGATCATCGCGCCGGGGCCATCGCTGGCCGCCAACATCGGCCTGCTCAGGGACCTGCGCGGCCGCGCGATCGTGACCGCGTTCAGCCACTCGCTCAAGCCGGTGCTGGCCGCTGGCATCGTGCCGGACCTGGTGCTCACCGTCGATCCGCAGGACGTGCGCTACCACTTCGCGGGCTGCGACCTGTCGCACACCTGCCTGGTCACCGCCGCCACGGCGCACCCCGCGCTGTTCGATCTGCCCGCGCCGCGCCAGCTCACGCTGTCGGCCAACAGCGCGATCGATGACTGGATCTTCGACGGTGTCGGCGAGTCCCCGGTGATCCCGGGCGGCGGCTCGGTGGCGACCAGCGCGTTCTCGCTGGCGCTACGCTGGCGCTGCGATCCGATCATCTTCCTCGGCCTCGACCTGTCGTTCCCGGGTGGCCAGTACTACGTCGCCACGTCGAGCGACGGCGCTGCGCGTGCCGAGGTCGACGCCACGGGCCTGATGCGCGTCGCCGGCTGGAGCCCCGAATTCCACGCCATGAAGGCGCAGGGGGGCCCGCGCGCGGTCGCCGAGCGCACGATCGAGCTCCCGGGCTGGCACGGCGGCACGGTGCCTTCGAGCTTCATGTTCGGCATGTTCCACCGGTGGTTCGTCGAACGGCTCGCCAGCGGCGTGCCCGCCACCGTCTACAACTGCACGGAAGGCGGCTCCTACATCGAGGGCATGTCCCACACCCCGCTCGCCGACGTGCTCGCCACGCTGGGCGCCCCGGTCGACGTCGCGGGCACGCTCGACGCCGTGATGGTCACTGTCGACCCGCGGGTGCGCGCGGCGCGGTTCCGCACCCACTTCAGCGGCTATGTCAGCAGCCTGCGGCGGTGTCGCAAGCTCGCCGAGCGCGGGCGCGCTCTGATCGCCCAGCGGAGCGCTGGCCCGGAGCTCGCGCTCGTCGAGCGCCGCCTCGCCGCGGCCGTCCGCCCCCTCGGGTTCATCTCGATGATCGCCCAGCGCGCGGTCGAGACGGCCGTCGACGTGGCGCGCCGGGCGGGGACCGAGCAGGACTACATGCAAGGATCGGCCCGGCTGTTCGAAGCGCTGATCGGCGTGATCGACGAGCTGAAGCCTCAACTGGATGCGGCTGTTGGCCGACTGACCGAGAACTGAAGGAGGTCGCTCATGGCCGCGCTGCCTAAACGTCGACCCGCCCGCATCGTCGCCATCGCGGGCGGCAAGGGTGGCGTCGGCAAGAGCACGATCGCCGTCAACCTGGCGGTCACGCTCGCCCGCGACGGCATCCGCGTCGCCCTCGTGGACGCCGACCTCGGCGCTGCGAACCTCCACACCATGCTCGGCTTCATCCAGCCCGAGCGCGGCCTGGCCGAGTTCTTCGACCACAAGGTCGAGATCCTCGACGATTCCCGGGTCAACGTCACCCCGACCCTGTCCCTGATCGCGGGCACCTCGCGCCCCGGCGCGGCCAACCTGTCGGCCACCCAGCGCCTGCGGTTCATCCGCGGCCTGATGGAGCTCCAGGCCGACGTCGTGATCGTCGACGTCGGGGCCGGCACCGCCTACTCGGTGGTCGACCTCGTCGCCATCGCCGACCTCAAGCTGTTCGTGGTCACGCCCCACCTCCCCTCGATCCACAACGCGTACGCGCTCCTCAAGGCGTGTGTCCACCGGGTCGCTCGCCGGCTCGCCTCGGACGACGTCGAGCAGGGCCTGATCGACGCCGCTCTCGGCAGCGACCACAAGTCCCGCACCATCACTCAGCTCGTCGACGTTCTCCGCAACTTCGATGCCGCCCTCGCCTCCCGCATCGAGGACGTCCTCGAGCGGTTCGGCGTCGGCCTCGTGTGCAACCAGGTCAGCGCCCCGGCCGAGGCCGCCGCCCTGAGCAGGATCTCGCCGATGATCCGCGATCACCTCCACGTCCACGCCCCGGTGGTCACCACCCTGCGCCGCACCGCCGCCCTCGGTGGGGGTCTCAAGGCCGGCGCCAACGTCCTCGATCGCGGCGCCGAATCCTCCGCGGCCTTCCGCGCCCTCGCCGAGTACGTCATGCGCGCCGACCTCGACCGCCTGCGCGGCGTGGTCCGCCCGGAGGGCGCCACCATCCCGATGTGGGTCCTGCGCTGCATCGACGAGCCGACCGAGAGCGCCGCCGGCTGAAGGGGTCCGGCCGAACTTCGAGGCTGAAGGGGTCCGGCCGAACTTCGACAACTTGAGTATCCAAGCGCCCGCAAATTCTCGATCGCCCTCGCGGTCGATCCATCCCCGGGGGCGTCGTTGCTCCTCGTTCGGGTAGCGACGGGTACACCCTCGTCGCGCCTCGCCCGCGGGACGGCTCGACCGCGATCATCGATCGATTTGTCCATTCGCGAGCCCTGAGCTGTCGTATTGGCTGGGAAATCAAGCCGGTCGGGCCACTGGCCGGGGGGATGTCGTCTCGTCCGACTGCCCGCGCCCACGGCGATGAATGTCTAATAAAGACAGATTGATAGATGCGTAACTTGTCGAAGGTCGGCCGGATCCCTAGATCGCTTCGGTGAGGATGCGGCGCGGGCCGTCGCCATCGATGGTGGCGAGGGCGTGCTCGCGGAGGGCGCTGCGCCAGGCGGCGTCGCCGAGGAAGGCCTGGAGTTCGGCGGTCAGGGTGGCGTCGTCGGTGATGGCCCAGTCGCGGCCGCCGGCGATCAGGCCGGCCTCGGCCTGGGCCCGGGCGCCGGGAATCTGATCCTCGACGATGGCGTAGGCGATCGCGGGGCAGCCGAGGTAGGCGAGCTCGCCGAGGGTGCCGCCGGCGGAGGCGATCGCGGCGTCGGCGGTGGCGAACAGGGCGCCCGGATCGCGGGGGGCGCGGCGCACCTCCACGGTGTGACCGGCCGCGCGCGCGAGCTCCACACCCGCGGCGACGCTGTCGTCAGGGTGGAAGCCCGGGCCCTCGATCACGACGAGGTCGAGGAGGCGGTCGGAGGGGAGGATGCGCAGGAGCCGGGCGGTGGCGCCGACGGGATCGCTGCCGCCGAACGTGACGACCACGCGCAGACGACCACCGGTGCTCGGGCGGCACGAGCCGCGGGTCAGGCGCCGGATGTCCTTGCGCAGCAGGGCGTAGCGCCGCCCCAGCAGGCGATGGGTGGCGCGGTAGGTGGAGGCCAGCGCGGGCGCGTGGAAGTTGTGGTTGACGACGGCGTGCACGGGGACGTCGAACTGGCCCTGGTCGTCGATCACGATCGTCTTGACGTGCGTGCGCGTGCGCGCGCTCGGGGCGAGCTCCTCCGCGAGAGGGCGGCCGTCGATGACGAGCACGGTGTGGCCGTGGAGGTGGTCGAGCGCCTGCAGCACGCGGTCCTTCGTCCAGGTCGAGATGGTGGTGTCGAGGCCGCGATCGTGGAGCCAGCCGACCAGGCCGCCCGTGTCGGCGTCCTCGCCGGGGCCCTGGCGGTCGCCGAACAGCAGCACCGGCTCGAGCTTGTGCGCCACCAGCTCCTCGTACAGGGCGTACAGCCGGCCGACGTGGCCGAAGCCGATCGCGTGCGAGGCGTCCGCCCGGAGGAGGACGTGGCGCTTGGCGATCATGCCACGCGCTCGACCTTGGCGCGGGTCTCGGCCAGGCCGAGCCGCGGCAGGGCCTTGTCACTCGAGTAGATGAAGTCGTCGGGGACGGGCGTGCCGGGGCGGATGCCCGACAGGGTCTGGTGGAACGTGAACTCGGGCCACACCACCATCACGTCGCCGAGGTCACTGGTGCGGCGGGCCTCCTCGGAAGAGATCAGCACCTCATGGAGCTTCTCGCCGGGGCGGATCCCCACGCAGGTGCGCGGGACGCCGGGGGCGACGGCCTCGGCGATGGTCTCGATGTCGGTGGTCGGCAGCTTGGGGACGAAGATCTCGCCGCCATTCATCAGATGGAGGCCGCGCAGCACCAGGTCGACCGCCTCGGGCATCTCGATCCAGAACCGGGTCATGCGGGGGTCCGTGATGGTGATCTCGCCGCGCGCCCTCTGCGAGCGAAACAGCGGGATCACGCTGCCCGCGGAGCCCATCACGTTGCCGTAGCGGACCAGGGAGAACCGGGTGGTGCGGTCGCCGGCGTAGGCGTTGGCCGCGATCAGCAGCTTCTCCATGCACAGCTTGGTCGCGCCGTAGAGGTTGGCGGGCGACACCGCCTTGTCCGTCGACAGGCCGAGCACGCGCTGGACGCCACACGCCATCGCCGCCTCGATCAGGTTGCGGGCGCCGTTGACGTTGGTCTGGACCGCCTCGATCGGGTTGTACTCGCAGATCGGCACGTGCTTCATCGCGGCGGCGTGGACGACGATGTCGACGTCGCGCAGCGCCGTCATCAGGCGGTCGCGGTCGCGGATGTCGCCGACGAAGTAGCGCATCCGGCGGTCGTTGATGCTGCGCTCCATCGTGTAGTGCTTCTGCTCGTCGCGCGAGAACACCGCGATCTTGCGGGCGCGCGTCTGCAGCGCGCGCTCGACGAACGCCTTGCCGAACGACCCGGTGCCCCCGGTGATGAGGATCGATTTGCCGTCGAGGATGGCGCCGCTGGCGAGAGAGAACAGGGTCGGTGGGGTCATGGGATTCCTCGCAGGGCGCGCGCGAGCTCGGCCACGACGCGATCGACGTCGGCGGGAGTGAGCGTGGGGTACAGAGGGAGGGACAGGGTGCGGGCGTAGTAGTGAGCCGCGCCGGGGCGAGGCCGCGTGACCTCGTCGGGGCAGCGTGCGGCGTGCAGCGGGTGCGTGAGCAGTGGGATGTAGTGAACCTGGGTGCCGATGCCGGCCGCGGCGAGGCGGCGCATGACGTCCCCGCGCGGCACGCCGACCCGGTCGAAGTCGATCGCGACGGCGAACAGGTGGTAGGAGGAGGTGCGGCCGTCCGGCTCCTCGGGGGACAGGACCTCCCCGCCGGGAAACACCTCGGCGAGGCGCTGTCGGTAGTGAGCCGCGAGGGCGCGGCGGGCGGCGACGAATGCGTCGAGCCTGGCGAGCTGGGATAGCCCCAGGGCGCACTGGAGGTCGGTGAGGCGGTAGTTCCAGCCAAGCTCCTGGACCTCGTAGAACCAGTCGCCGGGCGTGGGCTGGGACATCTGCGCGGGGTCGCGCTCGATGCCGTGCTGGCGGAGGCGATCGACGCGCGCCTTGAGCTGCGGATCGCGGGTCAGCACCACGCCGCCCTCGCCGGTGGTGATGTGCTTGACGGGGTGGAAGCTGAACACCACCGCATCGCTGGTGCCGGCGCCGATCGGCTGACCGCCGTAGGTGGCGCCGAGCGCGTGGCACGCGTCCTCGATCAGGCGCAGGCCGTGGGCGCGCGCGAGCTCGGTCAGCGGCGCGAGGTCGGCGGGCAGGCCGGCGAGGTGGACCGCGACGATCGCGCGGGTGCGCGGGCCGATCAGCGGCTCGACCGCGCGTGGGTCGAGGTTGCCGGTGCGGGGATCGACGTCCGCGATCCGGACCGTCGCGCCCACGTAGTACGCGGCGGAGGCGGTGGCCGAGAACGTGATCGGGGTGGTGATGATCTCGTCGCCGGCGCCGATCCCGAGGGCGGCGTAGGCGAGGTGGAGCGCCGCGGTGCCGCTCGAGCACGCGCTGGCGAACGGGGCGCCGGTGCGAGCGGCGAGGGCGACCTCGAACCGGTCGACCAGCGGCCCACAGGTGAGGCGGGGTGCGCGCAGCGCATCGACGACCGCCTCGATGTCGGCGTCGTCGATGGTCTGACGACCGTACGGTAGTTCGCTCACGGAAGGGGCGAGATGCGAGCCGTGGGCCAGGATCGAGCCCAGTCAAACCAGGGCGTTGGCCGCGCAGCGGGCCGGGGCGATGTCAGGGCTGACGATCGTCGGCGCGCTGGGGGGCGTGCAGGGGGGCGCAGGGGGGGCGCGCTGGGGGACGCTTTCCCAGTCGTCCCGTGACGCGTCCGTTGGCCGGCCAGGACGCTTTCCCATGGGTCCCGCTCCAGGTCCGGTCGGTGGCGGCAGGCCGCATCGTGGCCGGTCACCGGACACGAACTGGGACGACGGGGGAAGCGTCCCTGCAGGCGCCTGCAGGCGGGGGTCAGCGCTCGGCTTCGGTGCTGTACTGCCGGAGCTGGCGGGCGCCCATGCGGGCGACGCCGAGCCCATCGCGGGCGTGGGTCAGCGCGGACTGCCAGGCCGCGTCGCGGCCGGCGATCTCGCGCGCGAGGGAGCGCTCTTCGTCGCTGCAGACCCGGCGCTGGTCGCCGAGCTCGTCGAGGACCTGCTGGCGCGCGGGCAGAACCATCGTCAGGGCCGCGAGCAGCTCGTCGATGTCGCAGGACAGCGGGGGGTGTCGCTGCGAGCAGGCGCACGAGCAGGTCGCGGGTCGGGGTCATCGGGGACGATTCCGGAACGCGGTGAGCAGCTCCTCCATGATCCGCGTACACGCATCGAGCGGGTCGACCTTCATCGTCAGGTTGGCCTCGCTGAGCAGCTGGCTGACGAAGTCGTACAGGCTGCCCAGGTTGGCGGCGAGCGCGGGGGCGGCGCGGTGGTCGAGCGCCGCCGCGAGCTCGCTCACGATCTGGAGCGCATGGTCGATCGCGGCCGCCTTGCCCTTGATGTCGCACGCGGTGATGGCGACACGGGCAGCTTCGACATCGGCGAGGAAGCGCTCGAACAGGCGCTCCACGATCTGTTCCTTGGGCGCGGACTCGAGGTCGGCGCGTCGATAGGCATTGGCGGCGCGGAGGTTCATCGGCGTGACTCCTACAGGTTCCTGGCAAGGAACTGGCTTTGGGACTGGAGCTGAGACATTGCGGCCTCGAGAGAGTTGAACTGCGCCTCGAGGTTCTTCTGCATGCCGTCGGCCCGGCGGTTGATCGAGTCGATCTGGGTCTGCAGCGTCTTCTGGCGCTCGGACAGGGTCTTGGTCTTGGAGGCCAGGATGCCGTCGCCGCTGCGCGAGTACTCGTCGGTCAGCGTGCTGATCGTCGTCGACAGCCCGCCGCTGACGAACAGCTCCTCGACCGCGTTCGCGTTGGTGGACAGCGTGGCTGTCAGCTTGGTCTCGTCCAGCGTCATCGCGCCGGTGCGGTCGCGGGTGACGCCGATCGAGGCGAGCGTGTCGGTGCCGTACGGCGCGCCGAGCGTGCTGCCCAGGGCCGCCTGCAGCCGGCGCAGCGTGGAGTCGCCGAACAGCGTGTTCTGGCCCTTCTGCGTGCCGGTGTAGTTGAGCTGGCCACTGAGTGCGGAGTTGACGGCGTTGGATGCCGTGACCAGGGCCTTGACCTTGTCCCGCAGCGCGTCGGTGTCGAGCTTGATCGTGAGCGCGGTGTCGGGATCGGCGGCGACGTGCTCCGCCTTGGCCGTGATCGTCAGGCCGGTGACCGCGTCGTCGATGATGTTGGTCGAGCGCGTGACGGGGATGTTGTCGATCAGGACGATCGCGTCCTTGGACGGGACCTTGACGTTCAACGGGTTGGACAGCTCGAGGCTATCGCCCGCATCGACGAACGACACCCCGTTGGCGGTGCCGGTCTTCTGGGCGGTGAGGACTAGCCGGTAGTTCGTACCGTCGTAGAGCACGGACGCGCTGGTGCCGACCTTGGCTTCGTTGATCTTGGTGGCGATCGCGTCGAGGGAGTCGGTCGCGGTCCAGCTCACCGTCTTGGTGGTGCCGTTGCCGGTGAGATCGACGCTGCCGTTGCCGGCGACGCCGGCCACCTTCGACACGAACGTCTTCGAGGACACCACCTGGGCGCGCGCGAGCTGCTGCACCCGGACGGAGTGGGTCGTCACGCCGGCGGTGGCCGACGCGGCGACGGAGACTTTGGCATCGCTCGAGACCGCGGAGCGGGGCGAGACGCCGGCCGATGAGGCAAGCGCCTTCGCCGCGGTCCCGAACGATGCGAGCACCGACGACAGGCTGCCGACGATGCTCTTCTGTGTATTGAGATCCGACTGTCGGGTGGACAGCCTGGTGGCTGAGCTTCGCTCGGCCGCCACGAGCTGGCTGATCAGCGACTGCGTGTCGATGCCGCTGGCCAGACCCGAAAAGCTGATCCCCATACGTGATTCTCCTGATCAGTCGTTGGTCGCTGAATCTACTAGCGGAGGAGCGACAGCGCCGCCTGCGGCAGCTGGTTGGCCTGGGCGAGGACGGCGAGGCCGGCCTGGCTCAGGATCTGGCCCTTGGTGAGGTTCGCCGTCTCGTTCGCCACGTCGACGTCCCGGATGCGCGAGTTCGCGGCGGCCAGGTTGTCCTGCTGCATCCCGAGGTTGCTGATCGAGACCTGCATGCGGTTCTGCAGGGCGCCGACCTTGGCGCGCGCGGACGACAGCTGCTGGATCGCCTTGTCGAACGCGCCGATCGCGGCCCGGGCGTTGGTCGCCGTCGACAGGCTGGCGGACGCGACGCGCCCCGTCGACGCGCTGCCGAGCGTCGACGTGGTGAGCCTGGTGATGCTCATCGACAGGCGGTCGTTGGCGGTGTTCTGCGCGCCGACCTGGAAGGTCAGGCCCGCGGAGGCCGAGCCGTCGAGCAGCTTCTGCCCGTTGAACTCGTTGACCGCGCCGATGCGGTTGATTTCGCCTTGCAGCTGCTTGAACTCCGTCTGGATGTAGCCGCGCTCGTTGCCGCCGAGCGTCGCGTTGGCGGACTGGACCGCCAGCTCACGCATGCGGGACACGATGCCCTGCTGCTCGTTCATGCCGCCCTCGGCGACCTGCGACATCGACACGCCGTCGTTGGCGTTGCGCGTGGCCTGCGCGAGTCCGCGGAGGTTGGCCTTCAAGGCCTCGGAGATGCCGAGGCCGGCGGCATCGTCACCGGCGCTGTTGATGCGCTGGCCCGACGACAGTCGACCGATCGAGGCCGCGAGGGCCGACTGGGTTTTGGCCAGGTTGCCCTGGGCGTTGAGAGACGCCACGTTTGTGAGAATTGAGATCGCCATTTACATACTCCGTTTTGGGGTTTGGACCTCGTCGGTCCTACCGGTGGAGGTCGCCCAGCCCCGTGCCCGTTACAGGCCTATATCGTTTCAGCATCAGGCCGAGGAGGTGCGCCCCAGCAGGTCGATCACGCGGCTGGTGACCGCCCGCGACGCATCCAGCGCCTGCGTCGCCTTCGCGAGCTCGCTCGCCGCGTTGACGATGTCGACCTCCACGTAGCGCGAGATGTCCTGGTCGAGGTTCTGCTCGAGCTGGGAGTGCGCCTTGGCCGCCTCGTCGAGCACCGCCATCGCGCCACCACCGAGGCTACGCGCGTTCGAGACCTGGTCGATCGCCGTCTGGAGATCGGTCAGCAGCGATCGCACCAGCGTGGGGTCGTTCGCGTCGAGCGCATCGGCGACCTGCTTGAGCAGCGGCAGTACATCCACCCCGTTCGTGGCGGTCAGCCGCGAGCCCGCCACCGAGATCAGGGAGGTCGAGGCCTCGGTGGTCGGGATCTGCCGCGTGCCCGCGTCCCCGAGGTAGACGCCATTGGCGTCGAACGGGACGGAGAGCGAGGCGGCCCCGGCGAGCAGGTACTCGCC
The DNA here is from genome assembly GCA_964203225.1 of Kofleriaceae bacterium. Classification (GTDB taxonomy): domain Bacteria; phylum Myxococcota_A; class Polyangia; order Haliangiales; family Haliangiaceae; genus JABFXX01. Next base: position 147,116 of record CAXNMK010000009.1, read on the forward strand.
GTCGGGGGCGCGCGTGTTGGCGGCGCCGACGGCGCTCTCGAACAGCGAGCGGACCTGGAGTGCCAGGTCTCGTCGGTTGGCGGCGTTGTAGCTGTCGTTGCCCCCCTGCACTGCGAGCGCGCGGGTGGCGGTCACGGCATCGAGCACGGAGGCCAGCGCGCGGTCGCTCTCGTCGAGCCGATCGCGGCTGAACTGCATCGCCACGCCGGTGCCCTCGCTCAGCTGCTTCTTGAGCTGGGCGCGGTGCGCGGCGAGCCACGCGCTCGGGTCATCCGAGGGCGTCTGCACGCGCAGCCCCGATGACACCTGGCTGACCTTGTCGGCGAGCTTGCTCTGATTCGCGACCGTCGCCGCGGCCGCTTGATCCAACATCCGACTGCTGGTGATCCGCATCGAAACCTCCGGCCGGGCCCACATTCACAGCTGCGCGATCAGCGACCCCAGCATGTCGTCGATCGTGGAGACGAACTTCACCATCGCGGACGAGGCATGCTCGAACCGCGCGAGGTTGGTCATCTCTTCCTGGATGTCGACCCCGGACACGGAGTCCCGGAGGCCGGCGAGGTGATCGGCGACGATCTCGTCGCGGCCGACGTCGGCCTTGGCATCGGCATGCGCCATCGCGACCCCGGCGATCACGTCGAGGGCGGCGTCGCCGAGCGTGCGCGTGCCTCCCGACGCGACCTTGCCGGTGGCGAGGCCGAACAGCGCGAGCGCGCCGGCGTTGTTGCCGGGGCCGGTGCCGGGGGCCGCCGTGGCGAGGCGCTTGTTGTCGGCGATGAGCAGCGGATCCACCTCGATCGCCTGGGCCGCACCCGCGACGCCCGCGAGGGGCGTGAACATCGGGCGGCCGCTGACCCCGTCGAGGCCGGCGTTGGCGCTGTGGATCGTGTTGACGCTGGTGGCGACGTCGTAGGCGAGCTGATCGAGCTGGTCGACCACGCCCGTCATGGTCTGGTCGCGGAACATGAGCTCGGCGCCGAGCGAGCCGCCGGCGATGTCGGAGGTGACGTCGCGGCGGCTGGCGCCATCGACGACCGCGAGTGTGGCGAGGCCGGTGATCGGATCGGGCGTGGCCTCGAGCGCGGAGGCGTGGATCCCGTCGACGAGGACGGCGCCGCCGTCGAGCACGAACCGCATCTGGCCGTCGGGATCGATGCGCGCCTGGCCGCCGACGAGCTCGGACAGCTTGCGGGCGGCCTCGTCGCGGCGATCTTGGAGGACCGGGTCGGCCGACGTGCCGATCGCCTTGTTGGTCTCGGCGAGCTCGTTCGCGAGCGAGGTGACGCGGCTGGCGGAGTCGGTGATCCGCGAGTTCGACTCGCGCTGGGCGGCCTCGGCCTCGGTGGCGCGTCGGCGGATCCCGGACATCAGATCGCGCGCGGCCGCGATCACCGCGTCGCGCATGTTGGAGTCGGTCGGCATCGAGGCGACCTGGCTCATCCGGGAGAACAGGTTACCGAGCTGCTCGTCGATGGTCGCGCCGCTGCCGGTGAGGCGCAGCTCGACATCGGCCAGCGCCGAGGCGAACGCTCGTGCCATCTCGAGCGAGCCGTCGGAGGTCCGGATCCGGGCGGCGAGCATGTTGCTCGCGGTGCGCTGGGCATCACCCGCGCGCACGCCTCCACCGAGGCGGTTGATGCCCTCGAGCGCCTCGAGATCGACCCGCTGCCGCGTGTAACCGCGCGTGTTGGCATTCGCGACGTTGTTGGTCGCGACGCTCACGCCGGCGCTCTGGGCGGCGATGCCACCTGCGCCAAGGCTCAGAAGCGACAGCAGATCGGACATCAGGTCAGAGAGCCGCCAGGGTGCGGCATGGACCGGAGGTGGTCTGGCGGGCGCGCCGGTCGTAGGCGCCCGTGGATTCGTAGCCAAGCAGGGCGCGCACGCTCGCGGCGGCCGCGGCGGCGAGCATCGCGGTCGCGCGCGCCTCGATGCGCAGGGCGTCGAACACGGCCCGGACCACGGGGTTCTCGCTGACCGCGCCCTCGACAGCGATCTCGCGCATGCGCGTGGCGACCGCTTCCTTGTGGACGGCGAGCTCCTCGAGGCGCGCCTGGTCGAGCGTGGTGATCGCGGCCCGCTCGTCCGCGAACGCCTGCCGCAGCTCCTCACCGAGGGCGCGCAGGGTCTCGAGGCGCTGGGTCTCGTTCACGACTTCCGCCCGGGGGAGGTCTCGCGCAGGAACTCGTCATCGACGATCCGCTCCGCGAGCGTGTCCAGATCCACCGGATAGTCGCCGGCATCGATCATCGCCTTGATGGTCTGGATGCGGGTCGTGATGTCTTGCGTACTGGGCCCGGCCGCGGCGGTGCCCGCTGCGGACAGCTGCACGATAGACGCCTCGCTCCCGGCCGGCTTGGCGGTGGGCCGGGCCCGGGTCTCGCGGGGCTCGCTCGTGACCGGGGGGGTGGTGACCTTCGGGTCGATACGCATGGATGACTCCTCAGCTCAGCGGTTCGCCCGGTTGGGCGATCTGTTTAGCGGTAGAAGGACGGCCGGATCCACGGGCTGACCCGCCTGGCGGACTTCGAAGTGCAGGTGAGGGCCGGTGGAGGCGCCGGTCGAGCCCACGGTTCCGAGCTCCTGACCCGGCTCGATGTGGGTGCCGGTGGTCACGGTGACCGCGGACAGGTGAGCGTACCGGGTCTCCACGCCGTCGGCGTGGCGGAGGGTCACGAGGTTGCCGTAGGTGCCCGCCGGACCCGCGTGGGTGACGGTGCCGCCGGCGGCCGCGCGGACCGGGGTCCCGGCGGGGGCCGCCAGGTCGAGGCCCGCATGCAGGCCCTGGGGAGCGCCGGTGACGGGGTTGATGCGCGGGCCGTAGCCCGAGCTGGGGCGCCCGATCACGGGCATCGCCATCCGGGGCAGGCCGTCGAACGAGGGGGTGAGCTCCCCGCTGACCGGACCGGTCGGACCGCCGAGCGTGGTCGCGGGGATCCGCCCCGGGCTCGGGGGCAGGTGAGAGCCGAGGGGGGAGGCGGGATCGACCTCGCCGGTCGGCGGCGTGGGGCGCGCGGCGCCGTTGCCGAGCGCGGACGCGAACATCTCGGCCATCCCGAGCTTGCCGGCGCCCGACAGCTGGTCGGACAGGGCCTCGTCGAGCATCTGGGCGAACGTCTCGCCCGCGAACCCGCCATCGAGCATGCCGCCCTTGGGGCGGGCCTCGGCGAGGATCCGGCGGACGAAGAACGCCTCGAGCTGCCTGGCGGCGACCAGCTTGTCGTCCTTGGGCGCGGGCGGGGCGAGCGGGCCTGCCCCGGGAAGCGCGCCGACCGTCACTGGGTCACCAGCTCGGCGCGCAGGGCGCCGGCGGCGGACAGCGCCTGGAGGATCGACACCAGGTCGCGAGGCTTGGCGCCGAGCGCGGCGAGGGCGGCGGCGACGTCACCCACGGTGGCGGCCTTGCCGACCACGCGCATCGGGTTGTTCGCCTCGTTCACCTTCACGCGCGAGCGCGGCACGGTGGTGGTGGCGCCCTTGGCGAGCGGGGCCGGCTGCGACACCTCGGGGGTCTCGTCGATCTCCACCGTGAGCGAGCCGAAGGTGATCGCCGCGGGGCGCAGCGTGACCGCCTCGCCGACCACGATCGTGCCGGTGCGCTCGTCGATGATCACGCGGGCCGGCAGATCGGGCTCGACCTCGAGCGCCTCGAGTCGGGCGATCAACTGCGCGACCTTGCCGCGATCGTCGGCCTCCACTGGGACCACGACCGTGGCCGCGTCGACCAGCTTGGCACGGCCCTCGCCGAGCGCCGTGACGATCGCCGCCTGCATGCGGGTGGCGGTGGTGAAGTCCGGCCGGTTGAGGACGAGCACCACCTCCTTGACCGGCATCACCGTGGGCGCGGCACCTTCGACGATCGCGCCGTTCGGGATCTTGCCGACGGTGGGGTGGTTCTGCTTGGTCGACGAGCCGCTGCTCCCGCCGGCGACAAACCCGCCCACGGACAGCGCGCCCTGCGCGAGCGCCCAGGTCCGGCCATCGGGGCCCTTGACCGGGGTGACGAGCAGCGTGCCACCGGCCAGGCTCTTGGCGTTGCCGGCCGACGACACGGTGATGTCGAACGCCATGCCGGGCTTGGCGAACGCGGGGAGCTCGGCGGTCAGCATCACGGCCGCGACGTTCTTGGCCTTGAGCGCGTCGGGGTCGATCGTCACGCCCAGCCGCTTGAGCATCTTGAACAGCGCGGTGCGCACCATCGGGGAGCGCGCGTCGTCGCCCGTGCCGTCGAGCCCGACCACGATGCCGAACCCGGTCAGGTGGTTGTCGCGGACGCCCGCGACCGAGGTCAGGTCCTTGATCCGGTCCGCGGCGGCCGGGCGCGGTGCCCCGAGGAGCACGCCCGCGGTGGCGAGTACGGTGACGAGGGAGGTGGCGAGCGAGGTGCGCATGGGGTGGGTCCTCAGAACGGCCAGACCTTGGACAGCGTGCGGCCGAGCCAGCCGCGGCGCTGGGTGTCGCTGATGTCGCCGCGGCCGGCGTACTCGATCTCGGCGTCGGCGATCCGCGACGACGGGACGCTGTTGTCCTCGGCGATGTCGATGCGGCGGACCACGCCGCTGATGTAGATGTGCTGCTCCTCGTGGCCGACCAGCACCACCTTGGTGCCCTCGATGAACAGGTCGCCGTTGGCGAGCACCTGGCGGACGCGCACGGGCAGCGTCGCCTGGACCTGGCCGCGGCGGTTGACCGAGCCGGCGCCGGTGAACTTCTGCTCGGACGTCGTCGCGAACAGCTTCTCGAGATCGGCGTCGGGGTACTTCTTGGCGAGCGCGGCCGCGAACCCGAGGGCGGCGGGCATGCCGTACGTGGTCTCGTCGTTCTTGTCGAGCCTGGTGTCGGCCTGCCGGGTGGCGAGGTCGCGCTCGTCGATGCGGACCACGAGCAGGTCCCCCACGCCGCCGGCGACCGGATCCTCGAACAGCCCCGCGCGCCCGCTGGCATACAGGCTGCCACCATTGGCGTCGTTGGCGCGGGCGATGTCGCCGGGGTTGTAGGCGCGGTGCTTGGGCTTGTACGGCGCGATGTGGGGGGCGCAGCCAACGGTGGCGAGAGCGAGCAGCACGGCGACGAGCCTCACGACGGACCTCCGACGAGGACGGTGGAAGGGGCGACGAGCACGCCGTGCACGATCTGGCGGGTCGCGCCGATCCGCGCGGTGGCGGGCTGGCCGGGGCGGGCGGCGAGCTCGAGCACCCCTGCGCCGCGGACGTGGACGGCGCCGCGGTGGATCTCGATGGTGACGGCGGTGCCGCGCCCGAGCGGGGCGGGCAGCGAGATGTCCATCTCGTCGATGATCGCGTCCCGCGGGATCGCGCGGGTGACGCGGGCGCCGATCACGAGGTCGGCGGCGGCGGCGCGGCGGGCGGGGCGGACCACCAGCTCGACGTCGGTGTCGATGATGGTGTCGCCGGGCACCAGCGCGCGGCGGGCGACCGCGACGTCGAGCACGGGGACGATGGTGACGGGCACGTAGACGGCCGCGCCGGCGCCGGTGGTGACGCGGACGCTGACCCGGCCGGCGCGCAGGGCGCGGGCCGAGGCGACGACCACGCTGGCCGGATCGAGATCGACCTTCGCCATCGAGCGCGGCACGTGCACGGTGTCGATGCCGAGGCCGGCCGCGAGTTGCGGCTCGAGCTGGGCGCGGACGATCGCCTCCACGGAGTCGGCTCGCGCGGGCGCCGCCCCGAGCCCGAGGCCGGCGGCGAGCACGAGTAGCGTGATGGCGTGTGGCTTCATCGCAGCTGCGCCGTCTGGCCGAGCATCTCGTCGGCCGCCTTGATCACGCGCGAGTTGATCTCGTAGGCGCGCTGGCCCGTGATCAGGTCGATCATCTCGGTGACCACGTTGACGTTGGACACCTCGAGCATGCCCTGGCGGAGCGTGCCGGCGCCGCCCTCACCGGGCGCACCGAGGACGGCCGCGCCGGACGCGGTGGTCTCCTTGAACAGCGTGCCGCCCTGGGCCTCGAGCCCGGCCGGGTTGACGAACGTGGCGAGCTGGATCTTGCCGAGCTCGATCGCCTGGATCTCGCCGGGGACCCTGGCGGATACCGTGCCGTCGACGGCGATCGTGATCGACTGCGCCTCGGGGGGCACCGAGATCTCGCCGCCGATCGCGTAGCCCTCGGAGGTCACCAGGCGGCCCTCGGCGGACAGCTGCATCGCGCCGTTGCGGGTGTAAGCGGTCTCGCCGCTGGGCAGCGTGACGGGCAAGAAGCCGTGTCCTTCGATCGCGAGGTCGAGCGGATTGCCGGTCTGGTGGAGCTCGCCCTGCGACTGCTCGCGCGCGGTCGAGACCAGGCGCGTGCCGAGGCCGACCTCGGTGCCCGAGGGCGCGGTGGTGCCGTTGCCGGTCGGCGCACCGGCGGGCCGGAGCTGCTGGTAGATCAGGTCCGCGAACTCGGCGCGGCCCTTCTTGAAGCCGTTGGTGGAGACGTTCGCGATGTTGTTCGCGGTGACGTCGAGGCGAGTCTGCTGTGCCTCCATGCCGGAGGCGGCGGTCGCGAGGGAGCGAAACATGACGGGGGTGTCCTCTCGGGATGGGGGCGGGGAGGGTCGGTGTTATTTCGGGCCGCCGAGCTCACGCGCGGCGCGGCCCTCGACGTCGTGGTAGCCTTGGATCATGCGCATCAGCGACTCGTAGGTGCGGGACACCTTGATCAGCTCGACGACGCCGCGGACGACGTTGACGTTGCTGGACTCGAGCATCCCGGACTGCACCTTGGGCAGGTCTCCTGCGACCGGCGTGCCACGCGCGGCGAACAGGGAGGCTCCCTCGCGGGTGAGCTGGGTGGGGGCGAACCGGACCAGCTCGAGCTGGCCGATCTCCTCGTTATCAGCCGTGATCATGCCGTCCGGGCTGACCGCGACCACCTTGGCGTCGGGCGGGATCGTGATCGGGCCGCCGGTGCCGCGGACGAGCAGGCCGTCAGACGTGACGATCCGGCGCTCGCTGTCGACCTGAAAGTTGCCGGCGCGGGTGTAGCGGGGCCCGGCGGGGGTGTCGACCGCGAACATGCCGTCGCTCTCGAGCGCGAGGTCGAGCGGGTTGCCGGTCTGCATCATCGCGCCGGCCTGCGAGTCGAGCGTGGTGCGACCGGTGTTGACGAGCGCGAAGTCCGCGGACTGGGCGGCGCCGAGCGCCTCCTGGAACGAGATCCGATCGCCGCGGAACCCCGCGGTCGAGGCGTTGGCGATGTTGTTGGCGGTGGCGTCGAGCGCGGCGGTCTGGGCCACCGCGCCGGCGGTCGCGATGTAGATGCCGCTGCTCACGGCCGCCCCGCCTGGGTGTCGATCTCGGCGCGTAGCCGGGCGATCGCGCGGCCGTGGAGCTGGCACACGCGCGAGGTGGTGACGCCGAGGACCTCGCCGACCTCCTGGTAGGTCAGCTCCTCGTTGTAGTAGAGGCCGAGCAGGAGGAGGTCGCGGGTGTCGAGGCGGGGCAGCGCCTCCCGGACCTTGCGGAGCGCCTCGCCGCGGATCGCGCCGTCCTCGGGCGAGAACTCGCGGGTCATCAACTCGGAGGCGTTGTCGCCTTCGTCGAGCGCGCCCACCGTGACGTGGACCAGCTGCTCGAGGTTGGCGCGGTAGTCCTCGACGGTGACGCCGAGCGCGGCGGCGACGGCCTCGTCGGGCGGCGTCGCGCCGAGCGTCTTCTCGAGGTCCGCGATCGTGCGGCCGATCTTGCGCGCGAGCTGGCGCACGCGACGCGGCATGATGTCCCCGCGGCGGAGCTCGTCGAGGACGGCGCCGCGGATCCGCTTCTCGGCGAACGACAGGAACGGCTCGTTGCGGCTCGAGTCGTAGCGCGCGGCGGCCTCGGTGAGGCCGAGCATCGCCGCAGCCACGAGATCCTCGCGCGCGATCCACGCCGGGCAGCGGCGGGCCATGCGCAGCGAGATCCGGCGGGCGATCTCGACGTGCTCCGAGATCAGGCGATCGCGCTCGGGGTTCGAGATTTTCTGCTGGGCGGCGTAGGCCTTCATCGGCGATCTCCTTCGACACTGTCAGGTTGCCGCCACCAGGACGACGTCGGCGTGGGCGGCGAGAGGGCGGCGAGCGAGCGCGTGAGCTGCCGGATCGCGCGCGCGGCGGGGGCGTCCGGCGTGTGCGCGAGCAGCGGGATCCCGACGTGGGCGGCGTCGGTGACGCACGGGTCCGACGGGATCGGGGGGAGCGGGGTGACCTTGAGGTCGAGGAACCGGGTGACCAGCGCCTGGAGGCGGGTGGTGACCTCCTGCGCTTGCGATCGCGAGGTCACCCGGTTGGCGACGATGTAGGCGTGGCGCACGCCCTGCTCGATGGACAGCACCTTGAGGGTGGCGTAGGCATCGGCCATCGACAGCGGCTCCGGGTTGACGACCACGATGGCGTCGGTGGTCGCGCCCGCGAACACCGTCTGCGACTGGCCGATGCCGGCCGCGACGTCGACGACCAGGGTGTCGAACTTCGTGGCGAGCGAGTGCACCATCGCCAGCACGCGCTGCTGCGAGGACGGGCCGATCGTCGACAGCAGGTAGCTGCCGTTGAGCGCCGGCAGGAGCTGGATCCCGTGCGCGCTGATCAGCACGTCCTCGATCGGCGTGCCCCCGAGCGCATCAAGGAGACTCTTCTCGGGAGCGACGCCGAGCAACAAATTCAGGTCGGCCATGCCGAGGTCGGTGTCGACCATCAGCGTGCGCATACCCTGCTGGGCGTAGGCGACCGCCAGGTTGAGTGCGATGGTGCTCTTGCCGACGCCGCCCTTGCCTCCGCTCACCGAGATCGCGCGGCGCGACACCGTCTGGGCGACCGGCTTGCCGCCGCCCCGGATCACGCGCAACGTCGATGCTTGGTCGGTCATGGAATTACGCGGCTCGCTTCGTGGTGAGAGCGTTGACGGCCTGGCGTGCGAGCTCGAGGATGCGCGCGGCGGTCGGCTCCTCGAGATCCTCGGGGACCTGCTGGCCGGTGGTGACCCACGTGATCGGCAGGCCGGTGCGGCCGGGCGCGAGCGCGAGGTCGGGGGCGGTCTCGACCTCGTCGAGCTTGGTCACGAGCAGGCGGGCCGGCGCGAGCGGGCGGTAGCGGGCGACCAGTTCGTCGACGGCGGCCGGGCTGGCGGCGGCGGGGACCACCAGGTGGACCTCGATCGGCGGCAGGTGGGGCAGCAGCGCCGCGAGCTCGGCGATCGACGCGGCGGCCTCGCGGGGGCTGCGGCCGGCGGTGTCGATCAGCGTGAGCTCGCAGGTCTCCTCGAGGAGCTCGCGGATCATGCCGGGGGTCTCGGCGACCGAGAGCGGGACGCCGATCAGGTCGGCGAACGCGCGGATCTGGTCCACGCCACCGATCCGGTAGTTGTCGGTCGTGATCAGCGAGACCGAGCGCTCCTCGATCAGCGCGGCGCGCGCGGCGAGCTTGGCGATGGTCGTGGTCTTGCCGGCGCCGGTCGGGCCGACCAGCATGATGATGCGGCCGGTGCTGTGCGCGACCAGCGGCGTATCGGCGCGCGCGGGGGCGCTGGCGCGGGCCTGCGCGGGGGCGGCGGCCGGGGCGGCCGGGCGGAGCCCCTCGACGAGCCGGCGCAGCGCGGCGATCTCGCTCTTGAGCTCGTTGCCGGGGCGGCTGTCGCCCGCCGCGCGGACCAGGGCCCGCAGCGAGCGCATCTCGGTGCGGAGCGGCGCGATCAGCTTCTCGACGTCGGCGTCGCTCGGGCCCTGGGCCGGGCGCGGGCGCGGGCCCTGATCGTTGTAGGCCGACGCGCGGTGATCGAACCCGGAGGTGAACGCCGGGGCTTCGTCGGTGTCCTCGATCGCCGCGGAGATCTCGTACCCGGTCCCGAGCAGGCCCTTGCGGACCTGGCGGGTGGAGATGATGACCGCCTGGTCGCCGAGCTCGGCCTTCACCTTGGCGACCGCGTCGCGCATGGTCGCGCCCTCGAACTTGTGGACCTTCATGCGGCCTCCTGGGCGGAGATCACTCCGCGGGTGACGAACTGGACGGTGGGATCAACCTCACGGTAGCTCAAGACCGAGAGGCCGGGGATGTGGCGGGAGGCGATCTGCGCCAGCGTGCGGCGCAGATCGGGAGCGCAGACCAGCAGCGGCGGCTCGTCGCGCATCGCGAGGTCCTTGGCGCGGGCCGCGATGTCGTCGGTGAGGCGGGACAGCGCGCGGGCGTGGCGGCCGGTCTGGTCGCGCAGCAGCTGCTCGGCGCGGGGGTCGAGGACGAGCGGGCGGAGCGCGCCATCGCTGGACAGATGGGCGCGGGTCAGCCGGCGCGCCAGGCGCTGGCGGACGATCTCGGTCAGGTCGTCGGGGTTCTTGACGGCGCCGGCGTGATCCGCGAGCGCCTCGAGGATCGAGCGCATGTCCCGGATCGAGACACCCTCGCGTAGCAGATTTCGCAGCACCTGGATGACGTTGCCGACGGACATCATGTGGGGAATCAGCTCCTCGACGACCTTGCCGTTGTGCTTGCCGGCGAGGTCGATCAGCTCTTGCGCCTCGCGGCGGCCGAGCAGCTCGTGGGCGTTGCGGCGGAGCAGCTCGGTGAGGTGGGTCGCGATCACGGCGGCCGCGTCGACGACGGTGCAGCCGGCGGCCTCGGCGCGCGAGCGCGCGGAGGTGTCGACCCACTTGGCGGGCAGCCCGAACGTGGGCTCGGTGGTCATCTCGCCGGGAAGGGCGCGCAGCGCGGTGCCCGTGGGATCGATCGCGAGCACGCGGTGGAGGGAGACCTCGGCCTCGGCGACCGGCACACCGGACAGCAGGACGCGGTAGCCCCCCGGGCGCAGGCGAAGGTCGTCGCGGATGTGGACCGGCGGGACGATCACGCCGAGCTCGAGGGCGATCTGCTTGCGCAGCGACGCGATGCGGGTGAGCAACTCCCCGCCACGCGTGCCGTCGACCAGGCCGAGCAGATCGAGGCCGACCTCGAGGACGAGCAGCTCGACGGGCAGCGCCGCCTCGATCTCGCCGCGGTGGACGCGCTCGTCGGGGCGGGCGCCGGGCGCGCGGGGGGCGGCATCGGCGCCGGCGCCGCCCTCGGTGGTGACCGCCTCGGCGCCGGTCTCGGGCAGGCGGCGCGCCATCACGATGGCGACCCCGCCGAGGGCGATGAACAGGACGTGCGGCATGCCGGGGAGCAGGCCGATCACGATCAGCATGGCGGCGGTGACGAACAGCGGGCGGCGGCGGGCGAACAGCTGGGAGCTGAGCGCCTGGCCGAGCTCGGCGTCGTCGCTGCGGGTGGTCAGCACGGCCGCGCCGGTCGACACCAGCAGGGCGGGGATCTGGGCGACCAGGCCGTCACCGATCGACAGGACCGTGTAGGTCTGGGCGGCGCGCCCGATCGACATGTCCTTCTGGGCGACGCCGATGATGATGCCGCCGATCACGTTGATGGCGAGGACGAGCAGGCCGGCGATCGCGTCGCCGCGGACGAACTTGGAGGCGCCGTCCATGGCGCCGTGGAAGTCGGCGTCGCGCTGCACGGCGAGCCGGCGCTCGCGCGCCTGCTTCTCGTTGATGGTGCCGGCGCCGAGATCGGCGTCGATCGCCATCTGCTTGCCGGGCATCGAGTCGAGGGTGAACCGCGCCGACACCTCGGAGATCCGCTCGGCGCCCTTCGTGATGACCACGAAGTTCACGATCACGAGGATCATGAACACGACCGCGCCGACGACGAAGTTGCCGCGGATCACGAACTCGCCGAATGCCGCGATCACCGCGCCGGCCGCGTGACTGTCGTCACCGGTCAGGATCAGGCGGGTCGAGGCGACGTTGAGCGCGAGCCGGAACAGCGTCACGAACAGCAGCAGCGACGGGAACGACGAGAACTCGGAGGCCTTCTCGACGTAGAACGCGACCAGGAACGTCAGCGCGGCGAGGCAGAGCGACAGCCCGATCAGGAGGTCGAACAGCATCGGCGGGATTGGCGCCATCGCGACGCCGAGCACGCCGACGAGAGCGACGGCCATCATCCACTGGCCCTTGCCCCTGGGGTTCACGCGTTACCCCGGCGCAGGCGGTAGACGTACGCGAGGACCTCGGCGACCGCGCGGAACAGCGCGCCCGGGACCGGGTGGCCCTCCTTCACCTTGTAGAGGGCGCGCGCGAGCGGCGGGCGGGCGAGCACCGGCACGCCGTTCTGGCGGGCGATCTCGCGCATCTTCTCGGCCTGCTCGTCGACGCCCTTGGCGACCACGACCGGGGCCCGGTCCTTGCCGTCCCGGTAGCGGAGCGCGACGGCATAGTGGGTCGGGTTGACGACGATGACGTCGGCGCCCGCGACCGCAGCGGCCATCCGGCGCTTCGCGAGCTCGCGCATGCGCTGGCGGCGGCGGCCCTTGACCATCGGATCGCCGTCCTGCTCCTTGTGCTCGCGCTTGACCTCGTCGGGCGCCATCTTCATGCGCTCCCCCATCCGGCGGCGCGCGAGGTAGTAGTCGATGGCGGCGAGGACGATCAGCGCGCCGAGCACGGTCCACAGCGCACGGACGGTGACGGTCCACGCGAGCGTGGCGATCGCGCCGGCCTCGAGGGTCTCGCTGGTGCGCGCGCCGCGGAGCGCGACGCCGCCGACGATCAGGCCGACGACCACGACCTTCGCGATCGCGGTGCCGGTGCGGCGCGCCATGCCGCCGAGGCCGAACGTCTCGGGCAGGTTCGCCAGCGGGTTCATCCGGCCCGGGTTGAACCCGAGGCCCTTGAACACGGGCGGCCACCCGAGCTGACCGAGGATCGCGACCAGCGCGCCGGTGGCGGCGCCGAGCATGACCGGGGTGACCGCGACCATGAACGCCCGCAGCGCGATGCCGGGCATCGTGGTCAGCGTGCGGCCGTCGGCCGAGTCGACCGCGGCGCGGGTCAGCTCCATGAGCGCCGCGCTCGCGGAGCTCGCACCCATGATCAGGCCGATCGTGCCGCCCGCCAGCGTCATGGTCGACACCAGATCCCGCGACAGCGCGATCTCGCCGCGCTTGCGGAACTCGCGCACCCGCTTGGGGGTAGCGGGATGTGTGCGTTGCGGATCGGACACGACGAGAGCAGTGAATGCAACGGTCGGGCCGTATGCAAGATCTCGAAACTTCTGCAGTTATCCGCGGGCTACCCGTCGTCGTGTCGGCGGCGTTGACGCGCCCCATGGGGCCCGGTGGCAGGGTGCGCGGGCACCCGGTGTCAGCCGTGGACGACGCGCAGCGGCGTTCGCGGCTCCGGTGGTGATTGTCAACCTGGCGGTCATCAGGAGCGTGCGCAGGTGGGCGCGCATGATCGGGGAATCATCGCCGATGATCGCGGTCGGCAGGACGTGCTCCAGGCGGCCCAGCGGTGACCCTCACCCCCGTCCCCCGAACGCAGGTCCGTGCGCCACCGGCCGTCAGGCGGGGAGACGCGGGCGGCTTGCATTCACGGGCCTGATTCGACCGACCGCACAGATTCGGCGGGCGCGATCGTGTACGAGAAAAACCTACGGAAGCGACGGCGCCTCGATCACGTGGACGGCGTCGCGGGCGCTGTCGGTGAGCGCGCCGATCACCGCGCTGCCGCTGCCCGACAGCGCCAGCCCGCCCGCCAGCAGCGTGGCGGCGAGCGACACCGAGAACATGTTGATCGACGGGGCGGCGCGCCCGAGCACCGCGAGCCCGAGGTTGGCGACCAGCGAGGCGATCACGACGGGCGCGGCGATCGCCAGGCCGTGGCCCATCGCCGCGGTGCCCTGCGCGATCAGCGTCTCGCCGAGGACGAGCACCTGGCCCGGGGTGGCGGGATCGGCGGCGACCCCGCGGGCGATCGCCTCGAGGCCACCGGCGGCGAGGAACGCGAGCCCGGAGAGGGTGTTGAACAGCGTGCTCACGGTGCTCGCTGACTCGCCGGCGTGGGGATCGTACGCCGATGCGAACCCGAGCCCGAGCGACAGGCCGATCAGCTGGCCGGCGACCTGGGCGCGCGCGAGGATGAACCGCGCGGTCAGCCCGGTGAGCAGGCCGACGGCGAGCTCGAGGATCGCGATCTCGGGGACCTCGGCGTACGTGACACCGCGGCGGTTGGCGCCCACGGCGAGCGCGATCGCGACCACCGCGACGAGGCGCGCGCGCACCGGCACCGTACGGTCCCCGATCACCGGCGCCGACACGGCGAGCCCGCCAGTGCGCACCAGCGCGACGAGCAGTGCGCCGATCTCGGGCTCGGTCAGGGTCATGGGGGGCGGTCAGGGCGGGGGGGCCAGCGCGGTCGCGCGCTCGGCGTGCGAGGCGCTGGCCGCGGTGAACGCGGCGGTCGTGAACTTGCCGAGGCGATCGAGTGTCCAGTGGCCCGCGATCGCGATCACGATCAGCGCGGCGGCGAGCTTGGGGACGAACGTCAGGATGGCCTCCTGCAGCTGGGTGGCGGTCTGGATGATGGACACCGCGAGGCCGACGATGAGGCCGGTGAGCAGGAACGGCGCGCTGACCTCCACCAGCAGCGTCATCGCCTCGCGCCACAGGTCGAGCAGGGAGTCCGAGGTCATGTCATCGCCCCGCGCAGGAGCGACTGCACGATCAGGTGCCAGCCATCGACGAGCACGAACACGAGCAGCTTGAGCGGCAGGGAGACCACGGCGGGCGGCACCATCACCATGCCGAGCGCGGTCAGGATGGTGGCGGCGACCAGGTCGATCACGAGGAACGGCAGCAGGATCGTCAGGCCCATCTGGAACGCGGTGCGGAGCTCCGCGAGGATGAACGCCGGGATCGCGATCCGCAGCGGGACCTCGTTCGCGCTCGCCGGGCGCGGGGCGGTGGACACCTCGTAGAACAGCTCGAGATCCGCCTCGGTGGTGTGGGTCAGCAGGAACTCGCGCAGCGGCGGCGTGGCCCGCTCGATCGCGGTGGTCACGTCGATGTCACCGGCCATGTAGGCGCGGCCAGCGTCGTCGTACATCTTCATCGCGAGCGGCGCCGAGGCGAACACCGTCATGAACAGCGCGAGCCCGACGAGGATCTGGTTGGGCGGGGCGCTCGGCGTGCCGATGCCGGTGCGCACGAACCCGAGGACGATGATGAACCGGACGAACGACGTGCACGACAGCACGACCGCGGGGATCAGGGTGACGAGCGTGAGCAGGACCACCGTCCCGACGGTGCCGAGCCCCCCCGGCGCGCCGCGGACCGCGGCATC
This sequence comes from Kofleriaceae bacterium, assembly GCA_964203225.1. Taxonomy (GTDB): domain Bacteria; phylum Myxococcota_A; class Polyangia; order Haliangiales; family Haliangiaceae; genus JABFXX01. The sequence goes on from CAXNMK010000009.1 coordinate 162,264, forward strand.
GGCCGTCGTGACGAGGTCCGCGGGGTTCATCGGCGGAACCCGGTGCTGGCCGCGAGGATCTCCTTGGCCCACACCGCGTCGGCGGCGACGTCGTCGGTCGCGACCTCGGTGTTGACGGCGGGCGCGGCGCGCTCGCGCAGGCGCAGCAGGCCCGATACCGCGGACGAGGCGCGGGCGCGGGTGATCGGCTCGAGGTCGTCGAGACCGGCGCTGCCGGGCGGGCCGAACGCGACCTGGCCGCTGCCCGCGTCGACGATCGGGGCGAGCTGTGCCCGGGCGTGGCGCCCGGGCTGCTCACCGGCGCGCCACGTGCCGAGCACGCGCACGCTCTGGGGCGTGACTGCCACGATCAGCTCGCGCGGGCCGGCCGACAGCCACACCACGCGCGCCTTGCCACCGAGCGAGCGCTGCGCGAGCACCTCGATCGTGGAGGTGGTGCCGGGCACGCCGCGGTTCCGCTTGATCAGCCAGCTCGCGCAGCCGATGCCCGCGAGGGCGATCGCGGCGAGCATCGAGAACTTGGACCACAGCCCCGGATCTGGGCGCGGGGTCGCGAGCGCAGGGCCCGGCTTCGCGGTCCCGGTGGCGGGTGCGGTTCCGGTGGCGGGTGCGGTCCCGGTGGCGGGTGCGGTTCCGGTGGCGGGTGCGGTCCCGGTGGCGGGTGCGGTCCCGGTGGCGGATGCGGTCCCGGTGGCGGATGCGGTCCCGGTGGCGGATGCGGTCCCGGTGGCGGATGCGGCCCCGGTGGCGGATGCGACCTCGGGTGCGGGTGCGGGTGCGGGTGCGGGTGCGGGTGCGACCGCGGCGGGGGCCACGGCGGCGATCGGGCTCACCGTCGGTGCGGGCAGCTCGATCGGGGCACCGGCAACGGGCAGCTGGCGCGGGATCATCACGTGGAGGTCGGTGCCGACCTGGATCGCGCGGGCGTGCGGGGCGTACGCGGCGACCGTGCCCTTCTCGAACGGCAGCTTGATGCTGAGCATGCGCGGCGAGGTGCCGTCGAGCTCGATCAGGGTCACGCCCTTGTCGGGGCCGCGCAGGCGCGCCACCGACGGCTGGCCGACCAGCGGGATCTCGAGGCGCGAGCGGATCGGCGACACCGTCGGGCGGAGCGCGGCCATGTCGTGTGCGATCACCTCGATGGTGGCGCCGCGGTCGATCACCTCGATCGAGGGCGCGGGCGCGGGTGCGGGCCGCGGCTCGGCGACCGCGAGCGCGGGCACCACGAGCACGGCGAGGGCGAGGCGCATGATCACGACTCCTTGCTTCCGATCAGCTCGACGATCCGGATCCCGCACTTTTCGCCGATCGCGATCGCCTCGGCGCGCGCGATCAGGCGGCTGTTGACGCGCACGTCGAGGGGCGCCCCGGTCGGGGTGTCGAGGGAGATGATCGACCCGGGGCCGAGCCGGGCGGCGAGGTCCGACAGGCTCATGCGGATCCGGCCGAGCTCGACGGTGACCTCGAGGGGCACGTCGTGGAGCAGCGACTCGAGCTTCTCGGGATCGATCCCGGCGTCATCCCCAAAGGTCTCGCTCATGACTTCTCTCCTTGATCGTGGACGATGGTCTCGATCTGAACACCGAGGACGCCGCGGTAGACGACCGGCCGCGCCCATGCCTTGAGGACGCCGCCGCAGTAGATGGGGACCTTCGAGTCGACGAACCCGTGGAGGGCGAACGTCGTCCCGGTGGTCAGGCTCTTGATCTCGTGGAGCTTGAGGCGGAGCGTGCCGAGCTCCGCGATCAGCTCGATGGGGACGTTGGACAGCGCGTTGGCGACCAGCGTGGCGTGGGCGCGGTGGGCGGTGAGCGCGGGTGGCGGTAGCACCAGCATCTCGGGCCGCACGTAGATGGTGATCCTCCCTCCGACATCGCCGGTGAACGACAGGACCAGGCGCAGCAGCACCCGCGCCTCGATCAGGCGCGCCACGATCCCGAGATCGGTCGCCGGTAGCAGGTCGGCGGGGAACACCTCCTTCCAGGCGAGGTTCCAGCTCTCGAGCACCGCGCGGCCGGCGTTGTGGAACAGCCGGAGCGACACCGCCGAGGGCGGCCGGTTGGCGTCCTGCTGGGGCTCCGACGAGCCGCACCGCTTGGCGGCGGCCGCGTCGATCAGGCTGCCGTGGCTGGCCAGCACGATCTCGCCGTCCGCGCCGGCGATGCAGCCGACCCACCCGCCGCGCAGCTCCTCGCGGGCGATGGTGCCGTCGATGACCTCGGCGCCCAGCGGGTCGATCTGCCAGGTGCCGGGCAGGTGGGGCTTGAGGGCGCGCGTCAGCGGCCGCACCCAGCGGGACGCCATGTTGAGGGCGATCGGCCGGGCGGCCTCGGCGACCCGGTCATCGGCGATCAGCGCCAGCCGGGTCGGCTCGTGGTCCAGGCTCCGGGACAGTCCTCCTCGCGGAGCACTCTCACGGATCGCGTTCTGGATGGCTTCCAGCTCCGCGAGATCGAGCAGCGATTCACTCACCACGATACCTAACTGCATCCGGTGTGCCGCGCCAGGTAGGCGCGATCACTCACGTCGCCGCCGATGTGTCGGCGGCTCTGGCGATCACCGCTTCAGGTTGTTCACTTCGGACATCATCTCGTCGGCCGTGGTGACGGTCTTGGCGTTGGCCTGGAACGCCCGCTGGTAGGCGATCAGGGTCACCAGCTCGTTGCCGAGGTCGACGTTGGACCCTTCCACGGCCCCCGACACGATCGCGCCGCGCGCGCCCGAGCCCGCGACGTCGATCAGGGCCGCCCCCGAGGCGCTGGTCTCCAACACCAGGCCGTCGCCGGCCCGCTCGAGGCCGTCCTCGCTGGCGAAGTTCGCCAGCGCGACCTGAGCGAGGTCGATGCGCTCGCCGTTGTCGAACAGGCCCTGGACCGTGCCGTTGTCCGAGACCGCGAGGTCCACCAGGTTGCCGAACCCATGTCCGCTGATGTCGATGGTGGTGACCGTGGAGCTCCCCGAGAAGCTCGTGCTCCCGGCGAACCCGGTGCCACCCGCGGCGATGTCGTCGCCGAACGAGAACGCGATCGCCTGGTTCGGGACCGCGTTGACGAAGCTCGCGCTCGACGTACCCGTGGTCTGGGCCGCGAGGGCGCCCGAGGTGTTGAACGTCATCGTGCCGTCGGCGATCTCCGTCGGCACACCCGGGGTGCCGCCGGTCAGCTCGCCGCCGTCGACCATCGCGTGCCACTCCCAGGCGCCGGCCCCCGACGAGCGGAAGTAGACCTGGACGTTGTGGGCGGCGCCCAGGGAATCGTAGACCGTCTGCGACGTCGCGTAGTTCGAGGTGGCGGCCGGGTTGGTCGGATCCCACGCTGCGGGCGGGACCGCGTTGGCGTCGAGGTTGAGCGTCATCGACGCGGTGGTCGTCGCGACCGGCGGGCTCTGGCGGGCCGCGAGCGGCAGGTCGCCCGGGCTGGTCGCGCGCAGGCCGGTGCTGTCGATCGTGTAGCCCTGGAGGCGCAGGCCGTCCTGGTTGGTGACGAAGCCCTGGTTGTCGAGCTGGAACCGGCCGTCGCGGGTGTAGAACTGGCCGTCCTGGCCATCGTGCTGGCCCTTGACCACGAACATGCCGCCGCCGCGGATCGCGAGATCGAGCGGGTTGCCGGTGTTCTGGATCGAGCCCTGTTCCCACATGGTCTGGCTGCCGCCATTGCGGACGCCGCCGCCGAGCCGCAGGCTCGCGAGCTCGCCGCCGAGCATGTCGTTGAATGACGCCCGCGATCGTTTGAAGCCGACCGTCGACGTGTTGGCGATGTTGTCACCGACCACGCTGATCGCGTCGCCGTGGGCCTGGAGGCCGCTGATGCCGATGTAGAGGCTGTTCGTGATGCTCATGGGGGGCTCCTAAGTGGTCAGGCCGAGGGATGACAGGGAAGGGGTCAGTGACGACGGGGTCGTCGCGGTGGAGGGGGAGTAGGGGGAGTAGGGGGAGATCGTGGGAGAGCCGAGGGTGCCGATCGTGCGGATCGCGCCGGGCGCGACCAGCAGGCCGCCGAGGCGGAGGCGCGGGCCATCGGGGGTGAGCTCGACCGCGTCGACGCTGGCGTGCCAGCTCGCTTCGATCGGGGCGCTCGAGGTGCCGGTCTCGACGGACACGGCGTAGACACCGGGCGCGATCGGCTTGCCGCTCGCGTCCTTGCCGTCCCACGTGATGGTCGCGTCGCGCGCGCCGTCGGGGATCTCGATCCGGCGCAGCTCCTTGCCGGTGGCGTCGGTGATCACGATCGCGCCGCCCTTGATCGGGCCCGTCGAGGACACCTCGAGCGGCGGGATCGTGCCCTTGTCGAGCTGGAACGCGCCGGCGGCGGCGTCGCACGTGCGCCCGACCAGCCCGGCCAGGCCGGCACTCGCGGTCGAGGCCTGCGCAGCGGCGAGGTCCGCGAGCTGCGTGTTGGTCTGGCGGGTCTGCTCCACGGCGGTCAGCTGCGCGAGCTGCGCGACCATGTCCGAGCCGTTCTTCGGATCGAACGGGTCCTGGTACTGGAGCTGCGCCATGAACAGCTTGAGGAACTCGTCGGTGGTCCCGGCCATCCCCGTCTTCGGGGCGGCGTCGGCGGCCGCGGTGGTGGTGGGAGACTCGATCTTCATGGGGCCTCGTCGAGGGTGAAGGGCGTCGCGTCATCGGTGGGACGTTCAGGCTCGCGCCCGGGATCGGGGCGCTCGTGCTCGCGCGGCGACTCGCGCTGCAGATCTCTCTGGATATCGAGCCGTGCGAGATCCAGGCCACGCTGGCGAAGGCCGTGGTCGAGGCTGGCGGCGTTGCGGGCGAGCGCGGCCGTGGTGTCCTCGGATCCGCGCAGCGACACGCGGACGTCCTGGCCGCGCACGGCCACCGTGACCACGACGCGCTCCTCGCCCTCGTCGAGCACGAGATGCATGTGGCTCGTCGGCGTCGGCATCTCTGGCCGCTCCGCGCGGGCGGGCCCGGCGACCGGGACGGTGGCCAGCACCGGCGCGATCGGCGCTGCGCGACTGGTGTTGATGGCGGCGGGCGTGCCGTCCGGGCCGGCGGTGGCGGCGGACCGCTCCTCCAGATCGCGCAGCCGCGCATGCACGGCATCCTCGATCGGGGTCGTGGTCGTCCCCGGTGCCGAGGGCGCCTCGCCGGTCACCCCGAGCAGCGACGCCAGGCCGATGTGCGGGCTGCTGCCGCGCGCGGGGGCGGTCGGGGTGATGGTCTGGCTGGTGGGCGGGCTGGATGTCTGAGGGTCGGAGGTGGTGACGGGCATGTTGACGTCGGAGGTGATGGGTGGGTTGACGGTGGAGGTGACGAACATCGGCTCCACGGGCTCCGCGGCGGGTGCAGCGGCGGGCGCGGGTGCGTCTCTATTTGTACGTGCATCCGCAGTGCCGGATCCGGAGGCGGCGTCGGGGTCGGGGTCGGGGCGAACGTCGACAACGTGCTGGCCGGCGTCCGGACGGGCGGCGGTCGTGGTGACGGCGGCGGCGGCGGGGGCGGGGCGAACGCCGACAACGTGCTGGCCGGCGTTTGGACGGCCGACGGCGGTGGAGGTGAGGGCGGGGGTGGCGGTGGCGGTGGCGGTGGCGGTGGCGGTGGCGGTGGCGGTGGCGGTGGCGGTGGCGGTGGCGGTGGCGGTGGCGGTGGCGGCGGTGGCGGTGGCGGTGGCGTCCCGGGTCGGGCCGACCTTCGACAACGTGCTGGCCGGCGTCCTGATGGGCGACGGTGGTGGCGGTAGCGGCGGCGGTGGCGGCGGTGGAGCCGACCTTCGACAACGTGCTGGCCGGCGATCGGACGGGCGGTGGCGGTGGCGGTGGCGGTGGCGGTGGCGGTGGCGGCGGTGGTGAGCCGACCTTCGACAACGTGCTGGCCGGCGATCGGACGGGCGGTGACGGTGGCGGCGGGGTCGGGTCGGCCTGCGGCGGCGGTGGTGACGGTTCCCGGGGCGGGTCGATCTTCGACAACGTGCTGGCCGGCGTTCGGACGGCCGACGGTGGGGTTGACGGCGGTCGCGGTTGCCGCGGCGGCAGCGGCGGTTTCCTGGGCGGGCCGATCTTCGACAATGAGCTGGCCGGCGATCGGACGAGCGGTGGCGGCGGCGGCGGCGGCGGCGGTGACGGTTCCCGGGGCGGGTCGAGCTTCGACCACGTGCTGGCCGGCGATCGGACGGCCGACGGTGGGGGTGACAACGGTCGCGGTCGCGGTCGCGGTCGCGGCGGTTCCCTGGGCGGGCCGATCTTCGACAATGAGCTGGCCGGCGATCGGACGGGCGGTGGCGGCAGAGTCGGGTCGAACTGCGGCGGCGGCGGCGGTGGTGGTGACGGTTCCCGGGGCGGGCCGATCTTCGACCACGTGCTGGCCGGCGATCGGAGTGGCGGTGGCGGCGGTGGTGACGGTTCCCTGGGCGGGCCGACCTTCGACCACGGGCTGGCCGGCGATCGGACGGGCGGTGGTGGCGGCGGCGGTTCCTTGGGCGGGCCGATCTTCGACCACGTGCTGGCCGGCGATCGGAGTGGCGGTGGCGGTGGCGGCGGCGGCGGTTCCTTGGGCGGGCCGATCTTCGACCACGTGCTGGCCGGCGATCGGAGTGGCGGTGGCGGTGGCGGTGGCGGCGGCGGCGGTGAGGGTTCCTTGGGCGGGCCGATCTTCGACCACGTGCTGGCCGGCGATCGGACGTGGCGGTGGCGGCGGCGGCGGTGGTTCCCGTGGGCGGGCCGATCTTCGACCACGTGCTGGCCGGCGATCGGACGAGCGGTGGTGGCAGGGTCGGGTCGAACGGCGGCGGCGGCGGTGGTGGTGACGGTTTCCTGGGCGGGCCGATCTTCGACCACGTGCTGGCCGGCGTTCGGACGGCCGACGGTGGGGGTGACGGCGGTCGCGGTCGCGGCAGCGGCGGTTCCCTTGGCGGGCCGATCTTCGACAATGAGCTGGCCGGCGATCGGACGGGCGGTGGCGGCGGCGGCGGCGGTTTCCTGGGCGGGCAGATCTTCGACCACGTGCTGGCCGGCGACCGGACGGGCGGCGGCGGCGGTGACGGCGGTCGCAGTCGCGGTCGCGGTCGCGGCAGCGGTGGTGACGGTTTCCGGGGCGGTCCGATCTTCGACAACGTGCTGGCCGGCGATCGGACGGCCGACGGTGGGGGTGACGGCGGTCGCGATCGCGGTCGCGGCAGCGGCGGTTTCCTGGGCGGGCCGATCTTCGACCACGTGCTGGCCGGCGATCGGACGGGCGGTGGTGGCGGCGGCGGTGGTTCCCGGGGCGGGCCGATCTTCGACCACGTACTGGCCGGCGATCGGACGAGCGGTGGTGGCAGGGTCGGGTCGAACGGCGGCGGCGGCGGTGGTGGTGACGGTTTCCTGGGCGGGCCGATCTTCGACCACGTGCTGGCCGGCGTTCGGACGGCCGACGGTGGGGGTGACGGCGGTCGCGGTCGCGGCAGCGGCGGTTCCCTTGGCGGGCCGATCTTCGACAATGAGCTGGCCGGCGATCGGACGAGCGGTGGCGGTGGCGGCGGTGGTGGTTCCCGGGGCGGGCCGATCTTCGACCACGTACTGGCCGGCGATCGGACGAGCGGTGGTGGCAGGGTCGGGTCGAACGGCGGCGGCGGCGGTGGTGGTGGTGGTGACGGTTTCCTGGGCGGGCCGATCTTCGACCACGTGCTGGCCGGCGTTCGGACGGCCGACGGTGGGGGTGACGGCGGTCGCGGTCGCGGCAGCGGCGGTTCCCTTGGCGGGCCGATCTTCGACAATGAGCTGGCCGGCGATCGGACGGGCGGTGGCGGCGGCGGCGGCGGTTTCCTGGGCGGGCAGATCTTCGACCACGTGCTGGCCGGCGACCGGACGGGCGGCGGCGGCGGTGACGGCGGTCGCAGTCGCGGTCGCGGTCGCGGCAGCGGTGGTGACGGTTTCCGGGGCGGTCCGATCTTCGACAACGTGCTGGCCGGCGATCGGACGGCCGACGGTGGGGGTGACGGCGGTCGCGATCGCGGTCGCGGCAGCGGCGGTTTCCTGGGCGGGCCGATCTTCGACAACGTGCTGGCCGGCGATCGGACGAGCGGTGGCGGTGGCGGCGGTGGTTTCCTGGGCGGGCCGATCTTCGACCACGTGCTGGCCGGCGACCGGACGGGCGGCGGCGGTGACGGCGGTCGCGGTCGCGGCGGTGGTGGTGACGGTTTCCGGGGCGGGCCGATCTTCGACCACGTGCTGGCCGGCGTTCGGACGGCCGACGGTGGGGGTGGCGGCGGTCGCGGTCGCGGTCGCGGTCGCGGCGGTTCCCGTGGCGGGCCGATCTTCGACCACGTGCTGGCCGGCGATCGGAGTGGCGGTGGCGGTGGCGGCGGCGGCGGTGAGGGTTCCTTGGGCGGGCCGATCTTCGACAACGTGCCGGCCGCCGATCGGACGGGCGGTGGCGGAAGGGTCGGGTCGAACGGCGGCGGCGGCGGTGGTGACGGTTTCCGGGGCGGGCCGATCTTCGACCACGTGCTGGCCGGCGTTCGGACGGCCGACGGTGGGGGTGACGGCGGTCGCGGTCGCGGCAGCGGCGGTTCCCTTGGCGGGCCGATCTTCGACAATGAGCTGGCCGGCGATCGGACGGGCGGTGGCGGCGGCGGTTCCCTGGGCGGGCAGATCTTCGACGACGTGCTGGCCGGCGACCGGACGGGCGGCGGCGGTGACGGTGACGGCGGTCGCGGTCGCGGCGGCGGTGGTGACGGTTTCCGGGGCGGTCCGATCTTCGACCACGTGCTGGCCGGCGTTCGGACGGCCGACGGTGGGGGTGACGGCGGTCGCGGTCGCGGCAGCGGCGGTTCCCTGGGCGGGCCGATCTTCGACAATGAGATGGCCGGCGATCGGACGAGCGGTGGCGGCGGCGGCGGCGGTTTCCTGGGCGGGCCGATCTTCGACCACGTGCTGGCCGGCGACCGGACGGGCGGCGGCGGTGACGGCGGTCGCGGTCGCGGCGGTGGTGGTGACGGTTTCCGGGGCGGGCCGATCTTCGACCACGTGCTGGCCGGCGTTCGGACGGCCGACGGTGGGGGTGGCGGCGGTCGCGGTCGCGGTCGCGGTCGCGGCGGTTCCCGTGGCGGGCCGATCTTCGACCACGTGCTGGCCGGCGATCGGAGTGGCGGTGGCGGTGGCGGCGGCGGCGGTGAGGGTTCCTTGGGCGGGCCGATCTTCGACAACGTGCCGGCCGCCGATCGGACGGGCGGTGGCGGAAGGGTCGGGTCGAACGGCGGCGGCGGCGGCGGTGGTGGTGACGGTTTCCGGGGCGGGCCGATCTTCGACCACGTGCTGGCCGGCGTTCGGACGGCCGACGGTGGGGGTGACGGCGGTCGCGGTCGCGGCAGCGGCGGTTCCCTTGGCGGGCCGATCTTCGACAATGAACTGGCCGGCGATCGGACGGGCGGTGGCGGCGGCGGTTCCCTGGGCGGGCAGATCTTCGACGACGTGCTGGCCGGCGACCGGACGGGCGGCGGCGGTGACGGCGGTGACGGCGGTCGCGGTCGCGGTCGCGGTCGCGGCGGCGGTGGTGACGGTTTCCGGGGCGGGCCGATCTTCGACCACGTGCTGGCCGGCGTTCGGACGGCCGACGGTGGGGGGGGCGGCGGTCGCGGTCGCGGTCGCGGCGGTTCCCGTGGCGGGCCGATGTTCGACCACGTGCTGGCCGGCGATCGGACGCGCGGTGGCGGTGGCGGTGGCGGCGGCGGCGGTGAGGGTTCCTTGGGCGGGCCGATCTTCGACCACGTGCTGGCCGGCGATCGGACGTGCGGTGGCGGCGGCGGCGGTGGTTCCCGGGGCGGGCCGATCTTCGACCACGTGCTGGCCGGTGATCTGACGCGCGGTGGCGGTGGCGGTGGCGGCAGCGGCGGTGAGGGTTCCCGGGGCGGGCCGATCTTTGACCACGTGCTGGCCGGCGTTCGGACGGCCGACGGTGGGAGTGACGGCGGTCGCGGTCGCGGTCGCGGCGGCGGTGACGGTTCCCTGGGCGGGCCGATCTTCGACCACGTGCTGGCCGGCGATCGGACGTGCGGTGGCGGCGGTGGCGGTGGTGACGGCTCCCTGGGCGGGCCGATCTTCGACCACGTGCTGGCCGGCGATCGGACGTGCGGTCGCGGCAGCGGCGGTTCCCTGGGCGGGCCGATCTTCGACCACGTGCTGGCCGGCGATCGGACGTGTGGTGGCGGCGGCGGCGGCGGCGGTGACGGTTCCCTGGGCGGGCCGATCTTCGACCACGTGCTGGCCGGCGATCGGACGGGCGGTGGCGGCGGCGGCGGTGGTTCCCGGGGCGGGCCGATCTTCGACCACGTGCTGGCCGGTGATCTGACGCGCGGTGGCGGTGGCGGTGGCGGCAGCGGCGGTGAGGGTTCCCGGGGCGGGCCGATCTTTGACCACGTGCTGGCCGGCGTTCGGACGGCCGACGGTGGGAGTGACGGCGGTCGCGGTCGCGGTCGCGGCGGCGGTGACGGTTCCCTGGGCGGGCCGATCTTCGACCACGTGCTGGCCGGCGATCGGACGTGCGGTGGCGGCGGCGGCGGTGACGGTTCCCTGGGCGGGCCGATCTTCGACCACGTGCTGGCCGGCGATCGGACGTGCGGTGGCGGCGGCGGCGGTGGTTCCCGGGGCGGGCCGATCTTCGACCACGTGCTGGCCGGTGATCTGACGCGCGGTGGCGGTGGCGGTGGCGGCAGCGGCGGTGAGGGTTCCCGGGGCGGGCCGATCTTTGACCACGTGCTGGCCGGCGTTCGGACGGCCGACGGTGGGAGTGACGGCGGTCGCGGTCGCGGTCGCGGTCGCGGCGGCGGTGACGGTTCCCGGGGCGGGCCGATCTTCGACCACGTGCTGGCCGGCGATCGGACGTGCGGTGGCGGCGGTGGTGACGGCTCCCTGGGCGGGCCGATCTTCGACCACGTGCTGGCCGGCGATCGGACGTGCGGTGGCGGCGGCGGCGGTTCCCTGGGCGGGCCGATCTTCGACCACGTGCTGGCCGGCGATCGGACGTGCGGTGGCGGCGGCGGCGGTGGTTCCCGGGGCGGGCCGATCTTCGACCACGTGCTGGCCGGTGATCTGACGCGCGGTGGCGGTGGCGGTGGCGGCAGCGGCGGTGAGGGTTCCCGGGGCGGGCCGATCTTCGACCACGTGCTGGCCGGCGTTCGGACGGGCGGTGGTGGCGGCGGCTGTGGTTCCCGGGGCGGGCCGATCTTCGACCACGTGCTGGCCGGTGATCTGACGCGCGGTGGCGGTGGCGGTGGCGGCGGTCGGCGGTGCGCGGTCGCGGCGGCGGGACGGTCCCTGGGCGGGCCGATCTTCGACCACGTGCTGGCCGGCGATCGGACGTGCGGTGGCGGCGGCGGTGACGGCTCCCTGGGCGGGCCGATCTTCGACCACGTGCTGGCCGGCGATCGGACGTGCGGTGGCGGCGGCGGCGGTGGTTCCCTGGGCGGGCCGATCTTCGACCACGTGCTGGCCGGCGATCGGACGTGCGGTGGCGGCGGCGGCGGTGGTTCCCGGGGCGGGCCGATCTTCGACCACGTGCTGGCCGGTGATCTGACGCGCGGTGGCGGTGGCGGTGGCGGCAGCGGCGGTGAGGGTTCCCGGGGCGGGCCGATCTTTGACCACGTGCTGGCCGGCGTTCGGACGGCCGACGGTGGGAGTGACGGCGGTCGCGGTCGCGGTCGCGGTCGCGGTCGCGGTCGCGGTCGCGGCGGCGGTGACGGTTCCCTGGGCGGGCCGATCTTCGACCACGTGCTGGCCGGCGATCGGACGTGCGGTGGCGGCGGTGGCGGTGGTGACGGCTCCCTGGGCGGGCCGATCTTTGACCACGTGCTGGCCGGCGATCGGACGGTCGCGGTCGCGGTCGCGGCGGTTCCCGTGGCGGGCCGATCTTCGACCACGTGCTGGCCGGCGATCGGACGCGCGGTGGCGGTGGCGGTGGCGGCGGCGGCGGTGAGGGTTCCTTGGGCGGGCCGATCTTCGACCACGTGCTGGCCGGCGATCGGTCGGGCGGTGGTGGCGGCGGCTGTGGTTCCCGGGGCGGGCCGATCTTCGACCACGTGCTGGCCGGTGATCTGACGCGCGGTGGCGGTGGCGGTGGCGGCAGCGGCGGTGAGGGTTCCCGGGGCGGGCCGATCTTTGACCACGTGCTGGCCGGCGTTCGGACGGCCGACGGTGGGGGTGACGGCGGTCGCGGTCGCGGTCGCGGCGGCGGTGACGGTTCCCTGGGCGGGCCGATCTTCGACCACGTGCTGGCCGGCGATCGGACGTGCGGTGGCGGCGGTGGCGACGGCTCCCTGGGCGGGCCGATCTTCGACCACGTGCTGGCCGGCGATCGGACGTGCGGTGGCGGCGGCGGCGGTTCCCTGGGCGGGCCGATCTTCGACCACGTGCTGGCCGGCGATCGGACGTGTGGTGGCGGCGGCGGCGGTGGTGACGGTTCTCGGGGCGGGCCGATCTTCGACCACGTGCTGGCCTGTGCTCGGACGTGCGCTGGCGGCGTCGGCGGTGGCGGTGGCGGTGCCGGTGGCGGTGCCGGTGCCGGTGCCGGCGGGGGCGGTGCCGGCGGTGATTGCGGGGGCAGTGCCGGCGGTGGAGGCGGGGGCGGTGCCGGCGGTGATTGCGGGGGCAGTGCCGGCGGTGGAGGCGGGGGCGGTGCCGGCGGTGGAGGCGGGGGCGGTGCCGGCGGTGCGTGGCGGCGGGTGCAGTCGGCGGCGGTCGTGGCGGCGGTCGTGGCGGCGGTCGTGGCGGCGGTCGTGGCGGCGGTCGTGGCGGCGGTCGTGGCGGCGGTCGTGGCGGCGGTCGTGGCGGCGGTCGTGGCGGCGGTCGTGGCGGCGGTCGTGGCGGCGGTCGTGGCGGCGGTCGTGGCGGCGGTCGTGGCGGCGGTCGTGGCGGCGGTCGTGGCGGCGGTCGTGGCGGCGGTCGTGGCGGCGGTCGTGGCGGCGGTCGTGGCGGCGGTCGTGGCGGCGGTCGTGGCGGCGGTCGTGGCGGCGGTCGTGGCGGCGGTCCCGGGGGCGGTGGCGGGGGCGGTCCCGGTCCCGGTGGCGGTCTTGACCACGGGGGTGGTGGCGGCGCCGGTCACCGCGCTCGGCGCGGCCTCGGTCGTGCCTTGCGCGCTGCTGTCGGCGCGGGCGCGGATGCCGTCGATGCTGTCCTCGTCCTCGCCGGGCTCGAGCGCGGCGCCGACCGGCGCCTCGCCGACCGGCGCCTCGCCGAGGTGATCGTGGTGAAGCAGCTGGAGCTGGAGCGGTGGGGAGGCTTCGCCGCCGAGGTCGGGCGGCAAGGGCAGGTGGCGGTTGTCGCTGAGCGTGCGCAGGCGGCCGCTGATCCGGGTGGCGTGCCGGGCGCGCGTGGCGGTGCGCGAGGCGCCGTCGAGGGCGTCCTGGAACGTGCCGGAACCGTCGGTGGGGCTGGCCTCGCGCTCGCGCTCGCGCCCGAGCGGCACCACCGGGAGCGGGCCGGCCGGTACGCGCATCATCGGCGCCTCCCGGCGAGCTCGTCGGAGTGCTGCTGCTCGCGCCGGGACTCGGCCGTCATCCGCTCGCGCTCCATGCGTTCGGCGATCTTCTCGATGGTGCGCAGCGCGCGGGTGCGCTCGCCGAGCTGCATCGAGGCGTGCAGGTTGGCGTCGCTCTCGCGGGCGCACACCTTCGCGGCGTCGGCGATTGCGAGCTCGTACTCGCCGGTCGCCTCGGCGACGTTCACCAGGTCCTTGACCGAGCGCGCGGCCTCGAGCAGCGCCGACGACTCGTCGAGGAAGTCGTCGCGGTGCTCGGTGTGGGCGGCCAGTTCTTGATTCGCGCGCTCGCACGCGATCTGGGTCTGGGACTGCCGCGCGGCGGCAATGTCGCGGAGGCGCTCGCGGGCATCGCGGAGGGAGCGCACGGCACGAGGGCGGATGGTCATGACTTGGGGTTCTCCATCGCGGTGCGCAGGCCGTTCAGGGTCGCGTCGGGGGTGCTGGTCTCGTGGGGCGTCTGGCGCGCCCACGTGTCGAGGCGCTCGCCGACGGCGAGCGCGTGGTCGAGGGTCGGGCTGGTGCCGGGGGTGTAGGCGCCGAGCGCCTGGATCTCCTGGGCCTGCCGCCGGCGCGACAGCTGCTCGCGGGCCGCGCCCGCGAGATCGAGGAGCGCGGGCGTGGCGACGCGGCGGGCGACGCGGGAGGCGCTGGCGAGCACGTCGACCGCGGGGAAGTGGCCGCGGCTCGCGAGGTCCCGGGACAGCACGATGTGGGCGTCGAGCAGCGAGCGCGCGGAGTCGGCGACCGGGTCGGACAGGTCGTCACCCTCGACGAGCACCGTGTAGAACGCGGTGATCGCTCCGCCGCTCGCGCGCGGGGCGACGCGCTCGAGGAGGCGGGGCAGGGTGGCGAACACGCTCGGCGGATAACCCTTGGTGGCCGGCGGCTCGCCGAGGGCGAGGCCGAGCTCGCGAAGCGCCATCGCGAACCGGGTCAACGAGTCGAGGATGAGCAGGACGTTGAGGCCGCGATCGCGGAAGTACTCGGCGACGGCGGTGGCGGCGAGGGCGCCGCGCACGCGCTCGAGCGGCGAGCGATCGGCGGTGGCGGCGATCATCACCATGCGATCGCGGCGCGGGCTCGACATCAGCTCGCGGACCTCGCGGCCACGCTCGCCGACCAGCCCCACCACGATCACGTCGGCATCGGCCTGCGAGCCGATCTGCTCGACGAGGACGCTCTTGCCGCACCCCGCGCCGGCGAAGATGCCGATGCGTTGCCCACGTCCGCACGTCAGCATGCCGTCGATCACGCGAACGCACGTGGCGAACTGCTGGGAGACCTCGCCGCGCTGCTCGACCGGGAGCGCCGGCGCGTCGAGCGGGACGCGCACGGTGCTGACCACCGGCGGGCCTCCGTCGAGCGGGTTGCCGAACGGATCGATGAGGCGGCCGATCAGGCCGGGGCCGACCGGCAGCGTGGCCATGCCGCCGCGGAGGCGGACGGTGGCGCCGGGGATGACGCGGCGGGGGGGCTGGAGCGGGATCGCGAGGAGCGTCTCGCCGCGGAACCCCACCACCTCGCACAGGCACGGGCCGGCGCCGGTCTCGACCTCGACGACGTCGCCGAGGGCGACGCCCGACATTGCGATCTGGATGATCGTGCCTGCGAGCTCGATCACGCGCCCGAGTGGCTGCGGCGTCAGCCAGCTGCTGACGGTGCTGGACACGTGCTCGGCGAGGGTGGTCACGGGGTCTCCTCGTCCAGCGCGGCGATCACGGTGGCGCGCAGCTCGGCGAGCCGCGCCTCCCACTGGTGTACGAGCTCGAACGCGCCGCCGCGGATCGCCACGTCGCCGGGCGTGATCGAGCGATCCGCGCTGACCTCGAGGGGGGCGTCGCCGATCGCGGCGCGCATCGTGTCGACATCGCTCGGGTGGACGCGCACGACGGCGCCGGTCTGCGCGGCGCCCTTGGCGAGCCAGCGCGCGATCAGCGGGGCGAACAGCTTCGCGCGGTCGTCGGCCTGCAGCCAGGCGCTGATGGTGGCGACCGTGGCATCGGCGATCTGCGCGCTCGCGAGCTCGAGGCCGCGCGCGCACGCGAGCTCCAGGCCGGCCACCGCCTGGGTCAGCCGCGCGCGCAGGGCGGCGGTCTCGGCGAAGCCCTGGGCGAGGCCGCGGGCGCGCGCCTCCTCCTCGATCGCCTGGGTGTCGACGACCGGTCCGGGCGGCGGGCTGACGGCGTCACCAGCCTCCGGGCGCGGGGTCCACGGCGACACCGCGGGCGCCCTCGGCACCATGGGCAGCGTCGCGCCGAGGGGGCGCGTGGGCGTCTGCAGGCTGGCGAGCAGCGGACGGACCTCGTCGGGGGCGAATCGCTGGTTCATCCTTCAACTCCGCGCTCGGGCAGGGTCAGCTTGCCCTCGGCAGCGAGCTTCATCGCGCTGTCGACGATCTCGCGCTGTGCGGCCTCGACCTCCGACAGGCGCTTGGGCGACGCGGCCCCGAGATCGTCGCGGAGCGTGCCGGCGGCGCGCTGCGACAGCGAGGACAGGAAGTGCTCGCGCAGCTCGGTGGATGCGGTCTGCAGCGCGGTGACCAGGGACTCGCTCTGCACCGAGCGGAGCAGGCCGCCCATCTCGCGAGAGGCGACCCGCAGCAGGTCCTCGAAGGTGAACATCGCCTCGCGGATCCGGGTGGCGACCTGCTCGTTCTGCTCGGCGACCATGCCGAGGAGCTCGTCGCCCTTCTCGCTCGTCATCTCGTTGATGATCGCGGCGGAGAATGCCAGGCCATCGAACTCGGCGCGGGTGTCGCTGGTCGCGAGCGCGCCCGCGGCCTCGAGCGCGCGGACCAGGCTCTCGGAGGCCTCGTGCACGGCGTGTTCGGGGACCTCCTCGAGGTTGGCGATCCGGGCGGTCAGGTCGGCGGCGAGCTCCTTGGGCATCAGGTCGAGCACCTTGGCGGCGATGGCCGAGGGCAGCTGGGTCAGCACGACGGCGGCGATCTGCGGGTGCTCCTCGCCGAGGAGCTGGGCGATCGCATTGACGCGGGCGGTGCGGAGCAGCTGGAGCGGCTCGGGGGCGTCGGAGGCCAGGCCGAGCACGCGCTGCGCCTTGTCGGCGCCGAACGCCTTGTCGGCGAGCTTGCGGACGTACTTGCCGCCGCCGGTCTTCACGATCGCGAGCGGATTGGCGAGGCTGGTCTCGAGCTCCTCGAGGACCTTCGAGATCACGTCGACGCCGACGTCGTCGAGCTCGTTGACGGCCTCGACGAGGCGGCGGACGTCCTGCTCGGGCATCTGGGACAGCACGGCCGCGGCGATCTCCTCGTCGAGCGACAGCAGCGCGATCGCCGCCTTGTGGCGGCCCTCGAACACGCGGGTCACGACTTCGCCTCCTTGGCGGTGTGGGCCGCGGGCGGCGTGGCGGGCGAGGTGGCGAGCCAGCTCGACAGGATGCCGGCGGTGCGCTCGACGTCACCGCGCACGGTCTCGAGCACCCGGTCACGCACGCTGCGGCCGGCGGGCAGGGCGGGCTGGGCCGGATCGGGCTCCCCGGCGGCGATCTCGAGCGGGCGGCGGGCGAGTGCGCGCTCGAGTTCGGCGACGCCGACCGGCAGCGCGATCTGCGGTCCGCGGTCGCGCGGCTTGCGGCCACGGCGAGTGAGCAGCATGAACAGCGCCAGCAGGACGACCGCACCACCGGCGCCGGCGGCGATCGGGACGATCGGCAGCCCGGCCTTGGCCGTGGGCGCGAGGTCCGCGGTGACCTCGGGATCGGGCGCGAACGACATCGAGCGGACCTCGAGCTGGTCACCGCGGGCGTCGTCGACCCCGGCGGCCTGCCGCGCGAGCGCCTTGAGCTCGGTCAGCTCGGCGTCGGTGCGGGCGAGCGGCTTGCCGGCAGCGTCGGCCTTGAAGTCGACGATCACGGCGAGGTGGAGCTTCTTGATCTGCATCTCGGGGCTCACGGTCTGGCGGACCGTGCGGCTGATCTCGTAGTTCTTGGTCTCCTGCACGCGGCCGGGCCCGGCAGCGGCGCCCCCGGCGGGGGCGACAGTCGGCAGGGCACCGGGGGCGGGCGGGGTGGTCGGCGCGGGCGCGCCAGGGAGGTTGCCGCGGGTGCCGGCGATCCCGCTCGCCATGCCGGCGGCGTCGGTGCCCTCGACGGTGCGCGACTCGCTGCGAACGACCGGGGTGGCGGGATCGAACAGCTCCTGGGTCTCGTTGATCTGGCGGTCGTCGACGTCTGCGGTGGCGACCACCGAGACCTTGCCGACCCCGACGACGCGCTCGAGCATCGACCGCACGCGCTGGGTGATCGTGCGCTCGATCTCGGCCTTGCGATCGCGCGCGCCGGGCTCGCTGGAGTCGAGCAGGTTGCCGTGGTTGTCGACGACCACCACCTGCTCGGCCTTCATGCCGTCGACGCTGGCGGCGACCAGCTGCCGGATGCCGCGGACCTGCTCGGCGGACAGCACCTGCCCGCCGTGGAGGCGGACGGCGACCGAGGCCGACGCGGGCTCGTCGCGATCCTTGAACACCGAGCGCTTGCCGAGCGCGATGTGGACGCGCGCGCCCTCGACCTGCGCGAGGGTGGCGATGCTGCGCGCGAGCTCGCCCTGGAGCGCGCGGCGATAGTTGATCTGCTCGGCGAAGCTCGACTGGCCGAGGCTCGACTTGTCGAACAGCTCGAAGCCCTTGCCCGTGCGCGGCAGGCCGGCGGCGGCGGCGACGGCGCGGGCGCGGTCGAGATCGGCGTCCGCCACCTCGACCTTGCCTTCGCGGAGGCGGGCGGTCACGCCGCGCGCCTGGAGCGTGGTCATCAGCTCCTGGGCGTCGTCGGGGGACGCGCCCTGGGACACGGGGGTCCACGCAGCGGGCTGGCGGATGACGGTGGTCCACAGGACCACGCCGGCGATCCCGAGGAGCACCAGGATCGCGAGCGAGCGGCGCCCGGCGGGCTGGCGCTGCCACAGCGCCTGCAGCTGGGTCAGGACCTGGGTCGCGTTCTGGGAGGATGACTCGGCCACGATGAAACCTCGGATCAGTCAGTCAGTCAGGACGCCAGGGTCAGACCTGCGTGCCCATGAGCTCGCGGTACGCCTCGAGGGCCTTGTTCTTGAGGGTGGTCGTGAACCGGAGGGCGATGTTGGCCTCCTCGCTCGCGATCATGACCTCGTGGATGCCGACGTTCGGGTCGCCACCGGCGAACCGGGTCGCCATCTCGCCCGATGACGACTCGAGCTTGCTCGCCTGCTGGAGGGCATCTGCGAACGAGCCGCCGAGGTCGACGCCCGCGGGGCCTGTGCTCTCGCGCGGGCGGATGCCCTCGACGCTCGACAGCGACGGCGCGGTCGGCAGGTGGATCGGGGTGATGCTCATCGACCGATCCCGATGGCGCGTTCGGCCATGTTGGTGGCGGTCGACATCGCGGTGATGCCGGCCTCGTAGGCACGGGACGCGGTGATCATGTCGACCATCTCCTCGACCGGGTTGATGTTCGGGTACGCGACGTAGCCGCGGGCGTCCGCCTGCGGGTGGCCGGGGTCGTACTCGAGGCGGGGAGGGGCGGTGTCGGGGGTGATCTGCGACACCTCGACGCCGCTGACACCGGGCGCGCCGGGCTGCGGCGTCGACTGCAGCACCACATCGCGGCGCTGGTAGGGGCCGCCACCGGCGGTCTGCGTCGTCTGCGCGTTGGCGAGGTTGGACGCGGCCACGTTCATGCGCGTGCGCTCGGCCGACAGGCCGGACGCCGACACTTCCATCGCGGAGAAGAAATCGACTGACATCAGGTGCCATCTCCTGCGGCGTAGCGGAGCATCGCGAGGCGGCGCGATGTGAGCTCCGCGGTCGTCGCGTAGCGGGTGCGGTTGGCGTCGACCTTTGCGAGCTCGCGCTCGAGGGAGACGGCGTTGCCGTCCGCGCCCTGGAGCGCGCCGCCATCATCGAAGGTGCTGACCTGGGTGGATGCGGCGGAGGCCGCGATGTGGCCCTCTTGCGTGACCTCGAGCCGGGTGCCCTCGGTGGGCGAGGTCCGGTTGAGATCGAGCGGGCGGTATCCCGGGGTGTCGAGGTTGGCCACGTTCCCCGCGAGCACCGTGTGGCGCTCTCGATGGAACGACAGCGCTGTCTGCAGCGCGTCGATGCCAGACATGTCGAGGCCCATGGCAGGCAGTCTTAGCAAGCGGTGGGCCGGATCAGATCCTCGTGGCGGTCCATACTTACGCGGGGGCCGGTGCGGGCACGTCGCCATGTTTGACGCCTGCGTGAAGCCCGCGGCGGGCCTCACGCGCGGCGGGCCTCACGCGCGGCGGGCCTCACGCGCGGCGGGCCTCACGCGCGGCGGGCCTCACGCGCGGCGGGCCTCACCCGCGGCGGGCCTCACGCGCGGCGGGCCTCACGCGCGGCGGGCCTCAATGGTTACCTGGTGCGGCCGACCCACCACCATCGTGGCTGAGTCCATCATCAAGGCCGTGTTCGGCCTGCTGTTCGAGCGAAGCACCGAGGTCGTGATGGTCGCGGAGCGCGCCACGCAGGTGGTGCTCGCCGCGAACCCGCCGGCCGAGGAGCTGTTCGCGGCGGGGCGCGAGGAACTGCTCGGCCGCCCGTTCTCCTCGCTCATGATCGATCCCGAGCGCGAGCTCAGCGGCGCGGGTCACTACGAGGACGTCGGCCTGCGCCGCAGCGATGATTACCCGGTGTACGTCGAGCTCGAGGTCATCCACGTGGACGATCCGGTGCATGGTGCGCTGATCGCCTACATTGCGCGCGACACCACCGAGCGCCGGAACCTCGAGTTCGAGCTGGTCGCGAAGCACACCGCGCTCCACGGGGCGCACGCCGACCTCGAGCGTGCGCACGCCCAGCTGACCGCGACCAAGCTCGCGCTCGAGCGCTCCAACCACGAGATCGCCAGCCTGTCGTTCCGCGCCACGCTCGGCGAGCTGGTCGCGGGCATCGCCCACCACCTCAACAACCCGGTCGCCGCGCTCGTCAGCACGGTGACCCGCCTCGAGGCAGTGTCCCGTACGATCGACTCCGATCAGCGGGCCGAACTCGACAAGCTGCTGTCCCGGGTGGCGCGGATCACCGCACGGGTCGAGGCCACCGTGGCCGCGATCGTGAATGCGAGTCGAGCCGCCACCGGCAAGGGACAGCGCAGCACGATTCCCCTCGAGCTCGCCGATGAACTGTCCAGGTTCACCGAGCAGCTCGATGACATTCCGACCAAGGAGTCAGCATGAAGCCATCCACCGCCCGGATCCTCGTCGTAGATGACGACGACCACGTCCGCGAGGCACTCGTCGACGAGCTGTCCGCCACCTACCGGGTCGACGCGGTCGGCTCTGCGGCCGAGGCGTTCGATGTCCTGGCCTCGGAGCGCTTCGATGTCGTGATCTCCGATCTCAAGATGCCGGACCACGACGGCATCGAGGTGCTCGACTTCGCGCAGGTCCACCAGGGCGACGCTGTCCGCATCCTGCTCACCGGCTACCTCGACGAGCGTGCGCACCGCGCCCTGCTGCGGCCCGACGCACCGTACAAGGTTGGCAAGCCGTGGCACGACGAGGTCGAGGTGGCGGTCCGCCGCGGCCTCGAGCAGCGCGCGCTCAAGCGCCAGCTGGCGGCCTCCGTCGAGGATGCGCTGTCGCTGAGCACGTTCGACGAGGAGCTGACGGCCGTCGGCACGCCGACCGAGCTCGCGGATCTGATCGTCCGGCGCGCCCTGTCGGTGGATGGCGTCACCGCCTGCGGTACCACCGGTCGCGAGGTCGGTGAGGACGTGCTGCTCGCCGGTAGTCAGGTGCTCCAGGTCGGCACCGGCTGGTACCTCGACCTCCCGCTCGACGCCGACGGCGACCTTCGGCTCAAGGCGCGCGGCGTCGGGGATGGCGCCCGCCAGCTGGTCGCGTTCATGGTCCACCGCGCCCACCGCCGGTGCGGGCTTCTCGAGGCGCGCGTGCCCTCGATGGGCGTCCCGAGCATGGCCGGCACGCGGCTCAACCAGCTGATGCGCCAGGCAACGATCGGCGCCCTCACCGGCTCGCTGCTCCACGACCTTGCGTCCACGATGCAGGCCCTCTCGATCGCCCTGTCGGAGGTCAGCTCGCTGGCCGAGGGCGCGGGGCCCGCGCTGACCGAGGCCGTCGGTGAGGCCTCGGCGGCCGGCAACGAGGCGATCCAGCTGTTCGTGCAGATGCGCAAGTTCATCCGCGTCGGGGAGGTCACCGCGCAGAAGATCACCCTGGCCAAGCTGGTCGATCGCGTCGTCAAGCTCGCTGGCGGTTACGTCCGCGAGCGCGCCAGGCTCGTGGTCGAGCCGCTCCCCGAGGCCAACCTCGAGGTATCCGAGTCACTGCTGCTGCAGGTGCTGTCGAACCTGCTGCGTAACGCCGCCAACATCTCGCCCCCGGGCGGCACGATCACGGTGTCCGCGCGCGTTCTCGAGACCGAGGTGACGGTCAGCGTCACCGACGACGGCCCGGGCGTCGACCCCGAGACCGCCGACCACATGTTCGAGGCGTTCGCGAGCACCACCCACCAGGGCACGGGCCTCGGCCTGGCGATCTCCGCGCACGTGATGAGCATGTCGGGCGGCGGCATCAGCTACCGCAAGAGCCATGATCGTGGCGCGGTGTTCACGATCTCGTTGCCGCGGGTGATGCCCGCGACGGCGGCGGTGCCCGCGACGGCGGCGGTGCCCGCCAGCGACACCACCGCTGCCTGACTTCGGCTCACGCCGGCGCGCCCGGCGTGATGCGCTGCACCGCCTCGCCGGGCGGATCCGGCCGATCAAGGACACGGGCCGCGGCGGTTTGTTCCGTGACGAGCGCCCCCCGGACAGCGGGTGGCTACGCGTGGTCAGGGCCCGCGAATGGACAAATTGATCGATGATCGCGGGCGAGCCGCCCCGCGGGCGAGGCGCGACGAGGGAGCGTACCCGTCGGTACGCGACCGAGGAGCAACGACGCCCCCGGGGATGGATCGACCGCGAGGGCGATTGAGATGTCCATGCGCGGGCCCTTAACTGGCGGTGATGGAGGGCCACCGGCACCCGTGGAGCCCGCGCCGGCGTCAATGGATCGTGTTCGTCGTCGCGGCCGCGGTCCTCCACACCGTGGTGATCCGCATGTTGCTCGCAGCCCGGGGCCACGCGACGGCCGCGGCGATCGCCACGGACATCGAGCTCCTGACCGTGTGCTCGATCGCGACGTGGACGTGCTGGCGGACGGCGCGCGGCCGGGCCGAGCGGCACCTCCGGATCGCCTGGCTGTCGATCACCGCCGGCATCGGGATGTGGTGGATCGCGGGCCTCGCCTGGAGCTATCGCGAGATCGTCCTCGGCGTCATCGCACCGGCGCCGAGCCTCCTCGACGCCCCGTTCTTCGCGCTCGCCCCGACCTTCGCGTTCGCGCTGATCTTCTACCGGCGGCTCCGCCTGCCGCGCGCACTCCAGATCCGGCAGCTTGCCGACATCGGCATCCTCGCCGCGACCATCATGCTGTTCGGCACCCTGGTCCTGGCGGTGCCGCTCCGCTCGACCGCGGGGGAGCCCTACGTCTACATCGCCATCGGCTACCCGGGTCTGTACCTCGCCGTCGTGCTCGCGGCGTTCGTCACCCTGGGCGGACACGCGTGGGGCCCGCAGCGGGTCGTGCTCGGCCTACTCGTGTGTGCCCACCTGATGTTCGCCGTGGTCGATCTCCTGTACGGCGCCAAGGTCCTCGTCGATCGCGACCAGACCGAGGTCGAGGACACGCTGTGGCTGGTCGGCATGCTCCTGCTGATCTGGGCGGCCCGGCAGGAGCGCAGCCTGCAGGTGCTGCCGCGCAGCTTCGTCGACGCGCGCGAGCCCTCGGCGGGCAACGCGATCGTCGGCGCGGTCGTGATCGTGGTGCTCGGCGCGCTCGGCGAGGTCGTGATCGTGGCGCTGGGCGGCCTCGAGTGGACCGTGATGTCGCTGGCCGTGGTGTTGCTCGCGGGCTGCATCGGCCTGCGCGTGTGGGCGGGCGGCTGCCTCGAGGATGCCTGGTGTCGCGCGCACGCGCTTCGGATCTCAGGTCGGCGGGGGCCGCCCTTGCGGCCTGCCGCGCATGGCCACGCGCCAGCCGCCGCACCGTCGGTGCCGCGCGAATCACCGCCGCACAGGTGCGCGCCATCTGTGAACACGACCGGTGGACGCGAGCGCCTGTCGCGGGCCCTGCGCGTCGACGGCCGCTGTCGGGCGAGGCCCCCGCGCCACCCCGAGCTCCTTCGCGGTCGCGCGCGGGCCCCTCTCACGAACGGACCCTGCTCATGTTCGTCGCCTACCAGGTCGCTCTCGAGCTCACCCGCGCTCTCTGCCCCGTCGTCGTGCAGCTCACGTGCTACGACGCCAATGCCGCCGATCAGGTCGTGCGCGCGGGCACCAGCATCACGCTCAACCTCGGCGAGGGCGCGCTGCCGGCGGCGCGGCGGAACAGGTCCGGCCGATCGAGGCCGGCGCGCTGGCGGCCCTCGCTGATGTTGAGCGCGATGCTCTCGGCGGCGCGGCCGATCTCGTCGGCGAGAGACTTGCGCCGCTGGCGGAGGCGCGGCTCGACGGTGGCGAGCTGATCGAGGACGGACAGGGACATCTCGAGTGCATCGAAGGCCATGGGGAAGCTCCAGGTGGGAAGAGGCCCGGCGAGCGCCGAGCGCGAGTGACCACCTGCACGCGCGCGAGCGGATCCAGACCACGCGAGCGCGCCGATGGCCGAGGCACGCGCGAGATGGCCGTCCGCTCGATCAGCGGCGACGGCAGCGGCGACGGCAGCGGTAACGGCAGCGGCGACGGCAGCGGTAACGGCAGCGGCGACGGCAGCGGCGACGGCCGCGGTAACGGCAGCGGCGACGGCCGCGGTAACGGCAGCGGCGACGGCAGCGGCGACGGCGCGCGGTAACGGCAGCGGCGACGGCCGCGGTAACGGCAGCGGCGACGGCAGCGGTACGGCAGCGGCAACGGCAGCGGCGACGGCAGCGGTAACGGCAGCGGCGACGGCAGCGGTAACGGCAGCGGCGACGGCAGCGGCGACGGCAGCGGTAACGGCAGCGGCGACGGCAGCGGTAACGGCAGCGGCGACGGCAGCGGCGACGGCAGCGGCGACGGCAGCGGTGACGGCAGCGGTGACGGCAGCGGTGACGGCAGCGGTAACGGCAGCGGCGACGGCAGCGGTAACGGCAGCGGCGACGGCAGCGGTACGGCAGCGGTGACGGCAGCGGTGACGGCAGCGGTAACGGCAGCGGTAACGGCAGCGGCGACGGCAGCGGTAACGGCGACGGCAGCGGTCACGGTCACGGTCACGGTCACGGTCGCGGTCACGGTCGCGGTCACGGTCGCGGGCGCGGCCGCGGGTGCGGGCGTGCGGGCGCGGGCCGACGGGTGCGGGTGCGGGCGCGGGGACGGCCGCGGGTGCGGGCTCGGGGACGGCCGCGGGTGCGGGCTCGGGGACGGCCGCGGGTGCGGGCTCGGGTGCGGGCGCGGGTGCGGGTGCGGGTGCGGGTGCGGGTGCGGGCGCGGGCGCGGGCGCGGGTGCGGGTGCGGGTGCGGGTGCGGGTGCGGGTGCGGGTGCGCCCGCGGTCAGTCGAGGACGGCCAGGAAGATCTTCGACTTCTCGAGTGCGAGCTTCGCGCGATCACTCACCGCCTGCCGCTGCGCCGCCGACAGGCCGACGCGTTCGAACAGGGCGAGCGCCTCGGGCTCGTCGGGCGTCTCGGAGCGACCGTCGAACGTGCGGGCGGTGGCGTGGGCGAGCCAGTCTGCACCGGCGAGGACCTCGGTGAGGTTGCGGAGCGTGGCGGCGAGCTTGCCGCGCACGGCGGCGCGGTGGATCGCGTGGTGCTGCTCGATCGGGACGGCGAGGGCGGCGGGGAACCTCCACTGCTTGGCGAGGGCGGCGCCGACGCGAGCGTGGGAGGGGAGGCCGAGCTGCTGCTCGGCGACGTCCATCGACAGGTTGCCAGCACGCGCGCGCTCGGTGGCGGCCTCGAACGAGGTGGGGTCGAGCTTGGCGAGGGCGATATTGCCCATTTCGTGGAGCAGGCCCGCGGTGAACGCGGCGCCGGGATCGACCTTGGCCTCGACGGCGAGCTCGCGTGCTGTGGTCGCCACGCTGAGCGAGTGGATCCACAGGGCGCGGACGGCGCTGTCCTTGCCGCCGAGGGCCTCGATCACGGTGATGCTGAGGACGAGCTGGTAGAGGGTGTTGAACCCGATGAACGGGATCGCGCGCGCGACGTCGGCGACGCCGCCCGGGATCCCGAAGTAGGGCGAGTTGACGAGGCGGAGCAGCTTGGCGGAGGTCGCGGGATCGCCGCGCAGGAGCTCGGCCACCTGCTGGACGGAGACATTGCGCGAGTGGACGATCTCGCCGAGGCGGATCGCGACCACGGGCAGCGTCGGCAGGGCGTCCATGCCGGCCAGCGAGGGCAGCGGGGGGAGCTGCATGGACTCGTCGGTCGCGCCCATCACGGCCCTCCGTCGAGGGGCGCGTCGGGGCCCGCGTCGTCGGGGGCGTCGATGCTCGCGTCGTCGGGGGTGGCATCGAGCGCCGCGGCCGCATCGCTGCCGCCGCCATCACCCTCGGCGCCGCCATCGTCGGCCGCGTCCTGCGCCACGATGCACGCGCTGTCGACCGAGCAGGTCAGGCCCGTGGGGCAGTCGCTGTGGCGGGCGCACGGTGCGTTGCCGCAGCCCCCGAGGGCCCCGAGGCCGGCGCCGCCGATGATGGCGAGCAGCACGGCCACCCACGCGAGGTCACGGCGCATCGAACCTCACGGCGCCGATCAGCTGCACCTGGGTGACCGCGTGGTCCTCGGCCAGGTCGCTGCCCGCGATGAAGGTGGTGATCTCGAGGTCGCCGCAGAAGGCGAGGCCGGCGCTGGCGCGCTGGCAGGCGCCGACGCTGCCGGTCGCGCCATACAGGCTGTAGGGGGCGACCAGCAGGGTGGCGCCGATGGCGAGCCGCATGTGGGCCCCGGGCGTCAGGCGCAGCGCGGCGGTGGCGCCGGCCGCGGTGCGATCGAGGGTCTCGAGGTAGAGGCCGCCGACCACCGCCAGCGGGGGGACGTCATGGACCGCGATCGCGGCGGTCGCGGCGATCGTCAGCGGCGACCGCCGCATGCCCATCTGGCCCTGCGCGCTGCTGAGCGAGACGCCGCCGCCGAGTCGGACCTCACCTGCCCACAGCGGCTGCGGCTCCGCGCGGGCGGCGGCCGTGCCGGACCCGGTCAGGGCGACGGCGGTGAGCAAGGCCAGGCGCATACTCCCTGTTCGAAAGCAACTCGCGTGCCGGCGGTGAGTCGAGTCGTTCCTGCTACTTGGAGGGGGGCTCAGCGGCGGTGTCGGCAGGCTTGGCGATCAGCAGCTTCACGGACAGCCGGCGGTTCTGGGCCGCCAGCGGGTTGTCGGGCATGAACAGGTGGGCGGAACCGCGTGCGTGTACGCCGTCGATGTTGCCCTCCTGGACGCCGGCCTTGGTCAGGATGTCGCGGGAGGCCGCGGCGCGGTGATACGAGAGCTCCCAGTTCGTCATCCTCGAGCCGGCCGCGAACGGGCGGGCGTCGGTGTGGCCGTGGATCTCGATGCGGCGGCCGTCCTTGGCGAGGATCGGGGCGAGCGCTTCGAGGAAGTGTTCGAGGGGGTGTTTGAGCTCCGCCGACGCGCTGTCGAACAGCAGGCCGCCATCCTGGTCGACGGCCTCGATCAGCACGCCGTCGGGCTGGATCTCGATGCGCACGGACTTCATGACGTTGGCCAGCTCCGCGTCCTGCTTGGCGAGCTCGCCGAGCTTCTTCGACATCGACTTGGCGGTCTCGGCTCGCTCGTCGAGGGCGAGCTTGGCGTCGTCCGGGGCGGGGGTGCCCTCCTCCTCGCCGAACAGCGACGGCGCGAACTGGGCCGCCTTCATCGCCATCTCGCCGTCGGGCATCACGCCGGTGCGGAAGTACTTGGAGATCTCCTTGCGCGCGGCGTCGTCGGTCGACGCGAGCAGCCACAGCACCATGAACAGCGCCATCATCGCGGTGACGAAGTCGGCGTACGCGACCTTCCATGCGCCGCCGTGGTGGCCGTGCCCGCCGTCGACCTTCTTGATGACCCTGCGGCCGCCGTCCGCCATGGCTTACCTCCCCGCCAGGTTCTGGATGGCCTTGTCGACCTCGGCGAAGCTGGGCCGCTCGTCGCTGAAAATCATCTTGCGACCGAACTCGATCGCGGTGGGCGGCGCCACTCCGCGGGCCGAGGCGATCACCGCCGACTTGATGACCAGGAGGTAGCGGATCTGGTGGACCTCCTGGTTCTCGGCGTTGCTGGCGAGCGGCTGGATCACGCCGTAACAGAACAGGATGCCGAGGAACGTGCCGACCAGCGCGGCGGCGACGTGGTGGCCGATCACCGCGGGCGGCTGGTCCATGTACCCCATCGTCACGACGATGCCGAGCACGGCCGCGACGATGCCGATGCCGGGGAGCGCGTCCCCGATGGTCTTGAGCAGGCCGGTGGCGAGGTGGCCCTCGGCCTTGAGCGTGTCGATCTCGGCGTCGAGCAGCTGGTCGAGATCGTCGGGGGAGGTGCCGTTGACGACCTGCTGGAGGGCCTCGGCGAGGAACGCCTGGGCGTGTCCGTGCTTCGCGATCACCTTGTACTTCTTGAACAGGTCGGACTGGGCGGGCTCGTTGACGTGGGCTTCGAGGGCGAGCACGCCCTGGCGGCGCGCGAGCAGGAACAGCTCGTACTGGAGCTTGAGCAGATCGAGGTAGTCCGACTTGCTGGGGATGTTCTCCTTGATCGCCGTCTTGAGGGCGTGGACGACGCGCGACCGCATCTTGCCGGGCGCCGACGTCAGGAGGATGCCAATCGCGACGCCGATGATGACGACGAACTCCGACGGCTGGATCAGGACGCTGAAGTGCCCGCCGGCCATGGCGAACCCGCCACAGACCGCCGCGAACACGATCACGATGCCAAGGATGCCCATTGCTCTCCGGCGATTCGACCGGTTCCGCGGTCGGTTGAGCGGTTAGTTCATCACGTCAACGCTGGCGAAAGGACCGCTTGACGGGTCCGGCAAGTGGCCGAGTTTGCTGTCTGTCGCCCTGGCACCACCCATGCAGCAAACAACCAACGTGCGCCGCCGAATCCAGGACATGACGATCCCGATCAGGGTCGTCCCCCGCGCCGCGCGGCGACTCGGGAGCCACCGGATCGTGGCGCCCATCGCGCGGGGGGGGATCTCCGATGTGTTCCTTGCCGAACACGTACATACGGGCGAGCGGGTGGCGCTCAAGGTGCTCGACCCCGTGCACCTGCACGACGAGGACATCGTCGCCCGGCTGCTCTACGAGCACCGGCTCGCGGGCCGGGTGTCCCACCCCGGGCTGATCGACGTGTGGCACGCCGACCGGAACGAGGGCGACCTGCCGTATATCGTGATGGAGTACCTCGACGGTGAGAACCTCGGGGACCTCGCCGAGCGCGGCCCGATCGACATGGGCTCGGTGCTCGCGATCGGTCAGCAGATCGCCAGCGCGGTGGCAGCCCTCCACGCCGCCGGGATCGTCCATTGCGACATCAAGCCCGACAACGTGTTCGTCCTCGACGAGCGCGGCCCCGGCGGATGGCCCAGGATCAAGGTGATCGACTACGGCGTCGCTCACGACACCACGTGCCCGCCCACCAGCGACGGCACGATCGCGGGCACCCCGCCCTACATGCCGCCCGAGCAGTGGCGCGGCCGTTCGACCGAGAAGTCCGACGTCTACGCCCTCGGCTGCCTGCTGTTCGAGCTGTGCACCGGCGACGTGCCGTTCCACGGGACGCTGCCGCAGCTGCTCGTGCTCCACACCGAGGCCCTGCCGCCGCGCCCGAGCTCGCGCCGCAGCGACCTGGCGCCGGTGCTCGACCACCTGATCTTGCGCTGCCTCGCCAAGGATCCCGGGATGCGTCCCACCATGGCCGACATCGAGGTCGAGCTGTCGTGCCTGCGTCGCGATCTCGAGCCCGCCAAGCGGGTCGCCGTCGGCTAGTGTCCCGCCCGGGTCATCGTGATCTCACCCGGTGGTGCGAGGCGCGCCGAGTGCGAGGCGCCGCTCCGCCACGCTCCTCGTCGGAGCGCAAGGCGCGGCAACGAAGCGATCGGCGATGCATCGCGCCATCCGGTGAGGTCAACATGGCCGGGGCGGGACACTAGGACGAGGCCGGGCGCTCGATGCCGTGCAGCTTCATCTTCAGGTGGAGCGTCTTGTAGTCGGTCTGGAGCAGGCGCGCGGCCGCGGCCTTGTTGCCGCGGGTCACCCGCAGCGCCTCGACGATCGCGCGACCCTCGGCCTCGCGGGCGGCGGTCTCGGCGATCACGCGAAGCGACTGCGTGAACGTCACAGGGTCCGGATGCCGGACATCGGTGGGCGCCTCGAGTACGCGCCGCAGGTCCGAGGCCGTGAGCGTGGGCCCGCGGCTGTGGAGTGCCGCCCCGCGGATCGTGTTCTGCAGCTCGCGGACGTTGCCTGGCCACGGCCAGCGCGCGAGCAGGGCGGTGGCGTCGTCGTCGAGCCGCTCCACGGGGTGCGGCAGCACGCGCCGGGTCTCGTCGAGGAACCGCTCCGCGAGGTGCGGCAGATCGGCGATGCGATCGCGCAGCGCGGGCACGGTGATCGTGTAGCGCGCGAGCCGGTAGTAGAGGTCCGCCCGGAGCGCGCCCTCGGCGACGGCCCGCGTGAGATCGCGATTGCTCGAGGCGACGAACCGGACCTCGGCGCGATCGCCGGCGGGCTGCCGGTGCTCGAGCACGTGCAGCAGCCGGGCCTGGGCGGCGAGCGACAGGCTGGTGATCTCGTCGAGGAACACGGTCCCGCCACGGGCGAGCTGCAGCGGTCCCGGCCTCCGCGGATCCGCCGCCTCACCGTCGAGCGCGAGCTCTGGCTGCGCACCGCACGCGAGCGTGACGAACGCGTGGTCGCGGCGGCGGCTCTGGTGGTGGAGCGCATGGGCCACCAGCTCCTTGCCCGTGCCGGTCTCGCCGAGGATCAGCACCGTGACGTCGGTGGGGGCGACCGCGTCGACCTGATCGATCACGGCGCGCGCCTCGGCGCTGGGGCCGAGCTGACGCGCGAGCGTCTCGATCGGTGGGGCCAGCGCGTGCGCTGGCTCGGGCGCCCGCACGGGCGCGACCTGCGCGAGCGCGCGCCGGACGCCGCGCAGGAGCTCCTCGGCGATGACCGGCTTGGTCAGGAAGTCGGCGGCGCCGCGCCGGGTCGCGCTCACCACGACCTGGACCTCCGTCCGCGCCGACAGCACCACCACCGGCACGGCCGGGGCGAGCGCCCGGAGCCGGTCGAGCACCTCGAGGCCCGGCATGCCGGGCAGCCCGAGCTCGAGCAGCACGATGTCGGGGGCGAGCTTTTCGAACCGCGCGAGGCCGCTCGGGCCGTCGCTGGCGAGCACGAGCTCGAACGGTTCGTGGCGGAACACGGCCGCGACCAGCCGACAGCTGGCCAGGTCGTCGTCGATCACGAGCAGCCGGCGCAGCGTGAGCGCCGGATCGCCGACGCGCAGGGACAGCAGGGCGGGAGTGGACGCGGGCATCCGGGGAGGCGCACGAGCGTACCAGCGGCGTCCGATGGCGGGGGCGCGCAGCGCTCTGCAGGTTCCGATATGCTGATCGCGCATGTCAGGTGAACGGCAGGAGAGCCTCGGCCACTACGAGATGTTGTGGGACTGCGAGTTCTGCGAGGCGCGCGGCCTGCTCGCCAAGAGCCAGCGCCACTGCGCCCGGTGCGGCGGCGCGCAGAACGCCGACAAGCGGTACTTCCCCAAGGAGGGGGAGGCCAGGCGCGTGGATGGCCACACGTTCGAGGGCTCGGACTTGCATTGCCCGGCGTGCAACACCCCGCAGAGCGCCGCCGCCACCAACTGCACCCAGTGTGGGGCGCCGCTCGACGGCAGCAAGCAGGTGCGGGGGATCGCTGCGGTGGCTCCGGTGGCGGCGCGCAAGCGCAAGCCGGTGTGGAAGATCGTCGCGATCGTGGCGGGGCTGGTGTTCCTGATCTGGTTCCGCTGCGTCCGCACCAAGGAGGCCCAGCTCACGATCACCGGCCACCGCTGGGTGACCGCGATCCCCATCGAGCAGTTCGCGGCGGTCGAGGAGAGCAACTGGCGCGACCACATGCCGTCCGATGCGCGCGCCCAGAGCTGCACGCGCAAGCAGCGCTCGACGCGGCAGGTCCCGACCGGCGAGGAGGACTGTCAGGTCACGAAGCGGGACAACAAGGACGGCACGTTCGAGCAGGTCAAGACCTGCACGCCGATCCTCCGGGACGAGCCCATCGACGGCGACTGGTGCCGATACACCGTGGAGAAGTGGCAGACCGTCGACACGCTCGAGCAGCGCGGTCAGGGCACCACCGTGATCTGGCCGACCGGGGCCCTGCCCCCCGCGCAGGCCCCGGCCGTGCTCGGCGCCAAGCGCCAGGGCGCGCGCGTCCGGACGCTGGAGCTGCTCGTGGGCACGCAGGCGTGCGAGGTCACCGAGGCGGTGTGGACCCAGTACACCGACGGCCAGAAGGCCAAGGTCGAGGTCCGCGCGTCGTCGGGGCAGGTCGTGTGCTCGTCGCTGTGACGCTCAGCGCGACCAGCCCACCGTGATCGCCCCGGTGGTCGCGTCGCGCTACGGCCTCCAGATCATCGCGGAGATCCCGCAGATCAAGGAGCGCTCCTACGCGATCTCGGTGGAGCGCCGCCTGGTCCACCCGGCGGTGGTCGCGATCCGCGCGGCCGCGCGCGCCGACGTGTTCGGCTGATCGACGGCGCCGCCGGTGCGCCGGCGCGCCCCGCCGAAACGACCGCGCCCCGCGGGGCCACGTTGGCCGCGCGGGGCGCACCTTCAGCGAACGCCCGCGTCAGGGCGCGGGCGTGGTCACGGCCGCGTTGCGGGCGGTGATCACGAACTCGACGCGCCGGTTGCGGGCGCGGGCGTCGTCGGTGGAGGCGGGCTCGCGAGGCCGGGCCTCACCGTAGCCCTTGGCGACCAGGCGGTCCGTGGCCACGCCGGCCGACACCAGGAACGCCACCACCGCCTCGGCGCGCCGCTGCGAGAGCGCCTGGTTGAAGGCCTCGCCGCCGCGGTCGTCGGTGTGGCCCGCGACCTCGATGCCCGACACCTCGGGGTGCTGGGCGAGGACGCTGGCCACGCTGCGCAGCAGCTCGTGCGACGACGCCGCGATCCTGGCGTCGTTGTTGCCGAACTGCACGCTCTCGCGGATCTCGAGGGCGCCCACCCACACCCCGAGGTCCCACGCCAGGTGGCGCGGCACCTCCGCCCACTCGGCGCCGAGGATGCCTTGGGCGCCGCCGCCGGAGGCGCCGGAGATCGCGCCGTCGTCACAGCCGTCGCTGTCGCCATCGGCGCAGCGGGCCTGGTCGAGCGGGGCCGCGTCGCTGCCGTCGGCCACGCCGTCGCCGTCGTCATCGCCATCGCCGGCGTTGCAGGTGCCGTCGCCATCGGTGTCGGTGCCGTCGTTGGCGGGCTGGGCGCCGCCACCGAGCGCGCCGCTGACCATCGACCCGGTGGTCGCCCGCCGGTACGGCGTGCAGATCGTCGCCAAGGTCCCGCAGCTCAAGGAGCGCTACCACGCGATCTCGGCGGAGCGCCGGCTGATCCACCCGGCCGTGGTCGCGATCCGCGCGGCCGCGCGCGCCGAGGTGTTCGGGTAGGCCCGGCGTCAGCTGTCGAGCACGAGCACCGGCTGGCCCTGCGCGGCGTGGCGAGCACGAACGCCAGCGGGATCGGGGTCGTGAGCACGGTGCCCCCGGCCGCCAGCCGCAGCCGCGACAGCGTGAACGCGTCGAGGTCCCGCTGTACCGCCGCCATCCGATCGACGATCCGGCCGGGCTCGATGGATCCTGAGCCCCGTGCGGCCGCTCCTCCGAGAGATCCTGAGGGCTCGGCCTCCATCAGCCGGGGCCCCGTGGGGGCGTGAATTCGGGTACGCGCCGGCCGTCAGCGCCGCTTGCGGGAGGTGGTGGACTGGACCTTGCGGCGGCGGAGCCGGGTCGCGTCCTTGAGGCGACGCTCGGTGCGGTCGATCATCTGCACCTGGCTGTGCTTGGCGCCCGGGCTCGACCGCTGGAGGTAGCTGCCGTCGGGCAGCATGTCCCACGCGCCGCGCTGATCCGAGAGCTGGGTGTCGAGCAGGTGGCGCAGCTCCGCCTGCAGGCGGGGGTCCTCGACCGGGATCAGCACCTCGACCCGCTTCTCGAGGTTGCGCTGCATCGCGTCCGCCGAGCCCAGGTAGTACTCGGGCTTGCCGTTGTTGTGGAAGTAGTAGATCCGGCCGTGCTCGAGGAACCGGCCGATGATGCTGATCACCTTGATCATGCTCGACACGCCGGGCAGGCCGGGGCGGAGGCGGCAGGTGTCGCGCACGATCAGGTCGATGGTCACGCCGCGCTGCGACGCGCGGTACAGCGCGCGCACGATGTCGACGTCCTCGAGGGCGTTGAGCTTCCACTGGATGTGGCCGCGGCCGCCGCCGCCCTGGACCGCGATCTCGCGCTCGATCTTCTCGAGCAGCGCGGCCTTGAGCTGCTTGGGGGCGACCAGGAGCTTCTGGTACTTGCGGCGTGGCTTGTAGCCGGTGGTCAGGTAGTTGAACAGCTCGGTGAGGTCGCGGCCGATGCCGTCGTCGCACGTGAACATCCCGAGGTCGGTGTACAGGCGCGCCGTGCCGGCGTGGTAGTTGCCGGTCGCCACGTGGGCGTAGCGGCGGAGGCCGTCGAAGTCCTGCCTCACCACGAGGACGATCTTGGTGTGGGTCTTGAGCCCGACCACGCCGTAGGTGACGTGGATGCCGGCGCGCTCCATGCGGGTGGCCCACTTGATGTTGGCCTCCTCGTCGAACCGCGCCTTGAGCTCGAGGACGACGGCGACCTGCTTGCCGTTGCGCGCCGCGCGCACGAGCTGGCGGATCACCTCGGAGTCACGCGAGGTCCGGTACAGGGTCATCTTGACCGCGCGGACCTTGGGGTCGTCGGCGGCCTCGCGGAGGAACCGCTCGACGGACTGCTGGAACGACTCGTACGGGTGGTGGACGAGCATCTGCTTGGCGTCGCGGATCGCGTGGAACAGGTTGCCGTCGGTGAGCAGATCGATGGGCGCGCACGGCGCGTGCGGGGGATCGCGCAGCTCGGGGATGTCGAGCGTGGCGAGCTCGATCAGGTCGCGCTGGCCGAGCATGCCCTCGGCCTCGAACACGTCGGCGCTCTCGTCGAGGCCGAGCTCGGCGGCGAGCCGGCCGCGCAGCACTGGCGGCATGTTGCGATCGACCTGGAGGCGCACGACCGGCGCGAACTTGCGCTCGCGCATCTCGATCTCGATCAGCTCGAGGAGGTCCTCGGCCTCCTCCTCGTCGCGCTCGGTGATCGCGTTGCGCGTGACGCGGAACATCGAGCACGCCTCGACCTCCATGCCCGGGAACAGCAGATCGAGGTTGTTCGCGATCACGTCCGCGAGATCGACGAACGTGCGCGTGGTGCCGACCCGGAGGAACCGCGCGGTGCCGCCGCCGACCGGGACCTTGACGCGCGCGAGCAGCGACTCGGAGTCGTTCTCGTAGCGCAGCGACACCAGGAGGTTGAGCGACAGGTTCGAGA
This sequence comes from Kofleriaceae bacterium, assembly GCA_964203225.1. Lineage (GTDB taxonomy): Bacteria > Myxococcota_A > Polyangia > Haliangiales > Haliangiaceae > JABFXX01. The sequence goes on from CAXNMK010000009.1 coordinate 197,344, forward strand.
CGAACGGGAACGGGTGCGCCGGGTCCATCGCCTGCGGCGTGACCAGCGGGAAGATGTTGCGAATGTAGAACTCGCGGACCCACGCCTGCTGGTGAGGCTCGAGCTCCTTGAACGGGAACACCCCGACGCCGAGCGCGCGCAGCTCGGTCTGGACCTTGTCGAGGGTGGTGATCTTCTTGTTCTCGAGCGCCGTGATCAGCTCGAGGCACTCGACGAGCTGCTGCGTCGGCGTGCGGCCGTCCGGCGTGGTCGAGTGGACCTGTGCGCCGACCTGCTGCTTGAGGCCGCCGATCCGCTTCTGGAAGAACTCGTCGATGTTCGAGCTGACGATCGCGATGAACTTCGCGCGCTCGAGCAGCGGGGTCCGATCGTCATCGGCCTCGTGGAGCACGCGCCAGCAGAAGTTCAGGTAGGTCAGCTCGCGGTTGAGGTAGAGTTCGTGCGCGCCGAGGTCGGTCGGGATCACGTCCGAGATGCCGGGCGCCGGCGGCGTGCGGCCGATCTGGCCGTGCGGATCGGCCAGCCGGATCGACGGGCGCTCGCGCGGCTCGGCCTCGGGATCGACGAGGCGGTGAACGCCGGACAGCTCGGGCACGACGGCCAAGGGTCGATCGGACATCGGGCGGAGATCATACCCCGTCGGAGACGGGGCCGTCACGCGCGTGACCCGGGTGGACGTGCAGCGGCCCCGTGATTCCAGCCGGTTGGCCGACCGCCCGGCCCGACGGTCGCGGTGATTTGTTCCACGGGGCTCCGGCCCGCCCTCCGCGGCTCCGCCCCGCCCTGCGCGGCCAGCCGCGCAGGGTTCCCACGTCACCACCCCGGTTTTCGAGACTGTTTCACCGTCTCTCAGTCGAGCCGGGCCGGGGCGCCCGGGGTGGGCACCGGGGCGAGCGGCGCGACGCCGGTGGTGGGCGGCGGGCCGATCCGCTCGACCGAGCGATCCTCGATGCCGTCGAGCACGCGGAAGTACCGCTTCGCGCCGCCCTGCTCGAGCCGCAGCAGCCCGCCCTCGACGGCCCCGGCGGTCACGCGCGCGGGGCCGAGCTCCTGCTTCCACAGCAGCGTGCCGATCTTGAGGTCGACGCCGGCGAGCTGGTTCCAGCCGTCGCCCGCGATGATCTCGTACGAGCGCTGGTGATCTGTCAGCGTGATCGGCCCCGGGGCGTCGAGATCGATCGGGCCGTGGTCGGTGGCGAGGTGGATACCGCCGAGCTTCGAGGCATCGCGGCGTGACAGCTGGAACAGCTCGGCCTTGTGGTTGCGGACCACGCGCACCGAGATCCCGATGTCGCTCCAGCTGATCGCGGGCACGCCAGGCTTGCCAGCGTACGGCGGCACGAGCGCCTGCCACGTCAGCACCTCGCCGGTGTACAGCTCGACGAAGGCGCGGCTGCCGCCGGCCTCGGCGCGCACGACCAGCCGCTGGCTGCCGCCGAGGTCGTAGGCGTCGATCTGCGCGCCCGCCGTGGGCCGCGAGCTGAGCATGAACCACACGCCGAGCGCCGCGACGGCAGCGCCGACCGCGACGATCGCAGGACCGAGCCAGCCCAACCGAGTTGCCATGCGGCGCAACCTAGCAGAGCGAGGGACGATCGGTCGCGCTGTTCGGTCCCACCGGGGCTCCGTCCCCGCCCCACGCGGCGAGCCGATTCGGGGCCCCACCGGTCGAGGATGCTCCGCACCCTCTCAGGTGCTGGGGACCGGCTTGCCGCCCGCCGGTGGGTTCGCGTGGTCGAACGGCTTGGGCCGCGACAATCCGCCGCCCCCACCGCCGGCCCCCGGCCCGCCGCCGCCGTCCTTGGACTGGACCAGCACGCGGCGCCCGGTGGCGAAGAACACGGTGACCTTGCCGGGCTCGCTGATCTCGATCACGCCCTGGCCGAAGCTCGGGTGATCGACGCGCTCACCGACGGCGAACGCCTCGCTCGCCCGGTACGTGCGGGACGGCTTGGTCAGATCCGCGGCGACCGCAGGCTTCTCGAACCGCTCGGCCGGCGCGCGCGGCGCCCTGGGCGCCTTCGGATCCGTGGGATCCTTGGGCGGGCGCGTGGCCGCCGGCAGCTTCGCGGCCGCCGCGGCCCCGTGCGGCGAGCGGTAGCGGTGGTACCCGCCGCACTGCTTGCACTGGACCTTCGCGATCTTCTCGCCGACCTTGGCGACGACGACATGCCACACATCCCCGCACTTCGAACACAAGGCTTCGACGTCAGCTCCGACTCCGGCGCTCATCGCGCGGATAGTAGCAGCTAACGCAGCGCTCACGAGCCGACGAACGGCGTTCGCGCGATGCCATGGTAGGCGGGAACCCATGAGCCAGGCCGTCGCGACCAGCCTCGTGACCGAAGGCACCGAGCGGATGCTCGGCGACCAGCTGTCAGAGGCGATCATCCGGTTCGAGAAGGCGATCCGGCTGTGCCCGCCGCACGCGCCGGCCTGGCGGGGGCTCGGGCACGCGCTGCTCCGGCAAGGGCGCGCCCCCGAGGCCGCGCGGGCCCTCGACCAGGCGATCGGGCTCGAGCCGGACCGCGCCACCGCGCTGTGGGCGGCGGCGGTCGCCCACGCCGACCTCGGCAACCGGCTGGTCGCGCACCGCTCCCTCGCCCGCGCGCTGGGGCTCCAGCCGAGCTGGCTCGAGAGGGCGCTCGCGGTGCCGGCGCTCGCCGCGCTGCTCGGCCCGACGGCGCGCGCGGCCCAGGCGCTGACCGTGCGGTTCGGCGCGTTCTCGGCGCGCGCGTTCCACCACGCCGCCGACGAGGCCGACCGGGTCGAGGTCGCGCGGATCGCCCACCAGCCAGGGTTCGGGCAGTGGACGTGCGTCACGCTCGGGCTCGCCGAGCACGCGTGGGGAGATCCGGCGCGCCCGCGGGTGGAGCTGATCCTCGGGTCGCCGGATCTCGCGCGCGGCGCGCCCACCCAGCTCGCGATCGAGGCCGACGTCGGCGGCGTGATCCTCGCGAACCTCGCTCTCCACCTGCGCGCGATCGGGTTCTTCCCCACGCCTGGCACCGTGGTGCGCGACGTACTCGGCGGGCTCGGGATCCCGGCGGTGTCGGCGCGGCTGCCCCACGTCTACGTCCGGGTGCCCGGCGCGTGGCCCGGGCTGCCCCTCCCCCTGAGCGACGGCCCGCCCGCGATCACGCTCGCCCAGGTGGTCCCGGTCAGCGAGGGCGAGGTCGCCGGCTGGCAGGTCGAGCCCGCGAGCCTCGAGCGGGTCCTCGACGCGCCCGCGCCGCGCTGAGCGTGGTCATGGCAGATCGCGGGTGGCGACGTCGAGCACCATCACGCGTGGCGAGGCGTCACGCCATCCTGGCCGCCGGTGCCGCAACGGTTTGTTGTGGCCGCGTTCGGCCCTTGTCACCCCCCGAGCTCATGCGGCAGCATGAGCAGATGAAGCGTCTCGCTGTTGTTGTCACGCTGCTCCTGTCCGCCACCGGCTGTCAGCAGGCCCCGTCCAAGCTCGACGGTGTGACCTCCGCGATGCCGGCCGCCGGCGCTGCCCCGAGCGGCGACCTCGAGTCCCGCGTCGGCAGGCTCGAGGAGAGCTACGCCAAGAACGCCGAGGCGCTCGACTTCCTCGGCAAGGTCTACGCGCAGCAGAAGCAGCAGGAGAAGCAGAAGGCGCGCGAGGAGCACGACCCCAAGGCCGTGTTCGCGGTCAACATCGATCAGAACGTCAAGATGGGGCTCGTCGAGGGCAACAACGACGCGGTGGTGACCATCGTCGAAGCCTTCGACTTTGCTTGACCCTACTGCCAGAGGGTCAGTTCGACCCTCAAGGACCTCGTGAAGCAGTACGACGGCAAGGTGCGCGTCGTGTTCAAGAACATGGTCGTGCACCCGCAGGTGGTCACCAAGGCCCACCAGGGCACGTGCGCTGCCGCCAAGCAGGGCAAGTTCCTCGCGTACACCGACGGTGTCTGGGAGAAGGGCTTCAACGCGTACGCGGCCTCGCGTGATCCGTCGAAGCTCGGCGAAGACAACCTGGTCGTGATCGCCAAGGAGGCGGGCATGGACCCGGACAAGTTCAAGGCCGACATGAACTCGCCCGAGTGCGCCACGTTCGTCCAGCAGGACATGGCCGACCTGGCCAAGTTCAAGGTCAACTCGACCCCGGCGTTCTTCATCAACGGCCAGTACGTCGGTGGGGCGCTCCCCGCCGAGGGCTTCAAGCAGATCATCGACCAGCGCCTCCAGGTGGCCGCCGCGTCGGGGGTCTCGGGCGCCGAGTACTACGCCAAGGAAGTCCTGGGGAAGGGCGAGAAGCAGTTCAAGTCGGCGGCCGAGGCGCCATAGGCGCACCGCGACGGGGCCCGCGCCCGTCACCGTTCGGTCGAGGTCGGGAATAACGTCGAGGCTTGGCAGCGCCGTCGCGCTGTGCAAGAACCTCGTCCCATGACCTCTCGCGTCCTCCTGTCCCTGCTCCTCGCCACCGCCGTCGGCTGCGAGACGGCTCCCTCCAAGCTCGACAGCATCGTGAAGGCGGCCCCCACGGCCGCCACGGCCCGCGAGTCCGCGCCGGGTGTGGCCTCGCTCGTCGAAGGTGACCACAGCGGTGACACCGAGGCGCGCCTCCGCCGCCTCGAGAACGACTACGCCAAGCACGCCGAGGCGCTCGACTTCCTTGCCAAGGTCTATGGCCAGCAGAAGGCGCAAGAGGAGCAGCAGGCGTCGCAGGAGCACGATCCGGCCGCGATGTTCGCGGTCGAGATCGCCGCCGACATCAAGCTCGGCAAGGTCGATGGCCCGGCGACGGCGCCCGTGACGATCGTCAAGGCGTTCGACTTCGCGTGCCCGTACTGCCAGCGTACGTCGGCGATCATGGACGAGCTGGTCGCCGAGTATCAGGGCAAGGTCCGCGTGGTCTACAAGGACCTGGTCGTCCACCCGGACGTCGCCATGGACGCGCACCTCGCGGCGTGCGCCTCGTCGCTGCAGGGCAAGTACAAGGCCTACAAGAACGTGCTGTGGGAGAAGGGCTTCAACGCGTACGCGGCGGCGCGGGACCCGTCGAAGCTCGCCAAGGCGAACCTCGTCGCGATCGCGGCGGAGGCCGGCGTCGACGGTGCCAAGCTCGCCACGGACATGGCGGGCGACCAGTGCAAGCAGCTGGTGGCGGCGGACATGGCCGAGCTGCAGAAGTTCAAGGTCAGCGGGACCCCGGCCTTCTTCATCAACGGCAAGTTCATCGGTGGGGCGCTCCCCAAGGAGGGCTTCAAGCAGGTGATCGACGAGCAGCTCAAGATCGCCGCCGCCTCCGGCGTGCCGGGCGCCGAGTACTACGACAAGGTCGTGCTCGCGAAGGGCGAGAAGGCGTTCCGCTCGATCGCCGACGCCAAGCGCTGACACGGTTGCGGCCACCTCGACCGGGGCGGGGCCCTCCGCCGCGCGAGGCGGGACTGCGCCCGTGGGCCCGCAGCACGGCGCGCCTCTGGCGTGGGCCCCGAGCCCGTGCCACAACGCCAGGCGATGTCGCGTCCTGCTGGCCTGCTCGCTCTCGCCCTCGCCACCCTGATCGGCTGTGGAGGCGCGGCGCCCCCGCCGGCCACGTCCGTCGCCAAACACAGCGGTGACATCGAGACCCGCCTGCGCCGCGTCGAGGACGAGCTCGCGAACAGCGCCGAGGCGCTCGCGTTCCTGCGCAAGGTCCACGCGCAGCAGGCGGCCCAGGCCGCCGAGCAGGCGGCGAGCGAGCCGGACCCCGAGGCGCGGTTCGCGGTCGCGATCGCGGCCGACGTCGCCGTCGGCAAGGTCGATGGCCCGGCCACCGCCGCCGTGACGATCATCAAGGCGTTCGACTTCGCGTGCCCGTACTGCCAGCGCACCGCTGTCACCATGGACGAGCTGGTCGCCGCGTACCCGGGCAGGGTCCGCATCGTCTACAAGGACTACGTCGTCCACCCCGACGTCGCCCTCGACGCCCACCTCGCCGCGTGCGCCGCCGCCAAGCAGGGCAAGTACAAGGAGTACAAGCAGCTGGTCTGGGACAAGGGCTTCCTCGCGTACGCCGAGAGCCGCGACCCGTCCAGGCTCGCCAAGGCCAACCTGCTCGTGCTCGGGCAGACCGCCGGCCTCGATGGCAAGCGCCTGCAGGCCGACATGGCGAGCCCCGCGTGCAAGGATCTGGTCGCGGCCGACATGGCCGACCTCGAGAAGTTCCACGTCGACGGCACGCCGGCGTTCTTCGTCAACGGCAAGATGATCAAGGGCGCGCTCCCCACGGCCGCGTTCAAGGAGATCGTCGACGAGGAGCTCGCGGCGGTCACCGCCTCGGGCGTGCCCGCGGCCGACTACTATGACAAGGTCGTCCTCGCCCAGGGCGAGAAGGCGTTCCGCGCCGCCGGCCCGCGCTGACCGGCGCGAGGCACGCCTGTCCGGGGCGGGCCGGTCGACTGCGCGGGTCGGGATGGCGGGATGGCGGAGCGGGATGAATGTCCGCCGGGGGCAGAGCCCCGTGGGACAGAGCGGCGGCGTGGCTCAGCGGCGGCGCAGGCGCACGCCGGTGCCGGGCTGGTAGTCGACGATGTCGAGGGTGACGTCGCCGTGGTCGGTCTTCGCCTTGACCTTGAGCGGGACGCGGCCGTCGTCGTCGCTGATCCAGACCGAGAAGTCGCGCGTCTCGGAGCCGTCGTCGCGCTTGCCGGTGCGGTGGAGCCGGTAGCCGTGGGCGTCGAACCGGAGCGCGGGCATCTCGCCGAGCTCGGTCGACAGCGTCTCGCGGTCACCGATCTGCACGTCGAGCTGCCACATCCACCGGCTGCGGAACGCCTCCATCGAGGTCTTCGTGCCGGGCGTTCCCTCCCAGCTGCGGAGCGCGATCAGGAACGTGTTGAAGTCCCAGACGTCGGCGTGCGACACCGTCTGGGGCTCGGGGCGTGGCTCGCCGTCGTTGAGCACGAACTCGACAGGGATCACGTCGCTCTCGCGGTGGCCGATGCTCGCCGCCGTGTGCTCGACGTTGGTGCGGCTACCCGTCTCGAACTCGGCCACCGTGAACCGCTGGGTGCGGCCGGTCGTGACGTCGATCCACGACGTGAAGGTGTCATCGACGGCGGCGACCAGGTGGGCGAGCCCGACGGACTGCGCGTGGCTCTGGACGACGATCACGTCGTGCCCTCCGAGCTCGGTCACCTCGCCGACGACCAGCGTCACCGCGGCGAGCTCGACGCCGCGCAGCTGCATGCGGAACGTCATCCGCTCTCCGGGGGTGACCAGTGGCGGGGCGGCGGGCAGGTGCACCGGGGCGGTCGGGCCCACCGGCGCGCGTCTCGGCGAGCTGCCGCAGGCGATCAATACGGGCGCGAGGAGGGCGAGGCGCACGGCCGTAGCCTAGCGCACCCCGCGCGTCCCCCGCGACTCGTCGGGGCGCACTCGCGCGGGCCGCGGCCGCTCCGGTGGTCCACGGGCGGTCCACCGAGGCGGCCGAAGCCGAGTGGACGGGCGACCGCGCCGGTGCGCCGTGACCAGCTCACCACTCCCGTCACGAGCCTTGGGTTCCGCGAGGGGTGCTGGTAAGGTCGAGGCCGCGCGCGCTCCCGCGGGTCGTATGAGGAAATTTTAGATGGAAACGAAGCACCTGGATCACGTCGTGATCCGCTTCACCGGGGACTCCGGTGACGGCATGCAGCTCACCGGCTCCGAGTTCGCGAAGGCCGCGGCCGAGGCCGGCAACGACATCTCGACCTTCCCGGACTTCCCCGCCGAGATCCGCGCGCCCGCGGGCAGCCTGTTCGGGGTCTCGGGGTTCCAGCTCCACTTCTCGTCCTCCGAGATCTACACGCCCGGCGACGCGCCCGACGTGCTGGTCGCGATGAACCCGGCGGCGCTCAAGACCAACCTCAAGGACCTGGTCGACAACGGCACGCTGATCGTCAACACCGGCGCCTACAACGAGGCCAACCTCAAGAAGGCCGGCTACAAGGTGAGCCCGCTCACCGACGGCAGCCTCGATCACTACAAGCTCCACGCGGTCGACATCAGCGCGCTCACGATGACCGCGCTCGCGGAGTCCCCGCTGTCGAACAAGGAGAAGGGCCGCGCGAAGAACTTCTTCGCCCTGGGCCTGGTGTTCTGGATGTATGGCCGCGAGGTCGAGCCGGAGGTGCGCCGGATCCACCAGCAGTTCGCGAAGAACCCGCAGTTCGGCGAGGCCAATGTCCTGGTGTTCAAGGCCGGCTACCACTACGGCGAGACCGCCGAGGTGTTCCAGACCGTCTACAAGGTCCCGCCCGCCAAGTTCGCGCCAGGCATGTACCGCAACATCACGGGCAACGAGGCGATGGCGCTCGGGCTGGTCGTCGGTGCCGAGCTCGCCGGCAAGAAGCTGTTCTACTCGGGCTACCCGATCACGCCGGCGTCGTCGATCCTGCACTCGCTCGCCAAGTACAAGAACTTCGGCACGATGACGTTCCAGGCCGAGGACGAGATCGCCGCGATCGGCGCGGCCCTCGGCGCGGCCTACGGCGGCTCGGTGGCGGTCACCGCGTCGAGCGGCCCGGGCATCGCGCTCAAGGGCGAGGCGATCGGCCTCGGCATCATGACCGAGCTGCCGCTCGTCATCATCAACGTGCAGCGCGGCGGGCCGTCGACGGGCCTGCCCACCAAGACCGAGCAGAGCGATCTGTTCCAGGCGGTGTACGGCCGCAACGGCGAGGCCCCGATCCCGGTGCTCGCGGCGAAGAGCCCGGGCGACGTGTTCTTCTGCGCCATCGAGGCGGTCAAGGTCGCGACCCGCTACATGGTCCCGGTCATGCTGCTCAGCGACGGCTACATCGCCAATGGCTCGGAGCCGTGGGCGCTGCCTGACCTGGCGACGCTGCCGCGGTTTGACGTACACCACCGCACCGATCCCAAGGGCTACTTCGTCTACGAGCGGGACCCGAAGACGCTCGCGCGCGCGTGGGCGATCCCGGGAACGCCCGGCCTCGAGCACCGGATCGGCGGCATCGAGAAGGACGCGCTGACCGGCAACATCTCGTACGCGCCCGAGAATCACGAGAAGCAGACCAAGGTCCGCGCCGAGAAGGTCGCGCGCGTGGCCCAGGAGATCGGCGAGCTCGATCTCAACGGCGCGCCGTCGGGCGACGTGCTCGTGGTCGGCTGGGGCGGCACCTACGGGTCACTGCGCCAGGCGGTGGAGCACCTGCAGAACCAGGGCAAGAAGGTCAGCCACGCGCACCTGCGCTGGCTGTCGCCGCTCGAGCCCGGCCTCGCGAAGATCATCAAGAACTTCAAGCACGTGATCGTGGCCGAGCTCAACAACGGCCAGCTCCGCACCGTGCTGCGCGCCGAGTTCCTGATCGATGCGATCGGCGTCAACAAGATCCAGGGCCAGCCGTTCAAGGTGAAGGACCTGGTCGACGCGATCAGCGAGTACCTCGACCCCGCGCCCACCCACGCCCTGTCCGCCACGGCCACCCACCTCGCCGATCCCATCGGCGTCGCCTGAGCCCTCGAGGAATCCCATGAGCGAAGCAGTCAAGATCAAGCTGTCCAAGAAGGACCTCGAGACCGATCAGGACGTCCGCTGGTGCCCGGGCTGTGGTGACTACGCGATCCTCGCGACGGTCCAGCGAACGCTCGCCAACCTCGGCGTGCAGCGCGAGAACACGGTGTTCATCTCGGGCATCGGCTGCTCGAGCCGGTTCCCGTACTACATGAACACGTACGGGTTCCACACCATCCACGGCCGCGCGCTGACGATCGCGAGCGGGCTCAAGCTGACCCGCCCCGAGCTCGACGTGTGGGTGGTCACTGGCGACGGGGATGGCCTGTCGATCGGTGGCAACCACACCATCCACGCGCTCCGCCGCAACATCGATCTCAAGATCCTGCTGTTCAACAATCAGATCTACGGGCTGACCAAGGGCCAGTACTCGCCGACCTCGGCGGTCGGCACCAAGGCGCCATCGACGCCGACCGGATCGATCGACCACCCGCTCAACCCGATCGCGCTCGCGCTCGGCGCCGGCGCCACGTTCGTCGCGCGCGCGGCCGACACCGACGCCAAGGGGCTCGCCGCGATCCTCGAGTCCGCGTACCGCCACAAGGGCTCGGTGTTCATCGAGCTGCTGCAGAACTGCCCGGTGTTCAACGACGGCGTGTGGGAAGGCGTCAAGGACGACCCCGCGGGCAAGCAGCTGATCCTCGTCGACGGCCAGCCGCTCGTGTTCGCCGGCGGCACCAAGGGCATCAAGCTGTCCGCGGCGCTCGAGCCCGAGATCGTCGACGTCGGCGACGGCCCGGGCCAGACCCCGGTCGCCCAGCTGGTCGTGCACCGCGAGCGCGGCTCGCACCTGTACGCCAACTTGCTCGCGCAGCTGGTCACGCCGCAGTTCCCGATGCCGATGGGCGTGCTCCACCGCGTCGATCGCCCGACCTACGACGCCCTCGCCAACCAGCAACTGGCCGAGGCGATCGCGAAGCAGGGCCCGGGCTCGCTCGAGAAGCTGATGACGTCCGGCATGGTGTGGGAAGTCGGTCCTGATCAAGCGTGATCAGGCGTGATCAGGCCTGATCGCGCTCGCCGCTGACCGGCGCTCCCATCCCGCGAGGAGGCCGCCGGCGGCATCGGCCTCGAGGTGGTGGTCGAGGCCACCGGCCGCTCCTGGATTCCCCGGCTGGCGGTCAAGCTGCCGCCCACCGCGGAGCGGGAGCTCGGGCACCTGGGGCCGGCCTGGCTCGGGGCCGGCGTGGCTCGGGGCCGACCTGACCCTGGCCGACGTCAGCCCGGATCCCGGGGGTGCCCGACCGCGGATGGCTGCGTGGACAACCTCGCGCACTGGTCGCGACGCTGGTGCACATCGCTGTGAACGCCCGCCCCGGGAGCTTGACGGGGGCAGCGCGCGAGGCAAGATCGCGCCTCAAATGGCATACGTCGTCACGGCCGAGGATGTCGAGCGCACCATCACCGCCTTCACGCGCCTCGATCAGCGCGGGGACAAGAAGGCGATGAACAAGCTGGCGCAGCGGCTCCAGAAGGAGCAGCCGAACCTGCTGCAGTTCGCGGCGGCGGTCCGCACCGAGCACGGGGACACCGTCGGCGAGGCCGCGGTGTTCTATGCCACGCTCGTGTGGTCGATGTTCGATCGCGGCCACGCCGGCACGTTGCCGCGCCTGACCTCGCAGAACCTCGGCGAGGCCGAGCGCGTGGTCACCGACCAGCTCGCCACGGTGGCGGGCCTCGCGGACCTGGCGCCGCACGAGCGGATCGCGCCGGCGCTGCGCGAGACCCAGCCACAGGTCTACGCCAAGCTCGTCGAGCTGATCGCCGAGGACGTCAAGGAGGACGCGATGTCCCTCGAGACCGCGTCGACGATCATCAAGCCGACCCAGGTCGTGATCGAGGCGTTCGACGCCGCGATGTCCGGCCGCCGCCCCGGCCAGCAGCAGGGCACGCTGGTCGCCGCCGCGAAGGTCGGCCGCAACGAGCCGTGCCCGTGCGGCTCGGGCAAGAAGTACAAGAAGTGCCACGGCGAGGCGGCCTGAGCGGAGCGGAGCGGAGCTGAGCGAAGCGGCTTGCGCGGCGTGGTCCGGCGTGGGCCGGCCCGGCCGGTCGCCTGGGATCGCGAACAACGGGTGTCGTGGTCGCCGTCATGGCCCCAGCTCCGGCCGCCGCACGCTCGACCCGCGCCCCATCACCCCGAAGAACCGCGCGCCCGCGTCGCTGTACGCCTACACCCCGTGGGTGCTGGTCAATCGCGGCGGCAACTGGCTGGTGTGGAGCGTGACCCGCAAGTACGTCCGCCACGCGATCGCCAAGGGCCTGCTGCCCGCGGCCTGAGTCCACCGACGACACCACGGTGGTCGCGGGGTCGTCGCGCAGGTACGGAGCGCGGCCCGCGCGTCGCCGTGTGGTGTAGCTAACCCAGCCCCTCGACCTTGATCCACGGGCCCGCGGTGTACGGGAACGACTCGTCGAAGTGGACGTGCGCGACGTACCACAGCGTGACGTCGTCGCCGTCGAGCGGCTCGTCGCCGACGTAGCCGGCGGGGTAGGGCTGGCTGCCCTTGGCCGAGCGCGGCGAGAACGGCGCCCACTCGCCGTCGTGGTGGCGGATCGCGAACACCTCGGCGTCGTCCCAGGTGTGCGGGCGGATGTTGATCGCGGCCTGCGAGCCGAAGTCGACCTGGCGCCACACGTTGCCCGCCTCGTCGGCCTCGCCGGAGTACGGGAACCAGCCCTCGGTGGCGACCCGCTTCCAGCGGCCCTCCTCGAAGTGCTCGAAGCCGTCGTCGCGCGCGCCGTCGAGGTCGAAGTCGAACCGCCAGTGCGGGTGGTAGGTGTGCTGGTCGTGGACGCCGGGCCCGAAGATCGTGAGCCACGGTTGCAGCCGGCCGTCGTCGTGGAATCGCCACAGCTGCGTGTACTGGTACGGCCCGGCCACGAACACCGCGGACAGCTCCACGCCCCCGCGGAACGACTGCACGCGGACCGGCCCCTGGATGGTGCGCGCGCCCAGCGGCACCCACCACGGCCCGTGGACCTCGGTGGGATCCGCGTCGACGTCGAGCGACTCGCGCTGGTGGTCGACCGTGACGTACGGCAGCGACCCCTCCCACAGCACGCGCCGGCCCTTGAAGTCGGCGAGGTAGATCATCACGCCCGCGGACTCGGTGAGCCGCCAGTGGAACCGCCAGCCGGCCTCCTCGATCCGGTTCGTGCTCGTCGTCATCGTGCTCATCACCAGCTCCCCGCCGGGACCACCTGGGTCACCTGGCTGTCGAGGAGGTCGACCACGGCGACCAGCGAGGCGTGCCCGTCCTGGCGACCGAACATCACGGCCGCCGAGCGGCGCGAGGCCGCGATGTCGGAGGCGTTGCGCCCCCAGTAGTGGGCGGTGGACTGCGCCACGTCGCCGACCGCGAGCTGGCCCAGCACGCGCCGATCGGTCAACGCGATCGAGATCGCCATCGCCTCCTCGTCGGACGACAGCATCGGCTGCTGCTGGCCGATCGTCAGGTGCGCGACCACGCCCGCGTCGAGATCGACGCACGCATCGACCGCGCGGTCCGCGGCGTAGTCGTACACGACCACGCGGGCGAGCCGGTGCCCGGCCATCCAGTGCGGCGGCTTGACCACCAGCGGCTCCGCGCAGATCACGCGGTAGCGGCCGACCTTGGCCATCGCCGTCAGCCGGCGGTCCTCGGTCAGCGTCCGCAGCGCGTCCGCGACCTCGCCCGCGGTGAGCGGATCGAACAGCGCCGGATCGGCGTGGCCGACATCCGGATCGCGGACCGGAGAGGGCGCCGGGATGCGGCCCGTGGATGCCCTGGGCGTGGAGTTGGCGGGCGCCCTGGGCGTGGAGTTGGCGGGCGCCCTGGGCGTGGAGTTGGCGGGCGCCCTGGGCGTGGAGTTGGCGGGCGCCCTGGGCGGGGCCTTGGCGGGCGATCTCCGGGTCGCCGGCGCGGCCGGTTTCCCCATTGTGTTCGATGCCTTGGCCGTTTTCACGACCTTCTTCTGGGGGGCCATGACGCTCGACTATACACGCGAATAGATCGGTTCCTTGGCTCGGGCGTCTGTAACGCCCATGCCGCGCCCCGGACGCCTCCGCTTCCTCTCCCGCTCGACCACGCCCCGGATCTGGGGCTCGCTGTGGGCGCCGCTGCTCGCCGCCGTGCTGTCGACCGGCGGCTGCTCCTCATCGGCGCACGCCGACCGGGTGGTCGCGCCGCCGGGCGCGGTCGGTGGCCCCCGGATCGCGCTCGCGGGCTCGCCCGCCAAGGTCCGCGCGCCGTACGACGTGCAGGTGATCAACGACGGCGGCGAGACGCTGCCGACGTTCGCGCACCGCGACCGGTTCTACGTCCAGGGCGCCGCGGGCGAGCGCTACATCATCCGGATCGCCAACCCGACGCCGAACCGGATCGAGGCGGTGGTCTCGGTCGACGGCCTCGACGTGGTCGATGGCGAGGCGGGCGATCTTCACAAGCGCGGCTACGTGGTCCCGCCGTACGGCGAGACCCGCATCGAGGGGTTCCGCACTTCGGCCGCGGACGTCGCGACGTTCCGGTTCTCCGCGGTCGATGACTCGTACGCCGGCCGCAAGGGCAAGGCGCGCAACGTCGGCGTGATCGCCGTCGCGCTGTTCGAGGCGCAGGCGCCCGAACCCGATCAGGCGCTGATCAACGTCGGCGCGGGCGACGGCTACCGCGGTGATGGCTACGTCGCGCCCTACGACGACGATGGCGACATGGAGCGCGAGGAGTCCGCCCCGCCGGCGTCGCGCGACCGCGACCCCGGCGCCCGCCTCGGCGCCCGCCGCGCCGCCGCCGCGCTCCGCGCGCAAGCGCGCCGCCGCCGCCGAGGCCGACGCCCCGGCCTCGCGCCCGTCCGGCGGGGCCGGAGCCTCGCGGATGATGACCGAGGACCTGCGCGCCCCCGATCCGATGCCCGTGCAGCAGCGCCGGTCGCGCCCGGGCCTCGGCACCGAGTTTGGCGAGCAGCGCTCGTCCGCCGCGTCGTTCACCCAGTTCGTGCGCGCACCCGGCCGCCCGGTCGCGATCGCCGAGCTCCGCTACAACGACACCGCGGGCCTCGTCGCCCTCGGCATCCCGGTCGCGCCGGTCCCCGACGAGGGCGAGCTGATGACCCGCGAGACCGCGGATCCGTTCCCCGGCGACACCCGGTTCGCGACGCCCCCGCGCTGAGCTGATCACGATCCGCGCGTGCCGACCGGCCCTGCCTTCAACGCAGGGCCGTTCGTTTGCCAGTCTTGGAACGCGACACGTGGTGGAGGGGTGTCGGACCCCGGCAGCCCCCAACGGTGCTTGTCGGTGAACGGAACCCCGCGTAGCCTGAACTCATGAGCGAGGCGTCTGCGCCGGCCGCGGAGTTCGCGCAGTTTCGCGCGGCGGTACTCGCCAAGATCCGTGGCGACCTCGCGGAGGAGGCCGTGACCAGCGCGCGCCTGCTCGATCAGCGGCTGGCCCAGCTCCGGCCGCTGGTGAGCGCTGCCCGCGCTGAGGGCGTATGCCGCGAGGTGCTGTTGTTCGGGTCCTGCGCGTGGGGGCAGCCGACGGAGCAGAGCGATGTCGATCTGCTGGTCGCCGGCGATGCCGACGAGCTCGCCTGGCGCCTCGCTCAGGCGATCGACTGCGAGGTGGATGCCTGGCGCGTCGAGGACGCTCCTCCGGCTCTCGTCGCCCGCGCACGCGCCGAAGGAATCGCGCTGTGAGCGTCTCAGCGGACGAGGCCCGCGTCGCGCAGCTCCGCGCCGAGTTCTCGCGGGACTGGGACATGGTCTGTCAACACCTCGCGCATGCGCGCTCGGTCGAGCCCTCGGCGAGCCGTGCGTCGGCGGCGCTCGTCGCGCTCTCGTTCGATCATGCGTACCAGGCCATGGAGACGCTGCTCGTACGCATCGAGCGCGCGCTCGGCCTCCCCGAGCGCACCGTCTCGGCATGGCACCGGGCGATCCTCGCCGACGCCGTCCAGCCGCTGCCAGGTGTTCGCGGCCTGGTCTGATTGGCGCCGTCCGAGCGTGACTGGGACGAGCTACGCCGGTTCCGTCACTTCCTGCGTCATGCCAATACCGTCGAGCTCGATCCGGACCGTCTGGCCGGCAACGTGGTGAGGCTCGTGCGCGCCGTCGAACACAGCGACGAGGGCGTGCGTGCGCTGATCGCGGCTCTCGCGACGCGTCGGCGAGCCCGTCTTCTCGATGCTGTCGAGAAAGTGCGGGATCAGCAGTGCGGCGAATAGCAGCCCCGTGACGACGAGCGGGAACAGGAGCCGGTGGAGCTGGTCTCGCCACACGCACACGAATACGATCGCCAGACAGCCGAGCGCCGCGATCGAGCCGTACCGCACGTAGTAGGCCGCCGCGCCCAGCGGCGCCAGCCACAGCGCACTCCAGCGGTCGCGCGTCGCACTCGCGATCAAGACGTGAACGGCGAGGAGGAGGAACACGCAGGCGGGGATGTCAGAGCCGAGCTGCGCACCCCGCCGAAGCTCCACTGGCGTCAGCAGCAGCGCGAGCCCGAACGCCGAATCCCCGCCATTTTCAGCGACTTGCCTGACGACACCAGCAGCAGCAGGATCGTGAGACCGACGGGAAGTATGCGAAGGGCCAGATCGGTCCTGCCCACGAGCAGTCCGGTGGCCGCGAGGAGGCGCATGCCGTCCGATCGATAATGGGGATAGGTCCCCGCCGATGGATGGAGGAGGGAGTCTCCGCCCAGGGCGTACACCGCTTCGTCATGGCCGAGCGGCGGACCCCACGCGGCCACGATCCCGAGGCACACCGCAGCAGCGGCGATCACGAGCCGTCGTCCGTGGAGCGGACCGAGGCTGCAGCGCGAGGGCGTCATCGGCGTGCGTTCCTTCGCGCTGCGCTACGGCGCGGGCGCTGGCTCGCCCCGCTGCGCGGGACTTCCCCGCCGTGCGGTGAACCTTCGCCGTCGAAGACTCCGGCTCGGTTCGGCGTGTTCGGCGCAGTCGCTTCGCTCCTGGCGCCTCACGGTTCGGCGGGCTCGCAGTCGTCGAACGGGTTCTTGACGCCGTCGATGCAGACCTTGATGCGGGCCATCGTGCACAGCACGACCTCGGCGTCGCCGTCGAACCGGATCTGGACGGTGCCGTCCTTGTAGCCCTTGAGGTGGCAGCGCACGTCGACGGTCGCGCCGTGCGCCTCCTCGAGCGTGGTGCCGCCCGGCCCGCGGTAGCTGGTGCCGACGTAGAGCTGGGCGCCCTCGGGCTTGGTCAGCACCTGGACCATGATCGTGCCGCGGCCGTGCGGCGTCTCGATCGGGCCGACCGGCGGGCGGATCGCCGCATCGCGGGGAGGGGTGGGGCGGCGCGGGCCAGCGTCGGTGGAGCCCACCACGATGTCGTCGAGGACCACCACGACGTCGTCGAGCGCGTCGACCGGCACGCCGGCATCGGCGAGCTCGGCGATCGCGGCGTCTTCGGGCGCGCGGTCGTCGGCGGTGCGCGCGCGGGCATCGGCCGGGGCGCGGGCCGGTTCGCGCGTGCGCCCCGCGAGCACGATCGCGCCGACGATCCCGCCGAGCGCGAGTAGCCCGAGCAGCCCGAGCCCCACGAGCGGCCACCGGCGCGTGGCGGGGCGGGGCAGGTCGTCATCGGTCCACACGTGCTCGTACGTCGGCTTCTTGTCGGCGGCGACGAACTCGGGTTCGTGGCGGACCTTCGCGGTCGGGGAGTTCGACCGGCGCGGCATCGGCGGGGCGTCGGTGGGGCGCCTGGTCGGGCGATCGTGGGCGGTGGCGTCGATCGCCGGCGGCGGCCCCGGCAGCGCGATGCGCGGCGCGATCAGCGACGGCGGGGTCATCGCCGGCTGGGGCTGGGCGCCGGGCGGCAGCGGGGCGAGCGCGTAGAGCGGGCTGCCGGTCAGGCTCTGGCCGATGGTGACGTGCACCTTCTCGAGCGCGGCGAGCAGCTCGCCCATGGTCGCGTGGCGCTGCTCGCGCTTCTTCGCGAGCGCGTGCAGGATCACCGCCTCGAGCTCGGGGTGGATCCCGAGGTCGGGGCGCACCTGCGACGGCGGGATCGGCGCGTCGAGCATCTGCATGGCGAGCGTGCGCACCATGTTGTCGCCACGGTGCGGGACCCGGCCGCACAGCATCTCGTAGAGGATCACGCCGAGCGCGTAGATGTCGACGCGCGCGTCGGTGTCGCCCCGGCCGGCGGCCTGCTCGGGGGCCATGTACTCGGGCGTGCCGAACACCGAGCCGGCGCGGGTCAGCCGTGGCTCGGCGGCCTGCGCGTCGCTGGTGGGCGCGACCTTGGCGATCCCGAAGTCGACGATCTTGACGAAGTCGGTGCGCCCGTCGCGATCGGTGAGGAACACGTTCTCGGGCTTGAGGTCGCGGTGGACGATGCCCTTGTCGTGGGCGGCGCCAAGCGCCCGCGCGATCTGCGCGCCGATCTTGATCACGCGCTCGGCCGGGAACGGCGCGGCGGCCCGCATCGCCGCGCTCAGCGTGTCGCCGCCGACGAACTCCATCACGGAGTAGGTCATGCCGTCGGGCGTGGTCCCGAAGTCGGTGACGTCGACGATGTTCGGGTGGCCGATCCGGGACGCCGCCTTGGCCTCCTGGACGAACCGCTTGATGGTCGCGGCGTCGCGCATGACCTCGCGCTTGAGCACCTTGATCGCGAGCGGGCGCTCGATCACCGCGTGGCGGGCGGCGAACACCACGCCCATCCCGCCCTCGCCGATCTTCGCCTGGATCAAGTAGCGGCCGTCGAGGGTCTGCCCGATCAGCGCGTCGTACGCGTCCTCGCGCTGGTTCGTGAACGCCTCGAGCACGCCGGTCGGGCTGTCGGCGGCCGATCGCGCGCGCAGCTTGCCAGCCTCGCCCGGCACCGCCCCGCGCGGCTGGGTCTGGGCCAGATCCTTCGCGGCCTGCGGCAGCGTCACGTGGCGCGCGTCGACGTCCGGCTGCGCCGTCAGCGGGGCGGAGATCACCGTCGCCTTGCCGGCGATGGCGGTCTCCGCCACGAGCGTGGAGCGGTCGAAGGGGCAGAAGCCAGCCTCGTCGAACGAGCGCTGGCAGATCGGGCAGTGGTGGCGCAACGGAAATGCGCGACTACCGGCCCGCGCGGGTCTCGCCGTACAGCGCGGTGCGGAAGTAGACGAACACCTCGTTGTCGGCGGCCACCGCGATCACGGACTGGCCGTTGAATGGAATCGCGGCGACCGAGCGGCCGAACTGCTGCGTGTCCTCCGGTTGCGCGTCGTGCAGCGTCATCGCGGTGGTGCCGATGCCCGTGGTCAGGTCGAGCGGGTAGACCTCGACCTTGCCCGCGGGCGTGCCCTCGATGACGAAGTTCGGGTAGCCGGCGACGATGAACCGGTCGGTCCCGCCGGTGGCGCCGGGGAGCTCGAGCAGCGTGGCCGTGCGCAACCCGCTCGTGGAGTTGAACGCGCCGACCAGCGCGGGCGTCCCCGTGCTGACGTCGTAGAGCGCGAGCAGGCCCGCGGTGTCGCCGACCGTCTTGCGGCCGACCAGCAGCACGTGGGTGGCATCGACGCGGAGGATCTGCGAGGTGCTGCTCGGCTCGAACCCCGTCGCGACCTTGGAACCCGGCAGGGGCCCCACGGACATGGCGTCGTCGCACGGGCCCGAGGGCGCGCTGCCGTTGGCGAACGCGCCGTCGTAGACCAGCAGGTCGCCGGTCGCGGTCCACACCACCAGGTCGTCGGTGGTGTTCGCGCCGACCCGGGCGCCCGCGATCCCGAGGATCGAGATCGGCTGTGACAGGTCGTCGGTGAGCCGGCAGCGCGGGCTGAAGGTGCCCGACGAGATCATGCCGTCGGCGAGGTAGGCCGGGTAGATCTCGTCGCCACTCGCGATCACCGGGATCGTGGCCTGCGCCATCGTGTCCGCGCGCGGAGGGGGCAGCACGTACGCCGCCGCGTCGGCGCTGCCGAGCCCGGACAGCTGGTACGCGTCCAGGGTGCCGCTACCGTGGAGCGCGACGACCTGGTTGTCGCCGGAGCCCGCGATCAGCATCACGTCGTCGGTGGTCGGGTCCGCGAGCAGGAGGGGCTGGGTCTCGAGCGAGACCGCCACCTTGTCCGCGATCCGGAACGCGCCCGACGCGAGCTCGTCGCTGCCGTCGGAGGCGTACGCGAGCTGGGAGTACGCTGGATCGAGATCGCCGATCACCACGAGCTTGCCACCCGTGGGGCTGGCGAGCCCGCCACGCTGGATCGCGACGCCCCACTGGGTCGAGAACTTGTTGGGCTTCTCGGTGGCCGTGACCCAGGTGGCGGCCTCGAGGTCATCGAACTCGGTCCACTTGCAAGCGCCGAGCGCGGTGGTCGTGAACAGGAACAGAGCGAGCGTTCGCATCACCAGTGCACCTCCATGCCGAGGCCTGCATAGTCGCGGCCGAGCTGCGGCTGCAGCGCGAGCGCGCGGACGTCGAGCAGCGCCGTCGACGGCCGCCCCTTGTCCCGGAACGTGTAGTAGATCGCGGTCAGCGCGGTGATCCCGGCGATCGCGTAGGTCGCGTCCGCGGCGATCGCATAGATCTTGCCCTTGAGCAGCCGCGGGTCATTGGAGTCCGGCGGCGGCGCGCCGGCGTCGATCTCGGCGCGGACGTCGTCGCGGATGGTCTGCGCCTGCATGCCGAGGAACACGCCGCCACCCGCGAACCCGGCGGCGAGCACGTACGCCACCACCGCGTCGCTCCGGCTCGGCTCGGGCGCCAGCGACACCTTGATGTTCATCTCGGTCTTCGCCTGGATCGTGATCCGGCGCGAGTAGGTCTTGAAGCCCGGGCGGCGCACCGACAGCGCGTGGTCACCCTGCTGGACCGCGCGCAGGCACGGCCCGCGCTCGCACAGCACCCGGCCGTCGAGATAGATCGTCGAGTCCTCGATGCCGAGGCCGATCACGTTGATCTTGCCGACCGGCGAGCCCTTGAGCTGGGCCTTGATCGCGTGCGTCTGGCCGGCGATCACCTCGACCTGCTCCTGGTGCTCGGCGTAGCCTTCGGCGGCGATCCAGAACGTGTGCTTGCCCGGCTTGATGTTCTGGGACAGCGGCGTCTTGCCGATGGCGCCGATGCTCTTGTCGTCGATGAAGATCTCCGCGCCCGGGACGTTCGACGAGATCTCGACCCAGCCGAGGTAGTCCTCCTCGGCCATCACCGCGCGCAGCACGAACAGCTTGCTCGGATCGGCCGACAGCGACGTCTCGGCGACCTTGTAGCCGCGCTTCTCGATGATGATCTTGTGCTCGCCATCGAGCGAGCCCGACCACGGCGTGGTGGCGAACGGGCCCTTCTTCTTGTCGTCGAGGTAGATCGTCGCGTTCTGCGGCTCGCTCTCGACGACGATCAGGCCGCGCACCTTGACGTCCCCGAGCGACTGCACCTCCTGCGACGGCGCGGCCGGCGTGGCCACCGGTGAGGCGCTGCCCGAGCCCTCCCCCGGGGTCACCACCACCGCGGGCGCCGCGGCGAGGCGCTTGATCTCGGCCTCGAGCACGCCGATCGAGCGCTCGACCTTGGGCCTGTCGGACGCGGTCGGGTCCTCGGAGAGGTACTTCTTGTAGAACTCGACGGCCTTGCCGTAGGCCGCGACGTCGGACTGCTTCTTCCCCTTCATGTGGAAGCTGGCGCCGACGTTGTAGAGGAACTGCGGGAACGGGCGCGCGCTGTACGCGTCCTGGAACAGCTGCGCGGCCTCGTCGTACTTGCCCTGCAAGTACTCGAGCTGCGCCTGGTCGAACGCGGCCTGCGCCTTCTTCAGCGCATCCGGCGACTGCGCCGCCGCCGGCGCCTGCCACAGCCCCAGCACGATGGCGCAGATCCCTGCCCAAACCACGAACACGACACGTGATCTCATAGTCTCACCCCGAGACCGCGCAGCGTATCACACGGACGCGAACGAGACGTTCGCTGAGAGGGGCTCGCGTGTCGTGCGACACGTATTGGCCGGGGCCGCGTCGTCCGCGTGCCCGAGGACCAGCCCGAACAGGATGACGTCGGTGTCCGCCAGCGGCAGCCGGGCCCGCAGGGGCTCGGGGTAGGCCGCCACCGAGGCCATCGCGCAGCTATCGATCCCGAGCGCGGCCGCCGCGGTCATCACGAACCCGAGCCACACCCCGACGTCGATGTAGACGTACGGGCCGAGGCGCCGGTCACACGCGATCACGGCGAGGTGAGGCGCGTCGAACAGGGCGTAGTTGCGCAGCCAGGCGTCGTAGCGCGACGCCTTGTCCTCGCGCGGGATCCCCATCGCCCCGTAGAGGGCGGCCCCGCACTTGATCCGGTGCTCCTTGTAGGGCGACGGGTAGTCGAGCGGGAACGGGATCTCGCTGTGGGGCAGCCCGCCCCGGGCCGCGGCCTGGAGTTCGGCCGCGAGGGTGGCGGTCAGCGGCGGCTCGGTGACCACCACCCGCCACGGCTGCACGTTGCACCACGACGGGGCGGTCTGCGCGGCGCCGAACAGCCGCTCGAGCGTGGCGCGCGGGATCGGCTCGGGGCGGTACGCGCGCTTGCTGCGACGCTCGGCCCAGGTCGCCTCGAGGCTCCCGAGCAGGTCGCTCACCGCGGCCTCTGGAGGTTCTTGAACCGGAAGATCCCGGTGGTGTGCTTGTCGGAGAAGTGGATGCCGACCCCGTAGTTGCCCATCAGGGTCATGTCGTCGACCGACAGGTCCTCGGAGACGGTGCTGGGATCGAGCAGGCGCTCGCCGGTCGCCTCGGACTGGCAGTTGGCGCACGTGCAGCGGATCCGCAGCTCGCGCGCGCCCCACACGTCCTCGGTCCCCTCTTCCCAGAGGAACCGGATCTCGCGCTTGCCGAGGCCGATGATCTCGAGTGGCATGGACATGATGGGCCAAGTCTTAGCAGCGCGGCCCGGCCTCGTCGCCCGCGCACGCGCAGGATCGGGGGGCCAAGGTCTCCGACCGTGCTCGTGCCACGCGCCACGTGCTCGTACTCGTACACGACGCTCGGGTGGGTGCCCCACGACGGTGCCGCGCATCCCCCTGCCCGAGTCGCGAACGTGCAAGTGCACGTGCCACGTGCAGGTGTACGTGCGGACCGACCGGCACCATCGTCGCCGCCGCCACGAGTAGGCGGGTCCGGGGGGGCTCTGATAGGGTGCGCCCGTGCCACCTCGCCCGCCGCAGCGTCCGTCGCGTCCGCACCGCTCCTCGGAGCGCTCGCCGGAGCGCGGGTCGGGTCGCCCGTCGGGGGTGCCCGGCGATCGCCCGTCCGGGCCGCGTCCATCGCGACCGTGGACGGACCGCACCGCGGGCCCGGGCCCGTCGCGGCCGCCCGAGGACCGGGGCCCGTCGCGGCCGCCCGAGGACCGGGGCCCGTCGCGGCCGCCCGAGGCGCGGCCCGAGCGGCCCGTCGGGGCGCGCTCGTTCGAGGCCCGTGGGCGAGACGAGCGCCCGACCGGCGGCGGGGAGCGCCCGACCGGCGGCGGGGAGCGCCCGACCGGCGGCGGGGCGTCCGACCGGCGGCGGGGAGCGCCCGACCGGCGGCGGGGAGCGCCCGACGGGTGGGGAGCGCCCGACGGGTGGGGAGCGCCCGACGGGTGGGGAGCGCCCGACGGGTGGGGAGCGCCCGACGGGTGGGGAGCGCCCGACGGGTGGGGAGCGCCCGACGGGTGGGGAGCGCCCGTCCGGCGGCATGCACCGCGGCCCGTCGCGGCCGCCGCAGCGCGCGTTCGTGAAGCCGGTGTCGGGCCGCAACGATCCCGCCCCGCGGGTGGGCCGCCAGCGCCGCTCGCTGTCGATCCCGCGCGCGCCCGGCATGATCTACTCGGACGGCGATCGCCGCTATGCCGAGGGCCTGATGGTCGCGCTGCGCGCGGCCGCCGATGATCACGAGGTCAGCGAGCAACTGACCCACCCGTTCCACACCTACCCGGCGCGGCTCCACCCGGCCACCGCGCGCGTCCTCGTCGAGATCGTCGGCGAGAACGTCGGCAAGAACGGCAAGGTCCTCGATCCGTTCTGCGGCTCGGGCACCACGCTCGTCGAGCTGCTCGCGGCCGGCATCCCGAGCATCGGCGTCGACCTCAACCCGCTCGCGATCCTGATCGCGCGCGCCAAGACGTGGACCGCGCCGGTTCGCCGCCGCGCCCTGCTCCGCGATCTCGGGCAGCGGATCTTCGGGGAGGTGCTCGCCGCCGGCAAGGCCGCGCGCCGCTCGGGCGCCGAGACCGCGCCGATGCGCAAGCCGGTCGGCTTCGATCCGAACGCGCGCAACCGCCGGCTCGCCTCGTGGTTCGCGCCGCACGTGCGCCGCGAGCTCGAACAGATCGCGATGCACATCGACGACATGCGCGAGGACGACGCCGAGATCGCCGAGATCCTGACGGCGTGCCTGTCGGCCAGCCTCTACAAGGTCAGCTCGCGCACCTCCGACACCGACAGCACGTGGGTCGCGCGCAACGTCCCGCGCGGCGCCGCCGCCCGTCACTTCCTCCAGCGCGTCGAGCTGCTGGTCGCGCGGCCTCGCGGACCTCGCGCCCGGCGGCGGGCCGCCCACGCTGTTCGAGCTCGACGCGCGCCGGCTCGGCGAGGTCGTCCCGGATGGCAGCGTCGAGGGCGTGATCACCTCGCCGCCGTACGCCGGCACCTACGACTACGCCGATCACCAGCGGCTGCGGTTCGACTTCCTCGGTCTGCGCCACCGCGACATGGACACGTTCGAGATCGGCTCGCGCCGCAGCTTCCTCGCCGGCCCGCAGGCCGAGCGGCTGTGGCGCGGCGCGCTCGTCGACACGTTCGCCGGGATCCAGAAGGCGCTCGCCCCCGGCGCGCTCGCCGCGATCATCATCGGCGACTCGTGGGCCGGCGGCCGCGCGATGTACGCGCTCGACGACGTCCGCGGTGCGCTCGGCGACGACCTGTTCGTGGAGGCGTGGGCGAGCCAGCAGCGGCCCACGCTCGGCGGCGAGCGCAAGGCGTTCGACGAGCGGCCCAAGGCCGAGCACATCATCCTGCTGCGCCGGCGCTGAGCCGCGTGCTGGCGGTCGAGCTGTTCGCCCGAGCCCGAGCACGACGGGCGATCTCACCTCCTCTGCGAGGGGGCTGAGGACCACCCGCATGGGGGCCCGCCCGTCGGTGGCCGCGCAGCTCGCGGCGATCGTCCGCTGGTACGCGGCGGTCATCCACGGCCGCCACGAGGGCGCCGGCACGCTGCCGTTCTACTGCGATCCGGCGCGGGTCGGGGCGTTCGCCGTCGACCCGGCGGCGCTCGCGGCGGGCACCGAGGACGCGGTGTTCCGGGTGGTGGTGGCGCTCGCGATGTACCAGTCGCGGCGCGACGTCGACATCATGGCGATCCAGCGGACCATGCCGCGTCGGGCCGCGCTGCCAATGCTGTCGCCGTACCGGCTGCGCCTGCTCGTCGAGACCAGCCGGTGCGAGCGCCTCGCCGGGGCCGCCGCGTTCGACGCGGGGTGTGACGTGCGTCGCGATCTGGCGGCGGGCCGCACGACCTGTGCTCACCGGCCGCGCACCCCGTGCCACGTCAAGGATGCCACCCAGGCGATCGGTCGGATGGGGGACATGGGCATGATCCCGACCTCGGCGTGGCTCCACGTCCAGCCGGCCGGCGGGTTCACCGGCCTGCTCGCGCGGGTGGTCGCCGCCGCCCCGACGCCGGCGGCGGCGGCCGACGCGATGGTCGAGGAGCTCGCCGCGATCCGCCGGATCGGCACCAAGCTCGCCACCATGATCGTGTCGGCGCTGGCGACCCCGGCGCTCGCGCCCGGGCTGACCCCGTGGGCGCCCGCCCTCGATGGCAACCACCTGATCGTCGTCGACGCCAACGTCGCGCGGGTGATCGATCGGCTGCGTCCGCGCGGGCCGCGCACCTACGGGGCGTACGCGACCTGGCTGCGCCGGCACGCGCGCGCCCTCGACCTCACCGCGATCGACCCGGCGTGGCCGCGCCGGTCTCCCCGGCTGGTGCAGCAGGCGCTGTACTGGTTCCGGTCGCGCTCGAACCGGGCCGCGCTCGGCGATCCGTGCGCGACCGCGGCCACGCCGTGCGCCGCCTGCGTCCCGGCGGTGTGCCCGTTTCGCGAGGGGGCAGACACCCGTTCACCACGTGCGCGACGCATCGCGGCAGACAGCTGGTGACGTGGTGTCTGCCCCCCTGCCGATCGGGCTTGGACCGGGACAGGCTCGGGCGCTCGGGGATTGCTCGATTCCGTCTGCCCCCCCTGCCGATCGGGCCTGGACCGGGACAGGCTCGGGCGCTCGGGGATTGCTCGATTCCGTCTGTCCCCCCTGCCGATCGGGCTTGGACCGGGGCCCGCTTCGTTGTACCAACGGTCCCCTCATGGGTAACCTCCGCGCTTCGCTCTCTGTCGCCACGCCTGCTCGCCCTGCTCGCCCTGCTCGCTCCGGCGGCGTGCGGCAACGACTCCGCGTCCACGCCCGTCGATGCATTGACCATCGTCGACGCCGCCGACCCCGACGCGGCGATCGACGCGCCCCCGCCGCCTGACGCGGCGCCGGTCTACGACTTCAGCTGCGTCACCAACACCGCCCCGATCACGGCGCCGGCGACGGTCACGCTCGCGGGCACGGTGCAGGAGATCTTCCTCGACCTCGCGACGTTCATGCCGGGCATCCGCCCGAGCGTGAGCGCGAGCCTGACCGCGTGCGTGGCCGACTGCATGGGCCAGGACAACCTCGCGTCGGCAGGGCCGACCCCGACGGCCGGCACGTTCACCACGCCCGCGCTCGCCACCAGCGGGACGCCGCTCGACGGCTACCTCAAGGTCGCCAAGATGGGCAACCAGCCGACCTGGGTGTACCCGGCGTACCCGCTGTCGACCAGCCTCGCGAACATCCCGGTCCTGATGATGGACTCGTTCGTCTACAACAACATCAACCAGGCGCCGGGCGTCTCGCACACCGCGGGCAACGCGATCGTGGTCGCGTTCGTGACCGACTGCGCGAACACCCCGGTGGCCGGCGCCACCGTGACGGTGACCCGCGGTGGTACCGCCGTCGGTGACCAGGTTCAGGACGCCAGCTCGTTCGGCCAGCAGGCCGCAGGGGGGTACCTCGCGTTCGACATCGCCCCCGACGCCAGCAACGCGGCGCCGGCCACCGTGATCTCGGCGACGTACAACGGCACGACGTTCCTGTCGCGCACGGTGCGCGCGGTCGGTAACACCCTCTCGATCTCGCAGATCAAGCCCGGTTACCCGAACTGATCCCGGCCGCGACGCCGTCGTGACCACCGTCTTCCTCGAGACCACCGGCGACCGCCATCTGCAGGTCGTCGGCGGGCTCACCGCCCTCGAGCGCCGCGTGCGCGAGCTGGCGAAGCAGGGCGCGACCCGCGCGGTCGCCGCGTGCGCGCCGGTGGTGTTCCCGCGCCCGCTCCCGATCCCGGTCGAGTTCGTCGCGCCGGGCACCGCCGCGCCCGGCCGACGCGCGCCGCGAGCGCGCCGACGTGATCCGGGACATCGAGCTGGTCGACGAGGCCGCCCGCGGGCGCGCGGAGTGGACGCTGATCCGCGGCTCGAACAAGTCGTTCGAGGGGCCGGTGGACGCGCTGATCAACTGGCGGTTCTCGATGCGGCTGACCCGCGTGCTGGCGCGCCGCTCGCTCGCGGTCACGCCCAACCACGTCACGATCGGCGCGATCCTCCTCGGCATCACCGCCTCGGTGCTCGCCTCGCGCGGCGGCTACCTCGCGCTCGCGCTCGCGGGCGTGATGCTCGAGGTCAACTCGATCCTCGACTCCGTCGACGGCGAGCTCGCGCGCCTGCGCTACCAGTTCAGCAAGCTCGGCCAGTGGATGGACAACCTGTCCGACGACATCGTCGACAACCTGTTCATGGCCGCGGTCGGCAGCGCGCTCGGCGGGGTGTGGCAGTGGCTCGGCCTCGCGGCGGCGGCCGGGCGCGTGCTGGTGTCCGTGACCATCTACGTCTCGGTGTACCGCCGCACCGGCACCGGCGACGTGTTCGCGTTCCGGTGGTGGTTCGAGGGCCAGGCCACGTCCACCGACGACGTCTACGACCCGACCAAGGTCACCACCTGGCTGCGCTCGTTCGGGCGCCGCGACACGTTCGTGTTCCTGTGGATGCTCGCGTGCGTCGCCGGCCTGCCGTACTGGGTGGTCGGCCACGGCCTCGTGATCGCCGCGGTCAACGTCAGCCTGCTGGTGCTGCACTTCACCGTGTACCGGTCGCGCTGGGCGGCCTGAGCGGCGCAGGTCTCGCCGCTGCCCGTGCGGGCGCCTCGACGGCGCCTCGGGCTGGCGAGGGGCGGCTCGATCGCGCCGCGCGGACGTCGGCCGGGCGCGGTATCGTCACGGGCATGCGCCTCCCTGCCGTGCTCGGGCTCGTCCTCGTCGCGTGCCTCACGTTGCTGACCGCGCGGCCCGCCGATGCGTGCGGCGTGTGGAAGATGGCGGATGTCGGCAAGAAGCTCGAGATCACGTGGCTGATCAACTCCGCCACGATCGCGAAGGGGCCGCGCAAGGTCGGCGCGCTCTACCTCGATCTCGAGCACGCCGGCGGGGCGCGGGTGGTCGCGGGCAAGAAGGTGCTGTTCGACGTCAAGGCCGGGGCGCTGCGCAAGCGCGGCAGGGTGGTGGGCTCGATCGAGGCCGGCACGGTCACGATCGGCAAGCGCGTGTTCGAGATCGAGCTCACCGACGAGTACACGCTCCACGACATGCCCGCCTGGAAGCTCCGCGTGACGCGCGACGGGGTGGTGATCGTCACCTCCGCCGAGGCGACCGCGCTGTGCGCGGCGGGCGTCGCCGCGATGACCGGCGAGCCGCCGTCGCTGGAGGTCGCCCGGGCCGAGGTGATCCGCCGCCTCGCGTTCTACCTGGCGTGGCGCGAACTCGGCGCCTGGCGTCACTCATCGTCGTCGTCGTCGTTGTCGTCGCCGAACAGCACACCGATCCGCAGCTCGATCGCGTCGAACGGCTCGGCGCGCACCCGCTCGGTGCGGTCCGCGACCAGCACCTCGACGTAGCCGTCAGGATGCCAGCGGTGGACCGCGAGGGTTTCCTCCACCGGATCGATGATCCAGTAGTGACCGACCTCGTGCGTGTGGTACGCGCGTTTCTTCTTGATCAGGTCGTGGCGGCGGTTCGTCGACAGCACCTCGCACACCCAGTCCGGACGCACCAGGATGGGGACCTCGGCGGGCAACACGGGCAGGCGCTCGCGCCGCCAGCCGGCGATGTCGGGGCGGAGGACCAGCGTCGGGGCGAGCTGGATCTCCGCCTCGGTGGCGAACCACCAGCCGCCCGGCCAGCGGCCCCCGGGGCGGCGATCGTATGGACCAAGGCGACGGGACAGGCGCACCTGGGCTCCGCCGTGACGACCCGACGCGGCCTCCTTCTCGACCAGCACGCCGTCGAGCAGCTCGTGTCGCCGCTGCGCCTCCGGGATCGCGAGCAGATCGGCGATCGTCGCAGGGGAGCTGCCGGGGACGGCCACCTCCCGAGGCTAGCCGATCCCGTCCGTCAGGGCGAGGGCAGGGTGCCGCGCCGGCGCAGCTGCCACATGTAGTGGTACGGGTTCTCGGGGATGAACCCCCGCGACACCACGTCGAGCTGCGTGCGGATCTTCTTCGTGATCTTGCCCGCGGTCAGCGGGTAGCCGACCTCCCAGTGGTGCTCGGGGATCGGCGTGTGGCGCCACGGCAGCATGAACTTGTGGCCGAGCGTGAGGTGGTGATCGCCCCACCAGAACGCCCACCGCACGCGCAGCCCGCGGTACGGCAGCGAGATGAACACGTGCGGGCTGGCGCGCGCGGCCAGGTTCTGCAGGCAGGTCTCGAAGTCCGCGAGCGGCAGGTGCTCGAGCACCTGGAACGCGCACACCGCGTCGAACGTGACGCCGGCCGGGAGCGTGGCGTGGAGCTTCGTGACGTCCGCGACGTAGTCGACCTTGCGCGAGGCATCGATGTCGACGGTCTTGACCGTCACGCCGGCGTGCTCGAGGTAGCGGCGGAACACGCCGGAGCCGGGGCCGATCTCGAGCACGGTGCGCGGGCGGACCGCGAGCACCGCGCGGATCTGGTGCCAGTAGGAGATCCACCGCTCGAGGTCGTCGTACCGCTCGAAGTCGTCGTGCTCCGGGGCGACCTGGACCGGGCGCGTGTCGCCGGGCGCGGACGGCTCTGACGACGTAGGCCTCGGGTGCACGCCAGCACGCCGCCGTGGTGTCCCGTCCGTCGTGGCCGACGGCCCTCGCCCGAGCACCCGGGTCAACCGCGGCGTCGCATGGGCCGCGGCGGGCCAGGCGGTGATCGCGATCGGCGATCTGATCTCGCAGGTGGTGGTGGTCGCGCTGTTCGTGTCGTCGAAGGACGACGGCATCGCGATCGCGGCGACCGCGTTCTACACGCTGCTCGACACCGCCGCCGACTTCGGCGTGACCTCGGCGATCATCCAGCGCGACGACCACACCCCCGAGCGGGTGTCGACGGTGTTCTGGTTCAACATGCTGGTGTCGGGGGCGCTGTTCCTGATCCTGCTGGTCGTCGGGCCGCTGTACGGGCACCTCCAGGGCCGGTCGGTGGTGGGGTGGCTGCTGGTCGCGTACGGGTGCAAGCTGCTGTTCCAGAACACCTACGCGATCCCGTTCGCGATGCTCCGCCGCGAGCTGCGGTTCGAGGAGATCTCCAAGGCCCGCACGCTGGCGCACCTCGCCGAGGGCGTCGCGCGCGTCGTGTTCGCGGCGCTCGGCTTCACGATCTGGTGCTGGACCCTGGCGGCGCTGACCCGCGCGCTGGTGTTCGGCGTGATCATCCAGGTCCGCCACCGGTTCGTGCCGCTGTGGGTGTTCCAGCCGCGCGAGGTGTGGCCATACGTGCGATTCGGCATGCGCACCGCCGCGAGCCAGATCCCCTACCAGCTCTACACCAACGTCGACTACCCGATCGTCCTGTACTAGTTCGGCGAGCGCGCCAACGGCATCTACGCGCTGGCGTACTTCATCGTCCTCGAGCCAGTCAAGACGATCGCCAACGTGGTGATCGACGTCGCGTTCCCCACGTTCGCGCGGCTGCGCGGCGACCGCCCCGCGCTGGTCGCCCAGTTCCTCCAGTTCACCCGGCTCAACCTGATCGCGGTGCTGCCGTTCGTGGTGATGATCCTGCTGGTCATCCCCGAGTTCCTGACGGTGTTCTACGGCGGGCCGCGCAGCTCGTGGATCACCGCCGAGCTGGCGCTGTGCGCTGATGCGGCGCGGATCCTGTGCGTGGTCGGGTTGCTCCGTGCGCTCGGGTTCCTCGGCCCGCCGCTGCTCGACGGGCTCGGTCGCCCGGAGCTCACGCTCCGCTACATGGTGTTCGCGGCGATCGCGGTCCCCGGCACGTTCATGCTCGGCGCGGCGGTGCTCGGCGATCACCTCGGCCTGCTGTCGGTCGCGGTGGCGTGGGCGGTCGGCTACCCGATCGCGTTCGCGGCGCTGTCGTACCTGATCGTCCGCACCATCGACCTGCCGCTCCGCGCCTACGCCCGCGCGAGCTGGGGGATCATCGGATGCTGCGGGGCAGGCGCCGCCGCCGGGTTCGCGGTCCGGCTGGCGCTGCCGGTCGGCGTCGCCCCGGGCGTGGTGATCGGGGCAGTCGGCGCAACCGCGCTGGTGGTCCTGCTCGGCCTGCTCGCGACCTGGCAGGGCATCACGCCCCGCAGCGTCCGCCGCGCCATCCGGGGCGACCAGGGTCCACGACGGACGATTTCCCAGTTGTCCCGTTCCGCGTCCGGACCTCGGCCATCGCGGCAGATCCGCCCGGCCACCGGCCAGGAACCAGGACCGATGGGAAATCGTCCTCATGTGCGACACTGCCCGACAGGCAGGCTGTGGACCTTGGGCGCCCTGGCGCTGATGCGACGCGATTGGGCAGCCGCGCCCCTGCCGGACGCACGTGAGCGGCGGTATCATGACGATCGCCTTGCCAGGTGCCCACGCGTGGGCCCGGGGTAAGGGAGGCGCTCATGTCCAACCTGATCGAACCGTCCCTTGCACTCCTCCGCGTGGTCGCGGAGAGCCCCGCTTCGGGTGAGCCGGGGCGCCTCGAGTTCGATCCGTACGTGCCGCTTCGGTACCGCACCAGCGCCGAGCCGCTCGGTGCGGCGTACGTCCGGCTGGGCAACTTCGCCACCACGCTGCTCGAGATCCAGGTCGAGCCACTGACCCAGGTCCTGCGCGGCCTGACGATCACCGCGACCGACGGGCTCTCGGGCTGGCCGTGGTTCGAGGTCCAGCCGATCCCGGCTGGGCTGCCCGTGCTCGGCACTCCGTTCGACGCCCGCGTGATCGTCGACATCGCGCAGCCGTTCCAGCTCGCGATCCGCCCCGGCGAGGTCGTGGTGTGGTGGGGCGCGCTCGGCGGCTGCATCGCCGGCCGCCACGGCGACGCCAGCTTCCTGATCGTGAACAATCTGCTCACGGGGATCTGGTTCACGGGCCTGCTCGCGGCGCAGACGTCGCTGCTCACGTCGACCGTCCTCGCGCACCGCTGAGCCCCCGTGGGACCGAACGGTCGCTGGCCGTCAGGGCAGGCCGAGCACGTAGCGCACGCGACCATCGGCGAGGGCGAGCGCCCACACGGCGGTCCAGCTCGTCACGAGGACGAGATCGCCGGTCGCGCGCAGGCCGGTCCCGGTGAACCTCCAGCCGACGGGCAGGGCGACGTCCCACTGCCGCTCGCCGGTGGCGAGGTCGATCGAGGTCACGCGCGGTGGCGCGGGCTCCGGCGGGAGGTACAGCGCGAGCACGGCGGTGTCGGTCATCGTCACGTGCTGGTCATCGAAGCGGCTGACCAGGGGATCGACCGCGGGGATCTCGCGGCACTGGGGACACCGAACGACGAGCGCGTGCACGACGCAGCGTACCGCGATCCGGTCCCCGAAACGAACGACGCGGCCCGAGGGAGTCAGGTCCCGGGGCCGCGCGTGCACTCGCCGACGTCAGGCGTCGGGTGCGTGGCTCAGTTCTTCTTGCCGACCAGCTTGTAGGTCGAGGAGGTCGCGTAGCCGCGGACCTGGGCGTGGATCACGGTCGGCTGGGCGATCGTGACCTCGCAGGTCTCGTTCGAGCCGGTCTTGTACGGACGGCAGTCGTAGGTCGACGCGGTCGGCTCGCTGCCGATGCGGACGTAGAGGTCGGCGTCGCCGGTGCCGGTGATCGCGAACTGGTAGGTGCCGGCCGCGAGCGTCGGGGTCGCGAACTTCTTGACCGCGCTCCTGGTGACCGTGCCGCTGTCGGTCAGGCCTGCCCACGCCGCGGGGGGCGGCGTGGTGCCACCGCCAGACGCGCCCGGGGTGAACGTGTTGTCCTGCTCACCGGTGACGAGGACGATCTGCGAGCTATCGACGTTGCGGAACAGCTGCTCGTAGGTCTTGGGCTCGGCGAGGTTCACCATGCCGCGGAACAGCGCCATGGTCGCGCCCGACATCGACGAGAAGAACGCTGGCATCGCGTTGTTGACGATGTCGATGTACTTGTAGCCGGTGGTGTCGTCCGGGTTGACGGCCTTGTGCGCGTTGAACAGCGCGTCGTCGATGTACGCGAACGTGTCGCAGCCATTCATGTAGACCACCACGTACTGGCCGGCGACCCACTTGCCCTTCTGGGCGAGCGCGCGGACGTTGGTGCCGAGGCCGGCATGGCCGTTGTAGACGATGTAGTCGGCGCGGCTCGACAGCGTCTCGTAGCGGGTGCGGAACGCCGGCTGCGACAGGCCGGTGGTGACGTTGTCGGTGAGCAGCGCGATGACGCGGATCTTCTTGCCGTCGGGCAGGGTCGCGTTGAACTCGATGTCGGGGGTCGCCACGCCGACCGTGGTCGGCAGCGTCGCCGGGGTCGTGACCAGCTGGCGCGCGCCGAGCTCGGTCTTCATCGCCTTGACGAACGTGTTGTACGCGGCGATGCCGGCGTCCGAGCCGGTGGTCGCGCCGTCCTCGTACTTGCCGAAGATCGCGACCACCTCGAGGCGGCCGTCCTCCCAGATCTTGTTGTACTCGGGGAACTTGCCGGTGGTCTGGGCCGGGCTGGGCGACACCGTCGCCTGCAGGCGCACCACGTCGGAGTCGGCGAGCGTGCAGCCCGAGGCCTTCGGGCGATAGTAGTAGAACATCGAGCCGGCGTCGACGTCGTGCGCGCCGACGTCCACGCAGCTGTGGCTGTACTTGGTCGCGAACGCGGTCTGGCCGGCCGACGAGATGTCGCGCGGCAGGGCGAGCTCGAAGGTGTCGGGCACCGCGTTGCGCTGGCCCCAGGCGACCGGCAGCTTCGCCTTGTACTTGATCAGGGTCTTCGCGCCGCTGGTCGACCGCGTGATCCCGGTGATCACGACCTTGTCGACGCGGCCGACCGACGTCGAGCCGTTGAGCAGGCCGACCGTGTACAGCAGCTGGTCCTGGACCACCTGCTTGTCGTTCCAGGCGTTGTCGGTCACGACCTCGCCCTCGAACTCGAAGTCCACGAACACCGCCAGGGCGCTGGTGTCGGCCTTGCCGTCCTCGCTCTTGATCTCCTCGCCGTCGTAGATGTCCTCCTCCACGCAGGCGGGGGTGGCAACGGCGGTCGCGGCGAGCAGCAGGAACGGGGCGAGGCGCTTCATGCCCGCACCTGGAGCATGATCGGTGCCGCCGATAGTGTCGGCCAACCCCGCGAGATCAGTGGCGCCGCAGGTGGGCAGCGGCGCAACTCGAGTGGCCACCGGCCAGCGGGCTCGCCGGGCCGGGAGCCCTTACTCCCAGGCGACGTCCATCTCGTCGTCGTCGCCGAGGCCCTTCTCGAGCAGGGCGAGGAGCTCGGGGTCCGCGCCGTTGTCGGACAGCAGCTCGATCGTGTCGCGGTCGATGAAGTAGTCGGTATCGTCCTTGTGCTCCTCTTCGAGATTCTCGATCAGGAACTTCAGCTGGACGTCGGTGATGATGCCGAGTTCAGCGTCGTTGTCGATCCGGAACAAGCGAGGCATGGGCGCAGTTATGCCGACGCGATCGGCGTTGGTCAACGGGCCGCCCGGTGATTGCGCGTCGACCGTCGAGCGTGTGCTAGTAACGCGCCGTGGAGGCGCTCCCCGCACGCACCGACGTCGTCGTGATCGGGGGTGGGTATGCCGGCTGTGCCACCGCGTGGACGCTCGCGCAGCGCGGCGTGGCCTGCGTGGTGCTCGAGCGGGAGGCCTCCCTGGGCCGCTACGCGAGCGGGCGGGGCGCCGGGCTGGGCCGCCAGCTCGCCGAGAGCGACGCCACCACGGCGCTGACCGTCCGCGGGGCCGCGCTGCTCCGCACCACGTTCGCTGCGTCCTGGCACCCGACCGGCGGCGTCCTCGGCTTCGACGACGTGGCCACCGCGACGATCTACCAGGCCCGCGCGGCGCAGTTCGGGGTGCCCGCGCGCCTGATCGACCGCGCCGCGGTCCTCGCCGCGTGGCCCACGCTCGCCGGGCTGCCGCTGGCGATCGGCCTCGAGGTCCCCTCCGACGGGGCGATCGACGCTCGCCGGCTGCTCGACCGGTTCGCCGCCGGCGCGCAGGTGGCTCTCGGCACCCGCGTGGAGCGGCTCGAGCCGGGCGGCGCGGGGGTGCAGGTGGTGACGTCGCGGGGCGTGATCGAGGCCCGGATCGTCGTCGACGCCGCCGGGCCGTGGGCGGGCGCGCTGACCGGCGATCCCCCGCTCGCCGCGTTCAAGCGCCACCTGTTCGTGCTCGAGGTCGCGCCGCAGCCACGCGCGCCGTTCCTGTGGCACCTCGGCGCCACCGAGCTGTACGTCCGCGACGAGGCGGGCGGGACGCTGGCCTGCGCGTGCGACGCGATCCCGTGCTCGATCGAGGATCCCCAGGTCGAGCCCGCCGGCGAGCAGCGCCTGCGTGCCGTGCTCGGGCAGGCCGCGCCGGCGTGGGCGGACACCCCGCTGCGCCGCCAGTGGGCGTGCATGCGGGCGTTCACCCCGGATCGCACGATGCGGCTCGGGCAGGATCCGGACCGGCCGTGGCTGGTGTGGGCGGCCGGGCTTGGCGGCCACGGGGCGACCGCGTCGGGTGCGGTCGGCGAGCGGGTCGCCGACGCCGTGATCCACGCGCTCTGATCGGCCTTCCGGGTCAGTGCCCGGGCGCTACTTCTGGCTGTCGCACTCGGCGACGGCCTCGAGGGTCGTCGCCTTGAGGGCGCACTCGA
This sequence comes from Kofleriaceae bacterium, assembly GCA_964203225.1. Classification (GTDB taxonomy): domain Bacteria; phylum Myxococcota_A; class Polyangia; order Haliangiales; family Haliangiaceae; genus JABFXX01. The sequence continues at coordinate 232,969 of CAXNMK010000009.1, forward strand.
CGCGCGCCTTCGCCGTCTTGTCCTTGCACGTCGCGATGAAGTCGGGGCTCTTGGCCGTGCGCACGGCGTCCTTCTGCTTGGCGAGCTCGGCCTTGGCCGCGTCGTTGGCCGTGCTGGTCCCCGCCTTCTTGAACTCGAGGTCGATCAGGTGTTCGAGGAGCTGCTGGCACTGGCCCTCCGAGGGGCCCTTGTTGCAGCCGATCGCCCCGAGCAGGGTCGCGACGAGGAGGACGCGCTTCATGCTCCGCATCGTATCACCGCCCCGCGCTCCATCGCAGGTCGGCGGGGCGTCAGCGCGGGCGCGGCGCGCGGGGGGTGGGGGCTGGGCGGGGGCTGGGCGGGGGGCTGGGCGGGGGGCTGGGCGGGGGGCTGGGCGGGGGGCTGAGAGGGGTGCTGGGCGGGGGGCTGCGTGGGGGGCCGGATGGGGCGATGGCTGGCGGCAGCCGCGCGCGCAGGGCGTCGAGCGTGGCCTGCAGCCCTGGCCCCGGACGTAGCGCGAGGGCGTCGGTGATCAGGCGGCGGGCGTGTGCCGGGTCACCGGCCTCCGCGACGGCGGCCGCCAGGTGTCCGAGGATCTCGGCCTCGGCGGGCGCGAACCGCGAGGCCTGCGTGAGCGCCCGTACCGCCTCGTCGGGGCGCCCCTGGCGCAGCCGCAGCCAGCCCCAGCTGTCGAGCACCGCGGGATCCCCGGGGGCGAGCTCGCGCGCCCGCCGGAGGTAGCGCTCGGCGTCGGCCAGGCGGGTGCGGGTGTCCGCGAGCAGGTAGCCGGCGAGGTTGTTCGCCGTCGACGACGTGGGGTGCGTGCGCAGCAGCGGCTCGAGGATGGCGAGCGCGCCGGCGCGGTCGCCCACGTGGTCGGCGAGCCGGGCGCGTGCGAGCTGGACCGGCACGCCGGCGCCGAGCGGCCCGAGCAGCGCGAGCGCCCCCGAGGGATCGCCGGCGTCGGCGCGGGCGCGGGCGGCGAGCAGCGCGAGCTCGAGGCGTCGGCGGGGGCCAGGGCGCGCGCGGCCTCGACGGCGGCGACCGCGCGGCCCTGGCTCGCGGGCCGCCAGCAGCGCCTCGCCGGCGAGCCGGCGCGCCTCGACGAACCGCGGCGAGCTCGGCGCGAGTGCGAGCAGGCCCTGTGCGAGGGTGGTCGGATCCCCCCCGGCGCCCGGCGTCAGCGCGAGATCGGCGGTCAGCACGGCGCCGGCGTCCGCGTCGACGAGCGCGATCCGCGCCGCGATCGCCCGGGCCTCGGCGAGCAGCCCGAGCCCGCGCGCGAGCCGCGCCACCGCTGCCAGCGCGTCGACGTCGCTGCGATCGTCGTCGAGCAGCGTCAGCAGGTCGATCGCCCCCTGGCGGTCGTCGGCCTCGCACAACAAATAAAACAGCTCCTCGGCGATGTCGAGCGCCTGGCCGGCGCGGTCGAACGCGCTGCGGGTCTGCGCGATCGCCTGCGCCATGTCGCCGGTCTTGCGCAGCGCCCGCGCCAGATCGAGGCGGGCGTCGAGGTGATCGGGATCGCGCTCGAGCACCTGGCGGAGCGCGGCGATCGCCGCCGGCAGCTCCCCGCGCAGGGCCGCGCGTTGCGCGAGCCGGTGGTGCCCCTCCACCGAGCCGGGCACGCGCGCGACCAGCTGGCGGAGCGTGGCCTCTGCCGCCGCGGGCTCCTCGAGCCGGGCGAGCCCGAGGTAGGCGCGCTCGTCGACGGGTGCGAGCGAGATCGCCCGCCGGTACGCGGCGATCGCCTCGGCGGGCGCGGCGCCCGCGAGCTGCTCGCCGGACTCGAGCCACACCTCGGGGTGCGTGGGCCAGCGCCGGCGGGCCGCGGCGAGCGTCCCGCGCGCGGCGACCGCCCGCTTCGCGCGGGCCTGCGCGCGGGCGAGCTCGACGGTGATCATCGGCTCGGCGGGCGCGGCCCGGGCCGCCTCCTCGAGCGCGGCCACCGCCTCGGGCCACGCCTCGCGGTGCGCGGCGAGCTTGCCGTCGAGGTAGTGCGCGTACGCGGTGTGGGTCAGCGGCGCGAGCGGGCGCGCCGGCCGCGGGCTCCGGCACGCCGCACCGCTCGCCGCGAGGGCGAGCACGAGTGCGCGGGAGCGCCGGGACCACACGGGCGAGAGGGTGCCACCGATCGCGGCGCGGGGCACGTTGCGCCGGCTACAGCGGGATGTTGCCGTGCTTGCGCGGCAGGTTCGACTGGCGCTTGTTCTTGAGCGTGCGGAGGGCGCGGACGATCGTCCACCGGGTGTCGCGCGGGCGGATGATCTCGTCGATGTAGCCGAGCGACGCCGCCTTGTACGGGTTGGCGAACCGCTCCTTGTACTCGGCGACGAACCGCGCGCGCGCGGCCTCGCGCTCGGCGGGGTCCGTGATCTTGTCGAGCTCGCCCCGGAAGATGATGTTGACCGCGCCGTCGGAGCCCATCACGGCGATCTCGGCGCCCGGGTAGCTGACGTTGACGTCGGCGCGGATGTGCTTGGACGCCATCACGTCGTAGGCGCCGCCGTACGCCTTGCGCGTGATCACCGTGATCTTGGGGACGGTGGCCTCGGCGAACGCGTAGAGCAGCTTGGCGCCGTGCTTGATGATGCCGCCGTACTCCTGGGTCGTGCCGGGGAGGAACCCGGGGACGTCGACGAACGTGACGATCGGGATGTTGAACGCGTCGCAGAACCGCACGAACCGCGCCGCCTTGGTCGAGGCGTCGATGTCGAGACAGCCGGCGAGGTGCATCGGCTGGTTGGCGACGATGCCGACCGGGCGGCCGTCGAACCGGGCGAACCCGACGACGATGTTCTTCGCGTAGTCCTTGTGGACCTCGACGAACTTCCCATCGTCGACGACGACGTGGATGATCTTCTTGATGTCGTAGGGCCGGTTCGACTCGGCCGGGACCACGGTGTCGAGGGCGGCCTCGGCGCGGTCGGGCGGATCCTCGGTCGGCTGGATCGGGGGATCCTCGGCGTTGTTGCTCGGCATGAACGCGAGCAGCTCGCGCAGCCGCGCGATGCAGGTCAGCTCGTCGACCTCGGTGAAGTGCGACACGCCCGACCGGGTGGCGTGGGTCTGCGCGCCGCCGAGTTGCTCCTTGGTGACCTCCTCGTGGGTCACCGTCTTGATGACTTCCGGCCCGGTGATGAACATGTACGACGTGTGATCGACCATCAGGATGAAGTCGGTGATCGCCGGCGAGTACACCGCGCCGCCCGCGCACGGGCCCATGATCGCGGACAGCTGCGGCACGACGCCGCTCGACAGCACGTTGCGCAGGAAGATGTCGGCGTAGCCGGCGAGCGACTCGACGCCCTCCTGGATGCGCGCGCCCCCCGAGTCGTTGAGGCCGACCACCGGGCACCCGATCTTGGTGGCGAGGTCCATCACCTTGCAGATCTTCTGGGCGTACGCCCCCGACAGCGAGCCGCCGAACACCGTGAAGTCCTGCGCGAACACGCACACCGGGCGGCCGTCGACCGTGCCGTGGCCGGTGACCACGCCGTCGCCGAGGATCTTCTGGTCCTGCATGCCGAAGTCGGCGCACCGGTGGGTGACGAACTTGTCGAGCTCGAGGAAGCTGCCCTCGTCGAGCAGGGCCTCGATCCGCTCGCGCGCGGTCAGCTTGCCGGCCGCGTGCTGCTTGGCGATGCGGGCGGCGCCCCCGGCCTCGGCGACGCGGGCCTCCATCTCCTCGAGGCGGCGGATGGGATCGACCTGATCGGCGGTGTCGGGGCGGTTGCTCACGACAAGCGGCGTATACTTTCGACGTGGCGAACGTCAAGGGAAGCGCGCTGTCCTCGCGCGTCCTGTGGCTCCAGCTCGCGTACGGGGAGGCCGGCATCCAGCGGCTGCTGCCGCAGTGCACCCCCGGGCTGCGCGCGGAGCTGGAGGCGGGAGTCGCGAAGGCCCGGTGGTACCCGCTCGCGCAGTTCATCGAGCTGATCACGGTGATCGACCGGCTGTTCGGCGAGGGCGACCTCGCGCTCGGCGACGCGCTCGCCCGCCACGGCGTGGATGCCGACCTCACGACCATCTACCGGCTGTTGTTCAAGGCCGGCACCACCCACTGGATCCTCGGCCGCGCGGCGCGGCTGTGGGGCGCGCACCACGACAGCGGCCACCTCCAGGTGCTCACGCGCGGACCGAACACCGCCGTGCTGCGGATCCGCGGGTTCGACGACCCGCACCCGATCCACTGCCGGTCGGTGCTCGGCTGGGGGCACCGCTCGATCGAACTGTCGGGCGGCGCGGCCGTCAAGAGCGCCGAGAGCCAGTGCGCGACACGCGGGGCCCCGTACTGCCAGATCGACGCGTCCTGGCAGTAGCGCCCACCTACGATGGCTGGAACACCATCGAGAACGTGACCGCGGGCGGGCTGCCCACCGGGAACATCAGCCGCTGCAGCTGGGCGCGCACGCACGGCACCACCGCCGGGGACATCGATCCGCCGGCCATCACGTCGGACACCCGGCCGTCGCCCTCGATCGACAGGGTGACGTCGAGCCGGCCGGCCGTCGACGGCTCGCGCGCGAGTGTCTGCTGGTAGCAAGCGCGGAGCGTGCCGGCGCGGGCGCGGATCACGCGCGCCACCCCGGCGTCGGCGATCCCGCCGATCGCGATCCGCGGCTCCGGGCGCTGCTCGGTCCACCCGAGCCTGCCCTCGACCGGCTCGAGCCGGGCCTCGAGGGTGATCGCGAGCCGGGCCACCACCGCGCGCGAGCCGAGCAGCTCGAACGGCAGGCTCTTCGTGGTGCCGAGCACGCTGACGTCGACGGTGCCGCGGAGCGGCCCCTGCGCGCCGGCGCCGCGGGTGACCTCGATCAGGTAGTTGCCGCGCTTGAGCGAGCGCAGCGCGAGCTGCTCGGTCGCCGTGCTGGTGACGTCCGCCGCGGCCGCGTCGGTGCGCCCGCCCATCCACGACACCCGCTCGCCGGCCGGGGTGACCAGCGAGATGTCGAGGTCCGCGCCGCCGTCCCAGCGCGCCTTGACGACGAGGTCGCCGCTGATCCGCGCCTCGACCGGCGTCACCGTGGCGGCCTTCTCGGCGGCCGACCGCGTGGCGTCGTCGGGCAGGCCGCCGGCGACCAGGTCGGCGTCGACGAGGTTGCCGACCGTGCGCAGGCAGCGGATCGCGCCGCCGGCGACCGCGGTGTCCTTCGGCGCGAGGGCGGCGAGGGCGATCCGGTGGCTGCACGCCTGGCCGCGGCGGCCGACGCGCTCGTAGGCGCGGGCCAGGCGCTCGTGCAGCGCCGTCTTGTCGGGATCGAGATCGGCGAGGCCGGCGAGCGTCCGCAGCGCGAGGTCGCGCTGGCCATCGCGGCCGAGCAGGTCGGCCTGGTAGCCGAGCGCCTGGGGATCGAGCTTGTCGCGCTCGAGCCAGCGCACCGCCACCTCGCGGGCGCGGTCGATCTCGCCGGCGTACGACAGCGCCTGGACCAGCGCGCGGTGCTTCTCGCGGCTGTCGGGGCTAGCGGCGAGCGCGGCCTCGGCGTTCGCGACGGCGTTCTTGATCCCGTCGCTGACGCCGTCATAGCGGCTGACCGCGGGCACGCGGACCCACACCCGGCGCATCGGCACCATGTTGCTGGTCCGCATCCGGCCCATACCGGACCCGAAGCCGTCGTCCATCGCGGCGCCGCCGCCCAGCTCGCCGTCGGTGATGCTGTCTCCGGGGGCCATCGCACGCTTATTGGCCGGGGCGGACGCCTTGGCCCGGGGGGCGTCCCGGGAGGTCGTCACGGTCGCCGGGGCGGCCGCCGGGGGCGGGCCCGCGGAGGCCTCGGCGCGGGAGCTGGCCTTGTCGTCGGCGAGGACGTCCTTGGGGGCATCGGCTGTGCCGCTGCTGCCCTGGGGCTCGGCCGCGATCGCGCCGGCGGCGACCACCTCGTCGAGGTCCTCCTCGCCGGTCCACTTCTGGGTCGGGGTGGTGCGGTCGACGCCGAACGCCTCGAACATGGCGTCGGACTCGAGCACCAGCAGCGAGGTCTCCTTCGACATCACGCCGAACGCCTGGGACAGCGCGACGATCCGCGTGCGGTCCGTACCCGTGGTGCGCTCGAGCTGGTCGATCGCGAGAGACGCCCACAGCCGCGGCACGAACGCATTGCCGGGTGCCGTCGAGACGGCGAGCGCGACCGGGTAGCGCTGCTCGAACGGCTGGTCGCTGACGGTCCCGCGGATCACGACGTCACCCTTGACGTCGCCGGTGACGCGGGCGGCGAGCAGCAGCTCCTCGCCCGCGCGCAGGGTCGGCAGCACGGTCGGCGCGGCGTCGGTCAGGCCGGCGGGCAGCTCGATCGTCGCGTTGCGCAGCTGCGCGCCGAGCGTCGACTCGAGGGCCGCGAGCGCGGCGATCGTGACCGACTGGCCGGGCACCCACGCGAGGTAGCTGCCGCCACCGCCGCGGGCGGCCGCCGCGAGCAGCGCGCGATCCGCGTCGCCGCCGATGCCGATGGTCGTGACGTGGACGCCGCTGGCGCCCACCCCGGCGAGCGCCTTCTCGACGTCGCCGGCCTTGCGGAAGCCGGTGGTCGCGAACCCGTCGCCGATGAACAGCACCCAGCGATCGCGGGCCGCGTCGGTGGCGAGGGCGGCCGCGCCGCGGATCGAGGCGACCACGTCGCTCGCGCCGGCGGGGACCTGGGTGCCCAGCCAGCGCGTGACCTCGCCGGCGGCGATCGCCGAGGGGGCACGCAGGGCGCCGAGGCTCGCGCACTCGCTGTCGCAGGTGGCGATGGTGAACCGGTCGCGGCGGTCCATCTGCTCGACGAGCGACGCCGCGAGCGCGGACGCGCGGGTGAACCGCTCGCCGACCATCGACTGGCTGGCGTCGAGCACGATCACCACGTCGCGCGGCCTGGTCTCGCGCCAGCGCGGCAGCACCGGCCGCAGCGCGAGCACCGCGGTCGGGCGCGGATCCGCGGCGACCTGGCGCTGGGCGTCGAGCACCCTGGGATCGAGGTCGACGCCGCGCTTCTGCGCGAGCTTCGGATCGGGCGCCACGGCCACGCCGCCGGCGAACGTCCACGCGCGCAGCTCGGCGTCGCCATCGATGGGGCGGTAGTCGATCACGAGATCGCCGCGCGGCACGAACCCGCTCTGCGCGAGCGTGAGGGCGGCCGTCTCGGTGCGGGCCGGGTCGGCGGTGAGTGCGTAGCCGGTGGTGCGGACCAGGCCCGGCTTGGCGCCACGGACCTCGACGTCGACGGAGAACTGGTCGGCGACCGTCGACCCATCACTCGAGTGGGCGAGCGGGTACACGTACTGGCGGAACGGCCCGCGCGCGGTGACCACCTGCGTGTACGAGATCTTGATCGTGCGCGCCCCCTTGGCGGGGATCGGGAACACCTTGAGCTGGAACCGGCCGCCGCGCTGCCAGTCGAGCAGCGCCGGATCGCGCCACGGGCCGGGCACCCAGATGATCTCCGACGACGGCCGCGCGATCTGCATCGGCGTGGCCTTGTCGATCACGCCCTGCCAGATCTTCTGCGCGCGCTGCTTGTCGAGGAACGCGCCCTCCATGAACGCGCCGGGCTGGCTCGGCATGTCGAGCGCGAGCCCGTCGATCTGCGCGTCGGCGGGCAGCGGGAACTGGTAGACGCCCTCGAGCGTCTCGGTGGCGTCGTTGCGGAACGTCTCGGTGATCTCGGTGCGGGCGATCGGCCCGACGATCCGGACCTTGACGTCGTGCCGGGCGAGCGCGAGCTTCCAGTCGCGGTCGCGCTTCTCGCCGGGCTTGTAGGCGCGCAGCATGCCGACGCCCGCCGTCACCTCGTCGCCGGGCCGGGGGCCCTGCTCGATCTCGGACCACGCGAGCTCGGCGGCGAGCGACGGCGCGGTGCCGACCGACAGCGCGCCGCCCTCGATCAGCGCCTCCTCGCCGGCGCGGACCTCCTCGCGGGCGCCGATCTTCGCGCGCACCGCGACCACGCCGCGCACGACCTGGACCGACGTCACCGTCGGCGTCACCGAGGTCACGAGCTTGGTGCCGAGAACCTCGACGGTCCCGCCGGGCGTGATGATCGACGCCGGCCTGCTCTCGACGTGCGCGATGTCGGACACCAGGCGGCCGGCCGCGAGCGTCAAGCGGCGGGGCTCGGCCGGATCGAACGCGAGCTCGGTGGCGTGGTCGAGCACGAGCTGCGTGCCGTCCGCCAGGCGGAGGCTGGCGCGGGTGCGCTCGTCGGTCTTGATGGTCGCGCCGACGGGCAGGGCCGAATCCTTGGTGAGCGGCTCCCAGGTGTCGCCGACGCGGACGGTCACGCCGCCGCCGCCACCAGCGGCCGCGGCGCGCGCGATCGCGGTCACCGTGCCGATGCCGACGCCGCTCGGGCGCCGCGCGGGGGTGCCGCTGGTGGCGGTCGTGGAGGAGGAGGTCGTGGTGCGCTGCGAGAAGGCATAGATGCCCGCGCCCCCGGCCGCGACCGCGGCCACGGCGGTGGCGGCGAGCCAGCGGCGGCCGCTCGCGGCGCGGATCGGCGTCACTGGCGCGGGCGCCTTGGTGGCGGCCCTGGCGTCGGTAGCGGCCTTGGCGTCGGTAGCGCCCTTGGCGACGGTAGCGACTGCGGGTGCGGGTGCGGCGGCGGCGGCTGCGGTGCGCGGCTGCGGGTGCGGGTGCGGGTGCGGCGGCGGTCGCGGGTGCGGCGGCGGGTGCGGGTGCGGCGGCGGCGGGTGCGGCGGGTGCGGCGGGTGCGGGTGCGGCGGGTGCGGGTGCGGCGGCGGCGGGTGCGGCGGCGTGCGGGTGCGGCGGCGGCGGGTGCGGCGGCGGCGGGTGCGGCGGCGGCTGCGGGCGCGGGCGCGGGCGCGGCCGCAGCCTGCGCGTCGATCGCGGCGAGCACGCAGGCGACCAGCGCGTCGGGCGCGGGGGCGACGTGGTCGCGGCCGGCGGTGGCGATCGTGCGCGCCAGCTCGCTCGCCTCGTGGCGGAGATCGCGGCAGGCGTCGCAGCTCGCGAGGTGGTCGGCGTGGCGGGCGATCACGTCGCGGTCGCCGGCGACGAGCGCCTCGAGATCATCGGTGACTTCGGTGCAGGTGGACATCAGTCGATCTCCTGGTCGGGCATCACGGCACGGAGGCGGGCGAGCGCGCGGCTGATCCGCTTGCGCGCGGTGGGCTCGTCGAGGCTGGTGGCCACGGCGATCTCCTTGTGGCTGAGGTCGGTGACGAACCGCAGGACGAGTGCCTCGCGCTCGCTGGGCTTGAGCTTGTCGAGCGCGTCGCGCAGCGCGCGGGCGCGGCGGCGGGCCACGAACACGTCGCGGGCCTCGCCCTCGGTGGGCACCACCTCGAGCAGCTCGCGGTGGCGGCGGCGGGTCTCGAGCATGTGCGCACACACGTGGCGCGCGATCCCGCACAGCCATGCCTTCACGCTGCCCTCGCCGCGGTAGGTGGGCATCGCGCGGTGGGCGCGAAGCAGGGTCTCCTGCGTCGCCTCGTCGGCGTCGGCCTGGGAGCCAAGCAGGGCCATGCACAGGCGCCCGAGGATCGCGCCGTGGGTGCGGGCGCACGCGGCGACGGCGTCGCGATGCCGGCCGGCGAGCACCAGCGCTGCGATCGGATCCGCGTCCGAGGTGGGCGTTGCGATGGCTGCCTCCATTCCGTCCTCCACGTGTGCCTCCGCGGTCATTTCGTGACCGACTTCGTGCACGATTCGACAAGTACCCGAAATCCCTGGGTCCGCGCGGCAGGCATGGCACTACCAACGCACGACCTCCGGCATCGATCGATGTCCTACACCCCGATCAGCGCGCGCGTGATCGCGAACGCGAGGCCGGCCATGATCAGCGCGCCGACCACCAGCATCCAGGGCTGGAGTCCGACACGACGCGGCGGGGGGCCATCCATGTGCGGCATCGAGTCGCGATGCATCAGCGGGCGCCCGTACGGGTCGTGCGTCGGCGGAGGGCCGTAGCCGTGAGGCAGCGGCTCGCTCCACGCGTGGGGCCCGCTGGTGCCGGGGTACGGCATCCCCGGTGCGGGCGGTGGCGGATAGCCGGGTGGCGGCATCATCGGGTACCGCGGCGGTGGTGGCGGCATCATCGGGTACCGCGGCGGTGGTGGTGGTGGCGCGGGTGGTGGAGGTGCCGGCGCGGGCGGCAGCGGCCGGGGCGGAGGGGGCGGGGCGTCCCTGCGTGGGTGCTGAGCACTGCCGTGAGGCGTGCGCGGTGCGAGGTCGGGGAGCGGGTGCTGGCCGGTGCCGGGCGGCGGCGTGCGCGGTGCGAGGTCGGCGCGTGGGTGCTGGACGGTGCCGGGCGGCGGCGCCGTCGTCGCTCCCGCATCGCGGTCGGCGGTCGGCGACGTGGCGCTCGCGCGAGGGGCGATCCGCTCGGGGGGTGGCGTGCGTCGGCTCGACGATGTGACCAGGCGCGTCGCTTCGGGATCGTACTGCGGGATGTCGCCAGCGACGGTCGCGCTGTCGTCATCGCCGTCGTCCTGCATCTGGAGGACGGTCTGCGCGGCGCGCGGGCGCTGCGCCCGCTGGAGGTCGGGGGGCTCGGGCGGCGGCTCGGCCGTGGTCATCTCGCCCGAGTCGCGGCGGTCGCGGAGATCGCGGACCTGTGCGCCCGAGAGCTGGGCGAGCCGGGTCTCCTCCTCCTGGAACCGGTGGATCACCTGGCGCGCCGCCGAGACGTCCTGCCCATCCTGGGTGCGCGCCGAGAACGCGTCGGCGGTGCGCACGTGGACCACCGTGGCCTCGTTCGGATCGGCGTGGGCGAACGCGGTCGAGATCCGCTGCGCCGCCATCGTCTCGCTCTCGCGCAGGGCCTGCTCGGCGGTGTCGATGATCTTGGCCAGCTCGGTGGCAGGATCCCCGACGGTGACGTCGAGCGCGTAGCGCAGCGTGCGGAGCTGGGACCCGAACTCGGCGGAGGTGGGACGCTGTCGCGGATCGCGCGCGAGGGCGCGCATCAGCAGCGCCTCGAACTCGGCGGTCAGCCGGGAGTCCGCCTCGCGCGGGCGGCGGACCTGCGCCTCGCGTACGGCGCGCAGCGCCTCGACGTCGCCGAGCCCGGAGAACAGCCGCTGGCCGGTGACCAGCTCCCACAGCACGACGCCGACGGACCACACGTCGCTGCGCGGCTCCACGCGCTGGTTGCGGGCCTGCTCGGGCGAGATGTAGGCGAACTTGCCGCGCACCGCGCCCGAACTGGTGTGCTCGGCCTCGGCGCGCTTGGCGATCCCGAAGTCCGTCAGCTTGATCTCGCCCGCGCGCGACAGCAGCACGTTCGACGGCGAGACGTCGCGGTGGACGAGCGACATCGGCCGGCCGTCGGGGGCCTTCGCGGAGTGGGCGTGCTCGAGCGCCTCGCAGATCTCGGCGCCGACGTGGAGCGCGAGGTCGAACGGGATCCGGCGGCGGCTCGCCTCGAGCCCCCGCTGCACGGCGCCGAGGTCCTTGCCGTCAACGTACTCCATGACGAGGAAGTACTGGTTGTCGTCGCCGAGGCCGACGTCGAAGATCTGCACGATGTTGCGGTGCTTGAGCAGCGACAGCACCTTGGCCTCGGCGATCAGCAGCTCGACGAACCGCTTGTCCTGCGACAGGTGCGGCAGGATCCGCTTGATCGCGACGGGCTTCTCGAAGCCGCCGGCGGCGACCGCCTTGCCGCGGAAGATCTCCGCCATGCCACCCACGCCGATACGATCGAGCAGCTCGTAGCGGGTCACGGCGGTGCAACGTACCATGTAGGATGTCGGGCGTGGATCGGATCACCGCGCTCCTCGACGACGCCCTCACCGCCGGGCTCGGCTCCGCGGCGGCGGTCTCGATCGGCGACGGGGGCCAGGAGATCATCCAGCTCGTCCGCGGCCACACGCGCCGCGCGCCCACCTCGGGCCCGCCGCTCGACGCGGGAGCGTGGTTCGATCTCGCATCGTTGACCAAGCCGATGGCGACGGTGGCGTGTGCGATGGTACTCGCCGGCGACGGGCGCCTCGATCTCGACGCGCCCGTCCAGCGCTGGCTCGCGGCGTCCACCACCGGCACGGTGCAGCACCTGCTCGGGCACGCGGCCGGCTGCGCGCCGCACGTCGAGTTCTTCCGCACGCTCGCGGTCGGGACCCACGCCGATCCGCGCGCCGAGTTGCTCGCGCTCGCGGCCGTGGTCCCCGCGACGGCGCCGGGGGTGATGGCGGTCTACTCGGATCTCGGTTACCTGATGCTGGGCGCGATCGTCGAGCGCGCGGCTGGCCTGCCACTCGAGGATGCGTTCGCGGAGCTGGTCGCCGGGCCGCTCGAGCTCGGCGCGCGGTACGCGGTGACGGCGCTCCCGGGGGCGGTCGCCACCGAGATCGACGCGCCCGGGCAGGGGGGCCACGCCGACGCGCCCGCGCGCCGCGGCCTCGTCGAGGGCCTCGTGCACGACGAGAATGCCTGGTTCGGGGGCCGCGTGTGCGGGCACGCCGGGCTGTTCGCCACGATCGGCGACGTCGGGCGGTTCGGCGCGGCGATCGGCGACGTCCTGGCGGGCCACGCGCGCGGCCGGCTGCGGCCGGAGGTGGTGCGGCGGTTCGTGACCGAGGCGGCGGCGCCGGGAGCGTCGTGGCGGCTCGGCTGGGACACGCCCTCGACGACCCCGGGGATCTCGCACGCTGGCGATCGCTGGCCGCGCGCCCACGCGATCGGCCACCTCGGCTTCACGGGCACATCGCTGTGGCTCGATCCGCCCAACCGCCGGTGGGTGGCGCTGCTCACCAACCGCGTCCACCCGTCGCGCCACGGCACCGCCGACGCGATCAAGGCGCTGCGCCGCGCGGTCAACGACGCCGCGATCGACCTGCTCGCCTGAGGGGCCGCTACTTCTTCCGGGGCTTCCTGGGCTTGGGCACCGGCAGCGGCTCGCTGCCCGGCGCGCCGAACATCTTGTTGATGCCGCGGTCCGCGCACGCCCACAGCGACACCAGGATCGCCAGATCGGCGAGTGCGCGCCGGCTCATCGACGCCGGGATCACGAGCCCGTAGGTCTCGGACACGAAGCGCATGTCACGCAGCAGGCGCAGGACCTCTTCGCGCGCGACCGCTCCATGCCAGTACACGACGCGGGTGACGATCAGCTCCTGGTGGCGCCGCAGGAACTCGCCCATCGACAGCGGCTCGGCGATCCGGTGCGTCGGTGGGCGGCAGATCTCGAGCAGGTCCTCGAGGTACTCGTTCCAGTGGTGCGCGAGCCGGCGGTTCTCGAGGCGGCGCAGGAACTTGACGCGCTCGACGGAGAAGTCGCCCTTGACCGTGGTGCGGAACCGCGGCGTGACGGCCATCAGGTCGTAGAGGACGGGTGGCTTGTCCTTGCCGTACTCGACGTCGTGGTAACGCCACCAGTTGCGGAGCTGGGGCCACGTCTTCACGGACAGCAGCGGCTCGTCCGTGGAGTCGACCACCACGAACCGGCGGTCCTCGGAGCGCAGCACCGTGATCCAGTGACTCCACTCCTCCACGCACAGCAGCACCGGCGTGCCCTCGCGGAGGTGCTTGACCAGCACCTTGCGCGCCTGCTCGGGATCCGAGCGGCGCTCGAGCACGAGGTCGCACTCGAACTCGCGCGCGGCGCGAGCGAGCTGGATCTCGTTGGTCCCGGACCACCAGTGGGTCTTGGCGGTCGACCCGATGTCGTTGGCGTCGACCATCCGGCCGAGCGCGATCAGCGCGTGCTTGAGCGCATAGGGACCGCACGTCCACTCGTTCGGCTGGGGATAGAACCCCGGTCCTGAAAACGCCTCGGCCACGGCCCCCTAGTTTAGTCCCTTCCCACCGGAAATCTGGTCGGGTGGACTCGCCGATCGCGGCGAAGGCCCACGCCGTGCGCCGCGGGGCGGATCCCGGCGGAGCGCTGGCGCGCCTGCGCCCCGCCGTCACTCAACCATTCGAAAAAACGTGGAAAATACCGGGGCCTGCCCCGGTGCCGACCACGACCAGCGCCGGCTGATCACCACGTGCGCTCGCGCATGGTCCCATCCGGATCGCGGACCGGCGCTGTGGTCCGACCTCTGTCGGGCTCGTGCGCCGCTGTGTTCCATCCTCCGGATTGCGGATCGGCGCTGTGGTCCGACCTCTGTCGCACTCGCGCGCCGCTCTGTTCCAGCCTCCGGATCGCGGATCGGCGCTGTGATCCGACCTCTGTCGCACTCGCGCGCCGCTCTGTTCCAGCCTCCGGATCGCGGAGGTCCCGAGCTGCCATCGCGACGCGCGCGGCGGCGGCACCCGCCGGTGCCAGAGCGCCGGCCGCAAATCGCGGCGCGCGGTTCTGACCGAAAATTTCCGCGCTCGCGAACCCGCCGATCGCGATGGTCCAACCAATTTCCGAAAATTTGGGCATGTTTCGTCGCTGCGCCAGCCGGATTCATCTCCCCACCCCCGCTGGTCGGGCCACCCGTCCACTGAGGCGCCCTCTGCCCGTGCGCTCCCTGGTCGCGCCGCAGCGGTCACTCCGCAAATGTCCGAACATCGGACGGTCTGTGTTTCGGACAATATGTCCGAAAACCGTACATTGCGTCCTGATCGTGAACGGTCCGCCGCGCGGACATCAAGTCCGTTAAGCGGACGGTCCGTATGTCGGACATTATTTCAGGAAGGATAGAGGATCGAGCACTGGTGTGTTCGCGGCTGCACGGCGGCGTGGATGACCCGAGGTCCGGGCGGGCGAGGTCCGGGCGGGCGAGGTCCGGGCGGGCGAGGTCCGGGCGGGCGAGGTCCGGGCGGGCGAGGTCCGGGCGGGCGAGGTCCGGGCGGGCGAGGTCCGGGCGGGCGAGGTCCGGGCGGGCGAGGGTGCCGCTGGGGGAGGCGCTCACGCTCATGCCAGCACGCACAGCTCCCTGGCTGATGTCCGGACCGCGGACGTTGGAGATCGACCAGTGTCACGGGCCGCGGTTGACGCCCGCGTCCCGTCGTCGGGTGTCCAGCGGCGGGGCGAGGCGGCGTCGGTCAGCGCAGCGGGCGTTGGGGGAGGCCCGCTGCGCCACGACCTCGCGCCGGAGGCCGTCGGCGGCCAGGGCATCGAGCGGCCGTCGGCGGCCAGGGCATCGAGCGGCCGTCGGCGGCCAGGGCATCGAGCGGCCGTCGGCGGCCAGGGCATCGAGCAGCCGTCGGCGGCCAGGGCATCGAGCAGCCGCGCACAGGTGAGGCACGGATCGACACGCTCGCCCGGCGCGTACAGCGCGCTCGCCTCGGCGGCGATCTCGATCGCGCCCGGGGGGAGGTCGCTCAGGACCCCGCGCAGGGCGTGCCCGGCGAGGCCGCCCGGGGGCAGGCCGCGTTGCTGTTCGCACACGCCGAGGTGCCCGGACAGCGCAGCGGCGAATGCGCACACGCCCGGCGGGCGACCTGCTCGGGCCACGCCGTGCGCGCGAGGCGCTCGAGCCAGTCGACGTACAGCCCGGTGAAGCTGCCGTCGATCGGGACGACGAGGCCGATCACCCGCGCATCGATCCATGAGGTCCCGCGCGCCTCGCCATCGAGCGCGATCACCGCGGCGTAGCCACAGCCGAGGTGGGCGATCGGCAGCGCGCGCGTTCAGGCGGTCTGGGTCGCGGGCGCCGTGCCCACCGCGGCCGCCGGGCGTGCGATCGGGATCCAGCCGTAGGCGGGATCGGCGCCGCCGCTGCCCACGGCGGTCACGAACGCACGCAGGTCGGCGGGCAGGGCGACGCCCAGCGTGGCCTCGACGGCCTGCACCTGGAGGCCATCGAGCGGCGGGGCGAGCTCGTGGCGATGTACGGCCGCGACGAACCGGGCGTGGTGTGGAACGCGCAGGGCGACCGCGACGAGGGTCTCGCGCACCGTGGCCGCGAGCTCGCCGGGATCACTCACCGAGCACCGTGACGCTGACCTGGCGATCGTGAGCGTGGGTGCGGTGCTCCCACAGGTACAGTTCCTGCCACATCCCGAGCGCGAGCTGGCCTCCGGCGAATGGGATCCCGATCGAGGTCTGTGTCAGGACGGTGCGCACGTGCGCGGGCATGTCGTCATCTCCCTCGGCCGTGTGGGTGAACAGGCGGTCGCCGTCGGGCACGAGGCGAGTCACGAACGCCTCGAGGTCCCGCCGGACCGTCGGATCTGCGTTCTCGCAGATGATCAGGGATGCGCTGGTGTGATGAACCCATACCGTGGCGACCCCAACCTTCATCCCGCTGTCGTCGATGATGCGGCGCACTCGTGGTGTCAGGTCGTCGCCTCGATGGACCATCGTGTGCTCTGGACTATGACAATTCTCCGTCGGGAGGGTAGGCTCCGACGGCTTCGATGCGTTACGTCGACGAGCTCTCGGAGGCGATCCGGACCCAGCTCGCGCTGGCGTACCGCGCGAAGGATCTGCTCGCGTACGGCCTGCGCCAGAAGCTGCGCGAGGGCTACACCACCGCGGACTTCCGGGCGGACATGCTCGCGGCGCTCGTCGTCGCCGCGGTCGCCTTGCCGCTGTCGATGGCGTTCGCCATCGCGATCGACGTTCCGCCCCAGTACGGCATCTACAGTGCGATCATCGCGGGCGTGATCGGGTCCCTGCTCGGTGGCACGCGGTTCCAGATCACCGGGCCGACGGCCGCGATGGTCGTGATCCTGGTCCCGATCGTCCACAAGTACGGCCTGTCCGGTCTGCTGGTCGCCGGGTTCCTCGCGGGCGTGATGCTGGTGGCGATGGGCCTGGCCCGGCTCGGGCGGCTCATGCAGTTCATCCCGCACCCGGTGTCCACCGGGCTGACCGCGGGCATCGCGCTCGTCCTCGCGCTGCTGCAGCTGCGGAACGTGCTCGGCCTGCGCCTGCCGCGTACGGAGGGCACGTTCGAGTACGTGGGCGCGCTGTGGACGGCGCGCGGCGGCGCCAACGGCTGGGATGTGGCCGTCGCGCTGCTGACCATCGTGCTGCTGCTGGTGCTGCCGCGCTTCCTCAAGAGGGTGCCGGCACCGCTGGTCGCGCTGATCATCGTCTCGCTCGTCGTCGTCCTGCTCGATCGCCTGCTGCCGGGCTTCCACGCCGCCACCATCGGCTCGAAGTTCAGTGCCAGCGTCGGTGGTGAGGTCGTGCGCGGCATCCCGCCGCTGCCGCCGCTGCCGATCATCCCCTGGCACATGGAGGGCGCGGGCGGCGAGCTCACCTTCCACATGGTCCGGGATCTGATGTCGAGTGCATTCGCCATCGCGATGCTGGGCGCCATCGAGTCGCTGATGGCCGCCACCGTCGTCGACGGTATGGCCAGCACCCAGCACGACCCGAACTCCGAGCTGATCGCCCTCGGTATCGCCAACATCGTGTGCCCGTTCTTCGGCGGGATCGCTGCCACCGGCGCGCTCGCGCGCACTGCGACCAGCATCCGTGCGGGCGCGCGCTCGCCGTTCGCCGGGGCCATCCACGCCGTGTTCGTCCTCGCGTCGACGATCATCCTCGCGCCCCTGGTTGCCTTCCTGCCCCTCGCGGCGCTGGCGGGCCTGCTCGTCGTCGTCGCCCGCAACATGTCGGAGGCGCGCCACGTCGTGCGCCTGATGCGGATCGCCCCCACGAGCGACGTGGCCGTGATGGTCACGTGCTTCGTGCTGACCGTGGCGTTCGACATGGTCGTCGCCGTCACCTTCGGCGTCATGCTCGCCGCGCTCCTGTTCATGCGCCGCATGGCGTTCCTCACCCGCGCCCAGCTCCAGACCGTCGACCTCGCGAAGGTCGACGTCCCGCCGGGCGTCCGCGTCTACGAGATCGCCGGCCCGCTGTTCTTCGGCGCCGCCAAGACCGCCATGGAGGCCCTCCACGTCGCGGGGGGCACGGATCACACCGTCATCCTCGTCATGCAGCACGTCCCGATCATCGACGCCACCGGCCTCGTCGCGCTCGAGTCCGTCCTCGATCGCCTCGACCGCTCGAAGATCAAGGTCATCCTCGCGGGCCTGCAGCCCGACGTCCACGCCATCTTCGAGAGGGCCGGCATCAAGCGGGAGGCCGGCCGCCTCGCCTACGCGCCTGACGTCGAGACCGCCATCAGCATGGCGATCGTCCACTGACGCAGGGTCAGCCACCACTTCACCACGTGCGAACCAGACCACCGCGCACGTGGTGGCGTGGTGTCTGCCCCCTCACCGCTGCGGAGGCGCGGCCTCGAGGATCGCGGCGCCGGCCTCGTCCGAGCACACCAGGATACCGAACCGCTCGACCTGGTCGAGGTCGGTGGTGGACAGGGTGGCGTAGTCGAACCAGCCGCGGAGGTCGGTGTAGCCGTCCTTGTAGAAGGCGGTCGCGCCGCCGGCCTTGCGGGCGTAGACCTTGACGTAGGTGGCGGGGAGCGCGGCCTGATCGGAGGCGCGCTGCACGCGGAGCTGGCCGACCTGGTTGGCGAGGTGGACGACGAGGTCGTTGGCGTAGTGGACCCTGGCCTTGCGCTGGCCGACGCCGACGCCCTCGACGACGACGTTCTTGCCGCGGAGCGCGGCGGGCCACGGCAGGCGGTGCTCCGGGGCCAGGGCGCCGAGGTGCTCGCGGTGACCGGGCTCGATGTACGAGAACCGCGCGACGTCGCTCTGGACGAACGGCTGGCGCGAGAACAGCAGCTCGACGTCCATCTCGAAGAACCGCAGCTCGAGAGCGGCGACGTGCTGGCTGTGGATCAAGATCCCGTCCCGATCGAGCGTGATCTCGAACGCCGGCTGGCGGGCGGCGAGCTCGGCGTGCTGCTGGTCACGGCTGCGCGGATCGAGCGCGGCCGCGGTGCCCGCCCCCTCGACCTCGGCGAGCATCGCGAGGAGCGCCGCGAACCGGTGGCGCCAGCGATCGACGGGGTGCTCGCGCCACGGGGTGGCCAGGGCCCGCGCGCGGGCGACGTCGCCCGTCAGGCACGCGGCGTAGGCCGCGAGGTAGTCGTGCTGCATGCGATCGGCGAGCGCCTCGGGCGCGACCCGTGCCAGCGTGGCGAGGGCGTCGGTGATCCGGTCCTGCGCGAGCAGGTACGCGGTCGCCGCGAGCAGATCCTCGGCGCTCGGCGCCGGGCGGTGCACGACGAGGTCGAGGAACCGCTGGTACTGGGCCGCGAGTCCATCGTTGAGGATCCGGCGCGCAGGGCCGAGCCGGTGCGCCCGCGCGTTGACGAGCGGGGCGTACTCGAGGTGCTCGTAGGCGCCGAGGTCCTCGGCGTCGAGGCCGAGCATCTCGAGCACGGGGCCGCCCGCGGCGTGCACGCTGGCCGAGCCGCGCAGCCACGCGCGCAGCCGCGGCGCATCGTGGTGGAGGAGGGCGTATGCCCACAGCTCGGGGACGAACACCTGCCGGGCCGCGAGAGCGCCGAGGATCCGGTCGTACGCACCGCGGTCGCGCAGGCGCCACGCGGCCCGGGTGAGGTCGAGCGCGGCGAGGTTCGCGGTGGCGAGGAGCCGCACCACCTCGTCGAGGCTGCCGCGCTGGGACACGTGCGGCCACGAGGTGGGATCGGCGAGCTCGCCGCCGCTGGTCACCTCGAGGACGCGTGGGGGCGCGGCCTCGACGATCACGCCGCCCCGGCTGACGTGCACCGGGAACTGGGTCCACGTGCCCGCGGTGGGCAGGTAGAACGACGCCTCGTGCCCGTGGGTCTGGTACGGCGCGAGCAGCACCTCGATGGTCTGCGTCGGGCGGGTCCCGGCGACCGGGATGCTGCCGCGCGGGATCTGGACGAGCGCGGCGATCCGCTGCCGCGAGCTCGTCGGGTTGGTGAGGACGACCAGCGCGGTGTAGACCACGCCCGTCGCGAACGCTCCCTCGACGTAGCGATCGACCTGCTCGCCCTCGACGTAGGTGTAGCGATCGTCCGCGCGCACGTAGCTCACGCCCACCACCAGCGGCGCGCCGCCGGTGACCAGCTCGCCATCGACGATCTGCGACGAGCCGACCAGCGCCGCGCTGGCCGCGACGATCTCGAGCCGCGGCCCGCTCGGGGTGATCGCGTGCGCACCCGCGACGAACGGGAGGTCCGTGACCGCGAGCGCGCACATCATCTCGGCGAAGCTGCCGGCGGCGAGGCCGAGCCCCGGCGACAGGAACCCACCGCCGGTGTGCGCCGCGAGGTCGCGCCACAGCCGGTTCGGCTCGATCATCGACGCGCCGCTCTCGGCGGGCGTGCGGTGCCACCAGTTGTGCTCGGCCCACTCCTGCGTCCTGTCGGCCGCGCGGTACAGCGGCGGCGCCGCCTGCTGCTCGACGCACGCCATGTCGGCGGCCATCTCGTCATCCATGTCCCGGGCGCGCCCGCGCGACGCGCTCTTCTTGGCCTTCTCCGCGCGAGGGCTCTCCTCCTTCGCCATCATCCGCCCGCTCCCGGGAGCGGAGGGCTGCAGCCCACCGCCGCGCGCCGGCATGTTGTCCGCCTCGTCGGCCATCGCCTCGGACGCCGCGCCGTGCGCCGCGCTGATCGCCGCGTCCCCGTCGAGGGTCGCCGCGCCGAGCAGCGCGTCGATCAGGCGGGTGTCCCGCTCGGGATCGATCGGTCGCACCGCGACCTCGTCGGCCAGGCACCGCGCGAGCGCATCGCCCGCGAGCCGGTGGGCGAGCAGCGCGCGCTCGACGGCGTTGAGCCGGTCGCGGGCGGGCGGCACCAGGTAGGGCGTCAGGTCGGCGCCGAGCAGCCAGTGATCGAGGAACGTCCGGGTGCGCTTGTGCGCCAGGTGCGGCGCGATCACCGCGTCGAAGAACGGCCGATCCTTGAGGTAGAGGAACAGGCGCAGCTCGTGGCAGGCGTGCTTGCTGTAGAGCGCGCGCCGCTCCTCGTCGGGTAGCGTGTGCCAGCGCGTGACGAACGCGTACTCTCGCAGCGTCGGGTCATCGCGCAGCGCGAGCAGGTACGCGTGGGCGCGCTCGACGGTGTCGATCAGGTGGATCTGCGCGGTGGCCAGGTCCTCGACGACGAACGCCTCGCCGGTGCGCAGCGGCTGGATCCGCTTGGCCTGCATGGCGTGGCGATCGGGAGCGAGGGCTATTTGTAGCCGCAGGTCCCGCGGCGCGAGCGGCCGCTCCGGCAACGCCACCTGGCGCACCATCATGCCGGCCGGGTCGTCGACGACGATCGTCACGGCGGTCGCATCACCGAGCTCGTCGAGGGGCACGCGCACCGCGCCGTGCTCGTCGGGCACGAGGTTGGCGATCACCGCGGGCGCGCGCGCGAGGAAGTCGTAGGTCGCGACCGCGTCGTCATCGGCGGCGGCCTCCCCCGGCCCGGCGCCGGCCCCCCCGTAGGCGCTCATCGCCGGCGCCGGGGCCGGCGCGAACCGCCCGCCCCCCTTCGCCGTGGCGACCGCCGTCGCGGTGGTGCGCCGCGCCCAGGGATCGAGCAGCAGGCTCGGCCGGTCGAGCATCACGCCCGGGTACCGGCGCTGCGCGCGCCGCTCGAGCACGTAGCGGTACTCGTCGCCGAGTTCGCGTCCCGAGACATAGATCGCGCCGCGCACGCGATCGCTCCGCCCGCCCACCGGGCGCGGGCCGATCGATGGCTTCTCGAGCAGCGCCGGCGCGAACCGGCTCGCCAGCACGTGCACGCGCGTGGCGGGCCCCACCTCCTGCAGGGTGATCGCCAGCGCCTCCTGCACGGTGATCGCGAGGATCGCCGGCGGACAGCTCGACCGCTCGGCCACCTCCCCGCGGGTGAGCACCGCGCGTCGGTGGGTCGCCACCGCGGCGAGCACCGTGATGCTCACCGCTGGCAGCCCGGGCGCGCGCAGCGTGTAGGTGCCGGGCACCAGGCCGCGGATCACCAGCGCATCGGCCAGCTCGACGAACGTGACCTCGTCCGGTGGCGTGAGGTCCGGATGTCGGACCGGCGCGCCGTTGGTCTCGACGAGGGACACCCGCCGCCGCACGTCCGCTGCCGTGTAGCTCGGCGCGATCGGCACGGTGACGTCCTCGCCCGCCACCACCTGCAGCCCGCGCGGGCCGAGCTCGTCGGTGATCCTCCACGTGCGCTCGCTGTCGCCGAGCGTGGCGCCGATCGAGGCCACCCCCGGGAGAAGCCCGAGCTCCACGCGCCCGTTCTCGTCGGTCGCCAGCTCGTGCACCTGCTCGAGCCGGGTCCACCGGTGGACCAGGGTGATGGTCACGGGCCGGCGCGCGCGCGGCTCGCCGCTCTTGCCGAGCGCGGAAACCACGAACCCCTCGGCGGCGCGCGTCAGGTACAGCGCCTCGACCGCGTCGGTGCCATGCATCGTGGCGACCTGGACGCTGCGGCTCACCGTCAGCTCCTGGTCTCGCTGCTCGCTGCGCACGTACGTCACCGCTCGCACGGTGAGCTCGATCGCGGCGGTGTCGTCGCCGAGCGGCCACTCGAGGACCGCGGCAGCGTCGTCGGTCAGCACGAGCGGCTGCGTGCGCGTGGAGGTCACGCCGCGTCGGTCGGTCAGCGTCAGCTCCCACGTCGGCCGCTGGAGCAGCGCGAGCGAGGCGGGGGCGCCGCCCACGTCGAGGCGGAGCCGCGCGATCGCCCGCACCGTGCGGCCCGCGGACAGCGCCTGCCGGTCGAGCAGCAGCGTCATCCCGAGGTCGTACGCCTCGCGCTGGAGCGTGAGCGTCTGGACGGTGGCGAGGTCGCCGGAGAACAGCAGCGCGGGCGTGGGCCCCGGCCGCGTCGAGAACGGCACCACGATCGCGCCGTGCGCATCGGGCACGTACTCGCGATCGCCGATCCACGCGCGCGCATCCGGGCGCGGCTGGCCTGCCTCGTCGAACATCGTCACCACGTGGCCGGCGGCGCCCACGCGCAGCGCGTGCCGGAGCCGGCCCTTGTGGATCACGGCGCGGCTCGACGTGCCGTTGCCGATCAGGTCGATCACGTAGGTGCCGGCGCGCGCGCACATGCGGCAGCTCGATCCGCCGGCGCACGCGCCGCACCGGGGGCTCGGGCAGCTCCAGCACGTGCTCGTGGCTGGCGGCCAGCCCGTCGAGATCGAGGTCCGGCCCGACCTCGCGCTGGTGGCGCTGGAAGTACGCGAGGGGGTCGATCCGGAACACCTTCACGACCAGCGCGGGGACGTGCTTGACGTCGGCCTCGAGCACCACGGGGGCGTCGGCGTCGAACCGGGTCGGGTTGTGGACGCACCACGCGAGCTCGATGCGATCGCGGAGCGCGGCGGCGCGCGCCGGGCCCAGCTCGAGGGTCGCGCGGTCCGCGCCGGGGCCGCCGGTCAGCAGCTCGATGGTCGCGAGCTCGGTGTCGAGCCACGCGCGGTCGAGGAACGGCGCCACGCGCGCCGCCACGCCCGGGTGGTCGTGCAGGAGCGCGCGCACCAGCGCCTCGTCGTCGCCGGCGGGCGGCAGCCCGGTCAAGGACCGGACGTCCTGCGCGAGCTCGACGCGCGGGACGTTCTTGTGCGCGTCGAGCCACTCGCGGTTGACGAAGCTCGCGCTGCGCGGCAGCGCCAGGTACGCATGCAGGCGCGCCTCGTCGACGAGCCCGCCCGCGGCGGCGCGTGGTGTCGAGCAGGTGCCACAGCACGTGGGCCTGGAGCGACCCCAGCGCCGGCGGGAGCCCCGCGAGGAACATCCACAGCGCCTCGAGGTGGGCCTGGCGCCCGGCGAGATCGAGCTCGAGATCGACGTGGCTGCGGTGCGGCCGCAGCCGCGTGACCACGGCGTGCACCCAGCGCACGCTGGTGCGCAGCTCGGGCCGGAGGTCGGCCAGCGCGTGGAGCTGCGGCAGCGTGAGCTGGTCGTGGATCGTCAGCGAGCCGAACCCGCCGCTCTGCCGCGCCTCGAGGTCGGCCGCGATCATCGGGACCAGCCCGGGCTGCGGCGTGTGGGTGAGCCGGCCGAGCAGCACGCGCCGGCGCGTGGCATCGAGCGTGGTGCCGATCAGCTCGTCGAGCCCCTCGTCGGTGACCTCGCTCAGGTCGCTGTTGTCCTTGACCGCCTGCGCGAGCAGCTTCGCGCCGTCGAACAGCCGGGCCGCCAGCCGCGTGGGCCGCGTCGGATCGGTGTCCTCGACTTCGGCCTCGTGGCCGTGGTCCGCGCCGAACCGATCGCGCAGCTCGCCGGCGACCGCGGCCGGATCCTGGCCCGCGCGGTACAGCAGCTGGCGCGCCCGCAGGCGGTGATAGCTGGTGGTCTCACCGTGGCGCTGCGGCCACGCTTCCAGAACTTGGTCAGCCTCGTCGAAGCGCCCCGCGTGCTGCGCCTGCAGGCAGCGGTGGTAGTCGTGGTCCTCGCTGCCGGGCAGCAGCTGCGACAGCGCACGCGCGCGATCCTCACCGAAGGCCAGCGCCTCGCGAAGTTCCAGGTCCATCGTGCGAGCCTACCTGGTATGCTCCGGCCGTTGTTCCGGCGTGCCCTTCTCGTCCTCACCGTGATCGCCGCGGTGGTCCTCCCGGGGGCGGCCGACGCGCGGCCCCGCAGCTCGCGCACGAAGGCGTCCACCGCCAGCCGTGGCGCGGCGTCCGCGTCGAAGTCCGCGTCCGCGTCCGCGTCGAAGTCGAAGTCGAAGTCGAAGCGCAAGCCCAAGAAGGCGCGGCGCCCGGGGGTGTCGCGGATCCCGAGCACGGCGACGCTGCGCAACGTGGCCAACATGCCGCGCGGCTACGCGTGGCCCCCGAGCTCGCAGATGCTCGCCGCCGAGGCGCGCTGCCAGGCGGACCTCGACGCCCTCGGCGTGACCTGGGCGCCGGCCGAGCGCGAGGGGCGGATCGTCGCCGCGGTCACCATCACCAGCGCGGACGCCGGGTTCGAGCTCGGCGGCATCACGTACCGCAGCGCGTTCCGCCGCGGCCCGCACAAGCTCGACTGCCAGCTCGCCCTCGCGCTGTCGGAGTTCGGCGTCGAGCTGCGCGCCGCCGGCGTCCGGGCCATCACGTTCGGCAGCATCTTCCGGTGGACCAACGTGCGCGTGAACGGCGAGACCAGGCCGATCCTGTCGCGCCACGCCCTCGGCATCGCGATGGACATCGTGTCGGTGACCGGCGACGACGGGCGGGTCGCGAACGTCGCGCACGACTACGGCCGCGGCGATCCGCTGCTGGCCGCTGTCGAGGAGGCGGTCAACCGCAGCAGCCGGTTCCGCGTGCTGCTCACGCCCAGGAACGATCCAAGATCGCACCACGATCACTTCCACATCGAGGTCGCGGTCGACTACACGAACCCGGTCGCCTCGCTGTGAACCGCCGCGTGATCGCGGCCGTGCTCGGCCTCGCGGTCCCGGGGTGTGGAGATCCCGCCGATCCCAGCGGCACCCCCGACGGTGGGCCCGCCGGCGATGCCGCTCCGGGCTGCGTCGAGCCCGCGCTCGACGGGGCGTGGCTGCCGCCGCTGTTGACCGGCGCGGTCTCCAGCCTCGCCGCCGCGCCGCGCGCGACCACCACGCAGCGGAGCGCCGCGCGCGCCTACCTGTCCGCGCAGCTCGCGGCGGACGGCTGGACGCCCACCGAGCACGTGTTCTCCGGTGGCATCAACATCCTCGCGACGATCCCCGCGACGGTCCCGGCGAGCGCCGAGGGCCTGCCCGTGATCGTGGGGGCGCACTTCGACACCGTCGCGGGCAGCCCCGGCGCCAACGACAACGCGAGCGGCACCGCGGTCGTGCTCGCGGTCGCGCGGGCGCTCGCGGACACCCCGTGCCGCGCGCGCGCCGTCACGGTGATCCTGTTCGACCAGGAGGAGGTCGGGCTGTTCGGCAGCAGCGCGTACGCGCAGACGCGCGCCCCCGCGCAGGTCCACAGCGTCCACACCATCGATCAGGTGTCGTGGGATGGCGACGGTGACCGCGTGTTCGAGCTCGAGCTCCCCACGCCCGCGCTCGAGGCGGTGTGGCGCGCAGCCGCGAGTACCATCGGCGTCTCGGTCACCACCACCACCACCGAGGGCACGGATCACGAGCCGTTCCGCGATCGCGGGTTCGCCGCGGTCGGGCTGACCGAGGAGTACGTCGGCGGCGACACCTCGCCCCACCGCCACCTCGCGAGCGACACGCCCGCCACCGTCGATGCCACCTATCTGACGCTCGCCGCGCAGCTGACGCTCCGCGTGGTCCTCGACACCGTCCGCCCCTGATCGGGTGCCTACGGCACGACGCGGAGGCACGCGAGGCGCGGTGTCAGGCCGAGCCGCTCGTCGCGCTGCAGGACCCACACGTCGACGTCGGTCGGCCCGGTGAGGTCGGCCGCGCGCGGGGCGCGCCAGTCGGTGAACAGCTCGGGGGCGTTGCCGAACCCGTCGCGCGTGCCGCCGGTGCTGCCGGCCGAGAAGTTCCCGGCGGTCGCGATCCACTGGTACGTCAGGCTCTCCGTGAACGTCTGCGTGCGCCCGTCGAGCGTGGGCACCACGTAGGTCTCGCGCGCCGTCGCCGGCTCGACCGGGGTCAGCCGCACCTGCTGGCCTGGCGCCACCTCGAACGGCGCGGGCTGATCGCGGCAGCGCCCCGGGGCCAGCGGCACCGGCCCCGCGCCCGTCCCCCCGCGCAGCTCGACGTCGAGGCGGTCGAGCGTGGGGTTGCGGTTGGCCTGGCGCGCGGCCGGGAGCCGCGGCGTCACGCGAAGCGTCCGGGCGGCGTACTGCGTGGCGGAGGCGGGCTCGTCCTCGCCGCGGACGGTGAGCTGCAGGAGCGCATCGATCCCCCCGAGGCCCGCGAGCTGGTCCCCGCGCAGGGTCGACACCAGGATCGAGAGGAAGTCGTCGTCGGGCGTGATCGTCAGGCACACGCGCGGCTCGGCGGCGGTCTCGGGATCGGGGAGCACCCCCTCGACGAGCGACACCTGCAGGTCGGGGGCGCACCGCCCGCCGTCGTCGTACGCGCACAGCGTGAAGGCGTAGTGGACGCCGCGCGCCTGGGCCGGATCGGCGATCAGCGCACACACGTCGATCGGGCCGAGCTCGGCCAGCACCTCGGCGGGCGTCGGGGGAGCCGCCACGTCGAACGCCACCACCTGCTCCGGTGGGTCCGAGGTGATGGCCACCACCCGCAGATCGACGACCACCTCGGGGTTCTCGAACGAGCTGCACGCACCGAGGGTGGCGACGATGGCCGTGACGAGCGGTCTCATGGGCGGACCAGGATGCAGGTCTCGAACCAGGTGACGCCGAACCGCTCGTCGCGCTGGATCATCCACACCGAGACCCGCAGCGGGGCCCCGACGCCGCGGGGCGCGCGCCAGTCCGTGCCGAGCAGCGACTGGTTCCCGAGCAGGTCGCGCCCGCCGCCGGTGTAGTCGTCGGAGAAGGTGCCGTACGCCGACAGCCACTGGTACTCGATGGTCTCGGTGAGCCTCACCGTCTGCCCGTCGAGGGTGACCGCGTCGTAGACCTCGCGTGCGGAGGTGGGCTCCACCGGGTAGAGCGTCAGCTCCCCGCCGGGCGCCACCTGCGGCAGTTGCTCGGAGGCAGCGGCCGCGCACCGCACGCCGGCGGGGACGGTGACCTTGGTCAGGCCAAGCGCGCCATCCATGTGCTCGATGTACGGGTTGGCGTTGGCGGTCCGCGCCTGCGGGAGGCGCGGGGCCAGCCGCAGCCGCTTGATCGCGACCACGTCGTCGGCCGGCGACCCGGCGACGTCACCGATGCGCAGCTCGACCGCATACTCGATCCCGCCGAGCGCCTGCACCGGGTTGGCCTCGAGCGCGCGCAGGAACATCGCCGCGAGCGTGGTGCGCGTCTGCGGATCGGCGGGCGCGATCAGCGCGGTCGGCACCTGCGGGACGAGGGCCTGCTCGGGATCCTCGAGCACCGCGCCGCCGAGGTCGACGTGGGGCAGGGTGCGGTCGCAGCGGTCGTTGTCGTCGAGCAGGCACGCGGTCATCGACCACCGCAGCGCGCGCTGCGCGCCCGGATCCGCGACCAGCGCCGAGATCTCGGTGGTGCGGAGCTGGTCGAGGAGCACGTCCGACACCGGCTGGGTCGGATCGACCGAGACGACCTGCTCGGGCGGCTCGGCGCGCATCGCGAGCACGCGCAGATCGCGGACGATCGTCGGATCCTCGAACGACGCGCATCCCCCGAGCGCCACGCCGGCGAGCCCCAGCAGCGCGCGCGCGCTCACCACATGCCCCGCAACCCGAGCGTGGGCAGGATCGGGAAGCTCGTGACCGGCGCCTTCTCGCGGTAGCGGTAGTCGTACTCGTAGGCCTCGACGTTCTTCGCGTTGATGACGTTGATGATGTCGAGATAGAGGCCGAGGCTCCACGTGCGGAACAGCCAGGTCTTCTCGGCGCGGACGTCGATCTGCGTGAACGTCGGGTTGCGCACCGAGCGGATGTCGCCGCGCACGGGGATGTAGCCACCCGAGTCCGCGTCGTAGGTGGCGCCCAGGATCGGCGTCGCCGGGCGCCCGCTCGACAGCTGGAACCGCGCGCCGAGCTCGAACCCGCGCCCGGGCTTCCAGCTCGCGACCGCGTTCATCACGTGCGGCTGATCGAACGCGGTGGCGCTCCACGGCACGCCGTCGCGGTTCTTCTGGCGTGCGCGGCTGAACGTGTACGACAGCCAGCCGAACACGCGCTCGCTGATCTCGCGCTTGATCTGGATCTCGAGGCCCGACGATGTGCGCTTGCCCTCGTTGACGTAGTTGACCGAGCTGAACGTGCCGTCCTCGTTCATCTGGAGGTCCTGCGTGAACGTGACGACGTTGCGCCGGCGCACGTAGTAGATCTCGCTGTCGACCGTCCACAGCCGGGTCGGCTTCCACTCGTAGCCGAGGCCGACGTGGGTGGCGTGCTCGATGCCGATCCGCGGGTTGCCGAACCGGCGG
Organism: Kofleriaceae bacterium; assembly: GCA_964203225.1. Taxonomy (GTDB): domain Bacteria; phylum Myxococcota_A; class Polyangia; order Haliangiales; family Haliangiaceae; genus JABFXX01. The sequence goes on from CAXNMK010000009.1 coordinate 261,598, forward strand.
TCGAACGCCTCGGGTTGCGGCGGCTGGCTGAACTCGCCGAGGTAGCCCTTGAGCGTGAGCGTGGGCTGGACCCGGTAGCGCGCGACGATGCGTGGATCGATCGACGCCCGATCGACGCCGTCGAGGATGTACGAATCGAGCCGCAGGCTGGTGATCACGCGCAGCCGCGCGGACACGTCGATGCCGAGGTCGACGTACGCGCCCGCGCCGACGATCGCGGCGCCGCGGAACACCTGCGACGGCGGGATGTCGACGCCGCCCGCGTTGATCAAGTTCTCGTCGACGGGCACCACCGCGTCGTACGAGGTCACGCGCGAGATCAGGTCGAGCCCGGTGTCGAGCACCAGGCGAGGCGACAGCTTGCCGTGCACGCGCGCGCGGTACGACAGCGAGTTGTTGACGATCGACACCCCGGTGAACGGGCCCGACGCCTCGGCCTGCGCGCCGGTGAACGTGATCGTGTCGCGCCCCCACGCCGGCGACAGCGTGAGCTGGAGGTCGCCGACGAGCGGCCGGGTGTAGCTGCCGATCACGCGGAAGAACTTCACCGCCGTGCTGAGGTTCGTCGACACCGTGGAGTCCGGATCCTGGTCGAGCACGCGCAGCGTGTCCGACGAGCCGATCGCGAACACGCTGAGCCGCCCGTTGTCCTCGAGGTTCCAGTCGAGGCGCGACGCGTAGTCGTAGTAGACCGGCGTGACGATCCGCTGCCCGCCGGCCGGCGGCTCCGGCAGCACGAACCCGAGGAACGCGTCGATGTACGACCGCCGCCCCGCGAACGAGAACGAGACGTTGTCCGACAGCGGCGCGCGCACGTAGCCGCCGGCGTCGAGGAAGTCGACCTTGGCCGAGCCGTGCACTCCGTCGGCCTTGGTCGGCCGCAGCTCGAGCGCGACCGCGCCGCCGTGGTGCCGGCCGAACCGCGCCGGGAACCCGCCGGGGTAGAGGTCGATCGACTCGAGCATCTCCGCGTTGAAGATCGAGGGCCCGCCGAGGAAGTGGAACAGCGATGGCACCTCGTGGCCGTCGACGTAGATGCCGGTGTCGTCGGGGTTCGAGCCGCGCACCAGCAGCAGGCCGAGCCCGAACGGCGCGCGCTGGATGCCGGGCAGCGTCTGGATCACGCGGATCGGATCGCCGAACGTGCCGGGCACCGAGGTCAGCTGCTGGCGGCGCAGCGTGCGGCGCGTGACCTCGAGGACCTCGCGCTCGCCCTCCACGACGGTCTCGTACGGGTTGCCGCCCCTGGGCCGCATCCACAGCCGGACCTCCACGGCCTCGCGCTTCTCGACGGTGATCGGCCGCGCCAGGCGATCGTAGCGCGGATCGACCGCGAGCACCTGGAACCGGCCCGGCCCGACCCCGTGGAAGTAGAACGTGCCGTCGTCGCCGGTCACCGCATCGAGCCCGAGCTCGGCGATCGAGACGATCACGCCGGCCAGCTTGCGGCGGGTGCCGCGCTCGACGACGGTGCCCTCGAACGTGACCGGCAGCCGCGGATCGCCGGCGTGGTTGGGTGGGCCCGCGGGCGTGTCGGCGGCGGGCGGGCCGGTCGGTGCCGGGGGCTCGTCGACGACCTGCTCCTCGATCGTGAAGTAGATGACGGTCTCGACGGTGATCGGCGCGGGCGCGCCATCGATCTCGGCGGGCTCGAACACGTACTGCCGGGCCGCCGCGATCGCCGCCTCGTCGAACCCGCCGCCGACCGGGGCGACGACCTGGACGTCGCTGACCAGGCCGGTCGCGTCGATCTTGATGCGGACCTTGACCTCCGCGGTGGTGCCGGCGGCGAGCGCGGCCGGCGGGTAGTCGGGCGCCACCGCCTGCAGCAGCGTCGGGGCCTTGGTCATCACGCCGGTCGGGGCGGCGGGTGGCGGCGCCTCCGGCGCTCGGGCCTCCTGCGCGGCCACCCGCTCCGCACCGATCGCGAGCAGGGCGATCGCGAGCAACCACCGGGACATCGTCCGCCAGCGTAGCGCAGGACCGCCGAGGATCACGCGCCGCAGCGGGCGATTGCGTGCGATGGATGATCCGCGCGCGGCCGGTCAGCTCTGCGCGCGCGACCGGAGCTGCGTCAGGACCTTGTCGAACATGCCGCGCATCGCGTTCTCGAGCGCCTCCTTGCGGAGCGCCGGCAGGTAGCGCGCGTCGAAGGTCTTGCGCGGGATCTGGATCGTCGCGCCGCCCGACAGGAACGACAGCATCTTGCCCTTGGTGTCGGAGATCGCCAGCCGGAGCTGGGCGTCGACCTCGACGTAGGCGTCGCCATACACCACCTCGAACCGGGTCACCGACAGATCGAGCTGCCGGGGATCGAGCCCGTAGCGCTGCGCCTCGGCTGGCAGCGTGGTCACCAGCGGCGCGGCCTTGAACGAGTCGGTCAGCGTCGCCTTGAGGATCTCGCCGTGGAGCAGGCGGGTGTTCTTGTCGGCCTTGCCGGGCGAGTCGTCCGCGGCGGACTTGATCGTGACGTAGAGGTCCGGGCGCGTCGAGATCGCGCGGGCCTGGCGGCCGAACCCCGCGCTGCCGCCGCTGGTGCGGGCGTTCGCGGTCGGTCCGGTGGGCGCGGGCGCGGGCCACGGGTCGGGCAGGTCGTTGGCCTTGGCGACGGCGATCGCCGCCTCGCGGGCGCGCGCGCGCACCGACGCGTCCTGATCGTCGGCGGCGTTCTTGAGCGCGGGCAGGGCGGCCTTGTGGCCGAGGTTGCCGAGCGCGGCCGCCGCGACGGCGCGGACCTGTGCGTTCGGATCCGCGAGTGCGCCGACCAGCGGCTTCATCGCGGACTTGTCATTGAGCTTGGCGAGCGCGGCGACCGCGCTGATCCGCGCCTTCTCGCTCGAGCTGGTGGTCAGCAGCGCGGTCAGCTCCGCGACCCGCTCGTTGGCGTGAGCGACGCGGCTCCCGAGCGCGAGCGCCAGGGACAGGCCTGCCGCAAAGCACGCCCAGGACCTCGATCGTCGATCGTCTGCGTGCATGCCGTGCGGTCGAGTAGGCGCGGTGGCTGAGGCCGAGTCAATGTTTTGTGCAAGACCGTTTCGTTCACACCGCGCCGCCTGTGTATGCTTCCGGCGTGGCTGTTCCCGACGCTCAGTTTCGGCTCGGAGTGGCGGCCTCCGGGCTGGTGCTCGTCTCGGTGATCACCGGCGCTCGGTTCTGCGGCTCGGTCGGACTCCCGCCCAAGCCGGAGGCGGTCACGTCCCCCACCGGCTCGGCGCGCAGCCTGATCGACAGGGGCGCAGCGTCGCCCGCCGTCTACCGGGACTTCCTCGAGCGCGACGCGGCCACCGCCGGCACGCGCGTGCCCTCGATCGAGTCGATGGCGCGCAAGCTCCCGTACCGGGTGGACGAGGTCCGCCACGTGCTCGAGGTCGGCGCGCGGCCGCTCGAGCTCGCGGGGCTGCGCCTCACGGTCGGCCTCGATGGTAGCTCGCTCACACTTGCGATCGAGAACCTCACGGATGGGGACCTCGCGTATGCGGTCGCGACCACGCCCACGCCCAACATCAGTGGGTGCAACGCTGCGCCCGCGAAGCTGTTCAACGCGATGGTGCTGGCCAAGGGCGCGTCCGAGCTGCGCGTCGAGTGCGTGTTTCGCGAGGGCATGGCGCTCGCGATCAACAAGGTCGAGACCCTCGAGGTGTCCCCGCTGTCGGCCTGGTACGTCTCGCTCGTGCCGCCGGCCCTGGTGGGGGTCGAGGAGCGCATCTCCCGCGGCCATCGTGGCCCCGAAGCCAGCGAGAAATGCAGCACCTCGGTGTCGCAGGTGGTGCGGAGCGGTCTCGACTCCAGCCAGATCGGCTGGCGAGATCTCGTGGACTTCTACGCGCGCCATCGCTGTGCAACCTATCGATTTCCATCAGCTTATCGCGCGTTCAAAAAAGATGATGAGCGCAGGCTGCCGGCGACCGCCGAGAGCATGTGAAGGATTTTCGCGTAGATACGCTTGCTATTCAAGGATAGGGCTGATTAGCTAGGGCTAAAGTTACGCGGAGTTACGGGTGACCAAGTCCGAGCTCATCGAGAAAATCTCAGAGACGTTGAAGCTGCCGTCCGGCAAGGCAGAGGCGATCATCAATACGATCTTCGACTCCATGGTGAAGGCCCTGGAGCGCGGAGAAGGTATCGAGATCCGCGGCTTTGGCAGCTTCACCGTGCGCAAGTACAAGGCCTACGAGGGCCGCAACCCGCGGACCGGCGAGACCGTCCACGTCGCCGAGAAGCGGCTGCCTTTCTTCAAGGTCGGCAAAGACTTGCGCGAGCGAGTCAACGCCGGGCTCGGGACCCCGCTGCCGGTGGACCGGTCGGACGAGCCCGACGACACCGATCCGAACGAGCCCGACTATGACGACGACGACGAGTAGCGCGCTAGCTCCTCGTTATCGTTAAGGTCCCTGTCACCTGGCGTGACCTTGGCGCCGCGCCCCTGTCACCCGGTGTGGGGCCCTGCGTGGGGGAAAACGGTGCCGGCATCCCCGTCCACCGTGACCACGGTCCCTGTGTCGAGGCGTGACCACGCTTCATGGCAGCCGACCACACACGGGATGCCGAGCTCGCGCGCGAGGGCGGCACCGTGATCGAGCAGCCCGCCGGTCTCGCTGACCAGCGCGGCGCAGCCGACCACCAGCACCGCGAGCGCCGGGGTCACCGCGCGCGTCACCACGATGTCGCCGGGCGCGACCGCGACCGCGGCGGCCAGGGACGCGAACCGCACGACCCGCCCGGTCACTCGCGGGCCGGTGCCGATCCCCTGGAGCGGTGCGCGCACGGGCGCCGGCGGCCCCCCGATCACCACCGGCATCGCCCACAGCGCGGCGCGGGCGGCCGCGGCCCGGGCTCCCGCGGCGCGGCGGCGGGCCTCGTCCGGGGTCAGCTGCGCGAGCTCGTCGAACGTGAGCCAGCACGCGTCGTCGGCGCCGATCCCGCGGCGTGCCGCGCGGGCCAGCACCGCGCGCCGGACCTGGGCCTGGGCGCGCGCGAACCACCGATCGTCGCGCTCGGCGAGATCCGCGGCCAGCGCGGCGAGGGGCAGCGCGGGTTCGCGTGACGGCGTGGGCTCGTGTGACGGCGTGGGCTCGTGTGACAGCGCGGGCTCGTGAGACGGCGTGGGCTCGAGCGCGAGCCACGCGGCGGTGCGGGCGATCGCGGCGCGCACCAGCCCGGGCTGCTCCGCGTAGGTCGGCGCGGCGACGTCCCACGCGGGCGCGAGCGGGCCGAGCTCGGCCAGCACGTCATCCAGGGTGCGCGTGCCGCGCGCGGCGGCGATCAGCGCGGCCTCGACCGAGGACGGCCGGGCGCTCGGGCCGGCGGGAGCGGCGGCACGGGCGGCGGCGATCAGCGGCGATAGCTGGCTGGCCCACACCGCGTAGAACGCGAGGTAGCGGGCGAGGGCGTCGTCGAGAGAGGCCGGCTCACCGTCGAGGATCCGCGCGAGCTCGCCCTCGAGGCGCGTCGCCTCGACCGCGAGCGCCGACGCCATGGTGATCGTCGGCGCGGGCGCGGGCGCGGGCGCGGGCGCGGGCGCGGGCGCGGGCGCGGGCGCGGGCGCGGTGTAGAGGTAGCCCGCGCACAGCCGCAGCGACCACGGCGCCACGCCGGCGGCCTCCACGCGCTCCACCAGCTCGGCCTGCGCGGGGGACAGCGGATCGGGGTTGTGCGCCACGTCCCACGTCCACCGGCGCCCGTCGGCGACCAGGTGCGCGAACAGCGGCGGCGGGGGCGGGCGGCGCGGCGCGACCGGCGCGGGGTGCACGATCGGGCGCGCCTGCACGATCCACGACGTGCCGTCGGCGCTCGTGATCACCTCGACGTCGGCGCCCTGCACCGCGCCGATCGCGGCCTCGGCGGCGAGCGCGAGCGCGATCAGGGCGGCGGTATCCGCCGCGAGCGCGATCAGGGCGGCGGTATCCGCCGCGGGTGCGGGTGCGGGTGCGGGTGCGCGGCGCGGGTGCCGCGTCATCGCCTCGCCGCGCTGGACCAGCACCACGTCGTCGGTAGGCGCGCCGGGCGGCCGCGTGTAGATCGTGGTCAGCGCGCCGGGCACGAACCGCTGCACGATCACGCCGATCGTGATCGCCGCGCCGCGGTGGCGCGCGTACGCGGCTGCGAGCGGCGTGAGCGCGCTCGTCCACACGGCGCGGATCGCCAGATCCACGTCGGCGGCGGGCACCGCGCGGTGCGACGAGAACACCCCGGCCGCCGCGCCCGCCGCGCCGTCCTCGATGGTCGCCGACGAGCGCACCGCGAGCACCCCGAGCGCGACCGCGCGCGCGGTGATATCTGCCGCCACCTCGGCCGGCAGCGCGGCGGTCGCGAGCGTCGCCGCTGCGGCGCCGAGCGCGTGGCCGATCGCGCCCTCATCGGCGATCTCGATCGCGCCGACCAGCGCCTCGAACAGCGCGCCCGCGAGGACGAACCCGGGCGGCACCGGCAGCCCGGCCGCCACGAGCCGCGCGAGCCCGGCCGCCTTGCCGCCGCACGCCGCGTCCGCCGCCGCGAGATCCCTGACGAACATGGACGGGTTGTACCGCGTGACGTACGATCCCGGGGTGCGCCGCGCTCCCGTCGTCCTCTGCCTCGCGGTCGTGAGCGCGTTCGCGCCCGCCGCTCGCGCCGACGACAGCAAGCTGGCCAAGGAGAGCGTCCCGCTCCAGGCCCGCAGTGCCATCCGCGGCAAGAACAAGCTGTGCTGCGGATACCCGCTCGTCGGTGACGGCCAGTGGGCGCTGCGGTTCTACTGGATGGCGCTCGAGTCCGACTTCCAGGAGTCGCGCAACAGCGCCGTCCCCAAGAGCGGCCGCGGCACCGCCGTCCGCGACGACACCTGGGTCGAGCTGTACACGCAGGACGGCTACTACATGACCCGCATCCGCGAGAAGTTCGCGTGGTCGCTCCGCATGGAGGGGTCGGGCCTGATGATGGATGGCCGCGTCATCAACTACAAAGGTGCGTGCCGGTTCGGCTACGGCACCTGCTTCGAGCAGCTCGACGTCAAGGCCCATCCGTTCGGTCGCGGTGCCGGCCCGCGCCCGCTGATCCCGTTCAAGTCCGTCGCCGTCGATCCACGCCTGATCCCGATCGGCGAGCCGCTCTACATCCCCGAGTTCGACGGCCTGCCGCTCCCCGACGGCTCGATCCACGACGGCTGCGTCCGCGCCGACGACACCGGCGGCGGCATCAAGAAGCGCAAGATGGACTTCTTCGTCGTCACCTATGGCAACTTCCGGTTCCTCCTCGATCAGCTCCTCAACCTGACCTGGATCACGCCGCACATCGAGGCGCCGCGCTGCGAGTACCTGCGGGACTGAGCCACCGATGCGTCCTCCGTCGTCCCGATTCTCGTCCGACCAGCGCTGCGGGAACTCGCGCCGCGTCTGCTAGGCTGCGCGCGTGCTCGAGAGCCTGTTCGTCACCCTCGCGCTCGAGGCGATCACCGAGGCGCTGACCTCCGCGCAGGTGGCCGGGCCCGTGGTCGTGATCGGCAACGCCAAGCTGGCGGCGGCGCTCCGCCCCACGCGCGAGGTGCTCGCGGTCGGCATGACGGCGCGCGCGGCCAGGAGGCTCGGTGACACGCTCGCGGACACCACCGTCGTCGAGGCCGGAGCGGTGGCGGCGGTGATCGGCGCCGACGTCGCGACCTCCGAGACGTGGGCGGCGCAGCTCCACGAGTGGACGCGGATCGTGCGCGACGGCGGGGTGGTCGTGCTCGTCGATCGCGGGCATGCCGTCGAGGCCAGCCGGCGCGCGCTGTGTGCGGGGCTCACCGAGATCGAGCAGCGTCACGATGGCCGCACCATCGTGACGAGCGGCCTCGTCACGCACCTCTGACGCCCGCGACGTCGCGCGGCCCGGCACCCGGACGCGAACGGGATCGCGTCCCCGCCTGGTCAGGCCGTCGGCCGGGCTCGTCGAGGCGCCGGCACCGGTGTGGCCTCGGTCGCCGCGAGCTGCGCGCCGACGTGCTCCAGCAGGTCGTTCCGCAGAGCCGCCACGCAGGCGGTGTTGTTCCGGGACAACGCCACGTCCGGGTGGCAGCCCGGGCTCGGCACGTGGTCAGGCCGGGGGCTGCGCCGCCGCCGCCGCCGCCTCCTCCGGCGTCAGCTCCTTCTTCGACGGCCGGAAGATCAGATCCATCTGGCCACCCTTCTCGCCCTTGCTGTGGTCGCCGCGGTCGGTGGGCTTGACGCCCGGCGGCACCGCCCACGGGATGTCCGGGTTCGGGTACCGCCGCGCGGCCTCGTACATGTAGCGCGACCACAGCGGCACCGCCGTGATGTACGCGGCGTCGAACTTGCCGAGCGCGCGCTCCTTGTGGTCGTCGCCCATCCACGTCAGCGTCGTGAACTTCGACGTGTACGCCACGAACAGCGTGTCGTGCGTGTCGCTCGACGTGCCGGTCTTGCCGGCCGCGTGGATCTCGGTCGCGCGCAGCACGTTGGCGAACCCGTAGATCACCTCGTGCGCGAGCAGGCGCGACATCAGGAACGCGGCGCGCGCCGGGATCGCCTGCGGGGCGGTCACGCCCGCGAGCGCGGCGACGCGATCGAACCGGTCGCCGGTCGCCAGCTGTGGATCCTCGGGGACGGTGTTGTCCTCGACGGTGTTGCCCTCGCGATCGAGGATCCGGCGCACGTAGATCCAGTCCTTCTCCTTGCCGCCCGGGCGCGGCCACCACGCGCCATTGCGCGCGAACAGCGTGAACGCGCGCGCGAGCTCGTCGAGCTTGGAGGCCGAGGCGCCGAGCGCGAGCGCGTCGTCGGCGAAGATCTTGGTGGTGAACCCCATCCGGCGCGCCCAGTCCTCGACGTTGGTGGCGCCGAGGCGCTTGAACAGATCGACCGAGGGGATGTTCTTGGAGAACACCAGCGCGTACTCGAGCGTGACGTCGCCGTCGACGGTGTCGCCGAGGTTGGTCGGCGTCCACTCCTCGCCGGTCAGCGGGTTGACGATCTTGGTCGGGACGTCGTTGAGGATGGTGTCGAACCCGTAGCCCTGCTCGAGGCCGAGCGCGTAGTAGATCGGCTTGTACGTCGAGCCGGGCTGGCGCTTGGCCTGCGTGATCCGGTTGAACTGCGAGCGGTCGAAGTCGTGACCGCCGGTCATCGCGACCACGTAGCCGTCGTGGTGATCGGCGGTGAACAGCGCCACCTGCGGGTGCGGCACCTGCTCCAGCGCGACCACGTCGGGGTGGCGGTCGTCCCACTCCTGCTCGTTCTCGCTGACCTTCCATGCCGGGTTGTGCTCGTCGGGCATGTGGTAGTCGCGGTAGCGCGTGCGCGAGCGGATCTCGCGCTTGACCCACACCACGTAGCCGGCCTTGAGCACCTGGTTGGCGCTGTCCACCTGCTTGTCGTTCTCGGCGTTGCCGGCCTCCCACTTCGCGGCCCACCGCATGTTGCGCAGGGGCAGGTCGAGCGTGCGGTCGCCGACGAGGACGTCCGCGCCGTCGCCGGTGACGCGATCGACCACCGCGAGGTAGCGCTTGCCCGGGACCAGCGGCCCCGCGCCGTACAGCTTCTTCTGGCGCTCGATGAACATCGCGCGCGCGGCCCCGTCGAGGCGCCACTCGGGCCCGCGCCAGCCCTGGCGCTTGTCCTGGTGGCGCGCGCCGAAATCGGTGTTCTCGTACGCGGCGGCCTCCCAGGTCGGCTCGGCGGCGGTCTCGATCCGCAGGCCCTTCTCGTCGAGCGCGTCGACCTCGACCCGTCCGGTGCTGCCGTAGCGCACGTCCTTGTAGGACCGCTGCACGTACGTGCGGACCGACTCGGCGTAGTACGGCATCCGATCGGGGAACACCTTCTTGTAGACGTTGAGCGTGATCCCCTCCTGCTTGGCGGCAGCCACGTCGGCGGCCGTCGCGAACCCGAACGTCGCCATCTTGTCGAGCACCACGTTGCGGCGCTCGATCGCGAGCTTCTGGCTGCGGAGCGGTGAGTACGCCGTCGGCGCCTTCGCGAGCCCGGCGATCAGCGCGCACTCCGCGAGCGTGAGCTGGTCGAGGGACTTCTGGTAGTAGCGGTGCGCCGCGGCGGCCACGCCCCAGGCGCCGGCGCCGAGGTAGATGTGGTTGAGGTAGACCGACAGGATCGCCTTCTTCGAGTACACGGACTCGAGCCGGCGGGCGACGATCGCCTCCTTGCCCTTGCGGTGCAGGCTCTTCTCGGCGCCGAGGAACTGCTTGGCCACCTGCTGCGTGATCGTCGAGCCGCCCTGCGCGAAGTCGCGCGCGGTGATGTTCGCCCATACCGCGCGGGCGATCCCCTTGAAGTAGATGCCGCCGTGCGCGAAGTAGTCGTGATCCTCGACGGCGAGGAATGCATTCACGAGCTGCTTGGGCATCCGCTCGAACGGCACGATCTCGCGCCACTCCTTGGCGAACTCGCCCATCAGCGTGCCGTCGGCCGCGTACATCGTCGAGATCGACGGCGCGATGCTCGCGTAGCGGCGGAGGTCTGGCAGGCAGCGGCCCGTGCGATCGGCGGCCTGCTCCGCGGCGCTGCAGACGCGCGGCGCCGACAGCGAGAAGTAGCCGTAGATCGCGATCGCGGCCAGCACGCCCCCGGCGAGCACCACGAGCGCGGCGAACCCGTACAGCTTGCCGAGCCAGTACAGCAGGCCCCCGTCCGCGCGGTTGAGGACATGGACGCGCGCCCGCGTGGTGACGTGCGCCCGCGTGGTGCCGCGCGCCCGCTCGGCGCCGGGCGGACTCATGGCAGGCGCCCGGCCCGCCGCCACGAGTGCAAGCGCAAGCGTCGCGCCCGGGCGGCGCCGGGCGGACTCACGGCAGGGGGCGTCACGGGCGACGATCTAGCCACGGCGCACGTCATATCAGCAAGTGGTTCAGCGAGTGGTAGGCTGTGCGCCGCATGGGTGCTCCTCGCTGGCCGATCGCGGCGGTCGGTGTCGCGGCCCTCGCGAGCGCGCTCGGGTGGTTCCTGAGCCGCCCCGCCGCCCCCTCGTCCCACCCGCAAGCCCACGCAGGTCCTGGCGGTTCGGGCGGGCTGGCCGCCGTCTCTGCGCCCGCGGGTCCCGCTCTGGCCGGGAGCGCCGCGCCCGTGGCCCCGGACCTGATCGCCCCCGCGACGGGCGCCCCGGCGGCCGGTGAGCCCGCGGCCGGTGATGCCAGCCCCGTCGCCGAGATCGGGTCCGCTGCCGCCGGCCCCGCTGCCTCCGGCGTGGCGTTCAGCGCCCAGACCCGCGATCCGGCGTGGGCTGGCGCCACCGAGCAGACCATCCAGCGCCGGCTCGCCTCGGTCACCACGCTCCGCAGGACCGAGTGCCGCCACGACACCTGCGAGCTCACCCTCGGCGGATCCACCGAGGCGATCGCGGACACCCTCGCCGCGCTCGAGGGCCGGGCGGGCCTGCGCGACCTCGCCGCCCACGTGCTGCTGACCGCCCCCGAGACCCAGGACGGCGTGATGACGCTGCGGGCGTACGTGTCGTTCGAGCGCTGAGCTGGCCGTGGCTGCGCTTGGCCCGAGCGCATGCCACGTGCTCGTACTCGGGTGCGGCGGTGGAAGGTACGCCTGCCGCCGTCGCTGGTCGGACGACCGGTGGGTGGGACGGCGTGACCGCCGCGCCGGGAACGGCTTCGTGCCGGGCCGTGCGGGGCCGTGAACGAGCAGGTTCGAGCCGGCGCACCTGCGACGGGCAGGAGCACGTGCGGACCCGGTCGCCGAAACCTCCACATGCCCACGGGGTACGCGGGCGTCCGGGGGCGTCCGGTGGAGGGAAGACCCGACGATCAGGCGGCGGCGGCCGCGAGGTCGGCGATCGGGCTGTCGCCCGTCAGGCTCTGCAGGCAGCGGACGAGGTGCGCGCGGATCTTGTGCTTCTTCGAGTACACGGTCTTGAGGCTGATCTGCATCTCGGCGGCGATCTCGTCCGCCTCCATGCCGCGCTGGTAGTACAGCTCGACGAACGTGCGGTCCTTGTCGGTGAAGTCCGAGAGGAGGCTGTTGAGGTGGGTCCACCGCTCCTTCTCGATCAGCTCGTCGAGGGGACTGCGATCGGACGTCCTCCTGGACGTCGAGGACGCCGTCGACCTTGTCGAGCAGCGGGCGGCGGCCGATGCCGCGGAGGAAGTCATACGCGGCGTTGACCGACAGCATGCCGATCCACGAGCCGAGCTTGGTGCCGCGCGCCGGGTTGTAGATGCGGAGCTTGTGCATGTCGTCGCGCACCAGCTGCATCATGACGTCGGCGTAGATCTCGTCGAGGTCGGCCGAGCCGAGGCCCGGGGCGTACTTCAGGGTCACCTTGGTGATGCACCGGAAGATCAGGGGACGGAACCGGCGGACCAGCTCGTTCCAGCCGCGCGCGTCGTTGCGCAGGACGAACCGAAGCAGCTCTCGATCCGTCCAATCGGGCGCGTTCTTCGAGATGCGGATCGCAAGTAGAGCCATGGTCCATTCCCTCCGGGGAAGGCTCTCAGCAACCTTGGTGCCGACGCTCAAGTAGTCTGAATTGCTTGATCCGCTCCAAAAATCATCGGTGCCCGGCACCAAAACATGGTGATTTTCACCAGGGGAGGGAAGCCCGGGGAGGGAAGGTCCGTAGAACACCACTCCCGCAGGCGCGAGGTCGTCGAGGAAGGACGTTGTAGGTAGCGCGACGCGTTACCGTCGATCGCATGTTCAGCCCTCACGACGGACGCCGCGTCGCGGTCCACCCCTACCGCCGGATGATGGCGTTCCTGCTGCGCGGGCGGAACGAGGCGGCGGTCTACCTCGAGCAGCGGCTCGACCTGTCCCGCGCGCTGCCGTGGCTCGAGGCGTGGAACGCGGGCCGGCCGGCCGACGCCCCGCGCGCGACGGTGTTCCACCTGGTGCTGTGGACGCTCGCCGGTGTGCTGCACGAGCGGCCGCGGCTCAACCGGTTCACCCTCGGGACGCGGACGTACGAGCGCACCAGCGTGGTGATGAGCTTCGCCGCCAAGAAGCAGATGTCGGACGACGCGCCGCTCGCGACGATAAAGCGGACGTTCGCGCCCGCGGCGTCGTTCGCCGCCACGGTGGCCGCCCTCGGCGCCGAGGTCAGCGCGGCGCGCGCGCCGGCGCCGTCCGCGATGGACCGCGAACTCGGGATCCTGCTCGCGCTGCCGGGGTTCCTGCTCGCGTTCCTGCTCGGCGTGCTCCGCCGGCTGTACGCGATCGGCCTCGCGCCGCGGTCGCTGGTCGACACCGATCCGATGTACGCCAGCGCGTTCGTCGCCAACCTCGGCAGCCTCGGGATCGACGCGCCCTTCCACCACCTCTACGAGCACGGCACCTGCCCGCTGTTCGTCGCGATCGGCCAGGTGGCGCCGACCCCGCGGGTGGTCGACGGCGCGCTCGTCATCCGCCCGGTGCTGACGATCCGCTACACGTTCGACGAGCGGATCGAGGACGGCCTGTACTGCGCGCGCGCCCTCCAGCTCCTCGCCGAGCGCATCGAGGACCCGGCCGCGTGATCCACGGACGCATGCGTCGCCTGCTCTTCGCACTCCTGCTCGCGCTCGTCTCCTGCGCTCCGGAGATCGCGGTCACGCCGCTCAACCCGGCGCCGCGCCCGCTCGCCCCGCGCGCGGCCGGCGAGGTCGAGGTGTTCACCACCCGGCTGCCGCCCCGGCCGTACGCCGAGGTCTCGCTGATCACCGCGCGTGACGGCAAGGCTGGCGATCACCTCGACGCCCTGCGCGCGAAGGCCGCGGAGCTCGGCTGCGACGCCCTCGTGATGACCGTGATGCCGAGCGAGAGCTCCGTGCAGGTCCAGCCGCCGCCGGGCCAGGCGGGCCAGCCACCCGCGCGGGGCCACGCCGTGGGCTCGTCGTCCGGCACGTGCGTCGTGTGGACCACGGCGGCCGCGCCCGGGCAGATCTTCTAGCCGGTAGGGAGCCGGTACGGGTCCGGCGAAACCAACACAACCACCGGTGGATAACTCGCCCGATCGCGGCCGCCTGGACGACCGCGCGGCGAGGCCGTCCCGCGGCTGCCTGCTCAGGCCTTCGCGACCGCGGCGTCCCAGCGCGCGAGGTGCGTGGCGATCCGCGCGCGATCGGCGGTCGGGGTGAACCGGTGCTGCTCGCGCCAGGTGGCCCGCAGCTGCGCCTGGTCCTTCCACACGCCGGCGCCGAGGCCGGCGAGGAATGCGGCGCCGAGGGCGGTGGTCTCGACCATCGACGGGCGCGAGATCTCGACGCCGAGGACGTCGCTCTGGAACTGCATCAGGAGGTTGTTGGACGACGCGCCACCGTCGACGCGCAGCGTGGTCAGCGCGCGCCCGGAGTCGCGCTCCATCGCGCGCAGGATGTCCACGTTCTGCAGGGCGATGCCCTCGAGGGTGGCGCGTGCGAGGTGTCCGCGCGTGGTGCCGCGGGTCAGCCCGGTGATCGTGCCTCGCGCCTCGGGCCGCCAGTGCGGGGCGCCGAGGCCGGCGAACGCCGGCACCACGATCACGCCGCCCGAGTCCGGCACCGAGCCCGCGAGCGCCTCGATCTCGGTCGCCGACGAGAACAACTGCAGGCCGTCGCGCAGCCACTGCACCGCCGCGCCCGCGATGAACGCCGAGCCCTCGAGCGCGTAGCGCAGCTCGCCGGTGCCGAGCTTCCACGCCACCGTGGTCAGCAGGCCGGACGTCGACGTGACCGGCGCATCGCCGGTGTTCATCAGGATGAACGCGCCGGTGCCGTACGTGCACTTGGCCTCGCCCGGGGTGAAGCAGGTCTGGCCGAACAGCGCCGCCTGCTGATCGCCGGCGATGCCCGCGATCGGGATGCCGTCGGGCAGGCCGGGCACGCCGCGGGTGTGGGCGATCGTGCCCGACGACGCCACGACCTGCGGCAGCAGCGCGCGCGGCACGCCGATGATCTCGCACAGCTCGTCGCTCCAGGTCAGCGTGTGCAGATCGAGCAGCAGCGTGCGCGAGGCGTTGGTGACGTCGGTGGCGTGCACGGCGCCGCCGGTCAGCCGCCACAGCAGGAAGCTGTCGATCGTGCCGAACGCGATGTCGCCGGAGCGGGCGCGCGCGGCCAGCCCGGGCACGGTGTGGAGCAGCCAGCTGACCTTGGTGCCGGAGAAGTACGGGTCGAGCGTGAGGCCGGTCAGCTCGCGGACCCGTGCCTCCTGGCCGCTCGCCTTGAGCGCGACGCAGCGGTCGGCGGTGCGGCGGTCCTGCCACACGATCGCGTTGTGGACCGGCGTGCCCGTCGCGCGGTCCCACAGCACCGCGGTCTCGCGCTGGTTGGTGATCCCGATCGCGGCGATCGACGACGGCTCGATCCCGACCAGCGCGTCGGCGAGCGCGTGCTGCACCGAGCCCCAGATGTCCTCGGGATCGTGCTCGACCCAGCCCGGCTGCGGGTAGATCTGGCGGAACTCCTGGTAGCCGCGGCCGCGCAGCTGGAGCTGCTCGTCGAGGACGAGGACGGTGGAGCCGGTGGTGCCCTGGTCGATCGCGATCACGTGGCGCATGGGTCATCTCCTCGGGGTCGGCGTCTGGGGTCAGCGTCAGGCACGCGGCAGCGCGTGCGTCCGCAGGAACTGGATCACCTCGGCGGCGACGATCTCACGCTCGACGTCGACGGCGATCAGGTGGAAGCTGTCCGGCAGGATCCGCAGCCGCCGCGCCCGCGCGCGCTCGGCGATCCGGTGCGCACACGCGACCGGCGCGGTGTGGTCCTGGGTGGCGTGCAGCACCAGCACGGGCTGCGTGATCGCAGGCAGGGCGGCGTCGGCGATGTTCATGAACGCCACGAGCTGGGCGAGCGCGCGGGTCGACACCGCCGGGTAGCCGGGGTTGGCGGCCTTGGCGCGTGGATCGCGGACGTCCGAGCCGCCGAGCTTGGGGATGGCCTGGATCCGCGCCAGCAGGCCGCCGGGGGCGGTCAGCCGGGCGATCCGGCCGCCCAGGCCTTCGAGCCACAGCGGCGCAGCGAGCGAGCCCACCGCGGCGATCGCCGGCCGCCGGCTGGCGGCGTGCAGCGCGAGCAGCCCACCGAGCGACTGGCCAACCACCGCCACCTGGTCGCAGCGCGCGTGCACCGCGTCGATGGCGCGATCGACCTCGGCCACCCAGTCCTCCCAGCGGGTCCGGCCGAGGTCCTCGACCGAGGTACCGTGGCCGGGCAGGACCGGGCCGTGGGCCGTCAGGCCGGCCTCCGCGAGCCGGATCCCGAGGTGGTGAACCTCCCAGGGCGTGCTCGTGAAGCCGTGGATCAGGACCACGCCCAGGGCGCCGTCGCCGTCCAGATCGAACGCCGCGCCCGACGCTGCCGCGCGCCTCGCCGTGCTCGATGCAACGCGCCCGGCCGCCACCGAGCCGGGATATCACACCGATGCTTACATTGACAGCCGGTCGGGGCTCGGGTCAACTCGACGCAGTTGCGTCGTACGCCTGAACTCCAGACGCCGACGGGTCCGGTCCGGTTCGAACGCATGAGTGAGTGGAAGACCCGCATCACCAAGGTCCAGATCGTCAAGCCGGCCAAGGAAGCAGGCGAGGCGTGCCTCGTCCTGATCTATCCGCCCGGTCCCGACATGGGAAAGCGGTTCCCGCTGTCACGCAGCGAGATCGTGCTCGGCCGCGGCGCCGACTGTGACATCCAGGTCGATCGCGACTCGGTGTCCCGCCGCCATGCCCGCGTGTTCCGCATCGGCGAGAGCTGGTCGGTCGAGGACCTCCAGTCGACCAACGGCTCGTACGTCAACGACGTGCCGACCACCAAGTCCGTCCTGCGCGACGCTGACTTCGTGAAGATCGGCGCGGCGATCTTCAAGTTCCTCTCGGGCGCGAGCGTCGAGGCGAGCTACCACGAAGAGATCTACAAGATGACGATCGTGGACGCCCTGACCGGGGCCCACAACAAGCGCTACTTCCTCGAGTTCCTCGAGCGCGAGATCGCTCGCTGCGCGCGCTACCGGCGGCCGCTGTCGCTGCTGATGTTCGACATCGACCACTTCAAGCTGATCAACGACAAGCACGGCCACCTCACCGGCGACTACGTGCTGCGCGAGATGGCCAAGCGCCTGCTCGGCCGCGTGCGCCGCGAGGAGCTGCTCGCGCGCTACGGCGGCGAGGAGTTCGCGGCGGTGCTGCCCGAGACCGACATCGCAGGCGCCCGCACGTTCGCCGAGCAGATCCGCCGGATCGTCGCTGATCAGCCGTTCGAGTACGAAGGTGACACGCTGCACGTGACGATCTCGATCGGCGTCGCGTGTGTCGAGGGCGAGGACGTCGACGTCAGCTCGTTCATCAAGATCGCTGACGACAACCTGTACAAGGCCAAGCGCGAGGGTCGCAACCGCGTCATCGGCTGAGCGCCCTGGGGCCGCGCGCCAGCGGGCCAGCGCGGATGCGTCGATGGGTAGCCGGCGCAGGTTCCGGTCGGAGCGACTGCCTTCCTCGTAACGCGGCCGCCGTCGATTGCATCCACGTTGGGGGCGCCACGCGCGCCACCGCCACATGCCTCCCTCCTCGATCGTGATCGCCGGCGCCACCGGATTTGTCGGCCAGGCCGTGGCCCGCCGGCTCGCCGGGCGCACCACCGACAGGCTCACGATCACGGGCCTGACCCGCGGGCGCACGGGCGCCACCGGCGCGTGGGACAGGCTGGTCACGTGTGATCTGTTCTCGCTCAAGGACGTCGAGCAGGCGCTGGTCGGGGCGCGCTACGTCGCGTACCTGGTGCACTCGATGCTGCCGTCCGCGCGGCTGGTGCAGGGCCGGTTCGAGGACCTCGACCTGATCTGCGCCGACAACGTCGGCCGCGCCGCCGCCAAGGCCGGCGTCGAGCAGATCGTCTACCTCGGGGGCCTGGTCCCGCCCGCGGACGACACCCAGCTGTCCACGCACCTCGCGAGCCGGCGCGAGGTCGAGGCCGCGCTCGGCGCGCACGGCGTGCCGGTCACCACGCTCCGCGCGGGCCTCGTGATCGGGCCGCACGGCTCGTCGTTCGAGATCTTGACCCGTCTGGTGCGCCGGCTGCCGGTGATGATCCTGCCGCGCTGGACCGCGCAGCGCTGCCAGCCGATCGACCTCGACACCACCGCCCAGCTGATCGACGCCGTCGATCGGGGATCCGGCCGCGTTCGGCGCCACCTGCGACATCGGCGGGCCCGACGTCCTGCGCTACCGCGATATGATGACGGTGGTCGGCGAGGAGATGGGCACGCCGCGCAAGCAGCTCGGGGTGCCGGTGCTGACGCCCCGGCTGTCGCAGCGGTGGGTGTCGCTGGTGACCGGAGCGCCGTCCGCGCTGGTGGCGCCGCTCGTCGACAGTCTGCGCCACGACATGGTGTGCCGCGACCGCGCGCTCCAGGCCCGGCTCGGCCTGCCCGGCGTGCCATTCCGGATCGCGGTGCGCGCCGCGCTCGCCGCCGAGGCCGCCCGCGCGGCGGCCGGAACCGCGACCGCGACCGCCGCCGGGACCGTTGCCGGGACCGTTGCCGCCCCCGCTGCCGGGACCGTTGCCGCCCCCGCTGCCGGGACCGTTGCCGCCCCCGCTGCCGGGACCGTTGCCGCCCCCGCTGCCGGGACCGTTGCCGGGACCGTTGCCGCCCCCGCTGCCGGGACCGTTGCCGCCCCCGCTGCCGCGCGCACCGCTGTCGCGCCCGCGCCCGCGCCCGCGCTCACCCCCGCGAGGAGCACCACCCCCGTCGCGTACCAGGCCGCGCCGCCGAGCACGAGCACGGGCGTGCGCTCGGTCCAGCGGATCCCGCTGCCGCCCGGGCGCGACGCCGAGTGGGCCGCGCACGAGTACATGCGGTGGCTGCCGCGCGGAGTGTGGCCGTTCCTGCGCGTTCACGTCGACGACGCGCGGCGCTGCACGTTCTTCTTCGCCGGCATCCGCCGCCCGCTGCTCGTGCTCGAGTTCGCGAAGGATCGCAGCGCCTCGGACCGCCAGCTATTCTACGTCACCGGCGGCCTGCTAGCGCGCCCGACGAAGCGGGGTCGCCTCGAGTTCCGCGTCACCCCCGACGGCCAGCACCTGCTGACCGCGATCCACGAGTTCGAGCCGCGGCTGCCGTGGTTCCTCTACCGGCAGACCCAGGCGCGGGTCCACGCGTGGGTGATGCGCCAGTTCGGCAAGCACCTCGCGCGCGTGGCCCGGGGCGCGGCGCGCGGCTGACCGCTCAGTTCCACGGGGCTCCACCCCGCCCTACGCGGCAAGCCGCGCAGGGTTCCCACCCCGGTTTCGAGACTGTTTCACAGTCTCTCAGGCCGCGGGCGGGGCGGGCAGCGAGCCGCTGGCGGCGACAGTGCGGGCCGCGCGATCGCGGATCCGCTTGTCCAGGTAGTAGTCGCGGCCGAGCCAGAACTCGATGGTGACGCCGATCAGGGAGACGGCGGTCGCGAGGGCGCTGAACAGGGTCGCCTGGGCGGGGATCAGCAGGGCGATGCCGAGCAGGGTGCACACGCCGAGGATGCGGCCACCCCAGGCGAGGGCCTTGGTGGCGCGCTTGTGGTGCGAGAGGAGGTTGTCGAGGCCGCCGACGGCGAGCTCGAGCGCGAGGATCGCGAACACCGGCCACGCGGGCGCGGACGGCTCGACCAGCACGGCGAACAGCAGGGCGGGCAGGGCGAGCGCACCGACGAGCCGGACCGCATCGGCGCGGGCGAAGTCGCCGCGGCCGCGCAGCTGCTTCCAGCCGATCAGCACGTAGTCGATGCCGGATGCCCACGTCAGCGCGACGATCGCGATCATCAGGACGCGCAGGGTCAGGTGCTGATCACCGTGCAGGTGAAGGGCGAGGATGGGGCCGATCGCGACGCCCATCACCAGCGCGCCGCGCCACAGCGTCTTCTTCACGAACCACCACACGATCATCACGACCAGCGGCGCGACGATCCCGAACGCGAGCAGGTAGGTCAGGAACGTCGAGTTCGGCCCGAGCAGCGGGAACAGCAGCATCACGCCGATGCCCTGCATCTGGGTCCACGTCTTGACCTTGGCGAAGTAGCTGGTCTTGAGCGTCAGGTCGCGCTGCTCGTACGCCGAGCGCAGCGCGGTGATGAACAGCTCGCGCGTGAACATCAGCGCGCACGCCCACGCCGGCACCATGCCGAGCGCGTCGTCGGCGAACGGGACGTAGGCGAACGCGATGAACACCTTGTCGGCGATCGGGTCGAGCAGGCCGCCGAGCACGGTCGGGCCGTAGCGGCGGGCGAGCATGCCGTCCACCCAGTCCGTGCAGCCGATCAGCGTCCCCGCGATCAGGGCGCTCCACATGTAGACGTTGCCCTCGAACCCCTCGGACGCGCCCCGGTAGATCAACCAGCTCAGCAGCGGCATGGGGATCAGCCGGGCCAGGGTGACCTGGTTGGCGGTGATCCACGGACGACCGGGAGCGGGCATGACCGGGACCCTAACACCCGGTCCGGGGCCGGGTCAGCCCGGCCCGGTCATCCAGTGGGCGACCCTGGAAGGGTGGTCATGGCGCGGTGTCCTCGGTCCACACAGGTCAGCCCGGCCCGGTCACGCAGTGGGCGACCACGTGGGTGCCCTCGGGGACGGGCGCCGTGCGGTCGACGCTCAGCTTGTTCGTGTGGGGCTTGTCGGGCGTCGCCGGGCACCGCGCCGCATCGTCGACGATCCGCCAGCACGACGCCTGGCCGGGCGCCGCGTCACACGTGGGGATCGGGGTCTCGACCTCGCTCGCCGTGCCGCGGCCGGTGACGTCGGACACCGAGCACTCGGGCTGCACGCCGGCGGTCGCCGGATCGCGGTCGGCGAGCGTGCCGGCGATGCACGGGTCACCGATCTTGTCGACGATCAGGTCGCCGATCTGCGCGAGCCCGTCGGTCAGGTCCTGCTGGCAGATCGTGGTGAACGTCGAGCTGCCCGGGAACTGGTCGAGCAGGAACTGCAGGCGTACCGGTGGATCGGCGACCTGCGGCTGGCCGTCGGCGCCGAGGTAGCTGCACGAGCGCGCGAGCGCGGGCTGCGGGCTGGTGGAGCCGGGGGCGGCGCGCAGCTCGACCTGCACCGGCTCGGTGGTGCCCATGATGCCGGCGACGATCAGCTTGGTCGGATCGGGCTTGAGGCTGCGCAAGAACGCGACGTAGCCCTCGACGTCCTCGAGGTAGGCGCTGCCCGCCGTGGGGTGGCACTGGTCCTTGGTGCCGACCTGGTTCATCGTGGCCGGCGAGGCGCCACCGACGTCGCAGGTGACGCCGAACCGCGTGCAGCGGAACGACTGCAGCGGGCCGAGCGCCGCGCTCTCGGGGCCGAGCAGCGCCGAGGTCTGGAACGAGCAGTCATCCTCGTCGGCGAGGACCACCACGGCGAGGAACGCCTCGGGCCGCAGGAACCCGGTGTTGGCCGGGTTGCCCTCGAGCGCGGCCTTCATCGCCGCGAGGTGCTGCTCGAAGCCGCAGCCGCCCGCGCCCGCGCCGGTCGCGATCTGGCCGAACACCGTCGCGAGATCGCCGGTGTAGTTGGTCAGCCGCGAGCCATCGGGCTGCTTGACGTCGCTGAGGTACGCACCGGTGACCGGCGCGCCGAACACCTGGAGGGTGCCGCCATCCCCGGTGCCGGTGCAGCCGCCGGTGCCGGGCTGACCGATGCCCGCGCCGGGCGCTCCGTCACGCGTACCGCGCGACCCCATGTCCGAGGTCACCACCCCGATGTGCACGTCGGGCAGGCCGCCCTCGACGGTGCTCAGCACGTCGATGAACTGCGGGAAGTTCGCCTGGAGGTTGCGCTGCTTGTCGGCCATCGACGGCGAGTCATCGAGGACGAACAGGATGTCGACGCTGCGCTCGAGCGTGACCGGGATGTCCTGGACCTCGACGCGCCCCTGCTGCGGCGTCACCTCCGAGATCGTGCGATCGCTGCAGCCGCTCATCATCACCAGCGCCGCGCAGCCCACTAGCCTCGTCCTCGTGCTCATCGTGCACCTCCTGTTCGAGGTCATGCACAGCAAGCCCCTCGCCACGCTTCCCGCGCAGTGGTTCCACGCACCTGCGGTCACCGCGCGCGGCGCGCAGCGTCAACGAGATTGGCGCCCGTGCTCGTCATTGGCAGCACGCGCCGAAACGAATACCGGCCGGGTCTCCCCGGCCGGTCAGCGTTGCATCCTGCGGTCAGCCGCAGGCGCGGAGGCTCAGTTCGCCTCGGTCACGCAGTACGCAACGATGTGCGTGTCGTCGGGGGGCGCGACCACGGTCTCGGTGATCAGGATGAAGCCCTCCGGGGTGGTCGAGCACTTCGTGGTGTCGGTGCCGATCTTCCAGCACGGCTTGTTGGTGCTGCCCGCGTCGCACTGCGGGAGGACCTGCTCGGCCTGGTTCGGCTTGCCCTGGTTCGTGATGTACGAAACCGAGCAGTCGTACTGATCGCCCGGGGTGTTCGGGTCGGCGTCTGCGAGGTCACCCTCGATGCACGGGTTGCCGATCACGCTCTTGAGCAGCTCGGCGATCAGCACGAGGCCGTCGGTGAGGTCCTGCTGGCAGATCGTGGTGAACGTCGAGCGACCGGGGAACTGGTCGAGCAGGAACTTGACGCGGACCGGGGGATCCGCGACCTCGACGCCGTTGGCGCCGGTGTAGCTGCACGAGCGCGCGAGCGCGGGCTGCGCCGTCGAGCCACCCGGCGGCGAGCGGAGCTCGGCCTGGAACGGCTCGGTGGTGCCCATGATGCCGGCGACGATCACCTTGGAGGCGTCGCTCTTGAGGCCCTTGAGGAAGTCCACGTAGGTCTGGACCTTCTCCATGTACGCGCTGGACTCGTTCGGGTGGCACTGATCCTTGGTGCCGACCTGGTTCATCGTGTCCGGCGAGGTGCCGCCGACGTCGCAGGTCACGCCGAACCGCGTGCAGCGGAACGACTGCAGCGGGCCGAGGGCCGCGCTCTCCGGGCCGAGGATCGTCGACTTCGAGAACGAGCAGTCGTCCTCGTCGGTGATGAAGATCACGGCGAGGAACGCGTCGGGACGGAGGAAGCCCGCGTTCGCCGGGTTGCCGGCGAGGGCGGCCTTCATCGCCGCGAGCGGCTGCTCGAAGCCGCAGCCACCGGCACCGGCGCCGGTCGCCATCTGGCCGAACACCGTGGCGAGATCGCCGGTGTAGTTGCGCGTGCGGCCGGTGCCCGCGGCGTCGCGGATGTCGCTGATGAACGTGCCGCTGACCGGCGCGCTGAACACCTGCAGATTGCCTGCGTCGCCGGTGCCGGTGCAGCCGCCGTTGCCGGGCGCGCCGATGCCGGCGCCCGGAGCGCTGTCCTGCGAGCCCTTCGAGCCCATGTCCGTCGACACCACGCCGATGTGAACGTCGGGCAGACCGCCATCGATCGTGTTGAGGACGTTGATGAACTGCGGGAAGTTGGTCTGGAGGTTCCGCTGCTTGTCGGCCATCGACGGCGAGTCGTCGATGACGAACAGGATGTCGATGTTCCGGTTCACGGTGACCGGGATGTCCTTGTACTCGACGCGACCCTGCTGAGGGGTCACCTCGGAGATCGTGCGATCAGGGCAGCCGGTCAGGAGGCCGGCAGCGGCCAGACCCAGGAGTGACGATGACAGGGCAAACTTGCGCATGGGCGCACCTCCAAAAAATGCTCTACCAGCATAGAGCAACCGAGCGGCCAAGTTGAGCTTCGAGTAGTTTCAAACGCTTACTTTTTGATCGGTTGCGACCGCCTGCCAACTTGGTTGGCGATCTGGATCGTTTGTTGGCACGTCGATTAGCCACCAGGTTTCATGGAGTTGCCTCCGGGGTAGTCACGCAGCGCAGCTGGGTGGTGGTCGTCCACGGGGTGTACTCGGCGCGGCGGACCGTGAGCTCGAGCGGCGGGTGGTCCGCCACGCCGGGCATCTCACGGGATCGGCGGCCAGCTCCCAGCATGGCCGGGCGGTCGGATCGTCCGCGCGCGCCGGGACCGCGCGCTGCGCCCGCACGCGGCCGTCGTCGGGATCGGTCGTCACGTCGGTGACGGTGCAGTCGGGCTGGAAGCCGGGCTCGTCGGGTGTGGTGTCCGCGAGCGCGGACTCGATGCACGGGTTCCCCCACACGCCGAAGCCACCGCCGAGCATCAGCGGCGTGCGGACCCGACGATCCGGCCGGGGCACGGCCCCCTTCCGCGGATGCCAGGCGCGGTACCCCGGCCGAGCCCGCCGGTCGGCGCCCTCGCGCGCGAACCCGATGGATCACCCACGGAGGCGCCGGGCCGCACTGAACACCCGAACGGCGGGTCGCTGGGCGGCCGCGGGCCGCACTGAACACCTGAGCGGCGGGGCTGCTCGGTGACCGCAGGCTGCCGATCCGCATCAACTTGGCGCAGGTGCTCGCGATCAACGCCCGGCAGCGCCCTGGGAGCTCCCCGGATCTGCGAGGCTGGCGACTTATTCGGTCGCTTATCGAACTGCATGCCCCTGGCATTCCCGTGCAATTTCGCGCAAGTCTATTTTTGGAGATCCGGGGAGATCGCCCTACCATTAATTCTCGACGAGGTCAGGTTGGGTCCTGATGCGTCGCTGAGGTTCCATGGCCAAACAGTGCATCGGGCTCGACATCGGCTCGTCCAGCGTCAAGGTCGTCCAGCTCCGCCGCAAGGGCGCGACCTGGGCGCTACAGGCGTTCGGAATGCAGCCGCTCGTTCCGCAGACGATCGTCGACGGAACGATCATGGACCAGGGGGCCGTCGCGGATGCGATCCGGCAGCTCTGGCAGCGGCTCAAGCTGAAGTCGAAGGACGTCGCGATCGCGATCGCGGGTCACTCCGTCATCATCAAGAAGATCTCCGTTCCGCAGATGAACGCCGCGCAGCTCGCCGCGAACATCCGCACCGAGGCCGAGCACCACATCCCGTTCGGCCGCGATGACGTCGAGATCGACTACCACGTCACCAACCCGGCGACCGTGAGCGGCCAGACCGAGCTCCTGCTCGTCGCCGCCAAGAAGGAGGTCGTCGCCGACTACGTGCAGTGCGTCCGCGACGCGGGCCTCACGCCGTACGTCGTCGACGTCGCCGCGTTCGCCAGCCAGAACGGCTACGAGACCAACTACACGCTCGATCCGAAGGAGACGATCGTCCTGATCAACATCGGGGCGGCGATCTCCAACATCAACATCGTGCGCAGCGGCGTGTCGCTGTTCACGCGCGATGTGACGATCGGCGGCAATGCCTTCACCGAGGAGATCCAGAAGCAGATGGGGATCGCCGCGGACGAGGCCGAGGCCTACAAGGTCGGCGGCTCCCAGACCGAGAACGCGGTCGTGCCCCAGGAGGTCATCAAGGTGATGGATGGCGTCTCCGAGGTGATGGCCGGCGAGTTCCAGCGGTCCCTCGACTTCTTCCTCGCGACCACCACGGATGCGAACGTCACCCGCATCGTGCTCGCGGGCGGCAGCGCGAAGGTCCACTCCCTCCACAAGGCCATCGAGCGGCGATCGCGCCTGCCGCTCGAGGTCGCTGATGCGTGGAAGCGCATCGAGATCGATCCCACCCTCGATCGCACCTACCTGAGCGAGCACTCTCCCGAGGCCCTGATCGGCGTCGGTCTCGCCCTGCGCGCGGCGGGAGACAAGTGAGCCCGCGATGATCAAGATCAACTTACTGCCCGAGCGGAAGGCCAAGCGCGGCGGCGGTGGCGGCGGCTTCGAGCAGGGTGATGCCAAGGCCCTGTTCGCCGGTGTCGGCGCGATCGCGGCGGCGGCCGCGGTCGTGTTCTTCGTCGTCGACATGCCGAAGCGAAGCAAGCTCGCCGACGTCCAGAAGGGCAACGACGCGCTTGCCATCGAGATCGCCGACCGCAGCGCCAAGCTCCAGGGCTACGAGGAGCTGAAGAAGGCGAAGGAAGAGTCGATCAAGCGCGCCGAGGCGATCCAGCGGCTGATCTCGACCAAGGTCGTGCCGGCCCACATGCTCCACGAGCTCGGCAAGGTCCTGACGGCGTCGGGCCCGACGATGACCGAGCAGATGGCGAAGCTCGCCGGCTCCGGCCCCGGCAGCGATCCCAACAAGCGGTTCCAGCCCGAGTGGGAGCCGTCGCACGTCTGGATCATGAGCTTCGTCGACACCAGCGGTACGTTCCGCCTCGACGGCGGCGCGCAGTCCGAGTCCGACGTGACGCAGCTGTCCAAGCGGCTCGCCGCGTCCGTCTACTTCAGCGAGGTCACGCCCGCCGGAGGTGAGCGGATGTTCGACAAGGAGAACGGCTTCAACTACTACATGTTCACCATCACCGGAAAGCTGGCGTACTGATGGCGACCTCCGGTGCCATGGCGGACTTCGCGAAGCTGCCGACCCAGAAGAAGATCCTGATGTTCGTCGTGATCGGCGCGCTGCTGGGAGGGCTGTACTTCCAGTTCGTCCTCAAGTCGCTGACCGAGAACCTCGAGGCAGCTCAGGCCGAGAGCGAGGGCAAGGCGGCGCAGAGCAAGAAGCTCGCCGATGATCTCCCGAAGTACGAGGAGCTCAAGGCGGACATGAAGCGCCTGACCGCCGCGATCCAGGAGAACCAGAAGGCGCTGCCGTCGGAGGCCGAGGTCCCCGCGTTCTTCGAGACCCTCGAGCGCAAGGTGCGCGAGTCGGGCGTCGAGATCGCGAAGTGGACGAAGAATCCCGAGGAGAAGGTCGAGACGTTCGTCCGCGTGCCCGTGGCGATCGAGTTGACGGGCACGTTCATGCAGCTCAAGCGGTTCTTCGCGTCGCTCGTCCAGAAGGGCGTCAGCCAGAGCCTCGGCAACGACGTCGAGGAGCGCGAGCGCGTGGTGTCGATCGAGAACCTGTCGCTGACCGAGCCCGTCGTGCGCAACCGGGAGATCTTGCTGAAGGCGAGGTTCGTGGCCGTGACGTTCCGCCAGGAGGACGTCCCCGAGGGTGAAGCGCGGCCGGTCAAGGCGACCCCGCGCGCGACCACGCCGGGTCCGGCGCCGTCGTCCGCGCCGATGCCGACCTCGACGCCAGCGGGGGCCAAGGCGAGCACGGAGCGCTCGATCGAGAAGGGCACGGCCCGCAGCGCCGGCGACGGCGCGGCCGCCCCGAAGGGAGCCAACTGATGTTGAAGTACAGCCTGCTGCTGGTGCTTGCGGTCGCGGCCTGTGGGGACGAGGGCGAAGGCGGAAGCGCGCCACCACCGCCGCCACCCGGCGCAGGCGGCGCGCCCGCTCGCGCCAGTCGGGCCGCTGCGGCGGCCGATCCGAACGCGAAGGTGCTCGCCTCGCGCATCAAGGCCGAGGACAAGGTCGAGTGCCCGCTACCCGAGACTCTCGAGAAGGACGCGAAGTCGTGCGACGCCCAGGCCAAGCTGTGCGAGCCCGTCGCCGCGGGTGAACCCAAGAACTACTGCCTCCCGTACACCGACGGGAAGCACTACTGCCTGCCGTGCGCGGAGCGCGATGCGATCCGCCAGGTGTTCTCCGAACGGGACTTCGCCGCGGAGCAGAGCAACCGCGATCCGTTCCAGTCGTTCGTGCTCGCGCAAAAGGGCCTCGGGCCCATCGGGGACGCGGGCCTGCCGCGCGAGATCACCAAGGACTGCAGCGAGAAGAACATGGTCGCGTCGAACTTCGGCTACCAGGACCTGCGGCTGGTCGGCATCGTCGCCGAGCGGGCGCAGCGCCGCGTGCTGATGATGGATCCGGGCAACCTCGGCCACATCATCAAGAAGAACGATTGCGTCGGGCGCGAGAAGGCGATCGTCAAGGACATCGGCGCCGGGTACGTGACCTTCCAGGTCAAGCCCGACGAGCTGCTCCCCAACGGCCAGCCGCGGCCCGTCGAGGAGCACTCGGTGCAGCTGTACCCGAACCAGCTGTCGATCGTTCCGCAGACCCGCTCCGACCAGACCAGCACGGGTACCCCGGCCGCCCCGGTGGTGGCCCCGCCCGTGCCGGGCGCCAACCGGGACGATCCCGCCTCCGCCCCGTCGCCGTCTCCGGCGCCGTGATCGGAAAATTGTGATCTACGCGCGCGCCGAGCGAACATTTTCCCGCCACGTGTTCAGCATGGGGGGACGTGACGTCAGTGACGTCCGCCCGTCCGACCGAAGCGGGGAGCATCGAGGAGTCGTCATGACCATGACCAACCTGCAGAACTGGATCGCCACGGTGGTGGCCGTCGGAGCCCTCGCGGCGCCGGCGTACGCCGACAACAAGAACGAGATTCGTGCCGTGACCTTTTCGGAGGATGCGGGAGCGACACGCATCCATGTCCGGGGCGCGCAGACCCCGACCTTCACGGTCTACAAGCTCGAGCGCCCGAGCCGGGTGGTCATCGACGTCCCGCAGGCGCGGCTCGGCGAGGCGCTGCGCGGCCACGAGGGCTCCGCGGTGCTGACGCCCAGCACGTGGGCGGTCAGCACGATCGCCGCGCAGCAGGTCGATGATGGCGGCCTGGTCCGCGTCATGGTCACGCTCGCGCGCCCCGGGCGTTACGACGTCAAGACCGAGGGCAACGAGGTCGTCGTCGTCGTCACGCCGCGTGACGCCGCGCCGAAGACCGCCAGCCCCGAGGCGCTCGCGCAGGCCGTCGCCACGGCGGCGCAGGCGCGCACCGAGGCCGACGCCGCGAAGGCGGACGCCGCCCGCGCGCGGACCGAGGCCAGCACGGTCAAGGCGAGCGCCGCGGCCGACAAGCGCGAGGCCGAGGCCGACAAGAAGCGCGCCGAGGCGGCGCGGGCCGAGGCCTCCAAGCTGATGACGGACGCGCGCGCCCAGCTCGCGACGCTCGGCAAGAAGTCGCTCGAGGTCCAGGCGATGGAGGACAAGGCCCGCGCGACGCACGCCGCCGCGCAGGCCCGCGAGGAGGCGGCCCGCGAGGCCGTCGCGCAGGCGACCCGCGAGCGCGAGGCCGCCGAGGCCGCCGCCACGCAGGCCACCGCGGCGCGTGACGCGAACACCCAGGTGGCGGCGGACCGCGCGCGGCTCGTGCGCGAAGCCCAGGCCGCCGAGGCGCGGCTCGCCCAGGCCCGGCGCCTGGCCGATGACGCCGAGGCTCGCCGCCTCGCCGCCGAGACCGCGGCCGCCGGGGCCCGCAAGGACCTCGACTCCACCCGCGTGACGCTCGCCAAGGTCGAGCTGCAACGCACGAGCGCCGAGAAGGCCGCTGCCGAGGCCGCGCGGAAGCGTGGAGAGGCCGAGGCCGCCGCGAGCGACGCCACCCGCCGCAAGAGCGAGGCCGAGAGCGCCGCTGCGATCGCCGCGCGCCAGAAGTCCGACGCGGAGCGCGCGGCGCACACCGCGTCGGCGCAGAGGACCGAGGCGGACCGCGCCCGCGTCGCCGCCGAGCTGCAGCGCAAGACCGCCGAGCAGGCGGCCCTCGAGGCCGAGGCCGCCAGGCTCGCCGCCGACAACCAGCGCGCGGTCGCCGAGACCGCGGCCCGCACCGCGGTCGCCGCGAAGTACGACGCCGAGGCTGGCCTCGACGAGTTGATGACGCGCCGTCAGGCCGCGGAGAAGGCCGCCGCCGATCTCGAGGCGCGCAGCAAGGCCGAGGCGAAGGCCCAGGCCGAGGTCGCCGCCGCCCGGGCCCGCAAGGCGACCACCGACGAGCTCGCGAGCGCCCGCACCGAGGCCACCCGCCTCGCGACCGAGCGCAAGCGCGCCGAGGCCGAACTCGCCGAGCGCCGCCAGGCAGTCGCGCAGCAGCAGGCCCAGACCGAGCGGCTCCGCACCGCCGCCACCGAGGCGCGCGATGCCGCCGAGCGCGAGGAGAAGCGCCGCGCCCAGCTCGCCGCGCAGCGCGCCACCGAGGAGGCCGCGCTCGCCAAGCTCAAGGCCCAGGTTGCGGTGACCGCGGTCGCCGCGGCTCCCGTCGCCGCGGCTCCCGTCGCCGCGCCGGCCGCGCCGGTTGCCACGATCGCGGTGGTCAAGGACATCGAGTTCAAGGGCGACGAGACCACCGGCCGCCTCGAGATCGCGATGACGGGGCAGGGCACGGTCGCGCTCGGCGAGGTGTCCCCGACCCACGTCGAGCTCGTCATCGACGGCGCGGAGCTCGTCGCCAGGCTCGAGCGCAAGCTCGACGTCAGCCGGTTCGGCGGCGCGGTCCGCGCGGTGTCGTCGTACCGCGACCGGACGGTCGCAGGCCGCATCCACCTGATCGCCGAGGTCGCCAGTCCGGTGACCCCCAAGATCACCCGCAACGCTCGCGGTGTGACGTGGACGCTCGCGGGTGACGCGGTCGCCCGCCGCGCCCCGCGCACCCAGAGCGTCCCCCCGCAGGTCGTCGGCGGCTTCGGCGCCGTGTCGACCCCGGTGACCCAGCAGGCGGTGTCGCAGCTGCCCACGGATGGCGCCCGCGGCCGCCGCGTCTACCGCGGCGCCACCGTCGACTTCGACTTCAAGGATGCGCCGATCCACGACCTGCTCCGCACGATCGCGGACACCGGCAAGGTCAACATCGTCGTCCCCGATGGGATCGACGCCAAGGTCACCGTGCGCCTCAAGCGCGTCCCGTGGGACCAGGCGCTCGAGGTCATCCTCGCGTCGCACGGGCTGTGGTACCGCCGCGACGGCAACCTGTTCCGGATCGCGCCCCGCAAGGAGCTCGACGCCGAGGACGAGGCCGAGGCCGCGCGCCGCGAGGCGATGATCAAGGCCGAGAGCCCGCGCCCCGAGGTGGTCCCGCTCAACTACGCGTCGGCCGAGGAGCTCAAGACCAAGCTCGAGTCGATGACGTCGCCCAAGGGCCGCATCGAGGTCGACGCCCGCACCAACGCGCTGATCATCAACGACGTCGCCGGCAACCGCGAGCAGATCGCCCGCCTCGCCCTCCAGCTCGACACCCAGACCCCGCAGATCTCGATCGAGGCCCGCATCGTCGAGGCGCGCTCCACGTTCGTCCGGCAGTTCGGCATCCAGTGGGGCGGTCGCGCCCTCGCCGGCGCCGCCGGTGGTAACGCGACCGGCCTGATCTTCCCGTCGTCGATCGGCCTGACCGGCGGCGCCAGCGACAACCAGACCATCTCCACCGGCGTCGCGACGCCGTCGGACTTCGCCGTCAACCTGCCGGCCGCGGTCGGCAGTGGCGAGGGTGGCGCGATGGGCCTGTCGCTCGGGTCGGTTGGCGGCAACTTCAACATCAACCTCCGCCTGTCCGCGCTCGAGGACTCCGGCTCGGTGCGCATCATCTCGGCCCCGAAGATCACGGTCCTCAACAACAAGGAGGCCCGGATCAGCCAGGGCGTGTCGATCCCGATCTCGGTCGTGTCGGCCGCCGGGACGCAGACCCAGTTCGTCCAGGCCGACCTCGCGCTGACGGTCACCCCGTACGTGTCGCAGCGCGATTGCGCCATCGCGATGGACCTCAACGTCACCAAGAACGAGGCGGACTTCGTCAACGTCGGCTCGCGTGGTGACCCGACGATCCTCCGCAAGGAGGCCAAGACCTCGATGCTCGTCAACGACGGCGAGACCTCGGTCCTCGGTGGCATCTACAGCCGCAACAGCGGCCTCGCGTACAAGAAGGTCCCATTCTTCGGCGACCTCCCGGTGATCGGCTGGTTCTTCAAGAGCCGCCGCGAGAACGACGAGCGCACCGAGATCCTGGTGTTCATCACGCCGAAGATCACGAACAAGGCGCTGCTGCGCTGCCAGTGAGCTGCGGCCGGCGCCCCTGCCAGCCTCATGACCCCCCTGTTCCTCATCGGCTTCATGGCCGCCGGCAAGTCGTCGGTGGGCCAGGCGATCGCGGCGGCGGCGGGCCGCCGGTTCGTCGACCTCGATGAGGAGATCGCGCGCGCCGGTGAGCCGGTCGCCGCGCTGGTCGCCCGCGACGAGGCGGGGTTCCGGCAGCGCGAGGCGGCCGCGCTCGCCGACGTGATCGCGATCGGGGCCGATGGGCCGGTGATCGCCACCGGCGGCGGCGCCGCAGCGTTCGGCGACAACCTCGCCCGCATGCGCGCGGCAGGGGTGGTCGTCGCGCTCGGCGTCGACGTCGCCGAGGCCGAGCGTCGCGCCGCGGGCGGGCCGCCGCGCCCTCTGCTCGCCGCGGCGGCCACGCTGCACGCGGCGCGCGCCCCGGTGTACCGTCGCGCACACGCGGTGGTCGACACCACGGGCAAGCCGCTCGCCGAGGTGGTCGCGGCGGTCCGCGCCGCCGAGGATGCGTGGGTGCGGCTGCCGGCCCGGCAGCGGGGCGCCACCCTGGTCGCGCTCGGCGACCGCACGTACCCGATCACGGTGGACGAGGGCGGCCTCGATGCCGAGCTCCTCCACACCGCGCTCGGCACGCCGAGCAAGGTGTGCGTGATCACCGATCACCACGTCGCGCAGCATCACCTCGCGGCGGTGCAGGCGATCCTGCCCGCCGCCGAGATCGTCGCGATCGAGCCCGGCGAGGCCAGCAAGGCGTTCACGGTGTACGAGCGGCTGTGCGGCGAGCTCATCGCGCGCGGCCTCGATCGCGGCTCCGCGATCGTCGCGCTCGGCGGCGGGGTGGTCGGCGACCTCGCCGGGTTCGTCGCGGCCACCCTGTTCCGCGGCATCCCCGTGGTGCACATCCCGACGACGATCGTCGCGATGACCGACGCGGCGATCGGCGGCAAGGCCGCGATCGACCTGCCCGCCGGCAAGAACCTGGTCGGCGCGTTCTGGCAGCCACGGCTGGTCGCGTGTGTCCTGCCGCTGCTCGCCACGCTGCCCGCGCGCGAGCGCCGCGCCGGGTTCGGCGAGCTGTGGAAGTACGCGCTGCTCGACGGCCCGGACCTGTGGCGCGCGGTCGCCGGCTGCGCCGCCTGGGCCGCGGGCTCCGAGGGCACGCCCGCGCCGGCCGGGCTGCGCCCGGTGATCGAGCGCGCCATCGCCTACAAGGCCGCGATCGTCGGCCGCGACGAGCGCGAGCGCACCGGCCACCGCGCGCTGCTCAACCTCGGCCACACCGTGGGCCACGCGATCGAGACCGCCGCGGGCGGCGCGCTGCTCCACGGCGAGGCGGTCGGGCTCGGCTTGCTCGCGGCGTGCCGCGTGTCAGCCGCGGTGGCGGGCACGCGCGCCGATCTCGAGGCGGAGGTCGCCGACGCGCTGCGCGCGACCGGCCTGCCCACGGATCTCGATCCGTGGCTCACCGACGACGTCCTCGCGCGGATCGGCGTGGACAAGAAGCGCGTCGGCGCCACGCTGAACTTCATCATCGTGCGCGAGGTGGGGGCATGTGAGCCCCGCGCGATCGACGTCACCGAGCTGCCAACAACTTTGCGCTCCTACCGGGCGCCTTGATACGATCTGTCATTCGGGAGGAAGCCATGACTCGCGCCCTTGTTCCACTCTTGTTCGCGGCCGCTCTCGGCGCCTGCGTCGCCGATAACGGTGATGAAGGCATCTTCATCACCAAGAACGTCAAGCCCGAGGACGGGTGCACGTTCACGGCGAGCGCGACCTCTCCGTTCATCACCCGCGGGCAGGTCTCGGTGTTCTCCCCGGAGGGCTACAAGATCCACCCGCAGATGAAGAGCCGGATCACCGCGGCCGCCGGGCAGGAGGATCAGCGGACCGTGATCACGCGCGGAGCGCGGATCGACCTCGAGATCGTCGACAAGGCGCTCGAGACCGCGATGGGCGGCGCGGCGGCGCTGCAGTCGATGGGCATCAGCAAGTTCGAGATCCCGTTCACGGCCCCGATCACGCCCAACGGCGGCATCACGGACGGCGCGTTCGAGCTGATCACGCGCCGGTTCCTGGACGAGGTCGTGCGCGCGAGCGGCGCGAACGACAGGGCGACGCCGTTCCGCACCGAGATCGTCGCGACCGTGGTGGTCTACGGCGACATGGCGGGCGCCGAGATCACGAGCAACCCGTTCCGGTACCCGGTCACGATCTGCAACGACTGCGTGGCCAACGTGCTCGGGGCCTGCCCGCTGCCCGAGGACACCGTGCTCCGCGAGGGGAACTCCTGCAATCCGTACCAGGACGATCCCGTGGACTGTTGCACCCAGGGCTCCGAGGTCGTCTGCCCGGCGATCCTGGCGACGCCCCCCCCGGTCTAGCAATCAGCTGGCGCACGGACTGGCGCAGGTCAGGGCGCTTCTAGTAACGTTTTCGCCGAGGTGGGCCTTGTTCGCTGAAACGCTCAAGAAAGTCGTCGACAACGTCGACGGTGGAATCGCGGCGGTGATCATGGGGCTCGACGGGATCCCCGTCGAGACCTACGTTCGCCACCAGGACCGCGTGGACGTCACGACGATCGCGATGGAGTTCAGCTTCATCATCGGTCAGGTCCGCAAGGCCGGCGACAGCCTCGGCGTCGGCAACCTCGAGGAGATGTCGGTCAAGGCGCAGGGCCTGTTCCTGGTCTGCCGGATGATCTCGCCGCAGTACTTCATCGCGATCGTCATGTCTCCCGAGGGCAATTTCGGGAAGGCGCGGTTTCTGTGCCGCCTGGCGCAGCCGGCGCTCGTCGCGCAGCTCTAGCGCTCGTGGCGCGGCCAGCGCGTGCGCCGCGCATCCAGGTCCTCCACGGACCGAACCTGAACCTCCTCGGGACGCGGGACCCGGAGATCTACGGCACCACGACGCTGGCCGAGATCGACCGTGAACTCGCCCGTCGCGCCCAGGCCCGCGGGGTGGTGCTGCGCTCGTCGCAGAGCAACCTCGAGGGCGTCGCTGGTCGAGCGCATCCAGCGCGCCCGGGCGTGGGCGGATGCGATCGTGATCAACCCCGGGGGCTACACACACACCTCGGTGGCGATCCGGGACGCGATCGACGCGGTGGGGGTGCCCACCGTCGAGGTCCACCTGTCGAACCTGCACGCCCGCGAGGCGTTTCGGCAGCAGTCGGTCACCGCCGCGGTGTGCGTCGGGCAGATCTGCGGCTTCGGTGCACAAAGCTACTACCTCGGACTGGACGCGGCCCTCGCGCATGTGGAAGCTTGCGGTCGCAATGGCAAAAAAGGCCAGAGTCGTCGCTAGCGCTGCCTCCTCGGCGGCAGTCTCTTCATCCGGAACCGGAACCGGAACCGGTTCCGAACCCATCGTCGCGATGGCCCGGGGCCTCGCGGAGATCGTCACCGAGCACCACCTGACCGAGCTGGTGGTCGAGTCCGGCGGCACCACGATCACCGTCCGCCGGCAGCTGGCCGGGGCTCCCGGCGCGCCCCCGGCGCCCGCGATGCCGGTGCACCTGCCCGTGCACCTGCCGGCGCCCGCCGCGCATGCGCCGGCCGCCGCGCCCGCCGCCGCCACGCCGGTCATCGACGACAAGGCCCACGTCGTGACCTCGCCGTTCGTCGGCACGTTCTATCGCAAGCCGAACCCGGACTCGATGTCGTACGTGTCGCTCAACGAGCGCGTCGAGAAGGGCCAGGCGCTGTGCATCGTCGAGGCGATGAAGCTGATGAACGAGATCGAGGCGGATGTCGCCGGCACGATCGTCGGCATCCTCGTCGATGATGGCTCCTCCGTCGAGTACGGCCAGCCGCTGTTCAAGATCGCCACCTAGGCCTGCCCGATGTTCAAGAAGGTCCTGATTGCCAACCGCGGTGAGATCGCGCTGCGCGTGATCCGCGCGTGCAAGGAACTCGGCCTCGAGTCGGTCGCCGTACACTCCACCGCCGACGCCGATGCGCTGCACGTGAAGTTCGCCGACCAGGCGGTCTGCATCGGGCCCCCGCCGTCGCGCCAGAGCTACCTCAACGTTCCGATGATCATCTCGGCCGCCGAGATCACAGGCGCCGACGCGATCCACCCCGGCTACGGGTTCTTGTCGGAGAACCCGGACTTCGCCGAGGTGTGCCGCAAGTGCAAGCTGACGTGGATCGGCCCGCCGCCGGACGCGATGCGCCTGATGGGCGACAAGATCCGCGCGCGCGCCGCGATGGAGGCCGCGGGCGTGCCCGTGCTCGCCGGCTCGACCGGGCTCCACGACGAGATCCAGGTGCTCGAGGCCGCTGATCGCGTCGGCTTCCCGATCATCCTCAAGGCCACGGCCGGCGGTGGTGG
Source organism: Kofleriaceae bacterium (assembly GCA_964203225.1). Taxonomy (GTDB): domain Bacteria; phylum Myxococcota_A; class Polyangia; order Haliangiales; family Haliangiaceae; genus JABFXX01. The sequence continues at coordinate 297,451 of CAXNMK010000009.1, forward strand.
TCGCGGCATGCAGATCGTGTGGGAGAAGGAGAAGCTCCTCGACGCGTGGTCGCGCGGCCGCACCGAGGCGCAGGCGGCGTTCGGCAACTCCGAGATGTACATGGAGCGGTACGTCCAGAAGCCGCGCCACATCGAGATCCAGGTGGTCGCCGACAAGCACGGCCACTACACCCACCTGGGCGAGCGCGAGTGCTCGATCCAGCGCAGGCACCAGAAGGTGATCGAGGAGGCGCCGTCGGCTGCGCTGCCCGATCACGTGCGCCAGAAGCTGCAGGCCGCCGCGGTCAAGGCGATCGAGACGATCGGCTACACCAACGTCGGCACGCTCGAGTTCCTGCTCGACACCGACGGCAGCTTCTACTTCATGGAGATGAACACGCGCCTGCAGGTCGAGCATCCCGTGACCGAGCTGGTCACCGGCCTCGACCTCGTGCGCGAGCAGATCAAGATCGCGGCGGGCGAGCCGCTGTCGTGGACCGGCGAGCGCAAGCCGCGCGGTCACGCGATCGAGCTGCGCGTCAACGCCGAGGATCCGGTGACGTTCGCGCCGTGGCCCGGCAAGATCTCCGCGATCCACATGCCGGGCGGGCTCGGTGTACGTGTAGATACGCATGTGTATGCGGGCTACGTCGTGCCGCCGCACTACGACTCGCTGCTGGCCAAGGTCATCGTGCACGACGTCGATCGGCCCGCCGCGATCCGTCGCGCACGGCGTGCGCTCGACGAGATGGTGATCGAGGGCCCCCGCACCAACATCCCGTTCTTGCGTCGGATCGTGAACAACCCGGACTTCATCCGGGGCGACTTCGACACGGGGTTTGTCGCACGCCTGCTCGCGGACAAGACGCCGACCGCCTGAGGGTGCGCGGTGGTGCCACTGCACCGCCGACCAGTGATCCCATGTGCGTCGTTCCGTCGGCGCAACGCACGGGAAATGCACATGCTTTTCCTTGACCCCCACGGCGCCCGGGCCGTACGATTTCGCTCGATGTGCGGGATGTATCGTTGCAGTGGCCCGCGTAGCGAGTGGCGCGCTGTGATGCCCCGCACCAGGAGCCGTCGGTAACCGTGGCCTTGAACAAAGACAAGGTCATGGAGTCGGCGCGCAAGTTCGTCGACAAGGGCCAGATCGACAAGGCGGTCAAGGAGTACCTGCGGATCGTCCAGGAGGATCCGAAGGACGTCCGGGTCTGGCTCAAGGTCGGCGACCTCTACGCGAAGAAGGGCGCCAAGCAGGAGGCGACCGACACGTACCTCAAGGTCGCGCGCTTCTATCACGACCAGGGCTTCATCGAAAAAGCCATCGCGGTCTACAAGCAGATCCTCAAGCTCGATCCGCGCCTCGTCGACGTGATCTTGAAGCTCGCCGAGCTCTACAAGCAGCGCGGCAACATGATCGAGGCGATGCAGCACCTCGAGAGCGTCGCCGCGCACTTTCACCGCGAGGGCAACACCAAGGACGCCCTCGGCACCGTGGTGCAGCTCGTCGCGCTCGATCCCGCGAACATCGCGACGCGCATCAAGCTCGCCGAGCTCTACTCGAAAGAGCAGATGATCGACGACGCCGCGCGCGAGTTCCAGTACGCGTGCGAGCAGCTGCGTCGCCAGGGCCGCCAGGACGACTTCATCAAGGTCGCCGAGCGCCTGCTGTTCCACACGCCCACCAACCACACGCTCAACCGCGAACTCGCGGGGCTGTACCTGCGCCGCAACGATCCACGGCGCGCGCTCCAGAAGCTGCAGACCTCGTTCAAGGCCGACCCGCGCGACGTCGAGACGCTCGGCCTGCTCGCGCAGGCGTTCCAGGCGCTCGATCAGAAGGCGAAGACCGTGTCGGTGCTCAAGGAGCTCGCGCGCGTCTACACGGACAACAAGCAGAAGGACAAGGCGGTCGACGTCTTCCGCAAGATCCTCGAGTTCGTCCCTGGGGATCCGGACGCGCTGCAGTTTCTCGGGCAAACCGCGCCGGCCGCACCCGAGCAGCCTCCGCCTCGGTCGCACACGCCGCTGCCCGCGCAGGTACGCGCCGCCACCGGGCACGTCAAGTTCAACCTGACCACCGATTTCCCGGTGACGCAGACCGCACCGAACATGACGGGCTCGATGCCGCTGCTCGACGAGCAGAGCTTCTCGGGAGCCGAGTTTGCGCTCCCCGAGTATGCCGACGACGGCGACTTCTCGGGGGACATGGAGCCGGCGGCCGACCCGCGCCAGGTGTCGGCCGCGGGCGAGCGCCACGCCGACGAGATCGCCAAGATCCTCGCGGAGACCGACGTCTACGTGAAGTACGGCCTGCACCAGAAGGCCGTCGATCACCTGCGCCGGATCTTCTCGCTCGACCCCGCGAACCTCGAGGCGCGCGAGCGACTCAAGGACATCTTCGTGTCGCAGGGCCGCGAGCAGGAGGCGGAAGCCGAGCTGCTGCAGCTCGCCGAGGTGATCGCGCCGAGCGATCCGGACCGCGCCGAGGCGTACCTGCACGAGCTGCTGGCGATGAACGGCACGCACACGGGCGCGTTCGATCTCGCGCGCCGGTTTCGCCTGCGCGTCGCGCGCAGCCACGCGTCCGAGCTGCAGTACGCCGGCGGCGGGGGCGTCGCTGCCATCGATCCGGATCTCGAGGAGCTCGCGCTCGATGCCGCGCCGCGCACCGCCTCGCAGCGCCCGATGGGCGTCGCGCGCCAGACCGCCACCCGCGACTCGATCGATGACTTCGATCCCAACGAGCTGATCCGCCCGGGCCGCGTCGCCCACGGCAGTCCTGCGCCGGGCCGTCCGCCGCAGCCGCCCGCGTACGCCTACGATCTCGATCTCGAGTCGTCGCCCCCCCCTCCGCATCACCAGAAGCTGCCGACCCGCCAGCTCCCCGTCGACCAGCCGGTGCGCGGCGATCGCCCGCCGATCCATCAGTGGGGCTCCGACGAGAACACCACGTTCGCGCCCCCGCCCGGGTTCGACGATCAGTCCGAGATCCCCTTCGATCCCGACGCCGCGCGCGAGTTCGACGCCGGCGGGGCACTCGACAACACCTACAGCGGCGCGAGCTACGACTCGCCGACCGGCCAGACCCCGAGCTCCGGCGACACCGGCTCGTACGGCGCGGTCAGCGCGGACGGCCTGTCGGTGTCCGGCAGCTACGATCCGTACGGCACGGATGCCGGCCAGCCCGCCGCGGCTGCGCAGGTCGCGAGAGCGCGCGCCGAGAGCATGGTCGAGGGCGAGCTCGAGGAGGCGGACTTTTACGCCGGCCAGGGCATGTACCCCGAGGCCGCCGAGGTCCTGCGCACGATGCTGACGCGCTACCCTGGTCACCGTCTGATCACCGGCAAGCTCCGCGACCTCGAGTCGATCATGGGCTCTGGCGGCGGCGGCGTCCTCGAGGATCCGGTGGAGGACAGCGACGACGCCGCCGCGGCGGACGGCGGCACCGACGCGCTCGACATTGACCAGATCGACCAGATCGACCAGATCGACCAGATCGACGAGATCGACGAGCTCGACGAGCTCGAGGAGGTCAACGCCGACGACTTCGAGGAGCTCGATGCGGTCGCGGCGCCGGTGACCACCCAGAAGAAGCGCGGCCCCTCGGTCACGCTGCAGAGGCCTGTCGACGACAGCGACGGCGAGACCCACTTCGACCTCGGCCTCGCTTACAAGGAGATGGGCCTCCACGACGAGGCCATCAAGGCGTTCGAGAACGCGCTGCGCTCGCCCGGCAAGGAGGTGTCGGCGCGCGTGATGATCGGCATGTGCCTGCGCGAGTCGGGCAACACGATCGACGCCGTGCTGCAGTTCAAGCAGGGCCTGCAGGCGCGCCCGTCCGAGCGTGAGATCCAGAGCTTGTACTACGAGATCGGCATCACGTACGAGCAGATCGGCGACGCCGGCGAGGCGATCTACTACTTCGAGTCCGTGATCGAGCGCGATCCCCAGTTCGCGGACGCCGCCCAGCGCGTCGCGTACATGCGCGCGCAGGGCCACCGCGCCGCGCACAACAGCGACGACGGCTTCTAGCCCGCCGGTGATCGAGCCGGTGATCGAGCCGGTGATCGAGCCGGTGATCGAGCCGGTGATCGAGCCGGTGATCGAGCGCCGCGGTCCGCGCGTTCGGGACCGAGCTGAACGCCACCACCGAGGGGTGGCCATCCGGATCCCGAGGTGGCGCTCACCAAGGATGTCCGGCTCGTCGCGCTCGTTCCCCCGTGAGATGGACGGTGCGTGGTAGGCCTTGTCCATGGCCACGCGTACCGAGGCGGACAGCATGGGGACGGTCGAGGTCGACAGCGCGCACTACTGGGGCGCGCAGACCCAGCGCTCGCTCGACAACTTCAGGATCGGCGACGATCGGATGCCGCGCGAGCTGATCACCGCGCTCGCCATCATCAAGAAAGCGGCGGCCGCGGCCAACCGCGAGCTCGGCCTGCTCCCCGGCGACATCGCCGCGCTGATCATGACCGCCGCCGACGAGGTGATCGCGGGCGCGCACCCCGGCGAGTTCCCGCTCGTGGTGTGGCAGACCGGCAGCGGCACCCAGACCAACATGAACGTCAACGAGGTGATCGCCGGCCGCGCCAACGAGATCGCGATCGGCGTGCGCGGCGGCAAGACGCCGGTCCACCCCAACGATCACGTCAACCTGTCGCAGAGCTCGAACGACGTGTTCCCCACCGCGATGCACGTCGCCGTCGCGCGCGCGGTCGAGGACGCGCTGCTGCCCAAGGTCGCCGGTCTGCGGGCCACGCTCGCCGGCAAGGCCGCGGCGTTCGCCGACATCGTCAAGATCGGCCGCACCCACCTCCAGGACGCCACGCCGCTGACGCTCGGCCAGGCGATCGGCGGCTGGGTCGCGCAGCTCGATCTCGCCACCGACGCGATCCGCGCCACCCTCACCGGCGTCCACCAGCTCGCGCTCGGCGGCACCGCCGTCGGCACCGGCCTCAACGCCCACCGCGACTACGCCATCCGCGTGGCGCGCGAGCTGCGCGACCTGACGGGCCTGCCGCTGGTGACCGCGCCCAACAAGTTCGCGGCGCTCGCCGGCCACGAGCCGCTGGTCGCGTTCCACGGCGCGCTCAAGGCGCTCGCCACGGCGCTGATGAAGATCGCCAACGACGTGCGCTGGCTCGCGAGCGGCCCCCGCAGCGGCCTCGGCGAGCTGATCATCCCCGAGAACGAGCCGGGCAGCTCGATCATGCCGGGCAAGGTCAACCCCACGCAGAGCGAGGCGCTGACCATGGTGTGCGTGCAGGTGCTCGCCAACGACGTCGCCGTCGGGTTCGGCGGTGCCTCGGGCAACTTCGAGCTCAACGTGTTCAAGCCGCTGATCGCGCACAACGTCCTGCACTCGCTCCGCCTGCTCGGCGATGCCGCCGCCTCGTTCGACCTCCACTGCGCGCGTGGCCTCGAGCCCAACCGCGGTGCAATCCAGCGCCACCTCGAGCAGAGCCTGATGCTGGTCACCGCGCTCGCGCCGCACATCGGCTACGACCGCGCCGCGCAGATCGCCAAGCATGCCCACGCCCAGGGCACCACCCTGCGCGAAGCCGCCGAGGTGCTCGGGTTCGTCACGCCCGCGCAGTTCGAGGCGTGGGTCCGGCCGGCGGACATGGTCCATCCGCGCTGATCCGCGCGGCGCTACGGCGTCGCCGCGCCTCCGATGTGGAGCGCGAGGTTGGTGGCGGTGACGCGGTGGATCACGCAGGTGATCTTGGTGGGGCGGAACCCGTCGAACGTGACCTCGAGCTGGTCGAGGCCGTCGAAGCAGAGGCGGTCCGAGGTCACGCTGACCGGCCCGAGGCGGAGGTCCTTGATCGTCGTGTCGATGGTGCCGATCGCGCCGGTCAGCGCGCCGGGGCCGCGGTCGTTGAGGCTGCCGGTGACCTTGAGGTCGACCATGCCCGGCGAGTCCTCGCCGCCGAACAGGATCACGCCCTGGCCGACCTCGAGCGAGCGCGGCGCGAGCAGGGACAGCGCGAGGTCGAGCCCCTCGAGGGTGAGCGACTGCAGGGTCTTGCGCTTGTCGTCGGGGCGGGCTGCGGTGCCGTCGCCGGGGAACCCGAAATCGGCGAGCGAGCGCACGGGGACGCGGCCGAACGCGGCGAGGGTGGTGGCAGCGGGATCGAGGCGCCACGTGATCAGATCGCGGCCAGAGCCGACGATCGGGACCTTCCACTGGAGCTTGAGGCGGTCCTTGTCCTGGGTGAAGTCGAGGAACGCACCCTCGAGCCAGTCGAGGCTGTCGTCGAGCGCGCGAAAGTCCAGCGTGCCCTCGGTGATCGCGATCCGCAGCGCCTGATCGAGCGTGCGGCGCTTGAGCACGGGCAGATCGAGCACGACCTTGACCGTGAGGTTGATCCGGCCGGCGAGGCTGTCGAGGAAGTGGAGGCGGTCCTGGCGGAGCCGGCGCTCGGCGGCGGGGACCGGGGTGATGACCTCGCTCGCGCCGCGGCCGAACGGACCGTTGATGGTGAGCTTCATCTCCGAGAGCGTGGCGTGCGGGGCGATGATCTCGACGCCGCTGGCCGCGCGCGTCAGGCGCACGCCGCGCGAGAGCTCGATGCGCTCCATGGACATGGCGAACCGGCCATCGTCCGCGCGCATCCACGCCCCGCCGAGCGAGGCGGCGTCGGCGCTCCAGCTCCCCCGATCGAGGCGGGCCGCGAGCCCGTCGAAGATCGCGTCGGTGATGCCGTACCCCACGGCATCGGTGCGGCCCTCGACGCGGGTGCACTCGATGCGCGGGAACAGGAGGCGGGTGCCGGTGTCGTCGCTGGCGAACCCGAAGCGCTGCACGTGCAGGTCGGTGTCGACTCGGTGGGCCATCGGCCGAACCAGCTTAGCCTAATCGAGCACGACGGTCTTGTTGGCGTACGCGAGCACGCGGTCTTCGAGGTGCCAGCGCACGGCCTGCGCGAGGACGCTCTTCTCGAGATCGCGGCCCTTGCGGACGAGATCGTCGATGGTGTCCTCGTGCGTCACGCGGATGGTCGCCTGCTCGATGATCGGGCCCTGGTCGAGGTCGGCGGTCACGTAGTGGCTGGTCGCGCCGATCAGCTTGACGCCCTTCTCGAACGCCTGCTTGTACGGGTTGGCGCCGACGAACGCGGGCAGGAACGAGTGGTGGATGTTGATGATGCGGGTCGCGTAGTGCGCGACGAACGCGGGCGATAGCACCTGCATGTAGCGCGCGAGCACGACCAGGTCGACGCCGGCGCCATCGAGCAGCTCGATCGCGCGGGCCTCCTGCGCCGCCTTGGTGTCCGGGGTGACGGCCAGGTGGTGGAACGGCACGCCGAAGTGCACGGCGATCTTGGCGGCGCTGGCGTGGTTCGAGATCACCATCGCGATCTCGCACGGCAGCTCGCCGGCGCCGTGGCGGATCAGCAGATCGTACAGGCAGTGCTCCTGCTTCGACGCGAAGATCGCGATCTTGCGGAGCTGGTCGCCGTAGGCCAGCCGGTAGGTCATGTCGAACCGGCCGGCGACCTCGCGGATGTCGGCCTCGAGCGCGACCCGGTCGGTGGTCTGCCCGGTCAGGTCGAACCGGATCCGCTGGAAGAACATCGCCGCGACCGGATCGGTGTGCTGGTCAGCGTCGAGGATGTTGGCGCCGTGGCCGTACAGGGTCTGCGCGAGGGCCGCGACGATGCCCTTGGTGTCGCGGCAGGTGACGAGCAGGGTCGCGAGGTGCGCGGTCATGCGACCGGCAGCATAAGCCAGGTCGTTCTCGACGCCGGGCCCGGGATGGCCGATGATACGCCCATGAGGATCGCCCTGGCCTGCGCCACCCTGCTCGCGACCGCGTGTGGAACCGAGTACACCCCCGGCGGTAACGGCGGCACCCCCGACGGTGGAGGCTCGGGCGTCGACGCCGGCGTGGCCCCCGACGCGCCTGCGCCGCCCGAGGGCTACACCCGGCTGGTCGAGGGTTCGTGGTCGTTGCCCGCCGGCTCGACCGACGTCTACCGGTGCGCGCGCCTGACCGTGCCCACCGACACGTACGTGACCAACATCCAGGCGGTGGCGCCGCTCGGCACCCACCACACGGTGCTGTCGATCTCCGATGGTGGCACCGCCGGCGCCGACGGCGAATACGGCTGCGACGTCAGCGAGCTCGGCATGGTCATGCTGTACGCGTCGGGCGTGGGCACCTCACCGCTCGACTTCCCGGCCGGCGTCGGCATCAAGATCCCCGCGGGCACGCAGATCCACCTGAACCTGCACCTGTTCAACGCCTCCGATATGCCCTGGACCGGCACCTCGGGCATCGACGTCAAGGCACAGCCCACCGCGCCGGCGCAGCTCGCCGAGATGGTGTTCGCGGGCAGCAGGGGCATCATCCTGCTGTCCAACAACACCACCACCAACGTCACTGGCGGATGCACCGAGAACAAGAGCTACTCGCTGTTCGCGGTGTGGCCGCACATGCACCAGCTCGGCACGTACATGAGGGTCACGCAGAAGCGGAACACGACGACCACCGTGCTCCACGACGGCGTGTTCGACTTCGGCGAGCAGTCCTACTACCTCAAGGATCCGATCGTGCAGGTCCAGAGCGGCGACGTCCTCCGCGTCACCTGCTCGTACCTCAACAACACCGGCAACATCGTCACGTTCGGCGAGAGCTCGAACTCGGAGATGTGCTTCGCGGGGCTGTACCGTTACCCGGCCGCGGGCAGCGGGCTGTTCGACTGCGTGTCGACCCAGCCGCTGACGCCCTGACCCGGGCGGGAATACCGCCCGCGCGCGAACGCCTCGAGGCCCGACGCGCTGGCAGGCACCCGGACGCGCGCGCCGACCTGGTCCTCCGACCGGGCCGGACTGGCCACACCGGCGGCGACCCGGTCGGAGGACCAGAGGGAGGTCCTGCTGCCCCCGCGGGACTCGCTCGAGACCGAGCTGGAGCCTCGTCACTGCGCGAACGGCTAGCGCGCGCGCAGCCGGATCGGGCCACGCGCGGTCGAGGGATCGACGACGCGGCCGCCCTGGGTGATGTCGAGCGCGCCCCGGGCCACCAGCCGGCGGGCAGCCTGGCGGGTCGCCTCCATCAGCGGGCGCCAGTCCTCCCCGCCGACCACGCGCGCGGCCTCCGACGGACAGATCGTGGTGCCCCGGGCGCGAGCGGCGAGGAGCGTGAGGATCGCCTGTTCGAGAGCGGGCTCGTGCCCCAGGAGATGAGGGGCGCCGGCCGAGGTCCCCGCGCGGCACGCGTCGCTGCAGTAGCGGACCTCGTCCCACGCGCGCGCCCACTTCGCGCGCCACGTGATCGTGCGGCCACAGCGGGCACACGGCTTGGTCGGGACGCTGGCCCTCACGCGACTGGGATGCCGCCGCCGCGGCCCCGGATACGGGTCAGCCACCCGCTCGCCACGTGCGCAGGGTCGAGTGCGGGCCGCGAGGACGTGGTGGGACCCGGGGTCCGTAGCCCCGGTTGCACTGCCCATCGCCGTGGGCGATCCGGCCGGCGGACGCCCAGCAACATCGAGGGGTTCGGTGACCGGCGGCGGGCGCCTCGCTGGCACTTTTCCTGCTCCACGCCGGGCCATCGTGACCCGCGCGCTCGCCATCGTGATGTTCCTGGGGGCCTGCACGGCCGACCTGCCCGCCGAGTCGACCGATGAGGCCGGCCTCGAGGTGTGCGGCAGTGGCCCCACGGTCAAGGGCATCGACGTGTCGTACTACCAGGGCACGATCGACTGGGCGAGGGTCCGCGCGGACGGCGTGGAGTTCGCGTTCTCGCGGATCTCCGACGGCCTCAACACGATCGACTCGAAGTTCGCCGCCAACTGGGCCGGCTCGAAGGCCGCGGGCGTGCTGCGCGGCGCCTACCAGTACTTCCGGCCGTCGCAGGACGCGCTCGCCCAGGCCGACCTGTTCCTCGAGAAGCTCGGCCCGCTCGGCGCCGACGACCTGCCGCCGGTGATCGACGTCGAGGCCGATGGGGGGCTGTCGCCGAGCCAGGTCGCGGCCAAGGTCCGGATCTGGATCGACCGCGTGGAGGCGGCCACTGGCCGCCGGCCGATCATCTACACCGGGTTCTACTTCTGGCGCGACAGCGTCGGGAGCGCGGACTTCCTGCCGTCGCCGCTGTGGCACGCGCAGTACACCACCGCGGCGTGCCCCAACATCGCGGCGCCGTGGACCGACTGGGCGCTCTGGCAGTTCACGGACAGCGGCCGGGTCGCGGGCATCACGGGCAATGTCGACGTCAACCGGTTCAACGGTACGCGCGAGCAGCTCCTCGCGCTCACCGGCGAGCCGCGCGCGTGTGGCGTGATCCCCGCCGAGGGCGGCCTGATCGACGACGGCGACGCCTGCTTCCGCGCCGGCGGCACCCCGACCTCGCTGCGCCAGGTGTCGACCGTTGGCGAGGGCAGCGACCTGATCTGGACCCACACCACCGACCGCGCCACCGAAGACAACTACGCCGAGTGGAGCCTGGTGTTCGCCGAGGGCGGCCGATACCAGCTCGAGGTGTCCACGCCCGCGGCGTACGCGCAGTCCACGCAGGCGCGCTACCAGCTCGAGCTCGGTGGCGTCGCGCAGGAGGTCGTCCTCGACCAGACCGCCGTCGATGGCTGGCAGAGCCTCGGCGCGTTCGACGTCACGGCGGGCGGCGAGCAACGCGTGCACCTCGGCGACAACACCGGCGAGCCGGGCGCGGAGATGGTGAAGCTCGTGTTCGACGGCCTGCGGATCACCCGCCTCGACGGGGGCTCGGGTTCGGGTTCGGATGCGGGCTCGGGTTCCGGCGCGGAGCCCAGGCGCGGAGCCCGGCGAGGAGGGCGGCTGCACCGCCGGAGGCGGCGGGGCGGGGCTCGTGGTGGCGCTCGCAGCGCTGCGCCGTCGTCGTCGTCGTCGTCGTCAGCGCTGATCAGCGGAGGCGGGCGAGCCGGTTCTTGATCTCGGCGGCATCGACGGCGGTCGGCGCGAGCTCGAGGTAACGCGTGTACGCGACGCGGGCGCCCGCGGTGTTGCTCAGCGCCTCCTGCGCGAGCCCGAGGCCGCGCGCGGCCGGCGCGTAGCTCGGGTGCTGCTCCTGGAGCGACTCGAACGTCGAGCGGGCGGCGGTCGCGTCGCCGTGGGACAGCAGCTCGTAGCCGAGGCGGTAGAGCAGGGTGGTGTCGATGTTGCCGGCGCGATCGACGGTCACGCCACGGCCTGACACAGGCTCGAGTGGCCCGGTCGTGAGATCCACGGTGGGGGGAGCCGCGCGCTCGCGCGCAGGCGCGTCGTCGCGGTCGGGCGCCTGGCGAGCGCGCTGGGTCCCGGCGGCGGGCGGCGGGGTCTCCTTCGCCGGGAAGTACACCGGCGCCGGTGCATTGGCCGCAGCGACGCGCGCTGCCTCGGGGGCGAAGTCCGGATCGGAGTCGACGTGGGCGGGCCGCGCGGGCGGTGCCGGTGCCGGTGTCGGTGTCGGTGTCGGTGTCGGTGTCGGTGTCGGTGCCGGTGCCGGTGCCGGTGCCGGTGCCGGTGCCGTGACGAGCGGTGGCGCGGGGACGTGCTCGCCGCGGGCGTCGATGATCTGGGGCGCGAACTCGTTCGCGGGGGTGAGGTCGAGCTTGGCGTACCCGGTCGGCGGGTCGTGGTCGTTTCCCGTGGTGGCGGCGTCTCCCGCCGCGTGATCGGCGGCTGCGTGCTCGTCCGGGGGGGCGCGGTCGGCGGCTGCGTGCTCGTCCGGGGCGGTCGCGTTACCATGGGCGGTGGGCGGCGCCGCGCGGTCGGCGGACTTCGGCGGAGCGGCGTCGCCGCGCCCTCCGAGCAGCGTGATCGCGGCGACGATGGCGAGCACCACGGCCGCACCGGCGCTGGCGAACGCGATCACCGCGCGCGAGCGGCGAGGGCGGGTGGCCGCGAGCATGCCGTCGAGCTCGTCGAACGGGTCGAACTCGCCGGGCCTGACGGCCGTGTCAGCCGGCGGCTCGGCGGCGGCGGTGGTCGCGCTCTCGGCGGTCGTCGCGCCCTCGGCGGTGGGGACCTGCGCCGTGGCGATCAGCCGATCGATCTCCTCGGGGGCCACGGCCTCGCCGGTGGACAGCGCATGGTACGGCGTCGGCGCATCGTGGTCGATCGCCGCGGCGGGCGCGGGGTCGTCGTCGGCCTCGGCGGCCGTCACGGCGGAGGGGGCGGCCTTCACGGCCGGCGCGTCGTCGGTGGGCTGCGCGGCACCGCCGCCGAGGAGGCTGGCGATGTCGTCCGGGCTGACCGCGTCGTCGGCGGTCGAGCTGCCGCCGGCGAGGAGGCTGGCGATGTCGTCCGCGCTGACCGCGTCGTCGTCGGTCGAGCTGCCGCCGGCGAGGAGGCTGGCGATGTCGTCCGCGCTGACCGCGTCGTCGGCGGTCGAGCTGCCGCCGGCGAGGAGGCTGGCGATGTCGTCCGCGCTGACCGCGTCGTCGGCGGTCGAGCTGCCGCCGGCGAGGAGGCTGGCGATGTCGTCCGCGCTGACCGCGTCGTCGTCGGTCGAGCTGCCGCCGGCGAGGAGGCTGGCGATGTCGTCCGCGCTGACCGCGTCGTCGGCGGTCGAGCTGCCGCCGGCGAGGAGGCTGGCGATGTCGTCAGCGCTGACCGCGCCGTCGGCGGTCGAGCTGCCGCCGCCGAGGAGGCTGGCGATGTCGTCAGGGCTGACCGCGCCGTCGGCGGTCGCGGGCTCGGCGGTCGTGGCGGTGCCGGCGAGCAGGCTGGCGATGTCGTCGGGGGTGACGGCGTCTGCGGGCTCGGGCGCGGGCTCGGGGGCTGCGGCCGGCTCGGGGGCTGCGGCGAACGAGGCGTCTCCGGCGAGCAAGCTGGCGATGTCGTCGGGGCTGACAGCGGCGTCGGGGCTGACGGCGGCGTCGGGGCTGACGGCGGCGTCGGCCACGAGCGCGGGCTCGGGGGCTGCGGCGGGCGAGGCGTCTCCGGCGAGCAGGCTGGCGATGTCCGCCGCGGCCATCGCGGGCGCTGCCGCGGCGGGTGCCGAAGCTTCATCCGTCGCGGCTGGCCGGGCATCGTCGCCGCTGTTGCCGGTGAGGAGCCTGGCGATATCGTCGGCCGCCATCGCGGACACGTCCGGGTCGGGCGCGGGCGCGGCATCCCCGTCGTCGTCGGTACCACCGGCGAGCAGGCTGGCGATGTCGTCGGCGCCGGGGTTCGGCGGCGGCATCGCGGCGCGCACGCGCTCGATGATCGCGGCCCGGTCCTCGGGGTACCCCGCGTCGTCGAGGAACGTCTCCAGCTCGGCGGCCATCACCTTGGGGGAGGGGTAGCGGTCGGCGGGATCGCGGGCGAGGGCACGCTTGCAGATCGCGTCGAGCTCGGGGGGGATCGCGTCATCGAACTCGGTCGGCGCGAGCACGTCGCACGCCTGCACGGCCTGGGCGCGGCCCTCGTCGCTCGAGGCGTCGAACAGCCGCTCGCCCGTCAGCGCCTCCCACAGCACCACGCCGAGCGTGAACACGTCGCTGCGGCGGTCGCCGGCCGCGCCGGTCAGCCGCTCGGGCGCGGTGTAGGCGACGGCGGAGGGGCCGGGCGCGAGCGTGACGCCGTCCAGGTCCACGTGAAGCGCGGCTGGCGTGATCGAGCCACCCAGCGCGCCCGCGCGCTGCGCCTTGTGGACGGCCTCCGCGGCCTCGCTGACCACGCGCGCGATCCCGAGCGCATCGAGCCGCGGCCGCGACGCCAGCAGCGTCGGCAGCGTCACACTCGCCGCGGCGGGGCCGCCGGGCGTCGGGGATGTGTCGTCGGTGGCCAAGTAACCTAGCGTACAGGATCGGCCAACTCCGCGTTCGTGTATCGGTGCGGTGGGGCTCCGGCGGGGGTGCGGTGGGGTTGCTCCCTCGCCGCCGGCCGGCCACCTCACCTTGATGATGTCCGTCGCTTCGAGCGCGGTCATGACTGGATCGCCTCCAGCGGATCGGTCTTCGCCGCCGACCGTGCAGGGAGAATCGCGGCGCAAGCACTCGCCGCGGTCGCGAAGAGGATCGCCCGCAGGTACTTGCCCTGCGCGGGATCGATCGGGATCGATGGTGCGCCTCTGGCAGTCATCGAGATGGTGAGCAACAGATGTGCGAACGCGAAGCTGAGCGCCACCCCGACGACCGATCCCAGGATCCCGATCAGCACCCCCTGGAGCACGAAGGTCCGGACGACCGCCGCGCGTCCGATCCCGAAGCTGCGCAGGATGCCGATCTCCGGGCGGTGGCGCATGACGGAGAGGCACAGCGTGCTCGCGACCCCGATCGCGATCGTGAGCAGGCTGAACACCTTGAGCGTCGCGTTGCCGAGGACCTCGGGGACCGCGACGCGCACGCCGGGCATGCGCGCGGCGAGCTCGAGCACGGACCGGTACGTCCGGATCTCGGCCGCGTCGTCGTGTCCGGGCTGCACGGCGAACAATGCGCGCCCCACCGGCGACGGCATGTACGTGCGAGGACTGCGAGGCGCGGGCTCGAGCGTCACGTGGGCGACGGTCCCCGTGATGTCTTCGGTGAGGCGAACGCCGAGGCCGTTCATCAACGCGGCGATGAACGTGAACACGAGGACGCCCACGGCGACGCCCGCGACCAGCAGGGAGGTCTGGAGGCGGGACGAGATCAGGTAGCGGAGCGCGAGCTTGGCCTCAAACCCCACCGCGCACCTCGGTCCGGACCCGCGCGCCGGCGACCGCCGCGGTCGGGTCGACCATGATCAGGTCACCGGCGGACACCCCCGAGCGGACGACGACCGACGATGCAGGCCAGTCTTCGATCGTGATCGCGCGGCGCTGTGCGCGGCCGTCGACGACGACGAGGACGAACGCACGACCGTCGTCGCTGCCGACGGCCTCGCGGGGAATGGTGATGGCCGCCGGACGCCGGGCGACGCTGATGGTGAGGTCGACGGACATCCCGAGCAAGGTCGCCTTCGGGACCGCCGCATAGGTGAACCGCACCGTGGCCGCACCCGTCTGCGGATCGACGGCCTGGGCCACGTAGCTGATGGTCGCGGCCTGGGGCGGGTCCTGCGAGCCGACGGGCAGCACCTGGGTCGCCATCCCGACCCGGAGTGCGCGGACGTAGCGCTCGTCGACCTCGGCGGTCACCCGCGACGCGTCGACCGTCGCGATCTCGAACACCGTGGTGGTCGGGTCGACGATCTGCCCGAGCTCGCCGTCCGACGCTCCCCATCGCACCGGTCACGAGCACGACATCGCCCCGCGCCGGCTGGACGGCCTCCTCGATCAGCTGCGCGCCGGTGAGCAGCACGAGCGGAAGCGCGCCCGCGTCCGCCAGGTCCATGGACGACGAGCTGGTTGGCGTCACCGTAGGCGGTCAAGACGATGGCTTTCAGGGCTGGCTCCTGTGGCGTGGGTCGAGCTCCGCTCGATGGGAGTCGCGTCGCTCGATCTCGTCGGGCCCGCCGAGGGGCCCGATGACATCCGTCTCGAGCCGATCCTCGGCGTCGAGCTCCTCGGCGTCATCGGACGTCGGAGCTTCGCCGAGGGCAGCAGCTGCCAGCGCAGCGTCGAGGGCGTCGCCCGTGGGCCGTGGCTGTGTGTTGTTCGATGGGTTCATGCGGTCCTCCGCGCGAGGTGCTGCATCGGGCGCGCCACGACGGTCGACCGGCCCTCGAAGGTGGGGCTGCAGGGCGAAGGCGCCGAGCGTGCACGGCGCTCTCCTGGACGCGCCCGCGGGCGTCAGCGCGCTCGGGGCCGCAATGATCGGCCCGAAACGCGCTTGACGCTGGGGGCGTCTTGATCAATGATTACAAATCCCTGCGGGATTAACTCAGCGGTAGAGTGTCAGCTTCCCAAGACGCTCGGCCCCCCCGCCTCGGTAGGCTAACTGCCTGAACGATGGAGCGCCAACACCTTTGAGGTGTGTCGGACCGTCCCGCGCTGTCACGGGGAAGTGGTGATCGTGGTGGTGATCGAAATCGGGCGATCGGAGGGGGTTGGCGCAGGCTGGCCGGGCTGGTCGCCCGGTGCATGTTTCGGCGCGGGTGAGGTGGGTGGACATGGCGCGGTCGTCCCGCGGTGTGGTCGCCTGAACGCCATCGAGTCGTTGGCCTTGCCAGCGGGCGCGGTGTGCCACATTGAGACCATGGCAACCCCGCCTCGGCATGAACGGATCCGGATCGCGGTGGTCCGCGCGAGCGACGCCAAGCGGCTCCGCGGTGGCCAGGGCGCGCGTGAGGAACTCGAGCAGGCCCTGCGGCTCGCAGCGAACACCAACGCGGCGCCGTGGGACGCGATTGCCGCGTACCGGCTCGCCCACCTGATCATGCGCGACGCCAGGACCGAGAACGACCTGCAGAATGCGGAGGCGCTCTTCCTCGACGCGTCCAAGCAGGCCGCGCTGGGGCCGTGGCCGGCCGTCTATCACGTCGCCGTCCTTCATCGTCTGGGCAAGAAGGCTCGGGCCCGTCAGGCGTTCGACAAGGCGCGCACGTTGATCGGCGAGGCGCTCGGGCGGGACCCGAGCGATCCGCCCGACCGGGAGGCAGCAGACGACGCCGACCCGACCCTGCAGCACGCCCTGGTCAACGTGCTCGAGCTGTGCAGCTACATGATCGACGCTCCCCACGACGGGCTCGACGGCCTGGGAGCGCTGCCGTTCGAGTTCCGTGAGGGGGCTCCCCGCCGGCGGGGCTGGGCGCTTCTCTCAGCGCGCATCGAGGAGCTGGCGGGCGCGTCGTCCGTGGTGCTGACCGACCGCGCGCTGGCCGGTGCCGAGTTGACCGCGCTCCGCGAACGCCATCCAGCTGCACTCGTGTTCGAGCTGCCGAGGGAGGGCAGGGGAACGCTATGGCGTCCCGGCCATCCGAGCGGCGACGCCGTCGATTCGACGCAGCTGCGGATGCTGGCTGACGCCCTCCGATCGGCCAGGCCGGACGACACGTCACTCCGGCAACGACAACGCATCCTGGGAGAGGAGGCGGCCGACGAAGGGCGTGCCGGGCCACGCCTTCGGAAGGCGCGCGAGCGGCTCCGGGCGAGGCTTCACGACTGGGGCATTGAGACGTTGCATAGAGCATGTATTGCCAGCGGAAACGCCTGTCATCGGCCTCCTCGAAGAGTAGCCGGTCACGCCTCGGTCACGCGCGAGGGAGCAGGGTGGAGTCATGCCCAGCACAAAGAACATCACCCCGAACGCCCCCCTCTACTTCGCGTACGGCTCCAACCTCGACGTTCGCGACCTCGAGCAGCGGAGCCCCGCCCTGGTCTCGCTGCTCGAGCCGGTCGGCCCCGCCTACCTTCCGGACCGGGCGCTGGCGTTCACGCGCAAGTCCGCCGCTCGCAACGGCGGCGTGCTCGACGTGGTCCCGCATCGCGGCGCGATCGTCCACGGTATGCTGTTCCGCGTCCTCGGCAACGGCTGGGACCTCCTCGACCGCAAGGAAGGCGCCCGTGGCGACAGCCCGGCGTACCGGCGGATCTCGACGGTGGCGCTCGTCGGGCACGCCGAGGTGCCGGTGCAGACCTACGTCGTCGCCGCGCCCGGTGGCCATGTCGCCCCCGGCCCCGACTACCTGGAGGTCGTGCGTCGGGGCTGCGAGCGCTGGGACCTGGACGTCGGTGGTCTCGAGCGCGCCGCCCAGGGGCAGCGCGCGGCGCCGCTGTCCGCGCTGTTCGCCTACGGGACCCTGATGCGGGGCGAGTCGCGGTTCGCGCGCCTGCAGCCCGAGCAGCTGACCTGCGCCCTGCTGGCCGAGAGCGGGGGCACCCTTTACGATCACGGAGCATTCCCCGGCTTTCGCCCCGGCGAGACCGACCGCCTGGTGCAGGGCGAGTACGTGATCCATCGGGACATCGAGGCGCTGCTGGCGCGGCTCGACGAGATCGAGGGCTTTCGCGGCTGGGGCGCGTCGTCGTCTCTGTTCCGCCGCGCCGTGATCGACGTCGGGATGTGCGACGGGCGCGTCCGCCAGGCCTGGACCTACGTGACGTGCATCGACGGCGCTCCGCCAATCCCGTCGGGCGACTGGCGCGCCCACCGCGGCACCCGCGCCGACTTCCTCGACCACCTGGTGGCCGGACACTGCGGCCCCAACGAACGGGACCTCGCGCGTCGCTTCGCCTCGCGGCGGGGGATGCTCGACGCTGCGGATGTCGAGCCGGCGGCGGCCGCGCTGCTGCCACTCTCCGGCGCACTGGCGCGGGGCATCCTCTCCGAGCGCCAGCTCGCCCAGCTCAGCGAGCGCTGGGTGGTCACTCCGGCATGGGTCGCCGGATGATCCGGCGGCGTTGAACCTGAACCAGCGAGTGAGCGAGCGGCTCTTGGCACTCACGCAGCGCCCGCGAGCCCTGCGGGTTCCCCGCGTCGTCGATGCGCTGCTCGATGGCACCGGCTCCGACGTCGTGCGCGTCGACAACATCGAGTTGCTGTTCAGCCCGGTGCGCGCATCCCGCTCACGAGGTCGCGGCATGCGCCTGCAACCACGCGAGCGCGCGTGCCCACCCCTCGCGCTCGGACGCGTCCTGCGCGAACAGCGCCTCCGTCTTGGTCAGGACCAGGGTGAACGGGCTACCGATCCGGCGGGTCACATGGGTCAGCGGTAGCTCGTAGCTCGTGATCACCTGGTGGACGTGCGCGCGCCGGTCCTTGGCGAGTCGCCACTCGAGCTGACGTTGATCGGAGGCCTGGAGGAACTGGGCGAGGCGCGCGCACAGCTCGCACGGGCACGCGAGCCGCGTGGCGATCGACCAGTCGCCCGGAGCGCGCGGCGGCGTCCCGCGCAGGCGCGTCACCGCCGCTGTCCAGTCGCGGTGGAGCGAGCCGAGGTTCAGCCCCTTGGCCTTGGCCTTGGCCTTGGCCTTGGCCTTGGCCTTGGCCTTGGCCTTGGCCTTGGCCTTGGCGCCCGCGCGTAGCACCGCGAGCGCCCCGACGAGCGGATCGCCGCGCGTGGAGGTCAGCCGCGCGACGATCGTCGCCGACACCCCGCGATCGCCGGCGTGCTCCGCCGCGGCGAGCAGGCCGATGATCGGGCCGCCGGCAGCCTCGAGGTCCCTGCGCGACCCACTCGTGAGCGGTGGAGCGCACCACCGGTCGAGCCACCGGCTCAGCCAGGTCCACGGTGCACCTACGATCTGGCTGACCAGCGCGGGTCCGTGTGCTGCGTCGCGGGGGCACAGCTTCGCGGCCAGGGCGGGGAGGGTGACGAGCCAGGCGAGCCGGAGCGACGGATCCCAGGAGCGCCCCTCGCGCACGGACCAGCGCTCGAACACCTGCGCACACCACGCCAGGCCGTAGAGGGAGAGCAGCTCGACCCAGACGGGCGCGTGCGTGGGCGTCGTCTGCTCGATCTGGAGGGGGGCGACGAGCGTCGCGGCGAGCGTTGGATCGGTCACGCGCGCGGCGACCTGCAGGACGACGTCGGCGAACCCGGGCGCGCTCTCCCTGGGCGCCGCGCTGGCCCAGAAGGGGAGTAGCTCCTCGAGGCGCTGCCGCGCCGTGTCGCCCTTGCCCCGCGCGAGCAGCTTGGCGACCTCGCGGATGCCCCAGGCTGGTGAGGCCTTCGCGTGGATCGCGAACGTCCGCGTGCGCGGCCACATCAGCACCGCGGCGCGGTGGTACCAGCGCTCGACCGTGTTGCCGGCGTTGCCGGTGTAGCCCTCGTGCTCGGAGCGGAACGGCGTCAGCTCGACGCTCGGCTTCGTGAAGCAGATCTCGTCGTTCAGCAGCTCGCTCGAGATCGGCCGGACGGGCCGGTTCGTGGTGCCGACCCAGTGGCGGAGGGCGACCTCGGAGCTGCACAGCTCGATCAGCTCGTGCTCGTCGTGCGGGACGCCGGTGTCGGTCGCGCCGGCGATCGCCGCGGGCTCGACCACCGGGGTCCCGCGCGCGTACCACGAGCGTCGCCGCCGGTAGGCCTCCTCGCGCGCCCAGTCGTCCTCGCACGACCACGTCTCGTGCACGGCGGCGAGCGCCAGGACGATCTCGCAGTCGAGGTCCGCGGCGACGTCGCGCAGGACGGCCGCGCGGACCGCGTCGCCGTTCTTCAGCGTGGCCCACGACAGGCCGCGCTGCGTGTACTCGTGGTCGAGCAGGTAGACCAGGCGCTCCGGCGGAGGCGTCACGGGCCGGAGCGTCCCCCACGCGGGGCGCGGCGTCGTGAAGTACGCGCGTACGGCCGCGGTGAGCTCGTGGGCGGGGGCGGGCGCGGCGGCCAGGCGGCTGGGGACGGTTACGCTGGCGTCCGCGTCGAGGAACAGGTTGAACGTCAGGGCCGCGCGATAGCCCGCGGTGACCGGCCGAACCTCGTGGCGACAGTCCGCGTAGAACGCGACCAGGACCAGCTGCTTCGCGGCGCCGCGGTAGCTGACCTG
The DNA here is from genome assembly GCA_964203225.1 of Kofleriaceae bacterium. Classification (GTDB taxonomy): domain Bacteria; phylum Myxococcota_A; class Polyangia; order Haliangiales; family Haliangiaceae; genus JABFXX01. Next base: position 317,732 of record CAXNMK010000009.1, read on the forward strand.
CTCGTGGTGGTGCTCGATGACGAGGGCGCCGCCCTTCGCCGCCGAGGGCAACAGCACGACCAGCGAGCCGATCATCCGGTCCGCCTTCTCCGCGTCCTGGTGCGGCGCGAAGAACTGGCCGGGACCGTACACGAGCAGGTTGTGCAGCTCGGCCCGCAGCGTCGCCCCCTGGGGAACGCCGAGATCGCGCGCGATCAGCGGCAGCGCGTGGTCGAGGAGGTGCGGCCCATGGCGCGCATCGAGCGTGACGCGCCGCCGCTCGATCTCCCACGTGTCCCGCACCCGCGGATCGAGCAGCGTCTTGTCGCGCAGGTCGTAGCGCGCCGGCCGCGCCACGGCGCACAGCTGCTTCGCCGTCCGGGCGGTCAGCGGCAGTGTCAGTGCTCGCCAGAAACCGCGGAATTCTGGACGTGCCGCGAGCTACACGCCGGGGAACAGACGCTGCTTGATGGCCTGCCGGTAGTGCTCGATCGGGTGGGCTTCGAGGTGCAGATGCATCCCCTGCTGGGCGGCGGCCTCGAGCAACCGCGCGCGGAGTGCCTGCAGCGCGTCGCGTGACCTGCGGCTCTCGGCTTCGAGCTCGCGCAGGAGATCGATCACCGGCTGTGCCGCGGCGGGCCCATCGGCCCAGAACTCCAGCGCCAGCTCGCCGCAGAGCAGGTCGAAGTCGACCTCGCCGAGCCGCTCCTTGCACTGCCCGGCGAAGTCGCGGGCGAGGTGCTCTGCGCACGTGAAGGCGGCGGCCATGTCTTCGACGACGGCTTGGTCCTGCTGGGCGGCGCGCTTCTCGGTCTGGCGCTGCTGGAATGACTTGGCGGGGGCCTTGTTCTTGCGTTCCATCGGGGCTCCTTCGGGCGACAGTGTAAGAGCCGCCTCGGCGGCGTGTGTGGACTCGCTCCGCTTTGTCACGTGCCGGTGGTGGGGCCGGGTGTTCTTCCTGTGCCGGCGCTGCGATACCGGCCACCGGTACTGCACCGCGCCGGTGCGCGGCCGAGGCCGGCCGCGCGCAGGTCCGCGCGGCCGGCCAGCGGTATCAGCGGACCGTGGCCGGCCGTGCCCATCACGCCGCGCGGCACCAGCGCTACCTCGGTCGACGCGAGGCCGCCAAGGTGACGCATCAGGCTGCTCCCAGCCCGGCCCTCCTCGTCGAGGTCCCGGTGCACGCTCCGCTGTCGACGCACGTCGCGTCGAGCGCGAGCGGCGAGGAGCCTGTGCATGCGTTCACGTTGTCGCCGCCGGCTGCCCAGCCGCACGCCCCTTCCACCCTGTCCCTGCACGTCGAGCCCGAGCCCATGGGCCCGCGCTGCCATCGCTGCGGCCACGCCCCGGCGCACGGCTACGTTCGCCACGTGCCGCTGGTACGCCTCCGCCGCCGGACCCGCGACGCCCCTTGCGGGCCGCGGCTTCCAGGGCGCACTCGACCGCCCTGACCTGGCCCCGCGGCACGACCACGAGGGCAGCCGATGATCGACGCCGCGCTCCGCGCGCGCATCTGCCGCCTGTTGTTCGCCGAGCACTGGCGCATCGGCACCATCGCCGCCGAGCTCGATGTCCATCACGACACCGTGCGCAGCGCGATCGAAGCCGAGCGCTTCATCCGGCCCGGCCTCCAGGTCCGGCCGATGATGCTCGATCCGTACAAGGGCCTGATCGGCGAGATCCTCGAGGACCATCCCCGCCTCCGCGCGACCCGCATCTTCGACATGACCCGGACGCGCGGCTACGCCGGATCGGCGGTCCAGGTCCGGCGCTACGTCGGGCGCGTGCGCCCGCGCCGGACCGAGGCGTTCTTGCGGCTCACGACGCTACCCGGCGAACAGGCCCAGGTCGACTGGGGCAACTTCGGCAAGATCAAGATCGGGTCGGCCCAGCGGAGCCTGTCGTGCTTCGTGATGGTGCTGTCGTGGTCGCGGGCGATCTTCGCGCGGTTCGCGCTCGACCAGACCCTTGAGAGCTTCCTGCGCCGCCACGTCCTCGCGTTCGAGGCCTTCGGCGGCGTGCCGCGGGAGATCCTCTACGACAACCTCAAGAGCGTCGTGCTCGATCGCGCCGGCGATCACATCCGGTTCCACCCACGGCTCCTCGAGCTGGCCGGGCACTACCACCTCGCCCCCAAGCCGTGTGCGCCGTACCGAGGCAACGAGACGGGCAAGGTCGAGCGGCAGATCCAGTACCTCCGCCACTCGTTCTTCGCCGCGCGCCGGTTCACCTCGGTCGAGGACCTCAACGCGCAACTCGCGCGGTGGACGACCGAGATCGCGCACGTGCGGCGCGCACCGGGCCACGCTGAGGGTCGCCCCATCGGAGCATTGCTCGACGACGAACGCCCGCGCCTGCGGCCGCTGCCGGTCCACCCGTTCCCCTGTGGTCGCGTCGTCGGCGTGACCTCGGGGAAGACGCCGTACGTCCGGTTCGGTCTGAACGACGACTCGATCCCGCACACGCTCGTACGCCGGCCGCTCACGCTCATCGCGGACGAGCAGCAGCTCCGCATCATCGACGGCAAGACGGTCGTCGCCGCGCACGCCCGCAGTTGCGACCGTGGCCAGGTCGTCGAGCACCCGGCCCACCTCGCCGCGCTCGTGCGAGAGAACCGACGCGCCCACGACCTGCGCGGCCGCGACCTGCTGCGCAGCGCCTGCCGCTCGGCGGACGCGCTGCTCGCCGAGCCCGAGCTCCCTGACTGGTTCGTCGATCCGGCGTACTGACGGGGCGCGCCGTCAAGGTGAACGGGAGGTGCGCCGCGCGGGGAGGCGGCCGAGGCGGTGGCGCGGGGCGTCGCCGACGATGCGCCTGGGATGGAACGCCCCGTTCCCCCGCGTCGCGCCATCGAGATCGGCCCAGACCGCCACGGCGTGCGAAGCGGTGGCCCGGCGCGGCCGCCGATCCGTCCCCACACTGGAGCCGTGCGCGCGGACGCCCCGCGTCGAAAGGACTTGCTCGGATGCCGCTCTCATTCGCCAACACCGTGGACGCGCTGCGCGCCTGCCTGCGCGCCGGGATCACTCCGCTGCTGGTCGGCTCGCCGGGGATCGGCAAGACCGCGGCGGTGCGCGCGGCGTGCGTCGCGCACGGCCTGCCGCTGCACGAGTTGCTCGCCTCCAACTGCGAGCCGACCGACCTCGCCGGCCTGCCGTACGTCGTCGACGGCGCGCTGCGGCGCGCGCTGCTGCCGCCGCTGCGGGCGTGCGTCGACGCCCCCGGGGTGCTGTTCCTCGACGAGCTGACCAGCGTGCCGCCGAGCGTGCAGGCGCCGCTGCTGCGGCTGCTGCTGGAGCGGCGCGCCGGCGACGTCGCGCTGCACCCGGGCTCGGTGGTGGTCGGCGCCGCCAACCGTCCGGAGGAGTGCCCGGGCGGCGTCGAGCTGTCCGCCGCGACCGTCAACCGGCTGGTCGTGCTCGCCGACTTCGCGCCGACGATCGGCGAGCTGCAGGCGTGGTTCGGCCGGCTCGGCGAGCCCGACTCGCGGCTGCGCGCCGAGGCGACCGACTTCGCGGCGACGCTCGCGCTCCACCCCGAGCTGATCGAGCTGTCGCCGCCGCGTGCCGCCCTCGATGCGGGGACCCCGTTCGCGTCGCCGCGCGCCTGGGAGCACGGGCTGCGCGCGCTCGCCGCGCACGCCGAGGAGCACGACCGCTACCTGCTGCCGAAGCTGCTGCCCGACCACGCTCGCAACGAGGTCGGTCCGGCGCTGCTCGCCGGTGCGGTCGGCGAGGCCCGCGCGGCCGCCTACCTGGCGGTGCGCGCGCACCGGGCGCACCTGCCCGACGCCGACGAGGTGCTCCGAGCCCCGGCGCGCGCCCGCGTCCCCGCCGAGCGCGCGCATCAGGTGGCGGCGCTCGGCCTGGTCGCCCGGGTGGCGCGCCGCGATGCGTGGGCGGCGTGGGTCTACGCGGCCCGGCTCGCGCCCGAGATCGCCGCCGCGTGCGCGCGCCAGCTCGCCGACGGCCCGCCGCCGGCGAAGAGCCGGTGGCAGGCCGCGGGCGAGGAGGCGCAGCGCGCGGTGCTGGCCCAGGTCCAGCGCACCCTCGCGGGCGCGCCGTGACCGCTACGCCCGACGGCGACGCCACATCCGTGGACGCAGGCACGGCAGCCAGCGCCCCGGCCGACGCCGGCGACGTCGCGGCCGCGCTGCTGCGGCTGCGCGCCGAGGCGCTGCGGCTGGGCTGGCGGGTGCCGTTCTTCCTGCCCGCGCTCGCCGCGCTCGAGCTCGTGATCGACCCGACCATCGCGCACGCCGGTGTCGACGCCGCCGGGCGGCTGCGCGTCCACCCGCGGCTGGCCCGCGAGCTGCCGGCTGCCGAGCTGCGGTTCGTGATCGCCCACGCGGCGATGCACCTGCTGCTGCTGCCCGAGGCCGGGCAGGGCGCCCGCGACGCCGCGCGGTGGGACCTCGCGACCGACCAGGCCATCCACCACGCGCTCGCCCCGCTCGCGGCGCGGCCGCCGTCCCGACGCGGCCGTGCGCGCATGATCCCCGACGACGATCCTCCACTCGTGCTGCCGTCGCACGCCGTGCGCGCGGACGCGGCGTGCGACGCCCGCTCGGTGACGGCGCTGTACGAGGCCGCGCGGCGTACCGACGACACCGCCCGCGCCCCGGCATGGGCCGCGCTACCCACGCCGGGCCGCCAGGGCGCGCTGCCGGTCGGCGCCGGCTGCGGCATGCTCGCGGCGCCCGCCGAGGCGCCCGGTATGGCCGGCAGCAGCGGGTCCGCGGCGCGGCGCACCTGGCGCGAGGTGGCCGCCGCGTGCCAGCAGGTGGGCCGTGCCACGGGCGACGAGCTCGGCGCGCGGCTCGCCGCGACGCTCGATCCGCCGCCGTCCCGCGTGCCGTGGGGCGCGCTGCTCCGCGGCGCGCTGTACGACGCGCGCGCCACGACCGGCCGCGACGACGTCGCGTGGTCGCGTCGGTCGCGGCGTGCCCCGCCCGGGGTCTGGCTGCCCGGTGGGGTGAGCGCGCGGCCGCGCGCCGCCCTCGTGATCGACACCAGCGGGTCGATGACCGCCGCGCACCTCGCCCGCGCCGTCCGCGAGGCGATGACCATCGTCGCTCATGCCCGCATGCCGGTGTTCGTCGTCCTTCATGACGACCAGGCGTACGGCGCCGCCTGGCTCCACCCGGGGCAGGGCGCGCGCGTCCGGGACGAGTTGCGCGGCCGGTTCGGGCGGCGCGGCGGCACCGACTTCGACGCGGCCTACGCCCGGGTGGCCGCCGAGGGTCCGTTTCACGTCATGATCCACCTCACCGACGGGCAGGTGCTCGGCTGGCCGGCGCGCCCGCGCGGCGTGCGCCGGCTCGTGGTCGGCCTGGTCGGTCCGACGACTCGCCGCGATGGCGCGCCGACCGGGGCGCGCTGCGTCGACGTCGCGCTGTGAGCCGCGCGACGCGGCGCGCCTCGACGGGCGGTCACGGCGCGACGCGCCCGGCCGCCCCGCGCAGCAGCGCCCGCGCGGCGGTGCGCCGGCCGATGGTCGCCAGCGCCAGCCCGGCGGCCAGCGCGTCGTCACAGGCGCCCAGCAAGGCCGCGGTCGGCGGCCGCTCGCGCGCGGGCAGCTCGAGGTAGGCGGCGAGCCAGGCGTCGCGCTCCGCCGGCGGCTGGCCGTGAGCGCGCGCGTGCAGGGCTCGGGCCGCGGCGAGGGCCAGCGGCACCCCGTCGCGCGCGCCCTGACGCGGCTGCCCGTCACCCCACAACCAGGCGACGCGCGCGTCGCCGGTCAACGCGGCCACCGCGTCGTCGAGCGTCCGCCGGCGGGTGGGGAGTATGCCCATCCAGGCGGCGGCACGGCCGTCGGGGGCGGCGATCACGACGCGGGCGTCGATCTGCGGCGCCGACGAGACGTGCGGATCGGCGGCCGCGGTCCCGTGTCCGATCAGCTCGGCCCGTAGCTGCCAGGTCGCGGCCCGGACCGCATGGCGCGCCAGGTCGAGCGCGGGGGCGAGGTCGGCGCCGACGTCCCCGCCCGCGAGCCCGCCTGACGACGCGAGGACCAGTGATGGCACGACCATGCCCTCACGATAACGATGCCGCGCGCGCGCGCCACCGCCGCGCGCGCAACCGCCGCGCGCTGCGACGCGGTCGTGACGCGGCCGTTCGCCATCGCGACGACCGACCACGCGCACGCATGACGGCGCATCCGGCCGCGTCGTCTGACGAGCGCTTCGGCGTCCTCAGGCTGGACTGCCGCCGCCGCGTCGCCTGGTGAACGAGGCCGCCTCGAGGGGATGGGCTCGGGCCGCCTCGCCCTCGTCCGCGAGCGCGCCCGGGCCGCCCGCTACGCGCGCCTCGTCCGCGTGCGCGGCGCCGCCTGCGCCGCCCGCGAGGTGCGCGCGGCGGTCGTGGCGTGCTTGCTGCTCCGCGCCGGCGCCGCGCTGGGCCGCCTCGCACCGGCGGCGGCGCGCGAGGCGCGTACTCCGCCCGCGCCGCGCGTGCTCCGGGTGGGCTGCGCCGCGGTCGACGCCCGCGCTGCGGGCGCCGCGAACCGCTCGATACGGCGCCTCCCCGCGGCCGGCGGCTGCGACTCCCACGTGAGCTCGACCGTGCGGCGGCCAGCCCCGGCCGCGGCCTTGCGCGCGAGCGCGCGCACGCTCTCGCGCCAGTGCTCGAGCGTCGGCTCGGCGCGGCACGGCTCGTACACGAGGTACACCCGCGCCCGCACGCCGTCCCGTACCCGGCCGGTGGGACCGGCCTCCAGCGTCGCGAAGGTGTGATTCATCCCGACCCGGGCCGCGCGCGCCCGCGCCAGCTCGTCGACGAGCACGTCGGGCACGTCGATGTCGTCGACCTGGACGCCGCGCGCGGTCACGGTCAGCCAGGCGACCAGCGGCTGACCGGCGGTGATCGAGCCGCGGACCGTGCGCAGCGACTCGCCGTACGCCCGGGCGAGCGCCAGCGAGCGGCGCGCCTCGGCGGCGGCGGCGGCCGGGCGACGCTTCGGCCGGGTCACGCCAGCCCTCGCAGCGACCGCACCGGGTCCCGATCGTCGAACCACAGCTCGTTGTCCGGCCAGCGGAGAGCGGCGAGCACCGCGGGCGGGGCGCCCTCGCGCGCAGGCAGCGCGGGCTTCGCGTTGCGCCGGCCGGCGCCGAAGTCGACGCAGAACGCGTGGCCGTTACCGAGCCAGGCGTCGGGCCCGTGCGCGTCGAACAGGTCCGCGGCGACGGCGTCCGCCGTGCCCGGCGCCGCGCCTTGGTCGGTGCCGACTCGCCCGAGATCGAGCGGCCGCCAGTAGTGACCGACCACCACCGCGGGGCCGCGATACTCGTTCCACCACGCGATGCGCTGGCACACCCGCCACTCGTGGTGGGAGTAGAACGGCACGGCCACCGCGCGCTCGCTGCCGGACGTCAGCCGGCGCACCGCGCTGCGCTGCGCCCGCCGCTCCTGGTACGCGGCGACGTGCGGCTTGGCCGCCATCGGCGTGGCCGGCTCCTTGCGCTCGACCTCGTAGGTGCGGTGCTCCTCCGCGTAGGCCACGGGATCGACGTCGAGCGCCGCGCACTGCCGCGCCTTGTCGTCAGGCTCGTGGTGCGCCAGCAGCGCGCAGGCCCCGCCGGTCCACGCGCGCGCCGCGGCGATCGCGTCGTCGCTCCACTCGGCGTGCACGACCCGCAGATCCGCCCGCTCGAGCGCCAGCGGTAGCCGCGCGAAGAAGCGCAGGGCCCGCTCTCGCTGCTCGGCGGTGGCATTCTTGAATTCGTTGAAGGTGTGCGTGTCGAGCTTCGGCTTGACATCGTGGCCGTAGAACCACGCGTTGCCGGCCCCCGGCTTGCCGCGTAGCAGGCTCAGTTCGTGGTTGCCCAGTACGCACTGGGCGCGTCCCTCGTCGATCAGCCGCTCGACGAGCGCGAGCACGCCCGGGCTGTCCGGCCCGCGGTCGACCAGATCGCCGACGAACACCAGCCGGCGCTTCTCGGGGTGGATGCCGGACGGCGCGTAGCCCATGCGCTGCATCAGCGCCTTCAGCCCCGGCAGATCGCCGTGGACGTCGCCGACGACGTCGAGCGGTCCCTCGAACAGCGGCTGCACCAGCCGCGGCGCCGCATCGGCGCTCGCAGCTGCTGCCAGTTCATCGAGTTCCCTCGTCTCTACCTTCACCATTCTACACCTCCTGCCGCCAACATAGATTCGTGTGGAGCGGCTCGCAATGGCCACCGCCGCAGCGTGCGTGGCGGTTGGAATTGCGGGCCCATGCCTGGGCGGTTCTGGATGGCCGAGCAGCGCAGCAAGCACGCGCGATCACGTGGCGTGGCGCGGAGCCTGCTACGCTCGCGACCGGCTTTCGAGGGGGGCAATGATGACGGCCAGCTTCACAACGGTCCGCAGGTTTCCGGACGACGGCGAATGGGATTTTCGCGTTCGCGCCGATGGCAAAAGCGCAAGCATGTATTGTGGCACAAGCGAGGTTCGTTTCGAGGGTGTTTGTCGCCTCCAGATACTTCCGTTGGTTCATGGTCCTCGCGGTCGTCACTACGCCGACGGCGCGCCGAAGAACGCCCTGTCTGAAGTTCAGGGCCACCCGGACGACGAACGGCTATGGGGCTCCAGGATCGGCGCGACGGAGGTCCAAAAATACGTGCTCGCCTGTCCCCTTGGTGTGTTCATCGTGCAGTGCATGGCCGTCGAACTGTTCGCGACCGCCGGGACCACCGACTCGCCCCGCATCAGCGTGCCGTAGCGGACAGGGCCTGGCAGGCAGCGCATGCCGACCAGCCGTTCGTTCCATGTCGCGGCGTCGAACGGCCTACGTTGAGCTTCCGCGCGTCGCGGGTCGCCCGTATGAGGTGATGCAACCGGGGCGAGCTTTCCGGTCTGGCGGTCGGCTGTACCGCAGCGCTTCGACGCGTCCGCGTGGGGTGACATATCTCGTCACGCGGCGACCGCACCGCGGGTGGCGCGGCGAGATTTCGAGGGCGCGACTCGTGCCGCGCGGCCAACTGCGGCGCGCCGTGAGATCGTCGCTCCCGTAGCCCGTTCCATGGCCAGCACGCTTGCCGCGCTTGCCGCGCGTGCGTGCAACCCCCACCGCGGCGGCGTCACTGCGTAGCCCGAGACTCATGTTAAGTTCTTCCCATGGAGCATGACGGCCAAATCCGCAGCATCGATATTGACAAGGATGTCGATGGAACGATCCGGGAGGTGCGAATAGTCTTCGGCCCTCACTACTTTCTCGAAGTGCGACGCAAGGCAGGCCGTGTTGAGTTCGTCCTTGGCGCCACCCATCACGGGTTTCGCGCGGATGCCTCGTCGGTCGCGGGCGAGCTGGAGAAGGTCATCGAGGCTGTGCGACGTGACTTTCCGAAGTTCGTCGTGGATTAGCACTACTGCGTCATGAATTCGTCTCCGAATTCCGGATAGATTCCGATCGATTGTGAAATTTCTCATCGAGGTGCGCGCACGCAGGCCTCCGTCGTGATCAAAGGGAGCATGGCGAATCTGATGAATGCTGCCGCAGAGCGGCGGCTGTCGGAGTACTTCGACCGCATCGGGAGCCTGCTTGGGCGGAAGGGCCGGCGCGAGTCGTTCGCCCTCTACGCCGAAGGTGTGTTGGGTGACGGCGAGCGCAAGAGCATTGAGCCGATCTCTGCCCGCGCGTGTGCGGACCCTGCGCGGGCCGATGCGGCGCACCAGCGACGCCTGCATTTCGCGCTCGACGCGCCGTGGAGTGATGCCGATGTCCGCCGCGAGGCCGCGCGATACGCACTCGACGCGATGACGGCGCGGGAACCCGTCGACTCCTGGATCATCGACGACACCGGGTTCCTGAAACAAGGCAAGCACTCCGTCGGTGTTCAGCGGCAGTACACCGGCTCCGCCGGGAAGACGACGAACTGCCAGGTCGGGGTCAGCTTGACCGTGGCGACCCGCGCGGAGCATGTGCCGATCGACTTCGCCTTGTACCTACCCGAGAGCTGGACCGAGGACCGAGCGCGTCGGCGCGAAGCGCGCATTCCTGACGACGTGCAGTTCGCGACCAAGCCGGAGCTCGCGCTGCAGTTGCTTCGACGCGCCGTCGAGAACGGGGTTCCCCCAGGGCTCGTGCTCGCAGACCAGGCCTACGGCACGTCGCGGGAGTTTCGGAAGGGCATCCGCGAGCTGGGCTTGCACTACGCGGTCGCCGTCGATCAGCGATCGGTCGTGATGGTGTTCGACAAGCTCGGGCGTCGACGCGACGAGGTCATCAGCATCATCGACCTCGCGCACCGCATCGATGCACGAGGTGGATTTCGGCGATGCACCTGGCGGCAGGGTACCAAGCAAGACCTCTCGGCTCGGTTCGCGCTTCGGCGCGTCGTCCCTGCATACCAAGGCGCGCATGGGGTCGAGAAGGGCGAAGCGGTCTGGCTGCTGATTGAATGGCGCGACAACGAAGCCGAGCCGGCGAACTGCTTCCTCTGCTCGCAACCGGGGCGACAGCCGAAGAAGAAGCTGGTGCGACAGGTGATGCAGCGCTGGCGAATTGAACGGACCTACCAAGATCTCAAGGACGAGCTGGGACTCGACCACGACGAAGGCAGGCGGTTTCCCGGCTGGCACCATCACATCTCGGTCGTCCTTTGCTGCTACGCGTTCGTCATCGCCGAACGTGTGCGGCATTCCCCCCCCTCGGCCAGAGGGTCGGTGGACGACCACACGCAGTCAATCGCGGCCTGAGCGTCACTTCATCGACAGCTTCGTCACCATGCGGCTCGCGATCGCGCGGGCCATCGCGCGCTGGCTCCCTCGTTGCCCTACCTGCCACGCGCCCCGGCGAGCAGGCACCCGCGGTCCTCTCACATGACGCAGTAGTGTTAGCCGACACGCACCGGGCCGCGGTCGCGTGACGCTCCCAGGTCGAGTGTCAGATCCCGCGTTCCGTAACGTCCACTTGGCAGGAGTCATGTCCCAGCACCGTCGTCCAGTCCCCCGCGAGCGCCCGGAGAAGCGTCGGTCGCGCTCGGAACCTGCGATAGCGTCGGGGCCTTCCCCGGCGGGCCCCGCGTGCGATCGCCCGTCGCCTCGAGATGTCCCTGCGAGACACTTCGTGGTCTGGAGCGGCCGATGGCTACGTGCCGACGATCTCGCGCAGTTCTTCGTCCTGCTCGACTACACGAGCAGCCTGCCGAAAGACAAGCAGTCGCGTCCACGCAAGAGGCGTCGAGGTGCGCGGCCGTGAACCGCAGGCTGCGATTCTACGGCTCACCACGACGCGCAAAAGACGTGCGCGTGCTCGATCATGTCGTCATCCGAAGTGTCCGCTTCAGTGGACACTGAGATGCGTGGTGCAGCGGTCAGACGCCGTGCGTCGTGGTCGCCGCGCGCCTGAGGAGCGTGGACCGAAGCGGTTCCCAGGTCGATGAGTGCGGGCGCGCGCTCGGGGCGTGCGCGGAGAACCACCGCGGGATGCGTGGCGGTTCTTGTCGCGCAGGGGAGCGGCGGACGACTGTTGCTCGGAAGTAGTAACCTCATGATGTAATGGTGGTGAAGGGTGTCTGGCGTGCAGTTTCCAAGGAGGAATGGAGCGGCGCGGCGCGCGTGGCTCGTGGCGACGAAGCGTACCGGCCCCGCGGGCGCTGCTCGAGGCTCGCCTGGCGCGCGTAACGCGGGACTGGCACGACGAGTTCGGACCCGCCTGGGGGTTCGCCGGCGTTGCTTCGCCGCCGCTTCCTGCCGCCCGCGCGACGACGCCCCGCCGCGCGTCACGGATCCCGACGTGTCGGGCCTGAATCACGTCTGCACCGCGCGTCCCCCAAAGACCCGTACTCCGAGGAGCTAACGATGGCTGATCAAGCAGCGCCCCGCATCTACCGAATGCCCGACGATCACGGGGGCAGCTGGCTGTACTACAACGGTACAGCGAACTGCGCGTACGACAGCATCGATTCGCTCCTCGATGACCTCGGCCTCGACGACCTCGATGGGGAGAGGCTCGAAGCCTACGTCGTGGCGCTGCCGGTTGCCCGCGCCCTCGACTACGAAGTAACCCCGCGTCGATTCAACTCGATGAACAACGCGGGACTGACAGTCCAGGCGGTCTATGACCCCGTCGCCCGGCACGGTTGCTATCACGTCGTTGCGATCGCGGTCTCCGACCTCGAGGTGGAGGCTAGCCGCGAGGGCGTGTCCTGGGGCGAGTTGGTCAAGGCCGCGCGCGCCGCAGCCGATGAGATGCAAGAGATGTCGGACGGGGACGGGGGCGGGGACGAGGACGGGGACGAGGACGACGAAGACGAGGACGACGAGGACGACGAGGACGACGACGAGGACAGCGACGAGGACGAGGGTGAGGACGGAGGGGACGAGGACGAGGGCGCAGGCGTGCGAATGGCTCCGATCTCGGACATCGCTGCGGCCCGGCTTCGCGGGGCTTGCGCGACGCGCACCGTCACCGCGTCACGCGAGGCGCTGGAGGGTGCATCCGGACGGGGTGACGAGGATCTCGCAGCGCTCATCGTCGACGTTGGAGGAGCGATGGCCGCCGAGCCGCGGCTGTTGTGGGCATCGTCGCTGGAAGCGCTGTTCGAGCTGTGTTGCGTCAAGCTGCCCCTCGCCCTGAACGAAGCGGATGATGGCGAGACGAGGGCCGCCATGCGGACCGCCCTGGATCGGGCGCTGGCGATCGTGATGGCCACAGACGATGGTGTGACCGCGGCACAGCTCTCGGCCCTCGCGGAGGCGATCGTGCCGGGCCCGTCCACGAAGGTCGCGTGGATCGGCTCGTTGACCGAGCTCGAGCGCGGCGATGGCCCGATGGCGCGCGGCATCCGCGCCGCCTACCGCGCCGACCAGGGCGGTGCCGAGGATAACTCCGGTGGCAGCTCGCCCCTCGACGAGGAGGAGATCGAGGACTTCGAGGAGCAGCTCGCCGAGCCCGAGGTCCCTGACTGGTTCGTCGAGTCGGCGTACTGACGGGCCGCCGGACGCGCACGCCCGTCGCGGCGGCAGGGGCGCCCATCTGCTCCGGGCCGGCGAGCGTGCGCCCACCGCCGGGGCTGCGCCGGGTGTCCGACGGCCTCGTCAGTGCCGACGGCGAGGCCGCGCCGGGCCTCGCGCGCCGTGATCCGGGGGTCCGAGGACGCGTCGTGGCACCGGGGCGCGCGCGTCGTTGGTGTTTCCCGCGCTGGCGGTCGCGGCGTGACCGCACCACGGCGTGACGCGGTTCGCGGGCGGTTGCGTTGCCCACGGTCGCAGCTTTCGTGCGCGGCGCGCTATCCTCGCGGGCGATGTCGGACGCGCCTGGCTGGGAGGCCACACACACCCGCCGGCTGCGCTCGCTGGTGCGGACGGGGCCGCTGCACCGGCTCGAGGCGGGCAAGGCGTTGCGCGCGCGGGACCTCGCCGCCCATGACCTGCGCGGCCTCGCGCTGCGCGCGATCGACGCCACGATCGAGCAGATGGGCCTGGGCTACGGCGCGCGGCGCGCCGACGTCGCGGAGGCGGTCGCGCCGCTGGTCCGGGCGGCGGAGCCCGGCGCGACCGCGGTCGACGTCGCGGAGATCGCCGACCTCGTGGTCGATCACCTGCTCAACGAGCCGAGCCGGCGGCTGCAGTTCGACGAGCCCTACGTCGCGTTCGACGGCGGCGAGGCGGTCGCGCGGTCGGTCCGGTTCCACCTGCTCAAGGAGGAGGAGGCCGACGACGGCACCATCGTGCTCAAGGCGACCACGGAGGCGATCAACCTCTACGCCGGGATGCTGGACGTCGACGTCGAGGACGCGCAGACCGCCGCCGAGGCGGTGCTGCGTGCCCAGCTCGAGCGGGGCGCGATCGGCGCCGCGGTCGCGACCGCGCGGCAGGCGCGGCTGCGCAGCATCGAGTACGCCGAGGCGCTGCGGGCGACGCTGCGCCAGGCCCGACGCGACGTCAGCCGGGTCGACACGCCGGCGCTGCTGCGCACGGTCGCGGCGGCGCGGATCCACCTCGAGGAGCGGCTGCGCGTCGAGCGCGGCCTGCTCGACGCCGTGGTCGAGCGCCGGGCCTCGGCGGACCCGGCGGACGCGCCGGCGCTGGTCGAGCTGGCGGGGGCGCTCGGCGACTGCCGGCAGCGCCACCTCGGGCTGCACGCCGACCTGCTCGGCGTGCACGAGACGTGGCTGGCCGAGCAGGAGCGCCAGCGGTTCCGCCGGGCGCCGGCGAGCGCGCTGCCCGATCTCGAGCGCGACGTGCTCGCGCCGCTGGCTGCGGCGTCGCTGGCCGGGCTCGAGCCCCACGTCGACGCGCTGCTGCTCGCGCTGCACGCGCCCGCGGCGCCGCGGCTGTTCGGGCTGGGGGGGCTCGTCGACGCGCTGCTCGCGCCGCGCCGGCAGGACGGCGAACCCGAGCTCGAGGCCCGGCGCGACGAGCTGGAGCCCGTCGCTGCGCTCGAGGTGCGGTTCCCGCCCGAGGTGGTCGCGCGGGTGGAGGCGCTGCTCGCGGCTGGCGGTACCCTGGCGGGGCTGCTGCGCCGGTCGCGCGACGACGGCGACGGGCCGGTGGTCCGGCGGCTGCTCGTGCTGCGGGCGCTGTGGGCCTGGGATCCGGACGCCGGCGAGGCGTGGCGCGGTCGGCTGGTCGGCGCGCTCGCCGATCCCGAGTACCAGGGCCACGACCTCGACCTGGGAGCGCGCTGATGGAGCCCGGCGCGCTGCGGCAGGCCGAGGACGCGGGGCGGCTGGTCGCCGCGGCGCTGGCGCGCACGCGCGTGATCGATGCGGGGCATCGCGAGCTGGTGCGGAGGTACCGGACGGACGGCGGGTTCCGCGGCGTCGTCGACGCGTTCGTCGCCGGACTCGGCCTGCGGGTGCTGGACGTGCTCGAGGCTGGCCTGGTGCTCGCCGCGGACGCCGCGTCGCCGTTCGCGTTCCGGCTCGCCGACTTCCGGCAGAACCTGTCGACCGAGGATCGGCTGTGCCACGGCATGGTCCAGCTCGGCATCGCGGCCTGGTGCTTCCCCACGGCGGCCTCGCTCGAGGACGACGATCGCGGCCTGGTCGCGGTGTCGACCCAGGACGTCGTCGGCTACCTGCGCGCCGCGTGCGCCGAGCTGCAGCGCCGCGCGACCATCGATCCCGATCTCGCGCGCCCCGAGCACCAGGAGGCGTGGCGGATCGTGCTGTCCCGCCCGGAGACCCGCGACACCACCGACGGCCGGCGTGCGGCGTCGTCGCTGGCCGGCATGGTCGGCTGGGCGCTCGAGCGGCTCGGCCAGGAGGGCCTGCTGCGGCGGGACGACGACGACCGCGGGGAGCGCTGGCGCGTGCTCCCGGCGTACCGGGTCCAGGTCCGCGAGTTCGCGGCCCACGAGGCGTTCCGGCTGGTGGCGTCGATCCAGCGGGGAGACGGCTGATGGCGCGGTTGCTGCGCATCCACTTCGCGTCGATCGGCCACGCCGACGCCCGGCTCGCGCCGCTGACCCTCGACCTGCGGGCCCACGGCGCCGCGGGCAGCGGCGTCGACAGCGTGCTCTGGCTGCGCAACGGCGGCGGCAAGTCGACGATCCTCAACCTGTTCTACTCGCTGTTCCGGCCCGAGCGCCGCGACTTCCTCGGCGCCAGCGCGGAGGGCCGGGCGCGGCACCTGGAGGACTACGTCAAGGCCGACGACCTCGCGTTCGTGGTCACCGAGTGGGACGTCGATCCGACGCCGGACCCGCAGCTGTTCGCGACCACGCCGCCGCGGCGGCGCATCGTCGGGCAGGTGCTGGCGTGGCGGGACCGCCAGAAGAGCAGCGATCCATCGCGGCTGCGGCGGCGGTTCTTCTCGCTGCGCGCCGACGAGAGCCTCGGGTTCGAGGACCTGCCGATCGAGGGCCTCGGCGCGGCGCCGGTGCGCAGCTTCGAGGCGTTTCGCGATTGGCTCGACGAGCTGCGGCAGGCGCGGCCCGCGCTGGAGGCGTTCACCGAGGACGGGGCGCGCAGGTGGGCCGAGCACCTCGACCGGCTGGGCCTCGATCCGGAGCTGTTCGGCTACCAGCTCCGCATGAACGCGCGCGAGGGCTCGGCCGACGAGGCGTTCCGGTTCCGCACCACGGACGAGTTCGTGGAGTTCTTCCTCGAGATCGCGTTCGACGCCACGGAGGCCGATCAGGTGTCCGCGAACGTCGAGGGGTTCCGCGACAAGCTCGCGCGCCGGCCGGGGCTGCTGGCCGAGCAGGCGTTCCTGATCGACGCGCGGCACCACCTGCAGCCACTCCAGCAGGCGGTCGCGCAGGTCCGTGCCGCGGAGCGCGACCACGCGGCGGGGCGCGAGGAGGCGGCGGCAGTCGGCCGTGCGCTGCGCCACCGCGAGGCGGCGCGCACGCGCGAGCAGGCTGCGGCTGCGGCTGCGGCGGGCCAGGCGCGGGCGGCCGCGAACCAGGCGGGCAACGACGCGGCCCGGCTGGGGCGGTGGGCGAGCGGGCTCGAGCGGCGCGCGCTGGAGCTCGAGCTGCAGGAGGCCGAGGTCGCGCGCCGGCACGCCGAGGACGCCCTGGCCGCGGCGGAGGAGCGGCGCCATGTCGCGACCGCCGCCGTTGCCCGCGACGAGCGCCACGCGCTCGAGGCGCGCCGCGACGCCAAGGCCGAGGCGCTGCGGTTCGCGACGGCCGCGCAGGAGCCGCTGCGACGGGAGGTCGCGCGGGCGGGCGCGACGCTGCGCGCTCGGCTTGCCGAGGCGGCGGTCGACCGCGAGGCGGCGGCCCTCCGTCACGACGAGCTCCTGCGCCAGGCCACGGCGGCTCGCGACGGCCGCACGCGCGCGAGGGAGGAGGCGATCCGCGTCGTCGCGACGCCGTGACCGGGCTCGACGAGGCGCTACGCGCCGTCGCGGGCGGTCGGCTGCGCGTGCACCGCGCCGAGCTGTGGCGTGCGTTCCAGCTCGCCCACCCCGCCGAGGCCGTCGCGGGCGACGCGCGGGACCGCCTGCTCCACCGGCTGCGCGAGCTCGCCTCCGGCGGCCAGCTCCGGTTGCCCGCGGACCGCGGCGCGGGGTGGGATCGCAGCGCCCGGCCTGCGCTGCCGGAGTGGGTGACGATCGCTCGCGCTGCGCCGGCGCCTCGCACGGTCGACCCGGCGGCGAACCCGTGGGCGCCCGAGCTGGCCTTCGTCGCCACCACGCCCGGGCTCGATCTCGAGGCCGCCTTGCCGATCCAGGCGTTCCTCGCCACGGGCGGCCGCGCCCGCCCACGGGTCCCGATGCGCGAGCGCTCGGTGCAGCTGTTCGGCGACGAGAAGCGCCTCGACCGGCTGGTGCGAGGCGCGCTGTTCGCGCCCGGCCGCCTCGACCTTGCGACGCTACGCTGCTTCTCGATGGCACCCCCGCTCGCCCTCGAGCAGGGGCCGGCGAGCGCGGCGCGACGCCCCTGCCTCGTGGTCGAGAACCACCACACCTGGTGGTCGTTCTGCGCGTGGAATCGGCGGGTCGGCGCCTACGCCGCCATCGCCTACGGGGCCGGCGGTGGCTTCGGCCGGGACGCCGTGCAGGCCCTGATCGAGACCTGCCAGGCACGGGAGATCTCCACGGTGGCCTACTTCGGCGACCTCGATCGCGACGGCCTGCGGATCGCGTGGCGCGCGGCCTCGCAGCTCGCCGCCGCCTCGCCGCTCCAGCTCGTGCCCGCCACGCGATGGTACGCGCGGCTGCTCACCCGGGCCTCCGAGGCCTCGCTGCCTTCGGGGGCGCCGATCGTGGTCGAGCCCGAGGTGCTGGCCTGGCTGCCGCCGACCCTGCGCCCCGCGCTCGACGCCCTGTTCGAGCGCGGCGTCCGCGTTCCGCAGGAGCTGGTCGGCACCGAGCAGCTCGACGCGGAGGGCGCCGAGGATCCAGCGGCCGGGGAGGGTGGCCGATGATCGCCAGGGCCGCGGTCGGGCATCGGCGCGCATACCCGCTGGACGATCAGGACCAGCGGCGCCGGCGCGGGCGGCGCGTCATGCAGCAGCCGCGATGGCGCGCCTTTCGCGGTGGCCCCTCTCCGACGATCGGCTCGACTGTCAGTTCTCCACGGAATCACGTGACCGTCGACACTGGGCGAGCAGCGCTCGTTGTTCACGCTGTTCATCACCTGGGGACAGGGGACATCTCTGTGTCGGTACCGAGCCGTTCAACGGTGGGGCGAGAGCGGATACGACGCAGGGGGAGCTACGTGGAATGTCGTCCGATCGCGCGCACCTCGCGTGCTTACACCCCCGACTGTCTGACCCGTCTGGTCATGGTCACGTGCACAGGAGCCTGAATGCCGACGAAGAAGCCCGCGAAGCCGAAGCCGACGAAGAAGCTCGCGAAGAAGCCCGCGAAGAAGCCCGCGAAGCCCGCGAAGACGGCCGCGAAGAAGCCCGCGAAGAAGCCCGCGAAGAAGCCGAAAAAGTTCACTGGCCCGCTCGCGAACCTCGTCGCCTGTCGGACCCGACCGACCAAGGCGACCGCCTGGATGCCGGACGTCTGCTATCTGAGCGTCTA
This sequence comes from Kofleriaceae bacterium, assembly GCA_964203225.1. Classification (GTDB taxonomy): domain Bacteria; phylum Myxococcota_A; class Polyangia; order Haliangiales; family Haliangiaceae; genus JABFXX01. The sequence continues at coordinate 336,124 of CAXNMK010000009.1, forward strand.
CGGTGAGAGTACCGCCCTCTTGAGTTACTGCGGCTGGTCGACGGCGCCCTCGGATGCGTACCGGCTGGACTGGCTCGCCCGCGACCTGTGGCACCTGGCCGAGGAATGGGCCAGCGAGGTCGGCAAGGGCTGGCGGCTCGAGGCCCGGCTCGTCAACGGGGAGCCCGTCGCCATACCTGAGGTAGAACGCTGATCCTGGGCGCCGACGGAGCGTACGTCCACGCCGCGCCCCGTCGAGACCTGATCGCGGGCCCGTGCTGCCCGGTCCGGTGATGGACCTCGCAGGCCGAGACCTCGCGCGCTGCGTGGCACACCTCCGAGGACGACGCCCCGGCGAGCGCGACCCCGCGCTGCTGCGCGCGCAGGTCACGGCCTGGGTCCGGGGCCGCCGCGACCGAGGCGCGTGGTGGTGCGATGTCGCGCGCGACCTCGGCGTTCCCGCGGAGAGGTGAAGCGGTGTGCAGCCCCGGCGCCCGACGCGTCCTCGAGTCAAGCCCACAAGCGCACCGCCACGCGCTTCGACGCGGTCCCGTGCGAGGCTGGCGGGATGGGTCCAGCGCACAACGTGTCCTCCGTCATCGGCGCCGCGGCGCGTGGTGACCTCGCGGTGAAGCCATGACCGCCGCCGCGAGCGACGTGGAGCTCGCGCGCCTGGTCGAGCAGCTGCCGGCGCACGCGCGGCAGGGGCGCCTGCCGCGATGCGCGCTGCTCACGCATGGCGACCGGGGGCGCGTGGCCGAGCGCCTCACCGCGCTGATCGCCCCGGGGGCGCTGGTGACCGCGGGCGAGGCGTGGCTCCCGGCGGGCTTCGACGGCCCGCGCGCGGTGACGCTGGTGGGCGGCGAGGACCGCCTGCTCGCGCGCACCCACCAGGAGGCGCTCGTGGCGTGGTGGCAGGATGTGCACGGGGGGCCACGCGGCGGGTTCCCCACCTGGGACCTCGTGTGGACCGCGCGCGCGGGCGGCACGCGCGCGCTGGTGCTCGGGGTGGCGACGGCGCACGAAGGCGAGCTCCGCGAACGCACCGGCGCCGAGCGCGCCGAGGCAGGGCCGGACGGGCGCAGGCGTGCCCTGGCCGACGTGAGCGAGGCGCTCGAGGCGATCACGCCGGGGTGGGCGCTGACGCGCGCGCCACCGCCGTTCGCGGACCAGCTCGCGTGGGCGTGGAAGATCGCCTCGCTGGGCGTGCCGGTGGTGGTCGCCTGCGTCGGGTTCCTGCACGCGACCGAGGTGGTCGGTCGGGACCACTGGTTCCTCGAGGCGAACGCGTGGGACCGCGCCCTCCGCGCGAGCCTGGACGGCGCAGTGCCCGCGGCCGCCTGGGGACCCCGGCTGCCCGTGGGCGATGCCTGGCTCCAGCTCGTCACACCGGCCACCTACGTCCGGCTGCCCAGGCCGTGCCCGCGCTGCGGGGAGCACCTGCGCCTGGTCCTGCGCGGCGTCGACCCCGAAGATCTCGCGGACGTGCCCACCGGAGGTGAGTACGTGATCAGCCGCGCCGCGGCCAACGACGGCACGCCCGAGCACTGGTGCTGGCGCTGCGACGGCGGCGCGCGCTGGGACCTGGCGGGGCGCTGAGCGCGCGGGGCGGCGACCGGCACGACCGCCGGGGAGCGGCGACCGTGACGAAATCAGGGCCCTCGCGTCAGGCAGCTCATCGAAGATCGAGCCCGCTCAGTCGAGCCCGTTCAGTTGAGGTCTCCCCACGGCGACGGCCCGAGCGCGAGCGCCGCCTCGCACCGGTAGCGCGCGACCATCTCCGGCCGGCGCCTGGCCTCGGCCACCTCGCTGGCGACCAGCAGCACCGCCCCCAGGTCCCATCGCCGTGTGTGGCGATCTGGCAGCCGCGCAGTCGCGGCGCGGCACCGCGCGAGCGCCTCCTCGATCGACGTGGTCGCGCGCACGAGGTCACCCACCGCGAGCGCCGCTTTCGCCAGCGCCGCGAGCGCCATGAACAGCGCCCACTGGTGGCCGTAGGCGGCGCTCCCCGCGGCCTGGCGTCGCCGCGCGGCGACCTCCCGCATCCTGAGCTGGAACGCCGTCGCGTCGTCGCCGCGCGCGGCGGCCCGCTGTGCGCGCGTGCGGGCAACGTCGCCATGGCAGGCCCACGCCGCGCGCGCGGTGTCGGCGCCGGCCTCGGCGCCGGTATCGGCGTTGGCCTCGGCATCTGCGTCGGCGTCGGTCTCTGCGTCAGCATCGGCCTCGGCGTCGGTCGAGCCGGCCAGGTTGGCCGTGAGCTGGCCCAGCTGCTCCAGCAGCACGTCGATGGTGTCGTCGGGAACGGCGTCGAGCGCCGGATTGAAATCGACGAACCGGATGACGTCGCGGATCCGTTCGAGCAGCACGCGGGGTGCGAGCGCGCCGCGCTCGACCAGCGCGCGGCTGGTGGCGAGCGCCTCCTCGTGGAGCGCGAGCGCGGTCGCCGGCTGCGCTGCCTCGGTGCGGAGCGCCGCCTGGCCCAGCTGTTCGATGAGCATCGCGGCCGCGACGGGGTTGCGGGGCGCGGCTGCGCGCAGCGCGCCGAGCGCCTCGTCCTCGTACTGGCGGGCGAGGGCGGGATCTTGATCGGCGCGCGCGAGCGACGCGAGGGCGACGGCGGCGCGCGCGTGGGCCGTCGCGCGGGCCTCGCCGAGTGAGGCGGCGAGCCGGCGCGCCTCGAGCAGCGCCGCCACGGGATCGCCCGTGCCGTGGCCCTGGCGCCTCAGCCGTGCCCGGGCGATCAGCACCTGCGCTCGGAGGTGGACGACGTCCGGCGCATCGCGGTCGGGGGCCGGCACGGGGTCGAGCCAGCGCTCCGCCTCGGCGACGAGCGCGGCCTCTGCTGCCAGCACGCGCTCTTCCTCGGCGTGCTCGGCCTTCGCGATCGCGCGCAGATCGCGCTCGCCGTCGGCGCCGGGCTCGGCGTCGCCATCGATCCAGGACCGTGACGCCGACCGGGCTCGCGCTTGCGACGCCTCCCCCAGCAACACCGACCGCCGCAGCGTCCACCGCGCGGCCTGGAAGAGGTCGTCCGGGGACGCGTCGGTCGCCGCGGCGAGGTCGCGCATCAGCGCGAGCACCTCGTCGTCGAACGCGAGCGCCGCCTCGTACTCCTCCCACACCCCGAGCTGGCAGCTCCACGCGTCGAGCAACCCGCGCAGCGCGCGGCGCAGCGCCACGTCCGCGGGCGCGGGCGCGGTCGCGATCGCCTGCCGCAGCTCGTGGGCGGCGAGCTCGGCGAGCTGGCGGGCCGCGGCCCGGTCGCCGCGCGCGCCCATCTCGCGGACGATCGCCCGCGCTGCCTGGCCGAGCCGCTCGGCGCGCTGCGGCGCACCGCCGTGCAGCGCGAGCAGCTCCGCGAGCGCGCGCGGTGCGCGTCGGCCGCGCGCACGCGGCGCCAGCCTCGCGCACCACCGCGACGAGCACCTCGTCGTGCAGCGCCGCGCGCTCCGAGCCGATCGCGCCGAGCCCGTCGTACAGCCCGGCGCGGGCCGCCGCGGCGGCGACGTTGGCCAGCGCCGCGATCTCGGCCGGCAGCGCCTCCGGCTCGACCGTGGCGAGGCGATGCTCCGCCCAGGTCCGGAACTCGTGGGCCCCGGACCCCTCGCGCGCGGCATCGCCGCTCGCGGGCGACGCGCGCCATGCCCACGCCAGCTCGAGCGCGCTCGACGCGGTCACGCGCGCACCTCCAGGGACCGGGCGATCCGGCGCGCGGCGATGGTGCACGCGGGGCGTGGCGAGGACGACGCGGCGCCGCGGCGTGCGGCGATGGTGCGCGCGGGGCGTGGCGGCGACGGCGGTGCAGCGGTGGGGTGGGGCGCGGATGCGAGCGGAGCGGGCGTCATGGCGTGGTCCTCATGGGGGCAAACGACGAGGTGGGCGGGGCAAACGACGAGTGGGTGGGCGACGGCGCGCGACGCCGAGTGGGCGAGGCCGGCGCGGCGGGCGAGCGTCCGCGCGGGGAGCGCGCCGGTCACGACAGCTCCGAGACTGCGGCCGCGGGTGGATCCTCGGGTTGCGCCGTCACGGGAGGGAACAGCCGCCTGGCGATCGTGCCGCCGCCGGCGACCGCGGCGGCGAACAGGTCGGCGCGTAGCCGCCGCGCCCGCCGGTGGGCCCCGAAGCGCGCCGCCATGACCACGACCTCCGCCGGCCACGACGCGACGAGCTGATCGGCGAGCGCCGGCGGCAGCGCAACGCGCACTTCGCACTGCCACGCAGGCACGCGGCGGGCCAGCGAGCTGGTCAGCTCCAACTGGAACTCCGTGGCCGCCGCGGCGGCGTCGAGTTCGTGCACCGGCGGCGCCGCATGCCGCAGCGCGTGGCGGTACGCGGCGAGCTCCCCGAGCAGCACGATCAGGCGCGGGCGCGGCGCGAGCAGCAGCCGCGCCAGGCGCACGGTGGCGCGCACGCGTGCGGTGACCTCGAGGAGCGGGCGGCGAGCGAGACGGGCGTGGGACATGAGGCCTCCTGGGTGGTGAGCGTGGGCTGCGGCGGGGGAGTGACGAGGGACCGGCGAGCGGACCGCGCAGGACCGCGCGAACGCGGGGATCGCGGGATGTGTGGAGAGCGCCGGGCCGCGCGAACGCGGGACCGCGGGGTGTGTGGAGCGCGGCGGGGCCGCGCGAACGCGGGGACCGCGGGGTGTGTGGAGAGCGGCGGGGCCGCGCGAACGAGGGGATCGCGAGGTGCGTGGAGAGCGGCGGGGCCGCGCGAGGAGGAGACGCCCGCTGGAGGACAGATCTGACAGCCCCGAACCGCCGGTCTGTGAGTGCGGTCGAGCCGAACTACCGATACCGGCCACTCTGCAGCCGGGCCGGGACGAGATATGTCACGCCGGGTCGCTCGGGATCGCGCCACGGCGCGCGGTCACCCGCGGGCGCATCGGGGCGCGGCGGTGCGGCCGTCGCGGACGTGGGCCCCGAGGGTCGGCGCGCTGCGCGCTCGGGGGCTGCCGCGCCGATCGCGATCGGCCAGGGGTCCTGCGAGGACGCGCCCGCGCTACCGGGGCGGCCCCTTGAGATCAGATCCGTCCGCCAGCGCCGTCATGAACTCTGGGTGCGCGACGACGCCGTCGCGGCGCGTCCACACCGTCGACAGGTCGCCATGCGGCCGAGGGATGGGTAGCTAGAAGGCAGCGAATCTCGCCTGCAGCGCTGGGCTACTCGTCTTCGTTGATCACCACACCCGTCGAAGATGAGCGCTTCGAGGGCAGCATCCACCGCCCCACTCGCGCGATCAGCGGCTCGTCTTCGCACTCGTTGGCAACGCGCACGATCTCGTCGCAGACCATGACGCCATCCACCCGGACCTTGCCCGCGTCGTGGCTCAGCTGCGGCCATCAGCTTCGTGAGGGCGGAGATGCACGCTTTTCGTGGGCAGGCTGGGTGACGAAGTAGCAGGAACAGCGGCCACGGCGCGCCCCACGCAAGCGCTGTCGCGATCTCCTCCCTCGCTCAAGGTCGCGGTCTCGACGTCTCGCAGTGACCGCGGGTCCTTCGAGGCGCCGAGGCGCTCGAGCAGCTCGACGGGGTCCGTCTGTGTGTCTCCATTGCGGTATCGGTGCCGCGCCATCTGGACGTGTTCCGCGACGAATGTACGCACGTCCGCGTCCAGGCTGCCGAGCCACTGCCACAGGACGCTGTCAGAGGGCTTGGTGGGGGCGAGATTGCTCTTCCACCACTGATCCATCTGGTTGTAGTCGGTGTGTGCGGAGCGGGAGAGTCGGGCGAACACGGCTCGGATGACGGCGGTGCTTGCGTGTGCGGCAGCGGCCAGGCGGACCTCGTGATCCGGGTCGAGCAGCGCCTCGACGCGCACTGGCCGCGTGGGTGGCTGATGGACCGCAACGACGAACGCGGGCAGGTTGGTCGGCCGTTCCGGGATCGCGAACAACGCCCGCTTCTCGGCGACGGTGAGGCAGCGAAACGCCGCGACGCTGTCGGGTGCGCGGGCGACGAGTTCATCACGGAGCTTCGGCGCAGGAGGCAGCTTCACGGGCGGCTTCCCCCCGATCGGCTTTGCGCTCCTGGGGTCCGTGAGCAATTCGACCGCCGTGGAGATGTCGTCGGTGAACGACCATACGTCTCGCTTGGTGGGGGCGATCGCCCCATCGTGCGACATCTGGGTGACCGCGTCGCGAAGCGATTTCGACCAGGCGCCGCAGTCGTAGATGACCACCTCGTTGAGGTAGTCGCCGGCCTGTCGGCAGGCTGCGAACATCACCAGCTCCATCAGCGTGCCGATGCCGCCTGGGACGGCGAGGACGCCGTGGGTCGAGCTCAACAGGACGCGGTTGCGCTCGTGGAGGTCGGCCACCACGGTCCGTTTCGCGGTCCTGGGCAGCTGCGGCGGCGGATCTCGTTCGATCACCAGCGCCTCCGCATGGCCGCCTTGCTCGAGCACGCGCTTGGCGATGGATCCCGCCACGCCAGTCCCCATGCCACACCAGACGAGCGTCCACCTGTTCTTCACGAACGCCGCGGCGACCGGTTCCACCGCGTCTTTCCACAGCACCGAGGTGAGCGGCAAGCTGCCGCCGATCAGCGCGATCCGGCTGACCGCTCGCCGAGCGGGGCGCCGTGGAGAACGAGACCTACCTGACATCCAACCCATACCCATGTCGATGACTCCTCTGAACGAGCGGCTCGGGCGTGCGCGACGCTGTGGACGCGAGGCTTCACGGTACCAGAGGCACTCACAGGACCTCATGCGACATCGCCTGGTTTGCCTGTCTCCGCGCGACAACCGCCTCGCATCTCGACGTGGTTATCAATGTCCGTGCAGGATCTGCGCCTCGCGGCCATGGCCAGCGCTGCGGGGGCGGCCTCCGCGCCTCGACCTCGCGCTCGGTGCTCCGCCTCCAGGGCGACACCACCACGGCGTGCATTGCGGTTCTCGTCGGGTGTACGGAGGAAGTGGACGGCATGTCAGTCCCTTGAAGTAACGCGGCGTCCAACATCGTGGCGGCGAAGGGTGCTCGGCGTGCGAATGTGAAGGCGAAGGCCGCGAAGACGGCCCAGCGTGCGCCGTCGAGGGTGGTGGCGGCTCCCCGAGCGTGGCTGGTCGCAACCAAGCGGGCGGGCGCTCCGGCGTTCATGCCGAGGCGCGTGATCGTCGATGTCGAGGTGGATGGACGGGCGCTCAGCCTCGCTGGCTGGTCGACGGCCGATCCTCACCACGCGATGTCGATCCCGCGGACGCGGCTCGAGGCTCAGTTCGAGGGCCTTGCCGATGCCTGGCATGATGATTTCGGACCCGCGTGGGTGCTCGCGATGGTCGCTTCGCTGCCGCCCCCAGCCGTCCGCGCGACCCCGCCGGGCCCCGCGTCTCGGGCCCCGCGGCGGCGCCCGGCCTGAGTCACCGATGAACCGTGCGCCCCCAACGGTGACGCACGCCGAGGCGCTGACGATCTCTGATCGAGAAGTGCTCCGCATCGATCGGATGCCCGACGAGGTGATCGACGCGCCGCCAGTCGGGACCGTGACCCTGGTGGCGGCGACCGGGCGGCGGATCGAGGGCGTCGCGATCGCGGACGCGATCACGTTGCTGCGGGGCCTCGCGTGATCCGCGGGGCGACGCGTGCGGTGCGGGAATTCGCGTTCCCCGCGCCGGTGGATCTTCGCAAGGGCTACACCGGCCTCGTCGGGCTGGCGCAGATGGGCCTCGGCCGCGACCCGTTCAGCGGCGAGGTGTTCCTGTTCGTCAACCAGGGCCCCAAGCTGTGCAAGGTGCTCGTGTGGGACGGCACCGGCTTGTGCATCGTTCCGCAGCGCCTCGAGCAGGTGGGCCCGTCACTCATGTCCCGCGGTCCGCAGCCCGAACCGGGCTTGCAAATCCTGCAGCGTCGCGTTCAGCGCTGCCGTTCGGTTGGCCGGCAAAGCGTCACGGAGCGCCTCGAGGGCCCTGACCACCGCGTGGTCGTCTGCGGTGAGCAGCGAGGCGTACGCCGGCTCGAACAGGTAGCTCGCCGAGGTCCCCGCCGCAGCCACCATCCGGTCGAGGAAGAACTCGAGCATGCGGCCGCCCTCTGGTCCCTTGCCCAGATCGATCCAGTCGAAGTCACGCTCCCACAGCGCCCGGTGCACGGCGTTGCCACCGACCGACAGGTTAGCCCCGAGTCGCGCTGGAGGCCGCGTCGGCGCAGCGTCGTCGGGAATCGCCGGGTAGCCGCTCCAGAGCCGCTGCACCTCGTCGAAGATACGCAGCACGTTGTCGTCGGTGAACGAACTCCCTACCACGAGCACGTGGCGGGTCACCAGCAGGCTGGCGAGCATCGCCGCCAGCGCCGCCCGGGCGGCGTCGTAGTGGAGGAACGTCCGCCGGGACAGCACGATGTCGTCGGGGGTATCGACGCAGCCATGGAGCTTCATGACCCATGGGCGCCCCCGCTCCGGCGGACCCTCGTGCGGGATCCGGTGCAGCGCGGCTGCGTGGCCGCGGGCTCCGGCGTAGGCCAGCTCGAACAGCTTGTCGTAATTGGTCGTCACGATCTCGCGCACCGGCAGCAGCGCGAGCAGCGCGTGGCTGAGCGCGTAGCGCCCGTGCGAGCCGATCCGCCTGGCGATGCGCGCCCCGAGGCCGTTTCCGCCCGCTCGACCGAGCCGACGCTCGAGCAGCTCCGCGCGGTCGAGCGTCGGCAGCTGCGCGAACGCGTCTCGCTCGTCCTCGCGGACGACGTCGGCTGCGATCTGCTCGATCAGCTGCCCCCAGCCTGGCAGCCCGGCTCCGGCGCTCACCCCGGCGCCCAGGAACAGCGCCAGGTTTCCGCTCACCGCCTCCGCCGCCAGCTCATCAGCCTTGACGCGGAGGCCGGCGGGCAGCCCGGGCCACATCGCGTCCGCCTTGCTCCGGCGGTACGACTGCGCCGCGTCGTACGCTGGCTGGTCGTTCAGCACCAGCGTGAGGTCCACCGCGTGCTCCGAGGCCAGCACGCCGAGCGCATCGATCAACTCCCGGAGTTGCTCGCCGGCGACCTCGCCCTGTCCGCCTCGACCTGCCCCCAGCAGCGGCACCGCCAGGTTCGGTCGCGCGCGCCCCGACCGCGGGGGCTTGCCGCGCGCATCGTCCGCCGCGCGGGCGACGAACACCCGCAGCGCGTCGAGGTACCAGCCCCAGTCGCGGGTCGGGTTGCCGGCGACCGGCACGACGTACCGCGCCGGCGCGCCATCCTGGCTGACGAGCAAGCGAACGCTGCGGCGCGCATCCACGCGGCTCGCTGGCGCCTCCGCGAACACCGCCTCGATGCCCTGATCGCGCCACCGCTTGCTCGGGGCGTTGCTCGTGTTGCCCGAGATCCCCAGGGCGTCGCAGTGCAAGGCGAGCAGGTTCCCGCGGATGACGAAGACGTGGCTGGCCGTCATGGGCATGATCACGCCCTACCGCGGTGGCGCTGTCCATGATCCGCCGTCACGGACCGGTGTGCTTGTACGGCGCCGGGTACACGGCCTCGCGGCCGCGGCGATCCGGTCGATCGCCCGGGCGGCCGGGATCCGGAAGCGCCTGTCCGCGAAGTTCATGCGGCGGACGTTCCAGGATCTCGGGCGGGCCGCCGAGGTCCACGATCTCGTGATCCGCGCGATCAGCGGCCACGCGACCCGGGAGATGCAGGATCACGACAGCAGCGTGGCGCCGACCGAGGTCCGCGCCGGGCTCGCCAAGGTGATCTCGCTCGTGGGGTTCCGGGAGGCCCTGGCGGCAGGTGGTGATCGAGGTGGTGATCCGGGAGCGGATCACGGGGCCCAGCGCTTGACGGGAGGCGATTTTGGCGTAGGATAACGCCGACCTGCGGGATTAACTCAGCGGTAGAGTGTCAGCTTCCCAAGCTGAAGGTCGCCAGTTCGAATCTGGTATCCCGCTCGATACTTACACGATCGGCTCGGTCGGTCCCCCACCGGTTCCCCCACCTGACGGCGGTGAACTCGGTGGCGGCGTGGGAGGCAGCAGCCGGATCACCCCGGCCACCGCCGCCCGCTTCTCGTCGATCCCCACCGTCGAGTAGTGGCGCTGCATCTGCTCGGTCACGTGACCGGTGAGCGCGCGCCGGACCACCGCGTCCACGTTCGCCCGACGGACGAGGTCGGTGAACGTGTAGCGGAGGCCGTGGAGCGTGAAGCGCTGGGTGATCGCGGCGGTCACCAGCGCCTTGCCCCACGCCGCGTCGATGCTGTTGGGCGTGCGCAGCGTGCCCGCCCGCGACGGGAACATCCAGCCCTCGGCCAGGCCCGCGGCCTGGTCGGCGAGCAGGCGGTGGCGATGCGCGCGCAGCACCGCCGCCAGCTCGGGCTCGATCGGGAACTCCTTCGGCGCGCGCTTCTTGCGCGACACCGGGCCGACCCTCCCGCCGACCTGCTTGCGCAGGATGCGGAGGATGCCGGCCTGTTCGTCCCAGTCGTCCCACCGCAGCGCGCTGGCGTGGCAGAACCGCAGCCCCGTGTACGCCAGCAGCACCACGAGCGCGGAGTGCTGCGGGTGATGCACCCGGAACGCCTCGAGGAACCGCGCCAGCTGCGGGGTGGTGAGCGCCTTGGACTCCTCGCGCTCGTACGTCGCCTCGGGGAGCGCCACACGCAACGTTGGATCTCGCGGGAGATCCAGCTCGGCCATCGCGTCGCGGGTCATGGTCCTGAACGTCCGGAACCACACCGCGATCGCGCTCCGCGTGTACGTGCGCCGCACCTTCGAGACGCCGTCGCCCCGCTTGTTGCCCTTGACCTCGCTCACCCACCCGCGCCGGATCGAGTCATCGATCCACCTTTGAACGTCTCGCGACGTGAGCGCGTCGTAGTAGAAGTCGCCCAGCGCCGGCAGGATGTGCCGGTCGAGCGCCTTCGCGTACGTCCGCGCGGTGGTCGGATCCAGCCTGAGCGCCTTGGACTCGATCCACGATCTCGCAAATTCCCCAACGCGAACCCGCGCCGTCGCGGTCTGGCTCGCGGCGAGGAGCTCCATCACGAGCTCGGCGCGCTGTCGCGCCGCCTCGCGCAGGCTCACCCCGCGGATGAGCCGCTCCACCTCCTGTGATCTGCCCGTGCGAGGGTTCATCGCCTTCGCCCGGATCAGGTAGTTGTTGCCCTCGATGTGAGACACGCCCGGATAGCGTGTCGGCGTTCCTCGGCTCCCCATGATGAGGATCCTTTCTGTCGCCGGGCATCCCAAGGTGCCGTCGACCGTAGCGCGCCGCGCGCGTCGCGGCGAAGCGATCGAGCTCGGCGAGGGTGAATAGATGCGTGCCCTTCGCGCCGGCGCCGGCCGGGATCAGTTCGCCGCGCTGCACCAGCGAGCGGATCCCCGAGGCGGAGCCGAAGCGCAGGTAGTCCGCCGCCTCCGCTGTGGTCAGCAGCGGTGGATGGGGGGCGGGCGGGATCGGCACGAGGGGCACGGGCGCGCGGGGGTTGGCGGGGAACCTAGGGCGCGTCGTCCGTGGTGCCGCTCGTGGCAACCTCGCTCAGCTCGACGACCTCGCCGCACACGGGCGCCGCGCCGGGGTGCGGGCGCACGCACGCGTGGCGCTTGCTCGTGATGGCTGGGGCCGGGATCGCTCCGGGCGGGCGGGCCGGCGTGGGCTCGGAGCCTGCCGTCCGATCGGGCGAGGGCGAGGGCGCGGGCGGGGGCGAGGGTGCGGGCGCGGGCGCGGGCGCGGGCGCGGGCGCGGGCGCGGGCGAGGTGACGGCTTCGGGGGAGTCGGACTGCGGGGCGTTGTGCTTGGTCATGCCGAAGAAGCTGCGGCCGCCCGGAACCTCCTGCCATTCCGGCCAAATCGGATAGTTCGGCTCATCGCTGAATGACGCCGTCGTTGCTACGGGGCGGTCCCTCGCTTGGCCTGCTGCATCATCTGGCTCCAGCGTTTGACGACCCCGTCCAGCCCGCCCCGGCCATCGTCGAGACCAAGATGGACCGCGAGCAGTCCGACCTCGGTCGGCTGGAGCGCGGCCCGCCGTGCACCTGCCCACAGGCGACACACCGAGCTCAAGAACCGCCAGCGCGCTTCGTCGCGCTGGGTGCCGCGCTTGCGAGGCGCCCGGAAGGCGCCCTGGCGTCCTCCGCCGACCGATTGCTGCCGCGTGAGCTCGGCCCAGGTCTGTTGAAGATCGTCGCCGAGTTCCCTGCCGAGCGCGACGACCTCGAGGACCTGGGCGCGAAAGCTGGCGACCCGAGCCGAGAGCTGTACCAGGTCGACCTCTTTGCCGGGCGCGATGCACGCCGCCGTTCCGAACGAGACCAACACCTTGCCTGCGCTCGGTGAACCGGTGGGGCTGGAGGCGCGCAGCGCAGGTCCGAGCCAGTCAGGCGGCGCGGGCGGAGCGACTCGCACCGCCTTGCGGGCCGGCTCGAACCAGCTGGTCAGGTCCCGGACCTGTTCGATCAGCTCCGCAGATACCGACACGACGGCGGCCCTCACCACGATGCTGTCGATGCGTGGATCGATGCCGGTTCTCGCCAGGAAGATCTCGGCAGCGCGGCCGGCCCCGAGTTGCTTGGTCCGCTCGGCCTTGGAGATCGAGGGCGTCCCACCCGCGCGGACCTGGGCTCGTTTCTTCGTGGTTGGGGGCTTCACCGGTTCACGATCCATCGATCGGCGAGAACAGGAAAGGTCGTTCCGCATCCCGGGTCAGGTCACTGGTACCCGGCAAGATCGGGCGTTGTTACGTGCCGCACACAGCGCACGCTGGCGGCGGGATCAAGGCCAGCATGGTCAGCTGCGCGTTCACCTGCGCCCGTGCGATCGACATCAGGTGACCGACCGCACGGATCCGCCGCGTCGTGACGGCTGCGTAATAGACTAGGCTAATGCCACGTCAGATCAAGCTCCGATGCCCATGTTGCGGCAGCCTTGCCAGCGCGACCGATTTCGACGCGGCGGGGCACCATCGGATCGAGGTCAAGCGGGTGCTGAAGGGTCTGGGACGGGGCCGTGGCTTCAAGTGGTCGCAGGAGCCGGTGTCGGGATCGTTACTCCACATGCTGGCCAACGCGCTGCAACGGGCGGCCGACCAGGTGGCGCGGCACGCCGCAGCGCTGGAGGCCAAGCCGCCAGTGCCGTGTGCTGGCTGCACGGTGGACATGCTGTTCAACCTCGACACGGGCGACTGGTGGTGCCCGGAGTGCCAGGCCGTGTTCCCCGACGTCGTGATTGGCTAACGGCTCCGCGAACCGCGGGACACCGCCTTCTGGCGCATGGCCTTGGTGATTCACGAACAAGGGCGCTGCCGGATCTCGTTCGAAGCACCAGGATCGGATGCTGGCGGCCAGGAGGCCCAGCCGCTCAAGGCCGAGGTCATCAGGTCAAGATCTCGCGCGACCTCTGCTACCCGCGCAGGTCCACGCGTGGGGCGACTCGAACCTCTACCTCCGGCGTCACGGCGAGCCGCTCGCGCTCTCGGTCGAGCACCGCGCGGCGGCCTCGATCTGCAACGTCATGCTCCACCTCGACACCACCGAGGACGCCGTGGCCTTGGCCGCGGTCGACCGCGCGCATCCCGGGTTCGCGAACACGCCGCCCGCCGAAGTCACCGCCGAGCAACGCGTGCTGGCCGCGCTCGCCGACGCCGAGGATCCGCTCTCCGCGACCGCACTGCGTCAGCGCTGCCAGATCCGGAACGCGACCCTCCAGGCCGCGCTCGCCGAGACGAAGGCCGACGCCAAGATTGCGTTCCGAGCGGCGTCAAGACCATCCTTGAGTGCCTCGAGGATGCGACTATCGGTCGACGCCACCAGGCGCAGATCGTTCGTCACGAGTCACCGCCCGCGGCTGGCTGGATCCAGATCGCCGCGACCGGAAACACCGCGGCAACCGGCTCACCGGGCCGGGTGATGCGCAACTTGCTCACCCACGAGTCCTCGAGCCCGAGCAGCAGCTCCCTGTTCAGCCCAGTCGGGCGGGTGCGCTTCGGCCGAGGGGAACGCATCATCCGGACCAGCTCGGCCAATGCTGTTTCGTTCAGCTCCGCATCGCTCGCGCCGCCGACGTCCGTCACGAACGCGCGCACCGACGAGCTCACCTCTCGCGGAGGCGCATGGGTCATGTCGAGACGGCGAATGCAGTAGGCGCAGACGAGGGCACCTGAGCGGACCAAGTCCGGCTGCGCCAGCGTCTCGCACCACGCCTGGAACCGTTTCGGATCGACGAGCGTGAACCCGACCGAACCGCTCGGCGTTCGCCCGCTCGAGCCGCCCACATCATCGTCTTCGAACAAGCTGCGCAGCTTCGTCGCGATCCGCTGGTCGTTCAAGCCGAGGCGACGCGGCTGCTCGGAGGTTGGGCCGATGAGTCCAAGCCCGCCATCACGACCGACAAAGCCCGGACTGCCATCGCCCAGCCGGTAGACGCGAGCGGCGCTCAGCTCCACGTGTGGCTCCCTGGCGCCCTCGGCCGTCACCAGTACTCTGCGGCTCCAGCCCGCCTCGACCTTCCCACCAACGCTACCGGCGACGAGCGCCTCGAAGTCCTCATCTCGCACGGGCCCGCGCTCCACGCCACGGAGCGATGCCGACCGCTGTCGGAACTCGGTGTCGGCCTGGCGCCACGTCTCGTAGCCCTGCTGCACCATGCGGTCGACGCGCTGCTCTTCTTCCGGCGTCAGAGGGCCGAAGCCTTCGCCGGCCATGAGCAACGCCAGCTCCTCCAGAGGGATGAGCGACATCGTGCGGCTGTAGTGGAGCTCGAACCGATCGCCGTCGATGTCCTTGACGATCTGGCCGAGCCGGGCTCGGCAACGCTCGAGGATGCGGACCTCGCGGCTCTCGGCCATCACCAAGGTCTCGACGATGACCGTGTTGGCGCTCCCGTAGCGGTGGACGCGCCCGACGCGCTGCTCCATCTCCATCGGATTCCACGGGATGTCGAAGTGGAGCAAGCGGCGTGAGATCTGGAGGTTGATGCCTTCCCCACCGGATCGCGACGAGACCAGCACGCGGGCCCCATCGGCCCGCCGGAACCGTTCGATCTCCTGCCGCCGCGTGTCTCGGTCCTGTCCACCGACGATCAGCGACACGCTGCCTTCCCCGAGCCGCGCCTCGATGCGCTGCTTCAGGGTGAACACGGTCTCGACCGGTTGGGCGAAGACGACGAACTTCTCTTCGGGATTCTTGTCCAACCAGTCGAAGACCGGGGTCAGCTTGTGCTGCAGCGCGTCGCGCTCGATCAGCTTCACACCGGCCTTCAGCGCCTGGTCGAGAAGTCCGGCTTCCGCGCGGAAGTCGTCGGCATCGTCCTCCTCGAACTCCGGGAGGTGGCTCCGCAGGTACGTCTCGAGATCCTCGACGGACTCCTTCGCCGAGCGACCGCGATAGGGGCGAAGCGCGGACAGGGCGGCGCGAAGCGCACCGTCGTCGCGCGCGCGGATGCCCGCACGCAGGGCCAATCGCACGAGGTAGGCCAGGCCCGCCTGCGGACTGGAGGCGCACCACTGGAGCGCCTGTGCGCGCCGCCAGCTCGCGGCCCGGGACCCACCGGCCGACGCGAACAGGGTGTGTACTTGCTGGAGCCAGTGCTGGTAGTCGGGGCCGCTATTGATCATTGTCGGCGGACGGACGTCGCGCACCGGGAAGAGCAGACGGTCGTCCCAGTCGCGAATATCGTCCTTGATGCGATAGATGACCCGGCCTCGGATCACCGCATCCGACTCGCCTGCCGCGCAGAGCAGCCGCAGCAGGTTCATGAACCTTTCGGCGTGGCCCTGGTGCGGTGTGCCGGACAGCAGCAGCAAACGCCCACCCGGTGTCAGGCGCTCTTCCACGAGGCGCCGCACGAGGCGCATACGCTGCTGCGGATCGCTGCCGTCGTCCGACCAGTCGGACAGGTGGTGGGCCTCATCGATGATGAGGACGTCCCACGGCCCCGAGCGGGCCACGGTCTCGAAGTGGTTCACACCACCCTTCACCTGGAACACAGCGCGGTGCATCGAGGCGACGACCAGGGCGTCGCTGTTGCCCGCGTCGAGCCGGGCTTCTTGTGCCCAGCTCGTCCAACGTCGGGGCGAAAGACCGAGCTTGACGAACTCGTCGACCACGTTGTCGACGAGGCCCGCCTGCGTCAGATAGAGCACCCGCGGGGCTGGCCCCGTCCGCGACTCGATGAGTCGCTGGATGATCAACGCCGCTTCGATCGTCTTCCCGAGGCCCACCTCGTCGGCAATGAGCACCCGGCGCAGGTTCGGGTCTGCGAGCACGTGCTCGACGAGCGAGGCCTGGTGAGCCAGCGGATCAATCGCCTGCGCATCGAGCAGCCGGTGCCGATCTTCACAGAGCAGCCAGAGCACTTCGAGGCGGGCGACCGCGCGCCGCGTCTCCTGCGCGAGCCCCTCGCCCTCGGCGCCAGCGGCACGCAGCAGCCCTTCGAGGGGCGTGGTTAGGATGGTCGCGTCGAGTTCGGCCTCGGTGATCGTCGATGGCGGGCGCGACGCCTCGTCGAGGCCTGCGAACAGTCGGTCCGGCCACGCCGCGGCGTTGAAGCTGCGGTAGCCGAAGTCGGAGGTGCCGTAGACGGCGTACGTGCCGGCGCGGGCGGATGCGCGGATCAACAGCTCGGGGCGACTCATGGCGCCTGCTGGACTGGTGCGGCCGCGTCGTGGAACGGCGCCAGCAACTCGAGCGCATGGGCGACCTGCGCGCGAACGGCCGCCATGCGGCGAGTGTCTCGCCGGGTCGCCTTCGACAGCTCGTCGGAGGTGAGTCGGCGGAAAGCATCGGCCAGCGGGTCGTGATGCTCGGCCAGGAAGCCTCGTTGCAGATCCCGGCGCAGCGCTTCGTAGTGGTCGAGGAGCAAGCGTTCCGCATGCTCGCGCGCCTTCTCCGTGGCCAGTGTTCCCCCTTTCTCGAACGCGTCAAGAATGGCCTTCTTGGCGCCGCTACCCTGATTGTCACCCGCATCGCGCGCCTTCTTGCAGGCCGCGGCCATTACCTGGCCGATCTTCGTCGATAGCTCGGCGCTGACCCGGCTGGTTAGCTCGTTCAGCGTTTCCTTGGTGAAGGCCACACAGGCCTTCGCCTGCTGCTGCATCAGCAGCTTCTGGTTCGCGATCTGCGCGTCTCCGACGACTCGTTCGTCGAGCGCCTCCGCGACGTCGCACAGCTTCTCGACCAAGCGAACGTCGCGATCGACCATCAGCTTGATCGCGTTACGGACCCCTCCGACGATGCGCGTGTCCCAGTCGCTAACGATGGGTTCGATGAACTTCTCGGTCAGCGCGACCGGGTAGTTGATCCCCCGCCGCTCCCACACAGCCTCTCGCGTGAGCGCCGCGTTGAGCGACTGAAAGTATAGCTTGTTGCCGCTGCTCCGTAGCGTGGCGACCCGCTTCAATGCGCCCTTCTCGGCCTCGCTGCACAGCAGCCGGATGTCCGCAGGCACCGTCGTCTTCAGCTGTGCGAGGAGCTCGCCGTGGGACGTGTTCATCTGGTCCCGTAGACCGTGGAGCGACTTCTGCAGCTCGCTGCGAAATGACTCCCACTTCTCTCTCTCAGCACCTCGCCCTTCCTCGTAGGCTTGGCCGGTGGCCCGCAGATAGCCATCCGCGAGCGAGCACAGGTCGTTGATCGCCTGGACGATCGCCTCCGAACGCTGCGCCGCGTGCGCAGTCGCCACCGCTTCGAGGGCACGCCGAAAGGCCGGGACGTTGGTGGCCTCGCGGTCCTTGAGCCACGCCATGTCGGCGAAGTCCTCGATCAGCGAAAGGTAGTCAGGGGCGGCAACACACAGCACGTCCATCGACGCGCACAACATCTCGATCCGCTGGGCTCGGCGCGCGCGGCGCTCGTCTGTTAGCTCGTCGGTCGACGGCGAACTCAGCAGCGCTCCCCGGATGTCCGAGCGGGCCTGGGTCGACATCTTCGTCGCCTCCTCGGCGTAGACTTCGCGGGGGTCGGGCGGGCGCTGCCCGCGGGCACGGGCTGCGCTCGCGGCCTCCCTCCAGCGGTCCTTGGCGACATCGTCGAGATGGGTCACCACAATCAGCACCCGGAAGCTGGGCGGACCCTCGGCTTGCATCAGCAGGCGATTGATGACACCGGTCCGCTCGAGCAACCGCGCGACCGACTCGGTCAGCCCGCTGTTGCGCATCACGACCACCAACGCATCCCCTCCGAGGTTCGCGAAGTCCTCGGCCACGAGCGCGCCGGGGTCGGCGCGAACGCCGATGCCCGGGAGGTCGACCAGCGACAGCGATCGTACAACTTCGCATCGGAGGCCGAGGCTGAGATTCTTGACCAGCGGCGCCAGCCATCCGGCGGCCCGCACCTTGAGCGCGTGCGTGAACTCCATCGACTTGGGGTTGGTGAGCTTCTCGCTCCTCCCCACGTATCGCCGCAGCTCCTCGATGCGAGGTTGGAACCCGGCGACCGCCTCGGGATGGCGTGGCCGCTCACCGAGAATCGCACGAAGGCCGTCGACCAGAACGGCGCCAGCTGGGCGAACGGGGGGCGGACCATGCCCTTCGTTCGTCGAGTCCTCGCGCAGCATCGACCAAAGCTGGTCCATCAGGTAGTTGAAGCGCTGCTCGGCGGCCTCGCGGGCCCGCGCCGCGTCGTCGTTGAGCGGCTCTCCGTCGGGCGACGGCGGTGGAGCGACCGCGGCCAGATCGAAGCCCAACTCGTCTTGCGCCGGGCCTCCGCGGTCGGTGTCCGGACCGACGTCGGCCGCATTCGACGGGAGCTCGCCCCGGCGGACCAGCGCCCCTTCGAGCGCCAGCCGGACGCCTCGGAGACGCGACTGGTCGTGGTAGGTAACCGAGAGACAGTCCTCCTCAGCGTACGACACCTGGGTCGCCTGGGCGGTCAGTGGTCCGATGCCCCCCGAGGGCAGCGCGCTGCGCTCGACCAGTGCGTTGATGAGCGAACTCTTCCCAACTTGCGACTCACCGATGAATCCGATCTGCAAGTGGGTCTTGCGCTTCAGCGCGCTGTCCAGCATCTCGGCCGCCTGATCGATCCCGGCCAACTCTCCCTGGAGATGCTCCGCGAGGAATGGCTTCAGGTCGTCGTTCCAGATCTTGAGTAGTCCGCGCGCTCTCTCATCCTCACTTACGCGTTCCATGTCGCCCCTTTCGGTGCGCTTGCTCCCTGGCAAGCGATGCGCGTAGCCCCGAACGCCAGCCGCCGACGCAGCGCCGACCTGCCCGTCCCGGCCCATACGCCGTCACGTGATCCTGAGGCATGCGATTCACCACTACTTCGGATGCACCCTCGATCACTGCATCCGAGCGTAATCGTTCAGGCCGTTCCCTGTCGAGGACACAGGGCCCGGTTCGCTGCATGGGCGGCCGGCCGTGCTGGCAAAGGCTGGCAACCGGCGCACAGGCTGAAGCGGTTGATGGGCCGGGGTGGAGGCAGGCTTCGGCGTCGACGTCCGCTCTACCGGTAAGAATCAAAGTAGTTGTCGCGTGAGTCGTCATGCCGCGAATCGGTTGGTCTTGGGCAACGGTTCACGAACGCGGGCTGGCTTGCCTTCAACGTGACGGGGCGGCGCCACGTCGAAGGGAAGTCGGAGTGGCTCGGCCTCTCGCGGAGCGTGCCGCTGCCAGTGCTCGACGCGATCCAGGGCTGTCTCGAGCACAAGGGACTCCAGGTCGGCCGGGAGATGGGGCGCGCGAACCGGCTCGGCTTGCACCCGTTCGCGCGCCTCTCGGAGGACGGGCTCGAGATCCTGGTGCCCGCCGCGGTGGCGGGCGATCGGCGGCGAACGGTGCCGCGGGGCGAGACGACCCCGGTCGTCCGCGGCTACGTCATCGGGCGCTGATCACGCGCAGGATCCCGCCAGGCGGTGGTGAGCGCATTTCTCACGTCGCCCCTCGACGCCTGTCACAGGGAAGGCGTAGCCTCGCAGGTGCTAGTGCCCGATTCTACTGAGATTCGGGCGACGGCCACGCTCCGGGGAGCAGGGCCAATCGCCAGGGCCGACGCATGGTTGCGCATGGGTGCCACCGCGGCGGACGGACCGGGCGCTGGCGAGGGTCGGCGATGAACACGGGGGCCGGAGCCACCCCGTCTGGCACGCCGTCCGCTGCGGCTGTGCCGGGCGGGCCGACCGGACGAGTCGACACGCCGCCAGGGCAGGGGCTGCGTTTCGCGACCCACTATGCGGCGGTGCCGCACCAGGCGACCCGCCGGGTCACCTACGCCGACCCGGCGGGCTGCGACAGGTACGGGCTGGCCCTCGCGAGCCTGTTCAGCGGCGTGGCCGAGGATCTCGTAGCGATCGACGCGAGCGGACACCTCCGCGATGACCTCTCCCTGGACGAGCTCCAGCAGTGCCTTCGGGCGAGGCGCATCGACGTTCTGCGCTGGGCGATACCGCTTGGGTTGCAAGTCGCTCGGGTCTCTGCGGCGATCGCGCGTGACGAAGGCGCGGCGTCCGTTTCGCTGACGCTGCCCTTCTTCGATCAGCCGCATGGCTCGGCGGCGCTGTGGCTCCAGGCGGATCCGGACTGCCTCGACCCACTGCCTCTACCCGCATAGGCGTTAAGCGCCCTTCTTCCGCAGGTGGCGCACGAACGCGCGGCGCGGCGCTCGCGACAGCGAGTGCCGTCCCGCGCGAGGTGCGCGAGAAACGGGCCGAGCAGCGTGGGCACGTCTCGGAGCGCGATGGGCAGGAGCGCCGCGGTGATCGCCTGCCAGACGAACACCATGACCCGCCAAGGTTCCGCGGCGGCGGTCGCGACCGGGGGCTGCCGTCGCCGCCCTACCTGGGGGCTCGCGGCGCGCATCCCACCGGCCGCGGCCGGGCGATCAGACCGCGCAGGGGGGAACGTTCGCCAGCTCGGGCGTGGCGATCTTGCGGGCGACCTGCGTGAGCAGCAGTTTGGCGAGGATCCACGAGCGAATGGTGTCGTCGCGGAAGTTCGGCAGCCGATCGAGGCCGGCGATCGACTTGTCGCGTTTGATGCTCAACTCGATCTGCCAGCGCAGCCCGTAGAGTTCCATGATCTGGTCGGTCATCAGCCGGTCGCGCGGCACGGTCGTGAACAGGACGACGAACTCCGCCATCTCCAGCGACTCGGGGGTGAGGTCGGCGCCTTGCTCGCGCTTGAGCCGCGTCCGCGCCTCCGCGGCTTTGTCGGGCGGCAACCGCACGGCACACAGCCGCCCACGGATCGGCGGCTTGCCGTCGGGATGCACGCACGCCGCCCACCCGCGCGGGACGCCCAGCCGCAGCTGCGACAGCTTCGCGCGCACATCGAGCAGCGATCCCTGGATGTCGTAGAGCGGGAGTGCACCGCGGTTGACCCGCACCAGCACCGCGGCACCTTTCTTGGTGATCGCCGCGACGCCGGGCGGGTTGGCATAGCCACGGTCACCGATCCAGAGCTGGCCGCGCTTCGCGATCGGCGCGAAGCGCTTGAACGTCTCGCCGCCCTTCTCGTCGGTCACGGTGACCTCGACGATCTTGAGGTCCGTCAACCGCAGCGCGTAGTGGACGCGCGCCGTCGTGCCCTTGCTGCCCGCGCGCGTCACGGTGCTGGCATCGACGACCACCAGCTCGTACCCGGCCCAGCGCGCCGCCGTGAAGTCCCTCGCCACGTGCGTGAGCGCCGCGAGCAGCGCCGTCAAGAACGGCCCGAACCGCCGCATCCATAGGTGCAGCGCCACCGCGGAGATGTCGATCAACCCGGCCGCGGCCGCGATCGCCGCGGTGGTCTTCAGCGACATGTTGGTCGCCACGTGGTGCAGCACCATGCGCAACGGCAGCACGACGTCTGTGACCTTCGTCCCGAGTTGCGCCTGCTGCCGCTTCGGGCTGACACCGTGGATCGCCGCCAGCTCCCGCCAGTTCGGCGGCAGTTGCGCCTCGATCATCGGCCAGTCGCCGGCGAGGTCCAGGTGGCTGCGTGTGGCAGGGCGATCGCATCAAAAACCGAGGGCGATCGATCACTTAGGGCCCGTGCAGAAACAACTTGCGCATGATGGTGGCTGTTGAGGCCGACGAAGCGAGCGATCGACATCGGTACCCGCGACGTGATCTACCTCTCGGGTGAAGACCACGATGGAGTCCATCCGGGCGAAGTTTCTCGCGCTCAAGCCAGCGATGGATGAGCGGCTGACGCGGCTGTGGGCGGGCGCCGAGGCCGAAGCGCTGGGCGAGGGCGGGATCTCGGTCGTGGAGGAAGCGACCGGAATGTCGCGCACCACCATCCGGGTGGGGCGCGATGAGTTACGTGAGGGTGTCTCCGCCGACGACGTGGTGAGCGTACGCCGCGCGGGAGGCGGACGGCCGTCGATCGAAACCACGTCGCCTGGGATCATCGTCGCGCTGGAGGGCCTCGTCGATCCGGTGACCCGGGGCGATCCCGAGTCGCCCCTTCGCTGGAGCTCGAAGAGCACCCGCAAGCTGGCCTCGGAACTCGGCGCGCAGGGCTACAAGGTCAGCCCGCAGAAGGTGGGCCAGCTGTTGCACGCCAGCGGCTACAGTCTGCAGGCGAACGAGAAGACGCTCGAGGGGTCGTCGCACCCCGATCGGAACGAGCAGTTCGAGTTCATCAACAGCCGAGTCGACGCGTTCCATGGGCGCAGCGCGCCGGTGATCTCGGTCGACACCAAGAAGAAGGAACTCGTCGGTGATTTCAAGAACGGCGGCAGCGAGTGGCAGCCCACGGGCACGCCGGTGCCCGTGCGCACCCACGACTTCATTGATGCCGACCTCGGCAAAGTGATCCCCTACGGCGTCTACGACATCGCCCGCAACGTCGGCTGGGTCAACGTGGGCGTCGATCACGACACGCCCGCCTTCGCCGTCCGGTCCATCGCCGAGTGGTGGCGGGTCATGGGCAAGCGCGCGTACCCCGACGCCACCGAGTTGCTGATCACCGCCGATGGCGGCGGCAGCAACAGCTCGCGCGCGCGGCTGTGGAAGATCGAGCTGCAGCAGTTCGCCGACCGCACCGGCCTCGCGATCAGCGTCTCCCACTTCCCGCCCGGCACCTCGAAGTGGAACAAGATCGAGCATCGGCTGTTCTGCCACATCACGGAGAATTGGCGCGGCCGGCCACTGGTCGATCGCGAGACCGTCGTCCAGCTCATCGGCAGCGTCCGCACCACTGCCGGGCTCGTGGTCAAGGCTCAGCTCGACACACGCGAATACCCGACTGGCATCAAGGTGTCCAACGACGACATGGAGCGTCTTGTGATCACGACGGAGACCTTCCACGGCGAGTGGAACTACACTCTGCATCCCCGGCGCAGAGGTCAGTCGTGATCAACTTGTTCCTGATCGGGCCCTTAAGGGATAAATATCCGGAGGTGTTCTCACAGCGAAGACTGACAGGTACTTCGGCGAATGGGGAAACGCTCGGCATGTCGACGCGTGACGGCGACAGGATTACGCGATCCGGTCAGGAAGGCCGTTGACTCGCGGATCCACACGTGATCTACGGTTGATGTGTACGAGCCAACGGCGCCTGAGTTGGTGCGAGTCAAGTCCCGCATCTCGACCGACTCGTGGGTCCGGCGCGTCAAGCAGGCGCAGCGCGACGAGGTGGTGATCCGGAAGATTCTCGATGCTGAAGCCAGCGGCCAGTCATTGAACAAGGCGATGGCCAAGGTGCTGCCGGCGAATCGGCGGAGCTGGGCGCGGCGCCGTATCCCGGCCTACCGGACGCAGGGATTCGAGGCGTTGATCGATTCGCGGATTTCGCGCGAGCCTGAGGTGTCGGTCGCGTGCAGGCAGGTGGTGCAAACGGCGCGGGAGATGAATCCGCGGGTGACGACGAACGAGGCATTCGAGCTTCTGCGCAAGCAGCGGATCTCGCCGCTGCCGTCGGAGTCGACGATCAAGCGCGAGTTCGCGCGCGTGGACGAACGGCGCAAGTACGAGCGCAAGAAGGCGCGCGCGCGGGGCGGCGTGGTGGAAGTGATCGAGCTGCCACTTGCGGGTGGCGAATTGCTCGCCGCCGCGGAGACGGAGACCGGAGGGATCGCCGCGCTGACCGCGGAGGTCGTGAAGATCGCCGAACGGGCCATCGAGGCATCGGACGGGCAGACGCCGGCCAAGGACATCGAGCGGCGGAACGCGAACGGCCAGTTCACTGGCCGGTATCACCGCGCACGGCGGCGCAAGCGCGGCGAACAGATCGCGTCGTACCTGCGGACCGCGGAGGAGAAGGCGGAGGGGCGGGTACCCTCGTGGCCGCAGTTCGTCCACGAGCGGCCCGAGACGATCGACGCCAAGCTCAGGATGTTGGTGTTCTGCTGGATGATCGCGGGGAGCAAGGGCAGGGCGATCGCATCAAAAACCGAGGGCGATCGATCACTTGAGGGATAAATATCCGGAGGTGTTCTCACAGCGAAGACTGATGTGATCTGCTGGGGCGCATGACGAAGCTGCAAACGAAGGCGTCGGGCCCAATGGGCCCGGCCCCGGATGTGTCGTCCTTCATCGAGCTTCTCGCAGCGCTGCCGGACCCCCGCGTCGAGCGAACGCGTCGTCACAGCCTCGAATCGATCTTGTTCCTCTGTCTGTGCGGTACCGTCTGTGGCGCCAACGACCTCGTGGCGATCG
>CAXNMK010000010.1:0-244268 GCA_964203225.1 Kofleriaceae bacterium
CCTCGGAGGCATGTGGGTCCTCCTGGTGCACAACGACGGTGAGCTTTCCACCCAGGATACCGATGGCCGCGTGCCCGTGATGGCGCGCGCTGGGAACGACCAGACGTATCTCCTGGTCTTCAAGAACGTGGCGAAGGCTCGCCAGTTCGTGACCGCCTCCGCGCTCGATGGCGCGGAGCCCCGCATGATCGTCAAGGGCAACCGCGACGAATTCGTGCGGATCGCGAAGTCCGCGGGTGTGGTCGGCACCCTCGTCGACTACGACCCGACCACGCAGCTCTACGCTGCGGCCGGCGCGCTCACGTAGCGCAGCACGCGCACCGCGCGCGTGCGTCAGTAACCGCCCGTGATGATCACCTCGTCCACGTCGCCACGCTTGGCGGCGTTCGAGTTGATCGCGCGTGCGCACTTGACCCGGTCGATCTTCAAGCCCTTGTAGATCGAGCGGATGAACGGCGTGTCGCTGTTCGACAGCATCACGTAGGCGCCGCGCGCCACCAAGCGCGCGCGCGGTGTCGGCTAGCTTGCGCTGATCGAGCGCGCCGAACCCGATCGCGCTGTACGCGGTGAAGTTCGCGGTCGGCGTCACGGGATCGTACGGCGGGTCGAAGTACACGAAGTCGCCGGCCTTGGCGTCGACCACGGCCTGCTGGTAGTCGCCGCACCGCAATTCGGTGCGCGCGAGCAGTCCCTGCGCCGCGCGCAGCGCCTCGGGCACGCAGATCGGCGGATCGCTGTAGCGGCCGATCGGCACGTTGAACCCGCCCGCGCGGTTGACCCGCCACAGGCCGTTGAAGCAGGTCTTGTTGAGGTAGATGAACGTCGCCGCGCGCTCGGCCGGGCTCCATGCGATGTGGCCCTCGTTCCACTTCGCGCGCGTCGCGTAGTAGTGCGTCTCGTCGTGGGCGGTGCGGTGGTGCTGGAGCCGGCGGATCACGCCGTTGACGTCCGTGGCGATCGCGCCGTACAGCGCGATCAGGTCCGCGTTCGAGTCCGCGAGGACCGCCCGAGCGGGTGCGGTGCGGAAGAACAGCGCGGCACCACCGGCGAACGGCTCGTAGTAGCGGCCGAACCGCCCGGGGAGGCGGGCAATCAGCTCGGGGAGGAGCTTGGTCTTGCCACCGACCCACTTGATCACGGGGGCGGCGACGGGCTCGGGGAGGGGGGCGCGCTTGACCTGGCGGTTGAGCAACGCAGAACGAGAAGCCATGCGCGTGATCGTCGAGCCGAGGGATCTCCTCGCGCGAGTTTCCTGCCTCGGCGCACGTCACTTCGATGGGCCGTTATCGAAGCGCTTCCGGAGGTACGCTCGGCGCCATGAGGGTCGTGCTCGGGCTGGTGTGCGCGCTGGTGGCGTGTGGGGATCCCGCGAGCGTGGGTGCCCTGATCGACGTCGTGGCGCCCGCGGATCTGGGCGTCCCCGTCGATCAGATCAAGCTGTTCATCGGGCTGCCCGGGCAGCTGGACGTGACTCGCGATCAGCCCCGCCGGGCCGGCCGCGCAGGGCATCGCGCCGATCGCGACCCCGACGTTCCAGCGTGATCTGTCGGGCGCGACCATCGACGTGCTGCCGATCGCGCCGGGTGACAACGCGACGTTCGTGTTCGCCCCCGGGGGCAACGCCGATCGCCTGAGTGTCGCGATCGCGATCGGCTACCGCACCGGCACCGACGGGCTCCCGGTGATGGCCGCGGCCGGCGCGGCGTACGACATCGACCTGTCGACCGAGCACCTGAACGTGTACCCGATCACGCTCGCCCCGGCCCCTACACCGCGCAGGAAAACCCGTCACCCCGCCCGGGACGACGCCGCCGGTCGAGGCCACCGTGTGGGGCCTGCGCGCCGACGACAGCGGGCGCCAGTGCGTGTACTTCCACGACCCGCGCGCGGCGTTTGCCGGGCGCCGGTGTTCGTGATCGAGGACCCCACCGATCAGGACTGCGATGGGCACGAGGCCTCCGCCACCGAGTGCGAGGCCGAGGTGTTCGACGCCGTGGCCGTGCCGCCCACGGAGCCGTCGTGCGCGCTCATCGAGACCGACTCGGTCGGGAGCATCGCGGTCCCGATGTGCCGCGCCGGCGGCCCCACGTGCACCGACGGCATCGGCCCGGCGGTGGACGGCTGCGAAGCCGGGCCGTTCTGCCTCCAGATGTCGGTGTGCGAGCGGTGCGACAACCTCGCGCCCGCGGCGATGTGGGGGTGTGTCGCGAACCTGCCGGTGCTCTCCACGCCCCCGAGCTACAGCTACTTCAAGCTCACCGTGCCGTACACGGTGAGCTCCACCACGGTGGTTCTCACGGAGGGCGAGGCGACGTCCGCCGCGGCCGGGCAGTTCCCGGCCATGGGGCGGTGCACGCGCGTCGAGTTCGCCACGCGCGAGGGCGAGCTGGTCAACGAGCTCGACCGCGGGTTCATGAAGATCGCGGCGGACGTCATGGACAGCTGCGACCTCACGATCAAGGTGGTCCGCGGCAGCACGTCCCCGGCCATGATGGCGCCGGTGAACGTGCTGCTCGCGGTCGGGCTCGAGGACGGGAGCGGCGCCGCGCTCAACTCGCTGCTGGTGCCGCTCGAGGTCAAGCTGGTGCAGTCCGACGCACTCAGCCCGAGCCTGACCCAGGTCGGCGGGCTCGCCAGCCAACGATGGCGTCCTGCGGTGCCTGCAGCTGCCGTGATCCGGGCGTGACCCGGCGCACGTCCCCGGGCGCGGCCCGGCGCACGTCCCTGGGCGTGACTCGGCGTACGTCCCGGCGCACGAGCCGGCGCACGTCCCCGCGCACGAGCCGCCTCTCTCCGCGCCCGAAGTGCGCGTATCATGGGCTGTCATGCGCCCTGCCCTGCTGGTCGTGGCCTCCCTGCTCGCCGGCTGCCGCGAGGGCATCGAGCTCGAGATCCTCGCGGACAGCACCACGATCCGGGTCGAGGTGTTCCTCGCCGCGCACGCTCCGCTCGGCGACGTCACCGAGCTCGCCCCCGAGAATGCCGAGCGGATCGAGGGCATCGCGTTCCCGCGCAACCTCACGCCGGACGGCGCCATCGAGCCGCCAGTTCATCGGCCACGGTCGGGAGCGGATGGCCGCGCGCGGCTCGAGCTGCAGGCGGACGACAGACCACACGGTGATCCGGGCGCTGATCGCCGTCGGGCTACGACGCGAACGGCACGCTCGTCAGCGCGGCGGTGCTCAACGACGTCGGCCTCGCCGACCCGCCGCTCCGGGTGATCGTCGAGCTCGCCCCCGTGAGTGGTGAGGTGCTCGAGGCGGGCGTCGCCAGCGCGCAGGTGTGGGCGCGCCCGGAGTACGCCGACGCCGGCTGCGTGGGCATCACGACGGTCGACCCGGCCACCGGGGTGCCCGCCACCCAGTTCATCGTCACCGAGGGCGACCCGGACTGCGACCGCCTGGTGATCGCGCGCTTCGATGCGAACCATGCCCCGTCGGCGGAGGACACCGAGTGTGACGACCGCGCGTACCTCGGCAGCGCTGCCCGTGGGAACCAAGGTGCTCCAGCGCCGACGAGCAGCCAGACCTGCCGGCCGTTCTCCGATGCGTGCGTCGATGGTCAAGGTGTGATCCAGCCTGGGGTGGCTCGGACCCCGTGTGCCTGCCGGATGCGCTGTGCCTCGATCGCGTGCGCGAGCGGGGACCTGGTCGGCTGCATCGGACGCCCTGCGCACCAGTCGACCACCGACGTTCGCTGCACCTCCGGTCTGCGTCGGTGCCCGTCGAAGCCCTGATCGAATCCCAGCACGGGGACGCGCCTCGCTGTGCACGGGCACGACCGACCGCGACGAGCGGACCTCGGGAACCTGTTCACCGGCGGCGTGGAGTGCAAGGACCTCAAGTTCGCGACCGTGACCGCAGGCACCATCGACGCTGGACTTCCGCGAGCGAGCTGGTGCTGGCCCGAGGCCATCGCTCGGCGACCGTCCCCGCGTCGATCGCCACCGTCGATCGTGACCACGGACGTACCCGCGCACCTCGGCATGCACGTTCGTGCTGCCGGCCCGAGGCCGCCGTCGATCAACGTGGGCACCGAGGCGCCGCCGCCAGGTCGCGGCGCTCCGCACCACCAAGGCGACCCCGCGGGCGACAAGGTGCTGGTGCTGCCGGTGCGGGTGCGGCCGAGCGGGATTGCCCCGAGCGGCCAGACCCGATCGCGCTCACCTGCACGCTACGTGGCCGGTGACGCCAGCCGCCGACCATGGACGGCATCGAGGTGTGCGCCGGCGCACCCTGAGCCCGCGCAGCGTCCGGTGACACGCTGAGTCGATCATGCGCATCGCCCTGCTCGTGGTCGCGTCCCTGGTGGCGGCCTGCCGCGATGGCATCGAGATCGAGATCTTCGCGGACCGCACCGCCACCCGCGTCGAAGCTGTTCGTGTCGTCCGGCGCACCGACCGATGCCCCGGCCGTGCGGCTGGACCTGGTGCCCGCGGAGGTCGACGCCGCGGTGACCGGCCTGGCGTACCCGCGCGATCCGGGCCCCGACCGCACGTTCGGCGCGCAGGTCGGCGGCGACGGCCGCGCGCGCGTCGAGCTCGCGCAGGCCGCGGGCCAGACCCAGCTCCACGCGCTGATCGCGATCGGCTTCGACGCCGCGGACACCATCGTCAGCGCCGGCGTGCTCACCGACGTCGACCTGTCCGCCACGCCCGTGCGCCTGATCGTCGAGCTCGCGCCGGTCGCGCGCACCCGGCTCGGCACCGGCGTGCCCGGGCTGAGCGCCCAGGTGTGGGGGCCCGACGAGACCGCCCAGCCCGGCTGCGCCGGCATCACCACCCCCGACGGCCAGACCCGGCTACATCGTGACCGATGGGGATCCGGACTGCGACGGCTACACCCGGGCCCTGGACACCATGCCCCCGGCGACCGAGGCCGAGTGCCTGCCGCTCACCTACCGCGGGACCACCGCGTTCGAGGGCGAGGGGCTCGCGTTCGACAGCGCCCGGACCTGCCGGCCCACGGGCTCGGCCTGCCAGGATGGCCGCGGTGAGTTCACGGGATCGAGCAACACGTGCGTGCCGTCGGCCCTGTGCGGACGGCCGTGCGCTCCGGACGGCCTCGGCGCGTGCGCGGGGGGGCTCGCGGAGGTCGACCAGCGTCACCCTACCTGACGTGTACGGTGGCCGGCGCGTTCGCCTCGGCGGTGCCTGCGGGCTACACGTTCCAGCTGTGCGACAGCACCATCCCGGCCACGTCGACCCTGCCCCGGCTATTCCCCGGCCCCGCCCGGTGCGACTCGATCGAGTTCGCGCCGGTCTCGCTGCTGACCGGGCTCGGCGTGTTCGGGCCGGACCTGGTGTTGACCCCCGCAACGAAGGTGGGCGGGACGGCGATCACGGCGCAGGCCGAGGTGATCGACTCGACCGAGCCGGGCGGGGCCTGCACGTTCACGCTGCAGCCATCGGCCGGCATGGTCGCCGGGTCGGCGCAGGCAGCGCCCGTGCAGGTCGCGCGGATCGGGGTCAGCAACGGCCAGACCCTGGTCCTCTCCGTCAAGCTGGTGGTGAGACCGGCCATCGATGGCTGCGGGGACGGGGACCAGAGCGTGTCGTGCGTCTACACGATCGACGCCGGCGCCCCAGCCGATGGGCTCGAGGTCTGCCCGCGCCTGCCGTGACGCCGCCTGCCCCGCGTGCGGCGCCTACGCGCCCATCGTGTCGTAGGCGTGGAACAGCATCGAGAACGTCGCGCGGCCCTCGGTCAGGCTGCGCAGGCGGGTCGAGTAGCCGAACATGTTGCGCAGCGGCACGTGAGCCGCCAGCAGCCGCTTGACGCCGCGCGCGCCGACGTCCTGCACGTGCCCGCGGCGCTGGTTGAGATCGCCGATCACCGCGCCGAGGAACTCGTCGTCGACGGTGACCTCGACGGCCATGATCGGCTCGAGCCGTGACGGATGCGCCGCGGCGACCGCGCGCCGGAACGCCTCGGCGGCGGCCGCCCGCGCGCCGATCTCGCCGTTGGAGCCCTCCTTGAGCACGACGCCGGTCAGCGTGACCTCGACGTCCTCGAGCGGGTAGCCGTCGGGGCCGCTGCTCGCGGCATCGCGGAGGCCCTGCATCGCGGCGGTGACCACGTGCTCGGGCAGCAGCGCCGCGGACGCCGGGCAGCGTCTTCTTGAAGTCCATGCCGGCGCCGCGCGCCAGCCCGCGGACGTGGCAGGTGGCCTCGCCGTAGATCAGCTGCTCCTTCATGTCGCGCTCGAACACCGCGTGGCCGTCGCCCTCGCCGAGGACGGTCTCGCGGTACACGACCTGCGGCTTGCCGGCGCGCGCCTGCACGCCGTACTCGCGCTTCATGCGGTCGACGATGATCTCGAGGTGGAGCTCGCCCATGCCGCGGATCAGCGTCTGGCCGGTGTCCGGATCGTCGTGGTAGCGGAACGTCGGGTCCTCGTCCGCCATCTTGCCGAGCGCGAAGTCGAGGCGCTCCTTGGCGGACTGGTTGTCGGCCTCGATCGCCTGGGAGATCACCGGCTCGTAGGTGTCGATCCGCTCGAGCAGGATCGGCGCCTTGGGGTCGCACAGCGTGTCGCCGGTGGTCGCGTCCTTGAGCCCCGCGATCGCCACGATCTCGCCGGCGATCGCCTTGTCGAGCCGCTCGCGCTTGTTCGCGTGGAGCTGGAACAGGCGCGCGATCTTCTCCTTCTTGCCGGTGCGGACGTTGAGCACCTCGGCGCCGGCCTCGATCGTGCCGGAGAACACGCGCATGAACACGACCTTGCGGCCCTCGTCCATCGCGATCTTGAAGGCGAGCGCGGCGAACGGTTCGCTGTTCTTCGGCGAGCGCACGAGCCGCTCGTCGGTGTTCCGGGGATCGACGCCGCTGACCGGGGGCACGTCGGCGGGCGACGGCAGGTACGCGATCACCGCGTCGAGTAGCGGGTGGATGCCCTTGTTGCGAAGCGCGGTGCCCGCGAGGACGGGGACCATCGTGACGGCGATCGTCGCCTTGCGGATCGCGGCGTCGAGCTCGGCGGCCGTCAGCTCCTGTCCGTCGAGGTACTTGACCGCGATCGCATCGTCGAGATCGGCGATCGACTGGATCATCTGGTCCCGCGCCTCGGCCGCCGCGTCGGCGAGTTCGGCGGGGATCTCGACGATCTCGGGCTTGTCGGTGACCTCGCCCGAGAACACGAACGCCTTCATGCGCACCAGGTCGACGGCGCCCGAGAACGCGTCCTCGACGCCGATCGGCAGCTGCACCGGGACGGCGTTCGCGCCGAGCCGCTCGCGGATGTCGGCGACGGTGCCCGCGAACGACGCGCCGATCCGGTCGAGCTTGTTGACGAACGCGATCCGCGGGACCTTGAACTTGTCGGCCTGGTGCCAGACCGTCTCGGACTGCGGCTGCACGCCGGCGACGCCGCAGAACACCACGACCGCGCCATCGAGCACGCGCAGGCTGCGCTCGACCTCGATCGTGAAGTCGACGTGGCCCGGAGTGTCGATCAGGTGGATCTCGTGCTTCTTCCACTCGAACGTGGTGGCGGCCGCGGTGATCGTGATCCCGCGCTCGCGCTCCTGCGCCATCCAGTCCATCTCGGTCTCACCGTCGTGGACCTCGCCGACCTTGTGGATCTTGCCGGAGTGGAACAGGAACCGCTCGGAGACGGTCGTCTTGCCCGCGTCGATGTGCGCCACGACGCCGAGGTTTCGGACCATGTCGATCTTCGCCATAAGCGCGGGGGGTATAGCGCAAGAACCGGCGGATCGGGGGCCGGGGCCAGTCGGCGCGCAGCGGTTTGAGGTACGCTCGGAGGGTGCGTGTCGTCTGCGCGGGGATCGTGATCACTAGCCTGCTCGGGGGCGCGGTGACCGGGCCGGGGGCCCTCGCCCAGCCCGCCACGGCCGCGAACCGCGAGCGTGCCCGGGGGCTGTACCGCGCTGCCGAGGCCGCCGTCGCCGGGGGGCGGTTCAGCGACGCCGCCCGGGACTACGGCGCCGCCTACGACCTGACCCACGACCCGGTGCTGTTCTGGAAGCTCGGCTTGGTGAACGAGCGCGCCGGGCGCTGCGACGTCGCTCTGACCTACTACGGCCGCTACCTCGAGGAAGGCCGGCCGGCGGAGGCGTTCGCCGCCCGGGCCCGCGAGCGCGTGATCGCGTGCGGCGGGGACGCGCGCAGCCGGTCCCGCGACTCGGCCCCGGCGCCCACGCCGCCCGTGGCCGACCCACCGGCAGCACCGCCCGCCGAGGCCCCGCCCGCCGCCGCCCCGCCCGCCGAGGCCCCGCCCGCCGCCGCCCCGCCCGCCGCCGCCCCGGTCGCCCCGCCCGGCGTCGACGACGCCACGGCCACCGCGTGGCTGCTGGTCGGGACCTCGCTCGCGTTCGTCACGCTCGGCGCGGTGCTGGCGTACTCGTCCGACGCCGCCGAGAACGACATCAAGGACCTCTACGTCGGCCTCGCCGGCCAGCCGCCCGTGTTCGACGACCGCACGCGCGCCCTGTACGACGATCTCGTGGCCGAGGGCGAGCGCTACGAGCGGCTGTCGTGGCTGGCGGTCGGGCTCGCGGGCGCGACCGCCGTGACCGCGGGGGTGCTGTTCTGGCGCGGGCGCGGCGAGTCCGCGGCCGGGCTCCAGGTCACCCCGACGGTGACCCCGGACGGCGCCGGCGTGCGCGCGGCCTTCAAGTTCTGACCCGCGCCCGTCCCCTCCGTTCCACGGGGCTCCGCCCTACGCGGCAAGCCGCGCAGGGTGTCCACCCCGGCTTCGAGACTGGTTCACAGTCTCTCAGGTCAGCGAGCCGCCGCCCCCGCCCTCGGGGACGCTGTGCAGCCGCGCGAGCTCGAACTCGACCCAGCGGCCGATCTCCTTGTCGCTCGCGGACAGGCCGTGCTGCTTCATCACGCGCTCGAACGCGGTCTCGAGGTCCGCGCAGCTCGCGGGGCGGCGCTCGCGGTCGTACGCCATCGTCGCCAGCACCAGGGCGTCCAGCTCGCGCGGCAGATCCGGCCGGAAGTCCGAGGGAGGTGGCAGGTGCGGCCAGTTGTCGAGGCCGAGGTGGGCGAGCGCGGCGAGGTCGAGGTTGACCGTCTGGCCGGTCAGGATCTCGTACGCGACCGCGCCGAGCGTGTACACGTCCGCCCGCACGTCGACGTGATCGCCCATGCGCTGTTCGGGCGGCATCACCGACGGCGTGCCCTTGGTCTCGCCCGCCATCGTCAGGTGGTTCTGGACGTTGGCCTTGGCGATCCCGAAGTCGACGACCTTGACCCCGCCCTGTCGGGACACCAGCACGTTGGCGCTCTTGACGTCGCGGTGGATGAGGCCGAGGGGGGTGCCATCGGCCGCGGTCGCCGTGTGCGCGGCGTGGAGGCCATCGGCGACGCGGCGCAGGATCCCGAGCGCGACGTCGAGCGGCACCGGCCGGCCGCCGAACCGCGCCGACGCGAGCAGCTTGTCGAGATCGACGCCATCGACGTACTCCATGACGATCACGTAGTCCTCGCCGATCTTGCCGAGGTCCTGGATCGCGACGACGTTCGGGTGCTGCACGCGCACCGCGAGGCGCGCCTCGTCGAGGAAGTGATCGACCGCGCGCTGCATCCGCGCGAGGTGCGGGTGCATGACCTTGATCGCGACGAGCTTCTCGAAGCCCGCCTCGCCCCTGGAGTGGGCGAGGTAGACGTCGGCCATGCCCCCCGAGCCGAGGCGGCGCACGATCTCCCAGCGCCCGACGGTGGCGCCCGGGCCGAGGTTCTGGGCGGTCAGCATGCCGCTCGCGCCCGACGACGCCGGCGCGGACAGCCCCGGCCCCGACATCTCCGTGGCCACCATCCCGAGCGACAGCGGGTTCGCTGCCGCGGTGGCGGCCGTCAGCCGGCGCGCGCGGTCCTTGCCAGTCATCAGGCCGGCGAGCACGAGGATCAGGCCGAGGCCGGCCGCGCCGGCGCCGCCGCCGACGACCGCCACGGGCACGCCTCCCGCCGCTGCGCGGACCGGGGCGACGACCAGCCGGGTCGCGGCGTCCGCCGGGATCGGGGTGACCTCGGTGGCGGCGTCGGGAGTGAGCCCGAACGGGCGCGCGACCCCGCCGATCTCGAGCCGCCCCGAGACGCCGGCCGCGACCAGCGCGTCGAGCGCGGGCTGGATCGTCACCGGCTTGCTGACGCTGACGTACCCGCCGAGGGAGGCCGCGATCACGGGATCGGAGAGCGTGACCTCGACGGTCTGCACCACGCGGACCTCGGCGCCGACAACCTCGACGAACGCGCCGATCGCGCCGCTCTTGCCCGAGCGGGCCGCGCCCGCCGGGAGCACCAGCAGGGACACCGGCACGGGCGCGGCGCCGCGGGGCACCTGACCGAGCTCGATCACCTCACCGGCGGCGGGCTTGAACGCGAGCTCCTTGCCGACCATGTCCATCGCGGTGACCGCGTCGGTGCCGACGGCCGCGCGCACGCGATCGACCTCGGCCATGGTGCGGGCGCGCTGCTCGACCGAGGCGCGGGTGACCTTGATCTCGCTGTCGATCGCGCCCACCGCGCGGGTCACGCTGGCCTCCGCGCCCGGGGCCGGCCCCGCGCTGCCGCCGCGGGTCAGGCCATACCCGAGCGCGCCGCCGCCGAGCACGAGCAGCGCGAGCCCGCCGACGACCGCCGGGCTAGCCACGCTTGCCGCCGAACTTGTCGGGCGTCGGGCCGGCGGGCGCATCCGCGCTGACACCCACGGCGATCTCGTTCTTGCCGGCCTTGATGGTCACGTCCTGCGTGATCGGCGCCTTGCTCTTCGTGCTCCATGCCCGGAGCTTGTACTTGCCGGGAGCGAGGCGCCGGAACGTGAACGCGCCCTGCTCGTCGGTGACGACGTACGACGGCGCCGCGACCACGGCGATGTACGCGCTCATGTTCGCGTGCAGGTTGCAGCCGAGGCGCACGATGCCCTCCTTGGTGAACGTGTACTCGCGGGCCTCGCCGACCTTGTAGATGCCGAGGTCGAACGCCGCGGCCGGCGAGCTCGAGAACACGTTGTGGAACACGGTGTCGAAGTTGGGGAACGCCAGCGTCGAGCCGACCGAGATCGCGGCGAGCCGCGGGAAGAACTCGCGCCCGCGCTGCTCGATCACGCCCTTCCTGGGCGTTCGCGGCTTCCAGTTCCCGCTCGCCGGCTCGAGGGTGACGAGGCCGACCGCGCCGCCGGCCTTGCCGTCGATCTGGATCGTCCCGGTCAGGCTGCCCGCCGCGGGCGGTGGCGGGACCTTGGCGGCCTCGTCCTCGTCCTCGGAGTTGCCGACCACCTTGGGCTGCGGGGCGGCGGTGGTGTCGACCTTGAGCGTCGGGCCAAGCACGCGCGGCGGCGCACCCTCGCGGAACAGCGGCGCGAGGCTGGCGACGGCCTCGGCGCCGACGAGCAGCTCGGCGGTGGAGAACAGCTGCTCGGCCAGGTTCTTGTTGCCGGCGCCCAGGAACTGGCCGGCACGGGTCAGCTGGTCGGCGGCCTCGCGGAACAGCTGTGCGCGCTCGCCGATCGGCGCGAGCGGACCGGCCAGCGCCGGGGCCGCGGCCGGGGCGGAGCCGGTCGCCGGGGCGCTGGCCCCGTACGCGGCGTCGCCTGCGCTGCTGGCAGGCGCGCCCTCGGCGGCGCCCGTGAGGGCCGTGGACTTGGCGGAGGCAGAGCACGCGGCGAGCGCGAGCCCAGCGAGGCAGATCCGGAGCTTCATCGCGACTGATTGTAGCCAGATTCAGGGGTTGCCCTGGCTCCAGTGGCGACCTATCGATGTGGTAGCGTCCCGCTAGCCTCGGAGTTCCCTTCATGTTTGGTCTGTTTTCCAAAGAGAAGTCGCTGCAGAAGACGGTCGAGCGCGCGACGAACAAGCTCGCCCAGCAGCCCGACCGGTGGGCCGCGTTGGAGAAGCTCAAGGAGGACGGCAGCGAGGCCGCCCTCATGGGCCTGTGCAAGCGGTTCAGCGTGACCAGCCAGAAGGGCGTGGAGGACGAGCAGGAGAAGCACTGGGTGGTCGACACCCTCGTCGGCTCCGGCGCCGGGGTCCTGCCCGCGCTGGTCAAGTACATGAAGGCGGCCGAGCACCTGTCGTTCCCGCTGCGCGTCCTCGAGCGGATCGCGGACCACGACCAGGTCCTCGAGGTCGCCGACGAGGTGTTCGCCAGCGAGCGCCCGGGCTACGTCCGCCTGCCCGACCGCAGGATCGACCTGATCCGGTGGTTCTCGGAGTGGACGCCCGCCACCGACGAGGAGGCCGTGTCCCGGCTCGCACCGTACGCCACGGACTTCGACGAGAACGCCCGGTTCGCCGCGATCGAAGGCCTCGCCCACCGCGCGCCCGCCCTGATCGCGCCGCCCCTGATCACCGCCCTGCTCCGCCCCGAGGAGGAGTCCGGCCGGATCAAGCGCACCATCCTCGAGGTCCTGGCCCGGAGCCGGGCGCCCCTCGGCGAGCGCGCGGCCGAGGTCGCCGCGACGATGACGGGCCCGCTCTCGGACTTCCGCGTCGACGCCGGCACCGTCGTCGGACGCTGATCCCGCAACATCATCCCGCGCCCTTCCGCGCGCGCAACATCATCCCGCGCCCTTCCGCGCGCGCAACATCATCCCGCGCCCTTCCGCGCGCGCAACATCATCCCGCGCCCTTCCGCGCGCGCAACATCATCCCGCGCCCTTCCGCGCGCGCAACATCATCCCGCGCCCTTCCGCGCGCGCAAAAAGCAGGGTACATGACCTCCCCAGGACATGCCTCGCCGCACGGATCTGGAGTCGGTTCTCATCATCGGGTCGGGCCCGATCGTCATCGGCCAGGCCTGCGAGTTCGATTACTCGGGGACGCAGGCCTGCAAGGCCCTCCGCGAGGAAGGGTTGCGGGTCATCCTGATCAACTCGAACCCCGCGACGATCATGACGGATCCCGACCTCGCGGACGCGACGTACGTGGAGCCGCTGACGGTCGAGGTGCTCGACAAGGTGCTCGCGCGCGAGAAGCCGAGCGCGGTGCTGCCCACCCTCGGCGGTCAGACCGGCCTCAACCTCGCGATGGCGGCCCACAAGGCCGGCCTGTTCGAGAAGCACGGCACCGAGCTGCTCGGCGCAAACGTCCACTCGATCGAGATGGCCGAAGATCGGCAGCTGTTCAAGCAGGCGATGGACCGGATCGGCCTGTCCTGCCCGCGCTCGGTGATGGTGTCGTCGGTCGCGGAGGCGCGCGCCTGCATCGAGGACATCGGGTTCCCCGCGATCCTGCGCCCGAGCTTCACGCTGGGCGGCTCCGGCGGCGGCATCGCCTACAACCGCGGCGAGTTCGACCGCATGGTCCAGTTCGGCCTCGACCAGTCGCCCGTCCACTCGAGTGCTGATCGAGGAGAGCGTGCTCGGCTGGAAGGAGTACGAGCTGGAGGTCGTCCGCGACGCCAAGGACAACTGCGGTCATCGTCTGCTCGATCGAGAACCTCGATCCGATGGGCATCCACACGGGCGACTCGATCACGGTCGCGCCGGCGATGACGCTGACGGACAAGGAGTACCAGCGCATGCGCGACGCCTCGATCGCGATCATGCGCGAGATCGGCGTCGAGCACCGGCGGCTCGAACGTCCAGTTCGCCGTCGACCCGGCGACCGGCCGCATGCTGGTCATCGAGATGAACCCGCGCGTGTCGCGGTCGAGCGCGCTCGCCTCCAAGGCCACCGGGCTTCCCGATCGCCAAGATCGCCGCCAAGCTCGCCGATCGGCTACACGCTCGACGAGCTCCACAACGACATCACGCGCGTGACGCCGGCCTCGTTCGAGCCGACGATCGACTACGTGGTGGTCAAGTGGCCGCGGTTCGCGTTCGAGAAGTTCCCGGGCGCCAAGCCACTGCTCGGCCACGCAGATGAAGTCCGTCGGCGAGGCGATGGCGATCGGCCGGACGTTCCGCGAGGCGTTCGGCAAGGCGATCCGCTCGCTCGAGACCGGGCGCGCCGGGTTCGACCTGTCGATGGCCGCGACCGGCGACGACCTCGCCTCGATCGAGCGCGCGATCGCGCTGATGACCCCCGACCGGGTGTTCCAGGTGGCGCGCGGGTTCCAGCTCGGCCTGACCGTCGAGCGCGCGCACGAGCTGACCCGGATCGACCCGTGGTTCCTCCACCACATCCACGCGATGGCGAAGGCGGAGCTCGAGCTCGTCGGCCAGGACGTCGAACGCGCTCGGCGCCGGCGTGCGCCGCTACAAGCGGATGGGCATGAGCGACCGGCGGATCGCCGCGCTCACGAACACCGCCGAGGCCACCGTCCGCGCCGCTCGCCACGCCGCCGGCGTGCGCCCGGTCTACAAGCGCGTCGACACGTGCGCGGCCGAGTACGAGTCGCACACGCCGTACATGTACTCGACGTACGAGGACGAGTGCGAGGCGCGCCCGACCGACCGCCGCAAGGTGATCATCCTCGGCGGCGGGCCCAACCGGATCGGCCAGGGCATCGAGTTCGACTACTGCTGCGTCCACGCGGCGATGGCGCTCCGCGAGGAGGGCATCGAGTCGATCATGGTGAACTGCAACCCCGAGACGGTGTCGACCGACTATGACACCTCGGACCGGCTGTACTTCGAGCCGCTGACGCTCGAGGACGTCCTCGAGATCTGCGACCTCGAGAAGCCGTGGGGCGTGATCGTGCAGTTCGGCGGGCAGACCCCGCTCAAGCTGGCCAACGCGCTCGCCCGGGCGGGCGTGCCGATCCTCGGCACCAGCGCCGATGCGATCGACCGCGCCGAGGATCGCGAGCGGTTCGGCGAGGTGATGGCCAAGCTCGGCCTGCGCGCGCCGCGCTGGGGCATCGCGCGCAGCCTCGACGAGGGGCGCCGCGTCGCGGCCGAGATCGGGTTCCCCGTGATGGTGCGCCCGAGCTACGTGCTCGGCGGCCGCGCCATGGAGCGGATCTACGACGCGCGCGGCCTCGAGGACTACTTCGCCCGCGTGATCACGCCCGGCATCGTGGCCGGCCCCGACGCGAGCGCGCGCGGCGACAGCGAGTCCACGACCGTCGGGTTCCCGCTGCTGATCGACCAGTTCCTGTCCGACGCGGTCGAGCTCGACGTCGACGTCGTCGCCGATCACACCGGCGCCGTGATCGTCGGCGGCGTGATGGAGCACATCGAGGAGGCCGGCATCCACTCCGGCGACTCGGCGTGCGCCCTGCCGCCCTACTCGCTCCCCGCCGACCTCGTCGACGAGGTCAAGCGCCAGGCCCGGATGCTCGCCACCGAGCTCGGCGTGGTCGGGCTGATGAACACCCAGTTCGCGATCTCCGATGGCGACGTGTTCGTGATCGAGGTCAACCCGCGCGCCTCGCGCACGATCCCGTTCGTCAGCAAGGCGATCGGCAAGCCGCTCGCGAAGATCGCCGCCAAGGTGATGGCCGGCAAGACGCTCGCCGAGCTCGGGGCGTTCCCGGACGGTGAGATCGAGCCGCGCCACGTCTCCGTCAAGGAGGTGGTGTTCCCGTTCATGAAGTTCGAGGGGGTCGACACCATCCTCGGGCCCGAGATGCGGTCCACCGGCGAGGTGATGGGCATCGACACCGACTTCGCGCGGGCGTTCATGAAGAGCTGGATCGCCTCGGGCGGCAACCTGCCGACCACCGGCACCGCGTTCCTGTCGGTCCGCGAGGCGGACAAGCCGGCGCTGGTCGAGATCGCGCGCCGGCTGGTCACCCTCGGGTTCTCGCTGGTCGCCACCCACGGCACGGCGGCGTTCCTGCGCAGCCACCGGCTCGAGGTCAAGGGCGTCAACAAGGTGGCCGAGGGCCGTCCCGATTGCGTCGACGCGATGAACAACCACGAGTTCCAGCTGGTGATCAACACCACCGAGGGCGCCCAGGCGATCCAGGACTCGTCGTCGCTGCGCCGCGCCGCGCTGATGAACAACATCGCGTACCAGACCACGCTGCGCGGCGCGAAGGCCGCGCTCGAGGCGATCGCGGTGGCCAAGCGCGGCGACCTCCGGGTCGAACCGCTGCAGTCCTACAGCAAGTAGCTACGCGCCCGCGAGGGCGACGTCCTCGACGACGGCACCCTCGATCGTCCCGACCAGGCGCCGGTACCACGCGGTGGTGTCGCGGGTGCGATCGCCGAGCGCGCGCGTCCCCCACACCAGCGCGAGCGCGGCCCGGGTGCCGTCGTGGGTCTTGGTTCGCTGCGCGTCCTTGACCGGGGTGCCGGTCGG
Organism: Kofleriaceae bacterium; assembly: GCA_964203225.1. Taxonomy (GTDB): domain Bacteria; phylum Myxococcota_A; class Polyangia; order Haliangiales; family Haliangiaceae; genus JABFXX01. The sequence continues at coordinate 16,157 of CAXNMK010000010.1, forward strand.
GCCCTCGACGTCGGACAGGCAGAGCAGGCCCGACGCGTCGATCACCTGCCCCGATGGGTTGAACACGTACGACGTGCCGGCTGGCGCGACCCGCACGGTGAGGGCGCCGGAGGCGCGGTCGATGTCGACCAGCGAGATCGGCAGTCCGCTGTGCAGCGACACCACGTTGCAGGCGTCGACGGCGGCGTTGATCGCGGGGAACCGGCCCTCGAGCACGGCGCCGATCAGGTACTCCGATGCCGGCTTGCTCCGCCCCGACGGCTTGTAGCCGCCGTGACGCAGCAGATCGCGGACCGCGGCCTTGACCGCCTCCGACGGGGCGATCGGCGCGACCGCCCCGGGCCGGGTGAGATCGGTCACCGCGGCGGGCGTCGGCACCGACGCGAGCGCCTGCGGCAGCCGCATCACGAACGCCCCGACCTCGAGCAGCGGGTGTGGTTCGACCAGGATGGAGAGGGCCATGCCCGGACGATCTGCCCGGACGATCTGCCCGGACGATCTGCCCGGACGATCTGCCCGGACGATCTGCCCGGACGATCTGCCCGGACGATCTGCCGGTCCCAGGATCGCGGTGCAGCCCTCACCTGACAATGCGCGATGCGATACACTGGGCCGCGGGAGCGAGGTGTTGGAGGGAGCCAGCCCCCAGCCGTCCCGACTGGGGCGGTACGAGCTCATCACCCAGATCGGCCAGGGTGGCATGGCGGAGGTGCTGCTCGCGCTCCAGCGCGGCCCCGCTGGCTTCGAGAAGCTGGTGGTGGTCAAGCTGATCCACCCGAACCTCGCGTCGCAGACGTCGTTCGTCGACATGCTTCTCGACGAGGCGCGCCTGGCCGCCCTGGTCAAGCACCCGAACGTCGTTGACATCTACGACCTCGGCCACGCCGACGGCCGCTACTTCATCGCGATGGAGTACCTCGAGGGCGAGCCCCTGCTGGCGGTGCTCCGCGCCGGCCGCGAGGGCAAGCGCCTCGATCCGCTGTCGACCGGCCGCCTGATCGCCGACACCGCCGAGGGGCTCGACGCCGCACACGAGCTGCGCACGATGGCGGGCGAGCCGATCGAGCTGGTCCATCACGACATCTCCCTCGGTAACATCGTCGTGCTCTACAACGGCCAGGTGAAGCTCGTCGATTTCGGCGTCGCGAAGGCGACTCAGTCGGCGGGCCCGACCGCGAAGGTCCAGGGCAAGTTCGCGTACATGGCCCCCGAGAAGCTGCGCGGCAACGCCGGCGACCGGCGCAGCGACATCTGGTCGCTCGGCTGCGTGATGTGGGAGGCGCTGACGCTCAAGCGCCTGTTCAAGGGCGGCAACGACAGCGACACGATGACGCAGGTGCTCGAGACGAGCATCGCGCCGCCGTCGACGGTCAACCCGGACGTCCCCGCGGCGTTCGATGCGATCGTCATGAAGGCCCTCGAGCGCGACGTCAACGACCGCTACGCCACCGCCAAGCAGCTGGCCACGGACATCGAAGAGGTCCTGCGCCAGCACGCGTACGGCGGCAAGAACGACGTGATCGCCCGCTACATGCAGGCGACGTTCGAGGCGCACCTGTCCGCGCGCAAGAAGCTGCTCCAGGAGGTCAGCAGCAAGGGCCGAGCGAGCGAGGCGATCCTCGAGGCTGCGTTCACCGCGACCGCCACGCCCCATGGCGTGGTGGCGCCGGGTGAGTTCTCGATGCGGATCGCGCTACCCCCCGCTGCGCTCCTCGGGCCCGACGGCGCGCCCGCCGAGGGGCTCGCCCTGCTCCCGAGCGGGCCGGTCGCGCGCCCGGGGCTGCGCCACAACAGGCCGCTGCTCGCCGCGCTCGCCGGCGCGCTCGTGCTGCTGGTGATCCTGCTCGTGGTCGTGCTCGGTGGCGGGGCTCGCCGCGGCGGCACCGCTCCTGCCGCCCAGGTCGCAGGGGCGACACCAGGCGGCAGCGCCGGCGAGGCGCCCCTCGAAGGCGACGCCGACCAGCTGTTCAAGGACGGCATGAAGGCCTACGTCAAGGGCGACCACCACGACGCGGTCACCCGGTTCCGCACGGCCGTGCGGGTCGACGCGACGTACGCGCCGGCGTGGCGCGCGCTTGGCCTCGCGCACGAGAAGCTCGGCGAGTGGGGCCAGGCGAAGACCGCTCTCCAGCGCTACCTGCAGCTGGCGCCCGACGCTCCCGATGCGGCCCAGATGCGTGAGAGGCTGAGCACCCTGTGAGACGCATCCTCCCGCACGCGTGTATCGCGCTCGTGTTCCAGCTCGTGCTCCTCGGCGTGGCGCTCGCAGCGCCCCGCAAGGTGCTGGTGCTCCCCCTCGATGGCAATGCCGAGCCGGCGATCCGCGGGCGCGTCAACAGCGCACTCCAGCGGCTTGCCCGCCGCCTGCCCGGCGAGGTCAGCATCGGCGACGCGACCTACGCCGAGACCGCCGCGGCCGTGGGTTGTGATCCGGCCGCGCCGACCTGCGCCGACGCCATCCTCACCACGCTCGGCGTCGACGAGCTGATGTTCGGCACCGTCAGCCGGAGCGGCACCCAGACGACGGTGGTGATCCGGCGCGTCCGGGCGGGGAGCACGGCGCAGGCCAGCCGCGCGATGCTCGCCGGCGACGAGCCGCCCGACCAGGTCGACGCCTCGATCGGCGCGCTGATCGGGATCACGGTCGCGCCTGCGACCACCACCGCGCCCGGCGCTGGCACCACGGGCACCAGCACCGACACGCCGGGCACGGGCACCGGCACCGGCACCACCACTGCGGGGCCGCGCACAGGCACAGGCACGGGCGCCGCGCCCCGGATCACCACGCCCCGGCCACGCGGGACGGACGCTGGCACCACGGCCACCACCGGCACCACGACCACCACCGGCACCACCGGCACCACGACCACCACCGGCACCACCGGCACCACCGGCACCACGACCACCACCGGCACCACCGGCACCACCGGCACCACCGGCACCACCGGCACCAAAACCACGGCGCCGCCGCCCGACGGGGCCCCGCGGCCGCCGGCTCACGACATCCGCCAGCGCACCACCGGCATCATCATCGCGAGCGCGGGCGGGCTGACCACCGTGATCGGCCTGATGCTGTGGAGTAGCGCGGCCGGCGTCCAGAACGACATCGACGGCGCACCGACCCGCACCGCGGGCGACTTCGCCGCGCTCGAGGATCTCGAGGACCGCGGCACGACCTACGCGCTGATCGGCGACCTGATGGTGCCGATCGGGCTCGCGGTGGCCGGCTACGGCGGCTGGCTGCTCTACCAGGATCACCAGGAGCGCCGCACCGTGACGATCACCCCGCAGGTCTCCCCGACCACCGCGGGCGTGATGCTCGGAGGTGTGTGGTGAGCGCCGCTGGCCGCCTCGGCCTGGCTCTGCTCGCCGCCGTGGCGCTCGGCGGGTGCTGGATCAGCACGCGCTCTCCCGAGTTCGCGTGCAACGAGGACAGCGACTGCGCCGACCTCGCCGACGCCCGCACGTGCGACACGTCGATCGGCTACTGCGTGCCGCTCACGTGCCCGGCGGTGTGTGATCGCTGCAACCTCGCGACGCGGTCATGCGCGATCGCGTGCGGCGCCGGCCCGGCGGCGTGCAACGCCGTCAGCTGCCCTGCCGGGTTCGACTGCACCGTCACCTGCAGCGGGACCAACGCCTGCGGCACCATCACGTGCGGCGACGCCGCGTCGTGCACGGTCGCGTGCAGTGGCGGCAACCAGAACAACAACGCGTGCGACACCATCCAGTGCGGCGCGGGCGCGTGCGCCGTCACCTGCACCGACGATGCGTGTGGCACCGTCGCGTGCAACGACTCGTGTGGCTGTGACGTGGCGTGCGCCAGCGGCGCCGCCTGTGACGCGCTGACGGGCTGCGGGGCGAGCTGCGTCGACGCCGGGACCAGCTGCAACGCGGAGCGCCCGGGCTGCTCGACCTGCCCCTGAGACGCCCCGGCGGCTTGCGAGCCGCCCACCACCGGAGTACGACTACGCTCCGCCATGGCCGAAAAGTTCCCGATGACGCCCTCGGGCTTCGCCACGATGAAGGCGCACCTCAAGCGGTTGAAGGAGGTCGACCGGATCGCCAACAGCCGCGCGATCGAGGTCGCCCGCGGCCACGGAGACCTGTCCGAGAACGCCGACTACAGCGCGGCGAAGGAGGAGCAGGGGCTGATCGAGGCCAAGATCCGCGAGCTCGAGGCCAAGACCACGCTCGCCGAGGTCATCGACCCGACCAAGCTGTCGGGCACGCGCGTCCGGTTCGGTGCCACGGTGACGTTCGAGGACACCGAGTCCGGGGACGCCCAGACCCTGGTGATCGTCGGCGAGCACGAGGCCGACATCAAGCGCGGTCGAATCTCGATCGGCGCGCCGCTCGCGCGGGCGCTGATCGGCAAGGACGTCGGCGACACCACGACGGTGACGACCCCCAAGGGCAAGCACGACGTCGAGATCACCCAGGTCGCGTGGAACGACGTCCCCCCGCTCGAGGAAGTGCCCCAATGACCCGCTCTCGCCTGCTCCGCGCCATCGCGATCCTCTCGCTCGTCCTCGCGTCCGCCGCCGGGATCGCCGCCTGCAAGCAGGGCGAGGGTCAGCGCTGCCAGGTCACCGAGGACTGCGCCGACACCCTCGTCTGCAACCAGGCCACCAAGCAGTGCTCCACCTCGACCGGTGGCGGCATCGACGCGACCGTCCCGGACGGCCCGCCGCCCGACGCGGCCGAGATCGACGCGCCCACCGACGCGCCGGCCGACGCGCCTCCGGTCTGAGCCACCTGCTCGCCGCCCCCGGGGACGGCGTCAGCGGCGCGCGCGCAGGCTGCGCGCGCAGCGGAACCCGATGTGGGTGTACCGCTGGGTCGCATCGGTCAGCAGGTTGAATGGGTCGCGCAGGTTCGAGCGGGCGACGAACCCCGGCTGCCGCCACGAACCGCCGCGCACGACCCGCGCCGCGCCCACCCCGCCATCGCGGCGCGGGTTGGCGATCGGTAGCTGGAGATAGCCGCGGTGCTCGTCGTCGTGGACGTACGCATCGGCAGTCCACTCGGCGACGTTGCCCGCCTGATCGCGGGTGCCCCACGGGCTCGTCCCCCACGGGTAGCTGCCCGGCGGCGCGAGCAGCGCGTGCCCGTCGGCGTCATCCGGATCCCCGAAGAACTCGAGGGGGAGCGGCCCGCCGTGCCGCTCGATCTCGCGCATCGCCACGGCGCGCGGCTGGCCATGGTTGAAGTCCTCGGGCTGCTCGAGCTCGCCCCACGGCCACTGGGCTTCGGGCGCATCCCCGCGCGCCGCACGCTCCCACTCGGCCTCGGTGGGCAGGCGCGCGCCACGCCAGTGGCAGTAGGTGCCCGCCTCCTCCCACGTGACGTTGACCAGCGGCCACGCGCCGTGGATGTAGCGCTCGTCGCCCGCGATCATCGCGTCGAGGGTGCAGCCGCCCGCGGCGACACACCGCCGGTAGTCGTCGACCGTGACCTCGTCGCGATCGATCGCGAACGCGTCGAGGAACACCGTCCGCGGCGCCATGCGGGTGAGCTCCGTCAGGTAATCGGTGCATAGGTCCGGCAGCTGCTGCCCCCCGACCGCGAGCCGCGGCGCCGCGCTCGGCGGGAAGAATGCGAGCAGGCACTGCGTGCTGGCGGCGCTCGTCGCGTCGTCGTCGACGCCCATCTGGAACGAGCCGGCAGGGACGAACACCTCCCGCCCGGCGGGTCGCTCGACCCGCACCACCCGCCCCGGGCGATCACTCGCCGCGGCGGCACCGGCGCCAACAATCGCGGCGGCGGCGACCAGGGCGGACAGGCCGCGGGGAGGCATGCCGCGATGTTGGCCCAGCCATCCCCGCCGGGCAAGCCGGCCACTGAACCGGGTCAGGGCGTGGGATCCCGGGTCAGGGCGTGGGGGCGACCAGCCACGCCAGCGCGATCCGCACCCGCTCGGGGCCGGCCTCCGGCGACGACGACAGCCGCTGAAGGGCCGGCGCGAGGCCGGCCGTCCGGCGGCGGTGCGCCGACATCCGGATCAGCGCCTCGGTGGCGATCTCCGGCATCGGATCGGAGGTCATCCGCGACAGCTGCGCGGCGTCGGTGACGGTGCGCAACGCGGCCGCCCGGACCTGGGCCGCGGGGTCGGCGAGCGCGGCGCTGGTGACGTCAGCGGCGCGGCCCCCGAGCGCGACCAGCGCGGCCGCCCGGACATCGGCCTCGCGGTCGCTCGCGAGGGCGCGGAGCTCGGCATCCGACGCGGACGGAACCGCGGCGATCCGGACCTCGGCGGCGGGATCCTGGAGTCCGCGGCGCGCGAACGAGGGGCGGAGCACGGCGAGCGCGGCGACCGCGCGCGCGCGCGCACCGACGTCGCGATCGTCGAGGCGCATCTCGACACGATCGATGAGCAGGTCGTTGGCCTTGCCGCGGGTCTTGCCGACCCGCGCGGCCGCCTCGAGGCACGCCGAGCGGACGGTGGCATCGCGGTCGCGCAGGCCGGCGGCGACCACGGAGCTCAGCACTCCCGCGGGCACGGCGTCGCACACCGAGGCGCGCAGCCCGGCGTCACCGCGGCTGAACCAGGACTCGAGGCGCGCGGCGAGGGCCGGCGTGGGCGCGAAGGCGTGGGCGCGCAGCGCCGCGCTGGATGGCGCCTGCTCGAGCGCGGCGTGGATCGCGGCAGCTGCGCGATCGCGGGCGCCGAGCTCGATCATCGCGGCGGTCACGATGGCGGCGGCGCGCGACTCGCCGCGAAGCTCGACCACGAGCAGGGCGGCGAGCGGCTCGACCGCGGCCTCGTCGTGGAGCTGGACCACCGCGTCGATCACGGCGCGGCGCAGCTCGGCGTCGGTGGTCGGGACCAGCATCGCACGCAGGTCCGGCGCGAGCGCCTGGACGTTCGCGCGGCCGATCGCCTGCACGGCGGCGCGCCGCGCCACCGCATCACCCGCGAGGGCCTCGCGGAGCACCGCATGCATGACCAGCTCGGCCGTCACCAGGCGGACCGGGTCGCCGGGCGCGATCGCGAGCACGCGGCGGGCCGCGCGCGGCAGCGCCCCGGCGGCGAGCAGGCGGGAGATCACGTCGATGATCGGCAGCTCGCGGCGCTCCACGGTGGCGGTCGCCGGGCCGGCCTGGCGCGCATCCCGCGCGAACAGCCAGGCGAGGTGGAGCTGATCGTCGTCGGACAGCAACTCGAACGGGGGCACATCGACGACGGCGACCTCCTCGACCACGTCGGCGACGGCGCGATCGAAGTCGGGGTTGCCCGAGGGCGCGATCGCGACGTCGACGACGCGCCCGCTACGGTCGATCACCAGGCTCGCGTGGGCCTCGAGGCCCTGGGTGTTGAGGGGGTGGGTCGGCGGCAGCCGCAGGCGGCAGTCATCGAGGAACTGCGCCCAGCGCGGCTGGAGCTCGCGCGCCACCGCCGTCAGGTACAGGGCGCCGCGCGCGCCAGGGTCGATCGCCGGCGGGTCGGCCAGGGCGGCCGCCTCGGGGATGGCAGGCGCCACGACCGGCGCCGGCCGGGACCCGCTCCCACACCCCAGCCCGGACAGGCCCGTGAGCGCGACAGCCAGGAGGGCCCTCATCGAGGTCAGGATGTCAGGGCGCGTCGATCGGAACATCAACACCTGCATCGGCCAAGGGTAGATCGAATGTAAGGGTCGGGTTGTTCGGGGCTGCGCCCACGAACGTGTCGACCACGTGATCGAACAGCACCGCGTTGTCCGACGCGGTGCCGATCACGTGGAGCGTGGCCGGGCCAAACGCAACCCCCTGAACGAACTGGGGGAACTGCTCGGTCAACGCACGGCACGGGCCGGCAGTGGAGCCGTCGAGCTTCTGGCCGGTGTCGGTGAGCTGGGTCACCACCTGGCCCCCCGCCGTCAGCGTGAGGCGCTGCTGGGTGACCGGCGGGATCGCCATCGCACACGACACCCCGCCCCACGACAGGCGGAACAGGAACTGGCCGGTGTAGGCCCGCGTCCACGCGGTGTACGGGACGTCGATCCGCACCTCGGTGTTCGCGTTCGAGGTGCCCGCGAGCACCTGCCCCACCACCGGCGCGGCCACCAGCGCCGAGCCATCCCCCGCGAGCGGGGTCAGGTTCACCGCGTAAGTACCGGGTGCCAGGTCGACGAACGTCAGCTGACCCTCGCCGCAGCCCTTCTCGAGCGCGTCGGTGATCAGCGGATCCTCGACCTGCGTGATGTCGACGCGGACGTTGACCGCCCCGACATCCGAGCAGGTGTCGCTCTCGAATCCGCGCTCCGGGTAGTGGTTGAAGCGCCACTTCACGATCGTGCTGCCCGGCAGGTTGCAGTTGCCGGTCGGGCACACGGGGGGCGGATCCTCGCCGCAGGACAGGCCGACGAGCCCGGTCAGCGCCAGGCCCATCGCCGCGACGGCGCGCGCCGGGTTCACGCCTTGACCTCGCCGCGGGCGTGCAGGCCGAGGTGGCGCCGCACGGTGAAGTACGGCTCGCTGACCGAGTAGGCGAGCAGGTCGCGCAGGCGCTCCTTGACCGTCAGGCTCGACAGCGCGGACGTCTCCGTCGCGATCGCCTTGGCGGCGGTCTCGAGGTCGTTGGCGACGATCAGGCCGACGCGGTTGGCGGTGAGGTCGGTCGCGGTGCGCCACCCCGACACCAGGCCGTTGCCAACCCGGCCCGCCAGCTTCGACGACAGCTCGCCGACCTGCTCGAGGAGCGGGCCCGGGACCTGCGCCCGCAGCGTGCCGGCGAGCTTCTTCGCCTCGTCGCTGGCGTCGTGGCCGAACGGCTGGCCATCGTGGCCGAGCACGCGCACGCCGCTGGCGAGCAACGATGCGGTGAACGCCGCCTCGAGCTTGGGCAGCGTCCCGAGCGCGAGCGTCACGAACCGCTCGGGCCGCAGGTACGCCATCCGCTTGCCGACCTCGAACGCGAGCTCGCGCTCGTCGCTCTTGCCGATCAGCTGGGCGCCGACCAGCAGCGACGGCACCAGGCGCTGGCGCTCGGCGCCGAGCCCGACGGTGTTGGCGACGCGGAGGCCGTCACCGTGCTCCTGGAGCCACACCATCGGCGGCGGGTCGATCGCGAGGACGCCCGACACATACTTGACGATCCGGCTGACCGCGCGCGGATCGCGGTCGAGATCCGCGCGCGACTCGGGGGTGAGCCCGAACGCGGTGATCGGCTGGGCCGTGCCTGCGGCGAGCGCGGCGAGCGTCGACGAGAAGATCGCGCCGACGTGGCGGTCCTCCCGCGGGTGGAGGATCGACTTCTGCCACAGCTCCTCGGTCAGCCGGCGCGGCGCCGGGGTGAACTGCTGGGGGCGCAGCTTCTGGTAGAGCATGCGCTCCTCGTCGGAGGCCGCCCCGAGGAACACCAGCGCCTGCGCGACGCAGAACGCCTTGTCGAGCTCGTGCTCCGCCCGGTACAGGCTGGCGAGCGCCTTGTAGAGCTCGACGCGCTCGGGCGCGTGGCCGAGCAGGAACTGCAGCTCGACGATCGCCTCGTCGCGGCGGGCCTCGCCGGCCTCGAGGTAGAGATCCGCGAGCTGCTCGTGGCGCGCGACGTCCTCGGGCGCGAACTCGCACGCGACCTCGTACGCCTCGGTGGCCGCCTCGACGTCGCCGAGGTCGTGGAGGCAGATGTCGCCGAGCCGGGTCCACAGCTCGAGCACCTGCTCCGCCGGGGCCTCCTCGCCGATCCGCTTGAGCTGGCGACGGTACGCGCGGGCGAGGCCCTTGAAGTCGGGCTTCTTGCCGAGCAGATCGTCGATCGCGTCGAACGCCTTGGGCGTGGACGGCGCGTCGTCGAGAGCCGCGTTGAACCGCTCGACGGCGAGGTCACCGTCCTTGAGCTTGTCGCGCGCGATCACGGCCGCGGTGTAATGGAACTTCGCGCGGCGATCCGGGCTCTGCTCCTGCGCCGTGAGCTGGTCGAGGGCGTCGAGCGCGCCGCGCCAGTTCTCGACGGCCGTGTACGACTCGAGCAGCTTGTGCAGCAGCACGCGCGACATCGGGGCCAGCTTGATGCCCTCCTGGAACGCGTCGACGGCGCTGCGCATGTCCTTGAGGCGCTCGGCGTAGAGGTCGCCGATCTCCTCGAACAGCTTGGCGCGCCGGCCCTCGTTGATGGTGGCGTTCCCACCCTCCTTGGCGACGGCGTCGATCTGGGCGTGCTTGGCGTCCGCGACCATCTTCCACTCGCCGCGCTGCCCCCCTAGCTCGACCATCGCGTCGAGGGTGGGCTCGTGCAGCGGCTCCTTCTCGAGCGCGCGGCGGAAGTTGGCCTCCGCCTTCTTGTCCTCGCCGAGCGCGCGCGCGGCCATGCCGAGGCGGAACCAGATCTCCGCGACCTCGAGTGGGGTCACGCTCGCCTGGTGGCGGGCGAGGATCTCGCGGTAGCGACGATCGACCTCCTTCCACTGCTCGGCGGCAGCCTCGGTGCCCTCGTTGGCCTTGGCCTCGAGCACGAGCACGGCCGCGAGCCCCATCGAGGCCTCGAGGTTGTCCGGATTCGCCTCGACGGCGGCGCGGTAGTGGCGCTCCGCCTTCTCCGTGCGGTGCAGGGCCTCGTAGGCCCGGCCGAGCTGCGCCTCGCGGCGGCTGCGCTCCTTCTTGTCGAGCCCTTCCGCCTGGCGGGCGAGCATCTCGAGCACCGGCAGCGCGTCATCCCAGCGCCTGGCCGCGACGAGCTGATTGGCGACGCGCTGGCCGGCCTGGACGTGGTCCGGATCGAGCTTGAGCACGCGCTGGTAGAGCTCGACCGCGCGACCGAGATCGTTCAGCTTGGCCTCGGCGAGCTGCGCGGCGCGCCACAGCAGATCCACGCGATCGAGGCGGTTGCTCGAGGTGGCCTCGGCGCGGAGCATCAGCTCCACGGCCTGGCCGGTGTTCGAGCGCGCCTCGTGCACGGCCGCGAGGCCCCGCAGCGCGGCGAAGTTCTCGGCGTCGAGAGCGAGCGCCTTGTCGAAGTGGCGCTGCGCCCCCTCGGCATCCTTGAGCTTCTCGGTGGCGAGGCGGCCCGCCTCGGCGTACAGCGCAGCGCCAGCGTCACCCTCGAGGGTGGCGTGGCGGACGAGCACGTCGACGGCGCGGTCGTGCGCACCGGTCTTGGCGTACAGGCGCGGCAGCACCGCGAGCGCGGTCTGGTTGCCCTCGTCGAGGGCGATCACGTTGAGCAGGCTCTCGATCGCGCGGGGCGCGTCGTCGAGCCGGGCCTCGTGGAGCTTGGCGGCGGCGAGGTAGAGCTCGATCCGCTGGGCTGGCGTCTTCGCCACGACGATGTGACGGCCGTACAGGTCGGCGAGCGGCTTCCACTGCTCCTCGCTCTCGAGCACGCGCTCGAGCCCGCGGTATGCGTCGTCTGCGTTCGGATCGGCGGAGAGCAGCGTCTCGTACGCGCCGATCGCGCGCCTCGGATCGCGGTCCTCGAGCTCGGCGGCGAGCTTGCGCAGCGTCGACAGCTTCTCGCCCTCGGGCGCGACCTGCGCGAGCCGCTCCATCGTGCGAAGGTAGTCGTCGGTGCGCCCGGTCTTGTCGTAGAGGTCGACGAGCGACTTGAGCGCGGGCACGTCGGCGCCGTCGGCGGTGACGGCGGCCTCGTGGCGCGCGATCGCGCCCTCGAGATCGCCGAGCTTCTCGGCGCGCATGGTGCCGAGCTCGCGGCGGAGCGCGGCCGCGCGGCCCTTGTCCCCGCTCGCCTCCGCCACCTCGGCGCGGCGATCGAGCACCTTGGCGAGGTTCGCCCACTTCTCGTCGCGGCGGTACAGCCGGTCGAGAGCGGCGAGCGCGTCGTCGGAGGTGTCATCGAGATCGGCGGCCTGCTGGTAGACCTCGATCGCCTTGTTCGCCTGCGCGAGCTGGCTCTCGTGGAGGTCACCGAGGCCGAGGAGCAGGGCGATCTTGGCCGCGGTCGCGACCTCGATCTCGGCGTGCGCGCGGAGCGTCTCGGCGAGGTCCGCCCACCGCTGCTGCTTGCGGTGCACGTCGGCCATGCCGCGGTAGGCGGCGCCGTTCGCGGGATCGAGCTCGAGCGCGCGGCGCAGCGAGGGCAGCGCGTAGTCGACGCGGTCGAGCCGCATCGCGTACCAGCCGCCGAGGCGTGCCCACCAGGCGGACGCGACCTTGGGATCCTGGACGTCGGTCGCGATCTGCGAACCCTCGGACACGAGATCGGCCCAGCCGCCGGTCGCGGCGGCGAGCTTCTCGGCGAGCGCGACGCACGCGTCGCTGGTCGGATCGACCTGGCAGGCGGTGGTCACGGCCTCGAACGCGCGCGGCAGGTCGCCGACGCCCGTCTCGTAGACCTCGGCGAGCTGCCGCAGCAGCTGCGCGCGATCCGGCCCGTCGCCGGCGTGCTCGATCCGGCCGAGCAGCACCTCGACGACGTCCTCCCACTTGCTTTCGGAGCGCGCCCTGCGCTCGATCAGGTCGAGCGCGTCACTGGCCGCGGCGGCCTCCTCGCCGGAGTCACCGAGCAGGGCGGTCCAGCCCTCGATGTCGTCGGCATCGGGCCGGGCCTGCGACAGCGACACGCCGGAGGCGGCGCAGCTCTCGCGCAGCCCCTCGAGCCAGTCGATCACCGAGCGCTCGGCGACCTCGTCTCCGCCCTTGCCTGCGAGGTTCACGACCTCGATGTGGTGATCGGCCATCAGCTCGTCGATCGTCACCGGGCCCACGCCGGCGCCGAGGAAGTAGTGCGTACCCTTCGGCGGCTCGAACATGCCGAACACGCGGTCGAGCAGCGCGGACAGGTCGGGGTCGCCGTAGCGGAACCCGACGAACACGAGCGAGCCCTCGACGTACATCTTGCGGGCGTAGTCGCGGAGGTCGACGGCGCGCGACAGGGCGCGCCGGACCGAGTTCGGCGTGACGACGTAGGTGTCGAAGTTGCCGAGCATCTTGACGAGGGTGCGGCGGCGCGGCGACAGCTCGCCGAGCTCCTGGTACGTGACCACGCGGCTGGGCGGCCACTCCGCGGGCGACTCGCTCTCGAACGCGTTCTCGAGGACCTCACCGGGGAACGTGGTCCACACGTGGCGGAACGGCAGCTGCGCGAGGATCCGGGGGAGCGCGGGCACGTCGAGAGGCGCGGTCCACATCTCCTCGACGATCTTGTCGCAGGCCTCCTCGCCGAGGGCGCGGGACAGGAACCCGACAGCGCGCGACAGGCTCCCCTTGTGGAGCAGCTTCTCGAGGTCCTTGGTGGCCACGTCGTCGCCGTCGCGACCGCGCGTCTCGAGCGCCTTGGTCATGCGCTCCAGCAGCTGCTTCCAGGAAGGGACTCCGATTCCCGCACCGACGACCAGGGCTGCTTTGCCCGTCTTGATCTGCTCGATGAGAGTCTCGGGGATCGTGTGCTCAGGCATCCTAAAACCCCAGTCTCGTTGTTGAGTTGCGCGCACCCTAGCCGCGCCGGCCCCCCTCGTTCAAGGGAAACCGGCACCCGCCGCAGAGGGGGGCGTGGGCCCTTCGCCTGGCGGCCCCGGGCCCGCCCGCCCCGGCCTGCTCCGCCCGGCCCGATCGGCCGCGGCCCCACCCCGGGCTCGCGCCACCGCGTCCGGTGATACCGACGTGCCGGGTGCGGCTGCGGCGCACGATCACGTTCGCCTTCTTCGGGGTCAGCACCCTGGTGTCGGTGGTGCTCGCGCGGGTGCTGTACCGGTTCATCGAGGACGCGCTCGAGAGCGACCTGCGGGCCCGGCTCGAGGACCTCGCCTGCGTGGGGTCCCACAGCATCGACCGGGAGGCCGACGGCCGGCTGACCGCCCAGCTCGCCACCGTCGACGCCACCCCCGCGGGCCCGGCGCGGACCGCCGCGGTCGACGCCATCGAGCGGTCGGCGGACTTCCAGCGGACCTCGGATCAGCTCAACGTCGTCCGCCGGGCCGAGCCGCGGCTGATCCGCTACGTCTACCTGCGCTCGACCGGCTCGCCGAGAAGCACGGTCTCGAGAACATCAAGACGATCGGCGACGCGTACATGATGGTCGCCGGGATCCCGCAGCCGCGCGTGGATCCCGCGGCGGCGATCGCGCGGATGGGGCTCGACATGCTCGAGGCGATCGCGGCGTACGCCACCCGCACCCGCTCCGACCTGACGATCCGGATCGGCATCCACGCGGGCTCCGTGATCGCGGGCGTGATCGGCGAGAAGAAGTTCATCTACGACCTGTGGGGCGACACCGTGAACACGGCCAGCCGCATGGAGTCCGCCGGGATCGCCGGGCGGGTCCACGTCAGCGAGGCCACCGCCGCCGGCCTGCGGGACGACCTCGACCTCGACCTCGACCTCGACCTCGACCTCGACCTCGAGGCGCGCGGCCCGATCGAGATCAAGGGCAAGGGCTTGATGAGCACGTTCCTCGTCGCCCTGCGCCCCGCGCCCACGCCGTAGCTGCTAAGGTCCTCGCCGCATGTGGTCCGAGATCGTCGCCCTCTACAAGGCGTCGAAGAAGAAGAAGGACATCAACGGGTTCACCGAGTGGGTCGCGCGCCCTCCGGCGGCCGTGGTGGTCTACGCCCTCCGCAACACGCGGATCACGCCGAACCAGGTGACGTTCGCATCCGCCGTGGTCGCCGCGATCGCGTGCGCGATGTTCGTCCTCCTGCGCAGCCACGGCGGCCTGATCGCGGCCGCGCTGGTGTTCGAGTTCTCGTTCATCCTCGACTGCGCGGACGGCCAGCTCGCCCGCCTCCGCAAGGTCGCGTCGCCGATCGGCCACCTGCTGGACTTCCTGATGGACGAGCTCAAGGCGATGGCCCTTCTCGCGTCCGTCACCGTGCGCGTGTGGCAGGACACCGGCGACGACCGGCTGATGATCGTCGGCCTGGTCGCGCTGTTCTGCCTCGCCTCGGGGCTGACGCTGACGTCGTTCACGCGCCGCCCCGAGTACGGCGCCAGGCCGCCCACCGAGGACGGCCAGCCGGCGGAGGTCGGCGGGCGCACGGGCATCGCGCATCTGGTGCTGACGCCGATCGAGCTCGCCGCCCGGATCGTCGTCCACTACCCGCAGTACCTGTGGGTGCTCGCGATCATCGACCGCATCGACCTCTACTTCTGGGCCTACGCGGGCGTCAACGCGCTCTATCTGCTCAAGACCCTGGCCGGGATCGTGCTGAAGCTCGGCCGGTTCGCCCCTCGCTGACGTGGAGCTCCCCGCCATGACGATTCGTCGCGCCATCCTGATCGCCGCCGGCCGCGGCAAGCGCCTCGGCCCGCACACCGAGGACATCCCCAAGTGCCTGGTCAAGGTCGGGGCGCGCCCGATCCTCGGCTGGGTGTGGGAGGCGCTGTCCGCCGTCGGGGTCGAGGAGCTCGTGGTGATCCGCGGCTACCGCGGGGACATCCTCGAGGAGCACGTACGCTCGCTCGTCCCCCGCGCGGTGTTCGTCGACAACCCCGAGTGGCAGACCAACAACGTCCTGCTCTCGATGGCCAGGGCGCGCCCCTACCTCGACCAGCCCACGTACGTGACGTACAGCGACATCATCTTCACGCCCGCGGTCGCGCGCGCCGCCGCTGCCTCGACCGCCGAGATCGGGCTCGTGATCGATCGCGAGTTCCGCTCGATCTACGAGGGCCGCACCGAGCACCCGCTCGACGAGGGCGAGGTATCGGACCTGATGCCCGACGGCTCGGTCGCGCGCGTCGGCAAGCGCGCCCTTCCGGTGCCCGAGGCGATCGGCGAGTACATCGGGCTCGCGCGCCTCGGCGCGAGCGGCGTGACCGCGGTCGCGCGCACGCTCGACCACCTGGCCCACCGCTTCGAGGGCCGGGACGGCGAGCCGTTCCAGCGCGCACTGACCTACCGCAACGCCTACCAGACTGACCTCTGGCAGGAGCTGATCGACGACGGCATCCGGGTCGACCCGGTGCTCATCGACGGGCAGTGGCGTGAGATCGACACCGGGCAGGATCTCGACCGCGCGCGGCGCCTGGTAGACTCGGCAACGGAATGGTCATGATCCGCACCCTGCTCACGCTCTCGGCCAGCGCCGCACTCGCGGTTGGCTGCAACAAGCCGAGCGAGGACAACTGCCGCAAGGCGATCGGCAACATGCAGGTCCTGCTGCGGACCCAGAACCTGTCCACGCCGTCCGAGATCGAGACCGAGGTCCGCCGCTGCAAGGGCGGATCGAGGCGCACCGCGGTCGACTGCGTGATCAAGGCGACCACCGTCGCCGAGCTCAACGCGTGCGGCTTCACCAGGGACGTCGCCGTGGTCGACGAGGGCTCCGCGGCCGGCTCCGGTTCCGCGGCCCGCTCCCGCCGCCGGTGCCACGCCCGCTCCCGCCGCCGGTGCCACGCCCGCTCCCGCCGCCGGTGCCACGCCCGCTCCCGCCGCCGGTGCCACGCCCGCTCCCGCCGCCGGTGCCACGCCCGCTCCCGCCGCCGGTGCCACGCCCGCTCCCGCCGCCGGTGCCACGCCCGCTCCCGCCGCCGGTGCCACGCCCGCTCCCGCCGCCGGTGCCACGCCCGCTCCCGCCGCCGGTGCCACGCCCGCTCCCGCCGCCGGTGCCACGCCCGCTCCCGCCGCCGGTCCGCCCGCCGCGCCGCGCCCGCACCCGCCGCCGCACCCACGCCCGCACCCGCCGCCGCACCCACGCCCGCACCCGCCGCCGGTTCTGCGGCCGCACCTGCCGCCGCACCCACGCCCGCACCCGGCGCCGCGACCGCGCCGCACTGACCGTGCGCGGCGCGCGCACCTCCGGTCCCGGCCCGCGATCCGCATCGCCCTCATGGGCCGTGCGCGGCGCACGCACCTCCGGTCCCGGCCCGCGATCCGCATCGCCCTCATGGGCCGTGCGCGGCGCGCGCACCTCCGGTCCCGGCTCACGATTCGCATCGCCCTCATGGGCCGTGCGCAGCGCGCGCACCTCCGGTCCCGGCCCTCGATCGGCGGCGGTGATGCGGCCAGCACCGCCGATGGTCCACGCGCGCACCACCCCGCTCGCGCTCACCGCCGCGCTCGCGCTCCAGGTGTGGTCAAGCGCTGCGAGCGCGCAGCCCAGCACCAGGCGGCCGGGCGATGCGCAGCCGGCCCACGCGCAACCTCCCGTCGCCGAGCCCCGGCTGATCGCCCTGGTGCCCGCCGACGACGCCGCACGGGCGATCGCCCTCGGTCCCCACGGCGAGGTCTACGAGCCCGATGGACGCGGCGCGTGGATCCGCACGCGGCCGATCGCCACGGCCAACCGGCTGACGAGCGCGACGCGCGCGGGTGACGACGTGATCGCCGGCGGTGACGGCGTGATCTTCCGCCTCGCGGACAACGGCTGGTCCGCTCTGCGGCTGCACCAGCGCCAGCGCGCGGTGCTGAGCGCCGGGGCGTGGGGGGTCGCGGCGGTCGGCCGCCAGCTGTTCGCGCTCGAGCGCGGGCGTGCCGGCGAGCCGGCCAAGCTCGGCGTCGCCCCGGCCGCGGTGCAGATGATCGGCGCCGGCATCGACGCCTTCACGATCGCGACCGAGCGCGGCCTCTACCGGTTCACCGGTGGGGCGTTTCGACGGTTGCCGCGCGCGCCGCGCCGGGTCGAGCGGATGATCACCGACCGCTGGGCGCTGATCGCCCACGGCGCGATCGACCTCGACACCGGCGTCGTCACGGCGTGGCCCGCGGACACCACCATCGAGGTCGTGGGCCCGGGCGCAGCCGGGGCGCTGGTCGCGGTCGGCCGGACCGGAACCCAGCTCGAGCTGCTCACGCTGGTCCGACCGACCGGCGCGCCCATCCGTTCGGCGCGCACGCGCGACCGCCTGGACAGCGGCGCCGTCCCCCCCGGTGCGCCCAGGTCCTGGGCGCTGCGGCGTGAGACAATCACCGAGGCCGGGACCGCGCCCGGGCGCACACCTGGCGACGCTCACGCCAACCCGGTTGGCGCCACACTGGGGTCCCGCCCGGCGCCACACGTGGGGTCCCGGCCAGCGCCGCACCCGGGGTCCCGCCCGGCGCCACCCCCGGAGTCCCGCCGGGCGCCACCCCCGGGGTCCCGCCCGGCGCCACCCCCGGAGATCCCGCCCGGGCGCCACCCCCGGAGGCCCGCCCGGCGCCACCCCCGGGATCCCGCCCGGCGCCACCCCCGGAGTCCCGCCCGGCGCCACCCCCGCCCCCTGCCTCCGGCGCCCCTCCCCACCGGGACCGCTTCGCCGGGGCGACCGCGGTCGGGGTGGTGGTCGACGGGCGAGGGACGCCGTGGTCGCCCTCGCGGACGGACGGCTGGCGGTGCGCGAGCAGGGCGCCTGGCGGCTGGTGAAGGTCCGGACGGCGCTGCCACCTGCGCGGCCCGGGGCCGCACCTGCGAGGGCTCCGTGAGTTGCGCCGGTCGCGCGGGCCACGCTACCCTTCCGGCCGAGTGATGGCACCGCACGTCCTCGTCGCCGATGACGACGCCTGGATCCTGCGCATGGTCGCGACCGTGCTCGAGAAACGGGGATACAGCGTCGAGACTGCGGTGGACGGGGAGGACGCACTCGCTCGCGCCCTTGCCCGGACTCCGGATCTGCTGATCACGGACATCATGATGCCGAAGATGGACGGCTGGTCGCTGGTGCGCCAGCTCCGGTCCCACACCGAGCTCGCGATGCTCCCGGTGATGTTCCTGACGGCGCTGTCGTCGGAAGACGACCGGATCCGCGGCTTCCGCCTCGGCGCTGATGACTACGTCACCAAGCCGTTCCGGTTCGAGGAGCTCGATCTGCGCGTGGCCAAGACGCTGCGCCGCACGCTGGCGACCGCGCATGAGACCCGCGATCAGCTCGGCGGCTCGAGCCTGCATGGCGACCTGTCCGAGGTCGGCCTGTCGTCGATCCTGATCCTGATCGAGATGGAGCGCAAGACCGGCCTGCTCCAGCTGCGCGCGCCACACAGCGGGCCGTCTGGCCAGATCCTGGTTCGCGAGGGCAGGATCGTTCACGCCCGCCTCGACGACGCCGATGACCCGGTCGATGCCGAGTGCGTCTACTACCTGCTGACCTGGGGCGCCGGCGAGTTCGAGTTCACGACCTGCCTCGTCGAGGGCGCCGATCGCGTGATGGCCTCGACCACGCACCTCCTGATGGAGGGTGCGCGCCTGATCGACGAGTCGAACGAGGCGATGAGTGCGGGCCGCGACATGAAGCCGTCGCCGCCGCCCAACGACCTGCCAGCCTCCGAATTCGACGGCGACGCGACGAACAACATCCCCGACGACAGCTGGTAGTGAGCGCTCAGCCCGCGAGCAGCTCGTCGGCGAGCTTCTTCGCGAGGCCCGCATCGGCGCGATCACCGAACTGCTTCTTGATCGCGCCAACCACGCGCCCCGCCATCTTGGGATCCTTGGCGGGGAGCTCGGCGACGACCTTGGCGACCGCCTCGCGCAGCTCGCCCTCGCCGACCTGCTGGGGCAGGAACGTGCTGCACCAGCCGACCTCGAAGTCGATCTCCACGACATGCTCCTTGCCGCGATCACCGGCGGCCGCGTAGTCGATGCGCGCCTTCTCCATCTGCTTCTTGTAGGTGGCGATCACGTCGAGCACGAGCGCGTCGTTGACCTCCCCGGTGAAGCCCTTGGCGGTCCGCCGCTCCATGATCTTCGTGTTGATCATGCGGATCAGGTTCGCTGTCTTGAGATCCTTGGCCTTGAGCGACGCAGTGAGCTGCTCGCGCAGCTGAGCTTCGAGGGTATCCGCCATGGCGACCATCTACCACGGGACGCCGCCCATCGCGCCCTGCCTCGCACCCGACGGGAGGCCCGGCCACGATGCCACCATCGCCGTGCGGGCCACGGACCACGTGCCGCGACGCCCGCGGACCGACCCGCGGACCGACCCGCGGACCGGCCCGCGGACCGGCCCGCGGACGGATCAACGGCGATCGGCGAACAGGCGCGGCTGCACGCCGGCCTCGACCGCACCGCGGGCGCGGCGCTGGTGCTTGCCGCGCTGCGTGCGCCGGTGCGCATCCCGCCGCTCGCTCCGGAGCAGCGACGGACCGCTGACCGAGGGCGATGTCAGCTGCCAGGCCGCCGCGCCCGTGGTGGACAGCACCACCGACAGCGCATCGACCGTGGCCGCCGCCTCGGGCGCCGTGACAATGTCGCCTGCCACGGCCTCGCCGCTGACCAGCACGCGCAGCCGGGTCACGCTGGCGAGGTCGTCGGCGAGCGCGTGGCCGATCGCCTCGGCCAGCTCCTCGGCGGTCTCGAGCACGTGGCCGCCGGCCTGCCCACCCTGTGCCGGCAGCGCGGCGCCGAGCGCGGCCATCGGGGCCATCAGCGGCGTGATCGGGACGACGCGCTCGCCGTCCGGACGCACCGCCGTGACCTCGAGGCGCGCGGCCCCGCGACCACGCCCGTGCAGCCGCGCGGCGATCCGCTGCGCGAGCGCCGCCACGGCCGCCGGCCCCGACAGCACGGTGGTGCCGCACACGAGCTCCTCGCGGATCGGCGCCTCGGGCGCGTACGGGCGCAGTGCGTGGCCGCTATCGCCGCGGGCGAGCGCCTGGTAGTCGGCCTCGACCGGTCGCGCCACCGACGGCGCGGGCAGCGCCGCGAACTCGCCGAGCGTGCGCACGCCAAGCGCCTCGAGCATGTGCTGAACCTCGGGAGAGATCGAGAGCAGGGCCAGCGGACGCGGCGCGAGGAACGCGGCCGAGCCACCGCGCGGCACCGCGATCACGCCGACCTCCTCGCCGGGCATGCCCGCGTGCGCCGCCGCGACCCACGACGTGAACCGATCGTCCGCGATCCCGATCCGGGCCGTCAGCCCGAGCGCGGCGAGCACCTCGACCAGGCGATCGCCGAAGCTGGCGCCCCGGGTCTTGCTCGGGACCTCGCAGTACAGCGCGAGGTGCACGCTCCCTGCCCCACCCCGCCCGCCGGTGTCGACCGCCGCGGCGAGGCCGAGCACGGCGTCCGCGATCGCGCGCACGGTCTCGCGCTCGAGCACGGCGTCCGCCGTGAGCACGCGGAGCTGCCCCGGTGCCAGCGCGTTCGCCGCCACGGCCGACATCCCGATCCGGACCCCGAGGGCCCACGCTGCACGCGAGCACGCCTGCACGACCGGGGTGTGGAGTGCACGCGCCCCCGAGCCAGCGAGCGGGCGCAGCAACAGGTCCCCGGGGACGAGCGGCGGCGCACCGACCACCGCGACCGCCACACCGCGCAGGGACGGATCGAGGCGGGTCAGGCTCTGGAGCGCGAACTGCGGAACATGGACGCAAGCGATTCGCATGGGGTTGGTCCTACTCCACTGGTCTGATGTTCAGTGTACCGGAACCGGCGGCCTCGGGGCACTTGATGGCGACATATCGTTGGTCTGATCCTGTGTAGTCCCCAGCACATAGGCAAGGGGGATCGCAAAAACACCGGCCTCTCGCCGATCCCCCTCAGCAGGCGTGCGCGAGATCGGGCTGCCCCCACGCGTCGTGGAGCTCGAACAGACAGTCCGCGAGCTGCGCCATCGCCGGGCGCGCCGCCGGATCCTTGGCGAGAGCGCGCAGGGTCACCCGCTCGAGATCGATCGGCATCGTGCGCAGCCACGACGGGCGCGCCGGGCGCTGCTCGAGGTGCGCCATGATCACGACAGGGCTGTCGCCCGGCGTCAGGAACCCCAGTTCAGGAACCCCACTCAGTGCAGGCCGGTCGTGTCCCTCGTTCGGGACCTGGCCGCGCCTTCGGGCCGCGCGCCGCCGAGATCGATCCCGTGCGCGGCCCGTCAGCGCGCGCCGAGATCGATCCCGAGGGCCGCGCACACGGCGGTCACGCGCATGCGCGGCGCGCCGGTCAGATCCCGCGCGAGCGTGGCCGCGCGAACCGGATCGCGCGCGCGGCACGCCGCGGCCACGGCGCGGCCGCGCTCGTCCGCCCGCAGCGTGATCTGCGAGGCCGCCGCGTCGGGCACGCGCGACGGATCGCCGTGCTCGCTCCCGCGCGCGTCGCTCATCAGCACCGCGTAGACGTCGGTCGGCGCGAGGCCGGCGCGGACCAGCGCCCGCCCGCGCTCGGCGTGGGTCTCGACGATCCGCGCCAGGCTCTCGAGATCGCGCGCGCCCACCACCGGCTGCCCGTTCAGGAACATGATCGGCGTGGCATCGACGCCGATCGCCTGCCCCGCCGCGCGCTCGGCGACCACGGCCGCGCGGTAGCGGCGATCGTCGAGCGCCGCGCGGAACGCTGCGAGATCGAGGCCCGCGGCGGCCGCATAGCGCTCGAGGTCCGCGCGCTCGAGTGCGCCGAACCCGGCAAACAGCGCGTCGTGGAACGCCCAGAACCGGCCCTGCGCCGCCGACGCGATCGCCGCCTCGGCCGCGACCTGCGCCTTGCGGTGGTGGGTCATCGCGAGGTGGCGGAACACGATCCGCACGTCGTCACCGAACCGGGCGTGCAGCCCGCGCAGCACCGGCGCGATGCGCGCGCAGAATGGGCACTGAAAGTCGCTCCACACGACGATCGTCACCAGCGCGCGGTCGGGGCCGAGCTGGTGGCCGGGAAGCCCGAGCCCGACCCGGTACGTCGCGGTCGGCTCGAGCACCTGGGCGACGTGCTCGGTGCCGCCGACGGTGTCCGCGGCCAGCTTGCCGGCGCCGACCAGCGCGTCGTAGCTGGCGCCGTCGGCACCGGCGGCCTGCGCGCGCGCGAGCTCCTCCTCGACGACGCCGACGAACACCGCGAGCGGCTGGTTGCCGTGGATCGGGCGCCCGTTGACGAACAACGCCGGGGTGCCGCTGACGCCGAGCGCACGCGCGTCCGCGGCGTCGGCCTGGATCTGCGGGCGGTAGGCGTGGGCGTCGAGGGCGGCGCGGAACGGCACCATCGCGAGGCCGAGCTCGCGCGCGATCAGCTCGACCGCCGCGCGATCGACCCGGCCGCCCATCGCGTACAGGCGATCGGACATCGGCCGGAACTTGCCCTGCGCCCCGGCAGCGAGCGCCGCCTCCGCCGACGTGGTCTCGTCGTCGTCGAGCGGCAGCGTGCGGTGCACCCACCGGAGCTGCCCGGGGAACAGCACGTCGAGCGCAGCCAGCGTGGGCTGCACCCGGTAGCAGTAGCCACACGCGTGATCGCTCCACGTCACGATCGTGATCGGAGCATCGGGTGCGCCGTGAGTCGGCGCCGCGCCGCGCGGCACCTTGTAGACGGTCGCCGGGTCGAAGCCGAGCCGGTCCGCGCGCGCGGGCACCACCGGCAGCGCGACGAGGGCGACGACCGCCAGAGTGACGGCCGCGAGGGCGAGACGGAGCGCTGGCCGCATCCGCCGAACGCTACCACGCGAGGCGCGATCGTCCGCCGCGGGCCGACGGCTACGCGCGCGGGCCGGCGGTGCCGAGGACGGTGGCCAGCGCGACGGCGAGCGCGTGCCCGCGGACGCCGGTGCCCGACAGCTCGAGCCGGCGCCCCCCGGCGTCGTACGCGAGGACGATCCGGAGGTGGTCCTTCGGCATCACGTCGAACCGGTCGGCCCACTCGACGAGCGTGATGCCGCGGCGGTCGCCGAACAGCTCGTCGAGGCCGAGCTCCTCGAGCTCGGCGTCGCGCTCCAGCCGGTAGAGGTCGACGTGCCACACGACGAGCCCACCTGGCCGCGCCGGCGGGTACTCGTTGACGAGGGAGAACGTGGGGCTCGACGCGACGCCACCGAGCGCCGCGACCAACCCGGCCACCAGCGTGGTCTTGCCCGCGCCGAGATCGCCGACGAGCGCGATCGTATCGCCTCCGCGCACCAGCGCGGCCAGGGCGGCGCCCGCGGCGGTGGTGGCCGCGGCATCGGCGAGGCCCAGGCCAGCTGGCCTCATGCGAGCTCGACGCGCAGCTTGTCGTCCCACGCATCGGCGGCCTTCGCGACCGCGTGCACGAGCTCCTCGAACTCCCCGTACGACAGCCCGTCGAGCCCACGCAGCGACCGCAGGTAGAGATCGCCGGTCTGCGGGTGCAGCGCGAACGCCGCATCGCCGGTCTCGAGGAACGAGGCGGTGAGCAGGCGCGTGGCGCGGGCGGCGTCGAGCGCGGGCGCGACCGCCACGCGCGCGAGCAGCAGCAGCACGCCACGCTCGGCGAGCACGTGGATCGTCACCACCGCGGAGCCGCGCTGGATCGAGCCGGTGCCCTCGGGAGTGAGCGGCGGGAGCGTGATGTCCCGCTCGCGGCCGAACTGCGCCAGGAACTGCGCGATGCGCGCGTGATGATCGACCACCTCGTCCATCGGCCCACCGTACCAGCAGACCGCGCCGCGGCGCGTGACACTCGATGGTATAGACGGCGGGTGGTTGGTCGCACGGTCCTGGTCTGCACCGCCCTGAGCCTGCTCGCGGGCTGCGGGCCGGATCATGGCGCGATCCGCGTGCGGCCGCTGCCCCCACCCGATGGCACGCCGGCCCGCCGCGCCGGCGCCACGCTCACCGCGGACCGGATCGCGAGCTACCGGATCGCCGCCGCGCTCGATCCGACCGCCCACCTGATCACCGCGACGGAGACGCTGACCTGGACCAACCGCGGCGCGCCGACCCGCACGCTGCCGTTCCACCTCTACCTCAACGCGTTCAAGAACGAGACGACGCTGTTCATGCGCAGCTCGCGGGGCCAGGTGGGCGACATGATGCGTGGCGCGTCCGCGACCGGGCGGTGGGGCTGGATCGACGTCACCTCGGTCAAGGTCGCCGGCGATGCCACGCCGCTGGCGCTCGTGCCGAGCGGCCCCGACGAGACGGTCGCCACGCTCGCGCTGCCCACCGAGGTCGCCACGGGCGCGACGATCAGCCTCGACCTCGCGTTCACCGCGCAGCTCCCCGAGGTGTTCGCGCGCACCGGGTTCGCCGGGGAGTTCCACCTCGTCGCGCAGTGGTTCCCCAAGATCGGCGTGCGCACCGCCGACGGCGTCGGCTGGGAGTGCGAGCCGCTGCACGCGTTCACCGAGTTCTACGCGGACTTCGGGACCTACGACGTCGAACTCACCGTGCCGAACACCTACGTCGTCGCCGCCACCGGCGTGCTGACCGGCGCGGTCGACGCCCCCGGCGGGACCCGCACGCTGACCTACCGCGCCGAGGACGTGCACGACTTCGCGTGGATGGCGGACCCGCACATGGAGGTGCGCACCGGCACCGCCACCGTCGATGGCAGCCCGGTCGCGGTGCGCGTCTACCACCGCCCCGAGCACGCCGACTTCGCGGTCCGTCACCTCGACGCCGCGGTCGCGACGATCGAAAAGTTCAGCGCGTGGTTCGTTCCGTACCCGTGGTCGACGATGACGGTGATCGATCCGCCGCTCGACGCGGTCGCCGGCGCCGGCGGCATGGAGTACCCGACGTTCGTCACGACCGCGGGAGACAGCGCGCTCGTGCGCCCCGGCATGCGCCTGCCCGAGTACGTCACCGTCCACGAGGTCGGGCACAGCTGGTTCGGCGGCCTGCTCGCCTCGAACGAGCCCGTCGAGGCGTGGCTCGACGAGGGCGTCGACGACTGGGCCGACGCGCGCCTGATGGCGGAGGTGTGGGGCCCGCGCGGGAGCGCCTCGACTGGCGCGGGTGGCAGGCCGATCTGTCCGCGCTGCGCCGGGCCGTCGCCGATGATCCGGCGTCCCTGCCCTCGCCGATCGCGAGCGCCGCGTACGCGTTCGTCGACGGTGACGCCTATGGCGAGCAGACGTACGCCACCGCGGCGCGCGCGCTGGCCACCCTCGAGCAGACCGTCGGGGCGCAGCGGTTCGCCGCGGCGATGAAGGCGTACGCCACGCAATGGGCGTTCAAGCACCCGACCGGGCGTGACCTGTTCGAGACGCTCGGGCGCGAGCTCGGGCAGGACCTGACGTGGTTCGTCGGTCCGGTGTTCCAGCAGGTCGGCGGCCTCGCGCTCGGGATCCGGACCGCCACGTGCCGGCTCACCCACGCGCCGCGCGGCGTGTTCGGCGCCGGCCCGGACCGCCGCACCGTCGGCCAGGGCGAGGCCCCGGACACCGGCGCCTATGCGTGCGAGCTCGTGGTCACCAGCACCGGCACCGTGCACGTGCCGCTCGACATCGAGGTCGGGTTCGCGGACGGCACGCGCCTGCGGCTGCGCTGGGACGACCGCGGCGCGGGCGCGTGGCAGCGGTTCGAGATCGAGCGCAGCTCCCCGCTGGTCGAGGTGTGGCTCGATCCGGATCACAAGCTCGCGCTCGCCAGCCCGATGCGGCACCGCTACCGGATCGATGGCGATGGCGGCGCCGCCCTGCGCGCGGGCGCGTGGTTCGCGCACATCGCGCAGACGCTGATGCAGGTGGTGGGACCGTGATCCCGCTGCCGGGCATGCGCCTCGGGCTGGCGGACCTGCTGACCGCCGGCGGGCGCGCGCTGTCGCGCTACACCGGCACGCTGTTCGCGGTGTTCGTGGCGCAGAGCCTGATCGCGGCGACCTGCATGCTCGCGGTCGCGATCGTGCTCGCCCAGGCGTTCGCCCACCTGCCGATGTTCGACCAGGCCGTCGATGGCGACCTGGTCGCGATGATGTGGTGCCTGCGCACCGGGCGCGCCAGCTTCGTGGCGGTCGGCGGCGTGATCGTCGCGACGCTGCTGCTGTGGCAGCTCGCGAGCTGGTTCCTCGTCGGCGGTCTGTACGGCGTGTTCGCCGAGCGGCCCGAGGACCGCACCGCGACCGCGCGCTGCTTCGGCGCGACCGGCGCGAGCACCTACCTCGCGTACGCGCGGCTCGCCGTGTGCTCGCTGCCGGGCTGGGCGCTCGCGGCCACCGCGTTCGGGGTCGGGCTCGGCATCGCCGCGCCCCGGATCGCCACCGCGCTCACCCTGCCCCAGCTCGCCCTCGCACTCGCGATCCCGCTGGTGCCCACGGCGCTGCTGCTCCACCTGTTCTGGACCGTCGCCGACTATGCGCGGGTGGAGCTGACGCTGCGTGGCGCCAGCCACGGGCCCGGCGTCCTCGGGACGTACGTGCGCTCGCTCGTGTTCGTGCTGCGCCGCCCGCTCACGCTCGGGCACGCCGCGCTCGGGTGGCTGGTGTTCGTGACCGTCACGCTCGCCTGCGCGACCCTGTCCGAGGGCCGCCCGATGTACGGCGCCGAGGGCGCGATCACGCTGTTCTTCGTGCGCCAGGGCGCGGCGCTGCTGCGGATGGGCGCACACGTCGCGGTGATGGCGGGCCAGGTCGAGCTCGGCCGCACCCGCGCGCTGCCGCCGCGCTCCCCCGAGCCCGCCGGCACCACCAGCTGAGCAGCCCAGGTCCGGACTACCGGCGATCGTCGACGAGCACGCCGGGGTTGAGGATCCCCGCCGGATCGAGCGCGTGCTTGACCGCGGCGAGCGCGGCGCCGAACAGCGGCGGGCGCTCGCGCTCGTACCACGGGCGGTGGGTACGGCCGACCGCGTGGTGGTGTGTGATGGTGCCGCCGGCGGCGACCACCGCCTCGCTGGCCGCCGCCTTGAGCGCGCGCCAGGTGGCGAGCTCGGCGCCTGGGCGCACGCCGCCGATGAACGTGTAGTACGGCGCGGGCCCGTCCGGATACACGTGCGTGAACCGGCACGCGACCACGCCGCCGCCGCACGTCTCGTCGAGCGCGCGCTGGACCGTCGCCACGACGTGGGCGTGCAGCGCGGGGAACTGCGTCCACGAACACGCCGTCTCGAACGTGTCGCTCATGACCCCGACGGACAGCAGCGCCGACTGCAGGTACGGCGCGTCGAAGAACGCCTGCCGCCAGGCATCCGCGGCGCCGCCCACGCGCGGCCCCCGCGCCGCATCGTCCTTCTCGGTCGGGCCGCTCACGATCTCGCCGCCATGCTCCCGCGCCAGCTCCACGGCGCGCGCGAGCCACGGCCCGAGCGGGTGATCGGCGGACTCGAACCCGATCAGCAGCACGCTCGTGCCGTCGAACCGGACCCGGTGGAGGCGCGCCTCGGTCGGGTCGAGCAGCCGCGCGTTGCTCGGCGACAGGCCGGACTGCGCGAGCGCTCGCGCGGCGGCCACCCCGTCGGCGAACGCGCGGAAGGCGACGCTGGCGGTGGCGCGCCAGCGCGGCCGCGGGACCACGCGCATCCACGCCTCGGTGATCACGCCGAGCGCGCCCTCGGAGCCGAGCACCAGCCGGGCCGGCTCGGGGCCGGCGCCGGACCCGGGGTGGCGGTGGGTTGCCAGCGTGCCGCTCGGCGCGATCAGGGTGACGGCGTGGCACAGCTCGTCGATCCGGGTCGGGCCGGTCGCGTAGTGGCCGCCGGCGCGCGTGGCGAGCCAGCCGCCGAGTGTGGACATCTCGAACGACTGCGGATAATGGCGGAGCGTCAGCCCGTGTGCGGCGAGTTCGTGCTCGAGCGCGGGCCCGAGCGCCCCGGCGCCGATCCGCGCGAGCCGGCTGACAGGATCGATCTCGCGCACGCCATCGAGCGCGCCGAGGTCGAGGCTGATCACCGCCGCACGATCGCCGCGCGCGAGCGCCGCATCCACCCCGCCGACCACCGAGGTGCCGCCACCGAACGGCACCACCGCCCAGCCGTTGGCGGCCGCGATCTCGAGCACCCGGTGCACCTCGGCCGCGTCCCGCGGGCGGGCGACCAGATCCGGCGCGCCCGTGAAGTCGCCCGCGAACCCGGCCACCAGGTCGGGGAACGCGCGGCCGCGGGTGTGGAGCGCGCGATCGCGTGGCGCCTGGGACGCAAACGCCGCGAGCGCCGGGGGCATGGCGATCCCCGGCGCGGAGACCGCGGGCTCGTCGGGCGGGAGCGGCCGCACGGCGGGCGCCGCGGACGGGACCATCGCCCCGACCAGGGGGAGCAGCCCCGCGCGGGCTGCGGGATCGGGGAATTTGTCCTGCCACCCCCACGCCCACAGGCTCCGGTACCGCGTATCGTTCCCGGTACCCATGGAAGACTTCGTGAACAAGATGGTCGAGAAGGTCGGAATCGACAAGGCGACGGCCGAGAAGGTCCTCGCGTTCCTCAAGGATCACACGGACGACGCGATGAAGTACCTGCAGGAGTCCGGGATCAAGGACAAGCTACCCGGCGGCCTCGGGAAGCTGTTCTGATGCCGACGCTGGACGAGCTCCTCGCGGGGAGCGGCCTCGGCGACCAGGCGGTCCGGATCGACGAGCACCTCGTGCGCCTGCAGTGGGGCTCGGCGTTCGTGATCGTCGGCATCTCCGGATCCGCCGTCGTCGCCATCGCGCCGCTGTTCCAGCAGCTGCCCGCGGGCAAGGAGCTCGCGTTGTTCCGGAAGCTGCTCGAGCACAACGCGTACATGGGCGGCATGGCCTCGTTCGCCCTGCAGCCCGATGGCTGGGTCGTGCTCCACGCCGGTCGCGCCCTCAAGGGCATCGACAGCGAGGAGTTCGCGACGCTGGTCGCGGGCGTCGGCCGGTTCGCTGACCAGTTCGACGATCAGCTGATCGCCGAGTTCTTCGCCGACAAGGGCGTGCCCACCGAGGGCGCGTCGACGGCGAACTCGGGCGAGTTCCCGGCGACGGATTAGAGCCGGACGCGCTCGAAGTGGGCGAGCTCGGCGAGCTCGTCGAACCGCTGCTGGATCTGCGGGACCGTCAGGTCGCGCAGGCCATCGACGGTGAACTTCTCGACGGCGAAGCTGCCCATCACGCTGCCCATGATCATGGCGGTGCGGATGGTGGCAGGCGACAGGTCACCGGCGTAGGCGAGGTAGCCGAGCAGGCCACCGGCGAAGCTGTCGCCGGCGCCGGTCGGGTCCTTGACGTCGGCGAGCGACATCGCGGGGGCCGCGAACACGCCGCCGCCGTGGAACAGCAGCGCACCGGCGTCACCGCGCTTGATGATCACCGAGGTCGGGCCGAGGGTGAGGATGTGGGCCGCGGCCTTGCGCAGGTTGTGCTCGCCGGACAGGAGGCGGGCCTCCTCGTCGTTGAGCATGATGGTCTGGACCTTCGCCAGCACGCGCTCGAGGTCGGCGCGCTTGATGTTGATCCACAGGTTCATCGTGTCCATCGCCACCAGCTTGGGCTGGCGGACCTGCTCGAGGACCTCGAGCTGGAGAGCGGGATCGATGTTGCCGAGGAGCACCAGCTCGGCGTTCTTGTGGACCTCACCGAGCTTGGGGCGGAAGTCGCCGAACACGCCCAGGCGCGTGTCGATGGTCTCGCGGGTGGCGAGGTCGGGGGCGTACTTGCCGACCCAGTGGAACGTCTCGCCCTTCGCGCGCTCGATGCCCGAGATGTCGATGCCCATCGCGGCCATCTCCTCGAGGTACGTGGCCGGGAAGTCATCGCCGATCACGGCGACCACGGACACGTTCTTCGTGAAGTACGCGGCCGCGCGCGTGATGAAGGAGGCCGAGCCCCCGAGCAGGTCCTTGTGGAAGCCGAACGGGCCGTCGATGTCATCGAACGCGACGGAGCCGACGACGAGCAAGGAGCGGTGGGCGCTGCGCTGGTGCATGGATCTGCGTCTGGTACCATCGTCGGGTCGTGGCGATCAATTCCGACGACCAGGCGTCTCCTCCGGGCGACGAGATCGGCCCCCCGGACGCCGCCGCCCACGTCGAGGCGCTCGCCGCCGCCGGGCAGCACGACGAGGCCGCGCGGGCCGCGCTCGCCGCCGGCCTGTTCCCCCGGGCCGCGGCGCTGTACGAGAAGCTCTGGGACTTCCGGGGCGCGCTGACCGCCGCGCGCGCGGGCGGGGACCTGCCGGCCGCTCTCCGCTACGCCCTCGAGGCGGGCGACAAGCCGCAGGTCGCCGAGATCCTCGCCGCCATGACCGCCACCGAGGACGGCGGGCGCGCGGCGATCGACGTGCTGACCCGGATGCGCCGCCACGCCGAGGCCGCGCCGCTCGCCGAGAAGCTCGGTGACACCACGCGCGCGATCGAGCTGTACACGCGCGCGCACCAGGAGCTCGAGGCCGCGCGCCTGCTCGAGGCCGCCGGCCGCGACCGCGACGCCGGCAAGCTGCTCGAGAAGGCGCTCGACTTCGCCGGGGACGGCGAGCGCGCACGCATCCAGCTCCAGCTCGGGCGGATCCTCGCCCGCCGAGGCGCCTACCCCGAGGCCGCGCGGCTGCTCCAGGAGGCCCGCCGGACCCCGGCGCTGCTCGTCGACGCCCAGCGGCACCTGATCGCGACGCTCGCGGCGATGGGGCTGCGCGATGGCGCCCGCGACGCGCTGCTCGAGCTGCGCGGCCACGACGAGACGGTCACCGCCGACCTCGACGTCTACCTGCGCACGTGGCGCGACGAGACCACCGAGCGCAAGACCACCCGCGATCGCGAGCTGGTCGCCGGCCGCTACCGCCTCGACCGCTTGCTCGGCGCCGGTGCCTCGGGGCGCGTGTTCCTCGCGCTCGACGAGGTCGCGGGCCGCAACGTCGCGATCAAGATGTTCTTCGCCGCGGGCGCGCGCGGCGGCGCCGCCTACGAGCGGTTCGTGCGCGAGGCGCGGCTCGCGAGCACGCTGCGGCACCCGTCCCTCGTCGAGGTCTACGACGTCTCGGTCGATCGCGGCTTTCTCGTGATGGAGTACCTCGGCGGTGGCTCCCTCGCGCAGCGCCTGGCCTCCGGCGAGGCGCTGACCGGCGCCCAGGTCCGGCGGATGGCGCTCGACATCATCGGCGGGCTCGAGGCGGCACACCACCGCGGGGTCGTGCACCGCGACGTCAAGCCGGCCAACGTGTTCTTCGACGCACGGGGAACGGCCAAGCTCGGCGACTTCGGCGTGGCCCACCTCGTCGACCTCGGCCAGACCCAGACCGGCGGCCTGATCGGCACGCTCGCGTACATGTCGCCCGAGCAGATCACGGGCGCCCCGATCACGATCGCCGCCGACCTCTACGCGCTCGGCATCACGCTGTTCGAGGCCGTGACCGGCCGCCTGCCGTTCCTCGGCCCGGACTTCGTCGCGCAGCACCTCGGCGAGGAGCCCCCGGCGGCGTCGAGCGTGGCCCACGCGGGCGCCGAGATCGCCGCTGGCTGGGATCCGATCCTCGCGGGCCTGCTGATCAAGAACCCGCGCGAGCGGACCGGCACGCTCGGCGAGTTGCGGCGCGCGTTCGAGGAGCTCGACGCCGGTGGCCGTCCGGTGCTCGGACCGCGCCCGAAGCGCGACAGCCGCCCTCACTCGATCGCGCAGCTCGCCGAGGAGGGCGAGGCCCAGCCGCGCTACCAGTTCGAGACGCCGCTCGGCGGCACGCCGCTGTCGCAGCTGTCCCGCGCGGTCGACACGGTGCTCGATCGCAGCGTGGTGATCGAGCGGTTCTCGGACTCGGAGGCCGCCGAGCGCGCGCTCGAGCGCGCCCGCCTGCTCGGCCGCGCCCAGAGCCCGTTCGTGCAGCGCGCCCTGTCCCTCGATCGCGCCACCCGCCAGGCGGTGTTCGAGGCGCCCTCGGGCGCGTCATTCGCGGAGGCCCCGCCGACGCTGCCGCCCGCCGAGCTGATCCGCCTGCTCAAGCGGCTCGCCCGCGCCGCCGCCGCGATCCACGAGCTCGGCGGGAGCCACGGCGCGATCGGCCCGCGCACGGTCGTGCTCGACGAGGGCGCGGTGCCCACCCTGATGGCAGCCGGACTCGGCGCCGTGGCCGAGGCGCAGCCCCTCGACGACGTCACCGCGATCATCGCGCTGGTCGCGGGCATCGCCGGCGCGGAGCCGTCGTTCGCCGCGGTGGCGCGCTCGGTCACCGAGGCGGTCGGCGCCCAGGTCCCGGCGTTCGCGCCGCCGATCGACGGCGAGACGCTGTACGCCGCGGCCGACGCCGTCGACATCGCGGTGCTCGCCGCGCTCGGCTCGCGCTGACCGCTCCCCGAGAGAGCGGACCTAGCGCTTCTGCGCGAGCAGCACGACGATCCAGATCGCGCGCTCGCCGATCTCGGGGTGCGGGCCCTGCGCGACGCCGATGCCGACATCGCTGATCGTGCCGGCGCCGAGCAGCGCCGGGCCATCGATGGCGTCGAGCTCTCCGACCGCGGTGATCACGCTGCCGACGCGGCTGTACACCGCACCGAGCGCATCGACCTGCCGCTTGACCGCGGGGTAGGCCTGCTCGCGGGTCTGTCCTCGGGCGACGGCGTCCGCGAGCTGCTGCGCGATGCTGGTCAGCTGCGCGCTGTTGCTGACAGGTTGGACCGCGGCGAGCTTGCCGAACACCTCGACCGCCGCGCCCTGCGCGTCGATCGGCGGGGTCACCCGGGTGAACACCTGCGTGATGAACAGCTCGCGGCGGCCCGACACCTCGCTACCGAACACGACGCCCACGCCGAGGTGGGTGGCGCTCGCGGACATGATGTTGGCGCGGTGCCCCGGGCTGTTCATCAGGCCCGCGTGGGCCTCGCCGACGCCGTAGGCGCGCGCGACGTTCTCGAGGACGACCGCGGTCTTGATGCCGGCGGCACGCACCCGATCGGCGGCCGAGCCGGTGGTCGCCGAGATGTGGGCGACGTTCTTGGTGCGCCGCATGTCCACCGCGTGCGCGCGCGACACCTGCGCGACCTGCTCGTCCCACGCGAGGGCGGCGAGGCCCTGCGCCACGCGATCGCGGTTGATGAGTGCGTGCAGCCGCCGCTCGCCGTCCTCGATGGAGGAGGCCGGTGCGTCCTCGGCGCTCGCCTCGACGGTGACCGAGCGCGGCGCCGGCGTGGCGCACCAGATCGGGAAGTTCGCGAGCACCGTCGACCCGCTCGTGTCGCTGGCGGTGATCTCGACCTGCTGCCGGCCACGCCGCTCGCCGCAGCGGACCTCGGCCGTGAAGCCGCCGGTGTGACCGGGGGAGTGAGCGACGCGCTCGGTGCGGCCGTCGTCGTGGGTGACGAACACCTCGGGATCGCGGAACGCGCGATCGACCACGGCGTCGAGGAGCGCGCTGCCGCCCGCGGGGATCTCGCGCGGGATCGGCGAGGTCGCCACGCTCGACTTCTGGAGCGCGAACACCACCGCGCCCGTGCCGTCAGGCAGGCGGCGCACCGCGCCCACGCCCAGCCGTGCGGTCGCCCCGTCGGCGAGGAGCTCCGCGAGCCGGGGCCTGAGCTGGTCGACGATCAGCTGAGGCGAGTCGACCTCGCCCCACACCACGAGCAGGTGTGGTGACGGCTCGATGATGCCGTTTCGGTGCAGCGCGAACTCGACGAGGCTGTAGCCGATCACGCCCTCCTCGGGGACGATCGCGGCGAGCTCGGCGCACGCGCGGAACAGCCTCGCATCGGCGATCGGCACGGCCGTGCCCGCCTGGCCCGCGGCCTCCGAGACGGCGGCGATCACCGCGTCCCCGAGCGGCGACGGCGGCGGCGCCTGCAGCGGTTCGTTGTAGCGGAGCGCGGGCTCGCTCGCGGGCGCGAACGTGACCGGGCCGATCGGCCGCGCCGCCTGGTTGGCGGGCCCGCCCCGCCAGCTCGGCTGCGCGCCAACCTTGGCGGGGCCGCCCTTGGAGGGGCAGCCCGCGAGGAGGAGGAGCGCCAGCACGGCGACGCGACGCAACACGCCGAAATGTTAACACGCGCCCTGTGCGCGCGCCGGCGCGAGGCCACGCGGAGGCCGCGCGGAGGCCGCGGCGCGCGAGGCAGGCGGATCCGGATCGCGGGCGTCCGGATCGGTACGAGCGTGTCCGGATCGTGCAGCTGCACGTGCCACGTGCCACGTGCCACGTGCCACGTGCCACGTGCCACGTGCCACGTGCACGGTCCGCGTGCCACGTGCCACGTGCAGGTGCCACGTGCCACGTGCCACGTGCCACGTGCAGGTGCATGGTCCGCGCGCCGCCTCGACGTCCCTGCCGTGCACGGGGCCTGGCGGATCCGGATCGCACGTGTCCGGATCGACATGAGCGTGTCCGGACCGTGCACGTGCCACGTGCACCTGCACGGGTCCGCGCGCCGCCTACGGAACGCGCGGGGCCGGCCCTGGCACCGGCGTCACCCGGGTCGGCACCACCATCGGAGCGCGCTCGGCCGGACCGCGGCTGACCGCACCGCCACCGCCACCGCCACCGCCACCGCTACCGCTACCGACACCGACACCGCTACCGCCACCGCTACCGCCACCGCCACCGCTACCGCTACCGCTACCGACACCGCTGCCGCCGCCGCCACCGCCACCGCTGCCGCTACCGCTACCGCGCCACCGCCACCGCCACCGCTGCCGCCTCCGCCGCCGGCACCGCTGCCGCCACCGCCACCGCTGCCGCCACCGCTGCCGCCTCCGCCGCCGGCCACCGCTGCCGCCGCTTCCCGCACCCGGCACCACCGCGCTGCCCGCGCCCGGCCCGAGCGTCGCGCTGCCCGCGCCCGGCCCGAGCGTCGCGCCGCCCGCGCCCGGCCCGGCGACCTGAGCAGGCATGACCGGGGTCCCGGGCGTGACGCCCCCGAACGGATCGGCGAACACCACGGTCAGCATGCGATCGAGGCCGTGCCAGTCGGCGTACGTGAGCCGGTTCCACGACGACGCCGCGGGGTTGGCCCCGCCCGACCGCCGATCGACGCGCACGAGGTTCATCCGCCAGCGATCGCCGACCTGCGGCGGCAGGCGCACGCCCATCGCCGGATCGCCGCCCTGGATGGCCGCCCACGGGATCGCGATCTCGACCTCCCAGCCCTGGTCGGCATCGCCCGCGACCGCGGCGGTCCCGCGGACCTTGACCGCGGTCACCATCTGCGAGTCCCACGCCTCGTCGCCCTTCGCGGCGCGCCCCTGCGCGAACCACGAGTCGAACGTCGCGTTGTTCGGGTTGACCTGCAGCTCGACGTACCCGCGCTTGTTGCCATCGGCGTCGATGAACAGCTCGACGCAGTCCTGCTTCCACAGCGGGTCGTCCTGCTGCGTGTACTCGCTGAACACGTCGGTGTCCGCGATGTTCACGTGGACGTACAGCGAGGTCGCGTCCCACGTCAGCTTCGCGGTGGCCTTGCCCGCGGGCTCCGGGCTGCCCTCGGCGGTCAGCAGTTCCGGCGAGGCCGCGGCGGTCGCCCACGCGAGGTCCGTCGCGCTGCCGTCGATCGTGATTGCCTGACTCGCGTAGGGCACGTGCACGGTGCCCGGCGGCGGGGGCGCCTTCGACACGTCGACCTCGAACACGCGCGCCGTGATCGCGCGGTCGTCGACCTGCGGCCCGATGGCGGCCATCCGGTCGCCCGTGCCGTGCGCGCCCTCGGCGATCAGGCCGATCAGCAGCTGGGCCTCGGGTGAGCGCCAGTCCGGTCGCAGGACCACCTCCTGCTCGTCCTCGATGATCTGGCCGGCGCGCCACGCCGTGGGCGGATGCGCGCGCTGCATGTCGGTCGCCGGCAGGTTCATGAAGTCAGCGGTGTTCGGGCCGCCGCGCAGCAGCGTGAACACGCGCCAGCCGGGACCGATCGGTGCCAGCACCTTCCAGTAGTGCGTGATCTTGAGCGCCTGGCCCGGGATGATCCGCGGGCTGTCGACCCGGCTGCCGAGGTAGACGACCTTGCCACCGAGGGTGACGTCGAGCGGGGTGCCCGCGGGCGGGGTGAGCGCCGGCGCCGCCATCAGCAGGTGCCTGGGCACGTGGCCGGGCTCGACGCGCCGGGGCTGGGGACCTGGTCCCTGGTCGACGCAGCCGCCGAGTGCGAGGACGCCGGCGAGGACCGCGAACAAGCTCCGCATGGCGCGTACCTTACAACCGCGGCGGGCGGTTCGGGGGGGGCGCGACACCGCGATCAGCGACCTGCGCGGCGCCGTGGCACCGAGCGCGCACCGGCGCAGCGCACCATCACGCGCTCACCATCACGCGCTCACCATCACGCGCTCACCATCACGCGCTCACCATCACGCGCTCACCATCACGCGCTCACCATCACGCGCTCACCATCACGCGCTCACCATCACGCGCTCACCATCACGCGCTCACCATCACGCGCTCACCATCACGCGCTCACCATCACGCGCTCACCATCACGCGCTCACCATCACGCGCTCACCATCACGCGCTCACCATCACGCGCTCACCATCACGCGCTCACCATCACGCGCTCACCATCACGCGCTCACCATCACGCGCTCACCATCACGCGCTCACCCGCCGCGCTCACCCGCCGCGCTCACCCGCCGCGCTCACCCGCCGCGCTCACCCGCCGCGCTCACCCGCCGCGCTCACCCGCCGCGCTCACCCGCCGCGCTCACCCGCCGCGCTCACCCGCCGCGCTCACCCGCCGCGCTCACCCGCCGCGCTCACCCGCCGCGCTCACCCGCCGCGCTCACCCGCCGCGCTCACCCGCCGCGCTCACCCGCCGCGCTCACCCGCCGCGCTCACCCGCCGCGCTCACCCGCCGCGTTCACCCGCCGCGTTCACCCGCCGCGTTCACCCGCCGCGTTCACCCGCCGCGTTCACCCGCCGCGTTCACCCGCCGCGTTCACCCGCCGCGTTCACCCGCCGCGTTCACCCGCCGCGTTCACCCGCCGCGTTCACCCGCCGCGTTCACCCGCCGCGCTCACCCGCCGCGCTCACCCGCCGCGCTCACCCGCCGCGCTCACCCGCCGCGCTCACCCGCCGCGCTCACCCGCCGCGCTCACCCGCCGCGCCGGGGTGCGGGGGGGGGCCGGCCGGGGAACGGCTGCGACGCCTGCGAGTCCTCGCTGGCGATCTGGTAGACAACGTACGCGCTGACCGCGACGACCGCCCAGAACCACCACTTCTTGTAGATCGGCGCGGCCTTCTTCGGGGCCTTGTCGGTCGCCGCCATCGGAGCTCCCTGACCCTGAGGCGCGGTCGCCGCGGCCGGGCCGCGCGCGTCCTCCGCACCACGCGCACCGGCAGCACCGGCAGCACCCGCGGCGCCCTCGATCGCGCCCGGGCCGCCGACGTCGGCCGCGAGGCCGCTGCCGGCCCCACCAATCCGCTGGGCGCGCAGCGCGTCGAGGTCGAGCGCGGCCACGCGATCGATCTGCTCGTCCCCACTCGACACCACCGAGCCCGTGCCCGGCGTGCCAGTCGAGCCGACGCCGGTGCCCTGCACGGGCGGGGACACCACGTCGGGGCCGATCGGGCCGATCGGGCCGATCGGATCGACCGGGTCGACCGGGCGGCGCGCGGCATCCGCGTTGCGCGCGACCTCCGCCTTCCTCAACTCCTCGGCCTGGCGCGCCGCCTCCGCCGCGCGCGCCGCCTCGGCGATCTTCGCGTCCGCCGCGGCGCGGCGGGCATCCTCGGCCGTGCGCGCCTCATTCGCCTTGCGGACCTCCGCGGCCTTCTTCGCGGCGACCGACTTCGCGGCCGCATCGAGGCGCGCGATGCTCGCCTCGATCTCGGGGCGCTTGTCGGTCGACGGCACCTTGTCGAGGTACGCGCGGTAGTACTGGATCGCCGGGTCGGCGTCGCCGAGCTTGTCGTAGCAGAGCGCGAGGTTGTAGTTGTTGAGGTCCGCGGGGACGCGCTGCTGCGCGGCGCTGAACTCGCGGATCGCGCTGCGGTAGTCCGCGGCGGCGTAGTGGTTCACGCCGGCCTGGTAGTGGGTGCGGGCCTCGGCGCGATCATCGGCGATCGCCGCCGACGACGTGCCGAGGACGAGCGCCAGCATCAGGAGGAGCAGGCGCAGGAACGTGGGAGCAGGCTGCGGGCGCATCAGGGTGGCTTCTTTCTGGCTCCGAGTGTGCCCGGGGCAAGCTGGCAACGGCAGGCGGATCAACGTCGGCGGCGCGGACGTCACTCGAGTTGGCAGTTGTCTTTGTGCTCCGGGTGGCGATCGCAGAACCAATCGTGGCACGGGCTTGTTTTGTCCTTGATGTCCGCGGTCGTGTTCGTGCAGCGCGGCGGCTTGACGTCAGAGGGCGGGGGCGTGGTGGCGCTCGTGGTCTGGGTCTTCGGCGGCAGGCGGTCGAGAGCGAATGCCATCTCCTCCCCCTCCCCCTTCGCGGGATCCACGACGACCGTGGTGTCCTTGAACCCGCGCGCCTTGAGCACCAGCGTGCGGGTGCTTCCGGGCGCGACCTCGATGTTCTTCGGGCCGCTGAACAGCTTCTTCCCGCCCTCCCAGATCTCGAACTTGCCGGTATTCGACGCGGACAGCAGGACCTTGACCGGCGCCGTGGCGATCACGCCCGCGTCGATGGTCGGCGCCACGGCCGCCGAGCCCGTGTCCGGCGCCGCCGAGCCCGTGTCCGGCGCCCCCGAGCCCGCCGCGCCCGTGTCCGGCGCCGCCAAGCCCGCCGAGCCCGCCGCGCCCGTGTCCGGCGCCGCCGAGCCCGTGTCCGGCACCGTCGCGCCGCTGCCGGTGTCACCGCCGTTCACAACCGCCGAGCCCGAGCCGGTCGTCGGTGCTGCCCCGATGCCGCCCGAGCCCGCGGACCCCACGTCCGCGACCTGCGAGCCGCTGCCGGCGCCCGTGTCAGAACCCTGGCCGACGATCACGAACGCGCCGATCCCACCACCGACCGCGAGGACCGCGAGGATGGCGACGATCAGCCCGGCCTTGCTCTTCGGCGGCGGCACGACCGCCGAGCCCGCGGCATCGTAGAGCCCGGACTGCGACGACAGCGCCGGCCCGGTGCCCGACGGGTAGTACGGCGGCGGGTAGCCCGCCTGGTGGCCACCCGACGGCGGACCGTACGGCTGCGGGCCACCCGACGGCGCCCCGTACGGCGGCGAGCCGGAGGCCCCCGGCGGCGCCCCGACCCCGACGGTGGGGGACTTGCCCGCCCCGAGCTGGCCGGTCGGCGTCGACACCGGGTGCTGCGCGCTGTGCGCGACCGGGAACGCCTCCATGTACGTGCTCATGCCGGCGCCGGCGGTGCTGCGATAGATCTGCACCAGGGCGGCGACCAGCTCGGCCATGCTCGCGAACCGCTGCGCCGGATCCTTGCGCATGCAGCACGCGATGATGTCGGCGAGCCCCGGCGGGAGCGGCCGCGCGGCCGCGGCTGCGCGCTGCTCGACCGGCTCGGGGTCGGTCGTGATGTGCTGGGTGAGGATGCCCATGAACGACTCGCCCCGGAACGGCAGCGAGCCGGCGAACACCTCGTACATGATCACGCCCATCGCGTAGATGTCCGTGCGCGCGTCGACCGGGTTGCCGAGGGCCTGCTCGGGCGCCATGTAGAACGGCGTCCCGAAGATCGTGCCCGTGCGGGTCAGGTTGTTCTGGCCCTCGTTGCCGGCCACCTTCGCGATGCCGAAGTCGAGGATCTTCGGAACGTCGACGTTGTCGGTGCCCCACGTGACGAAGATGTTCTCGGGCTTCATGTCGCGGTGCACGATGTTCTTCGCGTGCGCGGCGGCGAGCCCGTGGCCGGTCTGGATCAGGATGTTGAGCAGGCGATCGACCGGCTGCGGCTGCAGGATCAGGTCGTTGAGGGCAGCTCCGTTGAGGAGCTCCATGCACATGTAGATCCGGCCATCCGAGAGCTGGCCGAAGTCCTCGATCGCGATGATGTTGCGGTGGCCGATCGAGGAGCTCGAGCGCGCCTCCTGGCGGAACCGCGAGACCGCCTCGGCGTTCGACACGATCTCGGGCCGCAGCAGCTTGATCGCGAACCGCTTCTCGATGTGCACGTGCTCGGCCGCGTAGACCTCGCCCATGCCGCCCTCACCGAGCTTCTTGAGGATCTTGTAGCGGCCGTCGAGGACCTCGCCCACCAGCGACCGCGCGGCCGGGACGTTGGGCATCGAGCCCGAAGCAGGGTGGCCGTCGGCGCTCATGTGGTCCTCATCATAACGCGACAGGGCGCCGCCCGGTCTGTGGCGGCCACGAGACCGACGAGGTGCGGATCAGCGCCACCGGGGCGCCGGCCCCGCCCCACCAGGCAAGCCCCGTAGGTCCCCGGCTTCACGACGGTTTCAACCGCGCTGATGCCACGAGAGCGCCGCACCAGCCGCACCAGCCGTTGACCGTCCCTCATGGCGTCCCACAGATCCCGAGCCCGTCCAGGCTGGCCGTCGGCCTGAGGTTGATGACGCAGACCTGGCCCGCCGGGCACGCCGGCAGGTCCGGGCGCCCACACGCGCCGGGCGCGGGGCCGGCCGACGGCGCCAGCGCGCACGCCCCCTGGAGGCAGCGCGGCGTGGCAGCCGGATCACACACGTCGACCCCCGGGCACGCGGGGGCCGCAGGGCACGCGAGCGCCGCGTCGAACGCCGCACGATCCCCCGCGCGGACCGCGCTGTCCGCTCCGCCCTGCGCGCAGCCGCAGCAATCCGCGCGGGTCTGGACGCAGTCCGCGTCGATGGTGCACCCGCCGAGGTCCGCGGTGCCGGCGCACGCACACGTCAGGCACCCGGTGGCGTCGACGACGAACCCCGCCTTGCAGCTCGCCGGGCACGCGAGCGGCTCACACGCCACCACACACGCCCCGCCCGCGCACGCCGCGCGGACGTTCGCCGCGCACGCCCCGCCCGCGTCGGGGCACGGCACGCCGGTGCACGCCTGGTGCGCCGGGTCCGCGAGACTGACCGCGAACTCGGGGCAGCCGCAACAACTCGACGCCGCGAGCGCGCAGTCGGCATCCACGTCGCATGCCCCGAGCGCACCACCCGGGACCCCACCCGGCTCGGTGGGGTCCGCGAGGGTCGCGGTTTCGGCGCCGTCCGGCAGGCAGGCAGAGGCCAGCGGGAGCCCGCACAGCACGGCGACGACGACCAGGGAGCGCACGGTCGAACGAGTCAAAGCACGTGGTGTGCCGGCGCGTAAGCCACTGAAATCACGCGGGTGCGCCTCAGTTTTCCGAGGACGATCAGACCCACACCGTAGCGTCCGCGATGCGATGGCCTCGAAGATCCTGACCAAGACCGACATGATCATGGAAGACCGGATGATCGCCGTGTCGGCCGACCCCGAGCGCGCCAGCACCCTGCAGAAGGCGCGTGCATTCAAGCGGACCTGGCTCGAGCTGGCGGAGGCGCTGTCCCGGGCGCACGACAAGCGGCTGTTCGAGAAGTGGGGGTTCACCGACTTCGAGTCGTACTGCCGCAAGGAGCTCCACCTCAAGGGCACCACGGTCGCCAAGCTGCTCGGCAGCTACCGGTTCCTCGAGACCTCGGCGCCCAAGGTGATCGAGCGCGCGCGCACCAACCACGACGAGGCCCCGATCCCGAGCATCGCGACCGTCGAGTTCGTGCAGAAGGCGACCGCCGGCGGCCACGTCGACGAGGAGACCATGCGCACGATCCACCACAGCGCGTTCGAGGAGGGCCTCGAGAAGCCGATGCTCGCCAAGAAGTACGGCGAGCTGGTGTTCCCGCAGACCGATCGCGACAAGAAGGAGAAGATGCGCGCCCAGATCTCGGCGGCCGCGCGCCGGCTGTCCGCGCTGGTCGCCGAGGACGGCGCCCCGGTGCCGAAGTCGCTCGCCAGGAAGGTCGAGGAGACCGTCGGCGAGCTGCTCGAGGCGATCGAGAACTAGCAGCCATCGCGGAGCGATGCCGGGCGCGCAGCGCACGGGCCCGTGCGCTGCACGGGCGCTGACCGTCGAGCCGGAGCGCAGCGGAGGCGAGAGCTGACGGTGGCGGTGCGCTACACGATCACGTAGCGGACGGCCTTCACGAGCAGGTAGACCGCGTAGACCATCAGCGCCATCCCGACGACGCGGGGGATCCAGGCCGCCTTGTCGCCGAGGACGCTCTTGCCCTTCTGGGTCAGGTACGCGACCAGGGTGAACCACCCCAAGCTGCCAAACGACACGCCGATCGCACACGCGAGGCCCTCGCTGTGGGACGCCTCGGGGATCACCGAGCCCATGATGATCACCCACGTCACGATCGCGGCGGGGTTGAGCAGGATCAGCGCGAGCCCGATCGTGAACCCCTGCCACATCTCGCGACGCTGTGCGCCGGCGGTCGACAGCGCGGGATCGGGGGCCGCGGCCGCGGGCTGGACCGGCTGGCTGCGCGCGGTGAGGAACCCGTAGATCATCAGGATGACGCCGCTGACCGCGTACAGGATCGGCGGGATCGAGGGGTACGCGCGCAGCAGCGGGGCCACGCCGACCACGCCGCCGCCCGCGTACAGGCCGTCGGCGAGCGCCGCGCCGAGCGCCACCGCGATCGCCCGCCGGAACGTGTGGCGATACGCGGCGTCGATCACGGCGACGTTCGCGGGGCCGATCGGGACGCCCGTGAGGACACCGGCCGCCACTCCGATCAGCAGGAACATCAGCACGGGAGGCACCGTGCTATAGCAGGCCCGTGCGTCCGGCTGCTAGCGAACTGCAGGCCTTGCCCCCCGGCGGGCCCTCGGTGACCTGGCTCGGCCACGCGACGGCGGTGGCCGATCTCGGCGGCAGCCGCGTGATCTTCGACCCCCTGCTCCGCTCCCGCGCCCGGGCCGCCGGCAAGGTCGACGCGGTCCTGGTCACCCACTCCCACGTCGACCACCTCAACCGGTGGAGCCTCCAGGCGATCGACCGCGACACCCACCTGGTGGTGCCGCGCGGCGCCAAGGGCGTGGTGGCCGATCTCGGGTTCCGCACGG
Source organism: Kofleriaceae bacterium (assembly GCA_964203225.1). GTDB lineage: Bacteria > Myxococcota_A > Polyangia > Haliangiales > Haliangiaceae > JABFXX01. The sequence goes on from CAXNMK010000010.1 coordinate 59,434, forward strand.
TGAGCGAGGTCGCCCCGGGGGATCAGCTCTCGGTCGGCGGCCTCGAGATCACCGCGGTCGAGACCCGCCACGACCAGGGGCGCTGGCGCAAGGCGAGCTCGCCCGAGGCGCTCGGCTTCGTCGTCACTGGCGGGGGCGTCAGCCTCCACCACGCGGGCGACGTGGACTTCTCGGACCACAGCGTGTTCGACGCGATCGGCAAGCGGTTCACGCTGGCCGCCTCGCTGCTGCCGATCGGCGGCATGCTGCCGGTCTGGTACTACCGCTGGCGCCGGGCCGCCCTCGATCGCGGCGTGCACATCGACCCGGACTGCGCGCTCGACATCTACGAGCGCCTCGGCGCGCGCGCGCTGGTGCCGGTCCACTGGGGCACCGTCAACCTGCGCCTCGGCCCACCGAGCATGGCGAGGGCCCGCCTCGAGCAGGTCGCGGCCGTCCGCAACATCGGCGGCGTGCGCGTCCTCGGGCACGGCGCGAGCCTCCCGCTCGAGCCGGCCTGACCGCACCGTGCGTGCCGTCGTCGGCCGGGAGCGCGGCATCCGGGTCAGACCACGCCGTGGAAGCGCAGGACCCCGAACACGCCGAGCGCGCCGATCACGATGCCGATCACGTAACCAAACCGCTTGTCGGCGTTGACCGGGTCGGTCAGGTCCATGCCGCGGGTGCGGATCACGTTCCACGTGTCGTAGAGCAGCCACGCACCCGCGAGCCCGCCGGTCAGGAACGTGACCAGCCACTTGAACGCGACCACCGACATCACCTCGGCGCTGGTCACGCGTGCGCCCCCGGCACCGCATCGAACAGCATGCGCTTGGCGTCGTGCAGCACGCACACGATCATCAGCGGCACATAGGCCCAGTAGAACAACACGGGCTCCATCGGCCCGGTCGCGAACCCGATCAGGTACGCGGTGTACCCGACCAGCCGCTCCATCGCGTACGACTTGTAGTTGACCGTCCGCCCGGCACGCCGGGCGTAGATCGCGCGCATCGCGCTGTTGCCGGCGCCGAGGAGCATGATCAGCGCGACCGGGATCGCCGGGGCCCAGCCGTAGGCCGCGACCACGATCAACGCAAACCCGTAGCACAGGCCATCGGCGATCGCGTCGAACATCTCGCCAAACGCGCTGCGACAGTCGAACACCTTCGCGACCAGGCCATCGAGCTTGTCGAGCATGCCGCAGCCGAAGATGATCAGCGTGGCCCACTGGTGGTAGCCGTTCGAGACCGCCCACAGGAACGGCGGCAGGAACAGGAACCGAGACGCGGTGACCGCGTTCGCCGGGTTCCAGCGGGACACCACGCGCGGGGCGGCGGCCGTGGCGCCTCGATCGGGCACGACCGCGGCCGACACCATCAGCTGGCCTGCCCGTCGGGGGTGTCGGCGGCCTGCGCGAGGCCGGGATCGACGAACCGATAGCGCTTCCACGCGAACCGCACGCGCTGGAGCAGCGACACGTGGCTCATGATCGCGACCGCCCAGCAGCCCGCGAGCATCGGGCGCGGGTCGTGGAGCAGCGCGGTGAAGAGCACGCCCGCGCCGTAGTAGATGATGAACTCGGCCGAGCCGAACAGCCCGACGACGTCGACGGGGTGGCCGATCTTGCCCTCGCGGCGCCAGAGGTCCTGCTGGCTCTCGGCGTAGATCGAGAGCTTGATGATGACGTTGGTCAGCGCGCCCGTGATGCCGAAGCCCAGCACGATCAGGATGTGCGGGTAGTCGTACGACAGGTTGAGGCAGCCGCCGGCGAACATCACGCCGAGCACCCAGCGGTCGCTGGTGTCGTCCATGACGGCGCCGAACGTGGAGCGCTGGTTGAAGTTGCGGGCCTTGAAGCCGTCGATGTGGTCGACCAGGCCGCGCACCAGCAGCAGCACGAACCCGATCCACCACAGCCCGTAGTAGAGCACCACGCCGCCGACGAGCCCGATCATCGCGCCGGACAGCGTCCACGCGTTCGCGTGCAGCGGCAGCTTGGCGAGAGTGCCGACGATGGGGTTCAACACCACGTCGGCCTGCTTACGGAAGGCGAACAGATTCATGCGGCCACGACTCTCGTTGGTTCCGGAGACAGACGCAACGCCAGGCCAGGCTCAGGCGCCGCGGACGGCGACGAGCACCTTCTTGAGCGCGGCGCAGAACCGGTCGATCTGGGCGCGCGTGACCGAGAGCGGTGGCTGCAGGCGCAGGTAGTTGCCGTGCAGGCCCGACAGCGTGATCAGCATACCCGCCTCGTGGAGGAGGTCCTTGATCTTGGCGACCTCGGCCTTGCCGAGGATCTCCTTGCTGTCGCGGTTCTTCACCAGCTCGATGCCGCCGAGGAGGCCGGTGAACCGGACGTCGCCGATCCACGAATCCTCGAGCGCCCACGACGCCTCGGCGAAGTAGCGGCCCATGTTCGCCGCGTTGGCGATCAGGTTCTCCTCGAACAGCACCTCGATGAGGGCGAGGCCGGCGGCGGCGGACACCGCGTTGCCGCCGTTGGTCGGGGTGGTTCCGCCGAAGAACTTTGCGGTGACCTCGTCCGACGCGAGCGTCATGCCGAGCGAGCCGACGCCGCCCGACAGGCCCTTGCCGCCGGTCACGATCTCGGGCTGGAGCCCGTAGTGCTCGATCGCGTACATCCTGCCGGTCCTGCCGAGGCCGGTCTGGATCTCGTCGGCGATCAGCAGGATGCCGCGCGCCTTGCGGATCTTGTCGAGACGGTCCCACCACTTCTGCGGGGGCGCGAGGCCACCGACGGCCTGGATCGGCTCGGCGATGATCGCGGCGGTCTGGTGCGCATCGAGCTTGGCCTCGACGCCATCGAGGCACTCCACCTTGCAGGTCGCGGCCGGGCCGAACTTGCAGCGGTAGCAGTACGCCGTGGGGAGCGCGAAGTTGTCGGTGCCGAGCGGCTTGCCCGCGGACTCGCGGTACTTCTCGCTGGCCGTGACCTCGAGCGACCCAAGCGTCAGGCCGTGATAGCCGTTCTCGAGGTACGCGAGGTCCGCCTTCTTGGCGTACTGGCGCGCCATCTTGAGCGCGACCTCGTTGGCCTCGGAGCCACCGGTCGAGAAGAACGCCTTGTGGACCGAGGGTGGCGACAGCTTGATCAGCCGCTCCGCGAGCCTGACCATCGGCACGGTGCCGTGCTTGCCCGACACCTGGAGCACCTCGGTGACCTGCTTGGCCGCAGCCGCCGCGATGGTGGGGTGGCAGTGGCCGGCGTTGTTCACGAAGTACCCGGCCGTCAGATCCAGGTACTCCTTGCCGTGGATGTCCCACACCGTGCAGCCCTTGGCCCGCGCGACGATCACGGGCTCGCCCACGGGGTGCGACCACGGCCGCATCACGTACTTCAGGTCAGCAGCTTCGATCGCGTCAGCATCCGGCAGGCGTTCACCCATGAGGGACTCCAGGGCAGGTGTGGCGGAGGTATCTCACGTGACAAATTGGAGTCAAGTTGTGGGGTTAGATTGCCGCAGGGTGCCGAGCTTGTGACGCCGGAGCGGAATCGGTCCGGGGCGCAGCCGAGGTGTCCGTGCCCGGCACGAACCGCCCCGCCTCGCGGTCCCACACCCGCACGGTGTCGCCCGTGATCTGGCCGCTGGTGATGTCGAACACCCGGTAACGCGCGGTGCGCTCGGGCTTGTTGTGGTGGTAGGTGCCCGAGGCGACTCCGCGCACCGGGATCACCGCCCCTCCCGGCCCGGCCAGCACCTCGTACATGTCCCGATGCTCGTGCCCGTGGACGACCAACTCGGCGCCGTGCGCCGCGAGCACGGCTGCGAACTCGAGATGATCGCGCAGCCCGCGGATCCGGCTGTGCGCGCGGGTGCCGGCCGCCGGGTGATGGATCGCGATCACCCGGGCCTTGCCGGCCAGGCGCGGATCGGCGAGCACGTGGCCGAGGCGCGCGAGCTGGCCCGGCCCGAGCTTGCCGTACGCGGTGAACCACGGGGTGGCGCGGCTGGTCGACAGCCCGATCAGCGCGAGCTCGCCGCGCACGCGGACGATCGGCCAGTGCAGAACGTCATCGGCGGAGTGGCGGTGGTCCTCGATCCACGCCCAGCCGGCATCGGTGGTCGCGTAGTCGCCGAACAGCTCGGCGAACAGCGGGACCCCCTCGGCGACGTAGGCGTCGTGGTTGCCCGGCACCACGGTGACGCCGAGCGTGCCCCCGGCGAGCCGGTCGAACCGGGCGCGCGCGAACTCGAACTCGCGGCGCAGCGCGAGGTTGGTCACGTCGCCGGTGCACAGCACGTGATCCACGCCCAGGGCGTTGAGGTCGTCCACCATCTGCTCGAACGCGGCCACGTGGTAGTGGCGGCTGCGGTTCGACAGCAGGTTCATCGCGCCGATCCACCGCTTGTTGGCGAGCTCGAGCCAGCGCGCACCATCGTGCGACAGCAGGTGCAGATCAGAGCAGTGAGCGAGGCGCATGAGGACCCACGAACTAGTATCACGGGCGGCGCCCAGGGGCAGGCCCCGACGACGCTTCGGGGACTCGGCCGTGGCGGCGCCTCCGCGAGATCCTCGCAGGCTCGTCGGCGGCGCACGCGCGCGAGCACGTGCTCCGCTGCGGCAGATGGCCGCGCGTCGATCCGCCTCGCGTGGTGGGCCGCCGCTCAGCGCGTGATCACGCGGAGCTGGTTGATCGGCGAGACGGCGGGGTCGAGCGAGTCCCACGCCAGGTACGGCGTGCCGTGCCCGGTGGTCGCCGCGATCGAGATGCCGTCGAGCAGGGGGCCGCCCGCGACGAGCTCGGTGGTCCAGCCCGCGCCGGCCTTGGCGGCGAGGTAGACGTCGGAGGTCAGGCCATCCTGGTATGCGATCACCGGGCCGCCGCTGACGATGTAGAGCGCCGCGGCCGCGCCCACCGGGTGGGTGCGATCGCCGGTGCGCTGGCCATCGTCGACGAGCTCGGGCGTGCCCGGCGTGCCGTTCCACGTGGTGTAGAACAGCTGATCGCCGATCGCGTCCTGGTACGCGATGTGGACCACGCCGGCGCCATCGACGGCGGCCGACGCCCACATGCCGCGGTCGCCCGGGGTCACGCTGTCGAGGGTGACGGCCGTGAACGTGCTCGCGTCGGGCGCGGTCTCGGCGGCGAGCACGAGGGCGCGCGCGCTGCGGTCGTAGTAGACCGCGACGAGCCGGCCGTCGGGCAGCGCCACCAGGTTGACGAACAGCCCGGTGCCGGTCGCGAGCGTGGCGGTCGTGGGCGCGGCCAGCTCCTCGGTGCAGCCGCCCGCGATGCACACCTCTCCATCACCACACGCGCTCGCGCAGTCGGCGGTCACGGAACTACAAATCTCCGGCGTGCCCGCGATGCAGGCGGTGCCCGCGCCGCACAGGCCCGCGCAGGTGCCGGGCGCGCGCGCCACCACGGACGACGACCAGTCGGCGTCGGACGCGGGCTGCTTGACGGCGGAGCGCTGGAGGCGAAGCTCGGTGACGCGGTGGCCCTGCCCGTCATCGGTGCCGACGGCGAGGTACGCGACCACCGGCCGGCCGCCGCCATCGATCGCGATGGCGGCGTGCGAGCCGACATCCACGCCCGCCGTGGCCACGCCCGCCGTGGCGTCGAGCACGTAGCTGTTCCACTGTCCGCGCGTGGCCTCGTAGGCGTACTTGAGCGCGCGCGCATCGCGGTCCTGGTAGGCGACCTTGGCGAGCTTGTCGGACACGGCGATCGACGTCCATGCGCCCACGTTGGGCCCGGCGTCCTCGATGCCGCCGCGGTACGTCGACGGCTCGTAGATCGGAGTCACGTCGGGAACGCCGTCGACCACGGTCAGCACGACGGCCGCGGGGTCGGTGGCGTCGGCGATCACGAGATCGCCGAACCCCTGGTCGTAGGTCGCGACCAGCACGCGGTCGGCGTCGCCGGTGATGCTGGTGAACCGCCCGAGGCCGCCGGGCGACAGCTCGCCCGCCAGGCACGCGGCCGCGCCGCACGGGTTGTCCGAGCCGCAGCTGCAGCCGGGCAGCAGCGCCGCGGCCGACGCCCACACCACGAGCCCGAGGCGGCGAGCATGGCCCCACGCGGCGCGCACGGCGCCGCGCAAATTGCCCCACGCGGCGCGCACGGCGCCGCGCAAATTGCCCCACGCGGCGCGCAGCGCGCGGCGGATCCGCCGCAGGGGCGCGAGCAGCGCGAGCAGCACGAGCGCCAGCGGCGCGGCGCCGGCCGGGTTCCCGGGCGACGAGGTAGCCCGGCAGCCGCAGCCCTCGGCCCCAGCCGTGCCGTGGAAGCCGTTGTTGGTGCTGGCCGCCACCCGCGGACCGCCCTCGTCGACGTCGGTGCCGAGCACGAGCTGGATGACCGCGGGCGAGTGATCGATGGTCCCGGGGCGCCCGATCGCGCGGGCGCGGGTCTCGATGGTGTGCTGCCCGGGCAGCCAGAACACCTGCGAGGTCAGCGCCGGACGGCGGTTGGTCTGCCACGGCGACCACGCGCCCTCGTCGATCCGGTGCTGGAACTCGAGGCCGGGCGTGCGGCCGAGGTCGAGCGTGATCACCGGCGGCGAGGCAGCGCGCCAGCGCGCGGGCGTGCGGGCCACCTCGGCGGCGGGCTCGTCGACGCCGGCCAGGGTCACGGAGGTCTCGACCGCGCGCGCCGGCATCGCCGTGACGAGGTTGGCGAAGATCGCGAGGTACGCGTTGTCCTCGATCGACGTGATGTCGGTGACGGCGAGTTCGAGCCCGCCGAGGGCCGGCAGCGCGAACCCACCGAGCCCACCGGTGAGCTGCGGCAGCACCAGGTTGAGCAGGTTCGGGAACAGGTTCGCGAGGTCGGCGGGGGACTCGGTGACCGCCTCGGAGTTCTTGACCGACAGGTTCGTGAACGCGTTCTCGACCGATCCGAGCACCGGCACGATCTCGTTCATGCCCGCGGTCTCGAGGCCGATCGGCAGGTGGACGTCCGACACCACCGTGAACACGCGCACCCACTGGTCATCGATCGACGCGAAGAAGTCGAGCTCGAGACCGGCGAACCGCAGATCGAGCAGCGGCTCGGTCAGCGTGCGGTTGCCCTGGCCGTCGTCGGTGAAGGTGTTGCGGCCGAGCGTGATCGTCGGCGGGCTCTGCGGGCGCAGGCCGATCGCCATCGGCGCGTTGCTCTCGACGAGCTTGCCGAGCGAGCGCGACAGCAGAGCGAACGTGTCGGTGGACAGCTGCTGCGACACCGCGCTGCCGATCGTCAGGCACAGCAGGCCGCCGTCGTAGCCGGCCCACGCGAACTCGCCGAGCTGCGAGGCGTGCACGCCGATCGCGACGTCGAACGGCGCGCTGGTGTCCGGGCGGACGTTGCCCTGGAAGAACGCGGAGGGCGTGATGGTCGGGGTGGCCGGGCCGGCCGCGGCAGGGCCGCACCGGTCGCGTGCGACGCCGCCGGGCGCCATGCCGCCGAGGACGCCGAGCGCGATGCCGCCGTTGTTGGTGGTCGCGTAGCCGCCCGCGACCTCGTAGAGATCGAGCGCGCCGGTGGTGCCGGGCGACAGGCTGGCGAACACGCTGCTGCCGCGGGCGCGGCCCGACAGGCCGAGCTCCTGGAGGCAGCGATCGGCGACCATGCAGGTGCCGTCGGTGCACGCGGTGGCGAACGAGCTGCCGCAGGTCGCGACATCCCCCGCGTCGCACGACTTGCAGGTCGCGGTGTTGATCTGGTCGCGGAGCTGGTCGCCGAGCTGGGTCTGCAGCGTGCCGATCAACGAGCCGACCAGCGCCGAGGCCAGGGTGCAGCTGAAGTTGCCCGACAGGGTGACATCGGCGGACTGCAGGCCGGTCACGCTGACGTTGTTCGCCTCGATCCGGGTCGTGCTCACCGTGGGGTCCTGGGTGAACGCGATCTGGGCGCTGATCGTCAGGTCGGGGTTCGAGCCCCGGGTGGTGTCGACCTCCACGTCGCAGCTGATCACGCCGATCGAGCCGGTGTCGTACCGGATCGGCAGCTTCATCGCCGTCTTCACCCGCGCGCGCAGGGTCAGATCGAGCCGGCTCGCGTCCTGGACCGGCACCAGCGCCAGACGGGCCGGGTCACCGGTGCGCGCGACGAGGTCGATCTGGAGCGGCCCGCACGAGGCGGCGGGCTGCCCGTTGACGCAGCAGATCTGCGGGTTGCCGGTGCAGCTCGCCGGGATGTCGAAGTCGATCACGCCGTTGGTGGCGCTGCCGACGAGGGGCGCGATCACGCCCGCGGGGTCCGCGGTGATCTTGGCGAGCGCCGTGGGGCTGACGCGCAGCTGGGCGGCGTTGGGGTTGCGCTCCGCGGCGGGGAAGCCGCCGGGCGTGGGCTCCATGCCGCAGCCACCACAGCCGCCACCACCACCACACGCGGCGATCAGCAGGAGGAGCGCGGCGACGACGATGGCCGGGTCGAAACGACGGATCTGGGTCATGGGCTTCGATCCGGGTGTCTCGCGACCAGGGCCGGCCGGTCAAGCGCAGAACCGCGACCGCTACTGGATCTCGCCGCCGACGATCAGGTAGCCGTCCGCGTCCACCACGTCGACGTCGCTCACGGCCACGCCGCCGAATGCCGGGAGCGGGATGGCGCCGACCGCGCCCGAGCCGAAGGCGAGGATGCGCGACAGCGCGAACGAGGACACCGCCTCGAACTGGGCGTTGGACAGCTGGTTCGAGCCCTCGATGGAGGTCGAGTCGAACGCCTCGTCGAGGACGTCGACGTGAATCACGGGGTCGCCCACGTCCAGGCGGAGCGCGCCGGCCGCGCCAGCCACGACCTCGAGGGCGAGCTCGGCGTTGATCGCGACCTGGGTGGCGATCACGCCGTCGAGCTTGAACGTGCCCATCAGGTCGCCGACGGTCAGGCGCAGGCCGTCGCCGCTGGCGTCGATGAACGGCGGGACCATCGCGGTCAGCTCGACGCGGTCGTAGAGCTTGCCGATCGCGCCGTAGCTGCCGTTCGCGAGGTCGATGCCGGTGTCCATGCCCTTGGCCGCCCAGTAGCTGCCGAGGAGCTGGTTGGCCGCATCGTCGGCGACCGCGAGCTCGAAGCCGCGAGTCAGGTCCATCGTGGGGACGATGTTCGGGGTGAACACGAACCCGGGGGACGAGGTGTCGCCGTGGGCGCGCAGCTCGGTGTCGAGCTCGATGATCGCGCCCGGGATGTCGACGTCGATGCGGGCGGGGCGAACGCGGATGTCGACCGCCGTGCCGAGCACGTCGACGGTCGTGGTCTGGTTGAGGCCGTCGAGCGCCTGGTTGACGTACGGGACCGCGAGGGCCTCGACCATGAACGCGAGGATCGGGCCCATCGCGGTGTCGAGGCGGAGCATGTCGACGATCGCGCCGGGGACGCCGCCGAGGTCGACGTTGAAGCCGGTGATCTGGACGTCCTCGTCGTCGAGGTAGATCTCGAACTTGCCGCCGGCGACGCTCATCTTGAGCACGCCGGTGATCCGGATCCTGGTGGCGCCGACGCTGACGGTGCGACCGCCGTCGAGGCAGGACACCGCGTACTGGAGGCCGATGTCGACGTTGGGACGCTCGAGCGTCGCGTCGAGGTAGATGCCGCCCCACTGCGGCATCAGCTTGATCTTCGAGGTCGAGCTCATCGTGACGTTGTCGATGGCGCCGGTCACGTACAGGCAGTCCGGCGCGCCCATCTCGGTGCCGACGTCGATCACCGGGTTCATCGGCGCGACCGCGGACATCAGCGTCGGGCCGGTCATGAAGCCGGTGATGCCGCGGCCGATCGCGTCGATCGCCTGGGCGGTCAGCGAGGCCGTCAGCCCCTGCTGGATCACGGTCTCGATCGGCTCGAGGCCGCCCGCGACGACCGCCCGCGTCTCCTTGCCCTGGTTGGCCTGCGCGTCACGCGCGATGGCGTGGAGGAGGTTCGTGCCCGGGCGAACCGGGACGGTGGCGGTGAACGTCCCGTCCTCGGCCAGGCTCGCGGTCACGCCGTTGACCGTGACCGCCGTGACGCCCTGGTCATCGAACGCGGTGCCGGTCACCTGCACGGTGCCGACGTCGCCGGAGAACGTGCCGCGCGCGGGCGAGGTGATGTGCACCCGCGGGGCGTTCGGATCGACCGCCGGCGCGTCCGGGTCGTACGCCTGGTCGCACCCGCCGAGGGCACCCGTGGTCAGGGCGGCGAGGAGGATGCCGAGCGCGAGGGGGAGGTGCCGCATGGTCCCGACACTTCAAGCAAGAACGAGGCCACGCCGGTGAACCACCGGCCCTGGGCTGGCGCCCCCGGGATCGACACTCTCCTAGAGGCCTGGTCCTGCCACGAGAACCGGGTGGTGCGCGGCTCCCGCGTGGTCACGGACAGCGTCCCCGTGCCCGGCGCCGCGTAGGTGACCAGCATCACGACCATCGGCCGGCCGCCGCCGGGCTCGACGCCGACCTTGGCCTGGACCGACGTCGGGACCAGCCGGACCCCGCCCTGCGCCACGGCCAGCGGGGCCATCGCGAACGCGCCCGAGGACGTCGCGCAGGGCCCCGACGCCGTGGCCGCGGGGGGCGCTCCCGGCCCGGCCGAGGATCGCCGCCGTGGGCTCGCCCGAGCCCGGCCGGTAGCCGACCAGCAGCACCACCTCGCACGCCTCGATCTGGACCACGACGTCGCGGACCGGGGGAAACGTGTGGGCGGCGGCTGGCGCCGCGACCAGGCAGGCGGCCAGCGCAGTAGCCAGGACCAGCCGCCTCACCAGCAGGCCGAGTCGCCCCGCGACATGTGGGTAGCGCAGCTGCGTTACCGATCGTGTCGCGGCGGTCACGGCGTGTACTCCGGCAGCGCCTCGAACTGGCGGCGGACGTCGGGCCGGGGGCTCGCAGGCGCCGCGCGGCGGCCGAGCGCGGGCAGCGGCGCGGTCCAGCCGTTGCCATCGAGGTCGATCCAGATCGGGTTGGTGATCGCGTACGGCGTGACCACGTGGGTGGGGTCGGGTACCAGCGGCGAGGCCAGCGGCAGGCTCGACAGATCGAGCCCCGACGACAGCGCCGTGATCAGCACCGAGGCCTCGAGCGGCGGGAACTCGACCGGCGTGACCACCGGGAACATGTTCACCGAGCCGGTGACCTCGGCGACCACCCAGCTGTCACGCGTGAGCGCGAGCGGGACCACCACCTCGTAGTCGTCCCCGTCGGTGATCGGGATCGCCTGCTCGAGGACGATCTGCGCCGTTCACGTAGACGACGACGCGATCGACCTTGTCCCAGCTCGCGGTCCGCACGCGGACGCGCGCCTGGGTCTGCGGGCCGGTCACGGTGTCGCCGATCGTCCCCTGCCCGACCAGCACCTCGAGGAATGGGCCGTTGGTGGTGATCGCGCGGTGCCCGCGGATCGCGTCGATCACGTCGTCGCGGTCGAACCCGCCCAGCGTGTCCTTGCCGACGCCGACCTGCAGCAGCGTGCGCGCGTAGCCGGGCTCGTCGCCGAGGAGCTTGTGCGTGTCGGACGTCCCGAGCCCGGTCGCCTTGTGGCCGTGCTCGAGCAGCGCGAACCAGGTCTCGACGGTGCCGGGGTACTGCGGGCGGCCGTCGCTGGCGACGACGATCTCGCCGGGCACCGGCTGCGGATCGGGCAGCGGCCCGGGGGGCAGCGGGCTGGGCGCGCGGTAGTGGTGCACGAGCTCGTCGCGCTTGCCGGTCAGCAGCTCGAGCGCGTCGAAGTCGTAGCTGAACTTGTCGGCGGAGAACTCGTCGCCGTACGGCGCGAACACGCCGAGGATGCCGGTCGGCGTGTACGGCGCGGCGGTCGCCGGGTCGATGAAGAACTGCTGGAAGTAGCCGAGCACCTGCTGGCGCGGGTGGTTGACCTGGATGATGGCGCGCGCCGGATCGGGCGCCATCGCGCGCAGCTGATCGAAGATCTTCTGCGGGCTCTGGCCGGACCATGCGAACTCGCCGCCGCGCGTCGAACCGCGATCGACCGTGAGCGGGTACGCGTTGAAGTGCCCCATCTCGAACGTGGTCAGCTCGATACCGGGGATCCCGAGCAGCCACGGCTCGAGCCCCTCGGCCGCGATCGCCGGCGCGTAGTCGGTGATGTAGTTGTGGTCGGTCGCGACCGCGACGTCGACACCCTCGGCCGCGAGGCTGGTCACGCGCTCGGCGATCGGCAGGCCGCTGTCGGTCGACGGCGAGGCGTGCACGTGCAGGTCGGCGTGGATCCAGCCCGGCGACGCGTACGCGCGCGTCAGCGCCAGCTGCTTCTCGACGAACTGGCCCTCCTCGAGGATGATCGTCGTGCGGACCAGCTCGTACTCGGGACCGCGCGACACCACCAGCTCGTAGGTGCCCGGCCGGACCTTGGCGTCGAGGCGGCCGTCCTTGACCCACCACGCGCCCTCGACGAACTGGTTGGTGCCATCGTAGGCGGTCATCCGGGTGTCCTCGCCCAGGGGCAGCGAGTACAGGAACGCACGCGGATCCCTGCCGATGTTCGCGTTGTCGAACGTGCCGACGAGCGTCACCTTGACCGGGGCGCGGCGGCCGAGCTCGTCGTTGACGGTGAGCGCGAGCGTCGCGGGCGCCGGCATCTGCACGAGCACGCCGGTGTTCTGCCCGGCGGTGATCGTGAACGCGCGCAGCGGCGTCACCGCACGATCATCCTCGACGACCTGGTAGGTGTAAGAGCCGGGCGCCAGCCGGGCCTGGAACGAGCCGTCATCGTCGGCCCGGACGTGGTTGACCGGGCGCGGCCGACCGTCGGTGCTGTCCTGCCGGATGATGACATCGGCGCCGCCGATCGGCGCGGATGACAGCGCATCGACGATGCGGCCACCGAACGAGCCGGTCGGCGTGCCCCGGATGTCGAACAGCGTATCGACGACCGACGCGACATCGCCGTCGCCGATGATGAAGTACGAGGTGAAGCTGAACTCGGCGCCCGCCGCCAGCACGTCGGGCGGCCTGGCCATGAATGCCGCGGCGACGCCGGCGTAGGTGAACGGCAGCACCATCGACGTCGGGGACACGTCCTGGCCGGGGTAGCCGCTTCGGTACGCGTTGACGAAGTTCCAGGACGGCGGGCGGGATCGCGAGCCCGTACGACACGCCCGGGCCGCGGGTCGCGAGGAAGTCCACGGTCATGCCCGGGAACGCGGGAAACCCGCCCGCGAGCGGATAGCTGTCCTCGATCGCGTACTTCACGTTGAAGCCGGCGACGCCGGGCGCGAACAGGTCCTGGGCGCCGCCGAACAGCGCGAGCTGCCCCATCGGGACCGACAGCTGGATCGCCGGCAGGTTCGGGATCGCGCCGCCGATCAGGTCGTCGAGCTCGCTTGGCTGGAGATACGGGAACGGGTGCGCGCCACCGTTGGGTGCGGCGTTCTTGACCACGGTCTCGATCTCGACGTGGCGCGCGCCCGGCGCGAGCCGGTAGTAGTTGCGCAGCTCGAGCGTCGACGGGAACACGATGCCGGTGTTGAGCAGCGCGATCATCTGCAGCAGATCGCCGCCGGTGCCGATCACGAGGACCTCGGCAGGCGCGCCGTCGGTGCCATCGCGCACCGGCGCCCCCGCCGCCTTGTCCTGCGGGGTCGGGCACCGCTCGCGGCGCGCACGGGCACGCACACGTCGGTCGGGCTGATCACGCGTGAACATCAGGCTCGGCAGCAGTCGGCGAGCTGGCCGTTGCAGCCCCGCCCCGGCCCGGCGTTGACGCGGCGCAGGTCCGCGTCGATCAGCGAGCCGCCGAACGGCGTGTTGACCCGGCCATACGTGGTCTGCGTGGGATCGCCGGACACGCCGGTGTCGGCGATGATCAGGCGGATCTGATCGTTCTCGAGCAAGAAGTCGCCGACCCGGCCGACCGCGTGCGGCCCGCCGATCACGTCGTCGAGCGAGCCCAGCCGCTGCGCCCGCGCGCGCGCCGGCGCATCCCCGCAGCCCATGAGCCCACCTGCGCCGGTGACCACCGCGAGCGCGCAGGCGATCACCCACGGACGCGGCGTGGCTGTCACAGCGAGACCTCCGCGGCGAGCTGGATCCGGCTGTTGTCGAGCGTGCGCGACTCCTGCTCGACGACGTGCGTGACCTGGAACTGCATGCGCATCCGGTACGCGGGCACGCCGACCACGGCGCCGACCGTGTGCTCGATCACCCGGTCGGTGACGATCAGGCTCGACGCATCGAACACGCCGAACCGGTAGCCGACCGCGACCGGCAGCGACGCGGGGATCTTGACCGCGAGCTGGCCGTGCGCGCCGTACGCGTCGTTGGTCGGGCCGCCGACGGTGGGGTAGCTGGTGCGCACGAACATCGCGCCGCCGCCGAGCACGACCGCGCCGAGATCGATGCGCGCACGCGCAGCGAGCCCTGGAGGTCGTCCTCGTCCTGGCGGAACGGCAGCTCGCCCTCGGTGCGGCGGTTGTAGCGGCCCGACGCCACGATCCAGCCATCGCGCGGCAGCCGGAGCAGGCCGGTCGCCGACACCGCCGGCGTGTCGTTGTCGTTGTCGGCGGCGTCCTGGTCGGCGCCGTTCTGGACCGCGAGTTCGAACCCGACCGCGACGCCGGCCCGGGGGGGCGCCGGATCGAGGCGCAGGGCCGCGCCGATCGAGCGACCATTGGTGGCCGCGCGCTCGTAGCCCTCGGTTGCGCGCACCCCGCGGCTCTCGATCGGCCGGTCGATGAACTCGCGCACGGTGTCACCCTCGAGGTTGTCGCCCTCGATGTCCGGATCGACGAGCGAGCGGAAGTAGCCGACGCGCACGTCGAGCGCTCCCGTCACCGCGATGTCGGCGTACGCATCGCGAAGGCCGTCGCGCAGCGTCCCCTGCGGCTCGTTGAGCTTGTCCCGCACGTTGTTCGCGCCCTCGAGCGCGACGACGAAGTCGACCTTGCCCCGGTAGCCGCCGATCACGCCGAGCCGGGCGTTCTGCAGCTCGAACCCGTCGTTGCGGCCGATGAACGCGATGTTCGGATCGTTCTGCATGACGCGGTACTGCAGGCGCAGGTAGCCAAACGGCCGCCACGAGAACCCGTGGTGCGCGCCGAGCGGATCGGCGGGCGGGTGCGCGGCCGCGCCGGGCTCGCCGGGCTCCTCGGGCGTGGGCGCCGTGGCGACCGGGGCCACGGCCGGATCGGGCTCGGGATCGACGCCGACATCGTCGGTGGCCGGCGCGCGGGCCGCGGGAGCGGTGCCGCGCGCTGTCTGAGAGCGCGCGATGGACGGGAGGACCAGCGCAGCGATCGAGGCCACGATCGCGCCGCGCACGCGGGGGTGCATGCCCCATTGGTATCACGCACCAGTGCGCGGACTCATGGCGCGCGCGTGACGTTCACGCGGGCGGCGGCTCACCGGGTCAGAGATGTGGTCGCCATCACCACCGGCGCCAGCGGCCGCGCCAGGCTCAGAGCCGATAGTGGAGCTGGATCAGCGAGTAGCCCGAGGACGGCCCGCCCTTCGACAGCCCGATCATCTCGTACCGGGCGTTCCACACCAGCTCGACGTGCGAGGTCACGAAGTAGTGCAGGTTGACGTCGACCGCGTCGCGATCGAGGTCGCGGATCCGGACGTTCTCGTCGAAGTGGCCGAGCCCGAGGTCGAGCAGCAGGTAGTCGGTCAGGCCGAGCGAGCCGACCACGGACGCGACGATCTGCGGAGGCGCGCCACCATCCGGATTGCCCGGGGTCTCGTCGATCAGCTGGTTGACGAACTGGACCTCGCCCTGCACCAGCAGCCGCGCCGCCGGCACGTGGACCTTGGCGATCGCGCCGCCGCGGATCTTCTGGTCGTCGTCGGTGCGCTGGTACATGCCCTCGGCGCCGAGGGTCAGGGCGTCGGTCAGGCGGACCTCGGCGTAGGCCGCACCGCCCCGGGTCAGCTCGACCGGCGCGATCACGGGGTCCTCGATGAAGCCGGTGACGTGCGCCTCCCAGCGGTCGGCGACGTGCGCGACGTGGAGGCCGTAGGTCTCGCCGTACAGCGGCACCCCGCCCCACCGGCGCGTGTACATGGGGTGCTCGGCGAGCCGGAGGCCGAACACGGGCATGAACCGCCCGACGCGCGCGAACGAGCCGGTCTGGCCGCCCGCCTCCTGCGACCACATCACGTAATGCTCACGCGACCACACCGGCGGTGCCGGGTCCTCCGCCTCGGAGCGCGGGCGCCCCCCCGCGGTGACGTGGAGCGACAGGTGGTTCCAGCGCGCCGCGGCGAACACCTCGGTCTGCATGGGGAACGCGGCGAGCACGTTCTCCGGCGTCGAGACGAAGCCGCCGGCGGCGCGCACCGCGCCCCCGAGCGTCAACCAGGCCGGCGTCGGGAGCTTGTCATAGAAGAACGTGGGGTCGGTGCCGAACTGCGACTGCGCCTCGGCGACCGCGAGGCCATTCTCGTTGAGGAGGTTGCCGCCCGCGGGCGACAGGTGACAGCTCGAACATCGCGGGTTGTCCACGGCCACGAGCTGCGGGTACGCGGCGGCCACACGCGGCCGGGTCAGCACCCCGATCGCGAGCATGAGGCCGACGAGGAGCAGCGTCCGATGAAAGGTGCTCACAGGCCCGGCGCTCCGTCCTCGATCCAGCGCTGGATCAGGGCGATGTCCGCGTTCGGCATCGGCCGATCCCACGGCATCCGCGACGCAAATCCGTCGCCGCCGGGCGAGATCAGGACCAGGAACAGCAGCGAGGCATCCGGATCGCCGGTGGCGCCGGACTCGTCCTGATTGATCAAGCCGTTGTCGATGATCGTCTTGCGGGCTGCGGCCACCGACGAGAAGTCGAACCCTTCGGCCTGGGTGAACGCGGAGTGGCACTGCGCGGCGGCGCAGCTCGGGACCAGGATCGCGGCGGTGATGTACTCGAGCGTCGCGGGGCGATCATCCTCGCCTCCACACGCGCCGACGCTGAGCGCCGCGAGCACGACCGCGCACGCCCCAACAAACTGGCGATGCATGCGCGGGACGATAGCCCACGCGGCCCAAAAAATCCCGGAGAGCGGGCTACTTGGTGGAGCGGGCGCGCGCGCGCCGCAGCGTGGAGCCGGCGCCGCTGGTGGCCCGCGCGATCCGCGGCGCGAGCCGGGCGGTGCGGCGGCGGCGGCGCGACAGCAGCGAGGCAGGTGGCGGCTCGAGCCGGTACGACATCGCCTCCCGGATCTCGCTGCGCAGGACCAGGCGGACGCCCTCGTAGGTGGCGTCGATCAGGCACGCCTTGTTGGGCGCCATGCCGGCCGCGAGCGCGATCCGGCGGACCACGTCCTCCGAGACCCGCTTGGACGACCGCCGCCAGGCGACCCAGAACCCGCCGGCCGGGTGGAGCCGGCCGAGCACGGCCGTGAACCGCTTCTCGAGCTCCTCCAGGGAGTCGACGAACAGGACGATCATGTCATGGAGCGGATACCGGAGATCGCGGGTGACCCTCACGTCCTCCCCCGCGAGACACCGCTCGAACGCACCCGGTGCGTTGAGCAAGCAGACCTTGTGGCCTGCCTTCAGCCCGAGCTTCTTGGGCAGTGGATGCCCCGGGTAGCCAGCCATGACGACCCGATAATGCAGCCCCCGCGCTGGAGGTCAAACAGGATGCTCGAACCTTCTCTCAAGCTCTTGGATTCACCCGGAATCGAGGTGATCTATCGCCTGCCTCACGGTTTGTAACCCGGTCCACGTTTCCGGGATCGGAACCGGGGCATTACGAGCCCTTCTCCGAAACCCTCCCGACCGGCGAAGCCGCACCTTGACAATCAGGGCCCGGTTCGCCAGACCGGACTCCCCGCATGCGCCATGGCCTCCTGCTCATCAACCTCGGCACCCCGGACGAGCCGACCACGCCCGCCGTCCGCCGGTACCTCCGCGAGTTCCTCGGTGACCCTCGGGTCCTCGACATCAACGCGGTCGGGAGGGCGATGCTGCTCAACCTCATCATCCTGCCGCTCCGGCCGTCGAAGAGCGCGCACGCCTACCGCCAGGTCTGGGACCCGAAGCGCGGTTCGCCGCTGATGTATCACTCGCAGGATCTCGCGGCGGGGGTGGCGCAGCGCCTCGGGGGCGACTGGGTGGTCGAGCTCGCGATGCGCTACGGCAACCCGTCGCTCGAGAGCGGGCTCGATGCGCTCGCGCGCGCGGACGTCGACCGGATCGTCGTGCTCCCGCTGTTCCCGCAGGCGGCGTCGTCCTCGTCGGGGACCGCGGTCGCCCGGGTGTGGGAGCTCGCCAGCCGGCTGTGGAACGTTCCCGCGATCGACGTCGTCCCGGCGTTCTTCGACGACCTCGGCTTCCTCGATGCGTTCGAGGCCGTCAGCCGCCCTGCCCTCGCCGAGGCGCGCGCCGACCACGTGCTGTTCTCGTTCCACGGCCTGCCCGTCCGCCACATCACCAAGGGCGATCCGACGGGAGCGCACTGCTACGCAAACCCGGACCACTGTTGCGACACCCTCGCGAACCCGCACTGCTACCGCGCCCAGAGCTTCGCCACCGCGCGGTCGCTCGCCACGCGCCTCGCCCTGACGCCCGACGCCTACACCGTGTGCTTCCAGTCGCGCCTCGGCCGCACGCCATGGATCGCCCCTTACACCGACCACGTGATCGAGGACCTCGCCCGGCAGGGCAAGAAGCGCCTCGCGGTGCTGTGCCCGGCGTTCGTCGCCGACTGCCTCGAGACGATCGAGGAGATCGGCATGCGTGCGCGGGAGCAGTGGAAGGCGGCCGGCGGCGAGGAGCTCACGCTCGTGCCCTCGCTCAACGCCACCCCGCGGTGGGTCGAGGCGGTCGCGCAGATCGCCGAGCGCCACGCCGCGCGCAAGTCGCTGCCCCTCGCGCGCTGAGCGATCGGGTGGGCGCCTCCCCGCGGCAGGCGCGGATTCCCGAGCAGTTACGAGTGGATCCTGCGCTGGTCGTGGGCGGGGTGAGGGGGCCGACACGGGATCCGGATCGGGTCCGAGAAGTTGGGTCCAAGATCTTGATGTCGCTGTGGAGCGGGGCTAGAACCCGGGCACGTAGTTAGCGACCTGTCCCCCGGGGCGCGGGTCATTTGTCCAGCAAAGGATCGACTGACATGAATCGCTTGTTCCGACCCACTGTTGTTGCGGCCTTGATCGCGGGCACCTCGGCGATGGCGAGCGCCAACGTCGAGGTCGGCGGAACCGCCGGCATCCACGTGTTCAGCGACACCAACGAGCTCGGCGTTCCCGACGTCGCGGACGCTCCCTCGCAGCGGAACTCGGCGCTGTTCGGCCTCCGCGTCGGCCTGTTCGTCGCCGACCTGATCGGCGTCGAGGCCGAGGTCGGCATGATCCCGAGCGAGCCGCGCAGCGACGTGTTCGACATCTGGAACCTGACCTACCGCGCTCACCTCGTGGCGCAGTTCGGCGCCAGCGACCCCGCCAAGAAGCTGATCCCGTTCGTCCTCGTCGGCGGCGGCGCGTTCCAGGTGGTCGACACCCGGAACTCCGACGTCATCAGGAAAGACACCGACTCGACGCTCTATGCCGGCATCGGCGCGAAGTACCGCGTCGACAACGGCTGGGGCCTGCGCGCCGACGCACGCGCTCTCCTCGTGCCGACCAGCAAGGACGACGGCGTCACCACCGACTTCGAGCTCCTGCTCTCGATCTACAAGGAGTTCGGGCGCAAGACCGTCGAGAAGGTGATCGAGGCGCCGGTCGACGAGGATCCGGACAAGGACGGCATCTCCGGCGCGGCCGACGGCTGCCCGCAGGAGCCCGAAGACACGGACAGCTTCGAGGACGACAACGGCTGCCCCGATCTCGATAACGACAAGGACGGCGTCGCGGACGCCGCCGACAAGTGCGCGATGGAGCCCGAGGACGTCGACTCGTTCCAGGACGAGGACGGCTGCCCCGATCTGGACAACGACAGCGACAGCGTCCCCGACGCGGCCGACAAGTGCCCGATCGACGCCGAGGACAAGGACGGCTTCGAGGACGAGAACGGGTGCCCCGACCTCGACAACGACGCCGACAGCGTGCTCGACGCGCAGGACAAGTGCGCGGCTGATCCCGAGACCAAGAACGGCTTCCAGGACGACGACGGCTGCCCGGACGAGATCCCGGCCAAGCTGAAGGCGTTCACGGGCGCCATCCAGGGCATCAACTTCAAGGTGTCGTCGTCGGACCTCGCGCCGGCATCGAACAAGACCCTCGACAAGGCGGTCGCCGTCCTCAAGGAGTTCGCGGACCTCCGCCTGGAGATCCAGGGCCACACCGACGACCAGCAGCTCAAGAACAGCAAGAAGTTCGCGAACAACAAGGCGCTGTCGCAGGCGCGCGCCGAGTCGGTCAAGGCGTACTTCGTCAAGCAGGGCATCGAGGAGGGTCGCCTGACGGCGGTCGGCTTCGGTGACGAGATGCCCGTCGAGGCGCCCGCGGTCCTCAAGGGCGCCAAGCTGAACGGCGCGCGCGCGAAGAACCGCCGCGTCGAGTTCAAGCTGATCTCGAGCCTGACCGGCGCCGCCCCGGCCCGGCCCCGGCCCCGGCCCCGGCCCCGGCCCCGGCCCCGGCCCCGGCCCCGACGCCCGCGCCCGCGCAGTAAGCGCCGCGGTCAGACGCAATCCGTGACACGCGAGGCCCTCCAGGGCCTCGTCGTCGTTTCGGGGTTCGTGGTAGGACTCTGAGCTGTGCTTCCTCAGGCCCTGCTCGACGTCCTCGTGTGCCCGCGCTCGAAGCAGCCCGTGGTCTACCTGCACGCGGATCAGGTGCTGTTCTGTCCCGCCTCCCGGCTGCGGTATCGCGTCGAAGAGGGGGTGCCGGTGATGCTCGCGGAGGAGGCCGAGGAGCTGTCGGCGGGTGAGATCGACGAACTGCTGGCGCGAGCCCGCGCGACGGGTGTGCTGCTTCCAGCGTAATCTTGGGACGTTAGCCGGAAGTTCATGCTTGACCTTCTGCGCTATCGGCGGTAGACCGACCCCTCCCTCCCGGAGCCACCACGGTGCTGAAGAGCCTCTCGATCTTCACGGGCAACGCCAATCGCGCGCTGGCAGACGAGATCTGTAAGTTCGTGGAGATCCCGCTCGGCCGCGCGGATGTCACCCACTTCTCGGACGGGGAGATCTACGTCGAGATCGGCGAGAACGTCCGCGGGGTCAACTGCTTCGTCGTGCAGCCCACGTGCTCGCCGCCGAACCAGTCGCTGATGGAGCTGCTGATCATGATCGATGCGCTCAAGCGCGCATCGGCCGGCAGCATCGTCGCGATCATCCCGTACTTCGGCTACGCCCGGCAGGACCGCAAGGCCAAGCCCCGCACGCCGATCACGGCCCGGCTGGTGGCAAATCTGATCACCGCCGCGGGCGCCAACCGGGCGCTCGCCATGGATCTCCACGCCGGCCAGATCCAGGGCTTCTTCGACATCCCGTTCGACCACCTCTACTCGATGCCCGTGCTGATCGAGGAGCTCCGCACCCTCGGGTACGGCGGCGAGGGCACGGTCGTGGTGTCGCCGGACGCCGGTGGCGTCGAGCGCGCCCGGGCGTTCTCCAAGCGGCTCGATGCCGGCCTCGCCATCATCGACAAGCGGCGCCCCGCGCCGAACGTCTCGGAGATCATGAACATCGTCGGTGACGTGCGCGGCAAGAAGGCCGTGATCGTCGACGACATCATCGACACCGCCGGCACCCTGACCAACGCGGCGCAGGCGATCATCAACGCCGGCGCGTCCAGCGTGTCCGCGACCGCCGCCCACGCCGTGTTCTCCGGCAAGGCCGTCCAGCGGATCACCGACTCCCCCCTCCAGCACGTGGTCGTGACCAACACGATCCCCCTGTCGGAGGCCGGGCTGGCCTGCGCGAAGGTCCGCGTCCGCTCGGTCGGCCGCCTCCTGGGCGAGGCGATCAAGCGCATCCACCACGGAGATTCGATCAGTTCGCTGTTCGTGTGACGCCGCGCTGGATTTGCGATAGAACGCCTGGCCCGCCCGCGCGCCCGAGACCCCACGAGACCCCACGAGACCCCAGAGCCCCCCCTCCAGTCTGCGGCAGACTCGAGATCAGAAAAGAGATCGTCATGGAAGTCGGAAAGCTCACCGTCGAAGTTCGGAACACCACCGGTCACAAGGGCGCGTCGCGCGCGCTGCGTACGCAGGGCAAGGTCCCCGGGGTCTGCTACGGCACGTCCGCCAGCGGCCGCATCGAGCCGCTGTCGATCATCGTCGACGTCAAGGCGCTCAAGAAGGCGCTCGACCCGATCAAGAAGCAGAACACCGTGATCGAGCTGACCATTCAGGGCGGCGCGACCACTCAATCGATCAGCGCGCTGGTCAAGGACTACCAGATCCACCCGTTGCGCCGCGAGATCACCCACGTCGACTTCCTCGCGATCGACGCGAACAAGGAGGTCCTCGCCGACGTGCCGCTCGAGTTCACGGGCAAGCACAAGGGCACGGTCAACGGCGGCCAGATCCGCATCATCCTCCGCAAGGTCGAGGTGCGTGCCAAGCCGAGCGACATCCCGACCAAGCTCGTCATCGACATCACCCCGCTCGACATCGGCGACGTGATCCACGTCTCCGCGATCGAACTGCCGGCTGGCGTCGAAGTGGTCAGCGGTCGTGACCTCGCGGTCGTGACCTGCGCGGCGCCCGAGGAGGAGAAGGTGTCTCCGGCGGACGCGGCGGCGGCAGCAGCAGCCCCGGCGGCGGCGGCGGCTCCGGCCAAGGACGCGAAGGCGGCCGGTGGCAAGGCGGCTCCTGCGGCCAAGGCGGCTCCTGCGGCCAAGGCGGCTCCCGCGGCCAAGGCCAAGAAGTAACGACCTCTCGGAAGGTCGTCGCGGATGTGGCTTGTCGTCGGGCTCGGGAATCCGGGCTCGAAGTACGCGCGCAACCGCCACAACATCGGCTTCATGGTGGTCGACGAGCTCGTGCGCACGCACGGGCTAGCGACGGTTTCGGACAAGCTCGGCGCGCAGGTCACCACCGGGGTGATCACCACCGACCGCGGCCGGGAGCGCGCCGTGCTGTGCAAGCCCATGGAGTTCATGAACCTGTCGGGGTTCGCGGTGCAGCGCCTCGCCGCGTTCCACAAGGTCGCCGTCGACGACATCCTGGTCATCCACGACGAACTCGACCTCGACTTCGGGATCGTCCGCCTCAAGAAGGGCGGCGGCCACGGTGGTCACAACGGGCTGCGGTCGATGATCGAGCAGCTCGGCGGCAACGGGTTCGCCCGGGTCCGCATGGGCATCGGCCGCGCGCCCGATGGCAAGGCGACGGTCGCCGGCGCGCCTGGCCCGCCCGGGGGCAAGGATGCCGCGGGATGGGTGCTGTCCGACTTCCCGGGCGCGCTCGGCGCGGCGCTCGACCGCGTGATCCGGGCCGGCTGCGAGGACGTCGAGGCCGTGCTCGGACGCGGCATCGTGCCGGCGATGAATCAGCACAACGCGCGTTCCAATTGCGCGACGTCGTGATATAGCCCCTGCCGCTTCACTCGCTCGTCCTCTGCCAGGGGCGGGCTTCACATCCACGAGGAAGACACATGGCACGTCTGACCAGCCAGAGAGACAAGCCGGGCACGGCCCGCGAGTACGAGACGACGTACATCCTGCGCCCCAACACCACGAACGAGGGTGTCGCCGAGGTGAACACCCGCGTCCGCGGGATCATCGAGGGCATGGGCGGCAAGATCATCAAGATCGACAACTGGGGCAAGCGCCGCCTCGCCTACGAGGTCGCCAAGGAGCGCAAGGGTATCTACCTGTACTGGCAATACCTCGCGCAGCCGGGCGTCGTCGAGGAGACGGAGCGCAACCTCCGCATGCTCGACGTCGTGATCCGCTACCTCACCGTCAAGATCGACGAGGACGTCGACGTCGAGGCGCGTCCGTCGGAGATCGACGACGCGTCGTTCGAGAAGGCGGCTCAGACCGCGGCCGACGAGGAGGACCTGTTCCTCTCGCGCGGCGGTGATGAGACCGGCGGCGATGACGAGGACGAGTTTGGCGGCGACGACTTCGACGCCGCGGCCGCGGCCCCGGCCCCGGCAGCTGCTGCTGCGCCCGCGCCCGCCCCCACCGAGGACAAGGAGTAACCCATGACGACGCGTATGGATGCCCCCCGTGGCGCTGGTGGACCTGGCGCCGGTGCAGATGACGACCTCGACCGCGATGGCGATGACCGCCGTGGTGGCAAGGGTGGCCGTGGCGCGGGTGCGCGCCGCAAGCTGCTCTCCGACGAGATCGTCGCGAAGATCGACTACAAGAACCCGCAGATCCTGCGGTCGTTCGTCACCGACCGCGGCAAGATGATCCCGCGCCGCATCAGCGGCGCGAGCGCTCGCCAGCAGCGTGTCATTTCCACGGCCCTGCGGCGCGCGCGCATGCTCGCGCTCCTGCCGTTCTCGGTCACGGGAGACTAGTCATGGCGATGCAAGTGATCCTCACGCAGGACGTCTCCAACCTCGGCAAGGCCGGGGAGCTGGTGACCGTCAAGCCGGGCTTCGGCCGCAACTACCTCGTCCCCCGCGGGATGGCGGTCAGCGCGACCGTCCACAACAAGAACCGCCTCGACCACGAGAAGGCCGTGATCGAGCGCCGCGTCGCCAAGGAGCGTGCGAACGCCACCGAGATCGCGGCGAAGGTCAACGTCATCACGCTCCAGTTCGAGCGGAACGTCGGCGAGGACCAGAAGCTGTTCGGCTCCGTCACGAACCGCGACATCCAGGAGCAGCTCAAGAGGGCGGGCGTCGAGATCGACCACCGCTGGATCGCGCTCGACCAGCCCGTCAAGGCGCTGGGCAAGTACGAGGTGGTCGTTCGCCTCACGTCGGGCGTGTCCGCCAACCTGAAGTTCTGGGTCGTCGGTAAGGACAAGTAGGCCTTCACGAACGGCGGTTCGTGACAGCGCCCGCGCATCACCTGCGCGGGCGCTTTCGCGTTTCGGCTCGTGTAATCTGCGCGCATGTCGCGTGACCGGCGGGTCCTCCCGCACAACCTCGACGCCGAGGCCTCGATCCTCGGCGGCGTGCTGCTGCGCAACGAGGTGCTGATCAACCTCGAGTCGGTCGAGGTCGATGACTTCTACGACATGCGCCACAAGGTGATCTGGCAGGCGATCCGCAACCTCGAGGCCGCCTCGAAGCCGATCGACGTCGTCACCCTCGAGAACGAGATCGACAAGCAGGGCAAGCTCGACGCGATCGGCGGGGTCGGCTTCCTCGGCGAGTTGACGCTGCGCGTGCCCACGGCGGACAACGTCGTCGCATACGCCGAGATCGTCACGGACAAGCACCAGGCCCGCAAGCTGATGCTCGCCTCGAGCGAGATCCACGAGAAGGGCTACGAGGACGGCGTCGAGGTCCGCGACTACCTCGACGAGGCCGAGGCCAAGATCTTCGAGGTCACCCAGCGCCGCGACAAGAGCGGCCCCGAGCCGGTCAAGTCGCTGGTCAAGAAGGTGTTCAGCTCACTCGACGAGCGGTTCAAGTCCGAGGGCGGCATCACCGGCCTGCCCACCGGGTTCGACGCACTCGACCAGCGGACGGCCGGCCTGCAGCCCACCGAGCTCATCATCCTCGCGGCCCGGCCCGCGATGGGCAAGACCTCGTTCGCGCTGTCGCTCGCTCAGTTCGCCGCCACCACCGCCGGCTGGCCGTGCCTGGTGTTCTCGCTCGAGATGTCATCGACCCAGCTCGCCGAGCGCATGCTGTGCTCCGAGGCGCGCGTCGACTCGTCCGCCCTCCGCCGCGGCATGCTGCAGCGGCAGGACATGACGAACCTGACCTACGCAGCGGCGACGCTGTCGAAGGCGCCGATCCTGATCGACGACACCCCTGCCCTGTCGCTGCGCGAGCTGCGCGCCCGCGCCCGCCGGTTCCGCTCCAACAAGGAGCTGTTTGGCGGCAAGAAGTTCGGCCTGATCCTGGTCGACTACCTCCAGCTCATGCGCGGCTCGCCGCAGGCCGCGAAGGCGTCGCGCGAGCAGGAGATCAGCGAGATCTCCCGCGGCCTCAAGAGCCTCGCCAAGGAGCTCGACTGCCCGGTGCTCGCGCTGTCCCAGCTCAACCGCTCGCTCGAGCAGCGCACCGACAAGCGGCCGCAGCTGTCCGATCTTCGCGAATCCGGCGCGATCGAACAGGACGCCGACGTCATCATGTTCATCTACCGGGACGTCATCTACAACAAGGAGTGCGAGCACCCGGACATCGCCGAGGTGATCATCGGCAAGAACCGCCACGGCGCCACCGGCACCGTCGAGACCCACTTCGAGGGTCGGTACACGCGGTTCGAGAACCTCGCGGCGCTGCCCGACGGCTACGTCCGCGGCGGCGGCGAGTAGCGACGCGAGGCCGGCGAGCCTGGAACTCGCGCGCGAGCTTGGCGGTGCCGTTCGCCTCGATCTCGACCGTCGTGGTCTTCGCCTTGCGGGTCGATGCGTCGAGCAGCGTCACCTTGTGCGGCCCGGCCGACAGCGACAGCGTCTGCGGCGTGGTCAGCCCGGTCGGGCGGCCATCGACGTAGATCATCGCGGCGACGTTCGCGGACACCAGCAGCGTGCCGCTGCCCTTGCCCGCGGCCTCGCCGGCGGCCACCGGGATCGCGGCGACCTTGGTGGGTGCGGCGGACGGCGACGCACCGCGCGACGACGTCCGGGAAGCGGACGTGCGAGACGACGCGCGGTGACGGCTCGCGCGCGGGCGGGTGGTCGCGGGCATCTCGGGCTCGGCGACGATCGAGGGCTCGGCCGCGATGTCGGCCTCGGCGGCGGCCGGGGCCACGGAGATCCCGGTGACCGCCGCGATCGAGGTGATCAGGGCGATCGAGATCCGCGGGGCGGCAGCGGGATCGATGGTCGCGGTGTGGTCGACGTGGCCCGCGAGGGACAGCACGGTCTGGTGGGCCTGGCCGACGACGAGCGTCCGTGCGTCCCCCCGATCGTCACGCCACCGCGATCGACAAAACGTTCACGCGATCTCGCGCTCGCCCCGTCACGGTTTCTTCCGGTTTCTCCCGGTCACGCCGAGCAACGACACGGTCGTGACACCAGGCCCCATCGTCCACGCGCGATCAGGCGCGGATCACGCGAACGCATGTGCGCGCGCGCCGCGACCACACATCGCGATCATGCAGCACGGGTGATCACACCCGCACGGTAGGGGTGCGGATCGCGCGGCCGCCCCGCGCACGCCGGCCGCGCCTCGCGATAGAGT
Organism: Kofleriaceae bacterium; assembly: GCA_964203225.1. Taxonomy (GTDB): domain Bacteria; phylum Myxococcota_A; class Polyangia; order Haliangiales; family Haliangiaceae; genus JABFXX01. The sequence continues at coordinate 86,493 of CAXNMK010000010.1, forward strand.
TGGCCGGTGCCCAATCCGCAACCCGGAACGATCCTCGGCGCCTACCGGGTCGATGGGACGATCGGCGCCGGGTCGATGGGCGAGGTGTTCCGTGGCATCGACACCGGGCTCAACCGGCGGGTCGCGATCAAGATCCTGTCGGAGAAGCACCGGGACAGCCCCGAGCTGCGCGCGCGGTTCGTGCGCGAGGGCCGCGCAGTCGCCGCGATCAGCCACCCCAACGTGGTCCAGGTGTTCGCGACCGGCACGTTCGACGAGCGGCCGTACATCGCGATGGAGCTGCTCGACGGCGTCGACCTCGGCTCGATGATCGAGGAGGGCGGCCCGCTCGACTCGCAGGCGGCGGCCCACGCGGTCCTCGACGCGGCGCAGGGGCTCGCCGCCGCGTCGAAGGCCGGCCTGATCCACCGCGACGTCAAGCCGTCGAACCTGGTCCGGCTGACCGACGGCCGGGTCAAGGTCACGGACTTCGGCCTGGCCAAGCCGGTCGACCCGGGCGCCGAGCCGGCGCTGACCGCGATGGGCGTGGTGGTCGGGACCCCCGACTACATCGCCCCCGAGCAGGCGCGCGGCGAGCAGATCGACGAGCGGGTCGACATCTACGCCCTCGGGGGCACGCTGTACTTCCTGCTCACCGGCGTCCCGCCGTTCCGCACCGGCAAGCCGGCCGAGGACAAGTACCTCAAGGTGGTGGCACGCCACCTCCGCAACCCGCCGCCGTTCGCGGTCGACGCCCGGCCCGACACCGACCCCGAGCTCGCGGAGCTCGCCCGCGTGATGATGGCCAAGCGCCCCGCGGACCGCCCGAGCTACGACGACCTGGTCGCGGCGCTGCGCAGCATGGTCGCGCGCATGGACCCGAGCGCCGCGCCGCTGATGGCGTCGTCGCCACGGACCTCGACCTCGCGACCGGTCTCGGTGCTCGCGCACGCGCGCGCCCCCGATCCAGCAGCCAGCGACGACGGCCTGACCACGCCGCCGCGCAGCGCGGTGCCGGGCTGGGTGTGGCTGGTGACGGTCGTGTGCGTCGCGCTGTTCCTGACCGGGCTCGTGATGTACCTCCAGCGTGCGCCCCGCGGCGCCGCCTCGTCGGGGCTGCCCACCGGGACGCCCGCCGGCATGCGTCTCGTCAAGAAGCCAGACGGTACGCCGTGGTTCTACGCGGACGCCCGCCCGCTCAGCGTCGCGGCCTACCGCCAGGTGTTCCAGCAGCACGTCCAGGCCGGCACCCCGGCGGACGCCGTGGTCATGGTCTCGTACACCGAGGCGCGGTCGTATGCCGTCACCCACGGCGGCCGCCTCCTCACCCGCGAGGAGTGGGACGCGGCGGCGGGCACCCCCGGCGTCGACGTGCCGGCCGGCCTCCACGAGTGGGTCGAGTCGCCCGAGGACAGGGCGAAGACCATCCGCGCACGGGGCGCCTCCTTGACACGGAGCGACAACCGCTACCCCGATGTCACGTTCCGGACCGCCCGCAGTCTGTGACCCCCGGGGCGCCCTGACGCCCCCCGAATCCGCCTATAGTACCGGCCTGATGAGTGACGTCGACAAGCTCGTCGAGATCATTGCCGATCGGGTCAAGGCGCGGCTCTCCGCGGCCAGCAACGCGACGGCAAAGCTCGCCCTGCTCCCGCGCGATCGCGGCGAGTGCAATGACGACACCGCGCCGGGCGAGGACTGCGCCGGCTGTGGTGCGTGTGTGGTCCGCCGGCCGTGGTCGGTGCGCGCCGCCGAGGGTGCCGGCGCGATGCGCGTCGGCGCGCTGCCCGGCGTCGGCGCCGTGCCCGGCGACATGGCCAAGCTGATCGACCACACGCTGCTCAAGCCCGAGGCCACGCGCGACGAGTTCGTCAAGCTGTGCGAGGAGGCGCGCAAGCACCGGTTCGCGTCGGTGTGCGTCAACACCACCTGGGTGCCGCTGTGCAAGGCGCTGCTCGCCGGCACGGACGTCATGGTGTGCGCGGTCGTCGGCTTCCCGCTCGGCGCGATGGCCCCGAACTCCAAGGCCTACGAGGCCCGCGAGGCGGTCCGGCAGGGCGCGCGCGAGATCGACATGGTCATCAACATCGGCGCGCTCAAGTCGCGCGACTACGAGACGGTGTTCGAGGACATCTGCAAGGTCGTCAAGGCAGCGCACCCCGCCGGCGTCAAGGTCATCCTCGAGACCGGCGCGCTCGACACCGAGCAGAAGATCATCGGCTGCACGCTGTCCAAGCTCGCGGGCGCGGCGTTCGTCAAGACGTCGACCGGGTTCGGCAAGGGCGGCGCCACCGTCGAGGACATCGAGATGATGCGGCGCCTGGTCGGCCCCGACGTCGGCGTCAAGGCGTCGGGCGGCGTGCGCACCGCCGAGGACGTCCTCAAGATGGCCCAGGCCGGCGCCAACCGGATCGGCGCGTCCGCCTCGGTCGCGATCGTCACCGGCACCGCGGACCCGAAGGCGAAGGGCTACTAGTGCTCCCCGTCCAGCTGATCCGCAAGAAGCGCGATGGCCAGGCCCTCGACGATGCCGAGCTCCGCGCGTTCATCGAGTGGGTGACCACCGACGCCATCCCCGACTACCAGGTCGCCGCCATGCTGATGGCGATCTTCTTCCGCGGGCTCGACGACCGCGAGCTCGCGACGTGGGCGGACGCGATGACGCGCTCGGGCGATGTCATCGACCTGTCGAACGTCGCGCGCGCCAAGGTCGACAAGCACTCGACCGGGGGCGTCGGCGACAAGATCTCGATCCCGCTCGCGCCCGCGGTCGCCGCGTGTGGCGTCGCGGTGCCGATGGTCTCGGGCCGCGGCCTCGGCCACACCGGCGGCACCCTCGACAAGCTCGAGTCGATCCCCGGGTTCCGCGTCGACCTCCCGGTCGAGCGGTTCCGCGCGCTGGTCGACGAGCTCGGCGTGTGCCTGATCGGCCAGACCGCGCGGATCGCGCCGGCCGACAAGCGGCTGTACGCGCTGCGCGACGTCACCGGCACCGTCGAGTCGCTCCCGCTGATCGCGTCGTCGATCATGTCGAAGAAGCTCGCCGAGGGCATCGACGGCCTCGTGATCGACTGCAAGGTCGGCGCAGGCGCATTCATGAAGACCGTCGAGAACGCCCGGGCGCTGTGCGCGCTGATGCGCGCGATCGGCGTGCGCGCGGGCAAGCGCATCACCTGCGTGCTGACCGACATGGAGGCGCCGATCGGCCGCACCATCGGTAACGCGCTCGAGATCCGCGAGTCGATCGAGGTGCTCCGCGGCGGCGGCCCGGTCGACACCCGCGAACTCACGCACGTGCTCGGCGGCGAGATGCTGGTGCTCGGCGGCGTGGTCAAGGACGCCGCCGAGGGCCGCGCGCGGATCCAGCAGGCGCTCGCCGACGGCAGCGCGCTCGAGGTGTTCCGCAAGGTCGTCGCCGCACAGGGCGGCGATCCGCGGGTGTGTGACTCGCCCGGCAGCGTGCTGCCGAAGCCGAAGGTCCGCGAGGAGCTCACGCTCCGCGCCGGCCGCGTGGTCGCGATCGACAGCGAGAAGCTCGGCATCGCCGCGCTGATGCTCGGCGCCGGGCGCCGGACCAAGGACGACGTCATCGACCCGTCCGCCGGGCTCGTGATCGACGCGTACCTCGGCGAGGTCATCGAGGCCGGCGCGCCCCCGCAGATCATGCTGCAGCACAGCCTGCCCGCCACCGACGGCCGGATCGCCCAGGCGCGCGCGATGATCACGGAGGCGTTCGTGATCCAGCCCGCCGACCAGCCGGCCCCGCCCGTCCGCGCGTCGCGCGTGCTCGAGGTGATCGCGTGAGCGCCGCCGAGATGCCGCTCTACGACCGCGTCCAGGCCGCCGCCCAGGCGATCCGCGCGCGCACCGACGTGGTCCCGCAGGTCGGCCTGATCCTCGGCTCCGGCCTCGGCGGGTTCGCCGACCGGCTCGAGCGCCCGCTCGCGATCGAGTACGGCGACATCCCGCACTTCCCGCGGTCGCACGTCGTCGGTCACCATGGCCGGCTCGTGATCGGCACGCGCGCCGGCGCCACCTGCGTCGCGATGCAGGGCCGCGTCCACATCTACGAGGGGCACAGCGCCCAGACCGTCGCGTTCCCCGCGCGCGTGCTGGTCGCGCTCGGCGCGAAGGTGCTGATCATCACCAACGCCGCGGGTGGACTCAACCCGCGCTGGATGCCCGGCACGCTGATGCTGATCCGCGATCACATCGACCTGCTGCGCGATCACCCGCTGCGCGGCCCCAACGACGAGCGCCTCGGCCCGCGCTTCCCCGACATGACCACCGCCTACGCGCCGGCGCTGCGCGCGCTCGTCAAGGAGGTCGCCGCGCGCGAGAACATCGAGCTCGCCGAGGGTGTCTACGTGGCGATGCCCGGCCCGTGCTACGAGACGCCGGCCGAGGTCAAGATGCTGCAGGCGCTCGGGGCCGACGCCACGGGCATGTCGACCGTCCCCGAGGTCGTGGTCGCGCGCCACATGGGCGCGCGCGTGATCGGCGTGTCGTGCATCACCAACCAGGCCGCCGGCATCACCGGCGCCGCGCTCTCGCACGACGAGGTCACCGAGACCGCGACGCGCGTGCGCGCGACCTTCGAGGGCCTGCTCGACGCGATCCTCGGCGCGCTGGTGGCACGCGGGGAGCTCGCGTGAGCACGGCACCTCCGGTGCCCGCGGTGTCCGCGGCGCTGATCGCGCGGGCCCTCGCGGCGCAGGCGCGGGCCTACGCGCCGTACTCGAAGTTCGCGGTCGGCGCGGCGATCGACATGGGCGGCGAGGTGTTCGAGGGCGTCAACGTCGAGAACGCATCGTACCCGCTGTGCGTGTGCGCCGAGCGCACCGCGATCGGAGTGGCCGTCGCCTCCGGACGATGTCAGCGCGAGCTGCGCGCGGTCGCCGTCGCCACCAGCGCGTCGCCGCCGTCGTCGCCGTGCGGCGCGTGCCGCCAGGTGCTGTTCGAGTTCGCCGCGGATCCCTCGGCGGTCGTCGTCACCGCGGTCAACCCGGCCGGCGAGCAGCGCTCGTGGACGCTCGCGCAGCTGCTGCCCGACGGCTTCAACGGCCGCGAGCTACCCGGGACCGAGGCGTGACCGCCGGCGAGGTGGTGTTCCGCGGCGGGACGATCCTCACCGTCGATGGCCAGCACCGCGTGCTCGCGGGCGATGTCGCCGCCGTCGATGGCGTGATCGTCCACCTCGGCGGTGCGTACACGCCGCGCACGCGCGACTACCAGGTCGTCGAGTGCGAGGGCTGCATCGTGATGCCGGGCCTCGTGCAGGCGCACGTGCACACCTGCCAGACGCTCGCCCGCGGGCGCGCCGACGATCTCGAGCTGATGGACTGGCTGCGCACGGTGATCTGGCCGTACGAGGCGTCGCTCGACGCCGACGCTGCAGGCGCCAGCGCCGACCTCGCGTGCGCCGAGCTGCTCCTCGGCGGCACGACGTCGATCCTCGACATGGGCACCGTCCACCACACCGACGCGATCTTCGCGGCGGCCGAGCGGTCGGGCATCCGCGCCACCATCGGCAAGGCGATGATGGACGGAGGCGATCCGCAGATCCCGCCGGGCCTGCGCGAGTCGACCGCGGCCTCGCTCGACGAGTCCGCCCGCCTGATCCAGCGCTGGCACGGCGCGGCCGAGGGCCGCCTGCGCTACGCCTACGCGCCGCGGTTCGTGCTGTCGTGCACCGACGAGCTGCTCCGCGCCGTCGGCACCGAGGCCCGGGCCCGCGGCGTCCGCATCCACACGCACGCGAGCGAGAACCCCGGCGAGGTCGCGCTGGTCCGCCAGCGGTTCGGCAAGGACAACATCTTCGTCCTCGACGAACTCGGCCTGCTCGGCGACCACACCTGCATCGCGCACTGCATCCACCTGTCGCCCGAGGAGCGCCACCTGCTCGCCGCGCGCGGTGCGCACGTGTGCCACTGCCCATCGTCGAACCTCAAGCTCGCCTCGGGCATCGCCAGCATCCCGGAGCTTGTCGCCGCCGGGGTGTCGGTCGCCCTCGGCGCCGATGGCGCGCCCTGCAACAACAACCTCGACGGCTTCCTCGAGCTGCGCCTCGCCGCGCTGCTCCACAAGCCCCGCAGCGGGCCACGCACCCTGCCCGCCCCCGAGGTCGTCCGCATGGCCACGCTCGGCGGCGCGCGCGCCCTCGGACTCGCGGAGCAGGTCGGCTCGCTCGAGCTCGGCAAGCGCGCGGACATGATCGCCGTCGACCTGTCGCCGCTCCACACCGTGCCGACGGCGAGCCCGTGGTCGGCGATCGCCTACGCGGCCAAGGCGTGCGACGTCCGCCACGTCGCGGTCGATGGCGCCGTGGTCGTCCGCGATCGCGCGCTGCTCACGCTCGAGCTGCCGGCCGTCCGCGCGAAGGCGCGCGCCGCGGCCCAGCGCCTGTTCCGCTGACGGGCTCAGCGTCCGGCGGGTCACCACCGGCCCCGATCGCCCCAGGACATCGTGGGGTTCGGCGCGCCAGCCCTGACCAGGTCGAAACCGTCCCTGGTGCGTTGGTACGGCCATGGTCGCCCGCCCGCTCGTGCTCGCGCTGTCCCTGGCCCTGACGTCCGCTGCCGCCGCCGAGGCCCCGGCGGTGCTGGCGCAGCCCGCCCCGGCCACCGACCGGGCGTTCGAGCGCGTGGTCAAAAAGGTCGCGGCGATGGTCGAGAGCGAGAGCGCGTACGCGATCGCGGCGGGCTACGGGCTGCAGATCCTCAACGTGCTGTGGGAGGACACCGGGCGCTGGGAGGGCAGCTCGGTCGGGCCCAACATCAGCGACGTCACGATCGAGGTCGAGGGGTTCCGCCAGGGCAAGCGCCACCGCAGCTACCTGATGCCGGTGATGCGCCACGACAACTTCACGGACAGGACCGCCGACGTGAAGATGGACAACATCCTGATCCCGGTCGGCAACCAGGCCGGCGGGCCGCTCCACCTCGTCACGCTGACCGAGCTCCTGCAGAACCCGCTGCAGTACCTGTCGGCCGCCGATCGCGGGAAGATCAAGGGCGACAGCCTGTGGGCGAAGCGCGACACCCACGCGCTGGTCAGCGCGCAGCACGCCTTCCTCCCCGTGCCGAAGAGTGGCCAGGCGACGTTCTGGCCGGTGATCTTCAACTACCAGTCGACCAAGGCGAGCCCGGCGGTGCTGACGATCCTGGTCACGCGCCAGGGCACGAGCATCACGATCATCGACAACGCGCGCGACACGGTCACCGGCGGCGACTCGTGGGGCCAGCGGCTGTACTTCAACCAGGGCGGCAAGAAGGCGCCGCTGATCGCCGAGCGGATGGCGGACGTGCAGGCGTCCGGCGTGACGGCGAACGGCGAGGCCGCGCAGACGCTGACCGACGACGCCAACGTGCTGATGCTGATCCAGGTCCCGCTCAAGGTCCGCGCGCCGCGGTACACGGCCGGCACCGGCACGTCCGCGGGCGCGGGCGGCCTGCCGCCGATGGCGGTGGCCCAGGACAAGCCGGGCGACGCCGGCCTCGCGGCGGGCGGGCCGCAGCCGGCGCGACGCGTCGGACGTCGACACCGCGGTGCTCGGCCACGGCGCGACCGAGGGCCCGTACACCGAGCTCGACGGCCGGACGATCCAGCGCGACGCGCGGTTCCCGGTGCGCGTGACGCTGCAGTTCTACCAGGCGACCTCGAACGGCGTGGTGTCGCGCGCGAACGTGAAGATGATGGCCGCCCAGATCCGGAAGGTCTACGCCAAGGGCGACTACGTCGGCTCGCTGGTCGTGCCGAGCGGCGTCGACCGCCAGCGCCCGACGAACTGGACCGGCGTGAGCCGGCTCGAGGACCTCGGCTGGCGCACGTTCCCCGGCCTGGTCGAGCGGTTCAGCCTGGCGCTGCTGCGGCCGCAGCCGGCGATCTGACCGGCGGCGTTCGGCCACCGCCGGCGTCGAGGAGCAGCGCCCCGGCGTCGGTCCCCTTGGCACCCTGAAATCCTGCCCCGGACCGCCGCCCGACCGCCGGGGGACCGCCCCGGGACAGTGATGGACGTGCCCGGCGGCGCGTGGTACCCACTGCCCACGTTCGTTCTGACATGCGCCGGGTTGGCGCCACTCAGGCAGGGGCGAGTTGCCGCGGTGCGGCCGCGAGAACCACGCCTCCTGGGGCTCCTGAGGCGTCGTGTGACCATTCCGGGGGCCGTTGTGGAGAGCGCAGCATGTCGAATCGCCTGTACGTCGGTAACCTTCCGTTTCACGCCACCGAGGACCTGATCTCTCAGGCGTTCGCGGCCGCCGGTGAGGTCAAGGAGGTCACCCTGATGCTCGACCGCGTGAGCGGCCAGTCGCGCGGCTTCGGCTTCGTCGAGATGGCGACGTCCGAGGGCGCCCAGAAGGCGCTGCAGGATCTGAACGGCGCGGACCTCGGTGGTCGCCCGCTGCGCGTCGACGTCGCCGAGGAGCGGCGTGGCGGCGGTGGTGGTGGCGGCGGCGGTGGTGGTCGCGGCGGCGGTGGTGGCGGCTACGGCGGTGGTGGTGGCGGCGGTGGCCCCCGCGGCGGCGGCGGTGGCGGCGGCTACGGCGGCGGCGGTGGTGGCGGCGGCTACGGCGGCGGCGGCGGTGGTCGCGGCGGTGGTGGCGGTGGTCGTGGCGGCGGCGGCGGGCGTGGTCGCTGACCCGCTGGTGGCTCCGACCAGCCCCCCGACCCTCACCCCTGGAGGCCTGACCATGGAAGCTAGTCGTCTGCGCAGTTCCCCGGACCGGATCTTCATCTCCGTGGATGAGAGCACCGGGATCTCGACGGTATCGTTCATGCCGCCGGACGTCGGGTCTCCATACCAGCACAGCGAGGACAAGACCGGGGCGCTCGCGCTCGCGGATGCCCAGGCGATCCTGGTGCGGTACCCGAGCGCGACCATCCACGGTCCGCACTTTCACGCTGCGCGGCCCGCCAAGGCACGCATGCGTCGTCGCTGAGGTTCACCCCTCGCGTTCCGTCGTTCCGCGCTAAGCTAGGAGCAGCCCGATGCTGCTCACGCGCGACGAAATGACGTTCGACTTCCAGGGCGCCAAGCTCGACCCGGTGCGGGACAAGCAGGTGCTCGGCTGGATGATGAACCAGTTCCTCTACGGAGAGGTGACCGGCATCCAGATCGGGCACTGGCTGTACGACGCGCCGGACCTCGACGCGGCGAAGTTCCTCGCGCGCCAGGCGCTCGAGGAGATGCAGCACGTCGACAACTTCCTGCGCATCATGACGATGCTCGGCTGCGAGGCCGCGCCCGCGCACCCCGCCGTGCGGTTCCTCGCCACCGGCATGATGGGCGGCTCGTGGGCCGAGCACGTCGCCCTCGAGATGGCGCAGGGCGAGGGCTTCGTGCTGCAGGCGTTCTACGCGATCATCGACACGCTCGACCACAAGCCCTCGATCGACATCCTCCGACGCGCGGTCAAGCAGGAGGAGCGCCACGTCGAGTTCGGCGAGGCGCAGACCGCGCGCGCGATCGCGGGCAAGCCGTGGCTTCGCCGGCGCCTGCTCGGGCTGTCGCTGGTGTCGATGTGGGGGGTGCGCCGGATCGCCGCGTTCATGGAGAAGCGGCTGCCGCCGGGCCACCCGGTGCTCGCGCAGCTGCCCGCGTTCCTCGCCCACGCCAACGGGTGCGCCGAGCTGCGGCTGCGCCGGATCGGGGTGCTCGATCGGCCGCTCGCCGAGCTGTCCGGCGCGCAGCGGGCGCTGCTCGTCACCGAGGCCTATGGCGGCAAAGCGCTCGGCGGCCTCGCCGCGGTGGTCGCCGTCCCGCTGCGGCTGCTGCCGGGCTGGCCGAAGAAGAAGCGCCTGACCGACACCTACCTCGGCGACACCCACCTCACGGGGTTCGCGCTGCGGCCGACGGACGAGGCGCAGCCGCAGGAGCCGTGAGCGGTTGGACCTGGTCGCCCGGCGAGCCGTCATCACACGTGACGGCGAGCGGCTCGCCGCTCTCCAGGTTGGGCGACATCAGCGCGGTGCCGAACACGCGCATCGCGAGGTCCTGATCGCCGATCGGCTGGCTGACGTGCCCCTGCACCAGCACCCAGCGGCAGGTGTCGTCGGCGGCGGCGGCGTTCGCGCACGAGCGGGCCTCGGGGCGGCCGCCGCGATCCTTGGCCGCGGCGGCCGAGGTCACGGTGCGGCGCTTCTCGAACACGAACGAGGTGCGGAGGCGGACCTTCCCCGCGGGCAGCCCGGGGCGCGCCGGCACCTCGGCGACGACATTGCCGAGCCAGTACGCGATGGTGGCGCGCGCGTGGCTGCGCCCGACGAACCCGACCCGCCGGTCCTCGGCCTTCATCGGCCCGGCGACCAGCCGCGCGCCGACCACGTCGGGGCCGTGCCACTCGGCTTCGTCCCCGGGCCCGAGCAGCAGCGCCTCGGGCCCCGTCGCGAGCTGCGTGGCCCGGCCGCCCTGCGCGAGCAGCGGGTTGAGCACGCTCGAGAGCTCGTCGGCGAGGTCGCGCGAGGCGACCACCGGTGGGATCGTCGCGCCGTACAGCGAGCCGTCCGCGCGCGGCGTCGCCACCCCGCCGAACGACATGTGCTCGAAGATCGGCGCCCACCGATCGCCGTCGCGCGCGAACAGCATGGTGATCCGCAGCGGGATCACCGCCGTGCGGCCGCACATCGGGATCCGCCACGACAGCTCGTCGACGACCCACGCGGCGCTGAGGTCCTGCGCGAGGTGCATCGCGAGCCGCTTGGAGCGCGCGATGGTGGCCAGGTCGGCGCCCACACGCAGCGGCCACCGGCTCGGCGCACGCTCGAGCTGGTCGCCGACGAGCACGTCGCCCGGCCCGACACCGATCCGCGCGCCGCCGACCTCGGGCGGGATCAGCGCGGTGTCGATGTCGGGCGGCTCGTCGCGCTCGTACGACGTCAGCACGTCGTCCTGCAGCTCGGCGAGCATCGACGCGACCACGTCGCCATCGGTGCCCATCGTCGGATCGGCGAGCGGGGGGCGCTCGGTGACGCGCCGCTGCGGGCACCCGCCCACGAGGACGAGCAGCCCGGCCACGAGCGCCGGCCGCGCGCTCACGACACCTCCACGAGGTCGGCCCCGAGGTCGGCCGGCGTGTCGACGTCGCGCACCACGCCCGGATCGTCGACCTCGACCGCGATCACGTCAGCGGTGGCGAGCACCGAGCGCGCGCCCGCGGGGAGCCCCGCGCAGTCCGCGAGACGCGACCACAACCCACGCGTGATCAGCGGTGGGTGGCCGCCCCGCCCGGCCCACCGCGGCAGCGCCACCTCGTGGGCGCCGAGCGCGTCCCGCAGCCGCACCAGCGTGGCGATCTCGACGTCAGGGTGATCGACCGGCCACAGCCACGCCGCGTCGAGGGCGCCCTCCGGCAGCGCCGCGAACCCGAGTGCGATCGAGCTCGCCATGCCGCGCGCGGGGTCCGGATTTTCGATCACGACGAGGCCCAGGGCGCGCGAGGCCGCGGCGACCGCGTCCCCGTGCGGCGGGCCGACCACGACGATCGGTGCGGCCACGCCGACCTCCCCCGCGAGCCGGGCGATCCGGCCGAGGAATCTCTCGCCGCCGCGCCGGAGCAGCGCCTTGGCCACGCCGCCCAGACGCGCGCCGGCGCCGGCCGCGAGGATCACCGCGCCGAGCCTCACGCGCGCCACGCTCGGGCGGCGGGTGCGCCGCGGCGCCGCCGGACCACCAGCTCCGCAGCGATCGCGACCGCGATCTCCTCGGGCGTCTCCGCGCCGAGGTCGAGGCCGATCGGCGCGGCGAGCCGGGCCCACCGCGCTTCACCGGCGTCGCCGTCGAGGAGGCCGCGCGCCTCGAGCCGCTTGCGGAACCGGCCGACCTTGCCGCGGCTGCCGATCATGCCGAGGTAGCCGAGGTCATCGCGCGTGATCAGGCCCTCGAGCAGGCGCTGATCGATCGCGTGATCGCGCGTCACGATCAGCACGTGATCGAGGACGGAGAACCCACCGACGGCGCGCTCGACGTCGGCGATCTCGAACGACTCGACGAGCTGGCTCGCCCACGCCGGGCCCTCGGCCGTGGCGCCGGTCTCGCCGTCGTCGCACACGATCACCTGGAACCCGAGGCTGTCGAGCAGCGGGCCCACGCAGCGCGCGACGTGGCCGAGCCCGAACACGATCGCGCGCTCGTCGGCGCCGACCCGCTCGACGAGCGCCCCGTCGATCACGGCCGGCTGGTGCGGCCGCGGATCGCCGTCGCGGTGCGCGCGCAGCCCGAGCGGCCCGCCGTCGAGCGGCGTGACCAGCACCTGGCCGCGCGGCCCGGCGGCGAGCGCGAGCAGCACGTCGCGCGACAGCGCGGCCGGGGTCAACGCGAGCTCCATCGATCCGCCGCAGCACATGGCGAGGTCCCGCACGAGGTGCTGCCGGATCACCCGCGGCTCGCCGCCGGCCGCGACCTCGCGGGCCGCGTCGACCACGAGCTGCTCGATCCGGCCGCCGCCGATCGTGCCCCACTGCTCGCCGTCCGCCGCGACCACCATGCGCGCGCCGAGGTGGCGCGGGGTCGATCCGGACGCGCCGGTCACCGTGGCGAGGGCGACCGCGCTGCCTGCGTCGAGCGCGGCCACGGCGGCGACGAAGAACGGCCGGCGGAGCATGCCCGGCGACCCTACCATGCACGCCGCGGCGGACGCGCGCGGCCCTCCCACGCGAAGGTCCGTTCCACGGGGCTCCGCCCCGCCCTCCGCGGCAAGCCGCGCAGGGTTCCCACCCCGTTCTCAAGACTGTTTCACCGTCTCTCCGTTCCACGGGGCTCCGCCCCGCCCTACGCGGCAAGCCGCGCAGGGTTCCCACCCCGTTCTCAAGACTGTTTCACAGCCTCTCAGATGCGCGCGCGCGGCTGCTTCATGATGTGCGTGATCACCTCGCGCAGGCCGGCGCCCTCGGGCAGCTCGGTCAGGTACGCGGGCTTGAACGTCAGCTCGTCCCACCACGCCTTGATGTTCGCCACGCCGACCGAGGTCGGGAACCCGCCGAACATCGAGGCGTCGTTGAGCGCATCCCCGACGAACACGTACGGCGACAGATCGTTGGCATCGCCGCCGAGCACCTGGCGCACCACGGTCATGCACGCCGACAGCTTGTCGAAGTGCGGCGGGCCGAAGTTGACGTGCACGCTCGACCGCACCGCGAGGAACCCCGCCTTCGACAGGATCCGCACGCAGTGCTCGGCCGCATCGCGGGACAGCGCGTTCTCCTCGTTCCAGTCGATCGCCAGATCGACCTCGCGGTACTTCGAGTCACTCGACAGCCGCGCGCCCGGGACCTTCGACAGGACCTCGACGAGCCCGTCGTTCATGCGCCGCCGCCACTCGGGCAGGCTCGACGCGGGGACCCCGTAGATCCTCGAGATCTTCTTGCCCTCGCGGACGAACGTGACGCCGCCGTTCTCGGTCACGCACGCGAGCACCGGCGTCATCTTCATGAACGCGAAGCCGAACCCCGCGGGGCGGCCGGTCACCATGATCACCGGGATGCCTGCGGCGCCGAGTCGATCGAGCGCCTCGTAGGTCGAGGCCTCGATCCGGTCGCCACTCGTCATGGTGCCGTCGACGTCGGTGAACAGGGCGCGGACCGGGCCGCGCAACTCGGAGAGGGGTCGGGTCATACGCGGGCGGGTCATATCACGCATGCCCGCGTCCCCCTCGGCGTTCGCACTCAGGCGATCAGGCGCAGCTCGAGCGCCGCGGGCGGCGTGGGGACGCGCATCGAGCGGTCGCGCTGACGCGCCAGCCAGTCCTCCAGATCGGGCTGGTTGAGGCGCACGATGCCGCCCACCTTGAACACCGGCAGCGGATCGGCCGGGTGCTGCGCCGTGTACCGGCACCAGCGCTCCGACCGACCGAGCGCGGTGGCGATGCCCTTCCAGGTCTCGACGAAATTCGACATGCTCATGGTGCCTATCCTCCGTTGACTGAGACCTGGTGCAGCGGCCATGCCGAGGTCCGACCACCGCCACAAGCTCCATGAATCACTGGAAACCCGGGGATCTCCACGGCGGTGGCAATCGATGGACTCCCACCACCTGGCGGAGACACCGGCGCAAAACCTGACACACCGGTGGGTCACGGACAGCCGGGATGATCGTCCACGGTCACCGGGCCTGGCACATCCCCCACCTCGCCAGTATCCTCGACGCACATGCGTGGATCCGTGCGGCTCGGCGCCGCTGTCGGGGTGGTCGTGGGCGCGGCGATCGCGCACGCGGCTCCACCGGAAACCTACCCCCTCGCCAAGGTCGCGCGCGGCCAGACCGGCTACGGCCTGACCACGTTCGCCGGCACCACGCCGGAGCGGTTCACCTTCGAGGTGGTCTCGGTGGTGAAGAACTTCCTGCCCAAGCAGGACATCATCCTGGTCCGCTCCCTCGATCCCAAGCTGCAGACCTCCGGGTTCTGGCAGGGGATGTCGGGCAGCCCGCTGTACCTCGATGACAAGCTGGTGTGCGCGTTCTCCTACGGATTTCGCTTCAACAAGCTCGCGCTCGGTGGCTGCACGCCGATCGAGTACATGAAGAAGGACGGCGACGCGGTCCGCCGGACCGCGCCCGTGGCCGCCGCGACCAAGGGCGGCCCGCGCCTCGTCTACCCGGCCGCGGCGACGATGGGCGACTGGCGGATGCTGACGCCCACCGTCGACGCGGGCGCGGCGCTCGCGGCCCTCGGCCCCTCGCGCCAGAGCTGGCTCCTGTCCGCGCCCCTGCCCGCCGCGCCCACCCGCCCCGGGCCGGTCGAGGGCGAGCAGGTGATGCAGGCGTCGGTGCCGCTGTCGGTCGGCGGGTTCTCGGCCCCGGCGTTCGCGCAGCTCGAGCAGCTGTTCGGCCGCACCAACGTCGTGCCGTTCCGGACTGGCGGCACGGCGAGCTCCGCGCGCGATCGTGGCGGCCCCACGAAGTTCATCGGCGGCGGCTCGATCGCCGTCGAGCTGATCCGGGGTGACATGTCGGCGGCGGCGGTCGGCACGGTGTCGCTCGTCGAGGGCGACAAGGTCCTCGCGTTCGGCCACCCGATGTTCCAGACCGGCGAGACCTACGCGCCGGTGTCCACCGCGTACGTCCACACCGTGATCCCGAGCGCCCAGAGCGCGTTCGTGATGGGCTCGCCCGTCAACGAGATCGGCTCGCTCGTCCAGGACCGCCAGTCCGCGATCATGGCCGACACCAGCCTGCGCACGCCGACCATCCCGGTCGACATCGCGATCACGAGCGGCACCGCCGCCCACAGCGAGACCGGCACGTTCCACGTCGAGCTGCTCAACAACAAGTTCTTCACGCCCGCGCTGACCGGCTCGGCGCTGATGAACGCGGTCAACTACTACCTGCCGGATCGCGACAACGTCACCGCGCGCGTCGAGTCCACGGTCCGGATCAAGGGCCAGGAGCCGATCAGCTTCGTCGACTACATGTTCGCGAACGACGGCGCCGGCTCCGTGATGGGCGGCGTGCGCGGCCTGCGCGTGCTGGTGCCGCTGATGCTCAACCCGTACGCGCCGGTCGTGATCGAGCGCGTCGAGATGAAGGTCGACCTCCGGTTCGAGGCCAACGTCGGCGAGATCAAGGAGATCCAGCTGCCGACCGCCGAACTCACGCCGGGCACGCGCAACCTGGTCAAGGTGCTGATGAGCACGTGGGATGGCAAGGACGTCGTCGAGAGTGTCCCCGTCGACGTGCCCGCCAGCCTCGCCGGCAGCATCGTCCAGCTCGAGATCACCGCGGGGGACAGCGCGAAGCTCGATGCCGCGCCCCCGGTCGATCTGCCGTCGCTGATCGCGGCGTTCCGCCGGCTCCTGCCCGGCAATGTGTGGGCGGCGACGCTGCTGCCCGCCGACGAGGGCGTGGCGCTCGAGGGCACGCTCGTCCGCGACCTGCCGCCGAGCGCGCAGGACAAGCTGCGCCCGCAGTCGCACACGCAGCGCGTGCAGGCGTACAAGCCGATCGCGCGGACCATCGCGCCGGCGAAGCGCGTGATCAATGGCTCGGCCTCCACGCTCGTCCGCATCCGCGCGCGCCCGCGCTGAGCGCCACTCGGACTTGATGTGTTCTCGCATCGCCTGCACCCCTGGGGGATTTTCGTGAAGCCAGTGACCCGCCTCTTTACTCGCGCGTCGATCGCCGCTGGCCTGTGCGCGGCCCTGGTGCTGCCCGCGAGCGCCGTCGTGACCTCGACGTGGACCGTCGAGACCTACCAGCAGTTCGACGCCGGGGACGCGACCAGCGCGTTCATCACGTCGACGGGCGAGCTCCGCCCGGGCTGGGACACCAGGCGGACCGCGCTCGAGGGTGACGCCGTGTGGGCGTCGCTGCCGCTCGCCGATGGCAGCGTGCTGCTCGGCTCGGATGCCGGCGGCGCGATCGTCCGCGTCACCGGCGATGCCTCGACCAAGCTCGTGTCGCTCCCCGGCGCGATCGCCGTGGTCGCGCTCGCGCAGACCTCCGACGGCACCGTGTGGGCCGGCGCGATGCCCGGCAACAAGGTGTGGAAGGTCGACGTCAAGACCGGCAAGGCCACCCCCGGCCCGCAGCTCAAGGACACCGAGACGATCTGGTCGCTCGTCGCCGCGGGCACCACCGTCTACGCGGGCACCGGGCCCTCGGGCAAGCTGTTCGAGATCCAGGGCGGCGCTGCGCGCGAGGTGTTCGACACCGAGGACAAGCGCATCACGTCGCTCGCGATCACCACCGACGGCGCGGTGTGGCTCGGCACCAGCGAGCGCGCGCTCGTGTTCCGCTACGATCCGAAGGACGGCAAGGCCCGCGCGATGGCCGACTTCGCCGGCAACGAGGTGTCGTCACTCGCGCCGTACCGCGACGGCGTGGTCGCCGCCGCCAACGATCTCGCCGATGCGCCCGCCCCGACCGGCAAGACGCCGGCGCAGGTGGAGGCCGCGGAGAAGCCGAACGCGCCCAAGGGCGAGGCCGCGAAGGTCCCCGAGGTCGGCACCAAGCCAGGCGCCGACAAGGAGCCACCGCCGGTGACGGACCTCGGCCGCAAGGGTGCCAAGAAGGGCAAGGGCGCGCTGTTCGCCATCGGCAGCGATGGCCGGCTCGATCAGCTCCACGCGCTGACCGCCACCTACTTCACCGCGGTCGCCGTCGGTGCCGACGGCTCGGTCTATGCGGGCGCGGCCGACAAGGGCCGCGTCTACATGGTCGATGGCGAGCGCGCGGTGGCCACCGCGTTCGACGTCGACGAGCGCGCGGTCTCGCAGGTGTGGGCCACCAAGACCGGCGTGGCGTTTGCCACCGACGACACCGCGGCCGTCTACCGCACCACGGGCCGCGCCGGCCAGGCCCGCTACGTGTCCGACGTGCTCGACGCCAAGGGCGTGTCGCGGTTCGGCAAGCTGACCTGGGTCGCCCAGGGCCAGGTCAAGCTCGAGACCCGCAGCGGCAACACCGCCAAGCCGGGCGTCGGCTGGAGCGAGTGGCAGGCACCGCAGCAGATCGGCAAGCTCGGCGGCGGCAACGCGGGCGGCAAGATCGCCAGCCCCGCCGGCCGCTACCTCCAGTTCCGCGTCGCCCTCGAGGACGACGCCGCCCTCGTCCGCCGCGTGATGACCTACTACGTGCCGCAGAACCAGGCGACCGCGGTGCAGGACGTCACCGTCGAGCTCGCGAGCAAGGACAGCCTGCCCACCCTCAAGGACGGCGCCGGCAAGCCGCGCAGCCCGCTCCTCAAGATCAAGTGGAAGATCGAGAACCCGGACAGCGACGACACCACGTACGCGCTCGAGGCGCGGCGCGACGGCGAGGCCAACTGGCGCCCGCTGTCGACCGGCAAGACCCCGCTGACCGCGATCACGTGGGACTGGAACACCGAGACCTACCCCGATGGCTGGTACCGGCTGCGCGTGACCGCCTCGGACGCGGCCGCCAACTCGCCGGACCGCGCGCTGACCTCCACGCAGTCGACCCCGATGTTCGCGATCGACAACACGCGCCCCGCGATCGAGAGCCTGACCGTGACCTACCCGCGGGCCGCGGCGCGCGGCAGCGATGCGCTGTCGACGATCGCCGAGATGGCCTACTCCGTCGATGACGGCCCGTGGCAGCTCGGCACCACCGCGGATGGGCTGTACGACGACAGCACCGAAGATCTGAGGATCGAGATGCCGAAGGACCTCGCGCGTGGCACCCACACCCTCGCGGTGCGGGTCGCGGACTCTGCTGGCAACGTCGGCTCGACCTCGACGACATTCGTCGTCAAGTAGCGACGCGGGTCAGATCCCGCCCATCAGGCCGATCAGGTTCTGGACCTGATCGTCGGACATCGTCGCGGTGACGACCAGGTCCGCGCCCTGCGCGACGACCGTGAGCTTGTCGAAGAACGCCTGGGCCATGCCGAGCTGCCCCTGGGCGCTGGCCGCCAGGGTGCTCGCGGCATCGGGCGACTCGAGGCGAACGTGGACGCTGGCCGCCACACCCGGGGTCAGCTTGATCGAGCCGAACACGGCGCTCGGCGTGACGCCCATCGCGCGGACCTGGTCGAACATCGTGCTCGTCCCGTTGGCGAAGCCCCACAGCGTCGCGCCGAGGTCGACCTCGCCGAGCATGGCGACGAACGCCGTGGACGCGCGCAGCGGCGTGCCCTTGGCGAGCAGGTCGAGCAGGCTCGCGCGCGTCGCGGTCTTGCTGAACTGGGCGACCACGGTCGAGGCATCGACGAACGTCATCACGACGATCGGGCCGCCCGGCGTGGTGATCCGGACCACGCCGCGATCGACCTCGAGAGTCTGGTCGGCGGCGTCCATCTTCTCGGCGCACGCCATCAGGCGCGCGCGGTCGAGCCCGCCCGCGACGATCACGCCCTCGGCCTGGTCACCGTCGACGACCCGCAGGCCGGTGCGCACGTGGTGCAGCGTGGCGGTGGGATCGAAGCCGCACTCCTGCTTGAACTTCGCGAGCTCCGGCGAGGCCTCGACGCGCGGGGCGATCGCGGACCACAGCGCGCTCTTGCGGATCTGGTCACCGTCGACGCCGAGCACGAGCTCGCTGTCGAGGGGCAGGAACCCGAGCGGATCGGCGATCGTCGCCGTGTAGTCGATGGCGGCGGTGGCGGGCGGGGTGGGCCCGGGGGCGATGCCGCTGCCCTTCGAGGAGAAGCAGGCACCGAGGACGAGCATTCCGGACAGCAGCGAGCGATGACGCATCCCCGAAGGGGTAACACGGCCGGGGCGCGGGCGCCCATATCGGCGGTGGTGGTCAGCGGTGGTGGTCAGCGGTGGTGGTCGGCGGTGGTGGTCAGCGGTGGTGGTCGGCGGTGGTGGTCAGCGGTGGTGGAGCGGATACCGCACGCACGGCTCGAGCAGGCGCCCGTCCGGTCGGCGGGGACACACCTCGAGCGTGGTCGGCCCGATCGTCAGCACGAGGAAGTGGTGCTCGCGCCGCGCGATCTCCATCCCGTCCTCGACCTTGCAGCGCGGCCGCCCCGGCGCCCCGCACACGACCGGATACAGCGACGCCCCGCCCCCACCGGTGACGATCCACGGCAGCCCATCCTGCGCGCCGCGCTGGTAGAGGTGATCGTGGCCGGACAGCACGAGGTCCACGCCGTGGCGCACGAGGATCGGCGCGAACCGCATGCGCGCCTCGCGGTTGCCGCGATGAGTACCGCGCGAGTACGGCCCGTCGTGCGTGATCGCCAGGATCGCGCGCGCCCCGCTCGCCCGCGCCGCCGCCAGATCCGCCTCGAGCCACACCTCCTGTTCGACGCGCTCGTAGGCGTTCGAGTCGAGGAACACCAGGTGGAGGTCCGCGATGTCGACGCTGTACCAGTAGGTGCCCGGCGGCCGATCCGCGGGGCCGGGCGGCAGCCCGAACGCCTCGGGGCGACCGCCGGCATTCCACCCCAGATCGTGGTTGCCGATCGCGGGCAGGTACGGCACCGCGCCGAGCAGCGGCTCGGTGATCGCGAAGAACCGCTGCCAGTCGCCGCGATCGCTCCCGCGCAGCACCATGTCGCCGGTCACCGCGACCGCATCGAGCGGCTCCGCGAGCATCCGCTCGACGAGCTGGCGGTGCACGCTGTGGCCGCCGCGCACGTCGCCGTAGACGCCGATCCGCAGCACGTCGCCGGCGCGCGGCGCGGTCTGGAACACGTGGGTGGCGCGGGTCGCCCCGGCCTCGACCTGGTAGCGCACCGCGCCGCGTGACGGCAGGCCGGTCAGCGTGAACTCGTGGTGCCGGCCCGGCGGACTGGTCAGCCGGTGCTCGAGCCCACCATCGCGCGCGCCCCACGCCAGCACGCACGGCGTGTCGTCGTCGGTGTCGACCACCACCTGCGCGGTCCCCGGGGCGACCCGTGCGAGCACCGGCCCGCGCACGATGCCCCGCTCGCGCCGCCCGACCAGCTCGATCTCGGCGGTTGGAGCGGCGCGGTGGCCCGCGGGATGGACCTCGAGCGCGAGCTGGTTCTTGCCGAGCCGCAGCACCCCCGGCCCGACCGGGATCAGGAACGTCTCCCACTCGGGGCCGTGCGGCCGGCGGGCGAGCGCGGTGGCCGGCGTCCGCGGCAGCGCCGCGCGGACCACCTCGAGGCCGTTGAGCCACACCGCCAGCCCGTCCTGGTAGCGGACCCGCAGCTCGAGCACCGCGAGGCCCTGATCCGCCGGGCCGAGCGTGAACACCGCGAGCCCCCACGCCGCGCTGATCCGCTGGTCGCGGGTGCCCGCGGGCAGCGCAGCCTCGCCGGGGGCGTCGAGCGCGAACGGCCACGCTGCCGGGGCGTCGCCCGCGCCCAGCACGGGGATCGGCGCCTCCGCGCGGCCCGCGACCACCGCGAGGCCACTGACCGCGAGCGCGCCGATCTGAGACGCCAGCGGCGGCGCCTGATCAACCTGCCAGCGCCACGGCGTGGTCGGCCCCACGAGCGAGAGCCCGCTCGAGGCAACCGCTGATGCCGGTGGCACAGCGGAGCTCTCGGCAGGCTCGTCGTCGGCCGCCGGCTGCGCTCGCACCCCGGGGGGGCGGGCGGTCACCAGCAGGCCGAGGCATGCGGCCAGCCGCACGATCGGGGCGCGCATCGCGCGTCGCCCTCGCCGCGCGATCAGGCGCGCGCGCGGCGCTCGGACGACTTGGCGAGGTCGAGCAGCTGGGGCAGCGAGTACTTCTCGAGCTTGGCGAGGAAGTCCTTGTCCTTGGTCTTGTTGGTCGCGGTGCCGATCGCGGAGATCAGCTTGTCGCGGCTGCCGTACTTGTCCTTGACCGTCGCCGCGACCGCCTGGAGGCGGAGCAGCTGGGCGTTGGACGCGGTGGCGAGCTTGGTGGCGAGCTGGTCGGTGTCCTCACCGGTGCGCGCGACCGAGGCCGCGAGCGCCTTGGCAAGCGTCGCCTTGTCCCCGTGCTTCGCGACCACGCGCGCGCGCGGGTGGCGGCCCGCGGTGGACACGGTCTGCTTCGCCGCCTTGGGGGCCTTCGCCGGGGCCTTGGCCACGGCCTTGGGAGCGGTCTTCTTCGTCTTCTTGGTCGCCATGATATTTTCCTACTTCGAGCTCGTGTCCGAGCCGGACCCGTCGGTGGGCGGGGTAACTTGCGTGGGAGCTGGCTGTTCGTCAAGCACAGACAGCAGTTGATTGACCTCGTCGAGGGTCAGCGCGGCGCGGAACCGCACGACCCGGCCGTCGGCAGCGACGGTGAGCTTGGCGACGATCGATCCCAGCGACTTCATCTGGGCGACCATCCCGACGACCTTCAGCTCACCCTGAGCGAACGATTCCAGCCGCTTGGCATCCTCGGGGGTGTCCATCACCGCGCCGAGATCGACCTTGGCGCCGGTGCTGGGATCGAGCGCGAACGCGATCGCCCGCGGGCCCGCGGTGAGCTTGCCGCCGGATGCGCCGACCAGGCCCGAGCGGACCCGGTCGTCGACCCGGCCAACCGCCCACACCGGCGCGGTCTGATCGGTCAGCGCGAGCCAGCCGGTGAGCTCGGCCGACGACGGGGCCTTGGGCCCCGCGCCGAGCGCCTCGGTGACCCACGCCTCGCTGGTGCCGAGCACGACCGTGTCCGGCCGGCTGAAGGCGAAGTGCATGGTGCGGTTGCCGTCCCGCACCTGGTAGATCGAGCGGCCGACCACGGTCTTCGCGGTCAGCGCGCCGCCGCCCTTGCCGACCAGCGTCCGCAGGCAGCCGGCGAGATCCGGCTCCGCGAGCGTGCCGGTCGCGACCATCAGCACCGGGCCCGTGCCGACCGGGCCGGCGCCGACCGCGCCCTGCCCCGGGGGGCCGAGCGCGAGCATCACGTGCTTGATCTGCCGGGGCAGATCGAGCGCGCAGCCATCGCGCACGTGGGCCCAGCTCGCGGCGAGCTGGGGATCGCGGAGCAGTAGCTGCTCGACCGCGCGCTCCACGATCGGCGAGCCGGCGAGCTTGCCGACGTCGACGCCGATCACGACCTGCGCCGTCGCGGGCACCGCGGCGAGGCCGGTGACTTCGGGCGACGGCGCCTCGCGCGGCTGCTTCTTGCTCCCACACGCGGTGGTGAGCGCGATCCCGCACAGGGCGACGCTCGCGCAGATCAGGGCGCTGCGGCGTGGTCGACCGAGGCGGGCTCGCATGAGGGGCTCGGTGGAGTGTCAGCGTGACCCGTGGGTCACATGCCGCCCAGCATCCCGCCGAACTGCGAGATGAGGGCCTCGAGCTTCGCGAGCGACACGACCACGTTGACCTTGACGTCGGCGGCATCGGCGGAGATGTCGAGGGTGTCGACCATCTTGGCGAACTGGCCGACCTGCCCCTTCGCCATGCCGGCGAGCTGGGTGGCCTGATCCGCGGACTCGAGGCGGACGCGGAGGTCCAGGGCGAGGCCATCGCTGACGTTGACCGAGCCGAACACGGCCTTGGGCTTGACGCCGATCGCGGCAGCCTGCTCGAACATCGGCGAGTTGCCGTTCATCAGCATCCACATCGAGTCGCCGGTCTTGATCTTGCCGTACATCTCGACGAACGCTGGCGAGGTCTTGAGCGCCGAGCCGCCCTTGGCGGCGGCGACCACGGAGGCGGGGCTCGAGGTCGGGCCGATCACGCCGATCAGCGTGGTGTCGTTGACGTGGGTGAACGAGATCGGGTCGAGGCTGCCCTTGGCTGATGGTCACGACGCCGTTGTCGTTGGTGATCGTCATGCCCTCCTTGGCCGCCTCGTCCTTCATCTTGTCGACGCAGGCGAGGACCTTGCCCTTGTCGGGGCCGTGGACCACGATCACGCCGTCTGGCTTGTCGGCGCCGACGCCCTTCATCCCGAGCGAGATGCTGGTGACCGCGGACATCGGATCGAAGCCGCACTTGTCCTTGAACTCGGCGAGCTTCTTCTGGGCGTCGTCCTTGAGCAGCTGCGGCTCGACGAACTTCTTCCACAGCGGGCTCTTCTGGAGCGACGCGAAGTTGAGGCCCATCACCATCTCGGAGTCGGCGGGGAGGAGACCGAGGTCATCCCCCGCGGCGGCGGTGGCCGTGGCGGGTGCAGCGCCGCCCGCGGCGACCGTCCCGGCCTTCGCCCCCGGCGTCGTGGTGGTGGCCGTGGAAGCAGGCTTGTTCTCGCTCTTCTTGCAAGCTCCCGCCGTGGTGGAAAGGGCGAGTGCAGCGACGAGCCAACCGGTGCGAATGCGGATCATCTGTTCGTTCTCCTGTCGAAGTCCCGTGGCGGGATCGGACGACGCCTTGTAACACGTGCGCCGGCGCCGGTCGATCAAGGACTGACGATCGAGGACTGACGATCGAGGACTGACGATCGAGGACTGACGATCGAGGACTGACGATCAAGGCCTGACGTTCGAAGGTTCAACGGCGACGTGCTAGGATCCTCCCCCCTATGCCGTGGAAGCCACATCGCCTGCGGGACGCGGAGGTGTGGGCGCGGGTCGACGCCTCCGGCGCTCTCGTCCTCGACTCGACCGGCCGGGTCGAGGTCGCCTACAAGGCCGCCGACGGGGCGAAGGTCTACCGGGCCGGCGCCAGGAACCTGACCGCCCTGGCCGGGGCCGCCGTGGAGTTCACCGCCGGCGAGGCCGCCGCCGAGAAGCCGCGGCCCAGCGCGGGTGGGCCCGCGCCCATGGCCGCCGCACCCGTCGACGCGATCCACGTGTGGACGGACGGCGCGTGCACCGGCAATCCCGGCCCGGCCGGCCTCGGCGTCGTGATCATCGACCACGGCGAGCACCGCGAGCTGTCCGAGTACCTCGGGCACGGCACCAACAACATCGCCGAGCTGATGGCGATCTTCCGCGGCCTCGAGGAGGTCACGGACCGCGCCCGCCCGGTGATCGTCTACTCGGACTCCGCGTACTCGATCGGCCTGCTGTCCCAGACCTGGAAGGCCAAGGCCAACCAGGAGCTGGTCGAGAAGCTGCGCGTGCTGACCCGCCAGTTCACGGACCTCAAGTTCGTCAAGGTCGCCGCGCACGCGGGCGTCGAGCTCAACGAGCGCGTCGACGAGCTCGCGCGCAACGCCGTCACCCGCCGCGCCTGACCGCCGCGGCCCGAACCCGGTGCATACCGGGAACCTCCGCGCCCGCGCGATCCGAGCGCTGAACAACCCCGAGGTCGAGGCGGTCGTCCCTCGGCTACATCAAGCGCTTGAAGATCATCTCGTACGACATGGATCGGTCCTCGCCCGATGCTCTGTGCTGCGGCGGCGCCTCAGGCCGAGCGCGCGACGTCGGCGGCGACGTCGCCGAGCGTGCGGAACTGCCAGCGCGCCGCGAGGTCGTCGAGGATGCGCTCGAGGCGCGCGAGCTTGGCGGCGATCGGCAGCCGGAGATCGGGCTGGCGCGCGACCAGCTCGCCCGGGATGCCGTCCTGGTCCGCGTCGGCGAAGTCGATGCCATGGAGCTCGAAGTTGAAGAACGGCCGGTGCGCCATCGCCGCCAGCAGGTGCGCGCGCACCGGCGCAGGCGCGACCAGCAGCGTGGTGCCGATCGCGGGCAGCCGGGTCCACGGCGTGACCGCGACCGGGAGCTCGACGAGCGGGGCCGCCCCGCGGCGCCACGGCGCGGCGAGATCGGGCCGGTACGGCTCGGTGGGCGCGACCAGCGCGCGCGGATCGGTGAGCACCGCGCCGCTCGGCCGGCGCAGCACCGCGAGCGCGCCCATCACGACGGCCTTGGCGGCGTAGTACCCGGGCGCCGGGAACACCGAGGAGTCGTACGCGTAGCCGTGGCGCGCGAGCGCGGCGAGCATCACCGCCGACACGTCGTAGCCGGGCGCGCGGAACCCGCGCACCGGGGCGCCGGTGATCCGCCGCAGCACGCGATCGGCGCCGGCGATCTCGTCCTCGATCCGCGTCGCGGGCAGCCGCGCGAGCTCGTAGGGGTGGGCGTACGAGTGGTTGCCGAGCTCGTCCCCGCCCGCGGCGAGCTCGCCGAGGAGCGCGGCGCTGGCGGCGCGGGCCGCGCGATCGGCGGCGCTGGTGGCGGCGTCGACATCGACGTCACGCCCGACGACGAACCAGGTGACGTGGAGCCCGCGGCTCGCGAACAGGCGGGCGGCCCGGGGCAGCGCGCGCTCGAGGATGGCGTGCTCGAGCTCGGCGGGGTGCGCGCCGAGGCCGTGGATCCGGTAGTAACAGCCGACCGCGTCGAGATCGATGGAGATGGCGCAGGTCGGGGTCACGGTTTGCCGCCGAACCGGATCACGTACGTCAGCCTCGCGAGGCCCTTGAGCACGTGGGGCACGCGCCTGGTCAGGTTGATCGCGGGCGGACGCTTCTCGTGGAGGCGGATCGGGATCTCGAGGACGTGGAGGCCGGCGCGGCCGGCGCGGATCACGAGCTCGCTCGCGAACAGGTCGCGGTCGATCACGCACGCCTCGACCACGGGCATCAGGGTCTCGCGATCGAACGCCTTGAGGCCGTGGGTGTCGGTGCCGCGGAAGTCGAGCGACACGCGGAGCATGCCGTTGATCACGCGGGTGGCGACCCGGCGGAACAGCGGGCGCTGATCCATCGACCCGTTCATCACCTTGCTGCCGACCACCATCGCGGCGTCGCCGTGGCGCAGCAGCTCGAGGGCGCGGCGGTGGAAGTCGCGATCGCACAGGTCGATCTCCTCGCAGATCACCCACCGGCCGCGCGCGGTCTCGATGCCGCGGCGCAGCGCCTTGCCGTAGTTGGGCTCGCCCAGCGAGAACGTGCGGACGTCCGGGTGCTCGGCCGCGAGGTGCTCGGCGAGCTCGACCGTCCGATCGCGCGAGCCGTTCTCGCACAGCAGGATCTCGACCTTCAGCTCGGGCCACGCGAGCTGGGCGCGCACCTGATCGAGCCCCGCGCGCAGCTCCGCCACCGCCTCGCGGAGGATCCCCTCCTCGTTGTAGACCGGGATCACGATGGAGACGTCGGGGGCGGACATCGCGGCGGTCTTAGCACAGCCGCGCACACCGCGCGCAGCTCAGCGGACGGCGGCCGGCACCGGGCTCGGATCGGTCGGGCCGTCATCGATCGGCGTCGGCGCCGCGCGCGCATCGCACTCGACGAACCGCTCGCTCTGGCCGGGCGCCATCACGAGCACGTGGTCGCGCAGGCCGCGGTCGCGCGCTAGCTCGGTCAGCCAGCGCACCGGCTCGTCGAGCTGCTCGTACGACAGGGCGAACGCGCCGTGGTGGATCGGCACGAGCAACCGCGCGCGCAGGTCCTCGAACGCGTACAGCGCATCGAGCGGGGACATGTGGCGGGCCCGGAACGACGCCGGCAGGAACCCCCCGATCGGCAGCACCGCGATGTCGGGGGCGTGGCGCGCGCCGACGTCGGCGAACCCCGAGAAGTAGCCGCTATCCCCGCACAGGTACGCGCTCGGCCCTGCGCCGCGGATCACGTACGACAGGCCGCGCGCGAGGTCACCGTCGCCGTGCGAGGCCGCGCACGCGGTCACCTGCACGCCGCGCAGCTCGAGGTCCGCGCCGGGCTGGAGCTCGACGACGCGGGCGAACCCGAGGTCGCTCAGCGTCGACGCGGCGCCCGCCGGTACCACCACGGTCGCCGTGCGCGGCAGGCGCGCGAGCGTGGGCAGGTGGAGGTGGTCCGCGTGGCGGTGGGAGATCAGGATCAGGCCGACCTCCGCGAAGTCGGCCGTCACGAGGCCCGGCTCGACGGCGCGCCGCACGCCCTTGACCCAGCGCCCGAGCATCGGATCGAACGCGATCGCCAGCCGCGGCGTGCGCAGGAGGATGGTGGCGTGGCCGCCGAACGTGATCGCGATCTCGCGCTCGCCGAGCGGCTGGAGCGGCTCGAGCCGGGCCGGCCGCGGCGGCCGGAACCAGCGCGCGACCCAGTGCGCGACCAGGCTGCGGTAGCGCTTGACCGGGATCACACGGTGGAGCCGCGCCAGATCGGCGGCGCGGCTGCTGGCGTCGGTGGACCGCCCGCTCATCGGAGTTGCCCTCCGTGCACGTGGCACGTGGCACGTGGCACGTGGACGAGAGGCCTCGACGGACCATGCCGCCTCACCCCGCGCAGGTGCCAGGCGGCCCACGCGCAGGATCTCGTTTGCGGCACGACTGGACTGTCGCCGGCCTGTTCGTCCAGCGCAAGTCGGGGGTAAGGTCGCACGGCGTGTCGCTCCTCCGCAGGCTGTCCACCTCCCTCGGCCGCTGGCCAGCCGCGCTCGTGGTCGTGCTGCTGCTGGCCGTGATCGTCCTGATGCCCGGGCTCGGTGCCTCCGGCCTGTGGGAGCCCCACGAGCGCAGCCTCGCGGATCGCGCCGCCCCGCCCACCGCCGTGGCCACCGCACAGGTCACGCCCGCGCCGCCTGCGGCCGCCGACGCGTGCGTCCGCGCTGCCCCGCCCGCGGCGATCGCTCGCTCGCTGCAGGCCCGCGCGATCAAGCTCGGTCGCGATACGTTCGGCGATGCCGACAGCGGCCGTCGCCTGCCGTTCGCGCTGATGGGCCTGCTCACGGTGCTCGCCACCGCGGGGGTGGCCCTCCGCCTCGCGGGTGGTCGCGCCGGCGTGCTGACCTGCCTGGTGCTGCTGTCGATGCCGCTGCTGGTGCTCCAGGCACGGATGCTGACCTCCGAGATCGGCACCGCGTGTGGCGGCGCGCTGATCGTCTATGCGCTGGTCGCCCTCGCCCACCCCGCCGCGCGCACACGCGGGCTCGCGCTCACCGGCCTCGATCTCGTGACCAGCATCGCGGCGCTGACGCTCGGGCTGGTGCTCGGGTTCGCGGGCGGCGGCGCGCTGCTCGGCCTGGTCGTGCCGCTCGGGGCGTTCGCCGCGGTCGGCCTCGGCAGCCTCCGTGAGGCGGGCCCGGGCGCCCCACGGCGCCGCCTGCTCGTCATCACCGTCACCGGGCTCGCGGGGCTCGCCGCGCTCGGCCTGCTCGCGCTGCTCGCCCACCAGCTCTACCGGCTGACCGCGCCGGTCCCGGGCATGCTGCCGCCCGCGCGCGAGGTCGCGGGGCACGCGATCGTCACCGAGGGCTGCTGGTCGTGGGCGCTCGGCGGGCTGTGGCGGCCCGACGAGGATCTGCGGATGGTGTTCGACTCGACGTTCGAGCAGATCGGCTACGGCACGTTCCCGTGGGGCGTGCTCGCGCCGATCGCGGTCGCCGGGCTGCTGCGCGCCGCCGAGGCGCCGCGCCGGATCACCGGGGCGATCGCCCTCGCGTGGGGCGCCGGCGCGTGGATCGCCTCCGAGGTGTTCCAGCGCAAGGTCGGGTTCACCCTGTACGCCGGGTTCCCGGCGCTCGCGCTCGCGGTCGGCGTCTACCTCGACGGCCTGCTCGCGCGGCGGGCGACCGACGAGGACCTGCCCGGCGGGCTGCGCCTGCTCGGCCTGTTCGTGCTGCTCGCGGTGATCAACCTCGGCAAGGACATGCACTCGTTTGCCGATCGCGTGACCTCGCTGCTGATCGGCACCGAGCAGCTGCCCTACCCCAAGGCCTCGATGCTGCTCGGGCTGTCGACCAGGACCTGGATCCTCGTGATCGGCGGCCTGATCGCGCTCGGGTTCGCGCTCGCGACCGCCCTGCCCGCGACCCGCCCCGGCGCGCGCCCGTGGCTGCGCCGGCTCGGCCTGACCGCGCTCGTCAGCTCGCTCGCGCTGACCGTCGGGATGGGCGCGTTCTGGGCGTTCGTGTGGCAGCCGCGGATCGCGGCCCACGTGTCGTCGAAGGCGCTGTTCGATACGTACCGGTCGCTGCGCGCGGCCGGGGAAGCGCTCGTGATCATGGGGGACCTCGGCCAGGCGCCGCGCGCCTACGCCCCCGACGCCTCGCCCGAGCTGGTCGCCACGCGCGATCTGGTGGTCAAGGCGCTGCAGCGCCCCGGGCGCGTGTTCGCGATCGCCCCGCAGACCGAGCTGTGCACGCTCCACCGCGAGATCGGCGGCAAGCCGTACTACGTGATCGACGATCGCAACGTGAGGAACTTGTTGCTGTCGAACTCGAAGGCCGGCACGACCGACAAGAACCCGCTCGCCACCACGATCGTCCACGAGGAGCCGCAGGCGATCGCGCACCGACCGACGGCGCCCGTGATCTTCGACCGCAAGATCCAGCTGCTCGGGTGGGACATCCCGGCGCGCATGAAGCGCGGCTCCCGCTACCAGGTCACGATGTATTACAAGATCCTCCAGCCGGTCAGCGGCGCGTGGAAGTCGCTGATGCACTTCGACGGCGGGCTTCGCTTCAACGGCGATCACGATCCGATCGCGGGCCGCTGCCCGACCTCGAGCTGGCAGCCCGGCGACTACATCATCGACCGCCACACGCTGCGCGCCGGCGGCGGCACCCACCCCGGCGGGCCGTACGACGTGTGGATCGGGTTCTTCACCGGCACGGCGCCGAACTGGAAGAACATGCCGGTGTCCGAGGCGCCCCCGCCGCAGCGGGATACCGCGGATCGCGTGAAGATCACGTCGGTCGTCCTCGAATGAGGACCACGCCACGGTCCGAGGAAACCGCACGCGGGGCGCGCGGGATCGAGCCCACATGGGCGATTGACCTCCGTCGCGAGACGGCGGTATGACGACCGCGATGGGAGCCAACAAGGGCGACGCGGTCGAGGCGGGACCGGCGAGCGTGCCGCTCACCGACGCCGATCGGCGGCGGGCTCCCCGGCTGCTGGTCGATCTCGAGGTGGACTACGCGAGCGAGGAGAACTTCCTGTTCGCCTACATCACGGACATCAGCGCCACCGGCATCTTCGTGCGGACCACCACGCCCGAGCTGCCCGGCACCCTCCTCAACCTCCGGTTCTCACCGGACGGTCGCGGCGCCCCGACCTCACTCGAGGTCGAGGGCGAAGTGATCTGGGTCAACCCCTACCGTCCGGGCCAACCCGACAACCTTCACCCCGGCATGGGCATCCGGTTCGTCGGCATCGACGATGACGTACGCCAGGCTCTCCTGGAGCTGATCCGGCGCTTCGCCTACTTATCCTGATGCGCATCATCTGCGGAACCGATCTGTCCCCAGCGAGCGGCGGCGCGCTCGATGTGGCTCGTGCCCTCGCCGCGCTCTCCGGCGCTGACGCCGTCACCCTCGTCCACGTGGCCGATCCCGTCGGCTCGCCGGCGGTCCGAGGTCCAGCGATGCAGGCCGCCGGCACCCAGCTCGAGGCCCTCGCCCACGCGCGGACCGGGGCCCAGCCGGGGCCCGCGGTCCGCACCGCGCTGCTCCACGGAGCCCCGGAGGACGCCCTGCTCCGGTTCGCCGAGTCCGAGCCGTGCGACCTGCTCGTGATCGCCGCGCGCTCCACCCACGCGCCGATCATGCGGCTCGGGACCACGGCCGCCCGGCTGATCGCCCACGCGCAGATGCCCGTGCTGTGCGTCCGCGATCCGGCGCCGCTGCTGGCGTGGGCGCGGCGCGAGCGCCCGCTCCGCCTGCTCCTCGGCATCGACGACTCCGCGGTGTGCGATCTCGGCATCCAGTGGACCCACGGGCTGCGCGCGCTCGCGCCGGTGGAGGTCGTGCTCGGCGCGATCTACTACCCCGACGACGCCGCGGATCACTACGGCCTCGGCACCAAGACCCTGGTCGATCGCGATCCCGAGATCGAGGCCCTCCTCGCGCGCGACCTGATGCGGCGGTTCGTCGACACCACCGGCGTCGTGGCCCGCCCCCGGCGCGGCCTCGGCCGCCTCGGCGACCACGTCGTCGAGCTCGCGACCGAGGAGAAGGCCGACGTCGTGATCGTCGGCACCGGCCAGAAGACCGGTCTCGGCCGCCTCGGCTCGGTGTCCTCGGTCGTGATCGCGGACGCCCCGCAGTCCGTGGTGTGCGTGCCGCCCAACGCCCAGCTGCGCACGCTGGTGTCGCCGCGCGTGTTGACCACGCTCGTCGCCACGGACCTGTCGCAGTTCGCGAACCGCGCGGTGCCCTACGCGTTCGCGCTGACCCCGGCGGACGGCACGGTCCACATCGTCCACGTGATCAAGCCGGACGCGCAGGTCGACGAGCTCGCGATCCGCGATCAGCTCCAGCTGCTCGCGCCGGTCGGGGCCACGCAGGCGGTCCACGTCCACGTGGTCCGCGGCGACGAGCCCGCCGTCGCGCTCGCGCGGAGCGCTGCGTTCCACGGCGCCGATGTGATGTGCATCTCGTCGCACGGGCGCACGGGTATCGCGCGCGCGATCGTCGGCTCGGTCGCGGACCACCTGCTGCGCGTCACGCGGTTGCCGGTCCTCGTCCTCCGCCCGGCCTGACGCCGCGCACAGCCAGCCCTCGGCGGCGTGGCCGTCCGCCGGTCGCAGCTCGGGCCCCCGGGCCCGCTCGCGATGATCAGCGCAGCTCGCGCCGGCCCTGGAGCTTGATCAGCCCGCGGACCTCGACCTGCGCGGATCCGCTCGCGGGTCAGGTTCGTGATCAGGCCGATCTCCTCGAGCGTGAGCGCGCCCTGCTCCGCCACGTCGAGGGAACAGGTGTGCTGCATCTCCCACGGCTCGAGGTCGGGGAAGTTGATCTTGATCGACCCGGTCTCCGAGTTGATGTCCAGGTAGAGGTGGTGCTTGCACGACACCCAGGGGCACGGTCGCTGCTCCTGGCTGCACTCGGCGCGCGTGCGCGGCCGCTCGATCCCGACGACGGGCGGGTACATGACCGTGCCAGCCTGCAGCTCGGCGCGCGTCATCCGCTTCATCGCGATCGTCTTGCTCCGCGGCCGCGTTCGCCGCGACCGGCGGCGAACCTGGCGGCTGACGCCGGGCAGCTCGCCTGTCGCCGCCTCGACCTCGAGCTCCGTGGTGCCCACCTCGTCACAGTACTCACCGGCGCCGTCGTCGCTCATGTGAACTCACCTTAGAGAAGTGCTCATCGAAGTGACAAGTAGGTGACGCAGAAACTTGATCGAGGAGAGATCTCGGCGATTTCATCTTGTACGTGAAGATCCTACCCGAGATTTCGCCCGGCAGCCCGGGGCGGCCTGCCCCGCGCCTGTCCGCCCGGGGCTGGGGCGGCGCGCGCGCGGGCGCGGGCCGCCCGGCGCGTGGGCCGATCGCGAGCGAACCCCACGGCCCCCGCCCGCGCTCTCGGCGCACCACCCGGTCCACGTCACCGCGCGCCTCGAGCCCGCGCTGCGCTTCCTGTCGCGCCGGGCCGCGCACGCCGCCCTCCAGCGCGCGGTCCGCCGCTCGCTCGCGCGCACCGACTTCCGGATCGTCCGGATCGTCGTGCGCCGCGCGCAGGTCGAGCTGCTCGTCGAGGCCGACGATCGCCGCGCCCTCGCCCGCGGCATGCAGGGCCTCCAGGTCGCGGCCGCGCGCGCCCTCAACGCCGCCGCCGGCCGCCACGGCCGCTGCTTCCCGGATCGCTACCGCGCGCGGATCCTGCGCACGCCCGCTGAGATCCGCAGCGTCCTGCCGCGGCTCCCCGCGCCCGCGCCGCACCCGCCCAGCGCCGGTGGGGTCACCGGCACCACCGCGCCCTGCTCACCCCGCACCCACCTGCTCGCCGCCGCGCTCGCGCGCGAGCATGCG
The DNA here is from genome assembly GCA_964203225.1 of Kofleriaceae bacterium. GTDB lineage: Bacteria > Myxococcota_A > Polyangia > Haliangiales > Haliangiaceae > JABFXX01. Next base: position 119,374 of record CAXNMK010000010.1, read on the forward strand.
CGCGCCCGCCGCTAGGGTGCAGGCCTCGAGCGGCTCCCCGGCGGGGGCGTACGGCTTGTACGTCCAGGTCTGGAGCGCCGCGCGGATCTTCACGTCGAACCCGGGGATGCCGGTCGACTCGATCGGGTCGACCCGGGCGACCTTGCCCGTGCCATCGATGCACACCCAGAACGAGCCGGCGATCGCGCTGACCTTGCTGTCCTGGATCCGGCGCTTGTCCGGATCATCGGGTGAACAGCAGGCCGGTGGAGGTCAGCGGCGCGCCGAGCCGCGCCTGGATCGCGGAGAGGTCCTTCTCGCGCCCTGCGGCCGGGCGTGCGTCCGGTCGCGGCAGCCGCCGCGCATGGCGTCAGTTCCAGACGCGATTGGCGAGGTTCGCGTGGGCGCGGGCGAGCAACTCGCCGTCCTGGTGGTACTCGGCGAGCGCGACCAGGATCTCGGCGGGCTCGCCACGGTCGATCGCCTCGATCCAGCCAGTGCTCGGGGAGCGGGTCCGCCACATCAGCTCGAGCTGCGCGCGGATCTCGGCGCGCAGCGGAGCGGTCAGCAGCTCGGGGGGCGCACCGAAACCGACGACGCGGCGGAGCAGCGAGCGCCGGAGCAGCTCGCCCTCCGCGAGCCGGCCGGCCGCGAAGGTCAGCACCGCCGCGAGCACGCCGAGCAGCGCGGCCGGGATCAGCAGCGGCAGCCAGCGCGCCGGCATCAGGAGCGCGGGGATGCCGAGGATCAGCGTGGTCATCCACAGCGGCGCGCGCAGGTAGCCGAGGACGACGCTGCGGGCGTGCAGCGGGATCCGGATCCGCTGCTCGGAGCCATCGGCCGCGCGGATCACGTACGCGGAGTGCTCGGGCCACAGCGGGATCCCGACCTGATAGAAGCTCGTGACGACCGCCTCGCTCTCCAGGCGATCGACCTCGCCGAAGTCCTCGGTCGGGAGCCACGAGGCGCCATCGATCGGCTGCACGCCCCCACGCTAGCATGCGTCGTGGCGGGGAACCGCCGCGACGACGAGGGTCAGCGGGACTCGGCCTCGGGGTCGGCGACGCCGTCGACCCCACCTCCGCTCGCATCGACCTCTCCCTCGAACCGGTACGCCTCGCCGAGCCACTTGCCGAGATCGATGATCGAGCAGCGCTCGCTGCACAGCGGCCAGAACTTGTTGCCGTCCTTGACCGCCTCGCCGCGGCAGATCGAGCAAGCCCGCTTCACGACGCCGCCTCGGCATCGGCGCCGGTGACAGCTCCCGTCCCCAGGCCGAGGGCCGCGCAGCGCGCGTCGAGGTACGGGCGGCTGACGCCGAGCTCGGCGGCGGCCTCGTCGCGGTCGCCGTGGTGGCGGCCGAGCGATGCGACCACTGCGTCGGCCTCGGCGGTCACCAGCAGGTCGCGCAGGGGGCGCACCGCCGCGCTGCTCGCGACCACGCCGGACACCCGGGTCGACACCATGCCGCCGGTCAGCTCCTGCGCGTCGCCGGCGAGCACGAGCATGCGCTCCACCTCGTTCTCGAGCTCGCGGATGTTGCCGGGCCACGGGTACGCGACCAGCCGCGCGAGCACGCTCTGCGACAGCACCGGCGCCTTGCCGGGCGACCGCCAGTGCTTGGTCACGAAGTGCTTGGCGAGCCGCGGGATGTCGCTGACGCGCTCGCGCAGCGGCGGCACGGTCAGCTTGAGGACGTTGACCCGATAGAACAGGTCCTCGCGGAACTGGCGCTGCGCGACCATCGTCGCGAGATCCTTGTGCGAGGCCGCGATGATGCGGACGTCGACGCGCACGGGCTTGGTGCCGCCGACCGGCGTGAACGTGCTCTCCTGGAGCACGCGCAGGAGCTTGACCTGCAGCGCGGCGGACATGTCCCCGATCTCGTCGAGGAAGAACGTGCCGCCATCGGCGACCTGGAACAGCCCGGGCTGATCCTTGACCGCGCCCGTGAACGCGCCGCGCACGTGGCCAAACAGCGCGCTCTCGAGGAGGTTGTCGTTGAACGCCGAGCAGTTCTGGACGATGAACGGCTTCTTCGCGCGGGACCCGTGATAGTGGATCGCGCGCGCGATCAGCTCCTTGCCGGTGCCGCTCTCGCCGTGGATCAGCACGGTCGCCTCGCTCTTGACCACCTTGGTCAGGAGCTTCACGAGGTCGCGGACCGCCGGCGCGTCGCCGACGATCTCGTTGAACGGGTGGCTGAACGTGGTGGGCGGGACCTCGCCCGGCAGCGCGCGCTCGACGGCCGCCGCGGCAGCGTCCACGAGGTCGCGCACGCGCACGACATCGGACGCGGTGAGCGCGGGCGTGACGGCGGCGAGCGCGCCGGCCTCGTCGGCGCTGCAGCCGAGCGTCGCGGCGAGGCCGGTGGCGACGCCCGCGGGGTCGGTGCCGCGCGCGCCACTGGCGTAGACCACCCCGAGCAGCCCGCTGACGCCGAACACCGGCGCCGCGATGATGGTGAGCCCGGCGTGGCAGGTGTGCGTGACGGTGCGCGCGCGCGCGACGCGGTGAACCCGGCGGCGATCGTGGTCAGCGCGCCCGCACACGCGGCGCTCGCGACCGCGCGGATGGTGTCGCAGGTGGCGTGAGACGTGCGCTCGTACCCTCCGCCGGCGGCGTCGGTGAACCCGAGGTCCAGCCCCCACCAGCGGCGCAGCATGTCGCGCGCGAGGGCGACTTCGGGGAGACCATCAAAGCTCAGTACCACGGCCGCGTACTATAGCCTGCGTCGTCGATCGCGGCGCGTCCCTCGCGCACGAGCTTGATCAGGTGGGCCTCGAGAGAGCGCTCGGCGATCGGCCACAGCGCGGCCGGCGTATCCACGTAGGCCTGCGCCACGAGCTGCGCGAGCGTGGCCGGCGCGTCCGTCAGTGCGGCCCACACGCGCTGCTCGCGCATCCGGCGGTGTGCGAGGTACTCGCGGAGCTTGCCCGGGCCATCGGGGATGGCCGGGCCGTGCGCCGGCAGCAGCACGGAGGCCGGGCGCGCCAGCAGCTGCTCGAGCGAGGCCAGGTAGCGCGCCATGTCGCCCTCCGCCGGATCGATCAGGATCGTCCCGATCCCCGCGACCATGTCCCCCGCGATGGTCGCGCCGCCGACCTCGAAGCACAGGTGGCCCGCGGCATGCCCGGGCGTGTGGACCGCGGTGATCGGGTGCGCGTCGCCCGCATCGCCGAGCACCTCGCCGTCCTCGAGACCGCGCGTCACGTCCACGATCCCCTCGAGCAAACGCGCCGTGATCGGGTGCGCCACGATCGGCACGCCCCACCGCGTGGCCAGCGCCGCGGCTCCGCCCACGTGGTCGCCGTGGTGGTGCGTGAGGAGCACGGCCGAGATCGGCTGCGCTCCCAGCACCGCATCGAGGACGGCCTGCTGGTCGGGGTACGGGCTCCCCGGGTCGACCACCACCAGCGGTCCGCCGACCGGCCCGACCAGGTAGACGTTGGTGTGGGCGGCCGGCGGGAGCGTCGGGCTGCGCAGCGCAAGCACCTGGATCCCTGGGGCTACCTGCCGCAGCACCGGCGCGTCCGGGGGGCTGCTCCCGACCGTTCCGACCCGCGCCCGGACCTCGGCATACAGCGCCTCGACCGCGCCACCCGTCCGCTGCTCACCCACGCTTCACCCAGGGCCCCCGCAAAGGGGGTGACGACGGCTCCAGCATCTCCTAGACTATAGTCAGCGACCCCATGGTCAGCGTCACGGCACGCAAGATTCGTGAGCTCGGCACCGAGAGACCCTCGGGTGCCGGCGGCCGGCTGTACACCGGCTACCTGATCTCGTACCCGTTCATCGGGCGCGGCATGGTGATCTTCCGGGACCCGCACGGCCACCGCATGATCACGACGCCGGTGTGCCGCGTCCTCGGCGAGCCCGGCGGCAAGATGATCTACGTCGAGACCGAGAACAGCGTGTACCGCCTCGAGATCCACGGCGAGCCACTGTTCCCGATGCGCGCCGCCGGCGAGTAGGTCGGCGGCGTCAGGCGCGTAGCCGCGCGCCGAGCTCACTCAGGTGGGCTCCACCGAGAGCGGTCGCGAACAGGCGCGGCAGTTCGACCAGCGGGGTCTTCGTGCGGCGAGCGAGCTCACCGAGGTAGTGCGCATTGAGCGCGCGGCGATCGCGCGACAGCGAGGCGTGCGCGGTGATCTCCGCGAGCGGCGTGGTCAGCTCGCCAGCCACGGCCTGCAACGCATCGAGCACGCGCGCGAGCGGACCGCCGGCCGGGAAGTGCTCCGGAAACACCTGATTGACCACCAGCAGCTGCGGCGTGATGCCGAGCGCGCCGAGCTTGCCCTCGAGCTCGACCGACTCGTTGACCGGCATCTCCTCGGCGAGCGTGACCAGCACCGCCGAGGTCCGGTTGGGATCGGTGAGCAGCGACTTGACGGTGCGCGCGTCGCGGGTGAGCGGCCCCTCGGGCACGGTGTCGACGATCACCCAGGGCACGCGGAGCATCGACACCGAGTGGCCCGACGCGGGCATGTCGAACACCACGGTGTCCCACACCGGCCGGGCGCCCCGCAGCGACGTCCTCGACTCGGTCGTGTGGAACCACGCCTTGCCGAGCAGGGCGTAGTCGTCGAGCCCGGGGATCGCGCGCAGGAACGCGCGGGTCACGCGGTTCTCGAACACCATCTCGTAGACGCTCTTCCACCGCAGGACCATCAGCCCGTACTCCTCGAGAGCGGAGGCCGGCGTGGCGTTGATCGCGAACAGGTTGGGCGCGAGCTGGACCAGATCGGGTCCGACGGTGGGCTTGCCGAAGAACCCGCCGAACCGGTCGTTCGCGTTCGTCTCGAACAGCAGCGTGCGCTTGCCGGCGGCGGCGAGCTGCGCGGCGATCGCCGCGGCCACCGTGCTCCGCCCCACCCCGCCCTTGCCGAGGACGAGGATCAGCCGCTTCTCGACCAGCGCGGGGTTCATGGCGTGCCTCCAGCCTCGACATCCTCGACGACGACGGCCACCCCGCTCGCCTGCGCGCTGCGCCAGCCGAGCACCCGGCGGAGCACCCAGATCCCGTCATCGGGGGTGATGTCGACCTTGATGTCGACGACCTTGTCGGCGCCCAGGCTCTTCGCGGCGGCGAGCAGCATCCGGTTGACCACGTGATCGAGGCTGACGTGCCCCGGGATCGCCAGGAACAGGAAATACGCGCTGGTGACCTGGGCGTGGATCACCGCGATCGGGCGCAGGTGGGGTCCGACGTGGACGGCCTCGGGCTGGATGCGGACCGTCGAGATCGACGAGCACCCGACCGCGACGACCGCCACGGTGGCGAGCACCAGACGGCGATACCAGCACATGCTGAACACGCTAACACGGTGCCCGCCAGCCAGCGACGCGGTAGATGGTGTTAGCATCGCGGGGCCGTGAGGTGGCTGCCCTCGCTCCTGGTGAGCACCGCCGTACTGGTCGCAACGGCGCGTTCTCCTGCGTCCGCGCAGCCGGCACCGCCCCCCGAGCCCACCGAGGGCTCGGTCGCCGAGGCCGCCCTCGACAAGAAGATCGCGGTGTGGCGGTTCGACGCGCTCGGCATCGACGGCGAGCTGGTCTCCCGGCTCGAGACGCTGTTCCGCATGGAGCTGGCGCGCCTGTCCACGCAGCCGCTGCCGAGCCGGCGCGACATCGACCGCGCCGCCACCACCGCCCAGCAGCAGTGCACCGGCGAGGAGAAGTGCCTCGCCGCGATCGGCAAGAAGCTCGGCGTCGACATCGTCGTCACCGGGACCGTCGGCTCACTTGGTGATGACTACGTGCTCAACATCAAGACGGTCGACGTCGCGACCAGCAAGCAGATCCAGCGGATCCAGAGCGACCCGCTGCGCGGCAGCCCCGACGAGCTGATCGAGGGCGTGCGTGTCGCCGCGTACAAGCTGCTCGCGCCCGACCAGCTCCATGGCGCCGTCCAGATCCAGACGGACATCGTCGGCGCCGAGGTCGAACTCGACGGCGCCCGGATCGGCAAGACCCCGCTGCCGAACCTCGGCGTGCTCCGCCGGCTCGCGCTCGGGGGCCACAAGCTGCGCGTGCGCGCCCCCGGCTACGAGCCGTTCGAGGACGGCGTCGCGATCCACTTCCAGAAGGTCGCGCGCGTCGAGGTCCGCCTCCTGCCGTCGACCCAGATCACCGGCATCGGCGCCGTGGCCCACGTCGAGCGGCGGCCGTTCCACACGCGCACGTGGTTCCTCGTCGGGGTCGGCGTCGCCGCGGTCGTCGTCGGCGCCATGATCGGCAGCGCCGCCGGGTCCAGCGCCACCTGCGTCGGCGCGAGCGGGACGATCCCTTGTCCGTGACCGCCCGCCTCGTCGCCGCCGCTCTCGCCTGCGCGGTCCTCGCCGCACCGGTCGCCGCGCAGCCTGCCCCGGCGGCCCGGGCCGCGCGGGTGATCGCGGTCGCCCCGCTCGCCACGCTCGGCGCCGAGGACACCTCGGGCGCCACGAAGAAGCTGACCCGCCAGCTCGAGGCCGCGCTCGGCCAGCTCCCCGGCGCCACGGTGGTGTCCGCGCAGGCCGTGGCCGAGGCGATCGCCCGGGCGAACAAGCCCCTGCTCAAGCTGTGCGACCGCGATCCGCGCTGCCTGACCGAACTCGGCACGCTGGTCGGCGCCACCGTCGTGATCGATGGTGAGGTCGGCGGGCTCGGCGAGTCGCAGGTCGTCTACCTCGGCGCGACCGACGTCACCACGGGCAGGGAGATCCGCTCGACCACGCTGTCGATCGGCGGCAAGGGCGACACGGGGGGGGGCCCGGCCGGCGCGGCGGTGCGGCTGCTCGAGCCCGACCGCTACCGCGGCATCCTCCACCTCGCGATCGACGCCACCGGCGCGACCGTCTACATCAACGGCAGCAAGGTCGCGCTCGGCCCGGCCAGCACGCTGTCGCTGCCGGTCGGCACCCAGGCGGTGCGGGTCACGCACCCGCAGTACCGCGACTTCGTGCGGTTCATCGACGTCCCGTACGACCAGACGACCGAGGTCCCCGTCGCGATGACGCAGTACCCGGTGCTGCAGCACGACCTCGCCGGCAAGCCCGTGAGCCGCGCCCGGATCGTGTACGTCGATCCGCCGGTGTGGCGCCGGTGGTACGTGGTCGCGCCGGTCGCCGTGGGCATCGCCGTGATCGCCGGCGTGATCGCCGCGAGCGTCGCCAGCGACTGGTCCGCCGACGCCTGCCGCAAGGTTGGCGGCGGCGAGTGCCCGAACTGACGACGACCTGACCTCGACCTACGGGGCGGCCAGCGGCGCTGCGTCCGTCAGCGGACGCCCGACCACAGCTGGTTGATCCGGCGGTTGGCGGACACGAAGTCGCCGTCGCCGTACTTCTGCATGACCTCCTTCATGCCGTCGGTCAGCGTGGCCTGGGTCGCCTCGCCGAACTTCGCGCCCTTGACCTTGGCCTGCAGGCGGTCGTACTTCGCGCGGATGAACGGGCGGTTGATCTGGATCGCGTCGATGGTCTGCGCGAGCTGCGACGCGAGCACGTAGCCGCGCGTCCAGTCGCTGTCCTGCTGCGCCGCGAGCACCTCGCCCTCGAGCCCGGCCTGCGCGCCGAGGTCCGAATTGATCAGGCCCTTCTTCGCCATCGCGGCCTTCCCGCGGGCGACCAGCGCGTCGACCTCCTTGCGCGTGTACTTGCCGTCCTTGGGCGCGGCGACCTGCTGGATGATCGTGGTCGTCGTGGGGGCGCCGGCGGTGGCGCAGCCCTCCTTCCACTTGTCGGCGCGCTGCGCGTCGAGCTCCAGCAGCCGCTCCATGCGCGCGACCACCTCCTTCTCGCGCTCGGCGACGCGCGCCTCGCGCTGGCTGACGTCGGCTTCGCGCGTGGCCATGCCGCCGGCGGCATCGAGCTTGGACGAGATCGACGCCAGCTGACCGGCGGCCTGGTCGAGCTCGGACTCCGAGCCCGCGATCTGCTTGTCGACGACGTCCTTCTGCTTGGCCAGCTCGGCGACGTCCTCGCCCTTGGCCTTGCCCTCCGCGATCTTGAGCTCGAGGGCCTTGGACTCGTCGCTGAGGCGCTTCTGCTCGGCGAGCAGCGCGTTGCGGCGAGCCATCAGCTCCTGCTGGGCCTTGATCGCCGCGGGGTCCTTCGACGGCCCATCCTGGCCCTTGCAGCCGGCGCCCCCGCCCAGTACGAGGCACAACGACAGCCCGACTCCGACGATCCCAGCGGTCCGCATGCTGCTCGCAAGTATACGAGATCCGACCGTACCTTGCCGATTTTGCAGCGTAGTACAATCCGACGATGCTGCTGTATCAAGACCCCCGCGCCCCGAACCCCCGCCGGGTCCGCGTGTTCCTCGCGGAGAAGGGTGTGGCCTACGACACGATCGAGGTCCTGATCGCCGACGCCGCGCACCTGACCGCGGCGTTCCGGCAGAAGAACCCGATCGCGCAGCTCCCCGTCCTCGAGCTCGACGACGGTCGCGTCCTGCGCGAGTCGATGGCGATCTGCCGCTACCTCGAAGAGCTCCACCCCGAGCCCAACCTGTTCGGCGCGGATGCCTGGGAGCGCGCGCAGGTCGAGATGTGGAACCGCCACGCCGAGCTCGAGCTGCTGCTGCCGATCTCGCTGGTGTTCCGCAACACCCACAAGTTCTACGAGGGCCGGATCAAGCAGTCGGCCGAGTTCGGCGCCACGATGCGCGAGCTGGTCGGCGAGCGCCTCGCGTGGATCGAGCGCGAGCTCGCGGCGCGGCCGTACATGGCCGGCGAGCGGTTCACCGTCGCCGACATCACCGCGCTGTGCGCGATCGACTGGGGCAAGCCCTCGGGGCTCCGCCTCGACGCGGCGCTCCACCCGAACCTGACCGCCTGGTACCAGCGCGTGGCGACCCGGGCGAGCGCGAAGGCCTCGTAGCTGCTCTTCCAGTCGCCTCGCTCGTACGCGGCGCGCGAGGCGCGGATCACCGCGAACGCCTCGCTCTGGCCGTACATCGCGCCGACCTCGACCATCCCGCCCTTGCTCTCGAGGGCCTTGTCGTCGCGGAAGAACCGGTCGAGCTCGAGCAGCAGGTGCGGCGGCATCGCGTGCACCTAGCCGTCGTGCGCGTACGCCGGATCGTCGATGCACACGGCGACGATCTTGTCGTCGCCGCCCGTGTCGTCGACCCTCCGCAGCCCGCCGAGGGCGCGCGCACGATCGTGAGCGGGTCGACCGGCTCCTGCATCAGCACGAGGATGTCGAGCGGATCGCCATCGTCGGCGTGGGTGCGCGGGATGAAGCCGTCGTTCGCCGGGTCGTCGACGGCGGCGTACAGCACGCGGTCGAGGCGGAGCAGCCCGGTCGGCGTGTCGACCTCGTACTCGAGGCGGCTGCCGCGGGAGATCTCGATGACGGTCGGGACGACGTCGTCGATCGCGTCGGAGACCTCGATGTCGTCAACGGGCTGTACGAGGTTACACCACTGCCGCGAGCTGGCCACACGCCGCCGCGACGTCGCTGCCGCCCGAGTAACGACGGTGCGACGCGAGGCCGGCGGCCGACAGCACGTCACGAAACGCGTTCAGGCGCGACGACCGCACGAACGGGTCCGCCATGCCCGGCGTGCGCGCCACCGAGGGCGCCTCTCCGATCGGGTTGTAGTCGAGCAGCGAGATCCGCGGGCGGCGCCCGGTCGCGGCGGCGAACGCGTGGGCGCGCTCGGCGAGGGCGTGGGCATCGGCGTCGGCGTCGTTGACGCCCGCGAGCAGCGTGACCGCCCACATCGGGGCGTGGCCGGTCGTGCGCGCGTGCTCGGCACACGCCTCGAGCACGGCGTCCAGATCGTGCGCGTCGGCGATCGGCATCACCCGCCGGCGATGCGCGGCGATCGCGCTCGACAGCGACAGCCCGAGGCGGACGTTGGGCGCCTCGCGCGCGAGCCGGCGGATGCCCGCCGGCAGGCCCGCCGTGCACACCGTGATCGCGCGGGCGTCGATGCCCTGGGTGCACGGATCGGACAGCACGGCGATCGCGCCGAGCACCGCGTCGAGGTTCGCCAGCGGCTCGCCCATGCCCTGGAACACCACGCCGGTCACGCGCGCCGGCGGGGCCCCCACGGACGTCGGCGATGGCAGCCGGGCGCGGACCACGCGCACCTGCTCGACGATCTCCCAGGTCGCCAGGTTGCGCCGGAGCCCGAGCCGCCCGGTCGCGCAGAACGCACACGCCAGCGCGCAGCCGACCTGCGAGCTGACGCACACCGAGAACCGGCCGGATGCCTCGAGTGGGATCCGCACCGCCTCGAACACGTCGCCGCCGCTCTCGAGGGCGTACTTGACGAACGGATCGAGCTGGCTCGCGACCTCGTCGACGACGGTCAGCGCGGGGACCTCGCCCACCGCCCGCACGGCGGCGGCCGCGGCCCGCCGGATCGACGAGGTCGGAGCCACCGGCTCGCCGCGGTGGACCTGCGCCACGAGCTTGCGGGCCTCCGCGAGGGTGACCTCGGGGACCGCCGCGTGGAGCTGCGCGGGCGTCACCGCCTGCAGGGCGAGCATGCCCTCCTATACCAGACGCGCCCCGCCGGGCCCCAGCGCGGTGTCCGCCGTCGCGCGGAGTCGCACGGAGGGCGAGGACGGCGTGATGTTCGATCGCATGGGGTCCGCGGGCTTTGCGGGCTGCGCTCCACACGGTACCTTCCAGACGTGTCGTACCCCGAGGTGATCCGCGTGTTTGCGACGTCCCAGGACCCGGACTTCGATGGGCCATGGCAGGCCCGGACGCCCACCAACAGCACCGGCTCCGCGGTCGTGATCGGCCCCGGCCTGCTCCTCACCGGTGCCCACGTGGTCGCGAACGCGACCTTCCTCCAGGTCCAGAAGCCGTCCCAGCCCGACAAGGCGATCGCGCGGGTCCGTGCGGTCAGCCACGACTGCGACCTCGCCCTGCTCGAGGTCACCGATCCGCCGGGGTTCCTCGACGACATCGAGCCCGCCGAGCTCGGCCCGATGCCCGAGCTCAGCCACAAGGTCGCGGTCGTCGGCTACCCGGTCGGCGGCGAGGAGCTGTCGATCACCGAGGGCGTGGTGTCGCGCATCGAGGTCCAGCGCTACAGCCACTCGCAGCGCCACCTGCTCGCGGTGACCGTCGACGCGGCGATCAACGCCGGCAACAGCGGCGGCCCGGTGTTCGGCAAGGGCAAGGTCGTCGGCATCGCATTCCAGAAGCTGACCGGCGTCGACAACATCGGCGAGATGGTGCCGCCGCCGCTGATCCGCGCATTCCTCGACGGGGTGCACCACGGCAAGCGCCCCGAGATCCCGGCGCTCGGCATCACCACGCAGAACCTCGAGAACCCGCTGCTGCGCCGCCAGCTCGGGCTCGCCCCGACCGATCGCGGCGTGGTCGTGCTGCACGCGGACTGGGGCGGCTCCGCCGACGGCCACCTGCGCCCGCGCGACGTGATCACCGCGATCGACGGCCTGCCGATCGCGAACAACGGCACGATCCAGTACATCGGCCACTACCGCACCCGCTACGACGTGGTGCTCGGCCACCGCTACATCGGCGACAAGGTCGAGCTCGCGCTCAAGCGCGACGGCAAGCCGCTGGCGATCGAGCTCGACCTCAAGCCATGGCGCCCGCTGGTGGCGCGCTCGCGTTATGATCTTCCGCCGGCGTACTTCGTCTACGGCGGCCTCGTGTTCCAGACCCTGACCCGCGACTACCTGACGACGTGGGACAAGTGGTGGAACAAGGCGCCCAAGGAGTTCCTCAACTACTACTACATGGGGTTCCGCAGCGAGGCGCAGCACGAGGTCGTGATCCTCACGCAGATCCTCGCTGACGAGATCAACGTCGGCTACGGCCACCTCTACAACGAGGCGGTCGCCAAGCTCGACGGCGTCGCGCCGCGCGACATGGAGGACTTCGTGGCGCGGCTGTCGGCGGCGCACGGCGTGGTCGAGATCGAGCTCACCTCGGGAGGGCTGATCATGCTCGACAGCGAGGAGGTCCGCCGCGCCACGGCGCGGATCCTGACGCGCTACCACATCCCCCGCGACCGCACCGCCGGGCTCCCCGGGGCCCCCACGGCGAGCCAGACGAGCCAGACGAGCCAGACGAGCTAGACGAGCTCGACGAGCAGGTCGCCCGTGTCGACGGCCTGGCCGGCGCTCTTCGCGATCACGGAGACCGTCCCGCCGCGCTCGGCGACCAGCTCGTTCTCCATCTTCATCGCCTCGAGGACGATCACCGGCGTGCCCGGCGCGATCTCGGCCCCGACCTCGACCAGGACCTTGACGACCTTGCCTGCGATCGGCGCGCGGATCGCCTCGCCCTTGGCCAGCGTGCGCCCGCCCGCAGAGGCGGTCGCCAGCCGGCGGTGCATCGCATCCTCGACGGTCAGCAGGGCCTCGCTGGCGCCCACGGACGCGGCGATGCCCGCGCGCCGCGGATCGAGGTCGACCACGAAGCTGCGGCCGTCGATCACCAGCGACCAGGTGCCCGGGCGCAGCGCCCGCGCGTCGACCAGGCGCTCGGCCCCGTCGAGCGAGACGCGGAACCGGCCATCGGGGAGCGGGCCATCGACGGAGACCCGGCGGTCCCGCCCCTCGGCGGTGACGATGAGATCGCGCTTCACAGACGCCGGGTCTTACCACCCCCGCGTGCGTTGCCACCAGGCGCGGTGGCGTGCTAACTGCGTAAGACCCGTGGCCTCTCCTCGCTTGGTCGACGTCTTGCTCGAGCGGCGGATCCTGGTCTGCGTCGGCTCCGGCGGCGTGGGCAAGACCACCACGGCGGCCACGCTCGCCCTGGCGGCGGCCCGGCGCGGCAAGAAGACGCTGGTCCTGACCATCGATCCGGCGCGCCGGCTCGCCAACTCGCTCGGCCTGGCCTCCCTTGGCCACCAGGTCCAGGAGGTCGATCGCGCGCTCGTCCACCAGCACGCCCCGAGCACGAGCGGCGAGCTGCACGCGATGATGCTCGACCAGAAGCAGGCGTTCGACGAGGTGGTCGCGCGCCACGCGAAGGACCCCGCGGCCGTGCAGCGGATCCTGGCGAACCCCGTCTACGCGCAGATCTCCGGATCGCTCGCGGGCGCGCAGGAGTACGCGGCCATGGCCAAGCTCCACGACTTCGACCGCCAGGGGATCTACGACCTGATCATCGTCGACACCCCACCCACGTCCCATGCGCTCGACTTCCTCGACGCGCCGAAGAAGCTGTCCGACGCGATCGACTCGCCCGCGATCGAGTGGTTCCGCAAGCTCCAGGGCGCGGGCGGCTCGCGGTGGTCGCTCGTCGGCAAGTCCGGCTCGTTCGTGATCAAGCGGCTCGCGAAGTTCGTCGGCAGCAAGTTCATCGACGACCTGTCGGTGTTCTTCACCGAGTTCAACGACATCCTCGGCGGGTTCCGCCAGCGCGCCGAGGAGACGTTCGATCTGCTGCGCCAGCCGCGCGTCGGGTTCCTGCTGGTCGCGAGCCCCGAGCCGATGGCCGTCAGCGAGGCCCTCGCGTTCCACGCGCGCCTGCAGAGCGCGGGCATGCCGTTCGTCGGGTTCGTGATCAACAAGATCCACCCGTTCCACCCGGTCACCGCATCCCAGGCTTCCGTCGAGGCGGCGCTCGCCGCCCAGCCGCAGGTCGCGAGCCTCGGCCTGTCGGGCACGACGCGCACGATGGCCGCACAGGCGCTGCTCGCCGCCCACGCCGAGCTCGAGACCCTCGCCAGCGCGGATCGCCAGGCCATCGACCGGCTGCGCGCGGCCGGCGGCCCGACGGCGACGCTCGTCGAGGTCCCGCTCCAGCACGGCGACGTGCACGACGTGGAGCGGCTGATCGCCCTCGAGCACCTGCTGCTCGCCTGAGCGTCAGCGCTTCGCCTGCTTCGCCTGCTTCGCCTGCTTCGCCTTCTTCGAGCTCGCCTTCGCCGCCGCACCTCGCCCGGTGACGGTCCACACCTCGGCAGCCAGCGCCTCGGCGACGGCGGCCGGGGCCCCGACCACCAGGACCATCGACGTGTCCCGACGCTCGAGCCAGGCGACGGTCCCGTCGCGTGCGACCCAGCGCAGCCGCCCGCCGGTCGCGGTCGCGGTCGCGGTCAGCATCGCGCCGGTCAGCCAGCGATCGACCGCCTTGCCAAGCGCCTCGCCCGCCTCGAGGGCATCGGCGGCAGTATCCCATTCGATGCGCGCGACGCCAACGGTGCGCTCGGGGGCGCGGTCGCCTGCGGGCGCAAGCACGATCACGCGATCCCCCCCCCAGCCCTCCTGCGCGAGCGCGGCGGTGCCTGCGTCGATGCCGTGCGTGCGCAGGAACACGCCGACCCCGAGTTCGCCCCACACCGTGGCGTGGGCGACCTGGTAGCCGGGGAGCGCGCGCGGCGGCGTGATGGTGATCGGCACGGGCTCGTCCCCGGCGAGGTAACGCTCCGGGTGGAGCACCTGCTCGGTGGATCGCGGCGGCTTCTTGAACGCCGCATCGACGGCGCTCCACGGCTGGCGGCGGCGAAGCGCCGCGACGAACGCCAGGCCCGCGCGGTACGGGAACGTCAGCGCCTCGCGGATCGCGAGGGGCGCGCCATCGAGCTTGTCGCCGCCGCCGGGTCCCGCCATCGCCTTCTGGATCGCGAGGGCGATCTGCGGATCGGACCACGGCGCGCCCGCGCCGGTGCGCGCGAGCATCACCTCGATCATCAGCGCGATCCCGTCGCCCTCGACGAGCGCGCGCCGGGCGGCCGCCGCATCGTCCTCGGCGGGAGGCAGCTTCTCGAACGTCGTCAGATCGAACGCCTGGTCCTGCAGGGCGTGATCGAGTTCGTGCGCGAGGACCAGCTCGGTCCACGCGGGATCTTCGCCGACGCTGCGGGAGATCGTCAGCTTCTTGGTCGCGGGGTCGTAGTAGCCGGCGACCTGCTCGGTCAGCAGCTCGATCAGCAGCGCCTCGTAGTCCGTGCCTGCGGGGATCAGGCCCCACCGTGCCAGCGCGAGACCCTCCGCCGCGGTGTCGTGCGTGACCTTGTCCTCGGCGGCCATCGCCAGCAGGCGCCGGCGCAGCTCGGTCTTGTCGACGACGTCGTTGGGGACCTTCCGCCGGAGCTTGAGCCCGCGGACCTTCGCGACCTCCTTCGCCACCGCGTCGGTGCGCGCGAGCAGCGCATCGAGAGCGGTCCCCTCGGCGGCCGCGTCGGTGACGGCGCCCCCGACGAGGGCGAGGGCGAGCAGGTGGCGGCGCATGGCTCGCTCGAGCGTGGCACCCGCGCGCCAGCCGCGCCAGCCGCGCCGGAGCGGGCCGTGCCCACCTGCCGGGCTCATGCGCCCCGCGCCCCGCGCGTCGTCGCGCCCTCGCCCTGCCAGGTCAGGTGGAACACGCAGCGGTCCCCGCCCGCGGCGACGCACGAGCGGTGCGCCACGTCGACGGCGAGGCCCCCCGCGTGGGTGACCAGACCCGCGAGCAGGCCCGCGGTCGACGAGCACAGCATGGCGCTCGTGACGTCCCCGGTGATCACCACCTCGGCGCTGGTGTCACGCGCCGTCACCGCGGCCGCGCCCCAGGAGTGGTAGCAGTGCCAGAACATGTCGGTGGCGCCGAGCACCTGCGCCGGGCTGAGGGTGGACGGATCGGCGCCGTAGAACTGATCGAAGCTGGCGGCCACCGCCGTGCGACCGAGCTGGGTCGCGAGCGCGGGCCCGTTCCGTTCGTCGGCGCCCAGCGAGTCGAGCACGTCGAGGAACCACGACGTGGGGTGCCACGCGAGCGCCGAGCTGTTCGCCGCGAGCGCCGGCTCCAGCGTGGGCGCCCGCCGGGACAGCTGCGTGACCCACGCGCTCCCCCGGCGCGCGCCGAGCACCTCGTACGCGGAGCGGAACAGCAGCCCGCGCGTGCGAGGCGCCAGCTCCGGCGCCCCGCGGAGCGACGCGTTGCGGATGGCGACCCGCTTCTCCAGGGGGGGCGGCTCGAGGGTCATCCGCGGCTGGGCGCGCCGGCTGCGCGAGGACGCGGGCGCGATGTTCGATGCCAGCGCGGCGGCCAGCGACCGGGCGAGGGTCCGCGCGCTCTGGGGCCGGCGGCGTGGATCGGGATCGAGCGCGGACAGCAGGACCTCGTCGACCGCGCGTGGCAGGTCGCGCCGGACCGCCGACGGGGGCTGCGGGCGCTGCGACTGCCGGTACAGGATCTCGAGGGGGCTCGCGTCGCCGAACGGCGCCTGCAGCGTCAACAACAAGTAGGCCAGCGCGCCGAGGCTGTAGACGTCGGTGGCCGGCGTCTCGCCATCGGGCCCGAACACCTCGGGCGCCGTGAAGCCGGGGGTGCCGGCGGGGTTCTTCTCGCCGCCGCGCTTGACCGCGATCCCGACGTCGACGAGCACGCACCGTCGGTTGATCCGATCGACCAGCACGTTCTCGGGCTTGACGTCGCGGTGGAGCACGCCCGCCCGGTGGACGGCCTCGAGCGCCTCGCCCACCTGCTCGACGAACCCGAGCACCTCCGGCAGCAGCAGGTGCCGGCGGTGGCGCTGCGCCGCGGCGATCCGCTCGTCGAGCCCCTGCCCCTCGACCAGCTCCATCGCGAAGAACACGTCCTCGCCGTCGACGCCGAACGCGTACACCTGGACGAGGTTGGGGTTGCGGATGTGCGCGAGAGTGGAGGCCTCGGCGCGGAAGCGCTCGACGAACGCGGTGTCACGCGCGAGGTCGGACCGCAGGAGCTTGAGCGCCACCTGCCGCCCGAGGGCGAGGTCCTCGGCGCGATAGACCACCCCGAAGGCCCCGCGGCTGATCTCGTGGCGGAGCTGGTACACGCCGCCGAGGGTGGTGCCGATCACGAAGTCGATCGGCGCGGCGGCCTCCGCCTCCATGGTGGCATCGGCCACCGCGATCACGTTGCCGTGGAGGCGCGCCCGGCGCCGCGCGGCCATGGCCCGCCCGAGAGCGCCCTCGCCGGTGTCACCGTCGTAGTGGAGCTCGGCGATGCCGGCGGACACGGTGAGGTGGACCGCGGCACGCTCGTGCATCACGGGCTCGGCGTCGATCTCGCTGAGGACGCGGGTGAGGACGGCCGTGGCGGCGTCGGCGTCCGACCCGGGCATCACGATGGCGACCGCGTCACCGGCGTAGCGCGCCACCACGTCCCGCGGCGAGACGGTGTCGCGGGCGACGCGGGCGACGTGGGCGAGCACCGCGTCGCCGGTCGGGTAGCCGTAGCGCTCGTTGATCAGGCGCAGGCCATCGACGTCGAGGATCGCGACCGAGAACGGCTCGCCGGCGCGCTCCGATACGGCGACGCGCTGTGCGAGCTCTTCCTGGAGCGCCTGGCGGTTCGCCACCCCGAGCACCGGATCGATCCGGGCGGCGTTCCCCAGGCGGTCGCGTTCGGCGAGCAGCCGCTCGTGCACCAGCCGCCACGACAGGTCGGCCGAGATCCGCCGGACGAGCGTCTTCAGGTGGGCCTGGGCGGCGCGCTCGAACGGCACCGGCAGCTCGCGGCACAGCACCAGCATGCCGAGTGGCGGCCCGTCGTCGTGCGCCACCGGGACGCCGAGGAGGGCCCGGTACGGGCGGCCCGGCAGCGACCGCGCGATCAGCGTGGTCCCGAGCTGCACGACCGTGTCGGCGAGCGGCACCAGGTCGCGGAGCGCGTCGTCGGTGAGCTGGCGCGCCGAGTAGCAGGTGGTGTCCTCGGCGAGCACGAGGACGCAGTCATCCGCGTCGAACCCGCGGGCGACCCGCGCCGTCAGCGCCTGCAGCGTCGTCACCAGCGTCCCCCCGAGCACGGTCGCGCCGAGCAGCTCTTCCAGCATCACCTCGAGCGGCGGTTGGGGGCGATACGCGAGCACGCCCTCGAGCGTGGGCGCGTCGAGGCCGGCGAACACGATGCACCCGGGCGGCCGCCCGGTGGTGGCGCGCGCGCTCGCCCGGGGATCCCCGACCACGATCAGCCGGACGTCGATCGGCAACCTGGCCGTGATCTCGGGGAGCTGCGCCAGCTGGTGCCCGGCGGCGTCGAGGAGGACCATCACCGCCGCGGGGCACCAGACGTCGAGCCCCGCGAACAGCTCGCGACACGAGCGCGCCACCTCGTAGGTCACGCCACACGCGACGAGCGCGCCCAGGATCGCGTCAACCTCGCGCCCTCCCACGACGACCAGATCGACCATGGGCAGTGGCACCGACCCGCAGCGTACACGACGCCGGGCGCGCGGTCAGGAACGCGCTAGGGTTCGCGCCACATGTGGTCCGAGCTCGAGCGTTCCCTGCGCGATCCGGTGGTCATCGCTCACGGGGCCACCGGGGGCTGGGCCGCCTGGCTGGCCGCGCAGCTCGTCGCGACCGAGCCGGTCGTCGTGATCGTGGTCGCGGATGACGCCGCCGCCCGCCGCCTCGAGGCCGACGTCCGGTTCTTCCACGCGGGCGCCCTGGATCCCGCGGTCGCGCTCGACGACATCGCGGTGCTGCCGGCGATCGACGTGTCCCCGTACGCGGATCTGTCGCCCGACCGCGGCGCGCTGGTCGATCGCGTCGCGACCCTCTACCGCCTGGCGGTGCCGGCGCTGCGCCCGCGCATCCTCGTGGCGTCGGCCGAGGCGCTGGTACGGCGGACGCTTCCGCCCGCGGAGCTGGCCGCGCGCGGCCGCACCGTGCGCAAGGGCGATCAGGTCGATCGCGACGAGCTCGCGGCGATGCTGGTGGCAGCGGGGTGGACCCGCACGCCCGTGGTCGACGAACCCGGCACGTTCGCCGTCCGCGGGGGTGTGGTCGACGTCTATGCGCCGCTGTCGCCGCACCCGGTCCGGATCGAGCTGTTCGGCGACGAGGTCGACAGCCTCCGGTGGTTCGAGGCCGAGAGCCAGCGCACGCTCCGCGCGGTCGACTGGGTCCACCTCCACCCGGTGCGCGAGACCATCAACACCGGCGCGCGCGACGTGCGCACCCGCCTGCGCGACCACGCCGACGAGCTCGCGTACCCGTCCAAGGCGACCCGCCGCCTGATCGAGCAACTCGAGGAGGGCGGCGTGTTCGTCGGGATCGAGGGCCTGACGCCCGCGTTCCACGACGCGCTGGTCCCGCCGGCCGCCTACCTGCCGGCCGAAGCGCGGTGGGTGGTCCTCGATCCCGATGGCTGCCGGCGCGCGATCACCGACGCGTGGGGCGACGCCGAGGCGCGCTACCCCGAGCGCCGCGACAGCGCGGCGACCAAGGATCGGCAGCTCGCCTACCCACCCGCCGCGCACCTCGCGACGATGGCGGAGGTCGGCGCGTTCACGGCGCCCCGCCGGATCGAGCTGCCCTCGCTCGAGCTGTCCGGCGAGACCGGCACCGTGATCCGGGTCGAGGTCGACAACCTGCGCGTCCTCCGCCAGGAACTCGAGCGCGCGCGCGTGCAGGGCGACACCGAGCACGTCACCCCGCTGGTCACCGCGCTCCGGGCGTGGGGCACGCGCGGCGTCCGCGTCACCCTCGCGTGTGACTCCCAGAGCCGGAGCGAGCGCCTGCACGGGGTGCTGACCGGCCGCGGCCTGGAGGTCCGGCGCGCCACGCCCGGCGAGCGCCCCGGCTCCGCCCCCGGCATCACGCTGTGCGAGGGCGCGCCGGCGGACTCGTTCGCCGCGGTCAACGACGGGTTCGCGCTGGTCACCGCCGCCGACGTGTTCGGCGAGCGCACGCACCACGGCAAGGCCCGGACCAGGCGCGCCAAGGACGCCCTGCTCGGCGGCGTGGCGGACTTCTCGCAGCTCGCCCCCGGCGACCACCTCGTCCACCAGAAGCACGGCGTCGGCAAGTACCTCGGGCTCGAGCGGCTCGCCGTCGGCGCCTCGTCGAACTTCCAGGCGCAGAACGCACGCGCCGCCTCGGCCGGCCTGATCCCCGACGATCCGACCCGCCCGACGGCGCGGCCGCAGGTGATCGATGCGCTCAAGCTCCAGTACGACGGCGGGACGCTCTACCTGCCGGTGTACCGGCTCGGCGAGGTCCAGCGCTACCTCGGCGCCGAGGGCCACCATCCGCGGCTCGACAAGCTCGGCGGCGTGACCTGGGAGACCACGACCAGCAAGGTCAAGCGCCACGTCCGCGCGCTCGCCGAGGAGCTGCTCCAGCTGTACGCGCAGCGCGCGTCCCTGCCCGGCCACCGGTTCCCGCCCGCCGACGACACGTTCCGCGAGCTCGAGGCGACGTTCCCGTTCGACGAGACGCCCGATCAGGCGGCCGCGATCGACGCGGTGCTCGGCGACATGGAGCAGCCCAAGGCGATGGATCGCCTGGTGTGCGGCGACGTCGGCTACGGCAAGACCGAGGTCGCGATGCGCGCGGTGTTCCGCGCGGTCCAGGGCGGCAAGCAGGCGTGCGTGCTGGCGCCGACCACCGTGCTCGTCGAGCAGCACTTCCGCTCGATGTCCGAGCGGTTCAAGGGGTTCGGCGTCAACCTCGGTAAGCTGTCCCGGTTCCAGAGCAAGGGCGAGCAGATCGAGACCGTCAAGAAGCTCGCCGAGGGCCACATCGACGTGGTCGTCGGAACCCACCGCGCGCTGTCGGCGGACGTCCGGTTCAAGGACCTCGGCCTGCTGGTGATCGACGAGGAGCAGCGGTTCGGCGTCGCGCACAAGGAGAAGATCAAGAAGACGCGCACGCAGATCGACGTGCTGACGCTGACCGCGACCCCGATCCCGCGCACGCTCCACCTCGCGATGACGAACCTGCGCGATCTCTCGATCATCGCCACCCCGCCCGCCGATCGCCGCGCCGTCCGCACGTTCGTGTCGCGCGTCGACGACACCACCATCAAGGAGGCGATCGAGCGCGAGCTCGCGCGCGGCGGCCAGGTGTTCTTCATCACCCCGACGATCGGCACCAGCGGCACCAAAGCGCCCGATCCGCGCCTGCCGGACGAGGACCGCCCGGCGAAGCGGACCCGCCCGCGGAACGACGATCGCTCGATCGAGGACTGGGCCACCTACCTGCGCACCCTGGTCCCCGCCGCGCGGATCGGCATCGGCCACGGCAGCCTGACCGCCGAGGCACTCGAGACGGTGATGGTCGAGTTCGTCGAGGGCCACCTCGACGTCTTGATCGCGACGACGATCGTCGAGAGCGGCCTCGACATCCCGCGCGCCAACACGATGTTCGTGGCGCGCGCCGATGCGTTCGGCCTCGCCCAGCTCTACCAGCTCCGCGGCCGGATCGGCCGCAGCAAGGAGCGTGCGTACTGTTATCTCCTGGTGCCCGAGCCCGAGCACATCACCGAGCACGCCCGCCGCCGGCTCGAGACCCTCCAGCGGTTCACCGAGCTCGGCGCGGGCTTCCAGATCGCGTCGCAGGACCTCGAGATCCGCGGCGGCGGCGAGCTGCTCGGCGGCAAGCAGTCCGGCTCGATCGCGGCGGTCGGGTTCGACCAGTACGTGCGGATGCTCGACGCGGCCGTGGCCGAGCTGGGCGGCAAGCCGATCCACGCGGCGATCGACCCCGAGCTCCAGGTCGAGACCCCGGGGTTCATCCCGGACGACTACGTCCCGGACCCCGGCCAGCGCCTCGAGCTCTACAAGCGCCTGTCCGCGATCGAGAACGAAGACGAGCTCAAGGACGTGATGGCCGAGATCTCGGACCGCTACGGCCCGGTCCCGGGCGACGTGATCCTCCTCGGCGAGCTGATGGGGGTCAAGGCGATCGCCCGGTCGGTCGGGATCGTCGCCCTCGAGATCGCGACCTCGCGGATCGCGGTCGCCCTGCCGGCCGGATCGACCCTGTTCCGGCAGCTGGTCGACACCGGCTGGCGCAAGCTGCCCGACGGGCGGTTCGCGATCACCCCCCTGGCCCCCGGGGGCGCCGCCGGGGCCAGGCGGGCCTTGTTGGACGCCCTCACCCGTGCTACCTGAACCTCTTGTGATGACTCGCTTTGTCTCGCGTCCAGGGTCAGGCTCGAGCCGCCCGTGGGCGCTCGTCCTGGGAGTCGCACTCGCGCTGTCCGCGGGCTGCCAGAAGAACCCGGACGAGTCGAGGTCGGCGCCCTCCACCACCGGTGGTGGACCGACGACGACGCCCCAGAGCGGCGAGGAGCTGAGCGCGCCCCTCGCGAAGATCGACAACGTCGTGATCACGCTCGGCGAGTTCCAGGAGCGGATCAACCGGCAGTCGCCGTACATCCGCGCCCGCTACACCTCGCTCGAGCAGAAGAAGGAGTTCCTCGACTCCCTGATCCGGTTCGAGGTGCTCGCGAAGGAAGCCTACAAGCGCGGCCTCGACAAGGATCCCGAGGTCGTCCGCACGATGAAGCAGGTGATGATCCAGAAGCTGATGCGCGACGAGTTCGACGCCAAGGTCACGGCGGAGACCGTCCCGGAGGCCGACATGAAGGCCTACTACGAGGCGAACCTCGCCGAGTACGTCAAGCCGGCCGAGGTCCGCGCCTCGGCGATCATCGTGAAGAACCGGGCCCAGGCCGAGCGCGTGGCGCTCGAGGCGCGCGGCGAGGCAGGCAAGACCAACAAGAGCTTCCGCGACCTGGTGATGAAGTACACCGCCGACGAGGACACCAAGCTGCGCGGCGGCGACTTGCGGTACTTCGACGAGACCAGCAAGGAGCTGCCGGCGCCCGTGGTCAAGGCGGCGTTCGCGCTCGCCAACACCGGCGACGTGTCCACGGCGGTCGACGCCGGCGACGGCACCTACTACGTGCTCAAGCAGACCGGCCGCCGCAAGGCCGTCACCAAGGCGTTCGACGACGCGAAGCCGGCGATCCGCAACAAGCTGTTCCGCGACAGCCGGATGAAGGCGCAGAAGGACTTCGTCGACAACCTCAAGACCGGCGCGAAGGTCGAGATCAACGAGGCCAACCTCGCGCGCGTGCGGATCGACACCTCGACCGCCGTCGACGACGGCCACGGCCACGACCTGACGCCGCCCCCCATGGGCGCGACTGGCGGCGCGGTCACCCCGCCCCCGCCGCCCAGCGCACCGGTCCCCGGCCGCGAGGGCGCTGCGGATCACGCCGCCGACGAGGCGCCGTGATGTCGCAGGTTCCGAGCAACGGTTTCGGCTCCAAGGCAGGTCCCATGGTCGTGCGCTCGCTCTCCCGTCGTGTCCCTGGCCACCTCGGTGGTCGGCTGGCTGGTCGTCTGGCTGGTCGTCTGGTCCGCTGCGTCGTGGTCGCGGCCGTGGCCGTGCCCATGCTGGCCGCCGCACAGCCCGTGGGGACGCCCCCGCCCGCCGCCGCGCCGAAGTCGCCGAAGTCGCCGAACGCGGGCAAGAAGGTGATCGTCGAGCGCGTGATCGCGGTCGTCAACGACGCGATCGTCCTGCGCAGCGAGCTCGAGGCGCGCATGGTGCCGGTGATCGGCGAGGCGCAGCAGATCGCCGATCCCAAGGAGCGCGAGCGTCGGATCGCCAAGCTCCGCACGCAGGTCCTCGACGAGATGGTGTCCGAGGAGCTGATCGTCCAGGCCGCGGCGGACGCGCGCATCGACGTCGAGTCGAGCGAGGTCCAGGCCGCCCTCGACGAGATCAAGAGCACGAACAACCTCGACGACGCCGCGCTCGCGCAGGTGCTCGCCGCGCAGGGCTACACGCTGTCGAACTACAAGCAGGACCTGCGGCGCCAGCTGATGCGGCTGCGCGCGGTCAACCAGCTGGTCGCGCCCAAGGTCAGCGTCACCGACGAGGACATCAAGGCCCGCTACGACGAGATGCAGCGGCGCAGCCAGTCGGTCAGCGCGGTCAAGCTGTCCCACATCCTGCTCAAGCTCTCCGAGGGCGCCACCGAACAGCAGGAGCGCGAGGCGCGCGACCGCGCGGCCAAGGCGATGGAGCGGGTCAAGGCCGGCGAGGAGTTCGCCAAGGTCGCCACCGAGGTGTCCGACGACGTCGGCACCAAGGATACCGGCGGCGAGCTCGGCTACTTCCAGCGCGGCAGCGTGAACCCCGAGTGGGAGCCGATCGTGTTCGCCATGCAGAAGGGCGAGGTCCGCGGACCGATCCCCGGCCCGCAGGGCCTGCACGTGTTCCAGGTCACCGAGGTCCAGACCTCGGCGCTCAAGCCGTTCGACCAGATGAAGGAGCAGATCTCCCGGGAGCTGCGCCGGCGCGACATGGACAAGCTCACGCAGACCTGGATCGAGGAGCTGCGCAAGAAGGCCTACATCGACATCAAGCTGCAGTGACGCCCACGGCTGCAACGAGGCGCGCTGGCCGCTGGCCGCACAGCCTCCTCAGGTAGGTGCGAAACCCCGATCCGGATCCATGCTTTCTGCGTGGATCCCGGGTCGCTCGCGGTGCCGTTCTCGGTTGGTCCGCATAGAATGGAGGTCTCCCGTGACCGACAATCGCCGTACCTCGACCCGTCACGCGGTCTCCCTGCCGGGGAAGCTCACCGTCGGAGACCGGGCCTTCGACTGCACCGTGGTCAACCTGTCGCTGGGCGGGGCCCAGACCACGGTGTCGATGCGCCACTCGATGGGCGAGCACTGCCAGCTCACGTTCCTCCTGCCCACCAGCGCCGATCCCATCGACGTCGGGGCCACGGTCCGGTGGGCGGACGACAAGCTCGTCGGCCTGCAGTTCGATGGGCTGCGGGCGAAGGACGTATGGGCGCTCAACGAGTTCTTCAAGCAGCACGCTGTCTGAGGCGCCCCCTCCGGGTGCTCGGCGTGATCGCGCTGCTCGCGGGCACCGCGCTCGCCGCGCCCCGCGAGCGCGTCGGGATCATCGATCTGACGCCCAGCCTGCCCGACGCGGCAGCCGTCCGGCAGGACATCGCCTCCGCGCTGCTCGCGCGTGGCCTGACGCCCGTGCTCGACGACGGCGTCGCCGCCGCCCTCGCCGGCACGCTGGTCGACGCGGACGCCGCGGCACTCGCCACCGCGCTCGCCGAGGCGCAGCGGGCGTTCGGCGCGCTCGACTGCGCCGCTGCCCAGGCCGCGAGCCGCACCGCGCTCGGCCACGCCGCCGCCCGCCAGGCCGCCGGCCTGCCCGCGCCGGAGCTGACGCGCGCGTGGACGTACCTGCTGCTGTGTGCCGATCGCGTGGGCGACACCGACGCCGCGATGCGCGCGGCCTCGCGCCTGCGCTCGCTCGGGGGAGACGCGGCGGTGCCGCGCGACGTGTGGACCCGCTATCCGGAGGTGGACGCGATGCTCGATCGCGAGATGGTGCCCGTGGAGATCACGGCCGAGATCGCCGGCGCCGCGATCTGGATCGACTTCGCGCGGGCCGGGGTGTCCCCGCTCCGCACGGTGCTGCCCGCGGGGGAGCACGTGATCGCCGCCGCCGCCGCCGCCGGCGACCGTCGCGGCTGGGCCGCCGGCACCGCGGTGCGCAGCCAGCCCGCGATCGCGATCCCGATGCCGGCGCAGGCCGCGCCCCACGCCGCGCTCGCTCGCACGATCGCGAGCTGGGCCGGCGCGGTGCCCTCCCCCGCGCAGCTCGCGCCCGTGCTCGCCGAGATCGGCGCGCGCGTGGTCGTGCTCCGCCGCGCGGACACCCTCGAGGTGTGGGGCCACGTCGGCCGCAGCGAGGAACCCTACCGGCTCGGCGGCGACGACGGCCAGGGCCCGGTCACTGACGCCCCGCGGCTCGCCGCGCTGATCGCCGACCGCGTGGCGGGCTGGAATGACCGCGCCCCGGACCCGGACCGGCCGCTGCTCACGGAGGCCGATGCCCCGGCGATCGGGCGATCGATCGGGCGGTCCGCCGGCGCGACCGAGCGCCCGACGCCGTGGTGGGTGTACGCCGCGATCGCGGGCGCCGTCGCGGTGTCCGGGGGGATCGTGCTGATGCACGACGCCGGCACCGACACCCAGCGCGTCGAGCTGAGGGTCCCGTGAGCGATCGCGCGGGATGCGCGCGCCGGGCCCGGGCCCGGGTCCCCCTGCGACCGAGCGCGGGCCACCACGCGCGCGCGCTCGTACTGGCGGTGCTGCTGCTCGTCGGGCTGTGGCCGGTCGCGGCGCACGCCGCGCCCGCGCTCGCCCCGGCCGCCCGCGCCGGCCGCATCACCGTGGTCGCCGAGGCTGGCCTCGGCGACACCGCGGGCACCCTCGCGGAGGGCGCCGAGGCGGCGCTCACCCGGATCGCCGCCGACCTCGTCGACCTGCCCGTGCCGCGCACGATCGAGATCCGGCTGGTGCGCGACGCCGCCGATCTCGATGGCATCGCGCCCGCGGGCCGAGGCGCGCCCGCGTGGGCGATCGGGGTGGCCTACCCCGACCTCGGCGTGATCTCGATCGCGCTGCGCCGCGGCGCGCAGCCCGTCGACGCGATGGGCACGCTCCGCCACGAGCTCGCGCACATCGCCCTCGGCACTGCGCTCGGGCCGCGCGCGCCGCGGTGGCTCCACGAGGGGTTCGCGTATCAGCACTCGGCCGAGTGGTCGTGGGACCGCACCGAGACGCTCGCCGGCATGGCGTGGATGGGCGGCATCGTCGACCTCGACGAGCTCGAGCAGGGGTTCCCGCGCGAGGAGTTGCCCGCCCACCGCGCGTACGCGCAGAGCTACGACTTCGTCGGGTTCCTGTCGCGCCGCGGCCGGTGGGAGGACAAGTACGACGACGGCGATCGATGGCCGTTCCGCCGGTTCCTCACCGAGATCGAGCGCACCGGCGACCTCGACGTCGCCGCGAAGACCGCGTTCGGCCGGCCGCTGCGCGCGCTGTTCGAGGAGTGGCGCGCGGACCTGACCACGCGCTACATGCTCGCGCCGATCGGGCTGCTCGGGCTCGCGGTGTGGGTCCTCGCGTCGCTGCTGCTCGTGCTCGCGTTCCTCCGCAAGCGCCGCCTCAGCCGCCGCAAGATCGCCCAGTGGGACGAGGAGGAGCGGCAGCGGATCGCCGCGGAGAAGGCGCGCGAGGCCGCGGCCGCCGCTCGCTACGGGTGGAGCGAGCCGATCGGTGGCGCGCCCGCGGAGGCCACGGGCGACGGCGATGGCGACGCCGAGGACGGCGACACTGCGCCGCCACCGACGGTCACGCGCTGGCTCAACTGAGAGCGCTACGGGTCGGTTGGCGCTACCATTCGCATACATGCCACGGGGACGATCATGGTCGGCTTCATCCCCTGCAGTCAGCGTCCCTCATCCGTTCGCAACCACCGCATTCCCGGTGATCACGTGACCCGGATGCTCTGCGCTGGAACATGCAGCGTTTGCGGAACGGGAAACATCGGTCTTCGGGTACCGGCATCTGGCCACTGTGTTGTTGGTATGTGCGACGAATGCGATGCCGTCTGGCGTGATCCCCGGCTCCAGGATGGGCCTCACTTCCCGCGGCAACCCGAGCTTCCGTGCCCTGGCGACGGCTCTTCCCTGCGAAGCGCACCGGCGCATTGGGCCGACGCGGCAGAGGCAGCTGTCGCTGGCTGGAGTGGCGTCGTTTCAGGGGAGACAGTCGCGATCTGACGAGAGGGATTTCCCCAGCGTGGGCGATCACAACCGCGAACGTGTTGATCACGCTGAGTGAGCGGCGCATCTGTTCTACCCTGTCATCGCCCGAGCCCCTTTCCCTTCTTCTTGCCGTCGCCCTTGTCCTCCACGGGGGCCGCCACCTTCACCGGTGCGGGCGCGGCCACCGGTGCGGGCACCACCGCGGGCGCAGGCGCCGCAGCCGGCGCCACCGCCGGCGCCGGGATCACCGGCTGCGACGCGCGCGTCGGCTGCCTGACCAGGTCGAAGCGACGACCCACGCGAGGTCGTGGCCATGCTGGACGAAGGCGTTTACCGGTGCCGATCGCCCCTCAGCAACGAGTCTCGCTCGAGCCCTCCCTCGCACCGCATGTTCACGCCCGCCTGCGGAGGGGCCGCCGACGTTGTCCTCCGAGCCGTTCGATCAACGCGCGAGGCTGTCATCGCCAGATCGAGGCGCGGGCAGCGGCGGCGAGCATGTCGCTCCCGACGTAGAACGCGAGGCGCTCGCAGACGGCTCCGGAGGGCGGGGGGGATTGACGGTCTCGGGGGAGCTGGCCGACGAATGTCCGGGATTCGGACGACCACAGATCGCGAGGATCGATTCGTGTCGATTTCACTTGACGATCAATTTCGCGCCACCCCGGCTCGGGGCGCGAAGGGGCGCACCACACCTCACCAGTCGCACCAGCGCGAGCGCTGCGCGTCGTTCGGTGGGCTCACGTGGTTTGTCGGCGAACGAGCGCCTTCCGGGGCGCTGCGCGCATCTCCGGGGCACCGAAATTCGCGTGCTACCAAGGATCACGCGCGGGTGATGCGCGAGGAGGTCGACGAGGTTCACCGGTGGGATCACGACGGACGAGAGCGACGATCAGGGGGCAGCCACCGGACAGGGTCACGAGGCTGGACCTCGGTGGCAGGTGGTGCTGCGGCGCCTCGAGGAGATCGCGCGGACGCGGGTCAAGCTCGAGGCGCTCGAGAGCGAGCTGATCCTCGAAGCTGACGCGTGTGACCTGCATCGACACCTCGGCTATGCCTCGCTCGCCGAGCTGCTCGAGCGCCACCTGCACTACTCGCGGCATGCAGCGAACGAGCGCATCCGCGTCGCCCGCGAGCTGCAGGCGCTCACGCAGCTGCGCGGAGCCTACCGGGCGGGTGTGCTGTCGTTCGCGCACGTCCGCGAGCTGACGCGGGTCGCCACGCCGCGGACCGAGCAGGCGTACCTCGCGGCCGCCGCGGGCAAGACGTCACGCCAGGTGCAGCAGGTGTGCGCGGGCAAGAGGGCCGGCGAGCCCCCCGAGGCGCCGCCGGATCCAGCGCTCGTCAAGCACGTCGTCGTCCTCGAGCTGGGCGGCGAGGCGTTCGCGATGTGGCGGCGGGCGCACCAGGTGCTCGAGGACGAGGTGGGCGAGCGGCTGTCCACGGACGAGCTCGTGATGCAGCTGTGCGCGCAGGCGTTCGCGCCGCCGGAGCCCGCAGCGGTGGCCCCCGAGGTGCGGACCCATGGCGCACCAGAGCCTGAGGTGGATTCGGCCCGGTCCCGCGGGACGGGCGCGAACGCCGACGCGGCGCCCACGGCAGCTCCCGCGCGCGCACGCGCGTGCGCGGGCCCCGGGTCGCGCCACCGCCGACGCTGCACGCCGTGACCACGTGCCGGAGGTGCCAGCGCGCCACCGCCAGCGCCGTCGGCAGCGCCGAGCCCCTCACGCTCGCGCAGCGCGACCGCGCGCTGTGCGACGCGATCCAGATCGGCGACCTCGAGACCAGCGACCGCACCCGCCCCACGCTCACCGTTCCCAACGCGATCCGGCGCAAGGTCGCCATCGCCTGCCACCACGCGTGCGTGGTCCCGGGCTGCCGCAGCCGGCGCTTCCTGACCATCCACCACCTGCGCTACCAGGCCCACGGCGGCGGCCACACCGTCGAGAATTGCGTGCTCGCATGCCATGCTCACCACGCTCGGCTCCATGAGGGACGGCTGCGCATCGAGGGCGTGGCGCCCCACGCGCTCGCCATCGCGTGGCGGCACCCGGCGACGAGCGAGGAGCAAGACGCGGGTGCGGGGCCCTGGGTGTGGCGCAGCGTGCCCCCGGAGCCTGCCCGCCCGGGGCCCGGGGCGTGACGCCGAGGGCGTGGTGGACCGCCGCCGCTGCGCGCCACGCGTCCGCACGTGCGCGGCGCGCTCACCGGCCAGGCCCAGGCGTGGCCCCGCCCCGAGAGCGTCGAACCGTGAGGCGCGGCGCACCACCGGATCGCGCGGGGGGGGGGCCGCCGTCCGGATCTTCTGCGAGCGCCACGCGGTCTACGTCGGGAGGCCCCAGGCGAGCGCGGCCCCAGCGCTCCACGGCTCGTGCGCGGTCTGCCCGCTCGCTGTTCCGGAGATCTGATCGATGATGAGACGTGCACATACGTGCACGTCCACGATCCGCGGGTAGACCAGCCCGCGGCGGGTTCAGCGCGCGCGCCCCTTGCCCTTCTTCTTGCCGCCGCCCTTGTCCTCGGCGGGGGCCGCCGCCTTGGCCGGCGCGGGCGCAGCCACGGGTGCAGGCGCGGGCGCAGCCACGGGTGCAGGCGCCGCGGCGGGTGCCGCCGCGACCGGGGCTGCAGCCGCCACCGCCGGGGCCGGGATCACCAGCTGCGACGCGCGCGTCCGCACCGAGGTCGGCACGAACACCGGCGGGTCGCTGGCCTCGAGCATGCCGACGGTGGCCTCGAAGCCGAGCTTGCGGGCGGCGCGGAACACACCCTGGAGCTCGGGCAGCGAGCGCGCGCCGATCGCGAACGCCGCGGCGCGCTGGAGCCAGCTCGCGAGCTCGCCGGCGGGCGCGTCGGCGATCATCGGGATCAGGCCGTACGTGATCACGCGCGCCGCCCAGATCTCGCGGCGGCCGAGGTCGTAGCGGTAGATCGCGTGCTCGAGGTAGCCGCGCAGCAGCGGGAGGCGGCGCCCCCCCGGCGAGCTCGTGCTGGTACGCGACCAGGGCGCACTGCGCGAGGCCGAACGCCTGCGCCCCCGGCTCGAGCGCGGACATCTGGGCGTGGGCCTCGGCGAGCAGCGCGGGGCCCGCGTCGAGCGCGGCCCGGATCAGCGGGTAGGCCGCGCGCTGGGCCGGCGTGGCGTGCACCAGGCCGGGCTCGATCCGGGGGAGGAACTGGCGCGCCTTGTCGGGGCTCGTCGCGAACGCGGACGTCACGAGCATCAGGCCCGCGCTGACGCGCTCGGCCTCCCTCGTGGCCGGCGATTGCCACGCGAGCTTCGCGACCTCCCACCCACGCTGGCTGGGGTCCGCCGCGACCTGCGTGACGTGGGCGCACCACAGCCTGTCGGCCGCGGGATCCTCGAGCAGGCGCAGCACGGTCGCGACCACCTCCTCGTCGTCGTCGGCGAACAGCTGCCACGAGCGCATCGAGGCCGCGCCCGGGGCGACGAGCTACTCCTCGAGCGCGAGAACCGACATCAAGTTGAGCGAGGGGACCGTGGGCTGGCCCCGCTGGCGGAGGACGCGACCGCCGACGTCCAGATCAGGTTCGTACGAGGCTGGCACGTACCACCGCGGGTCCAGGTTCGACATCGGCAACAGGATGCGCCAGCTCGGCGTCGGCGGGGGTCAGAGCGGGATCACGAACAGGAAGTCCCGCGGCGGCACGAACCGGTAGCCGTCCTCGGCGACCCGGATGATCTCCGAGCCGTCCTCGCCGAGCAGGCGGCGAATCCGCATGATGTTCGTGAACAGCGCGGCGTCGTGGCGGAGCGGGTGGTACTCGACGTTCCACACGGCCTGGACGATCTGCTCCTTCGAGAACACCTTGCCCGGCGCCGAGGCGAACAGGAACAGCAGGCGCTTGAGCAGGCTCCGGCGGCGGAGATCCGCGAGCTCCTGCCCGTGCCGCCAGATCACCTCGCGCACGCCATCGACGGCGAGCGCGCGGCCCGGGGAGGCGCAGGATCTCCGGGTTGGCGTCGGCGACGTCGCTCGGCACCCCCTCCGCATCGATCACGCGGAACGGCCGCTGCGCGGTCAGGCCCAGATCCGTGAGCAGGCGTGCGGCGCCCTCGATCGCGGACGGCGACAGCGTGGCGGCACTCGGTGTGGAGGGATCGGCGATCGCCTCGTGCCCGGCGATCGCGTCGAGGGCCGCGTGCGCGACCAGTCGCTCGACCGGCAGCCCGGCGGCGAGCGCGAGGTCCGAGGCGTCGCGCGCGTACGCGACCGCGGACGGAGCATCGCCATCATCACGGGCGAGCGCGGACAGCGCGAGCAGCGCGTGGGTACGGGCGCGGACCAGGCCGGCGGCGGCAGCTTCACGCGCGGCGCGGCTGGCGGCAGCGCGCGCGCTGGCGCGATCGCCGCGCGCGAGCTCGAGGCGCGCGACGATCACGAGCGCGGACGCGAGCTCGATCGTCCGGTCGGCCCGCTCGGCGAGCACCGCCGTGTCGCGCGCGAACGCGAGCGCAGCGGTGGCATCGCCCGTGGCGAGCGCGACCTCGGCCCCCGCAAGCCGACGATCGAGGTCGTCGTGGACCTCGGCCCCCGCGGACTGCGCGAGCTCGACGGCGCCGGCGCGCTGCCCGCTCAGCGCCCGCGCGACCGCGAGGCGAACGGCCACGGACGCGCCCGCCGCGGCGTCGAGTGCGGGCTGGGCGTACAACTCCTCGAGGCGCGGCAGCGCCTGCTCGAGTCGCATCTCGAGCAGATCGATCGCGGCGGTCACGGCGGCGCCGCGTGCAGCGAGGTGGCCGAGGTCGCGGCGCACGCTCGAGGCCTGCGCCGCAGTTGCGAGTTCGGCGGCCACCCGGGGCTGGCCGCGCAGGACCTCCAGCTCCGCGAGGTCGAGCTCCGCGCGCACAGCGCCGAGCTTCGTCGCCGCGCTCGCGACGGGCGCGCACCACGTCCTCGAGCAGCGCCGCCGCCGTGGTCGCATCACCCCGGCGGCGCGCCACCAGCGCCCGCGCGGACGCGACCTCGTCGGCGACGGCGACCGCGTCGAGATCGCGCGCCGCCACGGCCGCCGCGTCGAGCGCCGCCCCGGCCTCGGCGAGCCGCCCCTCGCGGGCGAGCCCCACCGCGCGCCGCGCGTCGACGATCGCGCCCAGCTCGGCGGCCTCGAGGCACACCGGCACCGACTTGCACGCGCCGTGGGCGCGCGCGAGGGCGGCCCGCATCTGAGCCACGCGACCGAGGTACTCGTCGAGGCGGGCGGTCGCGAGGTGGAACCGCGCGCGCGCGAGGGGATCCGCCGTGGTCAGATCGCTGACGCCCTCGAGGTGCGCGGCGGCGGTGTCCGGCGCACCCGCGAGCAGCTCGAGCTCGGCGAGCATCGCGACCGCGCGCAGCCGCTCACCCGGCTCCTCGGCGCCGAGCAGGCCGGTCAGCGCCCGGCGCGCGCTGACCGCGTCGCCCGAGGCCAGGGTCAGCTCGGCGTGGAGCAGCGGCGACACCGCGCCGGGGGCGGCGCGCGCGCGCTCGAACGCCTCGGTGTAACGCCCACCGCGGACGGCGATCTCGACGCGCAGCGCGGCCAGCGCGCGGGCTCGCTCGGGGTCCAGCGCGGAACGGATCACCTCGGGAACGCTGCCCGCGGGCTCGTAGCCGCCGGTGCGGCGGCGCGGGCCCTCGACGAACGCATCGAGCAGGCTCTCGAACTCGCCGGCCCCGCCGGTGTGCGCGGCGAGCTCGCGGTCGACGAGGAGGGCATCCGCAGCGCGGTCGCGCTCGCCCGCCACGAGGTAGTGCCACACCACCTCGCGCATGCGCGTGACCTGGTCCATCGCGCCGAGCGCACCATCGTCGCCGGCCTGCCACGCGAGGCGCGGGCCCGTCGCGCCCGCGGCGGTGCTCGCCACCAGCTCGGCGGCGGCGCGTGCGAGTCGCATGCGCGCCTCGGGCGCGAGGTGCGCGATCACGTCGGCGCGGACGACCTCGTGGAGGACCAGGCGACCGTCACCGGCAGCGTCGACGAGCTGGCGCGCGACCAGGTCGGTGAGCGCGGCCTCGACATCGTGGCCCGGCGCGAGCGCCGCGATCCCCGCGGGCGCCACGGGCAGCCGCAGGATCGCGAGGGCGGCGAGCGACGCGAGCGCCGCGGGGGCCAGCGACGACAGCGTCCACGCCTCCGCGCCGAACCGGGCGCGCGCGAACTCGCGGCGCAGGCCGAGCGGCAGGCCGCGCGTGCGCGTGAACGCGGCGTCGAGGCCCGCGGCCGGACCGAACGCCTCCTCGAGCCCGGCCCACAGCGCGGTCGCTGCCGCGAGGTCGAGGCCCCCGAGCTCGAGCTCCGCCATCGTCACGCCGAGCGCGGCCGACAGCGGATCGCGGCCGACCACCACCACGCGGCCGAGCGCGGTTGGCCCCAGCACGAGCGGCGCGAGCAGGCTGGGCACCTCCTCGCCCCGGAGGTGGTGGATGTCGTCGATCACGAGCACCCGCGCCTGCTGTGCGAGCGCCTGCGCAAGCGTCCCCGGCAGGCAGCGGAGCGCCCGCTCGGCGCGCGCGCGCAGCGCGATGCCGCGGTCCCCGGGCACGCACTCGATCACGGTGCACGGCACGCCGAGGCCGGGCGCGAGGGCGCCGACCAGCCGGCTCTTGCCCGCGCCGAGCGGCCCGTGCACGGACACCAGCGACACCACCGACAGGTGATCCTGGAGCACCGCCAGCTCCTGCTGCCGGCCGACCAACGGCACCGGGCCGATGGGAGTCATGGGGGAGGTGATCTGGGCCGGGCGGCGCCGCTGCATCCGAAGCGTTGGCAGCAAGCGCTGCGCCAGACGTGTCTCGAGCGTGCGCTCACCCGACCGCGCACGCAAGTCCGCGAAACCACGACCTGCCGGTCGGCTGCCTCGCGAACACGACACGACGTGATGCCCGCGCGCCGCAGCGCGAGCGCATCGCCGAGGTCGCGCTCCGGGGCCGCCCCCCCCGGGCTGAGAGCCTGTGAATCAGTCTCGAAACCGGCGGGGAACCCTGCGCGGCTTGCCGCGCAGGGCGGGGCGGAGCCCCGTGGAACTGAGGTCAGCGGCTGCCAGCGAGCGTCAGCAGGCGGGCGATCGCGGCGTCGCGATCCGCGACCTCGTCGCGGCGCTGCCGGAGGTGCTGCTCGATCGCGGGGTACGCGGCCACCGCGTCGTCGACCGCGCGGTCGGTCCCGGCCTGGTAGGCGCCGAGCGTGATCAGGTCGCGGTGCTCCTCGTACACGGCCAGCCGCGCGCGGATCCGGGCCGCCGCCTCGGCGTGGCGCGCATCGACCACGCGATGCATCAGCCGCGACACACTGCCGACCACGTCGATCGGCGGAAAGTGACCACGCTGCGCGAGCCGCCGGTCCAGCACCACGTGGCCATCGACGAGGCCGCGCACCTCGTCGGCGATCGGCTCGTCGAGATCGTTGCCGGCGACCAGCACCGTGTAGATCGCGGTGATCACGCCGGCGGGCGTGGCGCCGGTGCGCTCGATCAGCCGCGGCAGCAGCGCGAACACGCTCGGCGGATAGCCGTGACGGGCGGGCGGCTCGCCGGCCGACAGCCCGACCTCGCGCTGCGCCCGCGCGACGCGCGTGAGCGAGTCACACAGCAGCAGCACGGACGCCCCGCGCTCCTCGCGGAACCACTCGGCGATCGCGGTGGCCACGTGGACGGCGCGCAGCCGCACCAGCGGCGGCGCATCGCTGGTGGCGCACACCACGACGGTGCGGTGGCGCGCGGGCGCGAGCTCATCGCCGAGCAGCTCCGCGAGCTCGCGCCCGCGCTCGCCGACCTGGCACAGCACGATCACGTCGGCGCTCGCGCCACGCGCGATCTGCCCCAGCAGCGTCGACTTGCCCACGCCGGCGGCGGCGAACAGGCCGATCCGCTGGCCTCGCCCGAGGGCGAGGAGCGTGTCGAGCGCGCGGACGCCGGTCGGCAGCGGCGTGGTGATCGGCGGGCGCGACAGCGGCGGCGGCGCCGACCGATCGACCGCCCACGGCGCCCCCGCGAGCGCGGGCCCACCGTCGATCGGCGCGCCGGTGCCGTCGAGCACGCGCCCCAACAGCTGTTCGCCGCAGCGGATCGAGAGCGGCGAGCCGGTCCGCCACACCTCGCACGCCGGGGCCACGCCCGCGAGCTCGCCGAGCGGCAGCAGCACCGCTTGATCGCCGCGGAACCCCACCACCTCGGCCGCGAGCGGCGGCTGCCCGCGCCGGTCGACCTTGACGATCTCGCCGAGCGCCACGCCCGGCACCGTCGCGCGCAGCACCAGGCCGGTGACCTCGTCGACGCGGCCCGGCGGCGCTGCGGAGAGCGCGTCCACGGAGCCGCCGTCCTCGAGCACGGGCTCGGACACGAACCCGACGCGCAGCTGGAGCCCGGTGGTCGCGTGCTCGGTGCGCGCGCGGGCCCGCTCGATGTCGCGGCGCGACGCGATCACCAGGTCCGCGCTCTCGCGCTCCGCGTCGCCGCGCACCCGGGCGGCGTCGGCGTGCGCGACCGCGAGCAGCTGCGCCGCCTCGACGCGCGCGTTGTCGACCAGCCGCTCCGCCAGGGCCCGCGCCTCGACCTCGTCCGCTCCGATCACCCGCCCCGACTTCATCGCCCCGAGCTTACACCGACCCGCGGCCGGTCCTTCACGGCGCGAGCCGCACGGCGTGGTTGTCGCGCAGCTGGTACCCGCGCATGGTTCCTACGTCGCCGCCAGCGCGGCCCAGGCCGGCGCGTCGGCCAGCGGGGAGGCGGCGTGCTCGGTCAGCTCCGCCAGCACGCTGCGCCCGAGCGCGTGGGGCAGACGCACCGCGAGCTGACGCCGCGCGAGCCCGTCGGCGTGGGGAGCGAGCGCGCGGGCGCCGATCCGGATCAGGGCGGTGTCGTCGAGCGCGATCCGTGCGCGGGCGATCGCTGCGCGGCGCGGGCCGAGCGCGGCGTGCCGCGGCGCCTGCGCGATCCGCGCGGCGGCGACCGCGAGCCGGGCGCCGACCACGGGCTGCGCGGCGGCCGCGTGCGGGCCGAGCGCGAACGCGAGCTCGATCGAGCCCGATCGCCTCGAGCCACGCGCGCAGCGCGCCGGGCGCCAGCCTCACCGCGTCGGCGACCGAACGGGGCACCACCAGCCCCACGGTGACCGCGGGCAGTGGCGGCAGCGCCGCGAGCGCCCGCCGCGCGAGCCACACCGAGACGGGATCCGTGGCCCCGCGCGCGATCGCGTCGCGGGCGGCCGCACGCCCGGGCGCCGTGCCGCTCGTCGAGGTCGCGAACGCGTCGGCGAGGCCGGCCTCGATCCAGCGTCGGATCCGCGCCACGCAGCCCGGCGGCAGGCGCGCCCGCGCTCGCGCCGCCCACGCCGGGCACGCACGCCCGGCGGTCGCCGGCTGGCAGCTCGCCGAGCGCAACATGCGCCGCCCGCGCCGCCTCGCCGAGCGGCCCCGCGAGCCGCGCCAGCACCTCCGCCATCGTATTCACGCCACCGCGAGCGCCGCGCCGATCGCGCAGGCGCCGTCGTCCGCGCGCACGGGCGCTACTTGACCGGCGGGCCGTGCCCGGTCTCGGCGCGGCGACGACGCTGCGTGGGCGTGCGGAGCTTGTAGCGCAGCAGCTTGCCGCCGGGCCCGCGTGGCAGCGCATCGACGAACTCGATCCAGCGCGGGTACTTGTACGGCGCGAGCACGTTCTTCACGTACTCCTGAAGGTCCGCCTCGAGGCGCGGGCCGCTGTCCTGCCCGACGTTGGTGACGACGAACGCGAACGGCTTGATCAGCCCCTCGTCGTCGTCGGCGCCGATCACGGCCGCCTCCCACACCGCCTCGTGCGAGGTCAGCGCGAGCTCGACCTCGGCCGGCGACACCCACTTGCCGCCGACCTTGAACAGGTCGTCCACGCGCCCGGCGTGGTGGTAGAAGCCGGCCGCGTCGACCATGAACCGGTCGCGCGTCAGGAAGAACCCGTCGGGCCGGAGGTCGCCCTCGCCCGCCGCGTTCGGCGCGGGCGTGCCGCCGCCCCAGTAGCCGGCGAACAGCGAGCCGCACGTGAGCTCGAGGTTGCCGATCTCGTCGACGCCGACCGGATCGCCGTCGTCGTCGAGCAGCCGGAGCTGGACGCCCGCGAGCGGCTTGCCACACACCCCCGGGCGCGCGCCAGGATCGTCGCTGCGGCCGGCGAGCGCGAACTGGAAGATCTCGGTCAGCCCGTAGCCGACGATCACCTCGGTGCCGAGCACCCGGCGGATCCGCGGGATCAGGCGCTCGGGCATGCCCTCGGCCCCGGCCACGGTGGCGCGGAGCTTGGCGAGCGGCCGCTCGAGGTGGTTGGCTTCGGCGTCGTACGCGAGCTGCGCGTACACCGAGGGCGTGGCGAACAGCACCGTCGGCCGGTAGGTCTCGAGCGCATCGAACACGGGCTCGGACTGCGGCTGCGCGGGGAACAGCAGCGCCTCGGCGCACGCCGCGATCGGGAACAGCAACCCCGCGCCGAGGCCGTACGCGGTGGACAGGCGCGCGACCGACAGGATGCGGTCCTGGTCGGTGAGCTGCAGCAGCCCGCGCCCGAACGACTCGAACGCCGCGGCGATCGTGCGCTGGCTGTGCGGCACCGCGCGCAGCTCGCCGGGGCCCGAGCCCGCCGAGTAGAGCAGGAACGCGACGTCGTCGCGGCCGAGCGACGCGGCGGCCCCGGGGGCGGCGGCATCGACGAGCCGGTGGAAGTCGTGGCTGCCTGGCACCTTGGCCCCGACCGCGATCACCTCGCGCAGGTTGGGTGACTCGCGGCGGATCGTGTCGACGACCTGCTCGTGCAGATCGTCGACGAACGCGACCACCGCGCCGCAGTGCGCGACGCACGCCTGGACGTCGTCCGCGGTCGACAGCTCGCTGACCGGCACCGCGATCGCGCCGGCGTGGACCGTGCCGAGGAACGCCGCCGCGCCCTCGAGAGTGTCGCGCATCAGGATCAGGACCCGCTCGCCGCGGCCGATCTTGAGGCTGCGCAGGGCGCCCGACACCCGCGCCACCTGGCTCGCGAGCTCGTCATAGGTCCACACCCGCTGCCCCTCGCGAATGGCCGAGCGCGGACCTGCGGCCCGTGCGAGCGCGCCCTGGAGGAGCCACGCCGCGAGGTTCCCGTGAGATGACATGCCCGCAGATTGTATGGGAGTTTGGAGGCGACCACAAAAAAGATCGGGCACTGTTGCCCGCGATGCGCATCGTCGGTGGCAGTCACGGCGGACGCGTCTTGCGGGCCCCCGCCGGCCCCGCGACCCGCCCGACCTCCGAGAAGGTCCGGGAGGCCGTGTTCAACATCCTGGGGCGGCTGCTGGGGTCGCTCGAGAGCATCCACGTGCTCGACGTGTTCGCGGGCTCGGGCGGGCTCGGGATCGAGGCGCTGTCGCGCGGGGCCGCGCACGTGACGTTCGTGGACGCCGCGAAGCCGGCGCTCGCCGCGGTCAAGGGCAACCTCCGGGAACTCGGCCTCGAGGCCCAGGCGCTGGTCGTCAGCGGCGACGCGGTGGCGCAGGCCGCCCGGCTGGTCCCGGCCGCGCCGTGGATGCTCGTGTTCGTCGACCCTCCGTATCGCTCGGACCTCGCGACCCGGGCCGTGCTCGCGATCCCGCGCGCCCACCTGGCGCCTGGCGCCGTGGTCGTGATCGAGCACGATCGCCACCACACGCCCCCCGACCCCCTGGGATTCCTGGTACGAACGGACGAGCGCCGCTACGGCGACACGATGGTCTCGTTCTTCGAGGTGCCGGCATGACGCAGTCCCGTTCGATCGCGGTGTATCCGGGAACCTTCGACCCGATCACCAACGGCCACCTCGACATCCTCGAGCGCGCGCTGGCGCTGTTCCACACCGTGATCGT
Source organism: Kofleriaceae bacterium (assembly GCA_964203225.1). Taxonomy (GTDB): domain Bacteria; phylum Myxococcota_A; class Polyangia; order Haliangiales; family Haliangiaceae; genus JABFXX01. The sequence continues at coordinate 158,483 of CAXNMK010000010.1, forward strand.
CACGATCGCGCCGAACATCCGCAAGAACCCGCTGTTCTCGACAGACGAGCGGATGCAGTTCATCCGCGACGCCCTGCCCCAGTACCTGGGCCGCCTCGAGTTCGCGGTGTTCGAGGGCCTGCTCGTCGACTACTGCAAGAGCCGCGGCGCCACCGTGATCGTGCGCGGCCTGCGCGCCCTCGCGGACTTCGAGTACGAGTTCCAGTTCTCGCACATGAATCGGCGCCTCGCGCCCGAGGTCGACACCGTGTTCTTCATGACCGACGAGCGCAACCACTACGTCAGCTCGTCGCTCGTCAAGGAGGTCGCCAGCCTCGGTGGCGACGTCAATGGCCTCGTGCCCGCCCCCGTCGTCGCCGCCCTCGCCGCGAAGTACAGGAAGTGATCATGCCGACCCCGCTCAAGCTCGCCTCTCGCCTCGACCCGATCAAGCCGTCGATCACGCTCGCCGTCACCTCGAAGGCCGCGCGCCTCAAGGCCGAGGGCATCGACATCATCAGCTTCGGCGCGGGCGAGCCGGACTTCGACACGCCCGAGCACATCAAGAACGCCGTCCGCGCCGCGCTCGACAAGCCCGGCATCGGCAAGTACACCGACGTCGCGGGCACGCTCGCGCTGCGCAAGGCGATCGCCGAGGAGCTGACCCGCGTCCACGCCACCGACATCCAGCCCGAGAACGTGCTGGTCTCGGCGGGCGCGAAGCACTCGCTCTACAACCTGTTCATGGCGCTGCTCGATCCAGGCGACGAAGTCCTGATCCCGGCGCCGTACTGGGTCAGCTACCCGGACATGGTGATGCTCGCCGGCGGGCGACCCGTGATCCTCGAGACCCGCGCCGACGACGACTTCGCCGTCACCGCGGCGCAGGTCGACGCGGCGGTCACCCCGCGCACCCGCGCGATCGTGCTCAACAACCCGTCCAACCCGACCGGCGCCACCTACTCGCGCGCCCAGATCGAGGCACTGGCCGCGATCTGCGTCCAGAAGGACCTCCTGATCATCTCCGACGACATCTACCGCCAGCTGGTCTACGGAGGCGCCGAGTACGTCTCGATCGCGTCGGTCCACCCGGAGGCCGCCAAGCGGACGATCTTCGTCGACGGCGTGTCCAAGACCTACGCGATGACGGGCTGGCGGATCGGCTACACCGCCGTGCACGCGACCCTGGCGCCGCTGATCAAGGCGATGAACAAGATCCAGGGCCAGTCGACGTCGAACCCGACGAACGCGTCGCAGGTCGCGACCCTCGCTGCGCTGACCGGCCCCCAGGACTGCGTCGACACCATGCGCGGGGCGTTCGACGAGCGCCGGCTCGCAATGCTCGCGCTGCTGCGCGCCATCCCCGGCGTCACCTGCCGGGAGCCCAAGGGCGCGTTCTATGCGTTCCCGGACGTGTCCGCGTTCATCGGCAAGACGAGCCCCGAGGGCTCGGTGCTCGATGATGACGTCCAGCTGTGCGACTGGCTGGTCGAGGTCGGCAAGGTCGCGGTCGTCCCGGGCTCGGGGTTCGGCGCGCCCGGCCACGTGCGCCTGTCCTACGCCTGCTCGATGGACAGCATCTACGAGGGCGTGGGGCGACTCTCCACCGCGCTCCGTCAGCTGCGCTGACCCGATCGCGGCTCGACCTGGCACCAGGCTGGCGGCGACACCGCCTCGCGGGCTACCGTGGCGATGGGTCGTCTGTCAGGCCGCCGCGGGCATGTCGCCCGGGCCCTGCAGCTCGGCGATCACCGCCGCCAGCGTGGCCTGCGCCCGCGCGAGCTCGTGGCCGCGTAGCGTGATGCCGCCGACCACCGCGTGGCCGCCGCCGCCATGGCGGGCGCACAGCGCGCCGATGTCGTGCCGGCGCCGCGCGGGGCTCCACGGGTTGACGCCGATCGAGATCTTGATGCTCGACGCGGTCCGGGTGGCCGCGACCGTGTACAGCGCGGTCGGGAACACCAGGTAGCCGAGGAACCCGGGGCTGCGCGCGCCGACCTCGACGAATCGATCGAACACGACCACCTCGCCGGCCCACACGCCTAGGCGCGCGACCGCCGCGAGCTCGGTGGCGCGCTCGGCCGCGACCGCCGCCAGCTGGGGCGCGAGCGCGGGCCGCGCGGCGACCTCCTCGAGCGAGCCGACGGACAGCCACTCGACGTACGCCGCGGTATCGGCGGTGGAGCGACCGTGCGCGAGCCACGCCGCGAGCTGCTGCGCCGGGGCGGCGAGGGAGACCGCCTCCGCAGCCGAGCCGAACCGCGCGGCGTCGATGACGTCCGCCCACCGGATGGTGTCGGCGAGGTACGCCGGCGGCGTCCATCCCCAGCCAGCGTGGAGCGCGCGCGCGATCAGCCCGGCGCACGACGGAGCCGCCGGGTCGAACACCCAGGTGGAGCGGTGCGCGGCGTCGAACACGGCCCGCAGCGCCTCCGGCTGGAACGCGGTCGGGTGGTGATCGAACCACCACGTCATGCGCGGATCCGCGCAGAACCGGAAGTCGACGCACGCGTGGTCATCGGCATCGAGCGCGACCCCCTCGAACGGGTCGCCGTCCTTGTGGACCATGCCGACCGGCACGACCTGGGTGCCGGGCTCGATCACGTCGCGGTAGAACGCGGCGAACAGCGCAGCCGAGGTCGTGCCATCGAAGCACGCGTCGTGGAAGAACACCTTGAGAACGCGGGCCACGGGAGACCCGATGATGTTACCCCGCCCCGCCGACGGGCGGCATGGCGGGCTGGATGATACGGTCATGTCCATGAGCCCTTCGACCTATACGTGGCTGACGGCCGCGCACGTGATCTCGCTGTTCCTGTGGATCGGCGGGCTGTTCGCGATCTACTGGCTGCTGCGCCTGCACGCCCACGCCCCCAAGGAGATGCACGAGAAGCTGACGCTGATGCAGCGCTCGATCGCGATGAGCGCGGACATCGCGTCCGCGGTGGCGATCGGCACCGGCGTCGCGATGATCGTCGGCCACCCGCTGGGCATGCTGCTCGCGCAGAAGGGCCAGAGCTGGCTCCACATCAAGCTCACCGTCGTCGTGCTCGGCGTGCTCCCGGTGCACGGCGTGCTGCGCGCGAAGATCAAGAAGTTCAGCCGCGGCAACATCATCGACGTCCCGACCTGGCTGTGGAGCCTGTTGATCGCCGCGGTGACCGCCGCCGTGATCCTCGTGTTCCACCCGTACAAGTCCTGAGAGACGGTGAACCAGTCTCGAAACCGGGGTGGGAACCCTGCGCGGCTTGCCGCGTAGGGCGGGGCGGAGCCCCGTGGAACGGAGGAACCCTGCGCACCCTGCTGCACGTCGATCTCGACGCGTTCTTCGCGGCGGTCGAGCAGCGGGACGATCCGGCCCTGCGCGGCAAGCCCGTGCTCGTCGGCGGCTCGGCCCGCCGCGGCGTGGTGGCCGCGTGTTCCTACGAGGCACGCACGTTCGGCATCCACTCCGCGATGCCGATGGCCGAGGCGCTGCGGCGGTGTCCGCGCGCGATCGTCGTGCCCCACCACATGGACCGCTACGCGGAGGCCTCGCGCCGGTTCTTCGCGATCCTCGGTGACTACTCCCCCGAGGTCGAGGGGCTGTCGCTCGACGAGGCGTTCCTCGACATCACCGGCAGCGAGCGCCTGCTCGGCGACGGCGCCACGATCGCGCGGGCGATCAAGCGGCGCGTGCAGGGCGAACTCGCGCTGGTCGCCTCGGTGGGCGTGGCGCCGATCAAGCTGGCGGCGAAGATCGCCTCGGACATCGACAAGCCCGATGGCCTGCGCGTGGTCTCGCCGGAAGGCGTGCTCGCGTTCCTCCACCCGCTGCCGATGACGCGGCTGTGGGGCGTGGGCGAGGCGACCCGGACCGTGCTCGCCAGCATGGGCCTGTCGACGATCGGCGACGTCGCGCGCTACCCGGAACGGGCGCTGGTCGCGCGCCTCGGCGCGGTCACCGGCCACCACCTCGCGGCGCTCGCGCGGGGGGAGGATGCACGGCGCGTGGAGGCCGAGGCCGCGCCGGTGTCGGTCGGACACCAGGAGACGTTCGAGGACGACATCGACGACAAGGGCGAGCTCGCCGTGATCCTGCTCGACCAGGCCGACCGGGTCGCGCACCGGCTCCGCGAGGCCGGGCTGCGCGCGCGCAGCGTGGTGCTGATCGTCAAGTACGACGACTTCCGGCAGATCACGCGCCGCACCGCGCTGCCGTCCGCGAGCAGCGACGGGAACGTGCTCGCCCACACCGCGATCGACCTCCTCGACAAGGTCGAGATCGAGCCGCGCCGAGGCGCGCGCGTGCGGCTGTGCGGGATCTCGGCGACCTCGCTCGAGGCGCGCGACGCGCCCCGCCAGCTCGGCTTCGACGAGGCGAGTCGGCAGAAGGGCGAGCGCCTCGGCGACACGCTCGACCGCCTGACCGCGAAGTTCGGCAAGGCGGCCGTTCGCCGCGCGGTCCACCTGCCGGACGACGACGGCGTCGACGGCGATTAGCGCGCGCTACTCGAACGCGGCGCGCCAGGTCGCCCGGGTGGCGGCCGGGCCGACGACGACACACGTGAACGTGCCGCGCTGATAGGTGATCGCGTGGACCGCGCCGTCGGTGCGCTCCGCGCGGCGCGGCGGCAGACCGTGGGGGTGCTGCACCAGGTAGGTCAGCCGATCCGGCCCGAGCTGGAGCGCCATCAGCGCGACCGGGCGCCTGAGCACCTCGAGCCGGCGGGCTCCGAGCACCGTGGCCGCGGCCGGCGGGAGCGGCGGCGCGCCGCCCACCACGCCGAGCACCCACGCGCGCAGCTCGGCAGGCGCGGGGGAGGTCAGGTCCCAGCGCGGCTGGACCTCGGGGTGGCGCTCGACGCCGAGGCTCATCAGGACGTTTTCGCGCGCGGGGAACACGGTGTAGATCGCCACCACCGTGCCGATCAGCACGGTGAGCGTGAACAGCAGGGACACGGACACGCGCCGGTGCGGGGGCCGCGGCGCGGTGACCAGGGGAGCGTCGCCCTCGACGGGGCCTACGGCTTCGGCTTCGACGAGGTTCATGGCGGGGCGCTCTCGAACGCGGGGGGGAGCCCGAACCGACGGACGAACTCCGTGCGTAACTTCGCACAGAACGTGCCGAGGTCAGTAGCCGCGTCGAACTCGATCAGGTGCCGGCACACGAGATCGGTCCGGCCGTGCGCGGCCGCCAGGGCGAGCGCGGCCGCCCGGACGTCGAGCGCGTGCTCGTACCACAGCATCGCGCTCTTGCCGCGCGGGTAGTCGACGAGCCCCGACGCGAGCCGGACCTGGAGCACCCCCGGGGCGGCGGGCGCGTGCTTCTGGGCGGTGTCGAGCGGGTACCACGGACCGAACTTCACGCCCGGAGTGTACTGTCGTTTCCACCATGGCGAGCGAGCAGCGGATCGCGTTCGGGGCGCCCGGGGGCGCCAGCGACCGGCTGGTGTGCGGCGAGGGGCTGACCGTCGCCACCGAGGTGCCCGACGGCGCACTCGACGTGATCTACATCGATCCGCCGTTCGGCACCGGGCTGGTCCAGCGGGGGCGCGGCCACCGCTACACCGATCGCGCGGACGACCCGGATGCGTTCGTGACGTGGCTGATGCCGCTGCTCGAGCATAGCCGCCGCACGCTGGCACCGCACGGGTCGCTGTTCGTGCACCTCGACTACCGTGCGGTCCACTACGTGAAGGTCGCGCTCGATCGCCTGTTCGGCCGGGACCGGTTCGTCAACGAGATCGTGTGGTGCTACGCGGTGGGCGGCAAGGGCCGCCGCGGGTTCGGGCGCAAGCACGACACCATCCTGTGGTACGCGCGCTCCGACGACTGGGCGTTCTACCCCCACGACATCCGGGTCGCGCGGCGCGGTGGCTCGCACATGCGCGTCGAGGTCGACGGCGGTGTCGCCGTCCAGGTGAAGACCGATCGCAAGACCGGGCGCGTCTATCGCTACCCGGTCGCCGCCGGCAAGATCCCCGAGGATTGGTGGACCGACATCGAGACCCTGAACCACTCCGATCGGGAGCGCACCGGCTGGCCGTCGCAGAAGCCCGAGCGCCTGATCGAGCGCGCGCTGCGCGCCACCACGGTGGCCGGCGACCGGGTCGCGGACTGGTTCGCCGGCTCGGGGACCACCGCCGCGGTCGCCCAGCGCCTCGGGCGCGGGTTCATCACTGTCGAGCGCGAGCCAGCGGCCGTGGAGGTGTGCCTCACGCGCCTGAGGCGCCAGGGCGAGGCGCTCGCCGCCCAGGGCCGGCCACCGCCGGATCTGATCGTCCGTGACGACGCGCGGGCCTCGCAGGATTCCTGAGAGACGGCGAAGCGGTCTCGCAACCCCGGGTGGGAACCCTGCGCGGCGTGCCGCGGAGGGAGGGGCGGAGCCCCGTGGACCTGAGAGACTGCGAAGCGGTCTCGAAACCCCGGGTGGGAACCCTGCGCAGCGTGCCGCGGAGGGCCGGGCGGAGCCCCGTGGACCTGTCGATTCGCGACGTTTGCGATGCCGGCGCAGGCGCATTTCCGCGCCAGCGGTTGCGGTGGCGGTGGGAGCGGGTGAGAATCCAGGGATCCAAGGCACCTGATGTCTGTTGATCCCACCGAAGAGACTGCGCGCGTCTCCCTCCTTGCCTGGCTCGTCACCGATATCGGTGTCGTGCGCGAGCACAACGAGGACTCCGCGTTCATGGAGCCCACTCGCGGGTTCTTCATCGTGGCCGACGGCATGGGTGGTCACGCCGCCGGTGAGGTCGCGTCCGCCATGGCCGTCGAGACGGTCAAGACCTCCCTCGAGGCGGCGCACGTCGAGATCGATGCGTTCAAGAAGGTCCCGACGGACGCCGGCCGCCGCGGCATCGTCCAGCTGCTCCAGAACGCCGTGCTGTCCGCGCACCAGGCCGTGTTCCAGCGCGGCCAGGCCGAGGCTGACAAGCAGGGCATGGGGACGACGCTCGACGTCGTCCTGGTCGCGGGCCCCGAGGCGTTCGTCGCCCACGTCGGTGACAGTCGCACGTACCTGGTCCGCGACGGCAAGGTCTCGCAGATCACCACCGACCACACGGTCGCCGAGGTCCTCGTCATCGAGGGCAAGCTGACGATCGAGGAGGCCCAGGTCTCCCCGCTGCGCACGATCCTCGTCAACGCGCTCGGCGTGTCGCAGGACGTTGGCGTCGAGATGGCGCACGTCACGCTCCGCCGCAACGACCGGATCCTGCTGTGCTCCGACGGGCTGCACGACTACTTCCCGCAGGACGAGGAGATCGCGGAGCGGCTGTCGGCCGAGGCGCCCGGCGAGGCGCTCGCCGAGATGGTCGAGCTCGCGAAGACCCGCGGCGGGCACGACAACATCACCGGCGTGACCGTCCACATCACCGACGTGATCGGCGGCGTGCCGGCCGCGCTCGACGGCGAGTCGACGCAGCCGCTCGATGCGAGCACCAACCCGTTCCTGACGGACGAGCCGACGCAAACAGCGCTGCCGCAGTCCGGCCTCGGCGCGCGCCTCGGCAACCTGCCCACCGCGTCGGTGCGCGCCACGCAGCCGATGCGCAGCGTTGATGATGGCGACGGCCTCAGCGACACCCTCCCGCCGATGATGGGGATGACGAAGGTGACCGTGGCCAAGACCGTGGCCAAGGACGACGGGGCGTGGGACGGGAACACCGATGAGATCCCGCCCACGGCCGACGAGGTGGCGAGCGATACCGTGCCCAGGCCGCCCACCCCCGAGGCGACCGCGGACACCGGCCCCATCGTCGTCCCCGACGACAAGAAGTAGAGCGCGCGCGTGACCGCCCTGCTGCCGCTCGCCGAGCTCGAGGCCGCGGTCCACGCCGCCACGCGCGCCGCGCTCGGCTCGGGCCCGCTCGAGACCGGGCCGCTGGTCCGCGCGATCCTCGATCGCTCCGCCCGGTACACCAGCGATCGCGACCGGCTCGCGGCCCCCGCGGATCCCACCGGGGACCTCGCCGCGCGCGCCGCGTTCTTCACGATCGCGGACGCCCCGAAGCTCGGGGTCCCGCTCGCCGAGCTCGCCAGCCGCGGCGCGCTGCCCGCCGGCCGGCCCCTGCGGGTCGTCGATCTCGGCGCCGGCTGCGGTGCGATGTCACTCGGCCTGGTCGCCAGCCTCGACGCGCCGCTCGACATCGTCGCGCTCGACCACGACCGCGGCGCCCTCGTGATCGCGGCGGACGCCGTGCGCGCCCTCGCCGCGCGCCGCACCCACGCGATCACGTTCGCCACCCGCGAGGTCGACGCGACCACCGCCCCGGTGCCGCCCGCCGACCTCGTGCTCCTGGGCACGCTGCTCAACGAACTCCCGGCGCCAGCGCGCCTCACCCTCGTCCAGCGCGCCCTCGCCGCGGTCGGGCCCGATGGCGCCGTGATCGTGATCGAGCCCGCGCTGCGAGACACCTCGCGCGCCCTCCACGAGCTGCGCGATGCCGTGCTCGCCGCCGGCGCCGGCCACGTGTTCGCGCCGTGCACGCGCGCGGGTGCGCCCTGCCCTGCCCTCGCCGATCCGAGCGACTGGTGCCACGAGCACCGGACGCTGGCGCTGCCGCCTCGCACCGCCGAGCTCGCGCGCCTGACCCACCTCCGGGACGGAGGGATGAAGTTCGCGTACCTGGTGCTGCGGCCCACGCCCGGCGCACTCGCCGAGGGCCCGGCCGCGTGGCGGATCGTCAGCGCGCCGCACGCCCAGAAGGGCAAGCTCGAGATGTTCGGGTGCAGCGACGCCGGGCGCGTGCCACTGCGCCTGCTCAAGCGCAACCGCGCGGACGGCAACCGCGCGTTCGAGCGAGCCGAGCGGGGCGACGTGCTGATCGTCGAGGCCGCCACGTCCACCCCCGAGCGCGTCGACCTCGACCGCACCACCACGGTCGAGCGGCGCCGCCCCGGCGGCGGCTAGCCGATCAGGGCGCGAGCCGCAGGGTCAGCTCGGCGAGCTCGCCGGCGACCACCGTGACCTCGCCCGTCGCGCGCCGCGCGGGCTGGCCACCTCGCGGCGGCAGCCATGCCCTCACCGCGTGGATCCCCGGGGCCACGCCCGCGATCACCACCATGCCCGCGGCATCGGTGACCGCGCCCGCGCCGCCGACGAGCCACGCGCCGTCGCCCGCCGCCGCGGCGCCCGCGGGGACCAGCTCGTACACGTGCCCCGGGGTGAGCGACGTGGTCACCGCGTGCCCGGCGATCGGGAGCTGGATGAGCCGCGCGCCTCCGGCGTCCGCGCCGAGGCTGTCGATCTCGCCGTGCGCGTTGATCGTGCCGTGCGCCACGAGCCGCACCTCGGCGGGCCGATCGGCACCACTGTCGACCACGAGCGCGCCGCCACCGGCGAGGCGCGGGGTGAGCGCACAGGCGCTCCAGCGGACGAGCGCGTCGGAGGTCACCGAGGGCGCACCGTCGACGAGCACGAGCACGTCCCCGATGCCCCAGGTGGTGCTCGGCGCGACCGCGGCCGCGCGCGGCGTGGCGCACGCGGTCATCCCCGGCGAGCTGCGCGCGACCGGCGGCACGTCGATCCACTCGACACGCACCTGCACGTCGCCGGTCGTCGGCGCGGCGGGCAGCGGGGGTCCGGCGTCACGGACCGCAGCGTCGCGGGCGGCGGCGCGGCCATCGGTGCTGCTCTCGACCGGTGAGCTGCGGCGCGCATCCTCGTGCGCCCGGGCGGAGCCGCCCGAGCAACCCACGAGCGCGAGCGCGGTCCACACGGCACCGGTCCGCGTCATCGCGCGGCGCTGACCGGAGCGGACGCCCACCCACGAACTTCGTCGACGATCAGGAGCGCATCGGCGCACAGATCGTTGAGCCCAGGGCCGCGATAGTCCGCACCGGCGAGCACGATCCGGTGGGTCCGCGCGGTGGCGCTCGCCTCGCGGACGAGGTCGTTGTGGCCGACACCGTACTGCGCGACGCCGCGCGACCACCGCACGACGCTGGCGTGGGAGGGGGCGCCGGTCACGCCGAGGACCTTGGCGATGTCCGCCTGTGCCTGCGCGAGCAGCGTGGCGTCGTCGAGCGCGAACGCGCCCGGATCACGCCCCCCGCCGCAGATGCACCGCAGCAGCACCTGCCCCGCGGGCGCGCGCGTGGGCCACACCACGGACTCGAACACCACGCCGAGCACGCGCAGGTCCTCACCGAGCGCCGTCAGGAACCCGAACCCCTCGACGGCCTTGGGCACGGCGGCCTCGGGATAGCCGAGGTAGAGCACCGCCGCTGGCGCCCGGTGGAACGAGCCGAGCCGGCTCGCGAGCGCCGGAATCCCGCCGACCATCACGGCCGCGTCCTGCGCGGGGATCGCGAGCACGGCGGCGTCCCACACCTCGCCGTCGACACGCACCCCGCGCTCGTCGGGCTCGATGTTCGTGACCGTACGACCGGTGTGGATGCGTGCCCCGAGTTCGCGCGCGAGCGCGTCGACGATCGCACCGACCCCGCCCGTCGGGGCGTACAGCCCGCGCGGGGTCGACGCGGCGCGCGGCTGCCCGCGCAGCTTGCGGGCGATCCCGCGGCCAACCATGTTCGCCAGGCTGCGCACGACGCCCCCGGCGGCGTCGAATTCGGCGAGCCTGGGGAAGCCGGCCTCGAGGCTGATGTCGTGGGCGTCGGCCGCATAGATGCCGGTCACCAGCGGCGCGAACATCGCGCGCGCGGCCTCGGGGCCGAACCGACGCGCCGCGAACGCGTGCACCGACTCGTCACCCGACGGGCGCGACGGGCGGAACGGCTCCTTGAGCAGATCGAGCTTGCCCCGCCAGGTCAGCAGGTCCGAGCGCACGAGCGCGATCGGGCTGGCCGGCAGCGCCCGCAGCTTGCCGTCGAGATAGATGAACCGCTTCTTCGCGCGCGGCGAGGCCTTGTCCACCGGGATCCCGAGCTCGCTGCACAGCGCGTAGGCGCCGTTCGCCGGGCCACCGAGGAACGAGCTGGCAGCGTGCTCGCGCACGAACCCCGCCACGGTGCTGGTCCCGACCACGCCGCCGACGCGCGGCCCCGCTTCGAGCACGTGGGCATCGTGGCCCGCGGCCACCAGCGCGCGCGCCGCGGTCAGCCCGCCGAGCCCACCCCCGATGATGGCGATCCGCATCACGACCTCGCCGACAGCTCTTTGACCGCGGTGACCATCGCCCGGACGTGCTCGGGGTTGGTCTCGGGCAGCACGCCGTGACCGAGGTTGAAGATGTGACCGATCGGGCCGGCGCGCTCGAGGATGTCGGCGACGCGCGCCCGGATCTCACCCGGCGACGCGAACAGCGCGCCCGGATCGAGGTTGCCCTGGAGCGCGACCGCATCACCGACGCGGCGGCGGACCTCGTCGATGCCGACCCGCCAGTCGACGCCGAGGACGTCGGCCCCGCTCGAGGCGTAGTCATCGAGGTACGGCGCGCAGCCGTTGACGAAGTAGATGATCGGGACGTCCTTACCCGCGAACGTGGGCGAGGCGCGAAGCAGCTCGATCACGCGCCTGGCGTAGCGCAGCGGGTACTCGCGGAAGTCGCCGGGCGAGACGATGCCGCCCCAGCTGTCGAAGATCTGGACCACGTCGCAGCCGGCCGCGACCTGGGCCTCGAGGAACGAGGCGCAGGTGCGCGCGAGCTTGTCGAGGAGCTTGTGCGCCGCGACCGGGTTCCCGTACAGCAGCTTCTTGGTGTTCGGGTAATCCTTGGATCCACCGCCCTCGACCGCATAGGTCAGCATCGTCAGCGGTGCGCCGGCGAACCCGATCAGCGGAACGCGCCCACCCAGGCCGCGCTTGATCTGGCGGACCGCCTCGAGCGTGGTCGCCAGTTCGATCTCGGGATCGGGTACGGCGAGCGCGTCGATCGCGGCCTCGGTGCGGACCGGGTTGCCGATCTTGGGGCCGGCCTCCGGGAACGCGACGTCGATGCCCATCGGGGGCAGCGTGATGAGGATGTCCGAGAACAGGATCGCGGCGTCGAACCCGAACTCGTCGATCGGCTGGAGCGTGACCTCGCAGGCGAGCGCCGGCGTCCGGCACATCTCGAGGAACGATGCCTTGGCGCGGACAGCGCGGTAGGCCGGCAAGTAGCGGCCGGCCTGGCGCATCATCCAGACCGGCGTGCGCTCCACGGGCTGCCGACGACAAGCTCTCAGAAACAGGTGCTCGGACAGCGGCAACATCGACGACATCCTACCGGCCCCCCAGCGCCGGCGCTCGCGCTTCCCCCGGCGATTTTCCGGTAAGGTCCGGGGGCATGCGCATGGCCCTCCTCGTCGCCCTCGCGGTCGCGGGCGCGTGCGACGACTCGCTCCCCGGTCCTTACGACCAGCTCCCGCTCGATGGTGACTTCGTCGTCGGCGTCGGGTCGCCCGTCCACGTCGTGCGCGATCGCTACGGGGTCGCCCACATCGACGCCGCCACCGTCGGAGATGCCGCGTTCGTGCAGGGCTACGTGATGGCGCACGATCGCCTGCCGCAGATGGACATCCTGCGACGATTCGGCGCAGGCACGCTGTCCGAGCTGTTCGGCGCGCTTGATCCCGGCGTGATCGACACGGATCTCGAGATGCGCATGCACCGGATGCGGCCGCTCGCCCAGCAGGCGTGGGACGCCCTCCAGGCCTCGGACCGCACCGATGACCGAGAGGTCGCGCAGCTCTTGCAGCGGTTCGCCGATGGGGTCAACGCCTACGCCGCCGCGATCGTGCCGGACCGCGCGCCCGCTGCGTACGCCTGGAACGCGACCACCGCGCCCGATCTCGCGGCGCCGTTCTTCGTCCTTCCCGGTGACGGCAGCGCCGAGTGGCTCGCCGAGCCGCTGTCGCCCCGCTACATCCCGCACGCGATCGATCCCGCGGCGGGCGTGCTGGTGACCGCCAACGCCGATCCGGTGGGCGCCACGTTCGACAACGACCCGCTCAACCAGGCCAAGGCCGACGGCAGCCCGCTCTACGTCGGCATCACGTACGCCGCGGGCGTGCGCCACCAGCGGATCGCCGAGATGATCGCCGCGCGCGGCGGGGTCACGCTCGAGGACATGATGGCGGTCCAGCACGACACCACCTCGACGATGGGCGCGCGCCTCACGCCCCGACTGCGCACGCTGCTCGCGTACCTCGACGCCCCGGCCGGCGCACCCGCCGACGCCGCTGCCTACCTCGCCGCGCTGTCCCCCGAGGATCGAGCCCGCCTGATCGCCGCGCGGGACCTGCTCGCCGGCTGGACGTTCGCCACCCCGACCGGGCTTCTCGCCGGGGACGCGCAGGGGGATGCGGCCGCGACCTCGCTGTTCAACACGTGGATGCACATGTTCATCGAGCGCACGCTGACCGACGAACTCGCCGCGATCGACTTCGACGTGTGGCGGCTCGACGACAACGCGCTCGCGCGGATCGTGGTGGGCGTGCTCCTCGCGCCCACCGAGCTGGTCGCCAGCGCCGACACCGGCGAGCCGATCGTGTGCGACGCGCTCGCGACCGCAGGCCCCGACGACAGCTGCAGCAAGGCCGCGCTGCAGGCGCTCCTCGACGCGATGGCCCACCTGGCCTCGCCGGCCGGGTTCGGCACCACCGACGTGATGACGTGGGCGTGGGGCGAGAAGCACCGCCTGAAGATCCAGCCGCTGTTCCCGAACACCGCGCTCGATCTGCCCGGGCCGGGCCTCCCCGGGTTCCCGCGCCGAGGCGACAACTTCGTGGTCAACCGCGCGGACGCGGGCTGGGACGATCTGGACTTCTCGCAGTCGGCCGACGGCCCGGCGCAGCGGTTCATCGCGATCGCCGATCCCGGCGCGTTCGATGCTGGGACCCCACTGCGCGTGACGTGGGCGCTCCCTGGCGGCGTGATCTACGACAGCCGCAGCCCGCACTACCGCGACCTGCTCGACGACTACTACCTGCCCGAGAAGCAGTTCGACGCGCCGTACCTGACGGCCGAGATCGTGCGCGACGCCGAGTCCCGCTGGCGGTTCCGCTGATGACCACCACGCCTGCCCCCACCGCGATCCTCGTGGCCGCTCCCGGCGTCCACGGGCCCGTGCACGCGCTCGTCCAGCGGCTGACCGGCGCCGGCATCACCGTGACCATCGCGCCCGACATCGAGGCCGCGCTCCAGATGTACGCCCAGGCGGCGAGCCCGCCGTGCCTGCTGCTCGATCACAGCGCACTCGGGTCGACCGACGCGGACACCACCGAGCTCACCGAGACGCTCGCCGACGTGATCGCGGCGCTCCCCCTCGCGCGGCCGGTGCCGGTGGTCGCGAGCGCCACCGCATCGCGGGTGCGTGCGTGCATCCGCGTCGGGGCCGGCGACGTGCTCGATCTTGACGACGAGGTCACCGCCGAGGGCGACGCTGGGCCCGCCGCCGTGGTCGGGCGGGTGTGCGCCGCGCAGCTCCACCGCGCGGCCGAGGCCGGGGTGATCGCGAGCCAGCGCGCGATGATCGAGGAGCTGCTCAAGGACCTGGTGAAGACCGAGCGCCGCACGATCGACGTCGAGGAGCGGCTCGCCCGCCAGCGCCGGGTCACGGGCGAACAGACGCCGCTGGCCGAGTCCCGGACGCCGTCGATCCTGCTGGTGGAGACCGAGCGCGCGATCGCGGACGAGCTGGCCGACCTGCTCGAGAACGCAGGTGTGAGCACGTTTGCCTACGTCACCGGCGAGGAGGCCGTGCGCGGCGCCGGCAACCTGGCGGTCACCGAGGGGCTCGATCTCGCGCTGGTGGCGGTCCAGCTCCCCGGCATCGACGGCCTCGAGACGGTGCGGCGGCTGCGTGCGAAGATCCCCGGGCTCCCGGCGTTCCTGATGACCTCGGTGGTCGACGCGGGCCTGGCCGCCACCGCCGCCAACCTCGGGGTGGTCGGGTTTGTCGAGAAACCGCTGGAGGATCTCGATGATGTGGTCGCCCGGCTGGCCGCCCTCGCCCGCGAGTCCCTGGACCGGTCCCGGGAGCATGCCTACCTCGAGCGCATCAAGGAACGTCACGAGCGCGTATTCGCACGGTACCGCGCATTGCCTCGCATGCCCTGATCGGCTCATTATCTCAAGGACATTCGATGGCTACGGGTCTGCTCAGCATCAAGCTCCGGTGCGCCTCCTGGCAGCAGCTGGCGACGATCTACAAGCGTGACCTGAGCCGCGGTACGATGTTCCTCAAGGCATCGACGCCGCCGCCAGTGGGCACGCCGGTGCAGATCGATCTCACGCTGCCAAGTGCGACGGTGATCGTGCTGACCGGCGCGGTCGATCAACACGTCACCGATCCGCAGCGCGGCCAGGGTGTCGAGCTCAAGCTCATGCCGCTGCCGGCCGGCTCGGTGTGGCTGATCGAGAGCGCGCTCGCCTCGGAGAGCAAGCGCAAGAACACGGCCCCGGCCGGCGGCCGCTCGGCGAGCACCTCGGGGAGCTTCCCGGCGCAGCAGAGCGGCACGTTCGCCGCCGTCAGCGCCGCGCCCACGTCGACGACGGCAGCTTCCTCGGGCGAGTTCCCCGCGCTCGGCGACAGCGAGGATCTGGTCGCCGCCGAGCAGGACCTCGTCAAGGCGCTGCTCGCCGAGGTCGAGTCGCTCAAGAAGCTCAACCCGTTCCTCGTGCTCGGCGTCGGCTACGAGTCGAACGACACCGACGTGCGCGCCGCGTTCGGGGAGCTCACGAAGCGCTACCACCCGGATCTGTTCGCGCGGTACGAGTCGACGCAGCTGCGCCAGGTCGCCGCCGAGATCTTCATCCTGCTCCGCGATGCGTACCGCCGCCTCGGCGACGAGACCGGGCGCGCGCAGGCCCTCGCCGCGCTCGGCCGGTCCGCGGCGCCCCGCGCGGTGCCGCTCCGCGGCGCCACCTCGCCCGTCCCCCCCCCGCACAAGCGCGCGCAAACCTCACCGATAGCGACCGTGCCCAGGGCGCCCGAGGCCATTCCGCCCCGACGCGCGCCGTCGGACCCCACGCCCGGCACCGATCCGGACCGGGCCCCGGGGGAGCCGCCGCGGCCGCTCACCGATCACGCCGCCACCGTCCGCCCCGGCGAGGCGCCAGCCATTCAGCCTGCCACCGTCCGCCCCGGCGAGGCTCCAGCCATTCAGCCTGCCACCGTCCGTCCCGGCGAGGCGCCGCCCATTCAGCCCGCCACCGTCCGTCCCGGCGAGGCGCCGCCCATTCAGCCCGCCACCGTCCGTCCCGGCGAGGCGCCGCCGATCGCGGTGCCCACGGTCCTGCCCCCGTTCCGGATCCCCGCCGTCGTCCGGGCGCCCGACGCGGAGCTGTCCCGCGCCGGCCAGATCCCGATGGTGCCCGCGGTCCCGCCCCCCGCGGGCCGACCCACGGCGCAGGCGATCGCGCGGGCCTCGAGCCAGTCGATCAAGTGGCCGAGCGAGCCGCCCCCGCCGTCCACATCGACGGCGCACCCGCCGCCCGAGATCGACCGCAAGCCCGTGCTCTCCTCGCCGCCGCCGGTGCTCACCGAGAGTGGTGACGGCGACGCGATCGAGGAGATGCTGGACGCCGGCAAGCTCGACGACGCGCTCGTCGCGTACAAGGTCCTCGCCAAGAAGTACCCGAGCGATCGGACGTTCCGCGCCGGCATCGAGCTGTGTGAGGGCATGCGCGCGATGGCCCAGCGCGATCGCCTCGAGGCCGCGCAGCGGTTCGAGACCGCACTCGAGACCGATCCGTCGAACGAGCGCGCCGCGCGTGAACTCGCCGAGATGCGGCGCCAGGCCACCAACGAGCGCAAGGGTCTCCTGACGCGCTTGATGGGGAAGGACAGCAAGTAGATGTCGCGAATCATCGGCATCGACCTCGGCACCACGAACTCGTGCGTCGCGGTGATCGACAGCAAGGGCAGCCCCACCACCCTCGTCGGCCTCGACAACGAGCGTACGACGCCGTCGTGGGTGAGCTGGGCGACCAACGGGCAGGTCTCGGTCGGCACGCGCGCCCGCCGCCAGGCCGTGACCAACCCAACCGCCACCGTGTACGGCGTCAAGCGCCTGATCGGCCGCAAGGTCAACGCCGACGACGTGTCGTGGTTCGCACGGCTCGCGCCGTTCCGGATCGTCGCCGCGCCCAATGGCGATGCGTGGGTCCGCGTGCACGGCCAGCCGATCAGTCCGCAGGAGGTCGCCGCGCACATCCTGCGGCGCGTCCGCCAGGTCGCCGAGGAGGCGCTCGGCGAGCCCGTCACCCGCGCGGTGGTGACGGTGCCGGCGTACTTCGACGACGCCCAGCGCCAGGCCACCCGCGACGCCGGCCAGATCGCCGGCCTCGATGTGGTCCGCATCCTCAACGAGCCCACCGCGGCCGCGCTCGCATACGGCGCCCACCGCGAGGCCGAGGGCCGCCGGCTGATCGCCGTGTTCGATCTGGGCGGCGGCACGTTCGACATCTCGATCATGTCGGTCGACAACGGCATCTTCGAGGTGCTGGCCACCGGCGGCGACAGCGCCCTCGGCGGTGAGGACTGGGACCGCCGCCTGCTCGAGCGGATCGTCGACGAGGTGTTCGACCAGCACCGCGTCGACCTGACGGGCATCCCGATGGCGATGTCGCGCCTGCGCGAGGCGTGCGAGAACGCCAAGAAGGCGCTGTCGACCGATCGCGAGTTGATGCTCCAGCTCCCGTTCCTCGCCAACGACCAGCACGGTGCCCCGATCAACTACGACCGGTCGCTATCCCGCGAGCAGGTCGACGCCGCCACCAAGGACCTCCTCGATCGCCTGGTCGCGCCGTGCGAGCGCGCGCTGCGCGATGCGGGCCTGGCCCCCGGCGATCTCGACGAGGTGCTGCTGGTCGGCGGCATGACGCGGTGGCCCGCGGTGCAGGACATGGTCGAGCGGATCTTTCACCAGAAGCCGTCGAAGGGCGCGAACCCCGACGAGGTGGTGGCGCTCGGCGCCGCGCACTACGCCGGCATCCTCGCGGGCGAGTCCGCCGAGGCGACCGCCCTGCTCGACGTCACCCCGCATGACATCGGCATCAAGGTCGGAGACTCGCAGTTCGCCGTGGTGCTGCCGCGTAACTCGATGCTGCCGGTCCGCGCGCGGCGCCTGTTCGCGACCACCTCCGAGAACCAGAGGTTCGTCTCGATCGAGCTCTACCAAGGAGACTCGCAGGACGTGAGCAAGAACCGCAAGCTCGGCCAGGTCGTCCTCGCCGACCTCACGCCCGGGCCCGCGGGCGCCACCCGCGTCGAGCTCGTGCTGACCGTCGACGTCGAGTCGATCCTGAGCGTGACCGCACGCGAGATCCGCAGCGGCCGCGAGACCAGCGTGACGATCCGCCCCTCGGGTGGCCTGTCGCCACGCGAGATCGTCGAGATCATCACGCGCCGGCGCCAGGAGAGCTCGGTCGCGGGGCAGCCCCCTGGCCCGGGTGGCCTGGTGCGCGTCACGACACGCGAGCACGTGATCGGCGCGCCACCCGAAGATGATTGAGCCGCGATGACCGTCGATCCAGCCGTGCTCAAAGTCGCGGACGCGGTCGGCGCGCTGATCGAAGCCTGGGGCTTCAAGCGGAACATGGGCCGGCTGTGGACGGTGCTCTACCTCGAGGATCACCCGCTCACGGCCACCGAGCTGCAGGAGCGGCTCGGACTGTCGGCGGGCTCGGTGTCGATGCTCGCGACCGAGCTCCAGGAGTGGGGCGCGATCAAGAAGGCCTGGGTGGTCGGCGAGCGCAAGGAGCACTACGAGGCCGAGACCTCGATCTGGAAGATGGTGTCGCGCGTATTCCGCGAGCGCGAGCTCCAGTGGATCAAGACCGCGAGCGACTCGTTCCAGGCCGCCAGCGACCAGCTCGCCCCGAGCACGGATGCTCGCGCCCAGCTGATCGCCGCGCGGGTCGTGGGCCTGGTCGAGCTCGCGCAGGTCGGCGCGCACCTCCTCGAGGCGATGCTCCAGGGCGAGGCGATCGACTCGCTGCCGATCAAGACCATCGGCGAGCTCGCCCGCGCCGCCGCTGGCGGCCGCACCAAGGATCCCGAGGGCGAGCCCCCGTGATCCGCGCGGTCGACGTCCGGAAGCACTTCTCTGTGCACAAGCGGGCGCCGGGGTTCGGGTCGGCGCTGAGGTCGCTGGTCCACCGCCGCTACGAGACGGTCAAGGCGGTCGACGGCGTCAGCTTCACGATCGAGCGCGGCGAGCGGGTCGGCTTCCTCGGGCCCAACGGCGCGGGCAAGACCACCACCCTCAAGGTGCTGTCGGGGCTGCTCCACCCGACCAGCGGCGAGGTCACGGTCGAGGGCCACGTCCCGTCCGAGCGGAAGGCGAGCTTCCTCGAGAACATCACCCTCGTGATGGGCCAGAAGTCGCAGCTGATCTGGGACCTGCCGCCGTCCGAGACCTACGCGCTCAACCGCGCGATGTTCGGCGTCCCGCAGGCGCAGTTCGAGGCCACGCTGAAGGAGCTGACCGAGCTCCTCGAGCTCGGCCCGCTGGTCGACAAGCCGACCCGCCAGCTGTCTCTCGGCGAGCGCATGAAGTGCGAGCTCGCCGCGGCCCTGCTCCACCAGCCGACGACGCTGTTCCTCGACGAGCCGACCATCGGCCTCGACGTCGCGATGCAGGTCGCGATCCGGGACTTCGTGCGCAGCTACAACCAGCGCCACGAGGCCACCGTGCTGCTCACGTCCCACTACATGGACGACGTGGTCGCGCTGTGCCCGCGGATCATCGTGATCGACGCGGGCGTGCTGGTCCACGACGGCGACCTCCGCCAGCTGATCAAGACCATGGACCCCGACAAGCGGGTGTCGTTCACGCTGACGGCGCAGGTCGCCGACGACCAGCTCGCGAAGCTCGGCACGGTGCTCGCGCGCGACGGCGGCCGGTACACGTTGCGGGTCGCCGAGGGCGAGATCCCCACGGTGGTCGGCCACCTGCTCGGGCCGCTCCGCGCGGCCGACCTGGCGATCGAGGATCCGCCGCTCGAAGAGGTGCTGCGGGTGATGTTCGGCCGGGCCAAGGAGGCGCGCGCGGATGGCGCCGCGGCCGCCGCCGCGGATCACACCTCGTGAGCGCCGCCGCGCGCACCTGGCGCGCCCTGCCGACGCTGCTCAGGGTCGGCGTCGCCGAGACCGTGGCCTACCGCGCCGAGTTCCTGGTGTGGATCCTGACCACCACGCTGCCGCTGGTGATGCTCGGGCTGTGGACCCGGGTCGCGGCCGAGCATCCGTTCCAGGGCTACACGCCCGCCGCGTTCACCGCGTACTACCTGTCGAACCTGATCGTCCGGAACCTGACCGGCTCGTGGGTGTCGTGGCAGATCAGCGAGGAGATCCGCATCGGCTCGATGTCGATGCGCCTGCTGCGGCCGATCCACCCGTACGTCGCCTTCGCGGCCAGCCACCTCGCCGCGGTACCGTTCCGCAGCATCGTCGCGCTACCGATCGCCGGCCTGCTGCTGATCAGCTCGGGTGCGAGCGCGCTGACCACCGAGCCCCTCCAGCTCGCGCTCCTCGTGCCCTCGCTGATGCTCGCCTGGGTGATCACGTTCAGCCTGCTGTTCATGCTCGGCTGCCTGGCGTTCTTCGTCACCAAGGCGATGGCGCTCCTCAACCTGTACTTCGCGCTGTTCTCGCTGCTGTCGGGCTACCTGCTCCCGATCCCGCTGCTGCCCGCCGCCCTGCGCACCGCGGCCGAGGTGCTGCCGTTCCGGTTCATGCTGAGCGCGCCGATCGAGCTGATGACGCGCCCGCTCACCGGCCGCGCGCTCGCGGGCATCCTCGCCGGCCAGCTCGCCTGGGCCGTGATCACCACCGCCCTGGCGCTGTGGGTGTTCCGGCGCGGCGTGCGGCGGTTCGAGGCGGTGGGCGGGTGACGCGCTACCTGCGCCTGCTGCTGGTGCAGGCCCGCATCAGCATGGCCGCGGGGATGGCGTACCGCGCCGACTTCCTGCTCGAGGGCGTGATGGCGATCGCATGGATGGGCCTGACGCTGCTGCCGTTCTTCGTGCTCTACCAGGACCGCCCGGCGGTCGCCGGCTGGGACGCGCCGAGCGCGCTGATCGTGGTCGCGTACTTCATGGCCGTGCGCGCGATCCTCGAGGGCGTGGTCAGCCCCTCGTTCGTCGATCTCGTCGAGCGGATCCGCTCGGGCGCGTTCGACTACGTGCTGCTCAAGCCCGTCGACGCCCAGGCGATCGTCAGCGCCTCGCGGTTCGAGCCGTGGAAGATGTTCGACCTCGTCGCCGCCCTCGCCCTCGTGATCTACGCGTTCTGGCGCCGCGGCGCGCCCCCCGCCCTCCCCGACGTCGCCCTCGGCCTGGTGCTCCTCGTGGCCGGCATCCTCGCGATGTACGCCGTGTGGATCATCTGCGCCGCGGCCTCGTTCTGGGTGGTCCGGCTCGACAACCTGACGTTCCTGCTGAGCGCGATCTTCGACACCGCCCGCTGGCCGGTCCAGGTGTTCCCGCGACTGTGGCGCCTCGTGTTCACCGTCGTCATCCCGATCGCGGTGATGACCACCTACCCGGCGATGGCACTGCTCGGCACCCTCGGCCGCACCACCGCGCTCGCCACCATCGGCGGCTCGATCGCGCTCCTGGTGATCAGCCGGCTGGTGTGGCGCGCGGCGATCCGCAACTACACGTCCGCGTCGAGCTGAGCTGAGCCTGCGGGCGCGTCAGCGGGTCTCGAGGAACGCGACCAGATCGGTGACCTCGGCGTCGCTCAGGTCGCGGGTGTCGGCCATGCCGTGGACCGCGCCGCCGCCGCGCACCAGCACCTCGAGCGTCGGCGCGCTGCCGTCGTGGTAGTAGGGCGCGCTCGCGGCGAGGCCGCGCAGGCTCGGGGTGTCGCTCTGCCGAAGCGTCCCCTTGAACCGGTAGCGCAGGGTGTCGGTGTACGCGGCGCCGTCGTGGCAGGTCTTGCAGCCGGCCTTGCCGTCGAACACGAACTGGCCGCGCGCGACGGCGGCGGGATCGCGGGTCGGGGTCCGCGCGGACGGGATCCGCTCGACGTAGGCCGCGAGCGCCGCGACCTCGTCGGGGGCCAGGCCGCGCCCGCCGAGGCGCGCGACCGTCCCGGTGATGCTGGCGGCGAGCGTGGGATCGCCGCCGTCCCACTTGTACGGGTGCGTGCCGGTGATCCGGCCGGCGAGCACCGGGGTCTGCAGCGTGTGCCCCTCGATCCGCCACGACAGCCCGTCGGCGCGGCCGTCGGGGTGGCACGACACACACGCGAGCGCGGGGCTGTCCGAGGTCTTGCGGGACGGCCGGTGGAACAGCTCGAGGCCGGCGTGCTGGGCGGCGGTGAGCGCCGAGGGGGCGAGCACCGGGCCGGCCGCGACCGCGGACGCGGGCAGCCGCCCGCCGGCATCACCCGCGGTCCACGCGCCATCGGCGCCGACGAGGTCGACCCGCACGACCTGGCGCGTGAACGCGCACCACACCAGGAGGTCGCCATCGGGCGCGACCGCGAGGCCATCAGGGCCACACGCGGTGGTGCCGCCCGGGAGCGCGACGACGATCGCGAGCCCGGCCCGGGCGCGCGCCTGCGAGGCGCCGGTGACCTGCACGATGCGATCGGCGCCGACGCCCGCGACGTAGAGCGCGTCGCGCACGCCATCCCACGCGAGCGCGCGCGGCGCGACCACCTGGACGCGCGCGCCGACCTGGCGCGGGCGGTCCCCGCTGAAGCCGAGCATCGCGAGGTGGTGCTCGATCGGGGGAGCGGCGCCACCACCGCCGTACGAGCCCGTGTCCTCATCGCCGCCCGGCTGCCCGACCGGCGTCTCGGTCTGGAACGGCACCACCGCCTGGCCAGCGCCGAGGAACAGCGCGGCGAACGCGCCGCGGACGAACCGCCGGGGGCGGCGCGGGGGGCTCTTGCGCACGCTCTTGCGCGGGAACGCCGCGTTCAACAACGGCAACGACATCGGCAACGGCAACGGCTTCCTCGCGAACCGCAGCACCGGCACCGGCTCCGGCTCCGGCGAGGCCAGCACCCGCGGCGCCACCGCGTGCGACGCGAGGTCGATGACGTCGACCGCGCCCGCGGACACGTAGGTCACGAGCGCGCGCGTGCCGTCGGGCGACACCGCGAGCCCGCGCGGCTCGGCGCCGAGCGGCGCGCGCCAGGCCTCGCGCCCGGTGAGCGCGTCGAGCGCCACCAGCGCCCGGTCCGCGCCGGTGACGACCAGCACGTGCCGGCCGCCGGGCGTGAGCGCGACCGCCACCGGCTCCACCGGGGTCGACCACGCGTGGGTGCGCACGAGCCCATCGCCGACGGTGACCACGACCACGCGATCGGCCCGGCGATCGACCACGTAGGCGCGCCGGGTGCCGGGATCGAAGGTGAGCGGCCCGGCGTCGGGCCCGATCGCCAGCTGCGCGATCGCGGTGCCCACGCGATCGGTGCGGATCAGGGTGCCGCTGTCGGCGTCGATCACGAGCGCGCCATCGTCGACGGCCGCGAACCGCGAGGTGCTCAGGTAGGCCGGCGTCGGGAGGGCGGGCGCGGTACCGCCCAGCGGCCGGCCGACGAGCTCGAACCAGCGATCACGCGGAGCCGCGAGGCCCAGCGCCGGGAGCGCGGCGATCAGGGAGGCGACGGCCGTGAGGGAGAGTGAGCGAGGCGACATGCACCGGCGAGGACACGCCCCCGGCGGCCCGGTTTCACAGCGTCCCGAGGAATGCGATCAGGTCGCGGACCTGGGCCTCGGTCAGCTTCCGCGTGTCGGCCATGCCGTGGACCGCGCCGCCGCCGCGCACGAGCACCTCGAGGGTGGGGGCGCTGCCATCGTGGTAGCAAGGCGCGCTCGCGGCGAGCCCGCGCAGGCTGGGCGTGTCGCTCTCGGCGATCGACGTACGCCGCGAGGGCCGCGGCCGGGGCGGGCTCGAGGCCGAACCCGCCGAGCCGCTTCATCGTTGCGGGCTACCGCGCGGTGGATCCGGCCCCGGGGGCGAGCCGCGCGACGGGCCCCGCCGCGGGCGTGATGGTCGCGCGCTCGATCCGGTCGCCGATCACCAGCGCATCCGCGGCCTTGCGCCCGCGCGTGATCGCGCCGAACCAGGTGTAGCGGCCGTCCAGATGCGGCGCGCGCGCGTGCATGGCGAACCACTGGGAGCCGGCGCTGTCGGGGCCGGCGTCGGCCAGCCCCACCCCGCCGGCCACGAACCCGGGCCCGCCGCCGGGCTCGGCGGGGAGCGTGAACCCCGGGCCGCCCGCGCCCGAGCCGGTCGGATCACCGCCCTGCACCACGAACCCCGGGACCACCCTGTGGACCTCGAGGCCGTCGTAGAACCCGCGGCGGGTCAGGGCGACGATCGCCGCGACCGCCCACGGCGCGACGTCGGGGCGGAGCGCGATGTCGATCGCGCCGCGCGTGGTGACGAGGTGCCACACGAGCTCGGCGCCGATCACCGCGGCGACGTCGACCGGCGGCGCGACCGCGACGACCGGGCCATCCGCCTCGGCCGGCGGCGCCTCACCGAGGGCGCTCAGGCACGCGCGCGCCGCACGCGCACGCGCCGGGTTGCCGCCAAGCGCGCTCCGGCACACCTCGGCGCCCGCGCTGATCACCTGCCCGCCGATCACGCCGAGCAGCGCCGCCGCCAGCTCGGGCTCCGCCTCGATGCGCGCGCGCGCCAGCACCGCCGCGTCGAGGATGGCGCGCTCGGGCGCCGAGCCGGGGAGCACGGCGTACAGCGCGGGCGCGACCTCGGCGGCGGTGCCCGCGATGATCGGATCGGCGGACCCGAGCGCGCCCACGAGCGCGGTCAGCAGCACCTGGCGATCACCGGCGGGCACGTCGTCCCACAGCGCCGGCACCGCGGTGAGCGCGGCGGCACGGACGCGCGGATCGGCGTGCACGAGCAAGCGCCCGAGCACCGCGCGCCGGGCGTCGGGGCGACCGACGTCGGCCGCGACGAGCTCGGCCACCAGCGGCAGGCGCAGGTGATCGGGCAGGCCACACGCGTCGAGCTGGCCGAGCGCGGGGACGGCCGCGCCGCGCACGAGCACCACGCGCGCGAGGCAGTCGATCCACGCGCGCGACAGCGGCGCCGCCGCCCCCGCGGCCCCGCGCGGCGCAACGGCGGACACGCGCGGCACGAGCTGCGCGACGGCGGCCTGCACCAGCGGCCGCGTCGCGTGCGGTGCGAGCAGACGCAGCGCCTCGGTCAGCACGTGCACCTGATCCGCGCGGCCCCTCTCGAGTCGGGTCAGCCACCCGCCGAGGGCGCCGGCGACCTGATCGCGCCCGGCCTCGGTCCCCGCATCGCCGGCGAGCGCGCGCGCGGCCTCGACGGCGACGATCGGCTCCGCATCCGCGAGGGTGCGCGCGAGCCCCGGCGCGGCCCGCTCGACCAGGCGCTGCCGCGCGAGGGCCGCGCACGCCTGCGCGCGGACCTCGGAGGCGGCGTGACCGAGGAGCGCGACCAGCGCGGTGGTGGTGCGCTCGATCAGCGCGGGCGCGCGGGGGGGCGGCGACCCCGGCGGCACGTGAGCGCGCGCGAGGGCGTACGCGGTGGCATAGGCGACCACCGCCGACCCGCCGGGGGCGCTCGCGGCGACCAGCGCATCGACGAGCGCGCGGTGCGCGGCCGGGGACAGCGCGAGCTTGCGGCGACCGTGCCGCGCGAGCGCAAGCGCGGCGGCCTCGGCGCGCACGGCGGAGTGGTGGGCGGTGAGCTCGGCCGCGAGGACCATCTGCACCCCGGTCCGCCCGCGCGCCGAGCGACCGAGCCGCGCCCCGGAGCCGCCCCCGGAGCCGCCCCCGGAGCCGCCCCCGGAGCCGCCCCCGGAGCCGCCCCCGGAGCCGCCCCCGGAGCCGCCCCCGGAGCCGCCCCCGGAGCCGCCCCCGGAGCCGCGCCCCGGAGCCGCGCCCGCGGAGCCGCCCCCGGAGCCGCCCGCCGGAGCCGCCCCCGGAGCCGCCCCCGGAGCCGCCCCCGGCAGCCGCCGCGCGCGCGAGCCGCGCCCCGGAGCCGCCCCCGTGTCAGCCGCCTCCGGAGCGGCGCCGGTCAGGTGCGCGAGCACGCCGAGCGCCTGCGCGGCGGCGATCACGAGCGCGGGCTCGGGCGCGGCGAGCGCGGTCCGCAGCGCCGCCCGGGCCGCCGGCCCACCGACGCGGCCGAGGCCCCGCAGCGCGAGCGCCCGCGCGCTCGGCGGCCCGTGCCCCGCGAGCGCGACCAGCTCGTCGACGCCACCGGCGCGGCGCGCCTCGGCATGGGCGATCCGCAGCCGCACCGCCGGCTCGACGCGCGGCGCCTCGAGGGGCCGCACCGGCGTGGTCCGCGCGACCGGCGCCTCCGGACACGCCGGGAGCACGGCGGTTGCAGCGATCACGATCAGCGCGCGCATCGTCCCGGAAGGTACCGCGCGGCGCGCGCTCAGACACCCGCGCGCGGGCGCGGTTCCGCATTTTTCTCGACGAGAAACGGACCCGCGATCACCGTTGCTGCGCTCGCGCGAAGGTGCCATTTTCGTCGTCATGCGCCCAGGCTCGATCGCCCTCGCTCTCAGCGTCCTGTCCGCCGCGTGCGGCTCCTCGAAGACAGACGCGCCGCCCGCGCCCGTGCCGGGGAGCGGGGCCGGCAGCGCGAGCAGCGGCTCGGCGGCGGCCGGCAGCGGCGAGGTCAAGAAGCCGGTCGACACGCGCCCGCTGCCGCCGCTCGCCGGGGATCCGGGCGGCGGCTCGGGGGCGCCGCTCGGTGCGCTCGGGTTCGGCGGCCTCGGCATCGACTCGGCCCGCGCGATCGCGGTGACGCCCACGGGCGAGGCGTACCTCGCGGGCTACTTCGACGGCGAGATCGACTTCGGCGCCACCCTCGGCAAGCGCCTCGCCGAGGGAGTCGAGCCGACCAAGACGGCGTCGAACGGGTACCTCGTCAAGGTCGGGGCCGACGGCAAGCTCGCGTGGGCGCAGACGTTCGGCGGCAAGCGCGAGGACACCGCCAACGACGTCGCCGTGCGCGGCGACATGGTCGTGGTCGTCGGCAACTTCACCGACGATCTCCAGCTCGGCGAGTTCACGAAGAAGTCCGCGGGCTCGGACGATGCCTTCGTCGCCGCGTTCGACGCGAGCGGCGCGATCCAGTGGGCGTGGAACTTCGGCGGCATCGACTCCGATGG
Source organism: Kofleriaceae bacterium (assembly GCA_964203225.1). Classification (GTDB taxonomy): domain Bacteria; phylum Myxococcota_A; class Polyangia; order Haliangiales; family Haliangiaceae; genus JABFXX01. The sequence goes on from CAXNMK010000010.1 coordinate 185,476, forward strand.
CGCGAACACCGTCGCCGCCACGCCCGATGGGGGCTGGGTGATCGGCGGCTCGTTCTCGGCGACCGCCGAGTTTGGACCGACCACGTTCAAGACCCGCGGGGGCACCGATGCGATGCTGATCAAGCTCGCCGCGACCGGCGACCTCGAGTGGGCGAAGCGGTTCGGCGGCGCGTACCCCGACCAGATCACGCACGTCGCGGTCGACGGCCAGGGCAACATCATCGTGCAGGGGCAGTTCAAGGACGTCGCGGACTGGGGCGGCGAGAAGAAGCTCAAGGCTGGCGGCGGCTCCGACAACGACGTCGTGCTCGCCAAGTACGACCTCAACGGCGATCACCTGTGGTCATCGACGTTCGGCAACGCGTTCAACGACGTCGCCGGCGGCGTCACCGTCGATCCGTCGGGCCACATCACGATGGTCGGCTCGTTCGACAAGACCGTGTCGTTCGGCGAGGGCGATGACCACACGGCGGTCGGCGAGTCGGACATCTTCGTCGCGCGGTTCACCCCGATGGGCAAGCTCGCGTGGGCGCACACCTATGGCGGCGATCGCGAGGACATCGGCATGGGCGTGGCCTCGGACGCCGCGGGCAACACCGTCGCCACCGGCTGGTTTCAGGGCGGCCTCGATTTCGGCGCGGGCGCGCTGATGAGCAAGGGCAACAAGGACGTGTTCGCGCTCAAGCTCGACGCCAAGGGCGGGCTCGTGTGGTCGCAGTCGTTTGGCGACAAGGACCACGACCAGGGCCGCGCGGTCGCGATCGACGACCAGGGCACCGCCTTCCTCACGGGCATCTTCCGGTTCAAGCTGACCGCCGGCGCGACCACCCTCCAGTCCGCGCGCGCCGAGGGTGATCGGATCCCGAAGCCCGACACGTTCGTGCTCCACCTCGATCGCTGACCTTTCGCCCGCGCCCGCGAACAAGCGCGCGCACGTGGGCGCCGGTACGCGCGCGGGGTGTAAGACGACGCCCTTCCCATTTCTTGCGAGGAGAGACCCATGGCCAAGGCCAAGGGCCCGCGAATGGACATCTCGGTCGCCTTCGCGGTCGATCCATCCCCGGGGGCGTCGTTGCTCCTCGCCCGCGAGGCGGCTCGCCCGCGATCATCGACCGGTTTGTCCATTCGCGGGCCCCAAAGCGAAGAAGGGCAAGGGCGGCGCCGCCGCGAAGCCCCCGAGATGATGCTCGTCGGCTCGAAGGTCCGTCAGATGATCAAGGACGCGGGCTGTAACACCGCGGGCGACGCCCTCGATGGCCTCGACGTCTACGTGGGGTGGCTGGTCGCCCAGGCGACCAGGCGCGCGATCGAGAACGGCCGCAAGACCGTCCGCGCGCACGACTTCGTCATCATGTGATCTGACCGCGTCACCAAAATCGGTCCTGATCGCGTCCGGGCGCCGTGGGTCGCCCCCTGCGCCCGTCGCATTTTCGGTGTGCCCAGCATACACTCCGGCCACGTGACGACGACGGTGGCGCCGATCTACCTGGTCTCCGCCTGTTCCACGGGCGACGAGTTCCTGGCTGCGTTTCGTCGATACGTCGATCGCAACGGTGTGGTGTTCGTGCCGATGGCCGATCCGCTCGCGGCGGGCGCGCGCGGGCGGTTCGCCGTCACCCTCGGCGATGGCGGCGTGATGCTCGAGGGCGACGCCGAGGTGGTCAGCGCCTCGAAGACGCCCTCGGCGCTCCATGGACGGGTCGGGATGACGCTCCGGTTCGAGGCGCCCGACGAGCCGAGCAAGGTGCTCCTCGGCGAGCTCGAGAAGGCGCGCCTGTCCCTGCGCCCGGGGACCTCGGCGGTGCTGCCGCGCCCCGCCACCGTGCCGGTGGCGCCTCGACCCACGCCGCCCACGCCCGGGGGACGGATCGACGCCACCAACGCACTCGCCGAGTGCGTCGCGATCGGTGAGGCCGGGCCTCGCGCCGGCATCCCGACCATGGGGGCGCTCAGGCCGGGCATCGCGGGGTACGTGATGCCGGCGGTCCCGGCCCGGCCGCGGACCGGCCCCCCCTCGCCGAACCTGGACGGCATCCTCCCCAAGACGCCGACGCTGTCGAGCGCATCGATCGAGCCCACCGCCGAGCCCACCGCCGAGCCCACCGCCGAGCCCACCGCCGAGCCCACCGCCGAGCCCACCGCCGAGCCCACCGCCGAGCCCACCGCCGAGCCCACCGCCGAGCCCACCGCCGAGCCCACCGCCGAGCCCACCGCCGAGCCCACCGCCGAGCCCACCGCGCCCCCACCGGACCTCCAGCCGGAGCTCGGGCCGGCGGGGCCCCGCGCAGCCGGCCCGCGGCGTGCCCGCCGCCGACCGCGCCCAGCCCGCCGCGCGGCCCGGCCCTCGCCGCGCCCAGCCCGCCGCGCGGCCCGGCCCTCGCCGCGCCCAGCCCGCCGCGCGGCCCGGTCCTCGCCGCGCCCAGCCCGCCGCGCGGCCGGTCCTCGGCCGCACCCAGCCCGCCGCGCGGCCCGGTCGCCGCGGCCCCGGTCGTCGCGGCGCCCAGCCGCCCGGTGGCCGCGACCACAAGAAACAGCCAGACGGTGCGGCGCCGTCCGCGGACGAGGAGGACAAGCGCCCGAGCACGATGGTCGGCGTCGCGCCGCCGATCAGCACGCGCGCCGCCGCTGCCGCCGCTGCCGCCGGGGCAGCCCGCGCCGCCGCCGCGATCGCCGCCGAGCAGGCCCGGACGGCCGCGCCCACCCGCGGCGCCGCCGCCCCCGCATCTCCGCGTCCCGGCCCGCCCGAGGCGGCGCCCATGTTCGTTGGCCCGCCGCGCGCATCTGCGCCCGTGCTGCCGACGCCGATCCTGGAGGTGGAGGACGCCAGCGAGCACACCGACGTCAGCGCGATGCCACCGATCGCGCCGGACCTCGGCGAACCTCGGCGCACCTCGCGCGGCATCCCGATCGCCGCGTCGGGCGAGTTCATGCTGCCGTCGGCGTCCACGACCGACGATCCGGACGAGCAGCCAGAGGCCGGGCGCGAGCTGACGCGCGACACGTCGGTGATGGACGTGCCCGACGTGCCCGACGTGCCCGACGTCCAGGTTCTGGCGCTCGCGCCGCCCGCGCCGCGCGCGAACGCGCTGGCCACCACGCCTGCGACCGCCGCGTCGCCGGTCACGGCGTCCGCGCCGAGCGAGCCGCGCACGGTCACCCCGCCGGTGGTCGCGCAGCCACACCCGCTCGAGGGCGCCGCCGTCGAGGAGCCCACGCCGAGCGGCGACTGGACGATGACGATCGGGGAGGACGGGCCGACCATCGCCCCACGCGCGCCCGATCGCGCAACGCCGAAGGGCGCGCCAGCGAGCCCGCCGCCGGGTCCGCCAACCGGCGACTGGATGATCGCGCTCGATCCGTCCACCCCCGACGGATGGGGTGAGCCGGCGAAGGTCGGGCCCCGGCCGCCGGGCGTGCTGCCACCCGGCCCGCCGCAGCTCGCCGTGGCGAGCACCCGGCTGCTCGACTCCAACCGCCCCCTGACCCACTCGGAGACCGTCACCGACGACGGACCCAAGATCCAGATCGATCCGACGCTGGCCGTCGCGCACGCCGCCTTCGCGGTACGTGCCCCGGCGGTCGTGGTTGACACGGACGCCGAAGCCTCGGTCGTCGTGGCCGAGGACGCCACGGGTGAGCTCGACGTGGTCGAACCCGATGTCGACGACCACCATGATGATGATGATGCGCTCGCCGCGCCGCCACCGCCGGCCCCGATCCCGGCCCCGGCCCCGGCCCCAGCCCCGGCCCCAGCCTCGATCGGTCCAGGCGGATTCAGCACGACGTTTCTCGCGATGCCGGAGGTCGGAGCGGACCCGATCTCCCTCGAGCCCAGCGCGGCGCCGTCGCACCAGGGGAAGCTCGGGTTGGCGGCCACCGTGGCAGCCACGGCAATCCCGGCGCCCGTGATCATGATCGCCCCTGGCGGGCTCGCCCCCGGCGGCACCTCTCTCGCGCCTCCGCCAGGCGCCAGCTCCAGGCGTCGCGCGCTGGTGCTCGGCCTGGCCGCCGTGCTCGCGATCAGCGCGGGGGCGGCGGCGGTGCTCGTGTTCGGAGGTGAGCCCGCGCGCGCGCGCCCCCCGCAACCCGCCGCAATCGTGACCCTGGACGCAGGCGCCGATCTCGAAAGCGCGCCCCCGACGCCCACGCCCACGCCCACGCCCACAGACGATGCGGGCGTCGAGCCGGCGCTCGCGCTCGACGCCGCCGCGCCCGTGACGCCGGATGCCACGGCCGCGGCCGCGGTCGAGCCCACCAGCGGCGAGCCCGAGGTCGCCACGCCGCCCGTGGTCGCCACGCCCGCGCCCCGCCCGCGCGCGACCGACCCCTGCGACGTCCGCGTCACCTCGGTCCCCACGGGCGCCGACATCGTGGTCGGCGGCGGCGCCGTCGGGCGGACCCCGGCGACCATCTCGCTGCCGTGCGACGTCGCGTCGCGGGTGACGCTGCGCAAGGCGCCGTACGCCGCGCTGACGCGCGTGACGAGGCCGGTCACGGGGCGTGCGAACACGGTCAAGGCGGTCCTCGTCCCCGGCAACGTCGCCATGGTGGTGCGGTCGACACCGCCGGGAGCCCGCATCGTGCTCGCGGGCAAGACCCTCGGCGTGACGCCGTCGAGCCTCAAGCTGCCCGCCGGCGCACCGGTGCTGCTGCGCCTGACCAAGGACGGATTCGCGGCGGTGTCGCAGAACATCACCCCGGCGGAGGGCCTCAAGGTGTCCGTCACGCTATCGAAGGCTCCGCGCGCGCGCTGACGGTCAGGTCCACGGGGCTCCGCCCCGCCCTCCGCGGCACGCCGCGCAGGGTTCCCACCCCATCATCGATCACATCTCGGGAACACCGCGTGGCCAGACCGTGCACCACGCGTGGCGCGCGGGCGCCGCGTTCGCGCTGGGGGGGCCGACTTGTGGAGGATCGTGAGGTTACCACCCCGATTTCGAGACGGGTTCACCGTCTCTCAGGGCGCCGTCGGCCCGCCGAGCGCGAGATCCACGAGCTGCGCGCGGACTGCAGCCATGAACGCGGGCCCCGGATCCGGCTTGTCGTTGCCGTAGCTCGGATCGAGCTCGCGGAACAGCACGTGCTTGCCCATCCTCATCACCTCGTGGTGACCGACGAGGTGGGTGATCGGGTACGCGCGCGCGAGGGCGCGGACCAGCGCCGCGTCCGCCGCGATCTGGGCCGCGGTGAGCGGCCAGCGCGCGCCATCACCGACGTTCTCGACGCCGATCGCGACGTGGTTGAGGCCGATGCAGTGGCGCGCGAACCGGGTGACCGGCTGGAGCTGGTAGATCGTACCGTCGCGATCGACGACGAAGTGCGCCGACACGTTGACCGCCCCGGCCCGCGCGAGCGCCGGGCGACTCGCCTCGATCCGTGGGTTGTCGAAGTAGCGCCGGGTGCCCGTCGCCGAGCTGCCGCCTGTGTAGTGGAGGACGATCACGCGTGGCGCGATCGCGAGATCTGCCGCCGCCGGGTCGCTGTGGGCCCGCCGGTAATCGAGGGTCAGCGCGGCCCGCGCGTCACTCCACGCCAACGGAGCATCGACGATCACGGGTCCTGCCGCCGGCGGTGCATCGACGGGTGACGTGGAGAGCACCATGGGCGGCACGTCGACGCGCGCGTCGGCCAGCACCGTGGGCAGCGCGTCGGGCGCCGGGGCTGCAGTGGTGGGCCCAGGCACGCTCACCGGCACGGCGGGCCCCGGCGCCGGCGCGCTCGACGGCGTCCCGCACCCGAGCGCCACGGCCAGCCACCATGCATGGCGGGCCGCACTCACGTCGGCGCCTCGGGGCCACCGTGCTCCTCGCGCATCGCCATCCACCAGGCGGCCACCGCCTCGGCGTCGAGGGCGTCGAGCATCCCGAGGACGTGCGGGCCGCGCGGATCCGGGGTGGCGTGCATCCACGCCACGGTGAGTTCGAGGCCGGCGGCCGCGAGCGCGGCGAGCGGGTAGCCCCCGAACGTGTCCGCGCTCGCGAGCTTGGCCTCCCGGTGGCGCCACACGTCGTCCGGATCGCGGAACAGCGCGAGCACGAACCCCGCGCGGCGCAGCAGCACCTCGTCGCCCGCGAGGCTGTCGCCGGTCGCATGCGCTGCTGCCTCGGCCGCGAGCAGCGCCTGCGCGAGCCCGTGATCGGCGCGCTCGAGGTCGCCAAGGAGCGCCCCGAGCACCGCGTGGCGCACCGCCCGGGCACGGAGATCATGGGCGCCCAGATCCCGCCGCAGATCGGCGAGCACGAGCGGGCCGGAGGGCGGAGGCGCGGTCAGCACGCTCCGAGGGTAGCTCCCGTCAGCGCCGCGTGCCGATCACGATGTACTGCTCCGGCAGGGCCCGTGGCGAGATCACCGCGTCGAGCCCGGCCGCGCGCAGATCCGCGATGATCGCCTCGGGAGGCAGGCGCATCTCCTTCGGCGGCCCCTTGCTCGCCGCGAGGGTGAAGTCGACGATCACGAGCTGCCCGCGCGGTGCGAGCGAGGCCGCGATCGCGCGCGCGTACTCGACGCGGTCGGCGAGGTGGTGCCACACGTCGACGACCAGCACCCGATCGAAGGTGTTCGCGGGCAGGTGCGGGTCGGTGGCCTCGGCGCGGACCGGCCGAACGTTGCTGAGCTTCTCGCGGGCCGACCGCTCGCCGAGGTAGCGCACCATGTCGGGCTCGAGGTCGGTGGCGATCACCTGTCCCCTGGGCACCGCGCGCGCCATCCGCATCGTGAAGTAGCCGGTGCCCGCCCCGACGTCGGCGACCATCATGCCCGGGGTGAGGGCGAGCTCGGCGAGCACCTCGTCGGGGCGCTGCCAGGCATCTCGCGCCGGATCGTCGAACACCTTGGCCCACGCCTCGGCGTCTTCGAACCGGTGGTGCATCACGCCCTGGTGCGTGGCATCGCCCGCGGGAGCGCCAGCGCCACCGTGCCCGGCATGGCCCGCGTGCGTGCCGTGATCGTGCTTCGCGTGGTCGTCGGACATCACGTGCCCCTCGACCATCGGGTCAGCCTGGGCGGAGACGGGCGCGGGAGCCGCCGGGGGGGGCGTGGTCGACGAGCAGGCCACGAGGAGCGCGAGCGAGAGGGACCGCATGCCCCGGCGTGCCATCCGCGCGGGCCACGCGCAAGCGCCCGCGCCGCCTCTCGCACCGCTGTGGAGCCACCGGGCCACCACGCACCGCGTACGCGTTCAGCTGCGCAGCCGCGCGAGGTACGTGTCGGCCGCGGCGCTCATCGTCTCGGCGAGCGCCCGGAACTCGCGCAGGCGCGCCGACGACGTCCGCCACGCCAGGCCGAGCGTGCGACCCGGCACCGGCGCGGCGAACGACGCGGTCTCGATCGGCCCGCGCGCCTGCACGAGCGCCACCGCGGCCGCCTCCGGCAGCAACGTGACGCCGAGGCCGCCCGCCACCATCTGCACCAGCGTCGGCAGGCTGGTCGCGCGCATCGACATCGACTCGACCGCCCCGCCGCGCTCGCACACGGCGAGCGCCTGATCCCGCAGGCAGTGGCCGTCCTCGAGGAGGAGCACGGTCTGGCCGTCGAGGTCGTGATCGGTGAGCTTGCGGCGGCTCCGGAGGATGTCGGCGCCCCGCGGCGCCGCGAGCACGAACACCTCGCGGCACACCGTCGCGGTGGTGAAGTCGCCGAGCACGGGGATCGCGAGCAGCGCCACGTCGAGCTGGCCGGCCGCGAGCTGCGCCAGCAGCCGGTGGGTCTGGTCCTCGCGCAGGATCATCTCGAGGCGCGGGAACTTCGCCCGCACTGGCGGCATCAGCACCGGCAGCCAGTACGGCGCCACCGTCGGGATCACGCCGACACGGAGCTGCCCGACCAGCGGCTCGCCTCGGCGCCGCGCGGCATCACGCACACCGTCGATCGAGACCAGCGCCTCGCGCGCGCGTCCGACCACGTCCTCGCCGGCGGGGGTGACGAGTACGCTCCGGCGATCACGCTCGAACACCTGCACGCCCAGCAGCAGCTCGACAGCCTGGACCTGCGCCGACAGCGCGGGCTGGGAGATGCCGAGCGAGGTGGCGGCCTTGCGGAAGCTGCCGTACTCGGAGACGGCGACCAGGCACTCGAGCTGGCGGACCGACGGACGCCCCATGACAGACGCAGCCTATCACGCCATCCACGATTGACCACTCGACCTATCACGCCCGCCTGGTCGGCGCGCGGCCCTACGACGGCGAGCGCGCGTCAGCTCGCGCGCCGGACGCTGCGCACGATCCATGCGATCGCGAGGACGCCGACGGCGAGCGTCAAGGCGAACACCCACAGCCCCGATGCGTGGGCGGCCGCCACGCGCGGCGCCTCGAGCAGGGCGAGCCGGGGCGCCTCGCGGACCACGGTGCCCGCGAGCAGCGCGGCGGTGCCCGCGGCGGTGACCACGGTCAGCCCGCGCCCATCGGGAGAGCGGACGGTCGCGAGCCAGCCGCCGAGCTCGACCCCGAGGGCGACGAGCATCAGGTAGGCCCAGCCGTGGGCCGCGCCGATCAGCGTGCTGCCGGTCAGCGCGAGGACGGCGACCGCCACGCCCGACGCCGCGCGCCCGGCGAGGGCGATCACCGCGAGCCGGCGACGATCGGCGCCGGGCGTCCACCACGCGGCGACCGTCGCGAACGAGCGTCGCCATCGCCCCCAGCCACAGCCCGAGCCGCGGCGCGATGCCAGCGTCGGCGTACAGCCGCTCGCCCGCGGCGTACATCGCGCGCCACGCGGCCTGGTCCTGCATCAGCGCGTTGATCTCGGTCCACGACCACGCCACGAACAGGAACGTCGCGAGGGCGGTGCCGAGCGCGAGCCGGCGGACGAGCGGCCGGGTGGTCGCCTTGACGAGGTAGAGCGCGTAGAACCCGGTGATCAGCGCGGGCACCACCGCGCCCCAGCGCGGGCCGAGGATCAGGTTCGCGCTGTAGAACCGGTGCTGGTAGAGGAGCTGGAGGAACAGCAGCGGCGCCACGCCCGCCGTGATGCCGAGGCCGAGCATGAACGGCAGCAGGTCGCGGACGCGCGCGGCGATCGGGTCGGCGATCGGACCGTCGGTCCGCCGCAGCGCACGCGATCAGCGCGTACGCGCTGCCGGCGACCACGTAGCCGACCAGCACGACGTGGAGCGCGAACGTCACGAGGTACAGCGCGAGCCACACCGCCTGGATGCCGGCCGCGCCGCCGTCGGTGAAGGGCCACATCAGCGCGCCTCCCCGGGGGCCGGCGCCGGGACGCCGCCAGTGGCGCCGCCGGGTGCGGTGCCGGCCTGGTCGAGCCAGGTGGCGATCTGCGCGAGCGTGCCAGGATCGTCGGACACCGGCCACGTCGCCGGCGCCTCGTGGGCCTCCCACCGCAGCAGCTGCACCAGCGCCTCGACGTCGGCCGCGGTCCCCGCGAACGGCGGCATGAACGCCTTGGTGTGCTGCAGCTTGGCGACGTTGAGGCGGAGCTGGTCGTCGGTCCAGGTGCGCGTGAGGTGGACGAGGGCGTTGGCGCCGCGCAGCGTGTGGCACGCGTCGCACAGCGCGCGGTGGACCTTGGCCCCGTGCGCGAGCTGGGCGGTGGGGAACCGCGCGGCATCGCGCAGCGGGTACGGATCGGCGGAGACCGCGCCGGTCCGGCGCAGCACCGCCACCTCGGCCGGCGTGATCGACGTGGAGTACAGGACGCCGCGCACGGTGAACGGCTTGCGGGCGCCCTCGCGCACGAACTCGCCGGCGGCGGTGGCCCCGAACGCGAGCACCAGCAGCAGGGTCGCGGTCGCGCCGTTGATGTAGAGCCGGCGCAGCAGCAGGCCCACGACCACGTAGCCGCCGATCAGCGTGGAGGCGCCGGCGGCGACCCCGACGAACATCGTCATCGGCAGGCTGCCGCCCATCAGCCACCCGCGACTGTCGGCCGGGATCGCGGCCATGAACCACACCGCGAACACCGGCATCAGGGCGATCGGCGCGGCGAGCCACGACGCGAGGCGGATCAGCGCGGCGCGGCGCTCGCGCGGCAGCTCCATCGTGTTGATCACCACACACGCCGCCAGCGCGGCGAGCGTGGCCGCGACCGCGGTGCGGAACAGCAGCGACGGCCAGAACGTCGGGTTGAAGAACCCGGCCCACAGGCTGCCGGTCGCGAGCCACCGGCCGGGGGTGAGCTGCCACGACAGGATCCCGTTGATCCAGAACAGGCTCATCCACGAGGCCACCGCGTACAGCGCGAGCAGCCGGCGCCGGAGGACGTCGGACAGCTGCGGCCCGCACCGGTAGAACGCATAGCCCGCGCTGACCTCGACGGCGAACCACACCCACTCGGTCGCCCACAGCCAGTGGAACTCGTCGATCATGATCCCGATCGTGCGGGCGCCGACCTGGATGGTCGTGAACCACATCGCGACCCCGGTCAGCGCGCCGAGCACGAAGCTGACCAGCACGAGGACCTTGAAGAACCCGTCGACGAACGTGCGCGCGTCCTGCCCGCGTGGGCCGCCGCGCTGGGCGCGCCGCTCCATGACGTAGAGCAGCATCCCGCCGCCGATCGCGAACTGCGCGAGGAACACGTGCAGGATCCCCACGCCACCGATCACGAGCCCCTTCATCAGGGGCCCGAACTCGTTGACGGGGTAGTAGGGCACGGGGCTCGGGTCCACGTTCACTCCGGTGCGGGTCGAGGGTCGAGCGGCTCGTCGGAGATCGAGAACCGCGCCGATCCGGGTGCGTCATAGTGCCACCACTCGGTGGCGAGCCCGCGGAACCCCGCCTGCCGCATCGCGCGGTCGAGCCGGCGCGCCTCGACGCCGCGAGGCCCGACGAGCGCCTGCGCTCGGTGTGCGGCCCGGGAGAACTCGTCGAACGCGGTCGGCATCACCACCGGTGCGCCCGCGGCATCGGCGAGCCCGAGGTCGATCGCCGCGCCGCGGTTGTGGCGCGAGCCCACCTTCGGCGGCGCGACGTAGCGCGGATCCGGCACCCGCTCCCACAGCAGCGCCTGGATCGAGCGCGGGCGGTAGCAGTCCCAGATCAGGAGCCGGCGGTCCTGGACCCGCAGCCGCGCCGCGGCCCGCGCGAGCCGCTCGGCGACCGCCCGCCGGAGCTTGCACACGGCGACCGGATACAGCACGGCGCCGGTGAAGTTGGCCGCGGTCGCGTACCGGATGTCGAGGACGACGTCGGGGATCACGGTGATGACGTCGACGAGCTCCGCCGGATCGGGCACCTGCGCGGCGCGCCCCCCGCGCGGGGTGGCCCCCATCACCGCCAGCATCCCACCGACCACGAGGACCGTCCGCACCCGGCGAGCGTAGTACAACCGCGAGCATGTCCACCACGCCCGTGGAACACACCGGCCTCCTCGACGCGTTCCTGCTCGACGGGAAGGGCGGCGCGCGCCGGCTCGACTGGGCCGGGGTCGCGGCGTGGGGGCCCAACGACGGCATCCTGTGGGTCAACCTCGACTACGCGCAGCCCGATGCCGCGGCGTGGCTCGCCGGGGGGGCCGGGCTCGAGCCGTTCGTGCGAGAGGCGCTGCTGGACATCGATCCGCGTCCGCGGGCCAGCACGCACGGCGAGGACCTGATCCTGATCGTCCGCGGCATCAACGCGAACCAGAGCGCGAGCCCCGAGGACATGATCTCCGTGCGCGCGTTCGTCGAGCCGCGCCGGATCATCACGATGCGCCACCGGATCTCGCGCTCGCTCGCGGCGCTCGCCCACGAGGCTGGCCAGGGCGCGGCGCCCCGCGGCGCGGCCGATCTCACGGTGTCGCTCGTCGACCGGATCGTCGATCACGTGGTGGCGCGCGTGGACACCCTGCACGATCAGATCGCCGACACCGAGGACGACATCCTGTCCGAGAAGCGCGGCGCCGACGTCCGCGCCGTGCTCGCCGATCACCGGCGCCGCGCGATCGCCCTGCGCCGGTTCCTCGCGCCGCAGCGCGATGCGCTGTCCAAGCTCGCGATCATCGACCTGCCCTGGCTGACCACCGCGCACCACCAGCAGATCGCCGAGGCCGCCGATCGCATGCAGCGCGCGATCGAGGAACTCGACGCAGCGCGCGAGCGCGCCGCGGTCACGCAGGAGGAGATGGCATCGCGCAACTCCGAGTTGACCAACACCCGGCTCTACATCCTGTCGATCATCACCGCCGTGTTTCTGCCGCTCGGGTTCGTGTGCTCGCTGCTCGGCGTCAACGTCGGCGGCGTCCCGCTCCAGGGCGAGCGGTGGGCGTTCTGGGCGCTGCTCGGCCTGTTCTGCGTCGGCGTCGGCGCGCAGCTGTGGATCTTCCGCAAGCGCGGCTGGATCAAGCGAGACTGAACCAGCCGAGCCTAGAAGAACGAGCAGCCGATCGCGCGGGTCGCGACGCCGGGCGCGCCCGGGTTCCCGGCCGACACGCCGCCCGAGCCGCCGATGCCCAGGGACACCGTGGTCTGCGGGATCGCGATCGTGCCGGAGCCGACGCACACGAGCGCCGCCGATGGCCCGCCGCCGCCGCCGCCGCCGTGGCCGCCCGCGCCGCCGTCTCCGCCCCGGCCCCCGGCGCCGCCGAAGCCGCCGTCGTCCTGCTCGCCGCTGCCACCGTACGGACCGCGTGCGCCGGCCGCGCCGCCGGTGCCGCCCTGCCCGCCCGTGCCGCCGCGCCCGCCAGGCCCGCCGCAGCGCATCGGTGATCACCGAGGCGCTCACCGTCAGGGTCGCGTTGACCGCGACCACGCCGAACGATCCGCCGCCACCGGTGCCGCCGGTCGCCGCCGTGCCACCGCACGCGCCGGCGCCACCGCCGCCGCCCGACGAGCCGCCGGGCACATCGGTGCCACCACCGCCGCCACCGCCGCCACCCGCGCCGCTCCATGCACCGCCCGGGGTGCCGTCGCCGCCGCCGACCGGCTGATAGAGCCCGCCCATGAACACGCCGGCCTCGCCGCCCGCGCTGCCGCTGGTGCCCGGGCCGCCCGCCCCGCCCGGGCTGCCCGGCTGGCCATCGTTCTGGGACGCGCCGCCCGCCCCGCCGAGAGTGCCGCCGGCGCCGGTGCCGCCCGTGTCGCCGGCGCTGGAGCTGCGGCCGGGCTGGCCACCCGCGCCGCCGGTGCGGCCACACGCCGACGTGCCCCCCGCGCCACCGGTCGGCCGGCTGCAGCCGCTGCAGAACCCGCCGGACTCCTCGCAGCCCGCGATCCCGACGATCCCGGCGCCGCCAGCGGCGCCCTTCGCGCCCCCGGTACCGGCGAGCCCGGGAGCGCCGGCGCCCGGCAGCACCTCGACATCGACCAGCGAGATCATCGCCGCATCGATCGCCACGATCGCCGTCGAGCTCGCGCCCGGCAGCGTCGCGTCGTCGCTCTTGACCGTCAGCCCATCGAGCCCGCTGCCGGTCACGCCCTGGAACGTGACCGCCGGTGACGGCGCCTGGATCACGGTGGCGGCCGCGCCGCCGCGGTTCCACGACGGATCGAAGCCGCCGTAGACCATGACCCCGCTGGTCATCACCACCGGCTCCGCGTAGGTGCCGGCGCGCACGAACACCGCGAGTGTCGGCGTGCTCCCGGCGGCCTTCGCGACGGCGGCGCTGATCGTCTTCATCGGCGCGGCCCGGGTGCCTGGCGCGCTGTCCTGCCCCGACGCCTCGACGTAGATCGCCTCGCATGGCAACGTCCCACAGCCAGAATCCGGGGGCGTGAGCGGCGCGTCGACCGCGCTCCCGCTACCGCCGCCATCAACGGTGCCGCTCGCGCTGCTCGCGCACGCGGAACACAGGACGAGTGCGATTCCCAGGCGCATCCCGTGAGCATATCGCACCGGCGTGACCGGCGGGCGGCTCAACGCGCGAGGGGTCCGTGCGCCGCGTCACGAGGCGCATCCCCACCGACAGCCGCGACGGGGCGAGGACGGACGGACGCCCGCACCGGGATGAACATCGCCGGGAGGTTCAGCTCGCTTGCGGGCGGTCAGCCTCGACCGGACGCGTCGATCACGGGCGGCTCCCCCGTGACGCCCTGGATGTACATGGCCTGCGAGCCGTGGGCGAGGTAGCGCTGCTGGTCGTCCCACACGTCGACCTCGGCGATCGCCCAGCCAGCGCGGGCGCGCGGGATGGTCGCCACCACGAGCACCCACTCGCGGTCGGTGTCGTCGACGACGTAGGTGGTGAGGTCGAGGCTGGGCGCGAAGAACCGGTACGGCCCGGGCCCGATCGCGCGGTGCAGCGCGGTCGGCATCGTGTCCATCAGCGGTGGCAGGGCGAGCCGATCGAGGCGGCCTTCGGCATCGCGCTGGGGCTGGCGGTAGCGGAACCAGCGCGCGAAGCGCGCCGGACCGGCCGCGGGCTCACCCGCCCACAGCCGCTCGCCGTCGGCGATCCGGCACTCCAGCTGCTGGTAGAACCGGAACCGCGTGTGCGGGTTGGCGGGCGCGCCGTCCTCCACGGGCAGCGCGTCGGCGAGGCCGCGCACCACGGGGAACGGGCGCGCGACGACGTCGGGGCCCTTGCGGTCACGCACGAACGTCGCGGTCATCTCGAGGCCGCGCGCGTTGTCGGTGGGGTCCTCGGGATCGGGCGGCCGCGCGTCACGGTGGCGGAGCCCGACCCGGACCTGCGCGGTGGCCTTGCCCCGGCGCAGCACGGCGACGTCGGCGATCACGTCGGTGGGGTGGATCGGCGTGCAGAACATGGTCGTCGCCGACGCGAACCGCAGCTGCGGGTCCCCGAGCTCGGCGAGCGCGGCCCGCAGGGCACACGTCATCACGACCCCGCCCGAGGGGAGCAGGTAGTCCCAGCTCCCGCCGATCCGGAGGTGGTAGCGCCCGGGCACGTCGGGATCGGGGCGCACCGCGGTGTCCGCGGCGAGGTCGGCGTCCATCGAGGAGATCTTACACCGGCGGGGCTTACACCGGCGGGGCCTACACCGGCAGCGCGAGCCGGAGCGCGCGCGCGAGCCGCTCGAGGCTGGCCACCGCGAGGCCCGCCATGGCATCCCCCTCGGCGGCGCGCGTCCGCAGCGCCGGCAGCCGCTCGAGCAGGCGCGCCGTCGCGTTCTGCGCGAACCACAGGTCGACCGCGCTCTTCATCACCGCCGCGACCTCGGCCCCGCCCGCGACCGCGTCGAGGACCTCGGGGTCGAGCGCCCCGCTCGCCCCAAGGGCGCGCTCGAGCAGGCGACGCAGCGCCTCGCTCGCGGCCAGCGCGATCTCGGGCACGTCGAGGCTGACCTTGACCTCGGTCGCCTCGTCGATCTGCTCGCGCAGCAGCGCGAAGCTCCCGTTCGGCGCGCGCAGGTTGGTCAGCACGCGGTGGCGCAGCGCCGCGTCCGCGGTGATGTGCAGCACGTGCGGCACTGGCAGCTGGTGCACGACCAGCCAGCGGATCAGCGGCGCGTGCTGGTCGTACGCGATCGCGAGCTCCTCCTCGGCCTGCCCGATCGCATCGCCGAGCACTGCCGCCAGCACGCGCTCGCGGCTACCCGGCAGCAGCGCGGACAGCGACAGCTGGGCGCCCTGGAAGTGGTGAGCGATCGCGCGCTGCGCGGCGAACACGTCGGCGGACCGGAGCGCGTCGGCGAGCTCCTGCTGGATGATCGCCCAGGTCGCGGCATCGGGCGGGGGCCGCACGCCGCCAGTGACGTGCTGCTCGCCGAGGTGTAGCCCCGCGAAGCACATCGTGGTCGTGGCCTCGGTCAGCTGCGACTGGACGCGCAGCGTGCCCGCCACCATCCGCGCGCGCCCGGACTTGCGCTCCACGCGGTCGAGGAACTCGACGTGGTGGCCGTACACCGCGAACCGTTGCGCGGCATCGGGCTCGATCAGCGTGTGGACGGCGACGTGCGCGCACACCTGGGTCGCGACCACGCGCGCAGGTCGCACGTGCGTCGCCCACACCGCGCGCCCGTCGCCCTCCTCGGGCAGGTTCGAGCGCGCCGCCGCCAGCCGATCGACGAACGCGGCCTCGACGGCGCCCCCGCCGACCTCCTCGATCAGCTCGGCCACGCGCGCCGCGTACTGCAGGCACTGCACGGTCTCGATCCCCGACAGCTCGTCGAAGAACCAGCCGCAGCTCGTGTACATCAGCATCGCGTGGCGGGCCAGCTCCATCAGGGACAGCGCGCGGACCCGCTGCTCCGGCGCGAGCCCGGGCGGCGCGTGCGCCGCGAGGAAGGCGTCACGGGCCTCGGGGGTCCGCCGGAGCACGACGTCGATGTACGCGTCGCGCGCGGCCCACGGCTCGGCGAACAGCGCGCCACCGACGCGCTCCAGCACGGCCATCGCCTGGTCGCGCAGCCAGTCGAGCGCGTCGCGCAGCGGCCTCCTCCACGCCTGGTTCCACCCTGGCCGACCACCGCTGTTGCAGCCGCAGTCCTCCCGCCACCGCCCGATCCCGTGCGCGCAGCTCCACGACGTGTCCTCGGCGAGCTGGACCTCCCAGGTCGCAGGCACCTCGGCACGGAACTCGGCGTAGTTGGTCAGGCGGGTGCCGCTCCAGCCCTGCTCGACCTGCGACAGCGCCCACGCGAGCGCCATGTCGCCGTAGCGGTGGTGGTGCCCGTAGGTCTCGCCATCGGTCGCGATGTGGCACAAGGTCGGGCTCGCGCCGTCGATGGGGCCGCGGGCGGTCATCCGCGCGATGATCTGGTGGCCGTCGGCGAGCAGGCGCTCGAACGCGACCGCCTGCGCGGTGGCGCCGTCGTAGAAGAACAGGTCGATCGAGCGGCCCGACGGCAGCGCACACCGGTACGCGCGGCCCGGATCGACAGGCGGAGCCAACCACGGCCCGCCCGGCGCGCGCACCGCCCGGGCCTGGTGCGGGGCGAGCACGGTGAACAGGATGCCCTCGGAGGCGAGCGCCTCGAGCGAGGCGGTGTCGACGGCGCACTCCGCGAGCCACATGCCCTCGGGCGCGCGGCCGTAGCGGTGCGCGAAGTCGCGGATGCCCCACCGCACCTGGGTCACCTGATCGGCGGGCGACGCGAGCGGCAGGATCATGTGGTTGTAGGCCTGCGCCATCGCCGAGCCGTGACCGCCGAACCGCGCGATGCTGGCGCGATCCGCGGCGAGCAGCGCGGCGTAGACGTCCGGTGCGCGCTCCTCGAGCCATGACATCAGCGTCGGCCCGACGTTGAAGCTCATGCGCTGGTAGTTGTCGACGATCCGGATGATGTGACCCGTGCCATCGACCACCCGCGCGGCCGAGTTCGGCCGGTAGCACTCCGCCGTGATCCGCTCGTTCCAGTCGCGGTACGGGTGCGCGCTCGGCTGTGGCTCGATCGCCTCGAGCCAGGGATTCTCACGAGGCGGCTGGTAGAAGTGCCCGTGGATGCAGACCCACTTGGTGCTCACGTGACCTCGATGGTACCCTGGACCGGGACGCCGGCGCCGGCTCCTCGAGGCACCCCCGCGCTCCTCGCCTCGGAGATGGTCTGACCGACCGCCGCCGCGACGACGCACGTGCGCTATCGTGAGACCATGGTCGACGATCCCCTGCGCACCGTGATCGAGCGTGCGCTCGGGGGCGAGCCCGCGGGGTGGGCGGCCGAGCAGGTCGCGCGCGTGACCGCCGTGCTCGAGCGCGACGTCGAGGTCGATGCGCGGCGCACCGCGCTCGTGGTGGACCACCCCGACGACATCGCGTTCACCGGCCCCGGCTACACCGTCTACGTCAGCCGGCGCCTCCTCGACCGGCTGCCCGACGACCACGCCGCCGCGATCGTGATCGCGCGCGAGCTCGCGCACCACCGGCTCGGGCACGTGCCGGCCATCCCCGGCGCGGCGTGGAGGGTGGTGGAACCGCGGTTCGCGATCGCCGCGCTCCGCCGCTGGCACGAGGCGCTGCACCGCGCGCACGACGCCGATCTCCTGGCGATCGAGATCTGCATCGACGCGGGGTTCGACGCCGAGCGCTGCCTCGCCGCCCTCGCCCACCTCACCGAGGAGGCCGACATCCACACCCGGGCGCACGGCGTCCCCGCCGCCGGCCTGGCCGTCCGCCTCGACGCGATGCGCGCGCACGTGACCGCCGTCGGCCGCGGGGAGCGGCTGCCCGTCAACACGCTGCGTGCGCGCGAGCTGCGCCGCACCCGCCAGTTCGGGCTCGTGACCCTCGGCGCGGTCGCGACCCTCGGGCTCGCGCTGTGGCGCCGCCGCTGACGGACGTCCTGGCGCTCGACTACTGCAGCGACGCGCCCATGATCGCGTGCCACTTCTTGCCGGTCCACGACATCAGCGGGAACTTCCACAGGATGTTCACCGCCTGCCCCGGCTTGAGGCCGGCCGCGAACAGCGTGGAGACCTCGAGCGGCTCCATCGAGTTCTCGACCATGCCGCGCCGGGCGCACTGGCGCTGGTAGACCAGCGTGCCGCGCTCGTCGATGCGGTCGATCTTGTTCGAGTCGACCCAGCTCAGGCACGCCTCGATCTTGTCGCGCTTGAAGCTGAGCAGCGTGACGTCGCCCTTGGGCTCGACCTTGGCGATCTGGGCGATGCTCTGCGTCGCGATCATCGCGGCGATGTTGACCGGGGCCGTGTAGTCGTAGCGGCCGAGCGAGAACCGGATCGAGTCCCAGGTGAGGTCGCGGTCCGCGAACGTCGGCTTGAACGAGGGCGCGAGCAGGCGCTTGAGGGTGAGCGTCCGCGGGCCGCGGGCGAGGTTGTGGCCCGCGCCGCTGGCGACGGCGCCGTACAGCCCCTCGGCGGTCTGGTCGAGCCCGTACGCACACGCGCCCCACGCCAGGGCGGTGAACTCGCCGGCGAGCGTGCTGCGGAGCTGCCCCGCGTAGAACGGGAGCGGATCGCGATCCGAGTCCGCGAACGTGGTCGCGCGCGCCAGCTTCTCGAACGCCGGCCGGGTCTTCGCCTCGCAGCCCGCGACGTGCTTCGCGTGGCCGAGCCGCACCCCGTCCTCGAGGCCGTGCGCGGTGGCGATCAGGTCCGCGTTCTTCGACGCGAACTCCGCCCACTCGGTGCGCGCCGCCTGGCCGATCGCGAGCACCTGCTGGACGCCCTTGTCGTCCTTGGCGTCCTGCTCGACCTCGGTCCCCATCGCGACGACCTTGGCGAGCCGCTCCTTCTCGGCGGTGCCGAGGTCGATGTCGAGCCCCCCGGCCTTCCGCTCGGCGATCACCGTGCCGAACTTGACCTGCCTGGCGTCCTCCCCGCACACCGCCCAGCGCGCGACGAACGTCGCGTCCTTCTTCTCGGCGGACGGGAAGCAGCTCTTGACCAGCTCCCACCGCGCGGCATGGCCGAGCTTGGCGCCGACGGTGTCCGCGAACACCAGCTGGCCGAGGTCGCTGCCGAGGTCGGGGGGCTTGCCGAACGCCTGCTCGAGCGCCGACAGCGCCGCGACGGCTTGCTTGCCCCTGGCCTGGTAGTCGCTCTCGGTCTTGGTCTGCCGATACTCGTCGTCGGCTCCGGTGCCACCGCCACCGCCGCCGGACTCACCGCCACCGCCGCCGCCACCGCCACCGCCGCCGGACTCACCGCCCGCCGACGCCGCGTCACCTCCGCTGTTGGCGGTCGTGTCGCCGTCACCCGACGACGGCATGTTGACCGGCTTGCCATTGACCTGCACCAGGCCGCAGCCGAGCGCCGGCGCGAGCGCGAGCGCGAACAGGGTCGCGCCGAGGCGCGTGCGCCGCAGGGGCGCCATCGGGGTCGAGAACATCGCTGGCTCCATCGTGTCGTTCATGATTGATCCTTCGTTCCGCCGCGGCGGGCGGTCCCCACACGGGCCATGCAGCGCGCACGGTCCCCTCGTGTCGACATCGTCGGCGGCGCGCCGGTCGGCAGGAGCGCGGGCACGGGGTGGTCCCGGCGCACGCTGCTCTCGCTGTCCACCGCCCTTGGCCACGACGCCATCACCTGCGAGATAAGGCCAGGGTTCGGGCCCAGCCGCAACCCGTGCACGCCATTTCACCCACGTGGCGTGCGACGTCGATCTCCGGCCTCGAGCCTCGAGCCGGTCGCCGACCCGCAGGCGGGCCGTCGAGCGTCACTCGAGCACGAACACGACGATCGCGAGCGGCGGCAGCGTGACCACCAGCGCCTGCTCGAACCCGTGCGCGCCGTGCGCATCCGAGTGCATGCCGCCTCGGTTGCCGAGCCCCGAGCCGCCGTAGACCTCGGCGTCGGAGTTGAGCAGCTCGCGCCAGTACCCCGCGCGCGGCACGCCGAGCCGGTAGCCCTCGTGCGGCACCGGCGTGAAGTTCGCGATCACGACGACCGGGCGATCCCCGTCGCGGCCGTGGCGTACCCACGCGACCACGCTGGCGGCGGCGTCGGCGGCGGCGATCCACTGGAAGCCGAACGCCTCGCAGTCGCCGACGTGGAGCGCCGGGTAGTGGCGGTACACCCCGTTGAGGTCGCCGAGCCAGCGCCCGATGCCCGCGTGCGCCGGGTGCGCCCCCACCGCCCAGTCGAGCTCGTGATCGTGGTTCCACTCGCCCCACACGCCGAGCTCGCCACCCATGAACAGCAGCTTCTTGCCGGGCTGCATCCACTGGTGGCCGTACAGGAGGCGCAGCGACGCGTACTTCTGCCCCGGGTCGCCCGGCATCTTGGCGAGCAACGAGCCCTTGCCGTGCACGACCTCGTCGTGGGACAGCGGCATCATGAAGTTCTCGGTGAACGCGTAGATCGCGCGGAACGTGAGCTGGTCGTGGTGGTGCGTGCGGTGGATCGGATCGCGCGCGAGGTACGCGAGCGTGTCGTGCATCCAGCCGAGGTCCCACTTGTAGCCGAACCCGAGGCCGCCCATCTCGGGCGGACTTGACACGCCGGCCCACGCGGTGGACTCCTCGGCGATCGTCTGGACGTCCGGGTGCGCCGTGTAGACCGCGCGGTTGAACTCCTGGAGGAACCGGATCGCGTCGCGGTCGTGGTTCGAGCCGTCCTCGTTGGGGACCCACTCGCCCTCCTTCCGCGAGTAGTCGCGGTACAGCATCGAGGCCACGCCGTCGACGCGCAGGCCGTCGACGTGGAACCGGTCGAGCCAGGCGATCGCCGAGGAGATCAGGAACGCCTTCACCTCGTGGCGGGCATAGTTGAAGATGTTGCTGGTCCAGTCCGGGTGGAACCCGCGGCGCGGATCGGCGTGCTCGTACAGGTGGGAGCCGTCGAACAGGCCGAGGCCGTGGGCGTCCTGGGGGAAGTGCGCGGGCACCCAGTCGACGATCACGCCGATGCCGCGCTGGTGCAGCCCGTCGATCATCGCCATGAGATCTTCGGGCGCGCCGTAGCGGGTGGTCGGCGCGAAGTAGCCGGTGACCTGGTAGCCCCACGAGCCGTAGAACGGGTGCTCCATGACGGGCATCAGCTCGACGTGGGTGAACCCGAGGTGGCCGACGTGCTCTCCGATCTGCGCGCCGAGCTCGCGGTAGCCGAGCACCTCGCCGTGATCGCGGCGCCACGAGCCGAGGTGGAGCTCGTAGATGCTGACCGGCGCGTCGCGCGCGATGGTCGCCCGGCGCCCGGCCATCCACGCGGCGTCGCTCCACGTGTAGCGCGCCTGCCACACCACCGACGCGGTCGCGGGCGGGTGCTCGGCGCGGGCGGCCAGCGGATCGGCCTTCTCGCGGGTCACGCCGTCGGGCCCGACGATCGCGAACTTGTAGCGCGCGCCGTGGCCGATCGCGGGCACCACGCCCTCCCAGATTCCCGACGACTCGCGCGCGACCATGCAGTCCGCGCCGGCCTTCCAGCCGTTCCAGTCGCCGATCACGCTGACCTCGCGGGCGCTGGGCGCCCACACCGCGAAGAACGTCCCGTGCTCGAGGACGTGCGCCCCGAGCTTGTCATGGAGCCGGTAGTGGGTCCCCTCGTTGAACAGGTGCAGGTCGTCGGCGGTGATGAGGGACGTCGGTGTCACGGCGCGGCCACCATATCAGCGTCGGCCGCAGGCGGGCCGCTCCGGTGCCAGGGTCTCCCCAGGATCTCCATGACAGCGGGAACCGCCGCGCGGTACAAGGTCCGGCCGTGACCCGCTCGTCCGCCAGGGAGCACCGCCAGGCGATCGGCCTGCTCGTCGCCTGTGGCCTGTTCTGGAGCACCGGCGGCGTGCTGATCAAGCTGGTCGACTGGCACCCGCTCGCGATCTGGTCGGCGCGCTCGGCGATCGCGGCCGCGGCCCTGTGGCTGGTGCGGCGGACCTCGCTGCGCGGCCTGACCCGCGCCGAGTGGGGGGCGGCGCTCGCGCTCGCGGCGACCACCGGCCTGTTCATCCTGTCCAACAAGCTGACCACCGCGGCCAACGCGATCCTGATCCAGTACTCCGCGCCGGTGTGGATCGCGCTGCTCGGCGCGTGGTTTCTCGGCGAGCGCGCGACCCGGCTCGACTGGGTGACCATCGCGCTCGTGCTCGGCGGCATCACGCTGTTCTTCTTCGAGCAGCTCACCCTCGACCACGTCGCTGGCAACCTGGTCGCGCTCGCCGCGGGCGTGGCGTTCGCGTTCTCGGGCATGACGCTGCGCAAGCTCGCGACGACGGAGACGGCCGATGGCGTCCCGCGCGATCCGCTGCGCCCGATGCTGCTCGGCAACGTCCTCGGCGCGGTCGCCGGGCTGCCCTTCATGTTCGCGGCGGCGCCGCCCTCGGCGACCGGCTGGCTCGCGCTCGCGGTGCTCGGCGTCGTGCAGCAGGCCGCGGCGTACCTGTGCTACGCGCGGGCGATCCGCCACGCCACCGCGCTCGAGGCGATGCTGATCCCGGTGATCGAGCCCGTGCTGTCGCCGATCTGGGTCGCCCTCGCGATCGGCGAGGTGCCGGGCCCGTGGGCGCTGGTCGGCGGCGCGATCGTGGTCGGCGCGGTCGCGATGCGCGGCGTGCTCGGTCGGCGCTGAGTCAGCGCGCCAGCGTTCCTGGCGGCGCCGGCGAGCCGCGCGAGCGCCGGCGACCTGAGGCCGGGCCGAGCGATCGATGGACCGCGCGCAGCGACCGGCACCCGGGCGCCGGGGCCTCGGCGCAGGGCCAGCGGGCGGCCATCGCGCCGACCTCGGTGGGGCGATCAACCGATCCGCCAGAGCCAGGGGGAGGTCGGCTCACGGCCCGTCGACGGGCGCGAGCGACGTGTGATCATGGATGATGCGCCAGCCGGCCGGGGTGCGCGCCAGCACGACCGAGAACACGCCGGCGCCGGCGCTGGGCGACGCGGTCAGGCGCCAGCGTCCGAGCACGACCGCGCCGTCCGCGCCGACGGGCTGGACGGTCAGCACCTCGAAATCGAGCTTTCCCATCGTGGCCGGCGAGCTGCCGTACGACGCGCGGAACGTGTCCCGGGTCGCCTGCCAGCCGCGCCGGATCCTGCCGCCCGACGTGAACACGATCGACGGATCGCGCAGGTACCCGACCAGGTAGCCCTCGAGGTCGGCGCGGTTCCACGCGTCCTGCTGCGCGGCCAGGACCGCGCGGACGGCGAGGTCGTCGACACGCGAGCACCGCGGCGCAGATGCCGGCGCGGTCGCCGCGGTCGAGCACGCGCACAGCCCGCTCGCGATCAGCCCGACCACGACCAGCGCGCGGTGGCCGGCCCCGGCCATGGTTGCTCGGGCTCCGTCGAGTTCGCGCGGGCCGGTCACGCGACCGCCATGGTCACAGGATGACCGGCGCGGTCGTCGTGACCGCAGCCCCCCACCAGGGCATGCTGCTCTGGCTCACCAGGGTCGTCGCCCCCGTCGAGGTGTCGACCGACACCAGCACGCCGCCCTCGCCGAACGCGATGACGCGACCGGCCCAGTAGCCGATGCCGAACAGGTTGTCGTGGCCGGTGTCGCCGATCACGGTGGCGACGCCGGTGGTCGGATCGATGCGGGCGAGGCGGTCGGTGGTCCAATCAGCGCGCGTGACGGTCGCGAGCAACCCCGCGCCATAGACGAACACGATGTCGCCGCTCGACAGCAGGCCACCGCCGAACGCGCCGACGCGGCTCGACGCGCCACTGGTCGGATCGATCCGCCAGAGTTCGCCGCTCTGGGTCGTGCCCAGGAGGCGCTCGCCGGTGCCGTCGTCGACGTAGGACAGGCCGTTGTACGCTTGGGTCAGCGGCGCGATCAGGGTCGCGGCGGCGGTGGTCTTGTCGATCCGGTAGAGCTGCTGCGTCGAGACCCCGACCATGCCGCCGCTGGCGTCCACCGCGAGATCGGTCAGCTGGTTGATGCCGTCGCTGAACGCGATCGTGCCGACCAGGGTCGCCTGCAGCGAGCCGGGATCGACGCGGTAGAGTTGCCGGTTGGTATGGGCCCACACGGAGTCGTCTCCCGGCGGCTGCGGCGTGGCGTCACTGCCGCCGGTCGATGCGTCGACGCCATCATCCGTGCCTGGCATCCCGGCTCGGCCCGCAGGCCCGCAGGCGAGGAGGCTGGTAACGGACGCGGCGAGCAGGCACGCGACGACAGGGCTGGATGGGCGGTGCGAGGTCACGGCGCGTACGCTAGCGGCGCCGAGCGCCGGGTGACAAGCCCGATGTGGCGGCAGGTGGAGCCCCAGCGTGCGGCCGGTGCGCGGCCGGTGCGCGGCCGGTGCGCGGCCGGTGCGCGTCGCGAGCGAGCGAGCCGGCCTGCTCGCGGTGGAGCGCGCTGGCACGACCGCGGGCTTGCGCTCCGCCCGGGGCCCCGCCACCCGAGCGTCGGGGGGCCGGGTCCCAGGCGACGACGGCAGCCAGTCATTGCTGAATGTGGAAGGTTCGGCTTCCATTCTACTCTCCAGCGGCGCGTACGCGCGCGCCAGACGCGGGCGCCTCCGGCACGGCCGCTGCAACAACCTGCGGCGATGCCTCGCACGCGCCCGCCGGAGCCCGTCGCCCCACCTCGCCTCCCCGGGGCGCGATCGCGCGCGCTCGGCCTCGCGATCGGCGCGCTGCTCGCCGCGAGCTGCGCCGACCCGCCCATCGACGAGCTGGCGATCACGTGCGAGGGCAAGTGCGATGGGCTCGACTCGGTGCGCGCGCTCGTCGCCGACGCCCGGACACTCGGGCTGAGCGATCTGCTCGCGATCGGCGGCGACTTCGCGACCGTCGCGTTCGACGACGGACTCGGGGGGGCGCGCTACGCCAGCATCCAGCGCCACCCGACCGAGCTATATGCGCCGGCCGCGATCGCGCGCGGCGCGGACGGCGTGCACGATCTCGACGCGCTGGTGACGGGGCTCGCCGCCCGGTTCGGCGACACCTCGCTGTCGACCGAGGTCAACCGGCTCCGCGCCGAGCACCTCGCGCGCACCGGCCAGCGGGTCTACGCCGAGAGCGCGTTCGCGGTGCTCGGCGGGCTCGACCATGGCTGGCGGCTGCCGACGCGCGGCTTTGGCGCGAGCGCCGAGGTGCCGGTCACGCTCGGATTCGACGCCGGCGCCGAGCTCGAGCTGCGCGTGGTCAGCGTCCACCCCCACGAGTCACCAGCGCTGGTCGACGCGCCGCTGGCCGCGATCAAGGCCGCGCGCGGCTTCGTGCTGCCGCGCGCGCTCGCCGATGTCGGGCGCATGGCGCCGGGCGAGTCGTTCGCGCTGGCGGGGCGTGGCCGGCTCGGCGTCAACCTCGGCGTGGGCGTCCCGATCCTGCTCGCCAACCCGCTCGGGCTGATCGCCTACGACCTCGTGCTGTCCGCGGGGCTGCGCAGCGTGTTCGAGGGCCAGGTCGACGTCCAGCTGGTCAAGCTCGCCGGCGACGCGGTGGTCGTCGACGTCGGCGTGCGCGACGCCACGCTGGCCCAGGCCTCGATCGCGCTCGCCGACGGCTGGGGCGTGCACGGCCTGCTCGAGCGCTCGGTCACGCTCGGCGGCGCGCGGATCGACCTCGACGCGCTGCTCGACGTCGCCCTGATCGGCAAGGTCAGCGACAAGCTGTCGCTGCTGGCCGCGCGCGCGGAGCGCACGCGCACCGCGATGCGGATGAGCGTGGCGCGGCTCCGCTTCGATCTCGCGGTGCCGGACCCGCTGGGCGGGCGCGGCGCGGCGCTGGCCCAGGCCCTCCACGGCGACGTCCGGCTGGCGCAGGCGCTGGCGGCGCGCGGCGACGCCGGCGTGGTCGCCGAGTTCGACCTGATGCGCTCCGGCGTGTCCGCGGTCGCGCACGTCGGCATCGACCTGCTCGGCATGCGCTGGTTCCGGCACCAGGCGGAGAGCGAGGGCGCCGCCGTGGTGCAGACCCCCGGCGGGGTGCTCGCGCTGATGTGGGACTCGCTGCACCGCGCGAGCGGCTGGCTGTACTCGTCGAGCGCCTACACCCGGGTCGCGATCGGCGGGCTGCGGTTCGACGCGCGCGCCCCGGCGGCCGCGACCGGCGAGACCCACCTGGTCGTGCAGACCGAGGAGGGCGAGCGCTACATGACCCGCGACCAGCTCATCGACCAGCTCGATAGCGTGCTGGTCGCCGCCGGCGGCGTCGGCGCGCTGCGCGCGGTGGAGGCGAGCGGCAACCGGCTGGAGCAGCTGGTCGACGCCCGCTGCCCGCTGCCCGGTTTCGGTCGCACGTTCTACGAGGCATGCAACGTCGCGCTGCTCGACGCGCCCGAGGTCGCCACGCTGCGCGCCGACGCGCTGGCCGCGCTCGACCGCGCGACCGCCGAGCGGGCGGCGCCGCTGCGCGCCCTGCTCCGCGACGTCGCCGCGCGCCGGCTCGCGCTGCAGGCGATCCAGGAGCCCGATGTGACGCTGGTCGGCCCGCAGGCCTCGATCGTGGTCGACTACCGGCTCGACGACGGCGCGCTGCGCGCCGTGTTCGAGGCCGATCGCACGGCCGCGCGCGAGCAAGTGCTGCACGTGCTCGAGGCCACCCAGCTCGACCGCCTCGCCGACGCGCCGGCGCAGCGCGCGGCGATCCGCGCGGCCGCGGGCCCGCTCGCCGAGCAGATGGCCGGCATCCACGCGGAGCACGCCGCGCGCTACGCCCGGCTGCGCGCGATCGACGGCGCGCGCATCGAGGGCCTTGGCGCGATCGGCGCCAACGCCATCGAGGTGCGGTTCCCGGTGGACGCCGCCGGGCGACCGATCTACGCGCGCGCGGTGAGCCAGTCGATCGCGCAGGCGCGCGCCGGCGTGGCAGCATCGCTGTTCGATCGGCTGCGCGACGTCGCGGCCACGCTGCCGCGGCTCGGCGGTGCGCCCCCGCCGCACGCCGAGCAGCTGGTCGCCGCGACCCTGCTCGGCCTCGCCGACCCCGACCGCATCGAGCTGCGGATCGCGCTGACCACCGACACCTCGAGCTGCGGGTCGTGCGGCCGGCGCTACGACCTCGCCGGGGTCCGTTCGCTGGATGCGTACGCGCGCGGCCCGGCGGCGGCCCCGCTCGCGGCCGGCCTGTTCGACGTCGACGCGCTGATCGACGCCCCGCCGTGAACCGGCCGCGGCCCGGATCGGCGCGGCGGGGTCAGGGCGCATCCTGCTCGGCGAGCGGGGCGCCGGACTTGTTGTTCGCACCGGCGGCGTGGCACCAGGTGAAGGTCCCGGAGCCGATCCGCGCGATCCTCAGTCGACCTGATCGTCTCCGTCGGGGGCGCCGTCGCCGGCCATCTCGGCCGACGACGGGGTCTCGATCGCGGGCTCGGCCGCGGCGCCCGCGGGCGGATCCGCGTCGCCCATGTCCCAGCCGGTGTCGAGGTCGTCCATCGGGGGCGCGATCGACATCGAGTGCGCGCGCGGCGCCGGAGCGGCCACGGGCGCCTGCTCGGGCAGGCCGATCGGCATCTCCGGCGGCAGGCGCGCGGGCTGCGTGACCGCGTCGTGGACCGACACCGGGACGTGATCGCTGACCGGGGCCGGATCGACGGGCGTGCCGATCGCGGCGACCGCGCTCGCGCGCGCATCGGGGATCGTGGGGATCGGCGACGACGACGGCTGCGCGGCATCCGCGGCCACGATCTCGGCGATCGCGGCCGGCTCGGTCGACACCGGCGCGGCCACGCGCTCGCGGCGGCGGCGACCGGTACGCTCACCGGCCTCGCCGCTCGACGTATCGCGGGTCTCCGCGCGGGTCTCCGCGGTCGGCCTGGCGCCCGCGGCCTCGAGCACGCGCGCGAGGGTGTCCTCGAACCGGGTCACCTGCGCGCGGTCCTCGTCGTCGAGGATCGGGCCGGCCTCGGTCCAGCTCGCGCGCAGCTCGTCGGCGACCTCGATCGGATCGCGGCCCGAGAACCGGAGGTCCCCGAACGCGTTCTTCTGCATCGCGGTCTTGAGCTGGGTCGCGAGGTCCACGGGCTTGTCGGACGCGGCGGCCTGCTTGGGCAGCAGCTCCTCGGCGCGCGCGATCAGCTTCTCGCGGCGGGCGCGGAGCTGCGCGGGGTCGAGCTCGGTGCCCTTGACCGCGTCCGCGTGCGCCGCGACCACGTGCTGCACCATCGCGCTGACCTCGGCGCCGAGCACGCCGAGCTCGCCCGCCTTCGTGCGCACCGCGATCGCGCGGGTCACCACGTCTTCGCCACCGGCGCGCACGGCCTCGATCTCGGCGCGCACGGCTTCGATCTCGGCGCGGTGCGCGTTGGCCTCGCCGTCGCGGGCGTCGTCGCGCTTGGCGAACAGGCCGTCACACGCGGCGCGGAACGCGGTCCACAAGGCGTCGGCGTCGCGCCGCGGCACGTACCCGATCTCCTTCCAGCGGGCCTGGAGATCCTTGATCTCGCCGATCGCCTTGCCCCAGCCGCCCTCGCCGGGCGCCTTCGCGGTGATCTCCGCAGCGCGGGCGATCAGCGCCTGCTTCTGGCGGAGGTTATCGAGCTCTTCATTGGCGCGCGCCTCGAGCAGCGGCTTGCGGCGCTCGAAGAACGTGTCGCACGCGGCGCGGAACTTCGCCCACAGCACGTCGCCCTGCTTGCGCGGCAGGTGCCCTGACAGCTTCCACTGCGCCTGCAGCGCCTTGAGCTTCTCGGCGGTGGCGGCGAACTCGGTGGAGTCGGCGAGGGCTGCCGCCTCGGCGATCAGCGCCTCCTTGACCTTGGCCACGGCGGCGAACTGCTCGTCCTCGACGGCGCGCCCGGCGCGGACCTTGTCGTAGACCAGGTCGCAGGCCTGCTTGAACGTGTCCCACAGCTCCTTGCTGCGCTTCTGCGGCAGCGGGCCGACTTCCTTCCACAGGGCCTGCAGCCCGCGGAGGCGGTTGCCGAGGTCCGGCACGTCGGCCGCCTCGGCGAACTCGCGCGCGGTGGCGATCAGCGCCTCGGCCTTGGCCACGTTCGCGAACCGCACCCAGTCCTCGGCCTGCCGCGCGTCGCTGGCGAACATCACGAGCTTGGCGCGCGCGGCCCGGTACCGCTCGGCGAGCGCGTCGCGGCGGTCGGTCGGCACCTTGCCGATGCCCTCGAACGCCTTGCTCGCCTGCTGGAGAGCGCGGTCGATCCCCTTGATGTCCTTGCCGTCGCCGGCGGCCAGCTGCTCCATGTCGGCGGTCATCGCCTCGAGGCTGGTCGCGATCGCGGCGCCCTGGGCAGCGATCTCGGCGCGCTTCGCGTCGCGCTCCGCGGCCTGCGCGGCGCGGCGGGCGTCATCCTCGACCTTGAGGCGCGTGTGCTCGTCGCGGCGCGCCTGCTCGATCGCATCGCGCGCGGCGCGCTTCGCATCCGCCTCGGGGTCGGGCTCGCTCGGGGCGGCGACCTCGGCGGCGGCGGCGGCCTGGGCCTTGTCCGCGGCGGCGCGCTCGGCGGAGGCGCGGCGCTTGTCCTCGTCGGCCTCGCGGGCGACGACGCGCAGCTCGTCGGCGGAGCGCGCCTGGCTCAGGTGCAGCGCGTGGCGCTTGCCGAACCGCTCGACGGCCTTGCTGAACCGGTCGTCGCCCGGGTCCTCGCCCGCGAGCTTGCCCCACGCCTCGGAGGCGGCGGCGATCTGCGGAGCGGCCTTGTCGAACTCGAAGCTGTCGGCGAGGCCCTCGACGGTGCGGACCAGCTGGGCCTTCTCGGCCCGGCGGCGCTTGACGTCGTCGGACAGGCCCGGCGCCTTCGTGCGCTCGGCCTCGGCGGCCGCGATCTCGGAGACGATCTTGCGCGCCTTCTGCCGCACGGCCTTGTTCTTGGCCTTCTGGGCGACGTGCTCGAGGCGATCCACGTCGTCGAGCTTCTCGACGGCCGCGAGCCCGACCTCCTTGGCCGTGGTGTCGACCGCGAGCGCCCGCAGGACGTCGCCGTCGTCGATCCGCGCGACCGCGGCGATCCGCAGGTCCTGGGCCGCGTCGCTCTTGGCGAGGTCGGCCAGGGCGCGCGGGTCCCGCAGCTCGCCGAACGCGCGCTTGCGGGTCGCGGGGTTCTGCGCCCGCACGACCACGTCGACGAGGGCCCGCTGGTCCCCGAGCTTCACGAGCCCGGCCAGCGCCGCGGCCGACGCATCGCCGTCGGCGCCACACGCGCGCGTGGTCCACAGCTCGCCGGCGCGCGTGCCGATCAGCTCGCGCAGCGACCGCTCGGTCTCGCTGTCGTGCAGCGCGGACAGGACCTCCGCGCTGTGGATCTTCTCGATCGCGATGCGACGCACGCCGATGTCACGATCGGTGCGGGCGACTTGTTCCAGGATGGCAGCGTCGTCAGCGGACATCGCCCGAATGGCTTCGGAGCGGACGCGGACGTCACTGTGGCGGTGCTTGGGGCGGAAGAGGTCGACGAGACCCATAGGTGGGGGCAATCTATGCGGAAAGCTCCCGCGCCCACAAGCGCCCGGCCCTCGGGATTCCGCGTAGATAGACGTTCAGGCGACCAGGTCGACCAGCGCGTTCACGATGTCGAGCAGCCGGTAGTCCGAGGGGGTGAACACCCGCTTGCCCCCGAGCGCCCGCAGCGCGGCGTGATCCGCGGCCAGCACCGTGCCCCCGACCCCCACCGGCAGGTCCGGGGCGCCGCGGGCCGCCCGCTCGGTCATCACGGCGGCGGTCAGCGCGGCGAGCGCCTCGGGAACGCCGCGCCCGCGCGCGAGCGAGCGAGCGAGCACGAGCGCGATGTACAGCGCGAGCAGCCAGGTCGCGGTGCCGTTGATCGTCATCGACGTGGTCATCTGCTCGAGCGGGATGCCGTCGAACAGCACATGCATGTCGTCGAGCGACGCGGTCGGCACGCCGACCTTGCCCACCTCGGGGCGCGCGAGCGGGTGGTCCCGGTCGTAGCCCCGGTCTGGCCGGCCGCGAGGGTGTGCCGGAACAGCTCGTTGGATGCCCGCGCGCTCGAGTGCCCGGCGTACGTGCGGAACATCCAGGGCGGGTCGCGGCGCGGATCGGTCATCGCGCCGTAACGTGTGACGCGGGCCGGGCCGTCGGGGGTGCTCGCGACCGCCGAACGACGGTGGCCTCACCGGTCGCACCGTGGGCCGGGCCGCGGGCGTCCGCGGCGCGCTTGCCGGGGCACCGACGGGCGGGTAGGGTCCGAGGATGCGCAGGCTCGTGCTGATCTCGATGTTCGCCCTCGCGGGTGCCTCAGGCTGCGCGAAGGACACGGCCCCCGCCCAGGCCGCCGCCGCCGAGGTCGCGGCGGTCACCGTCGACGAGCTCGACGCGCTGCTCGCGAAGGGCGCCTGCGTGCCGGTCGATGCCAACGGCGCGCGCACCCGCGAGAAGCAGGGCGTGATCCCGGGCGCGGTGCTGCTCACCGACTCGGCCGACTACCTGCCGAGCGAGCTGCCCGGCGACAAGGCCAAGGCGCTCGTCTTCTACTGCGCGAACGAGGCGTGCGGGGCCTCGCACGAGGCGGCGGCCCGGGCCAGGCTCGCCGGCCACCCGAACGTGCGCGTGCTGCCCGCCGGGATCGCCGGCTGGAAGCAGGCCGGCAAGGCGACCCAGGCGATCTGAGCCGCCCGGGGGCTGGTGTAGGTCACCCAGAACAGCGTCGCCATCGACGCGGCGGGCGACCAGGCGATCTCGATCATCGAGGCGAACTACGCGGGCGAGCGGTTCGGCCGCCCGGAGACCACGTACCAGCGGCAGCTGGTGTTCTCGCGGTCGAGCACCGCGACCCTGCGGCTCGCCTACGTCCCGGGCAGAACGTCACCGCCGCGACGAGCATCGGGTCGAGCGGGCGAGCGGCCATCGCCCGGGGATCGGACTACGCGACCGAGGGCGCGAGCGACGCCGCCAGCCACGCCGCCGGAACATGCAACTCGTGGACGTCGCGGCGGTGGGCGCCGTCGCCGCGGACGATCGACGCGCGGCCGAGGCCGGGCAGCGCCCACGACACCTGGCGCCGATCGTGGGTGCCGATCCCGGTGCCGGCGCACAGGTCGAGCCAGCGCCAGCACCACTCCTCGCACAGCCCCGCGGTCGAGGTCTGGCCGTCGTGGTGGGGCGCGCTGAACCGGAACCGCAGGGTGTCGCCGTGGCGGGACTTCTCGAGGTGGAGCGGCCACGCGGTCGGGACCTCGCGCCAGTTGCCATCGTCCGGTGGCGCGATCGGCGTGTCGGCGGCGAGCCCGAGCAGGCGGCGCACGGTCTGGATCGGGGGCTCGTCGCGGCGCAGCCCGATCTCGATCACGGCGTCGCGCGCGTCGAGGCGCACGCTCGGGCGCGTGAACGCCACGCTCGCGACCACGCCGCGGCCCGCATACTCGCGGTAGCCCTCACGCGTGGTGCCGCGGGCCGTCGGGGACAGGGTGTCGGCGAAGTAGCCCGTCACCCACTCGAACATGGCGCCCCAGGTGTCGGCGTGCGCGAACCGCGTCACCGAGAGCACCACGTGCGCGGGGCTGACGACGAGGTCGGTGCGCGGCGGATCGTACAGACTCGCGGCGAACCGGAGCGGACCGTGCAGCTCGACGCACGGCGGCAGACCGCGCAGCGCGAGCCCGGTGAGGGCCGCCGCCTCCGCGGGCGTGGGGAGAGGTGATGACATCGCGCCGACGCCGTCGACATCGATCAGGACCAGCAGCTCGCCGAACGAGAACTCGAGATTGTCAGCCACGCCCCACCTCGCGGCGACGCTACACCCGGATGCCCCGCGCCGTCCGGCGGATTGCCGCCCCTGTCGGAGAACACCCGACGAAAGGTCAGGCGATCGTGGCGCGCAGGCCGTCGACGAGCCGGGTCTCGGCGACCACGCCGAGCGCGGTGCGCAGCCGCTCGACGCGCGCGCACGAGCGCACGATCTCGCCCGCGCGCGCCGGGGCGTGCTCGATCACCGACGTGCCCCCCCCGAGATCGACCAGGGTGCGCGCGAGCTCGGCGATCGTGATCTCGGCGCCGGTGCCGACGTTGGCGATCAGGCGGGTGGCGTCGCTCTCGAGCGCGGCGTGGATCGCGCGGACGACATCGCCGACGTAGACGAAGTCGCGGGTCTGGCCGCCATCGCCGAAGATCGTGAGCGGGCGGCCGGCGCGGGCGCGCGCGCTGAAGATCGAGATCACGCCCGAGTACGGCGACGTGGGATCCTGGCGCGGGCCGTACACGTTGAAGAACCGCAGCGCCGTGGTGGGCACGCCGTGCACGCTCGCGTAGTAGTCGAGCGCGTACTCGGAGGTCAGCTTGTGGATGCCGTAGGGCGACATCGGCTGCGTGGGCGCGTCCTCGGCGACCGGCGGCGTGGCGGCGTCGCCGTAGACCGCCGCGGACGAGGCGAACACGACCTTGCGGACGTGGTGGGCGCGCGCGTACTCGAGGACGTGGAGCGTGCCGCCGTAGTTGATCTGGGCGTCCGCGAGCGGGCTCGCGATCGAGCTGACCACCGAGACCTGCGCGGCGAGGTGGACGATCCTCTCGACGGGGCCGTGCTGCGCGGTCAGCGGCGCGAGCGCGGCGAACACGCCGTGGCTGACGTCGCACTCGACCACGTGGAGGCGCTCGGCGCCGGCGTGCTGCGCGAGGTTGGCCCGGCTGCCGGTGCGGAAGTTGTCGAGGACGATGACGCGATCGCCGGCGGCGATCAGGCGGTCCACGGTGTGCGAGCCGATGAAGCCCGCGCCGCCGGTGACGACGGCGATCGGAGAGTGTCCCATGGCCGTGACTCTACCGCTGCCGGCGCGGCCGTCGCGGTGAGAACGCCGTGAGACGCGATCGCTAATCGCGCCCGAAGGCGATCCGGCCGAGCTGGCCGAGCAGCACGTCGAGGGCGACCTTGTTGTCGCCACCCTCGGGGACGATCAGGTCCGCCCACCGCTTGCTCGGCTCCACGTGCTCGAGGTGCATCGGACGCACCGTCGCATAGTACTGGTCGCGCACGCTCTGGAACGAGCGGCCGCGGTGCTCGAGGTCGCGGCGGATCCGGCGCATCAGGCGGATGTCGGCGTCGGTGTCGACGAAGATCTTGACGTCCATCTGCTCGCGCAGCGCCGCCTCGGTGAACACCAGGATGCCCTCGACGATCACCAGGCGCGCCGGCTCGATGCGGCGGGTCTGCCCGCTGCGCGCGTGGGTGGAGAAGTCGTAGACCGGCACGTCGACGCCGCGGCCACCGCGCAGCGCGCGCAGGTGCTCGACCAGCAGCGAGCTCTCGAGCGACGCCGGGTG
This sequence comes from Kofleriaceae bacterium, assembly GCA_964203225.1. Classification (GTDB taxonomy): domain Bacteria; phylum Myxococcota_A; class Polyangia; order Haliangiales; family Haliangiaceae; genus JABFXX01. The sequence goes on from CAXNMK010000010.1 coordinate 219,815, forward strand.
GTCGTAGTTGATGTGCGCGCGCTCCTCGGCGGTCAGGTGGCTCTGGTCGTAGTAGTAGGCGTCATGCTCGATGGTGACGCAGCGCCCGGGCATCGCCGCCGCGAGCTTGTGGGCGACGGTGGTCTTGCCGGAGCCGGTGCCCCCGGCGATACCGACGACGAGCGGGCGGGCGGGCGACGACTCGGACATCGGGCGCATCCTACGTGGGTGCATCCTACTTCCCCAGAGCGCTCGCCACGATCCCGATCATCAGCGTCGAGAGATCGCCGCGGACGGTCGGTCGGGCGCGCCCACCGCGCGGCGGGGCGGTCACCGGTCCCCCCGGGCGCCACGCCGCGAGCCCGGCGGCCGCTCCGACCGCGGCGAGCGCCCCGATCACGCGCTCGCACCGGGGCCGGGATCGTGCGGCTGGCGCGCCCGGGGGCGCCGGGCGGAACTCGCCAAGGACGCGGGGGAGAGGGTCGGTGCTCATGCGCGCCGGTGGATCGAAGCGGCGAGACCGCGCTCACGATGGGCAGTCCGCGGGCGGCCCGACCATTGCTTGATTGTTCTGACCATCGCCGTGGAGGACACGTCCCATGATCAGACAGGCCATCGCAGAGGATCACACCATCATTCGCTGGGCGCTGCGCGAAGCGCTGGGCAAGGCCGACGACATCGAGGTGGTCGGAGAGGCGGGCACCGCGACGGAGACACTCGAGATGGTCAAGCGCGAGCGCCCCGACGTGCTCCTGCTGGACATCACGCTCCCCGACCGGTCCGGCTTCGACGTCCTGACCGAGATGCGCAGCATCGAGACCGCCCCGCTGGTGGTCGTGCTGACCTGGCACACCGAGCCGAGTCATGCCGCGCGTGCGATCGCGGGCGGCGCGCATGGCTACCTCAACAAGAGCGTCGATCCGGAGGCGCTGCTGGCCGCGATCCGCGCGGTCAGCCGGGGTGAACAGGTCATCCGGCCGGGCGTCGAGGAGCTGCTGGCGCGCGGCGACGGCCACCCCGCGAGCGCGCTCACGGCGCGCGAGGCGCAGGTGATGGAGATGCTGGCGCGCGGCCTGACCAACCGCGAGATCGCCGAGCACCTCGAGATCAGCATCAAGACCGTCGACACCCACCGCGGGCACGTGCTCAACAAGCTCGGCCTGCGCAACAACTCCGAGCTGACGCGGTTCGCCGTCAAGCACGGCTACGTGTCGCTCTGACGCCCGATCAGCGCATCCGCGCCCGCCGCGGCTGGACCCACGCGCGCGCGCCGTCGTCGCGCATCACCACCGCGCGCAGGTAGCCCCGCGCCGGCACCGCGCGGCGCGCGCGTGGGCCCGCGCTCCGCGCGACGCGCACGCCGTTCTCGATCCACTCGATCGTGTGCGCGCCCCCCTCCCCGGCCGCCACCTCGACCACGAGCGCGCCACCCTCCACGTCGGCGCGCGCCAGCACCACGCCGGTCGAGGCATAGAACCGCCCTGCCGCGAGGGCGTCGAGGATCGCCTGGGGATCGCGCCGCGCCCACACCATCACCCAGCCACCCCCGGCGGGATAGGTCGCGGTCGGATCACGGGTGTAGTCGTGGGCGTCGTCGGAGGCGACGCCCCACAGAGTCGCGCCCTGGACCAGCGCGCCATCCCACAGCTGCTCGATGCCCGGGTGGTCGGCGTCGCCCCGGTTCCAGCGCGCGAACTGGACGTTGGCGATCTCGACGAGCGGCACCCCGCGGCTCGCGAGCGCGCTCAGCAGCTCCACGGTCATGCCCCCGAACCACGTCGGGTGGTTGAGCTGGACGAGGCCACCGAGCTGCTGCTGCCAGCGCAGCGCGGCCTCGTACTTGGGGAGCCGCTCGCGCGTGGAGCGGTCCGCCCAGTCGAGCTTGCCGGTCGGTCGCCCGGTCACGCCGAGGAGGTTGACGTGGATCCGGCACTTCCCGCTCGGATCACCCGCGGGCTGGCAGCCATCGGGGTTGTGCGTGAGCTCGACGCCCGCGAGGACGATCGGCCCGGCCTCCGGCACCTGCAGCGCGGGGCTCCCGGCGCGCAGATCGTCGACCACGCTGACCCGGTTGTGATCGGTCAGGACGAAGAAGTCATAGCCGTGCTCGGCGTACCAGCGCACGACCTCGGGGATCGGGGTGCTGCTGTCGCCGGACGGCCGCGCGTGGACGTGGGTCGAGCCCTTGAGCCAGCGCTCGGCGGCGACCGCCGGCGGGGCGACGACCGTGGCGGCGAGCGGCGGCGGCAGGGCGACCGGCGGCGGCAGGGCGACCGGCGGCGGCAGGGCGACCGGCGGCGACAGGGCGACCGGCGGCGGCAGGGCGACCGGGCCCGGCGTCGGGGCGGGCTCGTCGGGCGCGGCCCGCCCACGACCATCCGGGCCGGCGCACGCGGCGGCCACGGCGAGCCCGAGCACTGCCCGCCGCATCACTCGGCGCGCGCCACGTCGAGCGCGGCGGCGCCCGCGGCGGTCAGGTTGGTCACCACGCCCCAGCTCGCCTTGCGCCACTGCGTGCGCATCGCGAGGAACACGCCGAGGTTGTCGATCAGCAGGCGCCGCTCGACGGGGCGCTCGGCCGTCACGTCCAGAGCCTCGAGCGGATCGGCCTGTACGTCGCGCACGGGCGCGGCGCCGCTCTTGTAGACCACCATCTTCCAGCGCCCGATCCGCATCGCGTGCGCGTACTCGTACTGCGAGGCGTACGACGGCCGCGCCCAGCCCCGCCCCACACCCTGCGCGAGCGGCACCAGCGACGCGCCCTGGACGTCGGGCAGCGCGGGCCGGCCGACCGCGTCGAGCACCGTCGGCAGCAGATCGACGCCCTCGACGCCCTCCTCGATCACCGTGCCGCCCGGGACCCGCGCCGGGTCGTAGACCAGCAGCGGCACCCGGACGAGCGAGTCGCGCAGCGAGCCGCCGTGGCCGCAGCGGCCGTCCTCGAAGAACTCCTCGCCGTGATCGGCCGTGATCATCAGCAGCGTCTCGTCCCACACGCCCCACGCCTTGAGCTGCTCGATGAACCGCCCGAGCTGCTGGTCCTGATAGCTGATCGCGGAGTCGTAGATCGCGCGCAGCCGCTCGACGTCGGCGGGTGGCGGGATGATGCTGCAACCCATGCTGCCCTTGCGGAACCCGAGCTCCTTGCTCGTGCCGTAGTCCTGGAACGGCCCCTCGTAGCGCCCGGGCGAGTAGACGTCGATCCACGGCTTGCGCGCGATCCACGGACCGTGGGTGTCGACCGTGCCGACGAACAGGTACGCCGGGCCGGCGCGCAGCGGCTCGAGCGCGGCCAGCGCGGCGGTGATCACCTTCTCGCCGTACAGCACGCCGTTGGCCGTGCCGTTGAGCTCGCGCATGAGATTCCGGTAGGTCGCGAACCCGCGCGCGTAGCCGTTGTCCGCGTTGACGAACCCGTTGCCGGTGGTGGCGGTGGTGGCGAACCCCGCCTCCGCGAGCTCGGTGGCGATCACCGGGAACCGCGATGGCAGCCGCGACACGCCGCCGACGCCGGCGAGCCTCACACCGTGGACCGCCGGGTACACACCCGCCCACATGCTCGAGTGGCTGGTCTGGGACTCGTTGCCCTGCACGTAGTACTGGCGAAACACCGCGCTCGCCTTCGCGAGCTCGTCGAGGTTCGGCGTCTGCGCGCGCGCGCCGGGCGTGAACGGCCCGAGCTTGTCGGCGCGCAGTGCGTCCATCACCCACAGCACGATCAGCTTCGGCGCGGGCGCCGCCGGGATCGCGGCCGCCGCAGGGCCCGGGATCGTGATGTCGGGCCCGGTGATCACCGCGCGCGGGCAGTCGCGCGCCGTCAGCTGCAGCGCCACCACGCGGCCGCCCATCGCGGACAGGTCCACACGCGCCGCATCGGCCGCGAGCGTGCCCCCCGCGAAGCTGTCGGCGCTCGGCCGCGCGCGGACCTCGACGCGGCACGGCGCGGCCACCCGCGCGCGCAAGTGCGCGCCCTCGGGCAGCGGCACGAAGTACGTCAGCGAGGCGTCCTGCGCGAGATCGATCGCAGGCCCGGGCGCGTGCCCCGTCACGGCCCCGGGCGCGGCAGCGGTGGCCGCGACGAACCGGACCGCCGTGCGTGGATCCTCGTCGGACAGCGCGCGCGCCGCGCCGATCCGCAACCAGGCCACGGCGGTCCGCGCGGGCGCCTTGCGCCGCTCCTTGCTGCGCCGCACCGGCGGGGCGATCTCGAGCGAGATCAGATTCTCCCCGGGGCGGAGCCGGCCGGCCTCGATCGCGAGCGCGATCGTCTGCCAGCCCGCGGCCAGCTCGACGCGGGCATCGAGGCTCGCCGGCCGGCCGTTGACCTTGACCGCGAGCGCCATCGTGGGCTCGCTCGCGTGCACGCGCAGGGTCAGCTGTGTCCCCGCGCGGGCCTGCTCCACCGTGAGCGGCACCTCGAGCGCGGCGAGCGGCGTGGGCACGGCGGCGCGCACGCCGTCGACGTCCTGGCCGAGCGCCCACCGCCGCACCGGCACGCCGAACCGCGTGTAGCGCGCGAACGCGACGGTCGACGCATCGATCACCAGCTCTCCGGCGACCCCGCGGTGGGCGGCGTGGCGGTTGTCGACGAGGTCGAACACCACGTGCTCGAGGCGCGCGGCCTCCGCGGGCGCCGCGTCGATGACGATCGCCACGGCCGCATCGGCCGCGGGCGCTGCATCCGCCACCACGGCGGCGGCATCGCGCGGCCCCGCGGGGCGGTCCTTGCACCCGCCGAGCGCGCCCGCGAGCCCGAGCACCCCCACGACGACGTACGTGGCGACGCGCACGCGCGTGCGATCAGCGAAGGTCCCCCGGCGGCTCACGCCTCCGTGCTACCATGCGGCTCCCGATCCGGGGCCGACACCCGCCTGTCACCCCCCGATCACGCATCCGGGCACGGCCGCTCGACGGCCGGCCGCGAGGTCGCCGCGTCGAGTGCGTAGACCGCGCCGTCGAACCGGAACCGCGGCTCGCCGAGGTCGCAGCCACACGCCGAGACGGTTCTCGACGAGTCGGACCTCGTGCGGGTGCGAACGCCGCGATGGGTCACGCGCCAGGCTCGAGGAGGACGCCACCGAGGACGGCGTCACTCGACCCTCGACGAAGGGTCCGGGTGCGCCATGGGGCGTGGTGGCCGTATCACCGCGGCCCGATCCGCGGTTCACTGCGCCATGGGCAAGCTCGACGACATGCGGCGACAGCGTGAGGCGCAGCACACCGGCACGGCGACGCCACCGGCCGAGGCATCGGCGAGCGACAGCGACACGGGCAAGTGCTCGGTCTGCCGCAAGACGCTGGCCCTGCAGCACGACGGCATGGTCGGCAGCCACCAGAAGGGCCTCGGCAAGTTCTGCCCGGGCTCGCGCAAGCCGCCGGCCTGACCCGACGCTCGCGCGACGTGATCACGGCGCGCGATTGACGTTGTCGATGACTGCGCGCCCGGGCGCCGGGGAGGCGAACGTCCTGAGCGAGAGCTCGATGCCGACGCGATCGAGACCCTCGACACCCCCCATCGATCCCAGGAGCTGGAAGTCCACGCCATCGGCAGAGGTCTCCCAGTAGACCGTCCCCGCCTCCTCGCGGATCTGCCACCACCGGTGCTCCGTCGGGCTGTAAGGAACGACCCCGACCTGGATATCACCCGTCGTGGTCCAGCGCAGGGCTCCCTTCCGCTGGATCAGGTTCACGTACTTGTTGTCGAGGGTGAAGACCGTCAGCTGCAGGTACTGCGTGTCGGCCTGCGTATCGACCATCTCCGGGATCTCGGCGAACACCCGTCCTTCGCGGAGGTCCTGCAGGGCGCTCGCGCGCACGTACATCTCGCCCATCTGGCTGGGTTCGGGGGTCACGACCAGCGCCTCGTCCATCACCGTGATCGCGCCGAACTTCGAGGCGCTGCGCTTCCACTGATCGCCGAGGCTCGCCGTGGAGAAGTCGTCCTTCAGGTACTGGACAAGACAGGGCGCTCCGACCGGGATCCCTCCGTTCACGCTGTCGAGCGCGACCTCGAACAGCGAGCCCGCCTCCCGCAAGACCGATACGTGAGCCCTCATGTAGCCGACCCACGCCGGGCTCTGTACGGACGCCAGCATCGCGTACGGGCCACCGATGGGCCCGGCCTCGAACCGGAGGGTGCCGCGGTCCTCCGCGATCCGCCAGGATGCGTGGAGCACGGGATCGTAGGGAACCTGAATCAGGTCGCTCTTGCCTCCAAGGTCCCACACCCTGGCGATCAGGGTGCTCTCGACCAGGATCCACTCGACGTACCGATCGTCCGCCGCATCGAGCGCGAGGGAGACCCAGTCTCGAGGGCCGAGCGGCCCGTTGACCACGGGATCGCTCGTCAGCGCGCTGTCGCGAAGATCGTAGTAGTAACCCGACCTCAGGCTCGCATACGGCGCGGCCGCATCGAACACCGCGCGTCCTTCCTTCACGTCGAGTCCGGCATGGCTCGGCCACGACAGGAAAGCGGCGCTCTCGAAGTCGTCGGCGAGCATCGAGATCGGCGAGCAAGACGCCGGTGGCTCGGGTGGGCCGTCGGGCGGCGGCGGGTTCAAGCCGAACACCTGGTCACAGGCGCCCAGGAGCCCGATCGCGAGACACCAGGCCGATCGCGCCACGCGCCAGGATACCGCGATGTGTCAGCGCTGTCTCGATCTGTCCGGACGCGAACCGGCCGTGGGCGACCGTCTGCTTGTCGGAAACACGTGACACGATGAAGGCCATGGCCCTGCCCCCAGGACCGCGCGCACCGGCGGTGGTTCAGATCACGCGGTGGATCCATCACCCGCTGCGCATGCTCGACGAGTGCCAGCGCGCGTTCGGGGACGTCTTCACGTTCAGCGCACCACGTGAAGGGAAGATCGTCATCATCGGAGATCCGGAGCTCGCCAGGCTGGTGCTCCTCGCGCCGCCCGAGACGCTGCTCGCCGGCGTCGGGAACGCCACCATCCTCGAGCCGATCCTCGGCAAGCACTCGCTGCTCACCCTCGACGGCGACGAGCACCTGCGCCAGCGCCGGCTCCTGTTGCCTGCCTTCCACGGTGAGCGCATGCAGGCGTATGCCGGCGTGATGCGTGACATCACGGACGCGTCGATCGACACGTGGCCGCTCCGTCAGCCCTTCGCGCTCCACGCGATGATGCAGGCCGTCACCCTCGACGTGATCTTGCACACGGTGTTCGGCCTCTCGAACCCTGCACGACGCGCACACCTCCGCGCGACGCTCGTCGAACTCCTCGCCATCGCGACCAACCCGCTGCTGCTGTTCTCCGGCGTGGTGGGGCTCGATCCGTTCAACGTCCCATGGCTGCGCGTCTCCCGGCTCAAGCGCAGGGTGGACGAGGCGCTGTACGCGATGATCGCCGAGCGGCGAGCCGCGCCGACCGGTGGCGACGATGTGCTGTCGATGATGCTCGAAGCGCGCGACGAAGCCGGCGCCGCGATGACGGACGTCGAGCTCCGCGACGAGCTCGTGACGCTCCTGCTCGCGGGTCACGAGACGACCGCGACCGCCCTCGCCTGGACGTTCGACCTGCTGCTCGACCACCCGCACGCGCTCGCTCTCGTGCGCGAGGAGGTCGCCGCGGGGCGCCACGAGTACGTCGACGGGGTGATCCGCGAGAGCCTCCGGGTGCGCCCGATCCTTCCGCTCGTCGGTCGCTACGTCGCGAAGCCGTTCCAGCTCGGGCGCTGGGCCATCCCCGTCGGGACCCGCCTCGCGCCATCGATCTACCTCCTCGGCCATCGCGCCGATGCGTACTCCGACGCGCGGCAGTTCAAGCCCGAGCGCTGGCTCGGCGTGAAGCCCGATCCGTACACCTGGATGCCGTTCGGTGGAGGCATCCGCCGCTGCATCGGCATGGCGTTCGCGATGTTCGAGATGCGGATCGTCCTCGCCGCCGTCGTGCCGAGGATCCGCATGCGCCTGGCCGGCCCCCCGGCGCGCGTCGTGCGTCGCGGCATCACGCTCGCGCCTGCAGGCGGAGCGCGCGTGATCCTCGAGGAGCGATATCGACGCGCCTGCTAGTGATCGCTACGACTTCTTGGGCTTCTCGACGAGCTTGGCGAATGGGTTGGTCCACACGGGGCGCCATGGGGGCGATATCGCTCGGGTCTTGCGAGGCGTGCGATGCGTGCGATGCGATTTCGTCGTCGAGGAGGATGGCCAGGAGGGAGACAAGCGGGAGACGGCGCGTCGATATCGGCGGACACGCCCCACACGCGGATCTACGCCCGGGCGACAATGGCAACGTTGCGCGTTGCGCGGATCCGATGGGCCGCGCACGTGCCGCAGACCACGGTGGCGGGCGTCAGGGCCGCGCTGGCCGCCGCAGCTTGCGCCGCGATTCGTTCGCGCGAGACACGGGGACCGCCTTGCGGAGGCCGCGGACCGCTTGTCGAGCCCCGGTCGGGGCGATCACGGCGGGCCCGGCCGGGCGCAGCCACCGCGCGACCTCCGTGACGCGCCGGAGCGTGGTCTCGTCCGCGCCCTCGAGCACGGCGATCAGCGCGCGCAACTCCGGCTGGGGCGGCGGGCCCTGCGGCTCCCCGCGGTCATGAGCGGGGTCGTCGACCAGTAGCCCGTTGGGGTCGGTGTGCAGGATCGAGCCATGCCCGATCACTTCAGGCGCCCACCGCGCCGAGGCGCCTTGCAACACGGTCGCGTGATCGCGAGGGTTTGAGCTCGCGGGCGAAGTCGACCAACGCGTCGGTGACGGTCGCCACGACGCGACGCCAGGCGGTGCGCCCGGGCTGGAACCGCGCGGCGATCAGCTCGCTGGCGAAGGCGCGGACGAGGTGCGCGCAGGCCAGGGGGCGGAGTTGCTCCAGGGGGACGTCGTGACGGAGTGCCGCCACGATGCGGAGTGAACGGATCAAGACGTGGCCGATGAGCGCGCCGCAGGTCAGCGCGGCGAGCGCATGCGGATCGGCGGTGAAGCTCCGGCCGAGATCGGCCTCCTGCTTGAGCTCGCGAACCAGAAATTCGACGAGCCAGCGGAGCCGGTAGGCCTCGATGATCTGGGCGGCGCTCATGCGATTGCGTGCCACGGTGGTGAGGTCGAAGCGGTGGCCAAGGCGACCGCCCAGGCTGACGCCGACCAGGCGCAACTCCACGGCGTGCGCGCCCTTGCCCCAGCAGATATCGAGGTCGTCGCAGGTGCCACGCTGCTGGCTCGTGGTGCGCAGGTAGGTTGCGAGCGACCACCCTGGCAGATCGACGACGTGCCCGGCGATCAGATGGCGGCGGCGTTGCTCCTCGGTCGCGTACCGATGGGTACGCTCCCTCGTCGCGCCTCGCCCGCGGGGCGGCTCGCCCGCGATCATCGATCGATTTGTCCATGCGCGGGCCCTTGGCGGGCCAGCGGCGCGTTATCCGCAGGTAGTTGCGTTGGTTCCGTCGGCCCCTTGCGACCCCTTGCGACCCCTTGCGACCCCTTGCGACCCCTTGCGACCCCTTGGGACCCCTGCTGCGTGCTGCGTGCTGCGTCCGGGACGGCCACCAGCGCTCTGTCCGAGATTCGGACATATGATCGATGAGCGTCCAGCCGGCGGACGCCGCGTCACCCGACACGTTCCCAAGTCGTCGAGATGTCTCGAGCGGGCGCACGGCACGGTCCCTGCGTCCAATCGTCGGCGAACATGCTCGCGGCTCAACTCTCGCCGACGCCAGCGCGCGCGTATGCCCGCCGCAATCCGGAGGACGGAACGCTCTACGGCGTCGTCCGCGACCATCTCCCGGCGCTCCTCGAGCGTGCCCGCGATCACTCCGAGCACGGGTTCGGCTATCCGCGCTTCGTCGAGCGCGAGTTCGAGAAGTTCCTCGCCTGTGGCCTGCTCTGCAACGGGTTCGTGCGCGTGCGCTGTGACCACTGCGCCGAGGAGCGGCTGGTCGCGTTCTCGTGCAAGACCCGCGGCTTCTGTCCGTCGTGCACGAGTCGCCGGATGGCCGGCACCGCGGCCCACCTCGTCGATCGCGTGCTGCCTGCTGTCCCGTACCGCCAGTGGGTGCTGTCGTTGCCGCGGCAGGTCCGGTTCCTGCTCGCCCGCGACACCGACCTCCTCACGCAGGTCCTCGGCGTGTTCCTGCGCAAGGTGTTCGCCTGGCAACGTCGCCGCGCGCGCGCCCACGGCATCGAAGATCCTCAGTGCGGCGCCGTCACGTTCATCCAGCGGTTCGGCTCGCTGCTCAACCTCAATTGCCACGTCCACGCCCTGCTCCCCGACGGTGTGTTCGCGGCCGGCCCGGACGGCGCCGTCGCGTTTCATCCGCTGCCCCCGCCGTGGGACGACGACGTCGTCCGGCTGCTCGAGCAGATCGCCCGCGCGATCCACCGCGTCGTTCAGCGCCGCCTCGCGCTCGAAGGCGACGACGCTCCGCCGGATCTGCTCGCGTCCGAACAAGCCGAGGCCGTGGCCAGCCTCCCAGGTGCGGGCCGCGGCGCGGTGCCCAGGCCCGGCCACCGGTCCGCGTTCCTCGATGGCTATTCGCTCCACGCCGATCGGCTCATCGATGCCGAAGATCGCGAGGGCCTCGAGCGGCTGTGCCGATACGGTGCCCGCTCGCCGGTCGCCAGCTCCCGGCTGTCGCGCGATCCGGCGGGACGGGTGGTGATGAGCCTCAAGCGTCCGTTGCGCGACGGTCGCACCGAGCTCGCGTTCACGCCTGTCGAGTTTCTGCGTCGGCTCGCGACCCTGATTCCACCGCCGCGATCTCATCTCACGCGCTTTCACGGCGTGTTCGCACCCCACCACGCGCTCCGCGCCGCCGTCGTTCCTGCGGAGTCCTCCGCGTCGGAGGACCTCGCCAGAACTCGCGCCGGCCCACTCCGTCGGCTCGCCTGGGCCGCGCTGATGAAGCGCGTGTTCGCGATCGACGTCCTGGTCTGCGACACCTGTGGCGGCGCCATGCGCATCCTCGCCGTGCTCCCCGCCGGCGACGCCAGCCACGCCATCCTCCAGCACCTCGGCCTCCCGACCGAGCCGCCCGATCCCTGCGCACTCGCACCTCCTCCGCCGTGGTTCGACGGCGCATGATCGAGCCCGCTACCGATCCCCTCCCCTCCACGCAGGCGGGATGAGCGCCCAGCTGCGTCCGCGGCCCGATCGGGAGCCCAGCGTTGTAACGCTGCTTACACTGCGCGTGGCATCGATCCACCCGGTCATCTGCCCCCAGGCTGGCCGCTCGGAGGCCGTCGATCCGAAACCACGGTTTGTTTTACTTATGCGCCGCGGACCTCAGTGCACGACGCAGCTCGGGTCTCGTCAACACACGACTGATCGACTGCCAACCGACCCGAGTCGACGGAGACACACCCGGACATGCTAGCGGCGATCGAGCCGACGAGATATCGGCCATCACGTTCGGCCTTGAAGGCTGGATCCTCCTGCAGGGCGTCGAGGTACGAGGTGCATGCATCGGCATCGCCGGCGTCGCATTCACGTTTCAAGCGGATCAAGTCGCGGCGTCCCTCTGTTCTCGCCTTCGCATCTGCACGAGCGTCGGTCGGCTTGGTCACGAGCTCGTTAGGTGTGCCGTCAGGCTTGGGCGTGTACTTCGGGGAAGGACGCCACTGGTCCTCCTTGGCGGCGCCGACTCCAGCACCGATCACTGGACCGGTGATCCCTCCGCTGCTCGGACGTGCCGGTGCCGCCGCAACCGGGATACCCTGTTGCACATCATCGCCATTCGGCCTCGTAGGTGCGATGGCCACACGGGCCGGCTGAGACCGTGCAGGATCTCGGAGGTCGCCATCCGAGTCGCAATAGATTTCGCCGAGCGCCCGCGCTCGAAGGATGCACATGGCCTTCGCTTCGGTGATCTGACCACGGATGCACTCCTGGATGCGCTCCTCGCCATCGCCGCGGAACCTTTGCTGGCCGAGCCGCGCAAGGTGGTCAGCGACTTGGCTGCACAGACGGCGTGCCACGTTGGAGTCCGTCACGACGGCGTTGTCCAAGGGCTCGCCCTTGACGCATCCGTCGTACTCAGCGCGTGCCTGGCGCTCGCCATCGGGTGTTGCGTATCGCATCGGGCCCTCGTCGTCACCACGCGCTTTGATCTGCCACTCCGCCTGTGCCCAGCAACGGTCGTCGGCAGCCCATTGATACCGGTAGACCTGTGGGGCGCCGCGGGATCGCACCACGCACGCAACCGCCAGACCGGCCATCAAGACTCCGACCACACGAACGACCCAGGCTCCTACTCTTTCGCGCATCGCTTGCCCCTCGTTGGTTCGATCCGGGTCAACCCGTCGATCGTATCACCGACACCTGTTCCATGATCCCGCCGTCGGCCAGACCAACCCGCGAGGCTCGCGCCGGAAACGGTGACTGAGATGAAGGGACTGACCTGACCCCGTTTTCTAGGCCAGCGTTTGTGTCCGAACTGGGGTTGTGTGCAGGCGTTGGTACTCGATCGGCGTGAGGCCGCCAAGGGAGCTGTGCGGACGTTCGGCGTTGTAGTCGAGGCGCCACGCCTCGATGACTTCGCGGGCGTGGTCGAGAGAGTCGAGCCAGTTCGCGTTCAATCACTCGTTGCGGAAGCTGCCGTTGAAGCTCTCGATGAAGGCGTTCTGGGTCGGGGTGCCGGGCTTGATGGAGTGCAACGTGACGCCGCGCTCGTAGGCCCACTTGTCGAACGGCCGCGTCTTCGAAACTGGCGCCGAGTGGGCTGCGGGCGGTGTTACGGTGGACCTGGCTTTGGCGAGATCCGGCTGGACACATACGGCCCTGTTCGCGCTGGCGCCGTTCGTCGCGACGGCTGCTGCTGCGGCGGTCCCGATCAGCGACGCAATGTACGGCCTGCTTGTGTCCCTTGGGCTCGTCGTCGCAGGCCTGGCTGGCAGGCGCTGGGCAAACAATGTCGTCGTGGCGGAGAAGCTTGGCTGCAACGCAAAGAAGATCGAGGACTTCTATCGTGACAACGAGGTCCTGCCGCTTCGCCGCTACGTCCTGTTTCCGATCTACCTGCTGTTCTGGTTCCGCAACCCGCGTGCCCGAACCGAGCTCGGCCTGTTTCGTGGGCTGGGTCTCTTGAGCATCGTCGTTCTCGTGGTCGCCGCAGGTCGTGAGTACATCTCCGAGTGGTTGCCAGACATCGCCTTCGAGGAGTTTGTGACCGCCACGCTGGCGACGTTCATTGTCGAGACCTGGGTCCTCATGGTCCTGTTGGTACCGATGACCGCGATCGTCGGCCGCCTGCGTGCAGGCGGGGAGTGGCGCCGCGCCAAGACGCTGCTTGTCGTCGGCGGGGTCTCGTTAGCGATCGGCTCCGCGCTGCTGATCGCCGACGATGAAGTCTCCGTTGTGACCAAGGAGCGGGTCGCCCTCAGAACCCGGGCAAGACCGGATCTCGCCGCGACGTTGCAGGCGCAGGCACTGACGGCGGCGCGTGCGTCCCTTGCGGCCGGGAGATCGAAGGAGGTCGCGGGCGAGCGTGGGCGAGCGTTCCTGCGACAGCTCTTCAAGACCGACGAGGCGAAGGCGTTTCGCTTCGATGCGTTCGACGGTGTGCTCGTCTATTACGTGATCGGCGGAACGCGCGGCGACAGGGCCCTCTGGTTCGCCGAGACCGCCGGTGGCGTGCCGCTTCGAGACCTTCAGGCGTTGCCCGAGATCGTTCGGCGCGAACTTGCGGGCGAACGCCCCTAGCCGAACTGGAGCTCGTCCCCGGACCGGGAGGCAGTCAACGCCGCTTGACCGTGCGGTAGCCGCTCGTTCTAATGGAACGATGGTCCAGTCCTCGACGAGCTCAAGAAGGCGTCTCGCCTGGGCATTCGTGGCGCTGATGGTGCCAGCGTCGGCACCGATCGCGATCGCTGCACCGTCGGTGCGTGAACCGACGTGGACGATGGAGGTCGCCGGTGGCCGACTCACCAGGCCGGCGATCTCACCGGACGGCAGGACTGTCGCCGTCCTCCACGAGTCGGACGACGACGACAAGCGAGGGTTCGCGTTCATCAAGCTGTTCGAGGTGGGAACCGAAACGCCGCTTGCGGTCGTCGATCTCTGCAAGCTGTGGGGGCGTAAGACATCAAGCGACAGCACCAGCTATTGCGACCTGGATGCGGGACAGCTGTCGTTCTCCCCGGATGGCACGTACCTCCTGGCCTCGAGCAGGCGGCGCAACGATACCGACCACGGCTGGACCTGGCAGGTGGTGTCGATGAAGGGCAAGCAGGTGACCATGGCGCGCGGCCGTGGAGAAATGTGCCTGACCGCTCGTGGCCAGCTCCGGGAGGTCACGTCACGGGTCGACGACAACGGCACGCGACACTACAAGCTCTACGATCTCGCGCTCCCCACGCTACGGCGAGGCAAGCCGACCTCGATCGCCCGCGACGATCGAAGCGAGATGTTGACCGCCGGGCCCCGCAAGGGTCAGCGTCTACTCGGATTCGTCGATTGCTATACCGCCGCGCTCGCCGAGATTCCAGAGGCCTACGATCCAGTGACCAACCGCAAGGCAGCGGCGTCGTTCGTGCGTTTCGACGTCAAGGCACCGAGCCAGGCCACGGAGTCGCCAGCGATCGAGGACGCGAGCCACCGCTACTCAAAGCTCACGTACCGCAACGTCTTTATGTGGTGGCTGCCCGGCTTCCACGTGCGTGGGCGCGGGCAGGTCCTTTCATCCTCTACCAAATTCGCAGTGATGGCCGCCGACGGCCTCCCCGTGGACCCGACGTTCGCGTCGAAACCACCCCCGTCGCTCGACACCTACAAGGACAGTGACGCTTTCGGCACGCACAGCGCTACGGGTCGGCTGCTGGTGTTCCTGACCGAGCGCGGCGGGCTCAACTCGCCAGGCGACTGGACCGACGTGTTCGCACTCGATGGAACGACGCTGCGCGACGTCGTCAGGATCAACCGGATCGGCTCCGCGTCCGAAGTCACCGGCGGCGATGTCCGGTTCGCCCGGCTCAACCATCGCCGGGGTGACTCCACGCCGATCAAGCTGGAGGTTTACGACGTGCGTGGGCCGGCCACGCCGTGAACGAACGCCGCGCCGGGCGTTGGTCGTCCACGAGATCACGAGTCGTGAACGAGCGCGAGATTCTTGTCGTGAAGTGTGAGTGAGCTGACAGACTGCTTCGTTCGCGCATGCTAGCGTGGCTTCATTGAGTGGGAGGAACCGCTGAAGTTCTTCAGCGGTAGATGAGGATCTCGGTGCCGGGCCCATGGCTCGGCGCGCCACTGCTCGAGTGAGCTCCAGGCTGTCCCGATTTCGTCGAGATCTGCGACGACTTCGCGGACCTGCGTGACTGCTTCCGTGCCGTGCGCACGCGCTCGCGTGTGCTCAGGGAACTGCGTGCCCTGTGGCTGCGGCCGTGGCCGCGCGTGCCGCCGTCAACTCAACTATGCGCACCGCCGCGATTTCAAGAAGCTCGCCGACAGCTTCACCGCCTTCATGGCCTCGCTCGGCCCGCTGCCGTAGCCCAACCCGCGTGGGGACGGCGGGTGCCGCGGATCGCCGACGGTTCGGCAGAGGCAGGAAGTCCACGGGCCGCCGACGCACGCGGTGGGCATCACGCAACCAGGCGCAATCGCAGGGCCGCACGTCCATGTGCTCCGTGCTCGGTCCTGTAACCAGCTGCCGCAGCCGACCACCGTGCACTGGCACGGCGTGCGCGTCCCCAACGGCATGGATGACGTGCCGCACATGACCCAGCCGCCGATCGCGCCCGGCGGCACGTTCACCTACGAGTTCACGCCCAAGGACGCGGGCACGTTCTGGTTCCACCCGCACGTGCGCTCGAGCGAGCAGGTCGAGCGCGGCCTGTACGGGCGGCTGATCGTCGAGGACGCTGCGCCGGCGCCGTACACCCAGGACGTCTCCTGGATTCTCGACGCCCTCGCCGCGCTCGCCGACCAGCCGCGCCCGGGCCGCCGACACCACGTGCGGCGGCGCCGCGTCAGGCATGAACGGGCTGGCGTCGCGTGGCATGGCCTCGTCATCGCCGCTACCGCCAGGCCATGCGCGGGGTGAACATTCGCTGCAGCACGTCGCGCAGGCCCGCCATCGCGGCGGCGGGCGTGATCTGGAACAGCAAGTGGGGGCCGTCCACGTCCGCCACCACCACGTCCGGGCGGGCGCATCGCACGGCGCGCAGGGCCGACGGAGGTACGAGCCGGTCGCGGCGAGCGGCGAGGTAGCCGACCGGGCAGGCGAGGCCCCGCAGCATCGGCCCAGCGTCCTCCTGCAGCACGGCGGTGAGCCGCGCCGCGAGCGTGGCAGGAGACGTCGCCACGAGCAGACCACGCACGAGGTCGAGTTCCGCTTCGGTCGCGCCGCCGGCCATCACCGCGCGCAGCGCCCAGCGAGGGGGTGGCGCGCGGAACATCCACGCTCCGACGATGCAGGCCGGCGCGGGCCGGGGGCGGGTGACGAACGAGGCCCCCAGCACCACGCCCGCGGCGCCCACGCGCTCCGCCAGCCGCACGGCGAGCGGCCCGGAGAAGGACTCGCCGAGCAGGACCAAGGGTTCGGCCGGCAGCGCCGGCGCGATCCGCTCGACCAGCTCAGCGTAGCCCAGCGGCTCGTCCGGCAGCGAGAGGAACACGCTGCGAGCGCGCTCGTCATCGGTCAGGTGGGATAGCACCGGCGCCCAGTGCAGCCCCGCCTGTCCGTCGAGGCCGGGCAACCAGACGATCTTCATGGCGAGACCACCTCGCTGGCGTCGCCCGCAACGTCGGCCTCGGCGGCCTCGCGGGTGACCGGCTGGTCGTCCCCTTCGATGACGTTGCCGACGGTGTCACCGGCGATCATCCCGCGAGAGGTCAGCAACCGAGGCACGATCGAGCACATGGTCACAGCCGAGCGTACGCGATCCCTCACCGCGACACGGGCTACCGGCTCGAAAGCTTCCATGGCACGAGGATCGGCTGGCCAGGGCCGCGCTCATCGAGCGAGTGCTGGCGCGCGACATCCTGACGACCTCAGCGGAAGAGATCGTCGATGCGCGGAGGCGACGTGCGGCGATCGAGCCGCGCGCTCGCGAGCAACGGCTCGATCGCAGGACCGAACCGGGCGAGCACGTCGCGGCCACGCATCCGACAGCACACCGTGGCGATGACGTCGCCGAAATCGTAGCAAGCGATCAAGCGGCCCTCCACGACGCTGTTCGTGGCGTCGCGAAGCTTGATCGAGGACAACGAGAAGGGAACACCGTCGGTCGTTGAGGCCGTGACGTGACCGGCGCGCTCCACGGTGGTCCCATCAATCGGATCCCGCGCCGCCACCGCCTCGATCATCGCGCGACCATCCTCGCTCGGGGCCGCCGGCTCGTCGAGTTCGATCGAGAGTCCGCCATCCACGTCGAGGGTTTCGCGCCCGTCACGCGCGGTTCTCGTCAGCGCCCAGTCAGCAGGTATCGCGAGCTCGACCTTCATTGTTCGTTCTAACCTTTCACCTTCGAAGGACTGCAGCGACGCAGCCCCCGGTCCGCAATCATGACCATGCAAGGATGCTGATCTCCGGCGACATTCTGCAGCGCCCTCCGTTCCCGGTGCGGCAATCCCCTCGGACTGCCGCTGCACCTCTCGCGCTTGGCCATCAGCCTGGCCGCTTCGCGTGTCCCTGACGCGGGACCGTGCAGACGAATCGCCCGTGTACCGTGGTTCTCCATGGACGCGTGCCGCGCTCCCGCCCCCGCGGTCATCATCGCCGATCATTTCGGATCGTCTCGTCGAGGATGTTGCCTTTGCCGTGTCATGTTAGCACCTGGTTTCCGAACATACAGCCGTCGAGGCTGCAAGCTTCACTTCATGTTTCGGGCTGCGGCCTTGCCTCCCTGCGCTGGCCTCGCCTGCTACCCGACGCTCCGACGCTGATCGAGGCGGGACGTTCACCGTCAGGAGAAGCGCAGCGAAGATCAACCCACCCTGACAGGTCGTCTTTGGCGTCACGGCGCACCATGGACAGACGCTAACGCGATACGCTGCCTTGCATCTGGACCAGCGCACATCTGCCGCCGCTACCCGACGGGATGGTCGCGACGACCGGTCCGCTCGTCCCTCTGCCCGACGACCGGGAGGGTTGGATCGCGAGCGCGTTGCTGGCAGGGCTCTCTCCGTCGGTCACTCCGAAGCAGATCGCTACGAGCGTGGTCACGCACGCCTCAGGGTGGCCGGTCACCGTGGTCGTGATCGCGGTTCTCGATCGAGATCACGAGATCGAGCGCCGGATCGCGATGATGTTCCAGCTTGAGGTCTTCGGCGCGCTCGTTACGATGAGGGTGGCCTCCCACGCGATCCCGTTGCTCGAGGCATCGGTCGGACGCACGGTCCTCGAGAGCTTGCTCGACGCCCCGATACGCATGCATGGGCTCGAGGTCGTGGCGATCGCGGAGCTAGACGCTTGAACGATTCGGCCGAGAGCACGATCAGTCGAACAATGACATCACGAGACCACTGACCGCGCCGATACCCGCGCCCACCGCCGTGCCGATGCCCGGACAGATCGCGGTGCCGAGCAACGCACCACCGCCTGCCATCCCAGCGATCCCGACACCTTCCTCCGCGCTGATGCTGCGCGACGTCCCCGGGATGTTGAGCCGCGCGCTGTCTGCCGACTCGTCACCGAGGAGCGACGCG
This sequence comes from Kofleriaceae bacterium, assembly GCA_964203225.1. GTDB lineage: Bacteria > Myxococcota_A > Polyangia > Haliangiales > Haliangiaceae > JABFXX01. Next base: position 238,391 of record CAXNMK010000010.1, read on the forward strand.
ACGCCACCTGCGGTGAGGCCGAGGCCGCCACCGACGAGCGCGCCAGGAGCGCCGGCGATGCTTCCACCGACCGAGGCGCCCGACAGGCCCATTCCGAGGATCGAGACGGCCTCCGCCTCGGTGGTCTGCCCTTGATCTTCAAGGCGTGACGCGACGGTGCCCGAGAGGTAACTCGCCGCGCCCGCACCCGCGAGGCCCAGCCCGAGGGTCGGGTTGAGCAGTCCCGCGACACCACCCACGCCCATGAGCCCCGTCGTCATCTCGGTGTCGTAGGACGCATTCTCATGCCCGCGGATCACGTCGTGAAGGCCACGCGAATGGAGCGGCGACAACGATGGGATGTCGCGTGGGTTCGCGCCCGAGTCGCGGAGCGCGTCGTTCATGGCTTGATTGCAGTCGTTGAGGAACGGGAACCATGCACCGGTCGAGCTGCCTTGCTGGAGGCGCTGGTCGAGGGCCGTCGGATCGACTCCAGGGAGCGGAACCGACGCGGTCGGCGTCTCGCCGCGATGATCGTTGAGCGTTGTCTGCGTGACACCAGGAATGTCGAAGTTGCGACCGGGGACGCTTCCATCGTCCGGTCCCATGCCGACCTGGCGGCCGTTGACCTCGAGCCACTGGTGCCGAAACCCGAGAGCATCCATCACCTGCCCACCGGGGAGATCGGCGGCGCGCTGGTGCAACTGCGCCGTGACCGGACCGCTGGACGGTGCAGGCGCATCGCCGCCGGTGAACACACGGCGCCAGTCCATAATGCCTTCGGCGATGCCGGCACCTCCCAAGGCGCCCCCTAAACCGCCCGCGAACGTTCCGAACCCGCTCATGTTTTTGTTCTACGCCAGCTGGGGAGCTAATCTTCCTCCAGCCTCGAATGAGGACGTGGAAGGTACTCGATCGAGGCGAGCGTCGATGCAAATGTCCTGTGCTGCTCGGTCCAGCCGGGCAAGGTTCGTGATTGGAGCTCCATCGCGTACACGTAGCGATCGTCAAGGAACGCGGCGATCTGTAGCTTCACGAGATGGCCCCCGAACGTGCCCTCGATCATCGTACCGACGCCTGCCAGCCCGTACCTCGACTCCGGGACGAAGGGCTGTTCGCTGCCGATGACCAACCCCTGCGCCTTCGCGTTGAGCACCAAGGACGGCACGATCCCGAGCGTCTGACCTGCGGCTGGAAGCGCCGGGTACGCCGTCAGCACGGCCCAGTCACGCGGAAAGCGAGGCGCGTACCAGTCGGTCACGAGCCCCCGCGCGATCGCATCGTAGTGATCGGGGACGGCGTAGCGGTAGCGCCGCCAGCGCAGCCCCAAGGCGAACCGATGGTAGCGGGCGGCGAGCGCGACCGTGTCGCATCCACGTTCAGCATGTTCGCGCGGCGCGTCGAGCTCATAGTACGCGAGGCTCTCGTCGGCGAACACGATCCCCCACGCGATCTCGCGGGACGCATCGGGAGCACGTGCATGTGCGAGCACGGCGAATTCGCCCTCCGCCGTGACCATCCGTTCGAGCTTGGTCAGCGCGTAGCCTGGCCGCCACGCCAGCCGCGAAGAAACGAGAACACGCGCACGAACCAGCGGCGACGTGGCGACGTAGAGCATTCGCCCAGCGGGCGTGTCGATGACCGCTCCATCGACCGTGGTCGTCACGTGCCACTCGCGCGGAAGGTCGAAGATCATTCGACCTCGAACGCACCGAATACCGGTGTGGGGGTCGCGCGCGGCGCGGGCAAGAGCTCGATCGACGAGCTGCACGCGAGCAGCGGCGCGAGAGGGCGCGCGGCGCGGCCGACGAGTTCCATCAAGTAGCACCAGCCGTGCTGCGTGCGTGCAGCGACGGCGCGCCATCGAACGCGCGACGCAGCCACCACACACGTTGTGTCCTCGTCGACCCGCTCGACACGAACAATCTCGTGATCGTCACGCTTCGCAAGCGCGAACATCAGGTCGGGGTCGGCGCGCTCGGCGGGAAACACGGTCAACAGGTCGTCGCCGAGCCAATCGGTCTCGAGGTGCCTCACGCGAGGCGTGCGCCCGGCTGGTGCCGCGTACCGGAAGCGTCGCCTCCGCGCCGGCGCCCCCAGCACCAGTTCCCGGACGAGCATGTCGGTGGCAGCCTCGAACACCCTCCCCTCCGTTCGCTCGAGACACGTCGCGTCGAGTACCGACGCGAAGTCATCTCCGAAGACGACGCCGAAGTCGCGCCGGAGCCACGCGCCGTCACGCGATCCTTCCAACGAGATGCGCGCGGCGTGCTCGCCTTCGAAGGTGAACATCGGCGTGATCGCGCCTCGCGATGACACTTGCATCCCGGCGAGTCGTGCCTCGACCAGCGTGGAGACGTTGCAGAGGGGACGGACACGCCGCTCGTACCGGATGAAGCCGGACTTCGCTCCGGGAACGAGCAGGTATCCGTAGGCCGTCGGGCGAGCCTGGAAGCCGGGAATCGCCGCGAGCATGCTTGGGTTACCCTATCACCCGCCACGGCCGGCCAGCCAGGCGGCTCGCCGCTGGTGTCCGTTCGAGAACGACCTCGGCGGAGGATGCCTGCGGATGTCGCCCCGGCCCGCTCGGTCGGCTGGCCAGGGCCGCGCTCATCGAGCGAGTGCTGGCGCGCGACATCCTGATCTGGGACATCTGCCGCGGCCCCCTGCGGATCCTCGTCGTCGTCCCCGATGGCGCCGCCAGCCGTGCCCACCTCCTCCGCCTCGACGGCCGCACCGACACCCGCCTGCACCTCGGCCCCGACGAGCGGATCCGGCTGTGCCTGCTCGACGCCTCGAACGGTCGTACCGACGCGCCGGATCTCGGCGGGCTCGCCGCCCAGATCATCGCCGTGGACAGGCGCTACCTGCGCGCGCCGATCACGGCATGCCGCAGGCGATCCACTCGCCGAGCTGCTGCCGCTCCGCGAGGGTCGGGGAGGCGCCGTCGGGGGGCATCGCGGTGTTCGTGGCGTCCGGCCCCGCCGCGGAGGTCTCGTCGATGTGATCCGACACCGCCTGGATCCCGAACAGGGTGTCGAAGTCGTGGAACGACGGCGCGCCGCTGCGCTGGGCACCGGTCAGCGTGCTCGCGTGGCAGCGGGTGCAGTACGCCTCCATGAACGGCTTGCCGAACGTGTCGTAGGTCAACGTCGAGGTCGGCGGGCACACCGACGCGGTGGGGGGGCCGAACAGCGCCTCCTCCTCGCTGCAGCCGCCGTGCCCCATCGTGACCAGGAGGCCGAGCGCCGCGAGCGGCGCGAACAAGAACCGGTGCTTCCACATCATCATTGCCATCCACTCCACTGCATGTTGCCGAACAGCTCGATGTCGACCGTGACGGCCATCGAAGCCGCGTCCCGGTTGCGGAGCAGAAGGTACCAGTCCGCCTGCGCGGTCGGCACGAACGCATACTCGACGGCCGCCACCGCGAGCTCCTCGACCACGGTCTGGGTCCCGCCGCTGGCGTGGCCGTGGAGGTTCCAGTCGAGCTTGGCGAGCGGCGCGGTGACGCGGATCACGGCGCGATCCCCGGCGCCGCCCGCGAGGATGCCCTCGGCGATCTCGCCGACCAGCAGCGTCCGGTCGGCCGACACTACCTGGCGCGGCGCCGCGTCGGTCACGACCGGGCTGGCGTCGAGCAGCATGGCGGGGTCGTCACCGCAGCCGCCAAGCGCGGCGAGCGCGGCGAGCGTGGCGAGCGTGACGAGGATGGGGGGACGGGGAATAGTGAACATCAGGACCTCCTTCGGTGTCATCAGTCGAGCCGCACGGACGTCTCCACGACGCCCCGCAGCGAGAATGGATCGCCCGCGACGCCGCCCTGGACCTCGACCGCGGTCTCGACGCCGCCCGCACGCCAGGCGACGCGCACGGCCCCGACCACGCGGGTCACGCCATCCCCGGTGGGAACCGCTCCGCCCACCCGGGCGCCGGCCGCGAGCGCCTGCGCGAGTGCGACCATGCCGGTCGCGCCGAACGTGACCTCGGCGGCGTTCATCGGCTCGACCAGCGGCCACACCCCGCCGCCCCCGTGCTCGGCGTGGGCGTCGGCACCGGCGCCAAGCGCGCGCGCGTACCCCGCGGTGACCGACAGCGCGAGCCGGCCCGGGCTCCACGCCCCCCACAGCTCGGGCATCAGCATGACGTGGCCCATCCCGAGGCCAGCATCGTCGTCGCCGGTCGGCGCGGACGCCATCACCATCCCGCCCGCAGCCAGCGCGCCCGCGGTCACGAGCATGACGTGGCCGTGCGCCATCACGTCGCCGATGCCGTGGATCACCTTGCCGTTCTTCTGCAGGCGGTACACCGGCGCGCCGAGCGAAGCGCTCAGCCGGCCGCGCGCCCACCGCGCCCCGGGCACCAGCCCCTGGTAGTCGCCGGCGAACAGGCGCGCGTCGTAGGCCGCGAGGATCAGGCCAAGCGACACCGCGACCATGCTGCCACCGCCGCCGCCGTGGTGGTGGCCGTGGTGCGCCCCGGCGACCGCGCTCGGCTCGGGGCGCCCGATCGCGCTGGTGGTCGGCGCGCCCGCCGAGGACGAACCGTGCCCGGCGTGGCCGGCCTGGCCTCTCTGCCGGGATCCGTGACGTGGCCAGCGTGGTCGCCTTGGTCGGCGTGGTCGGCGAGGTCAGCGAGGTCAGCGTGGTCAGCGTGGTCACCGTGGTCGGCGTGGTCACCGTGGTCGGCGTGGTCACCGTGGTCGGCGTGGTCGGCGTGGTCGGCGTGGTCACCGTGGTCGGCGCCGTGGCCCGGGTGGTCACCGGGGACAACGTCAGCGCCGTGGGCACCGTGGCCCGCGTGATCGCCGTCCGCCGGGACGGCGCCCGTCGCGGGGCGGTCGGCGTGCGCCACACCCGCCCAGGCGAGCGCGATGCCTGCAAGGTAGGGAGCGAGGGAGCACGGACCGGTGGGCATGGGCGTCGTGGCGGCGTCTGCTCCACGAACGTAGCGCGTTTCGCGCGCGCGCGGAGGGCTATGCGCCCATCCCATCCCCATCCCATCCACTCACGCGGGATGAGCGGCCAGCTGCGTCCGCGGCCCGATCGGGAGCCCAGCGTTGTAACGCTGCTTACCCTGCGCGTGACATCGATCCACCCGGTCATCCGACCCCAGGCTGGCCGCTCGGAGGCCACCGAGCCGAAACCACGGTTTGTTTTACTGTGCGCCAGATGAAGACGGACGAGGAGGATGACATGTAGAGCTGAAACCTCGTGTAGTGCCCCAGCAGGAGATGGACCTGCCCGGCAAGGAGTAGCGACCCAGCCGGTACCGAGTGTTGCGTGGTCCGACGGCGACGTCGGCTGCGAAGCGTACACAGGGAGTGCGAAGCCATGCGATCGAGCCTCGACAGAAACAAATCGCGGGAGTCGGCGACGCTAGTAAACGGCGCCGACTACATCGGAGCCTCGCCATCGCGAGAGGCCGAGATCCCGCCGGGGCCATAGGAGCATGGCGCACGCACATGGGGGCACCCGGAAACCTGGGAGGTCTCGTCGTTTTCACCAAGAACGCGGGAAGGACAACCCGCTGATCAAGTCCAGGCGTCACGTCGGGTGCGCGACGTGGTGAGCGAACATACGCACCGATTGATGATACCGCGGAACGAAGGAAACGAAGTGAAGCGGGACGAACGACGAGACGTCGGAACTCCCCATAGTACCGATGAAGCGGGGGAACCAACCCAAGGGACCCCGTGGAGGGAAGGGGATAAGAGTCAGGCGTGGGAATCGCAGGAGAGAAAGATGAAGAGGACACAGACCCTCGACAACGTCTCAACGAAACTTCAGCGAATAGCAGAGCTGGCGAGAACGGCCCCGCAGATGGCCATTCGTACGCTGGCCCATCATATTGACGTGGAGTTTCTCCGCGTCGCTTATCAGCAAACACGCAAGGACGG
>CAXNMK010000011.1:0-235758 GCA_964203225.1 Kofleriaceae bacterium
GTGGCGTGGTGAACGAGGCGGTCGATCGCCGCGGCGGTGGTCATCGGGTTCTTGAAGATCCGGTCCCACTCGCTGAAGACCAGGTTGCTGGTGATGATCAGGGACCGACGCTCGTAGCGCTCGGCCATGAGCGTGAAGAGGACCTCGGCCTCGTCGGCGCTCTGCTGCACGTAGCCGAGGTCATCGAGGATCATGACGTCGTAGGCATCGAGCGCGCGCAGCGCACGAGGCAGACTGAGATCGCGGCGGGCCGCCAGCAGCTGCTGAACGAGCTGGTAGGTCGGGATGAACAGCACGCTGACGCCGGCGCCGACGAGCGCGTGACCGAGCGCGCACGCGACGTGGCTGTTGCCGACGCCCGGGCGGCCGAACAGCAGGACGTTGTCGCCGCGCTCGACGAAGGCGCCGCGGGCGAGGTCGCGCGCCTGGATCAGAACATTGCGCGGGACGCGGGCCGGGTCGAGCGTGTCGAACGTCTTCGCCGGCGGGAGCCGAGATGCGCGCCGGAGGCGATCGACGCGGCGTTCACGACGAGCCTGCCATTCGTCCTCGAGCACCTCGGCCAAGATACCGAGGGCCTGATCGCAGCCGGCGTCGAGGAACCGCTTCGTGGTCTGCGCGGCGGCACTCGACAGCTTGAACTCGGCGAGGAGCTTCGTGATCCGGTCGCCGACCTCGGGCGTGTAGACCGTCATGCGGCACCGGTCATCGTGATCAGCTCGTCGTAGACGCCGAGATCGGGGACGCCGATCTCGACATGGGGAATCGCCGACGTCGTCGGCTGCGCGAGCGCCTTCACAGCGATGAAGTCGAACGCCTCGGCCTTGTCGAGCAGGGTGTCGAGCGCGCGCGTGACATCGGCCTCCGACGTGCTCGCCGCGAGGTGCAGGATGCGGACGTACTCGACGTCGGCGCGATCGCCGCGTCCGGCACAGAGGGCATCGTAGCCGCGCCGGAACGTCAGCGACGGGAACAGATCCTCGCGGTACCGGTAGGCCGCGAACGCGCCGGGCTTGCGCACCAGCGACCAGATCACGTGGCGGTAGTCGATGCGGTGATTCTCGCCACCGCGCAGTCGCGGCATGGTCTCCAGCAGCGACTTGCCGATCCAGATCTCGACGAACTTCGGATGAACGCGAGCCTTGAGCTTGTGGCCGATCAGGCGCGACGGGACCGAGTACGCCCGCTTCGCGACGTGCACAGTGCTCCACGTTCGCACCGTCACGTCGACCTCGGTGTACTCGGGCAGCCGGTGATTCGGCAGCGCTTTGAGCACGGTCCGCTCGTGTGCGAGGTCATCGGCGCGCCCCTTGTGGAAGCGCTCGTCGACGACAGCTCGGGCCCACGCGAGGTAGACCTCGACCGTCGGGAAGTCGCGGCTGCCCCGCAGCTTCAACGCCTGCCCGAGAGCGACCTTGAGCAGGTCGTTGGCTGTTTCGACGACGCCGTTTTGATGTGCCTCGCCGGGCTCGATCCGCGACGACTCGAAGCCGTCGTGATCGACGACCTGGCCGAACCGCTTGGTCAGTGCTCGACCGCCTGTGTCCGCGAGCTCGTGGGTCGCGGCCGAGAGATTGTCCTGCCGGATCGTGTTCGGCACGCCGCGCAGCTCCCACAGCGCACCCTGGATGCCGGCGAGCAACGCCTCGTACGTCTCGCCCATCGCGAGCGAGATCTAGCGCCAGCCGCTCCACGCCAGCACGAACTGGAACATCAGGTGGACGACGTGCACGCCGGCGATCGTCACGCCCAGCTCGCCACCATGCGTGAAGTCGAACGCGCCGAGACGACCGGGCACATGCTCTTGCGGGAAGAACACCTCCTGCCGCGGCCCGTGCTCGGCGCGCCACCGCCGAATCTGCCGCTGCAGCGTGCGAACCTGTCCGGGCTCGAACTCGCCCGGCCGCTTCCGGCAGAGCTCGTCCATCAACGTCGTCCCGAGCAACTCGCCGTCCTCGTCGCCACGGAGGTGTGGCTCGATCTCGGTGGCCCACACCGCGGCGAACGGATCCACGCGGGTCCTCCAGGTCTGCGGCGTAATCGTCGCCGACGGCATCGGGCCGTCCTTCCAGGTCTGCGCTGATCGCTCGCTCATGCCGGCCGCCGCCGCCGCCGTCTCGATCGTGTGTCCTTGCATTCGTTTGCTCCTCAGAACGCGAACTTGCCGATCGGTGACCATCGACCTGCACCGCCCCGGTCACCCGGGAGGGTCAAGTTTTCGGCCATCACGATGGCTGTCCGCTCGTCGACGAACCGGCAAATCTAGTTGTCGTCGACCGGCAAATCTAATTGTCGCTGATCAGGAGGCGATACACCGTCTCTCCGTCGACGCTGATCGACGGCCCCATTGAAGCCTCTCGCGCGCGACCTGGGCCCGCGGCTCCTTCTTCCTCTCCGTCGACGCTGATCGACGGCCCCATTGAAGCTTTAACCGTCCGTAAGGGGATCTCATGGCTACCATCTCTCCGTCGACGCTGATCGACGGCCCCATTGAAGCCGGAACGGGCACGAGCCCGAGGGCGTGGCGACCAGCCTCTCCGTCGACGCTGATCGACGGCCCCATTGAAGCCCCATGACCTACCCGCTGGAGATCATGGAGTGCTCGGCTCTCCGTCGACGCTGATCGACGGCCCCATTGAAGCCACGGCGGCAAGGGCACGTGGGGCCGCGGGCAGGTCCTCTCCGTCGACGCTGATCGACGGCCCCATTGAAGCGATTTCGGGAAGCGCGAGGACCTCGACAAGTGGATCTCTCCGTCGACGCTGATCGACGGCCCCATTGAAGCAGCCCGGTCAGCTTCGCCGCGGTCGGGTAGCAGCCCTCTCCGTCGACGCTGATCGACGGCCCCATTGAAGCAGCGCATCGGCGGCGTGAGCGGTCGCGGCAGCGTCAGCCTCTCCGTCGACGCTGATCGACGGCCCTGTCGACGGCCACGTGATTCCGTAGAAACGTGACAGTCGATCCGATCGGCGGGGTGGCGTCACCGCGATCGGGGCGCCGCCGGCGGCTCGGGATGACCTGTCAACTCGGTGGCGTGACAGGCGGGTAGAGGCACGCCTCCACCCGCTCGCGGTACGGTTCAAGCGGGCGCAGGTGGACGTGCGCCTGGGCTCCCAGGTTGTCGACCAAGGCCGCGAGTTGCGTGCCGAGCGCCGTCAGCGCGTCGCAGTGCCGCTGGTGCTCAGCCTGAATGGCGGCGATCAGCGCGACGACGTCCTTGGCCACTGGTTGGTCGGCCCAGAACTCGATGGCGAGGTCGGAGGTGGCGAGGTCGAACTCGTGGCGGTCGACATGCAACGAGCACTCGTCGGCCACCTCGGACGCAAGGCGGTCAAGGCAGGTGAGTTGCTCGGTAATTCCGGTGATGGCCTCGAGCCGGTCGCGCTCGTGCTTCTGCGCCTGGCGCTGCTGGAGCGGGGTGGACTGCTTGCCGCGACGAGTCATGATTCTTGCGCCTCCGCGCGCCGGAGCTTACAGACCGGAGCCGGTGCATGGGCAAGTCCGCGCCAGGATCCGGCTGAGCCGCGACGCCGATCCGGATAGCTTCCGCGAGGTTCGCTGTGAACGTTGTGCGCCAAGATGCGCGCGCAGCCACGCCTGTGTGCGCCACGGCGGCCGCAGCACAAGGGCAAGGTCGAGCGCGCGATTCGCTACCTGCGCGACCGCTTCCTCGCCGGGCGCACGATCGTCGGGGTCGACGAGGGCAACGCCCAGCTCCGGCGGTTCATCGACAAGGTCGCGCACGCGCGGCCGCACCCGGTCCTCGCGCAGCGCACCGTGGGCGACGTGTTCGCCGAGGAGCGCGCGCGCCTCCTGCCCCTCCCCGAGCCCCTGCCGCCGACCGACCGGGTCGAGCTCGTCAACCTCGACACCCAAGCGTTCGTGCAGATCGATACCAATCGGTACTCGGTGCCGACCTCGGTCGCCGAACGTCAGCGCGTCGTCACCTTGGTCACCAACGACCGCGTCGTGCGGGTCCTCGACGGCATCATCTGCGTGGCCGAGCATCCGCGGAGCTGGGGTCGGCGCCAGGTGATCGAGGATCCCGCCCACCGCGTGGAGCTGGTCGCGCAGCGGCAGGCCGCGCGCTGCCTGAAGGGGCGCGACCGGCTCCACGCCGTTGCGCCGGCCTTCGGGGAGATCCTCGCGCGCTGGACGGCCACCGGCCCCAGCCTCGGCCTGCGCGTCACGCGAACGATCAAGCTGCTCGACCTCTATGGCGACGAGGTGTTCGCCGCCGCGGTCGCCGATCTCGCCGCGCGCGGTCTCGCCGAGCTCGGCACGCTCGCGGTCGCCTGCGAGACCCACCGGAAGCGTCGCGACCTCCCGATTCCCATCCTGCCCGAGCTGTCCCTCCACGCCGACGACGACGTCGTCATTCCCCACGACCTGGAGCGCTACGATGGCAAATGATGACGACCTCGTCGAGCGCCTCCGCCGCCTCGGCCTGCGCCTGCCACGCGATGCCTTCGCCGCCTTCTTGACCCACCTCCACAAGAGCCGCGTGGGGCCCACCGAGACGCTGGAGCAGCTGGCCGACCTCGAAGAGCGCACCCGCGACACCGTCAACCTGGCGCGTCGCACGCGCGCCGCCTGCCTCGGAACCTACAAGCCGCTCGACCGCTTTGATTGGGCCCATCCCCGCGCGATCGACCGCGCGCTGATCGAGCGCCTCCTGCTGCTCGACTTTGTCGACAGCGGCGCGAACGTGTTGATCAAGGGTGGCTCCGGCGTCGGCAAGACCATGATCGCGCAGAACCTCGGGCTCGCCGGTCTGGCGGCGGGATACAGCGTGCGGTTCTCGTCGCTCGCCACGGCGTTGGCCGACCTGCTCAACCAGGAGTCGCTCCCCGCGTTCGAGCGTCGCGTCCGCCGCTACACCGACCCCGACATCTTGGTCCTTGACGAACTCGGCTATCTGCCGTGCGACAGCCGCGCCGCCGACATGCTCTACAACATCGTCAGCCGCCGCCACGAGAAGCGCTCGACGATCATCACCACCAACTTGGCGTTCAAGCAATGGGGCGCGGTGTTCCCCGGCGCCGCCTGCGTCGTCGCCCTCGTCGATCGCTTCAACCAGCACTGCCACCGCCTCACGATCGACGCCGACTCCTGGCGCGAGAACCACGGTCTCGACGCTGGGGATCCGCCACCTGCACGACCGTCCTCACGCCGCCGTCGTCGAGCCCCGCGTTCGACCTGATCCCTTCCGCCACTCACTCGGCCTCAACCGGCTCCACCCAAACTCAACCACCGGCTGGGGCCGTTTTTGCGCCCACCGGTCGACTGTCACTTTTCGACGGATGCAGAAGTTCGTTAACACCCGCCTGGTGCTCGACGCCGAGCCGCCGCACGTGCTCGGCGCGATGCTGCGGCACCTCCTCGCGACGGCGGGCAACGCGTCGCTGATGACCGACGAGCTCCAGCGCACCGTCTGCGAGCACGCCGCCGGCAACCGGCGCGTGCTGATGAACCTGTGCAACGAGCTCCTCGCGCTCGCGGTCGCCAGGAACGCCAAGCGCCTCGACGAAGGCGTGTACCTCGAGCTGACCACCGCCGACCACCGCCCGACCCGCACCCCCGCGACCGCGGCACGCGCGAAGCCGGCGCGGCGATGACGACGGCGAGTGGCCTCCCGGTCACGCGCGCCGCCGACCTCGCCGACGTCCCGACTGCGCGGCGCTGGCTCGTCGAGCACCTCTGGGGCGAGGAAGCCGTCGGCATCGTCGGCGGCGAGCCCACGTGCTGCAAGTCGTTCCTCGCGCTCGACCTCGCCGTCGCGGGCGCCTCGGGAGCGCCGTGCCTGCGTCGGTTCCCGGTGATCCACGCCGGCCGCGTCCTGCTGTTCGCCGCCGAGGATGCCCTCCACATCGTCCGGCAGCGGCTCGCCGGCATCGCGCGCGCCGCGGGCCACGACCTCGCCGACCTCGACATCCAGGTGATCACCGCGCCCGCGATCCGCCTCGACGTCGAGCGTGATCGCGACGCGCTGACCGCGACCATCGCCCGGCTCCGTCCGCGCCTGCTCGTGCTCGACCCGTTCGTCCGGCTTCACCGCATCGACGAGAACCTGGCGGGCGAGGTCGCGCCGCTGCTCGCCTACCTGCGCGAGCTGCAGCGCACCTGCCACGTCGCCGTCGTGCTCGTGCACCACGCCCGCAAGGGCGGCGCCAAGATGCGCGCGGGCCAGGCCCTCCGCGGCTCGAGCGAGTTCCACGCCTGGGGCGACTCGAACCTCTACCTGCGCCGCCACGGCGAGCAACTCACGCTGTCGGTCGAGCACCGTGTGGCGGCCTCGATCAGCGCCGTCGCGCTCCACCTCGACACCACCGACGACGCCGTGGCCCTCGCCGCGCTCGACCGCGCTCCCCCAGCGCTCGCGCCCCCGCCGCCCCCCGAGGCCACCGCCGAGCAGCGCCTCCTGACCGAACTCACCGCCGCCGCCGCCCCGCTCTCGGCAACGGCGCTGCGCCAGCGCTGCCAGATCCGGAACGCGACGCTCCAGGCTGCGCTCGCCGCTCTCGTCGTCGACGGGAAGGTCCGCAAGGACCGCGCGGGCTACGCCCTCGTGGGCTGATTCCCGGTTCCGGTTCCCGCGATCCCCAGGACCCTGCGGGAACGGGAACGGGAACACCCTCAATTACCGAGCCCACACCACGATCAAAGAGCGTGCACACGCTCACGCGCCCGCGCCGATGATGTCGTTCACGTTCGCCGCCAGGGCGGTGGCCGCCGCCGGCACGAGGTGGTCCACCCCGACCTCGTGCCGACCTTGGAGCGTCTCGTCGACCCGGTGACCCGGGGCGATCCGGAGTCGCCGTTGCGCTGGACGTCGAAGAGCACGCACAAGCTCTCGGCGGAGATGTTCGCGCAGCACGGGCTCCGCGTGGGCGACAAGACCGTGGCGCGCCTGCTGCGGGCGAACGGACACAGCCTGCAGGCGGCGACCACGACGGTCGAGGGCGCGCAGCATCCCGATCGCAACGCGCAGTTCGAGCACATCAACGCGAAGGCACAGGCCTGCCTCGACCGCGGCGCGCCCTTCATCTCCGTCGACACCAAGAAGAAGGAGTTGGTCGGCAACTTCAAGAACGCCGGCCAGGAATGGCAGCCGCAGGGAATGCCCGACCTGGTCGACGTCCATGACTTCCCCAACGACGCCGTCGGCAAGGCAATCCCGTACGGCGTCTACGATGTCGGCGCCAACGACGGCTTCGTGAACGTCGGCACCGATCACGACACGCCGGTCTTCGCCGTGATCTCGATCGAGACGTGGTGGAAGCGCATCGGAGCGAAGCGGTATCCCAGCGCGCGCGATCTCTTCATCACCGCCGACGCCGGCGGCAGCAACGGCTACCGATCGCGCGTGTGGAAGGCGGAGCTGCAGCGACTGGCCGACAAGCTCGACCTCTCGATCCACGTCAGCCACCTCCCGCCAGGCACCAGCAAGTGGAACAAGATCGAGCACCGGCTGTTCTCGTTCATCACGACGAACTGGCGCGGCCGACCGCTGCGTTCGTTCGAGACGGTGGTCAACCTCATCGGCAACACCACGAATCGTGGCGGCCTCGTCGTCGGCGCCCGGCTCGATCGACGCAAGGTTCCGACCGGCAAGAAGGTCTCGCCGAGGGATTTTCGCGCGCTGCGGATCGAGCGTGACGACTTTCAAGGCGACTGGAACTATGTGATCCGCCCGCGCAAGGACCCCCGTTGACCGGCTGACTTGCTTATACGCGGGCCCTTACTCTTCTTGAACGCGCTCCTTACGCACGCGTCACAGCGCTTCGACGCGATCGACGTCGACGAGCTGGCAATCGTTCGTCGCCTTGGTGCCGAGCCGACCGCCCGACACGCGCACGTGCGCGCCCGCACGGACGACCTTGCCGCCCTCGGCGTGCACCTTCACGTCCGCCGCAGAGAACTGCTTCGGGAGCTCCTCCATGCGCGCGTCCTCGGCGCCAACCTTCAGGTTGACGAGCAGCGGAGCGCCTTGCTTGGCCGCGTCGGGGTAGAGCGCGAGCTGGCAGGTGTCGCTGCACAACGTCATGAAGTCCTTGGTCGCATCGAGGTAGCCTTCAACCGCGACGCGCTTGTTCTCGTTGAGTCCCTGCTTCATCACGGGATCGAAGCGCGCATCGCACACGCTCTCGAAGGAGACCTTCTCGGCCGGTGCGGGCGCGCTCTTGCACCCCGCGAGCGCAAAAACGAAGAGCACAACGGACGGGCGATGCGGCGCAATCATGCGGCACTCTAGCACCCGACCCGCTCGCTCCGACAAGGCGAGCGGCGCGCACACGGCCGCATCGGCCAGGGGGTACGGGTCGCGCTCTCGGCTGTACGCGCTCACTCCGCCGCGATGACGTCGGCGTCGTACGCGAGCGACGACCGAAGCCAGCGCTCGACCTCGGCGACCGGCACATCCTTGCGCGCGGCGTAATCCGCGAGTTGATCGCGATCCACCATGCCCACGCCGAAGTAGCGCGCGTCCGGGTGGTGAAGGTAGAGCCCGCTCAGGCTCGCCGCCGGCGTCATCGCGAAGCTCTCGGTGAGCGCCATGCCGATCCCCTCGGCGGCGAACAGTCGGAAGAGGGTCGTCTTCTCGCTGTGATCGGGGCACGCCGGGTAACCGAACGCGGGACGAATTCCGCGGTATGTTTCGGCGATCCGCTCGTCGTTGGAGAGCTCCCGCTCCTCGTGGTCTCACGCCTGCCGCGCGCGCTCGTGCAGGAGCTCGGCTCCCGCCTCGGCAAGCCGGTCCGCAAGCGCCTTCACCATGATCGCGTGGTAGTCGTCTCCGTCGGCTTCGTAACGCGCCGCGCGCTCGTCGGCGCCGAGGCCCGCCGTGACAGCGAACCCGCCGAGCCAGTCGACCAGGCCGCTCTCCACCGGGGCCACGTCGTCGGCGAGCGAACGGCACGGCGAGCGCTCGTCCTTGCTCTGCTGCTGCCGGAGCATGGGAAACCGGGCGCACTCCGCGGAACGGGTCGCATCGGTCCACACCACGAGATCGTCGCCCTGCGCGTTCGCGGGCCAGAACGCCGTGATGCGCAGCGAAAATTACCTATCGCCAGCGACGCCAACTAGATCTCACCAGATCCAAGCGTGCGTCACCTGCGTCAGACGGCCGTGGTTTCCACGACGTGGAAGGCCAGCCCCTGTGCGCGCAGTGACCGACGCCCAAGTAAGGGCCCGTGAATGGACAAATCGATCGATGATCGCGGGCGAGCCGCCCCGCGGGCGAGGCGCGACGAGGGAGCGTACCCGTCGGTACGAGTCGCCCGACTTGCAGGCAGGCGACGTTATGCGCGTGGTCCGCCGGCCGTGGTCGTCGTCGGCATCCGCGTGTTCGACGCCGAAGGCTCCGAGCATGGGACCGAGCGCGTGCCGTGGCCCGTCGCGATGCCGAGCAGCGCGGCGGTAATCTTCACCCTCGACCGAGCCGGCTCCGACCAGGTCGAGCGCAAGATCACGCACGGCGGGCTCGTCGTGCGTGGGCACGTCTCGGAGCGCGATGGGCAGCAGCGCCGTCAAGAACGGCCCGAACCGCCGCATCCATCGGTGCAGCGCCACCGCGGCCGAGTCGATCAACCCGGCCGCGGCCGCAATCGCCGCGGTGGTGTTCAGCGACCTGTTGGTCGCCACGTGGTGCAGCACCATGCCCAACGGCACCACGACGTCCGTGACCTTCGTCCCGAGCTGCGCCTGCTGCCGCTTCGGGCTGACACCGTGGATCGCCGCCAGCTCCCGTCAGTTTATGCGCAGACCTACGGATCGGATGTTCAGGTGTCAAGCCGACGATCGGGCAGGTTCGCCCGTCACCTGACAGCCTTCGGCCAGGTTCGAGGCCCGGCGCATCCGGAGGTTACGCTCGCGCGGGTGACGCGCGGTGGTCCCGGGCCGGTGGCGCTGGGCCCCGCGCGGCTGATGAGGCACGGGCGGCTCTCCCGTGGACCGGATCCGCGCAGGGATCCGGAACGCCAACGGCCCCGGACCAGGTGGTCACGGGGCCGCCAGGGCAGGGCCAGCGAGCGCCCTGCGGTCGTCGGTCAGGCGCGCGCGCGCTCGACCGTCACGGCCTCGTCGTTGTGCTGCGTGCCGTGGACGCCGGCGATGATCACCTCGGCCATGTCCTCGGGGACGCGAACGTGCGCGTGCGAGTCGCGCAGGCTGACCGACCCGATGCGGGCCTGGTCGCCGCCGACCGGACCGGCGAGCAGCGCGCGCAGGTCATCGGCCGACACGCCGTGCTTCTTGCCGAGGCTGATGAACAGTCGCGCCTGCGCGCTGTCCGCGCCAGCGGTGGGTGCCGCGGCGGCCGGCGGCGGCGCGGTCTCGCGCTTGCCACGCCCGGCGGGGGCCTTGTCCGCCTTCGCGGGGGCCTTGTCGGCCTTGTCGGCCTTGTCGGCCTTGTCGGCCTTGTCGGCCTTGCGGGTGGTGTCGACGGTCTCGACCGCCGCGGTCTCGACGGCCTCGGCCTTCACGCCGCGCTTCTCGCCGCGACCACCACGGTCGCGACCGCGGCCACGCCCACCGCGGGCGCCCTCGGTCGGCTCGTCCGAGGCCTTGGCCGGGGCTGCCGCGGCGGGCTCGGCCTCGCCGGGTGCGCGGGTGGTCTTGTCCTCGGCCCAGGTCTCCCAGAACTCGCGGGTCTCGGTCGTGGGCTCCGACTTCTTGTCGCGCTTGCCCTTCTTGGCGACGTCTTCCGCCCTGGGGGCCGGGGCGGCCTCGACCGGCGCGGGCGCGGGCGCGACGACGGCCGCCTCGACGACCGGCGCGGGCACCGCGGCGGGCATCGCGGGCACCGCGGCGGGCATCGCGGGCACCGCGGTGGGCATCGCGGGCGCCTGCTGCTCGCCCACCTGCCCCGTGCGGGCCGGGCGATCGCGGCCCTCGTGGCGGTCCCGGCCACCACGCTCGTGGCGGTCCCGGCCACCACGCTCGTGGCGGTCCCGGCCACCACGCTCGTCACGGCGCGGCTCGGGGGCGGCGGTGGTCTCGGTCGGCGCGGCGGCGGCGATCGCGGGGGCCTCGATGGCACCCTCGGTCGGCGAGGTCACGACGGCGGCGGCCGGCGCATCGGTGCGCCCGCCACGGTCCGGGCGGCCACCACGGTCACGATCGCGATCGAAGCGGCGCGGACGGTCCTCCCCGCCGCCGGCGCTCGCGCCATCGCGCTCGCGCCACGGGCGGCGCTCGCGGTCAGCCTCGGGACGCGGGCCGCGGTCAGCCTCGGGACGCGGGCCGCGGTCAGCCTCGGGACGCGGGCCGCGGTCAGCCTCGGGACGCGGGCCGCGGTCACCCTCGGGACGGGGGCCCCGATCGGCGTCGAACCGGGGGCCCCGGTCAGCCTCGGGACGGGGCCCGGTCGCCTCGATCGGGGCGTCGAACCGGCCGGGCGGTCACCCTCGGGACGCGGGCCCCGGTCACCCTCGGGACGCGGGCCCCGAGCGGCGTCGAACCGGGGGCGGTCAGCCTCGGGACGCGGGGGCGGTCAGCCTCGGGACGCGGGGGCGGTCAGCCTCGGGACGCGGGGGCGGTCAACCTCGGGACGCGGGCCGCGGTCAGCCTCGGGACGCGGGCCGCGGTCAGCCTCGGGACGCGGGCCGCGGTCAGCGTCGAACCGGGGGCGGTCACTCTCGGGGCGCGGGCCACGGTCGCCGTCGAACCGGCGCGGGCCACGATCGCCGCCCTCGCGGCGCGGGCCGCGGTCGCCACGGTCGCCGCCCTCGCGGCGCGGGCCGCGGTCGCCACGGTCGCCGTACTCGCGGCGCGGACGATCCTCGCGCTCACCGGCGGGGCGCTCCTCGGCGAACGCCGCGGCCGTCGGCGCCGGGGCCTCGGTGCGCTCGGTGCGCTGCACGAACCGCGGCTTGGTGCGGGTGGTGAGCAGGTCGAGGCGCTCGGCGACGAGGCGGGCGAGCGCGCGCTTGCCGGCCTGCGACGCGTCGAGCTTCTCGAAGATCTTCATCTCGAGATCGGTCGGGGTGCCCTGGATCCCGCGGATCAGGATCTGGATCGGGTCCGGCGGCGTCGGCACGCCGACCGGCGGCAGCGGCACCTTGAGCTTGCCCTCGAACACGTCGTCCTTGGGCAGCAGGCGCTCCTCGGGCTTGAGTCCGAACGACAGGCGCACGTAGCGGAAGTTGCCGAGCTCGCGCGGGCCGACGAGCGAGATCGCCGTGCCCTTCTTGCCGGCGCGGCCCGTGCGGCCGGTGCGGTGAACGTAGACCTCGGGCGACTCGGGCACCGAGAAGTTGATCACGTGCGACAGGCTCGAGATGTCGATGCCGCGCGCCGCGACGTCGGTCGCGCACAGGTAGCGGAGGGTCTTGGCCTTCATCCGGCCCATGACGCGCTCGCGGTCGGCCTGCGACAGATCGCTCGACAGCGGCTCGGCGTCGAGGCCCTGCTTCTGCAGGAACTTGGCGACCATCGTCGTCTCGTCGCGCATGTTGCAGAAGATGATGGCGCTGTCCGGCTCCTCGGCGAACAGCACCTTGAGGAGGTCGCGGCTGCGCGCGATGCCACTCACGATGTAGTAGGCGTGGTGGATGTCCGAGACCGTCATGCTGTCGCGCGACAGCGAGATCTGCTCGGGCGCGACCATGTGGCGGCGCGCGTAGCGGTACACCTCGTCCGGCATCGTCGCCGAGAACAGCAGCGTCTGCTTCTTCGATGGCAGGGTCGCGACGACGCGCTCGATGTCCTCGAGGAAGCCCATCGAGAGCATCTCGTCGCACTCGTCGAGGATGAACGTCGTGATCGCGCGGGTGTCGAGGGTGCGGCGACCGATGTGGTCGAGCACGCGGCCCGGGGTGCCGACGACCACGTGGACGCCGTTCTTGAGGTTCTCGATCTGCTTGCCGATCGGGGCGCCGCCGTAGATCGCCTCGACCACGATGCCGCGGTGCTTGGCGATGTTGGTCAGCTCGCGGGCGACCTGGAGCGCCAGCTCGCGGGTCGGGGCGAGGATCATGGCCTGCGGCGCGCGGTGCGTCGGGATGATCTTGGACAGCGTCGGCAGGCCGAACGCGGTGGTCTTGCCGGTGCCGGTGCGGGACTGGACCAGCAGGTCCTTGCCCTCGGCCACGGGCTTGTAGACGGCGGTCTGGACCGCGGTCGGCGCGAAGTAGCCCATCTCATCAAGCGCCTGCTTGATGTCGGGGTGGAGGTCCATGTCGTCGAAGCTCGGGGGCTTGGCGACGGGGGCCTCGGCGGGAGTCTCGGTCGCGGCCTCGGCGGCGACGTCAGACGGAGTCGTGAGCGCGGCGATCGCCGCGGGGTCCGCGACGCCAGGGGCGGTCGCAGCAGTTTCGGTGGTCATCTCGTGGAACCTATGCACCGATCTGGGTCCACACCGCGTCGCGCGCACCAAACGCCGTCAGCGTGCGCGTGGAGCTGATGCCCCACATGCCCTGGTAGCCGCTGCCGTCGATCGAGCTCGCCTGGCCGGGGCGCACGACGCAGCCGTTGGGCTTGCAGTTGTTGAGGAAGATCTTGTTGGAGTTGACCGCGTGGGCGACGGTGCCCGGGTCGATGTCCATCAGCACTATGCGCGCTTCACATCGGGGAACCACCGGCGCAGCGCGAGCGCAGCAACGTAGCCCGCAGTTCCTCCGCCGAGGATCGCGATGTGACCTGGGATCGGTCTCGGCATGGATCGAGTCTATCCACGCGCGCAGTGTTACGCTCGATGCCGTGATCACGGAATCGGCGCACAAACAGCTTGTCCGCAGAACGCTCCTGGGGGTGTTCGTCGAGGGCCGGATGGAGCTGGTCGAGGAGGTCTACGTTCCCGCGATCCACGAGACCGTCCGCGTGCTCGCGACGCTGTTGCGCACCGCGTTCCCGGATCTGAACATGAAGATCGACCACCTGATCCAGGAGGACGACAAGGTGGCGTGCAGGTGGACAGCGACCGGTACGCAGGACGGGTGGTTCCACGGCATCCCGCCGACGAACGCGAAGGTGAGTTGGACCGGAACGTCGATCTACGGGATCGACGGCGACAAGATCATCGCGGTGCTGTCGAACTGGGACACGTTCGGGCTGATGCGTCAGCTCCGCGCCGCGATCCGCTAGGTCGCCGCTCAGGGTGAGCTAGGGTGCGGCCGAGCGCGCCTCTACGATCGACGCGGCGATCACCTTCAGCGTCTCGATCACGCCAGCGATCGGCGCCTGCTCGAGCGGCAACAGCTGGCGCAGCACCAGCTCACCTTGCTTCGATGCGAGGTTCCCGACCGCGAGATCGAAATTCCGCTTGAGTACCGGGATCGGGGGAAACCGCATCTTCTGCGCGACGACTCCCGTCAGCTCGACCCACGGCGCACCGAGTACCGCGATCGGGCGCACCTGAACGGTGGCCGAGTCGACCGTGACGGCGATGCCGTCGTCGGCGGTCGCGACCGCGTAGGTTGCCGCGAGGTGGTCGCGGAGCTCGTTCCAGGTGGCGACCTGCATCGCTGGGTTATAGCGCACCTCGCTTTACAGATCGCAGTACCTCGGAGATGCTTTGCGCGTGGAGCGCCTCTCGAAGTGGTCGGATGTTGTCGCCTACCTCAAGGCACGCTACCGCGAAGTTGAGGAGTTCGCCGGTGACCGTCTGCGATTTACGGCAGATCACGAGGGCACAGCGTTCGCGATCAGCGCGCAGCTCCTGATCGCGGGGACCGGTGGATCGTGGGTCGGCTTCGCGACCAAGCTAGGACCCGTGACGAAGCTGAGGGAGCGGTCGGCCCTCGTCGCCAACCTCGATCTCCCGATCGGTGCCTTCGCGATCGTGATGGATCAGGCCGTGTTGCGCCAAACGCTGCCACTCCACGCATTGCCACCGACCCACATCGCACATACCGTGCAGGCGCTGATCGCATTGACCCGCGAGCTCCGCCACGTCGCGGAGCTGGAAGACGTCGATATCGATACCCCGTACGCCTACGTGTTTCACTAAAGAGGAGAGCAGCCATGGGATTTGAACTGACGCAGGAGGATGTGAAGGCCCTGACGGACGACCAGAAGGTCGCCATCATGGAGTCGTTGTTGATCGCGGTGCTCGCCGACGGTCGCGCGGAGAAGCAGGAAGTCGTGCAGTTCGATCAGGAAGTCGAGCGCGTGCCGTGGGGCATCGAGCGCTCGGCGCTCGCAGGGCAGATGGAGGCCGCGCGCGGGCGGATCCTCCAGCTCAAGGGTGACGCTGTTGTCCTGCCGTTCATCGGCAGTGTCGCGTCGCGCCTCCCGACGGAGGAGCTCCGTGAGAAGGTGTTCCGCGCGATGTGCGCGATCATGGCGACCAGCGATCTCAATCCCGGCGAGAAGAACGTGATGTTCACGTTCGCGACCGCGTTCCGGATCCCGCTGCCGCGCCTCGACGCCATCAAGGCCGACGTCTCGGCGAACCTCAAATCAGAATGATGCCGCGGCCTTGAAGGTCCGCGAACCAGTTCGCACGCTCGAACTGGCTGAGCTTCGGCGGATTGGGATCGCTCCAGTTCGCCGGATGGCACCGCGCGAGGTCCTCCGCGAGTGACTTCGGCGCGGGCGTCGCGTAGATGTCGCCGCGCTCGCACGCGACGGTGAGCAGTCCGCGCGACCAGTTCGGCATGCCGCCGAGCCAGCACAGCCGAGGCTCGCCCTTGAGGCCCGCGGGGTTCGGTGCGGCGCTGATCTCGGCGACCAGCGTGTTCGAGATGGTCGGCTTCGGCATCTCGTCGATGAACCAGCTATTGACGTCGACGTCGAAGCGCTCGCCGCGCCCATATGCGTAGATCGCGGTCTGCAGCGAGTGGTGGACAGAATTGCTCGGCTTGCTGCCAACCTGCGGCTCGTAGTCGAGGACGTAGTTCGCGAAGCCCTTGTGCTTGGAGGCGCCGATCTTGATCCCGAAGAGCTCTGGCTTCTTCGCGATCGGCGCGTGCGCCGTGAGGCCGAACATGTGGAAGAAGCCCGAGTGCAGCAGCTTGTGGCTCATCAGCTGCCGCAGGATTTCGAGGCTGTTGATCGTGTCCTGCTTTGTCTCGCCGGGGAAACCGTAGATCAGGTACGCGTGCGTCAGGATGTTGGCGCCGGTGAACGCCTGCAGCACCTTGACCGTCTGAGGGACCGTGATGCCCTTCGCGATCTTCGGCAGCACGTCATCGCTCGCGACCTCGATGCCGCCCGTCACGGCGACCATCCCGGCCGCAGCGAGCAACCGGCAGCGATCCGCAGTGAAGTACGAGTCGAACCGCACGTTGCCCCAGAAGCGATATGCGCGACCGCGCCGGAGTAGCTCGAGCGACAAGCCGACGAGCAACGACGGAGGCGCCGCCTCATCGGTGAAGTGGAAGCCCGACAGCCCGGTCTGGGCGTTCATCGCATCCATCTGATCGGCGAGCTCTTTCGCCGACATCGGATCGAACTCGCCGATGTAGGGGAGCGTGATGTCGCAGAACGTGCACTTCTTCCAGTAGCAGCCGTGCGCCGCGGTCAGCTTGAGCCACGTGCCCTCGCTCTGGAGCCGCGACACGTGGTTCCGCCGGTACAGGAGGCTGATGTAGCGATCCATCGGCAGGCCGGCGTAGTCGGGTGTGGGCAGGCTCCCGAACCGGGTGGTCGCGCACTCCGGCGGCTGCGGGTGGAAGATGACGCGGTTGTCCTCGCGCACGAACGTCTTGGAAAGCGGGACGTCCTCGCCTTGAATCCGCGCGATCATCTGCTGGAGCGGAACCTCGCCATCGTCGATCGAGACGTAGTCGATGTAGTCGAACACGCGCGGATCACTGAGCGACCGCAGCTCCGTCGACGGATATCCACCGCCGAGTGCGCGCTTGGCATTCGGGCGGTGCTCGCCGAGCCACTTGCCGATCAGCAGTGAACCGAACAGGTTGCCGGGGAACGGGCAGGTGAGGCAGACAAGATCGACTTCCTTGGGGATCGTCGCTTCGGCCGCCTCGAGCATCATGTCCTCGATGACGTTGCGCGGCCGCTCGAGCTCTTCGGCGAGCTTGTCGAACGAGCCGAGCGAGTCTGCGATCGACTCGCCGTACTTCGTCAGCTCGAAGTGCGGGCTGATCGTCTGGCTGAACAGCGAGACGAGATCCTGGAACATGAACGCGATCAGGTGGCGCGCGAGGTCGCCCTTGCCCCACTCACCGAACGCGCCGTGATAGAGGCTCGACGGCTCCTGGCGGAACCGCGGTCCCTCGGGGAGATAGCCACCACGCGCGATCTGCTGGGCGAGGCCGAGGTCGCGGCCCTGCGCGAATGCGATCACGTCATCGATGATCCGGATGTAGCGATGGCGATGGATGTAGACGTCCTCGAGATCGAACGCGACCCGCTCGGGCTTGACCGCAGCAAACATCCGTTCGAGGCCGGTCTTGCTGAACACGCGGAGAATGAGCTCGAGGCTGAGGTCGACGGGCGTCACCGTGTGGCCGAGCTTGCGCAACCAGCCCGCGAGACGCGGCACGGACGCGTACGGTGTATTGAGGTCCGAGATCGGAGGTACGACGATGGCGATGTGCACCGTCGAAGAGCATACCGTGGATCGTCGAGGCGGACTCAGGCACGGCGGATCCGCTCCTGAGCCGCCGCTCAAGCCCGCGGAAGTGCTCGAGCTTGACGGGCCCGAGGATCAGGCTGAGTGGCATGCAACGTCGCCCGAGGAAGGTGTCGTCCGAAGCCCAACAGCCCGCGGAGTTGATCGATCGCGAGGTCGCGGAACGATGCGGGGATGACAGCACGTTCGAGCAGCGGCAAGAGGTTGCAGCCGCGGTCGTCGCGGAGGTCCTGGTTCGACGGGTGAGCCCGGGAAGGGGCGCATGATGCGGCGCACGACGCGTGTCGTCAGCGATCAGGCACGTCGGATCGCGGACCTGCTCGACCAAGTACTCGACGAGCACCTCGCCCCGGGGGCGACGTTCGAGCAACGTCAGGATCTGGCCGCGGCCGTCGCGAGCGACGCGCAGTGGCTGCGCAGCGACCGCCAGCTGCTGGCCATGGTGACGACGGCCGACGAACTGGCGGTGGAAGACCGGCGGTATCGACGGCTCGAGCAGCCGTCCTCGGCCACCTACGATGGGCGGTGGGTGGGGCAGCCATGAGGTCGAGGAGCCGCTGTACCGCGAGGTCGGCGTGCACGATGGGCCGACGATCAAGCCGATCGAACTGCGGGCCGGGATCATCGAGCACATGACCCCCGACATGGCGCGCGTCGTGGGTGAGCTGAGCGCCGACAACAGTAGCCGCGGCGTCGCGCGCACGCTGCGCGCGACCGGCCTGGTCCCACCGAGCCGCGCGTTCCTCGCGAAGCACACCACCGAGATGGGCATCGCGATCGCCGACCACGCCGCGACGCTCGAACAGGCCGCGCGCGCGCTCGAGGTCGTGCCGAAAGAAGTCGCGTCGATCAGCGCGGGCCTCGATCGCATGTCGGTGCGGATGAGCGAGCCCGCAGATCCCGCGACGGCGAGTTCGCCCCATCGGACCGAGCCCTACGAGCGCACGCCGCCGCCGCCGCAGGAGCATCACTACCGCAAGGCGTGGGTCGGCAGCACCAGCGCCTACGATGTCGATGGCAAGGAACTGTTCACCATGCGGTACGCGGCCGAAGCCGACGCCGATCCGACGCAGCTCGCCGAACGCGTCGCCAACGACATCGCCTGGATCCTGAAGGCGCGTCCCGGGATCCCGATCCACTGCGTCCAGGACGCCGCCCCTGAACTGGACCGGTTGCCCGAGGCGCTGACCACCCTGCTGCAGGCAAACACGAACGTCGTCCAACTCGTCGATTTCGAGCACCTCATGGGCTACCTGGCCGACGTCGTCGACCGCTGCGAGCCCGTGGGCGACCCGCGCCGAATGAAGAGCTGGGATCGCGCCGAACTGCTGCGCGACGACGCGGCCATCGACAAGATCTGGCGCAACCTGCGCGCACTCTCGACACGCCTGCCTGGGCGCGGTACCGAGGCGCGCAAGACGGTCGCGGCGGCGTTGAGCTACATCCGCAACCGCAAGGCGAAGATGCGCTACGCGAGCCACGACCACGGCAACCTGCCGATCGGCAGCGGTGCGACGGAGAGCACCTGCTGGCAGATGCAACAACGCGTCAAGCTCCCGGGCCAATCGTGGGCCGAGCCTGGCTTGCGCGGCATCCTCGCGATGCGAGCACTCGTGATCTCCGAGTGATGGCCGCTCGCCTGGCCGCGCTACGCGGCAACACACCGGGAGGACGTGCGTATCGCCGCATGATCAGAATCGCATCCGCCTTGGGACTCAGATTCTCGCGAGTACGAAACGGTAGTAAAGAGCCTTCCCTGTCGTCAGCGCCGGAATCGTGTACGCGCCATCGAGCAGCTCGACGTAGTGGTGCGGCGCGTGGATGGTCGACTGAGCGGCGATGATGGCGGGTAGATTCCCACGGGTCTGGGCGATCGCGGCGCAAACGCGGACCGACATGTCCTCCTCGTCGACGACCGCGAAGCCACCGCGCACGATCGCGTCGCGGATTGCGGTGAGCAACGGCGGCTCGGCGAAGTACGCGCTCAACAGCTTGCCGCCCGGGCGCAACAAGCGATGAACGCCCGCAACGAACGCCGCGAGCGGCCGGTAGTACTTGCACGACTCGATGTTGATCACCGCGTCGAACGCGCTGTCCGGGAACGGTAGTGCTTCGGCGCGCGCATGTTCGAACGTCAGGCGTTCGAGCGCATGCGCCGCGCGCGCGGCCATCACGTTCGACGCACATCCATCGCTGGCCACCACGGCCCGCGGTCCGAGGTGACGCGCGACGTAGGCCGCACCGCCGCCGCGCCCACAGCCGACCTCGAGGACGTCGGCGCCGCTCAGATCGACTGCGCCCGCGACGCGCTGATACATCGCTGCGGCGAGCGGCCACACGACCGCGGCGCCAGCGAGCGCGGGCGGGTGAGGCGGCGCGGGCGGCGAGGCGAGGTAGCCGTAGTTCATGAATGCGAGCCACGGATCGGGGAACGCCTGTGCCCACAGGCTGTATTTGTCGAGCGGGCTCGTGATCGCGGTGCGCGCGACGTTCGCGAGCGCGCCGACGTCCGCCGCCGCGAGCGGTGGATACTCCGGGCAGCGGATCGTGACCCGAGCGGCGAGCGCCGCAGGATTTGAGACACCGTCGTGGACCGCGACGAGGAGGTGAAACGCCTGGATCGGTGCGAGCGGTGCGAACCGCGCGAGGTCGAGCTCGTGCGCGAGCTCGTGCGTCATGCGACCAGCAGGCCCGGGTTGCACAGGCCGGCCGGATCGACCGCGCGCTTGAGCTCGAGCCACCGCGACCATGCCGGGCCGAACTGGCGCTGGATCCGATCGCGATCGGGATCGACCGACATCATGTACAGCCGTCCTCCGAGATCGATCGCGAGCGCCGCAAGGTCGCGCATCGCACCGACGATCGCCGGCACCTCGGCGGCCTCGACCATCGGGCGGATCGCGATCATCACGCTGTACGGAGCGTCCGGTACCGGTGCGAGCGGCAGCTCCTGGCGCGGCACGAGCATCAGCGCTGCGCCGTGGCGAAGGTACTTGATCACGCCCGAGAGGTGGAGTTGGAGGTTGATCACGTTCCAGTGGTGGAGCATCTCCGGCAGCGGCATCACGAACTCGACGGCGGGACACGCGTACCCCCAGCCATCGCTGACATCGGTCGCCAGCTGCGCGAGCAGATCGGTCTGCCCGAACAGGCTCCACTCCGACGCCTTGAGCAGCGCGATCGACGGGTCGTGCTCGGACGGCAGCTCGGCCGCGAACCGTCCGCACAGGCCGTGAATCGCGTTGGTCTCGGACCAGAACACGCGCACCCGCATGAACTCGTACGTGCGCAGCGCGGTCATCACGAGGGCATCGCGGAGGAACTGATCGAGGGTCGCCCACTCGAAGCGCCGCACCGCAAGCATGCTCGGAGCGTGCAGCGTGCGCAGCGTGACCTCGGTGATCGCGCCGAGCTGACCGCGACCGGCGAGCGCATAGCGGAACAGCTCGTCGTCCGGACCGACGACGTGGCGCTGTCCATCGGGTGTCACGAGGGTGAGCGCGAGGACACCGGCGGTCTGGAGGCCATGGAGATGCGTGGTGTCGCCGAATCCGCCGACCGCGAGCGTGCCTCCGATCGCCGAGTAGGCGTTCGTCGTCAGGCACAGTGGCCGCCGGCCCTGGGGCGCGAGGTGCTCGCACAGCGTGATCCACTGCGTGCTCGCCCGGACCGTGATCGACTCGCTGTCCGGATGATCGGTGACGATGCCTCTGAGGTGATGCAGGTCGATCACCACGCCGCCCTCGATGAGCGCCTGACCACCCGAGCTGTGGCCGCTGCCGCGGAGCGCGTAGCGGGTCCCGGACTCGCGAAGATGGAGGAAGCACGCCGCGAGCTGTTCCTCGTCGCGCGGGGCCAGCATCGCCTCGGGGACGCGCTCGATGCAGCGGCCGAAATCGATCGTCGGGTTGTCGCGGAAGTCAGAGCCACGAGGCAGCGATTCCGCCCACGTCAGCTCGATGCCACGGCCGGTGGCCCAGGCGTCTGTCGCGGCGCGGGAGAGCGTCATCGCCTGACTACCGGTAGATGTATGCGTATGGCGCGTCGAACTCGGCCTCGGCGCTCGCATCGGCCCGGCCCTTTGCCGCGCGCAGCTCGCCCGCGAGACTCGCGACCACGGCGAGCGTGCGCTCGAACGTTTCGTGGCGGAGTCCCTCGAGGGGCATCGACTGGCGCAGCATCGCGAAGCCGGCGATCACCGCGATCGATCCGAGCGAGAGATCGAAGTTCGCGACGAGGGCCGGGCGAGGCCGGACTTCTTCGTGCGCTGCGAGCTTGAGCGCGACGACCAGCCACGGGCTTCCGGTCGGCGAGCGCACGATGTAGCCGCCGAACACGATCTCGGTGCCGTCGGGATACTTCACGGCGGCGCCGGCGACGCGGTAGGCGAAGCGAAATCTGTCCCCTGGAAACTGCTGGATGGCCGCGTGATTCGTCTCGAGGTACGTTAGCAGGTCGTTCCATCGCAACATCTCACCCGGCATGCGACCGATCCTATCAAGGTTCGCTCGTGTAACGTAACAGCCGTGGACATAACGACCAGGATCGTGACGTGGGCCGAGGTCTGCACGCACCTCGAGGCGAAGGGCACGCTCGAGCGGAAGACGGGCGAGGCAGCGAAGCTAACGGTTCCCGTGACACCGACGCCGTGGGCGATCGAGCTGCGCACGGTCTCGGTCGCCGGAGAGACGTGGCTCGAGTTCACGAGCACGATCGGGGAGGCGCGGTTCGCGTCACCGCAGGCGATGCTCGCCGACACGGCCGAGCTCGCGATCGGCGGCCTCGCGGTCAGCCGCGACGGCTCGATCGTGATCCGCCAGGTGCTCCCGCTCGATGGCATGCGGCTCCACGACCTCGACGAGACCGTGCTCGCGGTCGCGACCCAAGCGGCAAAGGCTGCCGCGGGCCTCAAGAAGCACATGAGTCCGACAGGCTGACCTCACTACAGGTGTTCGCCGATTGCGTGTCGCCACCGACGTCGACGGGGACCACATCCACCGGGATCACCGGGGACCAGGGGACCACCTACAGGCCACGTGCCGGGGCTCGAGGGGCAGGCAAGGGGTGCCGAAGGCACCGAGCGTAGCGAGCTTGTCCTTTACCGCCCCGACGAGCTCTGGCATCTTGGCCCCAGCACAGACCCCGAGAGAGGGCACTTGCCGACGAGGAACGGCGAATGCGGGTGTGCGCCAACCAAGTGCCTCCGGTGCATGCGAAGAACCGTCCGCGTGCCACCGGGTGGGTCCCTGGACACCGGTGATGCCGGTGGAACTGGTACCCTCGCTGGCCGGTGGCGACAATTGCGTGGTAGACGAGCTGGATGGCAAGCGAGCAGAAGAAACCGCCGGTCCTCTTCGTCGGCGCGGGTATCGGTGCCGGTGTCGGGCTGGCGATGGTGATCGGAAAGGATTACTCCCTGGTGATGCGCACGCTAATGGGCGCGGGCATCGGCCTCGGCATCGGCCTCGTGATGGTCATGATCGCGCAGCTCCTTCGCAAGAAGGGCTAGCGCGTCACTTCGCGATCGCGAGCCGGCGCACCGGCTTGCGTGCCTGCGCCGCGGCCTGCCGGCGAATCCGCTGCGATGCGACGAACGAATCGGGCGCCGTCGCGAGCGCGAGAAACTTCGCGCCCTCCTGATACATGATGTTGCGCTCGCCGAGCGCGTCGAGCGCGGCGTCGATCTGCGCGGCGCTGTACGTGCCGCCGAACGCGGTCTCGATCTCGGATCGCGTCCGGATCTGCCCGCAGAACCGATAGAGGTCGGCGTGCTCGTCCGCGAGCTCGAACGTTTCCATTCGCTTGCCCGGGCGCGTCCGGAACACGTGGAGGAAGCTCTGCCCGTCGAGGTACCACAGCGGATGCGGCTGATAGTCTTTCTTCCACTGCTCGACGCGGCGGATCACGGGCCACCAGTCGACGCCTGGCTCGACGCGATCGAAGCTGAACTGGAACGTCTGGATCTTCGCGAAGTCGGCCTCGGACATCACGTCGCGGTAAAGGTCGTGGTTCCGCAGGTTGGTCAGGCCGAACTCGTGTGGGAAGCGCGCGACGACGCTATCGATCCCGAGCTCGAAGCTCGCGATGTTCGGCGCCTCGTACGCGAACGCGTAGCGATCGATGATCCGCAGCGTCTCGTCGACCTCGGCCTGGGTCGAGCCGGGGAAGTCAGTGATCAGGTTGCTGCGCGAGACGATTCCGAGCTCGGCGCACGTCTTCATGACCTCGAGGTTCATGATGACCGTCGTGCCCTTGTTGATTCGCTTGAGGAAGCTCGTCGACAGGCCTTCGAGCCCGAACTGCACCTGGCGGAGGCCGACCTCGGCGAACCGCAGGATCTCCGGCGGCCGCATGTTCGCACGCGCCTCGTGGAAGATCCGTGCGTCGATCTCGAGCGCGGCGATCGCATCGATCATCTCGTCGTAGCCGCGCGTGCGCACGATGTTGTCGAGGAATGCGAAGTGCGTCCCCTTGTACGTCGACGACAGCTCGCGCATCTCGGTCGCGATCCGGTGCGCGGACTTCTGGCGGAATCCGTCCCACTGGATGTTGAGGTTGCAGAACTGACACGTGCTCTTCGTGCTCTTCGCGGTGCGGTCCCACCAGCACCCGCGTGAACCCTCGATCGGGAACGACACGCGGCCGCGCGTCGGTCCGACGCGTTTGTAGTACGCCGTGTAGTCGGGCGTCGGCAGAACGTCGAGATCGTCGACCTGCCACACGCCGGTCTTCGCCGACGGCACCTCGTGCGAGACGATGCCGCGCGGCAGAGGATCCGCCTTGCCGCCTGCAAAGTACGCGAGCAGGCCGTGCAGCGGCAGCTCTCCCTCGCCGCGGATAATGTAGTCGATCCACGGGTAGGTCTCGAGGATCGAATCGGCGATCCGCGAGGGGCTGACCGTCGATCCCCCGAGGACGATCGTGGCGCTCTGGCCGGTCTCGCGGATCCGCTTCGCGAGCAGGACATTCGCGAACAGCTGCGAGAACGAGGTCGTCATTCCGACGATCGTGTCGTTCCAGTCGTAGCTGGCGACCAGCGCAGTGAGGTGCTGGTCGAGGCGCCGCCGGAGATCCATGATCAGCTTGACCACGGTGCCGCCTCGCTGCCGCAGCGCATGGACGTACTTGCCGAGGTCGGTACGCTCGGTGAGCCGCTCCCAGTAGTCAACGAGGTGCGGTACCCGATCGGGATACAGCATCGTCGCGTAGACGCGCTCACCTTCGGTGTCGCTCGTCGACAGCGCCATGTAGAGATCGGGCTCGACCTTGGCGACGTCGACATAGCTGTAGTCGACCTCGACGGGAATCTCGGGCGATCGCATCGCGATGTACGCCGCGAGCGCGCCGAGCGCCGGCTGCGGCATCTTGAAGTCGTTCCACGGCAACGCGATCAGACGGAGCTTCATGCCAGAGTCCGCCATGCTACCAGTCGCGCGGGGCTGTGGGCTAGACTTTCCCGAGATGGCCGCAGTCTCCGACGGGGAAGCTCTGCGCGAGCTCGCGCGTAGCGAGCGCCGCGCGGGCCGCATCCCCGAGACAGCTGCGGCGTACGTGCGATCGATCCAGGCTGCGCCGCGCGATCCGGTGACCCACGCAGAGCTCGGGGAATGGATGATCGAGCTCGGTGCTCCGGCCAAGGCGCTCCCGGCGCTCGCCACCGCGGTCACACTCGATCGCGCGCAGGTCTCCGCGTGGCTCGCGCTCGAGCGCGCCGTCACGCTCGCACCGCCCGACCGCCTGGGACCGCCGCTGCGCGCGCAGCTGCTGTCCGCGATCGACGACGCGCTCGTGGATCCGGCGCAGCTCGTCAACCTCGTCGTGCTCGCGGTGACCACGCTGCCGAGCGTGGTCGAGCTGCGCAGGTGGCACGCGGACCGCGCGATCGCCGCGCGCCTCGCGACCCCGGCAGGCAGCGCCTCGCTCGTCGATCCCACGCTGCTCGCGTTCCTCGAGCGCGTGCGGATGGTCGGAGTCGCTCTCGAGCTCGCGCTTACGGAGCTGCGTGCGTCGCTGCTCGCGCTCGCGCTCGATCGCCCGCTCTCCGAGCTTCGCGCGTCGCTGCTCGCGCGCGAACACGCTGCCCACACGGCGCTAACGCCGCTGGCCGAGGCGCTCGCGGTGCACGCGTTTGCCACTGACTTCGCGCATCACGCGCCTCCCGACGAGCTCGCGCGGGTCGCCGCCCTGCGCGCCGCGATCGAATCGTCGCCGGTGATCGACGACGCGACCTGGTTCCGCGCCGCCGTCGCCGCGAGCTACGCGCCGCTGACGGCGCTCGCGAACTATCGTGCGCTCGTCGCGCACCGCGCGACCTCGTGGGCGAACGTGGCGACGGCGAACGAAGCGGCCCACGGCGCCGAGCGCCGCCGGGAGGCCGACGAGGCGGTGCTGCCGGAGGATCGCGAGCCCTGTGCGCTCGTGCGCGTTCATGTCGCCGAGCCGATGCGCGAGCACGCGCTGCGCGCAACAATCACGGCCGCGCTGCCGATCGACGCGCGCTCCGAGCACGTGCGCGCGCAGTACGAGGCCGCGCCGTACCCGCGGTGGAGCGTGCAGCCCGACCTCCGGCGCTCCGAGCTCGCGCGCGTCCCCGTGGCGAGGATCGCCGCGCTCGAAGCGCTCCCCGCGCCGCGGATCCTCGTCGCGGGCTGCGGCACCGGGCGCCACCCGATCGCGCTAGCGATGATGTACCCGCGCGCTGACGTCCTCGCGCTCGACCTTAGTATTGCGAGCCTCGCGTACGCGGCGCGCAAGGCCGAGGAGCTGCGCGTCGATCGCGTGCGCTTCGTTCACGGCGATCTGCTCGCGGTCGGTGAGCTCGCCGAGACGTTCGACGCGGTCGAGTGCGTCGGCGTGCTGCATCATTTGCGCGATCCGATGGCGGGATGGCGTGCGCTCGCCGGGGTGCTGCGGCCGGGAGGCTGGATGCGCATCGGGCTGTACAGCGCGACCGCTCGGCGAGCGATCACCGAGCTGCGCGCGTCATTGCCCGCGACCGCGGACCGATCCGACGCTGCGCTCCGCGCGCTGCGCTGGGACGTGATGCAGAGGCCCGACGATCCGGCGAGCGTCGCGCTGACGCGGTGGCCGGACTTCTACGCGCTCGCCGAATGCCGCGACCTCTTGTTCCATGTCGAGGAACACGTGTTCACGCTGCCGAGGATCGCGGCGTGCGTGCACGAGCTCGGTCTCGAGATCTTGCAGCTCGAGCACGCGAGCACCGCGCCGATCCGCGCGTACGAGGCGCGGTTCCCGGACGAGCCGACGCTGATCGATCTCGATCGCTGGGCGATCCTCGAGGCGGAGCAGCCGACCCTGTTTGCCGGCATGTACCAGTTCCGGGTCCGCAAACCCGCGTGATAATCTGGGCACGTCGATGAAGTCACGGCGTCGCGCTTTCTACGAGCCATCGCGGTACCCCGACGTCGATGCGCTGCGTCCGCTCGTCTCGACGTTACTCGGCGAGGCGCGTCAGGTCTATGCGGGACTCGGCGCGCGGCTCGCGGTGCTGGGGGACTCGTACATCCTCCCGCTGGTCCCCGAGCCCGAGGACTCCAACCCGATCTCGGACCAGGTGTTCGCGCAGGCGCGCACGCTCGCTCCGATCACGACCGCGAAGATGAGCGAGCTGCCCTACATCGTCTCCTACGCGTTCTCGCGGGTCGCGCCGGGGGCCGAGATCCCCGAGCACGACCACTGGAACCCGTATCTCGTCGCGCTGTTGTGCCTGACGACGGGGCCGGGTGTGTGGATCCGCGTCGGCGGCGAGACCCGGACCTTCGCGCAGGGCGAGATCATCCTGTTCGACTACACACTCCCGCACGCTGTCGCAAACCCGAGTGATCAGGAGCGGATCGTCCTGTTGATGGTGATCGACCCCAAGCGGGCCCCCCGGCTTGACACCCGGCAAGAAATCGCGCCAACTAATACGGGGAGATTCTCGTGCACCCGTGCGTATCAGCAGGACGCAGGGGACGCTCCGCTCGCCGCCAAGGAGGCAACTATGGGAATTCTGGATTGGGACAATGACGGTAACTATGCTGATGACCTTCTCGGCTCCATCATCGGTGGTGTCGGTGGTGCCGTAGCCGGCGGCGTAGGGGGTGCCATAGGTGGCGCAGCGAGTGGCTTCCTCTCGGGAGCGAACGTCGCAGGCGCGCCCGCGGGCGCCGCTGTCGGGGGTATGGCCGGTGGCGCCGCCGGTGGCGTTGCAGGTCAGGGTATGGGTAACGGCATCGCCGACTGGATCTCGAGCTGGTAGCTCACTCGCCTTGCGCGGGTTGTGATTGTCGAGAACGACAGGGCGCCTCGATGGCGCTCGTTTTGCGTTTTCGGCGCTGACTATTTCGGCGTGCGTGCGCGGAACGGTCGCGGGCTGATCGCCGTCTCGTGGCTTGCAGGAGCTCCGCGACCGGCGCCCTTCTTGGGCAGCTCGCCCTTCTTGTACCAGGTCTGGAACTTGTCGGCCGACTCGTCGCCGACCATGTCGTCGAGCTGGCGGCGCGCGACGCCCCATCGATACTGCTCGGCGAGCTCGGGATCGTCCGAGATCGACGCGAGCACCGGCTGATACGCGGCGATCGCGCCGCGCGGGACCGGGAAGAAGAAGCAGAACGGTTCGCCCTGCTCGAACCGGATCCGCGTGTTCGGTCGCGTGATCTTCCAGTTCATCGAGAACGTGTACGGCATCCAGTCGGTCTCGATCAGCGCGCTCAGCGCCTGGATCCCGTCCTTGAACGAGTTGGGCGGACCTGTCAACCACAGGTTGATCTCCGGAGGCGTGCGCATGATCAGCATCGGATTGAACGTGACGATCCCGCTGCCGAAGTGACTCGTGATCATCGCGCTGGCGGTCGCAGGCGCGTCGATCGTCACGTCACGACTTCCAGCGCCGCCGTTCCAGGTGACCTCGAAGGCGAACGGCGTCAGAATCTCCCAGCCGTGCTGATTGGCGAGCGCGAGCGGCACGCATCGGTATGCGAACGCCTGCGCCGTCTCCTCCATCCACTCGCGTCGGCGCGGCGAGGGTCGCAGCTCCACGCAACCGGGGTCGACCTGGAATGCGGTGAGGTCGAGCGGGCCCTCGCTCATCGCTTCAGCTTTCGATCGATGATCATGAGCATCACGCGCCGATCCTCCGTGCCCTCGTTCCTCGCCTCGTGCGGGAGCGTGTAGTCGAACACTATACGCTCCGACGAAAACCACGGGCTCGCAGCGGTCGACGATGTCGTCCAGGTAGCCCATGAGGTGCTCGAAATCGACGAGTTGGACGACGTTCGTGTTTGCCTGCAGCAGGGTGGTCAGCGCCTCGGGCAACCGGTCCAGTTCAGGGGGGCGTCCTGGACGCAGTGGATCGGGATCCCGGGGCGCGCCTTCAGGATCCAGGCGATGTCGTTGGCGACGCGTTCGGCGAGCTGCGTCGGATCGGCGTCGGCTTCGGCCGCGTACCGCATGGTGAACAGTTCCTTGCCATCGACATCGTAGGCGCTGGTGCTGCCGACCCACGCCTTGCGGTAGTGATGCTCCTGCGGCGGCGGCGGCGTGCGCTCGTAGGGCTCGGTCCGATGGGGCGAACTCGCCGTCGCGGGATCTGCGGGCTCGCTCATCCGCACCGACATGCGATCGAGGCCCGCGCTGATCGACGCGACTTCCTTCGGCACGACCTCGAGCGCGCGCGCGGCCTGTTCGAGCGTCGCGGCGTGGTCGGCGATCGCGATGCCCATCTCGGTGGTGTGCTTCGCGAGGAACGCGCGGCTCGGTGGGACCAGGCCGGTCGCGCGCAGCGTGCGCGCGACGCCGCGGCTACTGTTGTCGGCGCTCAGCTCGCCCACGACGCGCGCCATGTCGGGGGTCATGTGCTCGATGATCCCGGCCCGCAGTTCGATCGGCTTGATCGTCGGCCCATCGTGCACGCCGACCTCGCGGTACAGCGGCTCCTCGAGTTCATGGCTGCCCCACCGCCCATCGTAGGTGGCCGAGGACGGCTGCTCGAGCCGTCGATACCGCCGGTCTTCCACCGCCAGGTCGTCGGCCGTCGTCACCATGGCCTGCAGCTGGCGGTCGCTGCGCAGCCACGGTGTGTCGCTCGCGACGGCCGCGGCCAGATCCTGACGTTGCTCGAACGTCGCCCCCGGGGCGAGGTGCTCGTCGAGTACTTGGTCGAGCAGGTCCGCGATCCGACGTGCCTGATCGCTGACGACACGCGTCGTGCGCCGCATCATGCGCCCCTTCCCGGGCTCACCCGTCGAACCAGGACCTCCGCGACGACCGCGGCTGCAACCTCTTGCCGCTGCTCGAACGTGCTGTCATCCCCGCATCGTTCCGCGACCTCGCGATCGATCAACTCCGCGAGCTGTTGGGCTTCGGACGACACCTTCCTCGGGCGACGTTGCATGCCACTCAGCCTGATCCTCGGGCCCGTCAAGCTCGAGCACTTCCGCGGGCTTGAGCGGCGGCTCAGGAGCGGATCCGCCTTGGGTCGCATCGGTCCACACCACGAGATCGTCGACCTGCGCGTTCGCGGGCCAGAACGCCGTGATGCGCAGCGAAAATTACCTATCGCCAGCGACGCCAACTAGATCTCACCAGATCCAAGCGTGCGTCACCTGCGTCAGACGGCCGTGGTTTCCACGACGTGGAAGGCCAGCCCCTGTGCGCGCAGTGACCGACGCCCAAGTAAGGGCCCGTGAATGGACAAATCGATCGATGATCGCGGGCGAGCCGCCCCGCGGGCGAGGCGCGACGAGGGAGCGTACCCGTCGGTACGAGTCGCCCGACTTGCAGGCAGGCGACGTTATGCGCGTGGTCCGCCGGCCGTGGTCGTCGTCGGCATCCGCGTGTTCGACGCCGAAGGCTCCGAGCATGGGACCGAGCGCGTGCCGTGGCCCGTCGCGATGCCGAGCAGCGCGGCGGTAATCTTCACCCTCGACCGAGCCGGCTCCGACCAGGTCGAGCGCAAGATCACGCACGGCGGGCTCGTCGTGCGTGGGCACGTCTCGGAGCGCGATGGGCAGCAGCGCCGTCAAGAACGGCCCGAACCGCCGCATCCATCGGTGCAGCGCCACCGCGGCCGAGTCGATCAACCCGGCCGCGGCCGCAATCGCCGCGGTGGTGTTCAGCGACCTGTTGGTCGCCACGTGGTGCAGCACCATGCCCAACGGCACCACGACGTCCGTGACCTTCGTCCCGAGCTGCGCCTGCTGCCGCTTCGGGCTGACACCGTGGATCGCCGCCAGCTCCCGTCAGTTCGGCGGTCGTTGCGCCTCGATCATCCATCGGCCAGTCGCCGGCGAGGTCCAGGTGGCTGCGTGTGGCGTCATCCATGCCCCCATCCAGATCCTCCGGTCGCACGTGGGCAACTGTCCGGCCTACGCCAGCGGCGCTATCAAATCGTTCAGCCAACGTCAGGCGCTTCACCGTGCCCTGTCAGCGCGGCGGGGCGGTCAGGCGCTCGCGGGTCAGGCCCACGTAGCTGGCGTCCGCATCCCCGGCGATCCACCGGCGCCCGAGCCGCGCGGCGACCACGGCGGTGGTGCCCGAGCCGACGAACGGATCGACGACCAGCTGGCCCTTGGCGCTCGAGGCGAGGATCAGCTTCTCGATCAGCGCCTCGGGCTTCTGCGTGGCGTGCGGGGTCTTCTCGGCCATGCCGTTGCAGATCACCGGGATCTCGAACACGTCGCGCGGCTTGGCGCCGAGCGGGTTCGGCTGCCACGCATCGCGCTTGGTGCCCCGGTCGTACTGCGAGCTCACCGCCTGCACGCGGGCCGGGTACTTGGTGGTGTGGCCGTTGTACGGGACCCGGACAGCATCGACGTCGAGCTTCGCGGCCCGCTGGCGGAGGTGGAGGATCGACTCGTGCGAGCGGCCCCAGTCCTTGCCGAGGTTCGCCTTGTTCTTGTAGTACCAGACCAGCCACCGGCAGCTCGCGAACCGCTTCGCGCTGCGGACCTTGACGTCGGCGAGGATCTCCGAGAACCCGCACACGTAGGCCGAGCCGTGCGGCGCGAGCACGCGCGCGACCTCGGCGAGCCACGCGTCGCACCAGTCGACGTAGACCTCGAGCGACTCGAACTCGTCCCACGCGGCCTTGGCGATCGCGTACGGCGGGTCCGTGACCACGAGGTCGACCGAGCCATCGGGGAGCGAGCCGAGGAGGTCGAGAGCGTCGCTGTGCCAGAGGGCGCCGCCGTGGCCGAGGTGGGCGCAGGTCGGGGCTTCGCCCTGGAGGTCGGCGGGCACGGTCAACTCACGTGTGACCCGGGGTGGACGCTTCGGCACGGCGTCGGCATCCTACGCGCGATGCCCGCTCCGGAGAAGGCCAGCGATCACGCCATCCACCCCACCGCGATCATCGACGATCCTGCCACGCCGATCGGCGCGGGCACCCGGATCTGGCACTGGGTCCACGTGATGCCCGGGGCGATCATCGGGGACCGCTGCTCGATCGGCCAGGGCTGCTTCATCGGCCGGGTCCGGATCGGTGATGGCTGCCGGATCCAGAACCACGTGTCGCTGTACGACGGCGTGATCCTCGACGAGGACGTGTTCGTGGGGCCGTCCGCGGTGTTCACCAACGTCAAGCATCCCCGCGCCCACGTGTCACGCCGTGACGACTACGACCAGACCCACGTCGGGCAGGGCGCCACGATCGGCGCGAACGCCACGGTGCTGTGCGGGGTGTCGATCGGCGCGTACGCGATGATCGGCGCGGGCGCGGCGGTCACCCACGACGTGCCCGCGTACGCGGTGATGGTCGGGACCCCGGCGCGGCGCGTGGCCTGGGCGTGCCGATGCGGCGAGACCCTGCCGGACACCCGGGCGTGCCAGCGCTGCGGCGACCACTACGACACCAACGGCGCCACGCTCACGCTCACGCTCGTGGCGTGACGGGAGCTGACCGACGAGGCGCGCGAGGACGGGTGTAGCGGTGGCGGCGGGCGAATCACGCTCGTGGCGTGACGGGAGCTGACCGACGAGGCGGGCGAGGACGGGTGTAGCGGTGGCGGCGGGCGACCTGGACAGGCTCGTGACTCCTCGTCGCTGTTGATACCGCTTCGTCGCCGCTCACTCCGCGTCGTCCTCGTCGCCGAACAGGATGCCGGTTCGAAGCTCGGTGGCCTCGAACGGCGGCAGGCGCAGGACCTCGCCGGCGGCGATCGCGCGCGTCATGTGGTACCCGCGCGGGTCGAACACGTACGGGAACAGGGCGCGCTCCTCGCGGTCGGCCACGCAGGAATGCGGCACCCCGGCGGCGTGCAGGACGCCCATCTTCTCGACGAGGTCGCGCCGCTCGTGGCCCGGCGACAGCACCTCGCAGGCCCAGTCGGGGCGAATGTCGACCCAGCCCCGGGGCATCACGGGCACCCGGTCGCGCCGCCAGCCGACGAGGTCGTGGCAGAACACGTCGTGGGCGCCGTAGACGACGTGGACCTCGACGCCGATCCACCAGCCACCAGGCCAGCGCCCGCCGGGCGCACCGCGGTACCGCCGTAGCCACGTCATCCGGCTGGACTGGACGTCGCTGTGCGCCCACGAGGGCGCTGCCTTGGGCTCGATCGCGCGCCCGATCAGTTCGGCGCGGGCGTCCGGCCCGAGCCGAGACAGGTCGGCGAGGGTCAGCTTCGGAGCGGCGCTCATGGTGGCCAGCATCTCCCGCCCCCCGCAGCAGGCGACGTGCCATCCGCAACGCCGCGAGATCTCACGCAGGCTCGGTCAGCGCGTGGCCGCCCGTCGGCCGCGTGTCCCGCGTGCGGACGGCTCCCGGCCACCGCCGGTCACCGCTGGTCACGGTCGGTCGCCGACGGGCGTGGTCGGAGTCCGCCGGCGTCGCTACGGCTTGTAGTGGTGCTTGAGCTGCGCCCACAGCGCGAGTGGATCGAAGCCGAGCAGCGCGAACGGGTGGGCGCCGGAGTCCTTCATCGCGTCGCGCGCGCGGTTGACCAGGCCCGAGGCGCGATCGCGCGCAGCGCTGGGCAGCAGGCTCGCGAACCCGCGCGCGGCGCGGCCGGCCATCGCGGCCATCGCGGCGCCTCCGAGCAGGCCGAGGAGCCACGCGGGCGCCGGATCGATCACGACGCGCTTGGCGTTGAGGGCGCGCGCGAGCGCATCACTTGGGCCGGTGATGATCTCCATCAGCGTGGCGCGCTCGAGGAACACCGCGAGCGTGGGCTTGGCGAACCGCTCCTCGACGGCCGCCACCACCCGCTTCGTGCTGCGCTCCCAGTCGCGCGCGAAGCTGACCTCGGGCACGAGGTCCACGATCGCGCGGTGGGTGGCGATGCGGGTGACGTCCCCGCCGTCCTTGACCACGATCAGCGAGCTGTGGAGGCGGGCGCGATCGTCTTCGATCACGTAGACGATCATCGCGGACCGGTCGGGGATGAGCAGGTCGAACGTCTTCTGCAGCGGTTCGTAGCCAGGGGCCGGCAGCAGGGCCAGCAGCGGCGGCTCGGTCCACACGCCCTGACCGGCGTGGCGCTTGAGGGCGCGCAGCGCGATCAGGCCCTGCGCGACGGGGTCCTGGTCGAGGCGGAGCGCGGGCTCGATCTCGGCGGACAGCGCGGCGAACAGGCCCCGATCGATCGCGATCACGGCGCTGACGTCGAGCGTGCGCGCCCACGCCTCGAGGGCGCGCGCCCCGAGCCCGGGCAGCGGCGCGGAGGCCGGATCGATCGCGCCGCGCGCGCCGGGGCCTGCGATCACCAGCTTGATCACCTGGCCGGCGTCGATCACCGCGAGCGCCCACCGCGGCTGCGCGAGCACGCGTGGGGGCGTGACCAGCCGCCACCAGTTGGTCCAGTGGCGCGCGTCGAGGTCCGCGAGCTCGAGTTTGGCCGACAGCACGCGCCGAGCGTAGTCCGTCCTCCGCGTACTTGCACCTGCGCCGACGGTCGGGTCACGATCCGCGCATGAACAAGACCCTCCTGTGTGCAGCATTCCTGACGGTGGCGGCGGCGGGCACGGCGAGCGCGGGCGGCACCCCCGGCTCGGTCGGCGTCGGGTACGAGTCGTCGCTGGCCGAGGTCGACGTCGGCCAGTTCGGGACCTTCGGCTTCGGCGGGGTGTCCGTGAACTACGACGGCGGCGACTTTCACGCGGGCGGCCTCGTGGGGATCGCGGACTTCGGCGACAGCAACGACACCGACCTGACGCTCGGGGGCCGGTTCTACTGGCACGTCGGCTCGACGGGCAGCGCGGATTTCGGTCTGGGTGGCGCCCTCACCTACGCCACGGTCGATGACCGCGGTAACCCCAACGGCGGCGCGTCGGTCCTGTACCTGGAGCCGGGGTTCCAGATCCGCGCCTTCGTGGTGCCGAACGTCGCGCTGTCGTTCACGGGCGGCCTGGTGCTCGGCGCCGCCGACGCCGAAGGCCTCGCGCTCACCGGCCAGGCGACCGGCGCGGCCGGCGTCCACTACTACTTCTGAGGTTCCCAGCGTCGCCACGACGATCGGCTTCAGGTAGCGGGTCAGAGTGACTGTAGTACCCTGCCCCTCGTGAAGTGGACCCGCGGCACCAAGAACTCCGACGTTATCGACGCGCGCGGTGCGCGTGGACGCACACCCGTGGTCGCCGGAGGCGGCATCGCCGTCGCGGTGGTGGTGTTCCTGGTCGCGAAGTTTGCCGGCGTCGACATCAGCGGCCTGCTCGGGAGCAGCTCGTCCGGACCGTCGTCGACCGGTGCCACGTCGTCCACGGACCCGACGGGCAGCGGCGCGCCCCGCCCGGATGACGAGGCGTTCGAGTTCGTCAGCTTCGTCCTCACGGACATCCAGGACACGTTCGAGGGCATGTACCGCGCGCAGGGCAAGACCTACGCCCGCTCCAAGCTCAAGGTGTTCACCGGAGAGGTGTCCACCGCCTGCGGCGTGTCGTCGTCGGCGATCGGTCCGTTCTACTGTCCGGCCGACGAGCATGCGTACATCGACCTGTCGTTCTACCAGGACCTCAAGGCGCGGTTCGGCGCACCCGGGGACTTCGCGCAGGCCTACGTGCTCGCCCACGAGATCGGTCACCACCTGCAGAACCTGATGGACGTCGGCCCGAGCCGCACCAACGCCCACTCGGTCAAGGTCGAGCTCCAGGCGGACTGCTTCGCCGGGATCTGGGCCAAGGCCGCGCAGGGCAAGGGCCTGCTCGAGACCGGCGACATCGAGGAGGCGCTGACCGCGGCGGCCGCCATCGGTGACGACCGGCTGCAGAAGCAGGCCGGCGTCGAGGTCAAGCCCGAGTCGTTCACGCACGGCACCAGTGCGCAGCGCATGCGCTGGTTCCGCCGCGGGCTCGAGGTCGGCCAGTTCGAGGCATGCGATACACACAGCGCGCCATCGCTGTAGGAGCCCCCCGATGTCCGAGACGTCCTTTCCCAAGTCC
This sequence comes from Kofleriaceae bacterium, assembly GCA_964203225.1. Taxonomy (GTDB): domain Bacteria; phylum Myxococcota_A; class Polyangia; order Haliangiales; family Haliangiaceae; genus JABFXX01. Next base: position 35,912 of record CAXNMK010000011.1, read on the forward strand.
GAGATCAAGATCCTGCTGCTGGAGAACGTCCACCCGGTGGCCACCGAGGCGTTCCGCGCCCACGGCTTCCAGGTGGAGACCGTCAAGGGCGCCCTCCCCGAGGCCGAGCTGATCGGGCGCGTGCGCGACGCCCACATCCTGGGGATCCGGAGCAAGACCCAGGTCACGCCCGCGGTGCTCGACGAAGCGCGTCGGCTGCTGGCCGTCGGCGCGTTCTGCATCGGCACCAACCAGGTGTCCTCCGCGCATGCGAACCGGTGCGGCGTGCCGGTGTTCAACGCGCCGTTCTCGAACACGCGCTCGGTCGCGGAGCTGATCCTCGCCGAGGTCGTGATGCTGTCGCGCCACCTGGGCGATCGCTCGCGCGAGGTGCACGAGGGGCGCTGGCAGAAGGTCGCGGTCGGGAGCCACGAGGTGCGCGGCCGCACGATCGGCATCGTGGGCTACGGCCACATCGGCAGCCAGATCGGCGTGCTCGCCGAGGCGTTCGGGATGAGCGTGGTGTTCTACGACGTCGCCGCCAAGCTGCCGATGGGCAACAACCGCTCGCTGCCCACGCTCGAGGACGTGCTCGCGATCGCGGACTTCGTGACGCTCCACGTCCCCGAGACGCCGCAGACCCGGCTGATGATCGGCGCGGCGGAGCTCGCCCGCATGAAGCCAGGCGCGTGCCTGCTCAACGCCAGCCGCGGCACCGTGGTCGACGTCGACGCGCTCGCCGAGGCGGTCAAGCGCGGCCACATCGGCGGCGCCGCGGTCGACGTCTACCCGCAGGAGCCCGAGGGCAACAGCGAGGGGTTCACCTCGCCGCTGCGCGGGCTGCCCAACATGATCTTGACGCCCCACATCGGCGGCTCCACCGAGGAGGCGCAGGAGGCGATCGGCCGCGAGGTGTCGGCCGCGCTGATCAAGTACATCAACGGCGGTGCGACGACCGGCGCGGTCAACTTCCCGCAGATCGAGGTGCCCGTGACCCGGGACACCCACCGCATCCTCAACGTCCACCGCAACGTCCCGGGCGTGCTCCGCGACATCAACAAGATCGTCTCGGATCGCAACGCCAACATCCGCGCCCAGACGCTGTCGACCGATCCGGACATCGGCTACCTGATCATGGACCTCGATCAGGACGTCTCGGGCGAGGTCAAGAAGGCGATCGGCGCCCTCGAGACCAGCATCAAGACCCGCATCCTGTTCTGACCACCAATGTCCGCGACGGATCCGGGTAGACTCTCCGGACCGTGCACATCTCCGTCTTCGACATCTTCAAGATCGGGATCGGCCCGTCGAGCTCCCACACCGTGGGGCCGATGCGCGCGGCCAAGCGGTTCGTCGAGCGGCTGCTCGCGGACGGACAGCTGGCGGCCACCGAGCGGGTCAAGGTCGAGCTGTTCGGCAGCCTCGGCTTCACCGGCAAGGGCCACGGCAGCGACAAGGCGGTGCTGCTCGGCCTCGAGGGTGAGGAGCCGGCGACCGTCGACGTCGACAGCGTGCCCGCGCGGATCGCGAAGATCACCGAGACCAAGCGGATCCGGCTGCTCGGGCAGCACGAGGTGACGCTCGATCCCGAGCCGGGTCTGGTGTTCCACCGCCGCGAGAAGCTGCCGCTCCACTCCAACGGCATGCGGTTCTCCGCGTTCGGCGCGGCCGGCCTGATCGTCGATCGTGTCTACTACTCCGTCGGTGGTGGGTTCGTGGTCGACCACGCGGGCGCGCCCGCCGACGGCAGCATCCCCGCCGAGCAGGTCGAGGTCCCGTACCCGTTCAACTCGGCCGACGAGCTGCTCCGGCTCGCCGAGGAGCACGGCATGAGCATCTCCACGCTGATGCTCGAGAACGAGAAGGCGCACCTGCCCGAGGCCGAGATCAAGGTCCGGATCGCTCAGATCTGGGCGGCGATGGAGGCGTGCGTGAAGCGCGGGTGCGAGCGCGAGGGCATCCTCCCCGGCGGGCTCAAGGTCAAGCGGCGCGCGGCTGCGCTCCATCGCCGCATCAAGGGCGACGGCAAGGGCGACCGCGATCCGCTGGTGATCATGGACTGGGTCAACCTGTTCGCCCTCGCCGTCAACGAGGAGAACGCGGCGGGCGGCCGGGTCGTGACCGCGCCCACCAACGGCGCTGCCGGGATCATCCCCGCCGTGCTCACGTACTACCGCCGGTTCCTGCCCGGCGCCGACGAAGAGAGCACGATGCGGTTCCTGCTGACCGCCGCGGCGATCGGCGCGCTCTACAAGAAGAACGCCTCGATCAGCGGCGCCGAGGTCGGCTGCCAGGGGGAAGTCGGCGTGGCGTGCTCGATGGCCGCCGGCGCGCTCGCCGAGGTCATGGGCGGCACCCCGCCGCAGGTGGAGAACGCCGCGGAGATCGGCATGGAGCACAACCTCGGCCTCACCTGCGACCCGATCGGGGGCCTGGTCCAGGTGCCGTGCATCGAGCGCAACGCGATGGGCGCCGTCAAGGCGATCAACGCCGCGCGGCTCGCGCTCCAGGGCGACGGGACGCACAAGGTGTCGCTCGACAAGGTGATCCGCACCATGTGGCGCACCGGCGCGGACATGAGCAGCAAGTACAAGGAGACCGCGCGCGGCGGTCTCGCCGTCAACATCATCGAGTGCTGAGGCCGCAGGCGCGCCGTTTCGCGGTACGCTCGTCGCAGTGGAGCTAATCGGTTTCGAGCCGCGCCGCAGCGATCTCGCGCGCGGCATCGTGATCGCGCGGAGCGCCCGGCCCCTGACGCCTGCCGAGCAGCGCTCGCTGTGGAGCCGGCTGACGGCGGCGGGGCTGACCGAGGCGGAGGACCACGATCCCGAGGTCGAGGACACCACCGCGCGCCAGTGGCTCGCCGCCCCGTGGCTGCCGCCGCTGCCGGCGGATCTCGACACCCAGCGCGCGGTCCTCGAGGTGGTGGCGGCCGAGCTCGAGCTCGAGCAGATCTGGTGCATCAAGGTCGAGACCGGCATCGACGGGGTGACCTGGCTCGAGCTGACCTCCGCGGAGCCTGCCCCGGAGGATGAAGGCGAGGAGGGTGAGGGCGAGGCGCCGGAGATCGTCGACGCGATCTTCGACGACACCGCCGAGGTGCTGTACGCCGCGCCCGATGCGCCGGCGGTCACCGGCGAGGACGAGGACGACGGCAACGAGGACGAGCTCGAGGACGACGACGAGGATCTCGACGAGGACATCACGTCCGCGCTCGAGAGCCACTGGCGCAACGGCCCGCCGCCGATGGAGCAGGCCGTGTCCTTTCCGATCGAGCGCTACCCCGAGATCATCGACGACTACGACTGGGAGAGCTTCGGTCTCGCGCTCAAGCTCGCGGGGACCGCGCTCCCCGGCGAGGAGTCCGTGATCAACGCATTCTTCGCGCTCTGGCTGTCGGTGTACCAGGACGAGCGCGTCGACGACTTCGAGCCGTTCCAGCGCGCCGACGTGGTCCACGATCGGCGCCACCGGTCGGCGCTGCTGTGGGTGGAGCGGTTCTCGGTGCCGGCCACCGCCGCGGACCAGGTTCACTTCCTGCTGTGGGTCGCGGCCCGCATTCACGAGGTGATGCCGATCGCGTGGGCGCGGTTCGATGCGGTCGACGAGGCGGTCAAGTCGCGCGCGGTCGTCGAGGACGAGGAGGACCCGTTCGTGCTGGCCGGTAACCCGTTCGCTGACCGGTTCCAGCGCCACGGTGAGGAGGCCGCGCTGGCGTGGGCGGTGTCCCAGAGTGGGTGGAGTCGCCGCGAGCTGGCCGGCATGCTGATCGAGGTTGCGCTCGAGCACGATCCCGATGAGGGCAGCACCGCGCTGGTCGCCGAACGGCTGCTGCGCCGCGCGCTGGCGTTCGACGCGAGCTCCGACGCCACCGGGTACCTCGCGATCGTGCTGGTCCGCCAGCGCCGGATCGCCGACGCGATCACCCTCGCCCGCGAGGCCCCGTTCCAGGACGTGCGCCTGGTGGTGGTGGGGGAGTGCGCAGAGCACGTCCCCGACGAGCTGGCCGAGGCCCTCGACCTCCTCGACGCTGCCACCCTCGGCGACACCGAGCCCGAGGAGATCGCCGAGCTGGTCGCCTCGGTCGCGCGGCACGCCCCGGCCCACCTCGAGGACGTCCTCGGCCGCCTGCCTCCCCTGAGCGTGTTGATCCCGCATCTCTACAACGCGAGCTTCGCGGTGGAGCGGCCGGAGGCGCTGATCATCCTCAAGCGGGTCCTCGCGCTGCCGCCGCCCCCGATCGAGCTGGGGGAGGCCCGCACCGCGTACGTGATGGCGTGGAACAACGCCTGCATCCACGCCCACGCGCTCGACGAATACGAGCTCGCCGTCGAGCTCGCCGATGGGGGCCAGCCGTACGGCGCCGAGAACCCGTACGTCTTCCACTCGGCGGCCTGCGCCTACGCGGCGGTCGGGCAGATCGACGGGGCGCTCGAGCAGGTGCGGCTCGCGATCGAGCACGAGTACGAGCACGGCGAGAAGATGGAGACCGACAGCGACCTCGCCGCGCTCCAGGGCGATCCGCGGTTCACGCAGCTGTTCGTCGACTGGCGCACGCGCCGCGCCGACCTCAACTGACGCGGGGACTCAGGTCCACGGGGCTCCGGCCCGCGGTCCGCGGCCCGCCGCGCAGGATGCCCACCCCGGTGTCGAGACGGTGTCACCGTCTCTCAGGTCCACGGGGCTCCGGCCCGCGGTCCGCGGCCCGCCGCACAGGATGCCCACCCCGGTGTCGAGACGGTGTCACCGTCTCTCAGGTCCACGGGGCTCCGGCCCGCGGTCCGCGGCCCGCCGCGCAGGATGCCCACCCCGGTGTCGAGACGGTGTCACCGTCTCTCAGCTGGGGCGCAGCGCGTCGCCCGAGACCTCGGCCGCCGCCTGGCGGGTGGCCTCGTCGTAGTGCGCCCAGCACACCGGCGCGTACGACTCCTCGGCGCCGAGCTGGATCTGCGGGCCGCGCACGGTGGGCGTACCGTTGACCAACCGCAGGTTGCAGATCGCCTTCTTCTTGCAGTACTGGCAGGTGACCTTGACCTCCTCGATGCCGTCCGCGAGCTCCATCAGGCGCTGGGCGCCGGGGAACAGCCGGGTGCGGAAGTCCGTGCGCAGGCCGTAGCAGATCACCGGGACGCCCGGGTCGACCGTGATCCGGCGCAGGTCCTCGATCACCGAGGGGGGCAGGAACTGCGCTTCGTCGACAAGCACGCAGTCGAGGTTGGCGAAGTCGCGTGGGTCGAGCTGGGTGTCGTGGTCGACCACGACGTCCGCCTCCGCCTCGAGGCCGGCGCGCGACGAGATCGTCGCGGCGCCGAACCGCGTGTCGAGGCGCGGCTTCATCAGGAGGATGCGCTTGCCCTGCTTGCGGTAGTTGTGTGCGACCGCGAGCAGGTTCAGCGACTTCGCCGAATCCATGGTGCCGTACCGGAAGTAGAGCTTCGCCACGGGCAGACCCTAGATCCGGAGGCTGACATCGAGCCGGGACGCTAGCGGAGGTGGGCAGCATCGCCCGGAGCCGCCGAACCGTCACGCAGGGGGTGCCGAAGTGCGGTCTCCTCGGGCGTCTGGAAACGCGCCGTCACGCAGGTAGGCGAGCACCAGCCGGTGGACCTCGGGGTCGTTCATGATCCAGGTGTGCGTGGCGTCGACCTCGGCGTACGCGGCCATCCCGGCGAGCCGGGTCTCGGCGACCGCGACGGTACCGTCGTTGGGCGTCGCCCGCCCGAACCGACGACCGAACGTCCAGCTCGTGGGGTTCGACAGCGCGAGCGCCCGGGTCCCGGCGATCACCGCGAACGGGGCGGGCGGCGCCGGCCAGGTCGCCCCGCTGGCGAGCTCGGCGCCGGCGGGCCCGTAGTACCAGCGGAACACCGGGTTCCGGACCAGCGCCGCGGCGAGCTGGCTGCCCTGATTGGGCGGCGCGAGCATGACGATCCGCTGCCACTGGATCCGCGGATCCCGGAGGTGGCGGACGATCACGCCGCCCATCGAGTGCGTGACCGCGGACACCGCGCGGCCGGCGGCCTCCGCCACGATCCACTCGGCGACCTCCCCCGCCAGGTAACCGAGCGAATGGCGGCGCGACGGGTACGTCCGGCTGACCGTGTCGTGGCCGGCCGCCCGCAGCACCCGCCCGAGGTGCGCCATCGAGCCGTGTCCGCGGGCCAGCCCGTGCAGCAGGACCACGAGGGGCCGGTCGGAGGTGGTCATGCGTGGTCCTCGTCCGCGTCCTCCGATGCATCCTTGTCGAACTCGGCGTCGAGGTCGGCGTTCTGGCGCGCGCGCCACGACTCCTCGGCGTCGACCTGGCGTCGCGGATCATCGGCGGGGAACAGCAGCGCCATGTCGGCGGGGCGGACCTCGGCGACCACCTGGACCACGTCCTTGGTGAGGGCGGCGCGCTCGGCGCGGAGGGCCCGCACCTCGTGGCGAAACCGCGCTCGCCGGAGCAGGACGCCGAGCGCTCGGCGAACCAGGCGCAGGCGATCGAGGACGCGCAGGGTGGCCCAGCCCGACATCGGCAGGATCACCGAGGCGAGCAGCGCCCAGCGCAGGCCCGCGCGCCACCACAGCACGCTCACCGCGATCGCGTAGGACGCCAGCACGAGGCCCAGCCCGATCAGCAGCTTCGTGGTCGCGACCACGTCCTTGCGCGGGGTCAGGCGTGGGCCGGCGAGCCGGGCGAACGCCACCGTGGGCAGGTGGAGCGGGGCGCCGGGCACGGTCAGCGGCAGCCAGAACGCGACGAGCACGAGGTGGCGGAACAGGCGCGCCGAGATCTCGAGCTTGGACAGGTCGCGCGCGAGCTCGCGATCGGTGAGGCCGAGCTCGTCGAGCCTGTCCTGGTAGGCGCGCACGCGGAGCATCACCTCGACCACCCGCGGGATCGCGGCGACCTGCGCGTAGTAGGCGTTGAACCGGTGCGCGAGCTCGACGCGCTCCTCGATCGAGATCTCGTGCGGCTGGTACAGGCGGCGCACCACGTCGAGCGCGCGGACGGTCTCCCAGTCCGGGGCGTTGATGGTCAGGCGGCGCAGCGCGGCATCGAGCTCCGCGGTCACCGTGCGCACGTCGGCGGCCTCGGTCGGCTGCTCGGGGGCGATCACGATCGGGGGGCCGAACTGCACGAGCACGCGGCTGCGGAACCGCTTGGGGTGGATGAACACCAGGCCGCACGGGACGACCGTCACAGGCTGGCGGGTCGCCGTGGCGCCGCCCAGGGCGAGGCGGGCGGCCCCGGTCTTGAGGCGGGCGAGCTGGGACTCGTCGTGGGAGATCCCCTCGGGAAAGATCCCGATCGCCCCGCCCGCGCCGAGCACCGCGAACATGTGCGCGAACGCGGCATCGTTGGTGATCGCGCGCTCCTCGGCCGGCCGCTCGGGGCCCGGGGCCGGCGCCGCGCGGGTGCCGTCGTGGTCGTCCTTGCGCGCGACGGGCACCGCGCCGAGCCCGCGCAGCACGCCGCGCATCAACCGTCCCTTGAACAGCGAGTCCTTGGCGGCGAACTGGACCTTGCGGCCGCACGTCGTGATGATCAGGATCGGATCGATCAGCGAGTTGTGGTGGTTGCCCGCGAACAGCACCGGCCCGGTCGCCGGCACGTGCTCGAGGCCGACCACCTCGACCTGGCGAAAGAACACCCGCGACACGATCCGCAGGAACCACGCCAGCACCTGGTAGGCCACGCGCCATCGTACCGCCCCGGCCCCGTCCGCGAGCGCGTCAGGCGCCGTGGGCGTGCGCGAGCACGTCGCCGAGGATGCGGAACGTCAGGCCCCAGATCACGTGCCCCTCCCAGGTCCAGCTCGGGAACGAGAGCGCCGCGCCGGGGTAGGCGTACTGTCCGTCGAGGGCGCCCGACGAGGCGAGCTCGAGGGGGAGCCAGAACGCGGCCAGTGCCTCGGCCCCACAGACCGGCTCGATGGGCGCCTCGGTGGAGAACACGAACGGGGTGACCTCGATGCCGGTCGGGCCAGCCTGCCGCGGGTGGAGGGGCTCGAGCTGCCCGAGCAGCCGGGTCCCGCCGAGGTCGATGCCGAGCTCCTCGCGGGTCTCGCGGATCGCGGTCGCGAGCAGATCGGGATCCTGCGGCTCGTACCGCCCACCGGGCAGGGAGATGTGTCCGGACCACGGATCGCCCGTGCGCTCGGCGCGCTTCATCAGCAGCACGCGCGCGCCACCGGCCACGACGTGGAGCACCACCGCGACCGCGGCGTGCTGGCGTGGCTCCACGAGCGTGCGGGGCTGCCCGGGCAGGAGCCGGCTGGCGAGGCGCTCGATCATGGGCGACACGCGCGCAGTCTACGCGCTCGCGGCGCGAAGGCACGGCGTTCCCCCGCCTCAAGGGCCCGCGAATGGACATCTCGATCGCCCTCGCGGTCGAGGCCTCCCCGGGGGACTCGTTGCTCCTCGGCCGGGCACCGACGGGGACGTTCCCTCGTCGCGCCGCGCCCGCGGGGCGGCTCGCCCGCGTTCATCGCGCGCTCATCGCGCGCTCATCGCGCGCTCATCGGCCGACCTGTCCACTCGCGGGCCCTGACCGCCATCCCGTCGGCGCCGATCGGGCGCGCACTCCCGGCGGGGTGTGGCGCACTGGGGGTAGCATCGAGGCATGACACGTGAGTTCGATGTCGTGGTGTTCGGGGCCACCGGGTTCACCGGCAAGCTGGTCGCTGACCACATCGCGCGCTCGTCGGAGCGGCCGCAGTGGGCGATCGCCGGACGCAGCCGCGACCGGCTCGAGGCGCTCGGTCTCGGCGTGCCCGTGCTGGTCGCCGACGCCCACGATCCGGCCGCGCTCGCCGCGGTCGCGAAGCGCACCAGGGTGGTGTGCTCGACGGTCGGGCCCTACGCGAAGTACGGCGATGACCTGGTCGCTGCATGCGCCGAGGCGGGCACCCACTACTGCGACCTCGCCGGCGAGGTGCAGTGGATGCGCCGCATGATCGACGCGCACCACGAGCGCGCCGTGGTGACCGGCGCCCGCCTGGTGTTCTCGTGTGGCTTCGACTCCGTGCCCTCGGATCTGGGCACGTGGGCGCTGCAGCAGGAGATGATCAAGGCGTTCGGCAAGCCCGCCACCAAGGTCACCGCGTTGTTCGGCGAGTCGAGCGGCGGGATCTCGGGCGGGACGGTCGCCAGCGGCGCGCAGACCGCCGTCGAGGCCTCGGCCGACCGCGCCGTGCGCAAAGTGCTCGCGAACCCGTACGCGCTCAACCCCGACCCGTACGCCGATCTTCCGCCGTCGCCGGACGAGACCTCCGTGGGCTGGGAGCCTCGCCTCAAGATGTTCACCGTGCCGTTCCTGATGGCGCAGATCAACACGCGCAACGTGCGGCGCGGTCACGCGCTCGCCGGCTTCCCGTGGGGCACGGACTTCGTCTACCGCGAGGTGATGTCGACGCCGGGCGGCCCCAGGGGCGCGATGATGGCCGCCACCGTCACCGGCGGCCTGATCGGCCTCGCGTTCGCGATGAAGCGGCCGCGCCTGCGCGAGGTCCTGCTCAAGCGCGCGCCGCAGCCCGGGCAGGGCCCCACGCCCGAGCAGCGGGCGCGCGGTCACTGGAAGGTCCGGTTCATCGGGGAGGTCGACAACCACAGCCTGGTGTACGTGGTGGCCGACCAGCACGGCGATCCGGGCTACGGCTCCACCGCGCGCATGCTCGGCGAGTCCGCGCTGAGCCTCGCGCTCGATCCGCTGACCTCGCCGGGCGGGGCGCTGGTGGCCTCCGTCGCGATGGGCGGCCACCTGCTCGACCGCCTGCGCCGCGCCGGGCTGACGTTCGAGCTCGCGGGCTGAGCGACTGTGAAACCGTTTCGAACCCGGGGTGGGCCCCCTGCGCGGCGTGCCGCGGAGGGCGGGGTGGAGCCCCGTGGAACTGATCCGCCGCGCCGCGGCGTCAGAGCCGCGCGAAGTCGCGCGTCGGGCGCGCGTACAGGTAGCCCTGGATCAGGTCGACGCCGGCCTCCACCACCGCCGCCTCCTCCTGCACGGTCTCGACGCCTTCGGCGACGACCTTGCTGCCGAGCTCGTGGCACAGCGTCGTGATCGCGCCGACCACGCGGCGCTTGGTCAGGTGCTGGTCGAGGTTGCGGATCAGGGACATGTCGAGCTTCACGACGTCGGGCTCGAGGGAGGCGAGGGCGCCGAGGGCGGCGTACCCCGCGCCGAGGTCGTCGACGGCGATCCGGTAGCCCGCCCTCCGCAGCATCGCGACCCGTGACGCACCGGCCTCCGGCTCGACCCCGGTGCGCTCGGTGATCTCGAGGATCACGCGCTCGGCCATCGGCGCGAGCGGGTTGGCGGCGGTGTACAGCTCCTCGTCGTCGAGCTCGAGCCCGTGGACGTTGACGAACAGCAGCGCGTCGTCCGGCAGATCGACGGCGGCGCGCGCCACGCGGTCCCGCACCACGCGGCCGAGCTCGTGGACGCGCTCGAGCCGCTCGGCGGTGGCGATCAGGATGTCGACTCGCCCGAGCGAGGGCTCGTCGGTGCGGAGCAGCGCCTCGTACGCGTAGATCGTCTTGGTCTGGACGTCGATGATCGGCTGGAACGCCATCCACGCACGCGCGAGCGCGGTCGTGAACTTGTTCGGCAGGTCCTCGAGGTGGAGCTTCATGGCGAACGAGCTGGCGCGCCGGCGCATGCGCGCCACGCCATGCCGCCGGGCCGCGCGCGCCACCGCGGCCACCAGCGTCTCGTGCTCGAACGGCTTGGACAGGTAGGACACCGCGCCGGAGTCGATCGCGCGGACCGCGCCATCGAGCGAGGGGTCACCCGTCATCAGCAGCACCGGCAGGTCGTTGTCGTGCTTGCGGATCGCCTCGACGAGCCCGAACCCGTCGAGCTCGGGCATGTTCACGTCGGAGACGACGCAGTCGAACGGCTCCCCGGTGACGGGCCATGGCGGCGATCGCATCGCGGCCGTCCTCGGCGAGGACGACCTCCCAGCCTTCGTGCCCGAGCGTGCGTGCAAACGCGCGGCGCAGCGCCGGGTCGTCATCGACGACCAGGACGCGCCCGAGCAATCCAGCGCCGACCACCCTGGCGGCACCGCCTTGCATACGTCGCTACCCGCCCACCTTGCGCGTGTGCAGGACGATTTCGAGCGCGATCCGGAGCTTCTCGTCGTCCCATGGTTTCTGGAAGTAGCGGTGGACCGCGCCCTCGTTGACGGCGCGAACCGCGATGTCCAGATCCTGGTTCCCGGTGACGAGGAACCGCACCATGCTCGGGTAGAACACGCGGACGTGCTGCAGGAGGTCGAGGCCATCCTGCTCGGCGCCCAGCGCGAAGTCACTGATCACGCCGTCGAAGGTCGAGATCTTCAGGACATCCATCGCCTCGCGCGGCGAGGCGGTCTCGGTGACCTGGTACGCACGCAGTGTGCGCTTCATCGCGGACCGGATCTCCGGGTCGTCATCGCAGATGAGAATCGTTGCGGCCACGGCGTTGCGTCCTCCGAGAGCGTGGACCGGCCCCCCGCGGGGGATGTTGAGGGCCCCCCCCGATAGATTTCACGCGGACCCTGTCCGAACGCTCTCGATCAGCTGGACGCAAGCGGTGGGCCAGGCGCGCGACGTCCGCGGCACGGGGCCTCCTCCCCCGCTCCACGCGGCCAGCCGCGCAGGGTGTCCCCGTTCCCGCCCCCGGTCGAGCTGGTTTCAACAACGCCCAGACGTGCGGGCGCAAGTGTCGTCCGAACCGCAGGGTCCCAGGCTTCACGATTCTCCTGGCTGGCCGAACCTGCCTGTATCCACGGCGTGCGTGGAGCCGGGCGGTCGATGTCCGGCATGGTTGCCAAGTGGTTCGTTTCGTGTCCGACCGCCCCGTGCCCATGCGCACGTCGGGCGGCGGGCGCCCAGCCCCAGGGATCAGGGATATGGACATGGTCGGTAGTGTGGTCGAGCTTCCCCAGACATCGCCGGTCTCGGCTGACCCACGCCGGGTGGCGGACGTCATTCTCGCGGCCGCGGTCCGGTCCGGTGCGGACGCGGTGTTCGTGGAGCCGCTGCTCGGTTACGAGGAGTGTTACGGCATCACCCTCGAGCGCACCCGGCAGGTGCTGGCGACCTCGGTGATCGACGCATCCCTCGGCGCCGCGGTGATCGCCCGGCTCGCGTTCCTCGCCTCGCTCGATCTCGCGGCCTCGCACGCGTCGAGTGGCCTCCTCCCGATCCGGTCCGGAACGCTCGAGGCCGAGGTCATGCTCACCGTCCGCCCGGTGCCGCGCCCGCGCGCGGACCTGATGGTGGTGTCCACCACGCGCGTCCCGGGCCTGGCGCTGGCGCTGAGCGAGCCGACCGTCGGCCCGAGCGTCGGTGACACCATCGACCACTACAAGGTCACCGCGTTCCTCGGGGAGGGTGGGATGGGGACCGTGTTCCAGGTCGAGCACGCCACTCTCGGCCGCTCCTACGCGATGAAGGTCCTGCGCCGCAAGGTCGTCGAGCGCGAGCCCGACGCGGTGGAGCAGTTCCTCCGCGAGGCCCGCACCGCCGCGCGCATCCACCACCCCAACATCGTCGACGTGTTCGACTTCGGCTACATGACCGACGGGCGCCCGTACCTCGTCATGGAGTTGCTCGAGGGCGAGAGCCTCGCGAACCTCGTCGATCGCGGTGCCCTCCCCATCCGCGACGTCGTGCACATCGCCAAGCAGCTCGCGAGTGGCCTGGCGGCGGCTCACGAGTGCGGCGTGATCCACGCCGACGTCACACCCTCCAACGTGCTCGTGCTCAAGGGCCCGGGGCCGCACGCCAAGCTCGTCGACTTCGGGCTGTCGAAGCTGGCCGGTGACGGCCTGATGGACGAGGTCCCGGAGTACGTGCTCGGCACGCCGGCGTACATCTCGCCCGAGCAGCTGCGCGGCCTGACCGCGACCGAACGCTCCGATCAGTACGGACTGGGCGCGGTGCTGTTCGAGCTGATCGTCGGGCATCCCCCGTTCGAGCACGCGGACATCCGCGAGCTGTCGATGATGCACCTGACGGCGCCGGTCCCCGCGGTCGAGAGCCCGCACGGGCCGCTGCCGAGCAGGCTCGCGGATGTCGTGACCACCTGCCTGCAGAAGCGCCCCCAGTCCCGGTTCCCGAGCGTGCGGGCGCTGCTCGCCGCGCTCGAGGAGATCGAGAAGACCACCGATCGTAGCGGCTGGCAGCGCTGGCTGTCGACCTGAGGCCCCGTTCATGAGCACCCCCCAGCCCCCCTTGATCGTGTGCGTCGACGACGACGACGCCATGCTCGCCACCGTGGTCCGCTGCCTCCGCCGCGAGGCGATCGAGATCCGCTCGACCACGTCCGCGCGCGAGGCGCTCGGCTGGATCGCGGCCGACGAGGTCGCTGTCCTGGTGTCCGACTACGAGATGCCCGAGATGACCGGTGCGCAGCTCGCCGGCCATGCCCGCCGCGTCCGCCCGGAGACCGTCCGCATTCTTCTGACCGGCAAGCGCTCCCTCGAGACCGCGATCGACGGCATCAACCAGGGCGAGGTGTTCCGGTTTCTCAACAAGCCGTTCGACAACGAGGTGCTGCGCCAGACCGTGCGCGACGCCGTCGAGCGTCACAAGGACCTGCTCGCGCTGTCCGGAGACCGTGAGCGCCGTGAACGCCGCGAGGCCCTGCGCGCCGCCCTCGAGGCCGAGTTTCCGGGCATCTCCCAGGTTTCGCGCGAGCCTGACGAGGTCTACGATGTGCCGATGGATCCGTGGACCGAGGCAGCCGCCCTTGGCCTGACAGGCCTGACTGCTGCGCTCGAGAGCACGACGTGACCTTGCCTCACCTCGACGAGACCGGCGGACCCTGCGAGTGCCACCCGGCCGTTCCTCTCGATGAGGTGCTGATCCTGGCGCTGACGGCGTCCCGGCTGACGGGGTTCCACCACGACCTCGCGTCCAAGCTGCAGGGCCTGATGATGGCGATCGATGAGGTCGTCGAGCTCAGCGAGAACGGCGAGCGCGCCCTCAAGGAGGCTGGTGACTCGGCGGCCGAGGGGCTCCGCGCGATCCTCGAGCTGCTGAACACGAACCGCGCTCTGACCAAGGTGCCGCTCAAGGCCGCGATCGCCGCGGAGGACCTGTGCGCCCGCGCGCTCGAACGTGCCCGCGCCTCGTTCACGCGTCCGCTCCCTCCCGTGACTCTCGAGCTGGCCGTGCCGCTCGTGGTGCAGGCGCTCGCGCTGGCCTTCGACGTCGCCGGCGGCGCGGGCGGCAAACGCGCCATCGACGTGACCGCGATCACCGAGGGTGCGCACCTGGTGATGGTTCTCGCGCTGCCAGCCGAGCTGGCGGTTCCCGCCGGGCGGTCCCTCGGGCTCGCCGCGTTCGGGCTCGCCCGCGAGGGTGGATCGCTCCGCTGTAGCACCGATGGAGCGCGGATGGTGATCCGCTTGCCGCTCGCGCGCTGAGAGACTGTGAAACAGTCTCGAAACCGGGGTGGAAACCCTGCGCGGCTTGCCGCGTAGGGCGGGGCGGAGCCCCGTGGAACTGACCTCCGCGGCCGACGCGAAGCTTCTGTATGGTCGGAGGGTGAGGAGCCCCCGCATCAGCGAGCGTCCGCTCGGGGTCGTCTACACCCCGCCGGGGCTCGCCATGGCGATGGCCCGGCTCGCCGTCGAGCCGTTCGTGCGGGCCGGGGCTGCGGCGATCCTCGCGCTGCGGGTCTGCGATCCCGCGCTTGGCGAGGGGGCGTTCCTGCGCGCGCTGATCGACGTCCTGGGCGAGCACCTGGTGACCGCGTGGTGCGCCGAGCCCGCAGCCGCCCCCGGCGACCCCGAGACCTGGGCCACCGAGGCGCGCCGCCTGATCGCCACGCGGTGCGTGTTCGGCGTGGACATCGATGCGCGGGCGGTCGGGCAGGCGCGAGCCATCACCGGTGCTTCGGCCGTGCAGCTTCAGGTCGCCGACGCCCTGACGCTCGACTGGGCGGTCGCGTTCCCGGCGGTGTTCGCGGCGGGTGGCTTCGACGTGGTGATCGGCAACCCGCCGTACATCCGGCAGGAGCGGCTCGAGGACAAGGCCGCGCTCCGGCGCTATGCGAGCTACGACGGCGTCGCCGACCTCTACGTCTACTTCGTCGAGCTGGCGCCCGGCTTGCTGCGCCCCGAGGGTCGCTACGTGCTCGTGCTGCCGAACAAGTGGATGACGGCGGCCTATGGACGCCCGCTGCGCACCCTGCTCGCGGCCACCGGGAGCGTGGAGGGCCTGGTCGATCTCGGCCGTCTGTCCCTGTTCGCCGCGGCAGATGCGTTCCCGTGTGTCCTGTGGGGCCGCGTGGGCGCCCCGCGCTCGGCACCGATCCATGCGGTGCGCGTGCTCACGGCGTCGGCGGATCCCCTGACCTCCGCGCTTCGCCTCGACGGCCCGGGCCAGCCGCGCGAGCGCTGGGGCCCCGCGCCCTGGCACATCGATGGACCCACGGAGCGCGCTCTGCTGGACCGGCTCGAAGCCGCGTTTCCCCCGCTCGCCGATCACCTGGAGGGCGCGCCCGCGCGGGGCGTCGTCACCGGCTGCAACCGGGCGTTCGTGCTCGACCGCGCCACCCGCGACCGGCTGCTGGCGCTCGAGCCGGCGGCGGGGAGCCTGATCCGCCCGCTGATCAAGGGCCGGGATGTTCGCTCCTGGCGCGCCGCGGATGGCGATCGCTGGATCCTGCTCGTGGATCGTGGCACCTCGCTGGAACAGCTCCCGGCGACTCGAGCCCACCTCGCGTCGTTCCGGGCCGCGCTCGAGCCGCGCCCGCCCGCCTGGACGGGTCCGTGGTCCGGGCGCAAGCCGGGCAGCTACGCCTGGTTCGAACTCCAGGATCCGGTCGGCCCGCTGGTCCGGTCGCGGTCGCCGCGGTTGCTCTACCAGGACATCCAGACCTCGCCCGCGTGCTGCCTCGATCCCTCGGGCGACCTCGTCCCCGACACCACGGTGTGGATCCTCCCGTCCGCGGATCCGGTCCTGCTCGCGCTCCTCAACTCTCCGCTCTACGCCTGGTACGCCCGCCGGCGGTTCCCGCCTGCCCTCAACGGTGCGGTCCGCCCCAAGCTCGCCTACCTCCGCCTGCTCCCGGTGCCGCTCGTCCCCCCGGACCTGCGCTCGGCCCTCACGGCCGCGGTCAGCCGCCGGCTGGCCCTCGCGGGGGGTGCGTCGGCGGGTGGCGTGCGCGGGGGTGCGTCGGCGGGCGGCGTGCGCGGGGGTGCGTCGGCGGGCGGCGTGCGCGGGGGTGCGTCCGCGGCCGGCGTCACCGCGGCTGACCACGCTGCCGCCACCGTCGTTCTCGACGCCGCGCTCGCCGCCCTCCTCGCCGACGCTTTCGCGCTGTCGCGGGCGGAACGCGCGCTGGTCGCCGAGGGCTGAGCGGCGCGGCGTCACCGCGGCTGACCACGCTGCCGCCACCGTGGTTCTCGCCGCCGCGCTCGCCGCCCTCCTCGCCGCCGCTGTCGCGCTGTCGCGGGCGGAACGCGCGCTGGTCGCCGAGGGCTGAGCGGCGCGGCGTCACCGCGGCTGACCACGCTGCCGCCACCGTGGTTCTCGCCGCCGCGCTCGCCGCCCTCCTCGCCGCCGCTGTCGCGCTGTCGCGGGCGGAACGCGCGCTGGTCGCCGAGGGCTGAGCGGCGCGGCGTCACCGCGGCTGACCATGCTGCCGCCACCGTGGTTCTCGCCGCCGCGCTCGCCGCCCTCCTCGCCGCCGCTGTCGCGCTGTCGCGGGCGGAACGCGCGCTGGTCGCCGAGGGCTGAGCGGCGCGGCGTCACCGCGGCTGACCACGCTGCCGCCACCGTGGTTCTCGCCGCCGCGCTCGCCGCCCTCCTCGCCGCCGCTGTCGCGCTGTCGCGGGCGGAACGCGCGCTGGTCGCCGAGGGCTGAGCGGCGCGGCGTCACCGCGGCTGACCACGCTGCCGCCACCGTGGTTCTCGCCGCCGCGCTCGCCGCCCTCCTCGCCGCCGCTGTCGCGCTGTCGCGGGCGGAACGCGCGCTGGTCGCCGAGGGCTGAGCGGCGCGGCGCGGCGCCGGTCGGCTCGCGGGCGGGGGCTGAACCGCGTGGTGCGGCGCCGGTCGGCTCGCGGGCGGGGGCTGAGCCGCGCGGCCGTGAATCGCGCGATGGGGGGCAGCCGGGCGGTGCCGTCGGCGTGACGCTTGGCGTGGCGGCGGCGCGTGATCCGACCCGGCAGTCCGTGACGGCGCTCGGGGTCGCGGGGGCGCGGAATTCTGGTTGCCTGGGGCGTGGGGGCGCGGGACCAGATCGGGATCGTGCAACTGGTCCGACCAATTCACCAAGAACTCGAACCTCCGTCCTCGGATGCGGAGCCCCCCCGAGATCACCCGCCACCTCCGTGGTCGGGCCATCGGACCAATGAACATCCCTCGTGTCCCACGCACCCGGCCTGGCCATCCGCCTTGCGGGCGCGTCATCCATGTCGTCCGAATATCGGACAATCCGAACTTCGGACATAATGTCCGGAACAAGGACATCATGTCCGAAGTCCGGTCAGTCCGCACTTCGGACTGTACGAATACCGGTCAGTTAAGAACGTGGGTGGTACGAGGGCTGGGCTGGAAAACATGAATACGGAAACCTCACCGATGGTCCGCAGAGCGGACGGTCCGGGACACGGACGAGTTGTGGTCAGGCGAGGAGTGGGTTCGGGAGGCTGGACGCCCATGGCCATGGCGGCTCCTGGCGTGGGCGCAAGTGCGCGCAATCGCTGTCCGCGGCGGCGTGCGGACACCGGGCGGAGCCGGAGGGGGGCGAGCGACTGTGCGCCGGGGTGTGCGTCGGCGGGCAGGACTTCGCGGGCGCCGGCGCGGTTGCGAACGAGAGCTCGGCCCCCACCGCGGTGGTTCGTGATCGGGGCGGGGACCGCGGTCCGGCTGGCGCACGAGGACGCATGACCGGCATGGGGGCCAGCCCGGAGGGGCGGACCGCACGTGGGGCGGCACGTCGATGCAGCCCCCGTCACGGGCTGGGGGTGCGACTACAGCAGGCCGAGCTGGGCCGGGTGAGTGCAGGCCGTTGGGATCTCGAGGCCGCCGATGCCGCCCACGGCGAGCAGGCGCTCGCGCGTGATGTCGATGGCCTCTTGGCCGAGGTCGTTACCGGCGAACGCGCGGCCCTGACGGATCGCGGCGACGCCGACAGAGCCCGAGCCCATGAAGGGATCGATCACGAGCTCGCCGGGCGACGAGCTCTGGGTGACCAGGACCTCGCTCAGCTCGAATGGCTTCTCGGTGGGGTAGCCGTTGTGGACCCGCGGGAACGACAGCACGTCCGCCACCCCGAGGTCCGCGAGCTTCCGCTTGCCCTTCTCGAAGAACAGGATGCACTCGTACTTCGCGCGGTAGTGGTAGCCCATGCCGATCGTGCGCTTCTCCCAGATCAGCGGCTTCCAGAACTTGAAGCCCGCCTGCTCGGCGAGCGGCTTGGCGACGAACATCGTCTCGGCGTCGCAGAACAGATAGAAGTGCGCGTCGCGCCGCATCACGCGATGTAGCTCGGCGAACAGCTCGCCGAACCGGGCGTTGGGGAAGATCTCGAACCAGTCGTTGCTCGAGGCCTTGCTGTGCTTGAGCCGGGTGGTGGTGCCGATCGCGCGGTGCTTCTCGAGCGACTCGTACGGCGGATCGGTGATCACGAGGTCGACGCTCGCCGCTGGCAGCGTGCGCAGCCACGTGACCGCATCACCGCGCGCGACCTGGAACCGGGGACCGTCCACGGCGGCAGCTTTGCACGTGGTTCTGACGGTTCAGGGCCCGCAAATGGACCCCCTCGATCGACGATCGCGGTCGAACCATCCCCGGGGGCTCCGTTGCTCTTCGGGGCGGCTCGACCGCGTTCGGCGCTCGAGGGGGCGCTCGAGGGGGCGCTCGAGGGGGCGCTCGAGGGGGCGCTCGAGGGGGCGCTCGAGGGGGCGCTCGAGGGGGCGCTCGAGGGGGCGCTCGAGGGGGCGCTCGAGGGGGCGCTCGAGGGGGCGCTCGAGGGGTCCATTCGCGGGCCGTACCTGATGTGCGCCCGAAGCGGACCGTGTTCTTCCGAGCGCGCGGGCGCGCGAGATCGCGAGGTTCTCCGTCAGCGCCTCTCGCGGGTGCTCGGAATGTTCACAGGCACCCGGGTCGCTCCAGACGTAAGCGGTCTCGCACCCGATGTCGAACGTGAACGACTGTCTCGACGAGGGCGCGCACTGCGAGAAGCGACTACCAGATATCCTGGCCTGGTTTCGCGCGGTTGCGTACATCGCGTCCGGGGTGCCTCGTCGCTACATCGGGCTGCATGGCACAGACGAAACACACGATCGCGATCCTGATGGCGATCCTGGCGGCTGCGGGCTGCGCGGGAGACGTCGGTGATTCCACGGGCACCGAAGGTCAGCCATACGGTGGCACCGGCAGCGGTGGAGGCAGTGGCAGTGGCAGTGGCAGTGGCAGTGGCAGTGGCAGTGGCAGTGGCAGTGGCAGTGGCGACGATGGGGGCGATGGCGAGGACAGCGGGACCGACGAACCCAGCGTCGATCCGACCTGTCCCACGGACCATCCGCGGATCCACCTGACGCCGAACCGCGCGCGCCTCAGCCAGGCGCTGACGTCGGCCACGCGCACGGCGACCCGCTGGAAGGCCGCCGTCGACCGCTGGGCCGCCGGGGGCGAGCTGTGGGGCTTCGAGGCGTGGAACGGCGCCCTGGCGGCGCAGCTGACCGGCCAGGCGTCGTCCTGCGCGCGCCCGATCGCCGAGGTCGAGAGCCAGGTCGCGACCGCCGAGGCGGCGATCGCGGCGGGCACCGCGCCCGTGGTCTCGCGCGACCACAACCTGCACGTCGGCGAGCTGGTCGGCGAGCTCGCGCTGGTCTACGACTGGTGCTTCGATCAGGTCACCGCCGCGCAGAAGACGCGCTGGCTCGCCTACGCCAACCAGGCGGTGTTCAACGTGTGGAACCCGACCGAGGCGCGCTGGGGCGGCAAGCTGTTCGTCGGCACCGGCTGGTCGGGCAACAACCCGTCGAACAACAACAACAACTCGTTCCTGCGCGCCACGATGCTGCTCGGGCTCGCCACCAAGGGGGAGAACCCCGCGGCCGACGGCTGGATCACGCAGTTCCGCGACACCAAGATCTACGGCCAGCTGATCCGCACGTTCGACGAGCAGCGCGAGGGCGGCGCGTCGCGCGAGGGCGGCGCGTCGCGCGAGGGCACCGGCTACGGCGTGGCGATGCGCAAGCTGTACGAGCTGTACGACTGGTGGAAGGCCACCACGGGCGAGAGCCTGTCGCGCAAGACCACCCACACCCGGGCCTCGATGCTCGCGTTCACGCACTAGGTCATGCCGACGCTCGATCGGATCGCGCACACCGGCGACCACGCGCGTGACCGCACCGCGCCGTTCTTCGACTACCACCGCGACTACCTCGCGCAGCTGGTCAACCTGTTCCCGGCCGATCCGCTCGCGGGTCCGATCAAGGGGATGCTGGCGGAGTCGGCGCTGCCGGCGATGTCGATGTCGATGTCGATGATGTACGCGTCGGCCTTCCTCACCGATCACCCCGATGTGATCGCCGCGCCGCGCGACGGGCTCAACACCGCCTACCACGCCGAGGGCATCGGCGAGCTCTACGCTCGCTCCGGCTGGGACAAGGCCGCGACCTGGGTCAACCTGATCGCCGGCCCGTACACCGAGTCCTACGCCCACCAGGACCAGGGCTCGATCATGATCTACAAGGGCGGCGGGCTCGCGTACGACGCCAACGTCGACACCACCAACGGCCTGGCCCAGGCGACCGGCGCCCACAGCCTCGTCCGCATCGAGAGCGGCGGAGCCACGGTCCGGCAGGTCGCCTCGACGATCTCGAAGCTCACCGCGCTCCACCAGGGCGACGGCTTCCTCTAGGCATCGTCCGACGTCACGCCCGCGTACAAGGGCAACGCCGCGGTGCAGAAGGTCCAGCGCGACGTGCTCTACATCCTGCCCGACACCGTGATCGTCTACGACCGCGTCCAGACCTCGGGCGGCACCACGCAGACCTGGCAGATCGCGGCCCCCACGTCGCCCGCGATCGCCGGTGCCAGCGCCACCATCACGAACGGCGCCCACTGCCTCGCGGTCACCCGGATCGCGCCCGCCGCGGCCACCTCCACGGTCACCAGCCTTCGCAGCACCGAGACGTTCACCGGCGGCTTCCGCCTCGACACCCGCACCGCCGGCGGTGACCAGCGCTACCTCCACGTGCTCGGCGTCGATGGCGCTGTGCGGTCCGCGACGGCCTCCGGCCCCGACGGCGTTACGCTCAGCCTTGCCGATGGGCGCGCCGCCACCGTGACGTTCGACCACGACGGAGCCGGCGCCACCCTGACGCTCGCCGGCGCGACCCACACCCTCGACGCCACCGTCGCCGCCCTCTCGGAGTGAGGCACGGCCGTGTCGAAGACGGCCTCCGTCGGGGCGTCGGGGCGTCGGGGCGTCGGGGCGTCGGGGCGTCGGGGCGTCGGGGCGTCGGGCCGCGGCCGTGGGGAGGCCGCGGGGACGCTGTGACCGGTCGACGCGGGCGGGTGTTCGGGGCTGGTGGGCCACCCGCTACGCCCGCCGTGGTCGGGCGCTGCGACACGAACACGTCGCTGGTGCCGTCGCGGTCGCTGCCGAAGTGCAGCGTGAGGCCGTCGGGAGACAGGACCGGATCGAACTCGTGGGAGGACGAGGTGAGCGCGGTCAGCCGGTCGGGCGTCCCGGTGAACGGCGTCCCGCTCGCCCAGCTGCACGCCGCGGTGGCGGGCGCATCGGCGGTGGCGGGCGCATCGGTCCCGACGTCGGTGGCCTCGACCCCGAGCGGATCGAACCCGAGGCGCCCGCAGCGCGCGATGACCAGCCCGAGCGCGGCCAGGGCGCCGAGACGTCCATGCAGGGACCGCAGGAACCGGTGTCGCGCTGCGCTCGGGAAATGTCGAGGCGTTCGCCGCGCGTTCAGTGTCAGTGGACGAGCGAGAGCGGGTCCGCCTCCCTGCGCCCGCCGCCGGGAGCGCGGTGAGCGCAGGGTCGCTGGTCGTGGGGGCCTCCCACGCCGCTGCGCGAGCCCGGTCAGCGACCAGGCCGCGAGGTGCCTCATCCCAGCGCGACGAGGAGCTCGGCGCCGTCGTAGAAGCCGCGCCCGTCGACCTGCGTCAGGCCGGTCGCGAGCGTCGGCAGCACCGACCACAGCGGACCGATCATCTCCCACGTCAGGTTCGGATCGCGCGGGCTGTCGAGGACGTTGAGGGTGACGATCGCCTGCGCCGCGCGCAGCCGCTCGGACACGCCGCGCGTCGCCGGGGCGCCGCTGTGCTCGACCTGGCCGATGAACGCCGCCAGATCTTCACCGAACAGGTCACTCCCCGCCGAGCTGATCTCGATCTCGCCGAGCAGCTCATCTCCCCGCGTCAGCTCGCCGCCATCGATCTTGAACGCCGGATCGATCTGCTTGAGCCCGCTCGCGATGGCCTTGAGCGAGATCGTCCCGTCCGCGAAGTAGCGCATGCCGTAGCCCACCTCCCGCGAGTATCACGATCGGGGCCGGCGGGGGGGCCAAGCTCCCGGGGGAGTGCGCCCGGGAGCGCTCCCCCCGGGAGCCGCCCGGCACCGTGATCTGCCGCACTCCGCCACGAGGCGCGGCAGCGCGGCGGGCTCGAGCGCGTGGTCCGCGGCCTGTTCGGCTGGCGCTGCTCAGTGCTCGGCGAGCAGGGACAGCGCGCAGGTCTGCGTGTCGATGGCGAACCGCTGCGCCCACAGGTCGTTGGTGCCGGAGGTGAACTCCACGGCGGTGGCCGACGCGGCGGTGCGCACCAGCCAGTGGCTCGACAGGGCGTCCTCGTCGGGGCCCACCGGGACCACGTGGCGCTCGGCCTCGGCGAGCGTGCGGAACTGGCGCAGGTCGCCATCGCCGCCGGCGTGGGCGCGGGCGACCGCCTGGGGCTCGCACGCCGGCCGCGGCGTCCACAGCCGCCACACCCGGTCCGCCTGGAACACGTGATCGAGCACGCGGCCCGAGACCAGCAGGCCCGCGTCCGACGACGCCTGGTCGTCCCCGCGCGTCGGATCGACCACGTAGTTCGGATCCGCGGCGCGGCCGAACTCGACCGCGGACACCACCGTCGGGGCGCGCGTGGTGTTGAGCTTCTGCGCGCTCAGCGAGCCGGGGCAGGGCGCGGCGGCGCAGGTCGGCGCCGCGGTCAGGCGGTAGATCGAGTACGTGCCGCGGCCGGCCTGCCAGGTGTCGAGGCCGGTGGTCGCGACGAACGCGTCGCCCTCGAACCGCCCGCGCAGCACGGCCTCGCCGCGCAGCGACAGCAGGCCATCGCGGCACTCCCGGTCGCAGTCGACCGGCAGCACCAGCGTGGACACGTGGCAGGTCGTCGACGACGTCCCGTCCGGGCAGCGGACCTTGTAGCCGTTGACGACGGAGAGCGTGGCATCCGTGGTGCCCTCGCTGTGATCGAGGTGGTACCAGGCGCCCGCCGAGGCGATCTCGCCAGCGAGCTCGCCGAGGTCCTGCTCCCCGTCGTCGGTGGTCGCGCAGCCGCCGAGCAGCGCCCACAGCGTCGTCGAGAGCAGGAGCGTGCGGGGAATCATCGGCCCGGTGAGTAGCTCGGTCCCCGGAGGGGGGCAAGCGCGGCGTTCCGCCGGCGGGTCGCGTCGGCGTTCCGGTCCCGGAACGGCCTTGTCCCGCGGGCCGCGGGCCACTACCGTGCGGCCGTGGAGTCCGTCCCCCCGAGCGAGGTGCCCCCGGTCGCGGCGCGCCCCCGCACCCTCGTGCTGCTGGTCACCGGCGGGGCGATCGAGGCGGCCATGCTCGGTCCCACCGGCAGCGAGCTCGGCGCTCGCGTCCACACCACCCACGATCCGGCCGCGCCGCTCGCGCCGACGCTGCAGGCGCTGTGGCCGGCGCTCGAGCCACTCGGCGCCTTCGATCGGATCTCGGTCGGGCTCGGCGCCGGGCTGGCCGAGACGTGGACGCCCGCCGGCCTCGTCGCCGTTCTCGAGGACCAGAGCGGCCGACGGGCCCGCGCCGTCACCACCGCCGCGCTGCAAGGGGCCCCGCTGATCGAGCGCGCGGGCGTGGAGATGGTGCTGGTGCTCGACGCCACGCTCGAGTCCGCGCTGTTCCTGGATGGCATCCCGGTGCCGGGTCTCGACCTCGGGCGACTGCGCACGCGCAAGCGGCGCACGTATGCCGAGTACCTCGCGCTCCGCGTCGCCACCCGCAAGGGCGCGCGGGCGTGGAGCCGGCGCGTGCGCCGCGCGGTGGACGATATCCTCGGG
Source organism: Kofleriaceae bacterium (assembly GCA_964203225.1). GTDB lineage: Bacteria > Myxococcota_A > Polyangia > Haliangiales > Haliangiaceae > JABFXX01. The sequence continues at coordinate 60,148 of CAXNMK010000011.1, forward strand.
GCGTTCGGCCCTCGCGTGCTCTACCTCGTCGGCCCGGGCGCCGCGCTGCTCGAGGCCGATCTCGAGCTCCCGCCGACGGTCGTCGTGGTCCGCGATGCGGCGCCCCTCGCGGGCGCGATCGCGCTGTGGTCGCCCGCGGTCCCGCCGCCCGGGTGATCCCACGGCATGACCGCAATGTCCGGGCATCGTACGAAAGCGGATAGTCCTGGCTCATCTTCGGACAGCGCCCACCCTGTCTCCCGCGGTCACGGGGTGCTGCGGTGGCACTGCGGTGGCACGCCGGTTGCTTGAGCGCAGGCCCACCGATGATGAGCTTGCATCGTTCTGTCGCCCGACTCGTGGGCCTCGTCGCCCTGATCGTGGTCGGGCTCACCGCCTGCTCCTCGACCACCGATGGCCCCACGCCCACGATCGCCGCGATCGCGCCGGCGCCGATCTGCGACGCCCAGCAGGCGATCACGCTGACGATCGCCGGCAGCGGGTTCTCGCCGGTCGTGATCGACGCGCTCACGGACTCCCCGGCGGTCGTCATGCCGCGGGTCGTGTTCGTGGACGAGGCCGGGACCTCCGTCGAGGCACCGCCCTCCGGCGTGTCGATGCCCGATGCGTCGGGCGCGAGCCTGACCGTCGTCGTCCCGCAGAACCTCCTTCCCCCCGGCACGTACACGGTCGAGGTCACGAACCCGAACGGCAACGCCGGGTCGTCCACCGGGTTCGTGGTCCATGCGCCGCCGGAGCTGATCTCGATCAACCCGAGCGCGAGCGCGCCCGACAAGGTCGTGACCCTGACGATCGCGGGCACCGGCTTCCAGCCCGGCATGACGATCACGCTGCTCGCCGCGCCGCCCGTGGTGTGCACCGCCGTGACGGTCGCCCCGGATGGCCTGAGCGCCACCTGCACGCTCGATCTGACAGGCGTCGCGCCCGGCACGTACGACATCGCGGTCGACAACGGTGATGGCTGCAGCGACACGCTGCCGCTCGCGTTCACCGTCGGCGACGAGTTCGCGCTCACCTCCATCGACCCGCCGTTCGGCTGCACCTGCGACGACACCAGCGTCACCATCGGCTCGGCGGGCGCGTTCGCGTCCACCCCGCGCGTCGAGATGCGGCCCGCGGGCCAGGGCGGCCCGGTCACCATCATGAAGCGGGTCGCGTTCGTCGATGCGAGCACGCTGACCGCGGTGGTGCCGGCCGGGCTCGCGCTCGGTGACTACGACATCACCGTGATCAACCCACCGAGCACGGGTGGCATCGGCCAGCTCCCGGCCGGCTTCCGCGTGGTCGCGCTGCCGATCCCGCGGATCGACGAGGTGGTGCCGAGCCGCGGCTCGCCGCAGACCAGCACGCCGGTCACGATCTTCGGCCGCGAGTTCCGCGATCCCGTCAAGGTCGAGCTGCTCGACCGCGCGGGCACGGTGGTCGGCACGGTCGCGTCGATCGCGCCGGTCAGCGCCACCCGGATCGACGTCACGCTCCCGACCGCGGGCCTCGTCGACGACGCCTACCTCGTCCGCGTGACCAACCTCGACGAGATGACTTACTCCACGTGGTCGGCGTTCATCGTGGGCGCGACCGGCTCGTCGGGCAACCTTCACCCGTTCAACGTCGAGTCGCCGCTCGTCACCGGGCGGCGGATGCTCGCGGGCGTCAGCGCGCGCGACGACCTCGGCAACACGTTCACCTACGCGATCGGCGGCGACACCGGGGCCACCGGGATCGCGCTCGACACCGTCGAGGTGGCGCAGCTGTCCAAGTTCGGCGCGCTCGCCGCGTGGCGTGCGATCCGCGCGCCCAACCAGCTGACCACCCCGCGCGTGGCGCCGGTCGCGGTGGTCGTGCCGGTGCTCGGCGCCGATCCGTTCATCCCCGCGAACACCTACGTCTACGTCAGCGGTGGCCGCGACGAGGCGGGCGCGATCCTCGGTTCGGTCGAGCGCGCGATGGTGCTGCGCAACGGCGACGCGCCTCGGCTCACCAGCCTGGCGGCGGCGGCGACCGCGGGGACGCTCGCGCAGGGCACCTGGTACTACAAGGTGTCCGCGATCCTCGTCGCGACCGATCCTGACAACCCGGGCGGCGAGACCCTGCCGTCCGATGAGGAGATCCTCACGCTCCAGCCCGGCGCCACCGCGATCGCCCTCGCGTGGTCGCCGGTGATGGTCAACGGCCAGGCGGCGGCGCAGTACCGCATCTACCGGACGGCGGCGGTCGACGGGGTGTCGCAGCAGGAGCTGCTGGTCGCCACGGTCACGGGCACCTCGTACACGGACACCGGCGCCACCGCGGGCACCGAGCCGCCGCTGCCGCCGGGAGCGCTCGGCGTGTGGACGGCGCAGACCGCGACCCACGGGGCCCGCTGGGGCCACCAGGGAGCGGTGATCACCGACGGCACCGGCGCCCGGTTCTTCCACGTCCTCGGCGGCAAGAGTGACGTCGGCGCCGGGTTCCTCGCCTCCACCGAGGTCGCGCCCGTCGACGCCCTCGGGCAGCTCGGCGCGTTCGTCACCACGGGCACCACCGCGCTCCCCACCGCGCGTGCGTTCGCCTCGCTCGTGGTCGAGACCGCGAGCAACGTCGTCGGCTTCACCGGCGTGGCGCGGATGTTCATGCTCGGTGGCGTGGACGCGGGCGGGGCGAGCTCGGAGGCGGTGTTCTCCAGCATCGCGGCTGGCGGAACCAACGGCGCGTGGACGCAGGTCAGCGTCGCGGACTCGGGCACCTCGGGCAACCTCGGGACCCGCGCGGGCCCCATGGCGGTGATCGCGAGTGGCAAGCTGTTCTGCCTCGGCGGTGCCGGGCAGGCGACCACGACCTCGACCTCGTTCAGCAACATCCGCGCGACCGGCGTCGACGTCCCGTTCGAGACTGACGGCGCGATCGGCGGTCCGATCCAGTCCACGGCCTCGGCGTTCGGCACGGGCCGCGCGCTCGGCGCCGCGATCATCGGCTCGGGCTTCATCTACTTCGTCGGCGGGACCTCCGATGGCACCGACGCTGTCGCCACCACGTTCCAGACGTTCTGAGGAGCCCCACCATGCGCACCCCGTCCTTGTTCATGCTCCCCCTGGTGGTCACGCCGCTCACCGCGCTCGCCCAGCCGGCGCCGACCGCGGCCCCTCTTCCCGCGTCGACGGAGGCCACGGCGCCGACCGCGGCCCCTCTTCCCGCGTCGACGGAGGCCACGGCGCCGACCGCGGCCCCCGTGCCCGTGGCCGTGCAGGCGTCCGCCTCGGTGGCGGCGCCCGCGAGCTGGACCCTCGGCCTCGCGCCGCGGCTCGGGTTCGTGGTCCCGACGTCGAAGCTCGGCGCGATGGCCGTCGGTGGCCTCGAGATCGACGTCGCTCTGCCGGTCGCGCAGCGGCAGCTGTACGTCGCGCTCGATCTCTCGCTGACGCGCCCCTCCTACGACGGGTCGGTGATGGATCCGCGGATCCCGGCCGGCGCGGGCGACCACACGATCAAGGAGGTGGAGATGGTGGTCGGCGCGCTGGTCGGGTCCCGGCTGCGTCCGGCGGGCGCGGCGCTGGTGCCGTGGGCGGCGATCGGACCGATCCTGCACCTGCTGCGGACCACCGAGACGTCGACGCTGGCGCCCGGGCACAACACGGCGACCTCGACCGAGCTCGGCCTCGAGGTCGCAGGTGGGGTCGACTACCACGCGGGCCCGGGGTTCGTGGTCGGCGGCGTGCGGGTCGTCTATTCGAGCCTCGATCACGTGCTGACCGGCGACACCAACGCCGGCACGCTCGGCCTCGATCTCGGCTACCGCCTCGTGTTCTGAGAGACTGTGAAACAGTCTCTCAGCGAGGGACGAGGCTGCTCGGCACGAGGCCGCCCAGGCCGCGATCGTAGTAGTCGTGGCAGCCCTCGTGGCAGTAGGTGACCTTGGGCGAGTGGCCGCGCCAGTACACCGCGCCGCCGAACTTCGCGGGCGCCGTCGCCCAGTGGATCGCGTAGTGCCAGTCGCCGTGCTCGGGCAGGTAGCCGGGGGCGCGCTTCTCCATCACGAAGATCGGGCCGGCGATCGTCGACGGCTTGCCACCCTGGTCGACCCACGACGTCTTCACGACGACCGTCCCGACCGGGATCTCGGTGTTCGCGAGGTACGCCTTGGCCCCGATCGCGTTGACGTAGACGTCGACCCACCGGCTGCCGTGCGCCTGGGACAGGAACGGCGTGGGTGTCAGCTTCTCGTACGAGGCGTAGTCCGCGCCGACCACGAGCGGGCCGTACACGGCCTCGGGGTCGCCGGAGCGGGCCGCGCGTGTGGGCTCGGCGGGCGCCGGTGTGCGCGCCGCGGAGCCACAACCGAGCAGGACGACGAGGGGGAGCGTGCGGACCACCCGGGAATTCTACGCACACGCCTGCCACGCGTGCCCCGGGTCGCGGCATGGTAGTGCCGTCGTCCATGGCCACCTCCGCCGATCTTCCGTCGTTGCTCGCGGCGCTGCGCCAGCCCACCGGGGGCCTGCGCGAGGCCCTCGCGGTGGTGCAGGGAGGGCTCGTCGCGATCCCGCTGATGATCGACGCCTCCACCGACGCGGAGGTGCGCGTGCGAGGCCTGGCCTGCGTGGCGCTGGGCATGTTCCCCTCGTCGGTCCCGGTCGTGCGGGCGCTGCGCCTGCGGCTCGACGACGACAGCCACGAGGTGCGAGCGGTGGCCGCGCGTGCGCTGGGGAGCCTGAAGGCCGGCGGCGACGATATCCTGCAGCGGCTCGCGCAGCTCCGGCAGGCCGATCCGAGCCCGGCCACGCGCACCGCCGCGGAGGAGGCGCTGCTGGCGATCCTGGGGACGCCGGCGAGCCCGACCCAGCCGACCGATCAGCTGCTGCGCGCGCTTGCGGCCGCCGATCCGGAGGCGCGCGAGGAGGCGGTCGCCAGCCTCGGCCGGGCCGGCAGCGACACCCTCACGCCCGCCCAGCTGGGGTCCGTGCAGGCCGCGCTGAGCGAGCGCCTGCTCGACGACGCCCACCCGCAGGTGCGGATGAGCGCCGCCCTGGCGCTGTGGAAGCTCGGGCGTGCACCGGCGGCCGTGCCACCGGCGGCCGTGATCGATGCGCTGGTGTCCGCGCTGGGGGATCCCCATCCGCTGGTCCAGTCGATGGCGGCGCAGGTGCTCGGCAACTTCGGGCCGCGAGCCGCGCGTGCGCTGCCGGTGCTCGAGGCCCTCGCGCGTGGCGCGAACACGCCCGCGCTCGCGGCCCTCGCGCGGCAATCGATCCAGCGGATCGCGCCGTAGTCGCCCGTTGACCGCGCGGCGGGCTGGCAGGTCGTCCGCCGCAGCTCGCACGGGTCGACTGCTGGTAGATTGCGAATCATCCCCGTGATCGTCACCCGCGTCGTCCGCACCCTCAGCACCTACGACGCCACCGCGGTCGGATACCCGGCGAGCGCGCCGCCCGTCGAGCAGGTCCTCAGCCGCGACACCTGTCCGGACTTCGACGCGCTGATCGCCCGGGTGCTCGGTGGCACGCTCTACAACGAGGCGGTGCCGCTCGGTGCGTACATCGCGCTGTGCCTGGTCAAGAACGACGCCGAGGCCCAGCGGATCGACGCCCTCGGCCCCACCGATCCGGGCCCGCCGCCGGGCACCGGCACCTCGCTCACGTTCGAGCTGTTCAACGAGGAGCGGCTCGTCTACAGCTTCCGCGACGACCGCAACGCGGGGCCGTACTCGGGCCGGTGGGTGCAGCGCCTCGAGCAGCTCACCGCGGATCCGGCCAGCCGGCTGTACGCGGACCACACCCCCGAGGCCAGGGTTCACGGCTACGTCGAGCAGCGCGAGGCCGGCGCCTCGTACCTCGGCAGCGTGATGCACCGGCTGAGGCGCGAGCCTCGCGACCGGCTGTTCGCGCTGTGGGCGGGGGAGGAGTGCGGCGATCTCGAGGACGTCGCCCCCGCGGTCTACGAGCTCGCGACCATGCCGGGTGGCACGCCGGCGCTCGATGCCGCGGCCGATGCGTTCGCCGCGGCATGGATCGCACTCAACCGAGCTGACCGCGGCTTCCAGCGGTACTGCGCCGCCAGTGGCCCGGCGGACGACGACGAGCGGGCGCAGGCGCTCCTCGAGGCGACCCACGCCGCCCTCGCCGCCAGCATGCGCGCTCTCGGTGCGTTCGACATCGCGCTCGACGGCGGCCTGCGCGAGTTGCTCGCCCGCAGCTGATCGAGGTCAGCCGGGTCCCGACGGCGGCCTCGAGCTGGGCGATCGCGTAGCTGATCGCCGACTGCACCCGGCCGAGCCGGCGCCCGGCGGCGCTGAAGCTGCCCTCGTCGACGACGGCCAGGAAGCTCGTCAGCTGGTCGAGGGTGTAGGTCGACTGGCTCATCGAGGTTTTAGATGCATGACATCGAGGTTTTCCGCAATCGATGGCTCGTCGCAGCCTCGCCGGACGCCGCATGATGTCGCGGCATGGAGCGAGCAGCGCCGACCTCGGTCGCGGATCTGTTCGCGGCGCGCGCCCACGACCGTGGCGATGCGCCCACGCTGTTCTACTTCCGCGACCCCATCGGTTACGTCTTCGGGCTGACCGCTCGTCGACCGAACCACGAGGAGGTCGCGGATCCTGCGGCCAACGGGGCGCGCGCCACGCTCGATGCCTGGCAGCGCGCCAAGTCCACCAGCCACTGATCACGCGTCGTCTGCTCCCGCCCATCGCCCGAGGAATCTCATGAGCATCAATCTCCACATGCTTCCGGCCAGCGTCAACAACCTCGCCGTCCGCGTGTTCCTGCGCGCCGCCGGCCTGCCGTTTGCGGAGGAGAACGCCTGGGGCAAGACCCGCTCCCCCGACTTCATGGCCAAGATCCCGCCGCACCTGACGCCCGCGATCGAGCACGCCGATCACCCGCGCGGTGCGATGTGGGAGAGCTGCGCGATCATGATGTACATCGCGAACACGCACCACCTCGACGCGCTGTACCCGTCGGACCCGGGCAAGCGCGCGCTGGTGGACTCGGCCAACTTCTACCTGACCGGGACGCTGTACCCGCTGCTCGCGCGCTCGACGTACCCGCGGCTCGGGTTCCCGTCGTACCCGGGCGAGGTCGCGGCCGCCGAGGACGCGACCGCCGAGCAGAAGGTGGCCGCGCGCACGGCGTCGGAGGCGGCCCTGGCCGAGCCGCTCGAGGTGTTCCGCACCTACTTCGTTCGCGACGGCTTCATCGGCGATGGCGCCTCGCCGTCGATCGCCGACATCCGGCTCGCCGCGACGCTCGAGTTCATCGCGCTCAACGATTCGCCGCCGCCGGCGTGGGCGACGGCATACCTCGGACGCGTCGAGGCTGCGCTCGGCAAGGCGTACAGCGAGCCCGCCGCGGACGTCCGCGGCTTCGTCGCCACCGTCAAGAAGAGCGCGTGAGCTGATGGAGACGCTGGCGGGTGACCCGGATCGCGTGGTGTTCGGAGCGGGAGCCGAGGCCTCCGTCGCGGATCTCCTCGAGGAACTGGGCGCGCGCCGCGTCCTGCTGATCGCCCAGGCGCGTCACACCGATGGCGCCGAGCGGATCGCGCGCGCGCTCGGCGACCGCGCCGCCGGCGTGTTCGTCACCGAGGTGCCCCAGGTCCCCGCCGAGGTCGCGGACGCCGCGATCGAGCGCGCGCGGTCCGCCGGGGTCGACTGGGTGCTCGCGCACGGCGGGGGGACGCCGATCGGGATCGCGAAGGCGATCGCCCTCGCGCTCCCCGTCCAGATCGCGGCCGTCCCCACCACGTACGCCGGGTCCGAGCGGACCAACGTATGGGGCGTCACCCGCGATGGGCGGAAGACCACCGGCCGCGACGATCGCGTCCGGCCCCGCCTCGTCGTCTACGATCCCGCGCTGACGCTCGGGCTCGACCGCGCGCTGTCGATCGACAGCCTGTTCAACGCGCTCGCGCACAGCCTCGAGGCGCTGTACGCGACCGACGCGACCGCCGTGGCGCGGGCCGCCGCCGAGGCCTCGCTCGAGCCCCTGATCGCCGGGATCCGGCGCGTCGCGGCCGCGCCCGGTGACCTCGAGGGCCGCGCGCTCGCGCTCCGCGGCGCCGCCCTCGCCTCGAGCGCGCTCGACGGCGCGAGCATGGGGCTCCACCACAAGCTGGCGCACGTGCTCGGCGGCAGCTTCGGCACCCCGCACGCTCGCACTCACGCGACGCTGGTGCCGTACACGTTCGGGTTCAACGCCCCCGCCGCCCCCGACACGGTCCGCACGCTCCACCGCGCGTGGGGCTCGGACGATCCCGCGGGGTTCCTCTACGATCTCCAGCGCGAGCTCGGCCTGGCGACCTCGCTACGCGGCCTCCAGCTCACCGAGGCGCAGCTGCCCGGGCTCGTCGACGAGGTGCTCGAGCAGCGATACCCGAACCCGCGCCCACTCGATCGGGCGGCGCTGCTCGAGCTGCTCGAGGACGCGCTGCTCGATCGCCGACCCTCCCTACACACCCGGCGGATCCCGATGCCCGCCGGGGCCACCGGCCCGCACGCCAGCGTTGCCGTGACCGTGCGCGGCGCGCCGCTCGCGACGGCGCGCGTGATCGTGCTGGCGCTCCACGGTCGCGGTGCGAGCGGTGACCGGCTCGCCGCGGACCTCGCCCGCCGGCTCGGGCCGCGCGACGACGTGGCGTTCGTCGCCCCGCAGGCCCAGCTCAACACCTGGTACCCGAAGGGCTTCCTCGCGCCGGCCGCCGACAACCAGCCCCAGCTCGACAGCGCGCTGTCGGTGGTCGAGGCGCTGTGGCGCGAGCTCGCCACGAAGTTCGGCGAGGTGCGGCTCGTGCTCGCCGGGTTCTCCCAGGGAGCGTGCCTGGCGCTCACCTGGCTGTCGCGCACCTCCGCGCGCCCGCGGCGCGTGCTCGCGTTCACCGGCGCTCCGACGCCGCTCCCCGACGCGACGTTCGCCGCGGCGCGCGGCGCGTGGATCCACCTGGGCAGCGCTGCCGGCGATCCGTGGATCCCCCGCGACGCGTTCGAGGCCGCTGCCGCGGCGCTCCGCGCGGCCGGTGCCGACGTCGACGTGTCGCTGGTCCCGGGCGACCTGCATGGCATCCACCCGCCCGACGAGGCCGCGCTCCGGATCGCCGTCGAGCGGGCGGCGGCGGCCGACGACCTCGCGTACCAGGCCGGGTATGGCAGTGCGCTCGCCTCCGAGGCCCGGCCCGGGGCGCTGCCGCGCCACCAGAACAGCCCGCGCCAGGTGCCGTATGGCCTGTTCGCCGAGCAGATCAACGGCACCGGATTCACCGTCCGCCGCGCGGACAATCGCCGCACCTGGATGTACCGCCTCCGCCCGCAGATCGTGGACCGGCCGTTCCGTCCGCGCGCCCACGACCGGTTCGTCGGCCGGTTCGACGTCGGCGTGCCGTTGCCCGAGGCGCTCGGCTACCGCCCGCTCGCGCTGCCCGATGCCCCGACCGACTTCCTCGCCGGGATCACGACGTTCGCGGGCGCCGGGGACGCGTCACTGTGCACGGGCGCCGCGGTCCACCTCTACGCTGCCACCGCCGACATGGGCCGCACCGCCCTGTGCAACATCGACGGCGATCTGCTGGTGATCCCCGAGCACGGCCGCCTCCACGTCCAGACCGAGCTCGGTCACCTCCAGGTCGCCCCCGGCGAGCTCGCGATCCTCCCGCGCGGGCTCCGGTTCCGGGTCACGCTCCCCGACGGCGCGGCCCGCGGGTTCATCGGCGAGGTGTTCGACGGCCACTTCGCGCTGCCCGAGCGCGGCCCGATCGGCGCCAACGGCCTCGCCGACGAGCGGCACTTCCTCGCGCCGGTCGCCGCCTTCGAGGACGACACCTCCCCGTGGACGATCGTCGTGCGGCAGGGCGGGCAGCTGTGGGAGGTCGACGCCCCGCACGGGCCGTTCGACGTCGTCGCGTGGCACGGCACGTACGCGCCGTTCAAGTTCGCGTTCGAGCACTTCACCAGCCTCGGCAGCGTCAGCTTCGACCATCCCGATCCGTCGATCCTGACCGTGCTGACCACGCCGCTCGGCGAGCGCGGCCGCAGCGCGTTCGATCTCGGCGTGTTTCGCGGACGCTGGGACGCGAGCGAGCACACGTTCCGCCCGCCGTTCTTCCACCGCAACGCCGCGGTCGAGTTCAACGCCGTGATCGCGAGCCCGGCGGCGAGCCGCTGGCGCCCCGGGATGTTCACGTACACGCCCTACCTCACGCCGCACGCGGTGTCCGCGGCGGCCTATGCGAGCGCGGTGACCGCGAGCGCCGACGCGGCCGACCGGCCCGAGCGCGTCCCCGAGGACTCGCTGTGGATCCAGTTCGAGAGCGCGTACCTGATGAAGGTGATGCCGTGGATGCTCGAGCACCCGGCGCGGAACCGCGAGCACCTGGCCGCGTTCCGCGAGTTCACGCCACGCGCCACCGTGCGCTGACGCAGGTATGCGAGACGGGCGGCCATCACCGCCACATCGAGTGGCGCTTCCTCTGAGGGGTCCGGCGAAACCAACACAACTACCTGTGGATAACTCGGCGCGGTCCCGTTTGCGACGCTGCGCGCGGCAGCGGCTCCGCGCTACCGCCGCGCGAGTGCGTTATCGTCCGCGGATGTCTCCCCTGACCACCACCCGGGTCTTGGCCTGCGCGATCGCGATGCTCATGATCGTCGGCGCGTGTGGCACCAAGGCCCCTGGTACGGTCGCACCGGATCCGGCCGCGCTCGCCCGCGTGCCACGGGTCACCACGGCGAACGTGCTCGCGGCCGCCACGGTCACGCCGCCACCCGTCGTGATCCTCCTCGACGAGGCCGGCGCGCTCCACGTCACGGCCATCGCGTCGTGGGCCGCGCTCGCCACGCAGGATCCGATGAAGGGCGCCCGGGCAACGGATCGGGCGAGCGTCGCGCGCGTGCTGGCCGAGGGCCGGGCGAAGGCGCTCTCGCCGACCGAGATCGTCGAGGCGTTCGGCCGACCGTACACGCCGCCGCCCGAGCCGGCCGCACCGCCGGCGAACCAGGACGAGGAGGAGGACGAGGATGATCAGGACTACACCGGCGTCATGATCCAGTTCGAGGAGGGGAAGATGGGCAAGAAGGACTCCGCGCGCGCAGAGGGCCAGTACAAGATGATCAAGGAGCCACGCACGCCCGCGGAGCTCGCCGCGGTCGCACGGCGCCGCGCCCGAGAGGAGGTCTACACGGTCGCGGGGCGCCGCCGCCCGAGCCGCGTGGGACCGCCGGGTGACGTCGCAGCCGCCGTCAACGTCGTCGTCGGCGAGGTGATCACCGATGGGGAGTTCGAGCGGCCGGCCGCCGGCCTGCTGCTCGCGGCGCCGCGCGTGAAGGCGACCGAGCTCGTCGATGCGCTGGCCGCGAGCCACGCTCGGATCGCGGTCGCGTATGACGGCGCTGTGCGGCAGCTCCACATCGAGCTGCTGCCGGATCTGGAGTTCGGCCGCGAGCCCAGGCGCTGGCTCGAGCTCCGCGTCGGCCGCACCGAGCTCGCCGTCGAGGCGGTGCCAGAGGTGCCCATCGTCGTCGAGGGACCGATCGTCCAGCCCGCGTTCGTCGCCGCCCTCGCCCAGGCGCGCGCGCGGCGTGCGCTCGATCCGCAGGTCCGGGTCGACGTGCTCGTCGAGCCCACGGTCGATGCCCAGCGAGTGATCGACGTGCTGGCCGCGCTCGACCAGGCCGGCGTGCGGATGATCGGCCTCGGTCGCGCGCCGGCGCCCGACAGCGCCGAGGCCAAGCTGCGCGGCGTGCGGCGGGCCGCGCTGCGGTTCAGGCGGGCGTCCGTCCAGGGTGACGTCGACGCGCGCGTGATCGAGGCCACCATCTTCGGCAGGCGCGAGGAGCTGCGGGCTTGCTACACCACCGCGCTCACGACCACGCCGGCGCTCGCAGGCACCGTGAGCATGCAGTTCTTCATCCAACCCGGCGGGGCGGTCGCCGCCTCGAACGCAGACGGCGTCGATCCGGTGCTCGCGAGCTGCGTCGCGGACGTGATCAAGGCGACGCCGTTTCCGAAGCCGGCCCACGGCGGCGGCGCTCAGGTCAACGACCAGATCACGTTCGAGCCGTGAGCCGGCTCGGGGGTGCGCCCGCTGTCAAGGTAGAGCGGGGCCGCGCCGAAACACTCGAATCGGGCGCCGGGCATCAGCCGGCTAATGATCAAGTCGTGCCCTCGCCGAAAACAAAGAAGGCCTCGCGTGCGCGAGACCTCTTCGTTCCTTGGTGGAGCCTCGGGGGAGGTCGAACGACTGGCGAGACCTCCAGAGTGCGATTCCTGTGGTCTGGCAGGGAATTCAGCGAGTTAGCGTGCCTGGACGTTACCAGGCGACAGCCCTGCTCCCTGCGTCGCGCTCGACGGTCGTCGCGGTGGGGCGGCGCTCGTCTGCGACCGGCTACTCCCAGTTCTCCACCAGCATCGCGGTCGCGATGGCGCTGTCCCACTCGGCGGCGCGGCGGAGCCAGCGCACGGACTCGGCGAGGTCCCGCGGGACCAGCCAGCCTTCGCCGTAGACGCGCGCGAGGTGGATCATCGCGCGGACGTTCTCTCCCGACGAGCGGGGGAACCACTTGGTCTCCGTCGCGTTCGCGGCCTGGCGCAGCTTCGCGAGCGCGCCGCGGACGTTGCGCCGGGTGCCCTGGCCATGAAGCTCGGCGAGCGCGAGGTCGAGGATCGCGCTCGGATCGCCGGCGGCGTGTGCGCGCCGCCACCAGGCGACGGCCTCGCGGTACCGCCCGCGCAACTTGTACGTGAACGCCAGGTTGTAGGCCGCGGTCGCCTCGCCGATCCGGAAGGCGCGGCGATACAGGGCCACCCCGCGCCGCCAGCCCGCTGGTCCTGCGTGGGACCAGCGTGGCTCGCCAGCTCGAGCATGGCGCCGGTGTCGCCGAGATCGATCGCACGCTCGAGGAACCCGCATCCAGCGCGGACGTCCCGGCGGATCAGCACGCCGCCACCGCGACTGCGCAGCCCGTCGAGGCAATAACGTCCGAGCTGCCAGAGCGCCTCCACGTCGCCCTCCTCCGCTTGCACCCGGAGCATGCGCACGGCCGCGGCCGTCCACACGAAATCCAGCGAGGGCGGTGCCTGCTCACGCGCCGACTGCCCCCGCTTCCCCTGGTTCGCCATGGGCTGACTCTACGTCCGCCGCGCCCGGCGAGGCATGGCGACTCGCACCGGCGGAGTCGCCCATCGACGCGATTCGTCGCACCACCGACCGAGCAACCCCGCGGATCCCTGGACGAACTCGTACGGTGCAAACGATTGGCGCCGCGTCGTGTATCTTCACGGGGTGACCGCGCTCAGGGCCCACGTCGTGAACGGCAGGATCGTCGTCGACGAGCCGGTCGACCTGCCGGATGGCGCCGAGGTCAGCGTCTACCTGTACGACGCAGCCACCGACGGCATGACCAACGACGAGCGCAGTGCCCTCGAGAGCGCCCTCGAGCGCAGCCTCGCGCAGGCGGATGCGGGGGAGCTGATCGATGCGGATGACGTGCTCGACGAGCTTCGCCAGCGGTGAGGGTTCGGTTCACGCCCGAAGCGCGCGCCTCGGTTCGAGAGAAGCGTGCGTGGTGGGAGCTGCATCGCGACAAGGCACCGCGGCTGTTCGTCGACGAGCTCGCCGTCATCGTGCGCAAGCTGCGTGAGGGTGAGGACGCGGATCGTCAGCGATACGGTGCGCGTGGTGGGCGGATCGTCTGGCGCATGCTCATGCCGAAGACCCGCCACCACGTCTACTACCGGCTCGACGATGCGGCAGGCGACGTCGAGGTGCTCCTCGTGTGGAACGCCGTCGCCGGCCGGACGCCTGCCGTCTAGTCTCCGAAAACAAAGAAGGCCTCGCTTGCGCGAGACCTCTTCGTTCCTTGGTGGAGCCTAGGGGGATCGAACCCCTGACCTCTAGAGTGCGATTCCTGTGGTCTGGCAGGGAATTCAGCGAGTTAGCGTGCCTGGACGTTACCAGGCGACAGCCCTGCTCCCTGCGTCGCGCTCGACGGTCGTCGCGGTGGGGCGGCGCTCGTCTGCGACCGGCTACTCCCAGTTCTCCACCAGCATCGCCTTCGCGATGGCGCTGTCCCACTCGGCGGCGAGGCGGAGCCAGCGCACGGACTCGGCGAGGTCCCGCGGGACCAGCCAGCCTTCGCCGTAGACGCGCGCGAGGTGGATCATCGCGCGGACGTTCTCGCCCGACGAGCGGGGGAACCACTTGGTCTCCGTCGCGTTCGCGGCCTGGCGCAGCTTGGCGAGCGCGCTGCGGACGTTACGCCGGGTGCCCTGGCCATGAAGCTCGGCGAGCGCGAGGTCGAGGATCGCGCTCGGATCGCCGGCGGCGTGTGCGCGCCGCCACCAGGCGACGGCCTCGCGGTACCGCCCGCGCAACTTGTACGTGAACGCCAGGTTGTAGGCCGCGGTCGCCTCGCCGAGCCGGAAGGCGCGGCGATACAGGGCTACCCCGCGCCGCCAGCCCGCTGGTCCTGCGTGGGACAGGTGGCTCGCCAGCTCGAGCATGGCGCCGGTGTCGCCGAGCGCGACCCCACGTTCGAGGAACCTGCGTCCGGCGCGCACGTCCCGGCGGATCAGCACGCCGCCACCGCGACTACGCAGCCCGTCGAGACAAAATCCTCCGAGCTGCGATAGCGCCTCCACGTTGCCCTGCTCCGCTTGAAGCCGGATCGTGCGCACGGCTGCGGCCGTCCACACGTACGACAGCGACGGTGGGAGCTCTGGCCGTGCTTCGTCGTGCGCCGGCGGTCGCCGCTTCCCCTTGTTCGCCATGGCGAGACTCTATGCTCGGGGGCGTCGCGCCGGTCGTCGAGCGGCGATCTGGCCGCGCGTTCCCTGCTTCGGCTGCAGGCGAAGCAGTGCTAGCTTGAAGCGATGACGCGCCGAGCCGCTGCCTCCCCGCGAACCGCCATCGGCAAGGTGGTCAACGGCCAGGTGGTGACCCGCGCGAAGTTTCCGGAGGGCACGAAGCTCTTGCTCGAGGTGGACGCCCCACCGCCCATCGTGGAGCTCGACGCCGAGGATGAGCTGGCGATCGATCGTGCGCTGGCGTCGGTGCGCGCCGGCAAAGGCGTCTCGCTCGACGCGTTTCGCGCGATCCTTCAGCGGCTCTGACGCGGTCACGTGAGCGGCACCTACACGGTGATCGTCGCGCCGGAGGCGCTCGCCGAGGTCGCGATGATCGCGAGCTGGTGGAACGCCAACCGGCCTGCTGCGCCTCGCTTGTTCCAGACCGAGCTGGACCGAGCCGTGCTGCGGCTGGCCGAGCGCCCGGACAGCGGACCAAAGGTGCGCGTTCGCAAGCGACCTGGCCTGCGCGTACTCGTTCTGCAGCGAAGCGGCTACCTGGTCTTCTACCAGGTCGACACGACGGCGAAGGAGGTCATCGTGGTGCGCGTGCGACGGGGACACCGGCGTCCGCTTCATCGGCGATAGCCGCGCGGCTTGCGCTCGGTGAAGCCGATGCCGCCGCCGAAAACAAAGAAGGCCTCGCTTGCGCGAGACCTCTTCGTTCCTTGGTGGAGCCTAGGGGGATCGAACCCCTGACCTCTAGAGTGCGATTCTAGCGCTCTCCCAGCTGAGCTAAGACCCCAGGACCGACGACGACTAGGTAGCAGCGGGCCCCATTCCCTGTCAAGCGGGCATGGACGATGCTGCGACCAGCTCGTCGACCTCGCGCACCAGGTCCGAGCTGGGGCGGGGCGGGCCGGCCGGGCCCCCACCGACCACGGCGTCCAGGGCCGCGTGATCACGGAGGATGCGGCGGTTCCCTGGCCGTTTGCTCGGGGCGAGCGTCGCGCCTCCTCGACGTCGCACGGTGGGCCGGCCGGCAGGAGCGCTGGACGGTCGTCGAGCCAGCACGCGTCGAGGTGCAGCGACCGAACGAGTCGCGGCGGCGGCTCCGATGGCCCGTGTGAGCCTCGCGGCGGCCGGCGAGGCCGGCGCCTGGCACCCGCTGGGCGTGACATACTCTGTCCCGCAGCGGTCGCATCGTGGTGGAGCGCGGGGAGGCTCGCGGCGAGATCGGCCCGGTCGGCCCGGGCGCTCGCCGCGGCGCCGTCAGTTCGCGTCGCGCGGCGCGTCGTTGGGGGCGCAGCCGCGCCGCCGGCTCCCCTCACCCCTCACCCCTCACCCCTTCCCCTCACCACCGGAGCCTCGCCGATGCCCACCTTCCCGCACCCGCCGCCCCCTGTCCCCGATGGCCTCCTGCTCGACCACGCGTCGCTCGCCGGCGGGCTGCTCGAGGCGCGCGCGGTCGCCGTCGAAGGCGGCGCGGTGGTCGACCTGCGCACGCGCGACGATCGGTGGCGCCGCGTCGAGTTGCGGTGGCAGCCCGCGCTCGAGGTGGTCACCACCAGCTCGGCCAGCGCGCGCCGCATCGAGTCGACGTGGACGATGACGCGCGGCGTGGTGCCACACGTCGCGCGCGACGGGCTGGGCAAGGCGATGCGGTGGGCGTCGAACCGGGTCTGGCTGGCGCGGCGCGGCGAGCCGGCGCAGGTGGTGGTCGCCGAGGAGCACCCGGAACTGCTGCGGGCGCTGTTCCGGGTCGCCGGCGCGGCGGCGCGGGCGGCGGTGGGAGGGCTGGCCCCGTCGGCACACCGGCTCGCGCTGCGGTTCCTGCCCCACCTGCGGATGCGCGCGTACGCGCGCCTCGCGGCCGACTCCACCGGCCGGCTGGCCGACCTGGTGAGCGCGTGCCCGGGCGCGCTGATCTTCGCGTTCGCGTTGCTCGAGCGCGATCTGTCGCCGGCGAGCGAGGCGGCCGGCGAGCGGCTGCTCGCGGACGTGGTCGCGGGTCGCAAGCTGACCCACGCGCTCGACGCCGCGATCGCCGCCTGGCTCGATGCCGCGCCGGACTACCTCGCCGCGCTCGACGCCCGGAGCGGGCTCGTCGCGTGCGACGACGCGGCCGCGCCCGGCGAGCCGGCGGCGTGCGACGCGCACGACCTCGACCCCGCCCTCGACGGTGACCGCGCGAGCCTGGCCGAGCTCCACGTGGTGTGGGCGCACGCGCTCGATCCCGCGGCGCGCGCGCAGGTGCTCGCCGCTCAGCGGGTGCTGATCCGGCGCGCGGGGCCGCAGGTGATCACCAAGCATCTGTGGATGCCGCCGCCGGTCATGCTGGTCCCCGACGACATCCCGGCGAACACCCGGGCAAACGCGCGCTGGTACCGTTCGATCAAGCTGTCGCCGATCACGATGCGGTGGATCGACGGCGTCGGCCGCGACCACCAGCGCGCGCTCGCGGCGTTCGTGTCGCGCCACGGCGCCGAGATGGCGCGGGGCTACCGGCTGACCCAGCTCGGCCGGATGCGCGACCTGCTCGACTACGCGCGCGCTACCGGCCGCTGGCCGGCGCGCACCATGCCGCTGGCGCGCGTGCTCACCGAGGTCGAGCTGTGGCACGCCGCGCTGTACGAGCGCGCCGGCGCGGCTCCCGTGGGATGGACAGGGGCGGTGGATCTCGAGCTGCCGCTGGTCGCGCCCGCCGCGGCGGTGCTGGCGCTGCGGCTCGCCGGGGTCGAGCTGACGCCGTTGCGGACCGCGGGCGAGCTGGTGGCCGAGGGCGTGGAGATGGGGCACTGCGTGGCGACCCGGCTCGAGGCCGCGCTCGAGGGCGCGGCGCTGGTGTTCCGCGGCGTGGTCGAGCGCGAGCGGGTCACCGTCGAGCTCGCGCGGCACGGCGGGCGCTGGCTGCTCGGCGACCACCGCTGCGTGCGCAACCGCTCGCCGCGCCCGCCGACCGCCGCGG
Organism: Kofleriaceae bacterium; assembly: GCA_964203225.1. Lineage (GTDB taxonomy): Bacteria > Myxococcota_A > Polyangia > Haliangiales > Haliangiaceae > JABFXX01. The sequence goes on from CAXNMK010000011.1 coordinate 77,858, forward strand.
CGATCGGGCGCTGGGCCAGCGCGGCGGTCACGCTGCAGCAGGCCGCCGAGCTGCCGCCGCCTCGGTTGCTGTCCCCGCCGGCCGCGCCCGGCCGGCTCGACCACGCCGGCTGCCCGTTCTGACCGCGGCGGCGGCCGCGCCGGGCCGGGCACCACACGGCGACGGCCGCCCCGGGCCGGGCACCACACGGCGGCGGCCACGCCGGGGCGGGCACGTACGAGGCCGATCCGGTTCGGGCGCGCGCACGCCCGCGTCGCGATCGCCTGCCTGGGCTGCTCGCCGTTCGCCGCCCATCCGCACGCGTACGGCCGGCCGGTGGGTCGACACGTCGCGATCCGGCGGTGGGGGACCTGCGTGATCTCGCGGACCTGAGCACGATGGGCGCGCGCGGGGCCCGGCGCCGCGGCCCGACCTGATACACACCAGGCGTGAGCCGCGCCGCCCGTGAACGCCTGGACAAGATCCTCGTCGATCGCGGCCTGGTGGCGAGCCGCGAGCGGGCGCGGTCGCTGGTGATGACGGGCGCCGTGCTGGTGCGCGGGCAGCCGCAGACCAAGCCGGGGACGATGCTCCTGCCCGACACCGTGATCACGCTGCGCGCCGAGGATCACCCCTACGTGTCGCGCGGCGCGCTCAAGCTGGTGAAGGGTCTCGACGCGTTCGGCCTCGACCCCACCGGCATGGTCGCGCTCGACATCGGCGCCTCGACCGGCGGGTTCACCGACGTGCTGCTCCAGCGCGGGGCGACCCGGGTCTACGCGATCGACGTGGGCTACGGGCAGCTCGCGTGGCCGATCCGGCAGGACCCGCGCGTGGTCGTGCTCGAGCGCGAGAACGTCCGCAACATGGCCCTCGCGCTGGTGCCCGAGCCCACGGACATCGCCGTCGTCGACGTCTCGTTCATCTCGCTGACGCTGGTGCTGCCGCGGATCGCCGAGCTGCTGCGCGCGCCCGCGGGCAAGCCGATCGTGTGCCTGGTCAAGCCGCAGTTCGAGGTCGGCCGCGAGTCGGTGGCGCGCGGTGGCGTGGTGCGCGACGAGGCCGCGCGGCGCGGCGCGGTCGACAAGATCCGCGCGTTCGCCGCGGAGGGCGGGTTCACGGCGCACGAGGACGTCGAGTCCCCGATCACCGGCCCCGCGGGCAATGTCGAGTACTTGTTGCTGCTGCGCACCGCCGGCGCGCCCGCGGCTACTTGATGTCGTCGAGCGGCGGCAGGTCGCCGATGTTCGGCTGCAGCACGATCTCGATGCGGCGGTTCTGACCGCGGTTGACGGGCGAGTCGTTCGCCGCCACCGGATCGAACTCGGCGAACCCGGCGGCCGCGAGCACCTTGCCGTTCATGCCCTTCGAGATCAGGAACCGCACCACCTCGACGGCGCGCGCGGTCGACAGCTCCCAGTTCGACGGGAACCGGTCGGTCTTGATCGGGACGTCGTCGGTGTGACCGGCGACCAGGAAGTCGCGATCGGGCACGGTCGCGAGCACGGCCGCGACCTTCTCGAGCGCGAGCTTGCCGTCCTTCTTGACCTCGGTCTTGCCCGAGTCGAACAGGATGTCGTTCGGCAGCGCGATGATCATGCGCCCGTCGCGGATGATCACCTTGAGCTGGCCGGAGTCGATCATCGAGCGCAGCTTGGCGAGCAGGTTCTTGAACGTCGAGAGCCGGGCATCCGACGCGGCCTTCTGCTTGCGGAGCTCCTCGAGGCGCGCGGCGGCCTCCTGGGTCTCCTTGGTCAGCGAGTCCACGTTCTGCCCGAGCTTGATCAGGCGGGCCTGCTGCGATGCGGTCAGCGCGGTGCCATCGTCGACGGCCTTCTGCAGCGCGGCGCGCTCGGCGACCGTGGTCTCGAGCTGCTTGGTCAGCTCGTCGATGCGATCGGTCTTCGCCTTGATCTCGGCCTGCAGCTCCTTCTCGCGCTGCGCGGCGAGCGCGGCCTCGTCGGCGCGCAGCTTCTCGGCGGCGGCGAGCTTGTTCTTGTGGGTGCCGGTGGTGACACACCCGGGGACGAGCACGAGCGCGGCCAGGCTCGCGGCGAGCAGCCGGCCCCGCAGGCGGGACGTGGAGAGCATCATCGGCCGGTTGTAGCAGGGGGGCGTGGTCGCGTGGGGATCGTGCGTGGTGCGACATCAAGGGCCCGCGAATGGTCAACTCGATCGATGATCGCGGGCGAGCCGCCCCGCGGGCGAGGCGCGACGAGGGAGCCTACCCGTCGGTACGCGACCGAGGAGCAACGACGCCCCCGGGGATGGATCGACCGCGAGGGCGATCGAGATGTCCATTCGCGGGCCCCACCCGCGGGACGCAGGAGCTGTTCGCCCGCGGCGCGCTCGACGAGGTCCGGATCTCCGACGGGGCGCTGTCCGCCGCCGAGATCGCCGCGCTCGCGCAGTGATCGCTCACAGCGCGCGGGTCATCAGCACGAACCGGCGCGTCTCCACGATCCCGGCGACCTTCTCGTAGAACAGCCGCGGGCCGATCCACGCCACCTCGCAGCGGTCATGGATCGCTGCCACGTCGACCAGGCACGCCAGCAGCAGCGCCTCGCCGAGGCCCTGGCCGCGGTGCGCGGGCCACGTGCCGGTCGGCCCGAACCAGCCGAGGCCGCGGTTGTTGCCGTCGTGGGCGGCGAACGCGCAGTACGCGCCGTCACGCACCGCCACGTGCACGCCGCTCGGCGCCACCAGCGCGCGGCCGAGCTCGAACGGCCACGCCCCGCCGAACTCGCCGGCCACGGCCTCGAGGAGGCTGGTCTCGTCGAGGCGGGCGCGGCGGACCGCGTAGCCGCGGGCGGCGCAGGCGGCGGCGGTCTCGGCGGCGCGCGCGGCGGTCACGCGCGGGTTGCCGCGCACCGCGATCAGCACGTTCTCGCGCGGCTCGCCGGTGATCACCCATCCGCGGCGCGCGAGCCAGGCGATCACCTCCGTGTTGCGCTCGTCGATCCCGGGCGCGAGGTAGTTGCCCGGCTGGTCGAGCGTGCGCAGCGTGGTCTCGCCGTCCGACCGCGCGTGGTCTTCACACGCCGCGAGGAGCGCGCTACCCACCCCGCGGCCGCGCGCGGCGGGCGTCACCGCGAGCACGCGGATCCGGTTGGCGCTCACGCCCGCCACGCCGACGAGGATGTCCCCGTCCCACGCGCCGAGGGCGCGGGCGGTCCCGCGCGGGCTCCCGCCGAACAGCTTCTCCTCGGCAGCGTCGGCGGCGCGGTCATACGCACACGCGGCCGCGAGCACGGCCCGAGCGGCCGCGAGCTGCGCGTGATCGAGCGGGCCGAGGCGCACGCCCCACCGTACCAGACGCTCGCCAGCCAGCGGTGCGGCGGCGACGGAGGCGGCGCTGCGCGCGGGGCGCTGGCCGGTCTGGCGGCGCCACAGCGCCATCGCCACAGCGCCATCGCCGCGCAGGACGCCGTCCGTCGCGTCGTGCGCCCCCCGCCTTCAGGCACGAGGGTGGCGCAGGGTCGCCGTCCCGTTCGGGCGCGCGCCGCGTTCGGCCACGCGCGCCCGAGCGGATTGTGGCGACCGGCGCGGCGGCGTGCGACGGTCGCGGGCATGCGAGCGATGCTCCTGTGTGCCGGGCTCAGCACCCGGCTCGGTCGGCTCGGCGCCGAGCGCCCCAAGCCGATGCTCCCCGTGTGTGGCCTGCCGATCCTGACCTACGGGATCGCGAACCTGGTCGCGCACGGCATCACGGACATCGTGATCAACACGCACCACCGCGCCGACGTGATCCGCGACGAGCTCGGCGATGGCAGGCCGTGGGGGGCAACCATCCAGTACATCCACGAGGACGAGATCCTCGGCACCGGCGGCGGGCTGCGCCAGGCGCTGCCGCTGCTCGATCCGTCCGGCCGCGACGATCCGTTCCTGGTGTGCAACGGCAAGCTGATCTTCGACGTGGACCTGACGGCGGTGCAGGCCGCCTACCAGCGCGCGGGCGACGTGCTCGCGCTGATGGTGGTGCGCCAGGTGCCGGACGCGAAGACGTGGGGCGCGGTCGAGGTAGCGCACGACGCGCGCGGCGCCCACGTCACCAACATCCGCGGCGACGGCGACCACATGTTCCTCGGCGTGCACGTGGCGCGGCCGTCGGTGATCGCGCGGCTGCCCGCGGGCGTGTCGGACTCGATCGGCGATGGCTACCTGCCGTGGCTGCGCGCGGGCGAACGGGTCGCGGCGTTCGCGCACCCCGGCGGCTACTTCGCCGAGCACTCCACGCCGGAGCGCTACCTCGAGAGCAACTGGGCGCTCCTCGACGGCGCGCCCCTGACCAATCCGCCGAGCCGGCTGCTCCGCGGCGTCGATCCCACCGCGCGCATCCACCCCACCGCGACGATCGTCGGCCCGGTGTCGATCGGCCCGGGCGCACGCATCGCCGCCGGCGTCACCGTCGGCCCGTACGCCGTGGTCGGCGCGGGCGCGCGGGTCGAGCGCTCGCTCTCCCGCGCGGTGGTGTGGGCCGGCGCGACCGCGCACGCCGGTGACACCGACGCGATCGTGACCTAGCCCGCGCGGGCCTACTTCGCGGCCGGCTTGGCGGCGGCCGCCGTGCACTTGGCGGCGGCCGCGGCGACGCCCGCGTCGGCGTCCTTCTCGAACTTCTTGCAGGTCGCGACCGACTTCGGGCCACCGAGCGCGCCCAGGCTGGCCATGACGTAGCCCTTGTTGAACGCCGCGAGCTGCTTGTCCTTGAGCAGCTTGTCGATCGACGTGCGGACGGCGGCCTCGTCGGGCGAGCCGGCGATCCGGCCGCTGAGCGCCATCGCGTACAGGAAGTCACTGAACGCCGCGCTGGCGCCGGGGCCTTCCTTGGACGCCGTGGCTGCGTAGTGCGCGGCGAACGCGGTCAGCCCCTTGCCGTCGGCGATCTTGCCGAACGCGGTCGGCAGCGCCCGGGTGGTCTCGGGCTCCTCGAGCAGCGCGATCATCCGGGTCTGCGCCTTGTCCGCCTCGGGCGTGCCGGCCTTGACCTCGCCGAGCGCCTGGATCGCGCCGGTCTTGGCGTCGGCGTCGGCGTCAGCGCTGATCGTCACCAGGATATCGACCAGCTCGGGCTTCTCGCGGACCGCCCCCGACAGCGCCGACAGCGCCTCGCGGCGGATCTGCGGCTTGTCGGTGACGTCCGCGGCGACCACCGTCAGCGCCGACAGCACCTCGGGCGTCGCGGCGGCGACCCAGCCGGCGTGGCGCATCAGCTCGGTGCGTCCGCCCGCGGACTTGACCGCGTGGTCCTTGAACGCGGCGATCATCGCCGTGCGGACCTCGCCGTCCTTCTTCCACCAGCCGCCGAGCATGTTGGCGATGCCGTAGCCGACGCCGCCGTCGTCCTCGGCGAGCTTGCTGAGCGCGCCGACCAGCTGGGTGGCGAGCGCGGTGTTGCCCTGGTACGCGGCGCCGCCGCGGTTGGCCTTCGCCCAGTCGGCGTAGGCAGCGCAGCTGCGCGCCTTGGGATCGGTCCCGTTGACAACGTGATCGACGAGCGCCTCATGGAGCTGGCCGAACCGCGCGGCGTCCTTGTCGGCCGCCGCGGTGGCCGCGATCATGGTCTCGAGCAGCTTGAAGTTCGCCGGGCACTTGTCCTTGGCGTGCAGGTCCGAGGTGTCCTCGCACGTGGCGATCTCGGGCCACAGCGGCGCGAGCTCGGCGACGGCGGGGTTGGCCGAAGGCGCGGGCGCGGTCGCGGAGCCCGAGCCCGAGCCGGTGGTCGCCGCGGGCGCCGAGCCAGACGGCGCGTCCTTCGCGCCGCCCTTGCAGGCGATGGCGCTGGCAGCGACCGACGCGGTGAACAGGATGGCAGCGAGCTTGGACGAGCGAACAGAAGACATTTCGAAACCCCCGTGCGTGTGAGATCGGACAGGGGTCCAGTTCAAGCCACCCCCTCGGCGGGCCACCTGGCCGCGCGCGGCTGGTCGTATACAACTGGATCGAACCCACAGCAAGACCGAAAATAAAAGGGAGGGTGCGCACTGGCACGTCCGGCGTGGGTGCGCCGCCGAACTCCCATCGGGACGTGCGCGCATGGGCTCAGCGGTCGGCGCAGGACTCGCTCCACCCATGACGCCCGCGGCCACGAGCTGGCCCGTGCCCGTGGCCGTCCGGAACCGTGACCTGGTCGACGACGCTGGTCGCGGCGCGCTCAGCAGCCGAGCTGCGGCAGCTTGGCCACCAGCTCGATGCACTGCTTGAACGTCTTGCGCACGCTGTCGTTGGCCTGCACCACGGTCATCCGATCGACCTCGGACCTGGTCGCCACGTCGAGGCCGACCTGGATCGCCTCGGGCAGCGGCTTCGCGAGCTTGCACGGCTCCGCAGCGGCGGCCGCGGTGCACGCGCACACCTGCGCCACGTAGGCCGCGCACGCATCCCGTCCGCGCGCGACCTCGGCGTCCGGGATCGGGGCAGGGGGGAGCTCGGCGGCCGGAGCGGCCTGCTGCCTGCTTCGCACAGCCGGTCAGCGAGCACCGCCGCGCAGCGCGAGCGCGAGCGCGGGCCACGCGGTCCGGACCACGGTCAGCCCGCCTCGACGCGCGCGAGGACGACGGAGATGTTGTCCACGCCGCCCTCCTCGTTCGCGCCGGTGATCAGCCGATCGACGGCGCGATCGAGGTCTCGCTCGGTCATCAGGATGTGCTGGATCTGGTCGTCCTTGAGCATGCCGGTCAGGCCGTCGGAGCACAGGAGATACGTGTCCCCGATGTGCGGCTTGTCGGTCAGGATGTCGACCTGCACGCTCTCCTTCATGCCGAGCGCGCGCACGATCACGTTCTTGTGGGGCCAGGTCTCGGCCTCCTCGGGCGTGACCCGCTTCATGCGGATGTAGTCGTTGATCAGCGAGTGGTCCTCGGTCAGCTGGACCAGCTCGGCGTGGCGCGCCCGGTAGCAGCGGCTGTCGCCGACGTGGCCGATGATCAGCGCATCGTCGAGGAAGTACATGCCGACGCACGTCGTGCCCATGCCCTTGAACCGCTGCTCGCGCTGGGACCGCTCCCAGATCTCGAGGTTCGCGAGCATGATGCTCGTGATCATCCGGTTGACGTGGGTGCGCAGGTCGCGGTCGACCTTGTACGGCCAGGTCAGCGTCTGCTGCTTGGCGGTCGAGGCGAAGTGGTCGCAGATCAGCTCGACGGCGAGCCGGCTCGCGACATCACCCGAGGCGTGCCCACCCATCCCATCGGCCACGATGCAGAGGCGCTCGTTCTCGGGCAGCGAGATCGAGTCCTCGTTGTGGTCGCGCTTGCGCCCGATGTGCGTCCCACCCGCGAACCGGACCCGCATCCCGTCGAGCGGAAACGACGTGCTCACCGCCCCATCCTACCAGAGCCACCCGCCCGGATCGAACTGGCGGGGCGTCCGTGATGTGCGCAGTCGTCGGTTCCCGGGCGGTACCGGCGGGCGGTACCGGCGGGATGTCGGGCCGAGCCCCGTTGACTCGGGGCGCGGCCGCTTCCATCCTGTAGGTATCATGTGGGGCTACGCTGAGGGTGATGCCACCCTCGTGAGCATCGTCGTCGTGGTCGTGGCGCTCGCCGCGGTCGGGTACGTCGGTCGCCGGCTGTGGCGCCGGGAGCGCTGAGTCGAATGGCCGAGCTCGCACGCGGCACCGTGCTCGATCGCCCCTGGGGGCGCACCTTCGCGGCCCTCGGGCTGCGCGGCGTGACCGGGCAGCTGTCCCTGTACGCCGACAACAAGGTGTTCCACGTCGCCTTCGATCAGGGCATCGTGATCGCGGCGACCTCGCCGCTCGCGCTCGACGCGGCGGCCCGCCAGGCCCTGACGCTCGGCCTGATCTCGACCACCCAGGTCAGCGAGGTCATGCGCCGCCAGGCGGCCGAGCCCGGGCGCGACGAGATCGACGTCCTCGTCGAGACCGCGCGCCTCAGCGCCGATCACGGGATGCGCCTGCGGCGCCGGGTCAACGTCCAGCGCGCGGCCCGCACGTTCTCGATCGAGCGCGCCGAGTTCGTCGTCACCGACGAGATCACGCTGCCGATCGTGCCCGGGGCCGAGCTCGACATTCGCTCGGTCGTCTACCTCGGCGCCAAGCAGATGCTGTCGGAGAACCGGCTCAACCGCGAGCTCGGGCAGTTCGGAGCGTGGTTCCAGATCAAGGTCGAGTCGGCCGGCGACCTGCCCCAGTTCGGGTTCGGGCAGGCCGAGCGCTCGGTGATCGGCGCGCTCCTCGAGGGCGCCGTCCTCGCCGATCTCGAGCGGCCCGACGTCGACCAGCGCACCGCGCGCGCCGTGGTGTACGCGCTGGTGTCCTGCAACATGTGCGACGTCGACGCGCACGCCCGGCCGGCGAACAAGCGGTCCGGCGCCTCCTCCGCCCCGGTCGCGGCGGCCCCGAGCACCGGCCCCCAGGCGGCCCGGCCGGCAGCCTCCCCGCGCGCGGGCACGCCCACCCCGCGCGCGGGCACGCCGGCGCACGCCTCGCAGCGCCGCCGCGAGCTCGCCGACGGCGGGCAGTCCGGCCGCGCGGGCACGCCGACGCACTTCGCTCTTGTCGATCTCGCCGAGCGCGGCCGGCGAGGCCCCGGCGCTCGCGCGGCGTGCGGGCGTCGCCGACGCAGGCCCCGGCGCCGGCCCCCCGCGTGGCCCCGCCAACCCGCGCCCCGGCCCCGGCGCAGCCGGCCTCGCGCACCCCCGCCCCCGCCACCGCCAGCACACGCGCGGGCCGGTTCGGCGGCGGTCAGAGCCGCGAGGCGTCCGACGCCCAGGCCGCGGACGTCGTCGAGCTGATCCAGTCGAGGCTCGCCGTGCTCGATCGCAAGGGCGACCACTTCGAGCTGTTCGGCCTCCCGCGCGATGCCTCGCCCAAGCAGATCCGCGACGGCTACTTCGGCCTGGCTCGCCAGCTCCACCCCGACAAGCTGTCGTCGGTCGGGATCTCCGATGACGGCAGGCGCGCCCACCGGCTGATGGCCGAGGTCAACACCGCGTTCGCGGTGCTCAGCGACGGCAAGCGGCTCGCCGAGTACCTCGCCATCCTCAAGCGCGGCGGCGCCGCGAAGGTCGAGGAGGAAGAGCAGGAGGTCGACGCGATGACCATGCGCATCCTCGATTCCGAGGAGGCGTTCAAGCGGGGCGAGAAGGCCCTCAAGAACGACCAGATCCCGATGGCGCTCCGCGAGTTCGGCCGCGCCGTCGAGCTCAAGTCCGACGAGCCCGAGTACGTCGCGGCGCTCGCGTACGCCAAGTTCCTCGACGCGCCGGACAAGCAGGCGGTCGCCGCGAGCACGCGGTCGATGCTCGAGCGTGTGATCCGCGCGATGACCAAGCCGGTCGAGCCCCACTACTACCTCGGCCGCGTCGAGCGCGTGCTCGGCCGTGACGAGGCGGCGCGCGAGCACCTCAACGAGGTGCTCCGGCTCCAGCCGCGCCACCCCGAGGCCAACGGCGAGCTCCGCGCGATGGACATCAAGAAGCAGCCCGACAAGCCGAGCGGCGGCGGCATCTTCAGCCGGTTCAAGCGCTAGGGGCAATGCTGGTCGGTTAAGCGGACCGTGAGCCGTACACGTGCCACGTGTACGTCCGGCGACGCTATCTGACCAGCACTGGCGCCAGGGGACCGCACGGGGCCGCGCGCGGGCCGTCTCGAGATCCGTCGCCAGATCGTCCAGCGCCGCGACGAACCCCGCGTCAGCTGTCGCCCAGCAGCTCGAGCTCGGTGATCGGGGCGTCGGCGGGGCCGGCGTGGGCGCGCACCCGGGCCGTGACCTCGACGGTGACACCCTCGCGGTCGACGCGGAGGGTCAGCTCCTCGCCGATCTCGAACAGGTAGGTCGCGCGCACCCGCGCCACGTCCTCGGTGAGCTCGACCACCTCGAACACGTCGTAGGCGGCCCCGCCTTCGACGACCAGCACGGTCTGTGCCGACATGCCTTGCGGTACCACGCCGCACATTGCGGCCTCAAGCTCTCCTGCCGGTCGCTGTGCTGGGGTAACATCGCGCCAGCGGATGCTCAAGCCGGTCGAGAAGCAACGCGTCGCGGAGGAGGTGGCCGAGCAGCTTCGCGGCCTCATCCTCGGCGGGCAGTATCCCCCTGGCGCCAAGCTGCCCCCGGAGCGCGAGCTGTCCAAGCGGCTGCGCGTCAACCGCGCGTCGCTGCGCGAGGCCCTGAAGAAGCTCGAGCACCTCGGGCTGGTCCGGATCCGCCAGGGGGATGGCACCCGGGTCCAGAACTTCATGGAGACCGGCGGGCTCGAGCTGGTGCAGCACCTGCTGCCGCTCGCCGGGGGCAAGCCCGAGTTGATCCGCGATCTGCTCGAGTTCCGCCGGATCTTCGGCCGCGAGATCGCCCGCCTGGTGGCCGCGCGCGCGAGCGCCGACACCGACGGCCTGGGCCGGCTGCGCGCCCTCGCGGACCGCGCCGATGGCGTCACCAGCGCCGCCGAGCTGTTCGATCTCGACTTCGAGTTCTACGTGGCGCTCGCGCAGCTGTGCGGCAACCACGTCATGCTGCTGCTGATCAACACGGTGCGGGACAGCGTGCGGAACTTCCTGCCGCTGCTCGCGAACCTCGCGGGCCCCGGCGAGATCGTGCGCACGCACCATCGCGAGCTGATCGTCGCCCTCGAGCGCGGAGACGTCACCGCCGCGGGCCGGATCGCCGACGACTACCTGCGCATGGGCGCCGAGCTGGCCGCCCGGATGTCCGGTGCGCCGGAGCCCCAGCCGTTGCCCGGCTCCCTGGCCGGGTGACGCACCGATGGCCGCGCCGCTGAGCCGGAAGGACATCGAGGAGATCGCGCTCCTCGCGCGCCTCCACCTCGAGACCGACGAGCTCGACAGCATGCAGACCGAGCTCGGCGCGATCCTCGCGCACATGGACGTGCTCGCCAGCGTCGACACCGAGGGTGTGCCGCCGATGATCCACGCGGTCCCGCTCGAGCTGCGGCTGCGCGAGGACACCATCGAGCCGTCGCTGCCGGTCACCGAGGCCCTGCGCGGCGCGCCCCGCCGTGATGGCGATCTGTTCGTGGTGCCGGCCGTGCTGCCCGGCGGGGAGGGCTAGCCTCGTGGCGCCCGGCCCCGAGTTCTGGTCGATCGCGGAGACCACCCGCGCGCTCGCGATCGGCGAGACCTCCGCGGTCAAGCTCGTCGACGCCGCGATGCGCCGGATCGACCACATCGATCGCGAGCTCGGCGCGTTCCTGTGCACCGACAGCGAGCGCGCGCGGCAGGACGCCCTCGCCCTCGACGCGAAGCGCGCGTCCGGCGCCCCGCTGCCGCCGCTCGCGGGCGTGACGATCGCGCTCAAGGACAACCTCGTCACCAAGGACCTGACCACCACCGCCGGGTCGAAGATCCTCGCCGGCTGGGTCCCGCCGTACGACGCCACCGTGGTCGAGCAGCTGCGCGCGGCCGGCGCGCTGATCCTCGGCAAGGTCAACCTCGACGAGTTCGGCATGGGCAGCTCGACGGAGCGGTCCGCGTTCAAGAACACCCGCAACCCGTGGAACCCGTTGCACGTGCCGGGCGGCAGCTCGGGGGGCAGCGCCGCCGCCGTGGCCGCGGGCCTGTGCACCGCCAGCCTCGGCACGGATACGGGCGGCTCGATCCGGCAGCCCGCCGCGTTCTGCGGCACCGTCGGGCTCAAGCCCACGTACGGCCGGGTGTCGCGGTGGGGCGTGATCGCGTTCGCGTCGTCGCTCGATCAGGTCGGCCCGCTGACCCGCTCCGTCGCCGATGCCGCGGCCATGCTCGAGGCGATCGCGGGGCATGACCCGCGCGACGCCACCTCGCTCCCCGCCGCGGTGCCCCGGTTCGTCCAGGGCCTCGCCACCAGCATCGACATCACCGGCCTGCGGGTCGGACTGCCGCGCGAGTACCTCGAGGCCGAGCTCGCCCCGGACGTCCGCGCCGCCCTCGACAAGACCATCGCGGGCCTCCGCGATCGCGGCGCGGTCACCGTCGACGTCTCGCTGCCACACACGCACCTCGCGCTGCCGGCGTACTACCTGATCGCGCCGGCCGAGGCGTCGTCGAACCTCGCGCGCTACGACGGCGTGCGGTTCGGCAAGCGCGCCGACGCCACCAACCTGCTCGACCTCTACCAGCGCTCGCGCGGCGCCGGGTTTGGCCCCGAGGTCAAGCGCCGGATCATGCTGGGCACGTTCGCGCTGCGCGCGGGCTACTACGACGCGTACTACAAGAAGGCGCAGCAGATCCGCGCGCTCATCAAGCGCGACTTCGACGAGGCGTTCACCCACGCCGACGTCCTGCTCACGCCGACCACGCCGACCACCGCGTTCCGGTTCGGCGCGAAGGCCACCCCGCTCGACATGTACCTCGGCGACATCTTCACGCTCGCGTGCAACCTGGCCGGCCTGCCCGGGATGTCGGTCCCGTGTGGCCTCGCCGGCGATGGCCTGCCGATCGGCGCGCAGCTCCTCGGCCGCCCGCTCGACGAGCTGACGCTGCTGCGCGCGGGCGCCGCCATCGAGGCCACCGTCGGCCTCGGCACCGCCCGCCCGACCGGCGTCTCGGGGATCGCATGACCGCGCTCGCGCAGCTCCTCGACGAGTACGAGCCGGTGATCGGCCTCGAGGTCCACGTGCAGCTCGCCACCCGCTCGAAGATCTTCTCGGGGTCGGCCACCGCGTTCGGCGCGCCGCCCAACTCGCTGACCGATCCGCTGGTGCTCGGCCTGCCGGGCGCGCTGCCGGTGTTCAACCGCGCCGTCGTGGAGCTGGCGCTCCGGCTCGCCGTCGCCACCGGCTCGCAGATCCGCTCCACCTCGCGGTTTGCCCGCAAGCACTACTTCTATCCAGACCAGCCCAAGGGCTACCAGATCTCGCAGTTCGACGAGCCGCTGTGCGAGAACGGCCACCTCGACGTGATCACCGCCGGCGGGGTCAAGCGGATCGCGCTCACGCGGATCCACCTCGAGGAGGATGCGGGCAAGAGCACGCACGTCGGCGCGCTGTCGCACGTCGATCTCAACCGCGCGGGCGCGCCGCTCGTCGAGGTGGTGTCGGAGCCACAGCTGACGTCCGCCGAGGACGCCGCCGAGTTCATGCGGTCGCTGCACCGGCTGGTGCGCTGGCTCGACATCTCCGAGGCGGACATGGAGAAGGGCCAGCTCCGCTGCGACGCCAACGTCAGCGTCCGCCGGCGCGGCGAGGACCGGCTCGGCACCCGCACCGAGCTCAAGAACATCAACTCGTTCCGGTTCGTGCAGAACGCGATCGACCACGAGATCGCGCGGCAGCTCCGCATCATCGACGGAGGCGGGCGGATCGAGCGCGAGACCCGGCTGTGGGACGCGACGCTGGGGCAGTCGCAGACGATGCGGAGCAAGGAGGAGGCGAACGATTACCGCTACTTCCCAGAGCCCGATCTGCCGCCGCTCGTGATCGAGGGCGGAACCATGGCCTCCATCCTGCGCTCGCTACCCGAGCTGCCGGAGGCGCGGTTCGTGCGCTACCAGGCCACGCTCGGCCTCGCTCTCGACGATGCGCGCACGCTCGTCGGGGAGCGCGCCCTCGCGGACTACTACGACGCCGCGGTGCGGACGGCGGGCACCCCGGGCGCGGGCCGGCCGATCGCGAACTGGATGCTGACCGAGTTGCTCGGCGCGCTCAACGCGAGCGGCGGCGCGGTCGCGAGCTCGCCGATGCCGCCGGACCGGCTCGCCCGGCTGGTGCTGCTCGTCGAGAGCGGCGTGATCAGCGGCAAGATCGGCAAGGACATCTTCGAGGAGTCGTTCCGCACCGGCGAGGAGCCGCAGGCCATCGTCGAGCGGCGCGGCGTGCAGCAGATCTCCGACGAGGCGCTGCTGTGGGCGATCGTCGATCAGGTGGTCGTGACCAACCCGAGACCCGCCGCGGAGTTCGCCGCCGGCAAGGACGGGCTGTTCGGGTTCTTCGTCGGGCAGGTCATGAAGCTCACTCAAGGGCGGGCCAACCCCGTGATCACCACCGATCTGCTGCACCGCCGGCTCGGCCGATGATCCGGAGTGAGATCTCTCGGCGGCCGCAACTGCTTGATCTCAGACGATGATCACAGCAGATCGCGACGAAGGCTTGACGTGGCTCTCGCGATCTATAAAGTCCCTCGCTCGCAAGGTTTTCAGAGCGGAGCCAAGTCATGTACGCGGTGATCTCCACGGGTGGTAAGCAGTATCGGGTCGAGCCCGGCAAGACCGTCGTTGTCGAGAAGCTCGTCGGCGATGAAGGGGCCCAGGTCGTGTTCGACCAGGTCCTCCTCGTCTCCTCGGGCGACGGCGGCAGCGTGTCGATCGGCCAGCCGACCCTCTCCGGTGCAAAGGTCACCGGCGAGATCGTCGAGCAGGGCCGCGGCGCCAAGCTCGTCGTCTTCAAGTTTCGTCGGCGGAAGAACTACGTTCGCAAGAACGGTCACCGCCAGGACTACACGGCGGTCAAGATCGCCGCGATCAACGCCTGATTCGTCAGGCAGCAAGAGAGAACCGTCATGGCTCACAAAAAAGGACAGGGCTCCACCCGCAACGGCCGCGACTCGCTTCCGAAGATGCGCGGCATCAAGCGCTACGGCGGCGAGCAGGTCACGGCCGGCAGCATCCTGGTTCGTCAGGTCGGGACCAAGTTCCACCCGGGCAACAACGTCGGCATCGGCCGCGACTTCACGCTGTTCGCCCTGATCACGGGCGAGGTGAAGTTCGAGCGCCAGGGTCGCGATCGCATGCGCGTGGCGGTCTACGCCGCTCCCGCTGCTGTCGCTGCCTGAGTGTGTCGGCTGACTGCCGGCCCGGTTGCGGTGCATGTTGCATCGCACCGTCGATCTCGGCAGCGATGCCTGGGTTCCCGGCCGGCAAGCTCGCAGGCATCGCCTGCCCGCATCTGACCCGTGATCTGCGCTGCGCCCTGTTCGGCTCGCCCGAGCGGCCGAGCGTGTGCCGCGATCTCAAGCCGCAGCCCGAGATGTGCGGCGGCTCCGCGAGCGAGGCGATGGCCACGCTCGGGCGCTGGGAGATCCTGACGGCGCCCGGTCGCTGAGCCGGTCGACCAGCACGCGCGCTAGATCTCGGGCTACCGGCAGGGAGACACCATGCAGTTCATCGACGAAGCCACGATCCACGTGAAGGCCGGCGACGGCGGCAACGGCTCCGCCGCGATGCGGCGCGAGGACAACGTGCCGCGCGGCGGCCCGTCGGGTGGCGACGGTGGCGACGGGGCGAACATCATCGTGCGCGCCGACGGCAACATGTCGAGCCTGCTCGACTTCAAGTACAAGCGCCACTACAAGGCCGAGCGCGGCGAGGACGGCCGCAACAAGGATCAGTACGGCGCCGCCGGCCCCGACATGCTGATCCGGGTGCCGGTCGGCACGGTGATCATCGACGAGGCCACCGGCGTGCAGATCGCCGATCTGTCCGAGGCCAACAAGACGTTCGTGCTCGCCAAGGGCGGCATCGGCGGCAAGGGCAACAAGCACTTCGCGACCCCGTGGAACCAGGCGCCCACCAGGGCGGAGCCGGGCACCCTCGGCGAGGAGCGCACGGTCCGGCTCGAGCTCAAGCTGCTCGCCGACATCGGCCTGCTGGGCTACCCGAACGTCGGCAAGTCGACGTTCATCAGCGTGGTGTCGCGCGCCCGTCCCAAGATCGCGGACTACCCGTTCACGACCCTGGTGCCGAACCTCGGCGTGGTGCAGCTGTCCGACGAGCGCAACTTCGTGATCGCGGACATCCCGGGCCTGATCGAGGGGGCGGCGGACGGCGCCGGCCTCGGCCACCAGTTCCTCCGCCACGTCGAGCGCTGCCGGGTGCTGCTGCACATCCTCGACACCACCTACACGACCGGGCCGGACCGCGACCCGATCAAGGACTTCGACGTGATCAACGCCGAGCTCGCCCGCTACGCGCCGGGCCTGGCGAACACCCCCCAGGTGGTGGTGCTCAACAAGCTGGATGCCACCGAGGCGGCCGACATCGAGGTCCACCGAGCCGCATTCAAGGCCCGGGGGGTGGCGCTCCTCACGATGTCCTCGGCGACCGGGGAGGGTACCAAGGAGGTGCTCGAGCGACTCTGGTCACATCTGGTCCAGGCACGCTCGGCCTGACCCGTTAATCGCCTCGGACGTACGCTTGAAGCGCCTCCGGCGCGGTGTTACAACCGCTCCATTACGTTAGGAAATTCGTGCGCACTGCTGCAAGCGCGCGAGTGAGGGACCCGGCCTCGTGCCGGCTTGGAGAATCAGCCATGCGAGCTTCATCGTCCGTCGTCATCTGTTCGTCGCTCCTGATCGCGGCGACTGCGCTCGCTCAGCCCAAGACCCCGGCTGCCGGGACGGGCACGACGCCCGCGCCCGCGACGGGCACGACGCCCGCGCCCGCGACGGGCACGACGCCCGCGCCCGCGACGGGCACGACGCCCGCGCCCGCGACGGGCACGACGCCCGCGCCCGCGACGGGCACGACGCCCGCGCCCGCGACGGGCACGACGCCCGCGCCCGCGACGGGCACGACGCCCGCGCCCGCGAACGCGCGAGGACATGCCGACCGCGGTGCGCATGCGCCGCCTCGAGCAGAAGACGCAGGCGCTCAAGGAGCGCGCGTGGCAGCTCAAGGCCCGCGTCCAGATGCTCAAGGAGCAGATGGTCACCGGCGGTGTCGGCGCGCAGGCGATGATCAGGCACGCCAGCGACATGGGCAGCTCGTTCCGCATGACGAAGCTGATCTACACGCTCGACGGAACGCAGGTGTTCGTCCGCACCGACGAGACCGGCGACCAGCTCTACAAGACCAAGAGCTTCGACGTGTTCGCCGGGCCGATCGCGCCGGGCAGCCACACCCTCTCGATCGTCGCCACCTACCGCGGCCACGGCTACGGCGTGTTCGAGTACCTGTCCAAGTACACGTTCACCGCGCGCGGCAGCGCCACGTTCTTGGCGGGCGAGGGCAAGCTCTCGAAGATCGACTGCAAGGACCACGAGAAAGGCGGCCCGACCACGCCGCTCGAGAAGCGCGCCGCGATCGACTGCAAGACCTCGCAGGTGTCCACCGAGCGCACCGAGGACACCGCGCCCCCCGCGGCCACGGCGACGCCCGCGGCGCCCGCGGCGCCCCCCACCCCCCCCACCCCCCCCGCGAGCACGTGAGCATGGCGCGCGTATCCCGCTGGCTCGCGGCTGCGCTGCTGTGTCTTCCAGGCATGGCGGGCATGGCGGGCACGGCCATCGCGGACGTGGGCAGCAAGCTCGACGCCTACGAGGCGGAGGCGCGCCAGCTCGCGGCGAACCTGCCCACGCCCAACGCGGCGACCCCGCGGGCGTCCCAGCGCCGCCAGGTCGACGCCGAGGTCGCATTCGCGCTCGGTGACTACGACGAGGCCGCGCTCGCGCTGTTCGATCTCGCGGCCCGCCCGGGCCCCGATCAGGAGCGCGCGCTCTACTACCTCGCCGAGTCGCTGCTCGCGAAGGGCGATCGCGGCGCCGCGCGAACGTACTTCAACCAGGTCGTCGCCGGCGGTAACCAGGTCGGCAAGCACTACCAGCCCTCGCTGATCCGGATCGTCGAGATCGGCATCGCGCTGAACGACACCCCGCCGGCCGAGCAGGCGCTCGCAGCGCTCGACCGGGTGTCGCCGTCGGCGCGGCTGCCACAGGTGGTCTACGTCAAGGGCAAGTGGGCGTTCGCCCAGGGCAAGCCCGACGAGGCGCTCGCGCTGTTCCGCGACGTCCCCAAGGGCGCCGCGTACGAGCTGCAGGCGCTGTACTACACCGGCGCCGCGCAGGTCGCGAAGAAGGACACCGCGGCCGCCACGCTGACGTTCACGGATCTCGTCGAGCGTCGCCCGAAGACCGCCGCGGACCGCCGCGTGATCGAGCTCGCGCAGCTCGCGCTCGGGCGCGTCTATTACGAGCGCGACCAGATGTCGAAGTCGATCGACAGCTACCTGCTCGTCGACCGCAACTCGGACCTGTTCCCGGACGCGCTCTACGAGGTCGCGTGGGTCTACGTGAAGAGCAAGCAGTTCGACAAGGCGCTGCGCGCGCTCGAGCTGCTCTCGCTCTCGGATCCCACCTCCGAGAGGACCGCCACGGTGCGGATCCTCGAGGGCAACCTCCGCATCCGCAAGGCGCGGATGATCCGCGAGGCCCAGCTCGCCGGCACGCTCGACGCGGGCCCCCGCGATCCGAGCATCGAGTACGACAAGGCCGCGAAGGTGTTCGCGGACACCCACGACGCGTACTATCCGTCGTACGTCGCGCTCGAGGACATGATGAAGACCCCCGAGGAGGCGTCGGCCTACCTCGCGCAGCTCGCCGGCCGGTCCGCGACGGTGTTCCAGACCGTGGCGCCGATCCCGGAGGCCGCGGCGCAGTACCTCCGCGAGCAGCCCGAGGTCCGGCTCGCGGTCGCCAACCAGGCCGACCTCGCCGCGGTCCACGCCCACCTGATCGAGACCGAGCAGACGATCGCGCGCCTCGAGGGCGTGATCGCCGCCGGGGATCGCACGGTCGTGTACCCGCAGCTCGCGGGCCGGCGGCAGCGGATCGGCCAGCTCGAGAACGAGCTGATCGCGTTCCGCAACGACATCGCCAACCAGCAGGTCGCGCAGGTCGCCGCCTCGGGCGCGCTCGCCCAGGCCACCTCGCAGCGCAAGGCGCTCGCCGCGCAGTTCGCGTCGACGCCCGTCCCCGAGGTCGCGCAGTCCACGTCCACCGCCGCGGCGCGCGAGCGCTACGACGAGCTCGACGCGGGCCTCGCCGAGGTCGGGGGCCAGCTGGACTCGTCGCAGGCGATCGCGGTCGCCGTGCGCACGTTCGTGGTGGCCCCGGCCACCGAGGGCGCCGCCGGCGTCACGCCGGAGCAGAAGGCCGCCGTCAAGACCGAGCTCGCGGCGATCGCCCTCGAGGCGCATGACGTCGAGCTCGAGCTCGCCGAGCTCCGGCTCGCGGCCACCCTCGGGCGCGATCTCGCGGGCGTCGGCGACGACACCGTGGTGCGCGCGCGCAAGCTCCGCGTCGAGCTGATCGCCGCGCAGGACGCCGAGCAGCGCCTGCTCGCGTCCGCCGGTGGACCGGCCAAGCTGACGCAGCTCGCCGAGCGCGCCGGCAAGATCGTCGCCCAGCTCCAGCAGACCGAGGCGACCATCGATGGCGTCGTCGAGCGCGCGATGACCGAGGCCACGCTGATCCTGCGCGCCGAGCGCGCGAAGATCGATGGCTACAAGCTCGAGCTCGCGGAGCACGAGAAGGAGTCGACCGACCTCGGCGGCACCATTCTCGGCGCGAGCTTCGCGACGGTGAAGGCCAAGTTCTACGACGTCGCCATCCGCACGGCTGTCGGCTCCGTCGACGTGCTGTGGTCGCAGAAGGAGGACGCGGACGCGGACCTCAAGAAGCTCCAGCTGTCGCGGCAGCGCGAGCTCAAGGGCCTGCGCGACGAGTTCAAGGACATCCTGGATGCCTCCCAGCTCAACGCGCCGGGCACCCTGACGTCCACGCCGGTCCGTGGTGATGGCACCGCGCCGACCGCCAGCCCCGATCAGGGTGGCGCGCAGCGGGTGACCCCGGGTGGTGATCCGCGCCCGGTCGTCCCGACGGTGCGGCCCGACAGCAAGCCCGCCACGACCCCGCCCGGAGGCGCGCGATGAGCACCCGTTCCATGCTCCCCCGGCGCCTCGCGGCGCTGTGCACCGTCGGCTCGCTGCTGCTCGGCCCCGCCGCGGCGGCCCAGCCTGGCTCGCCCACGCCCGTCACCGAGGCGCCGCCGAACGGCCCGGGCCTCGGCCCCACCGGGACGCCGGTGATGGTGCCGAACGTCAACCCGATCCAGCTGTCGCCCCAGGACAAGGACCAGCTCAAGGACATCGAGGCCGAGTACGACCGGTTCACGACCGCCGCCACCGCGCACGATCAGCGCATGCGTACGATCGCGCGGCACGAGTACGACTCGCGCGTGGGGGACCTCACCATCCGGTACGGCGACAAGATCGCCCGCACCGAGGCGGCGCGGATCCGGCTGCAGGGCGACACCGTCGCCAAGCTCGAGAAGTTCCTCGTCGCGTACCCGGCCCACACGCAGTTCACGCCGGACGCGATGTTCCGGCTCGCCGATCTCTACATCGACGTCGCCGACGAGGAGCTCGAGGGGCGGCTGACGTTCGCCGAGGTCAGCGGCCAGCCGCTCGCCGAGGGCGAGATGATGGCGAACTACGGGCGATCGACGAAGCTGTGGGAGGACATCCTCGCGCGGTTCCCGGCGTACCGGCAGACGCCGTCGACGATGTACCTGCTCGCGTACTACGGCAAGGCGGCCAACGAGCGGAAGAGCCTGCAGATCTTCCTCGCGCTGGCGTGCGCGAACGAGCACAAGTGGAACGACCCGCCGAAGCCTGTGCCCACCCGCGAGGAGGCTCTCAAGCGGATCGACAGCAAGACGCTGTCCGACTCGTTCGCGACCTGCACCCCGTACCCGGGCGCGGATCCGGAGCTCGTCCGTCACGCGTGGGTCCGCGGCATCGCCGACTACCACTTCACGGTGCCGGGCGAGATCGACGAGGCGATCGCGGCGTACCTCAAGGTCGCCGACGGTGGCAACGACTCCAAGCTCTACTCCGAGGCGCTCTACAAGCTCGCGTGGAGCTACTACAAGCGCGACTACCTGTTCGACTCGATCAAGCGGTTCGATGAGAGCGTGCGCCTGTACGACACCCTGGTCGCCAGCGGCGGCACGCCCGCCCTCGAGCTCCGCGACGAGTCGCTCCAGTACATCTCGGTCGCGTTCACCGATCCGTGGAACGGCGAGACCAACTCGGACGCGCAGAAGTCGTTCGACCGCGCCAAGGACTTCTACCGGGGCCGCGAGAACGAGCCGCACATCCGCGACGTGTGGGTCGCGCTCGGCAAGGCGTTCTCGGATCTCCAGGCGTGGGACCAGGCGATCGACTCCTACCGGGTCGCCCTCGGACCGCCGTGGGAGCTCAACCCGAAGAACCCGGTCGTCCACCAGGAGATCGTCAACGTGTTCGAGCTCAAGGGCGACAAGTTCGCCGCCGACGGCGCCGCCGCCGAGCTCGCCACGCGCTACGCGCCGGGCACCGCCTGGTACGCCGCGAACGAGAAGGACCGCGAGGCGATGGAGACGCAGCGGCGGATCGCCGAGCGCGCTCTGTACGCGGCCACGCGCAACACGCACTCCGCCGCCACCGAGATGCGCAAGGACTGGGAGGCCGGCGGCAAGACGGACGCGACGATCCGCGCCGACTACCTCGCCACCTATGGCAAGGCGGTCGAGCTGTACCGGGTGTTCATCCAGACCTACCCGGAGTCCGACTACGCGTACGAGTTCACGTTCATGCAGGGCGAGGCTCTGTACTGGAGCGAGCGGTACCCCGAGGCGATCGCCGCGTACACCTGGGTCCGCGATCACCGCGATCTCGGCACCACGTTCTACCTCGACGCCGCGCGCTCGATCCTGCAATCGTACGAGGCCGAGGCGCAGACGCAGGTCGCCGAGGGCAAGGTCCAGCCGCTCAAGGTCCCGACCATCGCCGAGCTCAAGGCGCTGCCGCAGCCGTGGACGCCGCAGGCGATCCCCGAGATCTACGTCAAGCTGCAGGCCGAGTACGACAACTTCCAGAACGTCGTGCCGGATCCCAAGGCAGCGCCCGGGCAGGGCATCAACGCGGCGCTGATCAGCCTCGCGTACCTCCACACCGACGACGCGATCGCGCGGTTCGGCAAGGTGATGGACAAGTTCTGCGGCGCGCCCGAGGCGGCCAAGGCCAAGGACGGCATCCTCGCCGTGTACGAGGCGCAGTCGAACTTCGACGCGATCGAGGCCACCAACAAGCGCTTCATCCAGCAGAAGTGCGGCGACGACAAGGCGATCCAGCTCGCGGTCTCGCAGAACCGCTCGCTCAACTTCTCGCGTGCCAACGAGCTGTACGGCCAGAAGCAGTACGCACAGGCGGCCGAGGCGTTCTACCGGTTCTACAAGACCGCGCCGGCGACCGACCCCGACCTGCCGACCGCGCTCTACAACACCGCGGTCAGCTACAAGCTCGCGGACAAGCCGAAGACCGCGATCGCGATGTTCAAGGAGTTCACCGCCAACCCGGCGAAGAACTTCCGCCAGAGCTCGTACTACCTCGACGCGATGCGCTTGACGGCCGCGAGCTACCAGGCCGCGTTCGACTACGACAGCGCGACCAAGACCTACCTCGAGGTCCTCAAGACCACACAGGACGCCAAGCGCCTCGGCATCAAGGCGCCCGATCCGCTGCCGGGCGAGCAGCCCAAGACGCTCGAGCAGATCGGCCTCGACGCGCTCTACAACGCGGCGCTCGCCGCCGAGCTCAACCGCGACTTCAAGCAGGCGATCGAGCTGTACGGTCGCTACGGCAAGTCCGAGCCGGACCGCCGCAAGAAGGACCGTGCGGTGTGGTCGATCGCCGGCATCTACCGCCAGAGCGGTGACGTCACTACGATGTCCGAGACCTACGACGGCTGGCGCCGCGTGTACGGCACGGACGCTGGCAACGAAGACGACTTCGTCCAGACGTTCGCCGACATCGCCGCCCTGCGGAAGCGCAAGAACCAGGCGGGCCTCGCGCTCGCCGCGGGCAAGGAGGCGATCGCCGCCTGGCAGGAGAAGGGCGCGATCAAGAACAGCCGCGGCGCCAGGCTCGCTGGCGAGTGGCAGCTCGTGCTCGCCGAGGACCACTTCGCGAAGACGTGGGAGCCGTTCGCGATCAAGACCGCCGCCAAGACCGTGGCCGAAGCCAAGGCGCAGAGCGCGACCCTGGAGAAGGCCAAGACCACCGCCGAGGACAAGTACCTCGCGCTCGACCCGTACGGCGTGGCCGAGTACTCGATGGCCGCCAAGGTCCGCTACGGCGACATCCAGTACGCGTTCGCGCAGAAGATCGGCGACGCGCCGATCCCGGTGCCGGTCGCCAAGAACGAGGCCGCGGTCGCGGCCTACGAGGCCCAGCGCGACAAGAACCTCGCCAAGTACCTGAGCGAGGCCAAGGGTCAGTGGACCGAGGTCCTCGAGCTCGCCAAGCGCTCGGGCATCTCGAACAGCTGGAGCCGCCTCGCCCAGGAGAACCTCGGCCGCGAGTTCCCCAAGGAGTTCACGGTGTTGCGCCAGGAGCTCATCCAGGGCACGGAGGCACCGTGAGGTCGGGTGGAAGGTCCCTCAGCATGGTCAGCTTGGACATGGGCAACATGGATCGAATGGTGCGGTCGGGCGTTCACACGTCGATGGTCCGCTCCCTCGGCGCTGTGCTGCTCGCGTGCGCGCTCGTCGCGTGCGGCGGCGGCAGCAAGAACAGCGGCACCACGCCCACCGGCGGGGTCGGCTCGGGCAGCGGCGACGGCCAGTCGATGACTGACCCCGGCGACCCGGCGGGACCGGGCGGCACGGCCTCTGGCGGCACCGGCACGGTGGGTGGCGGTGGCACCGACACCTGGTCGGCGAACGGCGACAAGCCGGGCACGCCGGGCGCCCCGGGCAGCGCGGACCCCGGCCCGGACCTGTCGGCGACCCCGACGGTGATCCCGCCCAACTTCGATCCCGATCCGGCGCAGGCGCGGACGCAGGTCGAGCAGCACCTCGCGCTCGCGCGGTCCTCCCTGGCGCGGGCCCAGCCGGACGCCGACGGGGCGCTCAAGGAGGCCCGGCTCGCGCTCGCGATCGACGCCTCGAGCGTGGACGCGGCCGCGATGGTGGCGCTCGCCTACTATCACAAGAAGCTGTTCGACACCGCCGAGCTCGTCCTCGACGACGTGTTCAAGCGCGATGCCGCCAAGGCCAACGCGAGCGTGATGTACGTGTACGGCCTCGTCTACGACAGGACCGGCCGGCCCGATCGTGCGCTGCTCGCGTACCAGAAGGCCGTCGGCATCAACCCGGGCCACACCAGCGCGCTGACCAACCTCGGCGTGCACCAGCTCAAGAACACCCAGTACGCCGAGGCCCAGGGCTCGTTCGAGCGCCTGACCAAGGAGTTCGGCAAGTCCGACGAGATCACGCTGACCTCCCTGGGCTCGGCCTATCGCGGTCGGTCGGCGGACTACCCGGCCGGCTCGGGCGAGCGGGAGCAGTGGGTGCGCGCGGCGGAGGCCCAGTACAAGAAGGCGCTCCAGGCGAGCTCGAGCTACGGTCCGGCGTACTACAACCTGGGCCTGCTCTACCTCGACAACGACCCGTTCCCGGGCGTCGCCGATCCGATCGCGCGGCTGACCACCGCCAAGTCGTTCTTCGAGCAGTACAAGAACATGCCGGGGGTCGAGATCAAGCTGTACGACGACCGCATGAAGGATGTGAGCAAGGCGATCAAGCGCGCCGAGAAGCTCCTCAAGAAGAAGTCATCGTAGGAGACCCATGAAGACCTTCACGCTCGCTCTCGCCGCGACCTGCGCGCTCGCCACCTCCCTGGCGGCCGTGCGGTCCGCTCGTGCCGAAGGCTGCCCCGACGAGGAGGAGGGTGCGGGTGAGAAGAAGCAGGGCAAGTTCCACATCGAGTACATCAACGGCAAGCCGGTCACCGTGATCGACACCGTCGTCTCGGTGTGCGGCAAGGTGCCGCGTCCCTCCGTCGTCTACGTCCTCACGGCCAAGTCGATCGAGTACGAGTGGGAGAGCCTGAAGCAGGACTTCATGCCACTCATCCTCCAGACCGTGAAGAAGGCGCCGTTCTGATGCCCGCGCGTCCGCAGCAGCAGTCGTCGGGTCCGCGTCCGCGGATCCTCCGTATCGGCGTCCTCCTCGGCGGCAAGCTCGTCGAGGAGCGGCTGATCCGTGACCACAAGCCGGTCTCGATCGGCCAGTCGATGAAGAACACGTTCTCGATCCCCGTCGAAGGACTCCCGCTGGAGTTCACGATGTTCGCGATCGACAACGGCACGTACACGCTCCGCTTCCTCAAGAAGATGGACGGGCGCGTGTCCGACGGCAGCGCGGCGCCGCAGACGCTCGAGGCGCTCAAGGGCCGCGGCGGTGGGACCGGCGACTACTTCGAGGCGCCGCTGTCCGATCAGGCGCGCGGCAAGATCTCGCTCGGCGATCTCACGGTCCTGTTCCAGTTCGTCACCGAGCCGCCGCGCCAGCCCAAGCCGATGCTGCCGGCCTCGGTGCGCGGCTCGTTCGCCGACCGCGTCGATCCGCGGCTGGCCGTGATCCTCGGCATCTCGCTGATCGCGCACTTCTCGATCGTGATCATCTCCCTCGTTCGCGATCTCGAGACCGGCGACTCGATCGCCGAGCGCGCCTACAACCTGACGTTCAAGCCGGACGTCTACCAGGTCGACGTCGCGCCGCCGCCGGAGCCCACCCAGGTGGGCTCGGCCGCCGGCTCGGCCGCGGGCGCCGAGGTCAAGAAGCCGACCGCGCCGAAGACCCCGAACCCGGGCAAGACCCCGGAGAAGCCGGCTGGCGATGACGGCGGCCGCAGCGCGGGCACCGACGTGGCCATGGCCGAGGAGGAGGCGATGAAGTTCGCCGATCTCCTCACCGGCGAGGGCACCGACGGCACCAGCGAGGGCGACATGAGCAAGCGCCGCCCCGGCGCGGACCTCGGCCAGCAGATCGCAGACGTCGCCGAGGGTGGCAGGACCGTCGCCATCGGTGGCGGCGCGGGCCGCGGCTCGCGCGGTGATGGCGATGCGCGCGTCGGCACCGGCACCGGCCCCAAGATCGAGGGTCCGGGTGGCCCCACCAGCGCCGGCGGCGGCAAGGGCGACGAGAAGGTCCCGGCCGGCCGGATCAGCGTGAGCGACAAGCAGACGTTCGACGAGTCGACGCTGACCCCCGACGTCGTGCTGGGCAAGATCCAGTCGGCGTACATGGCGGGCCTCAAGCGCTGCTACAAGACCTACCTGGCCAAGGACGCGAGCGCGCGCGGCAAGGTCAAGCTCGACCTCACCGTCAACGAGACCGGCCGCACGGTGTCGCACAAGGCCACCGGGTTCGCCGGCGAGGTCGATGGCTGCATCGAGGGCCTGATGGGCAGCTGGCGGTTCCCCGTCCCCAAGGACAAGGACGGCGAGGGCACGGAGGCCAGCTTCTCGATCACGCTCCAGCTCGTTCCGGACTGAGCCGATGAGTCTCCGCGAAGCGGGACATCGACGAGCGACGCCCGCACGCCGCGCAGCGGCGGAGGACGGAGCTCACCTCACGGCGAAGGAATGCCGCGCAGCGGCGGACTGAGCGTGGCCTGGATCGACGTGTCGGTGGGCATCCGCGATGGGATGCCGCACTGGCCCAACAACGCGCCGGTCGTCGTCGCGCAGACGTCGTCGATCGCCGAGGGTGCGCGGTCGACGAACTCGCGCCTGTCGATGGGTGTGCACACGGGCACCCACGTCGACGCGCCGTCGCACTTCCTGGCGGGTGGCGCGGGCGTGGATGGCATCCCGCTCGAGGCGCTCGTCGGGCCGGCGCGCGTGATCGCGATCGCCGATCCGGTGCACGTCACCGTCGCCGAGCTCGAGGCCGCCGACGTCCGCCCGGGCGAGCGGGTCCTGTTCAAGACCGCGAACTCGCCCGCCGCGTGGGCGTCGCCGACGTTCGTGTCCGACGCCGTCCACCTCTCGCTCGAGGCGGCGCACCTGGCTCGCCGCGCGGCGAGTGCTCACCGTCGGGATCGACTACCTGTCCGTCGGGGGCCACGCGGCGGGCAACGGCCACGCGGTGCATCACGCCCTGATGGGCGCGGGGATCTGGATCATCGAGGGCCTCGATCTCACCCTCGCCCCGGCGGGCCCGTGCGAGCTGGTGTGCCTGCCGCTCAAGCTCGTCGGCTGCGATGGCGCGCCCGCGCGCGCGATCCTGCGCCCGGGCTGAGCCCGCCTACTTCGCGAACGTGCCGCCGCTCGACGCGCAGCTCTTCTCGACGTCGGCCATCGGGATCGGGTAGCCCTCGTAGAAGAAGTCCTTGCCCTCGGGCTTCTTGCACGAGCCGATCAGCTTGTCGGTGGGGCAGGCGGTCTCCGCGAACACGGCCTTCGCGTCGACCGCGGTGCACAGCTTCGCCAGGTTCTCGGTACCGAGCGCGAGGTTGCCGCCGCGGTACTCGCGGCAGCTCGAGATGCTGGTGCTCAGGCACGAGGCGACCTTGCCGCCGTCGCCACCGCCACCACCGGCCTCCTTCTTGCTGCAGCCAGCGTTGGCGAGGAGCAGGATCGCCGCGATCTTCAGGATCGACATCACGTGGGACATGGGTGGGAGCCTCGCGCACCGAGGGCGGACGGCGCAAGCGGCGACGGCGCGGCAGGCGGCGCGGGTCGCGTGTTATCGTCGCCGGAGTGAGAGCCACCTGGGTCGCATGCGCGCTGACCGTGTTGACGGGCGCCGGCTGTGACGCGGTGTTCGGGCTCGGCGAGCCATCCAGGGAGGACGCGGGCCTCGACGCGCCGCCGGACGCGCCGATCGATGCGCCGCCCCCGCCGCCGGACCCGGCGTGCTGGCTCGACCCCCGGTACCAGCAGCTCGAGACGCTGCCGAGCGCGCGCTACTGGTGGTCCACGAACCAGATGACCTGGCGGGCGGGCGTGCAGACGTGCGCCGCCGACGGCGCGCACGTGGTGGTGGCGTCGGAGCGGGACTCGGAGTGGATGCGGCTGTCCCTGCCGGTGAACCCCGGGGTGGGGATTCCCATCGGTCACTGGCTCGGCCTGTCGGATGAAGCGAGCGCGGGCACCTGGGTGTCGCTGACGGGCGAGCCGGTGCGCGTCCCGGGGCCCCTGTGGGGGTCAAGCCAGCCGAGCGGGGGCGCGGAGCACTGCGCGGCGCGCGAGACCGAGGGCATCAACGACCTGCCGTGTGACGGCTACGATCGCCCGGTGATGTGCGAGTGCGAGCGGCCGCTGAGCTGCACGCCGGGCTCGGCCGGCCTCGAGGTCCGCCAGGACACGACCGCCGCCGGCTGGGCCGGCGCGCAGGCGGCCTGCACCGCGGTGGGGAAGCGGCTCGCCGTGCTGGCGACGGCCGCCGAGCAGGAGCAGGCGCTCGTCCTGTCGCGCATGTACCCGGGCGTCACGATCTGGATCGATGCGACGGACGCTGTCCACGAGGGCGACTGGCTGACCAGCACGGGGTGCCGGCCCTACGCGCGGTGGTCGTACTGGAACAACGTCGCCCGCGAGCCCAACTCCGCCGAGGTCGAGAACTGCGCCGCGCTGATCGACGGGCAGCTCGTCGACTTCGGCTGTTCCAGCAAGGCCGCGGCTCTGTGCGAGCTGCCGTGAGGCGCACCCTCGCCGTGCCAGCCCTGGTGCTCGCGCTGGCCGGCTGTGACGCCGTGTTCGGGCTCGGCGAGCCGAGCGCGGGCGACGGTGGTCCGCGCGATGGGAGCGCCGACGACGGCGGCGCGGTCGGCGACGCGTTCCTCGATCCGGTCCTGCCGGCGTGCTGGGGCATGTACCAGGACATCGGCACCCTCCCCGCCGCCCGGTACGCGCTGTCCCAGCAGTCCTATACGTGCGCCGATGCGCAGATCCTGTGCCAGAACGTCGGCGCGCACCTGCTCGTCGTGTCCCACGCCGACAGCGAGCAGGTGCAGGTGTTCGGCGCGTTCCTGTCCTCGTTCTGGGCGGGGCTCACCGACGCGACGACGGAAGGCACGTGGACCTCCGTGACCGGGGAGCCGGTCCTGGTCGCCTCGTCGAGGCCGACCAAGACGGCGTGGGCGGACGGCGAGCCGGGGTTGACCTCCGTCACCGCGGACTGCGCGCGCAACATCGTCAACCTCGGCGCGAACCTCGGGCTGTTCGACGACGCGTGCGGAACCCCGGACCACGCGCTGTGCGAGTGCGAGCTGCCGGTGAGCTGCCCCCTCAACCCCGGCAGCTACGCGGTGGCGGTGGAGGTGGGCTCGTGGGACGCGGCGCGCGCCGTGTGCGCGGCGAAGGGGCGCCAGCTCGCGGCGTTCGGCTCGGCCGACGCGCTGCAGGCAGCGCAGGTGGTGCTCGCCGGGACGCCGGGGGTGGTCGGCGTGTGGATCGATGCGCGGGACACGGTCACCGAGCGCGACTGGCGCGCGGCCTCGGGGTGCCGGCCGTACCTGCGGTGGGCGATGACCACCACCCCGGAGCCCGGCGGCGGCACCAGCGAGAACTGTGCGCAGCTCACGGCGAAGGGCGTGAGCGACGCGCCGTGCGCCACCGTGCTCCCGGCGCTGTGCCAGGACCCATGAGCGTGCGCGGCGGGCTGCGGATCGGCGCCCTGCTCGGGGGGCTGCTCGGCGTGGCGGGCGCGGCGCCCGGCGTGAAGCCCGCGGCGGTGAAGCCCGCGGCGGTGAAGCCCGCGGCGGTGAAGCCCGCGCCGGTGAAGCCGGTGGCGGTGAAGCCCGCGGCGGTGCCCACGCCGCGCTGGTCGACCCTGCCGCTGCCGCCGGCGATGCCCCCGCCGGTGACCTCCGGGCGCGTGGAGGTGGGCAAGGCGCAGATCTACTACGCCACCTACGGCGCCCACGATGCGCCGGGCGGCCCGGTCGTGCTGCTCCACGGCGGCATGGGCAGCGGCGAGCAGTTCGGGGCGCAGCTGCCCGCGCTCAGCCAGCGCCACCACGTGATCGTGATCGACTCGCGCGGCCACGGGCGCAGCACGCTCGGGACCGGCAAGCTCGGCTACCACCGGATGGCGGGCGACGTGCTCGCCGTGCTCGACCAGCTCGGCATCGGCGCGGCCGCGCTGGTGGGCTGGAGCGACGGCGGCATCGTCGCGCTCGACCTCGCGATCACCGCGCCCGCGCGGGTGACCCGGTTCGCGGTGCTCGGCACCAACTACGACGCCTCGGGCAACCGGCCGCGCCCGGCGCGCAGCCCGGCGACGTTGCGCGCGTACGGCCGCGCGTGCCGGGCCCAGCACGCCGCCCTCGGCGGCACCGCGCGCGCGTTCGACGCCATGCTCGACGCCATGCGGCCGGTGTGGCGGAGCCCGGGCGGCTACACCCCGGCCCAGCTCGGCGGCGTCACCGCGCCCGCGCTGATCACGATCGGCGCGCAACGGCGCGCCTCGCCGTCGAGCACGTGCGCCGGACAGGCCACGCTGATCCCGGGCGCTCAGCTCCGGATCTTCGAGGACACCAGCCACTTCGCGCTGTGGCAGGACCCGGCCACGGTCAACGCGGCGCTGGTGGCGTTCCTCGCGGCCGCCCGGCCGGAGTAGCATCCCCCGGAAGCATGAGGGTCACCGAAGCGGCCTGGATAGCGCGTGCACTCGCGGAGCTTCCTCGTGAGGAGCGGGGCCCCGTACTCAACGTAGGTTCATCAACCGCTGAGTTCCGCGAGCATAAGCAGCCACACATCGATCGGCTCGTCTTTGCGCCGCTTCGGGCGGCAGGGGTGGATGTGATCCACGCCGATCTGAAGCCGGATCGAGGCGTGGATGTCGCAGGGGATCTAAGTGATCCGTCGGTTCAGCACGAGTTGCGGGCGCGGCGGGCGCGGGTCGTGCTGTGCAGCAACATGCTTGAGCATGTTCCAGAGGCCCATGCTTTCGCGCGTATCTTGGCGTCCTTGGTCGACGTGGGTGCACGACTCATCGTGAGCGTGCCGTATTCCTATCCTTACCACCCAGACCCGATCGACACTGGATTTCGCCCCGCGCCAGCAGAACTCGCCGGGTTGTTCCCCACTTGCAGTCTTGTGCGCGCTGATGTCGTTGAGGACACATCTTTGGTTGGCGAGTTCGTCCGAGAGGGGCCGCGTGGGCTTTTAAGCGCCGCACGCCTCGGCTTTGGGGCGCTTCGCCCAGTTAACCCGGTGGGCCGTATCTACCGAGGCCGGCTACCCTGGATTCTGCGGAGGTTCTCGGCGTCGTGCATCGTGCTTCGTGTCGAGCGCTAACGTCGGCACTCGTTTTCTTCGAGTAGGATCCTCCGGTGCCCGCCTCCGGCGATCTGATCGGGCCCTACCGGGTCGTGTCCCTGCTCGGCAAGGGCGCGATGGGGGAGGTGTGGCGGGCGCGCGACGAGCGCCTCGATCGCTACGTCGCGCTCAAGGTGCTGCCGGCCGACCACGCGGGTGATCTCGAGCGCCGCGCCCGCATGCTGCGCGAGGCCAAGGCCGCGGCGGCGATCAAGCACCCGCACGTGGTCACCCTGTTCGACATCCTGAGCGCGGATGGCGACGACATCCTCGTGATGGAGCTCGTCGAGGGCCGCACCATCTCCGACGCCCTCCGCAAGGACGGCCGGCCGAGCCTCGAGGTCGCGCTCGGCTGGATCGTCGACATCGCCGACGGCCTGACTGCGGCCCACGCCAAGGGCATCCTCCACCGCGACATCAAGGCCGCGAACGTGATGATCACGGCCGAGGGCGTGAAGCTCCTCGACTTCGGCCTCGCCAAGCTCGCGGACGACGCCGTCGCTCGCCGCCACCTCGATGCGCCTGCCCGCCATGGCCCCCGGCGGCGAGCGCCACCCGGATCGCCCTCGACGCGACCATGGCGAGCGAGGCGCCGTCCGCGCGGGCTGACGCCTCGCTGCCCCCGTCCGCGCGGGCCGACGCCTCGCTGCCCTCGTCCGCGCGGGCCGACGCCTCGCTCGCCGAGACCGCCACGGCCGGCCTCGCGGGCCCCGCCCCCGGCACCCGCGCAGACCCGGGTGACGGGCTCGACAGCTACCGCACCCACGCCGGCCAGCTCCTCGGCACGCCGCTCTACATGGCGCCCGAGCAGGTGGAGGGCGGCGAGCCCGACGCGCGCAGCGAGGTGTTCTCGATCGGCATCCTCGCGCACGAGATCCTGCGCGGCGCGCCGCCCTACACCGCGACCACCATGGACGCGCTGTTCACGCAGATCCTCGAGCGAGCCCGTGCCGCCGCTGCCCGACGTCCCGGCCGAGGTCGCCGCGATCGTCGAGCGCGCGCTCGCCAAGGATCCGGCGGCGCGATTCCCGTCGATGGCCGCCCTGCGCGACGCGGTCGCCGCCGAGCGCCGGCGCCTGTTCGCGCCGCCCGCGCGCCGGTGGCCGCTGGTCGCCGCCGCCGCGCTGCTGCTCGTCGGGACCTGCGTCGGGGTGTACGCCTGGAAGGCCAGCCAGCCCGCGCCGCTCGGGCCCGGCGACGCCCTCGTCGCGCGCGCGCCTCGGCGAGTACGACGTGTTCTACGGTGACAAGGCCCTGTCCTCGCTGCGCGCCGCGCTCGCCGCCGCGCCCGATCACCCGCGCGCCAGCGCGTACATGATCCTGTTCGGCGGCGCCTCGGACGTCGACCGCACCCGGGCCGTGGACGCCGCGCTGCCGCGCCCGCCCGCGCACCGCCGCCGGCAGCAAGGATCGCGCGCTCCTCGCCGCCGCCACCGCCCTCGTCGAGCAGGGCCCGAAGGCCGCGCGCGCCGTCCTCGCGGCGAGCGCCACCCAGGATCGCGAGCTCGCGTTCTGGGCCGCCGAGTTCGACTACCGCGCCGGCAGCTACGCCCCCGCCCGCGCCGAGTACGCCGCCCTCCTCGCCGCCCCGGCCAAGGCCCTGCGCGGCCGGATCTACGACCACTACTCCTCGGTCCTGCTCTACGTCGACGATCCGGCCGAGGCCCTGCGCGTGGGCACCCTCTATCGCGACGCGTTCCCGGGCGAGGCCGATGCCGTCGGCGTCTACGCCACCACCCTCGCCGCATCCGGCCGTTACCCCGAGGCGATCGCCGCCGCCGAGGAGGCCCTCCGCCTCGCCGAGGGCGAGGACACCTTCGCGGGCCTCGGCAAGGTCCTCGCCCTCGCGGGCGACCGCCCCCGCGCCAAGGCCATGTACAAGCTGTCCCTCGAGCGCGCCGGCGCCGGCCGCCGCCCCGTGCGCCGCGCCGCCCTCGCCATGCTCCAGTGGATGGACGGCGACGTGGAGGCCGCGAAGGCGACCGTCGCCCCGTGCCTCCCCGGCCCCGCCGCCGGCAGCGAGGCCACCGTCCGCGAGCGCGCGGCGTGCGTGTTCATGGCGGGTGTCCTCGATCCCGCGATGGCGGACCCCGCGATCAAGGAGCTCGAGGTGCTCGCCACCACCACCCCCGAGCTGCGCCCGCCGTACGGCGCGCCGCGCGCGCTCGCCTCGCTGATCCTGACCCGCCACGCGTTCTGGAGCGGCGCCTGCGTGATCCCGGTGCCGCCGCCAGGCCCGCCGCCGGCCGGCATCGACGAGGCCGTGTACGACGTGCCGGTCGACTTCTACGCCGCCTACCACGTGCCGTTCTTCGCGACCTGGCAGGTGTGCGAGCGGGCCGGCCTGCGCGCCGCGAAGGGCGACGCGGCGGGGGCGAAGGCGCTGCTGGGCGAGGTGGCGGGGCGGGCGCCGGGGCGGGCGTGGTTGATGGGCGCGCCTCCACCCTGATCCCGAAACGAGGAACGCGCCCGAGGTGGGCGCGTTCGTGACCGCGCGGTGCGGTTGGATCAGAGCGTGATCGGCGTCGTCGTGGCGGAGGGCGCCGAGCGCACGCCGGCCGCATCCTCAGCGATCACGTAATACGTGTACGTCGAGCCGACCGTCAGGCTGCCGACGGTGAACGTGACCGCGGGCGCGATGGCGGTCCCGTGGTAGGTCGCGACGCCGCCGTTGGCGGACTCGTAGATGTAGTACTTGGTCGCGTTCGTCGACGCCGTCCAGTCGACCCGGATCCGGTTCGTCGAGGCAACAGTCGCGGTCACCGTGGCAGGGGCCAATGGCGCCGGGTTGGTCGTCACGATCTGCTCGGGTGACGGCAGCGAGACCAGCCCGTCGCGGATCGCCTGGATGTAGTACGACACCTGGGTCGCCGGCTGGTTGATGTTGTCCGAGAACGTCAGCGCGGGCGCGAGCACCGAGTTGTAGAACGTCTGGTTGCCCGAGGCCGTGCCCTTGTAGATGAAGTACTTCGTGGCGCTCGGCGTCAGCGCGTCCCAGCTCAGGTTGACGCGCTTGGACGAGGCGACCGTGGCGAGGAAGTTCGTCGGCGCGGGTGGCCGCTTGCCGAGCGTGGCGACCTCGGCCGGTGTCAGGTCCCGCGATTGGACCGCGACGAAGTCGATGAACGACGCGGCGCTGCCACAGCCACCCGAGTTGCCGATCTGGAGCGGCGCCGTGTTCGTCGGGCCGACGGTGTAGGCGCCTGAGGCGACCTGGACGCCGTTGAGGTACATGCGGGCGAGGCCGCTCGAGGTCCGCGTCACGGCCACGTGAGTCCACTCGCCGAGCGGCAGCGACTGCCCGAAACTGCGGATCGCGCCACCGGCGCCGACGAGGTGGAGCTGGTTGGTCGCGTCCTGCGCGAGCTCCCAGTTGACCGTTCCACACGCGGCCTCGCGCTTGCCGATCAGGCGGAGCGTCCCGGCGGGGGAAACATCGACCTTGGCCCACAGCGCGATCGTGAACGCGCCGGTGAACCCGAACACGGTGTTGCTCGGGATCGAGACGGCGTCGGCGGTACCACCCGCGAACTGCAGCGAGCGCGGGTTGTTGTCGAGCGGCGGCTGGGACGCGGAGATCGAGACTGCGCCCTGGCGCGTGCCGTTGCGGAGCCAGGTCGAGGAGTCCGTCACCGTCGTGCCGCTGGTCTCGTTGAACTTCCAGAACCCCTCGACGCCGGCGGCGAACGTGCTGGTGCAGCCCTCCACCGACTGGGCCGACACGCCGGTCGACGTCTCGGCCGCGACCTTGAAGCAGTAGTTCGTCCCCGAGGCGAGGTCACCCGCGGTGATCTGCGTGGACGGGGAGACCGCTGTCTGGATGTAAGAGTACGGGCCGGCCGCGTCGGTGGCCTGGTATACGTAGTACTTCGTCGCGCCGCTCACGCCCGTCCACGTCACCGTGGCGCGGTCATACGCAGTGGGGATAGCCGAGACGTTCATCGGCGCGCCCGGCAGGCCGAGGGTGATGCACGCCGGGGGAGCGGACGCGGGCGAAATGCCCTGCGGGCCGTCCGCAGCCACCTGGTAACAGTACTCCACGCCGTTGAGGAGGCCGCCGACGACGTAGGCGAGCGAGGTGGACGTCCCCCTAAAGTTGAAGGCGCCACCCGCGATCGACTGGTACACGTAGTACTTGGTGGCGCCCACCGAGCCCGTCCAGCTCACCTGAGCACGCGATGCGGTGGTCTGGGTGACCGCCACGTTCGACGGTGCGACGTGCGCCGCCTGCTCGGTCTCCCCGAGAACGTCCTGCTCGTCTTCGATGCAGCCTTGCATCGCGCCCACCACCACCAACCCTACGAGACACGACAAGAATCGCCTGGAAAGCATAGCCCAGGAGCATCCCCGGCCCCCCCGGTCAAGTCAATCAAAACGAGAGTGATGCGAGCACCGCGGTGTCGCAGCCCACGCGCCGACGGCCGAGATGCCTGGGAGAGGGTGCCCACCTGGGGGAGGTTCCGCTAATGTGTGAACGGTCGGCCTACGCTCGACCACTTACCCCGTGCCAATGCCCAGCTTCATCCTGAGCCTGCGAACCGCCCTCGACCTGGCGGTGATCTCGGTGGCGCTCTGGCTTGCGTACCTGTTTCGCTTCGAGTTCGCCCTGACCCGCGCGATCCTCGACGGCGTGCTGGTGAACTGGCCGTGGGTGGCCGCGCTCCAGTACGCGGGCCTTCTTGCCTTCGGGGTGCCCCGGATGTCGTGGCGCTACCTGAACCTCCGCGACGCCGTTCGGGTCCTGCTGGCGGTGCTTGCGCCATGCCTGGTGGTGCTCGCGGTGCGGCTGTCACACGTGATTCCGGTACCCGCCAACCGGGTGATCCCACTCAGCGTGATCGCGATGGACCTGGCGCTGGTCTACCTCGGCCTGGTTGGCATCCGCGCCTCCCGCCGGCTGTGGGCCGAGAACCAGGATCGCCGCAGTCGCGACACCGAGGCCACCCTGCACCGGGTGCTCCTGATCGGCGCCGGACAGGCGGGCGTGATCGTGGCGCGCGAGCTGATCCACCGGCCGGATCTCGGCCTGCTGCCCGTGGGGTTCCTCGATGACGACGGCGTGAAGTCGCACACGCTGATCGCCGGCTTGCCGGTCCTCGGCACCACCAGCGACCTCGCCGCGATCGCGCGGCACAAGCGGGTCAAGCGGGTCCTGATCACGATCGCCAACGCCTCGGGCGCGCAGATCCGGAAGATCACGGAGCTGTGCCGTGACGCCGAGATCGAGGCCAAGATCATCCCCGGCATCTCCGAGATCGTGGGTGATCGCGTGAACCTGTCCCGGGTGCGCGAGGTCGCCATCGAGGATCTGCTGCGGCGCGAGCCGGTGCAGCTCGACGAGGAGGTGGTCAGCGACAGCATCCGGAGCCAGGTGGTGCTGGTGACCGGCGCCGGCGGGAGCATCGGCTCGGAGCTGTGCCGCCAGATCTGCCGGTTCGGGCCCGAGCGCCTGGTGCTCGTGGAGCGCTACGAGAACGCGCTGTTCGAGATCCACCGCGAGCTGCTGGCCTCGTTCCCCCAGGTCGTCCTTGACCCCCGCGTGGGCGACGTCTGTGACATCGAGCGGCTCTCGCAGATCTTCGAGGCGACCAGGCCCCAGATCGTGTTCCACGCGGCCGCGCACAAGCACGTGCCGATGATGGAGTGGAACCCGGGCGAGGCGGTCAAGAACAACATCGGGGGCACCCGCACGATCGCGGACCTGAGCGACCGCACCGGCGTACAGCGGTTCGTCCTGATCTCGACCGACAAGGCGGTCAACCCGACCTCGATCATGGGCGCGACCAAGCGCGTCGCCGAGATCTACATTCAGGCGCTGTCGCAGCGGTCGTCGACGCGGTTCGTCACCGTCCGGTTCGGGAACGTGCTGGGCTCGAACGGCAGCGTCATCCCGATCTTCAAGGAGCAGATCGCCCGGGGCGGTCCGATCACGGTGACCCACCCCGACATGCGCCGGTACTTCATGACGATCCCGGAGGCGAGCCAGCTCGTGCTCCAGGCGGGAGCCATGGGACAGGGCGGCGAGATCTTCATCCTCGACATGGGCGAGCCCGTCCGCATCGTAGACCTCGCCCGCGATCTGATCACGCTGTCCGGCCTGCGCCCTGACGACGACATCGAGATCCGGTTCTCCGGCGTGCGCCCTGGCGAGAAGCTGTTCGAGGAGCTGTCGACGTCCTCAGAGCAGGCCGACACCACGCGCCACCCGAAGGTGTTCATCGGCCGGATCAAGGCCCACTCCTGGGACGCGGTCATCGCGGGCGTCGAGGCGCTCCTCGGCGCGTCCAGCGCGTTCACGAGCGAGCGCATCCGATCCCTCCTCCGCGAGGTCGTGCCCGAGTACCGTCGCCCGGTGACATCCCGGGCCACCCCCGGGGCAGGCGAGCGGGTGGTGGGCGAGGTGGTGGGCGAGGTGGCGGCCGAGATTGCATCGGGACCTATCGAGCGACTGAGGAACTGACATGCGCGACTCCTTCTTGCCGTTTGCGCTGCCCGACACCAGCGAGGCCGAGGTCGAGGCCGTGGCCGAGGTCATCCGATCTGGGTGGCTGACGACCGGCGCGAAGGTCCGTGCGTTCGAGGCCGCGTTCGCGAAGCGCGTCGGCGCGAAGCACGCGCTGGCGGTAAACTCCTGCACGGCGGCGATGCACCTCGCTCTCGAGGCGATCGGCATCAAGAGCGGAGATCGCGTGCTGACCACCCCGTACACGTTCGCGGCCACCGCCGAGGTGATCCGCTACCTCGGCGCGGATCCGGTGTTCGTGGACGTGCTGCCGGGCTCTCTGAACATCGATCCTGCGCGGGTCGCCGACGTGGTCCGGCGCGAGAACATCGCGGCGATCATCCCCGTCCACATGGCGGGCGAGCCATGCGACATGGACGCGCTGCGCGATGCTGCCGGCGAGGTGCCGATCGTCGAGGATGCCGCGCACGCGCTCCCAACCCGGATCGGCGACCGCATGATCGGCAGCCTGTCCCGCGCGACCTGCTTCTCGTTCTACGCGACGAAGACGCTGTCGACGGGCGAAGGCGGCATGCTGACGACCGACGACGACAAGCTCGTCGAACGGTGCCGGATCATGCACCTGCACGGCATCAGCCGTGATGCATGGAAGCGCTACACGTCCGAGGGAACGTGGGCGTACGAGATCCTGGCCCCCGGCTTCAAGTACAACCTGACGGACGTGGCCGCGGCGATCGGCTTGGTCCAGCTCGACAAGCTCGACGTGATGTGGCGACGGCGGAGCCAGATCGCGCAGCGCTACGACGAGGCGTTCGGCCATCGGGCGGAGATGCAGCTCCCCGCTCGGAGCGAAGCGAACCAGCACGCGTGGCACCTCTACATGCTTCGCGTCGACAACGAGCGGCTGGCAGGTGGGCGGGATCGGTTCGTCGACGAGCTCAAGCGGCGCAACATCGGCGTCAGCGTCCACTTCATCCCGCTGCACCACCACCCGTACTACCGGGACACCTACGGCTACACGCCCGAGCACTTCCCGATCGCGACGCGCGAGTTCCGCCGCGAGCTTTCCCTGCCGATCTACAGCCGCATGACCGATGACGACGTCGACGACGTGATCCGCGCGGTCCTCGAGGTCGCGGACCTCCTGCTCGAGGGCTGATGTCCAGCCCGGCCCGCATCCGCCTGGCTCACGTGGCCTCGTCGGACCTCGCGATCCCGGCGCTCATGCCCTTCTGCGGGCCGCTGCTGGCGCGCGGCTGGGAGGTCACGATGATCACCCCGGATGGACCACACGTGGCGGCCGGCCGGACGGCGGGCCTGCGCTGGCTACCGCTGTCCCTCGAGCGCAAGCTCGCGATGCGGACCGACATCGAGGGCACCCTGGAGCTCGCGCGCTACTTCCGCCAGGAGGCGTTCGACATCGTCCACACGCACAACATCAAGGCGGGCCACATCGGGCGCGTCGTGGCGGCCGCGACCCGTGTCCCGATCGTCGTCCACACGATCCACGGGATGGCCTACTCCCTCGACACGCCTCCCCTCAAGCGGCGCCTGCACGCTCTCCTCGAGCGGATCGCCAACGTCGGCTGCGACATGGTGCTCACTCAGTCCCGCGAGGATCGGGACACTTGCCTGGCGACCCGCGTGGTCGCCCCGCACCGGATCGACGTGATCGGCAACGGGATCGACCTCGGTCGGTTCGTCCCGTCCGCGGGTGGTCACGTCCGGGACGCGGCGCGCGCGTCGCTCGGGCTCGACGACGACGAGATCCTGTTCGTGTCCGCGGGCCGCCTGATCCGTGAGAAGGGGTACTTCGAGCTGTTCGATGCCGCCAGGCGCGCCCGCGCGCGGGACCGGCGGATCCGGCTGGCCGTCGCCGGTCCGCTCGACGCACGGAGCGACACGCTCTCGGAGCGCGACCTCGACGCAGCTCGCCGCGATGGCATCCTGCTGCTCGGCGCGCGCGCCGACATGCCCGTGATCTACGAGGCCGCCGACGTGGTGGTGCTCGCGAGCTGGCACGAGGGCATGCCGCGCGTCCTGATGGAGGGTGCGGCGATGGGCAAGCCGCTGCTCGCCACGGACGTATGCGGGTGCCGCGAGATCGTCGAACACGAGGTCAACGGCCTGCTGGTGCCCGTGCGCGATGCCTCTGCGCTGACGGCGGCGATGTGGAGGCTCGCGACGGACCCGGCGCTCCGCTCCTCGTTCGGGGCGCGGAACCAGGTCATCGCCCCGGCCAGGTTCTCGATCGATGCTGCGGTCGCCCGCGTGACCGCGACCTACGATCGGCTGCTCGGCGCCGACTGAACTCTCGCAGCGAGAGCCTGGCCTGCCTCGAGCACGTCACGACGCGCGGCGTAGGCCTCGACCACGAGAGGATCCACGACTGGCTCGTCGATCTCCAAGCCTGCCGCGAGCAGCGCCGTGCGCATCAGGATCCTTAGGTCGAGAAGCACGTTGCGGTGATGTGCGTAGTAGATGTCGTACTTGAGCCGCTCGCGATAGGGCAGGTCGTTGCGACCATTGATCTGCGCGAGGCCGGTGATGCCCGGCGTCACGCTGAGCTTGAGCCACTCGGCTCCACGGTAGAGGTCGGTTGCGAACACGTCATCGGGGCGCGGCCCGACGAAGCTGAGCTCGCCCTTGAGGACGCTCCAGGCCTGGGGCAGCTCGTCCAGGCCACCGCGAAGGATCGCTCCGACCCGGGTCACGCGAGCATCGTTCGCCTCGACGAGCCGCGAGCCGTCCGCGTTGAACTTCTCCGGGGCGTCGTGAATCATCGTGCGGAACTTCCACAGCTCGATCACCTTGCCGTCCTTGCCAAGGCGCTGACACCGGAAGAAGATCGGCCCCGCACTGTCGGCGCGGATCGCCGCCGCGAGGAGCGGGAGGCCTGGTACCAGCGCGAGCAGCGTCGTCCCGCCGAGCACCAGGTCGAGCCCGCGCTTGAGGGCCTGATCGGTGGAGCGGAGGATCCTAGAGAGCCTGGACATCGGTCACCGGGAGGAACTTGGCACGAGGCAACAGGAAGCGCATGAACCGGGGCTCCACCGGCAACCGGAGCTTGGTGTACCGCCGCGTGACCACGTCGAACATCACCTCGCCGGGCACCACGACCGCGCCATCGGCTGCGACGCCGATCAGCTCGGGGGCCAGATCGCCGTTGGTCTCCAGGAAGCGCGTGCGCAGCTCGAGGAAGCGCGCCACCCGCTGCTCCACGGTGACCGTCGCGAACTGTGGCCCGACCTTGTCGGTCAGGTCCTTCGCCGGGCTGCCGCCGTAGACATGGTTCTCCTCCATGTCACGCGTGATCACCGAGCCGACCAGCGCCATCGCCCGATCGTGGGCCGTGATCGGCGACACGATGCAGTGGCCCACGAACCAGACGTCCTGCCCGATCGTCAGCGGGGATGCCGCATCCCATCGGCAGCCTTGCAGGACGTCCCCGTAGGCGATGTGGGTCCAGAGCTGGCTGTACGCCCCGACCCCGCAATTGTGGCCGATGGTCAGCCGCTCGGTCGCGTTGAGGATGCAGTTCTGTCCGAACCAGCCGTTGTTGCCGATCGTAAGGGGCGTGTAGCCGTTGCCGAGGGTGCCGTTGTGGATCTGGGTGAAGTCCCCGATCTCGAGCTCGGGGACCCGGAACCTGGTGTTCGCGCCGATGAACACGTGGTCACCGAGCACGACCCGACGCGCTCGGCCATGTGGCCCGGCGATCGATGCGCCATCCTCGATCACGACACCCTCGCCGAGCACGATCTCGTCGGCATCGATCCGCGAGCGCAATGTAGTCTCATCCATGGGCTGGTTTCGGGTCGCGGGCATTTCCCTGCCCTTGGGTGTACATGCCAAATTCGGACGAGTGGGGCGTGCCGATCATCCTACGCCTCGGCCCTCAACATCCTAGCCTGGGACCTCACCCGTCGCCGTGGCGATGTTGGTCGTGTTGGCGGACCGTCGAGTCCAGATGCCCCTGCACCCGAGGCTCGGGACAGGTGCGCCTACCGGGCGGCGCCCATTTCCTGATAGGGTCGTGAACGCGGCGACGCCTTGGTGCGTCAAAGTGTCCACGTGGAGCGAACGCCAGGCCAATTAACGTCCATGCTGCGCACGCCAGTGTTGTTGGTGTGGTGTCTGTACGTGCTGCTGGTGCCGTTCTACGTGTTCAAGGGTGGGTTGCCGCAGCCGGGCGATTTCTTGATCTTCGTGCTCGTGCCGATGGCGTTTCATGCGGGCGGAGCGAGCCTTCCTCGAAAGATCCTTCCGTCCGTGCGCGCTCTCTTCCTGTTCACCGGCTGGGTGGTGATCGTGGATCTCTCGTGGGCGCTGATCCTACAGTCGCACGGCTTCAATCTAATGTTTCCCGCGTACTATGTTTACAACACCGCCTTCTTCGTTTCGGCGCTGGTCCTTTACCGTCGGTTCGGTCACGTTTTCTTAAAACTCACTCTCTCCGTGATTCTGATTTCAGTGGTGTTTCAGGTCGCGGCCTCGTTTGTAATCGTGAGTACTCGACGCGGCGCCTTGTTTTTCAGCAATCCGAATCAGCTGGGCTATTACGCGCTGTTGTGCGGATGCGTGATTGCACTCGGACACAAG
Organism: Kofleriaceae bacterium; assembly: GCA_964203225.1. GTDB lineage: Bacteria > Myxococcota_A > Polyangia > Haliangiales > Haliangiaceae > JABFXX01. The sequence continues at coordinate 119,728 of CAXNMK010000011.1, forward strand.
CGAATCAACTTCGGAGCCCTCAAGACGAGTGTCAGCATGGTTGCATGCACGTACTTGACGGTGCTTTCAGGCTCGCGCTCGGCTGCGGCCGGCCTGGTGTTCCTCGTCGTGCTTATTGTCTTCACCAGCCCGCGGATGATCGTGCTCGCTAGCTTTCTTGCGGCGAGTTTGATGTTCGTGGGTGGCCCGATCGAATCGTCGATCGAGAGGCTTCAGGTTCGAATCAACAAGGATCGGAACTCGCACCTTACGTTCTTCGAGCAGCGCGGCTACGATCGCATCTGGGCCAACAAGGAACACCTGCTCTTCGGTGCAGGTGAGGGCAACACAGAACGATTCGCTGACAGCACGGCGTTCGGCCATGGCGAGATCCATTCATCAGCTGGGATGTTGCTGTTCTGCTATGGGTCGATCGGTGTGATCCTGTTTACCGGGTTCCTGATCCGCTTGATCCAGGGCCTATCACTCCGGGTTGTGTTGATGCTCGCGCCTCCGTTGATCTATGGGTTCGCCCATCAAGGGCTGCGATTCACGATGTTGTGGGTGTTGCTGGCGCTGTTCGCCATGCACAAACTCGAGCCCAGTGCTGGCATCAAGACGGACGCACGACCTGCATGAGTCTTCATGCCGTGACCAGGTGACTCGGAATGATCCCTCAGACACAAGCGCGTGGCGCCAGCGAAATCTTGCTCATCACGCGAATCCGCACTCTCAACAAGGGCAATCAAGCGCTGTCCGCGGCGTGGCTTGCGATGGTCAAGCATACGTTCCCGCAAGGCGGCATCCGCCTGCTCGAGCGGCGGCCTCGACACCTCCTGCAGCATCGGCTTGCTGACATCGCGGCGGCGCGCGATCCGTATGCCGCGTTCGATGCCCTTACCGACGCGCTTGCTCGGCTCGCTCCCGGGCCGAGTTACACTGCGCCGGTCTTCACGCGTGATGCGCGAATCCTGCTCGATGAGACCATCAGCCCCCCGCGTCGCTTTGTGGGTCTGCGCGAGCGGCTCAACCTACGTGGCCTGCTCGCCCGGACCGGCTACTATGCAGACGAGTACCGGCATCGGCTGTCAGCGTGCCAGCGTGCGCAACTCGTGATCGTGAACCCTGCGGGCGAGTTCTTCCCGCGCGGGCCACAGGCGGCCTTCTATCACCTGCTCGATGCGGACGTGGCGCGGAAGCTCGGAGTGTCCACCGCCATCGTCAACCACACGATGGACATCTCGGACCCGACGCTGCGTGCGATCATCCCGCGGATGTATAGGTCCCTCGCGATGGTCGGCTTTCGCGACCAGACCAGCGTCGTCGCGTTCGAGGCGATGGGGGGGGACACTCGCAACGTCGTCGTAACGCCGGACCTGGCTCTCACCATCGAGCTCACGAACGCGCGTCCCCGCAGGCCGGGAGCGGTGGCGGTGGCGATCAATGTTCCAGAGGCAGCTGCACATGGGTATCTCGAGCGCTGGGTCGACGTCATCGCGAAGCTTCGCGCGCAGGAGACCGAGGTCGTGCTGGTTTCCAACGAGGTGCCCGCGGATCTAGAGTTCTACGAGCGCCTGATGGCGCGCTTCCCGGGGCTCCAGCTCGAGGGCGCCGGGCTCGATCACGACGCCTACGGCGAGCTCCTCGGTTCGTTCGACTCGGTGGTGTCGAGCAGGATGCACACGTGCATCCTCGCCATGGTCGCTGGAGCGCCGGTGGTCGCGGTGGAGGGCGCCTCGTTCAAGATCACGGGCCTGTTCAAGGAGCTGGGCTTCACGGACGGCGTTCTCGACCCAACGTCTCCCGACCTGCCGCGCCTCGTCGGCGAACGGGTCGCCCAGCGGCGAGCAGCGCGCGACGCGGCGTCGCAGGAGACCCGCGAGCGGATCGCGCAGGTGCGCGATCGGATCACCGGCGAGCTCGTGACCCGCCTCCGGGCCGCGACCTGACCACGTCGCCCACCCATGCCGTCACCCGACATCGCCCTCTCGGTCCTGATCCCGAACTTCAACTACGCCCGTTACATCGGCGAGACCATCCAGAGTGTCCTCGTCGATACCTCGCCCGATCTCGAGGTCGTGATCGCCGACAACGCGAGCACCGACACCTCGGTCGAGGTGGTCCGCGGGTTCGCGGATCCCCGCGTCCGCCTGACCGTGAACGCGTGCAACCTCGGCTTCTCGGCCAACCTCGAGAAGGTCGCCAGCCTCGCGACGGGGCGGCGCATGCTGCTCCTGTCCTCGGACGATCGGATGCTGCCCGAGGCGCTGCCCGCCTACCGGCGGCTCGAGGCCGCCCTCGGGCCGAGCGCCGAGCGCGTGGTGTGGGGCGCCTCGACCACGATCATCGACTCGAGCGGCGCGACCACCGGCGCCGTCCCCCCCGACACCAAGCTGTGGCGCGAAGCCCAGTTCGACGAGGGGCTGTCGCGCGCGGTGGGCTACCCCGTGCGTAGTATCGCGGCGGACAAGCTCCTCCGGCGCTCCCTGGAGCTGCTGCGCTCCCCCCTGCCGTTCGCGAGTACGTGTTACTCGCGGCGCGTTCACGACGAGGCGGGTGGATATTCCGGCGGGCGCCTGATCAACCCGGACAAGTGGTTCCTGTGGAAGGCCATGAGCGTCTGCGAGCGCGTGTGCATCATCGAGCACCCGCTGTTCGAGTACCGGGTCCACAACGCCGGCCAGCTCTCGCAAGAGCAGCGCTCGGGCGCGCTCAAGCACCTCACGGATCAGTACGTCGCGACGTTCAGCCTGCCCGACAGCGTCCTCGAGGTCGCGGGCATCGACCGCGAGGAGCTGGTCGGCGCGTTCATCGAGCAGGACATCGCGCTCCGCGGCCTGGCCGCGCTCTCCGAGGGCAAGTCCACCTCCGCGCGACGCTCGGTGCACTTCGCGCTGGCGGCCTACCCCGACAAGACGCGCCGGAACCTGAAGGTGTGGGCGCTGAGGGCGCTGCTCGGAACAGGCCCGCTCGGGCCGCGGATCGCGGCGGGGCTGCGGCGCCGGGTCGAGGAGCGCTGGCGGCGTCGGGAGAGCCAGGCGAAGTGAAGCTCCGGATCGTGTTCGCGATCCCCGTGCTCGATCACGGCGGGCCCGATCGCGTGCTGTTCGAGATCCTGTCGAGGCTCGATCGGACACGGTTCGAGCCGCACCTCCTGGTCAGCGAGCGCGGTGGCTACTACTACGCGCGGATCCCGGCGGACGTCAGCGTCACCGCGCTCGAGGGGGGCGGGCGCTACCCGGTGGTGGCCGCGGTCCGGGCGATCCGGAGACTCGCACCCGACGTGGTTCTCGCGACCCAGCGGATGATCCTGACGCTCGGCGTGGCGGCTGCCGCGCTGCCGCGCCGGACACGCCTGATCGTCCGGCAGGCGAATGACGTCTCCGCCGATGCATCGGAGCTGGTGCGCACGGCCCCAGTCAAGCAGCGAGTCGTCGGGGCGATCGCGCGGGCCGTGCTGCGCCGGGCCGACGCCGTGATCTGCCAGAGCGATGCGATGGCGCGCGACGTCGGCGCGCTGGTCGGGGCGTGCACGCACCTGCGCGTGATCCACAACCCGATCGACGTCGAGCGGGTGCGCGGCCTGGTGGCTGCGGCTGCGCCGGTCCGTCGGGGGGCCCCCGCGCTCGTCAGCGTCGGGCGGCTCGCGCGGCAGAAGGGCTTCGACCTGCTCGTGCCGGCGATCGCGCAGGTGCGAAAGCGGTTCCCCGACGTCCACCTGACGATCCTGGGGGACGGACCAGAGCGGGCGGCGCTCGAGGCGCAGGTGCGTGGGCTCGGCCTCGAGGACGCGGTCACGTTCGCGGGCTTCACCGAGAAGCCGCTCGGCGCGGTCGGCGCGGCCGATGCGTTCGTCCTGGCGTCCCGGTACGAAGGGTTCCCGAACGCCGCGCTCGAGGCGATCGCGTGCGGGACGCCGATCGTCCTGACCGACTGCCCCGGCGCGAATCGGGACATCGTCGTCCCGGGCCGCAACGGGGAGCTCGCCTCGACGCTCGAGCCCGAGATGATCGCCGGTGCGATCGAGCGGGCGCTCGCGGCGCCTCATCCGTTCGACCGGGCGTGGATCTCGGCGGACACGCACGCGCGGTTCGGGGCGGCCGGGATCGTGGCCGCCTACGAGCGTGTGATCGAGGAGACCGCACGCTCAGCAAGGAGGCACGCGTGAACATCGTCATGCCCATGGCCGGCCGCGGGAGCCGGTTCGCCGAGGTCGGCTACGCCCTCCCCAAGCCGCTGATCGACGTCCGCGGGCGACCGATGTACGCGTGGGCGATGGACAGCCTGCCACTCGAGCTCGCCGAGCGGGTGATCTTCATCTGCCTGGCCGAGCACCTGCGCGACCGCGCACTCGAGGACGACATCCGGAGCCGCTACGCGCGCTTCGACCCTGTGATCATCGGCCTCGATCACGTGACGGAGGGCCAGGCCTGCACGGTGCTGGTCGCGCGCGATTGGATCGACAGCTCCACGCCCCTCGTCATCTACAATGCGGACACGTACTGTCGAACCCACCTCGCCACGACGCTCCCGGGCCTGGATCCGTCGGTGCGCGGGGTGATCAGCGTGTTCGAGGCTCCTGGTGACAAGTGGAGCTTCGCCCGGGTCGACGCGCACGGGCGCGTCCTCGAGACAGCGGAGAAGCGCCGGATCTCGGAGTGGGCGACCACCGGGCTCTACCATTTCGCCCGGGGCGCCGACTTCGTGACCCACGCCGATGCGATGATCGCTGCCGACCAGCGCGAGCGGGGGGAGTTCTACGTGGCACCTGTGTACAACCGCTTGATCGCCGCCGGGGCGGATGTGCGGATCGACGTCGCCGACGAGGTCTGGGTGCTCGGGACGCCCGAGGATCTCGACTACTTCGACTCGCACTACCCGCGTTGAGCGAAGCGGGGTCCTCCTGCGCGATGTTGACGCTTGCACGCGCCATGCGCCCGCTGCGCAGGCGCTCACGTTGCGGCGAAGTACTCGTCGAGCAGTTGCAGCGATCGCGCGTACATCGCCAGCTGCCTGCGGGGGCTATCGTAGTGGAGCGCCGGCATGCTCGCGAACAGCAGCGCCGCGATCAGCTGGATGTCGCGCCTGACATACGCGCCATTGAAGAAGATGGTCTCGAAGCGGTGTTCGATGTCGCGGTGCGCCGGGGTGGAGCGGATCTGGAGGTCCACCGTCGAGCCGACCACCGTGATGTCGAACAGGTCGTTGACGATGAAGTCGTAGAGCCCGTGCACCGAGTGCCACAGCTTCGCGATGTCGTAGCGGGGATCGCCGTAGAGCCCGACCTCACCGAAGCTGCCACGGGGATCGATCAGCCGGCAGATCCGCGAGCGCAGGTCGTAGAGGATGTTCGACAGGCAGAAGTCGCCGTGCACGATGGTGCCGACCGCCGAGCGATCGAGCGCCGCGATCGCCTGCTCGATGCGTGGCCACAGCGTGGCGATCTGGGGCGTGGGGCGGCCGTTGATGACGAGCACTTCATCCCGCGCAATCAACGCACCCAGCGCACCCTCCGCGGGCAAGCGCTGGAGCCGCTCGCGGGTCTTGTCGAGGTACATCGTCCGTAGCGCGCCCGCGGGGAGCGGGCGTACGTGTTTGCCGAACCGGTCGCGGACGATGGCGCGGAGGTGGGCGAACACGCGCTGCCAGACCCCGGCATCGACGTTCTCGAACAGGAACACCTCGGACAGGCTGGGGTACCCGTAGTACTCCATCTCGATCCACGGCCGCTCCCAGGCGGTGGAGAACCCGAGCACCCGCGGAAACAGCACCGCGAGGTCCGCGGGAAGCAGGCGCAGATAATTGATCTCGTTGACGAATTTCCCAGAGTCCTGGCTCCGCTTGGTGAGCGTGCCGAGCGTGGGATCGATCGACACCCTGTTGAACGCGCGGGCCTGGAGCAGCGTCTGGTGCGCGCGCGCCTGCATGTCCGCGTTGCCGCAGTCGAGCCAGCTCGCCGCGCCGACGGCGTGAATGGCCGCCGTCTCCTGGAGACGCCGCAGGATGCCCGCGATCTCGGCCCGGCCGCCGCGTTGCTGCGCATCGGTCGCGTTCGCGCGAGCCGCGCCGCGGAGCGCGGCCGTGTGCGGGAAGTAGTACACGCCGATCAGCGCCTTGAGCGTACCCTCGAGGCCATGCTCCTTGTCCCGGAGGCGGGCGATCGTGCCGTCGGCCGCGGTCTCGGCGATGCACCACCGGTACGAGTCCTCGACCGGGTGGGTCAGCACCACAGTGTGGTCGGCCTGGAGCACCGCTGGGTCCGTGAACTGGAAGTGGGTGTCGCCGAGCACCACGAGCGCGCGCGGGGTCTCGGCGAGCTCGGCGAGCTCGGCGATGGTGGTCCCGACCCCGCCGTCCTGCGATGGCGTCATGAACTGGATCTCGCAGTCGCCGCCGAACGCGCACGCGACGAAGTCCTCGACGAACATGCCGCGCCGAGCGACCGCGATGATGAAGCGTCGCGCGCCGAGGGAGCGGAGGTAGCTGAGCGTCCAGTGGATCACCGGACGGCCGCCCACCGGGATCATCGCGGGACACACGATGTTCGACAGCGCGAGCAGACCTTCCGGAACGCGCCCGGCCGCCGGGATGAGGACGGTGACATCCTCCAGGCCCGGCGCTATCGACGGTTGCGTGGTTTCGCGCACCAGGTCGCCTCCTCGGTTCTCGACGAGGCTACTCGAAGCGCCCGGCGGATCAAAGGCTGGAAGCCAGCGCGCGACCACCGGGGGGCCAGCTTGACAGTTCGGCGAGCGCCCAGCTATCACTCGACCGCGTCCAGGACGCGACGATGACCTCGGAAACGCCCGCGGAGTCCCACGACGTCGCGCGGAAGACGCGCTCCGGGCTGTCCTGGAACGTCCTCGGTGCAGTCGGGACCAACGTCACGCGCGTCGCCGTGATCGCGATCCTCGGCCGCGCGCTCGACTCCACGGACTTCGGCGTGGTCGCAGCCGCGGTGTCCGTCACCACGATCCTCCACGGCATCCGCGACATCGGGGTCGGGACGGCCATCGTGCAGCGCAAGGAGCTGCTCCCGGGGCACGTGTCCTCGGGGGTGGCGTTCTCGATCGTCCTGGGGGTCGCGCTGTCGATGCTGCTGTTCCTGACGGCACCGCTGGTCGGCGATCTGTTCTCGATCCCGCAGTCGGTCGACGTCATCCGGGGCATCAGCCTGCTGTTCGCGATCCGGGGCTTCTCGACGATCCCTCGGATGCTCGCGCAGCGTGCGATGCGGTTTCGGGCGTCCACCATCGCCGAGACCGCGGCGTTCATGGTCGGCTCGGCCGTCAGCATCGTGCTCGCCCTCGGTGGCGCAGGTCCGTGGGCGCTGGTTGCGGGGTACCTGGTCGAGGAGGTGCTCGCGACGTTGATGTTCATGAAGATCGAGGCGGTGCCACTCACGCTGCGCATCGACCGGATCCGGCTGCGGGAGCTGCTGGGTTTCGGCTCGCGGCAGACGGCGGGGCAGGTCATGGGCTCGCTGGGGAACAACGTCGACAACTTCGTCGTCGCCCACTGGCTCGGGGCCACACAGCTCGGCTTCTACACCCGGGCGTACGACCTGATTCGATTGCCCTCGATCGCGTTCGGCACCATCGTGGGTACGGTGCTGTTCCCGGCATTCGCGCGGATCAAGGATGATCGTGCGCGGCTCGCGGACCACTACCGGCGAGTTGCGTTCGCGAACGCTCTGGTGCTGCTCCCCGCGAGCGCGGGGTTGATCGTGCTGGCGCCGGAGGCGATCCGGGTGCTGATGGGCGAGGGCTGGGAGGCCGCGATCTTGCCGTTCCGCGTGCTCGCGATCGCGATGCTCGCGCGCACCAGCCAGCGGCTCAGCGCCCTCGTCGCGACCGCCGCCGGGCGCGCTGGGGCGATCGCCATCGCCTACACCCTGTACTCGGCGGCCGTGCTCGTCGGAGCGCTGGCGACCGTCCAGTTCGGGATTCCGGGGGTCGCGATCTCGACGGCGATCGGCATGTTCGTTTGCTTCGTGGCTTGCTCGGTGCCGGCGCTGCAGGTGACCGGCTTGCCACTCACGGCCTTCGCGATGGCGCACGTTCCCGGCATCGTTCTCGCCGGCGTGGTCCTGGTGGTTGGCTGGCCGCTGGCGGTCGTGCTTCGGACACACCTCGACCTCGCGGTCGGCGTGATCTCGATCGTCGCGCTGCTCGCGGGCGGGATCTGCCTCGGCGTGCTCACCGCGTGGGTGCGCCTCGGCCGCGGGGACATGGCCTGGCTGGGTACAGAGCTGGCACGGCTACGGAAGCGTCGGCGCGCATAGTCCGCGGCCCGGCGGCCTCACCGGGCGTCGTCTGCGAGCGCGGCCTGACGTCGCTGGATGTCGCGATTGCCGGGTGACACGAGCCCGCTGGTGTCGAGGCGGCGCAGGCACTCCTTGGCCTCGTCCCGGCGCGCAAGGGCGATCATCGCATCGCAGCGCATCAGCCAGCCGGCGACCTTGTGGTCGACGCGGCCGGTCCACTGCTCGACGTCCGCGAGCTGGTCCACGATCTTGCCCGGCTGCTCTAGCAGCCCCAGCACCCGGGCGAGGTCGAGCTCGCAGGCGGGGCTCGGCAGCTGGCGACACCGGTCGCGCGCGGCGGCCTCGGCCATCGCGTAGTTCTTCTCCCGCATCGCCACGCTGTACAGGAGGTCCGCAGCCCGCAGGTTGTGCGTCGTCTCCACGATCCGGCGCAGCCACATCATGCCGATGTCGACTCGCCCCAGCATCTCGAGCAGCTGGAAGGTGCGCTGCGTGTTGAGGTCTGGCGAGATCATCGCGGCGACCTCGTCGGCCGAGAACCGGGCGAGTACCTCCTCCGTCACGCTCCGCGGATCCTGGCTGTACCGGATCGCGAGGGCATACTCGGCGCGGGCCTGGACCCCGAAGCGCATCCGTACCAGCAGACGGCCGGCCAGGCGGTGGAGGCCGGGGTGCGTGGGGTGCAGCCGGAGCGCGTGGTTGAGCACGAGCACCGCGCGTGGGTGGTTCTCCCGGGCGAGCCGCTCCGCGAGCGCGCCGTAGGGCAGGTAGTCGAGCGGGTGCCGGGTGATCGCGCCCTCGATGGTGGCCCTCGACGGGCGCCCGATGAGGCGCTGGTGGTCCTCTCCGGGGCTCCGCGTCAGGTCCGCCAAGAGGAGGGCGGCGCCCGCGAGGAGCGTGCACGCGAACGCCAGGCGGTACGCCAGCACCCCCGGCCGGCGCGTCGGGGCGACCTCGCGGAGGGGCGCGTACGTGACGGTGCTCGCGAGCAGCGTGACCGGCAGCGCGAGGCCGAGCAGCTCGATCCCGAAATCGAAGTTGCTCTGGAACAGCACCACCGAGATGCCGCCCAGCGCGCCGGCGGCGAGCGGGCCGTCGTTCCAGCGGCGGAGCCCGCGGATGAGCATCCAGGCCGCCATCAGCCCGAACACCAGCGTCATCGGCACGCCCCACTCGGTGACCGCCTGGACGAACTCGTTCTCGGGGTGCGAGAACGTCGCGAAGCCACTCGCGGCGTGGACGCGCGTGAACGCCGTCTCGAAGCCGCCACGCCCGACGCCGGTCCACGGCGCATCGACGACGAGTGCGGTCGAGGACCTCCACGCGGCGTACTTGCTGGTCGTGGCGTCGAGCTCATGGAGCGAGGTGTTCTCGATCTGCTGCATGACGGTGCCCGCGCCGAGATTGACCGCGGTCACCAGCCCACACAGGATCATCACCGCGATCGGGACCGTCGACGAGAACAGCTCGTCGCGGCGGCGGCGCGAGCGGCGCTGGCCCTGTACGCGCTGCGCGAACACGGTGCCGAGCGTGACCAGCAGACCGGCGGCGAGCCCGATCACCGCTCCGCGAGACAGCGAGGCGAACGTCAGGATCGCGCAGGCCAGGCTGCCGAACGCCCACCCTCCGCGGACGAGGCTCGATTGCTTGCGGTACACGAACAGGCCGAGGCAGGTCAGCGCGCCGACGCCCCCGAGGCACCCGAGGTGGTTGGTGTTGAGCAGCGGCCCGAGGATGACGGGGCGCTGTCGCGGCTCGTACAGCCCGTAGAGCTGGTCGACGCCGAGCAGCTCGTGGACGCCCGTGATCAGCGCCGCGGCGATGGCGGTCAGGGCCACACCCACGCACAGGAAGTAGCGGCCTCGCTCGGAGATCCCGACCCGCAGGCCCACGAAGGCCGCGCCCGCGAGCGTCAGGAGGAAGATCACCCCACGCAGGCTCCCGGCCGGATCCGCGCTCAGGCGCGAGCGCAGCGCCAGGTCCGCCGCCTCGGCGCCGTCCTGGCGCAGCCCTTCGGTGACCGGGGTGACCGCGGCGACCAGGCCCGCGGGCAGGGGCAGCCACTGGATCAGCGTCCAGGTCGCCATGCCGGCCAGCAGCAGCAGCAGCAGCGGCCGGCGCTCGAAGGTGCGGCGAGAGCGCAGCGTGGTCAGGATCGCCCCGACGGTCGCCACTGCGACCGCGGCCTGAGCCCACCGTGGCGCGCTACCGACGAGCAGGGTGGCGAGCGCGGCTGCCACGCCACAACACGCGACAGCGATCCGATCGGTGCGATTCACGGCCTACCAGGCGCGTTCAGGGACGAACACCTCGTCGCCCGGCATGACCGGGAAGTTCGGCCGTGTCCCCTCCGCGATCAACTCGACCGGGATCTTGTAGATCTCGACCTTCCCACCCACGTGCCGCGTGACCTTGACCATGTTCTTGCGCGCCATCGGCGTGAACCCGCCGCTCTGCGCGATCGCCTCGGTGATGGTCATCCCGGGCGTGAACTTGATCGTCCCGCTCTTGGACACCATCCCGAGCACGGACAGCTTCCGCGAGTTGATCTCGAGCACCGTGACCGACACGATCGGATCCCGGAGATAGCCATCCGCGAGCTTGGCCTGCACATTGGACTGCATGGCCTTGGCGGTCTGCCCCGCCGCGCTGATCGTGCCGATGTACTGGACCTCGATCTCACCAGCTGCATCCAGCACGTAGGTGGCCGATGACTTCCGTGTGCCCGCGTAGACCACCAGCTCGATCTTGTCTCCGGGGCCCAGCGTCAGCTGGTCCTCCGTGATGGGGGCCACGGTGGGGTACACCGGGGGCGGATTGTCCGCGCAGCCGACCATGAGTAACAGCGCGAAGATCCTCCACATACCGAGGACTTGGATACCGACACCCGGCCTCGTGTTCAAGCGTTCTTGTGGGGCATGAACGAACCACGTGCCGCCGGTGTCCAACCTTCACTCTCACGCCGCCCGCCCCGCTGTTGGTTGACTCGCCTTCGGCGACTCGCTAAGCTCTTGAACTAAGACCAAAAGCCCATGAAACGCTTCACGAAAATCGGCGTCGCCATCACGGTCCTGATCGCCGGCGGACAGCTCGCGGCGCAGCCGTCCAGCGCTCCCGCCGGGAAGGCCGCGCCCGCGGTCAGCTCCGCGAACCTGACCGCCGCGCAGATGGTTGCGCGGGCCGACGTGATGGCCAGCGATGTTCGCGCCGCCCTTCAGCACGTTCAGCACCTCCAGACGCTCGCTCGCCAGGAGAAGGACGTCATCAAGCTGACGTGCGTGAACGACAAGTACCTCGAGCTGAAGGCCGCCGCCAACCTGTTCGACGGCACCGCGGCCACGTTCACGAACTCGCTCGACACCGATGACCGGACGAGTGCCTTCGACGAGGCCAGCAAGGCCGCCGCCGCCGTGCAGACGCTCAAGGATGCCGCCGATACCTGCGTTGGTAAGGCTGAGCTGCTGACGTCGGAGACGGACTCCACCAGTCCAGATATCGTCGACGATCCGACGAGCACGCTCCCTTTCGACGAGACCACGAGCGTCGGCATCGAGCAGCCCGGGTACGCGTCGCCGTTCGACTGAAACGTCCCGGGGAACGTCGCTCGTTTCAGGCCTCGGCGGGCGATTCCGCCTCGGTCGCGCCGTAGCCGTAGCCGTAGCCGTAGCTGTAGTACGAGCGGTCGCTCGTGTTCACCTCGTTCACGATCACGCCGAAGATCGGGCCGCCGACGTCCTTGATCTGGCGCGACGAGCGTCGCACGTCCTCGCGCAGGGTCTTGTCGGCGCGCACGACGAGGATCACGCCATCGACGAGCTTCGACAGCACGACGGCGTCGGTGACGGCCTGGACCGGAGGGGAGTCGAGGATCACTCGATCGAACCGGCTGGCGAGCTCGGCGAGCACAACCTTGAACCGGTTCGTCATCAGGAGTTCGGCGGGGTTCGGAGGCAGCGGTCCACACGGCAGCACGAACAGGTTCGGGATCTCGGTCGTCTTGATCACATCGTCGTACGACTTGTCGCCGAGGATCAGGTTCGACAGGCCGACCTGACGGGACACGCCGGTGGATTCGTGGAGGCGCGGGCGCCGCATGTCGGTGTCGATGAGCAGCACCCGCTGGCCGCTCTGGGCCATGGTGGTCCCCAGGTACATCACGCTCGTGGTCTTGCCCTCGCGCTGGTTGGCGCTCGACACGATCAGCGTCTTCAGCGTCCGGTCCGCTGCCGAGAACAGGATGTTGGTGCGGAGCGCGCGGCACGACTCTGCGACCAGCGACTTCGGGTGCGTGTGCACGTACAGGTCGCGCGTCTTCATGTCGGCGCCGAGGCTGCCAAGCATCGGGATGAAGCCCAGGATCGGGACACCAGCGGCCTGCTGCGCATCGGTCGTGGTCTTGACCGTGCGGTCGAGGAACACGCTGAGGAAGATCAGGCTGACCCCGAGCAACGTCGCGAACGCGAGGGCGAACGCGACGTTGAGGCGGAGGCTCGGCGATACCGGCATCGATGGCGCGAGCGCTGGGTCGAGGGGCTTCACGTAGGTCGTGTTGATCTCGCGGTTCATGCGCCCTGACATCTCGCTCGTCGAGAGGCGGGTTCGGAGGATGTTGTACTTGTCCTCCCAGTTCTTCTTGGTGCGCTGGATCTCGTTGAACGCGACGATCTTCGGACCGAGCTCGAAGGCCTCGGTCTTGTAGCGCTCGACCTCGGCCCCAAGCGCGCGCTCCGTCGAGCCGGCTGCGTCGAAGTTGGCCTGGACGCCGCCCACGATCCGCCGCGCCTCGGACTGCAGCGCGGCGTACAGGTCGTCGACCTTGAGCTTCTGCTTCTGGTACTCGGGGTTCTTGGGGCCGACCTCCTTCTCGAGCTGGAGGAACAGGTTGCGCTCCGTGTAGTAGCTGGCGCGCAGCGCGTCGAACGAACTCGAGTCGCCCATCATCAGGATCGGCGACTCGAGGATGTCGATGTCGGAGGCCCGCTTCATGCGCTCGAGCTTCGAGCCGAGCTCGATGCGGCGGGCGCGCGCCTCGTTCATCTTCGCCGTGTACGAGGTGATGTTCGCCGACACCAGGCTCTGTCGGTCCTCGAGCGGAACCGCTACCAGCTCGTTCGTCTTCTGGAACTCGTAGAGCTTGGCATCGTACTCTTGGAGCTTGGCAGCTGCCTGATCGAGCTCGGACGTGAGCGCCTTCGAGGCCTGCTGCGTGTCCACCGTCAGGAGGCCGCGGGCGTACGCGACGTAGGTGGCGATGTGGTCGTTGGCGATCTCAGCGGCGAGCTCGGGCCGCTCGTTCTTGACCGTCACGTACATGATGCGGTCCTGCTCGGGGTACTTGATCGTAAGCGACTTCTGCAGGCGCCGGGTCGCCTTCGTGAGCTGGTCCTCGGGGGACAGCACGGCGCGCTCGGTATCGGACAACAGCTTGGCGATGAGCTGGTGGTCCCGGACGGTCTGGCGGACCAGGGTGTAGCTGCCCAGCACCTGGCGCTGCTGCTTGTAGTAGTCGGTCCCGGTCGTGAGGCTGAGGATGCCGTTCTCGCCCTGCCCGAGCAGGTCAGGGAGGCGCGGCTCGATCTGGACAGAGGCCCGGGCCTGGTAGATCCGAGGCTGCCGGCTCGTGTAGATGACCGCGACGGTGACGGCCAGCGCCATCAGTGCGAGCAGCGGGAACAGGAAGCGCCGGACCGCCTTGAGGTAGCGACGGAAGTCGAAGTTGAAGATCTCGACGGAGTCGTCGGAGGGGTCAGGTGTGCTCGTCCCAGGGGTCACGTGTTCTCCAACCGCCACATTAGACTCCGGCGCGGTCCCGGGCGTTCACGCTGGGTTGTCTCAGAGCCCGGGGGGGGATTCAAGCCTGACGGGGCCCCCCCCCTCGCGCAGGGACTGCTGGGCCGCCGCGAGGGCGCGGGTGATGCGCGCGGCGCTCGCGAAGTCGGTGATGGCGGGCGTGCCGCTCTGCATCGCGTGCAGGAAGTGCCGGAGCTGAATCCGGAGCGGCTCCTCCATGGGGAGCTGGGGAATGTGAACGTCCCCATCGCGCAGCGTGAGGTACTGCGCAAACTCCGTGAAGTTGGGCGGCCGGTCGTAGCCCTTGTCGTAGATGCGGAGCTTGTCCGGGGCGACGTCATCGAACTCGACCATGCGGTTCGAGCACACCAGCGTCAGCTTGCGCTCCTTGCGCGGGTGGAGCCACGACAGGTGGAGGTGTGCGAGCTCGCCGCTCGCATAGCGCAGCGTGACGAACACGACGTCCTCGATGCCAGGCTGCAGGACACACGCGCCGTGCGCGGAGGCGCTGACCGGCGCCTTGCCCAGCAGGTGGTCCAGCATGGAAAGCTCGTGAGGCCCGAAGCTCCACAGCGCATTCTCGTCGCGGCGGATCGTTCCGAGGTTGGCACGGGTCGAGTGGACATAGTGGAGCTGCCCGAGGCTGCCGCTGTGGAACAGCTCGCGCAAACGCACCACGGCCGGATGGAACACCATGAGGTGTCCGACCATCGCCACGGTGCTCGCGGAGGCGGCAGCGGCGGCGGCGGCCTCCGCCTCGCTGACCGACATCGCGAGCGGTTTCTCGACGAGGACGTGCTTGCCCGCGCGGATCGCGGCGAGCGCCAGGCCCGCGTGCGTCGGCGCCGGTGTGGCGAGCACGACGGCGTCGACCGCCGGGCTCCGCAGCACGGCCTCGGCGTCCGAAAACGCCTCCGCGTCAGGCGCGAACTCTCTCGCGCGCGCGACCGCGCGCGGGTCCGGGTCGGCGATCGCGACCAGCTCACACCCTGCCTCGGCAGCGCACACCCGGACGTGGTTGATGCCCCACGCGCCGGTGCCGATCACCGCAAGCCGGGGACGGCTCACAGCGCGGCGCGAACGCCGGCGATCACTTCGTGACGGACGAACGAGGGGTCGTCGCCATCGAGCGCCGACATGTAATCGGTCTGCACGGAGTTGGCCCGGTACACGAGGACCGCGCCGAGGGAGTTCCGGAAGTTGTAGCGGGCGGTCGCGTCGAGCGAGAAGATCACGTCGTCGCGCGTGGTCGGGCCGGGTGCCACTGCGGTCACGCCCTCATAGTGACGCAGCCGGAGGGAGGGGCGGACGTTGACCACGAACGGGACGAACCGGTGCTCGAGGTCAAGCACCAGCGCGTGGTCGCGGAAGTAGTTCGCGTTGATCGAGTCGAAGTGGCCGTACTGGTAGGACAGCGAGGCGAGGCCGTTCGGGCTGTAGCGATGCCCGAGTTGCAGGCCACCGAGCACTGCGGAGAAGCTCGGCCCCGACGCGTAGAAGCCGTTGTTGTACCCGATCCGGGCGACCAGGCTGGTCTTCATCGAGAGCAGCGTCTGGATGCCGGTCGTGAGCGTGAGCGGGAACGAGGTGACCTTCGCGCTGGCATCGCCGAGCCCGGTGAACACGCCCTGCGTTGCCTCGGCGAACACCACCGTGACCGGCCGGTATCGCCAGCTCACGGTCAGGCCGGCCGAGTTCTGCATGCGACTTGCGAACCGCTGGTCCGCGTCCTCGAACACGTCGATCAGGTTCGAGTAATGCAAGATCCCGTCGATGCTGCGGCCGGCCGGGGCATACCGAACGCCCAGCTGCAGGCGGTTGACGTCGCGGTTGGTCCGCTCGACGGACTCGAAGTTGGTCGCGCGGAGCACGCGGTCGAAGGTGTCGAGGTAGAGGAAAGACCAGGTGCGCCCCGGGTGCACGGTGCCTCGGAGCATCGCCCCGGCGCCCAGCCCACCCTGTGCCTGGAGGGTCTCGTCGCCCGAGAGATAGAACTCGTACGAGAGCTGGAGCGAGGCCCGGTACTCCATCGAGCCGGGATGGGAGACGGCTCCGTCCTCGGCGGGAGTGAGCCGCTCGTCGGTGAGCGTCGACGTCGCGATCTTGGCCACGAGGCGCATGACCCCGGTGCTGCGCGGGGTGGTGTCCTCGTAGAATGCGTTCGAGATGAACCCGGACTCGAGCCCGAGGACGGGGTGGAGCACGGTGCCCTCTCCGACCTTGATCCCGGGACCCTCGACGACCGTCAGCGGGGCGAGGGCGGAGTTCCGCGAGATCGCCGACATCGTGCCGGTGAGGCCCACGACGTCATCGGGGTCTGCGCTCGCGGTGGCGCACAGCGCCATCAACGTTCCAAGTACGAGCCCCCGACGGATCATCTGCAGACCAACGGCATCGTAGAGACTGGAGTCGGCCGGGTCAACTGAATGTGTGGACGAGTAGGCACCAATCACTAGCCATTCTGAGGGATTTCTCACAAGGGTCCGAGGGCATCCCGACCGGCGATGGAGACTTAGTGGCCGCGAGCTTGGCTCTGTTCACCATCTTGCGGCCCAGGCAGCCATCCGGACTCGGGGTGCTATCGGCCCAGCACGCGGAACGCCGAGCCAGTGGCGGTCGAGCCGTGGACATTGACCCGGACGACCGGCTCATCGAAGGCGAGCGCAATCCGGACCGTCGGCATCCCGCTGGACAGCTCGACGTTGGGACGCACCACCTGCCAGGCGCCGCTCGCGAACTGGATCTTGACGCCGTTCACAAACGAGCGCCCGGTCGTGTTCTGCAGCGCGATCTCGGTCATGACCCTCAGCCGAGGATCGACGGTGACGAACAGCACCGAGCTATCGATCCGCGTCGGGTCCGTGATCGCGACGGTCTGTCCGGTGCCCTTGTGCGTGGGCGACGGGCCCTCGTAGCGGCTGGCGCCGGTCCCGATGGCGGTGTTCGACGGGTACAGCATCGGCTCGCTGGTCGTGGTGGACGGCTGGCGGTGGTCTCGGATCGTTCCGGGCCGGAATCCGAACCCGCCATCCGCGGCGGCCAGGGACGACGAACCCACCATCAGCGCGACAACGAAGGCCGTGAACTTGTTCGACATGGTCAGCTCCTGCTCCTGAAGCCTGCTGGCTTCGGAGGGAGGTAGTGCAGCGGCGATGCCACTCCCAACTTGTTGAATTATATGGACCTCTGCCCCGACGAGGTGCGTGATCAGCAGCGAGTCTGCGGAATCCGCAGTCAGGCCTCTGCAGCCCCCAGCGCCGCGCTGACCTCACCCGCCCCGCGCACCGGCAACGCCACCACCTCTCGACACGCCCGCTCCGCGAGGGGCAGGTGTGCCGGGGGGATGCCGTCGTGCGTGAAGCACGGCTGGGGGTGCAGCGGCTCGGGGTAGTAGACCTCGGTGCCGATGCCGTGCGCGGCGAGGTGGGCGCGCAGCTCGTCCCGCCTGGGCGAGCGCACCACGACCTGGTGCCACACGTGGTCCGGGTGATCGGCCGGCAGGCGCAGCGCCCACGGGCCGGAGGTCGCGCCGGAAAGCAGCTCGCGGTACCTCGCGGCGTGCGCCCGCCGGGCCGCGGTCCACGCCGGCAGGTGGTGCAGCTTCACGCGCAGCACCGCGGCCTGGAGGGCGTCGAGGCGGAAGTTCCCGCCGAGCGCGACGTGGTGGTACTTGGGCCGCGCGCCGTGGTTGCGCAGCAGGCGGATCCGGTCGGCGAGGTCCGCGTCGTCGGTCAGCACGGCGCCGCCGTCGCCGAGGGCGCCCAGGTTCTTGGTGGGGAAGAAGCTGATGGTGGCGGCGAGGCCGCGCACGGGGCCGGCGCCCAGGCTCTGCGCGGCGTCCTCGATGATCGGGCACGGCGGGCCGGTCGGCAGGTCGGCGGGGCGGCCGAACAGGTTGACCGGGACGATCGCCTTCGTGCGCGGGGTGCAGGCGGCGAGGGCGAGGGCGGGGTCGAGGCACATCGAGGTGTCGTCGATGTCCGCGAACCGGACCCGGGCGCCCAGGCGCGCGGCGCTGCCCGCGGTGGAGAAGAACGTGAACGGGGTGGTCACCACCTCGTCGCCCGGGCCGATGCCCAGGGCCATGAACGTGACGAGCAGGGCGTCGGAGCCCGAGCTCACGCCCACCGCGTGCCGCACTCCCGCGAACGCCGCCAGCTCCCGCTCGAAGGCGTCGACCTCGGGGCCGCCGATGAACGTGCCGCTGTCGAGGACGCGCGCGATCGCGGCGTCGATCTCGGCGCGGATCGGCCGCAGCTCGGCGGCCATGTCGAAGAACGGGACGCGCACGGCGAGGGCGTCGTAGCATGCCGCCATGCACGTGGTCGTCACCGGCGCCGCCGGGTTCATCGGATCGCACACGGTGGAGCGGCTGGTGGCGACGGGGCACCGGGTCACCGGCCTCGACAGCTTCGATGGCTACCTCTACCCGGCGGCGGCCAAGCGCGCGACGGCCGCGGCGCTCGCGGCGGCGCTGCCCGCGGACCGGTTCACGCTCGTCGAGGGGGACATCACGGACGCCGCGGCGGTGGCGGGCGTGATCACGGCGGACGTGGACGTGGTGTGCCACCTGGCGGCGCTCGCCGGGGTGCGGCCGAGCCTGGCCGAGCCGCAGCGCTACCTGGCCACCAACATCGTCGGCACCGGGGTGATCGCCGAGCGGATGCGCGCGCTCGGCCTGCAGCGGCTGGTGTTCGCGTCGTCGAGCTCGGTGTACGGCGCCAAGCGCGGGGCGGATCCGCGGGCGGTGGCGGCGTTCGCCGAGGACGATCCGTGCCTGACGCCGGCGTCGCCGTACGCCGCGACCAAGCGGATGAACGAGTTGCAGCTGTCGGCGTACCGCGACCTGTTCGGGCTCGGGGTGTACGGGCTGCGGTTCTTCACGGTGTACGGGCCGCGGCAGCGCCCCGACATGGCGATCCAGAAGTTCCTGACGGCGATCGCCGCCGGCCACCCGATCACGTTGTTCGGTGATGGCACCACGCGCCGCGACTACACGTTCATCGACGACATCGTGAGCGGCGTGGTGGCCGCGATCGAGCGGATCGCGCCGGGGGAGTACGAGCTGTTCAACCTCGGCGGCACGCACACGATCTCGCTGCGCGAGCTGGTCGACACCGTCGAGGCTGGTGGTCGGCAAGCCGGCGATCGTCGACGCCCAGCCCGAGCAGCCCGGCGACGTGCCGGTCACGTTCGCGAACGTCGACAAGGCGCGCGCGCTGCTCGGCTACGCGCCGACCACGCGGCCCGCCGAGGGCATCTCGCGGCAGTGGGCGTGGCAGCAGGCGCCACGTCCTTGACCCGGCGCGAATATCGCACTGGCTAACTCACGTCGAGTCGCGGCGAGCTACCGTATCCGCCAGGCCGTTGAAACGGACCCGGAACGGCCTCTCGATCCACTTGTAGGTGACGCTCGATGCTGCGGTGATCACAACCAGGTAGGCAAGAGCGGCGAGGTCACCGAAGGGCCCGAAGGCAAACGTACTCCCCTCGACGAGTCGAATACCCGTGACCTTCTGGACGAGGATGCCGCCGGCGAGTGCGCAGAGCATGACGGGGGCGTGGACCATGTAGATGGAGTAGCTCCACTCGCCGAGCTTGCGGGGCCCCCGGCAGGTGAGCAACCGCGAGATGGCCCCCGCCTCGGCGGAGAAGGTGGAGACCGTCAGCGCGAACACCGCCGGCGCTGCCAGGCTCACGGCGTCGACTCGGAGCACGAGGACCACCAGGCCGATGCAGCTGCACTCCGCGAGGGTCCCGCGCCACGGCCGCAGTCCGTAGACAAGAACACCGAGAAAGAAGCCAAGCAGGCCGCGGAAGACGCCAAAGTCGTACGTGGAGGCCATGCCCTCGGGCGCGATACCCATGATCAGCACCCAGGCGCCGAGCGCGATGCCCACCGCGAACAGGCGTCGCCATGGAAGGTACGTGGATGCGGCGAAGACGATGTACGCGAGCAACTCGACGCTGATGCTCCAGCTTGGTCCGTTCCAGGTGTCGTGCGAATGGAGCCCCCAGCTGTGGACCAGGAGCACGTTCGTCACGATTGACAGAGGTTCACGTTCGTCGACGAATGCAGCCGGCCCGACCGCCATTCCTCGGCTCTGCAAGACGAGACGTACAACCTCGAGGGCAATCAGCACCCCCAGCATCGCGATATGCAGCGGCCAGACTCGCCCGATCCTGCGGATGAGGAACGTCCGAGGGTTCATCGCCCTGCCGCCGTAGGCGTGCATGATGACGAACCCCGAAAGCACGAAGAAGAAATCGACGAACAGGTGGGCGTTGTGAATCAGCGCCGAGAAGTAGCCGCTTGCTGGAAAGTGCAGCAGCGCAACGAGGATCGCGCAGACCCCGCGGATGCTGTCCAGCGCCAGGAATCTGGTCACCATCGGACCCTCGCACGGCGCGGCGATGGAGTCACCGACGGTGGTCGTACGATGCGCCCCACCCGCGCTGTCCCAGCCTGACGACCGCTCCCGGAGGTGTGGCGGTCGCTTGCGCGAGCTGGTCGACACCGTCGAGCTGGTGGTCGGCAAGCCGGCGATCGTCGACGCCCAGCCCGAGCAGCCCGGCGACGTGCCGGTCACGTTCGCGAACGTCGACAAGGCGCGCGCGCTGCTCGGCTACGCACCGACCACGCGGCCCGCCGAGGGCATCGCGCGGCAGTGGGCGTGGCAGCAGGCGCAGGGGTGAGCGCGGGCGCGCCGCCCTTTTTTGAAAAGGTTTGAATGGCCGTCTGGCGCGCCGTCGCCGAGGTTCCCGCCATCCACATGTCGCATCGACTCGCACTGGTCGCCGCCACCACGCTTCTCTCCACCTCCACGGCGTGCTCCGTGATGTCACGCGCCGGGATCGGCTCGTCGCCCTCGTCGCCCTCGTCGCCCTCGTCGCCCTCGTCATCGTCGGTGGCGCGCTCGTCGTCGGCGCCTTCGTCGTCGGCTGGTTCCCGGCTCGACGGGCCGGCGCTGGACGCCCATGTCGCGACCAGGTACCTCCAGGCCACGGCGCGCTTCAGCGCCCGCGCCGCCCAGGGAACGCCGTCCCTCTGCAAGACCGCGCGTCCCACCGACGTCGTGCTTGGGGTGTGGGATGCGGACGTCAAGCAGATCGAGGAGGGCCACCGCCAGCTCCAGCTGACCTGCGTCGTGCAGCCCGCCGATCCGACGTTCAGCTGGGACGACGAGGTCGCGCGGAATGCGACCCTCCGGACGGTCGTGGACGCGCCGGTCGGCAAGGCGGGCTGGGCGATCACGCACTCGAGCAAGACCCGCGAGCTCTGGGCGGTCGAGGCGGGCGAGACCGTCACCGTGCTCCGCATGCCGCTCAAGACGCAGGTTTCCCAGAAGCAGCTCGAGGTGTCGACCTACGAGCTCCTGCTCTCGTACGACACGCTCGTTGATCGCAGCGGGTTCGAGCTCGACGTCCTCACCTCGGATCAGCCGCAGGCGACGTCGATCCAGGTCGACGCCCCCGGGCTGATCACGAAGGCCGAGGATGCGGTCAAGGCGCTCGCCGCGCAGTACGCGGCCTCCGAGAAGGCCAAGCTCGAGAGGGTCACGCTCCCGAGCGCGGGCATGAAGTCGCCCGAGCTCCACGCGATCGCCAGCGAGTTCCTCGAGGCGAACGTCGCGAAGACCGGGATCGAGCCGAAGACCATCAAGCGCGTGCTGATCACGTCGAAGGACTGGGACATCTACCGACGCAACGCGGGCGCCTTGCCCGAGGGCAAGACCATCACGGCGGTGGTCGCGTTCTCGCGCGGCAAGAACCGCTGCGCGTTCATGTCGTTCGACCTGCAGCGCGACTACGCCGGCGGCGGCACGTACGCGACGAAGACGTACGCCAACGGCATGATGTCCGGCCACAAGGGCATCCTCTGCGAGCGCATCAAGTAGCCCGCGGACGCTATCCCGGCGGCCTCGGGCGAGGGGATCGCGCGGCAGTGGGCGTGGCAGCAGGCGCAGGGGTGACGGCTCCGAGCGCCTGGTTGCCCCTGGTCAGGGGCCGGTGCCGCGTGACCGCCTCCGCTCGAGATTCCTCCGCATCTCCGGGTAGCGCCGGTCGCGGAAGCTCTCGCCAGGACGGTCGTCGACGAGCACGGCGTTGAACGGATCGATCGCGTGGTCACGAAACACGTTCCGGGCGTGCCGGTTCTCCCAGGCAAAGCGGTAGATCCGCTCATCGAGGCGACGGGCGGCCTTCGCCGCGCCCGCGTCACCAGCGTCGAGGCGGTCGCGGACGTACTCGCGCGCGCACAGGACCGACACACGAGCCTGGTCCAGGGCCGTGCGCGTCTGGTAGCCGGGAAGCCCGCCCACGTTCGAGATCCTCGAGCGCAAGCAGTGGAGCGGGTTCATCACCTTGAAGGTGACGACACCATCCCCGACCGGCGCCTCCACCACGACGGCGTTGCCGACCACGTCGGCGTAGTTCAGGCCGAACGGATCGCCCAGAAAATCCATGCGTCGTTGGTGCCCGCCAGGCCCCACGAACTCGACGAGTCCGGTGCTGGGGGTGTTCGAGAACGCCGGTGGCACCTTCCAGGTACCGCCGAGCCGAGCGGCCGCGAGCGGCACGACGTCCTGAAGCCCACAGAAGTCGATGTCCCTGCTGTTCACCGGCCCCGGCATCGGAAATCGGCCGGCGTACTGGCTCGCCCAGAACGCCAGGGCCTGACCGCCAACCAGGACGATCTTGTCGGTCAGGTCACCGAGCTGCCGCAGGACAGCGCTCGCCTCCGCCGGTCCGTGCGGAGGCGTCTCCCCGCTCGCGCTCACTGATCGCAGGCGGGGAACCGGATGCGGGCGCCCGGGAACGCAAACGAGGCGTTCTCCTGGCTCACCTGCGCGGGCGTTTTTTCGCCAGCCGCGATCGCGCGTGCATCCTCAGCGCGAGAAGCGGCCTTCTCGCGGGCACGCTCGGCGGGATCGAACACCTTGGGCGCCATGGGTGGGAGACCCAAGCTTAAGACATTCGAAGGGCATGTCAGAAGGCATCTCCGGCGCTACGCCGGCCGCAGCGGCTGGTCGTCGAGCCAGAACCCGGCCTTGCCGACCTGGCGCAGCACGACCTCGCGGCCGGCGTCGTGCGCGAGGATGACGAGCTCGTACGTGAGCTCGCGCGCCCACACGATCGCGGGGCTGTCGTCGTCGGGCGGAAACCCGAGCCGGACCTGGAACGGGCCGCACGCCTCCCAGTGGTAGTCCTCGTGATCGTCGCGGTAGGTCACGGTCGCGGTGCCGTCGGGGCGGAACTCCCACGTCGTTTGCCGGACGGCGTCGAACGTGCCGCCGGCGGTGTGCCAGGTGCCGACCAGCGTGGTGGCGAACCGGGCCTGGCACGCGGCCAGGTGGGCGGTCAGCGCGGCGTCGTTCACGGCTACGGGCGGCCGATGCCGTAGTACGTGAAGCCGGCGGCGCGGGCCTCGGTGCCGGGCCACACGTTGCGGCCGTCGACGAGGACGGGCGTGCGCATCGCGGCCTTGAGCCGGTCGAGGTCCGGATCGCGAAGCTCGTTCCACTCGGTGACGAGCACGAGCGCGTCCACGCCCTTGGCCGCCGCGTAGGCGTCCTTGACCAGCTCGATCTTGGCGCCGACGGCGGCGGCGATGTTCGGCATCGCCTCGGGGTCGTAGCCGACGACGGTCCGTCGCGTCAGCAGGGCTCGCGCTTCGTCCGGACGTCGGCCACGCGTGTCCGGACGTCGGATCCGCGGTCCCGCCAGCGGACATGCCGGCGCCCGGGCCCGTGGAGGATCGAGCGGTTGGGTGCGCGGCGCGGGTGGCCCCCGGCTTGCTGCTTGGTGTTGCGGGGATGCCGTCGCGCGATCACGAGATCTACGTCGAACTGTTCCGCCAGCGGCCGCAGCTGGCGCTCGAGCTGCTGCGCGTGTGCGGCGCGATCGAACTTCCCCGCGAGGTGGTCGAGCTCGGCTCGAGCGACCTGTCCCAGGTCACGCCGACCGAGTTCCGGGCCGATGCGGTGGTGGTGGTGCGCGATGCGGCGCGGGTGGCGGTCGCGGGCGTGGTGATCGAGATCCAGATCTCCTACGACGCGGACAAGCGGCGGACCTGGCCGCTGTACCTGGCCGCGCTGCGCGCGCGGCTGGACTGCCCCGTGGTGCTGCTCGTGGTGGCGCCCGATCCGGCGATCGCGCGGTGGGCCCGGCAGCCGATCCCGCTGGGGCATCCGGGGTTCGTGCTCGAGCCGTTCGTGGTCGGCCCCGAGCAGATCCCGCGGGTGACGGCCCCGGGGCGTGACACGCTGCCCGAGTTGCTCGTGCTCTCGGCCCGCACGCATCCCGAGGCGGAGGTGGCGCGCGCGGCGCTCGCGGCGATCGATGGTCTGCCGGACGAGACCCGTCAGCTATACTCGAGCTTCGTGCTGACCGCCCTCCCGGACCTGCTCCGGCGGGTGCTGGAGGATGAGATGAATCCCGAGCAAATTCAGACCGCGATCCGAGAGATGTCGTTCGAGCTCGGCCTGGATCGAGGCCGCGCGGAGGGCCTGGATCGAGGCCGCGCGGAGGGCCTGGAGCAGGGCCTGGAGCAGGGCCTGGAGCAGGGCCTGGAGCAGGGCCTGGTGGAGGGGCTCCACACGGCCGCGCTCGAGCTGATCCGCAGCAAGCTCGGGGCGCTGCCTACGAACACCGAAGCGCAGGTGCGCGCGGTCCGCGATCCTGACCAGCTGCGGGCGCTGGTGATCTCGCTCGGTCAGGCCCACGACCAGGCGGCCACGCACGAGGTCGTCGCGCGGCTCGCCTACGGGCGGCCGATGCCGTAGTACGTGAAGCCGGCGGCGCGGGCCGCGGCGGACGGCCATACGGTGCGGCCGTCGACGAGGACGGGGGGCCGCATCGCGGCCTTGAGCCGGTCGAGGTCCGGATCGCGGAGCTCGTTCCACTCGGTGACGAGCACGAGCGCGTCCACGCCCTTGGCGGCGGCGTACGCGTCCTTGACCAGCTCGATCTTGGCGCCGGCGGCGGCGGCGATGTTCGGCATCGCCTCGGGGTCGTAGCCGACGACGGTGGCGCCGGCGGCGCTGGCGAACAGGAACTTCGCCCCGATCCGCGGGTCCAAGCCGAGACCCTTGCTCACCGCCTCAGCGCGACGGCAGTCGCCGGGCGACGGACCACGTGATTCGCCCGGTGGCCGCGTCCAGCGCCATCACGCGCTGGGGACCGTCATCGAGGACGACGAGCAGGTGCGGGCCGCTCGCGCGGACGAAGGGCGCGCCCCCGAGCGGGGTGGTCCACAGCGTGGTGCCCTCGGGAGTGATGCGGACGAGCGCGCTCCGCGCGGCGTCCTGGTTGATCACGTAGGGCCCGCCCGTCGGGCACTCGAACAGGCTCGGGTCCGCGTATGCCGCGGGGAGGGGCTGCCGCCGCTGGGCCTTGCCGACGGTGTGCTCGAGCACCAACCCGCTCGCGCTCCGGCTCACCTCCAGCCGCGCACGGCCGAACGTCAGCGCCGAGACCTGGCGACAGGCCGCGGGGTCCGCGATGCCGCGCGGGTTCCAGGCCTCGGGGTAGGTCGCGACCTGGGCGGTGCGCCGGCCCACGTCGATCCTCACGCGGTTGAGGCCGACGTCGTCGACGGCGACGTACAGCAGGTCTCCCAGGATGTTGGCGAGCCGCCAGAATTCGGCGTCTGCGGCCGTGGGCATCGCCGCGAGCAGCACCGGGCCGAGCTCGGCGACCATGGTGAGCGTCGCAGCGTCGAGGACCTGGAGCATCCTGGTGGCCCGGTGCACGCACGCCAGCCGGCCGCCCGTCATCGGCGCGCACTGCATGGCCTGGTCGAAGCCGGTGGGCA
Organism: Kofleriaceae bacterium; assembly: GCA_964203225.1. Classification (GTDB taxonomy): domain Bacteria; phylum Myxococcota_A; class Polyangia; order Haliangiales; family Haliangiaceae; genus JABFXX01. Next base: position 145,578 of record CAXNMK010000011.1, read on the forward strand.
GATCGCGCTGCGCGAGCTGGGCGCCGGTGCCCACGTCCACGGCGGTGAGCCGGTCGACCCACGTGCGTGCGTCGTGGATCACGATCATGCCGTCCACGAGATACGTGGAGCTCGGGTGCCACGGTTCGCGCGCGACCGCCGGGTGCTTCCACGCGTGAGGGGGTAGGGGCCCGGCCGCCTGGAGCGCCGCGAGCGCGGGCGCGTGCCCGTCGCGCACGAACCACGTGTCGTGCGCGCGGGTCCCGCCCGCGATCAAGCGCTCGCCCTCGCACACCAGCTCCATCTCCGCGCCCCGGAGGACGACGACCCGCCGCAGCGCGCCGAGAGGCGCGGCGCGGTAGGCCTCCACCTGGTAGCGCCAGAAATCGAGGACGCCCCCGAGCGTCGGGAGGGCGACCTCGCCGGTGACCTTGCACAGCGGGGTCAGCGTGGCGGTCTCGGGACCCACCACGTACGTGGCGATGGGGCCGTCCGCCACCTCACGCTCTGTCCGCTGCGGATCGTTGTTCTGGGTGATCTCGAGCACGAGGGGCGCGCCCCCGAGCCGGTACGTGTAGGTGCTGTTCGCGATCTGCCGCTGGAAGGCCGCGCGGATGGGCGCGCCCTGCGCATCGGTCTCCAGCTCGCCCTCGAGGGTGTCGCGCATGGGTGACAGGGCGATCACCTGGGTGCGCAACACCTGGTGATCACCCACCTGCTGCAGGGAGAACGTCTCCCGCCCGGTGGGCTCCCCGCCCTCGGTGAACACGAACGCGCCACGGTCGGGCGCGGGCGGCGCGGGCGGCGCGGGCGCGGGCGCGGGCGCGGGCGCGGGGACGACGGTGGCCGGGGGGCGGGAGCATGCGGCGAGGATCGCCACGCCGAGCAAGCACGGACGCATCCGGGGATCCTATGCCCGCCGGGCGCGCGCGCGCGAGTCTACGGGCGGCCGATGCCGTAGTACGTGAAGCCGGCGGCGCGGGCCGCGGCGGACGGCCACACGTTGCGGCCGTCGACGAGGACGGGGGTGCGCATCGCGGCCTTGAGCCGGTCGAGGTCCGGATCGCGGAGCTCGTTCCACTCGGTGACGAGCACGAGGGCGTCCACGCCCCGGGCGGCGGCGTACGCGTCCTTGACCAGCTCGATCTGGGCGCCGGCGGCGGCGGCGATGTTCGGCATCGCCTCGGGGTCGTAGCCGACGACGGTGGCGCCAGCGGCGGTGAGTTGCTCGATCAGCACGAGGGCGGGGGCCTCGCGGATGTCGTCGGTCTCGGGCTTGAAGGCCAAACCCCACAGGCCGATCTTCTTGCCGGCGAGCGAGCCGCCGAAGTGAGCGAGCAGGCGATCGCCGAGGACGCGCTTCTGGCGCTCGTTGGCGCGCTCGACGGCGTCGACGACGCCGAGGTGGATGTCGTGCTCCTTGCCGGTGTGCAGCAGTGCGCGCAGGTCCTTCGGGAAGCACGAGCCGCCGAACCCGGCGCCGGCGAACAGGAACTTCGCCCCGATCCGCGGGTCCGAGCCGATGCCCTTGCGGACCGCCTCGATGTCCGCGCCGACGACGTCGCACAGGCGCGCGAGCTCGTTCATGAACGAGATGCGGGTGGCGAGCATGGCGTTGGCGGCGTACTTGGTGAGCTCGGCCGACGGGATGTCCATCACGTGGATGCGATCGTTGGTGCGCAGCACGCTGCGGTACAGCTCGCGCAGCACCTCGACGGCCTTCGGGTCATCGGCGCCGACGACCACGCGTGCGGGCTTGAGGAAGTCGTTGACCGCGTCGCCCTCCTTGAGGAACTCGGGGTTCGAGGCGACCGCGTACGGGTGCCTGGCCGTGGTGCCGACCGCGGCCTTGACGCGCGCGGCGGTGCCGACGGGGACCGTGCTCTTGGTGACGACCACGGTGAACTGCGTCATCGCGGCGCCGATCTGCCGGGCGGCCTCGAGCACGTACGACAGGTCCGCGCTGCCATCGGCCGACGACGGCGTGCCGACCGCGATGAACACGACCTCGGCGCCCGCGACGCCGTCGGAGGTCGACGTCGTGAACTGGAGGCGGCCGAGGTTGGCGTTGCGCTTGATCAGGTCGTGGAGGCCCGGCTCGTAGAACGGGACCTCGCCCTTGCGCAGGGTGGCGACGCGGTCCGGATCGATGTCGACGCACGTGACGTCGTGACCGAAGTCAGCGAAGCCAGCCCCGGTGACGAGGCCGACGTACCCGGTACCGGCGACTGCGATCTTCACGCGGCGGACCCTAGCACGGAGGGCGGGGGCCTCTCCCGGGGCTCACGTGAGGGGCGACACGCTGCCGCCGGTTGCCGGGAGCCGGTCGAAATTCCGCAACGTGCCCGTCCCGTGACCGACCACCCGCTTGCTGGAGCTCAGGCGCACTCCTCTCTCTCCACGTGCTGGAGTTCGGTCGTCTCCCTCACAGCTCGCAGCGGGTATCGCCATCGACGAGCACGAGGCCCGTGCCGGGCGGGCGCACGAGCGTGATGCCGAGCTGCGGGGACGTCCACCCGTCGACGGTGGCGGGGACCGGGGCGTACGTCTCACCTTCGAGGGCGAGCAGCTCGAGCGCGTAGGTCATCGGGTCGAGCAGCCACACCTCGGGGATCTGGCGCGCGGCGTAGAACGGCAGCTTGGCGCGGCTCTCGTCGCGCGGGGACAGCACCTCGACCACGAGCACGGCGCCCTCGACGCCGCGCACCGAGACCTGCTCGGGACGAACGATGCTGACGTCGGGGATCCGGTAGTCGGCGCCATCGGCGCGGGGGGCGAACACGCCGGTGCCGTCGCAGAACGCGCGCCACTCCCGGCGGGCGGCGATCGCGTACAGCGCGTGATGCAGCGCGGAGGTGACGCTGCCGTGGCGCGAGGCGGGCGGGGGGACCCTGTGGAGCACTCCGTCCCAGAGCTCGTCCTTCTTGTCCTGGCCGCGCCGGCGGCGCTCCTCGAGGAATGCATCGGTCACCGCGGGAGACGTGTGCATGGCCGAACTAGATCTGGGCACGCCCGGCGGAGCAGCAGGATCCAGACCACCGCCAAGGCCGCGAGATCACGCGTGCGGATGGCCGGTGTCCGACGGTGGGCGGACGTCACGGCCGGTGTCCGGCCAGCCGTCGTGCGGGTCTCGCCGGGCCGCCGTCCGGTCGAGTTATCCACACAAGTTGTGCTGGTTGCGCCGGACCCCTAGACGGAGAGCTCGTCGCCCTCGCGCGCGGGCACGACCTCGATCTCAGCACCCAGCGAGGCGAGGTGCGCGCGCGTCGCCGCGACGAGCTGGTCGACGTCGTCGTCGGAGTAGTCCTGGTCGTAGTGGAACGTGACGAGGCGCTTCACGCCCGCGGCGACGGCGACGGCGGCGGCGTCCTCGTAGGTGGAGAACCCGCGGTTGCGGCGGCTGGCCTGGTCGTCGGGGCGATACGTGGTGTCGTGGAGCAGGACGTCGGCGCCGCGGAAGAACGCGATCGCCTCGGGGGAGGGCGGGGCGCCCTCGTCGGGCTGGCCGACGTCGGAGGCGTACACGAACGAGCGACCGCCGTGTTCCAGGCGGAACGCGAGCGCGGTGGTGGCGCCGTGCGGGTGCTCGCGCGCGGTGATGGTGATGCCCTGGGTCTCCACGCTCGGGCCGCACGGCATGGCGCGGACGTCGAACGTGGCGCTGAAGTTCTTGAGTGTCTGCAGCGGCGAGAAGTTCGGGTCCATCTGGCCCTCGAGGATGTCCTCGAGCACCTGGGGCGAGCCGCCGGGGCCAAACAGGCTGAACCGGTTGCCCGGGATGAACACCGGCGCGAAGAACCCGAGGCCCTGGATGTGATCCCAGTGGGTGTGCGACAGCAGGATCGCGGCCTTGCCCTCGCCGCGCCCGAACGCGCCGCCCATCAGCGCGTTGCCGAGGTGCATGAGGCCGGTGCCCATGTCGATGATGACGAGGCCGCCGTCGGGGGTGGTCACCGACACGCACGCGGTGTTGCCGCCGTAGCGGATGGTGTCGGGGCCCGGCGCGGGGATCGAGCCGCGGACGCCCCAGAACCGGATGTTCATTCGTCCCCCAGCGTCAGCTCGAGGCCCTCGTAGGCGCTGACGAGGTCGAACGCCTCGTGCTGCTGCGTCACCACGTGGCGGTACGTCGCGAGGATGTGGTCGTTGTCGTCATCGGTGCGCAGCGGGGCGTGGTGGAACAGGCACAGGGTCTTCGCGCCGGCCTCGCGCGCGATCGCGATCGCGTCGTCGGGGTGGGAGTGGCCCCAGTGCGGGCGCTGGCGGTACTCCTCCTTGCTGAACTGGGTGTCGTAGATCAAGAGGTCGGCGCCCTTCGCGAGCGCCACCACGCCGGCGCGCATGTGCGCGAGCTCGGCGGCCACCTCGGCGGGGAGCAGCTCGTCGAGCGACGGCGCCTCGCGCACGAACTCGCGGCCGAGCAGGACGTCGGTGAACGGCGCGGTGTCCGAGCAGTACACGACGGCGGCGCCATCGACCTCGACGCGGTACGCGATCGCGATCCACGGGTGGTTGAGCCGGGTGCACGACACCTGCGCCCGCCCGATGGTGAACTGCGCGCCCTCGATGACCTCGTGGAAGCGCATGTCGGCCTCCATCGCGGACAGCGGAACCGGGAAGTACGGCGCGCGGTTCTGCGCCGAGAACACGGCCTCGAGGTGGAGGTCCCGCTGGCGGGCGAAGATGTCCACCTGGTTGCCAGCGCGGTACAGCGGCGCGAAGAACGGCAGCCCCTGCACGTGGTCCCAGTGGGTGTGGCTGATCAGGATCGAGGCCTGGCCCTGGCCGTCCGCGAACCTCTCCTCCATCAGCGACTTGCCGAGGCGGCGCAGGCCGGTCCCGGCATCGATGATGATCGGCGCGCCGCCCCGGGGCCGGACCTCCACGCACGAGGTGTTGCCGCCGTACCGGCTGGTCGTGTGACCCGGCACGGGAATCGACCCCCGGACTCCCCAGAACCTGACCTTCATGAGTGTGGCGCGCCGATGTCGGCGCCGCTCCAGACCGTAACGCCTGGCGGCCCGGGCGGCCAGCGTGTTGCGCGTTCTAGTTGGCGCGAGAGCGGGGGACCTAGAAGCCCTTGCGCGAGTCGAGGAGGATCGTGATCGGGCCGTCGTTGACGAGCTCGACCTGCATGTCTGCCCCGAACTCGCCGGCCTCGACCCGGCCCACGCCGGCGGTCCGGATCGCCCCGAGGGACGCCTCGTACAGCGCGCGCGCCGCCACTGGCTCGAGGGCGCCCGTGAACGCCGGCCGGCGCCCCTGCCGCGCATCCCCCAGCAGCGTGAACTGCGACACCACCAGCACCCCGCCGCCGACGTCGAGCACGCTCCGGTTCATCTTTCCGGCGTCGTCGGCGAAGATCCGGAGGTTGACGATCTTGTCGACCGTGTACGTGAGGTCCGCCGGGGTGTCCCCGGCCGCCGCCCCGAGCAGCACCAGCAGCCCGTGGTCGATCGCCCCGGTCACCCGGTCCCCGACCGTCACGGAGGCTCGTCGCACGCGCTGGACCACGGCTCGCATCGGGGGGCGGTTGTAGCCTACCCACAGTGTGTCGGCGCAGGTGGCTGGAACCATTGCTGGAACCTTTCGGGCGGTTCGCCCCGGGCGCCGCGGCGGGGCGGGTGCGGCCGGTGGTGCGGCCCTGGCAACCCCCGCGGCTTGTCAGGGGTCCAAGTGGCCGATAGGATGCCCGCGCTCATGAGGTATGTGCTGCTCGCCCTGCTCGTCTCTGCCTGCGGCAAGGAGATCGGGGACGAGTGCGTCATCGGCTCCGACTGCTCCGCCAACGGCACCCGCACGTGTGACACCTCCCAGAAGGGCGGGTACTGCACGATCCTCGGCTGCGACTACGACACCTGCCCCGACGAGGCGGTGTGCGCCCGGTTCTTCACCGGCAACTTCGCCAACAGGCCGTGCGCCGCGCAGGCCGAGTGCAGCCTCGACGAGCTGTGCTCCCTCGAGGGCCACTGCGTGCCGCGCAGCTCCGAGGTCCGCTACTGCATGCGGACCTGCGACTCGAACGACGACTGTCGCGACGGCTACGAGTGCCGCGACATCGAGCTGATGAAGGACCACGGCGGCGAGCCGGTCCTCGCCCCGGGCACGACGATCGACGACAGCGCTCCGAAGTTCTGCGCGGTCGCTCCGGGGTCGTAGACTCACTCTCGTGTCGATCGGGTCGTTCCTGCTGCGCCGCCTGGGCTCCGGGCTCCTGGCGATCGTGGGCGTCTCGCTGCTGGTGTTCGCGTTCCTGCACCTCGTGCCGGGCGACCCCGTCGATCACCTCGCGGGCGGCGAGGCCACGCCCGATCAGCGCGCGAAGATCGAGGCGTGCATGGGGCTCGATCGGCCGCTGCCCGCCCAGTTCGTGACGTTCCTCGGGCACGTGGTGGACGGCTCGCTCGGCCACCAGTGCAGCGTCGGCGCCGGCGAGAAGCGCACCGTCGCCGCGCGGATCGCCGAGGTGTTCCCGCACACGCTGTGGCTGGCGCTCGCCGGCATGCTGGTCGCCATCGTGCTCGCGCTGCCGCTCGGCATGATCGCGGCGGTCAAGCGCGGCACCTGGATCGACACGCTGGCCACCACCGCGTCGCTGTCGTTCGTGGCGCTGCCGCAGATGATGTTCGCGCCGCTGCTCGTGTTCTGGTTCTTCGTCGTGCTCGGCTGGCTGCCCGGGCCGACCGAGGTGGGGCCGGCGGCGCTGATCCTCCCCGCGTTCGCGATCGGCACGCACCTGATGGCGATGCTCGCGCGCATGACCCGCAGCGCGCTGGTCGAGGTGCTCGGCGAGGACTACGTGCGGACCGCCCGCGCCAAGGGCGTGCCCGAGGGCGGCGTGCTGTTCCGCCACGCGCTGCGGAACGCGCTGCTGCCCGTGATCACGGTCGCGGGCCTCCAGTTCGGCTCGCTGCTGTCCGGCGCGGTGATCGTCGAGAACGTGTTCGCGCGGCCCGGCCTCGGCACCACGCTGCTCGACGCAATCCGCGAGCGCAACTACCCCGTCGTGCAGGGCACCGTGCTCGTGATCGCGGGCATCTACGTGGTCGTCAACATCCTCGTCGACCTCGCGTACGGGCTCGCCGATCCGAGGATCCGCCGCGCATGAGGGGGCCATGAAGGGGAACCGCCTCAAGCTGTCGCCGAGCGCGTGGGTGGGCGCGGTCATGCTCGCGGTGTTCGTGTTCGCGGGCCTGTTCGGGCCGCTGCTCGCGCCGTACGACGTGGGGCTGCGATCGCTCGATCTCGGCAGCCGGTTCCAGGGCCCGTCGGCCGCGCACTGGCTCGGCACCGACAGCAAGGGCGGGGACACCCTCAGCCAGCTGCTGTGGGGCGCCCGCAGCGCGCTCGAGCTGTCGTTCATCGTGGTCGCGATCTCCTCCACCGTGGGCCTGCTGCTCGGCACGATCGCGGGCTGGTTCCGCGGCATCGTCGACGAGGTGCTGATGCGGTTCGTCGACATCCTGATGGCGTTCCCCGGCATCTTGTTGAACATCGCGATCGTCGCCACCGTGGCGCGCCCCGGCGTGGGCGTGGTGATCTTCGCGCTCGCGGCCAACGGCTGGGTCGGCTACGCCCGGGTCGCGCGCGGCCAGGTGCTCGCCCTGCGCGAGCGCGACTACGTGACCGCCGCGGTCGCGCTCGGCGCGTCGAACCGGCGCGTCATGATCAAGCACCTGATCCCGAACTTGATGGGGCCGGCGCTGGTCCAGATGTCGTTCGGGCTCGGCGGGGTGATCCTGGTCGAGGCGGCGCTGTCGTTCCTCGGCATCGGCCCGCAGGTCGACTACACCTGGGGGGCGATGCTCGACCAGGCGCGGACGTTCCTGTGGAAGGCGGACTGGTTCCGCGTCTACGCGATCGTCCCCGGCCTCGCGATCATGTGGGTGGTGCTCGGCGCCAACCTGCTCGGCGACGGGCTGCGCGACGCGCTCGATCCGCGCCAGCGCGGGAGGTCCTGACATGGCCCTCCGCGTCCGCGTGTGCGCGCTCACCGACGTCGTGCCGGGCGAGCTGCGCGCGTTCACCGTCACGGGCGTGACCTGGCCGGTGATCGTGACCACCGTCGACGACGCGCTCGTGGCGGTGGCCGGCGTGTGCCCGCACGAGGACGTCAGCCTCGCCGAGGGCGACCTCGACGGTCCAGTGCTGGTGTGCCCGGGTCACGCCTACGGCTTCGATCTGCGCACCGGCCGCTGCCGCCACGATGCCACGCTCGAGCTGCGCCGCTACAAGATCACGATCCAGGGCGGCGACGTCTGGGTCGACCTGCTGTAGCTACTCCTGGAAGCAGACCAGCCGCTGCACGAACCCGCACGTGCTGGACCGGGTTGACTCCTCACCCTGGAACGCACCCGCCAGCACCGACGCCGCGGTGGCCTGCCGGAGGTCGCCGGTGGTCGCCGTCCAGTCCGTGCAATGCTCCGCTGGCGTGCCCCGCGCGACCTGGAGCGCGACGCCGTTGGTGGTCGCCACCGCGCCACCGGCGGTCCGGACCGGGAACGTGTCCAGGTCCTGACTCTGCGCGAACACGGCGGCGGTCGTCGGAGCGAGCCGCGGGCCATCCACTCGCCGCCACGGCGCGCCGGTCATGGCAAACCGCGAGGTCGGCGGACCACCGCTGCTGTGGAGCACCGCGCGGTAGGTGCCCGGCAGGCCGGCGCCGGTGGCCTCGCCCTGACAGAACGCGTCGGCCGATGCGAGCCCGCCGCTCGAGGTCCACTGGCCCTGGGACAGGAACGCGAGCCGGCCGGTCTCTTGTGGCGGGGAGATCGCGACGTCGACGCGCCGCTCGACGCACGCCAGCCGCGCCGGGAACATGCAGTTGATGAACGATTCTGACGTCATCGCCTCGGCGGTCGCCACGCGTTCGTACAGGGAGATGGCGCTCGCGCTCGTCCAGTCCGCGCACGTGCTGTTGACCTCGGCCCGACCGCGGAACACGGGCTCCGAGCCCGCGATCATCGCGCCGGTCTCGTCGATGTTGAGCGGGTAGATCAGCCCGCCCACCCAGTCCATCGGCAGATCGACGATTGGCCGCCCGCGCAGATCCACCCAGCCCCGGAACCCAGCGAGCCGGTCGAACGCAGGTTCGGCCGTGGTCCGCAGCAGCGCGACGAACGTGCCACCGCGCAAGGCTGCGTCGGCCCGCTCCTGGCAGCGGGCGTCCGCACCGGCGAGGCCGCCGAGGTTTGCCGTGTAGGCGATCGAGGTCACGAACGCGCGGTTGGGCGCGAGCGTCGCCGCGTCACTGGCGGCGTCGGTGTCCGGGGCATCGCCCACGACGCCCGGCCCACCCGCATCGTCGCGCGGCTCGAAGGCGATGCGCCCGCACCCGCCCAGCACACCGACCACCAGGAGGAACCCGCGCATCTCTGCCCAGGATACGCGGGTCGCGGCGGGAGCGGGCGCCGGGCGTCAGGCGAGCGAGTCGAGGTCGGAGTCGGCGCCCGTGTAGAACCACCGGTCCGGATCGAGGAACCGGTGGTCGCCGGCCTCCGGGATCATGCACAGGAACGGCTTGGCGTCGCGCTCGAGGAACCCGCTGCGCCACATCTGCCGGCGGCGGGCGTCGGGCACGAACAGCTTGATCGAGACGGTGCGGGCCCGCGTGCAGCGCGCGGCGTGGCGGACGATCGCGCGGAGGGCGGCGTGCCAGCGGCCGGGCACGGTGACGAGATCGACGATGTGGAGCTCGCGCTCGCCGTGCAGCATCTCGAGGGCGCACGCGCCGATCGGGGTGTCCCTGTCCATGATCACAAACGCGGGCTCGCGCTGCGCCGAGGCCTGGCGGAACCGCCACGCGTAGAACGCGGCGTCGCGGACCGCGGTGAGGGTGAGCTGGGTGCGGGCGAGCCGCCACACGTGGTCGATGCGCGGATCGTACTCGGCGATCGGCTCGAGCTCGGCGCCGGGCCCGAGGCCCGAGGCCCGTCAGCACGCCGATCGCGCTGCCTCGTGGCGATCCGCGATGTTCACCACCGCCTCACGGGAGCGGCCCCGGTGGCATCGCGGACGCCAGCACGAAGCCGGGGAGGGCGCGGCCTCGCTGCGAGCGGACTCGGCGTGGTGCATCCTCGCAGGATGTGCGTGGCCCGCGGCGCCGGCTCGTCGCGGCGCTCGACCTTCACGGCCGCCTCACGCGGGCGGCGGCCGTGAGGGCTACTTGTACTCGGGCTCGACGAGCTTGACGTCGCTGATGCCAGCGTCGGCGAACGCCTTGTCGAGCTGCGGCTTGGCGCCGAGGATCACCACCACCTCGTTGGCGGGGGCGAGCTCGCGGGCGATCAGCGCGCGGATCTGGGCGGGCGACACCGCGGCGACCTGCTGGAGCAGGGTGTTGTAGTAGGCGGTCGGCAGGCCGAACGTCGACATGAAGCCGAGGCGCTGGGTGAGCTCGCCCGTCACGGTGGACTCACCGAGCAGCTGCGAGATGATCTTGCGGCGCGCGCGCACGAAGTCGATGTCGAACTGCTCGCCGCCCGTGCGGAGCTGCTCCACGCCACCGCGCATCGCCTTGAGCGACTCACCGGCGCGCTCGGCGTCGACGGTGCCGCCCATCTGGTAGGCGGTCGCGCCCTTGCGCGGCTGGCGGTACGCGTACACGCCGTAGGTCGAGCCCAGCTTGAACCGGACGTCCCCCATGCGGGTGTTGATCATCTCGGCGAGGACCTGGCGCGCGCCCTGCTGGCCATCGACGCCGGCGGGCGCCGGGTAGCCGATCGCCACGTTGAGCTGCGGCTCCTCCTTGCCGATCACGCCGACGAACGACGGGCCGGTCCGCTGGTACGGCGCCGGATCGATCGGCGCGTCGACCTTGCCCTTGCCCCACCCGCCGAACACCGAGCGCACCATGTTCTCGGCCTGCGCCGGGTCGAAGCTGCCGACGATGATCAGCGTGGCGTTGCCGGCGCTGAAGTGGGTCTTGCGGAAGCTCTCGAGCGCGTCCTTGCTGACCTTGTTCACCTGCGCCGCGGTGGCGACGCCGGTGCGGGTGTACGGGTGGTCCGGGCCGTACAGCGCGGTCATCAGCTGGCGGGTGAACTCGTTCGTCTGCTGGGACGAGCGGGTCGCCATCGACTCGCGGACGGTCTTCTGCCAGCGCTCGACCTGCTCCTGGTTGTACGTGCCGGCGGTGATCAGGCGCTCGAGGCCCTTGAGCATCACGTCGAGGTAGATGTTGAGGCCGGAGGAGCCGCACGAGGTGGCGTCGGGGCTGGCGCCGCATCCGACGCGCACGCCGGTCTTGCGGAACGCGTCCGCGTCCATCGGCAGCGACAGGAAGTCCGCGGCGGCCGACACCAGGAACGGGCTGTCCGGGGCGAGCGTCTCGCCGGCGTTGTTGAAGATCAGCCGGGTCGTCACGATCGGCATCGAGTTGAGCGGCAGCATCACGACGGTCATCCCGTTGCCGAGCTGGATCCGCTGCGCGCCGACGAGGGCCTTGAGCTCACCCGCCACCTTGACCGGGCGCTTGGCCTCGCGGGGATCGACGTCGGGCTGCACGATCTGGTCGTGGACCTTGGTCTGGAACTTCACGCTCGCGTTGCGCTTGTCGCCCTTGAGTCCCTCCTTGTTCGGCTTGATCACGATGATCTTCGCCTTGTCGGGATCGATCCACTTCTTGACCGCCGCGGCGACGCGCGCGCCGTCGAACTTTCCGTACTTGTCGAGCTCGTGGAACATGTAGACGTCCTGCGAGTCGAAGTCGACCTCGGTCGAGAACTGCACGAGGTCGCCGATCGTGGTGGTGCGCGCCTGCAGCGCCTCGAGGCCCTTGATGAAGTCGGCCTTCTGGAGGTTCTGCCACTCCTCGAGCTGCTCGTAGGTGCCCTCGTCGATGCCGCGGTACGCCTGCTTCGCGGCCTTGTTCGCGAACTCGAGCGCCTCCTCGAGCTTGCCCATGCCCTTGAGCTCCATCGACATCACGAACACCGGGGCGAGCTTGCCGCCGAGCAGCTGCGGATAGACCGCGTACGCGAAGTCGTACTCCTGGCTGGCGCTCGCCGTGCGGATGAACGCCTGCTGGATGCCGAACTGCACGGCCTCCCCCTCGGGGGTGTTCTGCGGCGGCAGCGCCCACGCCACGTGGACGCTCGGGCGCTCGACGTCGAGGTCGAACTGCACGCGGCTGCGCTCGACCTTGATCTGGGCGACCTCGGTGCGCGGCGCGCTGGTGCGCTTCTCGAGCTTGCCGAACCACTTCTGGATCGCCGCGATCGCCGTGTCGATCTGGATGCCACCCGCGACGATCAGCGTGGCGCGGTCAGGGGTGTAGTACTCCTTGATGAACTTGCACGCGTCGTCGAGCGTGATCGACGTCAGCTGGGTGTCGTCGCCGCCGACCATGCGCTCGTAGGCGTGGCCCTTGGGGTAGACCGACGACAGCACCAGCTGCGGGATCTGGCCCTCGGCGGTGCCGCCGCGCTGGCGGATCTCGTTGCGGACGACCTCGCGCTCGCGGAGGAACTCGTCGTTCGAGATGGTCTGGCAGCCGTAGAACAGCCGCATCGCCTCGATCTTGAGCAGCGCGTCGAGGTTGTCGGCGCGCGCGGTCGTCATGTAGTGGGTCTCGTCCCACACCGTGTAGGCGTTGAAGAACGTCGAGATGTCGCCGATCGCCTGCATCAGCGGCGGCGTGGTCGGGCCATCCGGCTTGAGCTGGAACATCATGTGCTCGACGAGGTGGGCGAGGCCGGCCTTGCCCGGGGGATCCTCCTTGGCGCCGACCTCGTAGCGGATGTCGACCTCGACGAGCTGGGTGGTGTCATCGGGCATCAGCACGAACCGGAGGCCGTTGGCCTCGAGGCGGCCGCGCTTCTCGGAGTGCTTGAACGCGACCTTCGGGGCCGCGGGAGTGCAAGCGGCGCCGATGAGAACGGCCACCGTCGCCCACAGGATCTTCGACATGATGTGGATCTTTCCCAAACCCGAGGAGTTTGCAAGGCCCGTCGTCGGTGCGTAGCTGACAGGGCGTGCAGTCCGGGGGCCTCGGGGTGAGACGGGCCCGCGTCGCACCCGGTCGCGGGGCGTTTGGGGGCTCCCGTCCGGGTCAGGATCCGTACTAGTGTCCGGGCCCTATGGCACGTGACCGCGATCGCGCCTTCTTTGGCCACCCCGTCGGCCTGGCGAACCTGTTCTTCACCGAGATGTGGGAGCGGTTCTCCTACTACGGGATGCGCGCGTTCCTCCTGGTCTACCTCGCCACCCCGGCCGCGCTCGGCGGCCGCGGGTTCTTCGATCCGATCAGGAACCAGCCCCTGCCGATCGCGGGCGCGATCGTCGGCATGTTCGGCGCGTCGGTCTATCTGCTGGCGCTGCCGGGCGGGTGGATCGCGGACCGGTTTCTCGGGCAGCGCAAGGCGGTGATCATCGGCGGCATCGGGATCGCGGCCGGCAACGGCGTCCTCGCCATCCCGGGGCTGGGCAACGGCTTCTACCTGGGCCTGGTGCTGATCGCGCTCGGCACCGGCTTCCTCAAGCCCAACATCTCCACGCTCGTCGGCCAGCTCTACAAGGAGGGCGATGTCCGACGGGACGCGGGCTACACGATCTACTACATGGGCATCAACATCGGCGCCACGTTCGCGCCGGTGGCGTGCGGCTATCTCGCACAGCACCCGAACTTCCGCGCGTGGCTCACCGGCCACGGCCTCGATCCGAACATGTGCTGGAACTTCGCGTTCGGCGCCGCCGCGATCGGCATGGTGCTCGGCCTGATCCAGTTCCTGTCGCTCAACCACTGGCTCGGCGAGGCCGGCAAGCACCCGACCATCCCGGACGACCCGGTGCGCGCCAAGCGCGACGTCAACGTGCTCCAGGCGATCATCGGCGCCCTCGTCTCGATCGCGGTCCTCGTCGTCGTCCTCAAGCCATCGGGCGCGGTGATCCGCGAGGTCATGGGCATCGGCCTGATCATCGGCTCGGTGCTGCTGTTCCTCGGCCTCTACAACCACGCGCGTGACGCCAAGGAGAGGCGCGGCATCCTGGCGATGCTCCCGCTTTACATCGGCGCGATCTCGTTCTTCGCGATCTTCGAGCAGGCCCCGACCACGCTGTCGGAGTTCGCCGAGTACTTCACCCGTCGCGACCTGCTCGGTGCCACCGTCCCGGCCAGCTACTACCAGAGCGTCAACGCGGTGTTCATCGTCGCGCTCGCGCCGGCGTTCGCCGCCCTGTGGGTGTTCCTCGGCCGCAAGAAGAAGGAGCCGAGCTCGGTCGCCAAGTTCGCGATCGGCATGGCGCTGCTGGCGCTCGCGTTCGTCGTGATGATCCCTGCCAACGCCACGCGCGAGGCGCCGGTCAGCGGCCTGTACCTGGTCGGCCTCTACTTCTTCTACACGATCGCAGAGCTGTGCATCTCGCCGGTCGGCCTGTCGAGCATGAGCAAGCTCGCGCCCAAGCGCCTCGCCGGCATGGTGATGGGCATGTGGTTCTTCGGCACCGCGATCGGCATCTACCTCGCCGGCCGCGCCAGCTCCCTGTCCGCCGGCAAGGGCTTCACCTGGCTGTTCACGTTCCTGTTCATCGCCTCGCTCGTGGTGTCGGCGATCCTGTTCATCATCGCCCCGCGCATCAAGCGGATGATGGCCGCGGACGCGAACCCCATCGTCGATGACGCCGCGTCGCCCGATGCACTGCCCGTCGCGCGCGTCGTCGACAAGGACTGACCCTAGATCGTCTCGGCGCGCGCGGCCCAGCAGCCGTGGAGGCCGAGCGGCAGCGCGGTCGGGATCCCGAGGCGCGCTTTGATCGCGAGGGTCTCGGCGTCGAGGACCCACAGCTCGGACGCCGCGCCCGGGCGGTGGCAGATCGTCAGCAGCCAGCCGTCCTCGGCGTCGCGCGCGCCGGGGCGCGGCACGAAGCACGGCTCCGAGGGCAGCGCCGGGAACAGGTCGCGGCGCGCGACCACGCCGCGGCCCGGCTCGATCCGGACCAGCGCGGAGTGGTAGGGCTGGCGGCGATGCGGGGAGGCCGCGGCCGCCCAGATCGAGCGGTAGGGCCGCCCGTCCGCGGCGGCCGTGATCGGGAACTCGGTGGCGGTGTCGTCGAGCTCGATGGCGTCGACCATCACCCGCGCCGCCGGGTCGAGCACGAGGCGCACCGGCAGCGCGCCTCCGCCGGTGCTGCCGGGCGCGAACATGTCCTCGAGGTTGTCGAGATCGGGGACCCCCTCGAGCTGCATGAGGTCGCACACCACGTGGCCGTCCGGCTGCTCGTATGCGCCGGCCAGGTGGAACGCGAACCCGGGCACCGTCTCGATCGCGACCGGCGCGCCGCCATCCCGGGGCACCAGCAGCGCCGTCATCGGGGCCTCGCGCTCGTGGCGCAGGCTGCCGACCGGCGTGGTCAGCCCGAGCGCCATCCGCAGCACGTCGAACCGCACCGCTGGCAGCAGGAACACGAACCACCGCGGCGTGAGCAGGAAGTCGTGGATGAACGACAGCCGGTCGAGGGCGAGGCTGCGCTCGACGCGCGTCGCGCCGCCCGCGTCGGTGGCGTAGATCACCAGCGTCTGCGCTCCCAGCCCCCAGCGCAGGCCGAAGTTGAACATCGTGCCGGTGGCGTCGTCGCGGCACGGGTGCGCCGAGAACGTGGGCGGGGTCAGGCCGCCGCGGAGGGCGCCGCCGAGGTCGTCGCGGCCGAGGCTGTCGAGGGTGGTCGGATCGATCCTCGTCGGCAGCCCGCCCTCCCACAGCGCGTGGAGCCGGCCGGCGTGCCACATCACGGCGGTGTTGGCGACGTTCTTGAAACTCATCCGCAGGGCGTTGGCGGCGATGCCGCCCGGCCGCTGGGTGCCGAAGCCGCGGTACAGGATCTTGTCCGCGCGCTCCTCTGCGAGGAACTCGGGCGTCCGGACGAACCGCGAGCGGACGCGGCCGCCCGTGGGGCCGAGGTCGAACCGGACGAGGAAGCCGTCGCCATCGAACAGGTGGCCATAACGCACCCCGCCACGCTCGGACCGGCCGGGGCCGTTGCGCCACAGGACCCCATCGAGGCCCTCCGGGAGGGTCCCCGAGAGCGGGTGGAGCGCCGCGTCGATCTCCTCGCCCGCGGTGTGCAGGTGCTCGAGCGCGAGCCGGTGGAGTGAGGGCGCAGCGACCGAGGTGACCACGAGTCCAGGATGTCGCAGGCGGCCCGAACGTTTCGAGGCGTCGTCGTTGTGTCCGGACCGCGGACACGTGGACGTTTTGGCCTGCGACAAACCGCCTGCGACAAACCTGGCCTGCGACAACTGAATGTTTTGGATGTATCGCCGCGCGCGGTCGTGGCGTCCACGCGAGCAACATGCGGCATCTTTCACCGGCTGTTCGATCCTTGTTGCTCGGCACCGGCCTGGCCCTGGCGGGGGCGATGGTCCTCGTGCTGTTCGCCGATCGATTCCGCGTGGGCGCCACGTGGTCGCCAATGTCCCCGCGTGGCGGCCCGGGCGTCCTGTTCATCCTCGGCCCCGCGCTCGCGGGGTGGTTCTGGGTCGCCGGCTGGGTCAAGCGCCCGACCGCGATCATCGAGGCCGTCGTCCTCGGCGCACTCGCGGCGGTTCCCGTGGGCCTCGTCGCGGTGGTCCTCGACAGCGCGTGGGCGACCGCGCCGCACGTCCTCGAGTCCCTGTTCTCGACCATCGCGGTCGCGCTCGTGGTGAGCGCGGTCGCGTCAACCGCTGTCCGTCTCGTCCCCGAACCCGCACAACCCCAGGAGTGACTCCCATGCCATCGCTTTCGAGTTTTCAGTACGACCTCGTCTACAACCTGATGTCGCTGACCGTCGCGGCGATGGGCGCGGCGGCCCTGTTCTTCTTCATGTCGCCCGGCGTCGACAAGAAGTTCAAGCCGGCCCTCATCGTGTCCGGCATCGTGGTGTCGATCGCCTGCTACCACTACTTCCGGATCCTCGGCTCGTTCTCGTCGGCCTACGCGCTCGAGGGTGGCGCTTACGTCGCCACCAAGACGCCCTTCAACGACTTCTACCGGTACGCGGACTGGCTGCTGACGGTGCCGCTGCTCATGGTGGAGCTCGTCGCCGTGCTCGCGCTCGCCAAGGCCAAGGCGAGCGGGCTGCTCAAGCGCCTCGCGGTCGCCGCGGCGCTGATGATCGCGGTCGGGTACCCCGGCGAGGCCGCGATCGGCACGGGTAGCAGCATGGTGTGGGTGTTTTTCGCGGCCAGCATGGTCCCGTTCCTCTACATCCTCGTCACGATGTTCGGCGAGCTGAGCACCGCCGCGGCCGACCAGAGCGCGGACGTGAAGTCCCTGCTCGGGCTGGCGCGGACCGTGGTCCTGATCACCTGGTCGTTCTATCCGATCGCCTACATCCTCGGCGCCGTCGGCTCGGCCTCGGGCGCGGGCGAGACGGCGATCCAGGTCGGGTACACGATCGCGGACATCACCGCGAAGGCCGGCTTCGGGCTCGTCATCTACGCGATCGCCCGGGCGAAGTCGACCAGCAGCGAGAGCCAGCTGGCGCACGCCTGAGCGACGGACGGGCTCCACGCGGCCACGGGACGAAGCGCGCACGCACGGGCGCTCGTCTCCGTGGCCGCGGGCGGTTTCGGCGCGGCGCCGTGAGCGACGTCGGGCACGCGGGCAGCAGGGAGCGATCTAGATCGTCGGCCACCGCACGAGCCGTCGACGGTCGGCGGTCGGCAGCTGAGCGAGCACCCACGCCCACGTGGCCTCGCGCACCAGCACGAGGCTGTTCGGGTGCCGCGGGTGCAGCCCGAGCGGCGGGCTGACTCCGGGCGTGCGGCGCGCGGCCATCAGCGCATCGTCGAGGGGCGACCCCGCGCGGATGAACGCCAGCGGCATCACCCGCCAGCGGCGCGCGGCGGGCACGGGCTCGGGGCGCAGCCGGGTGGGCTGGCCCGTGTACCAGGCCGCCATGAACATCAGGTGGCGCTCGGGGATGATCATCACATCGCCGGCCGGGACCTCGCCGTCGAGCGCCATGATCGCGGCCACCATCGCGGGATGCGCGACGATCTGGCCTTCGGTGCGGTCGCGCGGCGTGGCGAGGAACACCGCGAGGGCCGCCGCGATCACGAGCCCTGCTCGCAGCCGCGCGACCCACGCCGCGTTCGCGAGCGCCGCGATGGCGAGCGTCAGCGGCCCGGCCACCGCGCGCACCGCGAGCGCCGCGCACAGCGCGAGTGAGACGAACGCGGCCGCGCGCATCCGGAATCCGAGGCCCTGCGCATCCGTGGTGGCGAGCCACGGCAGCCCGATCACGACCGCCAGCGCGAGCACCATCCACGCCGCGCCGCGCACGCCCGGGGCCATCGGCGATGCGGCGAGGCTCGCCGGCGCGGCCGGGCCGGGCGCGGGTGGGAGGCTCGCCGGCGCGGCCAGGCCGGGCGCGGGTGGGTGGCTCGCCGGGGACGTCTGCGCGGGCGCGGTCCGCACTGCCAGGCGCCGCGCCAGCCACCGCTGGACCGGCCGCGCGAGGCCGATCGCCGCGAGCAGGGCGAGCACACCGCCAATGAGAGGCTCGTGGCCCATCATCAGGCGCACCCGGCCGAACGCGAGCGCGGGCGCGTCCCACGCGGCGTCGGTGGTCCACAGGCCCGCGCCGAGCACGCGCAGCGACGGCACCAGCGCGATCACGAGCCCCGCCCCCGCGGTGAGCGCGAGCAGGGCGCAGACCAGCCGGCGTCCCCGCAGCGCGCCGCGCACAACCGCTGCGTCGAGCGCTGCCGGCACGCCGATGCCGAGGACGATGCCCGCAGCCATCTTGTGCGCGAGCAGCGCGGCCGCGACGCCGACCAGCGCGAGCGCGATCCGCGCGCGGGTGGGCGCGGCGGCCGCATGCAGCACGAGCCACAGCGCGCCGACCGCGATCGTCAGCGCGATCCCGTTCTTGACGAACTCGAACGTCAGGGACATCGAGCCCGCGCTCGTGACCGCCACCACCGCCGCGACCAGGCCGGCCGCGCGGCTGCCGCCGAGCGCGCGCCCGACGCCGTACATCGGCACCGCGATCAGCGCGCTATAGATCGCCGCCGCCAGCTTGGTGCCGACCACCGGATCCGTGAGCGCCGCGAACGGCGCCATCAGCCAGAACGTCAGCGGGAAGTCCGGGTAGGCCAGGCCGTGGCCCGCGAGCAGCGAGCGCAGCTGGAGCGGGTAGAAGTAGCCGTCCACGCCGAGCGGGAACGGGGAGGCCGCGAGCACCAACCAGCGCTGCCACGCCGACCACGCGACGAGCGCGGCCAGCGTGGCCACCACGCTCGTGGTCGCGATCCAGGGGCGGCGCTGCACGCGGCCATGCTGCCCCAGGCGCGCGCCGATTCCCAACCCGCGCTATCGCGGGCGCGGCGAGAACCGCAGCATCATGGTGGCCGGCGCCTGGATCATGCCGTGGCCGCCCCCGCCGCCTCCGCCGCCACAGGTGCCGCTCCCACCATTGTCGCCCCCGCGTGCGGGGAACGCGGTGGTGGCGGTCTCCGACGTGGCGCCGGCGCCAACCCCGCCCGTGCCCCCATTGCAGCGTGGGCTGCTGTCCCCCCCAACGGCAACCAGTGCGCTGATGCCCCCGTTGCCGACGGCGGCGTCAGCGCCGGGCCGGCCGGGCACGATGTCCGCGATGTCCGTGCCGCCCCCGCCACCGCCGCCGTTGGCGACGACGAGGCCACCGCCGCCCAGGCTGCCCGCCCACAGCAGGATCGAGCCGCCCGAGCCGCCGCCGCCGCCGCCGGTGGCGCCACCGATGGGCCCGCCTTCGCCCCCTGCGCCCGAGGCCGTGACGACGCCGCTGATGACCAGCTCCCCGACGGCCGCGAGGTAGACCGCGCCTCCGCCCGGGCTGCCCACGATCTGGCCGTCCGGGTCCGAGCGTCCCCCGGGGCAGCCTCCGACGAGGGCGAACGTGGTGGCCGGCATGCGCGCGGTGCCGCCGAGCAGGTTGCTGCGGCCCCCGTTACCGCCGGCGGTGCCGTGGGTGCCCCCCGCGCCGCCACCGGCTGAGCCCATGCCGGTGGCAGCGTCGATGTTGCTCGTCCCACCGAGAGCGACGCAGCGGCTGGCGACATAGCCCGCGCCTTCGCGCGTACGCGTGCTGCTGACGTCGACAGTACCCTCGATCGTCAGGCTGCCGGTCGCCAGCAGGACGAGCGGCCGCGCGCCCGTGGCGATCAGGCTTTTGCCGGCGCTGATGGTGATGTCGGTGGCGGCGAGCACGCACCACGAGGTGCCGTTGGGCGTGGTGGCAGCCGCGCACGGGGAGGGGCCGGTGCCGTCGGTGATGAAGGTGGTGGAGGCGGACAGGGTGATCGGCGCGGTCGGTGCGGCCGGCAGGCACACCTCGAAGCCGGGCGCGCCGTAGCAGACCTCGGCCGCGCCATCGCCCGGGGCCTCCGCCGCATCGGAGGGCAGGGGGAGCGGATCCTCGATGCCGAGCACCGACCGACAGCCGGTGGCCACGAGCACGCACATCCCGAACCACCCGCGGCTGCGCACGGCCACGAGGCTACCTGGGGTCCGGCCGAACTTCGACAACTTGTGCGCTCAGCGCGCTGAATCGATTGCGAATCGGTGGCGGCGGCCGCAGCAGGGCGCCGCGCACCCTCGGTGGCGCCGCCGCTGGCCGGGTGCCGGACCACACGTTGCGGACGTTGTGCCGGACCCTCCCAGCGCTCTCCTTGCGGGACGCCGCCGCACGTTGAGGAAGTTGCGCCGGACCCTCCCCGAGGGACGCCGCCCGGCGTAGACAACCGCATGCCTCCTGCCGTGGTGCTGCTGTCCGGTGGCCTCGACTCGACCACCACCCTCGCCATCGCGCGCACCCGGGGGTTCACCTGCCACGCGTTGACCGTTCGCTATGGCCAGCTCCACGAGGTGGAGCTCGAGGCCGCGCGCCGCGTGGCGAGGGCGCTCGGCGCCGAGCACCGCGTGCTGGCGATCGACCTGTCGCCGATCGCGACCTCCGCGCTGACCTCGCACGACATCGCGGTGCCCAAGGACCGCTCGCTCGCCGAGATCGGCGCGCCCGGTGACGTGCCCTCGACGTACGTGCCCGCGCGCAACACCGTGCTGCTCGGGCTCGCGCTCGCGTGGGCCGAGACCCTCGGCGCGAAGGACATCTTCCTCGGCGTCAACGTGCTCGACGCCAGCGGCTACCCGGACTGCCGGCCCGCCTTCGTGACCGCGTTCGAGGCGCTCGCGCAGGTGGCCACGCGCAGCGGCGGCTTCACGATCCACGCGCCGCTGATCGCGCTCACCAAGGCGGAGATCATCCAGCTCGGCCTGGGCCTGGGCATCGACTACGGCATCACGCACTCCTGCTACGACCCCCAGGGCGAGGGCGCGTGTGGTCGCTGTGACGCGTGCGCGCTCCGCCGCAAGGGGTTCGCCGAGGCCGGCGTCCCCGATCCCACGCGCTACGCGTGAGCACCTGACGGTCCGCGCCAGCGCCGTGCGGCCCATGACTCCGGAGCGCCGGGTCGCCGGGGCGGCGGCCAGGACCTGGGCGCGAAGGCGCACCCCGCGTGCGGCCTGGCGTAAGATGATCCCCGGATGAAGCTCGGCACGCTGCTCCTGCGCAACGCGGCGATCAGCCTGACCCAGCTGGAGGCGGCGCTCCGCAACCAGGTGCTGTACGGCGGCCGCCTCGGCACCAACCTCGTCGAGCTCGGCCTCCTCGATCTCGAGACGCTGTCGACCTACCTCGCCGAGCTGGGCGGCCACCCGGTCGCGACCACCGCGCAGCTCGACGACGCCGACGCCGAGCTCGCCGGCCGGCTCGGCGCCGACGACGCCCACCGCCTGCGCGCGATCCCGCTCGGCTACCTCGGCGATGGCCAGGCCTCGATCGCGGTCGCCCTCGTCGACGTCGCCGACCACGCCGCGTTGACCGAGCTGACCGTGCGGCTCGGCGGCGCCATCACGCCGTACGTGGTGCCCGAGCTGCGCGCGCTCTACTACCTCGAGAAGCTGTACGGCCTGCCGCGCGGCCAGCGCTACATCCGCTCTGGGCGCGACGCCGCGCCGGAGGTCACGCCGGCCGTTCCCGGACGAGCGCCGCCGCGCCCAGCCCGCAGGCGGGATCGTGATGCCCCCGCCGTTCACGATGGAGCCGGCCCGCCGCCGCCACCGCACGTCGAACCTCCCGTTCGGCACCACGGTCGCCCCGGCGATGACGTACGCCGGCGCGTGCGAGCGGATCGATACCGCCGCGACCCGCGAGACCATCGGCGACACGTTCGTCGAATACGCGCGTGGCCGGTGCGATGTGCTCGTGGTGTTCCTGGTCCGAGATGGTAACGCGCTCGGCTGGCGGGGCTGGGTTGCGCCGCCGCTGGTGCCCACCCGTAGCTTCGAGGATCTGTCGCTCCCGCTCGGCGGCACGTCCGCGCTGCAGACGGCGCACGACGCCGGCCAGGTGTTCCTCGGCGCGGCACCCGGCGCGGCCCGCCCGGTCGAGACTGCGCTGTGGGCCGCGCTCGGCGCCACCAGCCCGCCGGCCCACGTGCTGGTGGTCCCGATCTCGATCAAGCAGCAGGCGATCAACCTGATCTACGCACACAACCAGGGCGGGCCGCTGCCGCCGAGCGTGGTCAGCGAGTTGACGGATCTCGCGGCCCGCGCGCAGGCGTCGTACGTCCGGCTGATCCACGCCACCAGCGTCGCCTGAGACGGACAGCGAAGCGCCTGCGCCGCGCACACCGAGGCGCGTCGGCGACGACGCGGCTGCCCCTGCGCCGAACAAGTGCCGCGCCGCGGCCGCCTGGGCACCCGCGCCTGGCGCTCCGGATCGAGCCGAAATCAAGCTCGAAATGAGTGATTTCTGGTGGCGCGAATCCGTTGCAAGATATCGAAATCACGAAGAAAATACGGTGATTGCGATCTGGCGGACGGGGAACTTGCGTCCGGGTCGGAAAGGGAGGAAATCACCGCCGTGGCTACACGACTCACCCTTCAGAGCCCTCCCCGGATCGGGGTCGGCACGATGACCGCAGCGCTGGCTGCTCTCGCGATGGCGCTGCTCGGCCACTTCGTGGTCTGAGCGTCTCCGCGCGCACGGCCAGCGTCATGGGCCACCGCGGCGGGTGGTCAACCCCTCAGCTCTCCCAGCTGACCGCGCGGACCGCGCCTTGCTCGTCGAGCTTGGCGACGAGGAGCTGATCGGTGCGGGGCCCGCGCAGCGCGTAGTCGAGGACGACATCGGTGGCCTCACCGACGTAGACGCCCACGCGCACCAGGCCCAGGGCGGGGACGAACGCGTCGCGGTCGAGCCCGGCGTGCTCCGGCACCTCGTCGCGGTGGAACTCCCAGAACAGCACGGGCTGCGCGGCCGGGTCCGCGAGCATCGCGGTGAAGGCGGCGCGCGCGGCCGCGTCATGGCGGTCGAGGTCCGCGACGACCGCGTCGACCACGGCGACCTGCGCGGGCGCCAGCGGCAGGGGGGCGCTCACGTTCAGGTCCAGGCGCACGGTCTCGCCCGCGTGCTCGATCAAGCGCTCCAAATACTCGCTGGTGATCGCTCCGAAGACCTGGCTCACCCGATGAGCCTAGCCCACTGGAGGTGGGCCTGCCAGTGGCGAACCCAGTCCCCGTCCTCGATCAGGGCGCCGTACTGGACCGCGGCGGGATCCGCGAGCGTGTAGATCCACGCCCACACCTCCTCGCCGGTCGCCAGGGTCACCTGCTTGATCACGCGCGCGAACTCCGCGCCCTCGTAGGCGTCGAGGAGGCCGAACGTGGCCGGCAGCTCGGTCAGCCACAGCACCTCGCCGGTCACCCGACCGCGCGCGTGGTCGGAGAACGCAGGGTACCCCGTCGGGAACGCGTAGATCCGGCCGGTCGTGGTCGCCGGCTCGCTGCGCGTGATCTGGTTGGCGATCAGCGAACGCGCGGTCTGCCCCTGGCGCAGCGTGCCGTACACGAACAGCCGCTCGAGGACCTCGAGCGAGCCCGTGGTGCGTTCGATCTCGAAGGTCCCGGTGGTGCGCCGGCGCTCGGGCACGAGGTGTGCTAGCTCCGCCCGGCGAGCGCCGCCACCTGATCCAGCAGGGGCAGCACCATCGCGGCGCCCGTGCCCTCGCCGTGGCCGAGGCCGACGTCGAACACGGGCGGCAGGCCGAGGTGCGCGAGGATCCGCGCCTGGGTGAACGTGCCCGCGTGGGCGGCGATCAGGTAGCCGCGCACGGCGGGGGCGAGCGCCGCCGCGACCAGAGCTGCGGCGCCGGTGGCGTAGCCATCGAGCACCACGGGCACGTTCATCGACGCCGCCGCGAGCATCAGCCCGGCGAGCACCGCGGTGTCCGGGCCGCCGAGCGCCGCCAGGAGCGCGAGCCCGCTGTCGCCCGCGCGGGCCGCGCCGTGGGCCCCTGCCGCCTCCGCGACCGCATCCCCGAGCCCATGGGGTGCGATGCCGGTGGCCGCGCCGAGCAGCGCCGCGCTCGCGACGTCCGCCCCCACCCCGATCGCGCCGATCGCGAGCAGGTCGAGGCCGTCGTCGGCGAGGGACACCGCGAGCGCGATGCCGGCCTCGAGGCCGAGCGTGGCCTCGATCAGCGTCAGCGTGGGCTCGGTGAGCAGCGCGCGGCTCGGGCCCCGGCCGAGGCGGACCGCGGTGGCGGGCATCGCGGCGGGCTCGCGGACGCCGGCATCGACGAGCAGCACCGGCGCGTGGCTGGCGCGCGCGACGTGGGCGAGGGCGGCGCTGCCATCGGCGATCGCGTGCGCGGCGATCACGGTGGGGTGGGCCGGCCCGAGCGCGATGCCCGGATCGCCGATGCCGTGATCGCCGGCGACCACGACGATCATCCGCCGTGCGGTGCGCACGCGGACGGTGTGCTGGGCAGCGCCGAGCGCGGCGGCGAGCCGCTCGAGGACGGGCGTGCCGGCGGCCGCCACCCGCAGGCGCGCCCCCTCGGCGAACACGTCCGAGGCGGGGGTGATCGCGTCGAGCACGTGGCGCAGCACCCGGTCGTCGCTCGTCATCGCAGGCATCACCGCCCCCACAGCGCGGCGCGGCGCTTCTGTCCGACCAGGATCATCACGAAGAACGGGCCGCCGAGCACGGCGGTCAGCGCGCCGGTGGGCAGCTGCGCGGGCGCGGTGATCGTGCGCGCGAGGGTGTCGCACACGGTCAGCAGGACCGCGCCGCCGAGCACCGAGGCCGGGATCAGCAGGCGGTGATCGGGGCCGAGGACGGCGCGCAGCGCGTGGGGGACGATCAGGCCGATGAACCCGATCGGGCCGGCGAGCGCGATCGCCGCGCCGACCAGCAGCGAGGCCACCGCGAACACCACCACCTGCGTGCGCCCGACCGCGACGCCGACCGACGCCGCCGCCTCGGGCCCGGCCGCCAGCGCGTTGAGCTCGCGGGCGTGGGCGATCAGCACGGCGAGCCCGACGAGGATCGGCAGCGTGGCGTAGCCGACCGCGCCGAGCTGCATGGAGTCGAGGCCGCCCATCATCCACCGCAGCATCCGGCTGACCTCGGTGAAGTCACTGGTGTACTGGATCAGCACCGAGGCCGCCGAGCAGAACATCGACATCGTGACGCCCGCGAGCACCAGCGTCGCCGGCGGCAGGTGCGCGCCCACGCGGGCGAGCCGCCACACCAGCAGCAGCGAGCCGACCGCGCCGAGCAGCGCGGCGGCGCCGACGCCCGCCCCGCCGAGCGCGCCCTCGACGCCGAGCCGGATCGCGAGCACCGCCGCCAGCGAGCTGCCCGACGAGATGCCGAGGGTGAACGGCTCCGCGAGCGGGTTGCGGAGCAGCGCCTGCAGCGCGCAGCCGGCGCCCGCGAGCGCCCCGCCGACGAGCATCGCCGCGAGCACGCGCGGGATCCGGATCCACAGGATCTGGTGGGCGGCGCTGGCCGGATCGAGCGCGGCGGGGCCGAGCAGCTCGAGGTGGCGGCCGCCGCGATCACTCGCCACGCCGATCAGCGGCGCGAGCATGGCGATCAGCGCACACACGCCGAGGCACACCGCGAGCGCGCCGAGCAGCCGGCCGCGGGTCAGGCGCAGCCCGGTGCCGCTGACGAACCCGCTCACGCCGGCACCGCGAAGGGCGTACCCGAGGGCAGCGCGCCGACGTGGATGCCGAGGCCGAACGCCCCGCGCGTGGCGGGCGCCACCAGCACCTCGGCCGGCGTGCCGCGCGCCGCGAGCTCGCCTCCGGCGACCAGCCACATCGCGCCGGCGTGGCGGAGCGCGAGGTCGAGATCGTGGGTGACCACGATCGCGGTGGCGCCCGCGTCGCACTGCGCGCGCAGCATGGCGAGCACGGCGCGGGCGTGGGCCGGATCGAGGCCGGCGGTCGGCTCGTCGAGGAGCAGGCAGCTCGCGCCCTGGCACAGCGCCTGCGCGATGATCACGCGGCGCGCCTCGCCGCCGGACAGCTCGTCGAACCGGCGCGTCGCGAGGTGACTCACGTCGCACGCAGCCATCGCCGCCGCCGCTGCGGCCAGGTCCGCCTCGCTGGCGAGGCCAAGACCGCGCTGGCGCGCGTACCGCCCGAGCAGCACCACCTCGAGGACGGCGAACGGGAACGCCAGCTCGTACCCCTGCGGCAGGTAGGCGAGCTCGCGGGCCACCACCCGGCGATCGCCGGCGGCGGGATCGTGATCGAGCACGCGGACGGAGCCGGCCCGGGGCTTCAGCAGCCCCGCGATCGTGCGCAGGAGCGTGGTCTTGCCGGCGCCGTTGGGCCCGACGATCACCACCAGCTCGCCGGCGCCGACTTCGGCGGTCACCTCGCGCACGATCGCGCGCCCGCCGAGCTCGACGGTGACGCCGTGGAGCGCGATCCGGGTCATGGATCGTGACCTACCACGGCTGGCGCGTCCCGGTTGAGGTGGGCGTCACGCTGGAACCGAACGCGGAATCGCGGTACCGATGAGGTGGGTGCGGCGCCAAACGGACCGGGTCGCGATGAGCCTGCCGGTGGAGATCATCTCCGGGGGGAAGAAGATCTGCGCCGTGTCGCAGGATCTGTCGCCGTACGGGATGTTCGTGCGGCTGAGCCCGCCGCTGCCGCAGGGCACCGAGGTCCAGCTCGTGATCGAGCCCAACGGCCAGCGGGTCCTGACCACCGCGCAGGTCAGCCACAGCCTCCCCGAGGTCGAGGCTCGCACGCTCGGCCGGGTCCCGGGCATGGGCCTGGTGTTCCGCGATCCGGTGAGCCCCGCCGACGAGCTGTTCTCCCAGGCGGTCAAGCGCCTGCTCGACAACCACGCGCTGTTCCAGCCCACCGGCGAGAGCGACATCCGCATCCTCGTCGCGGATCCGCAGACCCGCCTGCTCGAGCGGCTGTCCGCCGCGCTCGGCAACGCGGGGTTCACCGTCGCCACCGCCACCAACGGCATGGAGGCGCTGTCGTCGTGCCTGACCCGCGCGCCTGACGTCGTGCTCGTCGAGCGCGACATGCCGGTCGTCGACGGCCTCCACGTCCTGCAGGAGCTCGGGCGCCACGCGCTGCTCGCGAGCGTGCCGGTGATGATGATGTCGGCCGACGCGAGTGATCTCGTCCGCCTGCAGGCCTACCAGCTCGGCGCAATGGACTTCATCCCCAAGCCGTTCACCGTGCTCGAGGTGATCCTGCGCGCCCGGCGGTGGGCGCGCGCGAGTCAGCGCGACATCAAGCGCGTGGTGCTGCGCGGCGCGCTCACCGAACTGCCGCTGCCGTCGCTGCTGACGATGTTCGAGCAGGAGCGCAAGAGCGGGCAGCTCTCGATCATGCGCGATCAGCAGGTCGCGTGGATCGACCTGCTCGATGGACAGATCGTGCGCGCGCGCTCGAGCGAGCACGAGGGCGACACGCGCGCGGTGATGCTGCAGCTGCTCGACTGGCAGGTCGGGTTCTTCGAGCTGGCGGCGGGGGTGCCCGCGGTGCCGCAGCCCGAGCCGATCGACTCGATCACGCACCTGCTGCTCGATCACGCCCAGCAGCGCGACGAAGCCGCGCGCTGAGACTCAGCGCGGCGCGATCGCGCGGGCCAGCACCGTCAGCGCCTGCTCGACCCGCGGCGACGGCGCGACCAGGAACGGCTCGGCGAGCGCGACCACGCGGCCGGCCTTGACTGCCGGGACGTCGACCGCCTGCCAGGCCGCGACTGACGTGCGCGCGGGGAACGACAGATCGAGGATCACCTCGGGCTGGGCCCGCAGCACCTCCTCGAGCGACAGCTTGGGGTAGCGCACGCCCGCACCCGCGAGCACGTTCTCGGCGCCGACCACCGCGAGCAGCTCGTCGACCCAGCTGCCCGGGCCGACCGCGACCAGGTTGCCCAGGCCGTCGGCCTCGCGATCGATCACGGCGAGCACGCGCGGGCGGCGCGCGGGGCGGGCGGCGCGGGCTGCGTCGAGCGCGGCGGTGATCGCGGTGATCCGCGTCTCCGCCTCGGCGGCCTTGCCCAGCCGCGCGCCGACGCTGCGCAGCGCGTGCTCGACGTCGGGCAGCGCGTGCATGGTGCAGGCGAGCGTCTCGATGCTCGCGCCGCGCAGGGCGGATGCTGCGCCGCCGTGAATGTCGTCGACGATCACGAGGCCGGGGCGCAGCCCGATGATCGCCTCGAGGTGCGGGAACATGAAGCTGCCGACCTTGGGCAGCGCCTTCACCTCCGCGGGGAACTCGGAGTACTCGTCCACGCCGACCAGCAGGGCGGTCGCACCGAGCGCGGCGACGATCTCCGTCGCCGAGGGCGTCAGCGTGACCACCCGGAGGGCCGGGGCGTGTGCCGCGCGGTCAGCGGGCCGGTCCTCGGAGCGGGCCGAGCAGGCGCCCACAGCGAGCGCGAGGGCGAGAGACAGCGTGATCGGCGTGCGCACGCGGCGTGCGTAGCACGTTCATCGCGACATGCTGATGGAGCTGCTGACCGGGCATCGGCCGGTCAACTCGGTGAAGGACGACCCGATCGAGATCGTCACGATGCAGCTCAAGGCCGTGCCGCCGGCGCTGGCGCAGCTGCGACCGGGGACCGCGTTCGGCGAGCTCGAGGCGGTGGTCGCGAAGGCACTCGCCAAGAGCGCCGACGATCGCTACCAGACCGCGGGCGAGTTCGCGGAGGCGCTCGAAGGAGCGCACCGCCGCCGCTCGTCGTCGCTGGCCATGCCCGCCCCCGCGCCGGTCGATGGCACGTCCGCGATCTCGCCGTCGATGGTGCTGCCGGCGGCCGGCACCCGGCTCGGCCTCCCGGTGCACCCGACGGGGCCCGGCGACGCCACGGTCCCGGCTCCTCCGGGTCCGCCTGCGCCCCTCGAGGCCGCCCCCTCGCCGAGCCCCCCGGTGAGCCAACCACGCCGCCGGGCCCGGCCGCGTTCCCCGCGCCGCCGGCGTTCCTGACCCCGGCGCCCGCCCCGCGTGCGCCCGTCGAGGCGGCGGAGCGTGCGCCCGTCGAGGCCGGGCCCCCGCCCCGCGCGGGGACCGAGCCGGCGGCGTCTCCCGCGCTCGCGCGGCCGCCGGCGATCCGCCTGCCGTCGCTGCCCACCCGCCCCATCGGGCCGCTCGGGCTGCCGTACACCAGCCGCCAGCTCGCGCTCGCCGCCGGGGGCCTCGCCGGCGTGATCCTGCTGATCGGGCTCGTTGCGCGGGGCAGCAGCGGCGGCGCACCCGCAGTCGCGCTCGACGCCGACTCGGCCACGGCCGACATCGAGATGGAGCCGGTCGTCCGCGAGGACGATGCGCAGCTCCGCGCCCTCGCCGAGGGCCTGATCGCGCGCGGCGAGCGCGATGGCGCGCTCAAGGTGCTCGAGGCGGCGCGCGTCCGCTACCCGGAGAGCGGCGCGCTCGCGTACCTGCTCGGCAGCGTCGACATGACCAAGGGCCCGCGAATGGACAAATCGATCGATGATCGTGGGCGAGCCGCCCCGCGGGCGAGGCGCAACGACGCCCCCGGGGATGGATCGACCGCGAGGGCGATTGCGATGTCCATTCGCGGGCCCCAAGCTGTGGTGGTCGCAGGGGCGGGCGCAGCTGCGCGACGCGATCGCCCTCGAGCCCGCCTACGCGCAGGCCCCGGAGCGGATCAAGCAGGTCCTCAAGGGCTTCAACACCACGCCGTCGTACAACGACGAGCTCGCGGAGTTCCTGCGCCAGGACATCGGCGCGGAGGCCGTCCCGTACCTCGAGGGGACCGCGGCCAGCCACCCCAACCCGTCGATCCGGGATCGGGCCACAGCCGAGCTCGAGCGTTACCGCCAGGCGCAGCCAGGGCCACCCCCGGTCAGCCAGCGGTGCGTGCGTGCGTGCGTGCGTGCGTGCGTGCGTGCGCGTGCGCGTGGTACGTGGCGTCGAGACGTGCGTGCGGGCGCTCGAGTGATCCACACGTGGTTGTGCTGGGTTCGCCGGACCCCTGCGCTGTCAGTCTTCAGCGTCGTCGCCGCCAGGTGGGAACGCGTCGATCCGCCGCTCACCGCGTCGGGCCTCCACCAGGCCGTCCAGCGCGTCGATCGCGAGCGCCTGGACCACGGCGGCGGCCGCGAACCGATCGCCGCCGGCGGGCAGGGTGGCGTCGATCTGGAGGGTCGCCCCGGCCGGGACGAACGAGCGCAGCCAGCTCGCCCCGAGGTCATGGATCTCCTCCTCGTCCAGCCAGGCGTGGGCGGCGGCCAGGGCGCGCGCGAGGACCTGGCGGCTCGCGTAGCGGTAGGTGCCGTGGAACCTGAGCGCGTCTGCGTGCATGCCCCACTCGTACGCCGTGGCCGAAAGGACCACGTCGCGGGCCGGTGACAGGTAGCGCACGTTGGGCGCCATACAGGCGCTGCCGAGGCGCCTTCACTTCGGCCGTCCCCCCGCGTCAAACCACGTTGTTGACGCACTGCGTTTGCGCCCGAAAACGGATGAGATCTCGGCCCGAAAAACTCTCCCACTCACATCAATCCGGACCCCGCGGCAAATTTTTTGGAAGGGGATCTGCCCGATGATTCAGCGCGTCAAAACGGGGTCCGAAAGCCCTCCACAGGGTTGTCCACAGCGTGGAATATCCGTTCAAAATCCCTCACGATTCGGCACCCCCTCCACGGGCTGTTCACTCACAATCCACAGCCTGTCCACGGGCGTATCGCGCCCCACGACACACTAGCTGTAGGCCCAGCTGGCCCGGCACCCACCAAATCTAGTGGCAGTTTTTCTTGCCCGACCCCAATGACCTCAGTACAAGTGAACTCCACTGCGGGTGTTCCGACCGGGTAACAGGGGCTGACGCGGGTCGTCACAGCGTTGGTAAGCAGCCGTCACTTTTCAACGAGCCGATCTTCCCGCTCCACCCGGTCCGGGCTTCCGCAGTAGCAGTTGGGTCTTGGGATTTCTCAGGTACTTATTCAAGTACCCGTGGGTGAACTACGCCCGCGATCAGACCCCGGATCCATCATCGTTTTTGCACCACGCAGTTTCGTCTTCGAGTCGCCAGGAGGGGTCCCCCATGCTCGCCAAGTCCGTCGCCCACGTGCCCGCCACCCGAGAGAAGGTCCAGAGCCGCGTCATCAAGGACCAGCGCCCGGGCCTCACCTTCGAACGGTTCTTCACCCGCCAGGGTGTCGACCCGTTCGAGACGGTGGAGTGGGAGCTGCGCGACGCGGTCATCAGCGGTGCGGATGGCCGGGTGTTCTTCGAGCAGCGTGGCGTCGAGTTCCCGAAGACCTGGTCGCAGACGGCGACCAACGTGGTGGTGCAGAAGTACTTCCGCGGCACGCTCGGCACTCCGCAGCGCGAGTCCAGCGTCCGCGCGATGATCGCGCGCGTCGCCGACACCATCTACGGCTGGGGCAAGGCGGACGGCTACTTCAAGACCGAGGCGGATGCGTGGGCGTTCCGCGACGAGCTGGTCCACCTCCTGCTGCACCAGAAGATGGCGTTCAACTCGCCCGTCTGGTTCAACGTCGGCGTCGAGGCGCACCCCCAGTGCTCGGCGTGCTTCATCAACGCCGTCGATGACTCGATGGCGTCGATCCTCACCCTCGCCAAGACCGAGGGCATGCTGTTCAAGTACGGCTCGGGCACCGGCTCGAACCTGTCCTCGCTGCGGTCCTCGCGCGAGCACCTCAACGGTGGCGGCACGGCCTCGGGCCCGGTGTCGTTCATGCGCGGCTTCGACGCGTTCGCCGGCGCGATCAAGAGCGGTGGCAAGACCCGCCGCGCCGCCAAGATGGTGATCCTCAACATCGAGCATCCGGACGTCGTCGACTTCATCGATTGCAAGGCGATCGAGGAGAAGAAGGCGTGGGCGCTGATCGACGCGGGCTACGACGGCGGCTTCAACGTCGTCGGTGGCGCGTACGACTCGGTCAACTACCAGAACGCGAACCACTCGGTCCGCGTCAACGACGACTTCATGAACGCCGTCCTCCGCGACGGTGAGTTCTCCACCAAGAGCGTCACCGACGGTCGCAAGATCGAGACGTTCAAGGCGCGCGAGCTGATGCGCAAGATGGCGGACGCCGCGTGGATCTGCGGCGATCCCGGCATCCAGTACGACACGACGATCAACGACTGGCACCCGTGCATCAACACGGCCCGGATCAACGCGTCGAACCCGTGCTCCGAGTACATGTTCCTCGACAACTCGGCGTGCAACCTCGCGTCGCTCAACCTGATGCGGTTCCGCAAGGCCGACGCCGAGTTCGACATCGAGTCGTTCAAGCGCGGCGTGCAGACCACGATCGCGGCGATGGAGATCATCGTCGACAACTCGCACTACCCCACCGAGCAGATCGGCGAGAACTCCTACAAGTTCCGCCCGCTGGGCCTCGGGTTCGCCAACCTCGGCGCGCTGCTGATGTCGCGCTCGCTGCCGTACGATTCCGAGCCCGGCCGCGCGTTCGCCGGCGCCCTCACCGCGCTGATGTGCGGCGAGGCGTACAAGACCTCGGCGAAGATCTCGGCCGACGCCACGGGCCCGTTCGCCGGCTACGCCGATAACGAGACCCCGTTCCTCAAGGTCATGCGCAAGCACCGCGCGGCCTGCGACAGGATCGACACCGCCCTGGTTCCGTACGAGCTCATGGAGGCCTGCAAGGCCTCGTGGGACGGCGCGCTCGACCTCGGCCAGAAGTACGGCTTCCGCAACGGCCAGACCACGGTGCTCGCGCCGACCGGCACGATCGCGTTCCTCATGGACTGCGACACCACCGGCGTCGAGCCCGACATCGCGATCGTCAAGTACAAGCGCCTCGTCGGCGGCGGCCTCCTCAAGATCGTGAACCACACGGTCCCCGAGGCGCTGGCCACGCTCGGCTACACCCCCGCCGAGTGCGAGGCGATCATCGCCCACATCGACGCGAAGGACACCATCGAGGGCGCTCCGCACCTCAAGGCCGAGCACCTGCCGGTGTTCGACTGCGCGTTCCAGGCCTCGAACGGCACCCGCTCGATCCACTACATGGGCCACATCCGCATGATGGCGGCGGTCCAGCCGTTCCTGTCGGGCGCGATCTCGAAGACGGTCAACCTCCCGACCGACTGCTCGGTCGAGGACATCGAGGATGCGTACATCCAGGCGTGGCGCCTCGGCCTCAAGGCGATCGCCGTCTACCGCGATGGGTGCAAGCGCACCCAGCCGCTGTCGACCAACATGAAGCAGGCGACGTCGAACGGCTCGCAGCAGGCGTCGACCCCGCTCGAGGCGATCGCCGCGGCCGTGGTCAACGCGGACCCGCTGACGCACCTGTCCAGCGAGGAGCGCCGCCTGGTCGAGGCCCTGCGCGCCCGCAAGGCCCGCCCGGCCGGTCCGCCGATGGCGAACCGCTACAAGCTGCCCGACGAGCGCGCCTCGTTCACGCACAAGTTCTCGATCGGTGGCCACGAGGGCTACATCACCGTCGGCATGTACGAGGACGGCTCGCCCGGCGAGATCTTCGTCCGCATGGCGAAGGAGGGCTCGGTGATCGCCGGCCTGATGGACAGCTTCGCGACCTCGATCTCGCTCGCGCTCCAGCACGGCGTTCCGCTGCACGTGCTGATCGAGAAGTTCAAGGGCACGCGGTTCGAGCCCTCGGGCTTCACCGGCAACCAGGAGATCCCGATCGCCACGTCGATCATGGACTACCTGTTCCGCTGGCTCGCGATCCGGTTCCCGCTCGATGGCGTCGGCATGGGCGAGCGCCACCCGGCCGCCCGCACCGCGCAGCTCGACCTCCCGAAGGTCCCGCTGATGGCCAAGGACTTCCTCGCCGTCGAGGTCAAGGCGGGCGGCGCCGCGACCATCGCGATCGAAGTCGTCGATCCCAACAACCGGCGCGCGTGGATCCAGGAGACTGACGCCCCGCCGTGCCACGAGTGCGGCACGCTGATGGTCCGCAACGGCGCCTGCCACAAGTGCCCGAACTGCGGCTCGACGAGCGGCTGCTCGTAAGCACCACGTCTGTGCGGCGCGCCACACGGCCCGCCGAGTAAGCGAGCGCCCGCCACCCGGCGGGCGTTCGTGTGTCGGCACTGGTTCGATGCGAACCAGCCGAAGCGACCAGTACCGCTTCACTGTGGATCTGACCGACGGGGGCCGCTGATGAACAGGCCTGGATCGAGCGTCAGATGCATGACCACGAGGCAGGGAGCGACGTCGAGTCCGAGTCCGAGGAGAGGAGCGCGTAGCCTCGACCGCATGGACGTTCCCGCGGCAACGTGGTCGGTGCTGGGCGTCGTCACGGAACTGCGTCGTCAACGGGCCGTGAATCCGGCGCGCATCCGTCCGCGCCCGCGCTAGACTCTCAGCGATGGCCACGCCGAAGCGCCTCCCCGCCACGCTGGCGGACGTCGCGGGTCGAGACGACCTGGATCGGCTGGAGATCCTCGGCGGCGAGATCGTCGAGAAGGCGGCGCCCTCACCGAACCACAGCCTCGCCGAGATCAAGCTCGGGGCCGCGGTCGACCCGTTCAACCGCAAGCCGGGCGGCATCGGCCCGGGGGGCTGGTGGATCTTCACGGAGATCCACGTGGCATATGAGACCGGCGATCTGTTCTGCCACGACATCGCCGGCTGGCGTCGGGACCGCCTCGATGGCCGGCCAACCTCGTGGCCGATCCGGACGCGCCCGGACTGGGTGTGCGAGATCGTCTCGCCGCGGCACGAGCGCGCCGACCAGATCGAGAAGCCGCGGGTCCTGCACGCCGCCGAGGTTCCGCACTACTGGCTGGTCAACCCCGACGAGCAGCTGCTGCTGGTGCACCGGTGGTCGCGGGACGGCTACGTGGTCGTGCTGCGCGCTGCCGGTGCGGATCGCGTGCGCGCCGAGCCGTTCGAGGCGATCGAGCTGCGCGTGGGCGAGTTGTTCGGCCTCGACGACGACTGAGGGCCGCGTCCCCGCAGAGACGTGGACAGCACGGCGCCGGCCGGAACGCTGAGGGCTCGTGCTTGACGCCGTCGGTCTCGCACAGGCGGCAGCCGCGACGATCACGCAGGCGCAGAGGCGGCCGGGCATCCGAGCATGATCACCGGCCCGCGGGGGCGAGGACCGCGAGCTGTGCGCGCCACGCCGTGAGCCGGTGTCGAACAGGGCGAGGAAGGCGGCGCTGCGGCGGTCGCGAGGGGGGCCCGCGGCCTCGTCGGCGAGCCACCCGCGCTCCGTGATCAGCGCGTCGAGTTCCTTGACCTCGACGTCGGGTCGCTCCCTCCGGGTGTGAGCGAGCTCGGTCTCGCGCGTGGGCACCAGAGTTCGTAACGTTGCTCTGGTCCGAGGGCCCACGAGCCCGGCGGGCGTTGGTGTGGCCGGACCCCGTCGCCGAGGCTCGGCCTCGGATAGCGAGGGCTCGATGCCGGGACCTGCCGATGACGTGGATGACGATGACCTCGATCCACGCCAGCTCGGCGGTCGGGTTGATCCCCAGGCGGTAACAGCGATTGGCTGTCCGCGTGTAGCCGCCTGGGCAGCCCAGCCCGCCGTCGGGCGCGGCGGCGCCGCTCCCCGCGACCCCCTCGGCGCGCGCGTCGATGTGCACGCGACCGCAGCCCGCGACCATCAGCAGCGCACACCAGCTCGCACCGCGTACCTGCGCGACCATCACATCCGGACGCCGGCAGGTCGATCTGGAACGGGTCGGCGCGGGCGAGGGGACGCTCCCGCGGGAACGCCGGTGTCCGAGGAGAGGGCGCTCCCGCGGGAACGCGCGCGGTGCGGCCGTTCCCGCGGAACGTGCGCCAGGCAAAGCCTGGGAGAGGAGGATGAGTATCGAAACCTGAAATGGGTGCGGATCTTCTGCGACGGCAGAAACCTGATCGATTCCGCGAGGTTGGTTTCGGAGCCGGTATCCGGATCGATCGCAACCGGATAGCGTCCGCAGCCTGATGTCCACCGCACGCGCTTCGACGATCGCCAACGCACCTCGGTTCTGCGAATCGCGGCAGGGCATGAAGAAGCTCGAGGACGACCTCACCAGCGCGGAGGCGCTGGCCGCGCCGTTGTACGAGATCGAGCGGATGATGCGCGCCCAGGGCCGCGAGCTGATGCGGTCGATGATGCAGGCGCACGTCGACGCGCGCACCGCGCAGGAGCGGCCGGTGACGGTGCACGGGGCCGATGGGATCGAGCGGGTGCAGACCCGGCAGGGTGCCCGCACCGTGATGACGGAGTTCGGCGAGGTGGTGCTCGAGCGGACCCTGGATCAAGCGCCCGGCGTCGACGCGCTGGCCCCGGTCGACGCCGCGCTGGGCCTGGCCGAGGAGAAGTACTCGCACGAGGTGCGCAGGATCGTCGCCGAGGAGAGTGCCCGCGCGGCGTTCGACGAGGTGGTCGAGCTCGTGAAGAAGCACACGGGCGCCAAGGTGCCCAAGCGCCAGCTCGAGGAGCTGGCGGTCCGTGCGGCGCGTGACTTCGACGCCTTCTACCGCGAGCGACCGTGCACGCCGGAGGTCACCGACGACCTGCTGATCCTCAGCTTCGACGGCAAGGGCATCGCGATGCGGCTCGAGGATCTGCGCGCGACGACGCGGCCCGGCCGCGCCCGACGAACAAGCGGGTGTGGGCGAGCATCGAGCACACCGCGCAGCGCGTGATCGACGACGCGTTCGACGAGGCCTTGCGGCGCGATCCCGACCTGCGCCGGCGGTGGGTCGTGCTGGTCGACGGGCAACTGGATCAGCGTCGGCGCATCGAGCGCGCCGCGGCCAAGCGCGGCGTCTCGATCACGATCGTGCTCGACATCGTCCACGTGCTCGAATACCTGTGGCGCGCCGCCCACGCGTTCCACCCCGGCGCGCACGCGGCGGCCGAGCAGTGGGTCGAGTGCCGGCTGCGCGCGCTGCGAACGAGCGGCGACCTCGACGCGTACGGGGCGTTCCTCCTCGCGAAGGAGTACGAGCGTACGCATCCGTCACGCTACGCAGACGCCGCCGTGCCGATCCCGCTGGCGCCCGGGCGCCCGCACCTCAGGCTGGTCAAGTGATCGGAATTGCTCCCGACGAGCGCTGTTACGAAAGAGCCGCACCCATTGGGGTTGTCCCACGTCCCTGGCCGCGGCCCTCGACGTGAGTGTCTACGCCTCGGGATCGCGCGATCCGGATCTGCTGGTCGCCGTGAAGCGTCGCTTCAGCCGCAGGAAAGGCGCCTCGTACAGGTGAAAGATGGTCCACGCCACGACCAGTGAACCGGAGGCCGCCAGTACGTAGAAGGCCAGCTGCCCGAACATCTCCGATCCGAGGACGGTCGGAAATCGGAATCTCGGTTCACGATACGCGGGTCCGAACAGGTGATCACGGATCACCGTGCGCACCGGCAGATGGACGAGATACAGCCCGTACGAGTACTTTCCGAACACGATCAAGAGCCGTGATCGGAAGAACGCAGACAATGTCGACCGGGCGTCTGCCGTCACGGCCAGCACGAGAACAGCGCCGAAGAACAGTGCCAGCAAGGAGTACCCGGCCGTCGTGAACACGGCGCCGAATCCGATCCCTGTCGGACTGCGCCCGGTCAGCAGCTCCTCGATGACTGGAATGCCCACGATCAAGGGCAAGAGCAAAAAACCGATCGCTCGAGCCACGCCTCGGAATCGATCGAGACCGCGCTCCTCACGTGCCAGGACGGCGATGATAGCACCGGCGGCGAGGCCGTCGAGTCGACACGGCGTGAGGACGTAGATGGAAAACGAGGTGTAGTCAGACCAGACACTGAGTGCCACTCGTGTGATTGGCGAAAGGGCCAGCAAGACAAGGCCGAGGATCAGCAGATGTCGCCTGAGAAGGTATGCGATGACCAGTGGCCAGATCAGATAGAACTGCTCCTCGATGGCGAGCGACCACGTGACGTCGAGAACCCGGTGCCGGGGTTGCCCGGCGTCGGCGATCGCGAAGTTCGACAGGTAGGTCCAGTAATAGGCCTCGTCACCCGCGAGTCTTCCGAGATGCACGAGCTGTTCGGGCGAGACAAGCCGTGGCAGTGCGACGAGTGTGACAGTCAGGACGAGATAGTAGAGGGGGAAGATTCTCAGTATTCGCCGGGCGTAGAAGTTGCGGAAGTAGTTCGGCGTGGATCTGGCGTCGAGGAGGATCCCGGAGATCAGGAATCCCGACAGCACGAAGAAGAGATCCACGCCGAACCAACCCAGCCCCACGGCCATCCCCACCCCCCGATCCAGGCTGGTCGTCGCCGGAATCACCCACAGGTGACCAGCCATCACCAGCAGGATCGCGAGCCCTCTGATCCCGTCGAGGACCGGGATGTGGGGCGCCCGGAGGCCGGATTCTCCAGCCGTGCTCATGGGGCCGTGCCCGGCCTCGTCGCCTCGACGCGTGGAAGCGGCGGCGCACCCCGTCGTGGCTCCCGACACCGATCCTGGCGTTGGCCAACCATGTGGCGATGATCCATCGCAGGCCCGTGTGCGAGCAAGCGGGTCGCGGCTCGACGAGAGCGCCGCTCGTCGAAGTTGGTCACCAGCCGCCGTGCGGGCTCATCGACCCGCAGTGGGCGCGGGCACGAGGCTTCCCGCCGCCGCGCCGTGACGGAGCCGGTCAGCGCGGCGGGCAGCTGATTCGCGAGGCCAGCCGCATGCTGTCGATCCAGGCCGGAGTTGAGACCTCGAGATCGCCGCCCTCGATGGGCCTGAGGACCAGGGCGTCACCGAGCGTGGCCGGGGAGAGCAGGGCGTACGGCGTCTCGGCGAGCTCGGTCGGGCAGCGCCCGGCCCTCAGGACCTCGAGGTGGACGCGGAGCGCGGCGAGGCGTGCGTAGCTCTCGGCGTGCCTGCCGACGTACGTCGAGAAGGCGGGGTGCGCGACGCTCGCGAGGATCTGGACGATCGCCCCGCGGATTCGCGGGGCGGTCGCGACCGCATCTCCGGTGCCCACGGCATTCACCAGCTCGGCCCCACACGTCGCGTCGAGGGCGACCATCTCGGGGGGGCGCGAATCGACGAGCGTGGCCGTCGTCATGCCGGGCTGCTTCGACAGGTCCCCGAACGCCTTCAGGCACGTCGCGAGCGACCCGGTCGGCACGTCGCGCGCGATCAGATCAGCCGTCGCCGCGGTGTCGGTGCCGGGTTCGAGCACCACCGGGCGCACGCACCAGCGCGTCGCGTTCTCGGCGAGACGCGCTGCCAGGCCCGCCTCGTACCGGGCGATCTCCTCCTCGGTGAACCGCCTGGGCTCGGAGGGCGGCGCGCTGGCCGGCTTGCCACACGCCGCCGCGAGGATGAACAACCAGGCGCGAGTTCGCAGCATCGCCGTACGATGCAGGCGAGGGCCGCGCTGGATCCGGTCGTTCGGCGTCCACACCCCAGGTGGCCCCCCGCTCTCGGCACGGTCCCCCACAACTGGTCGGACTTGCTCAGCTCTCGAGGTGATGCCGCGGCCTCGCGGAGTGACAGCGTGTGTCGCGACGTGGGCTGACGGTCGGGCCGCGAGTCCCGTACCGTAGGGGCCGATGCGCAGTACCCTGGTGTCCCTGCTCTGCCTCGTCCCCGCTCTGATCGCGGCGCTGCCCGCGCCGGCGCAGGCGCTGCCCGCGGTCCCCTACGACGATGTCTGGCAGGACGACGGCCTGCCGTGCCCCGCACCGGCCGCGGGCCTTCTGCCGCTGACGAGCTCGTCGCGGACGCTGTACGTGAACGACTGCTTGCCCGGGGGCTGCACCGTCACGCAGAGCAACGCGAACAGCGCCCTCACCAACACGTCGAGCATCTCCGACGGCACCAGCGTGATGTCGCCGTACATGCACGGTCAGGCGCACTGGGACGAGGTGATCGCCTGCGTGCGCGAGACGTTCGCGCCGTTCGACATCAACGTCGTCACCGACGATCCCGGGCAGGTCCCGCACTACGAGGTGATGACGGCCGGCACGTCGGCGCAGCTGAGCACGGGCATCATGGGCG
The DNA here is from genome assembly GCA_964203225.1 of Kofleriaceae bacterium. Lineage (GTDB taxonomy): Bacteria > Myxococcota_A > Polyangia > Haliangiales > Haliangiaceae > JABFXX01. Next base: position 185,795 of record CAXNMK010000011.1, read on the forward strand.
CGGGGGGGATCGCCCCGTTCATCTCGTGCAACGCGCAGCGCGACAGCGTGCTCGTGTTCGTGTTCGCGAACCAGACGGACAGCATCAACTACCTGTGCGCCGCGATCGTGCACGAGGCCGGGCACGCGTACGGGCTCTCGCACTCGCTCGACGCGCGCGATCCGATGACGTACATGGAGCTCGGCGGGCTCAAGCGCTGGCAGAACGCCGATCAGACCTGCGGCACCACGACGCCCGAGAACTGCCGGTGCTTCCCGTCGCGCCAGAACAGCTTCCGCTACCTGACCCAGACGTTCGGGCTCGCGCCCGGGCTCGAGGGGGCGACCGTCCAGCTCGTGACGCCGCGGGATGGCATGTGGGTCAAGCCCGGGTTTCCGATCCGCGCGGGGTTCTCGACGCCGCTCGAGACGCTGCAGGCCGCGCTCTCGATCGACGGCGGCGCCGCGATGCCCACCAGCAGCATCGACATCCTCGCGTGGAACGCGCCGGCGTCGATCGCCGCCGGCGCGCACCAGGTGGCCGTGACCGCCACGGACTTTGGCGATCGCACGTCGACCGCGACCGCGACCGTCAACGTGATGCAGGCGTGCGCCGCGGGCTGCGCTGACGGGTTCGGCTGCCTCGGCGGCTTCTGCGTCCCGGGCAGCGCCGCGCCGGGCGGCCTCGGCGCCTCGTGCACCGACAGCAGCGAGTGCTCGCTCGGCCAGTGCGCGACCAGCGGTGACACCTCGCTGTGCACGGCGTCGTGCGATCCGGGCGGCGTCTGTCCGTCGGGCTTCGCGTGTGACGCGACCGCGAACGTGTGCTGGCCGAGCGAGTCCGGCGGCTGTAGCGCGACCGGCGGCCCGTCGGCGTCCTTGCTGTTCGGCGTCGGCGCGCTCGTGCTCGGCATGCGGCGTCGGCGCGCGCGCTGACCGGCGCGCAGGCCGGTGGTACGATCGAGGCGCCATGCTGTCGAACCTGCACCTCGTCGCCCCGATCGCGCTCCTGCTCGCAGCCGCGTGTGGCAACGGAAAGCCCGCGCCCACGGCGACCGCCCCTGCCGCGCCTGCGCCTGCGCCCACCACGACGCCGACCCCGCCGGCGCCGGCGCGCCCGGCGATCGGCCCCGACGAGTGCTGCTGCCCGTTCGCGTCGGCGGAGGACGTCGCCTTCAACGTCTCCCCGAAGGCGGCCTGCGAGTCCGCCGGCTCCACCTGCGTCGAGGACGCGCGCTGCTTCGAGTGAGCTAGGTCGCGGCCGGACGATCGACCTGCCGATCGACCTGCCGATCGACCTGCCGATCGACCTGCCGGTCGCTGCGCACGCGGCCGTCGACGAGCTCGACGATGCGGTCGCAGCCCTCGGCGATCCGGGGATCATGGGTGACGACCACGAACGTGGTGTGCAGCTCGCGGTTGAACCGCCGCATCAGGGCGAACCCCTCGTCGGACGAGGCGGTGTCGAATCACGACGAAGAACTGGATCAGGCTCTTCGAGGTCGACTGCGCAGACAGGCCGGCGAGCAGCTCGGCGTTGATGGTCATCCAGCTGTCGGCCTGGAGGCCGGTGCGGCAGGCGACCTCGGCGGCGATCGCCTGGGCCTCGAACACGTCGGGGACCTTGAGCTCGAACGGGTTGACGCCGCCGGGCAGGGCGAACAGCGCCTGGGCGTGGCGGAGCGAGGTCAACATCCAGGTGCTGTCGACGCTCTCAGGTGCTGTCGACGCCCTCGTTGCCGAGCGAGAACTCGCCGCTGGTCTCGGTCTGGCGCAGCGCCTCGGTCGCGACGATCTGGCCGACCCGCCGGAGCTGGGTGACCCGCGCCTTGGCCTGCCCGACGGAGGCCTCGGCCTGCGCCACGGCGGCGCGCTCGGGGCCGTCGTCGATCTGGACCAGCAGATCGCCCGCCTTGACCTGCTGCCCCTCGACGGCGCCAACCGCGAGCACCAGGCCAGCGGGCTGCGCCGCGATCTGCACCCGCGTCGGCGCTCGCACCCGCCCACTGGCGACGTTGTGCGGCTCGAGCGCGCGCGTGAGGGGGCGCGTGGTGCGCACCGCCGGGCCCCGCGCGCGAAGCGCCAGCCCGAGCCCGACCGCGATCAGGACCACGAGCGCGATCCACGCACCGGGGCGACGGAGGAGGTTCCTCATGCGGTCCGTCTGCGTGTCCCACGCGCGCGAGCGCTGGCCCGCGCGCAGGGTCCGGTCCGCGTCGTCGTCAGTTCGCCACGAGCGTCCGCGGCACCACCATCTGGAGTTGCTGCATGACCCGGTCGACGAGCGGGCCGGGGAAGTAGCCGTCCTGGCACATCCCGGGTAGGTAGGCGTGCCCGGCGTCGGTGAACTTGCTCATCGATCACCGAGCGGCGCACACTCGGACCGTCGATGCGGTCGAGCGCGTCACCGTCCACCACCGGGCCCACACGATGGCGGCCAGGCTGGCCTCGACCAACTGGCTGCTGTTCGGCGTCGGGCTGTAGCGGCGCGCGGGTGCGGCCGGCGGGTCGCGCTCGTCGCCCGCGCCGTCATCGCATGTGAGGCACCGCGCGCCCGGGCCCGGCGGGAGGCCTGCTACGGCTGGGGCATGCGCACGATCCTGCTGTCCGCCGGCCTGCTCCTCGCCACCCCTGCATGCGGCACCGACGATCCCGCCGCTCTCGCGCCGCAGCTCGGCTCTGGTGACCACTCGGCGGAGACCGTGACCTTCACGCCGATCGCGGTGGCCACCGATGGCCTCCTGCAGCCGCGGGACCTGGCGTTCAACCCGCTGCGCCCCGAGGAGCTGTGGGTCGTCAACTACACCGACGACAGCGTGGTGATCGTCAGCGGGGCGTCCGGTGAGGCGCGGACCCACGAGAAGCGCATCGACGGGTACGCGCTGCACTTCATGGAGCAGGTGACGGCCCTCGCGTTCGGGGGCGACGAGACCACGTTCGGCAAGCCCGGGACGTTCGGCTCGTGCGGGGAGTCGCGCAACACCTACAACGGCCAGGCGCAGGGCAACGACTTCACCGGCCCGACGCTGTGGTCGTCGGACCTGACCACGTTCGCGATGTCCAACCCCAACGGGCTCGGCGCCCACCTCGACATGCTCCACAACACGCCGCTGTGCATGGGCATCGCGCACGAGGAGGCGAACCGGTACTGGGTGTTCAACGGGCTGATCGGCAGCATCGAGCGCTACGACTTCCAGCGCGACGACGGCATCGGCAACGACAACCATGGCGACGGCCTGACCTGGAGCTACGCCAAGGGGCAGGTGGCGCGGGTCGCCAACGTGCCGAGCCACGTCGTGTACGACGCGCCGAGCGGGATGCTCTACATCGCCGACACGGGCAACGCCCGGATCGGCCAGCTCGACACGCAGAGCGGCACGCCGGGGATGGTGGTCCAGGGCTTCGAGACGCCGATCCAGGTGATGGACGGCGCGCAGATCGAGACCGTCGTCGGCGACAACCTCACGCGGCCCTCGGGCCTCGAGCTCCACGACGGCCTGCTGTTCACGACCGACAACGGCGCGAGCCGGATCCTGGCGTTCGACCTCGACGGTACGCTCGTCAACTACGTCGAGACCGGGTTGCCGGCGGGCTCGCTCGGCGGCCTGACGTTCGGCCCCGACGACAAGCTCTACGTCGTCGACATGCTCGGCAACCGGGTCCTGCGGATCGACCCCTGACCCGGCGGCCGCCGGATCAACTCAGTCGTGCTCGTCCTGCTCGGCCCGGAAGATCGACAGGTCGATCACGCGATCCTGCGCGATCGTGATCTCCACCGCGAGGTACGTGTTCTGGCGGAACGTGCCCCAGTTGTCGGTGGCGGAGACGCGGATCGCGCCCTTGAGGATCGTCGTCTCGGCGCCGAGCGCCAGGCAGCGGAGCAGCTCGGTGAGCGGGGCGGTCTGCTCGACGGTGTTCGTGGTGGCGCCCTCCAGCCGCTTGCCGGTCTCCGAGACCTCGGCGTTCTCGGTTCGAATCCGCATCGGGCACCGCTTGCCGTCGAGCTCGGCGGCGAACTGACCTGGCTTGGCCTCGACGAACGCGAGGGCGTGCCCTCGGAGCTCGAAGCGGAGGCGGCTGGACAGCGAGGGCGTGAGCGTGGGCGTGGGCGTGGACATGCGTGCGGCTCAGGCCAGCCTAGCGCGCGCGAACGGGGTTGAGCGGGTGGGCGCCCGCGTATCGGCGCAGCCGGGAGCTTCTCCCCCCCTCAGTTCCACGGAGCTCCGCCCCGCCCTACGCGGCAAGCCGCGCAGGGTTCCCACCCCGTTTTCGAGACTGTTTCACGGTCTCTCAGCGTCGCGACGGCGGTGCGTGCGCGGCATCGGTGGCGGCATCGGTGGCGGCATCGAGCACCTGGTCGAGGGCCATGGTCACGCGCAGATCCTGTAGTGCGACGCTGCACACGTCCGCGACCTCCGAGATCCGCACGAACGTGGTCGGCGTGACGTAGCGCGCGAGCTCGGGCGTCGGGCCTGCGCCCCGGCGGAGCCGCGGGGGTCCGAGCTGCGCGGTGCACGCCGTGAACAGCTGCGCGCAGGTGGTGGGGCCGCACGCCGCGCCGGTGCACGCCCAGGTGGCCTGCGAGAGTTCCTGGTGGAACACGGTCAGGGTGACGACCGCCGGGCGGACGTGGACGCCGCACACCTCGACGTCGATCGGCGCACGGCTGGACCACACCTGGCCGCCCGCGGCCTCCAGCTGCCGCGCATCGCGCGCGGCCGCCTCCCCCAGCACGAGCCGCTCGTAGATCGCCGGGTCGCAGCACGCGCGGCCGAGCGGGAACGTCGGGCTCGCCACCGCCCCGGCGGGCGCAGGGGCCGGCGTGGCCCCGGGTGAGGGCGTGGCGGGCGGCGCGGGCGCGCGGTCGTCGCTGCGCCCGCACGCCACGACGACCACGACGATGACGAGCATACAGGTCACGAGGCGCCGCACGTGCTGCTCTCGATCAGCGCCGCCGGCGGCGCCGGATCAGGCCGAGGCCGAGGACGCCGAGCCACCACGGTGACGCGCCCGCGCCCGCGCTGCACCCGCTCGCCTTGTCACCGGTGCCGGTGCCGACGAGCGTGACGCCGACGTCTACGCCCGCGACGCCCTCGAGGACGATGTCCACGCCGGTCGAGGTCTCGCCGGTGGTCAGGGCCACGAACCGGAGGCCGAGGGTCACCGTCCCGCCCGGCGGGATCGCGCCCGGCGGGGGCGGGGGATCGAGGATCACCGCGCCGTCACGCGGCGTGGCCTGCTGGATCCGGACCGGGCCCGCGGTGATGTTGGTGAGCGTCACCAGCTCGACAGCGCTCGCCGCCCCCAGGGGCACGGCGCCCACGTCGATCGTCGGGCGATTGGCGGCGAGGGCGACGGCCACGCCGCGCGCAGCCACCGACACGGAGGCGGGGCCGGCCGAGGTCGCGAGCTGGAGCGCGCCATCCCCGGGGCCCGCGACGGTCGGCTCGAACGCGATCTGGAACGTGACCTGGCCGCCGGGCAGGATGCCGACCGGCAGCGGGCGCCCGCCGACCACCAGGCCCGCGGTCGGGGAGATCTGGGTCAGCGTCAGCGACGCACCGCCCTGGTTGATCACCACGAGCGGCTGGGGCAGGCTGCGGCCACCGACGCGGATGTCGCCGAACGCCAGCGCCCCGGGGTTGACGCCCAGCGCGGCCAGCGTGCCGACGCCGGTCAGCGGGATCTCGTGCGGGCTGCCGGGATCGGTGCTGACCACCGACAGCGTGCCCCCCTGGCGGCCCGCGGCGGTCGGGGTGAAGCGACACCTCGATGGGCGCGCTCGTCCCGGGCGGCAGGGAGAACCCGGTCAGCGGCGCGACGATCGCGAACGGCCCGGTTGCGGTCACGCTGGTGACCCCGATCTCGCTGGTGCCGGTGTTGACCAGGTTGACCAGCCGGGTCGCGCCGGTGGTCCCCACCTTCCGGGGCGCGAACGCGAGCTTCGGGAGCATCGAGGAACACCGGCGGGCCGACCCCCACTCCGGACAGGGCGAGCGAGGCGGGGCTGACGGTCGCGTCGCTGGTGACGTCGAGGGTGCCGACGACCGGGCCGAGCGTGGTGGGGGTGTAGGTCACCGCGATCGCCTGGCTCCCGCCGGGAGCGAGGACGAATCCCGGCGCGGGAGACGTGATGGTGAACGGCGCGGTGGCGGTCACCGCGGTCACGGTCATGGTCGCCGTGCCGGTGTTCTTGAGGAGCGTCTGCTGCTCGATGCTGGTGGTCCCGAGCGCCTGCGGGTTGAAGTCGAGCGAGGTGACGTCGAAGAAGGCGATGGCCTCGACGCCGTTGCCCTTGACGGTGAGCACGGCCGGGCTCGTGGGGTCGTCGTGGACGATCTCGATCGTCTCGCTGAACTGTCCGCCCCGGTCGGGCGTGAACGTCACCATGAGCGTGCTACTCGTGTTCGGATCGAGGGTGAACGGCACCGCCGGCGGGTTGAACGCGAACGCCGGGCTGGAGCCGGTCACCGACAGCAGCGTCACGGCGGTCATGGTCACGTTGCTGAAGTCGGAGGTCAGGTTGGGGCTCGTGGTGCCGATCCGGATGTCGCCGAAATCCAGGGTCGTCGGGGTGAACGCGAGCGCGGGTGCGCCGGTGCACGTGATGCGGATGTTGTCCCACACCACGTCCAGGAACGACGCCTCGGCGCGGACCTCGAACTCGAGGCGCACGGGCTGCCCGGCGTACAGGGAGAGATCGATCACCACCGGCGTCATCGTGGTGGCGCTGGCCGGGCCATCGAACAGGATCAAGTACGGTTGCTCGAGCAGGGTGTCATCGAGCGCGCGCACGTTGAGGGCGATGAACTGCTCGCCGATGGAGAACATGTCAGTGTGGTTGCGCCACGCCGTGTCCCAGCGCAGCTGCGCGCCGCACAGCGGCACGTCGATGTCCTGGTACATGCGCTGGTCGTGGAGCCCATCCTGGAGCGCGTACGCCACGTTCTGGCCATCGGTGGCGGCGAACGTGAAGGGCAAGCCCGGGGAGCTCGAGGTCGTGGTGATGTCGTCCGAGAAGTCGAACAGCTGCGAGCTCGAGGTCAGCGTCTCGCCATCCTGCGCGATCCCGAGCGTGCCGAACGCTGGCTGGCCGGCGGGCGCCTCGATCAGCGTCCAGCCGGTGTAGTCACCGGTCTCGAAGCTGCCGTTGGTGATCGTGGACAGCGCCTGGGAGGTCTCGCTGGTGACGGGCGGCGGGGTGCCGCACGCGATCCCCGCGCCGAGCAGCGCGAGGGCGGCGAGCCGCGCGAGGGTGGACGGGCGGCGGGTCATCGCGCGGTCCTGCAGGTGCTCTCGCATCCATCTCCAGCGACGGTGTTGCCGTCGTCGCACTCTTCGTTGGTCGGGATCGTGACGGTGATCGGGGCGCCCACGATGTTGTCGTCGAAGCCACCGCTGCTGCACATCGCCGTCACCCGGCTGGTCGCGGCGCCAGGCGCGCCCTCGTAGAGCACGATCTCGCGCGGGGCAGGGCCCCCGTCCAGCACGAGGACCGCCCACCCGAGGAACTGATCCGCGCCGGGGAGCGCGACCGAGACCGTGAGCGGCCCGTTCACGAGCGGCGGCACCTCCGTGAAGATGCTCTGGAACCCGTTCGGCGGCGCGCACGTGCAGGTCTGGGGGAGGTCGTCACTCACGGTGACCACGGACTGGCCGTTGATCTGGAGCTGGAGCTGTCCGCCGGGCGCGCAGCTCGAGGCCAGCCAGGCCAGCTCGACGCCGGTGATCACCGGCCCTGTCTGCACGATGCCATCGCCGCACCGCTCGGTGACGCACGCCGGCGTGCAGCCATCGCCGAGCACCGCGTTGGCGTCGTCGCACTGCTCGACGCCGGTGCGGACCACGCCATCGCCGCAGCCGGCGAGCACGCAGCCCGCGAGGCAGCCATCGGCATCGTCGAGGTTGCCGTCGTCGCAGGCCTCGCCCGCGTGGACGACGCCATCGCCGCAGCGCTCGATCACGCAGCCCGGGCCGCAGCCATCCTGGGGATCGAGGTTGCCATCGTCGCACTCCTCGCCGATATCCACCGTGCCGTCGCCGCAGCCGAGGCACGCGACGGTCACGGCGCAGCCGGTGTCCGCGCAGTCCATCAGGCCGTTGGCGTCGTTGTCCACGCCGTCGGCGCACTGGATGCCCTGCTCGCGCGGCGTCTCGAAGCTGACCACCGTCTGGCACCCGGCCGCGGCCACCAGTCCGGTGAGGAGGGCTGCGCGGGCCCGGCAGCCGGTCGCGCCACCGGCGCTCACGCCAGGCTCACGAACGCTCACGGCGTCCCCGCCGCGAGTTCGGCGAGCTCCTCGGTGATCTCGCCGAGGCGGGCGATCGCGCGCCCGACGCGCGCCCCGCTGCCGCCGCGGGCGAACCGCTGGTACGCGTCCTGGGCCTGCTCGAGGAGCTTCTTCTTGCCGGCGGGGTCCTTCTCGCGCGCGGCCAGCTTGTCGTAGAGCTGGGCGTACGAGAAGTCGAGGCCGGCGTCCTTGGTCCCGGAGGCGCGCAGCTGGGCTGCGGCCTTGTCGAGATCGCGCCTGGCCTGGGCCAGGTTGCCGGAGGCGAGCGAGGCGTCCGCCGCCGCCAGGAACAGCTGCGGATCGGTGGTCTCGTCCTTGGCGAACGCGCGCGCCTTCTTCGTGGTGGTGGCGCCGGTCGCCCTGGCGGCGTCCGTCTTCGTGCGCGCGCTGGTCGCCGCGGCCTGCGCCTCCGCGACGAGCGCGGCCGCCGCGGGGGACGGGCTCGCCCCGGCCGCCTTGGCGACCGCCCGGGCCTGCGCCTCGAGCTTGGAGGTGGCCGCCTCGGCGGTGGTGAGCGCGGTGTCGAGGCCCTCGGCGAGCTTGTCGACGCGCCGGGCGACCGCGTCGCCGCCGGTGGGCTGCGCGATCGTGGTGGTGATCTCGGTGGTGAGCGCGGTCAGCTGGTCGAGCGCCGCCGCGGCCTCGGCCGCGCTCGTGGTGGCCTCGCTGGCGGCGACCTGGACCGCCTGTAGCGCGGGATCGCCCGCTGGCGTGGGCGCGGGCGTCGGATCCGGCACGGGTGTGGGATCGGGGGCAGGCGTCGGCGTCGGCGTCGGCGTCGGCGTCGGCGTCGGCGTCGGCGTGGTCGCGGCCGCGGTCTGCGGCGGTGCCTCGACGAGCCGGGACAGCTGGCCCTGTGCCTTGGCGCGGACCACCGGATCCTCGTCGTTGACGAGCTTCTTGTAGAGCCGGATCGCCTGATCCTTGTCCCGGCTCGCCACGCGCTCGATCGCATCCACGCCCGCGCGGCGGACGTCCTCGTCGGAGTCCGCCACGAGCCGCCGCAGCAGCGGGATGCCCTCGCTGTTCGGCAGGGCCGCGGCGAGTGGCACCGCCGCGAGCCGGACCGCCGCGGCGGGGGCATCGAGCATCTGGGCGGGGGTGAGCGGGCCGGGGCGCCGCTCGCCGAGCGCGAGGAGCGCGACCTGCGCGCGCCCGAACACGCCCGGGTCCTTCGACCTCAGGCCACTCTCGAGCACCGGCACCGCGGCGGCCTTCTCGGCGCCATAGCCCGACAGGCCCTCGGCGGCGGTGAACCGCACGTCGAACACCTTGTCGACGATCGCGACCTTGAGCGTGGGCACGACCACCGGGTTGTCGGCGGCGGACGCGGCCTCGACGGCGGCGAGCCGGATGTCCGGGCGGCGGTCCGCGACGGCCTCGTCGAGGCGCGCCTTGCCAGCGGTGTCGCCGATCGCGAGCAGCGAGCCCGCGGCGAACACGCCGATCCGGCCCCTGTCGTTGGCGATCTCGACGAGCGTGTCGTGGGCCGCGACGTTGCCGATCTCGCCGAGCGCCTTGACCTGCTGCTCCTTGACCGCGGGGTCCTTCTCGACCAGGGCGGCGGCGGCGACCGCATTGGCCGCCTCGGCGCTCTTCATCTTGCCCGCACTGCGGGCAGCGGCGAGCCGGACCTTGGGCTCGGTGTCGGCGATCGCCTGCGCGAGCAGCGGCACCGCCTGGGCCTCGGGCATGTCGCCGAGCACGCCGGCCGCCGCCTTGCGCACGGCCCAGTCGTCGGACGCCAGCGCGCCCTTGGTCCAGTCGACCGAGGCCTGCGCCAGCACCTGGGGATCGAGGCCGACGATCGCGATCAGCGCCGCCGCCGCCGAGATCCGGACCGGCCAGCTCTGGTCGGACAGCAGGGCGATCAGCGGGCGCAGGCTGGTCCGCTCGCCGATGTCGCCGAGCGCGGTGGCCGCCATCCGCCGGGTGTCGTCGTCCTTGTCGTCGAGCTTGCTGGTGATCAGGTCGAAGCCGCCGTACTCGCCGAGCGGGATCAGCGCGACCGCGCCGACCAGCCGGTTGGGTGAGCCGTCGCTGGCGAGCACGTCCTGCAGGACCTTCTTGCCGCCATCATCGCCGAGGCGGGCCAGGCCCTCGGCGGCCGCGAGCCGCGAGCCCTCGTCGGTGGCCTCGAGGGTCGAGTACAGGATCTTGCGCGCGTCGGGATCGCGGAGCGCCGTGAGCTTGGTCAGGAGCACCGCGCCCGCGTACGGCGCGATCGCATTTAGATCGGCCTCGCGGCTGGCGAGCACGCGGAGCGCCTTGATCGCGTCCTTGTCGCCGGGGCGGCTGATGTCGGCGACGGTGAGCCCGGCGCGGAACGCGACCGCGAGGTTGTTGTCCCGGGTCTGCGCGAGCAGGCGCTTGCGCGCGCCCTTGTCGCCGAGCCGCGCGAGCGCGGACGCGTACCAGACCTTGAGCTCGGCGGGCGCGCCCTTCTCGAGGCGGGTCAGCAGCGCGGTCGCGGCGGAGGCCTCGAGGGCGCCGAGGGCGTCGGCGGCGTGGCCGCGCACCTCGAGATCCGGATCGACCTCGGTCAGGCGGGACAGCGCCGGGATCGACGGGGCGTCCTTGATCTTGCCGAGGGCATCGGCGCCCTGGACGCGCACGCGCGGCTCGGCCTCGTCGAGGGAGGTGCGCAGCGTGGTCCGTGCGTCCGTCCGGATCTGGTCGTGATCGAGTGCGGTCTCGGTGGGCGCGGGTGCCGGCGCGGGCGTGGGGGTCGGTGCGGGCGTGGGAACAGGCGCGGGCGTGGGCGCGACCGCCACCACGGGCGGCGCGGTGGGGCGGGTCAGCGTCCACGCGGCGGCACCACCACCGGCGAGCAGCACCGCGGCGCCGAGGCCGATCCACAGGCCCTTGCCGCGGGGCGCGGGGACGGTGGGGGTGGGGACGGTGGGGGCGGGGGCGGGGGCGGGCGCCTCGCTCGCGGGAGCGGGCGCAGCGGCGGCGGCGTGGAGGGTCTGCGCGCTCGCCAGCCGCTCGGCGTGGCCGGGCAGCCGCTGCTCGGCGACGTCGCGCAGATCCGCGAGCACCTCGGCGACGCTGGTGTAGCGGGCGGCCGGGGTCTTCGCCAGCATGCGATCGATCACCGCGGCGAGCGGCAGCGGGACGCCGAGGTTGGCGGGGATGTCGGCGAGCTTCGGCGGCTCCGTGAGGAGGTGGCCGGTGAGGATCGCCTGCAGCGTGTCGCCGCGGAACGGCGTCACCCCGGCGAACAGCTCGTACATGATCACGCCCATCGCGTAGATGTCGCTGCGGTGATCGATGCTCTTCGAGTCGTTGATCTGCTCCGGCGACATGTAGTGCGGCGTGCCGATCATCGTGCCCGCCTGGGTCAGCTTCTCCTGCGGGCTGTCCGCGCCGACGAGCTTGGCGATCCCGAAATCGAGCAGCTTGACCTGCACGCCGGCGTCGGTGGACCTGAGCCAGATGTTGTCGGGCTTGAGGTCGCGGTGGACCACGCCCTTGTCGTGCGCGGCCTTGAGCGCGCGCAGGGTCTGCGACAGGATCGGGTAGGCCTCGTTCCAGCTGAGCGCGCCGCGGCGGACGCGCGTGGACAGCGCCTCGCCTTCGAGGAACTCCATGACGTAGAACGCGCGGCCGTCGTCGTCGCGACCGAAGTCGTAGATGTCGACGATGTTCTCGTGGCGGATCGCGTTGACCGCGCGGGCCTCCTGGTAGAACCGCTCGATCACCTCCTCGGACCGGCAGTACTCGACCTTGAGCAGCTTGATCGCGCCGCGTCGGCCGATCTTGGCGTGGACGCCCTCGAACACCACGCCCATGCCGCCCTCGGCGAGCTTGCGCTGGATGGTGTAGCCGCACAGCTCGCGGCCGATGAACTGCTCGGCGTCGGTGACCGGCGCCGCGCGGGGCGCAGGCGCCTGCCGCGCGCCCAGCATCATGGTCGCGTCGTGGGGCACCGCGCCGGCGTCGGGTGCAGGCCGCTTCGGGGCGCCGAGCGGGAGGGTGGGATCGAAAGGGGGCTTCTGGTGGTCGTCGCTCATCGCCATCTCCTCGTCACAGCAGCGCCGCCGCGGCCGTCAGACGGACGGCGCGATCGAGATCGTCGGTGGCGAGCGCGGTGATCGCGCTCGTGTGGGTGCGGTCCGCGAGCGCCGCGCAGACGGCGATCGCCAGCTTGCGCTCGTCGGCGTCGGCGCTCGCGAGCCCGGTGGGGACCCACGGCAGACCCGCGGCATCGCCGAGCCGGGCGAGGGCCAGCGCGGCCTCGCCGCGGTGCACGAACTCGGGATCGATGACCACGCGCTGCAGGTACGCGCGCGCCGCGGGGTCCGGGGGCGCCGGGGGAGCGGCGAGCTGGACGAGCAGCTCCGCGGCGCCGAGGGCGCGCACGGGATCGGGCTGGGCGAGCTCGGCGGCGAGCGCGGCGCGGGCGGGGGCATCCCCGAGGCGGGCGAGGCCGTAGGAGGCGCGGCGCCACTGGTCCCGGCCCACGGGGGTGGCCTCGGCGATCTCCGCGAGGGTGGGGCGGGCGCGGTCGGCGGCGCCCGCCTCGGCGAGCGCGACCGCGGCGATCAGGCGCATGCCCGGATCACTGACCGCTCGCTCGAGGATCACGCGCGCGTCCTTGTCGCCGAGGCCGAGCAGCACCGCGGCGAGCTCGACCCTGAGCTTGTCGCCGGACCCGGCGAGCGCGGCGCGGACCTTGGGTGCGGCATCGGGGATCGCGAGGGCGCCGAGCGCGCGCGCCGCCTTGACGCGGACATCGGGCGCGCCCTTGAGCGCGGCGTACAGGTGGACCGCGGCGCGCTGCCCGCGGACGAGCGCGATCGCGTCGACGGCCTGGCCCTGCTGCTGGAGGTTGCCCGAGGCGATCGCGTCGCGCAGCGCCGCGGCGGCGGCCGCCTGCGGGGACACGGCCGGCGTGGGGGCGGGCGCCGAGCCCGCGGAGCCCACGGCGGCGATCACGGGCGGCGCGGGCGCGGGTGCGGGCGCGGGCGCGGCGCCGCCGAGCACGACCGCGCCCACCGCGAGGGCGACGGCCCCGGCCCCGAGCCCGACGTGCAGCCCGGTCTTGCGGCGTGGGGCCGGCGTGGCGGGGACGGGCGCGGGCGCGGGCGCGGGCGCGACCGGGCGCGGGCGCACCGCGTGGGGATCGACGCCCTGGAACTCGGGCAGCGAGCCCGCGACGCTGCGGTCGGCGGTCGGCGGCAGGGAGGATGGTGCGGGGGCGGTGTTGATCGCCGCGAGGATCGCCTCCTCGGTGAGCCGTGCGGTGGCCTGGACCCGGTCGAGCCCGGCGAGCAGCTCGGCCATCGACTGCACGCGGCCGTCGAGCTCGTGCACGAGGCAGCGCTGGATCAGCTGGTCGAGCCCGTCCGGGATCTCGGGGACCAGGCTCCGCGGTGTGGGCGGCGTGTCGAGGCTGATCGTCGCGGCGAGCTGCGCGAACCCCTCGCCGCGGAACGGCGCCTGGCCGGTGGCGGCGCGGTAGAGCATCACGCCGAGGGCCCACACGTCGGTGCGCGCGTCGACGGCGCCGCCGGTGATCTGCTCGGGGCTCATGTACTGCGGGGTGCCCATCACGGTGCCCGCGGCGGTCAGGCCGGACACGGCGCCCTCGCCGCGCAGCTGCGCGATGCCGAAATCGAGCAGCTTGATGAACGCGGGGTTGCCCTCGCGCGCGATCACGAACACGTTGGCCGGCTTGAGATCGCGGTGCACGATCTTCTTGGCGTGCGCGGCGGCGAGCGCCCGCGCGGTCTGCGTGAACGTGTGCAGCAGCAGGGGCAGCGGCATCGGGCGGTTGCGCCACATCAGATCGTCGAGGGTCTCGCCCTCGAGGTACTCCATGACGAAGTACACGCTGCCGTCGGCGCCGTCGCTGTAGTCGTAGACGTTGATGATGTTCTGGTGATCGATCAGGTTGACGGCCTTGGCCTCCTGGAGGAAGCGGACGATCACCTCGGGGCTGGCGAGCTCGGGGCGCAGCATCTTGATCGCGGTGCGCCGGTGCAGCACCTCGTGGACGGCCTCGTAGACGAAGCCCATGCCGCCCTCACCGAGGACCCGCACGATCTTGTACGCACCGAGGCGCGCGCCGGCGGGCAGCGTCTCGACGTCCTCGGCTGGACCACCGTCCGTCGGGCATGCGAGCGTGCCCGGGCTCAGCAGGCTCTTGCACTGCGCACACACCCGCATTCCTCGAGGCTACCCGGCGTGCGTGGGGCGAGACAATGCCCGGCGGCGGGATAGACGGTCCGCGCCGTCATCCCCTACACTGGGCGCGATGCGGGTGCAGCTTGTCTGGGCGTGCGTCGCGGTTGCCCTCCTGGGAGGGAGCGCAGGTGCCGGACCACGCGAGGTCGCGCGCGACAAGCACAAGGCCGCGAGCAAGCTCGCCGGCAGCGACGAGAACGAGGCCGCCCTGGCGCTGGTCGACGAGGGGCTCGTGCTCGCCCCGGGCGATCTGCCGCTGCTGCTGCTGCGCGGCGCGCTCCTGCTCAAGACCCGCGACTACGCGGGTGCGCTGGGTGCGTACCAAGCGTACCTCGAGGGGGGCGCGCAGGGCGCGAACAAGCGCACCGCCCAGAACATCCTCGCCAGCCTGCAGCCGGTGCGCACCACGTTCGTGGACATCGCCGCGAGCGGCCCCGCGACCGTGTACCTCGACACCCGCAGCGCCGGCGCGTTCTGCACCGCGCCGTGCAAGAAGGCGCTGCTGCCCGGCGACTACAAGCTGATCGCCGAGCGCGAGGGGTTCGAGAAGTGGTCCGCGCGGATCACCGTGGTGGCGGGGCAGACCGCGCCGGTCGCGCTCGCGCTCGTCGAGAAGCCGTCGGCGCTCACCCTGCGGGTCACGCCGCCCGAGGCGCGGGTCACCGTCGATGGCGCGCCGCTCGTGGCCGGCGCGCCGGTGCCGGCCGGCGCGCACCAGCTCGTGGTCGCGCTCGCGGGGTACGCCACCGCCGCGCGGCCGTTCGATGCCCACATCGGGGCGCCGGTCGATCTCGGCGTGGACTTGATCCCGCTGACGCCGCTGGTGGTCACGCCGGCGGACGCCACCCTGACCCTCGACGCGCAGGCGATCACGCCCGAGCCCGGTGGCCTCGCGGTCCCGCCGGGCGCCCACGTGCTGCGGGTGGCCGCCCCGCGCCACCGCGACCTCACCGTGACGATCCCCGCGGACCGCCCGGCCGGCTTCACGCTCGAGGCGCGGCTGATCGAGATCGGGACGCTCGTCGAGCTCGCCCGTGTCCCCGCGGACGCCCGGATCCGCGTCGACGGCACCGCCGTGCCCACCCCGCAGGGTGCGCCGCTCGAGGTCGCCCCGGGTGATCACGCCGTCGAGGTCACCGTCGCCGGCTACCGGCCGTACCGCACCCGCGCCACGTTCGGGCCGGACCAGCGCGCACGGCTCGAGCTCGGCGATCTCCGGCGCGACAACCGCCGTCGCACGGCGATCGCGGGGATCGCCACCGGCACCGCGGTGCTCGGCGCGGCGGTGTTCAGCGTGCTCGCGCTCGGGCGCGAGTCGGCCTACGACGACCGCGCGCGGCTCGCCGGCGTCACGCCCACGGATCCGTCGCTGCAGGACATGAAGACCTCCGGCGAGCGCTACTCCGTGCTCGCCGACGTCAGCATCGGCCTCGCGGTCGTCGGCCTCGGCGTCACGACCTACTACCTCGTCACCGAGGGGCGCGGCGAGTCCGCGGGCGCGCTCACGATCGGCGTCGCAGCGCTCCCGGGCGCGGCCGGCGCGGTCGCGTCCGGTCGCTTCTAGCGTCCGGTCGGCGGACGTCAGGCGAGCGGCTTGCGGGGCGCGAACCGGTCGACGATCGCGCGCGCGAGCGGGCCGAACCACCGGCTCGCCGTGTACATGCGCGGGTAGATCACGCGCGCGGACGATCGCTCGATCGCGCGGCGCACGAGCCGCGCGAGCTCGTCGGCGTTGCCCTCGGGCAGCGGCGGCAGCCGCTCGCTGCCCCCGAGCGCGGCCTTCGCGGACTCCGACATCGCGGTGGTCACCGGCCCCGGGTACACGGTGAGCACGTGGACGCCGGTACCCGCGGTCTCGGCGCGCAGCGTCTCGGAGAACATCGCCAGGCCGGCCTTCGACGCGCCGTAGAACGCCTGCATCGGCACGGACACCAGCGCGGCCACCGAGGCGACGTTGACGATCGTCCCGCGCCCGCGCTCGGTCATCCGCGGGAGCACCGCGCGCGCCAGCAGCAGCGGCGTGACGAGGTTGAGCTCGAGCAGGCGGCGGCACACCACGGGATCGGCGTCGATGGTGGGGCCGGTGTTCTCGATGCCGGCGTTGTTGACCAGCACGTCGAGCGGCCCGTGCCGCCCTTCTGCCTCGGCGAGCCAGTCGGTGGCGTGGTCCGGATCGGCGAGATCGCGCTCGATCACGAGGGCGCGCGCCCCGAACGGCGCCGCGAGCTCGTCGAGGAGGACCCGGCGCCGCGCGACCAGCGTCAGCGCGTGTCCCGCCGCCCCGAGCTCGCGCACGAGCGCGGCGCCGATCCCCGAGCTGGCTCCCGTGATCGCGATGTGCATGACGGCAGCCTACGCCGGGCGCCGCGACTTGTAGAGGTTGATGAGGCCGTTGGTCGAGGCGTCGTGCGCGGTCACGGGAGCGGCGTCGGCGAGCTCGGGCAGGATCGCCCCGGCGAGCTGCTTGCCGAGCTCCACGCCCCACTGATCGAAGCTGTAGAGGTCCCACACGATGCCCTGCACGAAGATCTTGTGCTCGTAGAGTGCGATCAGGGCGCCCAGGGTGTGCGGGGTGATCTTCTGCACCAGGATCGACGTGGTGGGCCGGTTGCCCGCGAACGTCTTGTGCTCGGCGAGCGCATCGCGCCGATCCTCGGCGACGCCCGCGGCCTCCAGCTCGGCGCGCGCCTCGTCGGTGGTCTTGCCGCGCATCAGCGCCTCGGTCTGCGCGAAGAAGTTCGCGAGCAGGATCGCGTGGTGCTCACCGAGCGGGTTGTGGCTCTCGATCGGTGCGATGAAGTCACACGGCACCATGCGCGTGCCCTGGTGGAGCAGCTGGTAGAAGGCGTGCTGGCCGTTGGTGCCGGGCTCGCCCCAGATCACCGGGCCGGTGGCGTAGCTGGTGATGCGGCGGCCGGCGCGGTCCACGCTCTTGCCGTTGGACTCCATGTCGCCCTGCTGGAAGTACGCGGCGAACCGGTGGAGGTACTGGTCGTACGGGAGGATCGCGTGGGAGCCAGCGCCGAAGAAGTTGCCGTACCACACGCCGAGCATCGCCAGGATCACGGGCAGGTTGTCGGCGAGGGGAGCGGTGCGGAAGTGCTCGTCCATCGCGTGCGCGCCGGTGAGCAGCTCCTCGAAGTGGTCCATGCCGAGCACGGTGGCGATCGACAGGCCGATCGCGCTCCACAGCGAGTAGCGCCCGCCGACCCAGTCCCAGAACTCGAACATGTTCGCGGTGTCGATGCCGAACCCGGCGACCTCCGTGGCGTTGGTGGACACGGCGACGAAGTGCCGGGCCACCGCCTCGCGCCCGGCGCCGAGCGCCGCGAGCAGCCAGGTGCGCGCGCTGCGCGCGTTGGTCAGCGTCTCCTGGGTGGTGAACGTCTTGCTCGCGACGATGAACAGTGTCGTCTCGGGATCGATCCGCTTGCACGTCTCCGCGATGTGCGTACCGTCGACGTTCGACACGAAGTGCACGCGCAGGCCCGGGTGCGCGTACGGCTTGAGCGCCTCGGTCACCATCACGGGTCCGAGGTCCGAGCCGCCGATGCCGATGTTGACGATGTCGGTGATCGGCTTGCCCGTGTGGCCGAGCCACGCGCCGCTGCGGACGCGCTCGGTGAACGCGCGCATGCGCGCGAGCACGGCGTTCACGCCAGGCATCACGTCCTGGCCATCGACGAGGATCGGCCGGTTCGAACGGTTGCGCAGCGCCACGTGGAGGACGGCGCGGCCCTCGGTGCCGTTGACGGCCTTGTCGCCGGCGAACATCCGGTCGCGCCAGCTCTCCACGCCCTGCTGGCGCGCGAGGTCGAGCAGCAACGCGATCGTCTCGGTCGTGGCGCGGTGCTTCGAGAAGTCCACGAACAGCCCACACGCCTCGCGCGACAGCGCCGTGAACCGTGCAGGGTCCGCATCGAACAGCTCGCGGATCGTGACCGAGGAGAACGCGGCCTGGTGGGCGCGGAGAGCGGCCCAGGCGGCGGACGTGGTGAGGGTGGACATCGCGCGAGGAAAACACGAACCGTGCGTCAGTTCCATCTCAGGGCGAGAACGGACGCTCGCGGATCCGGGCGGTGACCTCGTGCGGGGCCGTCGACGTGCCGCCGAAGTAGAACGCGCCTGCCCACGCGAGGGGATCGAGGACCTCGTCCGTGCAGCGCCGTGGGAGGGTGGTGGTACCGGTGAGCGCGCGGCCCCGGACCTCACCCTCGACGGCGAACCGGTAGACCGTGGGCTCGCGCCACAGCCGGTAGCGCAGCGGCGCCTGCGCCTCGAGGTCGGCGGCGTCGAGGGTGAACAGGGGCGCCTCGGGCGTGAGGTGCACGCCGGCGTTGTTGGCGTACGCGGTGACCTCCAGGACGGGCGGCGCGAGGTCGAGGCGCCAGCGCCAGCCGAACATCAGTCCGTCGACGGACAGGTCGATCGCGCCGCAGTCCGACAGCCCGGGCAGCTTGTTCCAGTCGAACTGGTCGGCCGGCTCGGTGGGCATCGTCAGCGCGTAGATCGCCGAGGGGTCGAGCGTCAGCTCGTAGTCGCGGCCGACCACGCTGGCCACGCCGTCGATCGGGTTCTTCGGCTGGCGGCCAACGAGCTGCGCGTCGTGGTGGCCGGGTGCGATCACGTACGTCGCCCACGCGAGGGCGGGAGCGTCCACGCCGGCGTCAGCGTCCATGGCGGCGGGCGCGCCGCACGCCGCGAGTCCGAGCAGCGCCGCGGTGTGCATGGTCGAGAGCATCGGCCGGTTCGCGCGACCGTCGAGGACTCTCAGGGGCTGGTCCTGCACAGGCTGAAGTTGTCGAACGCGTAGGTCTGGTTGCCGCTGCCGGTCGGCTGCTCGTAGCGGCCGGCGCCGACCTCGGTGAGCACGTTCGACAGGGACCCCGTCACCGGCGCGGCCCCGCGCCGCGTCCACGGCTCCGTGCCGCTCGCGCGAGTGGAGAACGCGATCGTGGACAGCCCGTCCTCGACCACTTGCGCGAGCTGCCAGTGGCGATGCGCCTGCGGGTCGAACAGGATCGAGAACACCTCACGGCGGTTGTCGCCGTCGACGTGGACGCCGGCCAGCAAGGGCGCGCCGCGGTCCGCGTCCACCTCGATCTGGTACCGGATCCCGGTCGCGGCACCGAGCGCGATCTGCAGGTAGCCGTTCGTGCCCGGCTGCCGTGGGCTCATCGGTTATCACCTCGATCTCGGCCACGCCGCCGGTGAAGTTCACGGCCAGGCGCGAGGCGCCGGCATAGCCCTCGAGCGTGTTGACGTAGATGGCGAGCTGCTTCGTCTGGCCTGGCTCACGCTGCACGGGTCGATCCCGCTCGCTGCTCGTGCAGCCTGGCTCGGCGTAGAGGTTCCACGCCGCGGACAGCGGGCTCACGTCGAAGGCCTCCACGAAGCACGTGAGCGGCGGTCCCCCGTCGAGCGAACCACCGCGGCCGCCCCCGTCGCCCGGATCGATCGTGCCCGCGTCGGTCCCGGGCTCGGACAGCCCGAACACCGCATCACAGCCGGCGAGCACGATCACCGCGACGAGCCCGAGCCGGTGCATCCGTCCATTCTACGTCAGCCGCCGGCGCCGCGTTCCCCCGGGTGGGGCGTCCCGGCGTGATCGACCGCACCCCACGGCCCGAACCGCCCGGGCCGCGGCGTCCGGTCGGGCGTGCACCGCCGCGGCGGTCGGCTCGAGGAGGGGGCGAGGTTTCAGGTAGGCTGCGCCCCGATGCGCCGCTCGCGCCCGCGCCGTCACGCCGCTGCTGGTCGCCGCGCTCGGGGGAGGCTGCCGCTCGTCGGAGCGGGCGCCCGCGCCACCAGGGCCGGGCTCGGCGGCGCCGGCCGCGGCGGTCGATCCGTGGGCACCGCAGTCCCAGAAGCCGCTCGACCCGCCGACGGTCACGGATCCGATGGCGCGGCCGCTGTTCTGGACCGCGACGCGTGACGGCAAGATCACGTACGTGTTCGGCACGCTGCACCTCGGGGTCGCCGCGTCGCGCCGGATCCCGCGGTGGGTGTGGCACCACTTCGACGAGGCGAGGACGCGGCGCTCGACCGGTTCCTCGACCGGCTGCTGCGGACGCGCAGCCAGGCGTGGGTGGCGACGCTCGAGCGGGTCGCCGCCGAGGGCGGGGCGTTCGTGGCGGTGGGGGCGCTCCACCTGACCGGGCCGGGCAACGTGCTGGAGCTGCTGCGGGCGCGGGGCTTCGAGATCACGCGCCCGGCCCCGCGCTGATCGTCGCCCGCGGTCACGCGCACATGGAGGCAGGCGTGAATCGAGGGAACCGCGGCGGCGCTGCGCTGTCCAGATCTCTCGCATGACCCGCTCCACGCGCCTCGTGTCCCTGCTGCTCGCGGTCGCCACGGCCTGTCAGGGAGGGGACACCGGGAGCGACGCGCCGGGAGCGGGACGCAGGCCCCCGGGCACCGGATGTGCGGCGCGCCGTGACGCCGATGCAGGTGATCGCGCAGGCGCTGCCGGCCACCGCGCCCGCGGCGGCGCCGTGGTCGCTGACCGCGTCCGATGGCAGCGGCCTGGCGGTGGCGCGGGTCGAGGCGCGCGCGGTGGTCGAGGGGCCGCTCGCGTTCACCGAGCTCCACCTGTGGTTCGACAACGCGGAGGACCGCACGCGCGAGGGGCGGTTCGCGATCACGCTGCCCCCCGGCGCCGCGGTGTCGCGGTTCGCGATGGAGAGCGGCGGGCAGTGGCAGGAGGCCGAGGTCGTGGAGAAGGGCAAGGCCCGCCGCGTCTACGAGGACTTCCTCCACCGCAAGCAGGATCCCGCGCTGCTCGAGAAGGGCGCCGGGAACCAGTTCACCGCGCGCGTGTTCCCGATCGCGCCGCGCGCCCGGAAGCACCTGATCGTCTCGTACTCGCAGGAGCTCGCGGGCCGCGGCTACACGCTGCCGCTGCGCGGGCTGCCGCAGATCGGCTCGATCGACGTCGAGCTGCGCGCGCGCCAGCTCGACGGCACCTACGCCACCCAGCGGCTCGCCCAGCAGGCGTGGCGGCCCGATCACGACTTCCTCGCGACGGCGGTCCCGATCGCGACCGCGGTGATGGCGGGAGATCTCGTGGTCGCCGCGATCCCGTTCACCGATCCTGCGGCCAACGAGTGGTGCGGGTTCGGCGCCGCGCAGCCGCCGGGCGCGCTGACCATGCTCGTCGACACCAGCGCCTCCCGCGCGCTCGGGTTCGCGAGCTACGTGGCCGCCGTGCGGGCGCTGATCGACGGGCTGCGCGCCTCGTACGGCGACCTCCCGGTGCGTGTCGTCGCCTTCGATCAGGACACGGAGGTGATCTTCGAGGGCAAGGCGTCGGGCTACGGCGCGGCCCACGACGAGGCGCTGCGCGCGCGCGGCGCGGCCGGGGCCTCGGATCTCGGGCAGGCGCTCGCCACCCTCGCCGTGGCGCCGCACCCCGAGGACGCGCGCCTCGTGGTGATCACCGATGGCGTGGTCACGGCCGGGGCCGCGGCGCCCGCGCTGCTCGCGAGCCTGGCGAAGCTACCGACCCAGCGCCTCGACGTGGTGCTCGCCGGCGGGATCCGCGACGAGGCGTTCGCGACACAGCTCGCGCAGGGCGCGCTGCCGCAGGCCGGCGAGGTGTTCGATCTCGACGAGGGCGCGGCGCCGATCGCCCAGGGCCTCGGCGCTCCGGTGCTGGTCGGCGCGGCCGTCGACGTCCCCGGCGCGACCTGGGTGTACCCGCGCACGCTGCCGCCGACCCGCCCTGGGCGCACGCGCCTGGTGTTCGCGCGGATGGCGAAGCCGAGCCAGGCGATCGAGGTGGTGGTCGGCACGCACCACCTGCAGCTCGGACTCGCGAGCGCGGCCCAGCCCTTGCTCGAGCGCGCCGTCGCGAGCGCCGAGATCGAGGAGCTCGAGGCCGAGCTCGCCCTCGCCACCGGCCACGAGGCCGCGCGGCTGCGCGAGGTGATCGCGCGCTACTCGGTGAAGGCCCGCGTGATCTCGAGCCAGGCCTCGATGCTCGTGCTCGAGAGCGACGCCGACTACGAGCGGTTCCACATCCCGCGCACCGCGCTCGCCGACATCCTCGTGATCGGCCCGCGCGGCGTCGAGCGCCAGGGCCGGGCGCCGGCCGCCCTCGCGCAGGCCCCGCGCCCCGCGCCGCCGAAGCTGGCCGCGGCGGATCCGTGGGCGGGCACGCGCGCGCGGGCGATCGAGCTGGCGCGCAGCGCCGGGGTGCTCGGCTCGAGCGAGCTCACCACGAGTGCGCCGCCCGCAGGGGCCCGCGCGGGCTGGAACGCCGACGCCCCGACCGATCCAGCGGCGGCGCGGCCCGAGGCGGCCCTCGGCGACATCCAGTACGACAGCGCCGGGCCGCCGCCTGCCCTCGAGGACAGCGAGCGCGAGAGCGGCGGCACCGGCACCGCGATGGCGCTCGAGGAGGGCACGATGGGCCGGCGCGACAGCGATCGCGCGGAGGGTCAGGACCGGATGCAGGGGAGCGCGCCGCCGCCGTCGAACGGGGATGTGTTCGCCGGCCGTGACGAGCGCGACGTGATGGGCGGCCTGACGGGCAACGGTGAGCCACCGCGGGCGGCTCCTGCCGCGGTCCAGGCGCCGCGCGAGGCACCCGCGGCGGCGGACGTGGTGTCGGGGCTCGACGACAACCACGTCAGCGACGGCCTGATGGGCACCGAGGGCGGCGAGAGCCCGGGCGTCGGCGGACTGGGCGTCAGGGGCACCGGCGTCGGCGCGGGTGGCGGCATCGACAGCGGCAGCCTCGGCCGCGCCGGCACGATCGGTCACGGCGCGGGCACCGCGAGCGGCTACGGCGTGGGCGGCGGCCGCGGTGGCATGCGCGGGCGCTCGGCGGCGGTGTCTCCTTCGACGCGCCTCGGGACGCTCGCGGCGCAGGGCTCGCTCGATCGCCTGATCATCCGCCGCTACCTCGAGCGCAACCAGGTGCGCCTCGCCGGGTGCTACGAGCGCGAGCTGCTCCGCGACCGGACGCTGGCGGGCACCGTCCATGCGTCGTTCGAGATCCTGCCCGATGGCCGCGTGAGCGGGGCGACCGCCGTCGGCGTGGCCCCCGAGGTCGCGAGCTGCATCGCCGGCGTGCTCGACTCGATCCAGTTCGCGGCACCGCCATCGGGCACCTCGGTCCTGGTCCGGGTGCCGATCGCGCTCGCGCCGGAGCCGTCGGACGCCCCGATCCCCCGCGCGCGGCGCTCGGCCGGGTTCGCCGACAACGCGCCGTCCGGCACCGGCCGGATGCCCGTCGCCGACCCGCCGATGCCCGACCGTGGGTCCGGCCCCTCGGTGCCCGCGCTCACGGGTCGGCTCGCGGAGGTGATGGCCGCGCTCGCGGCGAAGCGGACCCCGGAGGCACTCGCGATCGCACGCCGCTGGCACGACGACGAGCCCGGCGAGGTGCTCGCGCTGATCGCGCTCGGTGAGGCGCTCGAGGCCACGCAGGACGTCCGTAACGCGGCCCGCATCTACGGCTCGATCATCGACCTGTTCCCGTCGCGCGCGGATCTGCGCCGGTTCGCCGGTGAGCGCCTCGAGCGGCTCGGCGCACCTGCGCGCGCGCTGGTGGTCGACACCTACCGCCGCGCCGTCGCCGATCGACCGGATCACGTCACCGGCCACCGCCTGCTCGCGTACGCGCTGTCGCGCGCAGGAGATCACCAGGGCGCGTTCGACGCGCTCGTCGCCGGCCTCGCGCGCGCGTACCCCGGGGGCCGGTTCGCGGGCGCCGCGCGCGTGCTGAAGGAGGACCTCGGCCTGCTCGCCGCCGTGCTGCTCGCGAACGGCGGGGACCGCAAGGCGATCACCGCCGAGCTCGCGACGCGCGGCGCGACGCTGCCGACGGGCGCCTCGACCCGGTTCGTCCTGTACTGGGAGACCGACGCCAACGACGTCGACTTCCACATCCACGACGCCCGGGGCGGCCACGCCTGGTACTCGAACATGAAGCTCGCGTCAGGCGGCGAGCTGTACGCCGACGTGACCACCGGGTTCGGGCCCGAGTGCTTCACGATCCCGGGGACGCCCGCGGCCGGGCCCTACCGGCTGTCGATCAACTACTTCTCGCAGGGCCCGATGGGCTACGGGATGGGCCTGCTCCAGGTCCAGCGGTTCGACGGCAAGCGCTTGACGTTCGAGGACCGGCCGTACGTGATCATGAACGACCACGCATTCGTCGACCTCGGCACGGCGCGCTGAGCGGCTACTGCGCGGGGAGCGCGATCACGCGGAACACGTCGCCCGAGACCGGCGTGGTCACCGCGAGCGTGGGCGTCTGGTCGGTCATCGCCGGGTCGAGCCGGTACAGGTGGCCGTCGTTGTTGGTCTCGTAGTCGGCGACCGCGTAGATCGCGGTGCCATCGCTGGTCCACGCCACCTGGTCGAAGTCGCTGCTGACGAGGTTGGCCGGGATCCGGGCGAGCCGGCGCACCCCGGTGCCGTCGAGCTTGATCACGTACGGGTTGCGGCGCTCGGCGACCGCGTAGGTCGCGACCACGGCGACCTCGGTGCCTGCGGGCGAGAACGCGATCGTGGACGTGTGCTGGATCAGGCCGGGCGTGGCGAGCTGGGTCAGGTTCTCCGTCGTCGCCTGGCCGAGCACCCGGATGAACAGGTTGTAGGTGCCGAGCAAGGGGCTGTCGGCCTGGAACACGATGGTGCCGCCGTCGGGCGAGATCGCGAACGCGCTCGCGTCGGAGACGCTCGCGTCATCGCGGACGGGCATCGGGAACAGCGTGCGGGTCCCCGTCGTGGTCGCGCTGAACAGCTCGAACTGCCCACCCTCGGCCAGGCGCGCGCGGAAGTAGACGTTGTTGCTGGTGTCGAACGCGAGCGTGCCGCTGAACCCGCGCGCCCCCGTGGTCGCCGTGATCGCGGCCCGCGGTAGCAGCGCGACGGCGGCCGGCGTGGTCGCGCTGGTGTCGACGACGTAGACCTGGTTGAAGGCGTTGTCGGTGAGGTCGGCCACGAACGCGAGGTAGGTGGAGTTCGACGACCACGTGAAGCCGGCGGACACGTCGAGGTCGGCCGGGGTCGCCGCGAGCACCGAGCGGGCCGGGCTGACGCGCGTCGACACGGGCGTGCCGGTGGTGTTCACCACGTACAGGTCGTACCCGCCGTCGATGGCCGCGCTGTCCATCGTGTACGCGACCTTGGTGCCGTCCGGTGACAGGGCCACGGCGATGAGGTCAGCGAGCGCGGCGCCCTGGACGAGCATCACCGGGTTCTCGCCGGCGGGGCCGGCGACGTACAGGTCGAAGCGGCCTGCGACCGCGAGGTCGGCGAGGAACACCGTCTTCGTGGCGGTCGCGTCGAACGCGTTCTCGCCCACGATCCTGGCGGTGCCGCCGGGGATGCCGAGCGGCGTCGCCGTGGCGTTGCCGTACGGGAACGTCGGCGGCGTGGTGGCGCTGTCGAGGAACCCGCCGACCACCGAGCTGTTGTTGACGTAGAGGTCGCCCACGGCCCATACGCGCGCCGCACCGGCCGGGATCACCGGGCCATCGGTCGGCGTCACGGGACCATCGACCGGGGCGTCGGTGGAGGACGCATCACCGCCGGTGGCGGCATCGATCGGGCGCACCGCGTCGGGGGTGCTGGAGCCGTCACCGCCACAAGCGGTGAGCGCGAGGAGAGCGAGCAGGGCCTGGGTGCGCATACGACCTCCTGAGGTCGAGCGCTCTATACACCAGGTCCCGTCACACCAGGTCCCGTCGGCCACACGTGACGTCAGCGTGACGGACCTCACCACGCGCGCGCGGGGGCTCAGTTCCACGGGGCTCCGCCCCGCCCTACGCGGCAAGCCGCGCAGGGTTCCCACCCCGTTGGCGCGCGCGGGCGTCCTCAGGCCAGGTTGGTGTAGACGTTCTGGACGTCGTCGTCGTCCTCGAGCCAGGCGACCAGCTTGAGGACGTCGTCGGTCTTGTCGTCGGGGAGCTCGGTGGTGGTGTTCGCCACGTACTCCGACTCGGTCGAGATCACCTTGAGCTTGCGGGCCTCGATCGCGGTCATCATCGTGCCGAAATCGGTGAACGCGCAGCGGACCAGCATCTGCGGCGCGCCCTTGTCACTCTCGCCGTCCTCGAGCCCGACCAGGCCGTGATCGATCAGCTCGAGCTCGAGCGCGTCGCGATCGATGCCCTCGGGCTCGAGGCGGAACACGCCCTGCTTCTGGAACATGAACGAGACGCTGCCGGTCGAGCCCATGTTGCCGCCGTTGTACTTGAACGCGTGGCGGATGTTCGCGACGGTGCGCGTGACGTTGTCCGTGGCGCACTCGACGATCACCGGGATGCCGTGCGGGGCGTAGCCCTCGTAGATCACGGTCTCGTAGTCGGCGCTGCCCTGGCCGCTGGCCTTCTTGATCGCGGCCTCGACCTTGTCCTTCGGCATGTTGATCGCGCGGGCGTTCTGGAGCGCGCGCCGGAGCGTGGGGTTGCCGTCCGGGCTGGAGCCGCCGGCCTTGACCGCGATCGCGATGTCCTTGCCGATCTTGGTGAACTGCTTCGCGACCCGATCCATGCGGGCGAAGATCGTGTGCTTGCGTTTCTCGAAGGCGCGACCCATGGCCTCGCTACCCTACCAATCGCGCGCGGGGACTCAAGGGTGGAAATGCCGCGAATCGAGCCTCGGAGCGCCGATCGGAACGAGGGTAGAGTGGCGCGGTGCGCGCACATCTTGCGACCTGGCTCGGCGGCGTCGTCGTCACCGCCGCCACCGCCGCCCTCGCGGGGGCCCTCGGTGGCTGCGGCGAGGACGCGCCGCCCGCTCCCGATCGCGGGGTCGAGGCGCCCGGCGCCCATGCCGTGGCGACGACGCGGTTCGCGCTGACCGATGCCGCCCGCGGAGACCGCCCGGTGCTGGTGCAGGCGTGGCTCCCCACCACCGCGGTCGACCACCGACGTGCCGATCGCGCAGCTCGAGCCGGCGGACCGGCGCGCCACCTACGACGAGCTGCTCGCCGCCGCGCCGGCGGGCTGCCCGTCGCGCACGCTGCCGGTGGCCGTCGACGGGGCGGCCGCGCCCGGCACGTTCCCGGTGGTGCTGGTGTCGCACTGCCACGGCTGCACGCGGCTGTCGAACGCCACCTCGGCGATCCGGCTCGCCAGCCACGGCTTCCTCGTGCTGTCGGTGGAGCACGCGACCAACACCCTGTGGGACGATCTCGCGGGCACCGGCATCAGCCTCGATCCCGCCTTCCTGGCTGTCCGCGCGGCGGACGTCTTGTTCGTGCTCGATCAGCTCGCCGCGGGCGCCACGCCGGTCAGCGCGTCCGCGGATCTCTCTCGCGTCGGCATGCTCGGACACAGCTTCGGCGCGGTCACCGCTGGACGGGTGGCCGAGCTCGATCCGCGGATCCGGGCCACCGCCGCGCTGGCCGCGCCTGTCGAGAACGCGCTGCTGCCGGGCGTGACGCTCGCGAACCTGACGGCGCCGCTGCTGTTCGTGATCGCGGCCGAGGACAACTCGATCACCGAGCTCGGCAACCTCCTGATCCGGAACAACTACCGCGACACGCCGACCGCGGCGTGGAAGCTCGAGCTACCCGATGCGGGGCACTGGTCGGTGTCCGATCTGGCCGGCCTCGTCGATGCGTTCGACGCGGGCTGCGGTCCCGGCGTGCGCCAGACCGATGGCGAGCCGTTCACGTACCTCGACCCCGCGATCGGGCGGGACGTCACGGCGGCGGCGGTGACCGCGTTCTTCCGCGCCACCCTGACCGACGACGCCGGCGCGCGCGCGTACCTCGAGCAGCCCGACATGGTGGGCCTCACCGTCGACGCCGTGCACCGTCCAGCGCCCTGAGCACCGCCCTGAGAGACTGTGCAACAGTCTCGAAACCGGGGTGGGAACCCTGCGCGGCTTGCCGCGTAGGGCGGGGCGGAGCCCCGTGGAGTTGAGCACCGCCCTGACGCGACGGCCGCCTACTTGAGCGGCTTCCAGTCGGCGCGGGTCCGCAGGTACGGGCCCTTGAACGGGGGAGCGCCGGTCGCGGGCCCGAGCACGTAGTCGGCGCGGCGGTTCTTGCGCTCGTCGGTGCGATCCGGCGTCGTGACCTTGGGCACGTCCTCGCCGAACCCCGCGATCGAGATCGGCAGCTTGAGCCCGTGGGTGCGGAAGTACGTGGCGATCGCCTTCGCCCGCGCGCGCGACAGCGTCCGGTTCGTCGCGCCCGCGCCGACGGTGTCGGTGTGGCCGGCGACGTAGAGCCGAAGGGGCATGATGGTGTTCGCCGATGCGACGATCTCGGTGATCTTGGCGAGGCTGGCGTCGAGCTTGGCCTCCTCCGCGGGCTCGATCGTCGCGGAGTCGACGGCGAACTCGACGTCCTGATGGTCGATGGTCACCGACCACGGGATCAGCTCGACGCGCGTGGCGGTGCCGTCGCTGGCCTCGACCCGCAGCACGAGCTTCATCACTCGTACCTCCGGGCGCACGTCCGCGCGCTTGCTCGCGGGCTGGGTCCACGTGATCGCGAGCCAGTCACCCGCGGCCGACGGCGGGTACGTCGCGGCGCCCTGGCCGATCTTGGTGCCGTCCTCGCCGATCACCTCGATCTCGGCCGCCACCGGCGGGCGCGACGGGCGGAACTGGAGCGTGCGCTTGTCGAGATCGAGGTGGTCGGCGTCGTAGCCGATCTGCAGCGGCGCGCGGACGATCGTGTCGAACGCGACGTTCTCGGTCCACGCGGCCTTCGAGCTGGCGAGCCGGCCGCTGAGCGAGCCCGTGTACGCCATCTTGCCGGGCGCGCCGTCGCCGATCGGCAGCACCACGGACTGCCCCTTGCGGAGGCCGGGGTGCCGCGCCTTGAACGCCTTGCCGTCGTCGCGGCTGAGGTCGAGGACCAGGCCGGTCACCGCCTCGGAGGCCATCACCTTGAGCATCGGCGTCTTGCCCACGGGCACGTCGCCCTTGAGGTCGAACTGCACCGGCTGGGCGGCCGCGGTGCCGGCGATCAGCAGGGCGACGAGGACGGCGATCCAGCGCATGTCGGCGAGCATAGCGCGCCCTCAGACCACGCGGCCCATCTCGCGGTACTCGGCGCGCGCGGCATCGAGCAGGTCGCGCGTGCCCACCTTGCGGCCCCCGGCGACGGCGAGGAGCGCGGCCCGGAGGGCGGCCTTCTTGATGTACCCGCCCGCCATCTCGAACGACCGCGCGAGCAGCTCCCAGTCGATGTCCTCGTCGAGCGGGACCTTGGGCGGGAACATGCTGCGCCACAGCTTGCTGCGCTCCGCCTCCTCGGGCATCTCGAACGCGATCGAGAACCGGACGCGCCGCTTGAACGCCTCGTCGAGACCCTGCTCGATGTTGGTCGCGAGCAGCGTCACGCCGTCGTAGGTCTCCATCCGCTGGAGCAGGTAGTTGACCTCGAGGTTGGCGTAGCGATCGTTGCTCGACTTGACCTCGGTGCGCTTGGCGAACAGCGAGTCCGCCTCGTCGAAGAACAGCACGGCGTGCGAGGCCTCGGCTTCGTCGAAGATGCGCGCGAGGTTCTTCTCGGTCTCGCCGATGTACTTGTTGACGACCTGCGACAGGTCGATCCGGAACAGGTCGTAGCCGAGCTCGTGCGCGAGCAGCTGCGCGACCATGGTCTTGCCGGTGCCGGGCGGGCCGGCGAGGATCGCGCTCACGCCGCGGCCGTACGGCAGCTTGGCCGCGAAGCCCCACTCCTCGAGCAGGAACGCCCGGTGGCGCGCGAACGTGACCACCTCGCGGACGCCCTCGTAGGTCTCGGCGGGGAGTACCAGATCATCCCAGGTGAACCCGGTCGGGATCCGCTGCGCGAGGCCGCCGAGCCGGTGGGAGAACATCAGGCGCGCGGCATCGCCGAGCTCTTCGAGCGTGACCCGCGGCGCCTCGGGCGAGCGCAGCCGCGCGGAGGTCTCGGCGCGCTTCGCGGCCTGCATGATCGTGCCGCCGGTGAACGCGTAGCGCGCGGCCATCGTCTCGAGATCCTCGTCGGTGGCGAGCGGCGCGGGCAGGGCGTGGCGCCACAGCGCGAGCCGCTCGCGCAGCGTCAGCGCCGGCACGTCGAGCTCGAGCAGCCCGGGCACCGCCTGCACGAGCCAGTTGGGGTGGCCGCTGAACGTGAACACCACCGGCACGTGGAGGCCGCTGGTGCCCTCGGCGATCGCCTGGGCCAGGCCGCGCGGCGGCTCCTTGTCGATCGAGGTGCCGCCGTCGAGGATCGCGGTGGCGTCGCGGAGCGCGGCCTCGCGGAGCGCGGCGGGCAGGCGCTCGGCGATCCGGCCGTCGGCGAGCATCCCCTCGAGGTCGATCCGGACCACGCCCCGGCCGGCGGCGCCGCACAGGGCGTGGACGAGCAGCGCGCGGCCGTTGCCGGACGGGCCGGCGAGCAGCACGCGGGGCGCGCGCTCTCCGTCGAGCGCGCGGGCGATCCGGTCGACCAGCGCGGGCGCCATCACCACCGCATCGCGCGCCGGCGGCGGCCCCCCGACTCGCACCCACGCGCGGACCGATTCGTCGATGGTGTCGAGGCCGTGGAGGTACGCGACGATCCGGTCGGCGAGCCGGAGCTGGCGCATCAGCATCGGCGCATCGCCGGCGGGGGCGACCGTGACCACGCCGTGGCGGCGCAGCGGCGCGGTGTCATCGAGCCGCGCGTAGATCCGGCGGGCGAGGGCGGGGTCGCGCGGGGCGATCAGCCGGGCCACGAACCCGAGGTCCGGGCGCTTGCGGGTGAAGTCGTCGAGCGCGAACGTGTAGGCGCGCTCGAGCTCGTGATCGAGCTCGGGGGCGAGCAGCACGGCGACGATCGCGAGGTCGATCGGGGCCAGCTCGAACAGCCGGGTCAGCCGGGTCAGCGCCGCGAACGGATCCGCCCCGATCGCCTCCAGCAGCCGGTCCCCCGCGGCGGCCACCCGGGTGTCCTCGGCATCGAGGGCCGGCGGGTCGGGCTGGGGTTCACGTGCGAGCGTGTGTGACACCTCGTCCTCGGTGGGCCCCAGCGCGCTGGCGCGGGGGCGTCGATGGGCCTGGACCGCCAGGAAGCGGGTCACGTACGTCCGGGCCAGGGCGATCGCGGCGTCGTCGGGGAGGAGCATCGCGGCGGTCAGGAAGGTACCGCGAACGGCGACCGTAGATCGGATCAGCGGCGAACCCCGCTCTGATAGGATGTGACGCTCATGGCCCAGCAGCAGCAGCAGCAACTCGCGGGTGAGCCGGCGGCGGCCCCGGCCCCGGTCGTCCAGGCGAAGCCGGGCCCCGGCGTCCAGGCCCTCGAGGCCCTGCTCCAGACGGGCCGTCCCGAGCCCACGCAGGTCGTCGCGCTGGTCGACACCTACCGGGGTGAGCGCGACGCCTTGTTTGCGCTGCTCCACACGTCGCTGGGCAACGAGTTCGTGCAGCAGGTCGTCCAGGAGATGGGCGGCGTGCGCGCGAGCATCGATCGCAAGGAGCTCGCCGCCGGCGACCCGAGCAACCCGACCGGCGGCTACTTCCTCGCCTCCGCCAAGGAGCAGGGAGCGCGCTGGCGCACCGCCGATGGCGACTTCACCGGCAAGGCCGACAAGTCCGGCCTCGACACCACCTACAAGCTCGACGAGGACGACGCGCTCCACGGCAAGGTCAGCGCCAAGGGCGAGGGCACGCTGGCGTGGGAGCGCGATGGCAAGTCCCAGGGTGAGATGTACGGCGGCAAGGGCGCGTTCGGGCTCCGGCGTGACTGGGGCCTCGACAGCGGCACGCTGACCACCGGCCTCGAGCACCGCGGCGCGTTCACCGGCGCCTACGGCCGCTACGCGTCGACCGA
Source organism: Kofleriaceae bacterium (assembly GCA_964203225.1). Lineage (GTDB taxonomy): Bacteria > Myxococcota_A > Polyangia > Haliangiales > Haliangiaceae > JABFXX01. Next base: position 218,020 of record CAXNMK010000011.1, read on the forward strand.
TGGCAAGATCAGCACCGACGGTCGCGCAGGCGTGGCCCACGGCGGCGTCGCGGGCTCGCTGTCGGGCACGTACAAGCCATCCGACAGCGACACGTACACCGGCTCGCTGGCCCACGATCCCACCGCCACGTCGCTCGCGCTCAGCGGCAGCCACAAGAGCGGCACGGATGCGTACACCGGCGCGGCGGACCTCAAGCACACGGCCGCGGGCATCACCGGGTCGCTCGGCGCGGGCTGGACCAACGGCAAGACCGCCCTCGACGGCAAGTACACCCACGGCCTCACGTCGGACAAGCTCCACCTCGGCGGCAGCCACAAGAGCGGCGCGGACACGTACACCGGCGCGATGGACCTCGACCACAGCGCCGCGGGCACCACCGGGTCGCTCGGCGCGGGCTGGACCAACGGGACGAGCGCACTCGACGCGAAGTACACGCACGGCCTCGCGGCCGACAAGTTCCACCTCGGCGGCAGCCACAAGTTCTCCGACGAGCTGAGCATGACCGGCGCGCTCGATCACGAGCGCACGCGGGCCGGTGGCAGCCAGACCACGCTGGCGCTCGCCGAGAAGTACCGCTCGGACAAGATGGTCCAGAGCCTGTCGCTCGACGCGGGCGCGGGTGATCGCACGTACCTCGGCGTCACCGGCTCGACCGACATGCAGATCGGCAAGGGTCTGTACGCCGGCGCGTGGGGCTCGTTCCGCCAGGAGGAGGGCAAGCAGACCACCGCCCAGCTCGGCGCGAGCCTGACGTTCACGCCGCACGAGAAGGCCGCGCTGACGCTCGCCGGCGTGCTCGATCAGAACGGTGCCATCGAGACCCGCCTCCAGCTCGACATCTTCAAGAGCAAGATCGCGGGCGTCGGGACGATCGCGGACCACAAGAAGGACGCGCTCGTCAGCCTGTTCCTGTCGTACTCGCAGGCGGGCCGCAACGGCGTGATGCCGGGCGGGATGATGGACCAGCGCTACGGCGCTCCTTCGATGGACTTCGGCCGCGGCGCGGGCGAAGGCCAGTTCACCGCTGGCATCAAGATCAGCTTCTGATCTGGCGCACGGCCCCGGCTCATGGCGGCGACCGCGTCGGGCGGTCAGAACACGAACGGATACGTGAACGTGCCGCCGTTGATGCTCGTGCCGAACTTCGCGTTGCGGAGGGCGGTGGCGACGCACGTGCCGAGCGCAGCGTCGGGCGTGTCCTTGACCTCGGTGCCGCTGACGGCGCCCTCGGGGGTGACCGTCACGCCGATCTTGACGGTGCCGGTGACGCCGCTCGTCTCGCCGCAGCCAACGACGCGCGGCTTGATGGTGTCGATGCCCGCCCGGACCATCGCGCGATCGAGCGAGGCCGGCACCCCGCCGACGCGGCGGCCGAGTGCCGACGGCGAGGGCTTGAACGCCGCACAGCACGGTTGGTCGTAGTTCGAGAGCACGCAGGCCGCCTCGTCGCAGTCGCTGGTCGGCGTGGCGGTGGCGGTGGCGCCGTCGGTGGTCTCGGGCGGCGCCGGTGGGGGCTTGGCGGGCGCGGCGACCGGCGTGGTGCCGGGCGGGGTGACCGGCCCGGGCGTCGTGACGGGGCCGGCGACCGGCGCGGTGACCGGCCCGGTCCGGGTGCGCGGGCGGGTGCCCGCCGGGGGCCGCGGGGCCGCGGAGGGCACCCGCCCGAGGACGTCCGGCGGGAGCTCGATGTCCTCGGGCGGCACGGGTACCGCGACGACGGGTTCGTCAAGCGCGGGCGCTGTGCTGCCCGCGTCCTCGGGGCCGGCGGGCGGCGCGGCAGCGACCGCCGGGCTGTTGCTGCGATCGAGGATCATGATGCCGCCGACGAAGCCGAGCGCGACCACCGCGACCGCTCCGATGATCTTGACCGCCGGGTGCAGCCGGCGCGCGGGCTTGCGGTACGTGAACGCGCCCTGCGGCAGGGCGTCGAGCGGCATGTCTGCACGGACCTCTGCACGGACCTCTGCACGGACCTCTGCACGGACCTCTGCACGGACCTCTGCACGGACCTCTGCACGGACCTCTGCACGGACCTCTGCACGGACCTCTGCACGGACCGCGCTGACCGTGAGGGCTGGTGGCGGGGCGGTGACCGGGCGCGCGGGGCGGGCCGGCGGTGGCAGCTCGCGCTCGGGCTCGATCATCTCGATCATCTCGATCGACTCGATCGCGCGCTCGATCACCTGGCTGGGCGGCGGGGGCGGCGGGCGGGTGATCGGGCGGGCGACGGGCGGCGGTGCGGTGGGCGGGCGGGCCCCCAGCTGGGAGCCGAGCCGGGCAGGGCCCACGCCGGTCGATGGCGCCGGCGTCACCGGGGTGGCTGGTGGTGTCGAGATCGGGCGCCGCGCGGGCGACCGGCCGGGCGCCGGGGGCTCCGCGAGCCTGGTCTCGGCCTCGAGCATGCGGCGGGGCCCCGAGGGCCCGGAGGCCGACGCGGCCGGGGCCGCGCTCGTGGTGGTGAGCGTCGGTGCGTCGGCCTCGAGATCGATCTCCACCGTCTTGTCGTCGATGGTGTCGTCGAGGTCGTCGGAGCGGGACAGGTCGGTCTGGCGCGTGACGTCGCTGGTGCTGCGGCCGCTCGCCGCCGCGAGGTGCTGCTCGAGGTTGGCGAGATCCATCTCGCGCGTCGGCGGATCGTCGTCCTCGACGGGGTGGCCGCGCGTGATCACGTTCGCGCCGGTGGCCACGCGGGGCGCCGGCCGCGCGGGCAGGCGGGCGGGCAGGCCGGGGCCGCCCTGGGTCCGCTCCGGTGGCACCTTCACGGGCACCGCGTCAGCTGGCGGGATCTCGATCAGCCCGGCGAGCCGCGGCATCTGCGCGACCAGGCTGTTCGGCGTGGTGCGCGAATCGAACTGCGGGAGGATCAGCTTGTCCATCACGGCGCCAACCGCGCCGGGCACGACGAACACGAACGTGCCGCCACACCGGGCCGCCTCGGCGGTGGGCAGCATCGCGGACGCCCCGCTCTCCTGGAGCATCAGCCAGCGGAACAGGTCGCTGAACCCCGGCACCGGCTGCGTGACGAGTGGCTGGAGTGCGTCCGCGGTGGTCGTGCTGTCTCTGCCGAGGACGATGACGCAGTCGATCGCCTTGTCATCGATCCAGCGGCGCAGCCAGTCCCGGATCGGCCCCTGGAGATCGCCGACGGTGCGCTGGGCGACGATCCGGTGGCCCGCGGCGGTGGCGCGCGTGACCACGGTATCGATGTCCTGGGTCGGCGGGCGGGCCTGATCCCGCGCGACCGCAAGCACCCCGAGCTGGACGGACACCGACTTCACGCACGGATGCTAGCACCGCCCCGAGGGCGAGACGTCGCCATCGCACGTCCGGGAGTGGCCGCTCACGGATCGACGGAGATCGCCGCCGTGTCGAGGAGCTGGTTCCCGTGCGCCTCGGCCCACGTCCCGATCGCCTCTGTCCCGCGGGCGGCGACTACAAGGCCGAGATGGTGCACGGCACGGTGCGCGGCCACGGTGGCGTCGTCGACATCGCATCCACGCGCGGGACCGGCACCACCGTCCGCGTCGATCTGCAGCACGTGCGCTGAGCGTCACGCTCGCGCGGTGGACAGGCTCCCGGCCAGCGCGACCACCGCCTCGACGCGGGCGCGCGAGCGGGCCTCGACGATCGCGAGCTGGGGCCCGGTGGCGCCCATGCCCCGCCGGGCCCGCGCGGGCGCGCCGCGGTAGTGGTCGGCGAGCTGCGCGAGGGCGCTGGCGAGCCCGGGCTCGAGGGTGCCGCGCGTGGCCGCCGCGAGCAGCTCGCGCCAGCGCGCGAAGTCGTGGCCGCTGCGCTTGACGAACCCGCGCTTCACCATCAGGCGGACGAGCAGGGGCATCTGCCCGTACTCGGCCTCGGTCTCGTCGAGGCAGGTCTGGACGGCGGCGACCAGGGACGCGAACGCGGGAGACGGCATGACCATCCCTTAGCAGGAGAACGCGCCCGGCGCGCGAGGCCGCGCTACCCGTGCCGCGGTACGATCACGCGATGTCGTCCGTCCGTCGCCTCCTCCTCGCGCGCCACGGCCAGACCGCGTGGAACGCGCTGGGCCGCCTGCAGGGTCACACCGACATCGAGCTCGACGACACCGGGCGCACGCAGGCCGCCGCGCTCGCGGCCGCGCTCGCCGAGGTCGATCTCGCGGCGGTGTGGACGAGCGATCTGCTGCGCGCACGGCAGACCGGCGAGATCGTCGCGGGCGCGCTCGGCCTGGCGGCGCCGACCCTCGAGCCGGCGCTGCGCGAGCGGCGGTTCGGCGTGTTCGAGGGGCTGACCCGCGAGCAGTGCGCGGCGCAGCACCCGGAGGCCTGGCAGGCCTGGCTCGCATCCACCACGGCGCCGCCGGGCGGGGAGCCGCGGGAGGACGCAGTCGCCCGGCTCGGGACGGCGCTCACCCGGATCGCGGAGGCCAGCACCGCGCCGGCGCTCGTCGTGTCCCACGGCGGCGTGATGCGGCTGTGGCTGATGGAGCTCCTCGGCCGCACGATCCCGCTGCTGCCGAACGGCGTGATCTACGAGGTCGAGCACGACGGGGCGCGGTTCACGGCGCGGCCGCGCTGACGCTCAGAACAGCCCGAGCTGGCGCGGCGTGCCCGGCCATGGCGGGAGCTCGCCGACGTCGACGAGCGCGCGCAGCCGCGCGTGGACCTGGTACGCGTTGGCCGGCGCGTCGATGTCGTCGGGCGAGTGGATGAACACGTACGGCGTGTGGCAGGCCGTGAGCCACCGCGCGCGAAGAACCGCTCGTCGCGCCGCGAGGAACCGCGCGCGCTGACCGAGCTGGGGCGGCCCGAACCGCGGCGGCAGCTGGAGGACCGGGGTGCCGAGCTGCTCGCCGAGCGGCAGCACGCGGTCGAGGAGCGTGCGCACCTCGTCGGCGCCGTCGATCAGCAGGCGGTCGTGCGTGATCGTGCGCGGGAACTCGAAGTAGAACCGGACCGCCTCCGGGACCTGGTCGCGCCAGCGCCCCACGGTGTCCGCGGCGGGCAGCGCGTAGAACGTGGTCGGTGCCCTCGACGGTGTTGAACACCTCGGCGTAGCGGGTGAGGTACTCGGTCGGGGCGGGGGCCCGCCGGGAACAAGCCGGCCGACCCAGCTCCTGCAGGTCCCAGCCGGGGCAGCCGCGGTAGTAGCCGCGCAGCCCGGGCAGGCCCCGGGCAGGCCCCGGTCAGGCCGGGCGCTGGCGGCGACGGACGACGGCGGCGACCACCGGCGTGAGCGCGAGCGTGATGAGGATCCGGATCGGTATCGTCGCCTTCGCCGCGACCCAGCCGGCGACGATCACCCCGAGCACGCCGGTCGCCGACGACGGGGACACGCCCATGCCGACCGCGATCGAGAACCCGGCGATCGTCGACAGCGACAGCACGAGGTACGTGTACAGCGCGATCTTGCCGTACTCGGCCATGTGGTCGAGCAATCGCTGCTTGAGGGTACGCGCGGCGGTCGTCGACATTACCGTGAAGTGTAGCACGCGCGTGGCGCCGGCCCGCGCGCGGGTCACCACGCGTCGGTGAATGCGCGCTCGACGAGCGTGCCGTCGGGCAGGATCTGGAACACCCGCGTGGTGCCGGCCTCGCCGCGCTCCTCGACCCTGGCCGCGCCTCAGGACACGTCCGTGGTCAGCCCGCCGTCGTAGGCGCGCGCCGCGATCCACACCACGCCACCACCGCCGCCGCGGGAGGCCGCGCCGTTGATCGAGGTGTCGCCCCCGCCGCGCGCGGTGATCGCGCGGCGGTCCCGGCCAGCGTCAAACCGAGCTGACCGGTGGGGGTGAGGCGCACGATCACCGAGTCGTGATCATTGCCGGTGCCCGTGTGGGTCTCGCCGACGACGAGGATCTCGTCGTCGGGTCCAACCGCGATGCCGGTGGCGAGGTCCTCGGTCGAGCCGATGTCGAGCACCACGACGCCGCCCACGCCGAAGGCCGGATCGGGCCGCCCCGCGGCATCGATCCGGACCACCGCCCCGTCGAACCCGGCGCCGCGATCCGCGCTGCCTGCGATCACCACGCCACCGTCGCGGGTCCGGGCGATCGCGGCGGGCACCACGTCGGTGGCGCCGAGCACGGGCGGGATGATGGTCGTGTCGCCGAACATGCCGTCGCCGCCGCTCGGATCGAACCCGCTCCGGCAGCCGTCGAGGATCCCGACGACGGACAGCCATCGCCACCCGCGCCCCCAGGCTACGGAATCTCACCACGCGTCGGTGAACGTGTCGAGGACAGCTGATGCACCGCGACCGCGGTACCGGATCCGGCGTCCGTCCGGGGGGCCGTGCTACACGGTGTGCGTGCGCAAGATCCACGAGTGCCTCGAGGCGAACCGCGCGTGGGCGGCCACCACGGTCGCGAGGGATCCCACGTTCTTCTCCCGGCTGGAGGCCCAGCAGGCGCCCGATCTGCTGTGGATCGGCTGCTCGGACAGCCGGTTGCCCCCCAACGAGATCATCGGCCGGGCGCCCGGCGAGCTGTTCGTTCACCGCAACGTCGCGAACCTGGTCAACCACTCCGACGTCAACTGCCTGTCGGTGCTCCAGTACGCGGTCGACGTGCTCAAGGTCCGCCACGTGATCGTGTGCGGCCACTACGGCTGCGGCGGCATCCGCGCGGCGATGGGGACCCAGCCGCTGGGCCTGATCGACAACTGGCTCCGCCACATCCGCGATGTCCACCAGTGGCATCGCGACGAGCTGATGGCGATCGAGGACATCGAGGCGCGCACCAGCCGGCTCGCCGAGCTCAACGTCCAGGCGCAGGTGGCCAACGTGTGCCACACGACGATCGTCCAGGACGCCTGGCGCCGCGGGCAGTGGCTCGCCGTGCACGGCTGGATCTACGCGCTCAAGGACGGCCTGCTGCGCGACCTCGGGATCTCGGTCGCCGCGCCCGATCAGATCCCCGCGGAGTTCCGCCTGCTGTACTGACGCGGCGCGGTCAGCGCAGCGCGCCGAGCTCGTACGTACGCGCGTAGCCGCGCGAGACATTGGCGATCTCGACCGAGATCGTCCCGTCGGCGCCGTAGGTGTAGGTCTCGGCGATCTCGTCGGCCTGTGCTCGCGGCTGGCGCTCGACGGGGAGGCCGGCGAGGTCGCCGCGGTCGGCGAGGGCGGGGGTGTACGGGAAGTAGACGTCGCCGATCGGAACCAGGTCCTGGACCGGCTGGCCGGCGGCATCGAGGGCGCCGCACTCGACGAACCGCAGGTGGCCGATGGTGTGGGTGGGGCGGTAGCGGCGCTGGATCGTGCCGGCCGCGGTGTCCTTGGCGATCAGCGAGTCGAAGATCTTGTCCTCGCCGGCCTGGGCCTCGCGCCACACGCCGATGTGGCGGGTGGTGGCCTCGCGCACGAGCACGTTGGCGTCCGGATCGGCGGCGAGCGCGAGCCCGACCGCGGTGGCGGCGAACGGCTGCGGCGCGAGCTGGAGCTTCTTGCCGAACGTGGCGCGCAGCGCGCGGGCGACGGCGGGGAACGCGGCCGCGCCGCCGACCAGGTAGATGCCGCCGAGGGCGCGCGGATCGTCGAGCCGCGCGGTGACGTCGCCGGCCTGCGCCACGCGCGCGAGCAGGCGCTCGGTCATCGCGAGCGTGCTGTCGATCAGCGGCTGGCAGCGCGCGTACAGCGCGGCGGTGTCGAGCTGGACGCTGCCGGCGTCGCCGAGATCGACGAGCAGCTTCTTGCTCGTGGGGCGCAGGCCCTCCTTGGCCTCGCGCGCGCGCTCGAGGCCCGCGGCGTCGCCGTCCACCCACGGCAGCCCGGCGGTCTCGAGCGCCATCCGCAGGATCATCTCGTCGAAGTCGTCGCCGCCGGCGCGGGTCAGCCCCTCGGTGGCGATCAGCTCGAACCGGCGCCCCTCGAGGGACACCGCCGAGGTGTCGAACGTGCCGCCGCCGAGGTCGTAGACCACGACGTGGCGCTTGGGGCTCTTCGGGCCGAGCGTGGCGAGGTGGCGGTGCGCGAACTCGATCGCCGCGGCGGTCGGTTCGTTGAGCAGGCCGATCGGCTGGAACCCGGCGCGTCGGAACGCCTCGATGGTCAGCCAGCGCTGCCGCGACGCCGCGTTCGCGGGGACCGACAGCATGACCTCGAGCGGCTCGGTGATCGCGAGGTTCGAGCTCTCGAGCAGCGACGTGCGCAGCGCGGCCAGGAACGTGGTCAGCAGCCCGAGCGCGGTCACGCCGGGCAGCCCGGGCACCGGCGCATCGGGCGGCAGGCTGGCGGCCACGCGCTTGATCGAGCGGATCGCGTGGGTGGCGGAGCCCTCCGCGATCGCCTTGCCGGCGGCCCAGCCGACGATCAGCTCGCCGTCGACGAGGGCGGCCAGGCCGGGCACGTACTCCTGGTACGCGCCGTCGACGTCGAACGCCGCGATCGGGTGCCTGCCGTCGTGCACCGCCGCGACGACGGTGCGCGTCGTGCCGAGATCGATGCCGAGGCGCATGCGCGCAGCATGCCCCAGCGGTGATCCTCGCGCGAGAAAGAACCGGTCCCCCGGGAGTGCTCCCGGGGGACCGAGGCGGGCTCACCAGGGGGAGCGGCCGCCCTTCCAGTTCAGGAACTCGCCGGCGTCCGCGAGCGTGGCGCCATCGATCACGCAGCTGGCCATGGGGGTGGACCGAACCCGCCGGCGAGCGTACGGCGGTCGTCTGACGGGCCCGCGTCGTCGCTGCTACGATGGGGCAGTGCTGGCCGACCTGCTCGCGGCGTTCCCGGGCTCGCGCCTGCGCGGTGAGGCGGGCGGCCTGATCGGGCCCGTGTGCGTGCAGGGCACGTTCCACCAGCTGCGCGTCCGGTTCGATCCGGTGGTCGAGCTGTTCGTGGATGTCCCGGCGCTCGACGGGTTCGAGCTCGAGGTGCACCTCGGGGATCGCTGGATCGGCGACACCCGGCTCGGCGATCCGACGATCGCCGATGCGTACTTCATCCGCACCAACGATCCGGGGCTCGCGCGGACGTGGCTCGACGCGCCGGCGCGGGCGGTGCTGCGCGCGGTCCCGCTGCGGCTGGAGGCGCACGATCGCGCCGAGATCGCGCGCCTCGCGCCTCGTGGCGTTGCTCACGCACGGGGCGAGCCCCGAGGGCGGGCCCTACCGCTGAGCTGGTCTAACCGGGGGCACCGGGATACCCTCGGCACATGGTCCTGTCGCGCTCGCGCCTCGTCGTCCTCGCTCTGGCGCTGCCCGCCGGCTGTACCGAAATCGAGAATCAGGGCAACGGCCCCGATGCCCCGGCGCCCGCGATGTTCGTCGAGTTCGAGGGGCTGACGGCGAGCATGACGGTGAACGGCGGCGGCCACCAGCTCTCGATCACCGATGCCGTCAGCGCGGACGCGTGCGGCGCGGTGGAGGACTTCAACCTGACGCCCACCGCCGCGCGCCATCAGCTCCTGATCAACGTGACCGCCGACGACGGCTCGGTGTGCCCGGTCGGCAACTACGACGTGAGCCGGACCTGCCCGTCGACGTACGCGGGCACGCCCGCGCTGAGCGGGAACTGCGCGTACTACCGGGCATGGGACGCCAGCGGCGCCCTGATCGGGACCACGGCGGCGATCAACGGCACGATCTCGGTGACCGGCAGCGCGGGCGCGTGCTCGGTGCGCCCGATCGTCGGGTTCGTCGGCGGCTCGTACTCGGCGACCTGGACGTTCACGGGCGGCACCGCCGGCGGGACCTACTGCCAGGTGCCCTGAGCGACTGAAACAGTCTCGAACCGGGGTGGGAACCCTGTGCGGCGTGCCGCGTAGGGCGCGACCTCGGGGTGTCGCCCCCAGGTCGCACTGGTAGGGGCGAGGGCGTTCTGGTACGCACTCGGTCCATGAAGCAGCTGATCGCAGCGACCCTGTTCCTGGCGGCGTGTGGCTCTGCGGCGGCCCCGCCCATCATCCCGGCCGATCTGCCCGCGGGTGGCTCCGCCACGGTGAACGCCGAGCCGAGCGGCCTGCCCGCCACGGCCCCCACGCCGGCGCGCGCGAAGCCCGAGCTCGGCAGCTACGGCTTCGACACCGCCGGGATGAACCCGAAGGCCGCCGCGGGCACGAGCTTCTACCAGCACGCCAACGGCACGTGGCTGTCGTCCACGCCGATCCCCGAGGACAAGTCGAACTACGGCATGTTCACGCTGCTCGACGATCGCAGCCAGGAGCGCACCAAGGCGATCATCCTCGGCGCGCAGGGCGCGCCCGGCTCCGAGGAGCGCAAGATCGCGGACTACTACGCGAGCTTCATGGACGAGGCGGCGATCGAGGCGGCCGGCATCAAGCCGATCGAGGCGGACCTCGCGGCCATCGCCGCGATCAAGGACGCCACCGGCCTCGTCACCCAGTTCGCGGTCAACGCGCGCCTGTTCCGCAAGGGCCCGGTCATGACCTACGTCGGTCAGGACGACAAGAACCCGGAGACCCACATCGCGAACCTGTCGCAGGCCGGCCTCGGGCTGCCCGATCGCGACATGTACGACGCCAAGGCCAAGCAGTTCGCCGCCGTGCGCGCGGGCTACCAGAAGTACCTCGTCACCATGCTCGAGCTCGCCGGCGTCAAGGACGCGGCCAGGCGCGCGGCGGCGGTGTACGCCCTCGAGGAGACCATGGCGAAGGTCCACTGGACCCGCACCGCCAACCGCGATCCGCAGAAGACCTACAACAAGCTGACCCTCGCGCAGCTCGCCAAGCTCGCCCCCGGCATCGACTGGAAGCTGTGGCTCGGCGGCGCCGGCCTCGGCGGCGAGGCCGCGGTCAACGTCAACCAGCCCACCGCGATCGCGGGCCTCGCCAAGCTCGTCAAGAGCCAGCCGCTCGCGGTGTGGAAGGACTACCTGACCGTTCACACGCTGACCGCGACCGCGCCATATCTGGCCAAGCGGTTCGTCGACGCGCACTTCGAGATGTTCAGCAAGACGCTGTCGGGCACCCCGCAGAACGAGGACCGCTGGAAGCGCGGCGTCGATCAGGTCACCGGCGCGCTCGGCGAGGCCGTGGGCAAGATCTACGTCGGCACGCACTTCACGCCCGCCACCAAGGCGCGCGCCGACCAGCTCGTCAAGAACGTCCTCGTCGCGATGGGCCAGCGGATCCAGGCGCTGCCGTGGATGAGCCCCGAGACCAAGACCAAGGCGATGGGCAAGCTCGCCACGTACAACCCCAAGATCGGCTACCCGAGCAAGTGGCGGGACTACGGCGCGCTCCAGGTGGTCGCCGGTGACCCCGTGGGCAACGACACCCGCGCCACCGCGTTCGAGTACGACCGCCTGCTCGCCAAGCTCGGCAAGCCGGTCGACCGCGACGAGTGGGGCATGACCCCGATGACGGTCAACGCCTACTACAACCCGGGCCTCAACGAGATCGTGTTCCCCGCGGCGATCCTGCAGCCGCCGTTCTTCGACCCGAACGCCGACGACGCGGTCAACTACGGCGGCATCGGCGCCGTGATCGGCCACGAGATCAGCCACGGCTTCGACGATCAGGGCAGCCAGTACGACGCCAAGGGCAAGCTCGAGAACTGGTGGACCAAGGACGACGCGGCCAAGTTCAAGGTCGCCACGGGCCAGCTCGTCGCGCAGTACAGCGCGTACTGCCCGGTCCCGGCCGAAGGCGGCAAGGCGGCGCAGTGCGTGAAGGGCGAGCTGACGCTGGGCGAGAACATCGCGGACCTCGCGGGCCTCACCGTCGCGCACCAGGCCTACCAGCTGTCGCTCGGCGGCAAGCCGGCGCCCGTGATCGACGGCACCAGCGGCGATCAGCGGTTCTTCTTCGGCTGGGCCCAGGTGTGGCGCCGCCTCTACCGCGATCAGGAGTTCGCCAACCGCCTGGTCACCGATTCGCACAGCCCGTCCGAGTTCCGGACCGCCGTGGTGCGCAACGTCGACGCCTGGTACGAGGCGTTCAAGCCCGCTGCCGGCGAGACGCTGTTCCTCGCCCCCGACCAGCGCGTCCGCATCTGGTAGCCGGGGGCGGGGCAGGCCGCACGCATGATCAAGAGCTCGGTCGACGCGTACCTGCGGGACGGCTGCGGCCGGTGCGCGAAGTTCCAGACCCCGGCGTGCAAGGTGCATCGCTGGGGCAAGGAGCTGGCGGCGCTGCGCGAGCTGGTCCTGGCGAGCGGGCTGACCGAGACGGTGAAGTGGGGCCACCCCTGCTATACGTTCGATGGCAAGAACGTGGTGATGGTGGTCGCGTTCAAGGAGTTCTGCGCGCTGTCGTTCCTCAAGGGCGCGGCGCTCGTCGACGCGCACGGCGTGCTCGAGCCCGCCGGCCCCAGCTCGCGGTTCGCGCGGCTGCTCAAGATCCGGTCGCCCGCGGACCTGATGACGCGCCGGCGCGCGGCCACGCAGCTGCTCGCCCAGGCGATCGAGGTCGAGCGCGCCGGGATCGAGGTCATCCCCACGGGTGGCGCGGAGCCCGTCCCCGACGAGCTCGCGCAGGCGATGGCGAAGAACACCACGCTGCGCCGCGCGTTCGAGGCGCTGACGCCCGGCCGCCGCCGCAGCCACATCCTCCACGTCGGCGGCGCCAAGCAGAGCGAGACGCGCGCGCGGCGGGTCGAGAAGTGCACGCCCGGCATCCTGGCCGGCCGCGGCTTCAACGAGCGGTAGCTCCCGCGCTCCGAGGTTCCCTGGTGCCGGGCGCTCTGCACGCGCTCGCGCTGGCGAGCAGACGGACGTGTGTGGCGACCGAGCAGGCAGGTGATACGATCTCCGCATGGCCGGTGCGCGCGTGCTTCACTGGAACGGCAAGGACATTCCGGAGGAGCTGCGGGAGCTGCCAGCGGGAGCGCACGTGGTCGAAGCCGTCGATGGCGCGCCTGCGCTGACACCCGACGAGGACCGCGGTCTCGCGGATGCGCTGGCATCGCTGCGCGCCGGTGACGGTCGAACGGTCGACCAGGTTCGCACCTCAGCGCGACGATCTCCGGAACGCATGCCTCGGGATGGGCCTACAGGTAGCTGACGAGGCCGCCCGCGCTGAACCGTGCGACGTGGAGTGGCAACGCTGGCGGCAGGATCGTCTCGACGTCCTTCCACGGGCTGCTGAAGCCCATGCGCCCGCCCGCCTCATACTCGGTGGTGGCGGCCAGGCCCCACCACGCCTCCGTGGCGCGTAGCAGGTGATCGTCGCCGAGCGTGAGCAACACCGCGGCCACGGCACGTGGGCCGTCGAGCTGTCGGAGCGGCTCGCGGAGCGCGTGCAGGTGCTCGGCACCGAGGCGCGCCTCGACGCGAACGCCCTTCGCTGGGTCGCAGCCAGCGGCAACGGGCCCACGGGCTTTCGCCGGCACATGGAACCATCCTTTCGCGTCCGCGGTGGTCCACGTCGCCGCGTCGAGCTCGAAGGTCCATCGCACCTCGAGCGCGCGTCCCTGGTTGATGCGCAGCGACTGGGTGCTCGACGTCAGCAGGACGCGCGACCCGCCCGGCGAGACCAGCCAGCCGGACGCGAGGTGATCGACCGGACACTCCCTCGGACGAACTCGACATGGGTGGTGACATCCTATCGCCCGCCCAGCCCCCGCAATCCGCGCGCAGGTGAGAACGCATCCGGCGTGTGGCCGGGCGACGGACGCGGCGTCCGGTGGCCGGATCGGCCGGACGCGGGCGCCCAGGAATCCTTGGTGGTTACGCGTGGCGCGGGGCTTGAATACGCATGCGGCCATGGTCACGCCGCGGCCTTCGTTGTTCGGTCGCGGCACCCGTGCGCGCGAGGTATCTTGAGGACATGTCGTCTCCGCATGGTCCCGCGAGCACGGAGCTGCCGGCCGTCGACGATCACCTCGTCACCGGCCATCATCGCTACGAGGTCGACGACGGAAGGCTCGTCTACGTGCCCCCAGCGGAGGAGCCCCACGCCGTGAGCCACGGCGCGCTCGGCGCGCTGCTGCACGCTCACCGCGCGCCGGATCGCGCCGTCGCGATCGACATGCTGACCCGGGTCTCGGAGCTCACGGAGCGCGCGCCGGACGCGGCGGTCTACCCGCGGGACCGCGATCCGCAGACCGGCCGTCGTCAGCTCGAGGTGCTCGCGTTCGAGATCGTGTCGACCGAGACGCTTGGCGACGCAGCGAACAAGGCCGTGCAGCTCAGCGATCGAGGGGTCCGGCGGGTGTTCGCCGTGGACATCGGGCGCAAGCGAGCATTCGAGTGGTCGCGCGCGCTGGCGGGCTGGGGCATGCTCGCGTCGAACGCCACGATCGAGGACGCGGCGCTGGCGGTCCCGCTGCCGATCGCCGCCCTGATCGACGCAGCACTCGCGGAGCCCGCGATCGTCCAGGCGTATCGCGCACGGCGACACCCCGAGTTCCTCGCCGAGCGAGCGGAGGGTCGCGCGGAAGGTCGCACGGAAGGTCGCGCGGAAGGGCGAGCGGAGGCGCTGCGCGCCGTGGTGACGAGGCTGCTGGAGGCGCGGCACGGCGCGCTCGCTGACCGCGATGCCGCGACGCTCGCGCGCGCGTCCTCGGCCGCGCTCGAGCGCTACCTGGATCGCCTGCTCGCGGGGACCACGATCGACGACGTGCTCGCGGAGTGACCTGCCGCGCGGCCTCGCGCCCGCCGACCCCGGACCGGCCTGCCACCGCGAGCGGGGCGCCGCGGCCGGGGCGCCCCGCGATCGACCTCGTCGAACGGGCGCCCACGCCATCGGCCCGATCGGCCCGGTCGGCAGGCACCGCCATACAGCGTGATGCGGTTCTCTTGTATCGTGGGTTTCATGGGGTCGTCAGGGGAAGGGCAGGGGGGCATCAGGGGGCGCGACGCGCGCGGGTGCGGACTGACCGAGGGCCGTGCGACGCGAGCGCGCGTGCCGCGGGAGGTCCGCGCAAACTCCCCCGTGGAGGAAGGCGTCGCGCCCGCGCGGGGCCGCGACCGCGAGGGCGTGCCGACGCCGGCCGCGCCGCCGGTCGCCGCACGCGCCAGCCGGAGCGAGCGCCGGGGCGCCATCCGAGGCGAGCTGCGGCTCGTCCAGCCTGGCGAGACGTCGGCGGTGACCGCGCGGCCGGGCCCCAGCGCGCGGCGACCGGCTGCCGAGCACCCGGCCGGGCCTGCGTCCCTCGTCGAGCTCGGGCCAGCCCGGCCCGGCCCGGGCGCGCTCGCGGCCGGCGTGGTCTATGCGTGGCAGGGCCGGCGCTGGTCGCTCGAGCCGGTCGGGTGCGTGTGCTGCGTGGATGCCGACGTGGGGACGCTGGCCACCGTCGACGACGGCGCACCGAGGTTCGAGTGCCTCGTGCATGGCCCGCTGCTCGAGCTCCCGTACCGGGAGCTCGAGCAGCGCACGGTCTCCGTCGGCTCGGTGACCTGGACCGGCACCGAGCAGATCGAGAACTCCGTGCTGGTCCCGCGCCGCCTGAGGCGAGCCCAGCGCCACGCGTTGCTGGTGCTGCTGTTCGCGTGCGGACCGGGCGAGGCGGGTGGTGCCGCGCCCGCGGACCCTGACCCCTGAGGTCGCGTGCGCTGACAGGGCGCAGCCGGGGCAGCACCTGCCCGCGCTCGGCGCCGCGCGACGAAGCCGCAGGGCAACCGGTTCGCGAGCCACCTCCGGCTCGCCTGCACCGGGCTCGCGGTCGTCGATGCTCCCGTCGACGGCTCAGCCCGAGAGTACGGCAGGGAGACCTCTCAGGTCGTCGTGAAAAAACGGCTTCAAGGGTCCTTTCCAAACGGGGCCGCGCGCCGTCAACTTCCTGTACGCCATGGCGTCCACCCCGAACACCGTGCTCGGCGCGCGCGCGCGCGCGGCGCGGGAGCGCCTGGGCCTGCGGCAGGCCGAGGTCGCCGAGCGGCTGGGGATCAGCGTGGAGGTCTACGGGCGGTTCGAGCGCGGGGTGGTGAACCCGCGGCTGTCGACCCTGCTGCGGCTGTGCTCGATCCTCCACACCGACCCCAACGGGCTGCTGGTCGACGAGCCCGATGCGGACCGCCGCGAGCCGGCGGGCCCGCCGCCCCAGCCGGAACTGCGCGCGCTGATCGCCGTGCTCGAGGGCGCGGACGACACCACGCTCCGGCGCGTCACGGAGGTCGCGCGGTGGCTGCGCCCGGCCGGGCCCGCCGCGGTCGCCGTGGTCGCGGTGACCGGAGGCCGCTACACGGTCCGCGGCCTCCGCAAGGCGGCCCCCGTGTCTCGCGCGAACGAACCGCGGCAAAAGCTGCGGCGGCCAGCGCGGCCCTGACGGCTGGCACCGGGGTCCGTCGTACGCGCGCGGCCCGTCGGATCGGCGCAGCGGGCCACGGTGTCACCTCGGTGGCGAGCGAGCGGCCATGATGTCCGCGCCCTGGTCCGGCGCCAGGTGCGGCGGCCGCGCCCCGGCGCCGCGAGGCGGGTGCCGCGGCACGTCACCGCGCAGGTCGAGCGCTGGCCGTCCGGCACGACCGCCGGGCGGGCGCAGCGGCGGGCGCATCGGCACGTCACCGCGCAGGCCCCTCGCGGGTTCGCCGCCCCGCCCGCGCCGCGCCACCGTGCTACCACCGCGGCGTGACCGACGCTGACCTCGCCGCCCTCGTGCAGCGCCTGGCCCTCGCGCCCCATCCCGAGGGCGGCTGGTACCGCGAGCTGCATCGGGACGCTGCCGTGACCACCATCTACTACGTGCTGCCCGCGGGCGGGCTGGCGCCGCTCCACCGCGTGCGCGACCGGGTGGAGCTCTGGCACTTCTACGGCGGCGATCCCGTGGAGGTGCACACGCTGCACGAGGGGCGGCATGACCGTGCCGTGCTCGGGCCCGCGTCGCCGCTGGTGGTCGTGCCGGCCAGCGCCTGGCAGGCGACCCGGGCCGCCGCGGGGCCGGCGTGGTGCGGCTGCACCGTGGCGCCCGCGTTCGAGTTCGCGGCGTGGGAGCTGCCGTCGCGCGCCGCGCTGCTCGCCGCGCTGCCCGCCGCGTTGCACCCCGCCGTGCTCGCGCTGACCCGCGAACCGCCGCCGTGACCGGCGGGCGGCGGTTCGCCCGGTTCGCGGCGCCGCGCGCGCGGCGAGAACCCGTGGCCGCGCGGCACCCGCCGGCGGGCCCGTGCGCGCCCTCGCGCACCTGGCCCACGCCCACGTGATGCCCGAGCTCGAAGACCCTGGAGCCGCCGCGTTACCGACCCGAGCACGACGCGCTCTTGCAGGACGAGCAGTCCATCATCGCGCTGAACGTCGTCGCAACCTCCTGCACGATGGTCATGTTCGCAGGAACCGTGACCGCCCCAGGGCGCGTTCCACTGCTATTGACGCCCCACGATCCCGTCTCTGCGCGCGCGCTAATTGAAACGGACATCGGTGCGTTGTTCGGGTTCGCGATCTGGCACGAGACCAGGATGGTCAAGTTGGAAGCGCATCGGCAGCCGAGGGCCATCACTCGAGGAGGCACAAGGGGTGGCGGCGGCGCAGGTGCGGGGGGAGGGCTGCCACCTTGCCCCGGGGTCGTGGATTGCGCAGGAACGGCGCAGCCGCCGCCCGCAGGCTGCTGGGCCGCGACCGAGCTCAGGGCGAGGCCTACAAGGCATCCACGGCGCGCCACCCCAGTTGCGGTGGGCGACCGTTCCTTCAGCGCCCGATCGTCGTCGGGCGTCGGAGGCCAGGCACCGTGGCGCTACCGTAGCTCACGCGACTGACCAGCCCCGCCCGCAAGAAGGCCCTCGCCACCGACGGCGATCTCGGGCTCGCGTGTTTTTTCGCGCACGAGCCCCAGACCGACCGCTCTCAGGCCAGCGCCGACGAGTGCCGCATGGATTCACCCCGACGGATGCAGCAAGGCCACGTCATCCGCCGATGTGGTCGGCCATCC
>CAXNMK010000012.1:0-199632 GCA_964203225.1 Kofleriaceae bacterium
CTTCACAAGCGTTTGATCTCACGAGCGAAGTTAGCCGCTGTAGCAGCACGGTAGCAGGCGATCCGGTCGCTACCGAGCTGCGGCGGATCGTCGACGCGTCCGGCACCAGCGCCGCCCCATCGCTTCGAGGTCTCAACGGGAACGCCGAGGTCGTGGGCCGGGGCGCGCCCGTACCTACGAGGCGATCTCGCGTGGCCGCGCGGGGGAGCGCGCGCCAGGGCGCGGAGGTGCTGCTACTACGACCAAAAAACCAATTAGAACCATTTTAGTAGTTGCGTCGCCGGCCTGGTACTACTATCTAAAAACCAATTCGTCCCAAATTAGTAGAAGGTGCCTGCCGTGAAGCTGCCGCTTTCCATCCCCAGCGGGATCAAGCCTGGGAACTTTCAGCAAATCATGGAAGCGATGCAGGCCGACCCCGAGGCCTTCAAGGCCGAGCAGGACGGCACGTACCTCCACTGGGACGAGCTGAAATTTCGGCCACCTCGAAACATCTCTCACGAGCTGTGGTGGTCGATGGTGAAGCTCGCGCGCTTCAGCGCGCGCCGGCGGCTTCCACTCGTGGACGCATCGAACGAGGGCTTCAGCTTCGTGATGACCGACACGATAGAACGGGCACTTCATGAAGTGGACCGCGATGCCAGCGGACAGATCTCCCTCCCGGAGGACGTTTCAAGCCAGGGGACGCGGGATCGGTACATCGTCAACTCGCTGATCGAGGAGGCGTTTCGTTCGAGCCAGCTTGAAGGGGCCTCGACCACACGGCATGTCGCGAAGGAGATGATCAGGACCAAGCGCGAGCCTCGCACCCACAGTGAGCGCATGATCCAGAACAACTTCTTCGCGATGGAGTGGGTGCGTGCGCACCACAAGGACCGGCTGACGACCGCAGCGCTGTTCGAGCTTCACACGATCGTGACGAGGGGTACGCTCGAAACCACGGATGGTGCCGGGCGGTTCCGTCGCTCCGACGAGGATGTGACGGTCGTCGACGAGGCGAAGCTCGAGGTCGTGCACCGCCCACCGCCAGCAGACCTCCTCCCTGCTCGAATCGAGGCGCTGTGCAAGTTCGCGAACGCTACGGGTGAGGACGGGGAAGCGTTCGTCCACCCGGTGATCCGCGCGATCATGTTGCACTTCTGGCTCGCATACGACCATCCGTTCGTCGACGGTAATGGCCGTACCGCGCGACTTCTGTTCTACTGGTCGATGCTGAACCAGAACTACTGGTTGGCGGAGTACATCTCCATCTCGCGGGCCATCGGGAAGGCCCGTGGCCAGTACGATCGCGCGTTCGTGCTCACGGAGAGTGACGACAACGACGCCACGTACTTCATCCTCAACCAGCTCAAGATGCTGCGGGGCGCGATCCAGGAGTTGTTCGTCTACCTCCGGGCGAAGTCCGAAGAGATGCGCGAGGTTGAACGTGCGATGCGAGGCAGAGATGACCTCAACAACCGGCAGCTCGCCCTGGTGGGACATGCGGTTCGCCATCCTGACGCCACGTTCACGATCGATGGGCATCAGACGAGCCATCGCGTCGTCTACGAGACGGCCCGGACGGACCTCCTCCACCTTGTGGAACGTGGATACCTGGAGCAATCCAAGATTGGACGGAAGCTGAACTTCTCTCCTGTCCGCAACCTCGAGCGACTGCTCGCGAAAAATCGCTAGAGGACGTGCTCTGGCCCGCACTGCGCGGCGACCATCGCCGGTCCCCGATCACGCGGGAGGGGCATTTCTCGCGAACAGCCCGGGTCATTATCTGGCGAGCGGCGAAGTTGTCGAGGCGTCGGTCAGGCAGGCCCCGGCGGGGCGCGGCTCACGCGGGCTTCATGCGGGCTCCAGGGTGCGCAAGGCGTCGTGGATGCGGAGCAGGACCTCCACATCGAGGGCGGCGTAGTCGAGCTGCGCCTGGGTCAGCGGGCGGGCGGTCCAGTCGGACTTCTGCGCGGTCTTGTCGAGGCGCAGGCCGAGCTCGCGGCGGCAGACGGCGGCGAGGCTGTGCCCCTCGGGCAGGCGGCCGCGGAGGCGGCGCGACAGGGTGACGGTGTCCACGACGTTGCGCAGCACGATGTTGAGCTGGGCGAACACCTCGGTCTCGAACGGGGCGTTGTGGATGACCTTGATGATCTCCGCGGACTCGAGGAGCTCGGCGAGCGGGACGAGATCGTCGATGGCGGGGGCGTCGATGATGGCCACGGCGTCGGGCAGGCCGAGCTGGACGAGGCAGAGCTCGGCGTCGCCCAGGGTGGTCTCCACGTCCACCGCGATCCGGGGGAGGGTGCGGACCTCGGCGCACAGGGCGCGGAGGGCGGCGGCATCGGTGATCAGGCGGACGGGCAGCGTGGGGCGGGCGACCGGGGCCGGGGTGCCGGTGGTGAGTGGTCCTGTGGGGAGGTCGGCGACGACACGCTGGAGCAGGTTGGGCGTGGTGGCGGGCATGCCGGCGCCGTGCGGCAGCGCGTTGGCGCCGGGGGCATGCGGCAGCGCGCTGGAGCTGGCGCCGATCGCCAGTGCGTGCGCTGCCTCCCCCTGCGCCAGGGCAGGCGTCCCGGCGGGGAGCTCCCCGGCGGGCGGGCCGGCCCACTGGCGCGACGCCTCCAGGAAGGCCCGCGTGCCCGGCAGATCGAGCAGGGACGCGCCCACGAGCTCGACCTGGTACTTCGGCGGCAGGGCGGGCTGGAACTTGCTCAGGCGATACGGCGGGACGAGGGCGACGACGCGCTGCCAGAAGGCCAGGTCGTCCCACAGGGCCGGGTTGCACAGCTTGATGACAGCCTCGCGCACGGCGACCCCGGAGATGTCCTCGCCCTCCAGGCGGAGGCGGTAGCTGTCGGCGACGATGCGCCAGCCGGTGAGGGCCATCAGGGCGTACTTGAGGGTCTGGTTGATGGCGCCGCCCGCGAAGGTCCACCAGCGCCAGCCCTTGGCGTCGCTCTGGAGGGAGGCGCCCTCGGGGCCGAGCAGGCCCGCGAAGTCCTCGCGGTGCTGGGCGAGCGCGATGGCGGCGGGCTCGGACAGGTACGGGTAGGTGCGATCCTCGACGAGGATCTGCTTGATGCGCTGGCACAGGGTGAAACCGAGGAGCTTGGGCGCGAAGCCACCCCAGGCGGGCTTCTTGCCGCGCGGGGCGGGGACGCCGGTAACGACGCGCTGCTTGTGGTCGATGGCCTGGACCAGCCACGCGCGCCCGCCGAGGAGGAAGCAGGTCATGTCCTCGACGAGCCCGTCGACGAAGCCCTGGTCGAGCGAGCCGATGTCCGCGCCGCTGGTGGTGAGCACGCGGTAGTGCTGCGGGCTCGAGAACACGGCGTACAGCTCGAGGAAGTTCTTGCGGCCGAACACGCGCTCGGCGGCCTCGCCCATCGAGAGGTGGCCGTCGGCCTCGAACAGGTACTCGGTGGCGATCATGTGGTCGATCACCGCGTCGAACTCGGCGCGCGTGATGGTGGACAGGTCGGGCAGGCGCGACAGCTTGGTCCACGCGACGGCGCGCGGGACGCCGCCGGCCTCGAGCGTGAGGGCGAGGAGCTGGTGGACGAACACGGGCCAGCAGCGGGTGGACGGCTGGATGGACTCGACCCAGCCGACCTTGGCGAGCTCGACGATCGCGATCGCCTGGCGGACGGCGTCGATGGTCTCGCAGAAGAACGTCATGTTCGCGTTCTTGCCGTCGCGTCGGCCGGTACGGCCCATGCGCTGGAGGAACGACGACACGGTCTGCGGCGCGTTGGCCTGGAACACCTGGTCGAGATCGCCGACGTCGATGCCGAGCTCGAGGGTGGAGGTGCAGATGATGGCGGCGCTGCCGCCGCCGTGGAACTTCTCCTCGGCGAGCCGGCGCTCGGTCAGCGAGACCGAGCTGTGGTGGACGAACACGTCGGTGCCGCGGTCGCGCATGCGCTCCGCGATCGCCTCGGTGAGCGCGCGGCTCTCGCAGAAGAACAGGGACTTCTTGCCGAGCGCCTTGCTCGCGGCCTGGCTGGCGAGGATGAACGGGTCGGCCTCGAGGCCGATCGCGATCTCGCGGGGCTTGGGCGTCTTGGGCGGATCGATGACCACGCCGGCGCGCTTCGAGGTGCCGCGCAGCCAGGCGAGGATGGTGTCGGGGTTGCCGACGGTGGCGGACAGGCCGACGCGCTGGACGTCGTGGCGGCTGTGGTCGGCGACGCGCTCGAGCACGCTCATCAGGTGCGCGCCGCGATCGGTGCCGGCGAGGGCGTGGACCTCGTCGATGATGACGATGCGGAGGTCGCTGAACAGGCGCGGGACCGGCACCTTGGGCGACGCGAGCATGACCTCGAGCGACTCGGGGGTGGTCATCAGCAGCTCCGCCGGGTCGGCGATGAACTGCCGCCGCTCGTGCGCGGTGACGTCGCCGTGCCACAGGAACCGGTGCAGGCCGACCATCTCGGTGTAGAGGCCGAGGCGCTCGGCCTGGTTGTTGAGCAGCGCCTTGATCGGCGCGATGTAGAGGGCGCCGACGCCCTCGACCGGGCGCTCGACCATCATCGAGATCGTCGGGAACATCGAGGCCTCGGTCTTGCCGCCCGCGGTGGGCGCGAGGACCACGGCGTTCTTGCCGTCGAGGATGGCCTCGCCCGCGAGCTCCTGGACCGGGCGCAGCGTGGTCCAGCCGAGGGTGGCGGCGATCGCCTCCTGCATGCGGGGGGCGAACCGGCTGAACACCGAGCGGGACCTTCCGGCCCGCGAGCCAGGTGCCGTTCGTGCTCTCCAGATCCTCGAGCACCAGCCAGCCGTTCGCCCAGACCAGGCGCGCGTGGGATCCGGACACGCCATCCACGTCTCCGGGGACGCGGACATCGCACGCGCGCGAGCGGCCGATCGTCACCAGACCTGGACCTCGGGCACCAGGCCGTCATCGTCATCGGTCGGCACCGGCGGCACGCGGCGCGGCCATCGACGGCGGCCTGCTCCTCGGGCCGCAGCTTCTCGAGCTTCGGCGCCGTGCCGAGCGCGGCCATCGGGTCGTACGCGTCCTCCTGAACCACGAGGCTCATCGCGGCGCACAGCTCGCGCAGGAACTGGCGCGGGACGACACCCACGTCGCCGCGGAAGCCGGCGGTGACCTTGGCGACCAGCGCGTCGATGTACGCGTCCGTGATCATGGCCTGGACGCGGGCGCGAACGGCGATCGGGTAGAGGTCGCGCAGGCGGCGGGCGACCTCGCGCAGCCGGGTGGCGTCGAATGGCCTGAGCTGGATCTGCGGCTGCCGCAGGGTGGCGAACCCGCCGTCCTCGAGGAAGCGGATGCGCTCGTGCAGCGGGGCGAGGCCGGCGACGCCCTTGCGCTCGTCGAAGAACGCCGGGGTGCCGGTGAACAGCCACAGCAGGCCCGGGTAGTCGCCCGCGGCGTCGAGGATCTGCCGGATGCCGTTGAGGGACTTGTGCCGGCTGTCGGTCCGCATCCGGATGATGGTCTCGGCCTCGTCGATGACGATCAGGACGCCCTGGTAGCCGGCGGCCTTCACGATCTCGAGGACGCCGCGCAGGTAGGCGAGGGCGTCGGCGCTGCCGATGTCGCCCTTGATGTCGGCGCGCTTCTTGACGGCGGCGCCCACGTTGGCGCTGCCTGCCAGCCACGAGATCAGCGCGGCCGCGTCGCCCAGCTCGCCCGCCTGCTTGAGGTCGAAGATGGTCTGGATCACGCGGACGAAGTCGGCCGGGGCCTTGCCGCTGGTGCGGGTGGCGAGGTCCTCGTGGAGCTTGGTCCGGACCTTGGCGTCGAAGTCCGGGGCGTCTGGCGTCGTGGCCGAGGTCGATCAGGCCCTGCTCGACGCGGCCGATCCAGCGATCGAGGATGTCGCCGAGCGCGCCGCGCGGGCAGGCCGGCGGTGGCCAGCTCGGTCACGACCTTGCGGTAGACCTCGTCGAAGCGGTGGAACCGCAGGTCGTTGTCGGAGACCACGACGAAGCTGGTCGCGAACTCGCGGGCGTGGGCGTCGGCGATCGCCAGCCGCGACATGAAGGTCTTGCCGCAGCCGTAGCCGCCGCGCAGGAACTTCACGGCGCCGCTGCCGTTCTGGACGAACTCGAGCTGGCGGATCAGCTCCGCGCGCGGCTTCTCCACCCCGACGGCGAGGGCCTCGAGGCCGCGCTCGGGGACGAGGCCGCTCTCGAGCTGGTTGAAGACGTGGTCGGTCTCGTTCTGGGTCAGCATCACACGCCCTCCGGTTCGCCGCGCTTGTAGCACTTGCCGCCGCTGGCCATCTCGACGTGGACGACGAACGGGGCCTGCTTCACGTACTGCTCGAAGTTCACGCTGAACGTGCGGAACGGGCGCGGCCCGCCGAGCAGGCCGATCGCCTCGGCCTCGTTGATCGTGCCGTGCTCGGCGAGGTGGCGGAACACGTCGCGCACGCCGGGCGGCAGGGCATCGAGCCAGCTCGGGGCGAGCAGGGGGGCGGCGGTGCGGGCCGGGCGGGTGGATCCCGCAGGTGCCGCCGACGCGGGCGAGGCCTCGGTCCCCGCGACGGGCGCCGCCACCGCCATGGCTCCTGCCCCTGTCATGGCCGTTGCCGTGGTCAGGGGGCGCGCCCGCAGCATCACCTGGAACCGCTCGGTGGTGGTCGCGGCGATCACCTCCGCGGCGCGGGTGGCGGGCCGCACGCGGACGGCGGCGCGGGTCTCGACGTCGCCGCTCAGCCGGAAGAACACCTGGAACTCGGTGCCGACCGTCGCGATCACGCCGGCGCCGGTGCGGCGGGCGTGGTGGACGTCGCACAGCTCGACCTGCACGCCGTCGTCGTCGGCGCTGTCGAGCGCGAGCTCGAGGTCGGCCTGGCTGCCGAACACGAGGTTGGCCTGGCGGGTCGGCCGGACCACGGCGATACAGGCTGTGCATGCCGGCCACGGGCAGGCCGGCGCGGACCTCGACCGCGTAGGTCACCTTCTCGCCGCCGGCGGCGTAGCGGTGGCGGACGGTGATCACGGGGATCGCGCGCTCCTGCAGGCTGTTGCCGCCGTGGACGAAGTCCTTGGCCCGGGCGCCACGGTCGAAGGGCGCGATACCCGCGGGGAACGCGGCGTGGAGGTCGGCGCCCTCGTAGTTGAGCTCGGCGGCGCTGACGCACACCTCGCCGTCCTGCTCGCGGCGGGTTGCGGTCAGCACGTGGCGGCGCTGTGGATCGGTCTGCTTGCCGTGGGGCAGGGCGTTGCGGGTGACCTCGTCGTGGAGCAGGAACCCGTGGTCCGCGGTGAACACGAACCGCTTCACGCCCGCCTCGTACAGCACGCGCCACGCGGCGCGCAGGTTCTGGAGTTCGCGCTCGAACACCGCGAGGCCCACGCCCTTCTCGCCGGCCTTGTCGATGCCCTCGCAGTGGATGACCACGGCCCGGGCGCGCCCCAGCGTCTTGCGGAGGCTGGCGGCGTCGCGCTCGCCGACCTCCTCGAGCGAGAGCTTGGGGCAGGCGTCGCCGCCGAGGCGCTCGTGGATGGCGCGGCGCCGGTCCTCGGGACCGTCCACGCGCAGGGAGCCGGCGCGGAACCCGAGGATCTTGCCGTCCTTGTAGTCGACGGTGAGCTTGCCGCCGCGCGCCAACGGCGCGAGCGCGTTCATGCCGACCTCGGTGATGGTGGGCAGCTCGGCGAGCCGCGCCGTGATCGACCACGTCGGCGGTCCTGGTCTCGCGCAGGCTGTCGGCGAGCTGCTGGCCCATCTCGAACCGCATCGCGTCGACCATGAAGTACGCGGTGAGCGCCTCGTCGACGACGGGCACCACGACGTCCTCGAACAGCGTGCGCTGCTGGAGCGCGAGCGGGGGCAAGAACCCGTCGCGACGGCACAGGCCGTTGAAGCCATGGGCGACCTCGTCGGCCCAGGTCCGGTACACGCCGCGCAGCTGATCGAGCCGGGTCCGCAGGGTCGACGCCTCGGGGATGTCGAGCTGCGGCAGCTCCTCGCGGGCCTGCTCGAGCAGGCGGTGGGCGCGGTCGACCTCGTAGCCGCCGGTCGCGTAGCGGGTGAGGGCGTCGGCGAGGTCGTGGGCATCGGCGAGCAGGCCGGTGTGGTCGACCACGGCGCAGCCGAGCTGGGCGGCGCGCTCGACCAGGTTCCAGGCGATGCGCCGGCGCGGGTCGAACGTGGTCCAGAAGCTCTTGCCCGAGGTCCGCGCCATCGCGAGGGTGTGGGCGCGCTTGAAGTCGGCGGCGAGCAGCGCGTCGAGCGCGGCGGCCATGACCTTGGTGTCCTCGAACTGGAACGTGTCGATCTTGCCGAGGTCGTCCGCGGTGGCCTGCTCGATCTCCGCCGGCAGCAGCGGCTCCATGCGGAGCGCGATCCGGGCGTAGCTCTTGTCGTCCGAGCGTCGCAGGTGGACCGCGAGCTTCTGGCACGCGCCGATCGCCGGCTTGGGCAGGTGCTGCAGCGGGCGCAGGTGGGCGTCGGCGGGCGGGCGACGCAGATCGTGGACGAACTCCACGCACAACGCCCAGCTGGCGAGCGCCGTGGCGATGTCGCTGGCGAGCTCGATCGCCGGCCGCACGCGCGTGGGCGCGTCCGGGTTCTCCTCGAGGATCCACATGGGCGTCGGCCGTGGTCAGCCCGAGCAGGACCTCGGCGCGGCGCCACACCGCGCGCGCCAGCGCCGGGCGAGCGAGCTGCTGCGCGAGCGGCCCGTGCCGCGCCAGGTCGTCGTACAAGCCCTCGGCGCCCAGCAGGCTGAGGTCGTGGCCGTCGGCGTCCGCGTCAGCCGCGGCCTGGCGCGTGAGCCAGGCGTCCGCGCTCTCGAGGGTCAGGCCAGGCTCGGCGAGGAACGCCTCGAGCGCGGCGGGCGTGGCGAGGCCGTGTGAGGCGTCGCGCACGAGCGTGGCGAGCGCCCGGCGGTGGCGGGTGCCAGCGCGGTACAGCTCGAACAGCGGGGTCTCGGCGATGCTGTCCTCGGTGTGGCCGGGGACGTGGACCACCAGCGGGGTCATGTCCACGCCGTCCTGCTGGTCCTCCAGCGCGAGCATGGTCTCGAGGTAGCTGCCGCGGAACGTGGTGACCGGCACCACCGTGCGGCCCGGCTCTGGGGGGCGGCGGGCAAGGGCGTCGGCGAACGCGGTGTAGCTGCCCTCCTTGTCGAGCCAGATCACGATGCCGCGCTGGCGGGCGAGCTCGCGCAGCTCGGCCTCGAGGCTGGTGGAGACCGGGCCGGGGGTGGTCACGCCTGGCCTCGTGAAGTGCGCATGGCATTGGGCGACCATTCGGTTGAAACCGTCGCCATCGCCCTTTGAATCCACGCGGTTGCGTTCGATTGGGTGGCCGGTATTGGGTTGATCAGGAAATGCGACCAGGCGCGCGTTTGCGTCGCGACGCCAAAACTTCGGGGCCTTTGCGCAAGCCGAAGAGCCTGCAAAGTCAGATGGTTAAGTGCTGGTCGCGCCATAACTTCCCAAAACGTCGCCCATCGTGTCCACCACGGCTCCGCCGGGCTCGCCCTAAAGGACACGCGCCGAGTTCTAAAGGACAACCGTGGTCCATGTCCGTTAGCAAACCCCCGCCCAAACAGATGGTTAGGTGTCGCCGCCGCCACCGTCACGACCCTTGTCCTTTAGTCGTAAGCCGGTACGTCCGCCAGCGCTTGGCGCTCTGGGCCTCAACGAGTCCCTCCGAGATCAGGTCGTTGAGGCCGCGTGTGATCGCCTTGGCGTTGATCTCGGGGGCGATACGGCGATGAACGTCGCTACGGCTCGAGTCCGGGTAGCGCTTCAGATCCTCGAGCAGGAGGGCGCGGAGGCGATGCGGTTCGAGCCGAACGAGGGTCGTTCGGCGGTCGAGCCCTGCACTTCGTAACAGCGAGGGCGAGACGAAGTAGCGCGTGCCTTTGGTGCGGCCAGCCTGCTCCACCAGCCCGAGGTCGACGAGCGGGGAGATCCACGACGAGAGCGACGCGGTGTCCTCGAGCTCGAGGCGATCAGCGAGCTCGGTCGCGGGTAAACCTTCGGTCTGCGCGAGCATCGCGAGGGCGATGCGCCCGCGCTGGCCCAGCTTGTGACGCGTATCGACGTCGGCGAGCAGGCGAATCACCCCGGGATGGATCACCCGACGCGGGACGGTCACGTGCACCGAGTCCTGCCCCTCGCGCACGTTCGGCGCACCGCGACCGGTGGCGAGCAGCCGCTCGAACATCTTGTCGAACCCGGTTCCCTCGCGCTCCATCAGCTTGAGGTCGTGGAACACCCGCGCGAGCGCATCGTTCCGTCGACGGCTGGCGTGGAGGATGTTTCGCGGGGTGACGCCGAGCGGGAGGCGCCCCGGGTTCACGACCTCGAGCCGGTCTGGATACAGGTTGAGGAAGATGTCGCCGCGCTGGGTGTACGGACGATGCACCAGAGCGTTGACGACGAGCTCGCGGACGACGTCCTTCTCGTACGCGGGTACGGTGGCGCGGAACAAGCCATCCGGGATCTCGTAGCTCTCGCGGAAATCAGGGACGTCAGTCCAGATCGCCTCGACGAGGTCGATCGGGGAGAGCGCGTAGTCGTCCCACAGGAGCTTGCTCACCTTGTCGCCATGCTCGTCGTACTTGAGCACCTGCACGATCGGCGCGGTCCCCAGGCGAGCGCGGTCCGCGGTCGTGCCGACGAGCAGTACGCCGAGGTTGGTGAGCAGACCGTCGATCGCGAGGAAGTAGTGGGCCAGCAGTTCGTCGTCGGTCTTCTCCTTCACGACCGACTTCACGCGATCGGATGCCCGGAGGGCGGCGACGAAGCGCGCCACGCTCGCCCGATCCGCCTGCTTGCCCGGAAGGCCGAGCGTTCGCATCGTCTCCCACGGCGCCGTCGGCCGATCGTTGACGAGCCGGATGACGTCATCGCCGTTGATCGGGTTGCAGGTGTCGCCGACGCGGAGGAAGTAGCGCCCGTCGCTGGTCGATGCGATGCCGTGCGACCGCGCGATCGCCAGCACGATGAACTCACCACCATTTGCGTCGCGCCGCAGATCCGTGGCCACCTCGACGTTGACGGTCAGTTCACCGACGCGCTTGCGAATCTGTTCGAGCAGCAGCGGGTTGATCGTCTGATCAGCCGGTGGGTGTTCCTGCCCGTCCTCGATGCCGATCCACAACGCGCCTCCGCTGGCATTCGCGAAGCAAACGCAGTCCTGCGCGAGCTTCGGGAAGTCCGCTGAGCGGCCCACGACCGTTCGGAGCGATTTTCGATCGAAGTACTGGCGCTCCGGTGGGGCAGGCTCGCCCGGCTGATCGGAGCCGGCCGAATCGTGGGGGAGTGGGGGCCTCATGTGGTCTCGGCGCCCTCGCTGGTGCTGTCGTCCTCGGCGTCGAGGCCGAGGGAGCCCTGGGGGCCGGCCTCGTCGTCATCGTCGGCGGTGGCGCCGGCGGCCTTGGCGAGCTTGCGCTGGCGGCGGACGTGCTCCTTGGTGACGAGCGCCTCGACCTCGTCGGGGTGGGCGGCCTCGAACGCGGCGCGGGCGGCGTCGGAGCCGGGCTCGTCGAGCGTGAAGTCGGGGCGGATCTCGTCCTGGAGGCGGAGCTCCCACTGATAGGCCTTGGCCGGGTGGTACTTCCAGAAGCAGCGGTGGGCGACGGCGAGGCTCGGATCGATCTGGCACTTGGCGTCGACGCGGTCCGGGAAGTAGCGGGCGGCGAGGTGGGACCAGTCGTAGTCCTTCTTACCGTCGGCGCTGGCCAGCTCCTTCCACCACTTCTTCGGGTCCTTCCACTGCGGCTCGAGCAGCGGCCACAGGGCGGCGCTGTTGATCATTACGCCGTCGTCGAGGTCGGGGGCGTAGCGGGCGTCGGCGGCGCGCGGGGTGGTCTTGGCGTCCGGCGGCGGCGGGCCGTTCTCGGCGCACTGCTCGACGGCCGCGATGAAGGTGGTCAGCTCCTCGAGCCATTTGGTGACCTCGCCGAACCGCTTGTCGGCGGCCTTGCTGGCCTTCTTGTCGGCGCCGTCGCGGGCGGCGCGGAGGTCGGCGAGTTCGCCCTCGAGCCGCTTCTTGGCCGGGTAGAGGTGCTCGGCGAGCAGGTGGTTGAGCGTGGCGGCGGTCCAGCGGTGGATCGAGACGAACGCGACGAACGCCTTCTTGGCCGAGCTGAGCGGGAAGTAGATCGGCCGGTTCTCGTACATCTTGCGGTGGACGTCGGAGAAGAACTTGTCCTGGAGGTAGTTCTTGAGCGTGCGCTTGTCGTCGATGGCGGCGCCGTGCGTCGGCCCACGCGGCGAGGATCGGTGCGGCGGCGGCTGGAGCGAGGCTGTCGTCGTCGGAGGCGTCTGGAGAGGAACAGGATGCCGTGCGGGAGAGCGGTGGTGGGAGAGGTGTTGAGGATGCCCTCGCCGCTATCAGCCGAAGCGTCCCAGCGACACTCCGATAGCGAAGCTGAGATGATCCGTGGCGGGCTCTGCCACGTAAACAGGATTGTACTCCGCCTGCGAACTAGTATCTTCCTGATCAACGGCTTGCTGAGCCCACGTGACCGCGCTGGTCCAAGGTGAAGAACCTGGATGCACGAATTCGGTTGAAGCTTCGCGATGCGACTCGTGTTCTGTGAACACGGTGCGCAGGGTCGAGTACACACGATTGGAGCAGGGGAGTTTGCGAAAGGAAGCGCGATTCACGTCGCTCACCTGGAAATTTACGCTCGGATTCAAGTCGCCGATCAGTGCCGATGTTTTCGACGAGTTCAGCAAGCACGACACATCGTCTAGATCCTCTCGCGCTTCAGGGAATACCGATGAACCAGCTTGGCCAAAAATGCTTCGATAGCGGTGTAATCGTGCAGCGAACGTCGTGCCCGATCGTTCTAAACGCAACTCCAGGGATGAAGTACTTGTCCTGACTCTGGACGCGCCGAGAAACGCTCCCGTACGCGACCTCCTGATGCACTTTGATCTGCAAGCCCGGACAAGTGCCAACGTACAAGAAACTGCAGCGGCTTCAATCCACGTCGCCCATCCTGCGTCCCATGATCGTGGGAACCCAGCCGTGACGTTTGCGAGCGACATGGGTCCTCCACGCGCACTATTCATGTGCTCGCGGCACTCCCATGGCCGTACGGATATGTCGGGCATTGTTCGCCGTCGACGATTCCGTTTCTGACTGGCGCCTTCTGCCCCAAGCTTCGGGGTCACGCGGTATGCAGTTCGAGTTCTTCGCTGCGGTCCACCAGTAGAGGAGTGGGCGTGCCCGAGAATTGATGCGGAATCGCTGCTGGATATCGAAGCGGCAGTTCGACAGGGGCACTAGAACCGCCGCCATGCGTCGCGCTGTTAGTCCATCGCCCGCACGACTGTCTCGACGGGGCTGAATGCATACGCAGGGCGATACCCTCGGCGGTGTTCGACCGTCTGCAGATGGTCATTGCCGCCACGATCCCACCTGGTCCTGCGGCAACACTCGAGAACGCACCGCGATCGACGATCGGCGAGAAGCAACAAGCTCCACGCCCGGCGAGAACGCACCCGCGCAGATCGTCGAACTGCCCAAGAAACAGCCAGTCGCTTCTTCGTTACGAGACCAGAGCAACCAGCCAGGCCTTGCGCTAGCTCACGCGCCCGACAGAGGAACGCCGCGTATAGGTCTGCCTTGCCGCTTCTGCGTATGCCGATCAACACACGCTCTTGTCTGAGCAGATCTTGCTGGCTCCCCTGGTACGGCGGGTTGCCGATCAACGATGTCGTACTGGCCCTCGCGGACCAGCCGCACGAACCGCACGCCCGCCGCAAGTTGCTCGCCTCGCAGCCGCAGGCCGAGGTCGGCGCTGCCCGAGTGCTGCGCGAGGAAGCCCTCGAGCCTGTCGAGTGACGGCGGCCTTGGCGTGCTCCGCGGTCACCCGCTTGCGCCGCGCCGGCGTGAAGCCCGTGAACAGCGAGCCCTGGTCGGCCTTGGTCGGCACCGCGGCGGACAGCTGCGCGCCGTAAGTCGCGATCGCCTCGTCGATCGCGGCGTCCACGCGGAGCAGGGTGCCGAGGTGATCGGCGCCGGCGAGGCCGCTGACGATCCGCGCGGTCAGCTCGGGGGGGATGCCGGTGTCCGCCTGCACGGCGGCGGACAGCTCGCGCAGCGCCGGGTCATCGACGGCGAGGCTGGCGAGGCTGAGGGCGGGGGCCACCAGGTTCATCACCGCGGGCTCGGCCTCGGCGCACAGCTGGCGGGCCTTGAGCATCAGGGCAGCGGCCGCGATCTGGACGGCCTTGGGATCGATGTCGATGCCGTGCAGGTTGTGCTCGAGGATGCCCTCGACGATGTGCGCGGGGTGTCCACGTCTCGCCGCGGCAGCGCGCGCCTCCTCCTGGTACAGGTGGAACAGCAGCTCGAACGCGATCACCAGGAAGTGGCCGGAGCCGCACGCGGGATCGAGCAGCTTGAGCTCGCGCACGCTGGCCGGGTGCCTGGGCCACCGCATCGTCGGGCATGGGCTGTGGGCACCCAGTACTTCCAGCGGTCCTCGAGACCCGCTCTCGATCGGCATCAGCGCGTCGAGCGCGACGCCGCCGTCGTCGGGGCCGAGCTCGCGCAGCGCTGCGCCACTCGGCGCGGCGGGTGTCGAGCTGGTCGAGGACGCACGGGCCATCGCCCGCGCTGCCGGCGGGCTGGCGTACGCGGGCCGTCCAGCCGTGGCGCTGGCACATCGCCAGCCAGGTCTGGCCGAGCGTGTTGTGGAGCAGCCACTCCACCATGTAGCGCTCGGTGAACATCTGCGTCTTCGACGCGATCTCGTGGTTCTCGAGCTTCTTGCTGGCGGCGAGCTTGGCGTCGAGCGCCTCGCGCTCGGGGTCGTTCCAGTACTGGTAGATCCAGCCGAGCGTGGTGTCGTCGGTCCACACCGAGGCGAGCTCGGCGTCGTCGAGGGCGTCGACCACCGCGCGCAGCGTGGCCGCGGGCACCGGCACCAGCGGCGTCATCCGCACCGGGCCGTACAGGCCGGGCAGGTCGTGCGCGAGCTCGTCGAACACCAGGCCGAGCAGCGCGGCGTAGCCTTCCGTCTCGTCGGCACGGACCAGCTCGGGGGCGACCTCGCGGAAGTCCTTGTAGCCGCGGCTGTCCCAGCCGCCCGTGACGACCTTGACGGCCTGGAGGCCGCTGGCCTCGAGCAGGCGCAGGTACACCAGGCGCAGCAGCAGCGTGGCGGCGGCGTCCTTGATCACGTCGTCGCGCAGGCGCTGGGCGGCGCCGGTGCGTCCCTTGGCGGGGAGCGCGCGGACCTGCTCGTCGATCCATGCCCTCGAGCCGGGCGCGCTTGACCCGGCCGGCCTCGTCGAGCTGGGCCTTCCTGGCGTCGATCGACAGCCGGTACGCGCGCTCGGTGGCCTCGCCGAGATCGGTGATCAGCCGCGCCCGGAGCGTGCGGATGGTCTTCGCGAGGGCGCGCTTGGCGTCCGTGGTCATCATGGTGGTGCGGCTCATGGGCGGTTAAGGCGCGATCCGGAGGGGCGGCGGCGTGTCGTGTGGGCAGGACGGATGCAGGAGCGTCCCCGAACGATTCTGAGAGCGAGAGCACACGTCTTCGAAGCGGCGCTAGTTTTGGCTAAGTATTTATTTTTGCTTGCATCCGGGCCGTCGGGTCGACGCTCTAGCATCACTAACTCGGACCCTTCTCGGTCGCGCTAGTTAACGACCACACCGCCTTGCTGCGGGGACCCCTTGGTACGATGACGCGCTCGCGCCTCAGCTGCTGCAGGAGGTTCGCGACGAAGCGCTCCTTCTGCTGCACCGTGAGGGCATCCGAAAGCTTCGTGAGCAGCAGCTGCCGAAAGTCGGCCAGTGTGGCCGTGCCGTACTCGCGGAGGTAGGCCTCGATCAGCTTGCGGTAGTGCTCCTTGTCGAACGCACGGTTCCTGATGAAGGCCGCGCGCGTGTTGGTCGCTGCCGCGATGGTGGCGCTGACGAACAAGTTCGGCCGGCGCCCCGCGATGAGCCCCGCCCGCTTGAGGCGTGCGAAGCTGGCTTCGTCGATCGGCCGCGCCTTTTGAACCTTGTCCAGCGCGACCACATCCGCGAGGTTGAGGTCCGTGTTCGCGAGTAGCAGGCGTGTGTAGTTCTCGTCCAGGATGCGTCCGCTGATGCGCACGCTGACCTTGTCTGCTGCTGACAGGTCGTAATCGGGCATCGGGAAGCTCCGTGCACGCTGCACGGTGAACATGCGGCGAATCCCGCTGCCCATCGTGTCGATCATGTTCAGCGCGACCATGGCCTGCGCGAGGAAGGGGTTTCGGTAGATGTCAGGCGGCTGGTTGGTCTCGATGACGTGCTCGACCGTGACCGGGATGAAGTTGCCGCGGTTGGTCAGCACAAGTTCATCATCGTTCTCGATGACCGTGATGCGTGCGTTGGCCCGATAGTCCTGATGGGCGATGCAGTTGTGCAGGGCCTCGCGCAGGACGCGCTCGTCGTACTGCGTCACCTCCTCGGGGAACAGGCTGCCGCCGGGCATGTGGCGAACCTTGAGGTTGCGGATCTTCTTGAGGACAGCGTCGCCTGCGAAGAGCAACGGCAGGCCGATGTGCTCGTAGTCACGCATCGTGCCACCCGCGTCGTTGAGCCTCCATGCGAGCTCGGCGATCGACGGGGAGAGGAAGTGGGCGGACTCGGCCAGCCCCAGGAGCAACACGGCGGTGCGGGTGACCTTGCCACCTACCAGCAGCTTGGCCTTGTTCAGGAAGGTGACTGCGTCCCAGCCTTCGGCCTCGTCGACGTTGCGAGGAAACTTCTTGAGGAACTGCGCACGCGCGAACTCGATCGCTGCTGGATCGAGATCGCGTACGGTTGCCGCGTCGATGATCTGTGCGGACCAGTCGTGGCTGTTGGCTCGGACTCGAATCCGCTCGTGCTCATCGGGATTCAGTGCGCCGAGGGCCTCGCCATCCCTCCCGTAGAAGTGGCCCCTCCAGGATGTCGGCACGCCGGGAAGCGCGGCTGGAACCTCGAACATCAGCACCCGACCTTCGGGAAGGTGAAGTTCGTGGATGTCGATGAAGGCGAGGCGCTGGCCGGTATGGTCAGCGATCAATTTCTTCATCTCGTCGAGTGAAGCACGGTCGCTCTTGTAGGTCGTGCCGACGATGGGGCGCGGGACCTTGTCGTGAATGCCGAAGATCAGCCATCCGCAGGCGTGTCCCTGAAGGTTGGCCTCATTGCTCAACGCCGAGAAGTACTGTCCGATCTTCTCGAAGTCGTAGGTGGTCTTGGCTTCCTTGAACTCGACCCACTCCGTCTCCGCGGGAAGAGCTCGAAACCCATCGAGCATCGCCTTCAGCTCTGCAAGCGGGCGAGACACGTCAGACCAGCCGGACCTTGGCGCCGGCCGCCAGCTCGGCGACCACGCGCTCGCGGAGGTCGGCGAGGGCGCGATCGAGCTCCACGATGGTCGTGATCTCCTTGCCCGCGAGGTTGTGGCCGAGCTTGCGGATGAGCGGGGCGGTACCCTCGCTGAGCACGGCGTCGAGGCGGTCGCCGGCGTCGCGGACGGCGTGGGCGAGGGCGCGCTCGAACCCGTCGCGGAGCTGCTCGAGGGTGGGCGCGATCGCGTGCTCGTCGGTGACGGGCAGGGCCTCGGCGATCGGGCGCAGCACGTGGTGGCTGTGGTCGGCGGTCAGCGTCGCGAACCCGTCGCGCCGCTTGATCGCCTGGCGGGCGGCGTCGGCGGCGGCCGCCTGGTGGGTGAGCAGCGCGCGCCGGGCGTCGCGGTAGGCGTCGAGCACGAGCGCGAGGTCCGGCTCGAGCGCATCGACGTTGCGCCACGGGATCTCGCCGGCGAGGTGCGTGGTCAGGCGGTCCCCGGCGGCGATCACCTCGGGGCCGGCCTGACCGATCAGGGCGAGCTGCGCGAGCTGGTAGTGCGCGACGTCGCTGGCGCGGCGCACGGCCTCGATCACGGGCGTGGACAGCTCGGCGGCGTACAGGCCGAGCCGCGTGATGCCGTCGGTGAGCACGTCGAGCTGGCGGGCCACCTCCTGCACGGTGGGCTCGGTCTGGCGGACCAGCCGGTAGCAGCTGTCGAGCGCGGCCTCGAGGGCGACCAGGGCGGCAGGGGCGGGGCGGTTGCCGGGGAGGCGGCGCAGGTGCTCGAACACGTCGCGCAGGCGCGCCATCTGGCGCGGGAACTCGGTGCTGACGCGGTCGGCGATCGCGTCGTTCTCGCGGTCGAGCTTGATGCCGAGCCGGTCCTCGAAGAACTTGCAGATGCGGGCGCGGCCCCGGACACCGACGAGGTCGTCGCCGACCGGGTAGATGGTCGCGGCCTTGAAGCCGCGCTCCTTGTCGAGCACGTCGCGGACGCCGGCGTCGCGGACCGCGGAGATCTTGTCGCCGGCCTCGGACTGGATCCGGAGCTTGCTGCCGCGCAGCAGGCCCGCGACGCACGCGCGCACGACCTCGGGGGCGTAGCCGTACGGCGGGCCGCCGAAGTGCGCGTACAGCGTGGCGCCGGTGGCGCCGCCCTCGGCGGTGATGTGGTCGAGGATGCGGCGCGGCACCACGCCGCTGCAGGTGGGGACGTACTTGCCGCGCTCGGACTCGAGCAGGCCGAGCTCGCCGAGGAACTTGGGCGACGGGGCGTTGAGCTCGGGCTCGATCAGCTGCATCACCTCCGAGGACGACACGCGGGTGGCGATGAAGTGGGGGAACAGGTCGCGCAGCGCCCGCTCGGACGCCCGCGACAGCACGGCGGGGGCGGCGGCCGCCAGCTCGCGGGGCTCGGTCGGCTTGCCGCGGAAGTACAGGCGGCCAGCCATCCACGCCGCGTCGACGGCGCGCCCGAGCCGGGCCTCGTGCTCCTCCTGGCGGGTCTTCTCCTCGAACAGCAGGCGGCGGCGCTCGGCCGGCAGCGACTCGGCCCGGCCCTCGTAGCGCTTGAGCATGGCGGTGGACTTGCCGAGCTCGCGGGCCGCGGCGTCGAGCTCCTCGGTGTCGCCGACCACCCACAGCAGGCGGTGCTTGTGGGCCTCGTCGCTCGAGCGGTTGACCCACGCGGTGGGGTCGCGCTCCTCGGGCGAGGTCAGCAGCCGGAAGTCGATGGTGATCGCGGCCGGATCGCGGGGATCCTGCAGCCGGGCGTCGGCGACGCGGCGGCCATCGGAGTACAGCGCGAGCCACGGGAACGGGCGGCCCTCGAGGGTGGGCTTCTCCGGGGTGGCCACCAGCTGGCGCAGCGCGCCCTGGATCAGCTCGCCGCGCTGCTCGGGCGGGACCACGAGATCGCGGCGCTCGCGCTCCCACTCCTCGCCGGAGGTAGACTGCAGCT
The DNA here is from genome assembly GCA_964203225.1 of Kofleriaceae bacterium. Taxonomy (GTDB): domain Bacteria; phylum Myxococcota_A; class Polyangia; order Haliangiales; family Haliangiaceae; genus JABFXX01. The sequence goes on from CAXNMK010000012.1 coordinate 19,212, forward strand.
TGTAGCCGAGCTTCTCGGAGTAGCCCAGCTAGATTCGCGCGGCGGAGCTCCTCGAGCGCCTCCGTGACGGCGGTGCGGTTGTTGCCGCGGTCGAGCCGGTCGTACAGGCAGGCCGCGACCAGGCGGGCGTCGGTGGGGACCTTCTCCTGGATCAGCTCGAGCAGCGCCACGGCGCGGGCGGCGCGGGCGGCGAGCGGGAGGTCGTGGGTGGCGCAGTGGCGGAGGATCCGCTCCATCGTGGCCTGGACGTCGGCGTCGAGCGCGGTCTGCTGGACCTCGTAGATGTGATCGAGCGTGACCAGCGCGCCGACCTCGCCATCGACGAGGTGCGGGCCGCGGAACAGCTCGCCGAGCAGCTGCAGCAGGCCGCGGATCGCCTGGTCATCGCCCTGGCTGCGGCTCGAGCGCGTGCGCAGCGCGCTGGTGATCTGGAGGACGAGGTCGATGTGGCCCGGCAGCAGCGGGTAGACGTCGACGAAGTCGTCCTCGGTGATCGCGTCGCCGTCGTAGGCGAACAGGCGCAGGTCGCTGCGGTGGGCCTGGAACCGGGCGCGGCAGCTCGGCGGCGCCGGCGGCGGACTTGGACAGCAGGCGCTTGTGGACGACGTCGCGGATGTTGGTGACCGCGAGGTGCACGCGCAGGCGCTCGGGGAACCGATCCTTGAGCTTGCCGAGCACGCTGGCGTCGCCGCCGTCCTCGAGCTTCTGCTGGCCGGTGACGAGCAGCCACGACCTTGCCCTTGAGCCGGGCGCCGAGGTCGGACACGAACGACTGCAGCTTGAGCATGCGGCCGGTGTCCTGGTGGACGTACTGCGAGACCTCGTCGATGACGATGAACAAGGTCGCGTCCTTGGCGCGGAACCGCAGCATGTCCGCGATCGCCTTGCCGGCCTCCTCGGCGGACGCCGAGTACGAGAACGTGCCGGCGCGGCTGGTCAGCCACGCCATCGGGTCCTGGTAGCGGTCCGGGTACAGCTCGGCCATGACGACCGAGAAGTCGTCGTCGGCCATCGCGCTGGTGCGGGCCTCGGCCCACGGCCGGCCCAGGGCCTTGCTGGGCCGCCTGCTCGAACTTCTTCCACAGCCCGTCGCGCTCGAGCTTGAGCTCCATCTCGGCGACGTGTGGATCGGTGCAGTACAGCAGCCGCTCCTGGATCTTGCGGACGGCGGCGGTGTGGATGTGCTCGTTGTCGCGGGACACGCCGCCGATGTCGAACACCACCGCGATCGGCTCGACCTTGGCGCGCAGGTCCGTGTAGGCGTCGCGCAGCTGCTTGGTCAGCGGGGACGTGATCGCGGGCGAGCAGCGCCTCGGCGAGCGAGCGCTTGCTCGGCAGCGCCACGCCATCGAGCGCGAGCCCGAGCAGCTTGGCGAAGCTGGACTTACCGGAGCCGTAGAAGCCGGAGATCCACGACGCGGGCAGCTCGGGGCCGCCCGGCTTGTCGAGCTCGTCGCTGATGCCGGTGAGCAGCCGCACGTACTGCTCGTGGATGCCGCTCGGCACGCGCTGGTGGTGCGGGTGATCGGCGGGGTAGCCGCCGGTGATGATGTACTCGCTGACCTCGGCCTCGAGCTTGGCCGGGGACTGCTCGTGGAAGTAGACGACCGGCGGGATGTCGCGCGTCACGTCGGACTGAAACAGGTCGCGGAGCTTCATCGGGCTGGCCTCTACGGGTAGATGCGCGGACGGTAGTCGCGGTCGGGGTCGAGCTCGGCCCATGAACGACAGGCCGGACTCGCCCTTGCGCTCGCCGGGGTACAGCAGGACCACGGGGACGTTGCGGGTCCTGCCGTCGAGGTGCTTGAGCAGCGCGGACACCCGGAAGAACGGGTAGAGCGCGCCGACGCGGCCGATCAGCACCAGCGTGCGCTCGGCCTGGTCGGGGTGGGCCTCGGTGAACGCCAGGATCTCGCGCGAGACGTCCGCGGCGATGCCGGTGGCGCCATCGAGCTCGCGGCCGAGCTTGGTGCGCAGGTAGTTGATGCCGCGCTCGGGGGCGACCTTCGCGGTGGCTGCGCTCGGCCTCGATCATGCGGGTGACCACGTCGTCGCCCATCGCGCCGGATGCGCTGGAGCAGGAGCTTGTGCAGCGACAGCGTCAGCACCACCCAGCGCCCGACGCCTTCAGCGAGCCGACCAGCTCGCGGACGTGCCGGCGCAGCTTGAACTCGTCGTTCGGGTTGTACGGGACGATCGCGTAGCGGTAGTTGCGCATCGTGCTGATGCGGGGGCCGTCCTCGTGGACGAGGTCGCGCTCGAGGCGCGGTGAACGCCTCGTCGAGCTGGGTGCGGGGGACGCTCACGCGGACACCTGCGCGACGGCGGACGCGGGGGCCAGCTCGGCGGCGGCCCACGCAGCGATGTCCGGGTAGCGCCAGTGCACCTCGTGGACGTCGCCGACCTGGCGGAACTCGAGCGAGCGCAGGCCGCGGAGGCGATCGGCGAGGTGGCCGCCGGTCAGGCCGAGGCTCGCGAGGTAGGGGTTGGCGATCAGGCTGCCGTCGAACCGGAGCGCGCGCAGCGTGTAGAGCATGTACTCGAGCGCCGCGTCGGGGACCCGCGGGGTGGCGACGGTGCGCGGATCGCGGCTGCCAGCGAGAAGGCCGGCCGCGCCGGCGCACGACAGCAGGCGGCTGGCGAACTGGAGCTGGGTCTTGGTGGCCCAGCGCTCGGGGCCGTGCTCGGCGGTCCACTGGATCACCGTCTGGCGGTGGAGCTCGGGGCGCAAGGCCTCGCGGCGAGCGGGCAGGAACGCGCCGGTGAACGCGCGGTACAGCGGATCGGTGAGCTGGACGTGGAAGTGGCAGATCGCGCGTCGGGCCTCGGGCGGCATCGCCCGCCAGCTCGCGAGCACGTGGAGGCCGGCGGGGAACGCATCGAACCGGACGCGCATGTTCGAGAGCAGCTCGGTGGTCCACGCCTCGCTCTTGGCGCCGAACCACGAGCGCGCGAAGGCGGCCTCGGCGCTGGTGCGCGGGCTGGCCGGGTCGACGTTGGCCCAGTACGCGCGTGACTCCTCGATGCACAGCGAGCAGCGGAGCAGGCGCGAGTGGACCTCGGTGGCCTCGGCGGACGGCGGCGGTCATCCGCGGGCGCTCTTGCCGGTCTTGAAGTGCGGGCGCCGGGTAGCGCGTCCTGCAGCGGGCGCCATCGCGGCCGCGTGCAGGGCCTGCGCCCGTGGCGGCCGGATCCGCGGGAAGCTCGCCGGTAAGCCGGCGGCCGATCGACGACGCGCGCGACCTCGGGCGTGCCCAGGCCCTTGAGCCAGGTCTGAGAACGCGTCGCGGGGCCCAGGTGGTGGTGAGGGTGGCGAGCTCGGGGAGGACCGCGGTGGGGTCGGCGATGCGTGCGCTTGAGCTCGGCGAGGCGATCGTCGAGCTGCTCGTCCAGCTCGAACCCGAGGCGGAACAGCGAGACCAGCTGGTCGGCATCGGCGGCCTGGGCGCGGGCCTCGGCGTCGACCTTGCGGGCCGCGGCGCGCGCGGCCTCGAGCACGCCCCAGCGCCACGTACGCGGAGTCAGGCGCTTGAGCAGGTCCTCACCGCCGAACTCGTCCGTTCGAGGGAGGTCCGCCACCAGCCGAGCCGTGGCGGGTCGGTCTTGCCTTCGCCCGCCCAGCCGACCACGAGCTGGAGCGTAAGTATCCGGTCCAGCGTTTGTTTTGTCGCAGCTGACCCACTCACCGAGGGCAGGGTAGACGGTCCTGGCGAGGCGTGTCGAGGGGGCGGGGCAGCAGGGGCGGGCGAGGGATCGGGTTACGGGGGCCGACCGCGTTGCAGGGTGAGGCGGTCGCCGTGGATGATGGCCCCGGCATTCGCGGCGCGGCGAACGGGGAGTGATCCATGGACAAGCAGCAGGGACTGGCGATCGTCGAAGGCCTCCGAGCGGCGCAGGCCGCGGGGGCGCCGGTGGTGGAGCTCCACGGCGACGCCGCGCGCAACTTCGCGTTCGTCAAGGACGAGGCGCGCAAGGTCCTCCTCGGCAGTTTTGGGGTCGAGGTCGACAAGCCGTTCTTCGTGGTGGTGGTGTCCACGCCCCGCAGCGACGATGGCTTCCAGTTCATCGTGTACGAGAAGCTGGGCGGCACCGCGCTGCTCGTGACGAGCGAGCTCAGCGGTCAGGGAATCGTGTGGACGTACCAGGCGGGCAAGCAGGACGGGAACAATGCCCTCCGGAAGCGCGCGTTCGTGGACGCCGCGAAGGCCGAGGCGCTGACGCTGCCGGTCCCGACCCGGGACATCAAGCCGTTCAGTGCGGCGGTCACCCGGGCGCTCGAGCTGCGCAAGCTCGCACACGCGGCCGGTGACGTGGAGTCTGCCGGCACGTGGCAGCCGCCCGCGCCGGTGCTCCCTCCGCGCAAGGTGCTACCCGCGACACGTCACGGGACAGCCACGGTGCCAGGGGTCGTGTGGCAGCTCTGCGCAACCGGACCAGGCGCGACCCTGGCGGAGCTTCAACGTGCGATCGATGTTCTGGGACTCGGGAAGGAACACCCAGCACGGGGGATGCTGTCGGGCTTCGCCAAACGCTACGGCTGCACGGTGACCGTCCAGGGTTCAGGCCCGAACGCGATCTACGGGCTGGTGCCGCCGAACGAACCTGTCGCACCCGGCGTCTCGCCCGCTAGCCGCAGCGACGACGACGACGAGCTGCTGGACGACGAGATGGCGTTCTCTCTATTCACCTCGATCCTCGATCACCTTCGTACGAGGTCGCTCTCATTCTCCGCCGAAGTCGTGGCGAGCTTCCTGCTCGCGCTCCAGGCCAAGCGGTTCGTGCTGCTCACGGGGATCTCGGGGACCGGCAAGACCCGGCTCGCGCAGGAGGTTGCCCGGCTGTGTGGCCCGAAGATCGATACCCAGGAGCCACGCAACGACGATAGGGCCGAGATGGTCGCGAAGCCGTACCAGCACAAGTACTCGAGGTTTGTCGTTCCGTCGGAGCTCGCTCAGGAGTTCGATGCGCTGACGGACCCGTCGATCAATCGGGTCGACCTCAAGGTGCCTGGGCTGCCGGTGGCCTCCATGGCGCTGTACAAGCGGCCCGATGGCAGCAACCTGTTCTACGTGACCTTGAGCGGTGAGGTTCGTGCCTGGTTCAAGGCCAACCTCGCCGTCGGCGACCGGTTCCTGCTCGCGCGCCGGACCAGCGGAGACAAGGAGTGGCTCGAGCTGACGCTCCCCGACGCCAGCGCGCCCGTGGCCGCGCCGACCGCTCCGGCCTACGAGCTCGTCGCCGTCCGCCCGGACTGGACGGACGGGCGCGCGCTGCTCGGGTTCTGCAACCCGCTGACGAAGAGCTACGAGCCCACGCCGACGCTTCAGCTCCTGCTCCGGGCACACGCCGAGCTGGCGTCCGTCGGCGACGCCGGTGCTCCTCGCCCGTACTTCCTGATCTTCGACGAGATGAACCTCGCGCGCGTCGAGCACTACTTCTCGGACTTCCTGTCCGCGATGGAGTCCGGCGAGTCCATCCACCTGCACGATGAACCGCAGCTCGAGGAGGATAAGGACATCCCGCGGCGGATCACGATCCCGCGCAACCTGTTCGTGATCGGCACGGTCAACATCGACGAGACGACCTACATGTTCAGCCCGAAGGTGCTCGACCGCGCCTTCGTGCTCGAATTCAACGACGTGGATCTCGCGGGGCTGGCTGGCGAGGTGCCCGCCGAGGCCGCGACGTCCACGCCCCTGGCCCTCGACAACCTCGAAGGTGGGCTGGCGCTGCTGGGGGCGGCGACGGACGAGGAGTGGCGGCGCTTCAATGCGGCCTTGGGCGGCGAGGCGGGCGCGGTGCTGCGGCGGATCCACGCGGCGCTCGCGCTCGAGAACCGGCACTTCGGCTACCGCGTCGCCCGCGAGATCGCGCGGTTCGTGGGGCTCGCGATGACCCAGGCCGGCGAGGGCGAGGCGACCGTGCGGGCGGCGCTCGACGTGGCGGTGTTCTCCAAGGTGCTGCCGAAGCTGCACGGATCACAGGCCGAGATCGAGGGCACGCTGAAGGCGCTGCTGGCGATCGCGCTCGGCGGGGTGACAGCGGAGGAGGCGTTCGATGGCGGCGTCCTCCGCGCGGAGGTGGTGGTGCCGCTGCCGCGCACCGCGCGCAAGCTGCACCGGATGCTGCGGCGCCTGCGCGCGCACGGGTTCGTGAGCTTCATCGAGTAGCGATGGCGATCGCTGGCCTCACGTTTCGCCCGGCCGCCGCCGCGGTCGTGCCCGTCGAGCTTGCCGGGGGCGTCGAGCTGCGCGGCGAGGTCGAGTGGATCGCCGAGGGCGACGAGGGCGCAGTCGCCGCGCTGCTCGCGGCGGTGGGCTCGCTCGGGCGGAAGGTGGGGGAGCGTGGTGCCTTCCTACGGTTCGGCAACGCGGTGGGCACGTTCGACCTTGGCGCTCGGGGGGCGGTCCGGGTGCGGTGCGGCAAGTGGGGCGAGGCCGAGTTCGACGCGCTGCTCGCGGACCTCACGCGGCGCGTGCTCGCCTTGCCGTTCTCGTCCACGCAGGCGGCCGGGATTCCCCACGATCGGTCGATCGCCGATCGCGACGACGTCCTCTTGCACGCATTCCTGTACGTGCGCCAGGTGGTGATCGGGCACGAGGGGCGCGGCGCGCTGGTCCGCGCTCTGGAGCTCGTGGTCCGCGATCCGCACCGGCGGTTCGAGGCCGAGCGCACGCGCATCGGGCTGGCGCACGCGCGGCACGTGGATGCGCGGACCGTCGCGCGCATCGCGATGGGCGCGGATGGCGTGGAGCGGGCGCCGGCCTCGCTCGAGGGCATGGCGCTGGCGCGTGCGCTGCGCGGGCACGTGCCGGTGGCGGTGGACGTCCGCCAAGTCGAGCACTCCCTCGACACCGCCGAGAACCGGTTCGTCCTGGAGGTGCTGCGGCAGGTCCGCGCGATCGTCGAGAGGGTTGAGGTCCTCGCCCGGGTACGCGCGGTGAGGGCGCCCTTCTGGGGGCGCACCCTCCGCGACTGCGATGCCATGCGACGCGCCCTCGCGCCCTTCGAGCGCCACCCCATGTGGATCGACGTCGGGCGCATGGTCCACGTCCCGCTCGGGTCGTCGGTGCTGCAGCGGAGACGCGGCTACAAGGACGTCCTGGGCCATCACCTTGCCTTGCGCGCGGCGGTGCGGATCCCGCTCGACCCGGACCGGCTTGCATCGAACCTTCTCGGGCTCAAGGACGTGGCCACGCTGTACGAGCTGTGGTGCTTCTTCGCCGTGGTCGACGTGGTGCGCGACTGCCTCGGCCGCGAGCCTGACTCGGTGGTCGAGGTGAAGGTCACCACGGACCTGGTCGGGATCAAGCGCGGCCTCGAGGTCTCGTGGGACGGCGGCCCGACCGTGCACTACAACCCCACGTTCCGCCGCGGCGCGAAGGCCCCCTGGACCTCCGCGTCGCAGCGGCTCCGGCCGGACGTCGTGCTCGAGATCCTCCGCGAGGGGCGGCACGAACTGCACGTGTTCGACGCCAAGCTCCGCGTTCAGGGGAAGGCAATCGTCGGTGCCGAGGCGCCCGACGATGATGCCGAGGATGACGCGGACGACGAGGCCCCCTCGTCCAGCGCTGGCGAGCGCACGTACAAGAACGACGACGTCGTGAAGATGCACGCCTACCGGGACGCCCTGCCGCACGTGCGCTCGGCGCGCGTGCTCTACCCCGGTACTGTGCGGGAGGACTTCCCGTCGCTCGAGCCCGGCGCGCACCCGCTCGATGGCGTGGGCACGGTCCCGCTGGTGCCCGACGCGCCAGCCAAGGCCCTACGGGACCTCATCACCTCGCTGTTAGCGAACCCCATCTCTCGGAGCATCGCGATGGCCCCCTCCCGAACACCCACGCCGACCCCCGCCGGCCTGCTCGCCGTCGCCGCACTTGGCCGACCCCATCGAGTCTGCGGAGGCCACCCCGGTGGCTTGGGGCGGCGGCGAGCGCGACGCCAGCGGGTCGATCCAGATGCCGTACCCCGAGTACCCACCCGTGATCGGGCAGCTGCTGCAGGCCCTCGAGATCCACCACGTGCTCCTCCACGACTTCGACTGGCAGGCGTGGGGGCCCGAGGCCGAGCGCTTCCAGGACCCCACGGTCCTTGCCGGCGCGACGCTCACCGAGGTGCGTCGACTCCTCACCCTGCACGCCCGCACGGAGCGGTTCGTGGACGGTCACCTGGCCGAGGTCCTCAAGCGTGGGCACATGTCCGCGCTACTGCGCAGGCTCGCAGAACTCGCGGGCGAGGACCTGAAGGCTGGCTAGACGATCGCCTCGTCCACCACGCCGATCATCGTCGAGATGACCGGCACCAGCATCCGCGTCGACGCACGACGCGTCCAGGGTGGACACGGTGCTGGAGTGTTGATGGCGGCGCGAAACGTCAGAGGCGGGCATTCTTTCCTCGGACTCCCCGGGAAATATCGGCCACGCAACCGCGCCACGGTCTGCCGGATACGCGCGTATCACGCCGCGTGTGAACGAGGTAATATCGTTTTCATGCGGGACGAGTTCACGCGGTGGGCGGTGGGAGTTCTCGGGCGAGCGTTGGTTGGTCATCGCGCTCGGGCGAGGCAAGTTTGCCGCGAGGGCAATCGATGACACAACCCATGCGAGGGCTATGGATTGTGTTGACGTTAGTGACCGCGAGCAGTTGCCCGAAGAAGACCGAACCCGGCCAAGAGGACTCGCACGGATCGAACTCGCCCATTGCGACCTCGAAGGAGTGTCGTGAGCGTCTGGTCAAGCTGACCATGATCTGCGAAGCGGTGGATAAGGCGCAGGCGGAACGGGTAGTGGACGAACTCCTGCTACGAAACCAGTGCGGTGATCCAGAGTGGTACCGTCAGCGATTCCGCGACGACTGCCTTCCGGGATCACTGGTCGGACAACGCCTCCGCGCCGAACTGGACGACTACTGGCTGCGTACCGCGAAGGACGAGGTCCCGGACGAATCCGACGGCAAGGCGAGAGGGGTAGCAGGCATCACGTCTCTCGATGGCGCGTCGCTGAAGGTGACGGTGAGCATGCCGAAGAAGCCTCGGCGTGACCCTTCCGACGACGGCGACGAGGGCGGCAGCAACGAACCAAAGAACCTTCGCCGTGAGATGTCCGACGACGGCGACGGCCTCGACATGCGGAGCATCTACTCGACGTACTCGCGCCAGGGTTCCGGACTCGGCGGCTGCCTGCAGAGGACCGGCGCGGGCCAGGCGAGCATCGGCATGATCATCGACGGTGCGAGCGGCCGCGTGACCCTCGTGAAGGTCGATGGCAAGCAGAGCGGTGGCACCTGGGCGTGCCTGAACGGCGTGCTCCGCGACATGCAATTCCCCAAGCTCAAGGGCGGCCGTACGCGCGCGGAATTCGACATCGGTATCTGATCCAACCGTCGCCGTTGCGGCAGTGAACAAGCCGACGTCCGGCGCGGTCTCGTCCTCGCTCACAGACGTCCGCGAAGTAGCCCCGACGGTGCCGAGCGCCGTGGAGCGCAGGGAGATCCTGCGACCGCTGCACCAGCCCGCGCTCTCGCGTGAACCACTGCCCCTGTACCTGATCGCGTGCGCGTTACGATTGCTCGACCTGGTGCCCGCGAAGAAGCGCGAATGACGATGCCGATCGTCATCTCAACGAGAGTCTTGAGGCGCGGCCGCGAGTTGTCGTTCGCTGCACCCTTGCTCGGCGGCGGCTCTCCCGGAGCGCCCTCGAAGCACCATCCCCAACGCGGCGTCAGCCGACGCCCTCGTGCCGTGAGGGTCTACCAGCCCTCTGACCCAGCGGAATTGGTCGGGCCAACGATCACGATGCCGCAGTTTCGGTGATCACGATGCCGCGGTTTCGGTGATCACGATGCCGTGAACTGCGCAATCTTCACGAGTTAGGTGCCCGTCTGAAGCCGCCAAACCTGTCAGGCACCCCGCCGTCTCGGTGACCACGCGCGCCCAAGACGTCGACGCGAGGAGCTGTGGCGTGGCGACCTGGTTATGGCTGGGCGTAGCCTAGCGCCGTAGTGGCGTCGTAGCCCAGCGATCCTTCGGGCCTTCAAGCGGTTCACGCTCTCGACGCCCTACGATACGTTCGAGTCCGAGGTGGTGTGACATGGCGAGGATCTGCCCCAAGTGCGGCCTGAAGAACCCTGACTCGGCACAACAATGCGATTGCGGATTCAGCTTCGGCCTCGGGGATGGGTCGATGCCCAGTGCAATCATGGCGCGGTCCGGAGCGGCCAAGCGTTGGGCGGTCGACTACGACGAGAACGTAATCGTCACTTTCGCTGATCGTCTCTATAAGGACGCTTCACGCATCATTGTCGCGGCTGCCGTTGTCGGTTTGGTGCTCTGCGCGGTGGGGGCATGGGCGTTGTTCAAGTCCGCGAGCCCCGGCAGTTCGCTCCAACTGCCCTTCTCGGTGATCGCGGGACTCGCTGGAGGTCTCGTCGGTTGGCTGATCGGTAGCTCGCTAGCTTTCTGGTTGCGTCTGGCAGCGCAGACGGCTCTGTGCCAAGTGCAGATCGAAAGAAACACACGGATCGCGCACAAGGCACCGCCGTAGCACCACGAAGATTCGTTGGGACGACGATGAACGTCTCCGCAACGGTCACGCCTCGTCGGCCGTGGCGGTGCGCGTCGCCTTGCGCCCGCGCTTCGACGGCGTCAGCCCGGCCCGCTCGTCCGCGTCACGCTGCCGCCGCCACTCTGTGAGGTGCGAGGAGTACAGCCCCTCGCGGCGCAACAGCTCGCCGATGGCGCCCGCGGGCCCCGCCGTGAGCGCGACGTCCGCCTCGCGCAGGATGCGCTGCTTGTACTCAGCCGTGAACGCCCGCCGCTTGGGGCCCGCGGGCGTTGCGGGCGGCAGCGGCGAGCTCGCGCGTGCGGCCTCCCGCACGGCGGCGGCAGTCCCCGCCTTGGGGGGCGGCAGCGCCGTTCTTCTTCGACATGTCCAACATGGTGACCGGATTCCAGTTCGCCCTCGACGGTAAATTCGAACTCGGGCGCTGTCTCAATCACGTTGGCACAGAGGGTGTTCGGGTATGGCTATCTCGAAACGCTCTACAACACCACGCCGTCCGGAACGACCACGCCGAGCTTCCAGGTGCAACGACAGGTCCTGACCTTCCTGAACAACTACGGGCTAGGTTCGCTCCTGCTGGGGGACCTGAACGGCGACTCGCGCGTGGACTTAGTCGGGTCCTATAACCAATCCCTCGCCGTATCGATCCAGCGCTGATCGGTGGCGGCGTCCGGGCGGGGCACACCAGTGACACACCGCTCCTCATCGCGACTTGGTGCGCGGTAAAGCCCTGTGAAGCCGATGACTTGCGGAGCCGGCTCTCGCACGCCTGAGGCCTGAAAATCCCCGTGTCGGCGGTTCAATTCCGTTCGGGGAGGACGACGCTTCGCAAGGGTTCCACCAGCGCCCGCACCGAGCCGAAGCATGTTCATGTCACGTCCATCATCGAGCCAGGCTACGCTCAGGCTGAGCTGGTCAACTCGGTCGACCGACTGTCGCTGCTGTTGCCCATCTGTTGCCCAAGAAGGCGAGATCGGAAAGGACGGACCGGGACGGGAAGGGACGAACCCGACCGTAACTACCTGTGATCGTGCGAAACTGCTGTGATATTCGCCAGGTAGCCAGATCGAAGTTCGGGTTCGAATCCCGTCGGGGTCGCTTCACAAGCGTTTGATCTCACGAGCGAAGTTAGCCGCTGTAGCAGCACGGTAGCAGGCGATTCGATCGCGACCGAGCTGCGGCGGGTTGCCGATGCGTGGTCAACATCGCGCGACCATCGCGCGATGCGACGCGCCTTGCTCGCGCTGCTGCAGGTCAAGGACGACTGAGGTCGATGTCCGGGGCGGGCGGTGATCTCCGTTGGCAGGGTAGACCAGCGGGCGCCACGCCTCCGGGGCCCAGTGATCGGTGTCCTCGGCCCACAGCGCCTTCAGCACCCGCAATGCGCGCTGTCTTGCTTCCGGGGGCTGGCTGCCCAGCAGCGCGTCGATCTGCGCGATGTCGTCTCGGACCGCTGCCGGGTAACGCCACCCGGGGAGCCGACGGCCAAGTTCGCTTGCGACGACTCAGGGATTCAGCATGAACAGCCCCGCGCCGGCGATCGAAGGGCCCGCAGGACCATCCACACGCAGCCAGATCGCTCGGGCGTGACCCTTTATGCTGAATCCCTCAGTCCTCGAACACGCCATCCGCGGTCGGCGCGAGCAAGATCCGGTCGAGCGCGCGGTCGAGTTGCGCAGGCGATGCGGCCGCGAGCCGAGCGCTCTGCGCGGGTGTCAGCGGGCCGAACCGCTGGACGAGCAGCTTGTGCAGGGTGCCCGCGAGTCCTTGCTGGAGTCCTTGCCGGAGTCCTTGCTGGAGTCCTTGCTGGATCAGTTCCTCTCCTGCGGTCATGGCGGCCTCGGCGGTTCGGGGAGCGTGCTGTCTGAGCTTGGCATGGATCTGCTCGAGCGAGGACCGGTCGGTGATGATGGTGAGGTAGCGCAGCAGCTGATCGAGCGTCGCGGGGTCGCGACGCGTGGCGGCCTCGAGATCCGCTGCCCAGGTCGCCACGTTCGCGAGCAGGCGAGGTGGATCCCGGGCGTCGCGGAGCATCCACCAGGTCAGGCGCGGCACCAGGGCAGGCACGCGTGCGACGAGGTCGTCGTTGGACAGGGTGGCGAGGTCCTCGACGATGATCCGGAACCACGGCCGGAAGTTCGCGAGCGGGCCGGTCGATGCGTCGGGCCCGAACATGTCGCGGAGCGAGCGGGGCGCCGTCCATCCGCCCGGTGCGTGGCTGACGACGACGGGGATGATCAAGGGCAATGGTCCGTCCGGAGCGGCGCGCAGCTCGCGGCGCCAGATCGCGCCGAGGTAGCCGAGGAGGCGGATAGGCATGTCTCCGCTGGCACGGCTCTGGTGCTCGACGAGGACGTAGACGAGGGCGTGCGCGGCGGACCCGCGTCCTGCGCTGGCGAGGAGCGCGACGCCGAGCAGCAGGTCGCCATGCGTGTCCGCGAGATCGCGATCCACGAACGACGACGGCTCGACCTCCAGCGTCGCCAGGTCGAGGAGATCAACGACATCGCGCGGAAGCACGGCGCGACACAGCTCCGCTGCGTAGGCGGGCACGCCGAACACCGCCTTGAACAGCGCATCGTGCGGGCGCGTCGTCATCGTGGCCGCGAGCCCGAGCAAGTCGCGGGCCGCGCCAGGTGTGCAGGATCAGGAGCGCGCATGTCCGCCGGTCGCCGCCGGTCGGCCATGCGGTCCGCTGCCCGGACGGTCCGGACAGGCCTCTCCTTGTCGGTCACGATCAGTGGAGGTCCAGTCGCTCGAGGCGCGCGCGCGTCGGCAGGCGGCGAGGATCGCAGCGAAGAAGGCAACCAGGGCCCCGCGCCGGGCGGCCGCGGAGATCAAGCCGTGAGCGGGTCGAGTCCGCACGACGACGACGCGGTCCTGCGTGCGTTCGGGGTCGAGGTCACGGTGGCGCGGCCCTGTCCGTTCGACGCGCACGTGATCGGCGAGCCCGTGCGCATCACCGCGATTCGATACGACGGGCCTCCCCGCCTTGGCTTGCGGGCCACGTGCCAGCGCGGCGAGCGCGCGTACGACGTGAGCCTCGCCGACGTGGTGCTGCCGCCGGGCCATCCGGGTGCGGCGGTCCTGGCGCGCTACCGTGCCTGGCTCGGCCTCGACGTCGCGGCGCCGGTCGACCGCGCCGACATCGGCGCGATCACGGTCGGGCAGCCGGTCGAGCTCGTGGTGCTCGCGTGCAAGACGAACGCGCTTCGCTGCCGTCCGCTCGGCGGGGGGCGTGAGGTGACGCTCCGCACGGCGTCGCAACGCCAATCAGCCGTTCTTGACGAAGGTGCTGGGCGGACCGCACGTCGTCTTGCTCGGAAGCGAAGATGCCATCCCCGTTCGATAACCTCGTCTCGAGCGGGAGGCTCAAGGCCGAGCCTCCAGTCGAGTGTCGAGGCGGAGATCGACGGTCTACTGCGTTCCGACACGGTGCGGATCGCCGACGCCGAGAAGGAATCCAACAGCCTCGAGAGCCGCTTCGACCTCGCGTACAACGCGGCGCACGCGTTCTCGCTGGCGGACCTGCGCCATCGGGGCTGCCGGTCCGACAATCGCTACATCGTGTGCCAGGTGCTGACTCACACCGTCGGCCTGGCGAATGCCGAGTGGCGTGTGCTCGATGCAGCCCACAAGAAGCGGAAGCTCACCGAGTACGAAGGTACGAGTGACGTCGACGAAGCGCTGGTCGAGGCGGTCATCCGAGTCGCGCGCGAGGTCGAGCGGCGCGTCGTTGCCCTCGGTCCTGTCGGGACCTGGTCGCCGATCAGCGCGCGACGGTGCCGCTGACGGCGACCAGCAGCTGGCCGCCCAGGGTGCTGGCGGCGAGCCGGTCACCGTCGAGGCGGGCGTACGGCGAGATGGCGGTCTCGCCGATCGCAGGCTCCCCGATGGCGAAGGTGAACTGGTCGTAGATCGCGTCGTACCGACGACTCCAGATCGAGCGCCGCGCGTCGAGGCCTGGCACGAGGCCGACGCCGCGCCGGCCGTCGAAGCGCAGGGTGATCAGCCGCTCGGCCAGGCACACCGCGTAGGTCGCCTCGCCGGTCGCGTGGGCGCCGTCGTCGAACGCGCCCAGCCGGCCGTGCACCGTCCCGGCGAGGACGTCGCAGCCGACCCCCGCGACCGCGGCGGCCGCGCCCACGCCCGCATCGCCCCGGCCGCGGCCCCCGCCGGTCAGCTGGGCGAACGCGCTGAGCCGGACGTACGGATCGGCGGACGCGTCGTCGACCACGGCGGCGGCCAGATCGCGGCTCGGCAGCAGCTGGAGCTGCCGCTCTCCGAGCTGCTGGGCGGCATCACGGCGGGGCGTCAGCCCCTCCCACGATTGGAGATGGGCGGGCGCCGGTTCGCGCGTGGGCGACGCGGCCGCGGAGGTGGCAATCCCGAGCACGACCAGGCACCCCATCGCCGCGCGGTTCATCCCGCACGTGCGGTGCAACGCACGATCCATCGACTCCGTGTGGCCGGAGACGCCGCCGGTGCCCCCGCGGACCGGGGAGCCTGCCGCGAACGTGCGCGGCCTTCCCCATGCTGGTGGATCGTTGACGCTGCGGCGACCGCGCGGCGGTCAGCCGGGCTGGTTCACCTGCTGCAGTCGATGTTGTCGAACTGCAAGGTCAGCCAGCGACCCTCGGTGTCGACGAGCCACGGGTAATCCGGCGTGACCAGGACGACGTGCGAGCCGACGGAGAGGGGTGCGGCTTGGTTCGTGATGGCCGTCAGCCCGGCGAGGATCTCGGTCGCGGTCGGCAGGCCCTCTCGGGTTGCAGTCGCCGTGCCTGCACGTCGCGGCGCGCCGGCTCCGCCAGATGCGCATTCCGTTCGCCTCCACCACCCCGCGCACGATGTGTGCGCGACCCTCGTCGGGTCGTTCACGCGTCCGGTGGAGCGTCGTAAACCCGGTAGGCACGGCCCGCGTGGTGGTATTAGATCGCACGATGAACCGCCGGGTCGGGGTTGTTGTCCTTGGTGTCGCCGTTCTCGGCCTGGTGGCGGCGCTCCTGCTGTCGCGGCGTGCGCCGGGCCGCGCGGTCGGCGCCGGGGCGGGGAACTCCGCGATCGCCGGGGGCGGCCCGGTCGCGAAGGGGCCCGGTGGTGCGCGCGCGCGCGGCGCGATCCGCGGTCGCGTGGTCGACGTCCGCGGCCCGCTCGCGGGCGCCTCGGTGTGCGCCGCCACGCGCGGCGGCGTCCAGGCGTGCGGAAGGACCGACGCCCAGGGCGCCTACGCGATCGAGGCGCTGGGAGCGAGCGCGTACCGCGTGACGGCGCTCGCGACGCTGCATCGGCCGGGGACGTTCGGCGGCGGGGGCGGGGACTGGGTCGTCCTCGGCGACGGCGAGGTGCGGGGCGACGTCGACGTCGTACTGCGCGCCGGGGTGCTGCTGGCGGGCGTGGTGCAGGACATCAACGGCGGGCCGATCGCGGGCAGCCAGGTGCGCGCGCAGACCGAGGGCGGGTTCGAGACGCTGACCGACATGCTCCGGTTCTGGTCGCCGCCGGTGGTCAGCGGCGCCGATGGCGCGTTCCAGCTGTGGGTCGAGCCGGGCCGCGGCCGGATCAGCGCGGTGGCGGACGGCTACGGCGAGACCAGCGTCGAGGTGGACGCCCCGACCACGGTCGTCATCCTCCTGACGCCGGCGGGGGCGATCACCGGGACCGTGATCGACGCTGCGGGGCAGCCGGTGGCGGACGCGACGGTGGAGGCGCGCTCGCTCGAGATGACCGTCGAGACCCGCACCGACGCGGCCGGGGCGTTCACGCTCGATCACCTCGTCGCGTCGCGGTTCTCGGTCACCGCCCACTCGGCGCGCGGGTACGGTGCCGCGGGCGGGAGGGTCGCGGTGTGGCTCGGCCAGCAGGCGACCGTCCGCATCCAGCTGGTCGCCGCGTCGAGGCTGAGCGGGATCGTGATGCTGGGCGACGCCCCGTGCCCCGCGCCGCGGGTCGACATGCGCGATCTGCGGACGCAGCGCGAGCGCTCGATGGTCGATGACGGCGGCGGTGGCCGCGTCCACATCGACGGGCTGCTGCCCGGCGAGTACGTGGCGTATCCGAGGTGCGCCGGCGGCTACGCGCACCCCGCGCCGTTCGTCCGCATCACCGTCACCGAGGCTGATCAGGAGGGGCTCGTGTGGCACACGACCGCGGGCGCGTCCGTGCGCGGTCGCGTCACGAACGAGACGGGCGCGCCGGTCGCCGATGTCACGATCGCGGCCACCGGCGAGTGGTCCGAGCAGGCGCGCACGGGCGACGACGGTAGGTTCGAGCTCCGCGGGCTGCACCCGGGCGACTACGCCGTGGTCGCCACCGCGCTCGATGGCGGGCGCGCCGAGCGCGCGCTGACGCTCGGCGAGGCGGAGGCCCGGGTGCTCGATCTCCAGGTCCAGGCGGGCGCGCGGATCGTCGGGACCATCGTCGATCCGGCGGGGCGCCCGGTGGCCGGCCTCGAGTTCCGCGCCGAGCTTCTGCCACCGGCGCGCGCGGGCGGCCGCAGCCTGTCGGCGCCGACGACGTCGGTCGACGGCGCGTTCGAGTTGCCCGTGCAGCCGGGCGCGTACCACGTGTTCGCGGCCGTCGACTGGACGCACCCGATCGAGCCGGGGGTGGACGTCACCGTCGCCGCGGGGCAGCGCGCGACCGTGCGGCTCCAGGTGCCGGCGCAGGATGGCGCCATCCAGGGCACGGTCGTCGACCCCAGCGGAGCCGCGATCACCGACGCGGTGGTGACCGCGACGCCCGCGGGCGGGCTGTTCGACGGTGGCTTCACGCTGGGCTGGAACGAGCACCCGGTGCTGACGGCCGCCGACGGCACGTTCGCGCTGCGGGGCCTCGGCCCGGGCACGTACACGGTGCAGGCGGCGCGCCCCGGTACGCCGGTAGCGATCGAGCGCGGGGTGGCGCTGGGCGCGACCGTGACGCTCACGATCGCCACGCCTGCGTCGGTCACGGGGACGGTCACGTACGCCGACGGCACCACGCCTCGCGAGTTCCTGGTCGCCGTGCGCGATGATGCCGGGACGTTCTACGCCCGCGACGCGTTCCTCGGCACGCGCGGCGCGTTCCACCTGGCCCAGGTGGCGTCCGGGCCGCTCACGCTGTCCGTCCTGGATCCTGACCGCGGGTTCCTCGAGGTCACGCTGGCGCTGGCGCCGGGCGAGGCCCGCACGGATCTCGCGCTCGTGCTCCGTCCGATGGTCGAGGTCCGGGGCCGCCTGATCGACGACGTGACGAAGCAGCCGATCGCCGGCGAGATCGTGCTCGGGAGGTCGCGCACCAGCGTCGTCAAGACCGGTGCGTACGCTGACGACCCCAACCACCTGACGGGCGCGGACGGGCGGTTCGCGTTCATGGCCCCGACCGGGGACATCACGGTGACGTCGCGCCGGTTCAGCCGCCAGACGCGCGAGCTCTGCGAGGCCATGCTCGAGAAGACGATCGACGGGCCGACCGACGTCGGGACCCTCGAGATGGGCTGCCGGAAGCTGTAGCTCAGGGCGTGCCGCGGCACGCGCTCGCGGCCGGGCGCGTGCACTGCGCGGTGAATGGCGTGCGAGCGCGGCGGGCGTCGAGGAAGTCGACGATCTCGGGCAGCGACCACGCGGAAGCCCGAGGTGCCGTGCAGCAGGAGCAAGAGGGGCGGCCGCTCGCCCGCGGCGAGGTTGGTCGGGACCGCCACGACGGTCGAGCTCTCGACGATCGCGCCGCGATCCTGGGTGGTGCAGGCGAGGGTCGAGAGCGCGACGTCGTACCGCGGCGGCGCGGGCCGCGTCACGCCCGCGGCCTGGGCCAGGGCCCCGAGCAGCTCCGCCGAGTACTCCGTGCCCGCCTGCCGCTCGCCCGGCACGCCGACGCCGTCGCGGCGCCACTGGTAGGCGGGCGCGCCGCAGCGCGCGGGCGCGGTGGCCAGCGCGCCGGCGGTGGTCCGCCGATCCCCGTATGCTGGGGGCATGCGCTTCCTGGTGGTGACGACGCTGATGGTCGGGGGCTGCGGGGATGAATCACCGGCGGGCGTCGATGCCGGGACGGTGGGTGACGGCGCCGCGACCTGCGCACCCGGCACCGGCTGGACACCCGCCCCGGCGCTCGCCCGCGGGCCGACGCAGGAGACCGCCGTGGTCGCGGTCGCCGGCCGGCTCCACGTGCTGGGCGGCTTCGACGCCAGCCTCGGGGTGGTCGCGGCGGTCCAGGTGTTCGACCCGGCGACCTGCGCGTGGTCGGACGGGCCGCCGTTGCCGCGCGCCGTCCACCACGCGAACGCGACGGTGATCGGCACGACGATCTGGATCACGGGCGCGATGGAGGGCCTCACCTTCGAGTCGGTCGGCCACGTGTGGTCGTGGGACACGGCCGCGGCGACGGCGTGGACCGAGCACGCCGCGATGCCCGCGGGGACGCCGCGCGGCGCGTCCATCGCGGGGGCGATCGGCACGACGATCGTCGTCGCGGGCGGCCTCCGCGACGGCGCGGTCGCCGAGGTCTCGGCGCTCGATACATCGACGGGGACGTGGTCGACCGTGCCCGCGCTCCCCGCGAACCGCGATCACGGCTGTGGGGCGGTGGTCGGCGACACCCTCTACGCGATCGGCGGTCGCGCCGGGGCCATCAACGCGCTCACCGGCTCGGTCGAGGCGTACACCCCCGGCGGGACGTGGGTGCCGCGCGCGGCGATGCCGACGCCGCGGGGTGGGGCCGCGTGCGGCGTGATCGGCGAGCGGATCATCGTGGTCGGCGGCGAGGGCAACCCGGCGACGGCGACCGGGGTGTTCGCCGAGGTCGAGGCCTACACGCCGTCGACCGACACCTGGGAGACGCTGGCGCCGATGGTGTCACCGCGCCACGGGATGGGCGCCGCGGTGATCGGCGGCAGGCTGTACGTCCCCGGTGGCGCGGACGCGCAGGGGTTCGCCGCGGTCGCGACCCACGACGTGTTCACGCCGTGACGCGGGCGGCGAGCCCGGACCCCGCGCGCTCGACCTGGTCTCGATGACGCGCCTCGGGTCCGGCGTCACGGCGATGCACGACCGGCGCACGCCGGGCTGAGCCGGTCGCGCGCGTCCCGCGTCGCCGGCTCGTGATCATGATCGATCCGGCGGCGGGCGCTTCTGATCCGCATCGCCCCCCTGATCTCGCGTGCTCCGGGCGGCTGCAGTCAGGCCGGGCGCGCTGTACGCTGCCGCCATGAAGCGTGTTTGGTTGATCGCGTGCCTGGTTGCGTGTGCGGGTCCGCAGGCCGCCACCACGATCCGCAGTCCGCAGGACTACGAGCAGGTGGCCGTCTCCGTGGTGGAGCGCATGGTGGAGATCTTCCGGGACAGCGGCATCAACTGCCAGATGATCTCGGGCGACCTGCGCAACCTCAACGGGTCGCAGAAGCTCGACGCGGCGCGGGCGTGGCGGAAGGAGCATCCCGAGGCGAAGGAGGCGATGCAGGCCGCCGTCGCCGCGCGGAAGGCCGAGCTCGAGAAGGTGATGGGGCCGGCGGCGCGGCAGTGTGAAGGTCCGATCCAGGGGCTGGTCGCCGAGCTGACCGAGTGACGCGCTGAACGGGGGCCATCGGTGTCGACCGCGGTCGCCCCCTGAACCGTGCGAAGCTCGCGCGCATGCCTTGCTCGATCTGCGCCTTTGGCCTCTCCACCCCCGCCGAGCACGCCATGCAGACCTGCGCTGCGTGCGCGGCGAAGTGCGGCATCGTCCCGATGCCTCCCGCGACCCGGCCGCCCGCGCCGTGCCAGCGCTGCAACGGGCGCGTGTTCGTGCGGGCGATTCCGCGCGAGCACACCTCCGCTCGTTCGGGCGAGCAGAACACGCAGGTGTCGGTGCCGATGTTCGTCACCCATCGGCCGTCGCTCCACGATGGGTGGGTGCTGAAGTACGCGAAGGAGCTCGAGGTCGAGAACGGCTTCGGCGTGCTCGAGCTCTACATCTGTCGCGCCTGCGGGTTCGTCGAGTGGTACTGCCCGACGGTGGCGGCCATCCCCCTGCAGCCCAACATGATGACCGAGCTCGTCGACTACGACGCGGGCGGCGAGCCCTACCGCTGACGCGGCGCGGGCCGTGCACCTGGCGTGCAGCTCACAGCACCCACAGCAGCAGCAGGGACACCGTCAGCGTCGGGATCAGCACGATGGTGCCGAGCCAGAGGAACCCGCCGAGGCCGATGTCGACGCCGCTCCGTCGCAGGAGATCCATCCACAGCAGCCCCGCGAGCGAGCCGATCGGCAGCAGCCGCGGCCCGATGTCGCCGCCCACGAGGGCCGCGAGCAGCGGCTTCGGACTCCCGCTGCCGTCGAGGGCCATCATGTTGAGGATCGACATCGGGTGGTTGTCGATGATCGCGGAGCCGAGCGCGGAGGTCGCGCCGATGGTGGCGAGGTGCGCGCCGCTGCCCGCCGGGGAGCTCCCGTAGAGTGCGGCGAGCCAGTCCACGGCGCCGACACCCCGCAGGCCCTGCACCACGAGGAAGATGCCCCACAGGAAGGCGAGGATATCGAGGGACACGTGGCCGGCGACCTTGCGCAGCGGCGCCACGCCGTAGATGCGGACGAGGACGAGCGAGGCGCACGCCCCCGCGACCGCGACGAACCAGGTCTCGCCCCCCAGCGAGGCTCCGATCGGGTAGGCGAGGAACACGATCGACGAGGAGGGCGACCGCGGGCCGCTCGGCGGGGTGGCCGTGGAGCGTGGTCACGATCCCCGCGGGGGCCGGCGCCACCGAGCGCAGGAGGCGCCCGAACACGAGGCGCAGGATCACGTAGGTCAGGGCCGCGCCCGCGATCGACAGCGGCAGCATCACGGCCGCGTAGGAGTTGAAGTCGAGGCCCGTGAACTCGGCCACGATCATGTTCATCGGGTTGGACATGATGAACGGCGCGACCCCCGGCGCGAGGAACACCGCGAACGCGAAGGCGCGGGTCACGCGGGCCTCGCCGGGATAGAGCCGGCGCGTGAGCGCGACGACGAGCGGCGTCAGGATCAGGATCGCCGCGTCGTTGTTGAGGAGCGACGGCGTGATCACGCTGACGATGAACACGACCGTGAACGTGTGCGCGGCGGTGCGGGATCGCGCGCTCCGCTCGATCCGCGCGGCCAGGCGCTCGAACGCGCCGACCTCCTGGACCACGCCCGTCATCACCATGATGCAGGTCAGGGCGAGCAGCGGGCGCCACTGGAGCCGGGCCGCTTCGAGCAAGTCGGAGGGGTGCAGCAACTGGGTCGCGAGCAGGACCACCACGCCCAGCACGGCGGCCCGGCCCGGCGAGAACTGGATCTCCCGGATGGTCGGCCGCACCACGGCGAGGCCGACCGTCAACCCGAGCGTTCCGAACGCGATCACGAAGGCGCTGTCCACGCACGGAGCATCGGTGCCGCGGTCCCGGCGGGGCCAGCCGGGTGCCCAGGATGTTCCTTTTGCGCACCTCTGGTTACTTTCAGTTACCCTGAAGCATGCCCGGCGACCTGCTGACCAGCCGCGAGGTCGCGGCCTACCTCGGGATCCACGAGAAGCACGTCTACCGGCTGCTGCGGCAGGGTCGGCTGCCCGGGACGCGGATCACGGGGCGGTGGGTGTTCTCGAAGCGGCTGGTCCGCGAGTGGATCGAGGCCTCGTCGCGCGAGACGGTCGCGCAGGAGCGCGGCGCGAGCGCCGTCACCACCCGCACGGTCGATCCGCACCACCTGATCATCGTGGGCGCCGATGACCTCCTGCTGAAGATCCTCGAGCGCGAGTTCAACCGCCGGCACCCGGCGCTGCTGGTGACCTCGGCCGCGCTGAACTCGGTCGCCGGGATCGCGGCGGTGCGCGAGCGGCGCGCCCACGTCGCCGGCATCCACCTGCTGGATCCGGACAGCCGCGAGTACAACCGGCCGCAGGTCGCCGCCGCGTTCGGGGGCGCGCGCGCGATGCTGGTCACCCTCGCGCACCGCGAGCTCGGGCTGCTGCTGCCGCGCGGCAATCCTCGCCGGGTCACCGGGCTCGCCGACGTGGTCCGGCTCCGCCTGCGGCTCGCGAGTCGTGACATCGGCTCGGGCGTCCGCCAGCTGCAGGACCTGCTCCTCCGCGATCTCAAGCTCGGCAAGCGCCGCCTGCAAGGTCCCGAGTTGCCGGTGGCGACCCACCTCGAGGTCGCCACCGCGATCGCGGAGGGCCGCGCGGACGCGGGCATCGGCACGGTCGCGCCGGCGCGCAGCCTGGGGCTCGATTTCATCCCCCTGGCCTGGGAGCGCTACGATCTCGTCACCACCGACGAGGCGTTCTATCACCGGCCGACGCAGGCGTTCTTCGAGATGATCAAGTCCGACTGGCTGCGCCAGCTCATCGGCACGCTCCCCGGGTACGACGCGCGCGAGACGGGCCTGCTCACGGTCGTCCAGTCCCAGGAGTGACAGATCGAGGGCGAGGTGACGCCAGGCGTCCGTCACACGGCGCTCGTGATGGCGGCCGCGTTCTACATCGATGGCGCGGTCCGCCCGCAGCAGGCCGGCGGACTCGACGCGATCGTCGGTCGACGCGTGCCGAATCTGGGCTCACCGCCACGCAGGGTGTGGTGGTCGTCGTGCACGCTGTCTTCCTGGTAGCGGCGTGGCTGGGACGGATCAGGAGCGCGCGGTGCGTCATGCGCTCGCGCTGGTCCCCCGGCGCGCCGTGCGCGTGACCAACAACGATGAGGGGGACCGATGCGGAACAGGATCGTGGAGCTGAGCGTGGTGTGGGTGTTGGCGGTGATCGGGTGCGCCACCGACGACGGTGCGGACGAGCCGTCCTGCGGTGACGGGGTCTGCGTCGGCGAGTCGAGCGCGTCGTGCCCGGCGGACTGCAGCGCGAGCGGCCCGCGGTGCGGTGACGCCGTGTGCAACGGGGGCGAGACCTCGTCGTCCTGCGCGGCGGACTGCCCGGCGACGGGGCCGCGCTGCGGTGATGGCTCGTGTACCGGCGCCGAGACGCCATCGACGTGCCCGGGCGACTGCGGGTCCTCGGCCTGCAGCCAGAGCCCCGACAACTGCACCGGCGAGACCATCTGCCTGTCGGGGACCTGCGTGGCCGCGTTCCCGCGGGTCTACGCGATCACGAACGTGAGCGTGGCGGTGCCGGCGACCAACCCCAACGACGGCAACGCCAGCTGGGACACCGGCGGCGGCGCGCCCGACATGTACCTCGGTGATGAAACCGGTGTGGCGATCACCACGGCGGTGCAGGACCAGTTCTCGGCGTCGTTCGCGGGCCCGTTCCAGGTGTCGCTGATCGGGGGCGCGGAGCTCCGCATCTACGTCTGGGACGAGGACCTGACCGTAGCGGACTATGCTTACGATTGCGGCTACGCGGCGGTGACCGCAGCGGCGCTGCGCGCCCGCACGCTGAGCTGTGCTTCGAGCGGCATCACGTTCACGTCCACGATCCGACCGCAGTGAACGGCGCGCAGCAGCGACGCGGGCCGGCTCGCGGGGCCGGCTGAACGTGCGCGTGGCGCGAACGGCTGGCATTCCGTCCCCCGACGCGAGACGGTAACGGCCATGGTTCACCGAGCGCGGGGGAGGGCCGTCGAGTACGGCGGGTGCATCTGACCCGCGCGCGGGGTCAGCCGACGGTGCGGTTGCGGCCGGCGCGCTTCGCCTCGTAGAGGTTGTCGTCGGCGCGCTTGATCAGCTCCGTGACCGTGGCCGGGCTGGCGGGATCGAGGGTGGTGAGCCCGAGGCTGATCGTGCACGGGATGCGGATCTCCTCGTGGGCGAACGGCTGGCCCTCGACCAGCCCGCGCAGGGCCTCGGCGAGGAGCAGCGCGCCCTCGCGGTCGGTCGCCGGCATCACCACGGCGAACTCCTCGCCACCGTAGCGGGCCAGCAGGTCGCTGGTGCGGATCCGCGGCGCGAGGCGACGGCACAGCTCCTTGAGCGCGGCGTCGCCGGCGAGATGCCCGTGGGTGTCGTTGATCTTCTTGAAGAAGTCGATGTCGACCATCGCGAGCGAGAGAGGGGTGGCCTGCCGCGCGGCCACCGCGATCTCGCGCTCGAGGAACTCGAGGAAGAAGCGCTTGTTGTGGACGCCCGTGAGGCCGTCCATGATCGAGATCCGGTAGATCTCCTCGTGGTACGCGGCCTCGATGTTGTCGCCCGCGAGGAACTTGCAGATCGCCACGCCACAGCGCACCAGATCGCCGTCGATCAGCTGCTGCCGGGTGATCTTCTGATCGTTGATGTGCGTGCCGTTGGTCGACCCGAGGTCCTCGATGTACCAGCCGAACGAGTCGCGGTAGATCCGCGCGTGCTTGCGCGACAGGCCCTCGCCCTCGAGCGGGATGTCGAGCGTGTCGGTCCGGCCGATGAACAGCGCGTCCTTGTTGAGCGCGAAGCGGCGCCCCATCCCGGTGCCCGTCGGATAGATCGCCACGAGCACGGCGTCCGTGTTGCCCGCGGCGGTCCGCTTGGGCACGACCGGCCCCTGGATGAACGCCGTCTTCTCGATGTCTCTCGCCATGAGCAGGAGCACGATACGCGATCCGTCGCCCGACCGGCGGCCCGACGACACGCGAGGCACCCGCGCTACCCCGACGCTGCCCCTGGCGCCGCGCGGGGAGGGCTGGGCAGGCGCGCCGGCGGACCCAGGGGCGCGGCCGAGCAACATCGGCGCGTGTGATCCGCCGAACTTGGCGCTGGTTCGCCGGCCCCCCTGGGGCGAGCGGCTCGAGGTCACCTACGAGCCGCTGCTGACGCTGCTCGGGCTGCGACCGGGCAGCGTGATCTTCCCGGCGCGCACGTTCAACGAGTTCCGCCTGGTCGAGGATCGCCGGCGGATCGCCGCGTTCCTGCACGCGCGCGGCCACTTCGACGCGCAGGTCGACGAGCCCGCCCTGGTGTTCGCGCCCGATGGCCGGCGCGTCGGCGTGACGTGAACGGTGCACGAGGGGGAGGCGTACCGGGTGGCCTCGGTGACGCTCGTCGGCGCGCCGCGGACGCACGCCGCGATGCTGCCGTTCGACGCGGGCAGCGCGGTCGATCTCGACGTGTACCGGCCGCAGCAGCGTCGAGCTGCAGGCCGATCGCCTGCTGATCAACACCGACCACATCGCGGTCGGCGTCGGGGTGCGGGCCGGGGACCGTGGGGGCGGCGGCGTGGGCGTGTTCGTCGAGTGGTCGAGCGACGGAGGGCGGGCCGGAGCGTCAGGGCTCGCCGGCCGCCGCCATCGCTGGCGCGCCCTTGCCCTCGACGAACGTGACCTCGGTGAACCGGTCCGGGTGCTTGCCCTGGATGTCCTTGTAGAACGCGCGGATCTTCTCGCCGTCGCGGGCCAGATCGCCGGTGGGCTCGAGCACGGTGCCGAAGCCGCCGCGCTTCTTCGCGAAGTCGAGGTAGCCGAGGACGATCGGGACCTGGGCGTCGGTCGCGATCCAGTAGAAGCCGGTCTTCCAGCGCCCGCCGCCGCCGCGGGTGCCCTCGGGCGGGACGATGACGAGCAGCTCGCCGGCCTCGCGGAGCCGCGCGCTGATCTGCGCGACGAGGTTCTGCGCGCCGCGCCGATCGACCGGGATGCCACCGACCGCGCGGAAGAACACGCCGAACGGCGGCGCGAACAGCGTGTGCTTGCCGAGCCACGCGACGTCGAGCCCGAGCGACCAGGTCACGGCGAGCGTGAACGGGAAGTCCCAGTTCGAGGTGTGCGGCGCGGCGACCACGACGGCCTTGGGAGGTGGCAGCGTGGGATCGACCGACCACCCGAAGGCGCGGAGCCACGCATCACCGACCAGCTTCTTGACGCGCGTGCTGCGGCTGCTCATGCGTCCTCGACCATAGCGGGTCGGCGTCGACGGTGAGGTGCGCCCGGCCGGAATTTCTCGACCGGGTACGATCCGACGTCCCGTGACGCGGCGCGCCGGAGGCCCGGCGCACGTGGTGCGCCTGCGTCGCCCGTCCCGTCGCTGGTCGGGGGCGCGTGGGACCGCACCCGGGCGCGCTCGCCGGGGCCGCCGCGCACGTGCAGTCCAGGCAGCCGTGGTCGGCGCACGTGCCGCACGCCCGCGTTGCTGGCCGAGATCCCGAGCTGCGCCGCGTGGTCCTTGACGGACACGCCCTCGACCTCGATGCGCTGCAGCGCCTCGGCGTACTCCGGCGTGAGCGTCGCCGCGAGCTCCGCCACACACCGGCACACCACGCCCGCGAGCTCGTCGCCGTGGGGGGCGGTCGCGTCGACCGCGAGGGGCCGTTCTTCGTCCACCGCGTGCACCTGAACACGGCGGGTGAGGACGAGGCGGACAGCGTGTGCATCGAGTACAACGATCTGCTGTGCCGGCCGAGGCACGAGCTGCGCATGGCGCAGGCGCTCAAGGCGCACGCGGACGCCCGCCGGTGGGACGAGCTGCACGCGCCCGGCATGAGCGAGGGGCCGGGGCTCGCCGCGCTGCACCTCGTGTTCGGCGCCGCGCACGCCGCCGACGACGTGAAGGCGAGTTATTCCATCGACCTCGCGGACGTGCGGCGCACGGCGACGACGTTCATCGATCGGATGTCGACCCACGAGCGCACGCGCTACCGCCGGAAGCTGCGATGCATGGGGGAGCGCTGCCCCGCAACCCCGTCCTCGTGACCTTCGACGACGGCGACCGGGACAACTTCGACGTGACGCTGCCGATCCTTCAGCGCCACGGGGTCACGGCCGTGTTCTTCATCGCGACCGCGTACGTGACGGGGCGCCACCTGTTGTGGTGGGATCGGCTGACCTACCTGGTCACGTGCTCGCGCCGCGCGTGGCTCGCGCTGTCGTACCCCCGCGAGCTGGTGCTGCCGCTGGTGACCGCCGGAGAGAGAGAGGCGGCGATCGGCCGCGTGCTCCGCATCGTCAAGACCGAGGTCGGGCTCGACCTCGACCGGTTCCTCGGCGCGGTGGCCGCGGCCGCTGGCGTGGTGTGGACCGAGGCGCTGGATCGCACGCTGGCAGACGCGGCGCTGATGACGTGGGATCAGGTCCGCGCCCTGCGGCGCGCGGGCATGGACGTCCAGTCGCACACGCGCACCCATCGCGTGCTGCAGACGCTCGCCCCGGCGCAGCTGCGCGACGAGCTGTGCGGCTCGAAGGCCGACCTCGAGCGCGAGCTGGACGCGCCGGTCGTCGCGATCTCGTACCCGCGCGGCGCTCGACGAGGCCGGCGACGCGCTCGGCTTCACGAACGCCACGGGGACCCAGCAGCTGGGCCCGCACGTCGATCGCTACGACGTCCGCCGCCTGGGGCTGGACCTCGGGACCCCAGCTGCGTTGCTCCGGGCCCGGCTGGCGGCGTCCTTCCTGTTCGGGTGACACGGAACTCACGCTCGGGGCGGTGGGCGCGTTCGCGAGGTTCGCGATGTTCGCGGCGTCCGCGGGTCGCGTCGCCGCGCGATCCGTGTGCATGGTCGGGCGATGACGTTCGTGCCCGATCCCGCCACCGCCGCCGGGCGCGTCCTCGCGCGGGTACAGGCCGTGGCGGACCCCGGAGCCGTGGTCGAGGCGTACGGCTCGAGCGTGTACGCGCCCGACCACGCGAGCGACGTCGACGTGCTGGTCTCGAACGACGATCCGGAGCGCCTGGCCGCCGCGCTCGGGCTGACCCTGATCCCCACGGTGCCGCCCCGCATGTACGGGACCCTCGAGGGCGTGCCGGTCGATGTCAGCGTGGTGTCGGGCGACGGGGACCTCGCGCGCCGGATGCGCTCGGGCCCGCGCGATGCGGCCGCGCTGGCGGGCCACCTGCGCGACCACGGCCGCGAGGCGGTGTTCCAGGCTGCGTGGCCGCACGTGCGCCAGTTCGTGCGGGCGCGCGCGCTCGGCCACAACGGCCTCGGCTACTTCGGCAGCTTCGGCTGGGCGCTGCTGCTGGCGATCCCGCTGGTCACCGATCCCGAACTGCGCGTGGTGCCGCTCGGCGCGGCGGTGCCCACGTGGCTGCGCTGGCTCGCGCGGCTGTCCCTCGGCACCCGCGTCGACTTCGAGGGCACGCGCGCCGGCGCCGACGAGCCGCTGTTCCTGGTCGCGCCCGCGCCCCCGACCCGCGACGTGGCGCGCCTGAGCAAGCGCACCGCGGCCGCGCTGTTCGCCGAGGCGCGCGCCGCCGTGGCCGCGATCGCCGATGCCACCACCGACACCGAGGCCCTCGCGCGGATCCGCGACCTCGCCGACGATCCGCCCGCGGGCACCACGCTGGTGATCGCCGGCGACGACGAGCACACGCGCGGCCGCTACGACGGCATCGCGCGCGGCCTGCTGCGCGAGCTCGAGGCGCTCGGCCAGGCGCGCTCGTGGGGGCGGTTCGATCTCGCGGGTGACGGCGCGTGGGCGCACCGGATCACGGTGCCCGCCAACAAGGCCAAGGCCGCGCGCGCGCTGGTCGAGAACTGGCTCGCGCTGTCCCGGCTCGACGCCGTGCTCGAGTAGGGGCCGCCTTCCGGGGCCCGGCCGCTACCATGCGTGCCCGGACCCTGGCCGCCGAGCAGCAGCGACCGCGGGTCGAGGCCTCGGTGTACGAGGCTCCGGATCTGCTGTCGGCGCCCGAGCGCGGCGCGCGGGTCCGGATCGCGTGGCTGCTCGATGCGTGCCTGCTGCTGCGCACGACGGCGAGCGGCCAGGCGGACCCTCCGGCGGGCGTCGCGCGGCCCACGCTCGATCCGCGGCGGATCGTCGACGTGTTCGAGCGCGCCCCCGGGGCGGTGGTGATCACGCGGACCCCGGAGGCCGCGGGGCTCGATCTCGGGGGCTCGAACGATCGCTACGCGAACATGCAGACCAAGTTCCTGCTGTCGCGCATCGAGACGTTCAACGGCGTCACCATCCTGACCACCAACCGGGACTCCGCGATCGACGCCGCGCTGATGCGGCGGCTCACGTTCCGCGTCTACGTCCCGATGCCGGAGCACGCCGAGCGCGTCGCGCTGTGGCGGACCTGCCTGGCGGGGCAGGCGCTCGCGGACGTCGATCTCGACGAGCTGGCGAGCGCGCTCGAGATGTCGGGCGGCGACATCCGCAGCGCCTCCGTGCGCGGGGGCGACCTGGCCGCGGCCGCGCCAACCCGTGGGCCGGGAGCCCGCGCGACGCGGGTCATCGGCCCGGCAGAGACGATCGGGATCCTGGATCGGGCCCGTCGCTGCGCGCGGCCGCGCCCGTGGTAGCGTCCCGCGCGATGTGGCTCACCTTCGGCGTGGTCCTGGGCGTCGTGCTCGCCGGCGCCGGCCTGCTGCTGTACGTCACGCTCGGTGGGGATGCGCGCCGCGAGGCCGTGCTGACCCGCGGCGAGGCCGCCACGGCGAGCATCCTCGGCTACGAGCGCACGGGCATGGCGCACGGCCGCAACGACATCCTGCGGTTCCACCTGCGCGTGCAGCCCGCCACGGGCGACGCCTTCGAGGCGACCGCCGATCGGCTCGTGCTCCCGGTCGAGGCCCCCACGTTCCAGATCGGGATGGCTCGCCCGGTGCGCTGGCTGCGCGAGGGCACGACGGTCCTCGTCGAGCTCGAGTAGCGGGTCACTCAGGGCGCTGCCGCAGCGACAGCTCGAGCCCCTGCGCGAGCTCGCGCGTCTCCTCGGGCGTCAGATCTGCCTCGGGGTGGGCGACCTTGTACTTGAAGATCGGCATGCGACCCTCGCGGACGGCCGCCCCGGCGTACACCGCGAGCGGGTAGGGGCGGTCCCACTCCGACAGGTTGAACACGCTGCGCGCCGCCTCGACGTCGAACTGGACGACCCACGACAGCGGCGCCACGTTCGCGTACCACGGCCACCGGGTCTCGTTGCTGTGGCAGTCGAAGCACGCGCGCTTCGCGAGCGCGCGGGTGCGCGGCGAGTTCCACGAGGGCTCCCGGCTGACCTCCGGGTTCGCGTGCGTCCGCCCGTACGGGACGAGCTGGAGCAGCAGGACCAGGCCGACCAGCCCGCCGAGGCCCTTCATCAGGAGGATGGCTGCACGACGCACGAAAACGTTGATACCTGCTCGATGCGCGCGCGGCGAGCCCGGCCGGGTGTCAGGTTGCCGCAGGGGAGGCGCGGTGATGGCGCGACCTGTCCACGCGCGGTGGTGCATCTCGGGTTCCCGGGGCGCGGCCCCCGACCCACGCGCGGGGACTCCACGGCCCCCCAGGTCGAGCTGGTTGCACGAGCGCTCGGGTGAGCGCGCGGCGGGTCAGTGCGTGTAGGCGGTCTTGAGCGACATCGTGCCGGTGATCGGCATGCCCATGTCGCCCTTGACCGGGCCGGTGCCGCTGGCCTCGACCAGGTGCCCGGTGGCGACGTCGACCTTGGTGGTGCCCGTGATGGCGATGTCCATCGTGCCCTTGGGGTTCTTGGTCGTCATCGCCATGTCCATCGCCAGGGTCGCGACGCCGGCCTCGACGCCGGTCAGCGTGAGCGTGAGGCCCGCGATCTGCTCGCCGCCGGCCTCGTTGCGCTTGTTGATCTCGGCCAGCTCGGCCGGCGTGAACACGACCTTCTCGCCGACCTTCCAGGTCTTCGACCCGACCATGCGATCCATCATGTCGGGCTCGCCCAGCCGCTTGTTCTCGTCGAGCAGCTCCTTGAGCTCGTCGGCGGGCACGGCGCTGCCGTCGTCGCGCGTGGCCTCGAGCTTGCCGTCCTTGCGGCTCACGATGTAGGCCTTGCCGGTGAGCGGCGAGGGCTTGTCCTTGGTCTTGCCCGCCATCGCCTGGGTCTCCGTGTGCGCGACGTAGGTCATCTTCGCCTTGGTGAACACGTCGCCGCTCGCCTCGAGGATCTCGCGGGTCTCCTCGGTGTGCTTGGTCATCGTCATCTCGCCGCCCGTGCCGACGGTCATCACCATCGACGAGTCGTGGACCTTCGTCGCCGTGTCGCCGACCTTGGGCCGCGCCTGGCGCAGCACGATGCCGTCGCCGGTCGGAGCCGCCGAGCCCGCGGTGGCCGCCGCGTCGCTGCCCGCTGCGGACCCAGCGCCCGCCGCGCCCGGCGCCGCCGCCGAGCCCGGGCGTGCCGCGCCCGTGGCGGCCGCGCCGGCGGTGGCGGCGGCGCCGGTGGTCGCGCGGCCGGGGCTCCGCTGCTGCCATCATCGCATGCCGGTGCCGAGGACGAGGACGAGCGCGAGGGACAGAACGTGAAACGTGTTCATGGAAGGTGCATGCCTTCTACCCCTGGTGGTGGGTGCGCCTCCAGCGCCCGCGCACCCAATCGGCGCGGCGCAATCGTGGCCCCCGCCGAGAGGCGCGACGCGCGCGCGCGAGCCCTCCGCGCGGCCGGGTTCGCGGCGGCGCAGGCCGTCAAGGTCGGGCGTCGGGGCGTCGTGCGTGGCGGGCGTCGGAGCGTTACGCGCGTCGGCGCGTTACGCGCGTCGCTTGGCCGTGCTGGCCGGCGTGCCGCTGGCGGCGGGCCTGGGCTTCGCCTTCGCCGCAGGGGAGGCCTTGGCCTTGGCCTTCGCCTTCGCGGCGGGGGAGGCCTTGGCCTTCGCGGCGGGGAAGGCCTTGGCCTTGGCGTTCGCCTTCGCGGCGGGGAAGGCCTTGGCATTGGCCTTGGCCTTGGCGTTCGCCTTCGCGGCGGGGGAGGCCTTGGCCTTGGCGTTCGCCTTCGCGGCGGGGGAGGCCTTGGCGTTCGCCTTCGCGGCGGGGGAGGCCTTGGCGTTCGCCTTCGCGGCGGGGGAGGCCTTGGCCTTCACCCTGGCGGGACGCTTCCCCGCTGGCGTCGCGCGGCGGGTCCCCGGCGCGGGCAGGGCGCCCGTGCCGAACGCGTATGCGCGCGCGATCCACGCCTCGATCGTGCCCGCGGGGTGGGGCGTACCCCCGACGTAGTAGCGGGTCCACTGGCCCCACAGCGCTTCGAGGTCCGCGACCGTCGGCGCGCCCCGCCCGTCGTCGTAGCGGCGCAGGCTCGGCGCGACGAGGCGGGCGTGCAGGTCGGCGGCGTCGGTCGCGCCGCTGGTCAGCGCGAGCACGCGCACCACCGCGTCGAGGTCCTCGATCGGTAGCTGCCGCAGGTCCAGGTGCACCATGCCATTGAGCAGCCCGAGCGCGTGCGCGGTGGTGGCGTCGAGCACCTTGGGGGTCGGCGCGAACAGCTGGAGGCTGTCGTCGGTGGTGTCGTACCAGACGACCAGCGTGTGCTCGGCGTAGGTGGTGCGGGGCAGGGTGGCGGTCTGGCCGAGGCCCGTCATGTCGAGGCCGGCGGACGTCAGCGTGGAGATCAGGGTGGAGCGTAGCCGCTGCTTGTGCGCGTCGGACGTCGGGGCCTCGAGCGCGGCGATGGCGTTGATGGCGATCACGTGCTGCGGATTGACGGGGGCGACATCCATGGGTGACCGAGCGTACTCCGTTCCGGTTCGGTGCCACGGCCTTGCCGCGCCGAACCTCCGCCGCGGGCGTTGCCGGCCGCACCGGCGTGCGCCGCCGCACGACCGCGCTAGCCTGCGGGATGGCCGTATTCGAGAAGCGCAGTCGGATCCGCGCGAGCCCCGCGGTGGTGTTCGCCTTTCACGAGCGGCCGGATGCGCTCGCGCTGCTGACGCCACCAGGGGATGCGACGACGATCATCTCGAAGGATCCCGGGCTGCAGGTCGGTGCGCGGACGGTCCTCGAGACCCGGATCGGGCCGATCAAGCAGCGCCTGGTGGCGGTCCACGTCGCGTACGAGCCCGGGCGGATGTTCGCCGACGAGATGGTCGACGGGCCGTTCGCCCGGTGGCTGCACACCCACACGATGGAGCCCGACGGCGAGGGCGGGTGCTGGCTGACCGACCACATCGAGTACGCGCTGCCGCTCGGCTGGCTCGGCGCGGTCGGCGGCGGCTGGTTCGCGCGGCGCACGCTGCGGACCATGTTCGACCACCGCCACGAGGTCACGCGTGTGGCCTGCGAAGGCTGACCGCGTCAGGTCGTGACGAGCTGCTCGAGGTGGGAGGCGGCCGCGCCCGACAGGCCGAATCCGGGCAGCTCGTCGCGCAGCCGCGCGCGCCGACCCGCGACGCGACCAGCTGCGCCGGGGTGTAGCCAGCGAGCTCGCGCATCAGCACGCGGTCGCGGCGCAGGTCGTACTTCTGGTGATCGTCCTCGGCGAGGTGGAACGCGGCGCCGGTGATGATCGGCGCGGCCACGCCGAGCCCGCGCGCGCACGCCTCCTGGGTCGCATCGGCGCAGTACACTGCCTCCATGTACTGGCGGCCGTGGGCGCGCCCGTCGCGCCGGTTGGCCCAGATCGCGGTGAGCAGCTCGCCGTAGCTCAGCTGCGTCGGGTCGAAGTCGAGCTGGAACACCTCGGTGTGGTCGGCGAGGTCGTGGTAGGTCGTGGTAGGTCGGCGCCGGCGTGCGGCCGCCCGCGTAGCCGACGCGGGTGCGGACGATCGCGGGGTGACACCCGAACCGGGCGTCGGGCGTCCACGATCAACCCAGCCCGAACGTCACGGTCTGGACGGGCGGCGGCGGCGAGCGGTCGAGCGCGAGCGTGGTGATCCAGCACGTGAGCGCGATCGGCGGGAGCTTGGAGGGGATGGTGCTCACGGCGCCATCGCCGGCGTGCGGGGCAGGTCTCCGTCGGGGCCGTCCCAGCGGACGTGGCTCCCCGCGGGCAGCGTGATGCCGAACCGCGCCTCGAGGACACGCTCGAGCATGGCGTGATCGGTGATCGTCGTGCGGGTCGCCACGCCGTCCGCGCCGCGCACCGACAGCTCTCGATCGAGCAGGCCGATCCGTCCGCCATCGGCGGTGGCGCGCGCGACGAGCAGCCGGTTCTTGAAGTGCGAGCTCGGGTGGGTGCTCGTGTACCAGTTCGCGACGATGCGATCGATCGGCGGCATCTCCTCGAGAGTGAACTCCTTGACGTCCTGCCAGGTGCCGCCGAGCTGGACCTGATCGTAGAGCAGGCCCCCCTCGCGCACGATCCGGCGCGGCTCGTGGGGGGTGGCCTGCGGGCCGTCGTCCGCGAGGCGCAGCGCGGCGGTCGCGGACATCCCGCCGACGCCGACGTCGACCAGCCAGCTCTCGCCCAGCTCGACGCGGATGAACAGGTGGGTGCGCGCCGGGGTGAACGCGCGGGCGCGCTGGTAGCGCACGCGCGCGCTGAGCGGGCGAACGTCGAACCCGAGCTGTGCGAGGACCGCGAGGAACAGCGCGTTGTGCTCGAAGCAGTAGCCGCCGCGGCGCGCGGTGACGAGCTTGGCCTGCAGCGCTGCGAGGTCGAGATCGATCGGGCGGCCGAGCAGCACGTCGAGGTTCTCGAACGGGATGGTCTGCACGTGCGCGGCGGCGAGGGCGTTCAGCGTGGCGAGCGTGGGCGGGACCGGGCCGGCGTGGCCGATGCGGGCGAGGTAGGCGTCGAGGTCGACCTGATCGTGCACCTGGTCAGCGTACCCGGAGGCGGCGGTGGTGTGGTCGATCGCGTAACCATTCGACTTGCCTGGGGATCCGCGGATCGGCGACAACCCTGTTCGTCGTGACTAACGCCGGGCGGGGCTCACCGGTCATGTCCTCCGTGGAGTCCGCCGGGCCGAGCGTGGCCGACCTCGTCGTGCGCGCGCGCCGGGGCGAGGCGGGGGCGTTCGATCAGCTCGTCCGCCGCCACCTGCGTGCCGCCTACGCGGTGGCGCTCGCGGTGCTCGGGCGGCCGAGTGATGCCGACGACATCGCCCAGGAGGCGTTCGTGACAGCGCTCGAGCGACTCGACGACTGCCGCGATCCCGCGCGGTTCTCGGGCTGGCTCGTGCAGATCGTCCGCAACCGGGCGCTCAACGCCCTCGCGAAGCGGAAGCTGCGCGATCCGACCGATGCGATCGGGGACCACGCGGTGGTCTCGATCGCCGGCGACGTGGTGCTGCGCGGGCGGCTGCTCGCCGCGCTTGCCACGCTGTCGCCCGTGCAGCGCGAGATCGTCCTGCTGCACGATCTCGACGGCTGGACCCACGCCGAGCTCGCCGATGCGCTCGGCCTCAGCGAGGTCCACTGCCGCCAGCACCTGTTCACCGCGCGCCGAGCCCTGCGCGTGCTGCTCTCGAGCCTCGATGGCGAGGAGGTCCTGTATGGAACCGGAACGTGACGTGACTGCCGAGCCCGCGATCGATCTGTCCACCCTCGACCCGCGCCGCGACCGCACGCGCTGGGACCAGGCGGTGGCGCGCGTCGCCGAGCGGGGCCTCGCGCTCCGCCGCCTGCGCCGCGCCGTGCTGCGTCGCGGCCTGACCGCGCTGGGCGTGAGCGCCGCCGCCGCGCTCGTGCTGTGGTTGATGGTCCCGCGGCGCGACGGGCTGCGCGGTGGTCACACCGACGGACCGCGCGGTGCTGGCCGCGGTGGTGGCGAGCTGCTCGACTGGGCCGTGCGCGACGTCGCGCCGGGCGAGGTCCTGATGATGGGAGCGGGTCATGCGCACTGAAGCGTGGCTGCGGTCGATGTCGGCGTTCGTACTCGTCGGGGTGTTCGCGGCGGGCGCGGTGTTCGGCGCGGGGCTCGTGCGGTGGACTCAGCCGCCGCCGGGACGGTTGCCTCCTCTGCCCGGCGGCGGGCGCCCGGCGCACGTGGGCGGCGGTGCGGCCCAGGCGATGACGCGCGAGCTCGGGCTCGATGCCGCCCAGGTCCTGCGCCTCGAGGCGCTCACCGACGCCCGGCGCGGCGAGCTCGAGACGATCACCCGCGAGGTGCAGGGCCGCGTCCGCGACGTGCTCCACGGGATCGAGGAGGACATGCGCCCGTCCCTGCGCCCCGAACAGATCGAGAAGCTCGCGGGCTGGCGCGCGCGCCGGCCGCCGCCGCCGCTCGGTGGCATGGGCCCGCCGCCGGGGCGGCATCCGCCGGGTGGGCCGCCTGGTGGTGGGCCGCCTGGTGGTGGGCCGCCTGGTGGTGGGCCGCCTGGTGGTGGGCCGCCTGGTGGTGGGCCGCCGCCGGACCCGCCGGTCGAATGATCGATCCTTCGCTCTAACGCCGCGCCGAACTCGCCGGTCGTCCGCGAAAGGAGCCTCGATGACCCATCGCCTGACGTCCTGCCTGCTGCTCGCCGTGCTCGGCTGCGCCCCCGATGACATGCCCGCCGCGCAGGGCGGGCCCGCGCCCACGCTGCCGGCGACCCCGCTCGCGTACGCCGTGCCGCTGCCGGCCCACGCGCAGGCGTCGCTGGCGCCCGGCGTGGACAACACCCCCGCGGCCAACCCGCTCACTGATGCCGGCGCGACGCTCGGGCGCGTGCTGTTCTACGATCGTCGGCTCAGCCTCAACGGCAGCACCGCGTGTGCGACCTGCCACCAGCCGGATCTCGCGTTCGCCGATCGCGTGGTCGCGTCGCCCGGCTTCGATGGTGGCGTCACCGCGCGCACCTCGATGGGGCTGATCGAGGTGCGGTTCTACGCGCGCGGCCGGATGTTCTGGGACGAGCGCGCGGCCACGCTCGAGGAGCAGGTGCTGCGGCCGATCCAGGACGAGGTGGAGATGGGCCTGACCCTCGAGGAGCTCGTCGACCGGATCGGTGCCGAGGTGTTCTATCCGCCGCTGTTCGCCGCTGCGTTCGGCGATGCGGAGGTGACGTCCGAGCGGATCGCGCAGGCGCTCGCCCAGTACGTGCGGTCGATCGTGGCGTTCGACAGCAAGTGGGATCAGGGCGTCGTCGAGGTCACGAGCATCGCGGACCCGTTCCCGAACTACACCGCGCAGGAGAACCGCGGCAAGGCGATCTTCTTCGGGCAGCACGACCCGGCGACGCGCGGCCTGTGCGGCACCTGCCACATGCGCGACAACCCGCTCGCGATCCGCCCGCCCGGCGCGCCGCCGCCGCCGGTGACCAACATCGCGTTCTTCCAGCCGATCGGGCCCACCAACAACGGGCTGCCACCGCTCGAGGGCGACCTCGGGGTCGGCGGGGCGACCGGGCTGCCGCAGGACAACAACCGGTTCAAGCCGTCGTCGCTGCGCAACATCGCCGCCGCCGGCCCGTACATGCACGACGGTCGGTTCGCGACGCTCGAGGACGTGGTCGACTTCTACGATCGCGGCATCACCGCGGTCCCTGGCCTCGATCCGGCGCTGCGGAACCCGGATGGCACGCCGCTCCGGCTGCGCCTGCCGCCCGAGGATCGCGCGGCCCTGGTCGCGTTCCTGAAGACGCTGACGGATGCCAGCATCGCGACGGATCCGCGGTTCGCGAACCCGTTCCCGCGGCCCTGACCGCGGGAGCGACCGGCGCGGCCACCGCGATCGGGGGTGGCATCGGCGGGCGCCCGCTGGTAGGCCTCGTGATCCAGATCCGCTGACGCGTCGAAGATCGCCGGGCGGGGCGTGTCAGCGCCAGGTGGCGTCGACGCGCGGCGCGGCGACGAGCGGGCGGTTCTGGCCCGCCTCCCACGTCATGGTGCCGTCGGCGGCGCGGCGCAGGAACTTGAACGCGACGTCGGCGCCGGCCGGGACCACGAGCGTGATGCGCCAGTGGTCCCCATCGGCGACCATCGCGGTCGCGTTGGTCGGATCCCAGTCACCGAGCGCGGGCAGGCCACCGCACACCAGCACCTGCTCGCCGGCGGCGAGCGCGGCGACACCGGTCAGCACGATCGTGGTGTCACCGTGGTGGTCGCCGCCCTTGTGGTCGGCCTCGGCGTGGTCGGCCTCGGCGTGGTCGGCCTTGGCGTGGTCGGCCTGGGCGTGGTCGCCGCCCTTCGTCTTCTTGCCGGTGTTCGGCGGCTCCTCGGTGGCCGGGGGGGGCGCGGCCGCCGGTGCTGGCGCGGCCGCCGGTGCTGGCGCGGCTGGCTGCGTTTCGCGGCCGCCGGCGCTGGCGCAGCCGCGGGGGCCGGCGTGGACGGCGCGGGCGCCGATGCGGCGGGCGCGCCCGGACCGGCGCCCTCGAGCATGCCGTCGAGGTGCGCGAGCACGCCGCCGAGGCGGTCGTTGATCGCGGCGAGCACGCCGCGCAGCGCGCGGACCTCGGTGGCGTCGTAGGTTGCCTTGTCGACGAGCGCGGCGCGCTCGCGCGCGACCCCGAACATCGACTCGGCCGAGTAGTAGTCGTAGCGGCCACGCAGCGCGGCGATCAGCTCGTCCTTGGCGAACGTCATGGCTTCCTCCGGGCCCGAGGCTACCGCGATCCGCCGGGCCGCGGGCGCGCCAGCCCCGGAGATCACGTGCCCGCCGTCAGCGCAGGGGCGCGCAGCCGTACAGCGCGCGGCACAGCGCCAGCGCGCGGGGCGAGCGAACGCGCCAGTCCATCCGGTTCATCACGTAGCCGATGGTCACCTCCCTCGTCGGATCGCTCCAGCCGAGCGAGCCGCCCATGCCGGCGTGCCCGAACGACTCCGGATGCGGGCAGAACAGCTGGGTCTCGTCCTTGAGGAAGCCCTGGCTCCAGCCGATCGGCTTCTGCAGCACGAGATCGCGCTCGGACCAGCTCTGGCGGGCGTGCACCGGCGCGAGCGTCGCGGCCGCCAGGTAGCGGCGGCCCGCGTGCTCCCCGCCGCTGGCGAACGGCAGGTACGCGCGCGCCAGGCCGTGCGCGCTGGCGGTGGCGGAGGCCCAGGCGAGCTCGGCGCGGCGCACCGCGATGGCGTTGTAGGTGGCGAGCCCGCCTGCGCCGAGCGGCGGATTCATGAACGCGCGCTTCGGCAGGCCCTCGCCGATCAGGGCGGCGCGCACGATCCGGCCCTCGTCGTTGCGCGGCAGCAGCGCGGACGCGAACATCCGCGCGGCGCGCAGCCAGGGCGTCGGCGGGTACAGGGTCGCGATCCGCGGATCGACCTCGGCGGGGGTGCCGAGCGAGAGGTCGGCGCCGAGCGGCGCGAACAGCTCGCGCGTCAGGAACGCGCCGAGGGGCTCGCCCGCGATGCGCTCGAACAGCTCGCGGACGTACAAGCCATAGGTGACCGCGTGGTAGCCCTGCGCGGTGCCGGGCGACCATCGCGGGGCCTGCTGCTCGAGAGCCGCGACGAGGTGCGTGCGGCGCGCGGGCTCGAAGCAGTCCGCGAGGGCGAGCGGCGCGTCGACGGCGGCGAGCCCGGCGCGGTGGTTGACCAGCGTGCGGACGGTGATCGCCTGCTTGCCCGCGACGCCGAACCCGGGCCAGTAGGTCGCGACGGGTGCGTCCCACGCGAGCTGGCCGCGATCGGCGAGCAGCGCGAGCGCCATCGCGGCGAGGCCCTTGGTCACCGAGAACACCACGATCCGCGTCTCGCGCTCCCACGGCGTCGCGCTCGCCTGATCGGCGACGCCGCCCCACAGGTCCACCACGCACTGGCCGCGGTGGTAGACCGTGAACCCGGCCCCGATCTCGGCGCCGGCGCGCAGGTGCGCGGCGAACTGCTCGGCGACGGGCGCGAAGCCCTCCGCGTAGCCGCCCCGGGCGGGCGCGGGGGCGACGTGGGGCAGCGGCGAGGCGATCACCGGTGCACGCTAGCAGCTTCGGCTGCGTCGGCGCACCTGGGGCGGGCCCGTCCGCGGCGCGGCTCGCGGCCGGAGCATCGGCGCCACGGGGCCGATCAGTTCGGCGCGGCGATCGCGGCCTCGGCGGCCTCGATCGCGACCTCGCCGTCGCGGAACGTGGGATAGCGCAGCGTGATCCCGAGCTCGGCCTTGAGCCGGGTGTTCCGGATCTTGCGGTTGCGGTGGGCGACCCGGGCGCCGCCGGCGTCGTAGAGCGGGCGCGAGGCCGGCATCGGCAGGCCGAGCCGCTCGGACAGCCACCGGGCGTACTCGCCCTGCGTGGTGGGCTCGTCGTCCGCGACCAGGTACAGCGAGCGGCTGACGCCACGGTCCTCGACGGCGGCGATCACCTGCACGAGGTCGTCGATGTAGATCCGCGAGATCGCGTGCTCGCCGTCGTCGATGACGCGGTAGTCGCCCTTGCGCATGCGCGCGCGGATGCCGCGGCCGGGGCCGTACACCGGCGCGAGGCGCAGCGTGATCGTGCGCAGGCGGTCGATGTCGCAGCGCGCGACCGCCTCCTCGTCGGACTTGACGTTGGCCATCGCCGGGTCGTCGTTCGCGAGGTCGGAGGCGCTCGTCGATCCACGACGCGTCGTCCGGGCGGTCCCCGTACAGGCCGCTCGAGCTGAACAGGATGAAGCAGCCGGCCCCGCCGCCGTACGCCGCCTGCATCGCGGCGGTCACCGCCTGGCCCGGGCGCAGCTTGGAGTCCGGAGGCACCGCGTAGATCACCGTGGCCCCGGGCAGGCCGCTGAGCGCGACGGGGAGCTGCTTGGGGACCGCGACGTCGAGGTACTTGACCTGCGCGCCGAGCGCACCGAGCGGCGTGAGCCGGCCGGTGGAGCGCGCGCACACGCGGACGGTGCGGCCCTCGGCGAGGGCCACGCGGGCGAGGTGCGAGCCGAGGTACCCGCAGCCGACGATGATGAGCGGCGTCATGCGAACATGAGTCTCGCACGGCGCGGCGCCGCGCGGGTTGCCCCACGGGGCACGCCCGGTGGGGGCCCACCCCGGCTTCGAGCCTGCATCGCAGGTGCTCAGCGGTGGCGCGCGCCGGGCGGATGGACCAGATAGCAGCGGAACCGCCGCGCCTTGATCTTGCCGTCCTGCAGCCCCGCGAGGGCGCGCGCCGCGGTGGCCGCCGTCACGGCGACGAAGCTGATGCGGTCGGTGATGCTGATCTGCCCGAGGTCGGTCGCCAGGAGGCCGACGCCCGTCGTCAGCGCGCCGACGATGTCGCCCGGGCGCAGGCGATCGGCGCGGCCGCCCTGGATCGCGATCGTCACCATCGCCGGCGGGGGCGGGGTGGGCGCGGTCGCGGTGGGGAGCGGCTGCAGCGGGACGGTCGCGAGCGGGCCGGCGCGCAGCTCGTCGACGCGGCGGGCGTCGTTGTGCCCGACCAGGGTGATGGCGAGGCCGTCCTTGCCCGCGCGCGCGGTGCGCCCGATCCGGTGGACGAACACGTCGGGCTCGCGCGGCAGGTCGAGGTTGATCACCGCTCCGAGATCGTCGATGTCGAGGCCGCGGGCGGCGACGTCGGTGGCGACGACCACGCGCAGGCTGCCGTTCTTGAGCAGCAGCAGCACGGTGTTGCGATCGACCTGCTCCATGCCCCCGTGCAGCGCCACCGCCGTGTAGCCGGCGTCCGCGAGCGCGAACGCGACCTCGTCGCACGTCTCGCGGTGGTTGCAGAACACCACCGCCGAGGCCGGCGCGTGGTGCGCGAGCACCCGCAGCAGCGCGCGCGTGCGCTCGGCGGGTGTGGTGGCGCCGGTGTCGTAGAGGTGCTGCTCGATGCGCGCGGTCACGTCCTCGGTGGGCGCGCTGACGTGCAGCGCCTCGCGCTGGTACGTCGCGCTGAGCGTGCGGACCGCCTCGGGGAACGTCGCCGAGAACAGCAGCGTCTGGCGGTCGGCGGGCGCGGCGGCCACGATCGCGGCGACGGTCTCGATGAAGCCCATCTCGAGCATGCGGTCCGCCTCGTCGAGCACGATGGTCCGGATCCCGGACAGGTCGAGGCGGTTACGCACGAGGTGATCGTGGACCCGGCCCGGGGTGCCGACGATCACGTCGACGCCGTGCTCGAGCGAGGCGCGCTCGCGCTGGACGGAGCTGCCGCCGCTGAGGGTCATCACGCGCGTGTGGGGCAGGGGCCGCGCCAGGCGGCGGAGCTCCTCGGCCACCTGCGCCGCGAGCTCGCGCGTGGGGCACAGCACGAGCGCGCCGGGGAGCCGGCTCTTCGGGGTGATCCGCGCGAGAAGCGACAGACCGAACGCGGCGGTCTTGCCGGTGCCGGTGGCGGCCTGCCCGAGGACGTCGCGGCCGGCCAGCATCGCGGGCAGCGCGAGCGCCTGGATCGGCGTCATCGTCTGGTAGGTCAGCTGGGCCAGGTTGTCGAGCCACGGCTGGCCGAGGGGCAGCGTGCTGAAGGAGAGATCGGTCGTCAGCGGCGCGTCCATCGCGCGGACCCTAGCACCTCGGGGGCGGGGAGCGCTCCGCCCCAACCTCCTCAGTCCAGCCAGGCGCGCAGCGCGGCGAGCACGTCGGGGCTGGCGAGCAGGTCGAGGTGCTTGGTGGCGTACACCACGCGGGTCTCGTCGAACGCGAGCCGGAGCTCGGGGCGCTCGTGCCGTCCGAGGGCGCTCGCCACGGGCACCAGGCCATCCCCGGCGAGCGCGTCCGAGCCGGCGGGGCTGGCGGAGCCCGCGATCGCGAGGGTGGCCACCCCCGCGGGCAGCGGGACCGGCGTGCGTGGATCGCGCCCGAGCTCGAACCGGTCGCGATCGCGCCAGTGCGCCTCGATCACGTTGCCCCAGCGCAGATCGGTGATTCCCGCACTGCGGAGCCGGCCGAGCCGCGCGATCGGCGCGCTGTAACGGCTGATGCCGAGCATGACCTCGGCCCAGTTGCCGCCGCGCTCGAGGTGCGAGCCGTGGTGCGGGGAGCCGAGCGTGACCATCCGCCGGACCCGCGCGCGCCATGCGTGGGACGCATGCTCCGCCGCATGGACCGCGCTGCGCGCCACCAGGCCGCCCATGCTGAAGCCGACCAGCACGATCTCCTCCACCGGGACCGGCCAGCTGGCGACCAGCTCCTCGAGCTGGGCCGCCAGCGCCTCGCCGCTGTCGGACACGTGGCGCCCGCTGTTGTAGGCCACGAACACCGGCGTGTAGCCGAGCTCGGCCGCCAGCGCGGTGCCGTGGTTGTGGCCGTTCCGGTTCCACTGGTGGTGGCTCATCGACAGGCCGTGGACGAGCACGAGCAGGCGGGGGCCACGGGGCTCGGACACGTGGAGGTGGAGCCCGAGCGCGAGCGGGTTGCCGGTGGCGTGGAGGTAGTCCCCGAGCACGCCGCCCAGCGCGGCGAGCACCGCCTCGCGCGCAGGCCCCGGTGTGCCCTGACCCACCAGCGGGGTGAGCGCGGCGAGCGCGCCGTCGAGGGTGCTCGCCACCAGGGAGGTCACCGCCCGGATGCTCGCGTGCACCGGCGTGGTGACCAGGCGCACCGCGCCGGCCAGGGGGCGCCGAGCAGCGCGGGGCCGCCCGCGATCGTCACCTGCATGGCCTGGACGACCTCGGCGACCCCGAGGGTGGCCTCGGCCGCCAGGCGGGTCGCCCCGCGCAGGTCGTCGACGTGGCTCCGGCGTCGGGTCATCCGCGGATGGTACCCGACGCGCGGTGCCCTACATCTTCTTCACAGCTGCTTCACAGCTTCTTCACAACTTCTTTTGGTCGCCCGCGATGATCTTGATCAGCGTGTCCGGCTGGATCCGCTTCTTGATGGTCGTGTTGACCTGATCGAGCGTGAGCGCGGCGATCGCGGCGTACTGCTTGGTCCAGAACTCCATCGTGCGGCCGAGGTACAGGCCGTCGTGGAGCAGGCCCATCACGGCCCCGTCGCTGGACAGGTTGCGATCGAAGCCGGCGCGCAGGCCCTTCTTGGCGCCGTCGAGCTCGGCGGCGGTGATGCCGCCGGACACCATCTTCGTGATCTCCTCCATCATCGCCGCCATGCCCTTCTTCGCGTTGCTCGGGTTCATCGCGCCGCCGGCGACGAACACGGCCGACGCGTCGAGTGGTGGAGCCTGGAACATCGAGAACGCGAAGTACGACAGGCCGTCCTTCTGGCGCAGGCGCGTGGTCAGGCGCGACACGAAGCCGCCGCCGCCGAGCGTGTAGTTGGCCACGGACATCGCGGGCGCGTCGGCGTCATCGTCCTTCATCGCGACCGTGTGAACGGCGGCGATCAGGGCGCTCTCCTTGTCGGGGAAGTCGAGGACCTGCTCGCCGGCCTTGGTGGCGGCGAACGTGCGCTCGAGGCGCTTCCACGGGCGCGGCGACTTCCAGGTGCCCCAGGTCTTCTCGATCCACGGCGTGATCGTGGCGGCGTCGACGTCACCGACGATCGTCATCGTCGCGTTGCTGGTGCCGAACATCGCCGGGAACTTCTTGAGCTCGCCGAGCTTGAGCACCTTGAGCTCCGCGATCAGCTCGTCGGTGCTCGGCGTGTAGAGCGGGTGCTTGACGTCGTAGGCCTGGGCCGCGCGCGTCAG
Organism: Kofleriaceae bacterium; assembly: GCA_964203225.1. GTDB lineage: Bacteria > Myxococcota_A > Polyangia > Haliangiales > Haliangiaceae > JABFXX01. The sequence goes on from CAXNMK010000012.1 coordinate 63,675, forward strand.
CGCGGTGAATGCCTGCGCCTGCGGGTCCGACTTCTGCTCCTCGAGCGAGGTCAGGGACTCCTTGATCATCACCGCGAACTGGTCCTGCGGGTACGACGGCTGGCGGAGCACCTCGTCGACGAGGGCCAGCACGGCCGGCAGGTTGTCGCGCGTCGTCTGCATCGACACGTCGAGGATGCCCGGCGTGGAGGTGAAGCTGACCTGCGCCTCGAGGAGGTCCCACTGGTCCTTGAGCTGCTGGAACGTGTGCTTCTTGGTGCCGCGCGCGAGGATCTCGTCGATCGCGGACGCCGCGAGGCGCTTGCCGGTGAAGTCCGCCTCGGTGCCGTAGCGCAGCGTCAGGCGCGCGCGGAGAACGTGGCCGCGGGTCTGCTTGGCGAGCACCGCGAGCTTCATGCCCGATGCCAGCGTGGCCCGGGTGGTGCGCTTCTCGATGTTCTCGAGCGTCGCGTCGAACTTCTCGCCCTCGGCCTCGGGCGGCTGGCCGGTGTAGCCGGTGACCAGCTTGGTGACGTCCGGGGTCTCCTTCTGCCGGGCGCGCGGTCCGGCGTCCTGGTCGGCTGGAACACGCCGATCGTGCGGTTCGAGGCCTTGAGGTAGGCGGTCGCGGAGCGGGTGACGTCGGCGTCGGAGATGTTCGCGACTGCGTCGCGGAACAGGAACATCAGGCGCCAGTCACCGGCCGCGATGAACTCGGACAGCTGGACGCCGAGCTGGGTGCTGTTGGCGAACGCGAGCTTGAACTGCTTCTTCGACTTCGCGCGGTAGCGCGCGAGCTCGTCCGCGCCGATCTTCGAGGTGCCGAGGCCCTCGACGATCGCGATCATCTTGTCGCGCACGACGTCGGTCGACTTGCCGACGGGGACGGTCGCCGTGATCTCGAGCAGGCCCGGATCGTGGAGCGGCAGCACGCTCGCGCTCACCGACGACGCGAGGCCGGTCTTGACGAGCGCGGTGTAGAGCCGGCCCGACGGCTCGTCCGTGAGGATCTCGGAGATGGCGTCGGTGGCGACGAAGTCGGGGTCGCCGGCGGCGGCCACGTGGTAGGCGAGGCCGACGACCTGGACGTCACCGGCGCGGCGCAGCGTGACCACGCGCTCGCCGTCCTGCACGGGCTCGGTGGTGTACGTGCGCTCGAGCGGGGTGGCCGGGTTGGTCAGCACGCCGTAGTGCGTGCCGACCAGCTCGAGGACCGCCTTGGTGTCGAACTTGCCCGTGACGAGGAGCACCGCGTTGTCGGGGCGGTAGTACTTCTTGTAGAACCGCTTGAGCGTGGTCGCGGGCACCTTCTCGATGTCCGCGCGCGAGCCGATCGTCGACTTGCCGTAGTTGTGCCACAGGTACGCGGTGGACCACATGCGCTCGGACAGCACGCCGTCCGGCCGGTTCTCGCCGAGCTCGAACTCGTTGCGGACGACCGAGAACTCCTTGTCGAGGTCGGCCTGCGCGATGTTCGCGTTGATCATGCGATCGGCCTCGAGCTCGAGCGCCCACGCGAGGTTGTCGCCCTTGGCCGGCAGCGTCTCGAAGTAGTTGGTGCGGTCGTACCAGGTCGACGCGTTGTTCGACGCGCCGCGGGCCTGGAGCTCCTCCCACAGCTTCGGGTGCTTCGGCGAGCCCTTGAACAGCATGTGCTCGAGGAGGTGCGCCATGCCGGTCTCGCCGTAGCCCTCGTGCCGCGAGCCGACGAGGTACGTCACGTTGACCGTGAACGTGTCCTTCGACGTGTCGGGGAACAGCAGCACGCGCATGCCGTTGGCGAGCGCGTACTCGCTGATCCCCTCGACGGTGGTGACGAGGCGCGCCGCGACGGGGGCCGGGCGGCTGGTGGGCGCGGGCGCCGGCGGGGGCGCCTGCTTGGAGCCGGGGGCGGCGCTCGCCGGGGCAGAGCCCACGGCCAGGCCGAGCAGGAGGGACAGAGACGCGAGAGCTTTCACGCCCCCCTTGTAGCGCGGCTGCGAGGCGATGTGCGGGCCCGAGATGCTGGCCGCCGCTGTCCGCCTGCGGCCCCGGCCCCGCGCGACAGGCTGCGACATGCGACAGCCGGAGCCCTCCGACGCAGGTCCTGCGTGCCAGGCGCAGCCTCAGGGTGGCGCGGTGGCAGCCGGCTCGATGACGACCGGCGGCGCGGGCTCGCCCTCCGGCGCCACGGGTGGGCGGCCGAGCTGCCGCGCGCGCCACAGGTAGTAGACGGCCGGGTAGACCAGCAGCTCCATCAGGAAGCTGGTGGCCAGCCCCCCGACCATCGGCGCGGCGATCCGCTTCATCACGTCGGCGCCGGTGCCGAGCGACCACATGATCGGCACCAGGCCGAGCATCGCGGCGCACACCGTCATCGCCTTGGGGCGGACGCGCTTGACCGCGCCGTGGACGATCGCCTCGACCAGGTCCTCGCGGGTGCGCAGCTCCCCGCGCTGCTGCGCGTCGTCGTACGACAGGTCGAGGAACAGCAGCATGAACACGCCGGTCTCGGCGTCGAGCCCCATCAGCGCGATCATGCCGACCCACACCGCGATCGACATGTTGTAGTCGAGGGCCCACAGCAGCCCCACGGCGCCCACCGCGGAGAACGGCACCGCGAGCATCACGAGGGACGCCTTGAACGCCGAGCGCGTGTTCAGGTAGAGCAGCACGAAGATCAGGACGAGCGTGATCGGCACGATGACCTGGAGCCGCTCGCGCACGCGCAGCATGTTCTCGTACTGCCCGCTCCAGCTCAGGTGGTAGCCAGGCGGCACGGGCACGGCCGCACCGACAGCGGCCTTGGCGCGCTCGACATAGCCGCCGATGTCCACCCTCGAGGTATCGAAGTCGACGTAGACGTAACCGGCGAGCAGGCCATTCTCGTCGCGGATCATCGCGGGCCCTTGCGCGAGAACGACATCGGCGATCGCGCTCATCGGGATCTGGCCGCTGCCGCCGGGCAGCGGCAGCAGCACGCGCTGGAGCGCGTCGAGATCCTCGCGGTACGCGCGGGCGTAGCGGACGTTGATGCCGTAGCGCTCGCGGCCCTCGACGGTGGTGCTCTGGTTGTCGCCGCCGACCGCGGTCATCACCATCATGTTCGCGTCGTCGACGGTCAGGCCGTAGCGCGCGAGCTGGTCGCGCTTGAGCACGAAGTCGAGGAAGTAGCCGCCGGCCACGCGCTCCGCGTACGCGCTGCGGGTGCCCGGGACCTTCGCCACCACCGCCTCGACCTCCCGGGCGATCCGCTCGATGGTCGCGAGGTCGGCGCCCTGGATCTTGATGCCGACGGGCGTGCGGATGCCGGTCGACAGCATGTCGAGGCGGCCCTTGATCGGCATCGTCCATGCGTTCGAGATGCCGGGCAGCCGCAGTGCAGCGTCCATCTCGTGCTCGAGCTCGGCGTAGGTGATGCGGTCGTACCAGAACGGCCGGAGCACGCTCTTGACGAGGTCCGGTGCCCACGACGAGTACCACCGCGGGCGCTCGCGCCACTGCGCCTCCGGCCGCAGCAGGATCGTGGTCTCCATCATCGAGAACGGCGCCGGGTCCGTGGACGTGCTGGCGCGGCCGGCCTTGCCGAACACGCGCTCGACCTCGGGGAACTGCATCAGCAGCTTGTCCTGCACCTGCAGGATCCGCTGGGCCTCGGCGACCGACATGCCCGGCTCGACGGCGGTCGGCATGTAGAGGATCGTGCCCTCGCGCAGCGGCGGCATGAACTCGCTGCCGAGGTGGAGGTACGCGGGGATCGCGGTCAGCACGACCAGCACCGCGACCGCGATCGTCGCCTTCGGGTGGCGGAGCACGAACCGGCACGGCGGCTCGTACAGCCGGTGGAGCAGGCGGCTGACCGGGTGGCGGTCCTCGGCCTGGTAGGTGCCGACGAGCGCCCTGGTCGCGAGCCACGCCAGCCAGCGCGGCCGGAACGTGAACGGATCGATCCGCGCGAACAGCATGCGCAGCGCGGGATCGAGCGTGATCGCGAGCACCGCGGCGATCGCCATCGCGAAGTTCTTCGAGAACGCCAGCGGCCGGAACAGCTTCCCCTCCTGGTCGATCAGCGTGAACACCGGCAGGAACGCCACCGCGATCACGAGCAGCGAGAAGAACACGCCGGGGCCCACCTCGAGCAGCGCGGCGAGCCGGACATCGTGGAAGCTGCCGGGCCGGCCGGCCAGGTCCCAGTGGTGGATCCGGTTGTAGGCGTTCTCGACCTCGACGATCGCGCCGTCGACGAGCACGCCCGTGCTGATCGCGATGCCGGCGAGCGACATCAAGTTGGCCTCGAGCCCGAACAGCTTCATCGGGATGAACGACAGCGCGATCGCCACCGGGATCGTGATGATCGGGATGATCGATGACGGCAGGTGCCACAGGAAGATCAGGATGATCAGCGAGACGATCAGGATCTCCTCGATCAACTTGTGCGTGACGGTCTCGATCGCGCGCTCGATCAGATCGGAGCGGTCGTAGGTGGTGATCACCTCGACCCCGGGCGGCAGCGACGGTGCGATCTCGGCGAGCTTGGCCTTGACGCGCTCGATCACGTGCAGCGCGTTCTCGCCCGCGCGCATCACCACGATCCCGCCCACCACGTCGCCCTGGCCGTTGTAGTCGGCGATGCCGCGCCGCATCTCGGGGCCGAGCGCGACCGTGGCGACGTCCTTGATCGTCACCGGCGTGCCGCCCTCGGCCTTGAGCACGAGGTCCTCGATGTCCTTGGTCGAGCGCACGTAGCCGCGCCCGCGCACCATGTACTCGCGCCCCGCGAGCTCGACGAGCCGGCCCCCGACGTCGTTGTTGCCCGCGCGGACCGCGCCGATCACGGCGTCGAGCGGGATCCGGTACGCGGCGAGCTGGTTCGGGTTGACGGTGACCTGGTACTGGCGCACCTGGCCGCCGACGGTGGCGACCTCGGCGACGCCGGCGACGCTCTGCACCGCGTAGCGCAGGAACCAGTCCTGGTACGAGCGCAGCTCGTCGGAGGCGTGGGTGCCGGATCTGTCGACGAGCGCGTACTGGAACACCCAGCCCACGCTGGTCGCGTCGGGCCCGAGTTCGGTCTTCACGCCGGCGGGCAGCTGCGGCGTGATCTTCGACAGGTACTCGAGCACGCGCGTGCGCGCCCAGTACAGATCTGTGCCGTCCTCGAAGATCACGTAGACGTAGCTGAACCCGAAGTCCGAGAACCCGCGGATCGCCTTGACCCTGGGCGCGCCGAGCAGCGCCGTCGTGATCGGGTAGGTGACCTGGTCCTCGATCAGGTCGGGGCTGCGGTCCCAGCGCGAGTAGATGATCACCTGGGTGTCCGAGGTGTCGGGCAGGGCGTCGAGCGGGATCGTGCGCATCGACCACCACGCGAGCACCAGCAGCACCACTCGCCGCGACGATCACGAGGAACCGGTTCCCCGCCGAGAACCGGATGATCGCCTTGATCACGGCGTCGCCCCGCCGTGGCCGTGGATGTGCGGCGCCGGGGCGGCGGCGGGTGGTGCCGGCGGCGATGCGCCGACGGGGCCGGGCGTGGGGGACGGCGGCGGCGGGGTGGTGCCCGGAAGCACGCGCGCGCTCGTGGGATCGCCGGTGGCCGTGCCGGTGTCGGCCATCTCGGCGAGCGAGGACCGGAGCTTGGATTCGGCGTCGACGAGGAAGTTCGCGCGGGTGACCACGCGCTCACCGGCGGTGACGCCGCCGATCACCTCGACCACGTCGTCGCGGACCGCGCCGAGGCGGACCGTCCGCGGCTCGAACTTGCCGTCCCCGAGCGCGACGAACACGAGCTTCTCGAGCCCGGAGTCCACCACCGCGTCGCGCGGCACGCGCAGACCCTCGCGCGGGTGCCCGCTGAGCACGACCTCGCCGAACATTTCCGGGCGGAGGTCGCCGGCGGGGTTGGGGAACGCGAGGCGGACCTTGACGGTGCGCGTCCGCGGATCGAGCAGCGGATCGATGAACAGGACCTTGCCAGTGAACGTGCGCTCTGGAAATGCGTTGAGCACGAGCGTGGCCGGCATCCCGTCCTCGATGTAGCGGAGCTCGGTCTCGTAGATGTCCGCGAGCACCCACACGCTCGACAGGTCGATGATCTCGTACGGCATCGCGCCGGCGTCGAGCTTCATCCCTTCGACGACATCCTTCTTGGTGACCACGCCGCCGACGGGCGAGTGCACGGTCAGGGTGCGCATCGGCTCGCCGGTCGCGGCGACGCGATCGAGTTCGGCCTGCGTGATGTCCCACAGCGCGAGCTTGCGGCGCGCGCCCTTGACCAGCGAGTCGCCATCCACCGCCGAGCCCCCGCCGGCGGACAGCGCGCCGCGGGTGCGCAGCGCCAGGAGATATTCTTCCTGGGCGGCGAGGAGCTCGGGGCTGTAGATCGCGAATAGCGGATCGCCCTTGCGGACCCGCTTGCCGATGAAGTCGACGTAGATCTTCTCGACGTAGCCGGCGAACTTGAGGTTGACGTGGCGCACGCGGGTCTCGTCGATCGAGACGCGTCCGACGGTCCGCCACGTGCCGCCGACCGCCCCGCGCGTGACCTCGGCGGTGGCCATCCCGATCAGCTGCTGCCGGCTGGGGTCGATCGTGATCGTGGCCTGGCCGGAGACGGCGGCGTGGGCCGCGGCCGCGGCGCCCGGGCCGGGGACCGGCGCCTCGAGCGGGACCAGCGGCATGCCACACAGCGGGCAGTCGCCCTCGTGGTGCTGCACGATCTCGGGGTGCATCGGGCACGTGTAGCGGGTGGCCGCGCCGGCGTGGGTGTCGTCGTGCGCGTGCGCCTGCCACCACACGGCGGCGCCCGCGAGGCCCGCGCTGACGAGCATCGCGAGCAGGAGCGCGCCGGCGCCGAACCGGCCGGCGGGGGGACGTCGGCGTCGGCGTCGGCGCTGACATGGTCACATCCCCCCCGCGCCGGCGCCGCTCGCGGCGGCCGCGGGTGCGCTCGCGCCGCGCGCGGTCGAGGCGCTCGTCGCCGGCGCGCTCGCGCTGGCATCGCGCGGCCCGCGCCGCCGAGCAGGGCGCCCCGACCGCGCCGAGCCCGACGTCGAGCCGGTCGATGTCGAGCAGGTGCGCCTGGGCGATCGCCTGCAGGTAGCCATCTTGATCCGCGATCAGGCCGGCGCTCGCCTCGAGCACCGCGGCGAGCGTGGCCTTGCCGACCTCGTACTGGGTCAGCGTGCTGTCGACCGTGGCGTTCGACTGCACGAGCAGGCCCTCGCGGTACAGCCCGATCGACCGCAGCGCGTACTCGAGCGCGGTGCGCCGCTGCGCGACCCGCAGCCGCAGCGCCCGGGTCAGCGCCTCGGTCTGCCGGCGCGTGCTGGTCAGCCGCGCCTCGGCCTCGGCCACGCCGTGGCGCTGCGTGCGCGTCCCGAACAGGGGCAGCGGGAAGCTCACGCTGACCGTCCACATCGGGGGCAGGTGGGTCGGCCTGGGCATCACGCCGACCGTGAGGGTGGGATCGGGCAGGGTGGCGGTCCGCGCGAGCGCGATCGAGCGCTCGCCCTGGGTCACGCCGAGCCGGGCCGCCGCGAGCTCGGGGCTGCGCGCGAGGGCCTCGGCCTCGAGCGCGGCCTGCGGGCGCAGCGCGGGCACCGGGACATCCGCGAGGCGCTGCGCCGGCTCGATCGGCGCGTCGAGCGCCTCGCCGCGCAGCTGGTTGAGCACCTCGGTCTGGGACTGGAGCTCGGCCTCGAGCGCCCACCGCCGCTGGCGGAGGCGGTTGCGCTCGAGGGGCGCGCGCAGGACGTCGGCCTGCGTGCCCTCGCCGGTCTCGTAGCGCAGCCGCGCGATCGCCGCGGAGCGGTCCCACAGCGCCTCGAGCCGCTCGAGGAGCACCAGGCGATCGCGCGTGAGCTGCAGCGCGAGGTAGCCGCGCCGCACCGCGGCCTCGGTGTCGAGCCGCGCGCGCGCCACCCCCTGCGCGGCCTGCGCGACGTCGAGCTCCGCGACCGCGCCGCGCAGCCGCCGCTTGCGTGGCCACGGCAGCGTCTGCGACGCCATGATCGAGTAGAAGCTGGTCTCCATGTGACCGACCTCCCAGCTCGTGAAGCCGTCGTTCTGGACGCCGAGGGAGAGCCGAGGATCGGGCATCGCCCGGACCTGCGGCACCCGCTCGCGGGCGGCGCTCTCGTCGGCGCGGGCGGCGGCGATCTCGGGGCGCGCGGCCAGGCTCTGCGCGATCAGCGCGGCCAGCACTGGATCGGTGGGGAGGGCGGGCGCGAGCGCGGGCTCGCCGTGCGCGGCGGTGGTCAGCACGAGGCCGCCGAGCACGGCGGCGACGCGGAGGGAGGGACGCAGGCGGGGGGACATGAGTGGGCACTCCTCGATCGGCAGGCCGGCGGGCACCGGCGCAGGTCGCGCGCGCCAGCGCGAGGCCAGCGTCACGCACGGGTGAGGGCCACGCGCCGCTCGGGCAGCGCAGGCCTCACGCGAGGCACCACCCGGCGCGGGTGATGCGGGGTGCCGCGACTCAGATCAGGAGCGAGCAGACGCGCAGGTGAACCGGCGGGCCGGTGTCGAACTGCGCGCGGGTCCAGCTCGGCGACGCCGGCGACAGCGCGGCGACCCGGAGCGGGGGCGGCACCATGGCCCCGACAAGGACGGGGAGGGCGGGGGCCGCGACGCGCGCGGCGACATCCAGCGGGGCGCGATCGCTGGCGATCGTCACGGTCGCGCAGCAGCGCTCGCGCTCGACCGCCGGCCCATCCGGTGCCGCGCCGCGATCGTCACGCGCCGCGCGCTCGCAGCACGGGCTCGCGGCCACCGCGTCCGTCATCCGGCAGCGGTAGAGCGTGAGCACCGAGGGCACGAGCACGGCCGCGATCATCACCACCAGGGTGAGGAGGCGCGCGGCGGAGCGGGTGGAGCGGCGGGGGATCACGGGAGTGCTGACCTGCGCGGTCACGCAAGCTCCGGTCTAACGCGCCAGCGGCCCGGTGCCAAGCGCAGAACGCCCGGCTCGCGCAGCACTCCCTGCGCCACGCCGGCCCGGCGCAGGCGCTGCGCGAACGTCGGCGGTGGGCGCGCGCTGCCACATGGGCTCGATGGTGCGCGCCGCGCGGGTGGCGGCGCGCCACGCTGCGTGCACCATGGAGGTGCTGAGCCCGCTCGGGGCGCTCGCGCTGGTCGGCCTGATCGTCGTGCGTCGGTTGCGGCGGCGGACGCCGGGCTGTCCGCGCTGCTCGTAGCGCGCGCTGTGCGCCTGGTCACCACGCCGCGGCGCCCGGCGGTGGTTCGGACGGCCTCGCCGCGGGCGCGCGGCTTGCGACATGCGCCGGCATGCACACCTCCAGGATGATCCAGACCAACCCGGCGCCGGTGGTTTTCGGGCTCGATAGCCTGACCCGCTGCATCGACGCATGCTTCGACTGCGTCCAGGCGTGTATCGCGTGCGCGGATGCCTGCCTGGGCGAGCGCGAGCTCGACGCGCTGCGCCGCTGCATCCGGCTCGGCCAGGACTGCGCCGACATCTGCGGCGCGACCGGGCGGGTGCTGTCGCGTCAGCAGCACGCCGAGCTCGCGCTGCTCGCGCGGCAGGTCCACGCCTGCCTGCTCGCCTGCCAGCTGTGCGCCGCCGAGTGCGAGACGCATGCAGCGCATCACGCACACTGCCGCGTGTGCGCCGAGGCGTGTCGCACGTGCGAGGCGGCCTGTCAGGCCGTGCTGGCCGGGGTCGGCGGCGCACACACGCCCAGCCACGCCTGACCGTCGTGATCGTGGCCGGCCAGGCCCCGTGGGGGCGCGGCCACGCCGCGCGTGCGCTGGGTGTGCGATGCTCGTTGGATGTCCGCCGCCGCCGCCCCCGCGGCCCTGACCGCCGCTCTCACGCGCTGGATCGACGCGATCCACCAGCCCGGCGCCCACCTCGCGGCAGCGGTGACGGACGACGTCCGGGTCGAGCGGCACGCCCCGGCCCCGCGCGCGGACGCGGCCCCGGGCGCGGTGGTCGAGGTGTTCGAGGGGCGTGCGGCGGTCGCTGCCTGGCTCGCGAAGTCGCCGGCAGGCCTGACGTTCGGCCTCGAGGGCGAGGTGGCGGACGAGGCCGGCGTGCTCGTCGCGCTGTACTGGTACGAGGTCGACGGCTTCAAGAACGGCGGGCGATGGCGCGCGTCGACGCGCGATGGCCGGATCGCATTGCTCGCGCACCAGCCGTTCGCGCTCGAGCCCTGAGCGAGCCCCGATCGCCCCCGGGTGAGGGCATCACCGCGCGGTCGCGGCGAACGGATCGGCGAGTACGGGATCCGTGACGAACGTCTGGTCGGTGAGCGCCTCGAGGAAGGCGATCAGGTCGGCGCGCTCTCCCTCGGTGAGCGCGAAGCCGTTCACGAACGGGCTCTTGTACGGGTTGACCTTGCCGTCGCCGGCGTTCGGGCCGCTCTCGATCAGCCGCCCGCCGCGCTCGTAGAACCGGATCACCTCGTCGAGGGTCGCGACGCTGCCGTCGTGCATGTACGGCGCGGTCAGCGCGATGTTGCGCAGGGTCGGCGGCCGGAACCGGCCGCGGTCCGCGGCCACCTGCGAGGCCTCGAACAGGCCCTGGTTCCCCGTCGGATAGGCGCCGGTGCCCCCGATGTTGTAGAGGCCCGTATTGAAGAACACGGCCGACGGCTCGGCGAGGCCCGCGTGGTCCACCGCGATCGTGAAGTTGAAGCCGCCGTGGCAGTGGTGGCACTCCTGGACCTCGGAGAAGAACAGGACCTCGCCGCGCAGCGCCGACGCGGTCATCGCGGTGGGGTCGCCGCGGCGGTAGCGATCGAGCGGCGCGTCGGCGGAGATCAGCCGCCGCTCGAACGCGGCGAGCGCGGCGATGATGTTCGGGAATGTCACCAGATCCCCTGTCGCGCCCGGGAACGCGGCCGCGAACAGCGCCGCATAGGTGAGATCGCCCCGGAGGCGGCCGAGCACGACCTCCTCGTTCCCCGTGACCCCGAGCTCGACCGGGTTGTCCCCGAACATCGGCACCGCGGCCTGCTGCTCGAGGTGCACGAGCACCGTGTTCGCCCACGTCTGCGTCGGGTTGTACGCGACATTGGTCAGGCTCATCGAGTTGCGGGTCAGCACCGACCCGGTCGAGCCCGTCGGCGTGATGAGGCCGTCGGTGAACGCGGTCGCCTGGCGGTGGCACGACGCACAGGCCTGCGTTCCGTTGCCCGACAGGCGCACGTCGTAGAACAGGTGGCGGCCGAGTTCGGCGAGCTCGGCGGTCAGGCGTACGTCCGGTGGCAGCCGGGGCACGGGCATTCCAAGGGGCAGCGCGAACGGCCACGCGGGCGGAGGGGAGGCATCGAGTGTGGCGTCGGCGGGCGCGGGCCCGTCCACGGGGGTGGCGGTGGGCTCCCCACACGCGGCCTCGGCCGCGATGGCGGCGGCGAGCACGAGGGCAGGGCGGAGTCGCACCCTCACTCCACCGTGAACAGGGTCTGGGAGGCCGCGGGCGCGACGCCGTAGGACAGGCCGAGCTTGGGGAGGATCACCTCGCACTCCGGGTCGCCCGGGAACGACATGCAACCGGGAGCGGTCGATGCGCTGTTGACCGCGACGTCGGCGTCGCTGAGCACACGCGCGACGTCGGCGACGATCACGCTCGTGCCCGGCGTGTAGCCGGTCAAGGTCACGTCCATCACGTTCGGGCTCGTGCATGCGGCGGTTGGTGGCGTGGTGCCGGTGGTGCCGCACCCGGTGGAGCCGAGGTGGAGGTTGAAGCCCTGGCCGGCGACGGCGCCGTCCATCTTGATGAACTTGTAGCCCGAGGCCCACGCCCAGTACATCGCCGGGACATCGAGCGGCGGTGCCGCGGTCGCGACGTCGAGGTGGTTCTGCGCGAACGGCACGCCGACCTTGAACGCCACGCCGGTGTAGGTGCCCGCCGGAACCGTGCCGGTGACCGCGGTGTGCGTCGATGGCGACCCCATCTGGCAGCCCGTGCCGCCGGTCTCGAAGTCGAGTAGCGCGATGCCATCGCGCTGGAACGCGCCCGCGTCAAGGGTGATCGGGACCGCGCCCCCGGGGCCGATCAGGCGCACGTCGTGGACGTAAAACCGGAAGTCGCTCGCCACGTACGCCGATGCCCCGCTGCCGACGGAGAACGTGGTCCCACACGCGAACGGCGCGCCGCCGACCTCGGCCGCGAACGCGATCGACACCGCCTGCGGGCCCGCGTCGGGGGCGGGTGCGTCCCCGACGGCGGCGTCGGTGTGGTCGTGGTCGTGGTCGTGGTCGTGGTCGTCACCACAACCGCCGAGCGACGCGGCGGCGACGGTGAACGAGGCGAGGGCGGAGACGGCGACGGAGTACTTCATCTGCGTGAACCTAGTCGATGGAGTCGGAGAGCGCGTGCGTTGTATTTTCGCACCGGACGGCGGGCTGGCAACGGCTGCGCAGGCGCGCAAGCGGTGCGCGAACGGGCGGCAGATCCGGCGGTCGGCGTGGGCCCGCGGTCAGCGCTTCACGGGGAACTTGGCGAGCTTGTACTGCAGCGTCCGCCGGTGCATGCCGAGCACGCGGGCCGCGCGCGAGATGTTGCCGTTGCACTCCTGCAGCACGCGCTCGATGTGCTCGCGCTCGATCCGCGCCAGCGACGGCACCTCGTACTCGGGCTCGGCGGGTGGGGCCTCCGGATCGGCCTCGAACGCGGCGAGGATCTGATCGGCGTGGGCGGGCTTGGTCAGGAAGTCGCGCGCCCCGTGGCGCATCGCCTCGACGGCGGCGGCGATGCTGCCGTAGCCCGAGACCACCACGATCTGCATGTCGGGCTGGAGCGCGTGGAGGTCCTGGACCACCACGAGGCCGCTCGGGCCCGGCATGCGCAGGTCGACCACCGCGCGGTCGAACGCGTGGGCGCGCGCGAGCGCGACCGCCGCGGCGTGATCGGCGGCCTGGTGGACCATGAAGCCGCGCTCGGTGAACGCGCGCGCGAGGCGCGAGCGCAGCGGCTCGTCGTCGTCGACGAGCAGGAACGTGATCACGCGGCGCCTCCGAGCGGCAGGCGCGCGAGCGCGCGGGTGCCGGCGCCCGGCGTGGACTCGAACGACAGCGCACCGCCGTGGCTCTCGAAGAACATCCGGGCGAGGAACACGCCGAGGCCGAGCCCGCGGCCCGGTGGCTTGGTGGTGAAGAACGGCTCGCCGACCCGCGCGAGCACGTCGGCGGGGATGCCCTCGCCGCGATCGATGACCGCGATCATCAGGGCGTGCGCGTCGTGCCGGATCTCGACCTCGACGCGCCCGTCCGCGGCGCTCGCATCGAGCGCGTTCTTGATCAGCGCGCCCACGGACTGCTCGAGCGCGGCGATCGGCAGGGCCAGCGTGGCGGCGGGGCCGACGGCATGGACGTCGAGCCGGGCGGAGCGCTCGCCGAGCTGGGCGCGCAGGTGCGCCGCGAGCTCCGTGGTGGTGACACCCTCGACGCTGCCGGTGGCGGTCACGCGCGCCGCCATCTGGTGGAGGATCTGCTGGCACCGCTCGACCTGGCCGAGGATGAGGTCGAGGTCCTCGGCGACCGACGCATCGGGGAACGCGCGCGCGTGCCGGCTCGCCTCGTGAGCGGCCACCGCGATCGTCGACAGCGGGGTGTTGAGCTCGTGCGCAGCGCCGGCCGCGAGCGTGGCGAGCGAGGCGTGGCGGGCGTTGCGCGCGGCGGACTCGCGCAGCGCCGCGATCTCCTCGCGCTGGGTCGCGATCGCGGTGGAGATCCGGCGCACGAAGAACGCGGTGAGCGCGGCCGCGACGACGAACGCGGCCCACATGCCCTGCAGGTGCCGGTTGGTCAGCGGCGAGCCGGTGTGGTGGATGTGCATCTGCGCGGGCACCGCGAACAGCACCGCGAACCCCAGGATGGCAAGCGTCGCGACCGCGGTGGTCCACCGCGCCGACAGCACCACCGCCGACAGCGTGATGTAGACCAGGTACATCACCGTGAACGGGTTGGTCGCGCCGCCGAGACCCGCGAGCTGGAGCGTCAGCAGCGCCGTGTCGAGCAGGAGCACCCCGCCCATCAGGTGCGCCGGATCGCGGCGGGTCACCGCGCGCGCGAGCACCAGGTTCGAGCCGATCAGCACGGCGATCGCTGTGGCGAACGGCCACCACGGGATGTCGCTCCCCAGCCCCCACCGCACCCCGCACCACACCGCCGTGTGACCCACGACCAGGAACCAGCGCAGGCGGATCAGCCACGGCAGCGTGATCGTGGGCTCGAGGTCGAACATGGACGGCGACCCATCCTAGCTGCCCGCCCGCGCCCCGGCGGCCCGTGGGTGGTCTCGCCGACGGGGTGCGAAAAAAAACACCACCCCCGCCGCTCGCGTCGCCCCTCCGCGTGCGCGCAAAACGCGCTACCTCCCTGGGGCGGGCCCTGCGTCCGCCTGCCATGCCGCCCGGACCTCGTTTCCTTGCACCCGCGCTCGCCGCAGCTCGCCGCGCTCGCCTGGACGGGCGTGGCGCACGCCGACCGCCTCGACCCGCGCGCCCTCCCGGCGAACGGCGTTCCGGCGGACAGCGATCACGCGGCGCAGGACGCCGATGCGGGTCACGCGGCGCACGGCGCCGACGCGGGTCACGTGGAGCACGGCGCCCACGCGGGGCACGCAGGCCACGCGGGGCACGCAGGCCACGCGGGGCACGCAGGCCACGCGGGGCACGCGGCCCACGCCGGGCATGCAGCACACGGCTCGAGCACCGCGGGATCGCCGACCACCAGCGCGCTCGGGCGCCCGGAGCCGAGCGCCATCGCGGGCGCGCATCACGGGCACCAGCATGGCGGCGCGGGCAGCTCCTCCGTCGCGGTGTCGCTCGGCCTGATCCTCGCGGCCTACGACGCCCGCCTGTTCGCCGGCGACTACCAGGGGCTGGTCCCCGGGGCGCGGTGGTCGCGCGGTCGGTTCAGCGCCTCGCTCGGGGTGCCGGTCTATCGCCTGCAGAAGAACGGCAAGGTGATCAACGGCGTCGGCGACGTGATGGCGCACGGCCATGTCATGCTCGTGACCGCGGGATCGCTGTCCGCGGGCGGGATGGTGATGGCGTCCGCGCCGACCGGCGACGACGCCGCCGGTCTCGGGATGGGCCACGTCATGCTGATGCCCGAGCTGTGGGGCGCGTGGAGCCCGGGCCGGCTCGCGCTGTCGGCCACCGCCGGCTACGCGCGCGCGCTCGGCGCCGATGCCGACGCCCACGCCGAGCACGGGGGCGGCGGGGTGTGGCCGCTGGTCGAGCCGATGAACGCCGCCGAGGTCACGTTCGGCGCGACCGGCATGGTCGCACTCGCGCAGGCGCTCGCGGCCGGCGCCCGGGTCGGCGGGGCGGTCCCGACCGGCGACGGCACGACCCGCGTGGTCGGAGCCGTCCGCGTCGCCTGGCGCACGGGCCGCGTGGAGACCGCCGCCGAGATCCAGGGCGGCGTGGTGGGCGATCCGTTCTCGCTGCGAGGGGTCGTGGAGACCTCCGTACAGCTCGACTGAACTTCGACGACCTCTGACGACCCCTGACAAGCCCCGAGGAGCCACGATGTCCGACACCCCCGCCTGTTCCCTGGCTGCCGCCGTCCTCGCCGCGCTCGGCGTGGTTGCGTCGCTCGGTGGCTGTGGCGACGACCCCGCCGCGACGGTCGACGCCAGCCCCGCACCCATCGACGCGGCGCCGCGCCTCGTGGTGTCCGCCGGCCGGACGCTGCTGGTCGGCGAGATCGCCGAGGCCATCCTCGAGGGCGGCGCCGGGGATCGCGCCGTGATCCGCGTCACTGCGCCGCTGGCGAAGCTCGACTGGAACATCCACGGCCACGCCAGCGGCGGGACCCAGACCGTCATCGAGGCGTTCGCGGTGGCGGCCGTCGACTATTCGTTCGAGCCAACCGCCCAGGCGGACTGGTACCTTCTGCTGCGCAACAAGGACACGGCGCCGATGGCCGTCGACGTCGACATCGAGCTGTACGGCACCATGCAGTGGAGTGGCTGGCAATGATGATGTGGAAGCACCGGTTCGTGTTCGCGCCGCTCGCGGCGCTCGGCCTCCTGGTGACCATGGGGCACGGAGGCTGCGGCGAGAAGGAGGAGCTGTTCGGCCCACCGACCGCGTCGGTGTGCCCGCCGACGTCGACGTTGACCTATACGTCGTTCGGCAAGCCGTTCATGGAGACCTACTGCACCCGCTGTCACTCGAGCGAGCTGGCCGGGGCCGCGCGCAACGGGGCGCCGTCGTTCCACGACTTCGATACCCTGTTCGGGATCCAGGCCGTGTCGGATCACATCGACGAGACCACGGCCTCGGGGCCGGACGCGACCAACAGCTCGATGCCGCCCGATGGCGCCGAGCCCACGCTCGCGGAGCGCCAGCAGCTCGGGGAGTGGATCGCCTGCGGCATGCCGTGATCCGGCGCTGACCGGGGTTGGGCGGGGCGGAGCCGATCGCGGTCACCGGGCGTCACCGCACGTGCGCACCCGGCGCGTTCCGGCGGCGGTGCCCCGCAACCTTTGCGCACCCGCGCACCCGGGACGTGCAGAGCGGGGGCGCCGGGCGGCGTGGATCTGGCGCGGCCCATGCGTACGGACCAGGCATGAGGCTCCCCACCACGATCCTGGTGCCCACCGACTTCAGCGACCACTCCGCCTACGCGCTCGACTACGCGGTCGAGCTGGCGGCGAAGCTCGGCGCGAACATCCACGTGCTGAGCGCGATCGGCATCCCCGCGCTCGGCGTGCCCGAGCTCGGGGTCGCGATCACGAGCTCGGTGATGGACGCGCTGGTCAAGGACAACCAGGCCGGCCTCGACGCGATCGTCGCCAGCCACCCGGGCGCGCCGATCGAGATCGTGATGCGCACCGGCGACGCGCGCGACGTGATCGTCAACACCGCGGTCGAGGTCGGCGCGGATCTGATCGTCATGGGGACGCACGGTCGGCGCGGCCTGCGGCGCGCGCTGCTCGGCAGCGTCGCGGAGAGCGTGCTGCGCCACGCGCCGTGCCCGGTGCTGCTGATGCGCAGCCCGCCCGAGCCGGCCTGACGCCACCGCGCTCGGCGGCCGAGCCTCACGCGCCTGCGAGAAGCTCGCGGCGCGAGGGCGCTTGCCGGGGCCCGCGCGCCTGCCACGGTTCGCTCATGCAGCACATCGAGATCGGCTATCACGCGTTCACGGCGCAAGGTGGCGAGGAGTTCGGCGCGGTGCGTGACGTGCTCCCGCAGGAGGTGATCGTCTACGTCGAGAACGCGGGCGACTTCCGCGTTCCGCTCGCGGCGGTGCTCCGGGTCCACAGCCAGAAGGTGGTGTTCGACGCAGAGCAGCTCGATGACACGTTGCGCCGGGCGATCGCCCACGCCCACGACGCCGAGGAGCCGGGACTGTAGTAGCGTCACGCGATGTTCATCGACGCTGCGCTCGCGACCCGGATCGAGCGCGCGGAGGCCGCGCTCGGGCGCGCGATCGCCATGGGGCTCGGCGCCGATGGCCCCGCCGTGGTGGTGCCGGTCGCGGGTGGGGCGGGCGTGCTGGTCCGGCCCGGCTCGCCGATGAACAAGGTGATCGGGCTGCCCGTCGACGAGCCGCTCGACGAGCGCGCCCTCGCGGACGTGGAGGCGGCGTGGGGCCGCGTCGGCGAGCCGGTGCGGATCGAGCTCTCCACGCGCGCGGCGCCCGCGGTGCTGGCGGCGCTGGTCGCGCGGGGGTACCAGCTGACCGCCGTCGAGGACGTGCTGGTGCGGCGGCTCCCCGCACCGGCGCCGTCCCCGTCCCCGTCGCCGGAGATCGTCGTGGCGCGCGCCCGCTCCGAGGCGGAGGTGGCCGCGTGGCGCGCGGCGATCCTGGAGGGTTTCCTCGCGGGCGACGGCACCGGCGCGGCGCCGCCGGGCGATGGCCGGGCGGTGCTCGAGACCCTGATGGCGGACGTCGCGGCGGCCCCCGGGTTCGAGCGCTACGTGGCCCACCGCGACGGGCAGCTCGCCGGCGCGGCCAGCCTGCGGCTCGACGAGGGCGTGGCGCTGCTGTGTGGCGCGGCCACGCTGCCCGCGCACCGGCGCCGCGGGGTGCAGGCCGCGCTGCTGGCCGCCCGGCTGCGCGATGCCCACGCCGCCGGCGCCGAGGTGGCCGTGGTGACCACCGCGCCGGGCTCGCTGTCCGAGCACAACGTGGTGCGCCGCGGGTTCGCGCTCGGCTACGCGCGGCTCGTGCTCGTCCTCGATCCGGCGCCGACAGGCGCCCGCGCGGTGCTCGCCCCGGCGGTCCTTGCTCCCCGGGCCGTGCTGCCGGTGCGCCCCGCGCCCGTGGTGCTGCGCGGGCCCACCGTCGAGCTGCTGCCGCTCGACCTCGAGCGCGACGTCGACGCCCTCCACGCGGTGTCGAGCGGTGCGCCGTGCTCGCTCGGGGCGAGGGCCCAGCCCGGCTACGACGCCGACGCGCGGATCTGGCGCTGGATGCACGGCGGGCCGTTCGCCGACGCGGCCGGGCTGCGGGCGTGGCTGGCGGCATCGATGGCGGTGACCGATCGCCAGGTCCTGGTCGTGCGCGAGCGCCGCGATGGGCAGCCGCTCGGAGCGGCGGCGCTGATGGCGAGTAACCCCGCCGATCTCCGGATCGAGCTCGGCAACATCTGGTTCTCGCCGCTCGCGCAGGGCACCGGGATGGTGCGCGAGGCGATCACGCTGATGATCGATCACGTCGTTGCGCTCGGCTACCAGCGCGTCGAGTGGAAGTGCGATGCCCGCAACGAGCGCTCGCGCCGCGCGGCGCGGTCGTACGGGTTCACGTTCGAGGGCGTCCAGCCCGCCCACATGGTCGTCAAGGGCGAGCGCCGTGACACGGCGTGGTTCCACCTGCGCGCGGCCACCTGGGCCGCGCGCCGCGCGGGCTGAGCCTCGGCGCGGCGGCCACCGCCGGACGGCGCCGTGGGATCGGCCCGGCGCCGCTGGCCGCTGGCCCTGTCATGCCGCCGTGGTACCAGGAGCCGTGCAGGTAGCCTCGACCACGCCCGACGCCACCCTCGCGGTGCTCCGCGACGTGTTCGGCCACCCCGCGTTCCGCGGCGGCCAGCGCGAGGCAGTCGACGCGGTGCTCGCCGGGCAGGACGCGGTGGTCCTGCTGCCAACCGGCGCCGGCAAGTCGTCGTGTTACCAGGTGCCGGCGGTGGTGCTGGCACGGGCAGGGCGGGGCACCACGCTGGTGGTGTCGCCGCTGATCGCGCTGATGGTCGATCAGGTCGCCGGCCTCCACGGGCGCGGCGTCGCGGCCGCGGCGCTGCACAGCCACCAGGACGACGACGAGCAGCGCGCGGTGATCGCGCGGCTGCTGGCCGGCGAGCTCGCGGTGCTCTACGTCTCTCCCGAGCGCGCGGCGCTCGATGGCTTCAAGCGCCTGCTCGCGCGCGCGCCGATCGCGCTCGTCGCGATCGACGAGGCCCACTGCGTCAGCCAGTGGGGCCACGACTTCCGCCCCGAGTACCTGCGCCTGCGCGAGCTGCGCGAGGTGGTGCGGGCGCCGATGATCGCGCTGACGGCCACGGCCACCCCGGCGGTGATGACGGAGATCGCGCGCTCGCTGCAGCTCGCGCAGCCGGTGATCGTGCGCGGGGACTTCCGCCGCCCGAACCTCGCCTTCTCGGTACTCCACCGCCGCAGCGACGCCACCCGGATCGCCGCGACGATCGCCGTGCTCACCGAGGCCGGCCTGCGGGACGGCACCGGCGCCGGCCGCAGCGTCGTCGGCCGTGGGATCGTGTACTGCGCCACGCGCAAGAAGACCGAGAGCGTGGCCGAGGCCCTCGCCGAGGCCGGGTTCGCGGTCGGTCACTACCACGCCGGTCGCACGGCGCTCGCGCGCGAGCGGGCCCAGCGCGGGTTCGCTGCCGGCAAGACCCGCGTGCTGGTCGCCACCAGCGCGTTCGGGATGGGCGTCGACTACCCGGACGTCCGTGCGATCGTCCACTACCAGGCGCCCGGCAGCGTCGAGGCGTACTACCAGGAGGCCGGCCGGGCGGGGCGCGATGGCGGGCCGGGCGCGTGTGTCCTGCTGTTCGGCCCCGGCGATCTGGTCACCCAGCGCCGCCTCCACGAGCGCGATGGCGGCCCGCGCCAGGAGGAGGCGCTGCGCGCGCTCGTCCGCTACGCGAACGCGGTGACCTGCCGGCAGCAGCTCCTGAGCGGCCACTTCACCGGCACCGAGGACCACGCGCGGTGCGGCTGCTGCGACGTCTGCCTGGATCCCGAGACCGTGCGCGACGCGCGCGAGGGTGGCGATCCCGACGACGCGCCGGCCGGCGCCGCGCGAGATCCTCGGCACGGCCGGGCAGCAGCTGATCGTCGCCGCCGTGCGCGACCTCGGCCGCAAGGTCGGCAAGCTCAACCTCGCGAAGGCGCTGCGCGGCAGCGAGGCCAAGGCGGTCGCCGCCCACGGCCTGATGCACCTGCCGCAGCACGGCGCGCTGCGCGAGGTCAGCGAGGCCACCGTGATCGCCACCATCGAGCACCTGGTCGCCCAGCGCCAGCTCGTGCGGCGCGGCGTGAAGTACCCCACGCTGACAGTGCCGGGCGCGGTCAGCCCGCGCCGGATCGAGCGCGCGCCCCGCGCCGCGGCCGATGGCGCGGGGGCGCCCGCGCGGGGTGCGCGCCGCTCGAGCGGCCAGGGCCACACCAGCATCACCCTCGCGCTCGACACGTTCCGCAAGAAGATGGCCCGCCAGCTCAAGTGGAAGTCGTACATGGTGATGCAACGCGGCGTGATCGCGGCGATCGAGAAGCACCGGCCCACCTCCGCGGAGGCGCTGGCCCGGATCCCCGGGCTCGGCCCCGCGAAGATCGCGCGGTTCGGGCCGGACATCCTCGCGATCGTCCGCCGGTTCGAGACCGAGACCGGCACGCTGATCCGCTGACGGTCGCGCTCGGGGGGCAGCGCGTGGTCGCCGCGGCACCCGCCGCGCACGCGAGGAGGAGGAGGACGATCGCCTCGCCGTCGACCACGAGCTCCGCGCGCTCGACCTGCCACTCGCCTGTGCGGTCGCGCGCGAGGTAGCTCACCTGACCGCGCCCGCGCGCGCCCGTGCAGGTCACCGTCCGGCTCGCCGTCCCCGATCGGCTCGGGCATGTCCGGTGCCGACGTGAAGGGCTCGGTCGGAGGCCCGTCCATGGGCTGCGGGCCATCGCCACCCAGCTGGGTCGGCTCGGGGTCGGACCACGACTCCCTGGACACCCTGTCGGGCAGCACCTTGGCAAATCCGCGGCAGTCCAGGGGAACCGGGGGCGCGCGCGCGGCGCGCGGGTTCGCGACGCCCGGCCACCCGACCCGGGTCACATCCGGGTGTCGAGCGGGTTGGCTGGATGGGTGGGACGGTCGGCGCCGGCCGGGCTCGTGGTCTCGAGCTCGGGGCTGGGCCGCTCCGGGGGCGTGCCTCGCGGCGGGCGTGTGCGGCGGGGACGTGGCGTGACCGGGGCGACCTCGCGGGTGCCCGGCCGCTGACCTTCGGCCGAGGCGCTGCCAGTCGCCGCGGCGGCGGGCACCGCCAGCGCGGATGGCGGCGCGGGAGCCGCAGTGACGCCCGTCGGCGCCGGAACCGCCGGGGGCAGGGCGGGGGGCGCGGCCGGATCGCCGCCGGGTGCGCTCGCGGATCCCTCCAGCGGCGCGGCGGTCCCGTCCGCGTGGGGCGGCGCGGTGATCGCCGGCTCGTGGCCCGAAGGCGCCGACGCCGCGGCCGGCGGGGACGCGCCCGGGACCAGGTCGAGGCGCGACTCGCTGCCGGTCCACGACAGCGCGATCGCCGCGACCACCCCGATCACGGCGCTACCGCCGAGGATCCAGGCGAACGACCGGCGCTGGTCCGGGGGCGCCAGCATGGCGGCGACGCTGGAGCCGAGCGTGGTCGGCTCTGGTGCCTCGATCGAGACCGGCGTGGGGCGGAACGCCGGCGGGGCCGCGCTCAGGATGCCGCGCGAGCGCTCGACGACGATCGCCGCGGCCCGCGGATCCCCGGCGTACGGCGCGAGCGCGCGCGCCAGCTCGGCCACCGAGGGGTAGCGGTGGCCGGGCTCCTTCTGCAGGCAGCGGTCGATGATGAGGTCGATCCCGGGCGGGAACGGTGGCGGTAGCGGCGGCGCCCGCTCGGTCGCGGCCTGGATCGCGAGGGCCGACAGGCTGTCGGCCTTGAACGGGCGGACGCCGGCGAGCAGGCGGTAGAGCACGACGCCGAGCGACCAGATGTCGGCGCGGCCGTCGATCTCGGCGCTGCTGCGCAGCTGCTCGGGCGACATGTACGCCGGCGTGCCGACCACCGAGTCCCGCGTCAGGTCGCTGACGAGGTCGTCGGAGGCGACCTTCGAGATCCCGAAATCGAGGACCTTGAGCAGCGGCGAGCCGTCCGGCCGGCGCGTGATGAACAGGTTCGACGGCTTGATGTCGCGGTGGACGATCCCCGCCGCGTGCGCCTCGGCGAGCGCCTCGCACGCCTGCAGGATGTAGTCGACCGCCTCGGTCGAGGGCAGCCGCCCGCGCTGGGTCGCGTCCACGCCGAGGTCCACGCCCACGAGCAGCTCCATGACCATGAACGGCGGGCCGCCGGGGATCGCGCCGACGTCGAGCACGCGCACCGAGTGCTCCCCCTTGAGCCGCACCGCCGCGCGGGCCTCGAGCAGGAACCGCTGCACGATCACGGGGTTCGCGAGCATCGCGGTGAGCAGCACCTTGATCGCGACCAGCTCTCCGAGCTCGAGGTGGGTCGCCGCGACCACGGTGGCCATGCCGCCCTTCCCGATCATCCGCTCCACCCGGTACTTGCCGAGCAGGATGTCTCCGGGCGCGACCATGCCCCGTGGACGTTAGCACGCGGCGCGGGCGGCCTCGCCACGGATGCCGGAGCCCGACGCCGGCGCGCAGCCGCTCAGAACTTCATGACGATCGCGCCACCGAGCTGGCCGGGGGCGGCGATCGGCTGCGCGCTGACGCGGGCGCCGCGCCGCTCGGCCGGCGAGGTCGCCCATAGCACCACGCCCGCGGCCACCGCGACCGCGCCCAGCCCGACGAGCACGTTGGCGACGTTGGCCGCGGACCGCGCGTCGTCGATCAGCGCGGCCCCCATCGGGTCGCAGCGGTTCGCGTCGTCGCAGTGGAGGCGGCTGTCGTCCCAGCGCTCGAACCCGAGCTTGCCGAAGTACAGCCCGGCCGCGACGGTCGCGAGCCCGGCGCCGCCGGTCGCGAGACCGACCACCCGGCGCGAGCGGCCGGTGCCGCCGGCCGGCGCCTCCGACGCGGCGGACTCGGCGGACTCGGCGGACTCGGCGGACGCGGCGGACGCGGCGGACGCGGCGGACGCGGCGGACTCGGCGGACTCCGCGTCCAGCGGGACGCGCACGACCAGCACGCGCGGCGTGCGCGCGATCGCGATCGTGGACCGGACCTCGGCGGCGCCGCCGACGCGGGTCGCCACCACGTGCTCGCCCGGGTCCAGCGGGATCGCGACGCCGACCAGCTCGGACACGTCGCGACCGTCGAGCCCGATGCGGAGGTCGTCGATGCCATCCTCGTTGACCAGCTTGACGCTGGGAAGGCGCGACGCGAGCGCCTCGCTGCGCTGCCGCGCGAACGCCTCGCGATCGTCGCCGCGATGGTTCGCGAGCTCCATCGCGGCGCGGAACTCGGCCCACGCGGTCGCGAGCTTGCCGAGCTGCTCGTGGCAGTCGGCGAGGTTGAGGAGCGAGCCGAGCTGCGGGTCTTCCTTGTGCGACAGCTCGAACTTCGGGCACGCCTCGGCGACCTTGCCCGCGGCCATCAGCCGCTTCGCCTCGAGGAACGCGACCTCGGCTGCCGCGGTGTCGGCGGCCGCGCCCCGCGCCGCGCCCAGCACGGCCAGCAGCACCAGCGCCGCCGACCGGTCACTGCGTGACATAGACCGCCCCGGCGTTGGCCGCGAGGTTGTTCGACGCGACGCCCCCGACGCCGGTCGCGTCGCTGTCCTCGAGCGCGGCCCCGCACACGAACATCCCGGCCGCGACCGCGACCGCCGCGCCGAACCCGTCCTCGGCCTCGGTGTTGAACGCCTTGAGGTAGTAGGACTGCTGCCAGGTCACGCCGGTGCGCGCGAATGCGTACGCCGCGCCGGCGTTGCTCGCCGTGTTGTCCTGCGCGTTGCCGTCCTGGCCGAGCGCGCTGCTGTCCTCGCGCGGTGCGCCGACCAGCAACACGCCGCCGTCGGCGGTCAGCGCGAGCGCGGCGCCGAAGTTGTCGGTGGCCCCGGTGTTGGACGCCTTGACGTACGCCTGCTGCGCCCAGGTCTCCGCCACCTGCGCGTAGACGTAGACGGCGCCCGACCCGCCGGCGTTGTTATTGCTCGCGCCGTCGACGCCGGTCGACGACGAGTCCTCGCCGATCGCGCCGACCGCGAGC
Organism: Kofleriaceae bacterium; assembly: GCA_964203225.1. Taxonomy (GTDB): domain Bacteria; phylum Myxococcota_A; class Polyangia; order Haliangiales; family Haliangiaceae; genus JABFXX01. The sequence continues at coordinate 87,984 of CAXNMK010000012.1, forward strand.
GTGTTGCCGTCCCCCGACAGCGCGAGCGCGCCGCCGAAGTCGTCGCCGCTGCCGGTGTTCGAGGCCTTGACGAACGCCTGCTGCGCCCAGATCCCGGAGTTCCGCCGGAACACGTACGCCGCGCCGGCCTGGTTGGCGCTCTGATCCGTGGCGTTGCCGTTGATCCCGGTCGCGCTCGAGTCCTGGTTCGGCGTGCCGACCGCGAGCGTGTCGCCGTCGAACGACAGCGCGACCGCGGTCCCGAAGACGTCGGCCCCCGAGGCGTTCGACGCCTTGACGTACGCCTGCTGCAGCCAGCTCGCGCCCGCGCGCACGAACACGTAGGTCGCGCCGTAGTCGACCCCGATCTGCGGATTCTCGTCGGTCTGCGCGCCATTGATCGTGGTCGCGCTCGAGTCCTCGTTGCGCGCGCCGACCGCGAGCGTGCCGCCGTCGCCGGCGAGCGCGACGCTGAAGCCGAACTGGTCGTCGCCGTCGGCGTTCGACGCCTTGAGGAAGCCCTGCTGCGCCCAGGTCGCGTCGGTGCGAGCAAACACGTACACCGCCCCCGCGCTGCCCGCGTTGTTGTTCGGCGTCGGGTTGATGCCCGACGAGCTGGAGTCCTCGCCGATCGCGCCGACCGCCACGGTCGAGCCGTCGGCCGACACCGCCACCGCGTGGCCGAAGCGATCGTTGGCCGTGCCGCTGGCGTTGGCGGGCTTGAGGTACGCCTGCTGGGTCCAGCCCGTCGCGCTGCGCACGAACACGAACACGGCCCCGGCATCGCCGGCGGCGTCGCTGGCCTGGTCGCCGCCGATCGAGATCGCGGCGCTGTCCTCGCCCGGCGCGCCGATCACCAGCGTCGTGCCGTCACTCGACAGCGCGAGGGACGCGCCGAACGCGTCGGCCGCGTCGGTATTCGACGCCTTGACGTAGGCGTTGAGCGCGCCGAACGGTGGCGCGTCGAACGGTGGCGCGTCGAACCGCACGTCCCCCGGCGGCGGCTGCGTATCGAATCCGCCGGCGTCGCCCACCGCGAAGTCCTCGATGCCGATCAGCCGGCCGCATCCGGGGAGCAGCGCGAGCGACACCAGCCAGGACCGAACGTGGAGCACGAGGTGATCATACATGCATGGCCGGCCCGCTGCCGACCTCTGATGACGGCACGCCCACGCGGGCGTGAACGGCGCGGGCGCAAGATCGCAAATCGAGAATCGCACCATCATGGTCTCACAGTGGAGCGTGACGTGCTGACGTGCTGACGGGACGGCGGGACGGCGGGATGACGCGGGGTCGCGCGGCTGCCCGTGCCCGGTGGCGTCGGGCGCCGTAACCTGAGGTGCGGTCATCGCCTCTACACCATCGATGCGACCGCTGACCACATCAACCTCCCCTCGCCGCTCTCGGATCCTCCTCTGGTCCATCCCCCTCGCCCTGGCCGTCGGCTGCACCACCGACACCCCGGCCAGCGCACCTGACGCCGCTGAGGCCGGCGATCCCACGCTCGGCGCGCTGCCGGCCGGCGACACGGTCGAGCGCGTCGAGGTCGACCGGTACCTCGGCGCGTGGTTCGAGGTGGCGTCGATCCCGCAAGGGTTCCAGGCCCGCTGCGCGGCCACCACCGCGACCTACGGCGCGGTCGACGCCACGACGATCTCGGTGCGCAACGCGTGCCGCCTGGACACTCTCGACGGCGAGCCGGTTCAGATCGACGGCATGGCGACGGTCGTCGACCCGGAGAGCAACGCGCGGCTGGAGGTCGACTTCGGTTTCGGCCGCGCGCCGTACTGGATCGTCGACCTCGCGAGCGCGCCCGCCGGCGAGCCGTACCCGTGGGCGATCGTCTCGGTGCCCGGCGGGTCCTCGCTGTGGATCCTGTCGCGCACGGCGCGCATGCCGGATGGTCGCTACGAGGCGCTGCTCGAGCGGCTGCGCGCGCGCAGCTACGCGACCGACCAGCTCGCGCTCACGCTCCAGCCCGACGCCTGACGGCGCGCCAGTCAGGGGCGAGGTGCTCGCCGGCGCCGACCCCGGTGGCGCCGCGCCTTGATCGCCCTGGGGTTGCCGGTGATGACCCGCGACCAGCGGTGCTGTTCCAGCTCACGGGCGATCGCTGCTCGCAGCTCGACGAGTTCCGCGCTGGCGACCAGGTCCGCCTGGACGTCAGCCTCCGCGGCCGCGCGTGGAAGAGCCCGTCGGGCGAGGTGAAGTACTTCACCAGCCTCGACGTGTGGAAGATCGAGCCCGCGCGCGTGGCTGCCGGTGGTCGCCGTTGTGGTCGCGACGCGAACCCGCGCGACAGCGATGGTCTGCCGCCGCGCGAGTCCGACCCGCGCCCCGGCGACGCCCGCGTCGACGACATCCCGCGTTGAGCGTCGGGTCCTGACCCGCCGTGGTCGAGCGTGGCGGGCGGGCGCCCGCCCGCCAGTGCGTCAGCCGCCGGCGAGCACGAGCGCGCCCTGGATCGCGCCGACGGCGCCGCCGAGCACCCCACCGACCACGATCAGCGTCAGCTCGTCCTCCTGGAACACGCCCCGGAGCATCGCCTCGAACTCGGCCTTCGGGAGCGACGCGAGGCGCTTCTCGACGGTGGCCGCGACGTCGAGCTGCTTCTCGAGCACGGCCTCGATCTGCGGGCGCAGCTTCGGCGCGAGCTCGAGCAGCCGCGCCACGATCAGCGCCTTGAGCGCGGTGAGCTGGGCGTCGGATACCGGCAGGGGCACCATGCCCTTGACCGCCGCCCACTCGGCGTCGATCCGGCGCGACAGCAGCGCGGTCAGCTCGGCGAGCAGGGTCTGGCCGCGCTCGCCGGTGATCAGCAGCTCGATCACGTTGCGCGGGGTGATCACCTCGGACGCGGTCGTCGCGCCGTAGTCGCGGGCGATCTCGGCCTGCCGCTTGGGGAACACGCCCTGGTAGCGGAACACCCCGAGGTAGCGGGTCGGCTCGAGCGGGCGGAAGATCATCTGGATCGCGAGGTAGTTCGTGATCAGGCCGACCAGCACGCCGAAGATCGGCATCACCCACCACCGGTTGAGTGACTCCCACACCAGGATCTGGGCCATGCCGATCAGCAGGCCGAACACGCCGCCCGAGTACTCGATGAACTTGAACTCCTTGTGCCCGATCTGCTCGGTCATCCGCGCCAGCCGGTCGACGTTGGCGCCGGACAGCTGCCCGGCCACCAGGAGCTTCACGTCGAGCATCTGCGCGATCCGCGGGCGCAGCTCGGTGGTCAGCTCGCGCGCGATCGCGCGGGTCTTCACCTTGACCTGCTCGACGATCATCAGCTGCATCGGCGGCGGCACCATCTTCCAGGCGCCGGGCTGGAGGGTGTCGGCGGCCGCCTCGACCAGGCCCGCGGCCTCGGCGTCGAGGGTGGGCGCGAGCGCGCGCTCGAGCTCCGCCGGATCGAAGCGCGCGGCCATGTCCTCGGCGTTCATCAGGTCGCGCTCGGCGATCTGCCCCAGGTTGGACGCGAACTTGTCCGCGTGGGCGTAGATGATGCCCTGCCAGCCGAGCATCCGTCGGGCGGGCCAGAAGATCATCTTCACGGCCTGCCAGTTGGTGAGCCAGCCGATGAACGCGCTGAGGACGGGGACGGACAGGAGGACGTAGAGCCAGGTCGGCACACCTGATCATGCACCGTCGCGAGGTCGCCGTGGGGTTCGCCGTCCAGGATTGCTTTCGGCCCCGGTGGTCGTCGGGCGGGAGCCATGGACTTCGTGTTCATGCTGACCCGCGCGGACCAGACGGTGACCGACGGCCTCGATGTCCTCGATGTCCTCGACGACATCCGACCGCTCGGCCTGACCCACCTCGGGTTCAAGGACGTGGGGGGCCCGCCGGCGACGCTCGCCGCCCTCAGCCGCCGGATCCGCGAGATGGTCGCGACCCGCTACCTCGAGGTGGTGAGCACCTCGCCAGCGTCGATCCTGCTGTCCGCCCGGGTCGCGCGGGACATCGGCATCGATCGCCTGCTCGGCGAGACCCAGGTCGAGGCGGTCCTCGCGGTGCTCGCCGGGTGCGCCACCCCGTACCTGCCGTTCCCGGGGCGCCCGTTCGATCACCCCACGAAGCTCGCCGGGTCGGCCGCCGACGAGGAGGCCGACTGCCGGCGGTTCCAGGCGCTCGGGTGCGCGGGCGTGGAGCTGCTCGCCTGCCGCGCCACCGAGGCGGAGCCCCTCGACCTGGTGCGCGCGGCGCGGCATGGACGGGTTCCTGCTGGTCGCCGGCGCGGTCCGGTCCGCCGGTCAGATCCAGGCGCTGGCGGCCGCCGGCGCGGACGCGTTCACCATCGGCTCGGCCGTGTTCGGCGGCTCGTTCGCACCGCACGTCGGCTCGCTGCGTTCGCAGCTGAGGGCGGTCCTCGATGCGTGCGGCTGACCTGCTCGCCCTCCCGCTCGCCGGCACCTACCGGGATCCCGTGACCGGTGAGCTCCTCGCGGCCGAGGCCCGGAGCGTCGTGATCGCGGACTCGCTGGCGGGCGACGAGGTGGAGTTCGTCGCGCCGCTCGTGCCCGGCCCGCGGCTGGCGCTGATCGCGGATCGGGCCACGCACGCGGTGCTCGGCGAGGGCGTGGCTCGCGCGCTGGCCGGGCCGTTCGACGTCGAGCAGGTCATCCTCGACGCGCCCCACGCGGATGCGGCGACGGTCGCGCGGCTCGCCCACGGCATCGACCCGCGCACCGATGCGGTGATCGCGGTGGGCTCGGAGACGATCAACGATCCGTCCAAGATGATCGCGCTCGAGCGCGCGTGTCCCCAGCTGGTGGTTGTCACCGCGCCGTCGATGAACGGCTACACCTCGGTGTCGGCGTCGATCACCAGCGACGGCGTGAGGCCCTCGGTGCGCGCACGGACCCCGGTGGGCGTGTTCTTCGATCCGAGCGTGCTCGCCGCGGCGCCGCCGCACCTGATCCGCGCCGGCCGCGCATATCGTCGGCGCACGAGCTCGCCCTTGGCAGGGACGGCCCCGCGGGCCCTAACTTGTGATGGTTTGGGCACGAACTTGGGACCCGTCTCCGCCACTCGGTACCGAGATATCGAGGAGCGGCTGTCTCAAGCAGCATGGGCACAGAGGGGAGCGCACCGGCCGAGGCGACATGGCGCGGACCGCCTCCGAGCCGAGCGGCACCGCCGGCCCGGTGGCGGGTTCCGCGGCGGCGATGCTCCCGGTCAGCGTGCGGCGGCGGTGGGCGGCGCCACACCAGCCGCCTTGCGCGCGCGCTCGCGGTTCATCTGGCGCACGCAGTGCAGCAGGTGGCTGAGTTGCTCGCGATCGAGCAACCCGTTGCGGAGAAAGTACTCGCCGATGCGCGGCTGGAGCGCGCGCTGGCCCGATAGCAGCAGCGGCCGCTGCGCCGGCGCGAGCAGGCCGAGCCGAACCGCGTGCTCGACGAACGGCAGCGTGGCGTCGCCGCGCATGCGCTGGCCCAGCAGTTCGTCGACCTCGTCGCGCGTCATCAGCCCGTAGCGGACGGCGAGCTCGCCCACGCGGGGGCGCTGCTGGCGCTGCCACGTGATCGCCGCGATCATGCGCTGCCAGGAGATCAGCCCCGAGAAGTAGATGAACTCGACGAGGCGCAATGGGCGCGTCGGCATCGGACCCTTGTAGAACAGCTCCGGCGAGGTCGTCGCCGACGAGGACGCTGCGCTCGTCGAGGCCGCCGCCGCGCGCGGCGGCGGTGGTGTCGGCGTGCGCGGCCCGGTCGAAGGCGCGGAGCCCGAGACCGGCGCGCGCCTCGGCGTCGGCGTCGGCGTCGGCGTCGGGCCCGCGCGGGTGGGGGGCGTCGCGCGGGCGGCGGAAGCGGCGGCGGTGCGGCGAGGTACGCGGCGACGAGCTCGTACGCCCCCTCGAGCTCGCGGAACTCCGCCGCGAGCACGGCCTCGCAGCGACCGAGCGAGCGTGCCCGATCCGGGTGGGTCTCGAACGCGCGCCTGCGGAACGCCTTGCGCAGCGTGTCCTCCCACGCGCCACGGCGGAGTTCGTTCAGCGACGGCGGCTGCGCGCCAAACAGGGTCACGCAGGCGCAATCGAGGTCGTGCGCGGACAGCATGTCCCGAGGCTACAGGCCCGGTCCGCGACGACAAACTTTTCTTCCGCGCGCCCGGGCTGCGCCTGGGTAGCGCGCGCTACTCGCCAGCGCGAGGCCAAGCTCGACGCGGCGGGTGGCGCCGCTGGTCACGCCTTGGGCGGCGAGTCCCAGTCGAGCACGTTCTCGCCGCGGCGCCTCGACAGGATGTCGATCGCCGCCGCTGCGCCGTCGCCGGCGCTGATGATCGCCTGGCTGCGCCCGGGGCGCGCCGAGCGGCCGACCACGTAGGCGCCGAGCGCGGTGCGCGCGTTGCGGTCGGTCTCGATCCCGGTCGCCTCGTCGAAGCGCAAGCCGAGCTGCTGAGCGAGCCGCGGCGCCTTGCCCTCGGACAGGATCAGGTCGGGCGCGGATAGCTGCTCGCCGCCGGCGAGGGTCACCGTCCAGCCGTCGCCCGCGCGCGCGACCGCCTCGACGTGCTCATCGCGCAGCTCGCCGCCGACCGCCGTCACCTGACCGCGGCCGATCCGCTGCAACTCGCTGCCGTGCACGTCGACGACGCCGAGGTAGTTGCGCAGCTGCGCCCAGTGCATCGCCGTTTTGTCCTGCCCGAGCACCACGACCCGCAGCCCGTTCTTGGCGAGGAACAGCGCAGCGGACAGGCCGCCGGGGCCGTCGCCGACGATGATTACGTCCATGCGGATACGATAGCTCGAATCAGGGTCCGCGCGCGCGGCCGGGCCGCGCTCGTGGGGCCGGTCCGCGCGTGACCGGGCCGTGGGATCCCACGCGGCGCTGCGCCTCGCTCCGCCGCCTGATCCAGCCGTTCCTCGCGAGCCGCCAGCAGCAGCCATCCGGCCGCGCGCTCCTGGACCCCATGCGCGCCGTCGTCCGCAGGAACAACCCACGCCCGGGGGGGCGCGCGGGCAGTCCGGGCGGGTGGTAGATCGTCGCCGCTGGCCCGGCCCGGAGCGCCGCTGGTCCCGCGCTTGCCGCGTGCATGGAGGCCGCCGCCGCTGGCGGCCAGCACGAGCGCGAGCGCGAGGTCACGGTCGCGCCGCCGACCGTGGGTGGGCATGGTGCCCGGGGGTGGAGCACGGCGCGTGCGCAGCCGAGCCGGCGGGTCCTCGGGCGGGCCACGCGGCTGACCCGGTGCGCGCCCGGTCGGGTTTGACGTGGCGACCCACGCGTCCGACAATGTCCGGGCGTGACACGCTTGGGCACGGAGGTCGGAGCGACAGCGAACCAGTACGAGGTCCTCGCCAAGCTGGCGGAGGGCGGGATGGCCGAGATCTTCCTCGCGCGCGGCGCGAGCGCGGCGGGCGTGGAGCGCTACGTCGTTCTCAAGCGGATCCTGCGCGAGCGCGAGCACGACCCGGCGCTGGTGCAGATGTTCCTCGAGGAGGCGCGCCTCGCGGCGCAGCTCAACCACCCCAACGTCGCGCAGGTCTACGACGTCGGGCAACTCGGCGATTCCTACTTCTTCACGATGGAGTACGTGCACGGGGAGACCGTGCGCGCGCTGCTCAAGCGCGCGCGCGGGTTGGGCCGGCCGCTGCCGCTCGTCACGATCCTCACCATCGCGGCGGGGGCGGCCGCAGGGCTGCACCACGCCCACGACCGCCGCGGCCTCGACGGGCGCCCGCTCGCGATCGTCCACCGCGACGTCTCGCCGTCGAACCTGATGGTCAGCTACGAGGGCGGGGTCAAGGTGGTCGACTTCGGCGTCGCCAAGGCGCAGAACCGCGCCACCGAGACCCGGTCGGGGGCCGTCAAGGGCAAGATCAGCTACCTGTCTCCCGAGCAGTGCCGGACGGCCACGCTCGATCGCCGCAGCGATCTGTTCTCGGTCGGCATCGTGCTGTGGGAGCTGCTGGCCGGCGAGCGCCTGTACCGGCGCGGCACCGACTTCGAGACGATGTCCGCGATCGTCGACGAGCCGCCACCGCCGCCGTCGCGATGGCGCGCCGACATCCCGCCCGCGCTGGACGCGATCGTGCTGCGCCTGCTCGCCAAGGATCCGGGCGCGCGGTTCCAGACCGCAGACGAGCTGATCGAGGCGTTCGAGGCGCTCGCGGCGCAGGCACAGGTCGCGCTGTCGTCGTCGGCGCTCGCGCGCTTCATGCGCGAGCTGTTCGGGCAGCGTCCCGAGCCGTGGCTCGCGCTCGCGGCGGCTCGCGGCGGCGGCGATGTCGCGGGACCGCACGGCGCGGCGCCGCCGCTGGCCGCGATGACCACCCTCGAACTGCAGCTCGCCGCCGCGCCTGTGCTCGACGCGTACCACCATGGCTCGGCGTCGGCGTCGGCGTCGGCGTCGGCGTCGGCGTCCGACGCCGATCCCCCGTCGCAGTCGGCGTCGACGAGCGGGGTCATGGGCGGATTCGCGGCGAGCTCGCGGCCGTCCGCGCCGGCGCTGCCCGCGTTCGCCAGTGCGCCTCCGCTCGGCCCGCCGCCGGCCGCGAGCCAGGGGGACGTCGGCGGGGCGTCGGTCGGCCAGCCGTCGACGAGCAGCTCGGGGGCGTCCGACTACGCGTCGCGATCGGGCGTCGCGCGGCCGTCGCCGCAGGCGCCGGCCGTGGCGGGCGGCGGCGGGCGGGTCTACCTCGCGATCGTCGGCGGGGCCGCGCTGGTCGGGGTCGGCCTCGCGGTCGCGATCAGCGGCGCAGGGGGAGGGCGCGGTGCTCGCCCCGCATCCGCGGTCGCTGACCTCGCCTCCGTCGCGCCTGGTGACGCGGCCCCGGCCGAGGCGATCGACGCCCCGTCGGGGGCTGCGGGCGTCGATGCGGGCATCGATGCGGGCGTCGATGCGGGCATCGATGCGGGCGTCGATGCGGGCATCGATGCGGGCATCGATGCGTCGGGCGCCGCGGCGTCTCCGCCCGACGCCGCGACCCCGAGCGCGCGGCTCGACGCGGCCGGTGGCGACGCACCGGCGCTGGATCCGCGCGCGCAGATCGAGGCGGCGGTCGGCGCCGGGCGCTGGGCCGACGCGCTCGGGGCGTGCCGCGCGCTGACGGCCCCTCCGGCCGCGTGCGTGCGCGCGGCGTGCGGCGCCCACGAGGCGTCGCGCGCGCGCGCGTGGCTCGGCAAGCTGCCCGCGGTCGAGCGCGCGTCCGTGGTCGAGGCGTGCAAGACGCGCGGGATCGACCTGACGCCACGGCCGCCGCGCTCCGACTGCGCCGCCGATCCGCTGTCCTGCCAGTTCTGACGCCGCCGCGTGCCCGGGCGGTGGGGCGTTCGTTCATGCACGGTCCCGCGCGTGGGCGCAGGCCCCGCCTGGCGTGCCTCCGCGATCGCCGGGTGCGCGACCGCGTGCGCGGCCCGCTGGCCGCGCCGTCGTGGGGTTCGCGCCGCGTCGCGCGAGGGCGTCGGGTGGCGACCTATGGGCCCGCGAACGGACATCTCGATCGCCCTCACGGCCGATCCATCCCCGGGGGCGTCGTTGCTCCTCGGTCGCGTACCGACGGGTACGCTTCCTCGTCGCGCCTCGCCCGCGGGGCGGCTCGACCGCGATCATCGATCGATTTGTCCGTCGCGGGTCCAAGGGCCCGCGAACGGACATCTCGATCGCCCTCACGGCCGATCCATCCCCGGGGGCGTCGTTGCTCCTCGGTCGCGTACCGACGGGTACGCTTCCTCGTCGCGCCTCGCCCGCGGGGCGGCTCGACCGCGATCATCGATCGATTTGCCCGTTCGCGGGCCCTTACGGCACCTGGAGCGGCGTGGCGCGCAGATCCGGGAGAGTACAAGCTGTCCGCTGCGCAGCCGGCGAGGAAGATCCGCCCGGTGCCTCCTCCTCCTCGCCCGGCGCCATTCACGCCTGTTCTCGCCGACCATGCCGCTCCCCGGTGCCGCCGGTGCCGCCGCGGCGATCGGCCCACCCGCGCCGCCGCCAGCGCCACCCAGCGCCGGACGAGCCGTCCGTCTGACCGTGCTCGCCGTCGGCGCCTGGCGCGGCCGGGACGCGCCCGCGCCGCCGCCGCCGCCGGCGCCGGTGGCTGTCAGGGTCCCTGCGACGGAGGATCATCGCGGCGCCGAGGCCGATCAGCCCACCCGCGCCGCCGCCGCCGCCGCCGCCGTACGTAGCACCCGCTGCCGCGCCCGCCGCCGCCGCCAGCGCGGACGCCGCCGCCGCTCGTGATCATGACGCTCGTCCGCGACAGCAGCCACACCGCGCCGCCGCCCGCGCCGCCGGCCCCGCCGATCGCCGCATCGGGCGCCTCGCCGGTCTGCCCGTCACAGCCGCCGTGGACCGCGCCGATGTCGGCGGGGGGAGCGGGCCGCTCAGCCCTGGCATCGTGGTCATGTTGAGCGCGGCGGTGCCGCCGTTGCCGCCGGCCGTGCCGTGCGCGCCCCCGCGCCGCCGCCGCCGCTCTCCCCGCCCGCGCCAGGCGGGCCGTCGAACGGGCACGCCGTCTCGCCGCTGCCGGCGCCGCGCGGGTCCGCACCTTCCTGTCCCGACGACGCGTCGAGCACCGCGGACAGCACGATCGGCCCGGTGGCCGCGATCACGATCGGGCGCTTGCCGGTCAGCCTGATCGGCACGCCCGTCAGGTTCGCGTCCCAGCTCACGCTCTCGTACACCTGCACGCACATCTCCGGATCGCCTGCGCTGGTCGGGGCCACCACCGCGTGGCAGTCGGCCTCGCTGTCGATGCGGGCGGGGGGGGGCGCCGCGGGCGCCGGCACGACCGTGACGCACAGGTCGAGCCCGTCGGTGAAGCACCACATGGCGTCGAGCGGCGCACCGTCGGCGACGGCCGCACCGCCGCCGTCGCTCAGCGCCACCGGGTCCTCGATGCCGAACACGCCACGGCAGCCCGCGCAGCCGAGCAACGCCAGCGTCAGCGCAGCGGCGCGAGACGGGTCCATGATGCAAGGGTAGGGCGGAGTCCCCGGTGCGGTCAATCCAGCGTGCGGGCCGAACCATGGGGTGGCGGGTTGACGGCGTCGGTGCGGAGCCCTGATGCTGGGGGTGCGATGGCTGGGCGTGCAACGATGATCGGGCTCGCGGCGCTGGCGCTGGCCACCGACGCCGGGGCCCAGTCCGCGCCAGAGAGCACGCGGCTGTTCGAGCAGGGGCGAGCGCTCGCCAAGCAGGGCAAGCACGCCGAGGCGTGCGAGCGGTTCGCGCAGAGCCTGGCCCTCGAGCGCGCGCCCGGGACCGCGCTCAACCGCGGAGACTGCCTCGAGAAGCTGGGGCAGCTGGTGGAGGCCCGCGCGTTGTTCGACGAGGCCGCGGGCGAGCTCGGCGCCTCGAACGATCCGCGCGCGCGGTTCGCACGCGCGCGCCGCGACGCGCTGACCGCCCGGCTGGTCACGGTCGAGCTCGCCGTCGCGGATCCGGAGCTCGCCGGCCTCGAGCTCGAGGTCGGCGGCGTCGCCGTGGCGCCGCGGGCGTCGGCGATCACCTACGCGCTGCCCGGCGACCTCGAGATCACCGCGCGCGCGCCGGGGCACGTCGACGTCGCGCTGGCCGAGACGGGCGCCGCCGGCCAGCGCCTCGTGGTCGAACTCCCCGCGCTCGAGTTGCTGGTCGTCGCCCCGCGCCGTGCGGGCGGCATCGCGGCTGGACGCCAGCGTCGGCTCGTCTACGGCGCGCTCGGCGCGGGCGCGCTCGGCGTCGCCGCGCTCGGCGTCGGAGGGCTGCTCGGGGCCTCGGCCTCCGCCCTCCAGGACGACGCGATCGCGGCCGGCGACTGCGCGCGCATCTCCGCCGGGCGGCCTGACGCGGGCCGCCTCGGCTGCAACTCGGCGGGCGCGGCGGCGCTCGAGCGCGCAGGGGACGCGCGCCGACGCCGCGACGGTGCTGGCGATCGGCGGCGGCGTGCTCGTCACGGGGGCGGTGGTGCTCTACCTCACCGCACACCGCGAGCGCGTCGTCGTCGTGCCGACGGTCACGAACACGAGCGTGGGTGTCGCAGTGACGGCCGCGTTCTGAGCGGCCGCGGCGCCCATCGCGGTGGGGCCGATCCGCTGCGGACTGGCGCTGCGTCGCCGCCGCGTCTGTCGCTCGGCAGCGTGACATCGTCGTCGACCACCAGCATGCGCGGGGTGGCCGTGGCCACCGCCGTGCGGGGTGCGTCGCGGCGATCTCCTCGAGGTCGCCGACGTCCGCGTAGAGCCAGCGGCGCTCCCAGAAGAAGCGTCGGATCTCCTCGGGGCCGTGCTCGACGGTGCGCACCAGCGTGGGCGGCAGCGCCCGGAGCTGCGCCTCGAGCGCGTCGACGACCACGAACATCGTGGCGCTGCCGCCGCCCATGCGCGCCATGGCCCGGCGCAGCAACCGCGCCCCGACCCTCTCCGAGGGCAGCAGCTCGATGAAGTCCTGGCGAAACTCCAGGCGCGACGCGGTCAGGGCGGAGAGCGCGAGCACGAGGAGCGTGCCGAGCAGCACCCGCAACGGCCGGCGGGCGCGGAGGCGGGCGAAGAAGACCCGCACGCGGTCGATGGCGGAGAGGGTCGCGGAGGGCGGAGCAAGCATCGGGGAGGTCACCGGTGCGGGCTGTTTCCGGCGAGCCGGGCGAGCGTGCCGCCGACCCTGCCCGGCGTGACCTGCGGCGCCTCGGGCGCGGGCTTCCATGACACGCCGGTCTGCACGCACCACTGAGCGGGCGCCCGGGCAGCGCGCCCGCCGGCCCGCCCGCGCGAGCGCGCTGTCGTCACCGTCGTCGTCGAGGCTGACGCGACCGGCGCGGGGCCCGGGTCATTGCCGGAGCGCGCACGCGCCGCCGACGCACTGGCCCGGAGCCGGGCCACAGCGCAGCCCGCTGCCGCACGCGCCGTCGCACGTCGCGCCGGCGCTGGTGGGCAGCACGACGCACGCACCGCCGCTGGGGCCGAACGCGCACGCCGCGTTCGCGCCGCACTGCGGATCGCGCTCGCACGCCGCGCCCGCGGCCAGACCGGCGGCGCACGCGCCGGCGGCGCAGTGCAGGCCGGCGCTGCAGCGCGCGTCGTCGGCGTCGCACGGGGCGCCGATCCCGCCCGGGCCTGGCACGTCGAGGTCGTCCCTCGACGCAGACCGCGCCGGCGCGACGAGCGCCGCCGACGCACGGCTCGCCGACGGCGCCGGCCGCGGCGCACGTGCACCGCGCCACGAGCAGTCGGCCGCGCACGCGGCGGACGCATCCGCGAGGCACGGCTCGCCGTCGCCGGGGAGCGCGACGCAGGTCTGCGTCTGGAAGCCGCACGCCACGCCGGGGGCGCACTGACCCGAGAGGCACGGCTGATCGACCAGCGGCAGGCTCTGGCACACCGGCGTCGCCACCGCATAGTCGCACGCCAGCCCGGCGGCGCAGTCGTCGTACGCGGGGCAGGGCTCCCCCGCGGTTGCCTTGGCGGCGCACGTGCGCGGCGCTCCGGTCGGCGCGCACAGCCGGTCGGCGCCGCACTCGAAGCTCACCGAGCACGCCGCGCCGAGCGCGGCGGCGTCGCCGCACTGCCCGGCGTCGCAGCGCAGCCCGGCGTCGCAGTCGGCGTCCTCGTCGCACGCCGCGTCGACGGCACCGGGCGCGGCGCACGTCGCCGCCGCGCCGCACACCAGCGCGGGCGTGCACGTGGCGTCGACCGCGCACACGTCGTCGGCGCCGGACAGCGCGCGGCAGGTGTCGCTGTCGCACGTCAGCCCCGGACTGCACGCACCGCGGAGGCACGGCTGGTCGGCCGCGGGCAGCAGCGCGCAGCGGAGCGTGGTGCTCGGTGGCTCGTCGCGTACGCACGCGCCGGCCCCGCCCGCGCACGCCACGCCGGGCCAAGGCGAGCATACCTCGCCGTCCTGCGCCCGGTCCACGAACGTCCGCGCGCACGCGGCGGGCTGGTTGCGCGGCGTCGGCGCGGCGCACGCATCGGCCACGGCCCGGACCTGCGCGGCGCACGCGTCGAGCTGGTCCGCGTCGAACGTGAGGTAGCCCAGCGCGGTCAGGCCGATCAGCGGCGAGATGCTGCGCTCGCACTGCCTCCGGACCCGCTGCTCGCAGTCGAACCCGCCCGCCGGCTCGACGCACGCGCAGCTCGCCGTGCCCGCGCAGATCTCCTCCGACAACCGGGCGCAATAATCGAGCCCGAGCGCGGGTGCGTCAGGCACCGCCGCGTCGGGGTCGCCCACCCCGGCGTCCGGTCGTATGGCGCGGTCATCGCCGCAGCCGGCCAGCGCCGCGGCGAGCAGGAAAGGGATCAAGGCGGACCGGACGCGGGCGGAGCGGGGCATCACCCCACGTTATCAGGCGTCGGCGCATAGATCATGCGGGGCGGCGACATGGTGTTCCAGACCACCCTCAACCTCGCCATCACCGGATGCAAGAACGGCGCATGCAAGAACGGCGCATGCAAGAACGGCAAGGCGCAGCTCGATGTGAGTGAGGCCTCCACGGTCACCATCGTCCTGGAACGAGGGTGCCAGCGCGCCGCTCACCTGGTCCGGCGTCTTGGCCACCATGCCCGTGGACATCGGCACATGCCGCACCTCGGTCATCAGCGTGCGGGTCTGGCGCACGCTCTGCGTGAGCTCGCCCCGGAGCAGGCCCGTCATCGCCTGCACGGTCGATCCGGACTGCCCCGTCGGCACCCCGGCCGGCAGAGCGCCCCGCGTCACCAGCCCGCACGTCGCGCACCGGACGTCGAGGCACTGATGCTCCGTGACGACCGGGCGGATCTCCGGCAACTCGTGGACCCAATGGTTGATCCCCGACCCGGTCAGCTCGCCCGTGGCGAGGTCCGCGCAACCGTGCGCGCACGCCGGCGGGCGGTCCTGCTTCACGTGGTCCACGAGGACGTGGTCCACGAGGACCGGGTCCGCGGCGAACCGCGCCGGCGGCGGCGCATTCCAGCCGAGCCGGCACTTCCACCAGGACAGGCGATGCACGTCGAGGCGTTCTCGTCGAGCGAAGGCGGCGAGGGAGTCGCCGGACGCACGCCACGCCTCCAGCGCGGCGCGGCCTTCGTCCTCGGTCCAGGTGGCGTGCGGGTCAGGTCCTCGGAGATTGCGCATCCGCCGACGGTCGCGCGCCGTCAAGCGGTGGGGTGCCGCGCCGGGCCTGCGACTCGGGGGCGGTCCACCGGACGCTCACAGCGGCTGGGTGATCACGCCCGGGCAGTTCGTGCCGGTGTTGACGCCGATCACGTCGCTCCGGGAGGTGAGCCCCGACGAGGTCAGCGTCACGGTCGCGTTGCCCGCCCCCGACAGCGCCGTCACGACGATGTTCTGGTTCGTTGCGTAGGTCGCGCTCGTGAATGTCAGGGTGTACGGGCTCTGGGTGACCAGGGTTGGCTTCGAGACAGTCACGCCGACGCTCAGCGAACCCTTCGGATCGCCCTTGAGCTTGACCGGCATCAGGACCTGCGCGCCGTCACAGAACGAGGTTGGCACCATGCCCGTGGTCGACAGGATCTCGGGCTCGATGATCTTGATCGACAGCTGCTTGGTGACCAGCCCGGTCGAGTCGATGGACACCACCGCGTTCTCGTAGTCGAAGTTGGCATCCTGCACGACGTTGATGCCGACCGACCGGGGCTGGTCGTAGTCGGCATCAGTGAACGTGAGCACGGTCGGCCCCGGGAGCGTCAGCACGGACGTCAGCGCGCCAGTGGACACGTTGACCGTCGCAGTTCCGGACGGTCGCGCGGCCAGCCTGACGGTGAAGTAGTACACGCCCACGGTCTCCGCCAGACTCACCGAGCTGGTGCTCACCAGGATCGCTTGCACGTCGGTGTCGATCACGCTGATCACCGGGGCGACCGTGGTCATGCCGGTCGAGGTGACCGCCACGGTGACGAACTCGTTGCTGGCGTCCGCATCGGCCTCGCCGTGGAGCACGACCTGCTGCGCCACGTTCCAGTTCGCGGGCGTGAACATCAGGGCCGACGGCGACACCGTCAGCGCTCCAGGATCGGCCGAGGTCACCTCGACCGTGACGGCTTGCGTGGGCTGGTGGGTGAGCGCCACGTTCATGTCGCCATCGGCTGCTTCGATCACGGGGCTGGCCGGCGGGGTCACGACCAGCTCGACCGTGTCGTCATCCACCACGGTGACAGGGACCTGAACGGTCGTTCCGTCCGAGCAGGTCAGCGTCACCGTGACCGGTGTGTTCACCACGTCGTCGTCCGACCCGGCCACGAACTCGAACGCCTGCTCCGTGGAATAGGTCCCCGCACCATAGGTCCGCACCGCCCCCGTGAACACGAGCGCCCCCGTGCTGGCGGTCGCGGTGATGGTCACGTCGCTGGCCGGCCGATAGGCAAGCCACACGCGCAGCTCGCCCGCCGCGCCCTCCGCGACCACCGCGGGCGACGGATCGACCAGGATCGCCTGGCTGTCGTCGTCGTTGACGGTCGCGATGACCGCGGCAGGCATCACGCTGGAGCTGCCGAGCCCACCGGCGATCAGGTCGATCGACACCGACTCGCTGGCCAGGTCGACGTCCTGGACCCCGGACACCGTGACCGGCTGAAGCGTGTTCCAGTTGCCGGCGTTGAACGACAGCGTGGGCGGCGACACCGAGGCCGCGCCGGTATCGGCCGACACCACGGTGACGGTGACCGGCGAGATCGGCTGCGCGGTCAGCTTGACCTGGAACACCGCGGTGCCGCCTTCGGGCAGCAGGACCCCCGGTCCCGAGCGATAGATCGCCAGGGTGTCGTCGTCCTCGACGGTGATGGCCGCCGACACCGGGGCCAGGGTGGTGGGCATGGTGCTGCTGGCGGTGACCGTCACCGTCTCGTCGGCGGCGTCGGCGTCGTTGACGCCGCTGACCGTCACGATCTGCGGCTCGCTGTGGTTCGCGGCCGTGAACGTCAAGGTCGCGGGCGTGACCGTCGCGGCGCCGGCGTCGCTGCTCGCGATCGTCACCGTGGTGGTCGCTGACGGCGCCGCGGTCAGCTTGATCGCGAGCGTCGTCGTGCCGGCCTCGCCGATCGTGGCGCTCGCCAGCGCCACGTCGAGGTTGAGCGCGTCGTCGTCGGTGACCGAGACCGGCACCGCCGTGGGTGCGACCCCCATCGCCGCGAGCGTGAGCGTGCTCGTGCTCATGACCGCGTCGGCGTCGTCGATGCCGGCGATGGTGACGGTCTGCGGCTGGTTGTAGGTCGCGGCGGTGAACGCGAGCGTGGCCGACGACACGGTCGCGGCGGTGGGCGTTCCGGACACCACCGAGACCGTCACGTCGCTGACCGGCTGGAACGCGAGCACCACGTTCAGGGTGGCCGAGCTACCCTCGGTGACCGTCACCATGGCCGGGGTCGCGACGATGCGCTGGGTGTCGTCATCGGTGACCGTCACCGCGATGGCGACCGGCGTGCCTGCGCCGCTGAGCGTCAGCGTCGCGCTCTCGTCGGTCAGGTCGTCATCGGCCACCCCCGTCACCGTCACCATCTGGTAGCTGGCCCAGGTGCTCGGCGTGAACGACAGTGACAGCGTCGCGGTCGCGGCGTCGGTGCGCGAACTCGCGATCGTCACCGTGGTGGTCGAGGTCGGCTGCGCGGACAGGCGCACCCCGAACGTGGCCGCGCTGCCCTCGGCCACGGTCAGCGCGGTCGGCCCGGCCCCCAGGTCGGTCTCGATGGCCAGGCTGTCGTCATCGACGATCGTGACATCGACGTCGTGCAACAGGTCGGCCTCGACAGACTGGAATTGAATCATCGAGGTCCCGGCGGCGACATCCGGGTCTTCGACCGCGGCCACCGTGACCCGCTGCACCACCGCGTAGCTGGTCGAGTCGAAGGTCAAGCTCGCGGGGCTCACGGTCGCGCCCGGTAACAGGCTGGCTGCGGTCACCGTGATCGGCTGGCCGGGCCGGAACGCGAGCGCGACGTCGATGGTTCCGTTCGTCCCCTCGGTCAGGGTGAGCTGGTTCGTGGGCGTCGACCGGATGTGCTGAATGTCATCGTCGGTCACCGACGCCACCACCCTGCGCTCTGTGAGCGAGGGCGCCGTGAACGTGATCATGCTCGTCCCGTCCACCACGTCATCGTCCTCGCGCGCGATGAGGCTCACCTCTCGAGGGATGTCCCAGCTGTTGGGCCCAGCCGGCGCGAACGTCAGGGACGCAGGCGATGCGCCGGCGACCGCCGGGGCGCCTGACGCGGTGGTGACCGTGACGTCGCTCGCGGGTTG
The DNA here is from genome assembly GCA_964203225.1 of Kofleriaceae bacterium. Taxonomy (GTDB): domain Bacteria; phylum Myxococcota_A; class Polyangia; order Haliangiales; family Haliangiaceae; genus JABFXX01. Next base: position 106,107 of record CAXNMK010000012.1, read on the forward strand.
GTAGTTCAGCGCGACGGTGACGGTCCGGGATCCACCCTCGGAGATCGCCACGGTGCTATCCGACAGCACCAACCCGAGCGTGTCATCGTCGAGGATCTGCACCGGCAGGTTCGCGGCCGGGGCCGAGCTCGACATGAACGTGATGGTCGCGGTGTCGGTGACCGCATTGTCGTCCTGCTGGCCCTGGATCGTCAGCGGGATCGGGGACATCCAGTTCGTCGGGGTGAACGTCAGCGTGGACTGCGACGCCGTGGCCGCGGCGGGGTTGTTCGTCGACACCGTCACCACGACGTTCGACGCCGGCTGGGCCGACAAGCTGATCCCGAGCTGCGCGGTATCTCCCTCCATCACGTCCAGCGTCGGGGAGCTCAGCTGCAGCGCCACCGAGTCGTCGTCGGCGACGGTGATCTCGACCGAATACGGCGTCGCGACCGCCGCGCCGGCGAGCGACAGCGCGACGTGCTCGTCGATCACGTCATCGTCCGCTCGACCGGTCAGCGTCACGGTCTGCGGCGTGGACCAGTCCGCGCCGGTGAACCGCAACGCGACCGGCGACACGCCGAGGCTGTCAGGGGCGGCGCTGACGACATCGACCTGCATCATGGGGCCCGCGGGCGGGCTGGTCAGCGCGACGGTGAACGTCAACGTCGTGCCCTCGGCCACGGTGGACGACGGCAGCACGATCGAAAACCCGGACAGACCGAGCGGCGCGTCGGAGTCGGAGCCGGCGCCGTCGACCGCCGCGGCGTCGTCCGGCACGGGTGAGAACGTGACGTCCTTCGGCTTGCAGCCAGGCGCGAGCGACAGCACCAGCGCGGCGCACGTGATCGACAGTGGAAGCATTCGATTCTTCATGATGACTGCGTCTTTCGGCTGTCAGAATGACCACGCGACGTCGATGCCGGTTCGCCGGTCACCGAGCCTCGGCGCGATCGTGACGCGGGACTCCTCGCCGTCGGGGCCACCGACGACCCACAGGATCACGGCCCCCAGCGCGGCCGCACCCGCCACGCCGTACGCGCCGTTCGCCAGCACCGCGCGGTGCTGGCTCCGATCGATCAGCTGGTTCGCGCGGTCGCTGTCGGCGCACGGGACCGCCGGATCCGGACACAGCCCGAACGCATCGCTCTCGAGATCCTGGAACTGGCCACCGAGCACCACCGCGGTGGCGGCGGCGACCACGCCGAGCCCGCCGAGCCCCAGCGCGAGCTGACGCTTGCCGGTGAGCGAGCTGGGCCGAGGAATGGCTGGTGGCGCCGCGTCGAGTGGACCGGGGCCGGGTGGTGGCGCGCCCGGCGAGGTCGGCGAGATGCTCCGCGTGACCAGTTCCTTGACGCGCGGCACCTCGACCGAGAGCTTCGCGCCTTCGTGGGCAACCGCCACCGAGGTCGACCACGGCTCGTGGCCGGGCGCCAGACCGCCGATCACGTAGCTGCCTCCGTCGACCGGCACCGCGCGGTTCCACAGCGCGGGATCCACCGCGTTGCCGTTGCGGGTCACGACCAGTCCGTCGATCCGGCTGTCATCGGGGACCGCGATCGTCAAGAACGACAGCCTGGGCTCGATCGCCTGGATCCCGGCCTCGGCGAGTTGCTTCTTCCTGGGGTCCTTGGCGCGGGTGAGCGCGTCCTTGAAGGCCGACCAGGCCGAGGCCAGCTGGTGGTTACGCTCGCGGCAGGTTCCCAGGTTGATCAGCGTCCCCGCGCGCGGCTCGATCCGGTTCGACCCCTCGAATGCGGCGCACGCCTCCGCGAGCTTGCCGTCGGCGAACAGCTTCTCGCCATCGGCGAACAGCGCCTCGGCACCAGCGTCCTGGGCGCTCGCTTCGCCGGCTGCCAGCCACCATGCCAGCGCGGCGCAGCTAATCGCCGCGATCGACGGTGCTTGAACCAGGGGACCGGTCATTCGATGTTCCTCCAGGAGTGCCGCCGCTGGCGGGCGTACGGCCGGGCGGCTTGCCGGTGACCGGCCTGTGTACCGGCCCCGGGCGATGGGTGGGCGACGGCACGGCCACCGCGGGGGCGTCAGCAGGCGGCGCGGCGGCCGGAGCCAGCGCGTCGGTCGCCGCACCGGCGTCGGCGGTCCCGCCATCGACCGGCGCCGTGGCGGCAGCCGCCGGGGAGGGCGCGAGCGGAGGTCGCGGATCCGGTGAGCGATCGCTGTCCGGGTCAACCATCCGCGTGGCCGTGGGCGCCGGCGGTGTCACGGCCGGGTCATGGGTGGCGCCGCCGCCGAGCACCAGAGCGATCATGCCGGCGGTCAGCGCCAGCGCCGCGACCGCCGCGACCGCGCGGCCACGCCGAGCCCGCACCGGCGTCACCTGCGCGGCCCCGGTGGCCAGCCCCAGGGTGGTGCCGCTGCTGGCCGCGACTTCTCCGTGGGACGCTCCGTCGCTGGCGACGTGGCCCGACGCGGCGCGAGCGCCACTCGCCGAGCGGGCGTCGTCCCGGGTGGCCGACAGCCCCGCGGTCGCCGGCTGGCTCAGCTCGAACGTGAGGTCCCGATCGCCGGTCAAGACCTGGATCTCCGGCAGCGTTCCGTTCGCGCCGGCCGCATCGACCCCGCTCCCGTGGCCGCCACCGCTGACCGCAGGAAGGCTGTTCGTGGATCCACGTGGCAGCAGGTCGAGGAGCCCGGACAGCCGGAGTTGCTCCGGTGTCGCGCCCAGGAGCTGGGCCTCGATCTGGCGCAACGCGCGCGCGAGCTCGGAGGTCGTCTGGAACCGCGCGTCGGGGTGCTTCTGGAGGCAGCGCAGGATCACCGCCTCGAGCTCCGGGATCAGCCCCGGGATCAGCGATGACGGGCGCGGGGGCAAGTCACGGATGTGCGCGACGATCAGGTCGCCCGAGCCGGCCGCATGGAACGGCGGCCGACCGCACACCAGCGTGAACAGCACGCAGCCCAGGGCGTAGATGTCAGAGCGGTGATCGAGCGTGCTCGCGCCGCGGCACTGCTCGGGCGACATGTACACCGGGGTGCCCATGACCACGCCGGTGCTGGTCTTCATCGTCCCCTGTTCGGGATCCGCCAGCTTGGCGATCCCGAAGTCGAGGATCTTGGTGCGCTCTCCCCCGGAGACCGCGGGATCTCCGACGATGAAGATGTTATCGGGCTTGAGGTCGCGATGGATCACGCCCTTGGCGTGCGCGGCGCCCAGCGACGATGCGATCTGCGCCATCAGCCGGATCGCCTCGTACACCTCGAGCCGACCGCTGCGCTTGAGCCGGGTCTGCAGCGACTCGCCTTCGAGCAGCTCCATCACGATGAACGCGCTGCCGTCGACGTCGTGGCCGAAGTCGAACACCTGCACGATGCCCGGATCGGCGATCGCGGTCACCACCTTGGCTTCGGTGAAGAACCGCTTCACGATCACTTCGTTCTCGGAGTACTCCTTGAGCAGCACCTTGATGGCCGCGGGCCGGCCGAGCAGGCTGTGCTCGGCCAGGTAGACCACCCCCATGCCCCCCTTGCCGATCTGGCGCACGACCCGATACTGACCGATCGCCATCGGAACCATCGCCGCACTCTATCATGGCACAGGTAATAAAAACCGGCATTTCGGCCCGGCGGGGGCCACGGGGCTGGCCGTGGCCAGCCTGTGGGATGGCTGACCGGGCGGACCGAAGTTGGCGGCTTGGCGAGTTCCGGGAGTTGTTCCCCAGCCTCGCCTCCCGCTCGACGATGTTCGCCAGCACGACCGCCAGCTGCTGTCGCAGCGTTGCGACCGTCCCGACGAGTTCGTCGTATGTGGGCGGTGTCGAGATCTTGCGATGCAGATCCGATTGCGGCGGATGTCAAGAGGGTCGTGAACGGTCACGTTGTACTTATGTCTACGCATGTGATTGCGTCGTCGGTCCAGACGACGTAGCCCTGTAGAATTGATGAAGCGCCTGCTCATGATCGCCGTCCTCCTCGGTGCCTGTGGTGACGACAACCCCGGCACCCCCATCGACGCGGGCGTCGACGCCCCCGTCGCCAGCACGCCGTCGACCGTCGCGTCGCCGCGCGGCGGCACCGTGCGGTCGCTCGCGTCGGTGACGCTCACCGCCACGCCCGCCGCGACGATCTACTACACGACCAACGGCAGCGAGCCGACGACCGCGAGCACCAGCGGCCCGAGCCCGCTCGTCGTCTCGACGCTCACCACCGGCGGCACCCTCAAGTTCTTCGCCGCCGGCACGCCCAGCGAGGCCGTCCACACCGAGACCTACGTCATCGACCGGCTCGGCCCGATCGCCGTCGACGGGTTCACCGCGACGGTCAACGGCGCCGACGTCGAGCTCGCGTGGACCAACCCGGCCGTCACCAGCTTCGCCGACGTGATCGTCGCGCGCACCTCCGACGTCGCCGCGACCGTCCCGACCGACGGCGCGACCCTCGCGGTCGGCGCGACCGTCGGCGCCGGGACCGTCGTCTACGTCGGCAACGCGATGGCGTTCAAGGACGTCGCGCCCGGCGTCGGCGGCAACGCGTACGTCGCGTGGGCCCGCCACGCGAACGGCACCTACGCCGAGGGCCGCACCGCCTCGGCCTACGTCGAGCCCGCCGCGCAGACCGGCCAGATCGTCATCGACATGACCGCTGGCACCGCGACCGTCACCACCCAGCCCACCGCGTGGACGCTCGCGACGTCGAACTACGCCGTCGCCGCCGGCAACGCGACGCTGATCTCGTTCGACCTCACCGCGACGTCGAAGCTCAAGGGCGTCACGTTCACCCCCAAGCTGGTCAAGACCGGCCTCGCGGCGCCCGCCGCGATGACCGCGACGCTCACCCCCGACGGCACGCTCGGCGCCGCCGACATCGTCCTGCTCGGCGGCGCCGTCGCCGCGAACGGGGCGCTCACCCGCCGGATCGCGCTGACCGTCAGCAACCCCGCCACCGTCACGTTCGACTTCACCGTGCGCCACGATCGCGCCCACTACACCCCGTCGTGGGATTCGATCGACCGGCAGCTCGGGCCGGGGGCGAGATCCGCGACCTCGTGTCGAACGCCTCGCGGATCGCCCTGCCGCTCCCCGAGCGCTTCGCCTCCGGTGCCGGGGGTGCGAACTCAAGCGGCCAGTACCGCGACCTCGTCGTGTCCGCCGACGGTCGCTGGCTGTACGCCGGCCAGCGCACCGCCGCCCACGTCGTCAAGATCGACACCACCACCGGCGCCATCGTCGCCGGCCTCGACCTCGGCACCGCCGCCACCCGCGGCTCGATGCAGATCGCGCTCGACCCGTCCGGCCGCCGGCTCTACGCGACTTATAACGACGGCATGCACATCGGCGCGAGCCAGCGACGACGTCGCCGGGTTCAGCGCGCCCGGACCGACCGCCAACACCGCCTACCTGCTCGAGATCGACGCGAGCACGATGACCGAGACCCAGCGCCTGCCGCTCACCACCGCCACCGACCCGCTCCACGTCGCCCGTCGCCCGACGCTGTCGCGCGATGGCCGCCACGCCGCGTTCGCGATCGGCGGCCCGTACACCACCGCCGACACCTCCGAGATCGCCGTCGTCGACCTGTCGGCGTTCGCGCTCCGCGACGCCGACGCGGCCACCGCCGGCCAGCAGAACCTCGCGACCGGCGCGCAGCGGCCGACCTCCTGCGCGTTCAGCTGGACCGCCGACCGCCTGCTCTGCATGGCGTCGCGCAACGCCACGCGCGCCGACAACCTGATGAACGTGAAGCTCGACGATCTGACGATGACGATCGCCGATGGCGACGGCGAGCCCACCACGAACACCGCGGCCTACAAGGTGGCGTTGCCGCGCGCCGATGGCACGTTCTGGCTGCTCGGCGACAGCACCGGGCTCGAGACGTTCGCCCCGGCGACCGGCACGTTCACGGTGCTGTCGAGCTCCTTCGGGAACACGACGGTGGCCGCGGAGGTATCCGCGGACGGTGCGTCGGTGCTCGCGTTCAGCTACACCGACGTCAGCCGGTACAGCACCACCGACGGCGTGCGGACCGCCGTTGGTGTGCCGGCGCCGGCCAACCAGAACTCGTTTTGCCACACGACCGCGCTCAGCCCGTTCTGATGCGCCCCTGGGGCAGTGCCGCGCTCGTCGTGATCGCCGCGTGCGGTCGTGGCACCCCCGAGCCATCCCCCCCCCCGACGGGCGCACCGAGCACCGCGGTTGGCGCTGCGCCGGTCGTGCCGGCGATCGACGTCCCGGTGCGGATCGACGGGCAGCCCGCCACGGTGCTCGCGGCCGCGGCGACGCCGATCGATCTATGGTCGCTGTGCACGCGCTACCCAAGCGCGAAGGTGATCGTCGCCCGATCGGCGGCGGGCACCTACGCGCAGGGCAGCTGCGACCAGCGGGCGACCTACGCGCTCACGCTGGACAACGTCGCCGGCGTGGCGACCGCGCGCCTCGCGTCGACGTTCGACGGCAAGCGCAGCGTGATCGCGACGGCCGAGCACGTCGTCGCGATCGAGCTGGTCGTCGCGCCCGCGGCTGCGCCATCGCCCGCCACCGGGCTCACGATCACCATCCCCGGGCGTCCGCCGACGGTGCTGTCGGCGGCGCAGCTCGACGCGCTGACGCCGGTCAAGCACCACCAGGCGGGCGTGCCGCTCACCGCGCTGCTCGCCGCTGCCAAGGTCGACGTGCCGCCGGGATCGCACCTGATCGCGGTCACCGACGCGGAGCGTTACGACATCGGCGCGGCGTGGCTCCACGATCCCGAGCACACGCTGATGCTCAAGCACAACCGGCAGGGGCTGTTGCGGTTCGATCACGTCGGCCCGGACGGCAAGCGCGCACACCTGCGCGGCGTCCGCACGATCGAGCTCGTGCCAGCGAAGCCCTGACGCCGCGTCCGCGCGCTCGACGCCACCGGTGCGCGCAACTTCGGCGCGCTGCTTGCTGAATGCGCATCGGGGCTCTCGGTGTGTACGGGCTCGCGTTCTGCACGGCGGATCGTCTCGGAGTGGCGTGGAGATGTTGATCGGTCGTGACACGTGTCGTTCCGTTCCCGCCTGCTCCAGGGAAGAAGGGAACGGGAACGGACGATCGGCGCTGACGATCACCGACTTGCATGGGTCCGTGGGCCGTTCCGTTCCCGTCGACTCTTGAGAAGCGGGACCGGGACCGGCCCAGCGGAGGCCCTCGCGAACAACGGCCCCGGCGGTGGCGAGGCGTGTGAGGGCATCGCCGAGACGCCCGTCATGCGCAACGTCACGGCAACGTCAGGGTGCGATCACCACGCGCGGGGTCAGGTCGAGCGAGCTGAGGCAGGGCGCGTCGACCGTGCAGCTGCCTGCGTCAAAGGCGTAGAGCGTGCCGCCGTCGAGGTCGTAGTCGAGGGCGACGCGCACGAGGCTTCCCTCCACCACCTCGATCGCCGGCTCAGCGCGGAGGCTGGTCACGCCGCACCCTCCGTAGGTGAGCTCGACCGGCTTGGCGGTGCCGGCGGTCGCGAAGCGGACATTGGCGCCGGTCGCTCCGCCGATGCAGAAGTCGAAACGAATGTACCGGTAGCTGCCCACGGCGACCGGTCGCGCCTCGCCGGCCAAGGTCTGGTTCAGGGCGGTCGGGTCGATCAGATCCGAGAAGCCCACGTCGGCGTCGGTGCAGCCATCGTCCGATGGACAGTCGCGGTTCACCCAGACGCGGGCGACCGCGCCGACGTTGTTCTGGCTGTCAGGATCGACGTCCTCGGCCAGGTATGCGCTGAGCATCTTCAACCCGAAGTCGGTGGGCGCGATCGCCGTGGCGCCCTCGGGAGCGCCGACGTGAGATTGGCGAGTCATGACGGTCTGGTGGGCCATCTCGAGCCGCACCTCGCCCTCGGCGCCGCAGCCGCCGGCGACGGATGCGGCGGCGATTCCCAGCAAGACCGTGCGTGCGCGACCCGTGTTCGATGAAGACATCGCCGGTGCGGATCGACCGGATCCGCCGGAGCTGTAGGGCATCACTGCGCGAACGCGAGGCGGAAGCTCTTGACTCGGCCGGTGTCCTGGCAGGCGGTGTCGCTCACCTTGAGGGTCCACCTGGCCTTGGCCGCATTGCCGCCGATGTCGGCCGGCGCGACCATGAAGGTCTGGGTCAGGTTCGGCGCCGAGCCGCCCGCGTTGTTGCTCAAGGTGGCCACCGACGCGCCGTCCGTGAGCAACTCGACGAGCAGGTCGCCGCGCCAGGTGTGCTCGATGTCGACCAAGACCGACAGGGCACCTCTCAAGTTTTCGGCCATCACCATGGCTATCCGCTCGTCGACGAACCGGCAAATCTAGTTGTCGTCGGCCGGCAAATCTACTTGTCGCTGATCACGGCGGCTCCGCTTCGCCGTCGAGCAGGCGCCTCGCCAGTCCGGGTGATCTGATCTCGCGCCATCCGCGCTGGCCGAACTCCCTGGCCGTCGCTGGTCGCGGGACCTGCTAGCGGAGGAGCGACAGCGCCGCCTGCGGCAGCTGGTTGGCCTGGGCGAGGACGGCGAGGCCGGCCTGGCTCAGGATCTGGCCCTTGCTGAGGTTCGCCGTCTCGTTCGCCACGTCGACGTCCCGGATGCGCGAGTTCGCGGCGGCCAGGTTCTCCTGCTGCATCCCGAGGTTGCTGATCGAGACCTGCATGCGGTTCTGCACGGCGCCGACCTTGGCGCGCGCGGACGACAGCTGCTGGATCGCCTTGTCGAACGCACCGATCGCGTTCTGGGCGTTGGTCACCGTCGACAGGCTGGCGGCCGCGATGTACAGCGTCGAGCCGCCGAGCGTCGACGTGGTGAGCCTGGTGATGCTCATCGACAGGCGGTCGTTGGCGGTGTTCTGCGCGCCGACCTGGAAGGTCAGGCCCGCGGAGGCCGAGCCGTCGAGCAGCTTCTGCCCGTTGAACTCGTTGACCGCGCCGATGCGGTTGACTTCGTCCTGCAGCTGCTTGAACTCGGTCTGGATGTAGCCGCGCTCCGTGTTGCCGATCGTCGCGTTGGCGGACTGGACCGCCAGCTCACGCATGCGGGACACGATGCCCTGCTGCTCGTTCATGCCGCCCTCGGCGACCTGCGACAGCGACACGCCGTCGTTGGCGTTGCGCGTGGGCCTGCGCGAGGCCGCGGAGGTTGGCCTTCAAGGCCTCGGAGATCCCGAGGCCGGCGGCGTCGTCACCGGCGCTGTTGATGCGCTGGCCCGACGACAGGCGCCCGATCGAGGCCGCGAGGGCCGCCTGGGTCTTGGACAGGTTGCCCTGGGCATTGAGAGACGCGACGTTGGTGAGGATCGAGATCGCCATGGACCTGCTCCGGGTTGGGGCTCGGACCTCGTCGGTCCCACTGGCGTAGTTCGCCCAGCCCCGCGCCTGATCCAGGCCTGTATCGTTCCAGCATCGGGCCGAGGAGGCGCGGGCTCAGCGACCTTCGCGAGCCAGGAGCGCCACGGCGTCGGCGGGCGACAGCGGCACCTTCGACTTCATCCCCAGCCTCGCGGCCTCGACGGTCACGGTGGACGAGCCCTGGCTCGTGGCCATCTGCAGCGCGTTGTGCGTGAACAGGCCGACCACGCGGACGGCGCCGGCGCTCCGTGCGTGGAGGAACGGCATCACCGCGGGCGCGAACGTGGGCAAGCCGCGCGTGGCCACGCGGGTCAAGGAGTGCAACACGTACGCGTTCGTCTCGTCGGCGGTGAGGGGCCGCACCGCGACGGCGCGCGGACACAGGGCGCGCACGTCGTCGGCGCGCTCGGGCTCGGTGGAGAGCACGAACCGAACCCATGGCGGCGCAGCGCGGAGAATGGCCCGGAACTCGGCGAGGAACGGACCGAGGTCGAGGGGGAGCCCATCGATGCAGAAGAACAGCATGGCGAGCTCGGCGTCGGAGTGGCGCACCAGCCGGAGCAGCGCGTCGAACGCCGCGGCGTGGGAGAGCGATGGCTCGAGCGAGACCCCTAAATCGATGGCGGCCGCGTGCGTGAGCGATTGCTCGACCATGAACTCGGGGTTCACGAGCACCGCGCGCGCCGCGCGGACGCGCCGCGCCTGGGTCTCGAGCAGGAAGGTGCGACCGCTCCCGCGCACGCCCACGAGCACGATGGGCGAGGTGGCCGACCTGGCCGCTTCGAGGAGCGCGTCCGACGCTTCGGCGAACGGGCCCGCGTACCAGAAGCGGTCGGCCTCGCGCACGTCGCGAAACGGGAGGTCCGCGAACCCGAACGCCTCGGTGTAGGCGAGGGCCTGGGCCGGCGCGAGCGCGGGCGCGGCGGGGGCGTCCCAACTGGGCAGGGTGGCGGGCGGAGGGAGCGGGCGCGAGCGGAGGCTCGTCTCGGCCTCGACGAGCGGCAGGGAGGTCGGGGCCCGGCGAGGGCCCGAGGGCTCACGCCCGGGTGTGCCTCCCACGTCGGAGCCGGGATCGCCCGTGACGTGCGAGTTCAGCACGCTGCGCGCTGACGCCGGCGACGATCGATCCGAGCTCTCCACCATGGCGGCGCGGATCGGCCCGAGGAAACTCGCCCCGAAACGCTCCACGAAGGCGGCGACCGTGCGCGTGGGCGCCGCGGCGGCGCCGGCGTCGGCGAGCGCATCGGAGACCTCGCCGGCCGACGCGCACCTGTGCTCCAGGGACCGCTCCAGCATCCGTTGCACCACCATCGCCATGACGTGTGGCACCTCGGGCCGGAACTCGCGGACGTCGGGGACCGACGCCGACATCACCTGGAGTGTGATGGCGTAATGGTTGTCTCCGGAGAACAGCTTGCGGCCCGCGAGAAGCTCCCACAGCACGATGCCCACGGCGAACAGATCGGCCCGCGCGTCGACGGCGTCGCCGACGGCCTGCTCGGGCGCGATGTACGAGAACTTTCCCTTCACCTCGCCCACGCGCGTCTCGCTGAGGCGGTTCGTCGCGTACGCGATGCCGAAGTCGGTGACGCGGGCGATGCCGTCGGCGCCGACGAGTACGTTGTGGGGGGAGACGTCGCGGTGCACGATCCCGAGCGGCTCGCCACGCTCGTTGGTGAGCCCGTGGGCCGCCCCCAGTCCCTCGAGCATGTCGAGCACCACCCTGAGCGCGACCGGGATGGGGACGGTCGCGCCCGCCCTCAGGCACTCCCGCAGGAGGTGCAGGAGGCTCGGCCCCTCCACGAGGTCGAGCACCAGGTAGAGGCCCAGGGGCGACTCGCCGAAGTCGAGGGTGGAGACCACGTTGGGGTGGCGGATGCGCGCGGCGATGTTCGCCTCGTCGAGGAACATGTCGACCAAGCGTGGGTCGGCCGCGATGTGCGGGTGCATCCGCTTGATCGCCACGTAGCGGCGGAAGCCCGCCGCGCCGTAGCTCTGTCCGAGATACACGCTTGCCATCCCGCCGGAGGCGATGGGCGCGAGGACCTCGTAGCGATCGAACCGATCACCCCGCTCAAGCGTGCGGACGGCGTCGCTCACCGCGGCGCTCCGAGGTGCCGGCCGAGCCACACACCGGTCGCCCACACCGCCCCGAGGGCCAGGGCCACGGGGGCCGCCCGCGCGAGCGCGCTCGCGTCGACGGGCCCCATGGCCGCGCCCACCGCGACGCCACCGAGCGCGCCGACCAGCGCGCTCGTCGCCAGCCACGCGCTCGCGGGGGCGGCCGGCGTCGGGGCTGCCGCGGCCGAGTCCGCGCGGCGAGCCAGGGAGGCGTCTGGCTCCGCGCGCGCGGCGTCGCCTCGCGTGCGGAGCGCCTCCACGAGCGCGCTGGCGACCGGCGGATCGAGCTCGAGCCGCAGCGAGCTGGGGCTCACGGCGGGGGCAGCGCTGGCGGGTGAGGCGGCCGTGCCTGGCGCCGTCGCCGCCGCGAGCTCGGCCCGCGCTGGGAGGGTGGTGGGTGGCGTCATGGGCCTGGGGCCCGGCTGCAGCGGCGCAGGTGTGGGTAGCGTACCGGTGACGCTCGTCGCCGCGACTTCGAACGCCACCGCGCCGCCGGCCCGACGCATCGCGTCGACCATCACGCTCGACACCACGCCGTACACCTCCGTCCACGCCCGTTCGGTGGCCGGGGTGAACCCCTCGCCGAGGCCTTCGCGGAGCGTCCAGAGGAGGGCCTGGCCCACGAGGCCGAAGTGCTCCTCACGCACCATGTAGCTCGCATGGCGCGCGCCGAGCTGCTCGAGCACGGGCACGAGCTTGACCACGTCGCCGAGGCCGTTGACGGCGACGTTGAGCGTCTGCATGAGCTTCTTCTTCTGGTCGGTGAGGTCCTTGCTGAAGAGTGGGCGGGTGGATGGATCGAGCGCGAACAGCCGGTCGTAAAACAGCGACGCGGCCGCATCGGAGATGGGCAGCACCCCGGCCCACGACGTCTGAACCAGGCGGACCGTCTCGGAACTGAGTTGAGCCATGCGGACAAGATTCAACGCGCTATTTCCCGAAACGGCAAGCGTCCGCAGGCCGTGGCTCGTCGATTCGTGACGGAGGCGGCCTTCGCCGCGCTTGCCAGGCCAGGGCGGCTTGGCGCGTCGCCCTGTCGTCGGCCTCGATGAGGCGCTCGGCGTGGAGCGAGTCGCCCTCCAGGAACGCGGACCTGCGCCCGGGCCTGGGCCCCGCGGCGCGGCCCGCCCCCGGTGGGGTGACGACGGCTTCGGCCTGCTCGGCTACGAGCAGATCGGGCGGCGGGTCGTCGCCAGTGCCAGCGCGCGCGGCTCCGCCGCATGGACCGGCAATGGTGTGACGCGAACCGTGACCACGACGCGACCGGCGGCTGCGCGCGTCGGACGCGGCGGGCAAGGCGCCGCCGGAGGCCGCGCCGCCGGCCGAGAACGCGGGGCCGCCGACCGCCGGACCACGCTGGGACGTGATGCACGTCGAGCTGTCAGCGCGCGGCGGCCGCTGGTGGCCGCAACGGCACCACCACGCGCGTCCGCTGCGCGGCCGGATCGGGCGTCATCACCGGGTTGGTCAGGAACACCTCCCAGCGCGCGCCGGCGGGCGTCCGCTTCGCGGTGGCGAGCCAGCCGTCGAGGGCGGCGTGAGCGGCGACGAGGCCGGTGTGCGGGCCGGTGACCACGAGGGTGGCGGCCGGGCCGCCCGGCAGCGTGGCCGCCCGCAGGCCGGTCGGGAGCGCGTCCGCGGGGAGCTGGTTGACCGGCAGCGCGGCCTCGACGACGAACGTGGGATCGGCGGCGGTGCCGCGCGACACGTAGCGCGCGAGCGGCGGGCCGGCGATCTCCATGCCCGTGGTGGTCACGCTGCCGAGCAGCCCGAGGACCGCGCGCTGGAGGGCGTCCGCGAGCGCGGCGGGCTGCGCGCGGACGACCACGTACAGGATCGGCTGCGGGGCGAGGGTGGTCACCTCGATGGGCGCGGTGACGGGCGTCGCAGACGGTGGCGCGGCGGGCTTGGCGGCGGCAGGCGGCGCAGTGCTTGGCGGCAGCAGGCGGCGCGGGCGTGGCGGCAGCCGGCGGCGCGGGCGTGGCGGCAGCCGGCGGCGCGTTCTTGGCGGCAACCGGCGGCGCGGGCGTGGTGGCGGCAGGCGGCGCGGGCTTGGCGGCGGCAGGCGGCGCAGGCGTGGCGGCAGGCGGCGCAGAGGGGCCCGCGTGCGCGGTGAGGCCCGCGATCGCCAGCGCGAGCAGCATCCCGGCCGCGCGGTGCATCAGCCGCCTCCGAACGCCGTCAGGGTCTCGCGCACGCCGGGGTAGCCGAGCTGATAGAACCGCCACCAGCCCAGCATCATGATGCCGTGGCCGACGAAGATCCCGACGTGGCTCCACATCTCGACGGGGTCGGCCTTGGAGGTCATGTAGCGGCGCCAGTGGAACACCTCGTCGACGAGGCTGTACACGAACGACATCACCGTGAACACCATCGCGGGGATCCACATGCCGGCGCGCTCGAACGCCAGGCACAGGAACACGCAGCTCGCGACGCCCATCACGATGGTGATGTGGTGCACGAGCTGCTCGCCGCCCTTGAGCGCTTCCTTGTAGACCGTGCGGTGGCCGATGGTGTCGATCGCGATCGAGAGGGTGAACCCGAGCGCGCCGATCGGGACCATCCACGCCTCGGCCGGGTAGCGGACGCCGTGGGCGTGGCCGAGGAGCAGGAACCCGCCCGTCGAGCCGACCAGGCCCATCATCATGCCGATCCAGCCGATGTAGACCAGCCAGTCGGTGCGGTCGAACTCGCGGATCCGCCCGACGTAGATCGCCAGGGCCGAGCGGTGGCGGAGGAGGTCAGAGGCGCGGGACATCGGGGAGCTCCAGCGTGCGGGTGGGGACTCGGACAGTGTGACCCGTCGCCGCGCGCAGCGCACGCAGCGGGGAGGTCAGCGCGACGCCGGCCACCGCCACGGCGACTCGCCCGAGCTTGGCGCCGGTGGGGACGACCGCGCGGCCCGCGGTGACGTCGTGGCCGGTGCGCGCGATCCGGCCGCCGATCGCCGCGTACACGCCACGGGCGGCGCGCACCGCGATCGCCGCGCGCCACGGCAGCGCCCGCACGCCGCGATCGCCGGACCGGTAGTAGCGATCGGCGCGGGCGAGCAGCTCGGCCACGGCGGCGGCCAGCGGCGCGCGCGTCGAGGCCGGCAGCGGCCGCCCGAGCTCGCCCCCGAGGCCGGCCGCGCCGTGGCGGGCGAGCAGCTCGTCGGGCAGGTACAGCCGGCCGCGCTCCCAGTCCTCGGCGACGTCGCGGCAGATGTTGGTGAGCTGCATGCCGATGCCGAGGTGCGCGGCGGCCACCAGCGCGTCGTCGTCGGCGACGCCGAACACGTGGGACATCATCAGGCCGACCACGCCGGCCACGCGCCAGCAGTACGTGAACAGCTGCTCGTCGGTCGTGTAGCGGGCGTCCTCGACGTCCATCCGCATGCCGGCGAGCAGCTCGTCGGGGTAGAGCCGGGGCAGCGCCCGGGCGCGCGCGACGTCACCGAACGCGGCGAGCACCGTGTCGTCGGCGGTGCCGGCGTAGGCCGCGTCGAGCTCGGTCCCGAGCCGGACCAGCGCCCCGGGGCGGTCAGCGAGCGGGGCCTCGTCGACGGCGTCATCGGCGCGGCGGCACCACGTGTACACGACCGCGGTCTGATCGCGCAGGCGGGGTCCGAGCAGCCGGCTCGCGAGCGCGAAGCTCTTCGAGTGGTGAGCGATCGTCGCGCGCGCGACGTGCGCTGGTGCCTGGCCGACCAGCGCTGTGGAGGTCACGCGACGACCCCGGCGGCGAGGCTCACGAACGCCGGATCGTCGGCGTCGTAGCGCAGGCCGAAGTCCGCCGCGATCGCGCTGAACGTGGCCTTGGCGCTGCCGATCACGCCCGGCACGCCGGCGCCCGGGTGGGTGCCCGCGCCGACGATGTACAGCCCCTCGATCCGCTTGTCCTTGTTGTGCGGGCGGAACCACGCGCTCTGGGTCAGCAGCGGCGCGACGCTGAACGCCGAGCCGTGGTGGGCGACCAGCTCGGACTTGAAGTCCGCCGGCGTCATGTGCCGGCGCACGACCACGTGCTTGCGGAGGTCCGGCAGCAGCCGCTCGAGGGCGGTCAGGATCTTGTCGCCGTAGGCCTCGCCAATCGCGTCCCAGTCGAGCGGGGCGTTGCCGAGGTGCGGCACCGGCGACAGCACGTAGAACGCGCCCCCGCCCGGCGGCGCGAGCGACGGATCGGTGACGTGCGGCGCGTGGAGATACAGCGAGAAGTCGTCGGGCAGCTCGTGGCCGTGGAAGATGTCGTCGAGCAGGCCCTTGTAGCGCGGCCCGAACACCACCGTGTGGTGCGCGATCTGGTCCGCGTAGTCGATGTCCGTCCCGAAGTAGAGGACGTACAGCGACATCGACCACGCCATCTTGTCGAGCTTTCGGGTCATCCGCGCGGCGGCGGGCTCGCCCGCGTACAGCGCGCCGTAGGTGTGCCGGAGGTCCGCGTTCGACACCACGATGTCGAACTCCTCGTCGGTCTGGCCGGCCGCGCCGGTCGAGGTCACGAGGTGCGTGGGCTTGCCATCGCGGCCGGCGCCGTCCTTGAGCCGGATGTTCGAGACCGGCGTCTCGAGCCGCAGCGAGCCGCCGAGCTCGCCGAGCAGCTTGACCAGCGCCTGGATCAACGCGCCCGTGCCGCCGCGCGGGAAGAACACGCCCCACTTGCGCTCGAGGTAGTGGATCAACGTGTAGATCGACGATGTCTCGAACGGGTTGCCGCCGACCAGCAGCGAGTGGAACGACAGCGCCTCGCGGACGTGCTCGTCCTTCACGAACTTCGCCACGGTGGCATAGACCGAACGATCGGCGCGCAGGGCCGCGAGCTGCGGCGCGACCCGGATCATGTCGGAGAATCGCGGGAACGGGACGTGCGCGAGCTTGGTGTAGCCGGTCTCGAACACCTTGCGCGAGTACTCGACGAACCGCTCGTAGCCCGCGGCGTCCTCGGGCCGCAGCGCCGTGATCTGGCGCAGCATGGCGTCGCCGTCGCCGTCGTAGTCGAACGTGGCGCCGTCCGCGGTCCAGAACAGCCGGTAGAACGGCTTGACCGGCAGCATCTCGACGTAGTCGGCCATCGTGCGGCCGGCGACGGTGAACAGCTCCTCGATGCTGTGCGGCGCGGTGATCACCGTCGGGCCGGCGTCGAACGTGTAGCCGTCCATCTTGTAGACGTATGCGCGCCCGCCCGGCAGGTCGCGGGTCTCGAACACGGTGACCTGGGCGCCGGCGGCGGCGAGCCGGATGGCGGAGGCGAGGCCCCCGAAACCCGAGCCGACGACGGCGGCGCGGAGTGGACGTGCGGGATCAGCCATAGCTCTCCTCCATCCGCCGCAGCTCGGCGGCGATCATCAGCGTGGTCGGGCTCTCTCCGACGGCACAGGCCAGGTCGGTGAGCGCGGCGTCGAGCGTGGCGCGCACGTGGGCACGGCCGGCGACGCCGACGGTGGCAGCCAGCGCATCGGCGAGCGCGTCGACATCGGGGTGGTCATCGTCCTGGGCCGCGGCGACCGCGCGCTCCATCGCGGCGAACCGCGCCCACGTGAACGGGTGGTGCTCGGCGAGCCACGCCCACGGCCAGGTCGGGCGGCCGCCGCGCAGATCCTCGCGCCCCTTGGCGCGCCGGCGCGGGCAGGTCAGCGAGCCGAGATCGTCGAGCTGCTGCAGCCCGATGCCCATCGCCTCGCCGAACCGCGCGATCGCGCGCGTGGTCTCGGGCGCGGCGCCCGCGCTGATCGCGCCGAGCTCGGCGGCGAGCTTGCACAGCGCGCCGGTCTTGAGGCGCGTGGTCGCGGCCACCACCGGGGCGACGTCCTCGATCGCGAGGTCGGCGATCCGGGTCGCGAGGTCGAGCGCCTGGCCCTGGTGGCAGCGCACGAGCGTGGTGGTGGTGGCGCGGTGCGCGGCGAGCTCGGTCGCGGGCGGCAGGCCGAGCTCGGCGAGCTCGGCGAGCGCCCAGAAGTACATCCACGAGCCGGTGTTGATCGCGATCGGCGTGCCGACCACGTGGTGCAGCGCGGGCGCGCCGCGGCGCTCGAGCGAGGCGTCCTGGACGTCGTCGACGATCAGCGAGCCGGCGTGCAGCAGCTCGATCACGAGCGGCAGCCGGTCGCTGAGCGCGCTGGGCGCGCCGCCGCCGAGCGCCCAGCCGGCGCGGACGATCGTCGTGCGCAGCTCCTTGCCGGGGCGGGACAGGAACTCGGCGGCGGGGCCGGCGAGCGCGCGCCGCCACACCTCGGCGGGGACGGTCGGGTCGAGCGCGCTCACGCCCTCGGCGCCAAGGGCGCGCTCGAGCGCGGACATCGGCGAGGGGCGCGCGGCGGTGATCGCGAGCTGCTTCACGAGGCTACCTCCAGACCCAGAGCGGCGCGCAGGGACATCCCCTGCGGCGGGCGACCGACGAGGATGCGCGCGCGATCGAGCGGCCGCAGCTCGAGCGCGTAGAACCGGCGGATCAGCTCCTCGGGGAGCCGGTAGAACCGCTCGAGCACGTGGTACCGCTCCGCGGGCGGGAACCACTTGAACAGCATCTTGTTGAGGCGCAGCGCGAACCGGAGCTGGCGGGCCTGGGCGGCGGCGTGGGCGTCGAGGTCCGCGCCGTACAGCGCCGTCGCCGGGCGCGCCGCGACGAACCCCGCGAGCCGCGCGGCGATCGGGAACGAGTAGCCCGTCGCCGGGTGGAACCAGCTCCCGGCGTAGCCCCCGACGAGCGGGGCCGTGGCGCTCGGCGGCGCGCAGGCCCACGGCATCGCGAGCACGCCGACCTCCTCGCGCTCCACATGCGCGATCGCCCAGCCGCGGTCGGTGACGTACGCGCGGATGCGATCGCGCAGGACGCCGGCGTCGAGGAACGTGCCGTCGCTGAAGTAGGTGTCCTCGACGAGCACGCGCGTGGCGTCGAGCGGCAGCACGTAGACGAACCGGTAGCCGTCGAGCTGCGGGACGGTGGCGTCCATCAGCAGCGGGCGGGTCAGGCCGTGGGGCGCGGTCAGGACGAGCTCCTGTCCGAGGAACTTCTGCCAGCCGCACGCCGAGGGCGGACCGGCGTCGGGGCCGCGCGCGTCGATCACCGCCGTCGCGCGCAGGGTGGACGTGGCGCCGTCGGGGCCGCGCACCGTGACGTGGTCGGCGCCGACCTCGAGCGCGCTGGTGTTCGTGTGCAGGGCCGCGCCCGGACGCGCGAGCGCGTCGGTCAGGCACGCGGCGAGCCGGTCGGAGGTCACGGCCGCGTAGGGCGAGGCGAGCCGGCGGCGCAGGCCGGGGAACGCGATGTCGTAGCCGTCCCACCGGGTGACCACGAGCGGATCGATCCAGCGCGCAGCGCGCGCGTCGACGTCGGCCGCGTGAAAGCACCAGGTGTGGTTGCCCCCGGGGGCAGGCCCACGCTCGATCATGACCACGCGCGCGTCCGGCTGCTCGGCGCGCAGGGCGAGCGCGACGAGCCCGTTCTGCAGGCCGCCGCCCACGAGGGCGTAGTCGTACGCGGGGGTCACAAGACTGCTTGGATGACGATGGTGGGCATGGGTTACCGAAAAACGTTCAGGGCGACTCCCGCGGAAGTCACCGGGATCACAGGCGTTCGAACCGGAACAGGGCGAGCCCGACGGCCGCGAAGGCGGTCCCGAACGCGAGCAGGGCCGCGAGCGCGGGGGCCACGTCCAGCAGGGTGGTCCCCTCGCGCACCAGGACGTCGTAGTAGCCGTCGAGTGCCCACCCGTGCGGGACGCCCAGGCCGAGGGTCTTCATGAACGCCGGCATCATCAGCCGCGGGACCATGCAGCCGCCCAGCATCCCCATCACCAGCAGCACGACCGAGCCGATCCCTCCGAGCTGGCGCTCGCTCCCGCCGACCGCCGCGAACAGCAGGCCGAGCGCGACCGCGCCGTAGACCACCGCCGCCGACAGCACGATCAGCGCGAGCACCGAGCCGGCCACCTGCATGCCGAAGGCCGCTGCGCCCACGCCGAACAGGAACGCGAGCTGGACGCAGCCGATCAGGTAGTACGGCACCAGCGTGGCGAGCAGGGCCTTCCAGCGCGGGACCGGGGCGGCGAGCAGGCGGCGCCACGTGCCCGAGCGGCGCTCGACGGTGAACGCCATCGCCACGGTGAGTGCGAGGAAGAACCCGAACAGCACCGCGTTGCCGGGGACGGACACCTGGAAGCTCGTGATCCCGGCGAGCGGCTTCGCCACGCCGGGCGGTGACCGGACCTCGACAAGTGGGCGCTGGACGGACGGTGGGGCGAGAGCGCGCATCACGACCGCGGTCAGCGCGCCCTCGAGCGGGCCCCGCACCTGCGCGGGCTGGGCTGTGTCGAGCACGATCTCGACGGGCGCCGCGGGATCCACCGGGACGATCAGCCCGGCCGGCACCGCATCGCGCGCGACCCGGCGGCGGACCTCCTCGGGTGTGGGCGCGGCCGCGGGCGTGAACCCGGGCATCGTCGCGAGCGCGCGCGTGATCCGCTCGCCGCGCGGATCGCCGGGCTCGTGCCAGGTGGCGATCGCCCGGCCGCCGCCCTGGTCGGGGCCGAACTCGAAGATCGACCCGAACGTGATGATGAACACCAGCGGCAGCACGAACAGGCTGATCAGCGCGCCGCGATCGCGCAGCAGCAGCCATGTGTCCTTCTTGATCGCGGCGCCGATCACGAGGCATCTCGCAGCGCGCGGCCGGTCAGCGCGAGGAACGCGGTCTCGAGGTCGGCCTCGTGCGAGCTGATCCGCCGGATCGTCACGCCGGTCGCCTCGATCGCGGTGACCACCGGCCCGAGCCCGTGGCGCGGCAGGATCCGCAGCATCGTTGCGCTGCCCTCGGCGGTGCCGTGGACGGCCGCGGCGGCGTGCGCGGCCGCGAGCTGCGCGGCCTCCCCGGCGAGCTCGAGCACGAGCTCCTTGCCAGCGTGGCGATCGACCAGCTCGGCGACCGTGCCGGTGGCGACGATCGCGCCGCCGTCGATGATCGCCACGCGATCACACAGCGCCTCGACCTCCTCCATGTAGTGCGTGGTGTAGACGATCGCCATCCCGGCATCGCGCAGCGCGCGCACGGACTCGAAGATGTGGTTGCGGCTCTGCGGATCGACGCCGACGGTGGGCTCGTCGAGGATCAGCAGGGCGGGGCGGTGGACGAGCCCGGCGGCGAGGTTGAGGCGCCGCTTCATGCCGCCGGAGTAGTGCCGCACCTGCTCGCCCCCGCGATCGGCGAGGCCCACCGCCTCGAGCGCCCACGCGATGCGGGCTGCCAGCGCGCCGCGGCGCAGGCCGTACAGCGCGCCGAAGTACGCGAGGTTCTGCTGGGCGGTGAGCTCCTCGTAGAGCGCGAGCTCCTGGGGCACGAGCCCGAGCGCCGCCTTGGCCTCGAACGGCGCCGTCGCGAGGTCGGCGCCGTTGATCCGGATCGTGCCGCGACTGGGCGTCAGCACGCCCGACGCCATCGAGATCGTGGTGGTCTTGCCGGCGCCGTTGGGTCCGAGCAGCCCGAGGCACTCGCCGCGCGCGACGTCGAGGTCGATCGCCTGGACCGCGGTGCGGGCGCCGTAGTCCTTGCCCAGGCCGCGCACGCTCAGCACCGCAGACATGTGCGGACCTTAACGCACCCGGGTTGCGCTGTACGATCGCGCGGCGTGCGCGTGATCCTGTTCGACCGGCGATCACGTGCCTCGCAGGCGGGGCGCCGCCAGCCTGGTTCGCCGTGGGCGGCGCGCCGCCGCTGCGGTAGGGTCCCCGCCGTGGTGCCTCCGCCCGCCGTGTGGCCGTTCGCTGCTCCCCCCGTGCCGGCGCGCCGCGCCGACGTGGTGCTCGCCGTGTTCGGTAGGACCCCGCTCGACCTCGCGGCGCTGGAGCCGGCCGCGGTCGGGATCCCGGCCGGCGTGGCGCTGCCCGAGGTCCGCACGGTCCTGCGCGCCACCGAGCCTCGCTGGCTCGACGCCTGGCGCACGGGCTCGCTCCGCGCGATCGCCGAGCGCGATCTGGGTCCCGAGGGCCCCGACCTCGCCGCGCTCGACGCCGCCGATCGCGTCCACATGATCACGGCGTCGGTGACCGCGCCGGTCGACCTCGGCTATCTGCAGGCCGCGTGGGGCCTCGCGCGCCACGCGCTCGCGCAGGGTGCGACCACCGTCCTCGACGTCCACGCGATGACGTACCGGGCCACGGCGGCGCTCGCCGCCCCCGACGCGCCGCTCGACGTGGCGCGCGAGGTCCGCCGGATCTACGAGACCTCGACCACCGGCCCGGACCTGCCGCACGCGCTCCACACCCGCGGCCTGCGCAAGTTCGGCGCGCCGGACCTGATCGCGCTGTGCGGCGACGCCGACGTGCGGCTGGTCGGCCACGCGCTCGGCGCCCTCGCGGACCGGGTCGCGCGTGGCGTGTCCCTGAGCCTCGCCCGGCACCCGGTCGACGTCGCCCCCGGGATCATCTGGTACGTGTTGCCCGACGAGCATGGCCTTGGCGAGTTGCTCCAGCTCGGCAACACCGCGCGCGTGCTCGTCGACGAGCGCGGCCACGATCTGGTCGGCGTGCTCGGCCGGCTGCCGCGCGGCAGCGCGTAGCGGTCGGCTGCTCGACCAGCGCGTGCGCCCGATCAGCTCCGCAGTCCCGCGCGCGGCGTCGCTGAATCCGGCCCGGTCGCATGCGAGGGCACGCGCCCGCGACGCACGCGGTGCGCGCGTCGTGGAGGGCGTGGGGCGAGGGTGCGGGGGCATCGGGGGCTCGCTCGCTCACGGGGACGACCGATCCGGAAGGTGCCCGGCGCGCCTCGCCTCAGGTCGCTGCGGGACACCGAACCGATGCGGCTTGTGATCCGTCACCCCCTTCTACCACTACCACCTCAACCTGCAGACCAGCACCAACCCGGGGACCCAGGGCCAGCAGCAGTGGTTCCTGACCACCGGCTCGTACCACGCTGCCCCGGGCGGCTGCACCGGCTGCATGTAGCGCGCCCCGTGCGCGGCCCGCCGGCGCGCTCCGCACCCGCCATCCGGCTCGAGCGCGACCGTCGTATCCACATAACTTGTGGAAGTTTCGTCGGACCCCCTGCGGTAGACTCGGCCGCGCATGGGGGATCCGTCCGCGACCGTCGGAGCGCCGTCGCAGGGCGCGCGCATCGCGCGCCTGTTCGCGTCGCCGGCGAGCGTCCTCGTGATCGTGCCGGCGCTGGTGGTCGCGGTCGGGGTGGTGGTGCTGCTGCTCGGGCGGCGGGCGACGCGCGAGAGCACCGAGACGATGGCGCGCCACCAGCTCGCCTCGCAGGCGCAGGAGGTCCAGGCCGACGTCGCGTTCGCGCTCGACCAGGCCGAGCCGGTGTTCGCCAGCCTGCGCGTGCTCGCCGAGCCGGCGCTGCCCACGCAGGACGCGGTCGGTCGCATGCGCGACGTCGTCCTCGCGCGGCCGGGTATCGCGAACGCCAGCATCGTGTTCCCCGCGGGGGTGATGTGGGGCACGTACATCGATCGCAAGACCGGCGAGCTGTGCGTGCACGAGACCCGGGTCGGCGATGCGGCGCGCACGAATTACCGGGTCCGCGAGGGGCGCGTCGAGGTGATCGACAGCCAGGCGTCGTCGTACGATCCGCGCACGCGGCCGCAGTACACGTCCGCGGTGACGGCGAAGCATCGCGTGTGGATGCCTCCACGCACGTTCGAGTCGTCGGGCAAGACCGGCCTGACCGTGACCGAGCCGGTGTTCGATAAGGACGGCACGCTGACCGCCGTGCTGATCCTCGACTTCGACGTCGGTGAGCTGTCGAAGTTCATCGGCCGGGCGCCGCTCGCGGGCGCGCGCACCGTGATGTTCGTCGCCGACGGCACCATCCTCGCGTACCCGTTCGCCCAGATCCCCGAGGTCGCGCGGACCGAGAAGCGCCTCCTGCGGTACGAGGACTTCCACGAGCCCGTGCTCGATGCGCTGTTCGCGGCGCTCGGCCCGGCCTCGGCGGTGCAACAGGTCCTCCGGATCGAGGCGGCCGACGGCGCATACCTGGCCTCGGTGACGCCGGTCGGCGGCCAGCGCGGCGGCACGGATGCGCCGCTCGCGTGGTACCTCGCCAGCATGGTGCCCGAGCGGACGCTGCTCGGCGCCTCGGGCAAGCTCGGCCGTGACGCGATCATCGCTTCGGGTGCGGCCCTCGCGATCGCCGTCGGCGTGGCGCTGATGTTCGCGTGGAACCTCGTGCGCATGCGCCGCGCGGTCGGCGTCGCCCGCGCGGAGGCGCAGAGCGCGCAGGAGCGGGCCAAGCAGCTCGGCAGCTACCGCCTCGTGGAGAAGCTCGGCGAGGGCGGCATGGGCGAGGTGTGGCGCGCCGAGCACCAGCTGCTGGCGCGGCAGGCGGCGATCAAGCTCGTCCATCCCGAGGCCCTCGACGAGCCGCGCGTCGCCGCGTTGATCCTCGAGCGGTTCCGTCGCGAGGCGCAGACGCTCGCGTCGCTGCGCTCGCGGCACACGATCGAGCTGTACGACTACGGCGTCACCGACGACGGCGCGTTCTTCTTCGTGATGGAGCTGCTCGACGGGCTCGATCTCGCCGAGCTGGTGCGCGTGCACGGCCCGCAGCCCGCGGCCCGCGTGATCCCGATCATCGCGCAGGCGTGCCAGTCGCTCGCGGAGGCGCACGAGGCCGGCCTCCTGCACCGCGACGTCAAGCCGGCGAACCTGTACCTGTGCCGCGCCGCCGACGAGGTCGACATCATCAAGGTGCTCGATTTCGGCATCGTGCACTCGGTGGCCGAACCCCTCGAGGAGGCGCCCGCCATGGCGGCGGCCCAGGCCTCGATCTCGCCAACCTCGCGGAGCCCGGTGACCGGCAACGGCGAGCGCCTGACCGCGATCGGCGCGGTGATCGGCACGCCCGGCTACATCCCGCCCGAGCAGGCGATCGGCGAGCCCCTCGACGCGCGCGGCGATCTGTATGCGCTCGGATGCGTCGCCTGGTACCTGATGACCGGTGGCGAGGTCTACCCCGCCGCCGACGGCGATGCGGTGCTGATGCGGCACATCCGCGAGCCGGTGCCCGACCTGCGCTCGCGCGTGTCCGGCTGGCTGCCCGACGACCTCGAGCGGCTGGTGCTCGCGTGCCTCGCCAAGCACCCCGAGCACCGCCCGGCCAGCGCCCGGGCGCTCGCGCTCGCCCTGTTCGCGATGGACATCCCGCGCGAGCACGCGTGGACGCGCGATCAGGCCACCGCGTGGTGGGCCAGCATCGCGCCCCATGGCACGGCGGGGCCCGAGGTCGCGACGGTGGCGGGGCCTCGCGTGATCGCCAAGGCCGCGGTCACGGTGGTCCTCGGCGATGCCCGGGCTCCGACGCCGACCCCCGACGCGCCGTCCACCGTGGCGGTCGGCCGGGTGCTCGTCCCGGCGCGCCCCACGTCGTCGATCCCGTCGCTGGTGGCCGCCTCGGGGGCGCTGCCGGCGGTCGAGGCGCGCACGGTGGTGTCACGCCCCAAGTCGCGAACGTAGCGACCGCCCGGCGATCGTCCACGTGGTCGTGCAGTGGCGCCCGGCCAGCCGCGCATCGGGGCCACAGCGACGGCCAGCCGGGGTCAGGCGTCGCGCAGGGTGAGCGTTGCGGCGCCGGCGATGCCCCTCGTGAGCGCCGCCTCGGCGGTGTCGGCGGTGGCGAGCACCACCCCGAGCCGGCGGCGCGTGGTCGCGCTCGGCTTGCCGAACCACCGGACGTCGATGCCGGGCATGGCGTACGCGCGGGCGAGGCCGTCGATCACGGGCGAGGCGAGGGCGCCCTCGGCTCGCAGCGCCACGCTCGCGCCGGCGCTGTGACGGCGGATGTCGACGATCGGCAGCCCGAGGATCGCGCGCGCGTGGAGCGCGAACTGGCTCCACACCTGGGTCGCCATCGTGACCATGCCGGTGTCGTGCGGGCGCGGGCTGACCTCGCTGAACATGACGTTGTCGCCGGGCAGGAGGAACAGCTCCACGCCGAACACGCCGCGGCCGCCGAGCCGGTCGGTGATCCGCCGCGCCACGTCCTGCGCGCGCTCGAGTTGGGTAGCGCTCATCGCGTGCGGCTGCCAGCTCTCCACGTAGTCGCCTCCGAGCTGGCGGTGGCCGATCGGCGCGCAGAACGCGGTGCCGCTGGCCGCGCGCACGGTCAGCATCGTGATCTCGCTGTCGAACGCGACGAACGCCTCGACGATCACGCGGCCCGCGCCGGTGCGGCCGCCGGTCTGCGCGTAGGCCCACGCCGCGGTGAGGTCCGCCTCGGTGCGCGCCACCGACTGGCCCTTGCCCGACGAGCTCATGATCGGCTTGATCACGACCGGCCAGCCGAGCTCGCGCGCGGCGGCGGTCAGCTCGGCTTCGGTATCGGCGAACCGGTAGCGCGCGGTCGGCAGGCCGAGCTCCTCGGCGGCGACCCGCCGGATCGCCTCGCGGTCCATGGTCAGCCGCGCGGCCTCGGCGGTCGGGATCACGGTCCACCCTTCGGCCTCGAGCGCCACCAGCTCGGCGGTCGCGATCGCCTCGATCTCGGGCACGATCAGGTGCGGCTTCTCGGCCTCGATCACGCGGCGGACGGCGGCGCGATCGAGCATGTCGAGCACGTGGCTCCGGTGCGCCACCTGCATCGCCGGCGCATCGGCGTAGCGGTCACACGCGATCACCTCCACGCCGAACCGCTGCAGTTCGAGCACCACCTCCTTGCCGAGCTCGCCGGAGCCGAGCAGGAGGACGCGGGTGGCGTGGGGCGACAGCGGCGTGCCGATCGAGACGGGCATGCCCGGGGCGTACCACGCGGGGTGGACGCCCGGAGCCGCGGAGATCGGTGCGGACCGGGGACGCCGCGGGGGCTGGCGTCATCAGGGCCGCGGCCGCAGCGGGCCCGGGGCGTCGCACAGCGCGCACACCTGGGTCACCGTCGCGGCGTCGCACGCCTCGCAGGCGTACGCGACCATGTGGTGGCCGGGCTCGCCGAACTCGGCGAGCGGCACGGGCTTGGGCGTGCCGGCGCCCCAGCGCGCGGTCGAGGGCACGAGTGCGAGGGCGAGCAGCTCGAGCTCGCTGCACGCGGGGCACTTCCGCGGGATCGGGAGCCGGCTGACCTCGCCGAGTGCGCGGGTGAGGCCCCCGGCGGCGTTGCAGCGCGGGCAGACGTCGCTCTCCCAGACGGTGGTCTGGCAGTGCGGGCAGCTGATCTGGTACGTGCCATCCACGAACTTCTCGCCGTCGTGGACCCAGCGGCCCGCGTCGTTGGGATCGGCGAGCATCAGCAGCACGCGGCGATCGATGAAGCTGCGGATCTCGAGGGTCGCGCCCTGGCAGCCCGGACAGCCGGCCTGCACGATCGCGTCGAAGCGGGTCTCGTCGAGGAGCCCCATCAGTGGCCGGTCCTGGTCATGCGGCGGCACTCTACCCTCAAGTGCGCTACCTTGCTGCACGGTGCGACTGCTCCTGATCACGCCGCCGATGACGCAGCTGAACACGCCGTACCCGGCGACGGCGTACCTCACCGGCTTCCTCCGCCAGCACGAGGTCCGCCTCGGGCTCGAGGTCGCGCAGGCGGACGCCGCGATCGAGCTGTTCCTGCGCCTGTTCAGCAAGGCCGGGCTCCAGAGGATCCTCGGCGAGCTGCGCTCGCGGGTCACCGTCGAGCGAGACGACGACAGTGACGCGGACGGCGCCCCCGCCACCGACGGCGAGGCCGACGATGACGGCGACGCCGAGGCTGACGACGGTGCGCAGGACGCTGATGCTGATGGCAACGAGAACGCCGACGACTGACGCTGACGAGGACGCCGAGCGCCGAGGACATGCCGCCGTCGATCGCCCACTTCCTGGCGCACGGTGAGGCGTACGTCGGCACCGTCGACGCGGTGATCCGGTTCCTCCAGGGCCGCGATCCGAGCCTGGCGCTGCGGATCGTCAGCCGCGAGCTACTGCCCGAGGGGCCGCGGTTCGAGGCGATCGATGCCGGCCCGGGCGCAGACGACGAGGACGCGCTCGGCTGGGCGTTCGGCGGGCTCGGCACCTCGGATCGCGCGCGCCACCTCGCGAGCCTGTACATCGACGACCTCGCCGACGTGATCCGCGATGGCATCGCGCCGGACTTCGAGCTCGCGCGCTACGGCGAGAAGCTGGCGTCGAGCACGCCCACGTTCGACCCGCTGGCCGAGGCGCTCGCGGGCGAGCCCACGCTCGTCGACGACCTGCTCGACGACCTCGCGCGCGAGCTGTACGCGCGCCACCGCCCCGACGTGATCTGCCTGACCGCGCCGTTCCCGGGCAACGTCTACGGCGCGTTCCGGATCGCGCGCGCGATCAAGGCGATCGCCCCGAATGTGCCGGGTCGCGCTCGGCGGCGGCTACGTCAACACCGAGCTGCGCGAGCTGTCCGAGCCGCGCGTGTTCGACTTCGTCGACTTCGTCACCCTCGACGATGGCGAGGCCCCGCTGCTGGCGCTGCTCGCCCACCTGCGCGATCCGGACCAGCCGCTGCTGCGCACGTTCGTGCGGCGGGCCGGCGCCGTCGCGTTCGTCACCAGCGATGCGATCAAGGACGTGCCGTTCCAGGACGTCGGCACGCCGACCTACGCCGGCCTGCCGCTCGATCGCTACGTCTCGCTGTTCGAGATGCTCAACCCGATGAACCGGCTGTGGTCGGACGGGCGCTGGAACAAGCTGACGATCGCGCACGGCTGCTACTGGAAGCAGTGCACGTTCTGCGACGTCACCCTCGACTACATCGCCCGCTACGAGCGCGCGCCGGCTGATCTCCTGGTCGATCGCATCGAGGCGCTGATCGCCGAGACCGGGCAGACGGGCTTTCACTTCGTCGACGAGGCCGCGCCCCCCGCCGCGCTCGAGGCGCTCGCCGAGCGGCTGATCGCGCGCAACGTCACGATCACGTGGTGGGGCAACGTCCGGTTCGAGAAGGCGTTCACGCCGGCGCTCGCCCAGCTGCTCGCGCGCTCCGGCTGCGTCGCGATCAGCGGCGGGCTCGAGGTCGCCTCCGATCAGCTGCTCGAGCTGATGAAGAAGGGCGTCACCGTCGAGCAGGTCGCGCGCGTGACCCGGGCGTTCGCCGACGCCGGCGTGATGGTCCACGCGTACCTCATGTACGGGTTCCCCACCCAGACCGAGCAGGACACCATCGACGCGCTCGAGCGCGTGCGCCAGCTGTTCGTCGAGGGCTGCCTCCAGTCCGCGTTCTGGCACCGGTTCGCGGCCACCGTCCACAGCCCGATCGGCCGCGCGCCGAAGCTGTTCGGCATCACGCTGAACCGCGGGCCCAAGGTCACGTTCGCGACCAACGAGGTCGGGTTCACCGACCCCACGGGCACCGACCACGACGCCCTCGCGCCGGGCCTGCGCCGCGCGGTCTATAACTACATGCACGGCGTCGGCCTCGACGAGGATCCGCGCTCGTGGTTCGACGCCAAGGTCCCGCGCGCCAAGGTGCGCCCGGATCTCGTCCGCCGCGCGCTCGCGGGCTGACGACGCGCGGTGGTGGCTACGGCGCGACGAGCAGGGCGCTGCGGGACAGCGCGAACGCCTGATCGCCCGTGAGCAGGGCGCCGTCCTCCATCAGGTTGTCGGCGCCGGGCGTGGTGTCGTCGAGGGGATCGGGGTAGGTGCGGCCCGAGATGCCGCGGTTCTGCACGTGCTGCAGCGCGAGGAAGTGCGCGACCTCGTGGGCCGTCACGCGGGCGAGCGAGGCCGCCGGGAGGTCGCCGCGGACCACGACGCCGAAGTAGTAGCCGCCGCGGACCGGGGGCCCGGGGGTGCCGAGCGCGAGCCCGGCGACGCCGCTCGGCAGCGCCTCGACGAGGAACACGTCGAGGCCCGCGGCCGCCTCGTCCGCGACCAGGCCCGGCAGCATCGCGGACTGGCTCGTCGGCGACTCCTGCGGCTCGTTGAAGTCCGTGATCCGCGCGAGCCCGGTGCCCGCGTGGCGCGTGATCCCGTCGACGCGGACGGCGACGCCGGCCTGGGCGAGCAGCCGGTCGAGCTCGCCGACGAACACCGGCGCGGTCGGCTCGGGCAGCGTGTCGGAGACGACGTGGAACCGCAGCGGCAGGGTGGCGGCGCCGTCGTCCTCGGGCATCACCAGGTGGACGGTCGCCGGCCCCGGGCGGTCCGAGGCCACGCGCAGCCGGCCCGTGCCGGCGAGCACGACCTGGTCGGGGCGGTACGGGTAGACGTGGGTGAACGTGCTCAGGCGGATCGACTGGAACAGCGCGCCGGGCATCTGCCCGATCTGCTCGTCGCGATAGCTCGCCTGCATCGCCGGTCGCCGGCTCGCCGGCGGGCAGCTGCACGAGGTCGACGCCGTCCCCCACGCCGAACGCGCCGAGCGCATACAGGGCGTCGGGCGCCCCCTCGACGATCAGGCTGATCGAGCGTGTCCCGTCGGGGATCGTGAACGCGACCTCCTCGGACAGCCCGCCCGCGCCGATGGTGACGTCGAGCGCGACGTCGCGGGAGGGCGGGGCGTCGTCACCGCAGCCGAGGAGCGCGATCACGATCAGGCATGGCACGTTGCGCATCCACCGAGCATCACTCGTCACCGGGCACCGTGGCCAGCCCCCGGGGCGGCAAGCGCCGACGGGCCGGAGCGGGCGACCGCCGCGCCCGGGGTCACACGGCCGAGGCGAGATCCGCGACCACGCCGGGCACGCGCCACCACGGCGTGACCATCGGTGCGAGCGCGGGCTCGACCACCTCGCCGAGGCGAGGCATCACGAGTTCGACGTCGCGCGCGGCGGCCAGCTCGATCAGCTGCTCGGCGGGCGCGTCCCACGCGTGCAGCCCGAGGTTGAACGTGCCCCAGTGGACCGGCAGGAACCGGCCGCCGCCGAGGAGGCGCAGCGCCTCGAGCGCGTTGGCCGGCCCGAGGTGGACGTGGCCCCACGCCGGGTGCCACGCGCCGATCTCGAGCATCACGAGATCGAACGGGCCCAGGCGGGTCCGGATCTCCTCGTACTCGGGCGTCAGCCCTGTGTCGCCGCTGAAGAACACGCGGTGGTTGGCGGTGCGGATCGCCATGCCCGACCACAGCGTGCGGTCCCGCTTGCTGACCCGCCCCGAGAAGTGCTGCGACGGCGTGGCCGTGATCGCGAGGTCGCCACCGCGCAGCGTGTGGGACTCCCACCAGTCGAGCTCGATGATGCGGTGCGCGGGCACGCCCCAGGCCGCGAGGTGCGCGCCGACGCCGAGCGAGGTCACGAACGGCGCCGCGAGCGGCAGCAGCGCCTGGATCGTCCCGTGGTCGAGGTGGTCGAAGTGGTCGTGCGAGATCACGATCGCGTCGAGCGCGGGCAGCGCCTCGATCGGCGCGGGCACCGGCTGGAACCGCTTCGGCGCGAGCGGCCCGAACGGCGAGATCCGGTCGCTCCACACCGGGTCGGTGAGGACGCGCAGGCCGTCCAGCTCGAGCAGCACCGTCGAGTGACCCAGCCACGTGACCCGGAGCCCGTCGCGCGCGCGCGCCCAGGTCGGCCGCGGATCGGTGGCGGGCAGGGGGCGGTCCGGGCGGCGCTGCGCCTTGCCGAACATCCACTCGGACATCACGCCCTGGCGCTTGCCTTGGACCAGGCCGGCGGTCACCGGGTGCGTGTTGCGGAAGGCGCCGTCGCGGTAGCGCGGCGAGGCAGCGATCCGCTCGAGGCGCAGGCCGTGGGTACGGGTGCGATGGTCCATGTCGAGGGCAGCGTAGCAAACGGGGTGCCGAGGTGCAGGTCACCTCACCGAGCGGACCTGTTCCCGGTGGGCCATCTGCGCGGAGCCCGCGAGCCTGCCCCGTGCAGGGCGCGGGCGTCGTCGCGGGGCGGGGGGCGCGCCAGCGCGGGCGGTCACCGTGGGGGAGCACCGTCGGCGTGCCATGCAGCGTCGGACTTCCGCGCAGCGGGGGACCGCCCGGCGGTGGCGTTCGTGGGGGGCGTGGCCAGGGCGGCGTGCTTCGTCGCCCTGGCGGCGACCCGGACGCGCCCTCGAGGCGGGGGGCGCGCTCGGGGCGGGATTCGCCTCGGGGGCGGGCTTCGCCTCGGGGGCGGGCGTTGCCCTCGGGCCATCACGAGGGTGGTGCGGTCTCGACGCCGTTCAGCCCTTCGCGACCACCGGGAACCCGCGGCTGCGCATCAGCGCGTTGGTGTCGACGTCGCGGCCGCGGAACGCCCGGAACGCCGCGTCGGGCGGCACCGAGTTGCCGACGGACATGATCGCGTCGTGGAGCTTCTTGGCCGTGGTCTTGTCGTAGAAGCTCTTCGCCTCCTCGAACGCCTCGGCGGCGTCGGCGGTCAGGGTGTCGGCCCAGATGTAGCTGTAGTAGCCGGCCGAGTAGCCGTCGTCGGCGAAGATGTGGCCGAACGCCGGCGGCCGGTGGCGCATCACGATCTCGGCGGGCGCGCCGAGCCTGGTGAACAGCGCCTTCTCGAACGCGATCGGGTCGATCGGCTTGCCGCCGGGCGCGGTGTGGATCTCGAGGTCGTAGATCGCCGACATCAGGTACTCGACGGTCTTGAAGCCCTGGTTGAAGTCCTTGGCCTTCTCGATCTTGGCGGACAGGGCCTTCGGCATCGGCTTGCCGGTCTTGTGATGAACGCAGTAGTTCGCCAGGACCTCGGGGGTGGCCAGCCAGTACTCGGCGAGCTGGCTCGGGAACTCGACGAAGTCGCGCAGCGTGTTGGTGCCGGCCAGGGTGGGGTAGCGGACGTTCGAGAGCAGGCCGTGCAGCGCGTGGCCGAACTCGTGGAACATCGTCGTGGCGTCGTCCCACGAGATCAGGACCGGCGGCGCCTTGGCCCCCTTCTTCGGGCGGGCGCCCTGCACGAAGTTCGAGTTGTTCGAGACGATCGGCGTGAGCGTGCCGCGGAATATCTCCTGTGTCCGGTACTCGGACATCCACGCGCCCGAGCGCTTGCCCTCGCGTGCGTACGGATCGAAGTACCACAGGCCCACGCGGACCTTGCCGCGCGTCACCACCCACACCTTGACGTCGGGGTGGTAGACGGGCACGCCCTTGACCTGTGTGAACGTCAGCCCGTAGAGCCGCTTGCTCATGAAGAACAGCGCCTCGCGGAGCTTGTCGACCTGGAGGTACGGCTTGACCTCGTTCTGGTCGAGGTCGTAGGTCGCCTTGCGCACCTTCTCGGCGAAGTAGCGGTAGTCCCACGGCGCGATCTTGAAGCCGGCACCGTTGCCGTCGTTGGCGCCGTCGGCGATCGCCTGCATCGCGGTCACCTCCTGCGCGCACGCGCGCGGTGGCCGGCGGTCCACACCTGTTTCATCAGCGCCGTCGCCCGGTCGGGCGTCTTGGCCATGCTTGTCGTCGAGGATCCAGTGCGCGTGGGTGGGGAACCCGAGCAGCTTGGCGCGCTCGGCGCGCAGCGCGAGGATCTGCGTGATCAAGGGACGGTTGTCGTGGGCGCCGGCGTGCTCGCCGCGGCTGACCCACATCTGCCACACCTTCTCGCGGAGGTCGCGGCGCGCCGCGTAGGTCAGGACCGGCTCGGCCGACGAGCGCGTGTTGGAGATCAGCCATTTGCCCGCCTTGCCCCGGCCCTCCGCCTCGGCGCGGGCGGCCGCGATCAGGTCGGCGGGCAGGCCGGCGAGGTCCGCCTCCTGGTCGATCACGACCGCGCCTTGCTCCTCGTCGAACAGCTGGTTCTGGGAGAACGTCGTGAACGCGGACGC
Source organism: Kofleriaceae bacterium (assembly GCA_964203225.1). Taxonomy (GTDB): domain Bacteria; phylum Myxococcota_A; class Polyangia; order Haliangiales; family Haliangiaceae; genus JABFXX01. The sequence continues at coordinate 139,108 of CAXNMK010000012.1, forward strand.
GAGCTTCTGGTTGATCTCGGTCAGCCGCGCCTTGGCCTTGGCGGCGAGCGCGGCGCCCCGGCGGGCGAAGTTCTTGTAGACGTGCTCGAGCAGGCGCAGCTGATCGGGCGCGAGGCCGGCCTTCGCGCGGCCCTCGTACACGGCCTTGATCCGCGCGAACAGCGCGGCGTTCTGGATCACCTCGTCGCCGTACGCCGACAGCACCGGCGCGAGCTCGGTCTCCACCGCCTGCATCGCCGGGGTGTTCATCGTGCCGGTATATGTGCCCATGATCCCGATCGCGCGCCCGAGCGGCCGCCCCGAGTCCTCGAACGGCTCGAGCGTGTTCGCGAACGTGGGCGCCGCGTGATCGGCGACGATCGCGGCGATCTCGGCGCGCTGCATGTCCATGCCGGCGAGGATCGCGGGCTTGAACGCCTCGATGGCGATCGCGTCGAACGGCGGCACCCCGCCGTGGGGTCCGCCGAACGGGGCGAGCAGCGGCGGCAGCTGCGGCGGCCACGGGTCCAGCTTCACGGCGGTCGCGCGGGTGGGCAGGGACAGGAGCGCGACCGCGGAGGCGGACGCAGTCAGGAACGTACGGCGCTTCATGGGACCCCGCGAGCGTAGCACCCGGTCGTCTCACATCGACCGCGAGGACGATTGAGATGTCCACGCGCAGGCCCTAAGGTGCGCGCCCGTGTCGTCCCTGCGCGCCCTCCTCGCCGACAACCGCGACTTCCGGCGGCTGTTCCTCGCGAGCGTGGTGTCGCTGACCGGCGACTGGTTCTCGTTCGTCGCGGTCGCCGATCTGGTGACCCGGCTGACCGGCCGTCCGGGCGCGGCCGCGTTCGTGTACGCCGCGACGGTGTTGCCGGTGTTCGTGGCCTCGCCGATCGCGGGCGCGGTGGCGGACCGCTACGACCGCCGCCGCATCCTCGTGATCGCCGACATCGTGCGGGTGCCGTTCGCGCTCGCGCTGGTCGCCGCTGCGGCGTGGGGCTCGGTGGCTCTCGCGATCGCGGCGGTGATCGCGCTCGGCATGGCGGCGAGCTTCCACGATCCGGTCGCGAGCGCGGCCACCCCCAACCTCGTGCCGCGCGCGCAGCTCGCCCAGGCGCAGGCGCTGATGGGCGCGGTGTGGGGTTCGATGCTGCTGGTCGGCGCAGGCCTCGGCGGGCTGACCTCGGAGCTGTTCGGGATCCAGACTGCGTTCCTCGTCGATGCCGCCACGTTCGCGATCTCCGCCGTGCTGGTCGGGGGGATCCGCACCCCGATGCAGGAGCGGGCGCCGGCCCCGCGCGCCCCTGGGCAGCTGCGCGAGGCGCTGCGGTACGTCCGCGGCAACGGCCTCGTCGCCCGGCTGGTGCTCGCCAAGGTCGGCGTCAGCTCGGCCAACGGGACGGTCGGCCTGCTGCCGGCCTACGCCCGAGCGTACACCGGCACCTCGATCGCGACCGGCCTGCTGCTGGCGGCGCGTGGGCTCGGGGCGCTGCTCGGGCCGATCCTCGCCCGCGCGGGCGCAGGGCCAACGCCGTCCACGCGCGCGGTGATCTGGATCTGCGCCGGCTCGACGCTGCTCTACGTGTCGGTCTACGCGCTGCTGCCGCTGACGCCGTGGTTCGCGATGGCGATGCTGCTGGTCACGATCGCCCACCTCGGCGGCGGCGCCCAGTGGTCGCTGTCGACCTACGGCCTCCAGGTCGCCACCCCGGACCACCTGCGCGGGCGGGTGATGTCGCTCGACTACGGGCTGGCGACCCTGGCGATCGGCCTGTCGTCGATCGCCGCGGGGCTGCTGGCGGACGCGCTCGGGCCGGCCCGCGCGACCTGGTGCCTGGGCGCGCTCGGGGCGGTCTACGGGATCGGGTGGCTGGCATGGAGCGCACGGTACGCCCGTCGCTCCGGGTAGGGGCGGCTGCCACCTCGAACGGCGGCCCGCGGGGCTTTGCTCGCGCCGTCCAGCCCTCGTACCATCCGCAGGCAGTGGCGACCGAGCACAACGACCGCACGCTCGTCGAGCGGACCGATCCGGTGGTCGGCTCGATGTTCGATCGCCGCTACCGCGTCGAGTCCCGGCTCGCGGCCGGCGGGTTCGGCGCGATCTACCGCGCCACCCACATCAAGTCAGGCCACCAGTTCGCGCTCAAGCTGCTCCACCCGCAGTTCGCGTCCGATCCAGGCGTGGTGGCGCGGTTCCGCCGCGAGGGCCAGGCGCTGACCACGCTACGCAGCCCGCACACCGTGACCGCATACGAGCTCGGCGAGGCCGAGGACGGCACGCTCTACATCGTGATGGAGCTGCTCGCGGGCGAGAGCCTGTACGAGCGGTTCCGCTCGCAGGGCCGGCTCGAGTGGAATCGCGTCGCGAAGATCGCGCGGCAGATCTGCTCCTCGCTCGAGGAGGCGCACGCGCGCGGCATCATCCACCGCGACCTCAAGCCGACGAACATCCAGCTCGAGCCGCGCGACGGCGATCCGGACTTCGTGAAGGTCCTCGATTTCGGGATCGCCAAGCTCGTCAACCGGAGCGACGCCGACGCCGGCGACCTGACCAACGCGGGCCAGATGATCGGCACGCTCGACTACATGGCGCCCGAGCAGATGGTCGGCGGCGTCCTGACCGGGCAGTGCGACATCTACGTCCTCGGGCTCGTGATGTACGAGATGATCGCCGGCAAGCGCGCGTTCGACGAGGCGGCCACGCCGTCGCAGGCGCTCGCGGCGATCCTGCGCACCACGCCGCGTCCGCTGTCCCGCCGTGCGCCGGTGCCGGCCGATCTCGAGGCGATCGTGATGCGCTGCCTCGAGCGCGAGGGCTCGGCGCGCTGGCCTGACGTCATCGAGCTCGGGCGTGCCCTCGACCGGCTGCTCGCCGTCAGCGCCGCGAGCGTCGAGCGCGACGACGAGGTCACGCGCGCGGTCGACGTGGAGAACGAGGCGGCGAACGCCGGGGGCTCGGCCGACGCCGACGCCGACGCCGAGGAGAGCACACAGGTCGCCAGCGTCCGCCCCCGGCCGGGCCTCCCCCCCGCCAGCCCGGGTGCCCCGGCGAGGGTGCTGACGGCGTCGAGCTCGGATCCCACGCCCGCTCCGACGGCCGTGCCGCCGCGCCATCCGTCGAGGGAGTCCGTGCCCCCGCCGCCGCCACCGCCACCGTTTCCCGGCCCCGGCCCCGGCCCCGGCCCCGGCCCCGGCCCCGGCCCCGGCCCCGGCCCCGGCCCCGGCCCCGGGCCCGCAATTCGGCCGGCTGCTCACGCCCCCTGGGATGCCCGCGGCGGGCATGCCGATGCACGCCAGCGTGCCGGTCGTGGCGCCGTACCGCGTGGGCCCCGGGCCCCGGGAGCGCGAGGACCGGCCGGCGCCGCCGCCGTACCCCCCGGCGTCGTACGTGATGCCGCCGCCGGCGCCGTACACCCATCCCGAACTCGCCGCGCGCGACGCGACGATCCGCTGGCTGGTGTGGGTGATCGTGCTGCTGGCCGGCGCGCTGGCCGGCGTGCTCGTCGCGACCCAGGCGTAGCGCCTCGATCAGAACTCGAGCGTGTGCTGGCGGACGGTCAGCGTGCGGCAGCGCTCGAGCCGGTCGTACTCGCTCGTCCCGAGGTAGGCGTACACGACGTGCATGTCGTCGGCCGGCACGTCAACGAGCAGGGGCGCGCACTCGTACGAGCGGTCGCGCACCATCAGGCGGTGCTTGCCCGCCGGGATGGTGAGGCGCTTGTTGATCTCGCTGCCCGTGCGGTCCGCCGCGACCACGACGCCGACGCGCGCGTCGCCGCTGACGACCAGCGCGCCATCGATCCGGGGCGCCGCCGACACCCGGCACTCGGTGCGTGCGCCGGGCTTCACGGTGCAGGTGGTGCGGGCGTGGGTCAGCGCGGTCACGACGTCGACCTGGTGCTCGCCGGGCAGGGTGTCGATCACCACCACCGGGACCCCGTCGGCGCCGGTCGCGAGCGGCGGTTGCGCGCCGGGCCGACGCTTGATCTCGCCATCGACCAGGACGTACCCGTTCAAGAGGTCGACCGCCTTGAGTACGTCGCTCGTGGTGGTCAGCCGGATGGTCCCGGGGGTGCGCGCGATCCGGGTGATCAGCGCCTCGACGGCCGCACGATCCGGTGCGCCGGGTGCGAGCGCGAGGTAGGTCTCGTAGCTGCGCAGCGCCGCCGCGAGCTCGCCGAGCCGGCGTTGCACGTCGCCGAGGTTGAACACCGCGCTCGGGTGCGGCGCGATCGCGAACGCCTTCTTGTAGAGGTCGTGCGCGAGCCGGAGATCGCCGGCTTCGTCGGCGGCGACCGCCGCGGCGAACGCCTCGCCGGCCGCCGCGGTGACCTTCTCGGGCATGCGCTTGGCGCGCGGGGCCTCGGCGGCGGCGGTGCCGACGAGGGCGAGCGCGGCGACGAGCGCGGCCAGGTAGTGGGCGCTCATCGGGGGAACCTCACGGGCTGCTGGGTGACCTTGATCGGCACGCACCCGCCCGGGCGGGCCGGGCCGGTTGCATCGACGAACACGAACGTCACGCCATCGCCCTTCGGGACGTCGAACGTGATCGGCTGGCAGGTCGCGCTGTTGGACGGGGTGGTCGAGTGGCGGCCGGGCGCGAGCTGCAGCCGCCCCGGCAGGCTGTAGCGCACGCCGGTCGCCTCCTCGTCCCAGCTCATCAGGTGGTTCATCGAGGTGCTGAGCACGACGTTGCCGGAGAGCTCGGCCGAGCTCGACGTGATGTGCTGGCGCGAGCTGCCGCTGGTGGTGAAGCTGCGGGTCCGGTGCGAGGTGGGGCCGATCCGGTCGGCGACGTGGCGCCCGTCCGGGAGCTGCGCGATCACCGGCGATGGGCCGACCAGCTTGCCGTCGACGTACACGATCGCGCCGAGGTCATCGCCGTCGATCACGACCACCCCGGGGCTGGTCTTGATCTGGGCGATCACCCGCTCGCCCTCCGCCTTGTCGCGGGGCGAGGTCGAGAGCTCGACGAACGTGCGGTAGGCGTCGATCGCGCGCCGGTAGTCCTCGACCCGGCGGTACAGGTCGCCGAGGTTCCAGTGGATCGCGGCGTACGGCGCGATCCGGATCGCCTCCTGGTAGCGGCGGATCGCGTGATCGACATCACCGGCCTTGTCGGCGAGCACCGCATCGACGAACGTGGCGAGCGCCGCGGGGGCGATGCCCTCGGGGGCGGGGCGGCGCCGGGCCGGGGCCTGCGAGGGCAGGTCACCGAGGCCGGCGCGGGCAGGTGCCGGCAGCGCCACCCCGATCAGTGCGAGGGTGGCCGCGAACGCGCCGGCGGGGACGGAGGGCCGTGGGAGCCGGGTTCCGAGCATGCCTGACGCAGTATACGGCGTTCGCCTCCCCGATATTCACCCGCGGCCCGGGGGGCGACGGGGCCGCCGGCGTGGGCGCTGGCCGGCGGCGCTGGGCGCTGGGCGCTGGTCGGCGGCGCGCGCGCTGGTCGGCGGCGCTGGGCGCTGGTCGGCGGCGCGGGCGCTGGCCGGCGGCGCGGGCGCCGGTCGGCGGCGCGGGCGCTGGCCGGCGGCGCGGGCGCTGGCCGGCGGCGCGCGCGCTGGTAAGGTGCGCCGGTGTTGCACCACAGCGCGCCGCCCGCGGCGACCGAGATCGCCCGCCTCGCGTACACCGACCGGTTCGTGCGTGAGCTCCCCGCGGACCCTCGGACCGACGCGGCGCTGCGTCAGGTCCACGCGGCGTGTTACTCGCGGACCACGCCGACCGAGGTGCCCGCGCCCGAGCTGCTCGCCCTGGTACCCGAGGTGGCGCACCTGCTCCGGCTCGCGCCGCGCCCCACGCCCGAGCTGGTCGCCGTGCTCGCGGGCAACCGCGTGGTGCCCGGCATGGCGCCGTACGCCGCCTGTTACGGCGGCCACCAGTTCGGCAACTGGGCCGGCCAGCTCGGGGACGGCCGCGCGATCACGCTCGGCGAGGTGGTCGGCATCGACGAGCACGACGCCGAGGCGACCTGGGAGATCCAGCTCAAGGGCGCCGGCCCCACGCCGTACTCGCGCCGCGCCGATGGCCGCGCGGTGCTGCGCTCGAGCCTGCGCGAGCTGGTGTGCAGCGAGGCGATGCACCACCTCCACGTGCCGACCACGCGCGCGCTGTCGCTGGTCGCCACCGGCCAGCCGGTGCTGCGCGATCTGCTCTACGACGGCAACCCACGCCACGAGCCGGGCGCGGTGGTGTGCCGGGTCGCGCCGTCGTTCCTGCGGTTCGGTAGCTACGAGCTCCCGAGCTCGCGCGACGATCACGCCACGCTGCGCACGCTGGTGCGGTTCACGCTCGCGCGGTTCTACCCGCAGCACCTCGAAGGCGAGCGCATGGACGTGCCGGGCTGGTTCGCCGAGGTCGCGCGACGGACCGCGTTCCTGATGGCCGAGTGGATGCGCGTCGGGTTCGTCCACGGCGTGATGAACACCGACAACATGTCGATCCTCGGGCTGACCATCGACTACGGCCCGTACGGCTGGCTCGAGGCCTTCGATCCGGACTGGACGCCGAACATCACCGACGCCTCGGGGCGCCGCTACCGGTTCGGGCACCAGGGCCAGGTCGGGCAGTGGAACCTCGCTCAGCTCGCGCGCGCGCTCGCGCCGCTGTGTCAGGGCGCCGAGGTGGAGGCGCTGCGCGAGACGGTGGTGCGCTACGCGGGCGAGGTCGCCTCGCTGCACCGCCACTCGCAGCTGCGCAAGCTCGGGCTGACCGGCCTGGCCGCGACCGCGACCGAGGACGACGACCTGCTCGCCGGGCTCGCCGAGCTGCTGGTCGCGGACGAGACTGACATGCCGCTGTTCTTCCGCCGGCTCGCCCAGGTGCCGACCGGCAGCACCCCGGCGGCGGCGCAGGCGCTGCTCCGCGACGCCGCGTATGCGCCCGAGGCGCAGCCGCCGGTGTACCGCGCGCTGCTCGGCGCGTGGCTCCGGAGCTACGGCGCCCGGGTCCAGCGCGAGGGCACGGACGATCGCGAGCGCCGCGCCCGCATGGACGCGGTCAACCCGCTGTACGTGCCGCGGAACTACCTCGTGCAGGAGGTGATCGAGGCCACCGAGGCCGGGGACCGGAGCCAGCTCGCCGCGCTGCTCGAGGTCCTGCGCCGGCCATACGACGAGCAGCCGGGCCAGGAGCGCTACGCGAAGAAGCGGCCCGAGTGGGCGCGCGTCAAGCCGGGGTGCTCGATGCTGTCGTGCAGCTCATGAGCGTGCTCCCCATCGTCCAGGTCGGCCACCCGGTGCTGCGGCAGCCGGCGCGCGAGCTCACCCTCGAGGAGCTGGCGTCTCCGGACATCCAGGCGCTGATCGTCGACATGCGCGACACCATGCGCGCGGCCCCGGGCGTCGGGCTCGCCGCGCCGCAGATCGGCCGCGATCTCCAGCTCGTGGTGATCGAGGACGCGCCCGCCAGCCAGACCGCGCTGACGCCGGCCGAGCTCGCCCGGCGCGAGCGCGAGGTGGTGCCGTTCCACGTGCTGGTCAACCCGCGCCTGACGATCCGCACCGACGAGCTGGTGCACGCCTACGAGGGCTGCCTCAGCTTCGCGGGGTTCTCGATGGTGGTGCCGCGCGCGCGCAAGGTCCGGGTCGAGGCGTGGGACGAGCACGGCCAGCCCGTCGTCAAGGTGGCGACTGGCTGGTACGCGCGGATCCTCCAGCACGAGGTCGATCACCTGCGCGGCACGGTGTGCATCGACCGCGCGGAGACCCGCACGCTGACCACCGGCGACAACTTCGCCCTCCACTGGAGCGAGCGGGGCGTCGCGTCGGCGCGCGCGGCGCTCGGCCCCGGCCCGGACCTGAGAGACGGTAAACCCGCCTCGTAGGGGTGGGGCCCTCGCGCAGCGTGCCGCCAGGGGCGGGGCGGAGCCCCGTGGAACCGGCGCTCACGCCGCGCTGAAGTGGTACGCCGACAGCCGGAGGACCGCGAACGTGCCGTTGTACGCGAGCGTGCCGGGATCGGAGCCCGTGGCGCCCACACACACGCGCAGCGGCAGCAGGTGCTCCTCGCGCGGGTGGGCGAGCCGCGTCACCGGGGCGGGCTCCCACGCGGTGAGCTGGCGATCGCGCTCGCCGGGCGCGGCGGTGGCGGCCGTGCGCAGCCACGCATCGAACTCCTCCGCGGCCGGCTTGCCGCGGCCGCTCGGGTCGAAGAACGCCCGTAGGTTGTGGAACGTCATGCCGCTGCCGATGATGAACACGCCCTCGTCGCGCAGCGGCGCGAGTGCGCGCCCGAGCGCGAGGTGCGCCGCGGGATCGAGGCTGGCGAGCAGCGACAGCTGCAGCGTGGGGATGGCGGCATCCGGGTACGTCAGCTTGAGCGGCACGAACGTGCCGTGATCGAACCCGCGCGCGTCGTCGGTGGCCGACGGGATGCCGGCCTGGGTCAGGCGCTCCTGCACGCGGGTGGCGAGCGCGGGCGCGCCCTGGGCCCCGGGTTTGCAAGCGGCCGCGCCGACCGCAGCCACCCCGACGGCGCCGATCCCGGCGACCCGCACGTCGCGGGGGGTCGGGGGGCGTCACCAGGCTCACGCGGATTGCTCATGCCACCAGGATGGGTAGCGCGGGTCCGCGGGAGAACCCCGACCACGGGAACCCACGGTTGCAGGCCGCGCCACGCACCGGGACCTCACCGACGCGCGCGTGCCGCCGGCGCGCGAGGCGCTGAGAAGTGGTTGCGCGATGGGGGACCGGAGTAGGATCGACTGCATGTGTGAGCTGCTCGGGATGGAGTGCAATGTCCCGACCGATATCGTGTTCTCGTTCACCGCGCTGTCGGTGCGCGGCGGCAAGACCGGGCCCCACGCAGACGGCTGGGGGCTCGCGCTCTACGAGGGCCGGACGGCGCGCGTGTTCCTCGATCCCGCGCCCGCGGCGAACTCGCCCCTCGCGCAGTTCGTGCGCGAACACCCGATCAAGACGCTGCTCGCGATCGCCCACGTGCGCCGCAAGACCCGCGGCCCGATCAGCCTGGCCAACACGCACCCGTTCGTACGCGAGCTGTGGGGCCGCCACTTCGTGTTCGCGCACAACGGCACCGTCAAGAACACCGGGCGCCTCAAGCTCGGCCGGTTCACCCCGATCGGCCGGACCGACAGCGAGCTCGCGTTCTGCGCGCTGCTCGGCGCTCTGCAGCACGAGTTCCGGTCGCCGCCGTCCGCGCGCGCGCTCGGCGATGCGGTCGCGCACCACAGCCGGCGGATCGGCCGCGAGGGCACGTTCAACTTCCTGCTCGGTGACGGGCAGCAGCTGTTCGCGCGCTGCTCGACCAAGCTCCACTACATCGTGCGCAAGGCGCCGTTCGCCACGGCGACGCTCGCCGACGAGGACGTCAGCGTCGACTTCGCGGCGGTCACCTCGCCGGCCGATCGCGTCGCGGTGGTCGCGACCCAGCCGCTGACGCGCGACGAAGTGTGGACCGCCGGTGAGCCGGGCACCCTGTGGGTGTTTCGCGGCGGCCGGCTCGCGCGCACGCTCGAGGCCTAGTCCCAATGCCAGTCAGTCAAGCGGACCGTGAGCCGTACACGTCCACGTGCCACGTGGCACGTGCTCGTCCACGTCCACGTCCACGAGTTCGCGCGCCCCTCCGGTGACTGGTGGCTGGGGGCGTGTCAGGGCGCCGTGCCCGAGTCGTGAACGTGCAGGTGCAGGTGCCACGTGTACGTCCGGAGACGCCATCTGACCAGCATCGGGCCTGGTCCTCCGCCCGGGCCGTCCTGACCACACCGGCGGAGCGATCGCCGATCTCTCCGGCTGCCGCGGCCGGTCGATCACCGGTCGGTCAGAGTCAGAGTCAGAGTCAGAGTCAGAGGATGACAGTCGGCGCGCAGGTCGAGACGCCGGCGCCAACGATCGTCTTGCCGGGCGCGGCGGTCGTCGAGGTGACCTGGCCGGTCGAGCCGCTGATCTGGTAGACGTTCGTGCTGGTCTCGGTGCTCCGCATCAAGAACACCCAGAAGTCGCCACCCCAGAACGCGAACGCCCACGCGGACGGCTCGCCGGCGAGCGCGCTCAGGTTGTAGGTCTGGGCGGCCGCGCCGTTGGCCTTGTTCAGCTTCTCGACGCGGGCGCCGCTCGCCCCCGGGAAGAACCCCCACAGCTCGGCGCTGCCGGTGCCGGTCAGCTCCGGCGAGCCGTCGACCGTGCCCAGGGGGGTCGCCTGCATCGAGTTGATGTCGAGCCGGGCGAGCGTCGCGTTGGTCAGGCCGGGGTCCGAGCTGCCCGCGATGAACAGGGTGTCCGCGGTGCCGCCGGCGGCCTCGGTCGAGAACCCCATGCCGAACAGCGCGAGGCCGGCCTGCGTCTGCCACGAGGTGGCCGTGCACGCGAGGGTCGAGGTGTTGACCTTGAACAGCTCGCCGGAATTGTAGAGGATCCACGCGTTGGCCTCGCGGTCGATCGCCATCGAGAATGGCGTCGCCGCCGTGCCTAACAGCGGGTCCGGTGTGGCCGGGCAGCTGAGCGTGCCGAGCGACGAGAACATCTTGGTGGTGGGGGTGAAGGTCAGGAGCTGGTTGTTCTCGTCGACCACGTAGACCAGCTTGGATGCGTCCGAGCAGCTGTCGCCGCCGCCTCCTCCTCCTCCTCCGCCGTCCCCGGTGCCACCGTCGCCGGCGCCACCGTTGCCGTTGTCACGCTCGTCGGGGCCGCACGCCGCGAGCCCTCCACCGAGCAGGAGGATCCCGAGCATGGTGCCCAAGGAGCCGAGGGAGTGGAGGGAGCGGGTGGTCGTCGCGCGCATCGAAACGGACGTTAACACGATCTCCCTGGGGCCGTGCAGAGGATTCTCCGCGGAGCGTGCGGTGCGCCACGCGCGCACGGTGCGGCGGCGCGCCCGCGCTCGCGGTGGGGTGGCGTGCCCTGCTCGGGCGCGCGGGTCGCCCCGGGGGGGCGTGGAACGGTCCTCCGCGTCAGGCGGGTGGGTGTCACGCCGGGAGCAGCGCTCCGACCAGGACGTCCGCGCGGTCGATGGCGCGCTGCGCTCGCTGCACCACCTCGGGCGGGGCCAGCCGGTGGCGCCCGGCCGCGACCACCGTACGCTCGATCTCGCGGATCGCGATCCACGCGCGCTGGTGGGCGGTCAGGCGCTTGCGACTGGCCGGCGGCGCGGCGAACCCGTCGGCGAGGTCACCGCACACGATGGCGAGCGCGCCGACGAGGTCGGCGCCTTCAGCCCGCGCGGGCAGCCTGTGCACGAGTGCGGCGATCGGAGAGGCCGCGGCGATCACGGCGCGGAAGGAAGGGTGGTGGTCGAGCGGGTGGGCAGGGCGGCGGGCGCGCATGGCCTCGACGCACTTCAACACGCGGGCCACCGCCGCCCGCCTGTGAGATCAGGCGGTTGCGCGGCACGCCGTCCGCGGGCCGGACAGCGTGGCCGAGTGCCGCCGGACGCCGGACGCGCGGCCGCCTGACGAACACCGGACGAGGGCGCCGGACGAGGGCGCCGGACGAGGGCCCCGGACGAGGGCGCCGGACGAGGGCGCCGGACGAGGGCCCCGGACGAGGGCGCCGGACGAGGGACGCTTCCCCACTCATCCCGTTCCGTGTCCGGCCACCGGCCGAAGCGGAGCGGCTGCCGGCGCGTCCGGCCACCGGCCGGGAACTGGGACGACCGGGAAAGCGTCCCTCCGCTTCCACCGGCCGAAGCGAAGTGGAGCGGCTTGCTCGCGCGTCCGGCCACCGGCCGAGAATTGGGATGAATGGGGAAGCATCCCTCCGCGAGACGGGTCGCTCACAGGTACGCCGGGTCGCGGTACTCGCCGAGCTCGGTGCGGAACAGGTCGCAGATCTCGCCGAGGGTCACGTTCTGCTTCACCGCGTCGAAGATCGGGGGCATCACGTTCTGGGTCTCGTCGCGGAGCGCGGCCTTGACCGCGGCGAGGGCGCGCTCGACGGCGGCAGCGTCACGCGTGCTGCGGAACGCCTTGAGCCGGTCGATCTGGCCTTGCTCGGAGGCGTGGTCGATCTTGAGCGTCGGGATGCCGTCGCCCTCGTCGGGCGAGACGTACTTGTTGACGCCCACGATCGCGCGGCGGTGGGTGTCGATCTCGCGCTGGTACTCGAACGCGGAGCGCGCGATCTCGCGCTGCGGATAGCCCTCCTCGACGGCCTTCGTGATCCCGCCCATCGCTTCGATCTTGTTGATGTACTCCCACGCCGCGGCCTCGACCTGGTCGGTCAGGGTCTCGATGAAGTAGCTGCCGGCGAGCGGGTCGGCGACATTGGCGACGCCGGTCTCCTCGAAGATCACCTGCTGCGTGCGGAGCGCGAGCATCGCGGCGGCCTCGGTGGGCAGCGCGTAGGTCTCGTCGTAGCTGTTGGTGTGGAGCGACTGCGTGCCGCCGAGCACCGCGGCGAGCGCCTGCACGGTGGTTCGCACCACGTTGTTGAGCGGCTGCTGCGCCATCAGCGACACGCCGGCGGTCTGCGCGTGCGTGCGCAGCAGCCACGACTTCGGGTTCTTCGCGCCGAATCGCTCGCGCATGATCTTGGCCCACATCCGGCGGCCGGCGCGGAACTTCGCGATCTCCTCGAAGAAGTCGTTGTGGACGTCCCAGAAGTACGACAGCCGGGGCGCGAACTCGTCGACGTCGAGGCCGCCCTCGATGCCGAGTTGCACGTAGCCGATGCCGTCGGCGAGCGTGAACGCGAGCTCCTGGACGCCGGTCGCCCCGGCCTCGCGGATGTGATAGCCGCTGATCGAGATCGTGTTCCACTGCGGCATCGTCCGCGTGCACCACACGAGCATGTCGCGGATGATCCGCATGTGGCCGCGGATCGGGCTGATCCACTCCTTCTGCGCGATGAACTCCTTGAGCATGTCGTTCTGCAGCGTGCCGCGCAGCTTGTCGGGCGAGATGCCCTGCTTCTCGGCGACCGCGACATAGAGCGCGAGCAGCACCGCGGCGGGCGCGTTGATCGTCATCGACGTCGACACCTGATCGAGCGGGATGTCGCCGAACAGCCGCATCATGTCGTCCATCGACGCGACGCTGACGCCCTCGCGGCCGACCTCACCGAGCGAACGCTCGTGGTCGGGATCGTAGCCCATCAGCGTCGGCATGTCGAACGCGGTCGACAGGCCGGTCTGCCCGCTGGCGAGCAGGAACTTGAAGCGCGTGTTGGTGTCCTCGGGCGTGCCGAACCCGGCGAACATGCGCATCGTCCACGGCTTGCCGCGGTACATGGTGGCGTGCGGGCCGCGGGTGAACGGGTAGCTGCCCGGATCGCCGAGGTGGGTCGCGTAGCTCCAGCCACGCTCGGTCAAGTCGGCGGGGCCGTAGCTGGCCTTGAGCGGGATCCCGCTGATCGTCCGTGGGTCCTGGTCGTCGGGCTTCTTCGCGATGGCCATGCCGGCGGTTTACCACGGGTGCCGGGGGCGGGCGCCACCCCGATCGGGCGCGCCGGCGGGTGCGCGCCCGGGGCGGCTCAGCGGTCGAGCGGCGCCGGGATGCGGGCGTCGTAGTCGATCCACACCCGCGGGTCGGCGCGGCAGTCGTACGCGCGGCAGGTGCCGGGGCGCTGCTCGTACACGGTGCACGCACCGGCGCCGTCCATGCAGGCGCACAGGTTGGTCGCGGCCAGCTTGGGCAGCACGTAGGGCTCGTCGACATCCCACGGCAGCTTGCCCTCGGCCACGTCCTGGCGCGACAGCGTGACCTCGAACCCGCAGCAGCGTGCGCCACATAGCGGGATCCGCGCCGCGCAGTCGATGTCGGTCTCGGGGACCGCGTACTTGTCACGGAACAGCGCGAGCCGCACCGACGAGCGGTGGCCGGCCGCCTTGGCGAGCACGCGGCGGAACGTCTTCGGTAGCTGCCCGCGGAAGATCAGCGTGTCGACCAGCACCTCGAGCCGGCGCGCGATGTCGCCGTTGTCGGTCGTCTGGGCCAGGGTCTCGGCGACCGCCTCGAGCTCGCGCTCGAGATCGGCGGGCACGGTGGGGAGCGTCGGGGCGTCGGTCGGGCCATCACTCGACATCCTGCGACGGTAGCCGATCCGGCGCGCGTGCGCTTGCCCGCGCGGCCGGCCCCGCGGAGCTGACCGCTCGGTTCCCCGGCGTGCGCGCGACGTCCGTGCCGGTGCCCGCGCCGCGGTCGTGCGCCCGGGTCGCGGGGCTCACGGGGCGCACGGCCCGTCGGCCGTCTCGCGCGGCGCGCGGCCGCAGGTCTCGTCGCCGGGTCCTGGCACGACATCGCCGGGCGGGTCGATCTCGATGCCGGCGGGCCGCTCCTCCGCGTCGGTGTCCGTCGGATCTGGCGCCGGGGGCGCGTCGTCGTCGGTCACGCAGGCCGCGAGGCCGAGCACGAGCCGCAGCGAGCTGAGCTGGGTGGTCCTCATGCAGGGGGGAACAGCACCGATCGTGCCGGCCGCGATGGCGGTCCTCGGTCCGCAAGCTCGCGTGGTCAGCCGTGTTCGTCCGGGTCACGCGACCGCGACCTGCGACGCCGCGCCGCGGTCGCACCCACGACGCGTGGGTGGGTGAGGTGCGCTCGCCGCGATCCCGTGGTCCGCAGCCGTGTCCGCGGCGCTTCCCGGGGTACACTCCGACGCCGTGAGCGACCCACCGATCCGCCTCCCGTCCGGGGTGCGCGACTTCCTCCCCCGCGCGGCGGCCCGCCGGCGCTCGCTCGCCGCGCGCGTGGTCGAGAAGTTCGAGGCGTGGGGCTACGCCCGGATCATCACCCCGGTGTTCGAGTGCGCCGATGTGCTCGAGCGAGGCCTCGGCGCCGACGCGCGCGCTGCCGCGATCCGGTTCGTCGAGCCCGGCACCGGCGAGATCGTGGCGCTCCGCCCGGACATCACGCCGCAGGTCGCACGGATCGTCGCCACCCGGCTCGCCGAGGTCGAGGGCCCGATCCGGCTGTGTTACGAGGGTGCGGTCACGCGGCGCGCCGCCGAGCACGGCCAGCGCGAGATCCTGCAGGCCGGGATCGAGCTGATCGACGCGCCGGCCCCGGCGGGTGACGCCGAGGTGCTCGCGGTCGCCGCCGCCGCGCTGGCGGCCGCCCAGCTGCCCGAGACCCGGATCGACGTCGGCCACGTCGCGCCCGCGCGGTACGTGCTCGGCGCCGCCGCCGATGACGAGGCCCGCGCGCGGATCGCCGGCGCGCTCGCGCGCAAGGACCTGATGGACCGGCGAAGGCGGCGCGCGCGCTGCCGCCGGCCGCCGCCGCCCTCGCCGAGGCGCTGGTCACGCTGTGGGGCTCGACCGCCGCGGCGCGGGCCCGCGCACGGGCGCTGCCGTGGCCGGCCGAGGTCGCCGCCGCGCTCGCCGAGCTGGCCGACGTGCTCGCGGCGTTCGCCGAGCTCGCCGATGCCAGGCGACGCGCTCACCGTCGATCTCGGCGACCTCCGCGGGTTCGACTACTACACGGGCGTGCGGTTCGCCGGCTACGCGGGCGGCGCGGCGGATGCCGTGCTCCGCGGCGGGCGCTACGACGAGCTGATCGGCCGCTACGGCCGCGCGGCGCGGGCGACCGGGTTCGCCATCGACCTCGAGGCGCTCGCACAAGCCCAGCGCGCGACCGGCGTGGCCACGCCGCCGAGCCCGGTCGGTGTCGCCGTGTTCGGCCCCGGCGCCCCGGCGATCGCGCGTGCGCTGCGGGGCCACGGCGTGCGCGCGGTCACCGCGACCAGCGCCGCCCCCACGGCGAGCTGGCTGCGCGGCGCTGGCCTCGATGCCGCGCTCCTGCTCGATGCCGCGGGGGCCGGCGAGCTGGTCCGCGCCGATGACTCTCGAGGCCGGCTGGCGACCCTCGCTGTGCCAGCGCTCGTGACGCAGCTCCTGGAGGAACGATGTCCGTCGTGATCGTGGTCGGTGCCCAGTGGGGCGACGAAGGCAAGGGCAAGGTCGTCGACCTGTTCACCGAGCGCGCCGACACGGTCGTGCGCTACGGCGGTGGGGCCAACGCGGGCCATACGCTGGTGATCGAGGGCAAGAAGCTGGTCACGCACCTCGTGCCGTCCGGCGTGTGCCACCCCGGCAAGGCGTGCGTGCTCGGCGACGGCATGGTGATCGATCCGCACACGCTGCTCGAGGAGATCGCCGACTGCCAGGGGCGCGGGCTGCTGATGCGCAACGAGCTCCTGATCGGGCTCGGCGCGCACGTGATCTTGCCGTACCACAAGCTCCTCGACGGCCTCCGCGAGGACCGCGGCGCGCTGCGCGGCAAGGCGATCGGGACCACCCGGCGCGGCATCGGGCCGGCGTACGAGGCCAAGGCCGCGCGCAAGGGCGTGCGGATGCGCGACCTCGCGAAGCCCGCGCGCGTGCGCGAGCTGGTCGCGGCCAACCTCGACGAGATGGTCCCGCTGATCGTGCACCTCGGCGGCTCCGCCCCGACCGCGGCCGAGGTCACCGGCTGGATCGACGACGCGCTCGCGGCTGGCGACAAGCTGCGCCCGTACACCGGCGATGCTGGCCGGTTCGTCGCGCGCAAGGTCGCGGAGGGCCAGCACGTCCTGTTCGAGGGCGCGCAGGGCTGCCTGCTCGATCTCGATCACGGCACCTACCCGTACGTGACGTCGTCGTCGACGATCGCCGCCGGCGCGTGCCAGAGCGCCGGCATCGGGCCGACGGCGATCGACCACGTGGTCGGGATCACCAAGGCGTATGCGACCCGCGTCGGCGAGGGCCCGTTCCCGACCGAGATCCCGGGCGCGGCGGGCGACCGCCTGCGCGTGGCCGGCGGCGAGTTCGGCGCGACCACCGGGCGCCCGCGGCGGTGCGGCTGGCTCGACCTGCCGGCGCTCCGGATGGGCGTCCGGCTGTCGGGCATGCAGTCGCTCGCGCTGACCAAGCTCGACGTGCTGTCGAACCTCGGCGAGGTCTCGGTGTGCGTGGCCTACCGGCTCGACGGCCAGGAGCTCGACGAGCCCCCGACCGATCCCGAGGACATCGCGCGCGCGACCCCGGTCTACGAGACGTTCCCGGGCTGGGGCACGCTCCCGGCCGAGGCCCGCGCGGTCACGGACCTGCCGCCCACGGCGCGCAGCTTTGTCGAGACCATCCAGCGGCTGGCCGGGGTGCCGTTCTGTCTGATCTCGGTCGGCCCGGATCGGGTCCAGACCATCCGCCTGACCGATCCATTCGCTGACCGATAACGGATCGACCGCAGATCGATAACTGCGCGCGGCCCCTCGCGTTTGCGGGGGGGGCCTGTGGTACCGTCGATTTCTCCAAGGAGTGGCGGACTCGGGGGTCCGACACCTTGAACCTAGAGACAGGGAACGCCCATGAAGATCGTCTGTGACGCTTGCCAGGCCAAGTACTCGATCTCGGACGATAAGGTCCAAGGCAAGGTCTTCAAGATCCGCTGTAAGAAGTGCAGCAACATCATCGTCGTTCGCGGCGGTGCGCACGCGGGAGATGCCGCCGCGGCACCCGCGCCCGAGCCGGCGGCTCGCGTGTACGACTACAACCAGGGCGGCGATGAAGCGCCGGCCGAAGACGAGGCCGTGTGGCACGTCGTGATCAACCAGGACCAGGTTGGCCCGATGACGCCGGCCGAGGTCGAGCAGCGGTTCACCACCGGGGAGATCGACGCCGAGACGTACACGTGGCGGGAGGGGTTCGCCGACTGGCTGCCCCTCGCGCAGGTCGATGTGTTCGCCGACTTCGTCGCCTCGGGCAGCACCACGTCGGCGGCCGAACACGGCCACGGCGGTGGCGCCGCCGCGGTATCGTCGATGTTCGGCGGTGGCGACGAGGCCGGCACCATGCGCAGCGACCCGGGCGACCTGTTCGCCACGGCGGGCAAGGCGGTGTCAGCGTCGTCCGCGGCCGACGACAACGACCTGTTCGGCAGCAAGCCGTCCGCGGCGGCCAAGGACAGCGCTGCGTCGTCGGCCTCCAAGCTGCGCGGCGAGCGCAACGAGAACTCGGTGCTGTTCTCGCTCAACAACCTCGCGCAGCTCGCGAGCGACAGGCCGGCGCCCAAGGCGGCGGCCTCGTCGACTTCGGGCGCGTCGCCCACGGGTCACGCCACGGGCGCGGCCGGTGGCGAGGGCTCTGGCCTGATCGACATCCGGTCGATGGCGAACGCCTACCTGGGTGGTGGCGGCGCAGGCATGGCCAAGCCGGCAGCGGCCTCGTCGATCGGTTCGATCGATGACCTCCCGGTGTTCGGCGGCGGTGGGTTCTCCGAGCCCGCCGTGTTCGTCCCCCTCGCGAACCGCGGCGGTGGCGGCAACAACAAGATGATGCTCGCGCTGATCGGCTCGGTCGGCGTGCTCGCGGTGGCCGCGGTGATCCTGGTCGTCGTCATGCTCAAGGGCGGCGGCGACAAGGGCACCAAGGTCGCGGCCAACGATGCCGACAAGGTCGCGGCGGCGAAGGCATCCGAGGGGGACACCAAGGCCGGCGACGACGACAAGCCGAAGGTCGACGGCGACAAGCCGGCCACGCCGAACAGCGCCGGCACCGACACCAAGCCGGCCGAGGGCGACAAGCCGGTCGACCCCAAGCCGGCCGAGGGCGACAAGCCGGTCGACCCCAAGCCGGCCGAGGGCGACAAGCCGGTCGACCCCAGGCCGTCGACCACCAAGCCATCGACCACCAAGCCGTCGACCGGCTCGTCGGGGTCGCGCGACACCAAGCCGTCGACCACCAAGCCCGCCGAGGCCAAGCCGGCCAAGCTGGCCGAGCCGGCCGCGGCGGGTGGCTGCGACGAGGTCAACTGCGTCCTCAACAACTACGAGGGCGCGTGCTGCGCGAAGTACAAGAAGGCCAAGACAGGTGGCACGGCCGCCAAGCCGGCCACCGGTGGCGGCGCCGCCGAGTCGCTCGATCGCACGATGATCTCCGACGGCGTCAGCAAGGTGAAGGCCCGCGCCATGGCGTGCGGCGACAAGTCGCCCGCCAAGGGTCAGGTCAAGGTGTCCGTCAAGGTCGGCCCGTCGGGCTCGGTCGAGAGCGTCACCGTCAAGAACACGCCGGACGCCGCGCTCGGTAACTGCGTTGCCGCGGCGATGCAGAAGGCGTCGTTCGCGAAGACCACCAACGGCGGCTCGTTCGGCTACCCGTTCGTGTTCTAGCCATCACGATCCGGCAGCGCGGTGAGCGCTGCCACGCACCGGTGCCGCGGGCACCGAGACTCACTGGCGCCGCTGACCCCGGCGCCGGGCGGCGTTGCAGGGCGCGCGCCCTGTGTTGTCGCGCGCGTCAGCGACCGCGGGCCTCGGCGCGTCGAGGGTGGCTAGCCCCCTGGCCAGCCAGGCGGCAGACCGAGTAGCCGAAACCTGCCGTCGCAGGCGAGATCTTCACGTGATCTCAGGTGGTTGAATGCGGCATGGATCACGCAGTCTCGTCCACCATGCGCAGCCGCCTCCTCGCCGTCACCCTGCTGAGCCTCCCGCTGTTCGCCGTCGCCTGCGCGACCGACGACGAGGGGCCGAGCCCGTATGACGATGACTTCCCGGTGTCGTCGGACGACGTCAACGCCGGCGCGCCCGACAACGATTCGCTGCCGGACGACAACAAGGCCGACGCGATCTACCCCGCGAAGTTCTCGGTCGGGGACCAGTCCAAGGTCCAGAGCCAGGGCAGCCGCGGCGTGTGCTCGATCTTCGCGTCGACCGCGCTGATCGAGAACCTCTACATCAAGGCCGGCATGCCGGCCGCCGAGGCCGACTTCTCCGAGCAGTACCTCCAGTGGGCCGCCAAGGCGGTGACCCGCGAGTTCACCAGCACCGAGGGTTCGAGCTCCGAGGCGAACCTCCGCACGGCCGTCAACCACGGTACGGTCAAGGAGGCCGCCTGGCGCTACGAGACGGCGCCGTGGACCGCGACCAACGACTCCGCGTGCACGGGCGGCGAGAACCTCCCGACCAAGTGCTACACCAATGGCGAGCCGCCGCAGACCGCGACCGCCGCGCCGAAGTACAAGCTGCCGTCGCTGCGCTGGATCAACACCAACTCGCTCAAGGCGCACATCACGACGAAGAAGAGCGGCGTCAACGTCGGCTTGACGTTCTTCTACCAGTCGTGGAACCACCGCCGCTCGCAGCTGCCGGTCGACACCGCCCTGTGGCGCAAGGGCGTGGTGACGTACCCGAACGCGAAGGACAAGGAGGTGTCGCTCGCCAAGCGCGCCGGCCACGCCATCCACATCATCGGTTGGGATGACAACCTCGAGGTCGTGATGCGCGACGCCGAGGGCAAGCCGGTGCTCGATGCGAACGGCACCCCGATGAACGGAGAAGGGGTTCTGGCTGTTCAAGAACTCGTGGGGCACCGGCAGCTTCGGCGCCGAGAACGAGTACGGCGATGGCTACGGCTGGCTGTCGTACAAGTACGTCGCCGAGTACGGCCGCGCGGTCGCCGCCGAGACGCCCGTGCTGAGCGCCCCGATCGCCGAGGTGTGCGACGCCGCGGGTGACGAGGATGGCGATGGCCAGGCCAACTGCGCCGACACCGACTGCACGACCCACCCGACGTGCCAGGCCGGCGGCACCGTCCGCACGTACACGGCGGCGCCCGCCGCGTCGATTCCGGACAACAGCGCGGTCGGCCTGTCGAACACGATCACGGTCACCGACACCGGCACGCTCGCCGACGTCAAGGTGACGGTCGATGTCACGCACACCTACCGCGGCGACCTCAAGGTCACGCTGTCGAAGGGCACGTACACCACCGTGCTGTTCAACGGCGACGGCGGCTCGGCCGACGACCTCAAGCAGACGTTCGCGGTGCCGGGCCTGAGCAGCGCGGCGCTGGCCGGTGGCTGGACCCTCAAGGTCGAGGACAGCGCGGCGCAGGACGTCGGCCGGCTCAACAGCTGGAACATCGAGGCGACCACGCGCTGACCCGCGACCGCCGGGCGGCGACCCGGGCGGTTCCGCCCACCGCCGCCCCCGTGCACGGCGCCTTGATCGGCGTCGTTCGTCGGTTTGGGGCCTGGGCCTGCAGCCCCCGCGGGGCGGGTCTGCGGATGCTGCAGCCCACCCCCGTGACGGGGTTCGGGTCGGCTGGAAACCCCTGGTGGCTACTCGGGTCTGGAGGGGCACGCGGCTTGCGTTGGGTGGGGGCGTGGGAACCATTGCTCCGCATGTGGTCGTCGGCGGCCGGTACCTGGTCCAGGGGGTGCTCGGGCGCGGCGGCATGGGCACCGTCTATCGGGCGCAGCACCTGACGCTGCACCGGCCGATCGCCCTCAAGGTGGTCGACGTCGAGACCGACGAGATCGCGCTGCGGTTCGAGCGCGAGGCGCGCGCGATCGCCCGGCTCGATCACCCCGGCTGCGTCCGCGTCGTCGACTACGGCAGCGCCGGCCCCGGCCAGCGGTTCCTCGCGATGGAGCTTGTCGCCGGCACCACGCTGTCGCCGCTTGTCGCCGGCGGGCCGCTGCCGATCGCGCGGGCGCTCCACATCACCCGCCGGTTGCTCGCCGCGCTCGCCCACGCCCACGCCCACGGCGTGATCCACCGCGACGTCAAGCCGGACAACATCATGCTCGCCGACGAGGGCGGGCGGGTCGTGCTGATCGACTTCGGCCTCGCGGCGCTCGCGGACGCGCCCGCGCTGACCCGCGAAGGCATGTGCCTCGGCTCGCCCTCGTACGTCGCGCCGGAGCGCCTGCTCGGACGCCCGCACGACGCGCGCACCGATCTCTACGCGGTCGGCGTGGTCCTCTACGAGATGCTGACCGGCGCGCGCCCGTTCGTGGGCGCGTCCCCGCGCGAGGTGATGGAGCATGCGCTCGCGCGGCCGCCGCGCCCGGCGCGGGCGCTTCGCCCGGACATCTCGCCGGCCCTCGAGGCGGTGCTGTGGCGGGCGCTCGCCAAGGATCCCGCGCGCCGGTTCGCCGACGCGGAGGACCTGCGCAGCGCACTCGAGACGGTCGACGAGCTGGCGCGGGCCGATGCGGCCGAGCCCGCCGAGGATGACGCCGATGCCGCGTTGACCCAGCTCGCGCTCGTGCTCGTGCTCGACGCGGCGCCCTGGTACCGCCGGCTGTGGCAGCGGCTGAGCGGCGTCGCGGCCTGCGCCGGGGGGGCGCCACGCCGGAATCACGCCGGCGGTCACCGCGATCGTGCGCCGGTGGCCGCCGGCGCGATCCGCGATCCGGCCTCGCGATCCGCGATCCGGCCTCGCGAACCGTAACGGACCGCCTGTGCGCCGCGTCGAAGCGACTCCCATGACCGACCACGTCCGCCTGACCGCCGTCCCCCGTCTGCGCGTCCGGTTTGCCGGCGAGACCATCGTCGATACCGAGCGTGCCTACGTGGTGCACGAGGGCTCGATGTCGGCGCGCTACTACGTGCCGCGCGAGGACGTCCGCGCCGAGATCACCGACACCACCGATGGCGCGAGCTGTCCGTGGAAGGGCCAGTGGCGTCACCTCGACCTCACGCTCGGTGCGACGCGCGTGCCGGCCGCCGCGTGGACCTACTACGCGACCACGCCGGTGTGCGCGCCGATCCAGGGGTTCGTCGCGTTCTATGCGAACAAGGTCGAGGCGATCGAGGTCGGCTGACCCGTCCGGCCACACGCCCGGGCGCCCGGCCACCTGGCCGCGTTCTGGCACGCGCCGCGTTCTGGCATACAGTGACCAGCCGCATCGACGACCGACAGACGAGATGAATCAGCCTCCCGATCAGCACGCCGCGCTCGCCACGCGCTACCGGGCCATCCGCGCCCGCACCGTCGCCCTGTGCGCGCCGCTCACCATCGAGGACCAGCTCGTCCAGCCGATGGCGGATGCCAGCCCCAGCAAGTGGCACCTCGCGCACACCACCTGGTTCTTCGAGATGTTCGTGCTCGAGCGCGTGGGTGCCGATGCGTTCGATCCGGCGTTCGGGTTCCTGTTCAACAGCTATTACGAGACCGTGGGCGCGCGGGTGGCCCGACCGCGGCGCGGGATGCTGAGCCGGCCGAGCCTGCCGCGCGTGCACGCCTACCGCGCCGCCGTGGACGCGCAGGTGATCGCGGCTCTCGCGGCGGGCGCGCTCGACGCTTCGACCTGCGCGCGGCTCGAGGTCGGGCTGCACCACGAGCAGCAGCACCAGGAGCTGATCCTGACCGACGCCAAGTACACGCTCGGGACGCAGCCGCTGCAGCCCGCGTATCGCGCGCGTCCGCTCCCGGCCGCCACCACGGCGGCGCCGCGCGCGTGGGCCAGCGTCGACGGCGGCATCGTCGAGCTCGGCGCACCCGCCACCGGGTTCGCGTTCGACAACGAGCGCCCGCGGCACCAGGTGCTGCTCGCGCCGTTCCGGATCGCGACCCGCCCGGTGACGTGTGCCGAGGTCCTCGCGTTCATCACCGAGGGCGGCTACCGCGATCACCGGCTGTGGCTGAGCGACGGCTGGGCGGCGGTCCAGGCCGAGGGGTGGGCCGCGCCGCTGTACTGGGCGGGCGAGGGCGACGCGCACGTGCTGTACGACCTCGCCGGCGTGCGCGCGGTGGATCCCGCCGAGCCCGCGTGCCACCTCGGCTACTACGAGGCCGATGCGATCGCGCGGTGGGCCGGCGCGCGGCTGCCCACCGAGGCCGAGTGGGAGCACGTCGCGGAGGGGGTGTCGCCCGACGGCGGCAACCTCGCCGACGACGATGTGCTCCACCCACGGCCGGCCGCTGCGGTGCCCGGGCTCGCGCAGCTGGTCGGCGACGTCTGGGAGTGGACCTCGAGCAGCTACGCCTCGTACCCGGGGTTCCGCCCGCTGCCGGGGGCGCTCGGCGAGTACAACGGCAAGTTCATGTCGGGGCAGATGGTGCTGCGTGGCGGGTCCTGCTTCACGCCGCGCGGCCACCTGCGCGTCAGCTATCGCAACTTCTTCCCGCCGGGGGCGCGCTGGCAGATGACCGGCGTGCGCCTCGCCGCGGACGCGTGAACGGAGAGTGTGATGAGAGCCAGCCGCCCCACCGCCCAGGTCATCCCCGATGCCGAGCCCGACGACGTCGTCGCCGGGCTGCTCGCGCCCCACAAGCGCCTGCCGTGTCGCCTGCTCTACGACGCGCGCGGCGCCGAGCTGTTCGAGCAGATCTGCACGCTGCCGGAGTACTACCCGACCCGCGTCGAGAAGGCGCTGCTGCGCGCGCACCTGCCGGCGGTGGCGACGGCGGTGGGGGCGGGCGCGCGGATCATCGAGCCCGGCAGCGGCGCGGGCGAGAAGACCCGGATGCTGCTGACCGCGCTCGAGCGGCCCGCGGTCTACGTGCCGATCGACGTCAGCGCCGCGCAGCTCGCCGCCAACGCGGACGCGCTGCGCGCCGAGTTCCCGCGCCTCGCCGTCCACCCCGTGTGTGGCGACTATACCCAGGCGATCGACGTCCCCGATGCCGACACCGCGGGGCGCACGCTGGTGTTCTTCCCGGGCTCGACGATCGGCAACTTCGAGCCCGACGAGGCGCGCCGGTTCCTCGCGCGGTTCGCGGTGCTCGCGGGCCCGCGCGGCCAGCTCCTGCTCGGCGCGGACTCCAACGCGGATCCGGCCTCGCTGGTGCCCGCCTACCACGATGCCGCCGGCGTCACCGCCGCGTTCGATCTCAACATCCTCGCGCACCTCAACCGCAGCCACGCCGCGACGTTCGACCTGGGCGCGTTCACCCACCGCGCGGTGTGGGACGCCGCGCGCGCGCGGATCGAGATGCACCTGGTCAGCACGCGTGCGCAGCAGGTCGAGGTCGCGGGCCACCCGATCGCGTTCGCGGCTGGCGAGCCGATCGTGACGGAGCACTGCTACAAGCACCCCGCGCCGGTGCTCGCCGGGCTGCTCGCCGAGACGGGCTGGACCGTGCGCGAGGTGTTCACCGAGGCCGCCGGGCGGATGCGGCTGTGGCTGGCCGACGTGGCCGCGGCGCCCGGCCGCGCGTGATCGACCTCGACGGGGTGTCGAAACGCTACGGCGCCCCCGCCGCCTGGGTGGTGCGCGACGTCCGGATCCGGATCGCCGCGGGCGAGATGGTCGCCGTGCTCGGCGAGTCGGGCAGCGGCAAGACCACGCTGGTGCGGATGATCAACCGGCTGGTCGAGCCCGACGAGGGCGTGGTGCGGTTGGCCGGTGCGGACGTGCGCGGGCAGGACCCGATCGCGCTGCGGCGGACCATCGGCTACGTGATCCAGCAGGTCGGGCTGCTGCCGCACCTGTCGGTGGCGGCCAACATCGCGATCGTGCCGCGGCTGCTGGGCTGGGCGCCGGCGGCGATCGCGGCGCGCACCGACGAGCTGCTCGCGCTGGTCGGGCTCGCGCCGGCGACCTACCGTGACCGCCACCCGGCGGAGCTATCGGGCGGGCAGCGCCAGCGGATCGGGCTGGCGCGGGCGCTCGCGGCGCGGCCGCGGGTGCTGCTGCTCGACGAGCCGCTCGGCGCGCTCGATCCGATCACGCGCGCGACGCTGCAGGCCGAGATGCGCCGGATCCACCGCGAGCTGGCGCTGACCACGGTGATGGTCACGCACGACCTGATCGAGGCGCTGACGCTCGCCGACCGGATCGCCGTGATGTACCGCGGCGAGCTCCGCCAGGTCGGCACCCCGACCGAGCTGCTGACTGCGCCTGCCGACGCGTACGTCGCCGAGTTGATGACGATGGCGCGCACGCAGGCCCGCGCGCTCGACGGGCTGCTCGGCGGGGACGGGGCGCCGGCGTGAACCGGCGGCGCGCGTGAACGGTGTGCAGGCATGATCGAACTGCTGCGCGGGGTGCCCCCGCTGCTGGCCAGCCACCTCGTGCTCGTGCTGGTCGCGCTGGGGGCGGCAGTCGTGGTGAGCGCGCCGCTCGCGCTGGTGGTCCGCGCCCGCCCGCGGGCGGCGGCCGTGGTGCTCGGCGTCGCCGGCGTGGTCCAGACCATCCCCGGCCTCGCGCTGCTCGCGCTGATGGTGCCGCTGCTCGCTACCACCGGCGGCCTCGGGCTGGGCGTGTCGGCGTTCGGGTTCGCCCCCGCCGTGCTCGCGCTCGCGGTGTACGCGGTGCTGCCGATCCTGCGCAACCTCGTGGTCGGGCTGCGCGGCGTGGATCCGGCGATCGTCGACGCCGCGCGCGGCCTCGGCCTGTCCTCCGCGCAGTTGCTCCGCCAGGTCGAGCTGCCGCTCGCCGCGCCCGTGATCGCGGCCGGGCTGCGCACCGCGACGGTGTGGACCGTCGGCGCGGCCACGCTGGCGACGCCCGTCGGCCAGGCCTGCCTCGGCAACTACATCTTCGCCGGGCTCCAGACGCGGAGCTGGCCGATGCTGCTGACCGGGGTCGCGGCCGCGGCGGTGCTCGCGATCGGCCTCGACGCGGTGCTCGGCGCGCTCGAGCGCGCGCTCGCGGCGCGGCCGCGCGGCCGGCTGGTGGGCCCGGCCGCCGCCCTGGTCGGGCTGCTCGCGCTCGTGCTCGGGGTGCTGCCGTGGTGGAGCGCGGGCGCCTCCCTCGCCAGCGCCGGGCCCGCGCTCGTCGGCGCAGGTGCGGGCCCGGCGCGCGTGACGCGGGTGCGGATCGGCGCCAAGACGTTCACCGAGCAGTACCTCCTGGCCGAGCTGCTGCGCACCCGCCTGGTCGCCGCCGGCCTCGAGGTCGAGGTCACGGCGAGCCTGGGCTCGGCGGTGATCTTCGACGCGCTCGCGGGCGGCGACCTCGACGTCTACGTCGACTACTCGGGGACGCTGTGGACCAACCACGTGCACGGCGCGCCGGGCGTGCCGCGCTGGCGGATCCTCGCCGAGCTCGAGGGCTGGCTCGCGCGCGACCACGGCGTGCGTAGTCTCGGGTCGCTCGGGTTCGAGAACGCGTACGCGATCGCCGTCGGCCGCGACCTCGCCACGGCGCGCGGGCTGGCCACGATCGCCGATCTCGCGCCGCACGCGCCGGCGCTCGCGATCGGCGGCGACTACGAGTTCTTCGGCCGGCGCGAGTGGGCGGCGGTGCGCGGCGGCTACCAGCTCGCGTTCGCGCGCACCGTCACGTTCGACCCGACGCTGCTCTACGAGGCGGTGGCGCGCGGCGAGGTCGACGCGATCGCCGCGTTCTCGAGTGACGGGAGGATCGCGGCGAATGACCTGGTGGTGCTAGACGATCCGGCCGGTGCGCTGCCGCCGTACGACGCCCTGCTGCTGCTCGGCCCGCGGGTCGCCGGTGATCCGCGCGTGGTGTGCGCGCTCGCGGACCTGCGCGGCGCGATCTCCGTCGAGCGCATGCGCGCGGCCAACCTGCTGGTGGATCGCGATGCGCGATCGGTCCCCGCGGCGGCCGCGTGGCTGGCCAGCACGCTGCCGCCGGTGCCCGCGCGCTGCCGCGCGGCGCCCTGACGTCGCGGGCGTGGCTCCACGGTGACCGCCATGGGAGGCCGCCGCGGGGCCGCCCCAGCTGTCACCGCTGGCGACCTCGCCCGGTCGGATGGTCGGGCGCAACCTCGTCGAGGAGCGCGCCGACGCGCCCGACCTGACCGCGGTGCCGAGCTGCGTGTTCGCGATCCCCGCGCTCGCGCAGGTCGGGCTGACCGAGGCCGCCGCCGCGGCGCCGGGGCGCGAGGTCCGCGTGATCCGCACTCCGGGCATCCCCGGCTGGATCTCGGGCCGCACCGCGCACGAAGAGGCTGCGTTCGCCAAGGTGGTGGTCGATCCGGCGGACCTGATCGTCGGCGCGCACCTGTGGGGCCGCGGCGCCGCCGAGACCCTCCACCTGATCGCGCTCGCGATGCGCCACGGCATCACGCGGGCCACGCTCGCGGCCGGCGACGCGGCGTACCCGACCTACGCATCCGATCTCGAGTACCTGCTCGGCGCCTGTCGCTGGCGCTCACACGCCGAGGCGGGTGCCGGCGGCGGCGGCGGCGGCCTCGAGCTGCGGGACCACCACGGCGGCGACGTGCGGCGGCATGCCGTGGCGCGGATCGACCCCGACGAGCGGACGCGCGAGGGCGGTGATGTCGAGCGGCCCGATCTCGGCGGCGAGCGCGGCGAGGCGCGGCCCGAGCGGGCGCCGCCGGGCGATCAGCGCGAGCGCGAGCCGAGCCTCGGACGCGCTGCCCACGCACTCGAACGGGGTATGTGCGGCGAGGCCGAGCAGCTCGCGGAACCAGCGGTCGTTGACCGCGCGCTCGCCGAGGTCGTCGCCGAACGTGGCGGTGATGACGTCCGGCGGCAGGTGCGCCGCCATCTGGAGCCACACGTAGGCGCACTTCGCGCACGCGCCGCACCACGGCTTGGCGACGTTACACGAGTGCGTGAGCGGCGCGAGCGCGGCGTCGCGCGCGAGCAGCTCGAAGATCACCTCGTCGTGGATCGGCTGGAGCACGCTGAAGTAACGGACGTCGGCCAGCAGCTCGGTGCGCACGTACGCCTCGAGCAGGCGCTCGGCCTCCCAGCTCTTGCCCCACTGGTGGTTGACCGCCTCGCCGGTGGCCGCCCACGTCAGGTTGCCGGTGTTGGCGCTGTGCTCGTGCGCGACGACGAGACCGCGGTAGCCGCGCGCGAGCGCGAGGGGCAGGGCGGCGAACACCGACGCGGGGTCTCGGCCGCGAGCACCGAGCGCACGCCGAGCTCCGGCGCGAGCTGCGCGATCGGGGCGTCGAGGAAGTCGTCGTGGATCCACTGGCGCTCCGCGCGGACGCGGGCGCTCGCGGCGCCCAGCCGATCGAGGAGCGCGTGCTGGGGCGCGGCCGGGCCGTAGATCGAGTGGCTGTAGCCGAGCGTGGCGAACGGCAGCCTCCCGCGCTCGAGCAGCCCCAGTGCGACCAGGCTGTCCTTGCCGCCGCCGCAGAACGCGAGCAGCTCGATGGGCCCTGCCGCCGTCGACACCGGCGCAGGCGGCGCCGCATCGCCGATGTCCGGCGGTGCGTCGACGAACCGCGGGCCCGCGTAGCCCGGCAGGTCGTGCTCCCACCGCCACTGCGCCCACACGTGGTGGACCACCGCCTGCCACAGCGCCACGAACCGCGGCGTGGCGTGGCGGGCGTACGCGCCGAGCTCGATCGCGTCGGGGCGCAGGCTCACCACCGCGTTGACCTGGAACAGGGCGACGTGGAACGCGAGGCGGTCGAGCAGTGCATCGCCGTGCTGCGCGGCGAGTGCGTCGAGATCGAGGTCCTCGTACCAGACGGTGAACTGGAACCGGTGCCGGTCCACGCCGCAGGTGACGGAGATGCTCGCTGCCGTGCGCTGGATCTCGAGGACTCGGAGGACGCGCATCACGGGCGAGCCTACCGCGTCAGCGCGCCGCAGAAACGGCGTCTCCGTTTCACGGGGATCCGCCTCTCGCTGCGCGGCAAGCCGCGCAGGGTTTCCACCCCGGTTTCGAGGCTGTTTCACAGTCTCTCAGCTCCCGAGCTCGGTTCTCAGATGCGGACGTGGCGGATCTGCGACAGCAGCGCGGTCTTGGCCTGCGCGGGCAGGAACGAGGCGCGCGCGGCGTTTTCGGCGCACCGGACCAGCTCCGCGGCCGTGAGCTGCGCGGCGGCCGCGATCGCGCGGTAGTTCTCGCCGATGTAGCCGCCGAAGTACGCCGGATCGTCGGAGTTGATGGTCACCGCCACGCCCTGGCGCAGCAGCGTGCCGAAGTTGTGGTCCGCGAGATCCTCGACCACGCGCAGCTTGAGGTTCGACAGCGGGCACACGGTGAGTGCGATCTGCTCGCGCACCAGCCGGGCGACCAGCGCTGGATCCTCGTCGCAGCGGACGCCGTGATCGATGCGCTCCACCTGCAGGACATCGAGCGCCTCGTGGATGTACGCCGCGGGGCCCTCCTCGCCGGCGTGAGCGACGACGTGCAGGCCCGCGGCGCGCGCGCGCGCGAACACGCGGGCGAACTTCGCCGGCGGGTTGCCGCGCTCCCCGGAGTCGAGGCCGACGCCGACGAGGTCGGCGCGGAACGGCATCGCCGCCTCGAGCGTGGCCAGCGCTGCCTCCTCGGACAGGTGGCGCAGGAAGCACAGGATCAGGTCCGACGTCATCCCGTAGCGCTTGAGCGCGTCGGCCATCGCGTCGCGCAGGCCGCCGATCACGACCTCCATCGGGATGCCGCGCTCGGTGTGGGTCTGCGGATCGAAGAACAGCTCGGCGTGGACGACGTTGTCGGCGTGTGCGCGGGTGAAGTACGCCATCGCGAGGGCGTAGAAATCACGGCGATCGCGGAGCACCGCGCAGCCGGCGTAGTAGAGGTCGAGGAAGCTCTGCAGGTCGTGGAAGCTGTACGCCGCGCGGACAGCCTGGACCGAGGCATGCGGGAGCGCGATGCCGTGCTTGGCGGCGAGGCTGAACATCATCTCGGGCTCGAGGGTGCCCTCGATGTGGAGGTGCAGCTCGGCCTTCGGGAGGCGCTGGATGAGGCGTGCGCGCGCAGGATCGACGATCATCACCGGACCTTACCCGACCTTCGCGGCGCCCTCGCACCCCCATCGCCCTCATCCGGGGTAGACGTGGTCCCATGAGCGCCACCTTCGTCGGCTCGATCCCTGCGCTGTACGACCGCCACCTCGGGCCGGTGCTGTTCGAGCCGTACGCCCGGGACCTCGCGGGCCGGGTCCCGCCCCGCTCGCGCGCCGTCCTCGAGGTCGCGGCGGGCACCGGCCGCGTGACGCGCCATCTGCTGGCCGCGCTGCCGCCCGGCGCGCAGCTGCTCGCCACCGACCTCAGCGAGGCGATGCTCGCGTGCGCCGCCGCCGCGGTGACCGATCCGCGCGTGACCTGGCACGCCGCGGATGCCCAGGCGCTGCCCGCGCCCGACCGCACCGTGGACGTCGTGGTGTGCCAGTTCGGGCTGATGTTCGTCCCCGATCAGGACCTCGCGCTCGCCGAGATGCGCCGCGTGCTGCGCCCGGGCGGCGTGCTGCTGCTCAGCACCTGGAACGCCCTGTCGACCAACCCGATGACCGCGCTGCTGCACGCGCTCGCCACCGGAGCATCGCCGGGCAACCCGCCCGACTTCATGCTCGTACCGTTCTCGCTGCACGATCGGGCCGCGCTCGCGCGCCGGATCGGGCCGCGCTCGCGCGCCGGATCGAGGGCGCCGGGTTCGGTGGGGTGCGCGCCGAGACCGTGGCGCAGGACGCCGAGGCGGTCAGCGCGGCGGACGTCGCGAGCGGCCTGGTCCGCGGCAACCCGCTCGCCACCCAGCTCGCGGAGCGCGGCGTGGACGCGGACCGGTTCGAGCGCGAGGTCGCGGCGGCGATGGCCGAGGCGTTCGGCGCGGCCCCGTGCCGGTCGCCGCTGTCCGCGCACGTGTTCACTGCGCGGGCCTGAGCCGGCGCCGCGCGCCCGTCGGGAGTGCGGACCGAGAGACCGTCGGCGGGGGGGTGGGAACGGGGGTTTGGCGCTTGCCCCCCCGGGGCCACGCGGCTACGGTCCCCGCCCTCATGACCGACGAGACCACGCCCACGGCCCCGGCCGCCGCTCCGACCGACTTCGACCCGGTGCCGCAGCTGGCCACCGCGCTCGGCCTGGCCCGCGGCGCCATCGCGGCCGTGATCGCGCTGCTGGACGAGGGCAACACCGTCCCGTTCATCGCGCGCTACCGCAAGGAGCGGACCGGCGGCCTCGACGAGGTCCAGATCCGCGCGATCGAGGAGCAGCGGACGTACCTGGTCGAGCTCGAGGCGCGGCGCGCCGCGATCCTCGCGTCGGTCGCCGAGCAGGGCAAGCTGACGCCCGCGCTCGAGGCGCAGCTGCGCGCCGCGACGGGCAAGGCCGTGCTCGAGGATCTCTACGCGCCGTACCGCCCGCGCCGCAAGACGCGCGCCTCGGTGGCCCGCGAGAAGGGGCTCCAGCCGCTCGCCGATCAGATCCTCGCGCAGGGCGCCGAGGGTGACCCCGCGGCAGCGGCGGCCGGGTTCGTCGGCGAAGCCGTCGCCACCGCGGACGACGCGCTCGCCGGTGCGCGCGACATCGTCGCCGAGACGCTCGCCGACACCGCCGCGATCCGCGCGTTCGTGCGCGGCGAGTACGCGGCCCACGGCCAGCTGGTGTCGTCGATGGTGCCCGGCAAGGGCGACGAGCCCACCAAGTTCGAGCAGTACTACCAGTTCAGCGAGGCGGTGAAGACCATCCCGTCGCACCGGTTCCTCGCGATCCGCCGCGGCGAGGCCGAGGGCGTGCTGCGCGCGCAGGTGATCGTCGACACCGCGGCCGTGGCCGCCGGCATCGAGCGCCTCGCACACCTCGCCGCGGCCTCGCCGTGGGCCGACACGCTGCGCACCGCGATCGCCGACGCGCTCAAGCGCCTGCTCGGGCCCAGCGTGGAGAACGACGTCCGCGCCGAGCTCAAGCAGCGCTCGGATGGCGCCGCCGTCGACATCTTCGCCGGCAATCTCAACAACCTCCTGCTGACCGCGCCCCTCGGTGGCGCTGGGGTGATCGGCGTCGATCCGGGCCTGCGCACCGGCTGCAAGTGCGCGGCGATCGACGCGACCGGCAAGTTCCTCGGCACGGTGACGATCTACATCTCGCAGGGCGACGCCCAGCTCGCCACGGCCACCGAGGAGTTCGTCGCGTTCGTGCAGAAGTTCACGCCGCGCGCGATCGCCGTCGGCAACGGCACCGGCGGCCGCGAGGCTGAGGCGTTCGTCAAGCGCGTGCTGGGCGACGCCGGCCTGCGCGAGGGCCCGGCGGCCCCGTTCGTGGTGCAGGTCAACGAGGCCGGCGCCAGTGTCTACTCGGCGTCCGACCTCGCGCGCGAGGAGTTCCCGGAGCTCGATCTGACCATCCGTGGCGCGATCTCGATCGCGCGGCGCCTCCAGGATCCTCTCGCCGAGCTCGTCAAGATCGAGCCCAAGGCGATCGGCGTGGGCCAGTACCAGCACGACGTCCACCAGCCGCTGCTGGTCAAGAAGCTCGGTGACGTCGTCGAGGACTGCGTCAACAAGGTCGGCGTCGAGCTCAACACCGCGAGCGCGCAGCTGCTCGGCTACGTCGCCGGCATCGGCAAGGCGCTCGCCAGGAAGATCGTCGTCCACCGCGACACCCATGGCGGGTTCGCGGCGCGCGCGCAGCTCCTCGACATCGGCGGCCTCGGGCCCAAGGCGTTCGAGCAGGCCGCGGGCTTCCTCCGCATCAGCGGCGCGGCGCACCCGCTCGACGCCTCGGGCGTCCACCCGGAGCGCTATGCGCTCGTCGAGAAGATCGCCACCGACCTCGGCGTTCCGCTGCCCGCGCTGCTCGGCAACCAGCAGCTGGTCGACACCATCGACCTCGCGAAGTACGTCGAGGGCGACGTCGGCCTGCCCACGCTCCAGGACATCGTCGCCGAGCTCGCCAAGCCGGGCCGCGATCCGCGCGCCGAGTTCGCGCCGCCGGCGTTCCGCGACGACGTGACCTCGGTCGAGGACCTCAAGGTCGGGATGGTCCTCGAGGGCATCGTCACCAACGTCACCGCGTTCGGCGCGTTCGTCGACATCGGCGTCCACAACGACGGCCTCGTTCACGTCTCGCAGCTGTCCGAGCAGTTCGTCAAGGATCCGGCCGAGGTCGTGAAGGTCGGCCAGAAGCTGACCGTGCGCGTGATCGAGGTCGACACCCAGCGCAAGCGGATCGCGCTGTCGGCGCGCCGCGGCGGGCCGCAGCCGGATCGCGGGCAGGGCCGCGGGCCGCAGCAGGGCCGCGGGCCGCAGCAGGGCCGCGGGCCGCAGCAGGGCCGCGGGCCGCAGCAGGGCCGCGGGCCGCAGCAGGGCCGCGGGCCGCAGCAGGCGTCGCGGGCCGCCGCACGTCGAGGGCGCGCCGCACGTCGAGGGCGCGCCGCACGTCGAGGGCGCGCCGCACGTCGAGGGCGCGCCGCACGTCGAGGGCGCGCCGCACGTCGAGGGCGCGCCGCACGTCGAGGGCGCGCCGCACGTCGAGGGCGCGCCGCACGTCGAGGGCGCGCCGCACGTCGAGGGCGCGCCGCACGTCGAGGGCGCGCCGCACGTCGAGGGCGCGCCGCACGTCGAGGGCGCGCCGTGCGACGTCCGACGGGCGCGACCGCATGTCGAGGGCTCGCCGCACATCGAGGGCTCGCCGCACGTCGAGGGCGCGCCGCACGTCGAGAACTCGCCGCACGTCGAGGGCGCGCCGCACGTCGAGAGTGCGCCGCACGTCGAGGGTGCGCCGCGCCCCGAGGGAGGCGCGCAGCGCGGGCCGTACCAGGGCCCGCGTGGTGGTGGCCCGCGCGGTGGCGGTGGTGGCGGTGGTGGTGGGCGCGGCCCGTCGCAGGGTGGCCGCGGTGGCGCCCCGCAGGGCGAGCGCCGGCAGTGGCAGCCGCGCGGACCGGCTGGCAGTGCTCCGGCGGGTGACCACGCGCAGGGCGCGCCGCACGGCGAGTCTGCCGGGGCGCCGCACGGCGCCGGTGGCGCGCCGCACGGCGAGGGTGCTGCACCGCCGCAGGGCGCGGGTGGTCCGCCGCGGCGCGACTGGCGCGAGCGCGGCCCGCAGAGTGCGCCCGCGGGCGGTGGTGGCGATCGCCGTGATCGGCCGGCCGGTGGGCAGGGGCCCCGCGGGGATCAGGGCCCGCGCGGCCGTGGTCCGCAGCAGGGCGGCCCGGGCGGGTTCTCCGGTGGTGGTCCGCGGCGCGATGATCGCGGCGGTCCGCCGCAGGGCGGGTTCGCCGGTGGTGGTCCGCGGCGCGATGATCGCGGCGGTCCGCGCCGGGATGACCGCGGTGGTCCGCGCGTCGACGATCGCGGCCCGCCGCGGTTCGCCGATCGCGGCCCAGGCCCCGAGGCGCCGCGGCGCGAGCCGGACGCGGGCTGGGGCGTGTCGGGGTTCACCAACAACCCGTTCGTGAAGCTGGTCGATAAGGCCAAGAAATAACAGGGTAATCAGGCGGATCTGTAGTCCGTATCCCGTTTGTCTCCCTCGGCTGGTACCCTGGGAGGTATGACCGTCAAGAAAGTCGAACGAGCCGACGGACCGCGGTGGCAGGTCTACGGGCGCCGCGACGGGCAGAAGGTCTACGTCGGGACGTACGAGTCCAAGCGCGAGGCCCAGGCGGCGGACGAGGACCATCGCACCACCCAGCGCAAGATCGACCGCGGTGAGTTGCCCCCGCAGGTCGACATGCAGCGGACGTTCGGCGCCGCCGTCAAGCAGTGGCTGGCGATGCTCAAGAACACGGGGTCGCGTTCGTTCGACGAGTACACCGGGCGGGTGGACCTGTACCTCCTCCCCGCGTTCAAGGAGACCCCGCTCATCGAGATCCGCAAGAACGACGTGATCCAGTGGCGTGATCAGACGGTCCAGCGTGTGTCTGCCGCCACGGTGAACACGACCATGGGGACCCTGTCCGCCCTGTTCACGTGGTGCATCGGGCGCGACTGGCTCGAGCACAACCCGTGTCACGGCGTGAAGCGCCTCAAGGCGGACTCGCGGGTGTTCCCGTGGCTCGACTCCACCGAGGCGATCACGCGGCTGCTGGCCGAGTGCCCGGAGCACATCCGCACCGTGATCGCCGTGCTGGTGGGGACGGGGATCCGCCTCGACGAGGCGCTGCACCTCCGGTGGGACGACATCGACCTGGAGCACCGCCTCATCACGGTGCATCGCGGGCGCCGCGGACGCACAACGACCGGGACGACCAAGTCCGGTAAGGCGCGCCGGGTGCCGATCTTTGACTCGGTGCTCGGGGTGCTCAAGGCGATGAAGCTGGCGCGGGGATCGAGCCCCCTGCTGTGGCCCGGCGGCTACCGGCGCCTGCGGGGGAGCGCGCCCGACCGCGCGCTGTCGCAGACGGCCGTTCGCGATCCGTTCAAGCTGGCGGTCGTCCGGGCGGGGTTGCCGGCCGCGCTGCGGCTCCACGACCTGCGCCACACGTTCGCGTCCCTGTTTCTGGTCGACGGGGGCGACATCTTCAAGCTGTCCCGGATCCTCGGGCACAACTCGGTCTCGATCACCGAGCGGACCTACGCCCACCTGAAGCCCACCGCCTACGCGGAGGACTACGGGCGCGTCGCGTTCCGCATGCCGGCGGACGCCAAGGTCCTCAGCCTGGTGCAATAGGCGCGACGCGGCACGCCGCCATCCACTCATCGAGATCGGCGACATCGAACACGACGAGCTGGGGGCCGAGCCGGATGTGCGGCACCTGGCGGCGATGCACCATCGACCGCAGCGTCTGGACCTTGATCCCCAGGTGCCGCGCAGCCGCGGCGTAGCCGATGCGTTCGCCTGCGGTTGCGGCTCGTGCCGCGGCGCCGCCCGGCGCACGCGCGCCTCCGATGAACGCGTCGGCCATGTCGCCTCAGCCGTCCGACGCGGTGCCCGGCGCGTTCGACGACGCCTGCCACGGGGGCTGGGCATCGATCTTGTCGCCGACGGCCTCCTGTCCGAGGTGCTCGGCGTGGTCGTCGGCCTGCGCCCTGGGCGTGGCCATGGAGGGCGGCGCGGCGTCGCGCAGCGGTTCGCCGGCCCCCCAAGGCGGCTCGAGCGGTGCGAACACGATGCCGCACACCACCTTGTTGCCATCCGTGCGGTAGCACGCGACCTCGGAGAGCACCAACTCGGCGCGCTCCAGCCCACGGGCGGCCCGGAACTCCGCCATCGCGCTACCACTCTCGGCGCCGCTACCCTCGTGACCATCGAACTCGACCATCGGATTCTTGACGTGTGACATGACGACCTCCAGCCCGTGTTGGGCTCGAAGTCCCCGCGCTACCTCGGCGG
This sequence comes from Kofleriaceae bacterium, assembly GCA_964203225.1. Classification (GTDB taxonomy): domain Bacteria; phylum Myxococcota_A; class Polyangia; order Haliangiales; family Haliangiaceae; genus JABFXX01. The sequence goes on from CAXNMK010000012.1 coordinate 175,634, forward strand.
GAGCGCGCCGCCACCTCGGACGTAGCGGAGCCGCTTCCCGGGGGAGCGCCTCGCTCCCCGCGCGGTTGCGCCTACCGCTCGACGTCCCAGGCGATGCCGTCTGCCGACCTGTAGGTGCAGTAGAGCCCGGTGGTTAGCTGGCGGCGGAGATGAACGGCCAGGGCTGGTTGGCGGGCTTCGAGGCTCGCGATCGCCTCCGCGATCGCCTTCGACACGGCCTTGCGCGCGCGTTCGTCGTCGGGATGGGCGACCTTGAGCGCGCCGCTCGGCCGCGTAGCTCGCAGCACCTCGGTACGCAGAACCTCCCGATTGGCCTCGAGGCTCTCGATCCGCCCGAGGTCGTTGTTGGCGCGCGCGACGTCGAGATCCGCCTCGATGTCGGCGAGTTCCCTCCGGGTAACCGTTCACGACCCTCTTGACATCCGCGGCAATCGGATCTGAATAGCAAGATCTCGACACCGCCCACATACGACGAACTCGTCGCGCTGGTCGCAACGCTGCAACAGCAGCTGGCGGGCGCGCTGGCGAAGATCGTCGAGCTGGAGGCGAGGCTGGGGAAGAACTCCCAGAACTCGTCCAAGCCGCCCTCGTCGGATCAGCCCGGCACGCGACCTGTCCAGGCCAAGCGCGGCAAGCGGCGCAAGCGCGGCGGGCAGCCTGGTCACCCGGCGCGGTTCGCCGCGGACCCTGTCCACGTGGACCACGTGGAGCAGTACCGCCCGCCGGCATGCGGGCACTGTTGCGCGGACCTCGCCACGGGTGAGCTGACCGGGTCGGTGATCAACCATTGGGTCTACGAGTTGCCGGAGATCCGCCCGATCGTCACGGATCATCAGTGCCTCGACGTCCGGTGCGCGACGTGCGGGCTGGTGACGCGGGGCGAACTGCCGGCAGGGGTGCCGACCGGGCACTACGGCCCGACGGTGCAGGCGATGACGGGCCTGCTGCGGGGCGAACTCAAGCAGAGCGTGCGCCAGACCAGCGTGGTGATGACCGAGGTGCTGCAGGTGCCGATGTCCACGGGCATGGTGGCCAAGACGCAGGACCAGGTGAGCCGCGCGCTGGCACCCGCGTTCCAGGAGGCGCTGGCGCACGCGCAGCGCGACGACCGAGCGCACGCCGACGAGACCAGCTGGCGCGAGGACAAGAAGAAGGCGTGGCTGTGGGTGGCGGTGACGTCGATGGTGACGGTGTTCCTCGTGCACACGCGTCGCAACACGTCGGCCGCCAAGGCGTTGCTCGGCGACGCCTTCGCCGGCATCCTCACGACCGACCGGTGGGCGTCCTACAACTGGGTTTCCGCCGAGTGCCGGCAGCTCTGCTGGAGCCACCTGATCCGCGACTTCAAGTCCTTCCTCGACTACGGCGCCGAGGCGAAGCGCCTCGGTGAGCGCCTGCTCGCCGAACGGCGAACGCTCTTCCGGTTGTGGCACCGCGCGCGTGACGGCACCCTGACGCGCGCGGAGCTCCAACTTGCGGCTCGACCCGTGCGGCGCCGAATTCTCGCGCTGCTCGAAGAAGGCGAAGGTCTGTCCATCGCCAAGGTCAACGGCATGTGCCGCGAGATGCTCAAGCTGCGGGCGGCGTTCTTCACGTTCATTGACGTCGAGCGGGTCGAACCGACGAACAATATCGCCGAGCGGGCCATCCGGTTCGCCGTGCTCATGCGCAAGGGCTGCTTTGGCAGCGACAGCGCCAAGGGCAGTCGCTTCATCGAGCGGTTCTTGACCGCACGCCAGACGCTTCGCACGCAGAAGCGGGACCTCTACGGGTTCCTCAAGGACGCATGTGCGGCTGCGCTTCAGGGCACGCCGACTCCGTCGCTGCTACCCGAGCATCTCCGAACTGACCTGCGGACTGACCTGCCAACCGCTGTCGCCGCGTGAACGGTTACGGTCCGATTTGGTCAGCGCATCCGTCAACTGCGACGCCACCGAAGCCTGACGCTCGAGCAGCTCGGCGAACGTGCTCAACTCAGCGACAAGTTCATTCAGTCGATCGAGACCGGCCGGCAGGCGCCGACGTTCGAGACCATCGAAAAGCTCGCGGCCGGGCTCGCAGTCACCGCGCAGGAGCTGTTCGCGCGCATAGCTCCGCTGCCGCCCACCGCGCGCGCCGATGGCTGGTTCGAGCGCCACCCGGTCAAGCCGCCGGTCGATCTGACCCGGCTCGACGTCGATCGCTTCATCACGTGGTCGATCGCGGAGGCCCGGCGCACCGTTGTCGACGGCCACGTGATTCCGTAGAAAAGTGACAGTCGATCCGATCGGCGGGGTGACGTCACCGCGATCGGGGCGCCGCCGACGGCTCGGGATGACCTGTCAACTCGGTGGCGTGACAGGCGGGTAGAGGCACGCCTCCACCCGCTCGCGGTACGGTTCAAGCGGGCGCAGGTGGACGTGCGCCTGGGCTCCCAGGTTGTCGACCAAGGCCGCGAGTTGCGTGCCGAGCGCCGTCAGCGCGTCGCAGTGCCGCTGGTGCTCAGCCTGAATGGCGGCGATCAGCGCGACGACGTCCTTGGCCACTGGTTGGTCGGCCCAGAACTCGATGGCGAGGTCGGAGGTGGCGAGGTCGAACTCGTGGCGGTCGACATGCAACGAGCACTCGTCGGCCACCTCGGACGCAAGGCGGTCAAGGCAGGTGAGTTGCTCGGTAATTCCGGTGATGGCCTCGAGCCGGTCGCGCTCGTGCTTCTGCGCCTGGCGCTGCTGGAGCGGGGTGGACTGCTTGCCGCGACGAGTCATGATTCTTGCGCCTCCGCGCGCCAGAGCTTACAGACCGGAGCCGGTGCATGGGCAAGTCCGCGCCAGGATCCGGCTGAGCCGCGACGCCGATCCGGATAGCTTCCGCGAGGTTCGCTGTGAACGTTGTGCGCCAAGATGCGCGCGCAGCCACGCCTGTGTGCGCCACGGCGGCCGCAGCACAAGGGCAAGGTCGAGCGCGCGATTCGCTACCTGCGCGACCGCTTCCTCGCCGGGCGCACGATCGTCGGGGTCGACGAGGGCAACGCCCAGCTCCGGCGGTTCATCGACAAGGTCGCGCACGCGCGGCCGCACCCGGTCCTCGCGCAGCGCACCGTGGGCGACGTGTTCGCCGAGGAGCGCGCGCGCCTCCTGCCCCTCCCCGAGCCCCTGCCGCCGACCGACCGGGTCGAGCTCGTCAACCTCGACACCCAAGCGTTCGTGCAGATCGATACCAATCGGTACTCGGTGCCGACCTCGGTCGCCGAACGTCAGCGCGTCGTCACCTTGGTCACCAACGACCGCGTCGTGCGGGTCCTCGACGGCATCATCTGCGTGGCCGAGCATCCGCGGAGCTGGGGTCGGCGCCAGGTGATCGAGGATCCCGCCCACCGCGTGGAGCTGGTCGCGCAGCGGCAGGCCGCGCGCTGCCTGAAGGGGCGCGACCGGCTCCACGCCGTTGCGCCGGCCTTCGGGGAGATCCTCGCGCGCTGGACGGCCACCGGCCCCAGCCTCGGCTTGCGCGTCACGCGAACGATCAAGCTGCTCGACCTCTATGGCGACGAGGTGTTCGCCGCCGCGGTCGCCGATCTCGCCGCGCGCGGCCTCGCCGATCTCGGCACGCTCGCGGTCGCCTGCGAGACCCACCGGAAGCGTCGCGACCTCCCGATTCCCATCCTGCCCGAGCTGTCCCTCCACGCCGACGACGACGTCGTCATTCCCCACGACCTGGAGCGCTACGATGGCAAATGATGACGACCTCGTCGAGCGCCTCCGCCGCCTCGGCCTGCGCCTGCCACGCGATGCCTTCGCCGCCTTCTTGACCCACCTCCACAAGAGCCGCGTGGGGCCCACCGAGACGCTGGAGCAGCTGGCCGACCTCGAAGAGCGCACCCGCGACACCGTCAACCTGGCGCGTCGCACGCGCGCCGCCTGCCTCGGAACCTACAAGCCGCTCGACCGCTTTGATTGGGCCCATCCCCGCGCGATCGACCGCGCGCTGATCGAGCGCCTCCTGCTGCTCGACTTTGTCGACAGCGGCGCGAACGTGTTGATCAAGGGTGGCTCCGGCGTCGGCAAGACCATGATCGCGCAGAACCTCGGGCTCGCCGGTCTGGCGGCGGGATACAGCGTGCGGTTCTCGTCGCTCGCCACGGCGTTGGCCGACCTGCTCAACCAGGAGTCGCTCCCCGCGTTCGAGCGTCGCGTCCGCCGCTACACCGACCCCGACATCTTGGTCCTTGACGAACTCGGCTATCTGCCGTGCGACAGCCGCGCCGCCGACATGCTCTACAACATCGTCAGCCGCCGCCACGAGAAGCGCTCGACGATCATCACCACCAACTTGGCGTTCAAGCAATGGGGCGCGGTGTTCCCCGGCGCCGCCTGCGTCGTCGCCCTCGTCGATCGCTTCAACCAGCACTGCCACCGCCTCACGATCGACGCCGACTCCTGGCGCGAGAACCACGGTCTCGAAGCTGGGGATCCGCCACCTGCACGACCGTCCTCACGCCGCCGTCGTCGACCCCCGCGTTCGACCTGATCCCTTCCGCCACTCACTCGGCCTCAACCGGCTCCACCCGGACTCAACCACCGGCTGGGGCCGTTGTTGCGCCCACCGGTCGACTGTCACTTTTCGACGGATGCAGAAGTTCGTTAACACGAGCCCGTTGCAGTCGGCGAAGCCTGCGTCGCAGGCGCCGATCGCGCATGCCCCCGCCTTGCAGAGCGGCGTCGCCTGGGGCGTCGTGCACGTGTGGGCGCAGGCGCCGCAATTCTGGACGTCGGAGGCCAGGTCTGCGTTGTCGTACTCGCAGCCGTTCATGGCCTGGCCGTCGCAGTCGCTCAGGCCTGCCGCGCAGCCGCTCGCCTCGCACGCACCCCCCGAGCAGATCTCGCCGGACGCGCAGGCCTTGCCGCACGCGCCGCAGTTCTTGGCGTCCACCGAGAAGCCCTGGGTGTCATACTCACAGCCGTCCTGCGCGAGCCCGTCGCAGTCAGCGAAGCCAGCGCTACAGGCGCCCAGCGCGCACGCCCCCGTCTTGCAGAGCGGCGTCGCGTTGAAGAACGAGCACGCGACCTTGCAGCCGCCGCAGTTCTCGGGGTCGTTCGGCGCATAGTTCCGGTTCCCGCGATCCCTTAGGACCGTCCGGGAACGGGAACGGGAACGCCCTCAAGCGCATAGCACGTACTGGCTGCGGCGGTTCGCCGGGGTGCCGGTCGCCGGGTCGGCCGCCTGACCCGCACTCGCTCGCTGCATTCCCCATCGTCCAGCCACCGCTCGCGCACCCACGCGTGCGTCGTTGCGGCGTGACCAGGGCCGCCTCCGGCCCCGAGCTCCGGCACTTCGCCAGGCCGAGCGCGGCCACCCAAAGCGGCCACCCGGTGCCTGCGCCCAACCCACCGTGGTCGTTCTTTACGAAGCAACGTCGGTCGGGGCCCGGGAAGCAACGTCGGTCGGGGCCCGGGGGCACCGTGGTCGTTCTTGGGAGGGGCCCGGGGGGCACGCTGGGATGGCTCAGTTCACGGTGGCCTTGTCGCCCGCCTTGAGCACAGCGTTGCCTGTGCCGTTGAGGACGTGGTTGATTCCGCCGAAATTGTTGAGAAACACCGTGATCAGGTGCTGCATCGAGCCCACGACGGCCTGCGGCGCCTCGAACGCGTTGTCGGCAAAGACAGGGGACGGGAGCGGGGCCTTGAAGTTGCAGTAAACTCCCAGTCCCCTCGCATCGTGGGTGGTCACCTGGTTGCTGACCTTGTAGGACGCATATCCTTTGGTCGCCCCGTTCATCCAGGCGCTTTGATTCGGAGGATCATAGGGCATCTCCGACTGATAGAAATAGACCCGCCCGCCATTGCCATTCCACAGGGTCTGGTACTCTTGGAAGTGCTCGACCATAAGCGCGTAGGCCGTCACGTTCTTCCCATTGACGACGAGGCCGTTTTTGCTCGGGTCGTCGGTCCACACGACCGACACCAACGTAATGTCGTGATCGGCCCGCCAAAGCCATAGATTGTCCGCAATGACGTCGTTGCTGTTGATGATGAGGCAGCTCGACGCGGCGGCGTCCGTGGCCCCTCCGACACGGCAGGAAACATCGTAGAGGAGCGTCGGATTCTTCGAGTGGTCCAAAGCGCTCGGCGCCGGCCCCAACTGCAGGACGGTCGGTGAGTTCATGGGGCCCGCCTCGACGAGGAAACCAGCGAGCTTCACTCCGTCGACGTCAGCGACCGCGATCGTGGGAACGCCACGCTGCGCCGCGAGCGATGCGACTCCCAAACCGATCACCATCGTGTCGGCGCGGCTCACCTCGAGGCTGTCATCGAGCTTGTAGACCCCCGGCGTCAAGAGCAGGTGCTTGCCTTGCGCGAGTGCGGCGTTCATCGTGGCGGCCGTGTCCTTGTCTGCATGCGCGACGAAGAATTGGGCAAGAGGCACGGACGTGCCTGCCGGGGGGCCGGTCGACCAGCTTCTGCCCTGCGTGTCCGTCTTGAGGCTCGGCACCATGACGGCGTAGCTGCCTTTGCTATCAAGATACAGATACGGCTTCTCGCGAATCACAGGGACCGTGGGAATGACGGTGTACTTGTTGGCGGGCCAAGCGCCTGTCGGGGCGTTGGGGACACCCGCGAAGACCATGTTCCAGTTCTGGCCGCTCCAGGACGTGAGGTCCGTGTTGCGGGTGAACCATTGCTGCTGCGATCCTGACGACACCCCGCCGTCGATGAGTGAGTCGGCCAAGAACCCGCCGCTCGAGTTGCCCGACTCCGACAGTGCCAGGTTGCCCTTGATGTGAACCCGGCGAAGCGACGTCGCCTGCGATACCGACCACGTGTTGGTCGTGGCGGCTGGCGTCGGCACGGTGGGGATGACGGTCAGATTCTCGGCGCTGCGCCAGAAATTGCTCGTCGATCGCACGGGCCCCGTGGGATCGGAGACGCTCTTCTTGTCGTTGACTCGAACGGCACCCGTGATGACGACGTCGTCCGGGGACTGGCCGAGGCCAAGGACCTGCGTGTAATAGGCGACTCGGATGTCGAGTGTGTAGTTCCCGGGCCGAAACAGGAACGCGTAGCGCGCGGCCCCGAATTGATTCTGGAGCTGCTTGTTGAATATCGCGTCGATTTGCTCCTGGATCGTCGCCATGGGCATCGACGGATCGAACACGAGCACGTTCGGGCCGAAGTCGACGGGGCCGTCCGCCGCATCCGGTCCAGCGTCCGTGGCACTTCCAGCGCCGCATCCCAGGGCGAGCATCATTCCCATGAAGGCAGTGAAAGAAGGGACCGCGCACCTTTTGACGGGGCCCCCGGAGCCGCAAACTGTCGTGTTACTCATCTGGCGTTTCCTCAGGTAGTTCGGGCGGTGTCCTTGACCTCCCATCATCGGGCACTGCGGTCTTGAGCGCATAAGTAAAACAAACCGTGGTTTCGGATCGACGGCCTCCGAGCGGCCAGCCTGGGGGCAGATGACCGGGTGGATCGATGCCACGCGCAGTGTAAGCAGCGTTACAACGCTGGGCTCCCGATCGGGCCGCGGACGCAGCTGGGCGCTCATCCCGCCTGCGTGGAGGGGAGGGGATCGGTAGCGGGCTCGATCATGCGCCGTCGCGCATAGCGGGGCGGAGCTCAACCAGGGTGGCGCCGACGCGCCGGCTGGCCCCTCGAACGATGCCGGCGTCACGGACGACGCCCTTGGCCTCGACGCGGCGACCGATGCCCCGGCGTGCGCCAACGGCCGCGTCCTCTACCTCAACTTCGAGGGCCAGGCCCTGACCCAGGCCGCCACCAGCGACGCCACGACGAACCGCGCGAGCTGGATGAACCAGGCCAGCGGCACCGCGACGCCGTTCCGCCAGGCGTCCGGCAACCGGACCACCGACATCATGACCATCACCGATGGCATCCGCGCCGTGCTCGCGGGCTTCCCGGTCACGGTCGTCACCACCCGCCCGGCGGCCGGCCCGTACGTCATGGTCGTGTTCGGCGGCTCCGCCGGCGCGGTCGGCTCGAACTTCAGCCTCGCCGTCAACGAGCTCGACTGCGACGATAGCGAGAACAGCGATGTGCTGTGGATCTCCGATGCGAGCGGCGTCCCACTCCAGCGGCTGATCAACGTCGCGGTCGGAGGCATCGGGTTCGGCCTCGGCCTGACGGCCACCGCGGATCCCAACGACTGCATGTGCGGCTGGACCAAGCGCATAGCACGCGATCCGCATCGACATCGACGGTCCGAGCTACCGCCAGCACGTCGCCGCGTCTCGCGCCGCCGACCGCACCCCTGCGCGTCCGCGCTGAGCCTTCACGGCGTCGCGTCACCCGGCCGCGAACACGCGCTGGGTAGACCGCACGTAACCGTTCACGACCCTCTTGACATCCGCGGCAATCGGATCTGAATAGCAAGATCTCGACACCGCCCACATACGACGAACTCGTCGCGCTGGTCGCAACGCTGCAGACAGCAGCTGGCGGGCGCGCTGGCGAAGATCGTCGAGCTGGAGGCGAGGCTGGGGAAGAACTCCCAGAACTCGTCCAAGCCGCCCTCGTCGGATCAGCCCGGCACGCGACCTGTCCAGGCCAAGCGCGGCAAGCGGCGCAAGCGCGGCGGGCAGCCTGGTCACCCGGCGCGGTTCGCCGCGGACCCTGTCCACGTGGACCACGTGGAGCAGTACCGCCCGCCGGCATGCGGGCACTGTTGCGCGGACCTCGCCACGGGTGAGCTGACCGGGTCGGTGATCAACCATTGGGTCTACGAGTTGCCGGAGATCCGCCCGATCGTCACGGATCATCAGTGCCTCGACGTCCGGTGCGCGACGTGCGGGCTGGTGACGCGGGGCGAACTGCCGGCAGGGGTGCCGACCGGGCACTACGGCCCGACGGTGCAGGCGATGACGGGCCTGCTGCGGGGCGAACTCAAGCAGAGCGTGCGCCAGACCAGCGTGGTGATGACCGAGGTGCTGCAGGTGCCGATGTCCACGGGCATGGTGGCCAAGACGCAGGACCAGGTGAGCCGCGCGCTGGCACCCGCGTTCCAGGAGGCGCTGGCGCACGCGCAGCGCGACGACCGAGCGCACGCCGACGAGACCAGCTGGCGCGAGGACAAGAAGAAGGCGTGGCTGTGGGTGGCGGTGACGTCGATGGTGACGGTGTTCCTCGTGCACACGCGTCGCAACACGTCGGCCGCCAAGGCGTTGCTCGGCGACGCCTTCGCCGGCATCCTCACGACCGACCGGTGGGCGTCCTACAACTGGGTTTCCGCCGAGCGCCGACAGCTCTGCTGGAGCCACCTGATCCGCGACTTCAAGTCCTTCCTCGACTACGGCGCCGAGGCGAAGCGCCTCGGTGAGCGCCTGCTCGCCGAACGGCGAACGCTCTTCCGGTTGTGGCACCGCGCGCGTGACGGCACCCTGACGCGCGCGGAGCTCCAACTTGCGGCTCGACCCGTGCGGCGCCGAATTCTCGCGCTGCTCGAAGAAGGCGAAGGTCTGTCCATCGCCAAGGTCAGCGGCATGTGCCGCGAGATGCTCAAGCTGCGGGCGGCGTTCTTCACGTTCATTGACGTCGAGCGGGTCGAACCGACGAACAATATCGCCGAGCGGGCCATCCGGTTCGCCGTGCTCATGCGCAAGGGCTGCTTTGGCAGCGACAGCGCCAAGGGCAGTCGCTTCATCGAGCGGTTCTTGACCGCACGCCAGACGCTTCGCACGCAGAAGCGGGACCTCTACGGGTTCCTCAAGGACGCATGTGCGGCTGCGCTTCAGGGCACGCCGACTCCGTCGCTGCTACCCGAGCATCTCCGAACTGACCTGCGGACTAACCTGCCAACCGCAGTCGCCGCGTGAACGGTTACGACCGCACGTCGCCGGCTCCCGCGCTGTCGATCGCGGTTCTGCGCGTCCGCGCCGAGCCCTCACGGAGGTCGCGTCGCCCGGCCGCGAGCACGCTGGGTGGATCAATATCCCGCCGCCGCCGGCCTCGCCTTGCGTCAGGTGGTGGATCTCCGCTCACGCCCGGATTGGATCTGTCTTAAGTCGCCGCTTAAGGTGGTCGACCTCCCAGCCGGCGCACGTGCCCGAGGTGCGCCCAGTCGCGGGGCACGGGTGCGAGCGGCGGAACGCGGCGACCGCGGCCCGCGAGCGCACGATCGGCGCGCGCGTGGTCGAGCTCGGCGCGCGCCAGCTCGAGGCGGGCCGCGGCGTTGGTGCCCGTGCGGGCGTCGGTCGCGGGGTGGGCCGGACTGATGGCGCCCTCGAGCCGTGGCAGTGGTAGTTGCCAGTGCGCTTGGCCGTGTGGCAGCCCTCGGCGTTGACACCTCCGGGGTGCGCCTCGACCTGGTTGAAGCCGAGCACGAACGCGATCATTGTGAGGAACGACGCCCACCAACCCCTGCGCATGGGACCAGCCTCTCACGATCGCCGGGACGCGGTCCAGCCGCGGCGATCGGCTCGGGGCCGGACCGCTGCAGGGTGCGTGGTGGTGCTTCGGCAGTAGGTGGCCGGATGAAGTGTGATGTTGCGCGTCTCCCGATTCGGTCTGATCGTCGAGCCATGACCACACCGACCAAGGCCAATCGCTTCATGAACGTCAACCTCAACGGCCTGGGGGAGACGCGACTGCATGCCTATCTCGACGAAGAAGTCCGCTTCTCACTCGAGGTAAACGGGCGCGAGGCGCCGGTGAGCGTCGACGAGGCGCGCCTGCTCCTGGCGATGCGCGACGGGATGCGCGGCAACAACGTGCTCGCGGCTGAGGCGCCGCAGCCCGCTACACCGCCGGCACGATCGTGATCGCCAGCGCCCCGCCCTGCGCATCTCGCCGTCAAATCCGGTAGTTGCGCAGCAGCCACAAATAGTCCGCAACCGGGTGCGCCCGGTGCCGATAGGGCTGGCAGCGGCCACTTACGGCCTGCGGAAAGAGATCGAACGTGAACAGGGGCAGGCTGATGATGGTGTTCGGCGCGATGGCGGCAACCGCAGGCGTGGCCTGGGCCGCCGGCGACTGGAGCGCGGCGCGCAGCAAGGCCGACGACTTCAAGAACCGGCAGCTCGAGCTCAAGAAGATGACGCCCGAGGAGACCAGGAAGATCGTCACGGCGGTCTGTGAGGCGGACGAGGAGGCCCGTCGTGATGTGGGCCGCGACATCGCCGACCGCGTGTCCCGCGACGTCCGCGACAAGCACTCAGCGCTCGAGCGCTTGCGTGACGAGTCGTACCGAGCGGTCGATGACGTGCTCGCCGACGACAACCTCAAGAGCAACCACAGCGACACACGCAGCCTCAGGGACGACGTCAAGTCCCGGTGGGAAAGCATCGACCGGATGACCCGCAGCCTCCGTGGCTCGAACCACCCGGTCGTGAGCTGGATGCTCGACCAGGGGAACCGGGCCCACTCCGACCGCCAGAGCAGCTGCGACGCGAAGGAGATCAGCCTGAACAGCGGCCGTCTCGATTGCGCGATGGCCACCGGGGAGACGTGCCTCGTCGTCGAACTCAAGCCCGACAACTCGCGGGCGATCGACAAAGGCGAGGACCAAGCGGATCGCTACGTTCGTGACCTGAACGACGAACTGAAGAAACCCGACTCAAGCGTAATCAAGAAGCTGATCGACGCAGACAGCGACTTCGCGAAGTGCAAGCGCTTCGAGCCCCAGGTGGACTGCTATATGCTGTGCCCCACCGTGAACGAGGACGGCGAGTACCGCGAGGTGAGCGTGAGCTGGAGGAGGGACTGCGCGTGAAATGCTCGATGGCGGTACGTCTCGACTTTGGACGGCAACTTCAGCGGGACGCAGAAGCATCGCGAGCGGTCGGCGAGATCCTGACCAGGCCGTGCTTCGCCGCGTTGGAGCGAATTAGCGGACGCCGTAAGGACCGATGGAGCAAACACGCAAAGGCGAGCGCGAGCCTTATCGCGGAGTACTTCGCGGATCCCGCATTTGATGCGGTGCACTTCGATACCAAGCGCGACGACGAACTCGACGCGAGCGCAGAGTTCGAGAGCGAGCTGGCTGGCCGCGATCCGGCTTCGGCCGAAACTGCGATGCAAGGCTACATCGTCATTCCGTATCTTGACGCCGATCTGGACGCGGATCGCAGCGCTCTGCTGGCACTCGCTGATGTGATGCAGACGGGCGCCGGCTTCGTCGCCCTTGAGCCGGACTATCGCGCGGCCAAGCGGGCCCTCAGTTCTGCGCGGCCGAAGGAACGTTCCGGGCTCTCCGCTACGCGTCGGCTCGGACGTCGTGCGCGGAGCTGGAAGAGCGAACTCCTCGCGACCCAGATCGCGACGGTCGAGTGGGGCACGTTCCTCGGCGCAGGGCACCTTGAGCGCATCGACCTCTCCAAGGTGCGGGGATCAGGCGCGTTCGCGCGCGTGGTCGAGGTCTCGCCCCAGCTGGCGTTCCTGCAGGTCACCGAGGACCCGATGGATGACCTGTCGGGCGCCCTCGAGGCCAGGCTCCCCGCCGCGCGGGAGGCGCTCGCCCCGCTGCTGATGGACATCAGCGACGTCAACCTCGACTAGCGGTCCGCGTCCGACCGCCACCGCCGCTCGGAACCGCGCGCTCGACAAGGCGACGGGGGAGATCGTTCCTCCGAAGTACAACAAGACGCGGGCCATCCCGCCTCGCCGCGGCTCGTCACGACGCAAGCGAAGCTCCCACGGGTGGGCCTGTGGGTGGTCGCCCAGGGCGACGGGGGTGCGGTGAGCTACGACCGGCTGAGCGAGTCGTTCAGCGCGATCTACGTCTGCGCGGGCATCCCGCGCCCGCCGAAGCCGATCCACTGCCTCCGGCACTCGTTCGGCACGATGATGGCCCGCCGCGTCCCGCGGGGCGTGCTTCAGAAACTCCTGGGCCACGCCGACGTCCAGAGGACGACAAGCGGGTTGCCATCGCGGCGGTCTTTGGGCCGGCCGTGGTGGCAGCCAAGTTCGGGGCGTCCGGGGGTACGCCGTAGGTACCTGAAATTTGGGGGTGCGACATCCAGGACCACAACCTGGCAACCGCCCACGCGAGAAATCAATCATCTCGCGCGCCTGCAACGATCACACAGGGTTGCGCGGCGCGGTTGTCCCGGTTGGTCCCGGCTGGTGGGGGTTGATCTCGGTTCGTGTGGCAGCCACGTGGCAGCGGGAATCGAGCAGACCCGATGGCCCGGTCGCTGGGACAGGCTCCCAAGCTAACCCTCGAAGTCACCGATCCTCGATCCGCCGCACAGGCTGTGGCGGTCCGCGCTGAAACTGCACCAGTGCCAATCGAGCATCCCGCGTGATTGCGCCCTCACTGACGTTTGCGTCCGGGAGCGAGCGTGTGGATACTTGCGGCGCAGTGCTGTTCAGGGCGGCGGGATGTGCGTATCGGCGACCGCAGGGTTGCGGCCGGTCCCGTCCAACGTCCGGACGGCCACCTTCGCCGAACGCCGGCGGAAAGGAACGCGATGCCTTACGGTGATGTCCTGGTTGAACGGGTTCGCTTAGCTCGGCGAGACGACATGGTCGCGGCGGTCGGCCTTGTCCTGGAGGACATGAACATGAACATGGCGCGCCCAACAGGTGTCCAATGACGGACGTCCAGGGTCGCATTGCAGCGCTTCTCGAGCGCCGCCGCGCGCGTCTTCCGCTGGTGCAGAAGGAGGTCGAGCGGTGGAAGCGGCTCGACCAGGAGATCGGCGTTCTGGAGCGCATAGCGAGACGTCTTCATGAACCAAGGGTAGGGCGGAGTCCACGGTGTGGTCAATCCAGCGCATAGTCCAGGTCATCGCGGGGAACAAGTACGACAACGGGCTGCGCGAAATGTTGGACCACCACGTCGCCGCGGGCAGAATCACCACGACGCAGCGCGACCAGATCAAGACCAACTGCGGATTGTGACCATGAGCGAAGACCAGCACACCTTGACCCCCTTCGAGCACATCGGCCCCTACCGATTCGGCGCCACACCCGCCGGGTGCGCCGAGACCCAGGGCCCCCCCGCGCGCGCCTGGGAGAGCCGCCCCATGCGGCAGCAGTATGAGCAGCGGGGCGCGGCCGAGCTCGCCTACGGCGTCGACGGACTCGTGAAGGTGACCTACGGCGAAGGCGCGCAGCTCCTCGCCGCGGGCGTCGACGTGTTCGGCGACCCCACCGCCGTCGACAAGCTCCGGGCCGCCGACCCCGGCGCCACCGAGGAGAAGCAGTACCTGAACCTGCCCGCGCTCGGCCTCTGCCTCGGCGGCTTCGGCAAGCGCAAGCTCAAGGAGGGCAGACTCGCCATCGCCTACGCCCCGAGCCAGCGCGTGATGATCAGCTTTCTCGGAAAGGTGTGAGACCCCCCTCCCGCGACGCGCTCGCCCGCGCCCTCGATGCGCTCGGGATCGCCGACGCGCACCGCGACGCGCTGCTCACCCACGCCCGCCCCGAGGTGGCGCTCACCCTCGCGCCCGACGACGTGCCCGTGGGCGCGTCGAAGATCGGCGGCGCCCCTGACCTACCCGACGATGCGTCCTGGCCCGTGGACCGCGACGCACGCCCGCTCTCCTTCGTCGCGCAGCTCGACCTCGCGTCGCTCCCCGCGGTCGACGACGACCTCCCGCGCGAGGGCACCCTGTCGTTCTTCTACGACACCGTTCGCCAACCCCCGGGCGATGCGCCGGGTGACGAAGCGAGCCTCACGGTGATCTGGAACGCGCAGAAGCCCCTGCGCCGCAGGGACTCTCACCCCGATGCCGAAGAGTTCCCCGAGCGCGCGCTCACCCCGACGGTCGCGTGGGGGCCGCCACGAGACCCCGTCGCGTGGCCCGCCGACGAGGCCGCGGGCGAGGCCTTCGTGAACGCCTGGGTGGGTGAAGCCCCCGAGGCGAAGCTCCTCGGGCACCCCGACACGTTGCAAGAGGCCATGGAGGGCGTGTGCGAGGCCCTCTCGCGCGGAGACATCCCCGCCGTCGATGCGGGCCGCCTCGCCCTCGACGACCCGCGCCGTGACCGTTGGGTGCTTCTGTTGCAACTCGCGAGCGACGGCGCTGCAGAGTTCAGCTTCGGCAGCGGGTCGGGACGTCTCTACGTCTGGATCCCCCGCGACGCCCTCCGCGCGCGAGACTTCTCCCGCGCGCGGGCCCTCGTGCAAGACACCTGACCCGCGCTCACCCGCCGCAGCGCACGGGTCGCGGACCGGGCAGGGTGATGCGCAGCCGCGCGGGCTCGAACCACCGCGGGTCTTCTCCCGACAACGTGGGGCCGAGCGCCCGCAGCACGTCGATCACCGCGTCGCGCAGGGTGGGCGCGCGCAGGGTCTCGTCGTCGGAGAGGGGTGACTCCGCGCGCTCCCGCAAGCTCCCCGACGCGAGGTAGTCGTTGGTCGCTATGCGCTCAGCCGCGGCCCCGATCCACACGCGCTGCACAACCCGCAGGTGATCGTCGAGGTCACGAGCCCAAGCACCGAGCGCTACGACCGCGGCCGCAAGTTCGCGCGCTACCGCACCCTGCCCAGCCTCCAGGAGTACGTGCTGGTGTCCCACCGCGAGCGGCTGATCGAGGTGTTCCGGCGGGGCCCGGCCAGTGATGCAGGCGGCGACGACACCCACGGCTGGCCCCTCGCCGCGCGCGGCCTGGCGGGTCAGCTGGTGGAGCTGACGTCGATCGGGTGCCGGCTGGCCGTCGATGACATCTACGAGGATCCCCGCATGCTGACGTCGTGATCAGCCTAGCATCGCGACATGGCCACCAGCCCGACCTACGCACTCGCGCACACGTTCCTGCCGAACCTCCTCCGGGTGAAGTCGGCGGGCACCTTGCTCGGCGTGATCGAGCGCAAGGAGAAGTACTTCTTCGACGCGGTCTGGGCCCAGGCCCACCTCACCCACGTGCCCACGCTGGTGTCCGCGCAGCGCGACGGGCTGCGGGTCGGCGTGGTCGAGTTGCCCGCGCCGCGCGAGCCCGGCGAGGCGTACTTCGCCGGCATCGTCGCCAAGGTCAGCGATCTCGGGATGTCGCGGTACTTCACGCTCGAGCAGGAGTACGTGATCGCCACGGCGTCCACGCGCACGCTGCTGTGCGAGCGCGATGGCACCCGCCACTCCAAGCACGGCGAGGGATCGCCGATCACGGGCAACGCCGAGGTCGACGGGGCGGCATTCATCGATGCGATCGTGGCGCAGATCGGCCGGAAGCCGTGGTGAGCGTGGACGTCGCGCCCACGTCGGCCGCGCCGGGGGCCGCGCCCACGGCCCCGCTCCCACCGGCGGACGCCGCGGGGCGCACGCTGATCCGCGGCCTGTTCTCGCGCGACCTGCCCCGCGAGCACGGCTTCGAGCCGCTGACCGTGGAGGGCGAGCTGCCCGCCAGCCTGCGAGGCACGCTGTACCGCAACGGGCCCGGGCAGTTCGGCGTCGCCGGCCGCCGCGACGGTCACCCGTTCGAGGGGGACGGCGCGGTCACAGCGGTCCGGTTTGCGGACGGGGAGGCGCTGGGCGCGGCGCGGATCCACACCACGGCCGGGCTCGTCCGCGAGCGCGCCGCCGGGGCGATGCTGTACGGCACCAGCGCGCCGTGGCCGCGCCGGCTGCGAAACCTCGTCCGTGGCGAGGACAAGAACACCGCGAACACCAGCGTGCTCGCGTGGCAGGGGCGCCTGTTCGCGCTGATGGAGGCCGGCCTGCCCACCGAGGTCGACCCGCGGGACCTCCACACCCTCGGCGAGACCGACCTCGGCTGCGTCCGGGGCATGCTCACCGCTTACCCGCACCGCGTCGCGGCCCGCGCAGCGACGTACGCGTTCGGCCTCGGCTACGGCCGCGTGACCCAGTTCCACCTCTACGAGCTTCCGGACGTCGGCCCTGCGCGCCGGCTCGGCAGCGTGCCGCTCGCCGGGCCACCGATGCTGCACGACTTCATCGCGACCGATACGCACCTATGCGCCTCCACCCCGCCGCCGCCGGCCCACGTGCTATCCGACCTCGCCCAACGAGGAACCCTCCCATCGTCCACGACCCACGCCGTCGCGACATAAAATGCTCATCCCGGTTGTCTCAAACTCGTTGACACGTTCCGCTCGCCCTGATTCGTGCCAGAAGGACTGGGTCGTTGGATCGCTCATCCCCCGTCCGGATCCCGCCCTGCAAGAATATCCTTCAGGCGTTTGGCGGCTCGCGGCTCGCGGTAGTGCCGCAGCGTTTTCAAAATCTCGTCGGGGTCGATCAGCCCGCGGTCGTGCATTCTGCGAACGTCATCGTGGTCCTTTGCTCGGTCAGATCGAACCTTCGCGGTCTTGAGCAAGACCGGGGGAAACACATTGACCGTCACTGTTCGGCGGCCGACGGACACGGCGGCGGCGTCTGGAAACGCGACCGCATCGACCTCCAGATCTTCAGATGTGAACAGCAGATCCACCCGATGATCCGGATTCTCCACGCTCGGGATGATCGCGTAGTGGTACGGCTCCGCGAGGGTGGCGAAGCGGATGCTCGCTGCGCGGAGCGCACGAAGCATTGTCGGGGTGTCACGGTGGTTGAAGAACACATCGAGATCTTCGGTCTGGCGCGTGTATCCAGCCACCGACATCGCCACCGCACCGCCAATCGCGTAGTCGATGTCGAGTTTCTTCAGCGTGGACTCGATCAATCGGAACAAACCAGCCTCGATGGTGGTCATCGCTATCTCCTTCGTGTGGCGTCATCTCGTGCGGTTGGTGCGGTTGGTGCGGTTGGTGCGGTTGGTCACGATCATATCTGAGGCGGTCTCGCGCATAACTTCGACATGACGTAAGGTCGGGCGATCTCCTGGAGGTGAGCGTCCGGTGAACCGCCCCCGAGTCCCTGTCGCGGCGCGGTCCCCCGCCGCTTGACGTCGCGCGACCGTCGGCGGATGCGAAACATCAGAGTACCTGACCCGCATGTCACCTGGACCAAGGACGAAGGCCGCGCCGCGCTGGAGGCGTGGCGTGCGTCCGGAGCCTCCCTGGCGGCGTTCGCTCGACGAGAACGCCTCGACGTGCCGCGCCTCTACTGGTGGAAGCGCCGGCTCGGCTGGAACGGGCCACGCCCGTCGCTCGCGTCGCTGACCTTGGTGCCGGCGACCGTGATCGACACCGCGGTACCGCCGACCGGCATCACGATCAGGCTGCCGAACTGGCGCATAGCGCATAAAGTCCTCGGTCCGGATGCGGGCTGAGTCGCGGCAGGTCGCTCCGCGTGCATGCGCGCTGCCACGCCCGCCACACGGAGGCGCGCTTGTCGGGTGCGTTGCAGCGTGGTGTCCTCGTCCCGACCTGCGCAACTCGAAGGTCCCCGACATCGTCGCCGAGCTCGCGCAGTACGGCGTCAAGGCGATGGCCCCTGGCGATGCGGGCGTACGACGTCACCGGGGCGGGGGGGTGCTATCGTCTCGGGCCTCGGAGGAGGGATGTCCGCTGCGCTGGTGGGCCTCCTGTCCATCGGTCCGCGCGCCCGAAACCAACTCCCTTCAGAGCCCGACCCGCGATGCCGACCACCTACCCGCTCCATCACATTGCAGTCGAGCTGGAGAGCGCGTGGGCCGCGGAGTTGGCCGCCCGGTTCGAGGTGCCGGTGGACGAGTTCCTCGCCGCTCCCAAGGACTTCATCCAATTCCCGCTCGAGACCGTTCGGGTGGAGTTGATGGATGGGTCCCGCGTCGAGCTCAAGTACGCGTTCGCGCTGGTATCCGAAGCGAGGAGGGCGATCGCGGTGTTCACCGAACACTGTGGGCACCACCTGTACCCGCTCCACGAGGCACGTGTCTATGTCGGTGGACGTCTCGTCTATTCGGCCGTCGCCGGGCTGCCGTAGCCAGTTCGGCATTGCCCAGCCCGGCCGCTCGCACGCCCCCTTCTCGATATGCTGCCAGTTCACGAGCCCCGCCGCGAAGCGCACGGCGCAGAACAGGATGGCGGGTTGGAGCCCGAGCGCGGCTATGCGCTCGACGCGAAGACGTCATGCGCCTCCAACTGCACGTGACCGACGACGCACGGCTCGCCCACGTGGGTGACGCGCCGCCCCGATCGCTCGTCGCGGTGATCTGGGACCTGCGTGGCACGCTCGACGCCTACCTCGATCGGGACGACGTCGCCGACCTCCTCGATCTCGTCTCCGGACGCCTCGGCGACGGCCTTCCTACGACTCCGCGTCGCACCTCACCGGGCGCGGACCCGGCAGGGTGGTCCGCAGCCGCGCGGGGTCGACCCACCGCAGATCCGCGCCCGAGCGCGTGGGTCCGAGCGCGCGAAACACGTTGTGCGCGCCCCATCGAGCGTCACGCCCACGCGCCATGATTGCGACGGCGCATAGGTCCGCGCGAGGGTGCCCGCCGGGTGCCGCACCATACGAGCGAGCATCAGGCGCGCGTGAAGGCGAGGCCATCCTCGCGACAGCGGGCCGGGGTGAGGGCGTCGCGAAGGCCCGACGCAAGAGCGCCACACCCGCGTCCGTTGGGCCATGCCGCGGGCGAAGAGGTGGATGGTGTCGTAGTAGACTCGAGGCGCCGCGCGCATGGCGCGTTCGCTACCACCCCTGTCGGGCCGTGCGCTGTACGTCGGGTACGTGCCGTCCACGATCGCGGCGCAACGACCACGTGCCCGATTGCCAAGCACCATGAGCCGCATTCGAGACTTCGTCATCACCGCCGCGCCCTGGGCCGCCCCCGACGCCTCGCAGCTCGCCGACGACGCGTGGATCGTGCTCGTGCCGACGCACTACAACGACGCCGAGACCCTCGATACGCTGGGCCTCGCGCCCTCGCCGACAGGCGACGCCTTCGAGCGGCAGGTGTACACGCTCGACCGCAAGCTGGTCTGCGGCGATGACGTGCGCTTCGGGCACACGAACCCGCACGTGAGCGAGGCCTTCGTGCGCGCCCTGGAGGCGGCCGGTGTGCGCGGCTGGTCAGCGACGCCGCTCCCCCACGCGTCGCCCAACGCCGTGCGCGGCGAGGCGCTGTATCTCCTCGACGCGATCGGCGCCCACCTCATGCTCGACGCCTCGGCGGGCAACGACACGCCGCGGTTCGCCCCGAAGACCGTCGGCCGCCCGGGCTTCCCCGCCCATCCGGTCGTGCTTGACGGCGCCTCGTGGACGGGCGACGCCGCGGGCCTCACCGAGCCCTGCGCGTCGTACTTCAACCGCCCGTGGCGCGGCCTCGCGGTGCGCGGCGACTTCGTGAAGGTCTTCGAGCGCCTCCACGGTCGTCGCCTCCGCTGCGCGTTCGAGCCCGCCGCGATGGTGAACCCGCCCGCGACGCCTGGCGCCGCGACGCCGTCGACCCGCACGCCCGCCGTCGCGCCGTGGACCACGCGGCCCACGCCGTCGGAGCTCATCGCGCGCATCGTCGCTGACGCGGCGAAGTACGACCACCACCTGCCGCCCCCGGCGTCGTCGCTCGATGCGCTCGACCGCGTGTCGGCCGCGCACCACACCGCCTGGCCCGACGCCCTGCGGAGCCTGCTCTCGCAGTGGAACGGCGCGTCGCTCCACGGCGGCGCGATCGGCTTCTTCGCCCTCACGCCGCGCGAGGGCGAGAGCGCGCTCGCGGGCCGCCACGCGCACTTCGGCGTGCCCGACGACCTCGAGGCCGCGCAGCTCCGCAGCGGCGGAGCCGAGTGGTCCCTCGCGCGCCCCGAGGGCGCGATGCTGTTCGGGTGGCGCTGCGAGGAGTTTCCCGCGATCTGGTGCGTCGACCGCGAGGGGCTCGTGCGCCTGCTCGAGCAGGGAGGCGCCGCGCTCGGTCCCGCGATCCCTGCGGCCGCGTGGCTCCACGATCAGCTCGAAGACCTCGCCTACGCCGTCGACTCGGGCGCGTGGCCCGCATCGACGTGGCTCGGCGTGTGAGCGTTCCGCGCGCTGAATCATGATCTGAACCGTGGGGACGCACGTGCGCGCCATCGCGGAGGATGGGCACTGTGGGCTGGCCGAGCATGCGCGCGACACCACCCCGAGACGATCGATCCGCGCCGCGGTGGCGGGCCGCCCGTGGTCCCGTCCAGAGCGCGCCCCGGATCCGGGGCGATCACGCCGCGTCGTCGATCAGATCCTGTGCGGTGAGGTCCGGCGCCGCGCGACCGTGCTCGAAGTCGAGGAGCCCGGACTTCGCGTAGTGCGGGCGCACGCGGTCGGAGAGCAGGCCGATCCGCTTGAGGTTCGGGATGATGCGCTATGCGCGCCGGCCGCTACCACACCGCCGCCATCGCCGCACCCGCGAGGCGCCCGTCCGCTCATGGCCTACGGCGCGAGGGCCTTGATGGCGTCGCGCAGTGCCTCGCGCTCGATGGGGTTGTTGGCCTTCTTCAGCGTCGCCTTGAGGGGGCCGAGGGCGCTCGCGTCGCCGACCCGCCGGAGGCCGCTCGCGGCGGCGATCCGCACTTCGCGCTTCGCGTCCCCGACGGCGCCGACGAAGGCCGCGCAGAGTCGCGCGCGGGTTGGCGTGGAGGGCGGGTGGGAGATCGAGAAGCGGATCAGCGCGCTCATCAGCACCTCGCGAGTGGATGCGTCGGCGTGAGAGGCGAGGGGCAGCACGAGGTCGAGCGAGGACTCCTCGCCCGTCGCCAGGACGCCTTCGATCGCCCACATTCGTGCGCCGCGCGAGGGGTGGTCGAGGAAGGGCCCCAGCGCCGCCGGGACGCGGGCCTCGGCCCGGTAGGCGCTCGCGGCGCGCCCGAGGCAGGTCGCCGCGTGGACCCGCACGGCGTCGTCGGAGTCGCCCAGCGCGGCGATGAGCGCGTCGATCGCGCGGGCATCGGTGGCCCATCGCTCCGTGAGGACGTTGATCGGGCCCAGGAGCTCCTTCTGGAGGCGCGCGCCGGCCTCGCGTCGGGCCGCGTCGGTCGTTCCCGCGGCGATTGTCGTCAGGTCTCCGGCGAGACGCTCGGCGGCGAGGGCTTCGGCGCGTTCGATGAGGGATCGGGTCATGGGGATCGAGGGTGTGCCCCGGCCAACGACCGGGGCGCAAGGCACATAGCGCCGCGGTCACAGCGTGAGCAGAGTTCACGCCTCGGGGTGTCAGGCGTAGTCGATGTTGAGGTGTACGAGCCCGCGCGATTGCAGGCGCGCCTTGAGCTCCTTGGAGAAGGGCCGCCCGCAATTCACCACCTGGAGGCTGCGCAGCCCCTGCATCTCCACGAGCGCGTCGACGTTGCGGAGCTTCTTCGCGTTCATGACGCAGAGCTCCGTCAGCGAAGGCAGCGAGGCGAGCGTCGCACAGTCCGCTTCAGCCCTGCAGCCGACGATCATGAGGGACTCAAGCGCCTGCAGGCGGCGCACGGAGTCGAAGGGCGCCTTCAGCCCGACACCGTTCAGGTGCACGAAGCGTAGTCCTTCGGGCGCGCAGCTGAAGACGTCGGCGTCGCCCACGGTGTGCGCCTCGAGGTGCTGGAGCCGCGTCGCGGCTGCGAAGG
Source organism: Kofleriaceae bacterium (assembly GCA_964203225.1). Lineage (GTDB taxonomy): Bacteria > Myxococcota_A > Polyangia > Haliangiales > Haliangiaceae > JABFXX01. The sequence goes on from CAXNMK010000012.1 coordinate 197,966, forward strand.
CCGGCAGCGCTTCGCCCGACTTGTCGAGCTCGATTCGCAGGTACTCCAACGATGGGACCTGCGCTGCAGTGAGCGCCACATCGCTCCAGGGTACCTGTGTCGACGGCCACGTGATTCCGTAGAAACGTGACAGTCGATCCGATCGGCGGGGTGGCGTCACCGCGATCGGGGCGCCGCCGACGGCTCGGGATGACCTGTCAACTCGGTGGCGTGACAGGCGGGTAGAGGCACGCCTCCACCCGCTCGCGGTACGGTTCAAGCGGGCGCAGGTGGACGTGCGCCTGGGCTCCCAGGTTGTCGACCAAGGCCGCGAGTTGCGTGCCGAGCGCCGTCAGCGCGTCGCAGTGCCGCTGGTGCTCAGCCTGAATGGCGGCGATCAGCGCGACGACGTCCTTGGCCACTGGTTGGTCGGCCCAGAACTCGATGGCGAGGTCGGAGGTGGCGAGGTCGAACTCGTGGCGGTCGACATGCAACGAGCACTCGTCGGCCACCTCGGACGCAAGGCGGTCAAGGCAGGTGAGTTGCTCGGTAATTCCGGTGATGGCCTCGAGCCGGTCGCGCTCGTGCTTCTGCGCCTGGCGCTGCTGGAGCGGGGTGGACTGCTTGCCGCGACGAGTCATGATTCTTGCGCCTCCGCGCGCCGGAGCTTACAGACCGGAGCCGGTGCATGGGCAAGTCCGCGCCAGGATCCGGCTGAGCCGCGACGCCGATCCGGATAGCTTCCGCGAGGTTCGCTGTGAACGTTGTGAGGCGGTGGTCTACGTGTGCCGCTACTGCGACACCGGCCAGATCTACTGCCCAGGCACCTGCAGCGTGATCGCGTCGAAGGCGCGACGCCGGAAGGCCAGAGTCCTTCAGCGGCGACCTAACTGAGATCCACCGCGCGGCGGGATACTGACCCGCGGGACCGGATCGCGAGCCGCCAACCCCGGCGAGATACTGATCCACCCCGGCCTCGGCGCGGGAAGCTCCCGGGATGGGGCGACGATGCAGCGAGTGCCGGAAGTCGTTCGTGGCGGCCCCGTCCGCGCGGACCACGCAGCGGGTCTGCGGTGCGGCCTGCCGCGCCGCGCGTGATCGGAAGCTGGCTCGTGTTCGGCGGCGCGCCGAGTTGGTCGACGCGCGCGCCGACGAGCGCGCACGGCAACAGCGGCGGCGCGACGGGCGGCGACGAGTCACGCGCCACCCTCGGGTCGTAAGCCACCTGAATTACAGGATGAAATCATGAGTTTTGTGGACAAGGCGCTGACGCTGTCACGCGCCACCCTCGCGGTGGAACCCCGCGAACTCATGAAGGAAAGGGACCGATCGCCTGGCAATCGCTGGCACGTGTCACGCGGGAGCCTCGAGATCGCAAACAGCCGAGATTGCATAGCAATTCGCCGCAAACCCTGGCGGCTGTCACGTAGGAGGCTGGCTTCGAACATCACCGGGATCGATCACAGAGGGCATGCACGAGCACGCGCACCGACGCCCGCCACCGAGACCCGCCAGGTCCTGATCTCACGCCGCTCGGCGAGCGGCTCTCGGCGCTGCGGCTGTGCGAGGCCGCCGGCGCTGACGAGCGTGCGCCGCTCGCTCGCCGCGCACGGCCAGCTGAGCGCGATCACGTTGTTCGCCGCGCCTGACGGCCTCGAGATCATCGATGGGTTCAAGCGGGTGCGCGC
>CAXNMK010000013.1:0-180751 GCA_964203225.1 Kofleriaceae bacterium
AAAGCGCCGCTCTGATCCAACTGAGCTAAGGGATCCGCGAGACGGACTCTGCCCGACGCTCCGGGCGACCGCAAGACCTGCGGCTGGTCCGACCTCCGCAGGTGGTCAGAAACCATCCCCTGGATGGCGCACCTGGGGTCGGCCGCCATCCTCGACATGCTCGATCTCGGCCGCCCGTGGCGCGCGAGCATGCAGTTCGAGGTTCCGCGGCGAGGATCAGCCGGCGCTCGAGCTCGACCTGTGGATCTGTCCCCTGGCGGTCCCCGCCGCCGGGTTCCACCTGATGACCCGCACCGTAGAGGAGGACCCGGGCCGGCGGGCTCGCGGCAGCGGCAGCGGCAGCAGCAGCGGCAGCGGCAGCGGCAGCTGAGCTGGAATGCGGTCAGCGCGGCGCGGGCGCGGCGACGGGCGTGTTCAGGTTCTCGAGGCACGCCACCAGCGGGTCGCACGCGGTCTCCTGCTGGTCACACACCTCGAGGACGCGGACCTGCCGGGACGAGCGATCGGGCTGGTAACACGTGTCGCGCCACTTCTGCGCGTTCGCCTTGAGCACATCGGGCTGGGTCGTGGCGTCGTACTCCGCCTGGGTGGTCTCGCCGGCCTCGAGGCGCGCGCTGGCGTCCTCGAGCGCACACATCGACAGGCGCTTGCCCACGGCGAGGCACGCGTCGTCGAGGCGGCGCTCGAAGGCGGTGCGGGTGTCGGCGGGGGGCGGCGGGGTGGTCCCACCCCCGGCCGCCGGGGCGGTGGAGCCACCGCCACAGGCAGCGAGCGCGGCACACAGGAGCAGGGTTCGGGTCATCATCACGGCTGTCCTCGCTGCACGAGGGTATCGCCCTCGCGCCCGTCATCCTCGAGCGTGGCGAGGCAGGTGGACTCGATGTCCGCGGCGGTGCGGGCGCCGGCGAGGCACCCGCTGATCGCCGGCGTCGCCGCGCAGTCGCCCATCACCATGGCGGTGTTGTCCGCCGCCGCGGCGTCCACGCGGGTGGGCTCCTTGGCCGTGGCCTCGGCCCGGTACAGCGCCTCGACGTGGGCCCGCGCGCCGTCACAGCCACCCGGCGCCGGTGGCGGCCGCACCGGTGTCGTGGTGGACGTAGTGGAGCACGCCGCCAGCAGGATCAGCGCGAGGAGCCTCATGCGGACGCCGAGCCTACCATCACGCGGAAGCCGTCGATCTCCCACGGCGGCTGTGCGAGGCGGCCCCGGTCGGTGAGGTCGAGGTGCATCGGCGTGATGCTGTTCCAGCCGCGCGCCACCGCGACGCAGTCGCTGCCCTCGACCTCGGCGTGGCCCGCGGGCCCGCCGCCGACCCAGTAGTATGGACGGCCGCGGGGATCGAGCCGCTCGGCGACGTCGTCCTCGTAGAGCCGGCGCCCGAGCAGGGTCCACGCGTAGCGGTCGCTGTCGCCGCCGGGCATGTTGACGTTGAGCACCGTGCCGGGGGGCGCAGGCTCGGCGATCGCCGCGCGCACCACGCCGGCCGCGAACCGGATCGCCTGGTCGACGTGGGTCGCGCGCGGGGCGAGCGAGCACGCGATGCCGGCCGCGCCGCGGAGCGCGCCCTCGACGGCCGCCGCCACCGTCCCCGAGTAGAACACGTCGCTGCCGAGGTTGAATCCGTCGTTGACGCCGGACACCACCACTGCGGGGCGTCGGTCGCACAGCTTCATCATCGCCAGGTACACGCAGTCGACCGGGGTGCCGGACAGCGAGTACCGCCGCGGCGCGACCTCGGTCAGCCGCAGTGGCTTGTGGAGCGTGATCGCGTGGGAGGCGGCCGAGCGCTGGCGCTCGGGGGCGACCACCAGCACGTCCGCGAACGCCTCGATCGCATCGGCGAGGGCCCGCAGGTGTGGCGACTCGATGCCGTCGTCGTTCGAGCAGAGGACCAGGGGGCGCGTCATGCCAAGCTCCGGATAAAAAAAGGCCGACCGCTGGGGGGCGATCGGCCGGTTTGAGTCGAGGCGACAGGATTTGAACCTGCGACCCCCAGACCCCCAGTCTGGTGCGCTACCAGGCTGCGCTACGCCTCGAGTTCAAGTGGGCTAGTGGTTACTCGATCTATCGCGGGGCCGCAAGAGACCGAGGCCGGAGAGACCGTGAACCAGTCTCGAAACCGGGGTGGGAACCCTGCGCCGCTTGCCGCGGAAGGCGGGGCGGAGCGCCGTGGAACCGAGAGACCGTGAACCACTCGCGAAATCGAGCCCCCTCCAGGGCGCGACGCGCGCGCCACACGGCGCGCCACGCTCAGATCGGCGGCAGGCCGTTGAGGATGTTCTTGAGGACCTGGCTGGGCTTGAACGTCAACACGCGGCGCGCCGGGATCAGGATCGGCACGGCGCGCTGCGGATCGCGCCCCATGCGATCCTTCTTGTCGCGGACGACGAAGTTGCCGAACCCCGAGATCTTGATCTTCTCGCCGCGCTCGAGCGTCTCCTTGACGACGTTGAACACGGTCTCGACGATCTCGGCGGCCTCCTTCTTGGAGAACCCACCGACCTTCTCGTAGACGGCCTCGATGATGTCGGCCTTCGTCATGCGCGCCATGGTGTCTCCAACGCTACACGAATCTCGCGCCGACCGGCAACCAAGCTGCTGAAATCCATGACGGATCCCCGGGTACTCCCCGTAAGGTCAATGGACGACTGGGCCTGCCGGGCCGGCGATGATGGATCCCTCCCTGGCAGGCCCGCCCTGCCCGGCCGCTAGCGGCGCTGCGCGGGCAGGTTCTCGAGCAGCCGCGCGACGATCCCCTCGTGCGCCTTCTCGACTTCGGCGTCGGTCAGCGTCCGGTCCGGAGCGCGGTACTCGATCGACCACAGCATGCTCTTCACGCCCGCTCCGAGGCGCTCGGCATCGCGGTAGTCCTCGAGCACGCGCACGCGGCTGACCAGCGGCTCGGCCACCGCGGCGATCACCTCGGTGATCCGGCCGGCCGGGATCCCGTCCGCGAGCAGCAGCGACACGTCGCGCGCCGAGCCCGGGAACCGCGGGATCGCCTTCATCTGCGCTGGTCGCGCGAGCGGCAGCTGGCTGAGCTCGATCTCGAAGCCGAGCGCGCCGCCGTCGACGCCGAGCCGCTTGCGCACGTCCGGGTGGAGCTCGCCGAACCGGCCGACCACGGCGCCCTCGACCACCAGCTCGCCCGCGACGCCTGGATGTAGATACGGCACGCTCGCCGTGGCCCGGACCACCACGTCGACGTCGCCCGCCACCGCCCGCACCGCGTGCAGCGCGAACGCCTTGGCGTCGTGGACGTCCCACGGCGCACCGGCGCCGATGTGCGGCGCGCGCCGGCCCGCGAGCACGCCGGCGACCCAGGTCGGCTCGTCGGCGAGCTGGTGGATCTCGGCCTCGGCCACGCCCTCGCCACGGCGGAGGAACACCGAGCCGACCTCGAACAGCGCGACGTCGGGGCGGCCGTGGCTCTGGTTGCGCGCGATCGCGGCGACCAGGTTGGGCAGCAGCGACGTCCGCATCACCGCCTGGTCGACGCTCATCGGGTTCTTGAGCGCGATCGGCTGGGCGCGCTTGTCGGTCGCGGGCAGCCCGAGCGCGGCGTTGCGCTCCGCGGACTGGAACGCGAACGTGATCGCCTCGCTGAGGCCGGCGGCCGCGAGCGCGAGGCGGGTGGTGTCGCCGCGATCGGCCGGGCGGATCCCGGGGGCCTGGCGCAGCACCGGCAGGCTCGACGGAACGAGCTCGTAGCCGACGATCCGCAGGATCTCCTCGATCACGTCGATCTCGCGGGTGACGTCGGTGCGCGCCGACGGCGGCGTGACCTCGAACGTGTCCCCGAGCGCGGCGACCGAACACCCGAGCCGCTCGAGCGCGTCACGGCAGGTGCTGGGCTCGAGCGCGACGCCGCATACCATCTGCACGCGCGCGAGCCGGACCGGGATGGTCGCGACCGTCCGCTTGCCGGGGTAGCTGTCGACGAGGTCGCCCACGACGGTGCCGCCGGCGGTCTCGCACAGCAGGCGCGCCGCGCGCGCGGAGGCGAGCTGGGCGAGCTCGGGATCGACGCCGCGCTCGAACCGGTGCGAGGCCTCGGAGTGCAGCCCCAGCCGGCGCGCGGTGCGGCGCACCGACAGCGGGCGGAAGCTCGCGCTCTCGAGCAGCACGCGCCGGGTGGCGTCGGTGACCTCGGTATCGAGGCCGCCCATCACGCCCGCGAGCGCGACGCCGCGGTCGCCATCGCGGATCAGCAGATCCCCGGGGATCAAGCGCCGCTCGACCTTGTCGAGGGTGGTGAACCGCTCGCCATCCCCTGCAGGGGCGACCCGGATCACGCCGGCGGACAGCGTGCTCGCGTCGAACGCGTGCAGCGGCTGGCCGAGCTCGAACATCACGTAGCTGGTGACGTCGACGACGTTGGAGATCGGGCGCACGCCAACGCCGCGCAGGCGCTGGGCGATCCGGCGGGCGAGCCCCGACGTACCCGGGCCCACCGTGACGCCCTCGATCAGCCGCGCCGTGTAGCGGGCCGACATCGCGGGATCCGCGATCTCGACCCCCACGCCCGCGCTGCCGCCGCCCGCCGCGAGGTGCGCGGTGAGATCGGTGTCGGGCAGCACGAGCCGGCCGCGCAGCACCGCGACCAGCTCGCGCGCCACCCCGAGGTGGCCGAGCACGTCGCCGCGGTTGGCCGGGGCGTTGACCTCGAGCAGCCAGTCGGCGAGGCCGAGCGCCTGCTGGGCGGGCGCGCCGAGCGGCGTGCGATCGTCCTCGGGCAGGACGACGATCCCGGCGTGATCGTCGGACAGGCCGAGCTCGTCCTCCGCGCACAGCATGCCGGGCGAGATCACGCCCTTGACCGGCCTGGGGGCCAGCGTCATCCCTCCCGGCAGGGTCGCGCCGACCTGCGCCCACAGCACCTTGCGGCCCGGCTCGGGCACGTTGGCGGCGCCGCACACGACCTGGGTCGCGGCGCCATCGCGCTCGGTGATCACGTCGACCAGGGTCAGCTTGTCGGCCTGCGGGTGCGGCCGCTTGCCGACCACCTCCGCGACGACGACCCCGGTGAACCCGGCGCCGAGGTTGGTCAGGCCCTCGATCTCCAGTCCCCCGCGGGTGAGCGCGCGCGCGCCCTCCTCGACGGTCGGCAGCGTACCGAGGTCACACAGCTCGAGGAGCCAGCTCCACAGGATCTTCATCGATTGTCTCCGGTCGTCTCCGGTACCGCGGTCGCTAGAACTGCTCGAGGAACCGGACGTCGCCCTCGTAGTAGAACTTGATGTCGTTGACGCCGTGGCGAAGCATCGCCATGCGCTCGAGGCCCATGCCGAACGCGAAGCCGGTGTAGCGCTCCGCGTCAACCTTGCAGTGCGCGAACACCTCGGGATCGACGAGGCCGGCGCCGCCGATCTCGACCCAGCCCGTGCCCTTGCAGATCCGGCAGCCGGCGCCGCCGCAGAAGCTGCACTGCATGTCGACCTCGGCGCCCGGCTCGACGAACGGGAAGTAGCTCGGGCGCAGGCGGACGCTCAGGTCCCGCTGGAAGAACCGCGACACGAAGTGGATCAGCACGCCCTTGAGGTCCGCGAACGACAGGCCCTCGTCGACGGCGAGCCCCTCGATCTGCGTGAACATCGGCGAGTGCGTCGGGTCGTCGTCCCGGCGGTAGACGTGGCCAGGCGCGATGATCCGGATCGGCGGCGGCTGCGTCAGCATCGTCCGCACCTGCACCGGGCTCGTGTGCGTGCGCAGCACGATGTCCTCGGACAGGTAGAACGTGTCCTGCATGTCGCGCGCGGGGTGCTCCTTGGGGATCGCCAGCGCCTCGAACGTGTGCCAGTCGGTCTCGATCTGCGGGCCGTCCGCGACCACGAACCCGAGCTCGCTGAAGATCTGCACCGCCTCGAGCCTCACCTGCGTCATCAGGTGCAGGTGCCCGGCCGCGAGTGGGCGCGGAGGCAGCGTGACATCGGTGGCGCGGGCGAGGTCCTTGCGCGCGGCGGCCTGCACCAGCGCGTCGAGCCGCTGCGCGACCAGATCCTCGATGAACTGCTTGACGGTGTTGACCGCCGCGCCGACCACAGGCCGATCCCCGGGCGGGAGCCTGGACAGCTCCTTCATCACCTCGGACACCTTCCCCTTCTTGCCGAGGAACTGCGCCTGAGCAGCGCGGATCGCCTGCTCGTCGGCGAGGGGCGCGATGGCGGTGTGGAACTCGTCCTTGAGTCCCTCGAGGCTGGAGATCAGGTCAGCTGCGCTCATGGGTCACCTGCGAACACCTGCGAAACACAAAAACGGCGACTCTCGCGAGCCGCCGTGTTCGACATCAGAGAGAACGCCTCGCTTATGCGCTGACGATCTTCTGGAATGCAACCGGGTCGCTGATCGCGATCTCGGCGAGCATCTTCCGGTTCAGGCCGATGTTGGCCGTCCCCAGCTTGCCCATCAGCTTCGAGTAGCTGTGGCCGAGGCCACGCGCTGCAGCGTTGATGCGCTGGATCCACAGGGCGCGGAAGTCGCGCTTGCGGACCTTGCGGGACCGGTACATGTGCATCCACGCGTGCTGCACGGCCTCGTTGGCGATGGCGTGGCAGCTGTTGCGCTTGCCGCGAAAGCCGGAGGCGGCCTTCAGGATGCGGTTGCGACGACGGCGGGCTTTGAATCCTCGTTTAGCGCGGGGCATTGCACTAGTCCTTGTACGGAAGCAGCTTCTCGATCTGGTGGTGGTGCGCGTCCGGCACGTAGGCCCCATTGCGGGCCTGCCGCTTGCGCTTCTTGCTGCGGTTGGTCAGCAGGTGGCGCTTGAAGACGTGCGCGAACTTGAACTTGCCGGACGCCGTACGCTTGAAGCGCTTCTTGGCACCGGAATGGGTCTTGACCTTGGGCATGGCAACTTCCGCGGCTCGGAGGACGGCCCTTATGCCCGACAGGGCGCCGGGTGACAAGTCCTTTTGCGCCTGTTTCCACACGGCAGACGCGTCGGGAGGGATCCTCGTTGAACTCGCTGGAATCCTTGCCACAGGGGGCGCTAGCGTCAAGACATGGTCCCCGAATTCGACCCGATGCCGGCCCTGATCATCATCAGCGCGCTGGTCCTGGTCGTCCTGGAGATCTGGCGACGCGGGCTCAGCGCCCACCTGCCACGGGCCGGCCACGCGCTGGTCGTGGTCGCCGGGGCGGCCGCGATGATCGCCCCGTTCGCGTACCAGCTGCCGATCGACAGCGCCCGCCTCGACGCCAGCGGCGCCGGGGATCCGGTCGCCCACGCGGCGCTGCTCGACGCGACCGTCCGCGCCGGGCTCGAGCGCCTCGTCGCGGCCGCCGGCCGGCAGTCGCCGTGGCGCGCGTCCGAGGGTGAGCCCCGGTGCTGGTCAGTTGATCGGACCGTGAGCCGTACACGTGCCACATGCACGACCGGTGACACCACCTGACCAGCATCGAGGCCAGCCCCCCGAAACGGCGCCGAGCCGCATCGCTCCTCGTCGAAGCGCGCGGCCCGGCCCGGTCAGGTCACGGTCAGGTCAGGTCAGGTCAGGGCCGCGCGATCGAGTGACCGCTCCCTGTCCTCCTCCTCGTCACGCCGGAGCGTTGCCGGAGTCGGGGGCGTCGCCGCCGCCCGCATCGCCGCCGGTCGCGCCGTCGTCATCCTCGTCGTCGTCGACGTCCGCGTTGATCTGATCCTCGTCGAGATCATCATCATCATCATCGTCGAGTCCCGGGGCGTGCTTGCCCGGCTGGTCCTTCTTGACCGCCGACGCCGCCTGCGCCTGCGCCGCCTGAGCCTTCTTGGCCTCCTGCGCCTTGCGGACCACGCCCGGCTTGGGCGCGATCACCATGATCATGCGGCGGCCTTCCATGTTCGGCGTCGCCTCGACCGTGGCAATGTCCGAGCACAGCTCGACCACGCGGTTGAGCACGTTCATGCCGGTCTTGGGGTGCGTGATCTCGCGACCACGGAACACCACGGCGAGGCGCACCTTGTTCCCTCCCTCGAGGAACCGACGGATGTGCTTCACCTTGAAGTCCATGTCGTGGCCCTCGGTCTTGGGCCGGAACTTGATCTCCTTGGTCTCCACCGTCGAAGCGCGCTTGCGAGCCTGCTGCTTCTTCTTCGCTTCCTCGTACTTGTACTTGCCGTAATCCATGATCCGGCAGACGGGAGGAAACGCGCGCGGCGAGATCTCGACGAGGTCGAGCCCCTTCTCCTCGGCGAGGCGCAGCGCTTCATGCGTCGGCATGATCCCGAGCTGTTCTTCTTCGAGGATGACCCGGATCTCCGGGACGCGAATGCGGTGGTTGATGCGCAACCCCGCCTCGGGGCGGCGGCGATCGAAACGTCCAGGCGGTCGACCGTTCATACGTTCTCGTCACTCATCGGCATGTTGGCTGAGCAGGCTCCTTGAGACAGGGCGCGGTTGTACCCCGGCCAGGGCAGGGGTGGGAGCGGGAAGCCCAGCAAAATGCCGCTGCAACGCCATGAAGCGACGCCACCGGGGCCTCACGCACCCGGGTCGAGCGATCACCGCGCATCCCGAAACGAACGACGGCCGGTCCCTCAGGTAACCGGCCGTCTGTGTTCAGCTTGTAGGCACATGCGGGATTGAACCGCAGACCCCCACCGTGTCAAGGTGATGCTCTCCCACTGAGCTATGTGCCTGGGAACGGCAGTGTCAGTACGGCATGCGGCGGCCGGAGTCAAGTCCACGAGGCCGATCCCGGCGCCGCGACCATCTGACACCGCTGACTGACGGCCGCGCCGACCCGGTGGGGCGTTGGGGTTGGAAGGCCACCGCGATCCGGCGTAGGCTGAGGCGGTCAGGCAACGTCATCGGTCTGACCCGGGTACGAGCACCATCGGCCGTGCGCCATGACACCCCTGTCATGGCCGGTCGGCGGTAGGAGTCCGCGCCGGGGTGAGTGAAGCGCCAGTGATCCAGGTCGGCCAGGTCCTCGACAAGTACGAGCTGCTCGAGCGCGTCGGGCAAGGCGGCATGGCCGTGGTCTACCGAGGCCTCGACCGGTCGCTCAAGCGCGTCGTGGCGGTCAAGGTCCTGCACAAGCACCTCGCCGACTACCAGGAGGCGCGCGACCGGTTCGAGCGCGAGGCCCAGGCCGTCGCCAAGCTCCGCCACGAGAACATCCTCGAGATCTTCGACTACGCCGCGCGGAGCGAGACCGAGGCGTACATCGTCACCGAGTTCATCGACGGGCAGACGCTCCGCCAGGTGTGCGCCGACCGGCCGCTCGCGTACCCCGAGATCGGGGCGATGCTGATCCTCCAGGTCGGTCGGGCGCTCGCCCACGCCCACGCGCACGGCATCCTCCACCGTGACGTGAAGCCCGAGAACATCATGATCCGCGCCGACGGGGTCGTGAAGCTGATGGACTTCGGGATCTCGCACATGGTCGACCTCGAGCGCCTGACCGTGACCGGCCAGCTGCTCGGCTCGCCGGCCTACATGGCGCCCGAGCACGTCGAGGGCCGCCCGATCGACTACCGCACCGACGTGTTCGCCGCGGGCATCGTGCTGTACCAGCTCACGGTCGGGAAGCTGCCGTTCGAGGGCAAGAACCCGCACGAGGTGCTCAAGCGGATCGCCGAGTGCAAGTTCGTCGACCCGCGCATGGCCAACCCGCGGATCGGCAACCGCCTCGGCAAGATCATCCTGCGCGCGATGGCCGCGCAGCCCGCGGACCGATTCCAGGCGATCGGCGAGATGGTGGTGACGCTCGAGGCCTACCTCGACGAGAGCGGCCTGCCGTCGGACAAGGCCGCCGCCGAGCTCGCGCGCTACTTCGCGGCGCCCGCTGCGTACGAGGCCGCCCTCTCGACCCGCCTGATCGACCACCTCACCCGGCGGGGCCAGCAGCTGCTCGATCGGGACGAGCGAGCGGCCGCGCTCGACGTGTTCGATCGCGTGCTCACCCTCGACGCCAACAACGAGAAGGTGATCGCGATCCTCGACGGGATCAACCGGCGTGTCCGGCTCAAGGCGATCGGGCTTGGCGCGCTCGCGGCGCTGGCGATCGGCGGCGGCGCGTTCGCGATCCACCGGCAGACGCGCGCCCTCGAGCCCGCGGCGCCGCCGCCCCGGGCGAGCCCGGTACGCAGGCTCGCGCACACCATCACCGCGGTCGCGCCCGACGATCCGCCCCCTCCTCCGCCCGAGGTTCCTGACGACGCGCTGCTCGCCGAGGTCCCCGTCGACGCTGCCGCATCCGGGGCCACGACCGGGGTGGTCGGCGTGACCGGCCCGCGCCTCCCGACCGGGCCCGATGCCGGCGCCGCGCCGATGGCCCGCGAGGTCACGGTCGTGGTGTCGCCCGCGCGGGGCTCCCGCGTCGACTTCGGCGACGGGCGCTGGATCGACGTCCCGCCCGACGACGGCCGCCTCACCCACGCCCTCGACGGCGAGGCCATGGTGCGCGTGCAGAACCCGTGCTGCGAGGAGCAGGCGCGTGCGGTCAGCCCCGGCGCGCCGGTCGCGTCGTTCAACCTGCGGTTCCGCGCCGCCACCGTGACCGTGCGCTGCCCGGCGAGCATCACGGGGACGCCGTGGGAGGTGTCGGTCAAGATCGACGGCATGCCGGCCCAGATCGGCGAGCGCGCGAACGTGTTCTTCGGCGACTCCCTGGTCAACGACAAGGTCGTGGGGCTCGAGTTCGTGACGTCGAGCGCCGACGCCGCGCTCCGCAAGAAGTGGACCCAGAAGCGGAAGGTCCGCCCGGGCGAGACCATCGAGGAGCCGTGCAAGCCGCCGCCCTGACCGCCGTGGCGCTGCTGCTCGCCCTGACCCGCCCGGCGGCGGCCACTCCCGAGCAGGACCTGATGCGCGGCCGCGACCGGTTCCGCGCCCGCGACTGGCCAGCCGCGATCCCGGTGCTCAACACCCTGCTCTACCCCGAGCTCCAGCTCGCGCGCCCCGAGGACGCATGGGAGGCCCACGTGCTGCTCGGCGCCGCCCAGTTCGAGAGCGGCAACCTCGAGCGCGCCGAGGACGAGTTCGAGAACGCGCTGCGGATCGAACCCGAGCGCGCGATCACGACCCTGACGTTCTCGACCGGCGCGGTCCGGCTGTTCGAGCGGCTCCGCACCGAGCAGCAGGCGCGCATGGAGCGCGACGCCGAGCGCCGCCTGCTGGCCGAGGCCGCCGAGCGCCTCGAGGCCTACCGCAAGAGCCTGATCGTCTACGAGACCCGCCCCTACTACGTGAACTTCGTGCCGTTCGGCGCGGGCCAGTTCCAGCAGCGCCGCACCGGCCCGGGCATCCTGTTCGCGACCGCGCAGGGCGTGACCGGCGCGGCGTCGGCGGGGGTGTTTCTCTACCTCGCCGGCACCTACGGCCTGGTGTCCAACAAGGTCCCACTCGCCGACGGCCCGTTCGTGCGCCGCCTCCAGCAGATCGAGATCGGGACCGGCGTCGCGTTCCTCGGCTTCTACGCATGGGGCGTGCTCGACTCGCTCCTCCACTACCAGCCCCGCCAGCAGATCCAGGGGGACGACTCCCTGATCCCGCCGGATCTGCTGCGTCCGTCCACCCCTGCCCCCACCACCTCGCTGCGCGACCGCCTCCGGTTTGGTCCGATCCTGACGCCCACCGGCGTCGGTTTCGGCATCGGTTGGGAGAACTGAGCACATGCCGTCCCTTCGCCTCGCCGCCCCCGGCCACCCGCCGATCGTCTACAGCCTCCACCCGGACAAGAAGCTGACCTCGATCGGCAGCGGGCCCGAGAACGACATCGTGCTGCCCGATCCGCTGGTCCCCGACGGGTACGCGATCCGGTTCGACGGCCAGCTCTACACGGTGCTCGCCCTCAAGAAGACCGACTTCATCGTCAACGGCAAGAAGCGCGGCAAGCACAAGCTGTCGCACGACGACCGCATCGTGATCGGCAGCTGCGAGCTGCGGTTCCAGATGCTCGACGAGACCGCCCCTCTCGAGGAGGAGGCCGGCGAGACCATCGCCGACATCGACGCGTACACCAAGCTCTACGAGTTCAGCGAGCGGCTGTTCCACCAGCGCGATCTGACCGAGCTCCTCGACGCGCTGATGGACGCGATCGTCGAGATCACGAACGCCGACAAGGGCTTCCTCGTGCTCCTCGAGGGCGACACCGTCGACGTCAAGGTCGCGCGCAACGTCAACAAGGAGAACATCGCCGATGCGATCAGCCAGCTCAGCGACTCGATCGTCGCCAAGGTGGTCCGCACCCGCAAGCCGGTGATCGTCAGCGACGCGATGCGCGACGACGAGTTCGCCGCCGCCAAGAGCGTGATGCAGCTCAAGCTGTCGAGCGTGATCTGCGTGCCGCTACTCGATCGCGGCCGGCTGATCGGCCTGATCTACGTCGGCAACGACTCGATCCGCGCGCTGTTCCAGCAGGACACCCTGCGCGTGATCACCGTGTTCGCGGCGCAGGCGTCGCTGATCGTCGCGAACGCGCTGTTCCTCGACGAGCTGCGCGTCGACAACCGCCGCCTCAACGAGCGGCTCGAGCTGTTCCGGTTCGGCGAGATCGTGGGCACCAGCCCGCCGATGCAGGCGGTGTTCCGCAAGGTCGAGAAGATCAGCGCGACCGACATCTCGGTGCTGATCACCGGCGAGACCGGCACCGGCAAGGAGCTGATCGCGCGCGAGGTCCACAACCGCTCGCCGCGCGCGGGCAAGCCGTTCGTCACCATCAACTGCGGCGCCATCCCGGCCAACCTGCTCGAGAGCGAGCTGTTCGGGCACGTCAAGGGCGCGTTCACCGGCGCGGTCGCCAACAAGCTCGGCAAGTTCCAGGCGGCCGACGGCGGCACGCTGTTTCTGGACGAGATCGGCGAGATGCCGATCGAGCTGCAGGTCAAGCTGCTGCGGGCGCTGCAGGAGCGCGTGGTGTTCCGCGTCGGCGACACCCGCGCCGAGAGCGTGGACATCCGCGTGGTCACCGCCACCAACCGCGAGCTCGAGAAGGAGATCGCCGCCGGCCGGTTCCGCGAGGATCTGTTCTACCGGCTCAACGTCGTCAACGTCGAGCTGCCCCCGCTGCGCGCCCGCGGCGAGGACGTGCTCGTGATCGCGCGCTACCTCCTGTCCCGCTACTCGCGCGAGTACGACTCCAAGGTCAAGGGCCTGTCGCCCAACGCCACCGTCGCGATCCGCAAGCACAACTGGCCCGGCAACATCCGCGAGCTCGAGAACCGCCTCAAGAAGGCGATCGTGCTGTGCGAGTCCACCGTGATCGGCCCCGATGACCTCGGGCTGACCGGCGACACCCTCCCGCAGATCCTCACGCTCGCCGAGGCCAAGGACAAGTTCCAGCGCGATTACATCAACGAGGTCCTCGCGCTCAACAACGGCAACCGCACCAAGACCGCGCGCGACCTCGGCGTCGACCCGCGCACGGTGTTCCGCCACCTCGAGAAGGAGGGCGGCGAGCCGGGCGACGGCATGGACGCCCTGTGAGGGCCGATCTCGGCACTCGCCCGGGCCCCGCGGCGCGCGGCTGGCCTGTGATCGACGCCGCGTGAGCGATCTCCCGTCCCGCGCACCTCCGACCGCCCCGCGTTGCACGACCGGTTGCCAGTCCATGACCAAAATGTCCGACATCCACCGCCCGAACCCCCTGATGGCCGCGGGTAACCCTTCGGGATCACAGGCGCGTCCACGGGTGGCGCGGTCGGTGCATGAGGGTCGGGTGAGTGTCGTGCGTCCGATCACCGTCACCGGCGTCACGCTGGGCCTGCTCGCCCTCGTCGGGGGCTGCGTGATCCCTCCGTCGCTGTCGGTCGACAACCAGGACGCGGGCGTCAACTCCCCCCCGGCGATCCTGAGCGTGCGCACCGACCAGGAAGAACTTGCCGAGCCCGGGCCGCTGGCGTATCCACGCGGGCCCGGCATGCTGAGCCTGACCTTGCTCGACACCGACGTCGACGACAGGCTGTTCGTCCGGCTGTTCGTGGACTACACGATCCCCGACCCGACCGCGCCGCGGTCGACCTGCACCGCTGCCGCCACCGGCACGCCCACGCGGACCACGACGTGTGATCTCGGCGCGCTGTGCCAGACCGCCGACGTGGGCCAGACCCGCCTGCTCAACCTCGCGGTGTTCGACCGCGAGGTGCTCGAGGTCGGCACGCCGCCGTTCCGCGCGATGGACACCGGCGGCCAGACCACGAGCCGGACCTACGAGCTCCAGTGCACCAGCCCGTGACGCCCACCCGCCCCCAGCCGGCGCGCGCGCGGCTCGGTCTCCGGGGCCTGGCGTCCCTCGCGGCCCTGCTCGGCGCCTGTCTCGATGTCCCGTCCGGCCCCTCGCCCGAGTGCGAGTCGAACGAGGAGTGCCGCGCGTCCTCAGGCGAGATCTGCGACGAGGGCACGTGCTGGGGCGATCCGCCCGCGGCTCAGTACGCCGCCGTGGTGTCGCCGCCGAGCGGCCGCCCGGACCTGGTCGCCAAGGAGCTGACTTCGCTCTCGATCAGCCCCGACGGGTGGATCGACGGACTCGCGCTCGACGCCCCGGTCACATGGTCCGGCCGCATCGAGGAGCGGTGCGAGGCCCCGATGGGGTGCTCGCGGGGGGCCCTCGGCGCGCTGATCACGGTGACCCGCCCGTCGCCGTTCCAGGGGGGCCCCGGGTTCAAGGCCGTGGTCACCGCCACCGCCGGCGGCGACGGCCCCTCGTTCTCGCTCGCCTTGCCGCGCAGCCGCGCGGGCGACGCCCCGTACAACGTCACGGTGGTCCCCGGGGGCCGCGGCCTCGAGCCCGACGACCTGGCGACCACCGCCGCCCAGCTCGTGCCGCCACTGCGGATGGAGATGTGGATCGATGGCGACAGCAGCCGGACCCTCACGCTCGGCGGTCTCGATCTGCCGCAGATCACCGGCGTGATCCAGACCGCCAGCGCGGTCGGGCTCTCGCACCACCGGGTGGTCGCCCTCGGGCACTGGGACGAGGCCGCGCCGCCGACCGAGGTGTCGACCGTCGCCTACACAGGCGCCGACGGCATGTTCCGCCTGACCCTGTCCGCCGGGCTGGTCGGCCCCGTCGAGATCGTCGCGCGCCCCTACGGCGACGTCGTCGCGCCGACGCTGCGGCTCGGGAACGTCCCGGCCGCCACCACCTCCACCCGCGTGCTGCAGCAGCCGGCCGACCTCGGCACCGCGACCACGGCGAAGCTCGCGATCGTCGCGCAGACCACCGGCGGCGAGATCACCGGCGTCGGCGGCGCGACCGTGCGCGCGACCGCGACCGTGACGCCGGCCAGCTCCGCCACCCGCGCGACCGTGGTCGTCGAGGCCACGACCGACGACGCCGGCGTGGTCGAGCTGCCACTGCTGGCGGGCGCGGCGTTCGCGGACAGCTACCGGCTCGAGGTCGTGCCGCCAGCGCGACGAGTGAAAGCTCACGACGCCCCTCGAGGTCGACACCAGCTACGCGCCGAAGCTGCTGCCCGCCCGGGTCCCGATCCGCGGCCTGGTCACCGACGCCGAGGGGCACCCGCTCGAGGGGGTGGCCGTGACCGCCCGACCGTCGCTGCGGTTCGCGTGGAGCCTGGAGGACCTGCCGCAGGCATTCCTCGCCGCGATCCCGGCTGCCACCGCGCTGACCCCGGCGACCGGCGAGTTCGTGCTGTTCGTCGACCGCACCGTCGGCGACGTGTGGGGCCACTACGACCTGGTGTTCGAGCCGTCCGCCACCACGCGCGCCCCGGCGTTCGTGCTCCCCGAGGTCGAGATCCCGCGCGACGACCGCGACGAGATCGAACTCGAGGACACGGTGCGGCTGCCCGACGCGGCGTTCGTGCGCGGCGTGGTCACCGACCCCGATGGCGAGCAGGTCGAGGCCGCCGAGCTCAAGGTGTTCCGGATCAGCACCAGCCTGACCCTGTGTGGCCAGGTCAAGAACGCCCCGACCAGCTGCCCGATCCCCGCCCAGCTCCTGGGCCGCGGCGGCTCGGACGGCGATGGGGTCGTCCGCCTCGCGCTGCCTCGCTGAGCGCGGACCCACGCCCCGCTGAGCTCGCGGGCGGGCGAACGCGGTGCGGCCTTCCCCTGGACATCAACGCTTGACCGCCCTCCGGCCCCCGACTAAGGTCCGGCCCAAATCAACGGCCTGGATACGCGTTCATGAATCCCGATCACAGAGCCGGCACCCGCGGGGACCACATCCCTGGCGATCGCCAGCTCTGCACCGGCACAGACCCATGGGGCAGCCACGGACGACGTCGTCCGGTGCCTGTGAATCCCCAGGAGCTCGAGTGCCGGCCAGTGCTCCGACTGGATGACCTCGGAGCCCCTCACTACGACAAGGTTCCACGAGATGACCACCGAAACTGCTGCGACCGCCCCTGGCGTCGCGGACCCCGCGGCGATCGCCGCGCTCACGACTCCGTCTGACGTCGCCGCCGAGGCCGCGACCGAGACTCCCGCCGAGGCCCCCGTCGCCAAGCCCCCGAGCTTCGACGACATGGACCTCCACCCCGACATCAAGCAGGCGCTTGATGAGATGGGCTACTTCGCGCCGACCGCGGTCCAGACCGCCGTCTACAAGCCCGTGGCCGAGGGCAAGGACCTGCTGGTCCAGTCCCGCACCGGCACCGGCAAGACCACCGCGTTCGGCCTGCCGACGCTGTCCAAGATCATCCCGACGCACCGCGCGCCGCAGGCCATGATCCTCGCCCCGACCCGCGAGCTGGCGCTCCAGGTCGCCCGCGAGCTGACCAACATCGCCAAGCACCGCGGCATCGTGGTCGAGGCGATCTACGGCGGCGCCCCGATCGGCAAGCAGATCGAGAACCTCAAGAACGGCGTCCACGTGGTCGTCGGCACCCCGGGCCGCGTGCTCGACCACATCGGTCGCCGCACCCTCGACACCCGCGCGATCACGACGTTCATCCTCGACGAGTGCGACGAGATGCTCTCGATGGGCTTCCTCGAGGACATCGAGCGCGTCGTCGCGACCCTGCCATCGAAGAAGCAGACGCTGCTGTTCTCGGCGACGATGCCGGACGAGGTGTCCCGCTACGCGCGCCGCCACATGGTCGCGCCCGAGCAGATCTCGCTGTCGCGCGACAGCATGACGGTCTCGGACATCCACCACGCCTACTACATCGTGAGTGGCATCGCGCGCAGCCGCGACCTCCTCAAGGTGCTGTTCGCCGAGGAGCCGGACAGCGCCATCATCTTCTGCAACATGCGCGACGAGACGACGATGGTCGCCAAGTTCCTGCAGAAGCAGGGCCTCGACGCCGAGCCGCTGTCGAGCGATCTGTCGCAGGCCGACCGCGAGCGCGTCATGGGCCGGATGAAGGCCAAGACCCTCCGCTACCTGTGCGCGACCGACGTCGCGGCGCGCGGCATCGACATCTCGAGCCTGTCGCACGTGATCAACTTCTCGGTGCCCGAGTCGCCCGAGGTCTACGTTCACCGCACCGGCCGCACGGGCCGCGCCGGCAAGAAGGGCACGGCGATCTCGCTCGTCGGCCCGCGCGAGCTCGGCAACTTCCGCTACGTGCGCCTGTCGTTCGGCCTCAAGCCGGAGGAGCGCCTGCTGCCCAAGGACGACGTGTTCGAGGGCAAGCTCAAGGTGCCGCTGCCGCCGGTCGGCGTGCCGACGCCGCCGGACCCGATCCAGATCCTGATCCGCGGGATCCAGGGCACCCCGACCGATCTCGAGATGAAGATCTTCGAGAAGCTCAACGCGTCGCAGGCCGGCAAGCGCGCGCTCGCCCGCCTCGTCGCCGAGCGCCTCGACCTGCTCACCACCCGCACCAAGCCGCGGTTCGTGCAGCGCACCGAGCGCACCGAGGCCCCGGCGCCGACGGCCGCGGCGTTCGCCGAGGAGCGCCCCGCCGGTGAGCGCGAGGAGCGTCCGCGCCGCGAGTACGGCGACCGCGGCCCGCGCCGCGAGGGCGGCGATCGTGGCCCGCGCCGGTTCGACGGCGACCGCGGCCCGCGCCCCGAGGGTGACCGCCCCGGTTCGACGCCGACCGTGGCCCGCGTCCCGAGGGTGACCGCGGCCCGCGTCCCGAGGGTGACCGTGGCCCGCGTCCCGAGGGTGACCGTGGCCCCGCGTCCCGAGGGTGACCGGGGCCCGCGTCCCGAGGGTGACCGCGGCCCGCGCCCCGAGGGCGACCGGGGCCCGCGCCCCGAGGGTGACCGGGGCCCGCGCCCCGAGGGTGACCGGGGCCCGCGTCCCGAGGGTGACCGGGGCCCGCGCCCCGAGGGTGACCGGGGCCCGCGCCCCGAGGGTGACCGGGGCCCGCGCCCCGAGGGTGACCGGGGCCCGCGCCCCGAGGGTGACCGCGAGCGCCGCCCGTGGCGCGATCGCGATGGCGCGAGCGCCGGCGGCGGGGACGACCGTCCGCGCCGCTTCGATCGCGATCGTGACCGCGGTGGCCGCCCGGACCGTGGCGAGCGCACCGATGCGCCGGCCGCCGCCGTCGTGACCCCGCCGACCGAGGGTGCCATCGAGGCCCCCGCGATCGCCGCCGCCGCGCCGACCGAGACCACCGCCGCCCCCGAGGCGCGCCGTGACGAGCGTGGTGGCCGGGACCGCCACGAGCGTGGTGGCCGGGACCGCCACGAGCGTGGTGGCCGGGACCGCCACGAGGGCCGCGATCGCCCGGCCCGCACGGAGCAGGTGGGCGAGCAGCAGACGCTCGCGATGCCCACCGCGGCGCCCGCGATGCCCGCCGCGGTGCCCGCGCCGGTCGTCGAGGCGGCCGTCGTCGCGCCCGCGCCCGCGCCGGTCGAGGCCGCCCCGGCCCCCAGGGCGGACGACGTCGCCAAGAAGGGCAAGCGCGACAAGAAGTCGGAGCCCACGACCGAGACCCGCGAGTTCTGGGAGACCTGGGCCGAGGAGAAGACCACCCGCGCACCCGGCGAGGCCGAACCCGCCGCGGCAGCCCCGGCCAAGGCCTCGGACGAGCCGACCGAGGGCGCCCGCGGTGGGCGTGGCCGCGGTCGCGACCGTGGTGGTCGCGGCGAGAAGCGCGGCGTGAAGGCCGAGGCCGTCGAGACCGCGGCGGTCGACACCGTCGACACCGCCGGCAAGGCCGACAAGGCCGACAAGGCCGACAAGGCCCCCGCGAAGGCGGACAAGGCCCCCGCCGGGCGTGGCAAGCGCGAGACCGCGCCGCCGCCGGCCGCCGCGGCACCCACCGCTGGCGCGGACAGCGCGCAGGCGCGACTGTTCATCAGCCTCGGCAAGAAGCACGGCGTGTCGGCCGATGACCTGCGCGCGCTGCTCGCCGGTCCGGTCGGCGGCGACAAGGCCCGCATCGGGTCGGTCAGCCTGCGCGACTCGCACGCGCACGTTCGCGTCCCCGAGGACATGGCCGAGGTGATCATCGCCGGCGTCCACGGCACGCAGCACAACGACGAGGCCGTGACGGTCGAGCGCGCGCGCGCCTGACCGACGACCGCAGGGCGCTCGCTGGCCCTGCCCTGGCGGCCCCGTGACCACCTGGTCCGGGGCCGTTGGCGTTCCGGATCCCTGCGCGGATCCGGTCCACGGGAGAGCCGCCCGTGCCTGATCAGCCGCGCGGGGCCCAGCGCCACCGGCCCGGGACCACCGCGCGTCACCCGCGCGAGCGTAACCTCCGGACGCGCCGGGCCTCAAACCTGATCGAAGGCTGTCAGGTGACGGGCGAACCTGCCCGATCGCCGGCTTGACACCTGAACATCCGCTCCGTAGGTTTCTCCACCCATGTCCCGCAGTCCCGCGTCGGCCCTCGGGCCCGGCCGCCAGCAGCCTCGCCACCAGACTCTGGCCGAGCCGGATCGGATCATCGTCGAGGGGGCTCGCGAGCACAACCTCGTCGTCGACTACCTCGAGCTCCCCAAGCACCAGCTGGTCGTGATCACCGGCCCGTCGGGCTCCGGCAAGTCGAGCCTCGCGTTCGACACGCTCTACGCCGAGGGCCAGCGCCGCTACGTCGAGTCGCTGTCCGCGTACGCGCGGCAGTTCCTCGGCCAGATGGAGAAGCCCAAGTACGAGCGGATCCGCGGCCTGTCTCCGACGATCGCGATCCAGCAGAAGAGCGCGTCGTCGAACCCGCGCTCCACCGTCGGCACCGTCACCGAGATCTACGATTACCTGCGCGTGCTGTACGCCCGCGCCGGTGAGCAGCGCTGCCACCAGTGCGGCGGGCCGGTGGGCGCGCGCACCGCCGGCGAAGTCGTCGACGAGCTCGCGGCGCTGCCGGACAAGACGTCGGTCACCCTGCTCGCCCCCAAGTCCGAGAACCGCAAGGGCGAGTTCCGCGAGCTGTTCGTCGAGCTGCGCAAGGCGGGGTTCGTGCGCGTCCGGATCGACGGCATGATCGTCCGCCTCGAGGACGTCGAGGCGCTCGAGAAGCAGAAGAAGCACTCGATCGAGCTCGTGATCGATCGCCTGACCATCAACCCCAAGGAGAAGGGTCGCCTGACCGACTCGGTCGAGACCGCGCTCCGCGAGGGCAAGGGCAAGCTGATGGTCGAGGTCGCGGGCGAGAAGACCCCGCGGATGTACTCCGAGGCCAACGCCTGCCCGACCTGCGGCATCGGCTTCCCCGAGCTGTCGCCCCAGAGCTTCTCGTTCAACTCGCCGCTCGGCATGTGCGTCGAGTGCAACGGCCTCGGTGAGCGCCAGGCCGCCGATCCGGCCCTCGTGATCCCGGACCCGACGCGCTCGATCCGCGACGGCGCCGTCGCGGTGTGGGGCGAGAGCGTGGCCAAGGACTCGGGCTGGACCACGAACATCGTCAAGGCGCTGGCGAAGGCGTTCAAGATCGACCTCGACAAGCCGTGGAACAAGCTCTCCGACAAGCAGCGCGAGATCCTGCTGCACGGCACCGGTGACAAGCGCGTCAACGTCGCGTGGGAGGGCCGGCACTCGACCGGCGAGTGGGCGATGCGGTTCGAGGGCATCCTCGCGCAGCTCGAGCGCCGCCACCGCGAGTCCAGCTCCGAGCGGACGCGCGCCAGCTACGAGCAGTACTTCGCCTCGATCCCGTGCGCGGTGTGCACCGGGTTCCGGCTCCGGCCCGAGTCGCGCGCCGTGTTCGTCAACGACAAGCCGATCGTCGACGTCACCGGCATGACCGTGCGCCAGGCGTACGAGTGGGTGACCACGATGAAGCTGACCGGCTCGCGGCTGACGATCGCCGGCGAGGTGATCAAGGAGGTCAAGGCGCGGCTGGCGTTCCTCCTCGACGTCGGCCTCGACTACCTGACGCTCCACCGCTCGGCCGCCACGCTGTCCGGCGGCGAGGCGCAGCGGATCCGGCTCGCGTCCCAGCTCGGCAGCGAGCTGTCGGGCGTGCTGTATGTCCTCGACGAGCCGTCGATCGGCCTCCACCAGCGGGACAACGAGCGCCTGATCAAGACGCTCCACCGCCTGCGCGACCTCGGCAACACCGTGCTCGTCGTCGAGCATGACGAGGCCACGATCGAGGCCGCGGACTGGGTCGTCGACTTCGGCCCGGGCGCCGGGCGCCATGGGGGCCGGGTCGTCGCCGAGGGCACGCCCGAGGATATCAAGCAGGTCGCCGCGTCGATCACCGGGCGGTTCCTCGCCGGCACCGAGGAGATCGCGGTCCCGGCCGAGCGCCGGACCGCGACGAGCTGGGTCAAGCTGACCGGCGCGCGCGAGCACAACCTCAAGAACGTGTCCGTCGAGATCCCGCTCGGCTGCATGGTCGCGGTCACCGGCGTGTCCGGCGCCGGCAAGTCATCGCTGATCAACGCCACGCTCCACCCGGCGCTCAACCGGATGCTGCACCGCTCGCTCGACCGCGTCGGGCCGTACGAGTCGCTGACCGGCCTCGGCAAGGTCGACAAGTGCATCGTCATCGACCAGCAGCCGATCGGCCGCACGCCGCGCTCGAACGCGGCCACGTACACCAAGGCGTTCGACCAGATCCGCGAGCTGTTCGCGCAGGTCCCGCAGTCCAAGACCTACGGCTACGCGGCCGGGCGGTTCTCGTTCAACGTGTCTGCCAAGCAGGGCGGCGGGCGCTGCGAGGCGTGCGAGGGCGCCGGCGTCCGCGAAGTCGAGATGCACTTCCTGCCGAACGTGTTCGTCACGTGCGAGGTGTGCAAGGGCAAGCGCTACAACGACGCCACGCTGCGCGTGACCTACAAGGACAAGACGATCGCGCAGATCCTCGACACGCCGGTCGACGAGGCCGCGGTGATGTTCCAGCACCACAAGCAGCTGTCGCGGATCATGAACACGCTCGTCGACGTCGGCCTCGGCTACCTGACCCTGGGCCAGCCGGCGACCACGCTGTCGGGCGGCGAGGCCCAGCGCGTCAAGCTGGCGCGCGAGCTCGCCCGCGTGCAGACCGGCCGCACGCTGTATCTGCTCGACGAGCCGACCACCGGCCTCCACTTCGGCGACGTCAAGAAGCTGCTCGAGGTGCTCAACCGCCTCGTCGACGGCGGCAACACCGTGCTCGTGATCGAGCACAACCTCGACGTGATCAAGACCTCGGACTGGATCATCGACCTCGGCCCCGAGGGCGGCGCGGCCGGTGGCGAGGTGATCGCCACGGGCACGCCGGAGCAGGTCGCCGAGGTGGCGGCCAGCTACACCGGCCAGTTCGTCAAGCCGCTGCTCACGCGCGCCCGGCGCACACCCGCGCCGCCCGTGCCGCCCAAGCGCACATCGCGGCGGGAGCGCGGCGTCGAGGCCTCGAGCTAGCCCCGGCTCAGAACGTCAGCGACAGGCCGGCCACGCCGCCGTCGCCCTGCCCGCGCACGCCATTCAGGTACAGCCCCCACTCGCCCTGGGGCGCGGGGTAGCCCATGCGCGCACGGATCGCGCGGACCCGCCGGTTGTGCCCGGGCGGCGCCGCGAACGCATCGATCACTCCCCACACACGGAACACGGCGAGGCCGGTCAGGCCGCCGAAGAACAGCAGGGCTCCGCCTTCGTCGCCACAGGAGGCGTCGTTGCTGCCGCAGCCGTCGAACTGCGTGGCGGCGCCCACGATCAGCGCCGCGAGCGAGGCGCCCTCGCCGAGGGTGAACTTCCACCCGTCCGTGCTCCACCGGCCCTGGATGGCCTGGCCGGTGCCGAACCCCAGGGTCCAGGCCGCGATCCCGCTGAGGATGTGCGCGCCATCGCCGATCTCGCCCTGCTGCAGCAGCGCGGACTCCTCGTAGGTGAGCTGCGGCGGTGAGCCGTAGCCCTGCGGCGGGCCGTAGCCCTGCGGCGGGCCGTAGCCCGGCGGCGACAGCCCCGGCTGCGCGAGCGCAGGCGTCGCGGTGAGGGCGATGCTCGACAGCGCGACCACGGCCCCGGACCTCGTCGGCGACATCCCACGATGCTAGCGCAGTTCAGCGCTCGACGTCGGCCGGCGGGAGGGCGGCCGACGGGAGGTCGCGCGCCAGCGGGGTGCGCGCCGCCATCCGCGCCAGCAGCACATCGGCGAGCCCGGCCTTGCCGTCCCCGAGCACGACATCGGGCACGAGCTTGAGCTGCGCCTGCCCGAGGATGGTCGCGATCTGGATCGCGGTGAAGCTGGCATCCCCGAGCGCGTCGATGCCGAGCTCGGTAGCTGGCGGCGGCCGCCGCACCTCGCGCGCGCGCTCGGCGCCGGCGGCCGCGTCGCCCCGCAGCTGGATCGCCGTCGCCTCGGCCTCGGCGGTCAGCCGCGCCGCGTCCGCCGCCGCCGATGCCGTCACGCGGGTGACCTCGGCGTCCGCCGCCGCGCGCACCCGCGACGCCTCGGCCTGGCCGCGCGACAGCGCCAGCTGGGCCGCGGCCATGGTCTCGTGGATCCGCACCTGCTGCTCGCTGCGCACGACCTCCGCCTGCATGTTGGCCGCGGCGGTCTCGCGCTCGAGCATCTGGCGGCGGATCTGGGCCTCGCGCTGGGCATCGTAGGTGCGCTGCAGCTCGTCGGCGATCTTGCGGTCCGTCTGGGTCTTCATCAGCTCGGCGAGGTCGGGCGCGGTCAGGCCGCCGATCCGGCGGGCACGGTGCGCGCGATGCTGCGGCGCCACGGGCTCGACGCCGAGCGCCGGCCAGCGCCTACAGCTCGTCGGCGGTGAACGTCAGGACCTGGGCGATCGTCGTCGCCCCGGTCGCGAGCATCACGAGGCGATCGAACCCGAGCGCGATGCCCGCGGACGGCGGCAGGCCCTCGGCGAGCGCCGCGAGCAGCCGCTCGTCGATCGGGTAGACCGCCCGCCCACGCGCCGCGCGGATCGCGAGCTCCTCCTCGAACCGCGCCCGCTGCTCGACCGGATCCGTCAGCTCGCCGAACGCGTTCGCGAGCTCGAGCCCGCCGACGTAGGCCTCGAACCGCAGCGCGACGGCGGGATCGTCCGGGCGGCGCTGCGCGAGCGCGGCCAGCGGCGCTGGCCAGTCCTCGAGGATCAGCGGGTGGTCGAGCGCCGCGATCGCGGGATCGACGCGCGCGAGGAAGGCCGCGAAGAACGCGTCGTCCCAGGCGGTGCCGTCGGCGACGTCGATGCCCGCGGCGCGGACGGCGGCGACCAGCACGGGAGCGGGCTCGTCGCCCCGCACGTCGACGCCGGCGAACCGGCGCATCGCCTCGCGCACCGTCAGCCGGGGCCACGGCGGCGTGACGTCGATGCTGCGGCCGCCGACGCGAGCGAGGGTGCCGCCGGACACGGCGCGCACGACCTCGGCGACCAGCTCCTCGGTGTCGCGGATGATCGCCTCGAGGTCGGCGTACGCGCGGTACCACTCGATCATCGTGAACTCGCCCGCGTGGTGCGGGCCCTGTTCGCCGGCGCGGAAGCACTTGCAGACCTCGTAGATCCGCTCGCAGCCGGCCGCGAGCAGCCGCTTCATCTGGTACTCGGGCGACGTGATCAGGTAGCCGCCGCCAGCGGGCACGGCGTCGAGGTGGATCTCGAGGCCGGGGCTCGGCACCAGCAGCGGGGTCTCGACCTCGAGGAACGCGCGCGCGGCGAAGAACGCGCGGACCGCGGCCAGCGCCTGAGCGCGCTGCGCGAGCGTGGTCAGCCGGCTGCGCGACAGCCGCGCGACCTCGCTGCCGGGGCCGGGGTAGTCACCGCCGGGGTGGGCCCGTACGACCTCCCCGTCCACGAGATCGCCGGCGCGCCAGGCGGGGAGCGCGCGCACGCGAACATCGCCCCGCTCACCGCGGACGATCGCGAAGCCGTCAGCGACCGCGAGGACGCGGCCGCGGGGTGTCACTTGGCGACGCGCTCGCAGTACTCGAGCGTGCGCGTGTCGATCTTGATCATGTCGCCGACGCGGATGAACAGCGGGACCATGACCTCGGCGCCGGTCTCGACCGTGGCGGGCTTCTGGACGTTGCCGCTGGTGTCACCGCGGACGCCGGGCTCCGACGCCGTGACCTCGAGGAAGATGAACGTCGGCAGCGTGACGTCGACGGGGCGCTCGTTGAAGAACACCACCGTGCACGGCAGGTTGTCCTTCATGAGGACGGCCGCGTCGCCGATCAGATCCGCGCTGATCGAGACCTGCTCGTAGTTGGTCTGGTCCATGAAGACCAGGTCGCCGCCCTCCTTGTAGAGGAACTGCATGTCACGGGTCTCGACGTTCGCCGGCTCGAGCTTCTCGCCCGAGCGGATGTTCCGCTCGACCACCGCGCCGGTCAGCAGGTTCTTGAACTTCGTACGAGTGAACGCGGCGCCCTTTCCCGGCTTCACGAACTGGAACTCGATGATGTTGTAGGGGTTCCCGTCCATCAGAACCTTGAGGCCCTTGCGGATATCCGACGTATCGTACATTTCCGGCTCATTTACCCCGCCTGCACGATGCGTGTCAAACCCAGATCGT
Source organism: Kofleriaceae bacterium (assembly GCA_964203225.1). Classification (GTDB taxonomy): domain Bacteria; phylum Myxococcota_A; class Polyangia; order Haliangiales; family Haliangiaceae; genus JABFXX01. The sequence continues at coordinate 25,738 of CAXNMK010000013.1, forward strand.
CGTCGGGAAGTGCTTGCCGGGATGCCACGACGTGCGGGATAAGCACCCGCAGTGGACGCCACCGCGCACTACCGCCACCTCGTGCAGCTCGGCCGCGAGGAGTTCCTCGCCGCGGCGGCCCCGGCGGCCCTCGTCGAGTTCCGGACGGCCGATGACCTCGGCGACGGGGCGCGCAGCCTGTCGGGCCAGACCGTCGGGTCGGCGCCGCCCGTCGGCGCGGGCGGGATCGACGAGACCCGGCCCCACGATCCACGCGCGGGAACCCACCCGACGGGCGACGCCGGCGACCTGGCGATCTACCCGCTGGCCAAGAAGGCCGGCGCCTCGTTCCCGGACCGGATCACCCTGGGCCGGACCCCCAACAACGACCTGGTGATCGCCGATCCCTCGGTGTCCCGGCTCCACGCCTACGTCAAGCAGGTGGGCGGCGGCTGGGTGGTCGCGGACGCCGCGTCCAGGAACGGGAGCTGGCTCGATGACGCCGCCCTCGAGCCGCGCAGGGAGCGCACGCTGACCACGAAGGCCCTGCTCCGGGTCGGCGACATCGACCTGACGTTCTTTCTCGCCGCGGATCTGTACGCTGTCCTCGGAGGTGTGTGATGGCCGTGATCGAGTGGGACCAGCGCGAACTGTGTCCGGATGGTGGCTGCGTGGGCGTGATCGGCGACGGCGGGACCTGCAGCGTGTGCGGTCGCGTCGCGCCCGGGAATGACGACGGCGACGACGGCGAGGGCGACGACGGGGATGACGATGACCTCGGGCCGGCCGACGCCCCCGCGTGGACCGAGCGCGAGCTGTGCAGCGATGGCGCCTGCACCGGCGTGATCGGCGATGACGGCCACTGCCGGGTGTGCGGCAAGGAGCCGGGGTGACGCCGCGGGCGCTGCGGGTGACGATCGTCGGCGCCGGCGGCCTCGGGGGCCCGATTGCCCTCGCCCTCGGCCGCGCCGACGTCGCCCGCCTCGAGATCGCGCCCCGCCTCGAGATCACGATCGTCGATCCCGACGTGGTCGAGCTGTCCAACTTGCACCGGCAGACCCAGTTCACCGCGGCCGATCTCGGCCAGCCCAAGGCGCTCCGGCTCGCGGCCGCGGTGGTCGCCGGCGGCGGCACCGCGCGCGGGCTGGTGGCGGCGTGGCAGCCGGCGCGCGCCGACGACCTCGGCGGGGACGCCGATCTGATCGTCGACGCCAGTGATGCCCCGGTCACCAAGTTCGGCGTCGCGGACTGGGCGGTCGCGAACGGCCGCCCGTACGTGATCGCGGCGGCGCTGCGCTACGGTGGCAACGTGATGGCCGGCGCCCCAGGTGTGGCCTGCTACCGCTGCCTGTTCGAGGAGCCCGCCGAGGCGCCGTCATGCGCCGATGCCGGCGTGCTCGGACCGGTGGTCGGGGCGATCGGTGGCGTCGCCGCGGCCCTCGCGCTCGGCTTGATCCACGGCGACCGCACCTACGCCGGCGCGCTGCTCGCGTTCGACGACCTGCGCACGGTCGCCGCGCCCCGCGTCGTCAGGTTCGCGCCGCGCCCGGGCTGCCCGGCGTGTGCGATGGCCCCGATCTCCCCGTTCGCCTCGCGCGGGCCCGCGCCGGTGCGGATCGCGGAGGGGGCCTGACATGCCGACCATCCGGATCCCGAGCGCGCTGCGCGCGCTGACGGGCGGCGCCGCCGACATCGAGGTCGAGGCCACCACCGTGCGCGCCGCCCTCGCGGCCCTCGAGCTGCGCCACCCCGGCATCGCGCGCCGCCTGTTCGATGGCGAGCGGATCAAGCCCTTCATCCGGGTGTTCGTCGGCGCGGACGACGTCGGCGCGCTTGGTGGCCTCGACGCGCCGGTCGGCCCCCGCGACGAGATCGCGATCGTCCCGGCGATCGCCGGCGGCCGTGATGAGGTGCGTGACGACCATGCGTGACGACCAGGTCCGCCGGTACGCACGACACATCCTGCTGCCCGACGTGGGCGGCCACGGCCAGACCGCGCTGCTGGTGGCGACCGCCCGCCTCGACCTGCGCGCGGGCGAGCCCGAGGCCGCGCTGATCTGCGCGACCTACCTGGCCGCCGGTGGCACCGGGACGCTCGTCCTCCCGGGGGCGACGCCGCCGCAGCTGGCCACCGTCGCGGCGCATGGCCCCGACACCCGCGTGGTCGCCGATCCGAGCACCCTGCCCGCCGACGCCCCTGCCCCGCGCGACGTCGCGCTCGCCCCGCGCCCCGCGTGGTGGCCGAGCGCCGAGGGGGACCACACCGCCCTCGCCTGCTGGCGCGGCGGGCTCGCCGCCATCCGCTGGATGGCCGACCTCGCGAACCGGTGAACGCGCCCCCGCCGATCGCGATCCCGGCCGGCGTCCGCGCTGCCGTCGAGTCCCACGCTCTCGCGGACGCACCCGCCGAGTGCTGTGGCTACCTGATCGGGCCCGCGGGCGCGCCGCACGTCGACGAGGTCGTCCGCTGCCGCAACGCCCAGGCCGACGGCGCCCACCCGCTCGCGCCCACCCGCGGCGCGGACACCGGGTTCGTGATCGCCGGGCGCGAGCTGATCGCGTTTGCGCGCTCGCTCGACACCGCCCGGCCCGCGCGCATCGTCTACCACTCGCACACCCATGGCCGCGCGTACCTGTCCGCGCTCGACCGCGCGCTCGCCGACGGTGACGCGGCGGGCCCGGCCTACCCGGTGCAGCAGCTCGTGATCGGCGTGGTCGACGGCGCGATCACCGAGACCGCGCAGTTCGCGTGGGACGCGGCGGCCGGGACCCACGTCGAGATCGCGCGGTGGTCGCCCCGGAGGACGCCGTGAAGCTCGGGCTGGTGCTGGCCACGCCCGGCGGTCTCGCCCATGCGGCGGCGCTGGCTCACGCCGCGCGCCGGCAGCGCCACGAGGTCGCGCTGTTCGTGATGGATGCGGGCGTGGTCGCGCTGGCCGCCGAGCCGGCGATCGCCGAGCGCCTGCTCGACGACGACTGCGAGATCATGGTGTGCTCCAACTCCGCAGTCGGGGTCGACCTGCCCGCCGGGGTCGACCTCGGCAGCCAGGACGACCACGCCGCCGTCCTCGGCACGAGTGACCGCGTGATCGCGCTGACCTGAAGGCCCGATGACCATCCTCGTGATCGCCCGTACCCGCGACCCGCACCGCCAGGCCGAGGCCCTGCGCGCGGCGCTCGGTCTCACGCTGCGCGGCGCGCGCGTCGAGGTCGTGGTCGAGCCGCCCCTCCTGACGCCGCTGGCCGATCGCGCGGCCGCCACTCTGCAGGCGTTCGGCCACGTCGTGGGCACGGACCTCGCGGGGGCGCTGACCCGCGCCGACGTCGTGGAGGTGTGGACGTGACGCCGACCTTGCACATCGTTCGCGATCACGCGCCGCCGCCGGGCGTGGTGGCCGCCGGGGACTGGGTGGTGTATCTCCACCGGATGGAGCTGGATGCGCACGGGGCGCCGCCGCTCCCCATCGGCCCCCTCGATCATGACCAACTCGTCCAGCTCTGCTTCGCCGCCGCCCGCGTCATCACCTGGTGAGCCCGGGGACGCGGCCCCGCCGCACGTGTGCGACGTGCGCGGCGAGGTGTGCCCGTTCACGTTCGTGCGCGCCAAGCTCGCCCTCGAGGCGCTGCCGATCGGCGCCACGCTCCGGGTGATCGTCGATCACGAGCCCGCCGTCCGCACGATCCCGCGCAGCGCCACCGAGTGGGGCCAGGAGGTGCTCGCGGTCGAGGCGCTCCCCGCGGACCCTGCCGCCCCCGCCGGGCACCCCGCCTGGGCGATCGACCTCCGCAAGCGAGTGCGCTAGCTTGTCCCGGATGGCACAGGTGTCCGAGGTGTCCCAGATGTCCGTGCTGTCGAAGCTCGCCACCCTGGAGACGCTCCTCCGCAGCTACGACCAGGTCGTGGTCGCGTTCTCGGGAGGCGTGGACTCGGCGTTCCTGCTCAGGGTCGCCGTCGACGCCCTGGGCGAGCGTTGCCACGCGGTGACCGCGGTGTCGGTGACGATGGCGCGCTCGGAGATCGACGACGCCACCGCCCTCGCGCGCGAGCTCGGCCTCGGCGAGCGCCACCACGTGGTCGCCTCGCACGAGCTCGAGGTCCCCGGGTTCGCGGACAACCCCACGCACCGCTGCGCGCTGTGCAAGACCGAGCTGATGGCGGTCGCCGGCCCGATCGCGGCGAGCCTCGGCGGGGCGCCGGTCGCGCTCGGCACCAACCTCGACGATCTCGGCGACGTCCGGCCCGGCATCGCCGCGGCGCAGGGCAAGGGCGCGCGGATGCCGCTCGTCGAAGCAGGGCTGTCGAAGGCGGAGATCCGGGCGCTGTCGCGCGAGCTCGGGCTCCGCACCTGGGACAAGCCCCAGCTCGCGTGCCTGTCGTCGCGGTTCCCGTACGGCACCCAGATCACGCCGGATCGCCTCCGCCGCGTCGACGCGTTCGAGGACGGCCTGCGCGCGCTCGGGTTCCGCCAGCTGCGCGTGCGGTTCCACGACACGATCGCGCGGCTCGAGGTCGACGTCGCCGAGCTGCCCCGCATGCTCGAGCCCGGCCTGCGCGAACGGGTCCACGCGCTCGGCAAGGAGCTCGGGTTCGCCTACGTCGCCCTCGACCTCGCAGGGTTCCGGTCGGGTTCGCTCAACGAGGTCCTGCCGGCGCAGGCGCTCGTCCAGCTGCGAGGCCGCCCGGCATGACACGCGCGCCGCGCACGGTGCGCGGGCGGGGCGCGCTGATCGTGCTACCCGTTCTCGCGGGGCTGCGGCTGCCGGCGGCGCACGCCGAGGCGACCGACCCGAGCGCCGCCGCGCGCCCTGCGGCGCTCGAGCCCTCGACGCTCGCCAAGAAGGACCGCGAGCGCGCCCGCAAGGCGCCCGCGACCGGCCCGGCACCGCGCACCGGCCGCCGCCCGGGCCGCCTCCTCAACCTCTACAACTCGTGGACCCACGAGTGGCTCGCCTTCGATCCCAAGGCGCCGCCCGCGCCCTCGACCGTCGACCGGTTCCTGCGCGACCACTACACCAACCGGCCCACGGCGATGGAGCCCAGGCTCCTCGGCATCGTCGCGTCCGCCGCCACCCACTTCGACAGCGACACCGCGATCGTCGTGTCCGCGTTCCGCCACCCCAAGTACAACCTGATGCTCCGCAAGAAGGGGCACCAGGTCGCGCGCGACAGCTCGCACACCAAGGGCAACGCGATCGACTTCTACCTCCCGCGCACACCCACCCCGGTGCTGCACGCCTGGGCCAAGGACCAGCGGCTCGGTGGGGTCGGCCTGTACCTCGAGAGCGGGTTCGTCCACATGGACACCGGCGCCATCCGATACTGGGACGGCGAGTAGCTTCCGGTTACCATCCCCCCCATGTCTGTGTGGGGATGGATCGGCATCGGACTCGGTGTGCTCGTGCTCGTCGTGGCGATCCACGACCTCACCCAGAAGAAGCACGCGATCCTGCGGAACTTCCCCGTGGTCGGCCACGTCCGCTACTGGCTCGAGGCGATCGGCCCGGAGCTGCGCCAGTACATCGTGACCGCCAACGACGAGGAGCGGCCGTTCTCCCGCGACCAGCGCCGCTGGGTGTACGCGTCCGCCAAGCGCGAGAACAACTACTTCGCCTTCGGCACCGACAACGACATCGAGAAGCCGGGCCACATCCTCGTCCGCCACAGCGCCTTCCCGATCCACACGCCGCACGCCGGCGAGCCCGGCCACGACGACCGCTACCCGCTCGCCTGCGCGCGGATCCTGGGTGAGCACCGCGGGCGCAAGCACGCGTTCCGCCCTGGCTCGATCATCAACACCTCCGCGATGAGCTTCGGCTCGCTGTCGCCGGCGGCGGTCGAGGCGATCAACCGCGGCGTCGCGCTCGCGGGCGCGCTGCAGAACACCGGCGAGGGCGGCATCTCCGTTCACCACCGCAACGGCGGCGAGCTGGTGTGGCAGATCGGGACCGGCTACTTCGGATGCCGCGACGACAAGGGGGCGTTCTCGATCGAGCGGATGCGCGACAGCATCGCATCCGCCACGGTCCGCGCGATCGAGATCAAGCTGTCGCAGGGCGCCAAGCCCGGCCTCGGCGGTGTGCTCCCCGCCGCGAAGATCACGCCCGAGATCGCCCGGATCCGCGGCATCCCGCTCGGGCGCGACTGCATCAGCCCGGCCGGGCACACCGCGTTCACCGACGTGTCGAGCATGCTCGACTTCATCGAGCGGCTCGCCGACGACACCGGCCTGCCGGTGGGCATCAAGTCCGCCGTCGGGGACCTCGCGTTCTGGCGCGAGCTCGGCGACCAGATCGCGAAGACCGGGCGCGCCCCGGACTTCATCACCATCGATGGTGGCGAGGGCGGCACCGGCGCGGCCCCGCTGACGTTCACCGACCACGTCGCCCTGCCCTTCAAGCTCGGCTTCACCGAGGTCTACCGCACGCTCGCCGCCGCGGGCGTCCACGACCGCATGCTGTGGATCGGCTCGGGCAAGCTCGGGTTCCCCGAGAACGGCCTGCTCGCCCTCGCCCTCGGCTGCGACCTGATCAACGTCGCCCGCGAGGCGATGATGGCGATCGGCTGCATCCAGGCGCAGCGCTGCCACACCGGCCACTGCCCGACCGGCGTCGCCACCCAGAACGCCTGGCTGATGCGCGGCCTCGACCCCACGCTCAAGAGCGCGAGGCTCGCGAACTACCTCGCGACGTTCCGCAAGGAGCTGCTCCACCTCGCGCACGCCACCGGCCACGCGCACCCCGCGCTGGTCCCGCTCGACGCGATCGCGATCGTCGATGGCAGCGCGACCACGCGCTCGGCCCGCGAGGCGTACGGCTACCAGCCGGGCTGGGGCCTCCCACCCGAGGCCGACGCGCGGATCGTGCGCGCGGCTTGATGTGCGCGAGATCCAGCGGGATGAACTGCTCGTTCCGGGTGCGCGTCTTCGACGGCTCGGATACCTGTCGGCGGCGCGCGTTGTTGCGAGGTCCGCCGTGATCAGCGTCGCGACCTGGCGGTAGACCGGGGCGCCCTGCGCGAGCTGGGCGTTGGACGCGCTGACGCCGCCGAGGCGGGCGCCGAGGTCGAACCCGGCGCGCTCGAGCTCTCCGAGCACGGCGAGGTCGTTGACCCTCAGGTCGGGCGCGGCCCGCGGCGCGACCGGGCCTCCGGCGCCGGCGCTCTTGCCGTCGGTGCAGGCGTCCTCCGACGGCAGCTCCTGCTCGGGCGCGCCCGTGCAGGCCACCACGAGGGCCAGCATCCACAGCGCGAGGAGCCTCCATCCGGTCACGCCCGGACCCAGCGCGACCGGGAGGCCGCAGTTGCGGTGCGGTGCTCCCGTGCGAGTTCATGCGGTCAGGGCCCGCGAATAGACAAATCGATCGATGATCGCGGGCGAGCCGCCCCGCGGAGCAACGACGCCCCCGGGGATGGATCGACCGCGAGGGCGATCGAGATGTCCATGCGCGGCCCCGGAGGGCGCCCCCCTGGCGCCACCCCAGCAGCCACTGGCACGCCAGGTAGCCGGTCGGGACGCGACCGAGGGCACCGCAGCGGCCGGGCCTGGCCTGGGCATGGGCATGGAACGACCACGAGGGCGATTGAGATGTCCCTGCGCAGGCCCTAAGGTGCGCCGCATGGCTGTTGACCTGCTGGTGTGGCTCGACATGGAGATGAGCGGCCTCGATCCCGCCCGCGAGCGGATCCTCGAGATCGCGACCATCATCACCGACGGGCAGCTCACCGAGATCGCGACTGGCCCCGAGCTGGTCATCCACCAGAGCGACGAGGTCCTCGCCGCCATGGACGACTGGAACCGCACGCACCACGGTGCCTCGGGCCTGGTCGACCGGGTCAAGGCGTCGACGGTGAGCGACGGTGATGCCGAGGCCCAGACCCTGGCGTTCATCAACGCGCACTGCGGCCCCAAGGACCGGCCCGTCCTCGCCGGGAACTCGATCCACCAGGACCGCCGGTTCATCCGCCGCTACATGCCGGTCCTCGACGCCCGCCTGCACTACCGGATGGTCGACGTGTCGACGGTCAAGGAGCTGGCCCGGCGCTGGTTCCCCCAGATCACGGCCAAGCAGCCGGCCAAGACCGACAGCCACCGCGCGCTCGACGACGTCCGCGAGTCGATCGCGGAGCTGCGCTACTACCGGGCGAGCGTGTTCCAGGCTCCCGCGCTGGAGTCTCCCGGCCAGGCCACGCCGCCTCCGTCGGCCGGCTAGCCGAGTCGCCAGCGCTGCGCCAACCCCGCGATACCACGTACCTCATCGCTCGATCCCGGGCGCGGGGGGCCGGGCACGTGGGTTGCTTGGACACGGGACATGCGCATGACCGCCTTCCTCGCCGCGACCGCCGTGACCGCCAGCCTCCTCACGGGCTGCACCGACGAGCTCGCCGGGGACGACCCCGAGGACAGCGTGTTCGTCGAGGACGGCAAGGCCGACGACTTCTTCAGCACCTCGGCGGTCGAGTACCTGCTCCAGGGCAGCAGCACGGTCGTGCTCGACGCCACCTGGGCCAGCCGGTCCTCGGCCGACCGCCTCAAGGAGGCCACCCGCCTGGTCGGCCTCAAGCAGATCGCGGTCGCCTGGTTCATCACGCAGTACCTGGTGGACAAGGAGCACGACGACGCCAATGCGAGCTTCGGCGGCTTCGGCGGCATGGCGAAGGCCGGCGCGTACGAGGACCTCGCGATCCGCGAGCGCGCCGACAAGGTCACGTTCGACTTCACGTTCCGGCAGATCGCCGCGGGCGGCAAGAACTTGATGTCCAAGCTGCCGGTCCGGATCGCCGGCGGCAAGCAGGTGTTCGACCTCGAGATCGGCCGCCCCTCCAACGCCGAGATGGCGCAACTCGAGACCAACGGCGAGTGGTACCGTGAGGCGCCGTGGTCGAGCTGGAACCCCGCGACCGTCGCCCCCGACAAGAAGGAGAAGGTCACGTTCGCGATCTCGCGCGAGCGGCCCTCGACCGACGGGTTCTTCGACATCGAGAGCCTCGTCGCGGACAACAAGCTCGACATGGACGTGTACTTCGGCTGGGACTACCACTCCGCGTATCACCTCAAGCACTCGCAGGCGTTCTTCACGTGGCTCAAGGACCAGGGCTTCCGCGCGCCGGTCACGAGCTGGGACAAGCTGACGCCGACCTCGGCGCCGTTCACCCGCACCGTGAAGGCCGACAACCGGACCATCACCGTCGAGGTCCGCATGTTCTTCGGCAAGCCGGGCACGTCCACGGACCCGGACACCGACGCGGGCGGCATCGTGCTCGAGAACCTCGCGAAGGACTCCCTCGCCCGGCGCGACGTGATCGCGTACTCCGGCCACTCGGGCCCGTTCTACGGGTTCGCGCTCGCCAACTGGAAGAAGACCAGCGAGGGTGACCTCGACGACGCCGACATCCGCGTCGCCCAGATGCCGAGCGACCGCTACCAGATCGTCCTCGCCGAGGGCTGCGACACCTACCAGATGGGCACGGCGTTCAAGGAGAACCCGAACAAGCAGGGCAAGAACGTGGACGTCATCACGACCACCTCGTTCTCGAACGCGTCCTCGCCCGAGGCCCTCCAGAGCTTCATCGGCGCGCTGATCGCCCGCGACACCATGGCGCGCCTCCGGCCGCAGCCGGTGTCGACGCTGCTGACCCGCCTCGACTCCGGATCGTGGGGATTCACCACGATGTACGGGATGCACGGCATCGACGACAACCCGAAGCTGGTCCCGTTCGCGAACACCTCGAAGTTCGGCGCCTCGTGCAGCACCAACGGCGACTGCGGCGGCCCCGGCAACCTGTGCGTGGCCCAGGGCGGGGGCGCCAGGAAGTGCACGGCGGCGTGCGCCGCCACCACCGGCTGCCCGGCCACCTACACCTGCAAGGCCGTGGCGAGTACGTCGACCAGCACCATCTACGGCCGCGCCTGCGCGAAGCCGTAGCGCGCACCTGACCGGGCGCGCAGGTGCGCGCCCGTGCGCGGTGCGCTCCCACGGCGAAGAACTCGCGACCAACGGGCCTCGCTTGCTACCATCCGAAGCGTGAAGGACACGCTCGTGATGATCATGGCGGGCGGCAAGGGGTCACGCCTCGGCCCGCTCACGATCCACCGCTCCAAGCCCGGCGTCCCGTTCGCCGGCCGCTACCGGATCATCGACTTCGTCCTGTCGAACTTCGTGAACTCGGGGTACCGGCGCATCTACGTGCTCACGCAGTACATGTCGTCGAGCCTGATCAAGCACCTGTCCCGTAACTGGCGGCTCAGCGGGTTCGGCGAGTACATCGAGGTCGTACCGGCGCAGATGCGCCTTGGCGAGTTCTGGTACCGCGGCACCGCGGACGCCGTGTACCAGAACCTCAACCTGGTGCGAGACGCCCGCGCGGCGCACGTCGCCGTGTTTGGCGGTGACCACGTCTACAAGTTCGACGTCGAGCAGATGGAGGTGGCCCACCGCGATCTCGACGCGGACCTCACCGTCGCCGCGTTCCCGGTCCCGACCAAGGAAGCCAGTGGCTTCGGCATCATCGACGTCGACGAGCGCGGCCGGATCGTCAACTTCGTGGAGAAGCCAAAGCACCCGCCCGAGATGCCCGGCCGCCCCGGCTGGTCGCTGGTGTCGATGGGCAACTACATCTTCAAGCGCGAGGTGCTCGAGCGCGTCCTCGTCGACGACGGCGGCCACCCCTCGTCGCGCCACGATTTCGGACGCGACATCATCCCGCGCCTGGTCGCGGAGGGCGCGCGCGTCCACGTCTACGACTTCGCGAGCAACAAGGTCCCCGGCGAGCCCGAAGGTGCCGAGCCGTACTGGCGCGATGTCGGGACCATCGAGAGTTACTTCGAGTCGAACATGGAGCTGCGCGCGCGGGTGCCCGCGCTCGATCTCTACAACCGGCGCTGGCGGATCCGCAGCGCCCAGCGCGACTACCCGCCGGCCCGGTTCGTCCGCGCCGGCGAGGCGTACGGTCCGGCCGAGGTCGACGACAGCCTGATCTGCGAGGGCTCGATCGTCGCGTCGGCGTCGGTGCGCGAGACCGTGCTCGCCTACGACTGCTTCGTGCACGCCGGCGCCGAGGTGGCGGACTCGGTGATCCTGTCGGGCTGCGACATCGGCCGCGACGCGCGCCTGCGCCGGGTGCTCCTCGACAAGAACTGCAAGATCGAGCCGGGCTGCGTGATCGGCGAGGATCCGGTCGCCGACCGCGAGCGGTTCCCGTTCGTCACCGAGACCGGCATCGTCGTGATGCCGAAGGGCACGATCGTCCCGGCGAACGGCCCGATCATCCTCGCCAACGACGTCGCCGACCTGCTCGACAACGAGCCCGAGCTGCTCGCGCAGCTCCGCCCCGGGACGTTCACGGTGTCCAACACCAGCCGCCACAGCTACGAGTCCGCCGGTCCGCGCTTCAAGAAGTACGCGGGCACGGACAATCACTGAGCGGACCATGCGCGTCCTCCACGTCGCGAGCGAGGTCGCCCCGTTCGCCCAGTCCGGTGGGCTCGCGGACGTGCTTGCCGGCCTGCCCGCGGCGCAGGCGGCCCACGGCCTCGACGTGGCCGTGCTCGTCCCGCTCTACCGGGGCGTCGCCGCGCGGGTCGCCGCGCACGGGCTCACGCTCGAGCCGGGCGCCGCGATCACGCTGTCGGTCGGCGTGCACACCCTGCCCGCCTCGATCCGGCGAGTCCGGGTCGGGCGCGTCCACCACGGGTTCCTCGACTGCGCCCCGCTGTTCGACCGTGCCGGCGGCATGTACGGCCCTGGCGGCGCCGCCGACTGGCCGGACAACCACGTGCGGTTTGCGGCGCTCGGCGCAGCGGCGCTCGCAGCCGGCCCGCTGCTGCTCGGCGGCACGCCGGAGGTGCTGCACGTCCACGACTGGCAGGGCGCCCCGGCGGCGATCTACGCGCGGCTCGCGGGCTCGACATCGACGATCGTCACCACCATCCACAACCTCGCGTACCGCGGCATCTTCCCGAAGTACGTGATGGACGAGCTCGGGCTGCCGTGGACGGTGTTCACGCTGCGCCAGCTCGAGTTCCACGATCAGCTCTGCCTGCTCAAGGGCGGGCTCGCCGCGAGCGATGTGATCACCACGGTCAGCCCCACGTACGCGCGCGAGATCCTCACGCCCACGTTCGGCGAGGGCCTCGACGGGTTCCTGCGCAACGACGTGCGGCCGGTGATCGGCATCCTCAACGGCATCGACGCGGACGCGTGGGATCCGCGGCGCGATGCGGCGATCGCGGCGCCGTTCTCGGCGGACGACGCCACCGGCAAGGCCGCGTGTCGCGCGGCGCTGGCCGACGAGACCGGCCTCGAGCCGGGGCGCGACGAGCCGCTGATCGGGGTGATCGCGCGCATGACCGGGCAGAAGGGCCTCGATCTGGTCGCCGACATCGTGCCCGACCTCTACCGCCTCGGGGCGCGGATCGTGATCCTCGGCGCGGGTGAGCCCGCGTACGAGGAGCGGTTCCGCTACCTCGCGAGCGCGTTCACGGCCCACGTGTCGACGCGGATTGGCTTCGACATCGAGTTCGCGCGCCGGATCTACGCGGGCGTCGATCTGTTCCTGATGCCGTCGCGGTTCGAGCCGTGCGGCCTCGGGCAACTCTACGCGATGCGCTACGGCGCGGTGCCGATCGTCCACGCAGTGGGCGGGCTCGTCGACACCGTGCGGGACGACGGCGACGCGGCTCTCGCGCGCGGCGATGGCACCGGGTTCCAGTTCTCCCCCGCGAGCGCGCAGGGGATGCACCAGGCCCTCGCGCGCGCGGTCGCGATGTATCGCGATCGTCCCGCGTTCGCGCGCCTGCGCCGCGCGGCGATGCAGCGCGACTCCTCGTGGGTGACCTCGGCGAGCGCGTACGAGGCGCTCTACCGCGACACCCGCGGAGAGCCTCCCTCCCTCGGTGACGCCGCCGTCCCGATGGGGTGACGTGTGGACGGCGCGGTGTCTCCCGGACCGCGCAGGCGATCCACAGCCGCCCAAACGGGGCAACTTTTGTCCGTGGCGCGGACGCCACAGTCCGTTCCGCGGACGCGCATGTCCGACGCGCGGACGCGCTCGGTGCTGTATGCAAGCCTACCGTCCTGTGTGAGGAAGCGCACGGGTCCGAATCTCGGACGTCGCCCACGACGGACCTGTGGGAGCCTGTCGATAACCCGGCGCCGGAGGCGAGTTGTCCACACCCCATTTCGGGGCTAACCCCTTGAATCACAAGGCAGGCGACCACCCTGGCGACCACCTGTGGATAACCTGTGGTGGCGTCCCTGTGCCGGCCTGCGGGAGTGACGCAGGGTCGCGGACTTACGTAAGGTGCGCCCCGGGATACGTATCGGGCCAACACGGTCTCCAGCGCGCCCCATCCGGATCCGCCATGAGTGCACTTCGGCACCCCGCCGATGCCGATGCGGATGCGGCCGCCGCCCCCCGCGGCACAGGCCCCCGGCCCCGGTCAAGTCTGGTTCCAGGACGCTCGGCCCCACGGGAACTCCGCCCCCCGCTGCGTACGCGGCGGGGGGGCATGTCCGGTCAGGACGGCTCCGCGACCCTCGGTCCCACGGGGGCTCCGCCCCCGCCCCACGCGGCAAGCCGCGCTGGATCCCCACGTCCCCGCCCCCGTTCGAGGTTGGTTCTCAAGGTCTCAGGGGCCGCGGGCGCGGCGGGAGCCGCGGGCGACGATCCCACCCCGCGCGCGTGCCCCGGAGCCGCACGCGCGCCCGATCCGGCACTCGCCGCCGCGCCCGCACCGGAGCCCGCCGCGCCCGCACCGGAGCCCGCCGCCAGCGCGGCCTTCACCTGCGCGAGCACGCTACACGCCTCGGCGTCCTTGGCCGCACACGCGCGCTCGAGCAGCGCCGTGCCACGCGCGAGATCGGGCGCCACGCCGGCGCCGCGCACCGTCATCACGCCGAGCACGCGGCACGCGACCACGTCGCTCGCGCGGCACCCGCGCTCGAGCCACACGGCGGCGGCGGCGGTGCTCCTCGGCAGGCCGCGGCCCTCGAGGTATGCGACGCCCATCTGGCGGCACGACGTCGGATCGCCGCCGTCACAGCCCGCCTTGTAGTGCGCGATCATCTCCTTGCCCCGCCCCGCCGTCGCGTCGAGATCACCGGCGTTCGTGCACGCGAACGGCGCGCCGCCGGTGCAGGCGCGATCGAGCAGCGCCTGCGCGCGCGTGACATCCGCGGGCACGCCCCGGCCATCGCGCAGCATCAGGCCGAGGTTGCGGCAGGCGAGCGCGTAGCCGCCGTCGCACGTGGCCTGGTACATCTCGACAGCCCTGGCCGGATCCTTCGGCACGCCGAGCCCCTCGGCCAGCGCGAGCGCGACCTGGTTGCACGCGGCCTGGTTCCCGCCCGCGCACGCCTGGCCGAACAGCGCCGCCGCGCGCCGCGGATCGGCGGGCACGCCCGCGCCCTCGGTGTACATCACGGCGAGGCTGCGGCACGCCTCCTGATCGCCGGCCACGCAGCGCGCGTCGAACGCGGCCGCGATCGCCACGGGGTCCGGGACCACGGCCGAGCCCGCCGCCGCGCCCGCGATCGAGCCTGATGCGGAGCCCGCGCCGGGGGACACCTCGCCCTGCCCGCTCGTCCGCGACGCGTCCTTGCAGCCCGCGAGGGCGAGCGGCCAGGCCAGCGAGGTCACGAGCGAGGTCACGACGACGAGGGGAGTGAGCGCCATGTGGGCGCCTTCCTATCACACGTCGCGGACGGCGGCCCGGACGACGCCGTACACCCGCTCGCCGTGGGCCCGGGGGCTGCGCGGCAGCCGCGTGTACCCGGCGAGGATCAGGCCTCCGAGGACCACCGCGATCACCAGGCCGCGCGGGCCCGCCGCGCGCGCGAGCGAGGTGCCGAGCGCGCCGGCCACCACGAGCAGGTACGGCAGGACGCCGACCACGCCCCCCACGCCAAGCGCGGCGCCGAGGTTGCCCGCGACCAGGCCGTCGCCGAGCATCCGCAGCGTCACCTCGGCGAACGGGTTCGCGAGGCTATCGGGCCAGTACGGGAACGTCACCGCGGCCAGCGCGTAGACCCCGACGCCGACCACGATCGAGCTCGCGAGTGCGCCCAGCACCACCGGCCGCGCCCGCACGCGCTCGAGTAGCGCGGCGACCGGGGGCAGCAGGAACGGCAGCAGCGCGGTGATGTAGCGCGGGCCCACGCCCCACCCACCGCGCCAGAAGTTGATCGACGACACGAACGCGACGTAGACGACCGTCGTCGCGAGCGCAACCAGCGCGGTGCCACGCTCGCCGCGCCGCCACAGGACCACCCCGCCAGGCAGCGCGAGCAGGAGCCATGGCGCGAGGGTGAACAGCCCGTTGTCGGGGCGCACGAGCGAGCCCTCGAACGCCGCCCACCGCAGCCTCGTGATCCCGAGGAAGCCCTGCTGGTGGAAGTGCGCGAACGTGGTCGAGGCGTCGTAGCCGGTGGCGAGCGGGCTGCCAAAGCAGATCGCGTGGTAGGTCAGCAGGATCGCGAGCGGCACCGCGGCACCGGCCACCGCGAGCCCGAGCGCCCGCACGAGCTCGCCGTGCGATCGGCCGCGCACGAGGCGCACCAGCACGTGCACCGCGATCGGCAGCGCCGCGAACACCGCCTGGTAGTCCGCGAGCGGGGCCGCGCCGGCGAGCGCCCCGACGGCGAGCATCACCCGCAGCCGCCGCTGGCCATCGGCGACGTCGAGGGCGAGCAGCCACGCACTCGCGATGCAGATCGCGCCGAGCTGGTGCGAGTAGAACAGGATCGAGTAGGTCATCGCCATCGAGCCGAGGGCGTAGGCCACGAGCACGAGGCGGCGGATCGCGGTCGTGGGTGCGAACCGCTCGAGCGAGCGTGACAGCAGGAGGAGGAACGCCAGCATCGGGAGGATGCCGGCGACCACGCGGCACACCCACACCGAGGCCGCGAGGCTGGGGTCCCGGTCGACGAGCCGGAGCAGCGCGTACCCCGGCACCGCCAGCATCGACGAGCCCGGCGCCTTGTTGGAGTACTGGTGGCCGCGCGCGGGCGACACGTCGGCGGTCGCGCCCCATCGCCGCACGCCACGATCGATCGCGAACGAGCCGTCGTCGACCATCGCCCGCGTCAGGTACACGCGCGGCAGCTCGTTCGCGCTGTGGATGCTCGGGAAGTACGGAAACACGTACAGGTACGCGACGGCGATCGCGATCCACCAGCCGTGACGCGCGACCCGCTGCCGGGCGGCGCGCGGGCGGGAGGGCCCGCCGATGGGTGGCCGGTCGGGCACGAGTTCCTGCGCCGTGTTTACCAGATGTCCGGCCCGGCCGGCCCCCGCGGGTGATCGCTCCGCAGCCGCGGTGAGGGGGGTGCGGCTCCGAGGGGCGCAGCCCCGCGCTCGCCACGTTCACCGCCCTGCGCTCCCCGCTGCGCTCGACCGCCGAGGGCGCGTTCGCGACCGACCGCTGGCGCCCCGAGGACAAGGTCCGGGAGCGGTTTCAGCTCGTGATCCCGCCGACGTGGACGGCCGACCGGGTGGGGATCGGGGTGGTGGCGGCCGGCCCCACGGGCGACCGGGCGCCGGTCAGCGGGGCGACCCCGGCCGGGGACTCGACGATCGCCATCCTGGGGGTGCTCCCGGTCGACCTGCCGGCGGGAAGCCCCGCGCCCCCCGCGCCGTAGTACGCTCATCCCATGCGCATGATCTTCGGCCTCCAGAGCGTGTTCGCGGACCAGATCCGCACCGCCGAGACCGAGGCGAGCCGCGTCTACGAGCCGCTGGTCGGTGTCGTGACGGACAACAAGGACCCGCAGAAGCTCGGCCGCGTGAAGGTCAAGCTGCCCGTGCTCAAGGACGATCAGACCACCTGGTGGGTCCCGATCATCATGCTCGGTGCCGGCAAGAACCGCGGCTGGTTCTTCATCCCCGAGGTCGATGACGAGGTGCTCGTGATGTTCGAGCAGGGCGACCTCAACCGCCCACTCGTGGTGGGTGCGATGTGGGGTGGCAAGGACAAGGGCCCCGACAAGAACCCCGGCGGAAACCCGCGCCGGATGATCAAGTCGCGCTCCGGATCGAAGATCACGTTCGACGACGAGAAGAACACGCTGACCATCGAGGACGGTGCCGGCATCGGCAAGATCGTGTTCGAGGCCGACAGCAACAAGATGACCATCGAGGCCATCAAGGGCGACGTCAGCTTCCAGTCGCCCACGGGTGACATGCAGATCGTCGCCAAGGAGGCCGCGCTGACGGCCGGCGACAACGTCGAGATCCACGCCGGCAGCGCGATCAAGATCGGCGCCGACAGCAACATCACCTTCAAGGGCAGCTCGACCTCGCTGTCCGGATCGAAGGCAAACTTCAACTGCGGTGGCGCTCAGATGCCGCAGGCCCCCTCGCCGTCCCCGCAGGACGTCTCCGACCCGTACGGGTCGTGAGCGCGGCGGGCGTCGCAGGCCTCGTCGAGTTCCCGCCCGCTACTGCTCCATCTTGAAGCTGTCGTCCTTGGGCGCCTTGGGGCCGTGCGGCTCCTTGACCTCGGGCATCTTGGCGCTCGGGTCCGGGTTGGTGCCGCGGCGGATGTACTCGGTGACGGGCTTGTAGGTGACGACCCACTTGTCCTTCTTCACCTGCTCGCCGTCCTTGTAGAACCGACGGAACCGCTCGAGCTTGTAGCCGTCGAACCCGGCCTGGTCGATGCTGGTCTTGTCCTCGGGCATCTCCTCGTCGAGGCGCTCCTCCGACGAGAACGGCGTGGACTCGAGCACCTTGCGCTCGAACACGACCTTGTCGAACGGGCGCTCCTTGCCGAGGATCTCGACCTTGGCCTCGCCGCTGGCGACGACGTAGCGCAGCGCGACCGGGAACTCGTACGGGTTCTTCAGCTTGAGGTCCGTGTTCGGCCACACCACCGTCGCGTCGAAGCCGAGGGGCGTGTACGTGCTCGGGCGCGAGTGGTTGGTGGTCCGCACGATGTCGAGGCCGGCGAAGAATGCGGCGCCGAACAGCGTCGTCGAGATCTGGCAGGTGCCGCCGGCGAGGCCGTCGACCATCTCGCCCGCCTGGATCACGTGCGCGACCTTGTAGCCCATCTTCTGCGAGCGCTCCCCGACGGTGTCGTTGAACGACCACTCCTCGCCGGGCTTCATCACGTAGCCGTTGACCTTGCTCGCGGCGAGCTTGAGGTTGTAGTTGCGGTCGCGATCGGCGACGGCGAACTTGGTCTCGTAGTGCCCGAGCACGTGGGAGATGTCGTCGATGCCGAGGCCGCCGCGCGTCACCGACGCGGGCATCGGGACGGTGGCGAGCTCGATCGTCGGGGCGCCCTGGCGCGCGGCCACGGCGATCCGGGTCAACGACGCCCAGATGTCGAGTCCCTGCCCGGCCTGGTCGTCGTGGATCTGGCGGGCCTCGAGGTCGAGGTACGCGTTGACTGGCGCGCGATCGTGGCGCGCCTTGAGCAGGCGCAGCGCGGTGACCGCGCGCTCGCGGTCAAGGCGGACCGGCAGCGCGCCCTGTGCCGCGAGGCGGGCCCAGTCGGCCGGGGTCGCCATCGGCGTGCGCGCGAGCTCCCCGGGGTCGATCGCGATGCCGATCTCGGCCCAGGTGGTGGTGACCTCGCCGGTGGCGGTGGTCAGCCGCACCGGCGTGTCGAGGAGCGCCTCGACGCTGCCGGCCGGCGCCACTGCCGCGCGTGCGGCATCACCAGGGGCGGAGGCGGCGGAGCCCGGCGTGAGGGTCGTCGCGCTCGCGATGCTGCGGGTGCCGACGACGTAGTACGCGCCGGTCAGCCCGGCCGCGACCATGAACATGCCGCCCGCGAGGCCGAAAATCACCGCGCCGCGCTGGCGTGGACGGTGGGAGCTGGAGCGAGTGCCGCCGCCGTACTTCATCGAGGTGATTCTTACCATGGGTGTCAGCAGATCCAGGAGTTTGCATCCGCCACGCCAGGCCGCCGGCGGCCAGCACGGGGACCCGCACAGGGTCCGCCCGGCGAGCGTGTCTGCGCGGACGCACCCGGGCGTGGCCGGTCACCCACGCCCGGCGTCCGGTCGTGGTTTGACAGGGAGTGGGGCATGGTGCAGCCTCCTCAGGTGTCCTCCCTCGTGCAGCGCAACAAGCTGGTTGCCAAGCGCAAAGGCGCGATCGCGGCCGCCACCGCGGGGGGCGCGACGCTGGTCGCCGTGGTCGCCTCGCCGGTCGTCGGGCGTCGTCGGCCTCGGGGTCGCGGCCTACCTCGCCTGGGACTGGTTCTCGTACCGCGTCAAGAACGGCATGCGGTTCTAGCCGCCGCCGGGCGCGCACGTGTCCACGGACGGAAGCTTCGCAGCGGGCCTGGTCGGTGTCGTGCTCGACGGCCGCTACCGCCTCGACGCCGTGCTCGGCGAGGGCGGCATGGGCTCGGTGTTTCGCGCACACCACCTCGCGATGGACCGCAAGGTGGCGGTCAAGCTGCTCAAGCCTCACCTGACCCAGGACGCGATCGCGGCGCAGCGGTTCCTGCGCGAGGCGCGCGCCACGCTCAAGGTCGATTCGCCGCACGCGGTGAAGGTCCTCGACTTCGGCGTCACCCCGCACGGCGACTACTACATGGTCCTCGAGTACCTCGACGGACGCACCGTCGGCCGCGAGCTCGAGATCGATGGCCCGTTCGCGCCGGCGCGGGTGCTCCACATCGCGCGCCAGGCGCTGCACGCCCTCGGCGCCGCCCACCGCAGCGGCCTCATCCACCGCGACATCAAGCCCGAGAACTTGTTGTTGATGCGGGTCGGCGACGATCCGGATCACGCCACGCTCCTCGACTTCGGCGTCGCCAAGCTGATGGAGGGCACCGCCACCTCGGACCGGTCGCAACTCGCGCTGACCGCGGCCGGCATGGTGTTCGGCACGCCGGAGTTCATGTCGCCCGAGCAGGCGTGCGGCCAGCCCCTCGACCCGCGCAGCGACCTGTACTCGCTCGCGGCCACGCTGTTCGCGATGCTGACCGGCTGCGGCCTGTTCGAGGGGCGCACGGCGATCGAGTGGCTGACCCACCACGTCCGCACGCCGCCGCCCCACCTCGCCGACCTCGTGCCCGCGCTCGCGGCGTTCCCCGCGCTCGATGCGGTGCTCCAGCGCTGCCTCGCGAAGTCACGCGACGCCCGGCCCGCGAGCGCGGAGGAGCTCGACCGCGAGCTGGCCCGCCTGGAAACCGACCTGCGCGGGCATGATGACGACCTGGGCGGGCTCGCCCCCACGCCGCGCGCGCATACCCGGACGAGCCTCACCGGCGGGCTGGGCGCGTCGTCGAGCTTCATCGCCGCGCTGCCGGCCGCGATCGTGATCTCCGCGCCGGCCTCGGCGTCGACCGGTGAGGGCGGGGTGCGGCCCCGCGGGCGGCGCGGGCTCGCGCTCGGCCTGCTCGGGCTGGTCGCGGTCGGGGTGCTCGGCACCGCACTCGGCCTCGCGCTGCGCGGCCGCGATGACGGGCCCCGGCCGCCCGCCGGCGCGTCCCGCGCGCCGTCGCCCGCGCCACTGGTCCCACCACCGCCGCCGCCGCCCGCCGCCGGGATCGCGGTGGTCCCGACGAGCATCCCCGTCGACGCCGGCGTGCGGCCCTCGCACCTGCCCGTGCCGGGGCTCACGATCCCGTCGGTGCCCCGCGACAGCCCGGCCCGCCAGGCCGCGCGCGCCCACCTCGAGGCCGCCGAGGCCGCCCTGCGCGACGACAACCGCCTGCGGCAGCTCGCGGAGGCCGACCTGGCGCTCACGGCCGACCCACGGAGCGCCCGCGCGCGCTACCTGCTCGCGGACGCGCTGCTCAAGACCGGGGATCTCGAGCGCGGTTGTGCATCATTACAGCTACTTGGGCGCAGCACGCTGGCCGTGACGCGCGCGCGCGCGGCGCACTGCCCGCCGCCCCCGACCACCGGCCCACGCGATTGATTTTCCACCACCGGCCCCCTATCCTACGGGCTCGCCAACTGGGAGCTCCTCGTCGATGACGGCTGTCGGAACCACGTCTGAGAACCAGGCTCCTGCGGCCTCGCGGCTGTCACCCGGCATGCAGCTCGGCGAGTACCGCCTGGGCCCGCGGCTGTGGTCGCTGCGGATCGCGGATGCCTACCGCGCCGATGGCCCCAAGGGCACGGCCACCGTCTACGTCATCCACGCCAAGGTCGCGGCGCACGCCGGCGTGCGCGACGAGCTGATCACCGGCACGCGTGCAGCGGCGGCGCTCCCCGAGCACGCCCACCTCGTCCACACGATCGCCGCCGGCCTGACCGGCGACGTCCTGTGGATCGCGACCGAGGAGGTCGACGGCCAGCCGGTCAAGGACCTGCTCGCGAAGAAGCGCCTCGGCTCGGGGCGCCCCGGCGCGGCCGGGCTCGGCGCCCGCGCGACCTCGAAGCTCGTCACCGGCATCAGCGCCGCGCTCGCCGACGTGCCGCACGGCGCGCTCGCCGAGGAGTCGGTCGTGGTCAACCGCGCGGGCCGCGTTCGCGTCATCGACCTCGCGCTCGGGCGCGGCACGGCGGCGGCGATGGTCGCCGGCCTGATCCCGCGCGTCGCGACGGTGGCGCCCGAGGTGCTCGCCGGCGGCGCGCCGACCAGCGCCGGGGACGTGTTCAGCCTCGGCTCGCTGATGTACGAGTGCCTGACCGGCACGCCGCTCGAGCGCGGCGGTGGCCGCCCGAGCGAGCTGGTCCCCGAGGCGAGCGCCGAGATCGACGACCTGATCGTGCGCGCCTGCAGCAAGGATCCGGACAAGCGGTTCGGGCGGATCGAGGTGATCGGTGAGCTGGTCGAGGAGCTGCTCGGGCGCGCCAGCATGTCGAGCATCCTGACCGCGGTCGGCCCGCCCCCGCCGGAGGCGCCGGGCCTGGCCGCGTCGCTGTCCGCCCCCGGCATGGCGGCCGCCGGCGGTGCCGTCGTCGACCGCGTGCTCGCGGCCGCCCTCGCCGACACCACCGAGAAGTGGCTGGTCAGCAAGGGGAAGCTCGACCACGGGCCGTTCTCGCTCGCCGACGTGATGGCGCAGATCGAGAAGGGCGACATCGTCGCCGGCAACCTGGTCATGGACAAGGACACGGGCGCACGCGTCGACGTGGGGGCGCACCCGCTGCTCGCCCCGCTCGTCGAGAGCTCCCGCCAGCGACGCGATGACGCGCGGCGCGCGCAGGCCGAGGTCGCGGTCCAGCGCACCGAGAAGAAGCGCGGCGCCCTCCTGTACGGCGTGATCGCCGCGGGCGTGATCGGCGCGGCGGTCGCCGTCTACGTGATCATCCAGGCGGCGAGCCGCGACAGCGGCGCCAAGCAGGTCGACGGCATGGAGCGGCTCGAGGGCGCGTCCCTCAAGGTCACCGTGACGATGCCCAAGGCGCCCGCGCGCAAGGCCGGGGGCGGCGCTCCGGTGGCGGTGGTGGGGGCGGCGGTGGGGACATGACCCGCGGCAGCGAGGACCTGTCGCTCGACATGTCCGACGAGGGAGACGGCGGCGGCGGCACGCTCGACATGAACACGGTGTACGGCGTGTACTCCAGGCAGGGCCGCGCGCTCGGCGATTGCCTCCAGGGCACGCGCTCCGCGAGCATCGCGATCATCATCGATGGCCCGTCGGGCAAGGTCACGTTCGTCAAGGTCGACGGCAAGCAGGCCGGCGGGACGTGGGCGTGCATCAACGGCGTGATGCGCACCATGAAGTTCCCGACGCTCGCCAGCGGCCGGACGCGCGCCGAGTTCGACATCGGGATCTGAGATGCCGGACGTGCCCTCGACGATCATCCCGCGCCGCGCGCGCGTGTCGTGGTGGCTGGGCATCGTCCTCGCGCTCGGGTTCGCGCTGATCGTGACCCCGACCATCACCGCCGAGCACTGGCTGGTCAGGCTGGGCGCGGGCCAGGTGGTCGCCGGGCAGCCGGCGCCGCTGACGATCCGCGTCCCCGCGTTCGCCGGGACCGCCGCCGGCGACCTCCAGCTCGCCGGCGGCGGCATCGTGATCATGCGCGGCGAGGTCGCCACCGCCGAACAGGCGGCACACGCCACGGCGGTGATCGAGGCGCAACCGCGCGGCCTGCTGCCGTACGCGGCGGTGTTCCTCCTCGCGTTCGTGCTGACTGCGCTGTTCACGCACCACATGCGCCGCTCGACGCGCGGCCGGCTGGTGCGCGTGCAGATCGTCAGCCTGGTCTCGATCCTCGTGCTCGCGATCGCGGTCAAGACGGTGCTCCTGACCACCGCGGTCAGCCTGCTCGCGATCCCGGTCGGCCTGCTCGCGATCGTCCCGATCCTCGCGCTCGACCGGATCGTCGGCCTGGCGACCGGCATCCTCGCCGCGCTCACCGTCGGCCTGCTCGGTCCGTTCGACGTCGGCATCGCCGTCATGCTGATCACGCAGGCCGCCGCTGCCGGCCTCATCATCCACGAGCAGCCCAAGGCGCGCTGGCGCACCTGCCTGACCACGGGCGCGATCACGGTGGTGTGCACCGCGGGCACCTACGTGCTGCTGACGTTCCTGACCACGGGCGCCCTGCCCGTCCACCAGGATGCGCTCCACGCCACGTGGCTGGCCGCCATGGTCGGCCCGCTGCTCGCCACCGCCCTCGCGGTGCCGCTCGTCCCCGCGTACCAGCTGCTGGTCGGCGAGATCACGCGCGCCAAGCTGGTCGAGCTCGAGGACCTGTCGAACCCGCTGCTGCGCCAGATCGCCGAACGCTCGCCGGGCACCTGGCAGCACAGCCTGATGATGGCGAACATGGCGGAGGTCGCCGCCAACACCATCGGCGCGAGCGGGCGCCTCGTGCGCGTCGGCGCCTACTACCACGACCTCGGGAAGTCCCTGCAGCCCAAGTACTTCATCGAGAACCTCGAGCCCGGCGAGACCAGCCCGCACGACCAGCTACCACCGGAGGTGTCGTGCGACGCGATCTTCGCGCACGTCACCGAGGGCATCGTGGCCGCGCGCAAGGCCAGTCTCCACGAGCGGATCGTCGACTTCATGCACATGCACCACGGCGACGGGGTGCTCGAGTACTTCTGGGGCAAGACCCAGGAGGCGGGCAACCCGCGCGGCCTGTCGATCGCGCAGTTCCGCTATCCGGGGCATCCGCCGCAGAGCCGCGAGACCGCCATCCTCGCGATCTGCGACGCGGTCGAGGCCGCCTCGCGCACGCTCAAGCGGCCCGAGCCCGCCGCGATCGACGCGCTCGTGCAGCGCATCGTGTACGGCAAGCTCCACCTCGGCCAGCTCGACGAGTCCGGCCTGTCGATGAGCGACCTGCGGCGCGTCGCCGATTCGCTGCGCGAGACCATCCGGCACGCCAACCACGGCCGCATCGAGTACCCGTGGCAGAAGGCCGCGCAGGACGCGAGCGCGAGCCAGCCCGCGCCGCACCACACCGCCCCGCGCCTCGACTCGCTCGATCGCGCGCCCGCGCGGCGCCCGAGCACGATCGCGAGCCCCGGCGTGGAGCCCGGCCCGGTGTCGGCAGAGACCACGGCCGAGGTCGGCATCGCGGCGACGGCCGATCTGCGGGGCGCCGTGGCGCGCGACGACCTCGCGATCATCGCCACCGCGCCGGCGCTCGTGCGCGAGGTCCAGCCCGCGCGCCAGACAGGTGCCCACCGGATCGCGGATCTCATGAAGGTCCGCGCCGGCTCGCCGCCGGTCGACCCCGAACCGGCGCCCGAGCGGCTCGGCCCGCCGCCGCGCGACGAGCCGGCGACCGCGCGGACGCGCGCAGCCACGCTGCCCCCGGCCCGCGCTCGCCCGCCGAGCGCCCACGGTGACGCCGCCGAGCGAGCCCGCCCGCCGCGGTGGCCCGCCGAGCCCCGTCGAGCTCGACAGCGCGATCACGAACCCGCCCCCTGCGCTCGAGCGCCCCGCGATCCGCGCGCGCCGGTCCCCGACATCGACGATGGGGCGATGACCAACCCGGCGGTCCGCCCGCCCATCGATCAGGCAGCCACCACCACGCCCA
Organism: Kofleriaceae bacterium; assembly: GCA_964203225.1. GTDB lineage: Bacteria > Myxococcota_A > Polyangia > Haliangiales > Haliangiaceae > JABFXX01. Next base: position 50,632 of record CAXNMK010000013.1, read on the forward strand.
CGATGCGGCGCGCCGAGCTCGAGACCTTCCCGTTCGAGCAAGTCGGCGACGACGAGGATCTGATGATCCCGCCGGCGCCGGCGCCGATGCCCGCGCCGGCCTCCGCCGAGCGCTCGCGGCGCCTCGCCATGCCGCTGCGCCCGTCGTCACCACCGTCGCCGACCCTGGGGCCGCGGCCGGCGGCCCTGACCCCTCGGCGGCCGGCGAGCCGCGATGAGTGGGCGATGGAGACCCCGGTCCGCGCGCCGACCGCCTCGGAGCTGCGATCGCTGCTCGGGCAGCCGGACCCGACACGCCAGCAGTCGCTCGAGGAGATCGATCGGCTCCACCACTCGAACCGCGGCAACGAGACGCCCGAGCCCGAGCTGTTCCTGCGCCGCCCGGGCAGGATGTCGACCACCGAGGTCGACCCCGACGACATCGAGGCCGCCATCGAGCTCGCGCCCCCGGCCCGGCGGAGCACCGGCCGCATCCCCGTCCTGCGGTCGAAGAAGCCCGAGTGACGCGCGCGGCGCTGCTCGCGCTCGCGCTCGCCGCGGGGTGTGCGCACCCGCCACCGCGCGCCCCGAGCGCCGAGGTCCGCGCCGAGGTGGCCGCCGCCGAGACCGCCGAGCGCGCACGCCGGCACGACCAGGCCCGCGCGCACTACCAGCGCGCCGTCGCCCGCGCCGGCGATGCGCCGAGCCTCGCGTTCGCCCGCCGCGAGTACGCGGACACGCTGATCAGCTGGGGCGAGCTGCCCGAGGCGATCGCCCAGCTCGAGGGCGTGGTCGTCAGCGCCCTGCACGACGCGGCGACCTGGCACGACCTCGGGATCCTGCGCCACCACCGGGGGGACGACCTCCGCGCGATCACCGCGCTCGAGCGGGCACGGACCCTGTCGCCCGCCGATCCGCGGCCGCGGATCGCCCTCGCGGCCCTGCGCTGGAAGCGTGGCGACCGGGTCGGCGCGCGCGCCGAGTACACCGCGCTGCTCGAGCTCGACCTGCCGGAGCGCGTGCGCGGCAAGGTCACCTGGGCCCTCGGCGCGCTCGTTCGCCCCGCGCACTAGCCATGTCATACTCGGCGCGATGAAGCGGCTCGCGCCCGGCCCCGTCCTCGGCCTCCTGCTGAGCGCCGCGCTCGGCACCCACGCGCCCGCGGCCGCGTGGAGCTTCGACTGGGCCGGCCAGGTCGAGGTCGATGCCCAGGGCCTGACCAGCGAGGACGCCATCCGCCGCCACGAGGCGGTGATCGAGCTCGCCAAGTACGACGTGGCGCTGACCCGGCGGCACCTCCTCCGCGCGCTCGGCGATCTCGACGAGAAGGTCCGCCACGCGGCCGCCAAGGCGCTCGGCCAGGGCGGCGCGGTGGACGCGGTGCCCGTCATGGTCGCGTGGCTCGCCAACCCCGACGCCCGCACCCGCGCCATCGCGGCGGAGGCGCTCGGCGAGATCGGCGGCGCCGAGGCCACGGCCGCGCTCACGCGCTCGCTCGGCGACACCGACCCGGCCGTCCGCCAGCGCGCGGTCAAGGCTCTCGGCACGATCGGCAAGAACGGCAACCCGAGCGTCGTCGCCGCGCTGATCCCGCGCCTGGAGGACGACAAGGCCGAGGTCAAGAACGCCACCATCACCCAGCTCGAGGAGCTCGGCGATCGCCGCGCCGTGATCCCGCTCGTCGCGAAGTTCTCCGAGACCTCGCGCGAGACCCGCCGGCTCGCCGTGCGCGCGATCGGGCGACTCGGTGATGCCTCGGCGGTGCCGGCGCTGACCCGCTTGATCGGCGATCCCGACGAGGAGGTCCGCACCGCCGCCGTCGCTGCCCTCGGCACGCTCGGCGCGATCGACGCCATCGAGCCGCTGACCGCGCAGCTCGCGCTCGGCCTCGATGCGTACAAGGCCAAGGTCGCGTACGCGCTCGGCCAGATCGCGGCGACTCCGGGCGCGGGCAAGGCCGGCGAGGACGCGATGCGCACGCTGGTGGCGAACCTCGCCATCCCGCCGCTGCGCACCGGCACCCGAGAGGCGCTCCGGATCGCGGGCAAGGCGGCGGTGCCCGCCCTGGTCGCGCACCTGCAGGGCCGGATCGCCGGCGATCCGCCGAGCGCCGTGGCGCTGCTCGCCGAGACCGGGGATCCCCGCGCGACCGCCACGCTGGCGGCCGAGCTGGAGCGCGGCCGCGTCGCGATGCCCACCGTGCTCGCGGCCCTCGGCTCGACGCGCGATCCCGCCGCGCTGGTGCCCGTGCTCGGCGCGCTCGGCAGCAAGGATCCGGCGATCCGCCTGGCCGCGATGGAGGCGCTGCGCCCGCTGCTCGGCACCGATGCGCGGGCCGGAGACGTGCTGATCGACCACCTCGCCGACGAGGACCTGGAGATCCGCGTGATCGCGGCCGAGTACCTCGGCCTCTTGCACCTCGGCGGGGCGACCAGCCGGCTGACCGCGCTCGCCGGGCCCGGCACCCCCACTCGCCTCCGCGGGGCGGCGATCGATGCGCTCGGCGAGATCGGGCGCGCGGACGCCACACCCGCGCTCCTCGCGGTGCTGCGCGAGGGCCCCGCCGAGCTGCACCGCGCCGCCGCCACCGCGCTGTCGTACATCGCCGACCCCACCGCGATCGCCGCGCTGTCGACGCAGGCCCGGACCGATCGCGGGCCGACCCGCCACCACGTGGTGCGCGCCCTCGGCGCGACGCTGCGCGGCCGGCCCGATCCGGACGCGCGCAGGCTGCTCCGCCAGCTCGCCCAGGACACCAGCATGAAGGTCAGCGTCGCCGCGATCGCCGGGCTCGCCGCTGCTGCGTCCCCCGACGATGAGCCCCTGCTCCGCACGCTCGCCGCCGAGGCCTCCTCGGAGCGCCGCCGCGCCGCCGCGTGGGCGCTCGGGGAGCTGCACGATGCAGGCGCGCTCGATGTGCTCGCCACCGCGCTCGCCAGCAAGGACGATCGCCTGGCCGGCGATGCCGCCTGGGCCCTCGGCGAGATCCTCGCGACCCGTCCCACCCACCCGCGCGCCGCCGAGCTCGCCGCGCGCTGGCTCCACGTCGCCCGCCACGGCGGCTGGGCCACGGCCATCAATGGTGCGGCCGCGCTCGCCCGCCTGCTGTGGGCGCTGCCAGCCACCGCCCGCGGCCCGCTCGCCGATCGGCTCGGTCGCCCGGCGCTGGTCGCCCTCGTCTCCCACCGGTCGCGCCTGGTGCGGATCAACATCGCCCACGCACTCGGCAGCCTGACTGGCGACGCCGCCGCCGCGCGCACCCTCGCACAGCTGCTGGGCACCGACGGCAGCGCGCAGGTCCGGCTCGCCGCGGTCCACGCGCTCGCGCGGATCGGCGGTCCGCGCGCCACCGCCGCGCTCGCGACCGCCGCTGACAAGGACGCCTCCCCCGAGGTCCGCGCCGCCGCGCGGGCGCCGATCACGGAGGCGCTGCCCGGCCGCACCGAGTGGCGCAGCATCCACGTCGTGGACGCCGCAGCCGACGATGCCTCGGTGCGGCAGGAGCCGTACTTCGTGCACACGCCCGACCACCTGGTGTGGGCGGCGTACACCGATGCACGCGGCGAACTCGCGAGCGAGCACGTGCCGCCCGGCGACGCGGACGTGTGGCCGGCGAGCCGCGAGTCCGAGTACTAGTCATCCGACCGGTGATCAGGCAGCGCGCCGGTAGCCGTAGTCGCGGGCCGCCACGCCGCTGAGCTCCGCCTCGAGGGCGCGCCGGGCGCGGAACAGGCGCGACATCACGGTGCCGATCGGGACCTGGAGTGCCGTCGCGATCTGGCGGTACTTCTCACCACGGAGGTCGGCGCGCTCGACCACCTCGCGGTACTCCGGGCCGAGGCGATCGAGTGCGGCCTGCACCTCGTCGCACAGCGCACCCTCGCACAGGGCGGCGTCGAGCGCGTCGGTGTGATCCCGGTCGCGGCCGTACAGCGCGATCAGCGTGTCCGCCGGTCGCTCGGCGGTCAGCCGGGCGTGGCGCCGGCGCTTGCGATAGCCGTTGATGAACGCGTTGGTGAGGATGCGGAACAGCCACGCGCGCAGGTTCGTGCCGGGCTGGAACGACGACCACGCGACCATCGCGCGGAGCAGCGTCTCCTGGACCAGGTCCTTCGAGGCGTCGGGGTCGCGGCAGATCCGCATCGCCACCGCGTAGAGGTCCGCCTGGTGCGGCAGGCACGCGGTCGCGAACGAGGCGTGGGGTGCGGCGGCCGCGGGTGCCGCATCCGCGGTATCGCCGACCACCCGGAGCATCCGCGGGGCGGCCGGCGGCGAGCGCCGGACCAGGCGCGAGGCAGCGGGGAAGGTGGCGAACCGGGACGGGGACGAAGAGCGCGGCATGCAGAGCAGATGAGCACCCGGCGTGCCACCCGTAAATAACTGAAACCATGATGATTAAAACGAGGCGCGGACCCACGGACACAGCACCGCGGACCCACGGACACAGCCCACCAAGGGCCGACCGGGATCCAGTTCCACGCGGCTCCGCCCCGCCCTCCGCGGCACGCCGCGGAGGGTCTCCACCCCACTTTCGAGACGGTTTCACCCTCTGTCAGGCCGCGGGATCGCCAGGCGGGATCTCGCGATGTAGCGCGGCCACCACCTCGGCGATCACGAGCGGCAGATCGGCTGCGGTGGTCCCGCGGCCCAGCCGCGCGCCGAGCAACTCGCCGGCGCGGCCGTGCACGAACACCCCCGCGGCCGCGGCGTCGACGGGCGTCAGCCCCTGCGCGAGCAGCGCACCGATCACGCCCGCAAGGATGTCCCCCGCGCCGCCGGTCGCGAGCGCCGGGCCGCCGGTCGGGTTGATCCGCACGTGTGTCTTCCCGCGCGTGCCGTCACACACCACGGTGCGCGCGCCCTTGAGAACGACGACCGCGCGCGTGCGGGTGGCCAGCATGCGGACCGCGGTCAGGCGGTCGGCCTCGACGGCGGCGGTCGTGGTGCCGAGCAGGCGCGCGGCCTCGCCGGGGTGCGGCGTGAGCACGAGCGGGCCCGGCGCGCGCGCGAGCACCTCGAGGTCGCCGGCGATCAGAGTTCAGGGCGTCGGCGTCGATCACGGCGGGCATGGCGGCGGACAGCACCTCGTCGAGGCGGACCCGCGCGGGCGGCGCCGTGCCGAGTCCGCAGCCGATCACGACCACGTCCTTGCCGGCGAGCGCCTGTGCGAGCCCGCCCGCGCTCGCGAGCGAGACGGTCATGACCACGTCCGGCGCGACGACCTCGCCCTCGCCCGCGAGCGTGACCAGGCCCGCGCCGGCGCGCAGCGCGGCGGTCGCGGCCAGCCGGCCCGCACCTCGCATCGTCGGCGCACCGCCGATCACCAGGACGTGCCCGCGCGTGCCCTTGTGATCGAGGGCCGTTGGCCGCGGGATCCAGGCGCGCACGTCGGCCTCCTCGACCAGCGAGGCGCCCGGCCCGACGCGGGTGATCACGCCGCGCGGGATCCCGATGTCGCACACCTCCACGTCGCCGGCGTGGACGAACCCGGGCGCGCCGACGAGCGCGATCTTGAGTGCCCCCATGGTCACGGTCCGGTGTGCGCGCACCACGGCGCCAGGCGCCGCGCCGGTGTCGGCGTCCAGGCCCGAGGGGATGTCCACGGCGAGGCACCGCGCGGCGCGGTTGATGTGCGCGACCACGTCGGCGAGGTGGCCCGCGATCGCCCGGCTCGCGCCGATGCCGAGCAGCGCATCGATCACGAGGATCGCGCGGGTGATCCGGTCGCCGAGGTCGTCGAGCCCGGCGGGGGCGTCGAGGGCGTGGACCACGCCGCCGGCGCGCTCCAGCACGCCGAGGTGGACGAGCGCATCCCCGCGGATCGCGGCCCGGGGCACGGCGAGGTACACCACCGCGTCGAGACCGCGATCCCGCAGCACGCGCGCCGCGACGAACCCATCGCCGCCGTTGTTGCCGGGACCGCACACCACGGCGACGTGCCCGCGCTCCGCGCCGAGCCAGCGCACCGCCGCATCCGCGACCGCGCGCCCGGCGGTCTCCATCAGCGTCACGGCGGGCAGGCCGATGTCCTCGATGGTCGCGCGATCGAGGGCGCGCATCTCGGCCGCGGTCACGACCGGCTTCATGGCCGCTCCGGGACGGTGACGAAGAAGCTCGCGCCGATCACCCCGAGCGGCAGCCCGCCGAGGCCCCAGGCGACCGTGCCAATGATGTCCGCCACGATCAGCGTGACGATGAGCGTGGCGGCGATCAGGAGCACGCGCACGGGCGTGCCGAGCTCGGCGACCGCATGCAGGATCGCGAGGATCACGCGATCCGCGCCCCGCGCCCGGCGCCGCACATCGCGGGCCGCGCGCGCCTCCTGGAACGCCGCCTCCGCGACCTCGAGCTGGGCCCGCGCCCGGGTGCGCTTCAGCTCCTGGGCCTCGCGCACCAGCGGCGGGGCGTCCTGGGCGATCAGGAGCTCGCGCGCGTCCTCGGCGGGCGGAGAGAACGGATCGGCCGGCGCCGGCCGCGGCCCTCGGGGCTCGATCGCGGCGAACCGCCCCGACACCGGCCCCGCCGCGGGCCCACGCGGATCGGTCGAGTCCGCGTCCTGGCGGGCGCGCTCGAGCCGGCGGAAGCGCTTGAGCTGGTCGCCCATCAGGCCTCCGCGCCGTCGTCCACGGCCGGGGACGCGAGCCGCGCGCGGGTGCGGGCCCAGCTGCGTAGCCGGGCGATGTCCTCGGCCATCGTCGTCGACAGCGGGCGGCTCTCCCGGATCGCCGTCGCGACGTGGTCGTGCGCCAGATCGCGGCGCTCGTCGAACGCGTGGTAGAGCGCCGACACCAGCGCCTGCTCGAGCTCGGCGCCGCTGTACCCGGCCGCCAGGCCCGCGAGCTGGTCGACGTCGAACGCCGCCGGATCGCGACCGCGCCGCGCGAGGTGGATCGCGAGGATCTCGGCGCGCTCGCGCCGCGTCGGCAGATCGACGAAGAAGATCTCGTCGAACCGGCCCTTGCGCAGGAGCTCGGGTGGCAACGTGGCGATGTTGTTCGCGGTGGCGACCACGAACACGGGCGCGGTCTTCTCCTGCATCCACGTCAGCAGCGCCCCGAACACGCGCGCGCCGGTGCCGCCGTCGGTGTCGCCCGAGGACGTGCTCCCCGACAGCCCCTTCTCGATCTCGTCGATCCACAGCACCACGGGCGCCACGCTCTCGGCCACCCGGATCGCCCGGCGGACGTTCTCCTCCGATGAGCCGATCAGGCTGCTGAAGATCCGGCCCATGTCGAGGCGCAGCAGCGGCAACCGCCACTGCGACGCGATCGCCTTCGCGGTCAGGCTCTTGCCGCAGCCCTGCACGCCGAGGAGGAGCAGGCCCTTGGGCTCGGGCAGCCCGAACTGCCGGGCCTGCTCGGAGAATGCCGCGCCCCGGCGATCGAGCCACTGCTTGAGCGTCGCCATGCCGCCGACGGACCCTAGATCCTCGTCGGTGGAGAAGTACTCGAGCAGGCCGCTCTTGCGGATCACCTGCCGCTTCTCGTCGAGCACGAGCTTGATGTCGTCGGCCGACAGCCGATCGTCGGTGGCGATCGCGCGCGCGAACGCGTTCTCCGCTTCGCTCGAGGTCAGGCCCTGCGCCGCCCGCACCAGGCGATCGAGGTCGTCCCGGTCGAGGTCGATCGAGGCCCGCCCCTGCTGCTTGACCAGCGTCGCGATCTGCGTGAGTAGCTCGCGCAGCTCCTCGAAGTCCGGCAGCGGCACGTCGAGGACGGTGATGTCCTTCTCGAGCTCGATCGGGATGCGGAGCACGGGCGACAGCAAGATCACCGTCGAGTAGCTGTCCGCGAGCGCGTGGCCGAGCTCGCGCAGGGCCCGGACCACGAGCGGCTCGTCGAGGTACGGGTGGAAGTCCTTGAGCACCACGAGTGACGGTTCGGGGAGCATGCCGATCGCCGCGAGGGTCTCGACCGGCCTGGTCACCGCGTCGAGCGGCGAGGCGACGTGCGGGCCGATCACCCGCCGCAGGCCACGCGTCGCCGACCACTGGACGAGCTGCTTGCCGTGGCGGGCGGCGAGCTCCCCGAGGATGCGGTCGACCCGCTGCTCCTCCCACGACACCAGGTACACGAACGGGTAGCGGGCCCGCACGAGGGTGTCGAGCTCGGCGGCGAACACGCGCACGGCTGGATGGCGCCCCACGCGTCCAGCGTACGGCCGCCCGTCGCCGGACGCCAGCGCCTGCGTCAGGTCGCGGCTCGGCAGCTCGTGGCCAGGGCCGCGGCGACCTCCTCGGCCCAGCCCTGGATCTGGGACTGATCCAGGCCCTCGATCATGACGCGCGCCTTGCTCTCGGTGCCGCTGTAGCGGACCAGGACGCGGCCATCGTCGCCGAGCTCGCGCTCGATCGACGCGATCATCCGTTGCACGTCCGGGAGCTGGTCGAGCGGCACCTTGCGATCGACCGCGGTGTTGATCAGCACCTGCGGGGTCCGCGTCATCACCCGGGCCAGCTCCGACAGCGGCCGCTGCTCCCGGACCAGGATCGAGAGCACGCGCAGCGCGGCCACGATGCCGTCACCGGTGGTCGCGTGATCGAGGAACACGAGGTGCCCCGACTGCTCGCCGCCGAGGTTGTAACCGCTCCGGCGCATCTCCTCGACCACGTAGCGATCGCCCACCTGCGTGCGGACCACGTGCCCGCCGGCGCTGCGCAGCGCGCGCTCGAGGCCGATGTTCGACATCACGGTGGTGACCAGCGTCTGCTTGGCCAGCCGGTTCTCCTTGATCATCCGGGTGGCGCACAGCGCCATCACGGCATCCCCGTCGATCACGGAGCCCGTCTCGTCACACAGGATCAGCCGATCGGCATCGCCGTCGAACGCGATCCCGATGTGGGCGCCGTGCGCTCGGACCGCGGCGCACATGTCCTGCGGATGCAGGGCGCCGGCCTGGGCGTTGATGTTCTTGCCGTTGGGCTCGACGTGGAGCGGGATGACCTTGGCCCCGAGCTCCTCGAACACCGCCGGCCCGACCCGGTAGGCGGCCCCGTTCGCGCCGTCGACGACGACCTTCAGGCCGTCGAGCGTGAGCTCGCTCGGAAACGTGGCCTTGCAGTACACGACGTAGCGGCCGCGGGAGTCCTCGATCTTGCGGCTGTAGCCGACGTCCGCGGGGGCGGCGCGCTGGCCATCGAGATCGGGCGACGCCATCAGGGCCTCGATCTCGGCCTCGACGTGGTCGGGCAGCTTGTACCCGTCCCGCGCGAACAGCTTGATGCCATTGTCCTCGAACGGGTTGTGCGACGCGGAGATCACGACCCCCGCGTCGCAGCGCATCGACGACGTGATGAACGCGATGCCGGGCGTGGGCAGCGGGCCGGTCAGCCACACGTCCGCGCCCATCGCGACGATGCCCGCCGCGAGCGCGGACTCGAACATGTACCCGGACAGCCGGGTGTCCTTGCCGATCGCGATCCGCGTGTGCCGCCCCGGCTGGCGCAGGCGCGCCGCGATCGCCATCCCGAGACGCATCACCGTGCCGCTGGTCATCGGCTCGAGGTTGGCGACCCCGCGCATGCCGTCCGTGCCGAACAGGGACCGACCGTTGTTCATCGTCCCTGGTTCCTAGCACGCCGCGGGCCTGACCCGCCCACCCCCGCGGGGCTTCCCCGCCGATCGGAGGTGAGATCACACGAGCGCGTCAGCGCGCGAGGCGCACGCGCACGCGCTCGGGCGACATCCGCACCCCCACGCCCGGGGGCAGCCCCTCGAGCACCACCGGGAGCTCGCGGCCACGCTCACCGGGCGTCACGCGCGCCACGGGCAGCATCGCGGACCTGGCGTTCTCCACCGCGAGCAGCGCGCCGGTCAGCGTGACGTCGACGTGGTCCGGGCTGACGACGTAGCGCGCCGGATCGACGCCCTCCCCGGCCACCCGCACCCGCAGGCCGGGCACCTTGCGCGTGACCAGCTCCTCGTCGATCTCCACGCGCACCGTGATCTGCTCGTCCCCGACCAGCTCGATGCCCGCGGGTGGTACCAGGACTGCGGGTGTCGAGAAGCTCTCGGTGCGGCCCTCGAGGCTGACGTCGCGGGTGCGGACCGACGACAGCGCGGCGAGCAGCCGCTCTCCGCCGCGCACCAAGACGCGCGCCGGCCGGGGCGTGACCTCGAGCACCACGTAGCCGTGCAGCAGCTTGCCGGTGACCGCGGGCGACACGTCGACCAGCTTCTCGACCCGCTTGTCGAACGCGACGCGCAGCGAGCGCGGGCTGATCGCCGAGACCGACAGGCCGGCCGGCGTCCGGACCATGTCTGGCGCGATCGGGACCTCGCCCGACGGGGCGTCGCGCAGATCCAGGCTGGCCGACAGCTCGCGCTCGTCGAAGTGCCGCAGGCGGCGCCACGGCCCGCGCAGCGTGACCCGGACCTCGTCGAGGCGCTCGGACACCAGCACCTTGTCCTTGGGGAGGATGTAGACCACGCCGACCTTCACCGTGATCTCGCGGTCCTTGTCGTCGTTGACGAGCAGGAACACCGTGACCGCGAGGACCAGCGACAGGAACTTGAGGACGAGGTTGTCGAGCAGCGCGCCGCGGATCCACCGGCGCAGCCAGCCAGGCGGCAGCGACGGCGGGGGCCCGCCCGGGGGGGACGGGGCCTGCCGCGGGGCGCGCGCGGGCACGCCCCCGAGCGACGACACCGTCTCGGTCCGCGGCCTCACGGTGCGGCCTCCGCCACGGCCGGTTCGGTCCGCGGCTCGGCCACGCTCGCCAGGGCCTTGCCCACCTCGGCCGCGGCCGCAGCCTCCTCGACCATCGCGTCGGTGGCGCGGCCGCCCGTGAACAGGCCGACCAGGGCGCGGCGCAGGACCACCGGCTCGAGGTCGCGCGCGATCGATCCGCGGAAGCACAACGAGATCTCGCCGCGCTCCTCGGACACGACGACGGCGACCGCGTCGGTGTCCTCGGTGATGCCGAGCGCCGCCCGGTGGCGGGTCCCGAACTCGGGGCCGAGATCGGTGGCGCGCGACAGCGGCAGCAGCGCCCGGGCGAGGTCGATCCGGTGACTCTTGCCGATCACGACCGCGCCGTCATGCAGCTCGTTGTCGCGGGCCGGCACGAACAGCGACACCAGGAGCTGCCGCGACAGCGCTGCGTCGACGCGCGTGGCGTCATCGACGAACTCCTCGAGGAGCGCGTCGCGCTCGAACACGATGATCGCGCCCATGCGCGCGCGGGCGAGCTGCGCACACGCCGCCACCACCTCGTCGACGATGTGCGTGGTCTCCTGCTTGCGGGAGAACGGCATCACGTTCTGCCCGATCCGACCAAGCGCGCGCCGGATGTCCTGCTGGAACACGACGATGATCAGGATGATGAAGTAGGAGATGAAGTTGTCGAGCAGCCACGACACCGTGGACAGCTCGATGCGCTCGGCGATGAAGTACGCCGCCCCGACGAGCACGATGCCCACCACCATCTGCGCGGCGCGCGTGCCGCGGATGGTCAGCAGCACGCGATAGACCAGGTAGTAGACGAGCGCGACGTCCACGACCGTCGTGGCGACGGTGCCTGGCGAGAGCCGGTCGAAGAGCTCCTGGAACGAGGTCATGGCGAGGCCCGAGCCCCGCGCTGTGCCGATCGCGCGACGCCCTACAGCTTGGTGTACACCGCGAGCGCGGCCCGGAGCAACGCAACGTTGTGGGTACGCACGACGAGCGCCCCCGCGCGGACCGCGGCGAGGTGAGCGGCGATCGACGCAATATCCAGCGCGAGCGGGTCGGTGTCGCGCGCGAGCGGATCCGCCCTTGCGGCCTCGGCGAGCAGCCGGCGCAGGAACCGCTTGCGGCTCGCGCCGATCACGATCGGCCGCCCGACGGTCGCCGCGATGTCGCCCGCGTGGCGGATCAGCGCCAGGTTGCCCTCGGGGTCAGCCCCCTTGCCGAACCCCAGCCCCGGATCGATCCAGCAGCGCGCCCGCGCCACCGGCGACAGCGGGGCGATCCGGCCCGCGAGCTCGCTGGCGACCTCCTGCCAGCTCGGCGCGCGCTCGCCGGCGAACACCTCGGCGAGCGTGCGTCCGCGCAGGTGGCCCGCGATGTACGTCAGCTCGCGCGTCCACGACAGGTCGTTGATGGTCGGGATCATCGCCGGATCGAACAGGCCCCCGGCGACGTCGTTGACGATGGTCGCCCCCGCGAGCACGGCCGCCCGCGCGACCTCCGCCTTGGTGGTGTCGACCGAGACCGCCGCGCCATCGCCGGCCAGCGCCTCGATGACGGGGAGGACGCGGGCGAGTTCCTCGGCCACGCTGACCGGCGTCGCGCGCGGGTTGGTGGCCTCCCCGCCGACGTCGAGAATATCCGCGCCCTCCGCGCACAGCGAGCGGCCGTGGGCGATCGCCGCGGCGGGGGCCAGGAACGCCCCGCCATCCGAGAACGAGTCCGGCGTGACGTTGACCACGCCCATGACCAGCACCCGGCACAGCCCGGTCGGTCGGGCGCTCGCCGCGGGTGCCACGGGCGCGCGACCTACGCGGGCTCGGGCGCCGGCTTCTTGCCGAGTAGCAGCGACGGGCGGCGGCGATCCTCGGGCTCGGCCTCGGCGGCGTCGTTGCGCTTCTTCGCGGCCGCCGAGATCGGGCGGGACAGCTTGCCGCCGCGCAGCAGCGAGTCGATGTCGTCGCCGTCGATGGTCTCGTACTCGAGCAGCGCCTCGGCGATCTCCTCGAGCTCCTTGCGGTGCTCGGTGAGGATCCGGGTGGCGCGGTCGTACTGCTCGGTCACGATCCGGCGGATCTCGGCGTCGATCCGGCGGGCCGTGTCCTCGCTGTGGTTCGTGGTGTTGCCGAAGTCCCGGCCGAGGAACACCTCCTGCTTGGATCCGGCGAAGTTGAGCGGGCCGAACGCATCGCTCATCCCCCACTCCGTGACCATCGACCGGGCGAGCTCCGTGGCGCGCTCGATGTCGTTGCCGGCGCCGGTGGTCTTCTGGGTGAACACGATCTCCTCGGCGACGCGGCCGCCCATCAGGATCGCGATCTGGTTCTGCGCGAACTCGCGCGTCATGCTGAGCCGGTCCTCCGGCGGCAGCTGCTGGGTCACACCGAGGGCGCGCCCGCGTGGGATGATCGTCACCTTGTGGACCGGATCGGCCTCGTCACCGGCGAACCGGGCGACCAGCGCGTGGCCGGCCTCGTGGACGGCGGTGGTGCGCTTCTCCTTGTCGGAGATGATCATCGAGCGCCGCTCGGCGCCCATCAGGACCTTGTCCTTGGCCTCCTCGAAGTCCTCCATCTCGACCTTGTCCTTGTCGCGGCGAGCCGCGATCAGGGCGGCCTCGTTGACGAGGAACTCGAGGTCGGCGCCGGAGAACCCAGGGGTGCCGCGGGCGAGGATCTCGAGGTCGACGTTGTGGGTCGGGACCTTGCGGGTGTGGACGGCGAGGATGCCCATGCGCCCACGGAGATCCGGCCGCGGCACGACGATCCGGCGGTCGAAGCGGCCCGGGCGCAGCAGCGCCGGATCGAGGACGTCGGGGCGGTTGGTCGCAGCGATGATGATCACGCCGTCGTTCGACTCGAAGCCATCCATCTCGACGAGCAGCTGGTTGAGCGTTTGCTCGCGCTCGTCGTGACCGCCGCCCATGCCGGCGCCGCGGTGGCGACCGACGGCGTCGATCTCGTCGATGAAGATGATGCAGGGCGCGTTCTTCTTGCCCTGCTCGAACAGGTCGCGGACGCGGCTCGCGCCCACGCCGACGAACATCTCGACGAAGTCCGACCCCGAGATCGAGAAGAACGGGACGCCGGCCTCCCCGGCGATCGCGCGCGCCAGCAAGGTCTTGCCGGTGCCCGGCGAGCCCATCATGAGGACGCCCTTCGGGATCCGGCCACCGAGGCGGGTGAACTTCTTGGGGTCCTTGAGGAAGGCGATGATCTCCTCGACCTCGTCCTTGGCCTCCTCGATCCCGGCGACGTCCTTGAACGTGACGCGATTCTGGTTATCCGACAGCAGCTTGGCCTTCGACTTGCCAAAGCTCATCGCCTTGCCGCCGCCCGACTGCAGCTGGCGCATGAACAGGAAGAAGATGCCAACGAGCAGCAGCATCGGCAGCCACCACACGAGCACCTGCGGCCAGATGCTCGAGTCGTCCTTCGACTTCACGTTGTACGAGATGCCGGCCTCGTAGATGTCCTTCGTGATCGTGCCGGGGAACTCGGCGTAGACGACACGCTTGATCGTGTCGTTCTTCATCGTGACGATGTAGCGCGCCTCGTCGTGCCCGCGGGGCTCGACGCGGATCGTCTCGATCTTGGCCGCCTCCTCCTTGTTCGCGAGCTGGGTCCGGAACGCCGTGACGTCGAGCTCCTTCTCCTTGCTCGAGGAGTCCGTGAACATCGAGTAGATGCTCACGAACATGAGGATCAGGATCGCCCAGATCAGGATGGTCTTGTGAGATTGGCGCAACGGCAGGTCCACGGGTTCAGGGTGGCGTAACTGCCAGGTAGCATGGGGCCTCGGAGTCGTGTTGCAAAGGCGAATGGCGTCAAAAACCGTCGGGGCCACGGGTGGCATGACGGGCGGATGGCACCGCCTCCACGGGCGCATCCGCGGCGCGGCCGAGGTGCTCGGCCCACACGATCGCGCCATCGGTCGTGCACACCAGCACCCGGGCGGTCGCGCGGGACGCGCGCGGGACCTTGGCGTCGATGAACAGGTCGGCGAGCTTGCGCGAGCGACCGCGCAGCCGCGCCGGGCGCATCCGATCCCCGGGCAGCCACCGGCGCAGCACGTAGGGCCCCGGGGGCGCCTCGAGCACCGCCCCCGCCGGGGGCGAGGCGTCCGCGGGCGCGAGCGCGTCGTAGCTGCGCACCAGCCGCCCGCCCGGCAGGTCCAGCGCGACCTCCCCGTGGGGGGAGGCCGTGACCACCGCGTCGAGCCGGTCGAGGTGGCCGGCGTCGTAGCGCAAGCCCGGCGGCCTCGAGCGCGAGGGCGAGGGCGCGCTTGCGGATCGCGGCGGGCTCGGCGGCGAGCGCGGCGCACGCGATCGGGAACGCGCCGCGCGGCCGCGCCCGGGCATCGATCACCTCGGCCCACTCGGCCGCGCTCGCCGCGAGCCGGAGCAGCGCGGCATCGAGCTGGGGGTTCTCGGCGCGCAGGGCCGGCAGCACCCCGGCGCGGAACCGGACCCGGGACAGCCGGGTGTCCGCGTTCATCGGGTCGCCCCACACCGGCAGCGCGTGGGCCGCGGCGTAGGTGTCGATCGCGGCGCGCGGCAGCGCGAGCAGCGGGCGCACGGAACCGGCCGCGGCGCGCGGGGATCCCGGCGAGCCCGGCCGGGCCGGTGCCGCGCACGATCCGCATCAGCACGGTCTCGGCCTGGTCGCGCGCGGTGTGGCCGGTCAGCACCGCGGCCAGGCCGACCTCGTCCGCCACCGCCTCGAGCGCCGCGTAGCGGGCGGTGCGCGCCGCCGCCTCGAGCGAGGCCCCGGGCGCCACCACCACGCGGCGGACCCGCGCGACCGCGCCCTGCCCGATCGCCCAGTGCGCCACCGCCCGCGCGACCTCCGCGCTGCCCGGCTGGAGGTCGTGGTCGATGGTCACGACGACGACGTGCGCCGCGCCCGCCACCGCGATCGCCGCGTGGGCGAGCGCGAGCGAGTCGGCGCCCCCGGAGCACGCGACCCCGTACAGCCCCGGCCCGATCCTCGCGAGGGCGGTCGTGACGGCGGAGATCACAGGATCGTGGGGGACCGTGCTAGTCATCCGGCTTGACGTTACCCCGACGGCTACCCCGATGACCGACCACGAGCTGCCCCCGAGTGGCCCCCTCGCCCGCCTGCGCGCCACGCTGGCCGGTCCCCGGGGCTACCGCCGCATCGATGCCCTGATCGCGTCCGACGACGCTCCCGCCGCGATCGCGGCGCTGTCGCCGAGCGAGGTCTACGAGCTCGTCCACGAGGTCGGCTTCGAGGACGCCCAGGAGCTGATCCAGTACGTCACGCCCACCCAGATCCAGGGCTGCTTCGATCTCGACGGCTGGAGCAAGGACACCCTCGAGGTGGCGATGCTGAGGCCATGGCTGGCGGCGCTGATCGACGTCGGCTTCGAGAAGGTCGGCGAGGTGTGGACCGAGCTCGACACCGAGCTGCGCGCGCTGATCCTGATGCGGTTCGTGGTCAAGGTCTACGACGCCACGCTCGGCGAGGAGCCGCCCGACGACAACGAGGGCGTGGTGATGGCCACCCCGGACCGGTTCTTCATGCTCGAGCTGTCGGGCGAGCCCGACGATCAGCGGCTGACGCAGCAGCTCGTCGAGGACCTCTACCGCGCCGACGCGCACCTCGCGCGCAACACGATCATGTGCGCGCGCTCCGAGCTCGAGAGCGACCTCGAGGAGATGAGCTACCGGTGGCGCTCGGGCCGGCTCGCCGATCAGGGCTACGTCGACTTCTACGAGGCGCTCGACCTGTTCCGGCCGCTCGACGCCGACAAGGTCGCGATCGGCGAGGGCTCGCACGACCGGATCGCTCTCGACGAGAACACCCACCTGCCCGTCGCCGTCGCCGAGGAGGTGCTCGGGCGCGGGTTCCTCGCGCGCGCGCTCGCGCTGCTCGACGACCCCGGCGAGGCAGAGCGGATCGAGACCGCGCTGATGGTGCTGGTCAACAAGGTGCTGGCCGCCGCCCGCGCCCGGCCCGGCCAGGCGGAGGTGGTGCGCCGCGGCGCGCTGTACGCCACGGCGACGCTGTCGCTCGGGCTCGAGACGATCGCGCGCGGCGACCTCGGCCGCGCCCGCGACGCGCTCGCATCGATCGGCCTGGTCCGGCTGTTCCGGGTCGGCTATACGGTGACGCTCAAGCTCGCTCGGCTCGCGCAGGCGCTCGCGCCGCGGTCGCTGACCGCCGGCTCGCCCGTCAAGGATCTGGTCGCCAGCCTGTGCTCGCCGCGGCCGCTGCTCGCGCGGGCGATCGACACCCCGCCCACGCCCGGCATGCGCCCGTTCGAGTCCACCGCGGACCTCCGCCGCGTCGGCGAGCTGCTGACCGGCCTGACCCTGCGGATCGCCCTGGTCGAGAGCCTGGGCGTCGACGTTCTCGCGATGGGCCAGGCGCCCGAGCCGCGCCCCCAGCTCGACGACCACATCCGCACCGCGCTCGCGCGGGCCGTGATCGGCGGCGAGCTGCGCGGCGAGGCGCTGTCGCAGGCCGAGTTGATGGCGCTGCGCGATCGTGGCATGGCGGCGGGCACGTTCACCCTGCCCGCCCGGCAGGCCGGCCTCGCGGCGATCCGCGGCCGGCTGGGTGCGGCCCAGCTCCAGGCCTCGGACACCGTGCTGCTCCGCCTCGTGGACGGCTGGCTCACCGACCTCGAGGCGATCCTCGGCGCGGTCACCGATGCGGCGATCGACCCGAGGTTCGTCGAGGGCGTGCTCGTCGAGGTGAAGCGCAGCTGAACCGATCCCGCTCGGTGTGCTAACGCTCCGGGCGGATGTCGTCGTCACCTGCTCCGTATCGTTCTGGCCTGGCGACCGGCGTCGGCGTGGTCCTGCTCGCCGGCCTCGTGGTCAGCCTCGCGGACGTGGTCCACACCGGCGGGGGCGTGGTCTTCGCGCCCGCGCTGCTGGCGCTGTGGGCCGTGCTGCTGCTGCCGCTCGCGCTCGGCACCGGCGTGGTCCTCGGCGCGGGCAACGCCACCTGGGGCGACGGGTGGGTCCGGGCCCGTGCCCGCCGGCTCCGCGAGGACGAGGACCTCGATCGCAAGGTCGCCGCGCTGCTGCTCGCGGCGGCCGTGCTCGCCGGCGTGCTCGCGCTCGGCGTCAGCAAGCTCGCGGTCGACCTGGTCGGCAACGTCGAGCGCAAGGCCGTCGGCGGCCTGCTGCTGGGCGTGGTCGTCGTGGCGCTGGTGCCGGTGCTCGCGCTCTGCGCGATCCCGCTGTACCGGTTCACGCGCCGGATCAGCGGCGTCCTGCCCGTGCTCGGCCCGCTGTCGCGCGTGGTGTGGCTGGTGGTCGGGGCCGTGGGCGCGGCCGCTGCGGCCGCGCTGTTCGTCGTATTCAAGAAGCTCGACCACCAGGCGCTCAACCTCGGCTCGCTGTTCGCGCCCGCGCTGGTGCCGGTGGTCGCGATCGGGCTCGGCCTGCTCGCGTACGGCCCGCTCGCCGGCGTCCGCACCCGGATCCCCGCGCGCGGCGTGCTGGTGCTGATCGGCGCGCTGATCGCGGCGGCCCTGCCCGTGTTCGCGCTGCGCGGGCCGTCCGAGGCCACCCGCACCGCGATCACCGAGCGCTCGTACATCGGCGCCCGCGTGGTCGGGCTGCTCCGCGCGCGGATCGACGCCGACGGGGACGGCGTGTCGGCGTTCTTCGGAGGCCCCGACTGCGACGACACCAACCCGGCGGTCAACCCCGGCGCGCCCGAGGTCCCCGGCAACGGCATCGACGACAACTGCGTCGGCGGCGATGGCAAGGTGCAGGTCGCGACGCCGACGCCGCCCCCGACGACACCCCCGGCCGCGGGCAGCGGCAGCGCCGCGCCCCCCCCGGCGACGACGCCCGGCGTGGGCGGCGACAGCGTCCTCGTGATCTTCGTCGACACGCTGCGCGCCGACCGCCTCGGCTACGCCGGGTACCGGCGCGACGGGAAGTCACTGACGCCGCGGCTCGATGCGTTCGCGAAGGACGCGGTCGTGTTCCAGAACGCCTACGCGCAGGCGCCCAACACGCCACGCTCGGTGCCGTCGTTCCTCAGCTCGCGCTACCCGTCGCAGCTCAAGGTCGACAAGGTCAAGAAGAGCTACCCGCAGGTGCTCGACGCCGCGGAGTTGCTGTTCGAGACCCTCAAGCCCGCCGGGTTCACCACGATCGGCGAGAGCTCACACTTCTACTTCTGCGATCGCACGCGCTACCCCGAGACCTGCGGTGATGTCGCAAGCTGGATGAACAGCAACATCACGCAGGGCGCGGACCTGTGGGACAACACCGGCGCGACCGACATCGGCCCGTCCAACAAGGATATCGCGGCGCCCCGCATCGTCGAGAAGACGACGAACAAGCTGACCGAGCTCGCCGCGGCCAGGCAGAAGTTCGCGATGGTCGTGCACCTGTTCGAGCCGCACTCGTCGTACATGACCCACGACGGGTTCCCGATCACCGAGCGCGGCACCGCCTCGCTCGTCCAGAAGTACGACTACGAGATCGCCGTCACCGACCGCGCGGTCGGCCAGCTGCTCGACACCCTCGAGGCGACCGGCCTCGCGAAGACCACGACCGTGATCCTGATGTCCGACCACGGCGAGGCATTCGGCGTGCACACGTTCGCCGGCCAGCAGATGTTCTTCCACGGCCAGACGCTCTACCGCGAGCTGATCCACGTCCCGCTGGTGGTGCGCGTGCCCGGCGGCGCCGGCAAGACCCTGCCCGACGTGGTCGAGCTCCTCGACCTCGCGCCGACGATCGCGGACCTGCTCGGCGTCCCGGCGCCGGCGAGCTGGCACGGGCGCAGCCTGGTGCCGCTGCTGACCGGCGGCACGCTGCCGCCGAAGCCCGCGTTCAGCGAGCTGCTGCCGGAGCCCAAGTGGGATCACGACGCCAAGTCGATGATCTCCGCCGATGGGAACAAGCACGTGTTCTTCCGGATCAGCGACGCGCGCTGGGAGATCTACGACCTCACGAAGGATCCCGAGGAGCGCACGAACATCGTGGACAGCGATCCGGACGCCGACAAGCTCAAGGCCGAGCTGACGGCGTGGATGGAAGGCCCGCTGGCGGGAGGTGCGAAGTGAGCGAGCAGGCAGGAACCAGCCCCGTGTACCGGAACCCGACGCCGACCTGCGACGTCCTCATCGAGCTCGAGGGCCGGCCCGGCGAGCTGGTGTTCATCCGCCGCGCGCACGAGCCGATCGGGTTCGCGCTCCCGGGCGGGTTCGTCGACGAGGGCGAGTGGATCGCCGACGCCGCCGTGCGCGAGGCCAAGGAAGAGACCGGCCTCGACGTCGAGATCATCGAGCTGTTCCACGTCTACTCGGATCCATCGCGTGACCCGCGCAAGCACACCGTGTCCACGGTGTTCATCGGCCGGGCCCGCGGCCTGCCGGTCGGCAGCGACGACGCCTCTGACGCGATCGTGTGCGCGCCCGATGCCCTGCCCGCGCCGCTGGTGTTCGACCACGCGACGATCGTCGCGGACTACGTCGCGTACCGGCAGCGCGGCGTGCGCCCACCCGCGCGCCGCTGACGCGACTCAGCGCGGCTCGACGAGCGCGCGCACCGCGGCCCGCGCGGTGACTGGATCCGGATCGCCGGCGAGCGCGGTCAACTCGACGACGAGCGTGGCGCGGCGCGGGTCCGCGCGGTCGATCACCGCGAGCAGGGCCGCGCGCGTGCCCACGTCCCGCGGGCTCCAGCGCGCGGCGACCCACAAGCGCGCGAGCGTTGACGCCGTCGGCCGTGCGAGGTGCGCGGCGAGCGCACCGGCGGCGTCGGTGGGGTCCCCCGGGGCGGCCGGTGCGAGCTGCGGCGCGACGGCCGCCCGCCGGACCGCGAGGGCGTCGGCCTGCGCATCGCGGCCGAGCGCCCGGCTCGGGGCGATCGCCACGTCGAGCGCGTCGCCGAGCGCGTCCGGACCCGCGAGGTCGAGCGCGCTGCGCGCCGCCTCGAGCGCCTGGGGGTGCGCACCGACGTCCTCGAGGGCGCGCGCGAGCTGCACCCACACCACCGCCGGATCTCCGGACGCGGCAGCGGCGGTCACGCCGTGGACCAGCGCCGCGTCCGGATCCCCCGCGTGGGCGATCGCGAGCGCCAGCCCGGTCAGCAGCGCGGGCTCGGGCGACAGCGCCGCGGCGCGCGTCCACGCGGCCCGCGCGCGCGCCGGATCGCCCACCGCCTCGAACAGCGCCCCGAGCGCGGCATGCGCGACCGCGGGATCCGGGGCGGCCGCGATCACGTCGCCCCCGAGCCGATCGGCGATCGCCGGATCGCGCCCGTAGCCCGCGAGCAGCGCCGCCACGGGGAGCGGCGGCAGATGAAGCGCAGCGAGCCGCGCGGAGATCGCGGCCGCGGCCGGGCTGGCGGGATGCATGGACGCGGGCTCGACCACGCGCAGCAGCGCCTGCTCCGCCGGGCGCCGGGCCAGGTCACCGAGCGCGGCGCGTACGTCCACCGCCGGCGCCCCCGCGAGCGCGCGCACCGCCGCGGTCACGAGGCGGACATCGTCCGGCGCGTCCGGCGCGTCCGGCGCGTCCGGCGCCCCCGGCGCGTCCGGCGCCCCGGGTGGGAGCGGTGCGTCCGGCGCGGGCCCGGCGATCATCCCGAGGTGAACGAGCGCCGCGAGCGCCGGGGCGGACAGCGCGCCACGCTCGAGTCCCGTGAGGTCGAGGCGCGCCGCGAGCGCCGCGCCCCAGGGCACCTCGCCGCGCAGCGCCTGCCCGAGCGTGATCGCGATCCACGCGTCGATCTCGCGCGGTTCGCGGGTGCGCGGCGTCGCCGCCGTCGCCAGCGCACGCGCCGCCGTACCATCAACGCCACCCTCGGCGAGCGCCCCGGCGGCGGTGCACGCGGCCGCCACGAACCGGCACCGACCGGGGCCGATCAGCTCCACGCTCGAGGGCGGTGGCGCGTCGGCGGGGGTCCACCAGGCGAGCGCCTCGAGGTACAGCGCCGGCTCGAGCGTCCGCGCTCCGGACAGCACCTCGAGCGCAGCTGCGCGCGCGCCCTCCGCCCACAACCACGCCCCGTGCTGGGCTCGCTCTGCGGGGGGCGCCGCGGCGTCAGCGCCCCGCCACCGGGGATCCGCGCCGGGCTCGCCCGCCAGCGCCGCCAGCGCCGCCCGCCCCACCGCCCGCTCGGGCCCGTCGACGTGGCGCAGCCGCACCAGGGCCTGGGCGGCCCGCGCATCGCGCAGCTCGGCCGCGGCCACCGGGGCCCCGAGCTCGTGGGCCTCCCTCAGATCCGCGATCGCCGTCGGCGCGCCGCGCGCCAGCCGTACCCGGCCGCGCACCGCGAGCAGGCGGGCCAGGCGGGCGCGATCCGCGGCGTGCCAGCGGATGCCGAGCGGGCCCCCGAGCCGCTGCACCGCGCGCAGCTCGTCGAACGCCTGCGCGGGGCGGCCGGCATTCTCGGCGAGCGTCGCGAGCGCGAGCCGCGCCTGAACGTCGCGCGGGTCCGCGAGCACGCGCAGCTCGAGCGCGCGCCGGGCCTCGATCGGGCCGCGCATCGCCACCAGCCGGCGCACGTCGAGGACCGCGGGCGCGCGGACGCACCCCGCCCCGAGCACGGCTGCGGCGAGGACGACCGCACGGACGCGCGAGCGCGGGGGCACGGGCGCATCTTGGCTGGCCTGCCCGCCGCGATCAATCACAGGCAGGTCGCCGCGTCGACGCGGGCGCGCTCGGCCGCGACCACGGCGGCCAGGGCGCCCGGCGCCGGCCATGGGCCCAGCGTGGCCCACCAGGCGTCCGCGAGCACCTCCGCGTGGGCATAGGCCGCCTGCGCCCCGGGATCATGCCACAGCGCCCATGGCACCCCGCCACCGGCGAGCCGGCCGCCGGGCGCGGGGCCCGGCGGGGCGCGCTCCGCCTCGTCGAGGACGTGCGCGATCGCGGTCCGGTGCGCTCGCGCGGCAGCGGCGGCCGGCGTGGTCCAGCCCGGGCCGAGCAGCGCGGCGCCCCCGGCTTCGAGCAGGCGCGCCACGTACGCGGCGACCGCCTCGTCGAGTGCGCGCGGCAGGCCGGCCGGCGCGAGCACGTTGATCAGCGCGTGGCCGAGCTCGTGGAGCACCGCGAACCGCGCGGCCGGGGTGTCGATCACGACGGGCACGATCACGGTGACTGCGCGCTGCGGCTCGATCACGAACGCGCGCGGCCGCGCCGCCGCGTGCTCGATCACGACGGAACCCACCGCCCCGTGCTGCGTGGCGAGCGCGCGCCAGGCTGCCTCGATCGCCAGCGGTCCAAGCGGTTGCTCGACTTCGCGCCAGCCGGCGGGCGCGGGTGGCAGCGAGCTCGGCGCGGGCGAGGGCGCGGCGGGGACCCCGGCGAGCACGTGCTGCACCGCCAGCGCGGGCGCGCCGACGAGCCTTCGGGCCGCATCGTCGCGCGCGGCCGCCAGCAGCGCGAGCGCGGGCCAGCTCGGGGGCCGCTGCCGCGCCGCGGCGACCGCCGGGGTCGCCTCGATGGCGACCGGCGCGATCAGGCGCAACGCCCGCAGCGCCACGTCCGCAAGCTCGGCATGGACGAGCGCCCGGTGCGCGCGGACCAGGCTCGCGGCCTGGGTCAGGATGTCCGGCGCCGCGGGGGCCGGCAGCCCGGCCGCGTGGGCGCGGGCGAACGCGCGCATGTGCGGGGGCAGCTCCGCCGCGATCACGGCCTCGAGCCGAGCGAGGTCGAGCTCGGCCCCGAACCGATCGCAGGGAGACTCACCCACGGATCACGCCCGCGCAGGAGGCTCGATGCCGAGGCGCGTCAGCTCGGCCATCACGAGCTTGAGATCCGCCCAGGTGTCGCGCTTCTTGTCGGGCTCGCGGAGCAGGTCCGCCGGGTGGAACGTCGGCATCACGCGCACGCCGTTGCGATCGTGGAACGTCCCGCGGAGCGCGCTGATCGGCGCGTCCTTGCCGAGCAGCGTGTTCGCCGACGGGCACCCGAGCGCGACGATGATGCGTGGCGCGACCGTGCGGATCTTGTCCTCGAGGAACGGCAGGCACGCCGCGGTCTCCTCGGGCGTCGGGGTGCGGTTGCCCGGCGGGCGGCACATCACGATGTTCGCGATGTAGACGCTGTCACGGGTCCACCCCATCGCCTCGATCATCCTGTCGAGCAGCTCGCCCGCGGGCCCGACGAACGGCTCCCCCCGCCGGTCCTCCTGCTCGCCCGGCCCTTCGCCGACGAACATCAGCGGCGCGTCGATGGCGCCCACGCCGAACACGATCGAGCGCCGCTTGACGTGGAGCGGACATCGGGTGCACTCGCCGAGATCGGAGCGTAGCTCGGTCAGCGTGCGGCGTCCGAGCGCGTGCAGCCGGGCCGCGGTGTTCTCGTCGACGTCGGCCACCGGCGGCACGACCGGGGGCGGCGCGGAGGTGTCCCCACCCGGCGCAGCCCAGGCCCCGAGCGTGGCGTGGCGCACGAGCTGGCCGCGCAGCTGACGCGTGAGCGCCAGGACCTCGCCCGCCAGCTCGTCGTCGGCCGTGCTATCCATCCAGTCGGTATGCCATCTCCGCGCCCGTCGACTCAACTGCTGTTCGCGCGTCTCGCCATGGTGGTCGCCGTCGTCCTCGGGGGAGGCCTCGTCGGTGGCTGTCGCACCCGGGAGACCCCGCCCCCGGGCGACATCGCAGTGGCCCTCACGGCGCTCGCGGCGCCCACTCTCGCCGGCCCGGCCTTCGACCCGGCCACGCTCAAGGGCAAGCCCGCGCTCGTGCTGTTCGTCAGCCCGACCTGCCCGCACTGCGTCGACGAGTTGCCCGCCGCCTCGAAGGTCGCGCAGGCAGCGAACGTCGGCGTGGTCGCGGTGTTCATCGCTGGCAAGGCCGAGAACGCCAGGGGCGTGATCGAGCACACCGGATTCCAGGGCACCGTGCTGATCGACGACGGGACGCTGCGGACCAAGTACGGCGTCCGCGCGGTGCCCTACACGCTCGTGCTCGGGCCCGACGGCACCGCTCGCGAGGTGCTGCGTGGCGCGCACGGCGAGAAGCGGCTCGCCGAGGCACTGGCCGACGCGCGCTGAGCGACGGGGCTCAGGGAC
Organism: Kofleriaceae bacterium; assembly: GCA_964203225.1. Taxonomy (GTDB): domain Bacteria; phylum Myxococcota_A; class Polyangia; order Haliangiales; family Haliangiaceae; genus JABFXX01. Next base: position 75,301 of record CAXNMK010000013.1, read on the forward strand.
GAGCGGTCAGCGACGAGCGCTCGGCTCGACGGCGGTCCCCGCAGGGAAGCTCAGGTGGACGTAGTACATGCCATCCGCCTCGGCCGCGGCGCGCATGGTGGCCTCGCGTGCGTCCGTCGGGTTCTTGAACGCGATCCGGACGTCGATGCCGCTACCCGCCGCCGCCTGCGTGCGGCCCTTGCCGGCGCGCACGGGCCTGGCGGTGATCCGCGCGAGTGGATTGTCGAAGAACCGGGTCTCGACCGGGCGCCAGGTGTTGCCGCCGAGCCGGGTCAGGTCCAGGTGGACGATCAGCGTGGCCCCCTCGATGCGCTGGCTCGCCGTGAACGGCGCGACCGACTGGAGGAACACCTCGGCGCCGCCCTCCTTGGCGTCGAAGCCAATCCACGACAGCGTACCCGGCGCTGGCAGCTTCTTCGGCTTGCCCGGCGTGCCGGCGTCGGCCTTCGGGGCCTGGCCGGGGATGACGCCGCCGTAGTCCCCCTCGCGGTGAGGAGCCGGGGCCTTCTTCTGGGTCGGAGCGGTGGTCCTGAGGGGACCCTGAGCCGCTGCGGAGCCCGCGAGGAGCATGACGAGGAGGAGCGCACGACGCATATGCATGATCGTACGGGGGTGGCGGGGGCGGTGCAAACTTCCGGGCCACCCTTGCGCGCGGCATCGCCCGTCAGGGCGCGGTGCCGGGCCGGTTCGGATCGCTGACCCTCACCGGATCGGTCGGGGCCCCGAGCAGCAGCGTGCGAGCTTCGCCGACGAGGAACAGCGAGCCAGCGATCAGGATGGTCTGCCCCTGCCCGCGCGCCTGCGCCACGGCGCTCGCAAGATCGGGCGCGGTCGTGACCGACGCGCATGGGATCACCGTGCGCACGATCGCCGCGAGGACGTCCGGCGCGAGCGCTCGCTCCTGCTGGTAGCGCGTGGCGATCACGGCGTTCACCATCCCGGTGAGCGGCGCGAGCAGCGCATGCACCTGCTTGTCGGCGGACACCGCGAGGATCGCGATCGGGCGCTCCCCCTCGGCCACGAGCGCCGCCGCGAGCGCCGCCGCGCCGTGGGGGTTGTGCGCACCGTCGAGGATCACGCGCGGCCGATCCGCGGTCGGCGCGAGCACCTCGTAGCGACCGGGGTGCGTCACGCGGGTCAGGGCGCGGGCGCGCGCCTCGGCCGCGACCGCCACCACCCCGAGCGCCGCCAGGTGATCGACGGCCGCGAGGGCCGCCGCCGCGTTCCGGCGCTGGTGTGCGACGGGGTGAGCGGCGGCACCGCCGCCACCGCCGCCTCGTCGATCAGCGTGACCACGGCCGCGGGAGCGACCGCGCGCGCGGCCGCCATGAGCACGGGCACCGCCGCAGCCTCGCCCGACGCGCCGATCACGATCCGCTGCCCGGGCTTGAAGATCCCGGCCTTCTCCCCGGCGATCGCCGCGAGCGTGTCGCCGAGGATGCCCTCGTGATCGAGCGCGACGCCCGTGACCACCGCGATCGGCGCGGCCACCACGTTGGTCGCGTCGAGCCGGCCGCCGAGCCCCACCTCGAGCACGGTGACGTCGACCTGCGCGGCGGCGATCGCGACGATCGCGATCGCGGTGACCTGCTCGAAGAACGTCAGCGCGGCGCCGCCCGCGGCCTCGACCTCGGCGGCGGCCACGACGATCGCCGCCTCGGTGATCGGCGCGCCGGCGATGACGATCCGCTCGCGCAGGCTCGACAGGTGGGGCGACGTGTAGGCGGCGACCCGGACGCCACCGGCGGCGGCGAGCGCGGCGACGAGCGCGACCGTCGAGCCCTTGCCGTTGGTGCCGCCGACGTGGACCACCGCGCCGAGCCGCCGATCGGGCGCGCCCAGGCGGTCGAGCAGCGCTCGCATCCGATCGAGCCCGAGGACGACCCCGAACCGGCGCGCCGGGATCAGGCGCGCGAGCAGCTCCGCATACGCCGTGTGCGCCGCCACCGCGCTCGTCAGTCCGTCGCCGGGATGTTCACCTCGTCCTCGTCGCTGACCGCCGCGCGCTCGGCGCTGCGCGCGGGGACGTGGCCCTGCTCGAACCACCGGAGCACGCGCTCGAGGGTCGGCTTCAGGTCCTTGCGGCCGACCACCAGATCGACCATGCCGTGCTCGAGGAGGAACTCCGAGCGCTGGAACCCGGGCGGGAGCTGCTGTCGGATGGTCTGCTCGATCACCCGCGGGCCGGCGAACCCGATCAGCGCGTCGGGCTCGGCGATGATCACGTCCCCGAGCATCGCCACCGACGCGGCGACGCCGCCGGTGGTGGGGTGCAGCAGCACCGAGATGTACGGGACCTTGCGCTCGCGCAGCCGCGCCCGTGCGGCGGACGTCTTGGCCATCTGCATCAGCGACAGCACCCCCTCCTGCATGCGCGCGCCGCCGGAGGCACAGAACATGATGGCAGGCCGGCGGTGGGCGACGGCGCGCTCGAACTGCCGGGTGATCTTCTCGCCGACCACCGAGCCCATCGACCCGCCCATGAACTCGAACACGAAGAACCCGACCTCGACGGTGATGCCGCCGATCGTGGCGGTGCCGGCGCGGTAGGCGTCGCCCGGACCGACCTTGCGGGTCGTGCTCTTGAGCTGATCGACGTACTTCTTGCCGTCGACCCGGAACCCGAGGGGGTCATCACTCTCGAGCTGTCGGTCGTGCTCCTGCCAGCTCCCGGGATCGAGGCTGATCTCGATCCGGCGCTCGGTCGGCACGCGGAAGTGGTGGTTGCAGCCGGTGCACACCCGGGCATTGCCATCCAGGTCGGCCTCGTAGAGCGTGACGTTGCAACGCTCGCACTTGGTCCAGATCCCCTTGGGGACGGACTTTTTCGGCTGCTCCGCGAGCCCTTGCGTACGCGACCACCACGCCATGGGAGGGGGTGATATCAGGGTTGCCGGGGGCGGTAAAGCGGTCCCTCGTGGGGCCACCCCGGATCTCGAATGCCCCACGATTTTCTCGCAGGTGGCGGCCGGACCTGGTAATCACCAGGGGGAAGTTTGCTCCACTACAAGGGCGCGGGCGTTGAGCGTGGTTGTTCTCTTCGGCCGATGTGAGGTCGCGATGCCTTCGGTTCTTGTCGTCAACGAAATCAGCACGGAACGCGAAGAGATCGCTCGCGCGCTGGAGGCCGAAGGGTTCGCGGTGGTGCAGGCGAGCTCTGCCACCGAGGCCACCCGGGAGATCTGGGGCGGCTCGTTCCTCGTGGTGGTGGTCTCCACCCTCCTGACCGGCACCACCAGCGCGTCGCTGCAGCAGCAGCTCACGCAGATGGCGCCCGAGATCGAGACCCTGGTCCACGGGAAAAACGACGAGCTACCGAAGCTCGTCCGTAAGGTGATCTCGATCCGCGACGGCGAAGCCGCGGCGTAAGGCCGCGCGGGTCCCGCGCTCACGGGCTACCCCATCGCGTCCGTCATGAGCTCTCGCTCCGCGATGGTGAAGCCGCCGCCGGGGGTAGCGCGCCCTGCGAGCCGCCGTCGCGGTCCTTGAGGTTCGGGAACTCGAGGAACTCCAGCAGCCGACCGACCTCGGGGACGAGGAACCCGGGACCTGGCAGGCTTGCGTCCTCGGCCAGCATCACCAGGCGAGCGGTGCGCAGCCGCTCGATCACGTCGAGGACCTCGTCGAGTGGCAGGCCAACGCGGGCGGCCACGTCGTGCGCCGAGCGCGGCACCAGGATCGCGCTGCCCTGCGAGATCTGGGTGCCCGCGAGCTGGAGTTGCTCCTCGGCCATCCGGCGCAGGCACTGCACCACGCGGTGATCCGCGGTCGGCAGCAGCAGCAGCTCGATGTGCTGGTTCGCGCTCTCGAGGCGGGTCGCGAGCGACTTGATGATGCGCATCGCGATCTCGGGCCGCGCCCGCATCATCGCCTCGAACGTGGTGCCCTCGATCACGAGCAGGCGCGAGTCGACGGCCACGACCGCGGTCGCCGAGCGGGGCCGGCCATTGAGGATCGCCATCTCCCCGAGGAACTCCCCGGGCGGCAGCACCGCGAGCACGCGCTCGGACTCCCCGACCCGGCGGCGGATCTCCACCGCGCCGGCCTGCACGACGTACATGAAGTCGCCGGGCTGGCCCTCCTGGAACAGCACGGTCCCGGCGCGGAAGTCCCGGGCGAACCTGCCGAGCGCGTCCGTCACGCACTCATCATCCCACGGCCCTCGACCCGCCGCCATCGCGGCGCCCCCCGCCGGTCAGCGCATCGTGGCGTGACGCAGGATGTGCAGCAGCGCCCGGCTCGACACCCGCGCCCGCTTGTGGTCATTCGCCAGCACCACCTCGTCGCACGACAGCCCGAGCTTGACGGCGCGGACCAGCATCTCGACGTCCCACCCGCTCGAGCGGTCGCTCATGCCAAGGGCGATCAGCGCGGGGTACTTCATCGCGCGGACCGGCCCGACGCCCGACCAGCGGTGGCGGTAGACGGTCTCGATGGCGCGGGTGACGAGCCGCTCTCGCAGGTCGCGCTGCCCATGCTCCACCCCGAGGACCAGCTCGATGCTGCGCTCGGCGATCGGCTCGAGCAGCGCCGGGAACGCAGCGGCCCCCGCCGGCCGATCCCCCGGGATGAACACGACCACGTCGGGCAACCGCGGCAGCGCCGCGAGGTGTGCCTGGGCGCGCAGGCACGCGGCCCCGTAACCGCCGGCCGGCTCACGCAGCACGACGGCGCCGCTGTCGCGCGCGATCTCGACCGTGCGATCCGATGACCCGCGATCGACGACGATCACCGAGCGGATCGCACGCGCCGGCAGGTCGCGGAGCAGGCCCCCGAGGGTGGCGGCGTGATCGCGCGTCGGGACGACGACGTCGACCAGCGGTGCGGGAGGCACGCCCACCAGCATACGCGATCCTGTGGTACTCAGCCCTGGCGATGGCGATCACCTACAAGGACGCCGGCGTCGACATCGATGCAGGCAATGCGCTGGTCGACCGGATCAAGCCGCTGGCGAAGGCGACCCTCCGGCCGGAGGTCCTCGGCGGTATCGGTGGATTCGCGGCGCTGTGCACGCTGCCCACCCGGTACAAGGAGCCCGTGCTGGTGTCCGGCACCGACGGCGTGGGCACCAAGCTCAAGACCGCGCTCGCCGCGCAACGGCATGACACCATCGGCATCGACCTGGTCGCCATGTGCGTCAATGACGTGCTGGTCACCGGCGCCGAGCCGCTGTTCTTCCTCGATTACTTCGCGACCGGCGCGCTCGACGTCGACACCGCCGCCACCGTGATCGCCGGGATCGCCGAGGGCTGCACCCAGGCCGGGTGTGCGCTCGTCGGCGGCGAGACCGCGGAGCTGCCCGGCCTCTACCACGGCCGCGACTACGATCTCGCCGGGTTCTGCGTCGGCGTCGTCGAGCGCTCGCAGATCCGCCCCCGCCGCGACCTGGTCGCCGGGGACGTCGTGATCGGCCTGCCGTCGGCGGGCCTCCACTCGAACGGCCACTCGCTCGCGCGCAAGGTGGTCCTCGAGACGCTCGGCCTGCCACTCGACGCTCGCCCGCCCGAGCTCGGCGGCGAGACCGTCGCCGACGCAATGCTGCGCCCCACCATCATCTACGCCTCCGCGTTCCGCGCGCTCGCCGAGGCTGGCATCGAGTGGAAGGCCGCGGCCCACATCACCGGTGGTGGGCTGACCGAGAACCCGCCGCGGGTGTTCGCCGACGATGCGCTCGCCGTCGAGCTCGATCCCTCGACGTGGGAGGTCCCGGGCATCATGCGGCTGATCGCGAGCGGCGGCGTCGCGCCTCACGAGATGCGGCGCACGTTCAACCTCGGCCTCGGGATGACGATCATGGTCGCCGCCGCGGATGCCGAGCGCACCGTCGCCGCCCTCGCCGGCTCGGCCGCGCGCGTGGTCGGCCAGCTCGTGCCGCGCGCCGGTGGCGAGCCGTCGCGGTTCATCGGGGACTGACGTGCGGATCGGCGTCCTGGTCTCCGGAGAGGGCACCAATCTCCAGGCGCTGATCGACGCGCAGGCGCACGGCGCGCTCGCCCCCGGCGTGGTCGCGTGTGTCGTCTCGAACAAGGCCGGGGTGCCCGCCCTCGCGCGCGCCACCGCCGCGGGCATCCCCGCGTTCGTCGTCGCGCACCAGGGCCTGGACCGCGCCGCGTTCGAGGAGCGGCTGCGCGCGCAGCTCGCGGCCCACGGCGTGGAGCTCGTGGTCCTCGCGGGCTTCATGCGCGTGCTGACCCCGGCGTTCGTGGCGCACTACCCGCAGCGGATCATCAACACCCACCCGTCGCTGCTGCCCGCGTTCGCCGGGCTGGATGCGCCCGGTCAGGCGATCGCCCACGGCGTGAAGCTGTCCGGCCTGACCATCCACTTCGTCGACGCCCGCCTCGACGGCGGCCCGATCATCGCGCAGGTCGCCGTGCCGGTGGAGCCCGCCGACGACGCGGCCACGCTGCACGCGCGGATCCGCGTCGAGGAGCACCGCCTGCTCCCCGTGGTGGTGCGGCAGCTCGCCGCCGGTCGCCTGACGTGCACGGACCGGCACGTGGTGCTGCGTGCCGAGTAACTCCTACGACCTCGTCGTTCTCGGGGACGACCTCGCCGCCCTCGCGTGCGCGGCGATCTGCGCGCGCCGGGGCCTCCGCACGCTGGTGCTCGGTGACGAGCGACCCGCGCGCTACCAGCTCGGCCCGCACAAGCTGCCGGTCGACCCGCTGGTGTGGTCGGCGCCCGCCAGCGGCGCGCCCTCGGGCGCCGAGCGCGTGCTCACCGATCTGCACGCCGCCCACGCGCTGCGGCGCAAGCTGCGCGAGCCCAGGCTCGCGGCGCAGCTGGTGGCACCGGACCTCCGGATCGACCTCGGCGCGGACCGCCTCGCGGGCGAGCTGGTCCGCGAACTCGGCGACGCCGGCGCGGCCACGTGGCTCGCGCAGTGGGACCGTGCCTCGGAGCTGGCGCGGCTGCTCGATGCCCTGGTCGCGGGCGAGCACGCGTTTCCCGGCGTGGGGTTCTTCGAGCGTCGCGAGGTCGCGAAGCTGACCGAGCGCGCCACCGCCGAGGCCGAGGCGTGGTGGGCCTCGCTCGCCGACGACCCGCGCCGAGCGCTGTGGCAGCACCTGGCGGCGATCGCGGTCCGCCACCCCGCGCCGTCGGCGCTCGAGGTCGCCCGGGTGCTCGATGCCTGGCGCGCCGGCCCGCTCCCCATCCGCGGCGATGGCGATGCGCTGCGCGAGCTGTTCCTCGAGAAGCTGACCACCGCGGGCGGCGAGCTGCGCGCCGGGCGGGTCACCGAGATCGGTGTGTCGTGGGGCAAGATCGCGAGCCTGACGCTGACCAGTGGCGACGAACTCGGCTGCGGCCAGGTGGTCTCGAGCCGCCCGGCGGCGGAGCTGGTGCCAGTGCTCGGCAAGAAGGCGCCGAAGCGGCTGACCGAGCTCGCCGAGGCGCTCGCGATCGTCGGCTACCGGTACACGCTCAACATCGTCGTCGACGAGGCCGGCCTGCCCGAGCACCTTGCCCCCACGGTCGCGGTCGCCGCGGCGCCGGACCAGGCCCCCTCTGGCGACGGAGCGTTCTCGCTCCACGTCGGCGAGCCCGACGACACCGGCCGCGTGATCGTGTCGGTGGCGGCGGTGCTCGCGAGCGACGGCGCCCTCGACCTCGAGCGCACGCCGTCGCGCTGCATGGCGCTGCGCGCAGGGCTGTGGGCGCGGCTCGGCGAGGTGATGCCGTTCTTCGAGCGGCACCTCGTGCTCGCGCACTCGCCGTTCGAAGCCACCTCCCCGCAGGTGCCGGGCGGGCGCGGCAGCTACGACGTGCCGCGCAACCTGCCGCTGCCGATGACGCCCGTGTGGAAGGCCGGCGACGCCGGCTACACGACCGGGCTCAAGAACCTGACGCTGACGGGCGACCAGGTCCAGCCGGCGCTCGGCCTGGAGGGCGCCCTCGTCACGGGCTGGAGCGCCGCCAAGGTCGCGTGTGCGATCGCGGGCAAGAAGAAGGACTACCTCCGCGACGAGGTGGTCGGCACCAGCGGCTGACGGTCAGGCCAGGCGCGGCAGGACGAGCTCGTCCGCGATCGTCTCGTCGGCGACCACCAGGATCGCGGGGTCGTGCCCGAGCTCCAGCAGGTCGTCGATCGCGACGCGCAGCATCGGCGCGGCCCGCGCGCGCGCGCCTCGAGCAGCAGCTCCGGCACGTGCACCCCGGGGCGCCCGACGAGGATCGCCGCCCCCACCGCGGCCAGGCACCGCGTCGCGATGTCGACGAGGGGCTCGTCACCGGCCACCACCACACACGGCCCGAGCAGCGCCGTCTGGCCGGCCTCGCCGACCAGCACGCCGGTCGCCGGCGGCAGCTCGTCGAGCGCGCGCTCGATCGGCGGTGCGAGCCGCACGCGGGATCCGCCGTGGCTGACGAGCCCGCGCTGGGCGAGCGTCCCGGTGCCGAGCGCCTCGTCCCACCGCCGACCAAGCACGCGCGCGACATCGACGGGCGCGGCGCCGCCCTCCCCGGCGAGGTGCGCGCCGTAGAGCAGCACGAGCGCGGCCGTGAGCGGTGGCGGCAGCTCGAAGCGCCGCACCAGCGCCTCGATCGGCGGCGCCGGGGGCGCCCCGCGGTCGACCGAGCCAGCCGCGACCGCACGCGCCCACGCCACCACCTCGTCGCGCCACGACGGTCGGGCCTCGGCCCACGGCACCGCCCCGGCCTCGCTGCGGGGCTGGGGCTGACGCATCCGATCGCGCCACGCGGAGAACCTGTCGGCGAGATTCTGCGCGACCGCGGCGGTCGGCAGCGCGGCCGCTCTCGACGCCGGCGCGCTGGCGTCCACGGTGACGGCCGAGGTCGGGGCGACGGGCGCCAGCGCCGGCGCGACCACCGGGCTGACCGGGCGCGGCGCCTCGTCGAGCAACGTCGACGCGGCCACCTCGGGCTCGGGCTCGAACACCGACGCGGCGGTGACGGCCATGGTCGGCGCGAGCACGGGCTCGGACTCGCGCGCTGGCGGGGCCTCGGGCTCGCGCGGCTCGAACAGGATCAGCGTCACCGGCCGGCACGCCTGGGCGGCCAGCACGCCGGTCCCGCGGCCCATCACGAGGGCGGCGGCGTCCGGGCGATCGAGCCCCGGCGCCTCGATCACGCGCAGCCGCGTGCGGCCATCCAGGTCGACGACATAGAGCCGCCCCGAGTCGGCGCCCAGGCACACCACGAGGTCGCTGCGCGGGTGACCGCTCGCGTGGGCGATCGGCTCCGGCAGCTCGTGAAACCTGGGCTGCCCGCGGTTGACCAGGGGCAGCACGTCGAGCCGCGTCGGGTCCTGCAGGGTGGTCATCCACACCACGCGGTCGCTGCCACCGAGGGCGGTGATCACGGCGGGCCTCGGCAGCTTGAGCCGTCGCTTCGGCATCCGGCTCGCGGGATCCCACTCCTCGATCTGCCCGGCGAGCGCGACCATGAAGTGGTTGCCCGCGGCGCCGGCGGTGAGCGGCAGCGAGCGCGCCGGGAACTGGTAGGGCGTCAGGTGGGCACCCCCGGCGCTGAGCACCGCCGCGCCCATCGCGCTGACGGCGAGCGCGTGACTGCCGACGCTCGCGAACAGGCGCATCGGCGACTCGAGGCGGATCTCCGCGATCGTGCGCGGGCCGTGCGGATCGATCAGGTGGACGGTGGTGTGCGCGGTGAAGCGCGACAGCACGAGCAACCGCGGGGGTGCACCGACCCAGGCGGTCTCCGTGGCCTGCGCGGCGCCATCCACGCCCACCTCGCCGACCGCGGCGGCGCCGGACACCTCGAGCACGACCACGCGGGTCGCCTCGACGACGGCCGCGAGGGTGCCATCAGGCGAGACCGCGATCCGCGGTCGGTCGATCGGCGAGAACCCGGGATCCACCGAGACAGAGGACGCGACCACGGCGCGATCGTATCACCGGCGCAGGTCGGCCGGTGCGTCGCCCACCTTCATGCATGTCGACCTGCGCGCCGCGCACCTCGTCCAGGCTGGTGCCCGTGGTGACGACCATCTGCCGGAACTCGTCGACGATGTGCTTCGCGCCAGCCGCGGCCGGCCCCTTGAGATCGTTGCCCTCGGTGTCCTTGCCGGTACGGTTGGTCAGCGCCAGCTTGAGCCGGTTGGTGGCGTGCCGGGCTGCGCCTGCGTCGACACCATGCTGCTGACGGTGCTCGCGGTCGGCGACGCCGGGGTCGCGCTGACGGGCGGCGGCGGCGGGGCGAGGGGCGCCTTGGCCTGGGTCATGCTCGCAGGGCTCGGCGAGCTGTCGGTCGCCGTGGTCGGCGAGCTGGTCACCGGTGCCCTGGCGGACCTCGACGGGATCGACGTCGCGACGGCCGAGTTCGATACCGACGACGTCGCCCCCGTGACGCGCCTCCTCGCCGACGCCCTGCTGACCACGGTCGCCGGCCTCGACACGGCCATCAACCTGATGGCCGGCGTCCACGACGCGGTTGGCCTGCTCGCCCTCGCCAGCCTCCCCGGCGCCGCGCGCGACGTCGGCATCCTCGCGCCCCCGCAGGTCCGCACGCGGCTCGCGCAGGCGACCATCGCGATCGCCGAGGACGAGGGCGACGGCGAGCTCGGCTCGCTCGCGCTGTTCCTGCTCGCGCGAATGTCCGCGGGTGACGAGACGATCGCGGCGGAGGTCGCCGGGTCGCTGACCGCCACCGACGGCCACGCCGGGACGCTGATCACCGCGCTCGACGAGCTCCGCGTGGCCTCGACCGCGACCGGCGAGGCCCTCGCGCCGTTCCTCGAGCCAGGCTCCCCGATCGGCGCCCGGGTCGCCGCCGTCGCGGGCCGCGTGCTGCCGGACGGGCCCCCGGCGTGGGCGCACGTGCGCGAGCTGCTCGCCCTCGGCACCATCGCCCGGGCCGCCGCGTGGACCGCGCTCCGCGATCGCGTGCGCCGTCAGCCGCCCCCGACGACCTGAGCGAGAGCGCAGCTGACTGCGCCGAACGTGCACGTGGCACGTGCACCTGCACGTGCTCGATCCAGGGAGCACACAGCCGGACTCCTGGGATCGGGCAGCGCGCGATTCCAGAGCAGGTCGTGTACGAGCACGTGCCACGAGGCACGAGCACGCCCGGACGGACAGACAGGGCCTCGCTATTCGTCGTCGGACGTCACCGCGAGCGGCGGGAGCAGGCGCGCGGTGCCCAGGTACGCGAACTCGACGGTCGCGCGCCACGCCGGCGCCCCGATCTCGTCGCCGAGGCCGGCGCCGACGCGGACGCCGATCACGAGCGGCCCGCCGCGCGGGTGCGTGACGATGCCGAGTCGCGCCTCGGCGGGCGAGGGCCCGCGCTGCCCGCCGACGTCGTTGGCGAGCACCCCGGCGATCTCGGCGGTCAGCTTGACCTGCGCCGGGTCGCACCACAGCGGGCGCACCGCGGGGAGCGGCACCACCACGCCGGCGGCGCCGACCAGCTCGTCGCTGACCAGGCGATCGCCGATCCGGACCTCGGCGCCGCGCAGGCGCACGCCGCCGCTGACCGCGACCACGATGCCGTGCGCGAGCGAGCGCCGCCCGATCAGCCGCCACGTCAGGGTCCACGCCGGCTCGCCGGCGAAGTCGCGATCGTCGCCGGTCGGCAGCGTGAGGTCCGCGCGCACCAGCGCGGCGCCGCGCGGGCGCTCGAGCAGGCGGAGCCGCGCGCCGAGCCGCAGGTCGCCGGGGACCCAGCGATCGAGCGCGCGCCGCTCGCCTCCCCCGCCGGCGAGCCGGAGCCGGTCCCCGGTCTGGTGGGCGAGCGGCAGGCGGGCATCGATGACCGCGCTGTCGCCGAGCGCGAGGGCGCCGCCGAGCGCGAGAGTCTGCCGGCGGGCGACCGGCGCGCTCGGGCCCGCCTCGTCCCGCAGCACGATCGGCTCCTCGATCCAGCTGCCGGTCAGCGAGGCAGCCCAGCCGACCAGCGGAGCCCCACCGTCGAACGCGAGCTCGGGCCGCCCGGGGGAGCTGGTGTCGCGCTCGAGGTCGATCGCGGCGGGGGTGTCGAGCGGGGTCTCGGCGCGCGCGGCACCGCCGAGCGCGATCACCACGAGGCCACCGAGCGCGGCGAGGCGCCCGCGGGTCATCCCATGATCCTGGAGCCGAGCTCGTAGACCCGGGCCGGCGGCATGTGCCGGTAGCGCGTGACCTGCACGCGGAGCTGCGCGATCTGGTCGATCACGTCCCGCCGCGCGACCCCGCCGCTCAGCATCGTGCGCGCGCGCTCGGCGATCGCAGTGCGCGCGGCCTTCGGGTGGTAGATGAACGTGCGCCCGAATGCGACCTCGCCGCGCAGGCCGATCAGGCGGAGCTCGGCGACGTCCCCGACCTCGACGCCGTGCATCGCGCGCTTCTCGTCGACGTGGAACATCGCGCCGCCGAGCAGATCCAGCAGCTCGATCCGCTGCGCCCCGCCGCCCTTGGCCGGCGCCAGGTCGCGGACCTCGAACAGGCTGCGGTGCGAGGTCACCAGGGCGCGCATCACCTCGGCACGCTCGTCGTCGGCGGGCAGCGCCTGGTAGCTGAGCCCGGCGGGCGGCACGGGGTGCCCGGGTGCGAGGCGCTCGACCACGTACCACTCGACGAACGCCGCGCTCCACGACTCCCACAGCTCGTCGTCCTGGTGGACCTTGCCGCGGCGCTCCTCGTACTCCCGCCGCGCCACCTGTGCTGCGCGCTCGTCGGCGGTGTGCGTGGCGTACAGCTCCTCGGTGACCAGGTCGATCAGCCGCGCCGTGCTCGGGCGATCGGCGCCACCCGAGCTCATCCCTGGGCCTTGCCCTGGGCCTTGCGAAGGTGCTCGCGGAACCGGGCGAACAGGTAGCTCGCGTCGTGCGGGCCCGGGCTCGCCTCGGGGTGGTACTGGACGCTGAACACGGGCTTGCCCTCGACGGCGATGCCCTCGTTGCTGTGATCGAACAGGTTCTCGTGGGTGACATGCACGCCCGAGGGCAGCGTGGTCTCGTCGACGATGAACCCGTGGTTCTGGGACGTGATCTCGACCTTGCCCGTGGTGCGATCGAGCACCGGGTGGTTGCCGCCGTGGTGCCCGAACGACAGCTTGCGCGTGGAGGCGCCGAGCGCGAGCCCGAGGATCTGGTGGCCGAGGCAGATGCCGAACACCGGCTTGCCGCTGTCGACGAGCGCGCGGGTGGCGAGCACGCCGTAGTCGACTGCCGCCGGATCGCCGGGGCCGTTGGACAGGAAGAACCCGTCGGCGCCGACCGCCAGGGCATCCGCGCCGGACGTGGACGCGGGGACCACGGTGACGCGGCAGCCGATGTCGCGCAGCTGGCGGAGGATGCTCTCCTTGATGCCGAAGTCGTAGGCGACGACGTGGAACGCGATCGGCGGCGGGGGCACGGCGCGGCCGTCGTCGAGCGCGCGCCACGAAGGCTCGGTCCACTCGTAGCGGGCCGCGGAGGTGACGCGCGGGACGAGATCCTGCCCGGCCATCCTCGGGGCCGCGCGGATCCGCTCGAGGACGCCGTCGATGGCGTCGCCGTGGGGCGTGATCGCGCCGCGCATCGCGCCCTGATCGCGCAGCATCCGCGTCAGCGCGCGGGTGTCGATCCCATCGATCGCCGGCACCGCGCTGGTCTCGAGCCAGTGCGGCAGCGTGTCCTCGGAGCGCCAGCTCGCGGGGATCGGGGACAGCTCGCGGATCGCGAACCCGGCGCACGCGACCTTGCGGGCCTCGGTGTCCGCCTGGTTGACGCCGACGTTGCCGATCTGGGTGGCCGTCATCACGACGATCTGGCCGCAGTACGACGGGTCGGAGATGATCTCCTGGTAGCCGGTGATCGACGTGTTGAACACGACCTCACCGATCGATTCGGCGCGGGCGCCGAAGCCCTCACCGCGGAACACCGCGCCGTTCTCGAGGACGAGGGCGGCAGGCCAGCGCGAAGTTGTCGTGGTCATCCGAGCCTCCGGTCGAGGTCGTACACGGCGCGCCCCTCGAGCAGCGTGAGCACCGCGCGACCGGCGAGCGTCTGGCCGAGGAACGGGGTGTTCTTCGACTTGCTCGCGAGGCCGTCGGTGTTGATCGTGACCGGCCGCTCGGGGTCGATCACCGTGATGTCGGCGACCGCGCCCACCGCGAGGCCGCCGGCCGACAGCCCGAACGCGCGGGCCGGGTTGCGGGTCAGCGCGAGGATCGCGCGCATGTCCTCGAGCGTGCCCATGCGAACGAAGTCGAGGATGATCGGCAGGCAAGTCTCGAGCCCGAGCATGCCGGGCGCGGCGCACTCGAACTCGACGTCCTTCTCGACCGCCGAGTGCGGGGCGTGGTCGGTGGCGATGCAGTCGATCGTGCCGTCGGCGAGCGCCTCGAGCAGTGCCTCCTGGTCCGCGGCGGTGCGGAGCGGCGGCATCACCTTGGTGTGCGTGTCGTAGTGGCTGCACGCCTCGTCGGTCAGGGCGAGGTGGTGCGGCGTGACCTCGCAGGTCACGGGCAGGCCGCGGCGCTTGGCGTCGCGGACGAGCGCCACGGTGCGCGCGGTGGAGACGTGCGCGACGTGGTAGCGAGCGCCGGTCCACTCGACGATCTCGAGGTCGCGCGCGACCATCGCGCTCTCGGCGCACGCGGGCTGGCCCTTGATGCCGATCCGCGTGGCGACCGCGCCCTCGTTCATCGCCCCGCCCTCGCTGAGGTCGAGGTCCTCGGCGTGCTGGACCACGGGCAGGTCGAACGTGCGCGCGTACTCGAAGGCGCGGCGCAACAGGCCGCTGTTCATCACCGGGCGGCCGTCATCGGAGATCGCGACGATGCCGGCCTCCTTCATGTCGGCGATGTCCGCGAGGACCTTGCCCTCGAGGCCCTGCGTGATCGCGCCGATCGGGCGGACCCGGACGGCGCCGACCTCGCGCGAGCGGCGGACGATCAACTCGGTGACCGAGCGCTGGTCGTTGACCGGGCGCGTGTTCGGCATGCAGCAGATGGTGGTGAATCCACCCGCCGCGGCGGCGCGCGTGCCGGTCTCGATGTCCTCCTTGTACTCCTGCCCCGGCTCGCGAAGATGGACGTGGAGGTCGATCAGCCCAGGGACGACCCACAGGTCCTTGACGTCGAGGATGCGGCCGCCGACCAGGCCGCGCCCGATCTCGACCACCCGGCCGCGGACGATCTTCACGTCGGCGACCTGATCGCTGAGCCGGTCGCCCGAGGTCACGAAGACCCGGCCGCCGCGTAAGACCAGATCCCCGGGATCCATCGCGCCGGGGTTTAGCACATCCAGCGCACGCGCGCGGCGGAGCGTGGTCGGGACCGTACACGTGCCACGTGGCACGTGCTCGTACACCTGCACGATCAGGTCGAAACCGGCGTCCGTCGCGGGTGCGCCCCGTGCCCGACCGAGCACGTGCAGGTGCCACGTGCACGTTCGGCCGCGGAGGCTACCTTCAGCCGCCGAGCAGGCGCCGGACCGCGGCGACCAGCTCGCCCCGCGGCACGTCGTGCTCGCGGACCTCGGCGCTCGGCCGCATGTCCTTGACCTTGACCACGCCAGCCTCGTGCTCGCGCGACCCGAGCAGCAGCACCAGCGGCACGCCGGCCTTGTCGGCATACTTGAGCTGCTTGGCGAGCTTGTCCTCGCCCCCGTAGACCTCGACGTTGAGCCCCGCGGCGCGGAGCTCGGTGGCGATCCCCGCCTGCGCCCCGACCAGGGTCGGCTCGACCGCGAGCACGAGCGCCTGCGCGACCGCGCCGGCTGCGCCGCCGATCACGTTGATCTCGAGGAGCCGCGAGAACAGCCGGGTCGCACCGATCGAGATGCCCACGCCCGGCAGCTTCGACGTCGTGTAGAGCCCCGCCAGGTTCTCGTAGCGTCCCCCCGAGCAGATGCTGCCCAGCTCGGGGTGATCGGTCAGGAAGGTCTCGTAGACGGTGCCGGTGTAGTAGTCGAGCCCGCGCACGATCGCGAGGTCGATCACGAGGACGGCCGCGGGCACCCCGAGGGCGATCGTGCCGTCGTACACGCGCTGGAGCTCGGCGAGGCCCTCGCTGAACACGGGGCTGGGTGCCTCGAGCGCGTGGAGCGCCGCCAGCGTGGCCTGCGAGTCGCCCGCGGTCGAGGTCAGCACGTCGAGCAGGCGGGTGGCCACCGCGGGGGCGAGAGCGATGCCCTCCCCGGTCAGCCGCTCGGCGACCTGGTCGCGCGACTGCTTGCCGAGGCGATCGATCTCGTGGAGGACCGCCGTGTGCAGCTCGTCGGGGACCCCGACCGAGCCGAGCAGCCCCTTGAGGAGCTTGCGGTTGTTGATCTTGATCTGGAACGGCCCGAACGCGAGCTCGGCGAACATCCCGTAGATCACGGCCGGCGCCTCGGCGTCGTACGCGAGCGACAGGCTGTCCTTGCCGATCACGTCGATGTCGCACTGGTAGAACTCGCGGTAGCGGCCCTTCTGGTTGCGCTCGCCTCGGTACACGCGCTGGATCTGGTAACGCCGGAACGGGAAGTTCAGCTTGTTCTCGTGCTGCGCCACGTAGCGCGCGAGCGGCACGGTGAGGTCGAACCGGAGCGCGAGCTCGGGCGCCTTGCCCTGCTCGATCGCGCCGGTCGACTGGACGAAGTAGACCTGCTTCTCGGTCTCGCCGCCGGACTTGGTGAGGAGAACGTCGGCGAGCTCGAACGCGGGCGTCTCGATCGGCATGAACCCGAACCGCTCGAAGCCACGACGGATCGTGTCGAGCATGCGCTGGAACGCGAGCTGCTGCGGGGGCAGCAGCTCCATCACGCCGGGCGGGGTGCGAGGCTGGACGGGCATCGGTGGCCCTCCTTAGCACGTAACGGTGTAGCGTCGGGATGTGCTCCTGGCCCGCCATGCCTCGCTCGAGCTCACCCCGGCCGGCCAGGCGGCGCTCGCGGCCGCCTACGGAGAGCCCCACCGCGCTTACCACGACGCCGCCCACATCGCCGCGCTGCTGCGGTGGTTCGACGTGATCGAACACGAGGTCGGCTGGGACGATCCAGGATCCGTGTACCTGGCGATCCTGTTCCACGACGCGGTGTACGACCCGCTCGCCAAGGACAACGAGGCGCGGTCGGCGGACCTCGCGCGCGCCCATGGCGCCGGCGAGCGCACCTGTGCGCTGATCCTGCTGACCGCCCGCCACGGCGCGCTGGCGCCGGGGGACGTCGACCGCGACGCAGCGCACTTCCTCGACGCCGACACCGCGATCCTCGGGGCCGCTCCGGCCGTGTTCGACGCCTACGACGCCGCGATCGCGCGCGAGTACGCCGCGGTGCCCGCCGCCCAGTTCCGCGCCGGCCGCGGGCGGTTCCTCGCGGATCTGCGCGATCGACCGCGGATCTTCCTGTCCGAGCTGTTCCACGGCAGGCTCGACGCGGCCGCCCGCGCCAACCTGACGCGCGCCGCGGCCGCCTACGCCTGACCTGTCTACGCCAGCGCCGACGCCAGCGCCGACGCCGCGGCAACCAGCGCGGGCGGCTCGGTCCGGACCACGCGCGCGCCCAGGTTCTCGAGCGCCGCCACGAGGTGCGCGAACGCGCCGTTCACGTGTTCGGCCGCCCGCCCCTCGAGCGTCACCATCACGCGGAACTCGGTCTCGGAGAACCGCGGGTAGCTACCGAGCTTGACCTGCGCGAACGCCGCCGCCGTCGCGCTCATCACGTCGGCAATGCTGCCCTCCTCCGCATCGACGTAGACCCTCGCCACCGTCACGGGCTCGGTGCGAAACCGGTCGCGGATGTCGATGAACTTGCGACGAAACAGCGACGGCACGCCGGGCAGGATGTAGACGTTGCGGTACGCCACCACCGGCCACACGGAGTCCTTGCCGTAGACCATCGTGGCGCCCGCGGGAACGTCGGCGAGCCGCAGGTTGGCCTCGGCGAGACGCTCGCCCCAGTACGCGCGCACGCGCTCCTCGAGCACTGGCTCGCGCACGACGTGGGTGCCGAATGCGTGGGCGATCGACTCCATCGTGATGTCGTCGTGGGTCGGCCCGACGCCGCCGGAGGTGAACACGTGGTCGTAGCGACCCGCGAGGTCGACCACGGTGTGGGCGATGTCGTCGCGCTCGTCGGGCACCATCACCACGCGGCGCAGGTCGACCCCGAGTGCGCGCAGCTCGCCGATCAGGAACCGCGCGTTCTCCTCGACGAACTTCCCCGACAGCATCTCGTCTCCGATGATCACGATGCCGGCGGTCGCCACGCCTCGAGTCTACGGCATGCTTGCCCCGCCGTCGCGTCGGCCGGACGTGCGGCTCAGCGACGCAGCGTGCGGACCACGATCACGGCGGCGCCGAGCAGCAGGACGAGTCCGGCGAACCCGATCCACGCCAGCGAGCCGCCGCGCGGGGCCGGCCCGGTGGGCGCGCGGACCAGCTGCGACGCCGGGGCCGGCCCTCCAGACCGCGTGACCATCGCGGGCGCCTCGCGCACCTCGGAGCTCGGCGGCGTGGCCTCGGTCCACGTGGTGGTCTCGATCGCAGTGCCATCGGTCCGGATCGCCGAGATCTCGACGCGCTGGCCCGTCACCGTGACGCGCAGGTAGTGGTACGCGCGCTCGTACCGCTTGACCGCCTCCGCGTCGATCGGGTCCGGGCGCGGACGGCGGGCGTACAGCGGAGCACCGCCGCCGCCGGTGACGAAGTACCGGATGCCGTTGTGCTCCGCGCGCTCGTACACGTGGTCGTGCCCGGAGAACACGGCGGTCACCCCGTAGGTCTCGAACAGCGAACCCCAGCGCTCGCGCAGGTCGCGGTGACCACCGTGCAGCGACACCGAGAACGGTGGGTGGTGCATGACGCAGAAGATGTGGCGGACCGACGGGTCCTGGCGCGCCGCGATCAGCTCGCGCTCGAGCCACGCGGTCTGGTCGGTGAGCGCGAAGCTGTACTCGTTGGAGTCGAGCACGAGGAACCGCGCGGACGCGTACGAGAACGCATAGTAGCGCTCCGCGTGCTCGCCGTTGACGGGGACCGAGAAGAACGCGCCGTACGCCTCGGCGCTGCGGCCGCGCCCCTGCCGGTCGTGGTTGCCGAGCGCGGGGAAGTACACGTTGTCGCGTAGCAGCTGGTTCTCGATCTCGAAGAACTGCTGCCACTGCTCCTGGCGGTTGCCCTCGTCGACCATGTCGCCCGTGCCGAGCACGAAGTCCGGGACCTCCTGGCTGATCCGCTCGACCACGCGACGGTGGGCGTCCACGCTGGAGCGGGTGTCGCCGACCACCACGAACGAGAACGGGACGTCGGTGCCGACCGCGGGTGCGGTCGCGAACTCACCCTGCCACGAGGCATCGCCGATCAGCACGCGGTAGCGGTAGCGCGTGGCGGGGCGCAGGGCGGTCAGCCGCGCCTCGGTGATCTTGCTCGCGGCGACCTCCTCCGTCCGCTCGCCGTCGGGGCCGGTGACGATCAGGCGCGCGTCCGTCGGGCTGTCGAGCTGCCACATCACCGTGATCGACGTGGGCGCGAGGTCCTGCAGGTAGGGACCCTTGAGCATGCGCGGCCCCGCCTGCGCCACGCCGCCCAGGGCGAAGCCCAGGACGAGCGCGATCGAGCAAGCCAGCCCGCGGGTCATCTGGACCGCAGGATACGAGCCGGGCCTGTGGGTCCGCAAGAGACCGGCCCGCGCCGGAGGCGCTCCTAGGTCCGGTAGCGCATCGAGGCGAGCGCCCCGACGAGATCGCGCGCGGACTCGCGGGTGTAGCCGTAGGTGGTCGTCAGGGTCTCGATCGCGGTCTCTGCGCGGGTGCGAGCCTCCCCCGCCAGGCCACCGTCGTTGCCCGTCAGCAGCCGGACGAGGTCCGTGATGCCCCTGGTGATCGTCGACCGGTGGCGCTCGAAGTACGCGTCGCGCAGCCGGCGGAGCAGATCGCTGAAGATGTCCGCATACATCGGCTTCTGGCCGCGGTGATCGAGCGACCACGCGCCGATCTTGGCGATCAGGCCCTGGCGGAACTCGTCGGGGCGCCCGGTGACCTCCAGGGTCCGCTCGACCTCCTTCATCATCCCCTCGTCCGGCTCCTCGGAGCGGCCGGTGGAGGCGCTGCGGACCTTCTCCTTCTTGATCGCATGCATCACGTGGGTGATGTAGCGATCGAACACGCGCCCATACTCGCTCTCCTCGACCAGGCCAACCGAGGCGCGGACCTCGTCGTCGATGCGGTCGAACAGGCGCGCGCGCGCGACCTCCACGAGCTTGCGGTGATCGTGGTAACCGCCGGCCTGCACGTCCTGGCGGAGGAACTCGTAGAGGCTGACCTGCGTGCACAGCTCGACGATCTCGTCGAGGACGATCAGCGGCGACACGTAGTCGTAGCGGGACGCGCCAGCGGCCGCGAGCAGCACGGTCTGCATCTCACGCGGAGACGCGCCGACCCGGCCCTCGTAGACCGGGTACGTGTCGGACTCATGCCACAGGTCCTTGATGTGGGCCGTGAGTTCGCGCGCGCGATCCTGCGTGAGGTTCTCGGGGACGGTGCCGGTGGCGTACAGCTCGACCTTCTCGAGTGGGGTCAACCGCCCCATCACCTCGGCCAGGGTCGACGGGAACCGCTCGATCTGCGGCTTGCGCATGCGCGATAGCACCGCCCACAGCGCCGCGACGTACGCGGTGTGCGGCGCGACGTGCCGCTGGCCGGCAGCCTCGCGCAGGCGTGCCTGGTAGAGCGCCTCCTCGTGGCGCACGTCGAGGATGTAGGGCACCCGGACCAGCTCGATGCGGCCCTTGAAGCTCTGGAAGTCCGGGATCTCCCGGAACGCCGCGAGGTGGATGTCGTTGCAGCTGCCCAGGAACACGAGATCGAGAAGCAAGGTCGCGCTCGACATCGACACCGCCGCACGCTCGACGGTGGTGAGCAGATACTTGTAGTGCTCGAGCGGGCGCTTGAGCAGGTCATCGAACTCGATGAACCCGCGGTTGGCGCCGACCAGCTCACCGCCGTACTCGAACACGCTGACCGACTGCAGAGACGGCGGCAGCGCAGCGAGCGTGCGGTCCGCGGTGATCTGCCGCTCGGTCGCGTCCACGGACAGCTGCGGCTCGACGGTGACCCAGCCCTGGCGGTAGCGGTGCGAGATCTCGAACCGCTCGATGCGAACGTGCCGCAGCACCTGCAGGTAGTCACCGTGGCAGCTCGCGAGCAGCGCTTCGTAGATCGCGCGGTTCTTCGGCGACAGCGTGCCCTGGCGAAGGTAGTCCGGCACGGTGAACGCGCCTCCGGCAGGGTGGGCCGCGAGCAGCCGCGGGATCAGCGTGGCGCGCTCCTCGGACGGGATCAGCAGCAGCGGGTGATCGCGCAGCTCGTCGCCGAGGCGCGCGTCGATCACGTCGTCGGGCAGGTACGCGTACGACTCGACCGAGCCGTCCGGCAGCGTGGCGCCACCGCCGAACCCGATGCCGCCACGGGTGTGCTTCTGCGCCGGGAAGATCCACGAGAACCGGTACAGCGCCCCCTCCTCGAGGGTGGAGTAGTTCTCGAGCGCGCGCCCGAGGCAGCGCATGAACGTGGACTTGGCCGAGCCGTTCGGCCCGTGGAGCAGGACCAGCTTGTTGGGGCGCCCGTCCTGCACGAACGATCGCAGCGTCCGGTACACCGAGTTCTGGACGTGCTCATGGCCGAACAGGCGATCCTCGCCGGCGGACCACGGCGCATCGAACAGGTGGAAGTGCCGGACCTCGCCCCACGGGTACTTCACCGTGGAGCTGCCGTAGTGGTCGAAGCAGTCGACCAGGTACTGGGTCGAGGACCGGAGCTGGCGGGTCGGCTCGGCGACCACCAGGTCCAGGTACTCGGCGAACGACATCACCCGCCGGTTGCGCGTGAAGTCCGTCCGCACGGCGTCGCCGAGCCCGGCGAGCAGGTCCTTGACGTCCAGGGGCGGAGTCGACGACGGGGCAGCGTCAGCCGAGTCAGGCATCCCGAGGACGGTACCACCCGCGCCGCTACTTGGCCGCGACCGCGATGCTGATCTGCTCCTTCTTGGCCAGGCAGGTGTCCTTGTCGCAGACCGCGAACTTGAACGTTCCCGTGACGGTGTGCGCGCCGGGCTGGGCCGTCATCCGCACGGTGAACGTGAGCTTGCCGTCCTCGAACGCGTCCGCGTCACCCTTGGCCTTGTCGTGACCCCCGGCGGTCAGCTTGGGCTTGGTGATCACCACGGCCGCGGGGCCGGTCAGGTCGAGCTTGGTCGGGAACTCGAGGTTGATGTGGTACGGGCCCGCGGGGGTCACGTTGACCGTCGCCACGACCTCGGCGCCGGCGGGCCCCTCGGCCGGCGCCACGATCGCGAGGGTGCCCTCCTCGGGCTTGAGCCGGAACGGGTTGTCCGCGGCCGCGCCGCCCGGCGGGCCGCCACCGATCGCGCCCGCGGGCCCACCCATGTTCATCGTCGGGGGCGCCTGGTCCGGCGTGCCGCGGGTGCCGGGGACCTCGACGCGGTCGACGGTCTCGATGGCGACCGTCTTCGAGCCGTGATCCGCCGTGGGGGCGGGCGTGCCGCAGCCGACGGCAGCACCGACGGCAACGACGACGGCGAGGACGGACAGGAGCGACGGCGTGCGGAGCATGACGCGATGATAGCGGATCCCGGACGGCGTGCCACGCGGGTGGGACATGTACCCCTGGCTCGATCGAGGCGGCCCAAGGTACGCTGAGGAGTGTCGGTGAGGAGAGCGCAACAGCTCGGTCGCTACCATCTGCTCGATCGCATCGCGTTCGGTGGCATGGCGGAGATCTACCGGGCAAAGACGTTCGACTCGACCGGCCAGCCCCACCTCGTCGCGGTCAAGCGCGTCCTCGCTCACCTCGCCGAGGACGACGACTTCATCCAGATGCTGGTCGACGAGGCGAAGATCGCCAGCATGCTCCGTCACGCGAGCATCGCCCGCGTCTACGAGTTCGCACGCGCACACGGCGAGTACTTCATCGCGATGGAGCACGTGGACGGCAAGGACATGCGCACGGTGCTCGAGCGCTGCCGCGCCAGCAAGAAGCCGGTCCCGCCCGAGCACGCCGCGTACATCTGCGCCGAGGTCGCGTCCGCGCTGCACGCCGCGCACTCCGCCGTCGACGCCCGCGGCAACCCGCTGCGGATCATCCACCGCGACGTGTCGCCCTCGAACATCATCTGCAGCTACGCCGGCGAGGTCAAGCTGTGCGACTTCGGCATCGCCAAGGCGACGCTGTCGCGGGTCCACACCAAGACCGGCGTCATCAAGGGCAAGGTCAAGTACATGAGCCCCGAGCAGGCGCTCGGCCGCAAGCTCGACCACCGCAGCGACGTGTTCTCGCTCGGCTCGTGCCTGTACGAGATGCTGACGCGGATCCCGCCGTTCACCGCGACCAACGAGATGGACCTGCTGATCAAGGTCCGCGATGCGAAGTACCGACCGATCACCGAGGTCGTGCCGGGCCTGCCGCCCGAGCTCGAGGCGATCACGGATCGCTGCCTGACGCGCAGCCGCGCGAACCGCTACCAGACCGCCGCGGAGGCCGAGGCCGACCTGCGCGCATATTTGAGTGCCGCGATGCCCGCGTACTCGCGGAGCCACCTCGGCCGGTTCATCCGCAAGATGTTCGCCGTCGAGATCGAGCGCGAGCTGCGGATGCTGGAAGAGTACGTGATGGCCGACGACGTCAGCGAGGACGTCGGCGAGAGCCTGATGGTCGGCGACGAGAACTTCGAGCCGCCCAACGTCCCGTTCCAGCCCAAGCCGACGTCGGTCAGCATCGCTCTCGCGCAGGTCCCCTCGACCGAGTTCTCGGGTGACTCGAACTTCACGACCCTGCCGAAGGCCGACCCCGAGCCCGAGCGGCAGCAGGACTTCCCGCGCGAGGACATCCACCAGGAGCACACGCTGATCCTGGACGACGGGCGCGGTCGCACGAGCCGCCCGCCGGCGCAGCCGCCCCCGATGGCGCGCGGCACTGGCCGGCCCGGTCCGGTGCCCGTCCGCCCGATCTACGAGAACGACGATCTGCACTCGGCGCCGACGATGATCACGGACCTCGGTCGGCTGCGGCGCGGCCGGCCCTGACCGGTCGAGAACCAACCTCGACCGGGGCCGGGCCCCCTGTGCGGCTCGCCACGGGGCGCGCAGCTCCCGCGGAACGGAGCCTCAGCGGATGTCGAGGGAGAGGCCGAGTACCTCGGTGCCGGGCCGTACGGTGACGCGCGCGGTGCCGAGCGCATCGCCCTTCCGCACGGTGACGGACAGCTCACCGCCGGGGACGTCGCGGATGCGGAACTCCCCGACCGAGTCCGTCACACCCTCGACCTCGAGGCCGCCCTCCCCGGCCCGGATCGGCATGATCGTGACGATCGCGCCGACCACGCGGTTGCCGCGCGCATCGCGCACGGTGCCGCCGACCAGCGCGCCGCGGGCGAGCTCGAGGCGCACGTCGCGCACCGAGGTACCACCCGGGATGCGCGCGACCCGCACGTCGACGTCGGTGCTCAGCGGCCGGTAGCCGGGGAGCTTGATCGCGAGCCGCCACGCACCGGGCGCGAGCGGGCCGAGGCGCCAGCGCCCGAGCTTGTCGGTGGACGCGTCGGCGGTCGCCCCGGCGGGCCCGGCACCGGTCAGCAGGATGCTCGTCAGCGGCGCGCCGGTGGTCGCGTCGAGCACCACGCCCTCGACCGCGCCCCCGAGAGGTAGCCGCAGCCGCACGCTCGGCGCGAGGCCGCTGGTCGCGACAGCGTCGACCTCGTGCGGCGGGTAGTCGGGGTGGCGGATCCGCACGCGCAGGGTCCCCGCGGGGAGCTGGGCGAACCGGAACGTGCCGTCGGCCGCCACCACGGCCTGACGGCCATCGGCGCCGCTGCCGACGATCTCGAGCTGGGCGCCGGCGACGGGCGTGCCGTTGACGTCGTCGAGGGTCCCGGCGAGCGTGGCGTCGGCGACGACGAGGACCAGGTCCTCGGTGTGCTCCGCCGGCCCGGTGGCGGGGGCCGCCGCGGCCGCGAGGTCGAGGGTCCGCCGCACCTCACCGTGCCCGTAGGCAGACGCGACGAGCGCGAGCGCGCCGGTCACCGGGCCGACGCGATAGGCGCCGCGATCGTCGGTGAACGCATCGAGCGACGCGCCCACCGTGGGGCGCACGCTGACCAGCGCGCCGATCACGGGCACGCCGTGCTGGTCCGTGATGGTCCCGACGATCATGGTGCCCGCGCCGAGAGCGATGTCGACGTCGGGGACCAGCTGGCCCGGTTCGAGCGCCTGCTCGTGAGCGCGGCCCTCGGCGAACCCGGGCGCGATCGCGAGCGCGGTGACCTTGCCGCGCGGCAGCCCGCGGATCCGGTAGCGGCCGTCGGGGCCCGTCACCCACACCGACGCGCGGTCCGGATCGACCGCCAGCGGCGCCGGCTCCCCCACGAGCGCCGCCATCACCGGGGACGCCCCCGGATCGAGCTGCGCGGGCCGCGCGACCTGCGCGCCCGGGGGAGGGATCGGCGGGATCGGGCCGCTCAGCACGCCGAGCTCGCCGCGCGGGATCAGCAGCGGATCCGCCGCCGCGCTCGCGCGCCCCTGGGCCGGCCCCTGCGCGGGGGCCGCCATCCGGCCGCTGAACCGCCGGAGCCGCTCCTGGTCGATCACGGCGGACCACTCGAGCGGGCTCGCCCCGCCGACCAGCGGGCTCGCGCCGCCGACCAGCGCGCGCACGCTGGCGCCGGCGATCGGCCGACCGCCGCCGTCGAGCACGCGGCCCTCGAGGGTGGCGCCCCGCGCCAGCGCCAGCTCGGGCACGCCCCGGCCGGCCTCGATCTCCACGCCGCCGAGGCTGAGGTAGCCGGGCGCGAACGCATCGACGATCCACGCGCCGTCGGGCACGCCCTCGATCCGGAACGCGCCGTCGTCGGAGGTGCGCACGTGACGCGGGGCCTGATCGTCGCCGACGGGGCGAAGCTCGACCGCGGCCGGCACGCCCGTGCCCTCCTCGCGATCGATCACGCGCCCGACCACGATCGCCGCCGCCTCGAGGCGAAGCTCGACGGGCGCGAACGGCCCGACGCCGAGCCGGCCCACGCGCACCGCGCGCGCCGCGAGGGCGCCCTGCCACGCGAACAGCTGGAAGCGGCCCTCCGGGAGCTCGGCGAACGCGAACGCGCCCCGCGCATCGGTGCGGATCTCGATCGCGCCGCCGATCGCATCGCCGCGCAGGCCGACGGTGACGCCCGCCACCGGGCGGCCCTGATCGCTGACCGTGCCCTCGATCGCGACCTGCCGCGCGACCACGATCCGGGTCGCATCCGACGGCACCGGCACGAACCGGACCTCGGAGGGGAGCAGCCCGGGTCCGGTGACGCGCAACCGGTAGCGCCCGGGCGTCAGCCCCGCGATCACGAACCGCCCATCGGCGCCGGTCGCCGCGCCGACGTGGACGCCGGGTCCGGCATCACCAGCCGCGAGCGGGCTCGGCACGACCGGCACGCCGGCGTCGGGCACACGCACGGGCGCCGGCTCCTCGAGCTCGGCGGCGATCTCGGCGCCGACCACGGGCGCCCCGGCGCCATCCACGACGAAGCCGGTGAGCTGCGGCCCGCCGGCCTCGACCGGGATGCCGGGACCCACCGGTGCGCTCAGCGCGGGTCGGCCGTCACCCGCCAGCGGCGCGCTGCCACGAGCGGGCCCCGCACCGTGGCCGCGCACGACCAGCCACGCGCCGACCAGCGCCACCACGAGCAGGCCGGCGAGCAGCGTCTGCCTGTGCCACGCGCGGCGGTCCGGAGGGCTGATCGCGGCCGGCGGTCCCTCCGGCGCGGGCGCGGCGTCCGGCGCGGGCGCGTCCCTGGGCGCCGGGGCCGGCCCGGCCGGGGCATCCGCGGGCGCATCCGCGCTGTCGTCGCTCATCGGGCCAACGATAGCGCGTTCCGCGGTAGGCTTTCCGCGTGCCGGGATTGTTCGCCAATCAGCGAGAGACCAACCTGTCCTCCATCCTCGCGCTCGTCGAGAGCGTGCTCGGGGATCTGGGCCACCCGTCCCCATCGATCCGGATCGTGGACGACGCCGCGCTCCACGCCTGGCGGATCCCCAAGGGCTCCGCGGTCACCCACATCACCATCGTCCCGCGGGCGGAGTTCACCCACCTGCGCGTGTGCGCGGTGGTGATGACGCTCGACGCCGAGGTCGATCGCCTGGCACTGTTCACGCACCTGCTCGAAGTCAACGCCGCCCTGTGCGGGGCCGCGTTCGCGGTCACCGGCGATCAGGTGCTGCTGGTCAGCGAGCGCTCGACGCTCGATCTCGACCGCAGCGAGGTGGAGGGCACGATCCGCCACATCACGAACATCGCCGACGACCACGACGACCAGCTGGTCGCCCGGTACGGCGGCACGCTCGGCGACGCAGCGGCGTAGCGCCCGGAGGCGCTACTTGAGGTCGCGACCGCGCGGACCTTCGTCCAGCGCGATCGAGGTCAGCACGTTCGGGCACAGCGTCATCTCGCCCGACTCGCGCACCACGCGGCCACGCGAGTCGATGAGCTTGGCCTCGGACAGCACCACGAACTCCACCGGGCCCGAGGCCGGCTGGCAGCTCGCGAGGTAACCCGTGATCCGGGCACCCGTGTCGTACTCGATGGTGACGCGGTGGCTGATCAGATCGTGCAGCTTGGCGTAGTTCGGCATGCCGGCGTCCATATATCACGGGCGCTGCCCACAGGTCAGCGCTCCTTGACCAGGGTCAGTTGCTCCACGGATCACTCGAGGCCGGGACCCGGTCGGCGGTCGCCCCCATGCCCTCGACGACCTCGCCGGACAGCTGCCCATCCCGGCCCATCCGGTAGCGGATGCGGGCGGTGGAGCCATCGGTGGCGGCGACCTGACAGTGGAACGTGGCGCCCGCCACCCCGATCGGAATGCGGTCGTCGCACGCCACGTGGGTGATGCCCCGCGCCCGGAGCTGCCCGAGCAGATCCGCGGCCATCACGGGCCCCGCGACCACCGTGGAGCGCTGGAACAGAAACGCCGCTGCCGCGCCGCACACCGCGATGAACACCAGCGTCGCCAGGGACCGCACGCGGTCGATGATACCGGATCTCTGCTACACCCGGCCTCGTGACCGACGGCGCCCCACCCAAGAAGCCCTCCCTGCGCAAGGCCCGGTTCGCGACCGACGCGGACATCGAGATCCAGGGCGCCTACGGACCCGCCGATGCGCCCGACGCACCCACCGAGGGCGCCGGCGCGTACCCGTACACGCGGGGCGTGCAGAACACGATGTACCGGGGCCAGCTGTGGACGATGCGGCAGTACGCCGGGTTCGGCACTGCCGCGGAGTCCAATGGCCGCTACAAGTACCTCCTCGCGCAGGGCGGCAAGGGCCTGTCCGTGGCGTTCGATCTCCCGACCCAGATGGGTCGCGACTCCGATCACCCGATGGCGCGCGGCGAGGTCGGGCGGGTCGGCGTCGCGATCGACTCGATCGAGGATATGCGGATCCTGTTCGACGGGATCCCGCTGCGCGACGTCTCCACCTCGATGACGATCAACGCGACGGCCGCCACGCTGCTCGCGCTCTACATCGCGGTCGGCGAGGAGCAGGGCGCGCGCCCCGACGAGCTGCGCGGCACGATCCAGAACGACATCCTCAAGGAGTACATCGCGCGCGGCACGTACATCTACCCACCCGCCGGCTCGATGCGCCTGATCACGGACACGTTCACGTACTGCGCGAAGCACGTGCCGCAGTGGAACACCGTCTCGATCAGCGGCTACCACATCCGCGAGGCCGGCTCCGACGCGGTCCAGGAGGTGGCGTTCACCCTCGCCGACGGTGTGGCGTACGTGGAGGCGGCGCTCGCGGCCGGCCTCGACGTCGACGACTTCGCGCCCCGGCTGTCGTTCTTCTTCAACGTGCACAACAACTTCCTCGAGGAGGTCGCGAAGTTCCGCGCCGCGCGGACGCTGTGGGCCGGGATCATGAAGGACCGGTTCGGCGCGAAGAACCCGAAGAGCCTGATGCTGCGGTTCCACAGCCAGACCGCCGGGGTCACGCTCCAGGCCCAGCAGCCGCTGGTCAACGTCGTTCGCGTCACCCTGCAGGCGCTCGCGTCGGTGCTCGGCGGCACCCAGTCGCTCCACACCAACAGCTACGACGAGGCGCTCGGCTTGCCGACCGAGGAGGCCGCGCGGATCGCGCTGCGCACGCAGCAGGTGATCGGGCACGAGTCCGGCGTCGCCGACTTCATCGATCCGCTCGGTGGCTCGTGGGCGGTCGAGGCGATGACCGCCGAGATCGAGAAGCGCGTGCTGGAGTACTTCACCAAGATCGACGAACTCGGCGGCATGGTGAAGGCGATCGAGACCGGCTTTCCGCAGCGCGAGATCGAGCGCCGCGCCTACGAGCACCAGCGCGCCGTGGAGCGCAAGGAGCGCGTCGTCGTCGGCGTCAACGAGTACGTGATGGCCGAGGAGGCCCCGATCCCGGTCGGCACCGTCGATCCGGCGCTCGAGGCCGAGCAGGTCGCGCGGCTCGCGGCCCTGCGTGCGCGCCGCAGCGCCCCCGAGCACACCCGCACCCTGACCGCGCTGCGCGACGCCGCGGCGGGCACGGATGACCTGGTCGGGCCGATCGTCGCCGCGGTCAAGGCGTCTGCCACCGTCGGCGAGATCGCCGACGTCCTGCGCGACCGCTACGGCGAGTACCAGCCGCACTGAGCGCGTGGCACCAGCGCCTTCAGGGCAGGTGGATCTGGCCAGCCGCGCCGCCCAGCTGTGCGTGGCACGCGGCGGTGTTGCACCGCCCGTTCGCGACGGTCGCCTCCATCCGCGTCTCGTACGGGCACGCGCTGACCTTGACCAGCGCGGGGAACGCGATCGCCTCGGACGTCCAGAAGTTGCCGTCGGCGCGGACCACGACGTCGTGGGTGACGCCGTTGGCGCCGATCACCGTGACCGTGGCGCCGGCGTAGCCGCTGTTGTTGTTCGCGCCGGTGTAGACGGTGCCCGCGAGTGTGAACCCGTGGTTGTGGCAGCTGTCCATGCAGTTCTTGCCGGTGTTGTGATACCCGGCCGGCGGGCTGGTCACGCGCGGCAGGCAGTCGTTCGCGCCGGGCTGGCCGATCGAGCCGTCGACCCACACCGGCCCGCCGGTGGGGCCGTCGCTGACGCCGCCGCCATCGCTGGTGCCGCTGCCCGCGCCACCGCCACCGCCGGGGTCGCTGCCCACCGAGCACGCGCCGAGCGCGAACACCACGAGCGCGTGCGCGACCGGAGCACCTCGCATCCGGGTCACAGCCCCGCGTGCGCCTTGATGTGGACCACCGCGTCGAGCCGCCCCATCGGGGCGGGCGTGGTCGACGTCAGGGTCAGCGTCGAGCCGACGATCAGGTTGAACGGCGTCTTGAACGTGCTCATGATCGCGACCAGGTCCGCGCGCCCGGTGGCGGTGAACTGGAGCTCCTCGCTGCCGGTGGTGGCGCCCGGCGGGACCGCGGGGATCACGCCGATCAGCTTGGCCTGCGGATCCGTCGGGTCCATCACCGACATCGGCGCGACGTAGACCTTCATCTCGGGCGTGGCGAGGGTGAGCGTGTTGCTCGGCACCTCGAACCGGACGCTGTCGATCGTCACCTTGATGATCGGCTCGTCGTTGAGCGACTGGAGCTCCGGCTTCTCCGTGACGAGGTCGATGCTCTGGTACAGGCCAACGTCGAGATCGAGCTCGCACGTGTCCTGCGCGCCGCACCGCCCGGTGCAGTCCATCGCACAGGCGGCGTCCGCGGCGGAGGCGCAGATCGACGGGTTGCTCGCGCAGCTGGTCTGCGTGAGGACGGCGGCCTGGTCCGCATCGACCTGCCAGCCGGCGGCGTCGATCGTGAAGTTCTTGTCGGGCAGATCGAGGTTGAAGTTGGTGACGTCGGAGCTGATCAGGCCGCAGCCACCGAGGGCCGCAGCGAGCATCGAGCCGATCGCGAAGCGTGAATCAATCATGGGCGAACCTCAGGAGCACGAACGAGGCAAAACCCATCCTAGCATCCGCCCTCGGCCAACCCTCAAGTTCTGGAGGTGGTCGTGACCTTCACGACACCTACAGCGTGGCGACGAGCTGCTCGGCCACCGTCCACGGATCGGTGGTGTGGCTGACCACTCCTTGCGCAATCGCGTCCAGGCCCCCGCGGGCCGTCATCGCGGCCGCGGCGCGGTCCGCCAGGAGGGCGCGGATCAGCTCCCCGAGGTGCGCGGTCGCACGCCGGGTGGCGCGATCGGCCGCGGTCGGGCCCTGCCAGGCCCGCGCCCGGTGTGCCTCGACCGCCGCCGCGAGCTCCCGGATCCCCGAGCCGTCGGCGATCCCCTTGGTGGCGATGGTCCGGACGATCTCGACGTCCTTGCGCTCGCCGCTCGCGCGCAGATCCAGCATGTGCAGGAGGTCACGCTCGGTCCGGTCGGCGCCCTCCCGATCGGCCTTGTTGACCACGAGCACGTCGGCGACCTCGAGCAGGCCGCTCTTGATCGCCTGGATGTCGTCGCCGAGGCCGGGCACCGTGACGACCACGGTGGTGTGGGCCGCCTTCATGACGTCGACCTCGTCCTGCCCCACCCCGACGGTCTCGATCAGGATCCGCGTGAAGCCCATCGCATCGAGCACGTGCGCGACGTCGAACGTCGAGCGTGACAGCCCGCCGAGGTAGCCGCGCGTGGCGAGGCTGCGGATGAACACGTCCGGATCGAGGGCGTGCCGCTGCATCCGGATGCGGTCGCCGAGGATCGCACCTCCCGAGAACGGCGAGGTCGGATCGACGGCGACCACGCCGACCTTCTCCCCCTGCGCCCGGTAGTGCGAGATCATCGCATCGACGACCGTCGACTTGCCAGCACCGGGGTTGCCGGTGATGCCGACGATGTAGGCCTTGCCGGTGTGCGGGAACAGCGCCTTGAGCGCGGCGACGGCGGCCGGGCGGCGATCGTCGAGGTCGCGCATCAGGCGGGCCCCGGTGCGGATGTCACCGCCGAGGATCGCCTGCGTCGTGGTGTCGGTGCTGGTCACGGGGGGCCCTTCTTGAACCGCTGCTCGGGGCCAGCGGGGGTGTAGATCTGCACCGCCCGCACGGTGGCGGTGGCGGTGAATGCGTGGCGGGTATTCGGCGGGATCTGGATCACGCTCGTCGGCGTGACCGCGAGCGCGACGCCGGCCACGGTCATCGTGCCGGCGCCCTCGAGGACGTACAGCAGCTCGGTCTCGGTGGCGTGGACGTGCTCGGCGACGGTCGCGCCCGCGGGCACGCTCAGGATCGACGCCGCGAGCGCCTGCGACGACGTGGTGGCGGGCTCGGCGAACAGCGTCGCGGGCCCGGCCGTGGTCGCCGCGCGCGCCGGCAGCACCAGCGGCTCGCCGCGCGCGCCGGAGGTCGCCACCATCGGCGCAGGCAGCGCGCCGGCCCGCGCCGTCCCCTCGCGCCCGCCCGGCACGAGCACGATCACCGCGCGGACCTCGCCACCCGGCGCGCTGACGTTGCGGACGTGGCCGCGGTCCACGAACATCATGTCGCCGGCAGCGACGCTGCGGACGCCGGCGCTCCGGCCGGTGACCTGCGCGGGCGTCAGGAAGTACCAGAGCTCGGCGCGATCGGGCTGGCGCAGCCCGGTGCCCCCACCCGGGGCGATCGTGACCTCCAGCATCGACGCGGCGTCGTTGCCGGTGGTGGCATCGTCCATCAGCACGCGCACGGACACCGCACCCTGCCCGACCGCCGGCACGAGATGGCGATCGACCACGCTCTGCCCATCGGGCGCGCGGAACCGGAATGGCAGCTGGATGGTCTGCCCGCGCAGCGGCGGCGCCCACGCGTAGCCGCCGAGCACCGCGACCACACACGCGGACAGGCGCGGGCTGCTGGTGGTGTTCGCGACGAGCACGACCTGCGCGGCTGCGTCCCCGATGTCGATGCGGGCGGTGACATCACCCTCGATGTCGAACCGCTCGACGGCGGCGGCCGCGGCCCAGCAGCCCTGCGTGCCCTCGTCGAGCTCGTTCATCGCCTTCTGGATCGCCGCCAGGATCTCGTCCTGGGACGGCGCGGGTGCGTCGGCCGGGGCGGCATCGACGGGGATCGCGGAGGTCGCCGGGGGGCGCACCGGCGCGGGCG
This sequence comes from Kofleriaceae bacterium, assembly GCA_964203225.1. Classification (GTDB taxonomy): domain Bacteria; phylum Myxococcota_A; class Polyangia; order Haliangiales; family Haliangiaceae; genus JABFXX01. The sequence continues at coordinate 108,318 of CAXNMK010000013.1, forward strand.
CGGGCCCGGAGCACGCGACGGCGAGCAGCACCGCCGTGCACGCGGAGCGGTGCATCGTCAGGCTCAACTGGCTCAGGCGACCTTGGGCCGCAGGTGGTTCTCGACCCAGTCGATGATGTCGTGCGTGCTCGCGCCGGGCGTGAAGATCTTGGCGACGCCCATCTCGGTGAGCTTGGGGAGGTCGTCCTTGGGGACGATGCCACCGCCGAACACCAGGACGTCACCCACGCCGCGCGCCTTGAGCGCCGCGATCACCGCCGGGAACAGCGTCATGTGGGCACCCGACATGATCGACAGGCCGACGGCGTCGACCGCCTCCTGCACCGCCGCCGCGGCGATCATGTCCGGGGTCTGGTGCAGCCCCGTGTAGACCACCTCGTACCCGGCGTCCGCGAGCGCCCGGGCGACGACCTTGGCCCCGCGGTCGTGACCGTCGAGGCCCGGCTTGGCGACCAGGATGCGGAGCTTGCGCGAGCTACCAGCCACAGAGTCCGACATGAAGCGGTTTTCCCCTGCCACCGGCCCGCTGGCAAGCTCCGCGCGGTCCCATTGGCCGGTCGATCCCACGGGGCTCCGCCCCGCCCTACGCGGCAAGCCGCGCAGGGTTCCCACCCCGGTTTCGAGACTGTTTCACAGTCTCTCAGGCCCACGGGGGCGTCGCCCCCGCCCCACCCCGGGTCGAGTTTGCGCTGCAACCTGTCCGTTCCACGGGGCGCCCCCCGCCCTGCGCGGCACGCCGCGCGGGGTTTTCACCCCGGTTTCGAGACTGTTTCGCAGTCTCTCGCAGGGTTGCGCAGAACGACGTGCGCCCCTGATCTCCGCCAGTCGGATCCGCAGGTTTCGCCTGGTCCTCGTGGCGGTCGGTTCGTTCCGGTCAACCCTGTCAGGCCCCGCGCAGCAGATTCCGGGCGATCACGATCCGCTGGATCTCGCTCGTCCCCTCGTAGATCCGGGTCACCCGGACGTCCCGGAGCATCCGCTCGACCGGGAAGTCCCGGACGTAGCCATAGCCGCCATGCACCTGCAGCGCGATGTCGCAGATCTTCCAGGCGTGCTCGGTCGAGAACAGCTTGGCCATCGCCGCGAGCTGCGAGAACGGCAGCTGGGCCTCCTTGGCGTGGGCGGCCCGCAGCGTCATCAGCGAGGCCGCGTCGAGCCAGGTGGCCGCGTCCGCGAGCATCCCGCCGATCGCCTGGTGCTTGATGATGGGCTGGCCGAACGTCTCGCGCTCGCCCGCGTAGCGGACCGCCGCCTCGAGCGCGCCGCGCGCGATGCCGACGGCCTGCGACGAGATGCCGATCCGGCCGCCGTCGAGCGCCATCATCGCCAGCGCGAACCCGCGGCCCGGCCCGGCGAGGATCGCCGCGTCCGGCACCTCGACGCCGTCGAGCACCAGCTGCGCGGTGGACGAGCCGTGCAGGCCCATCTTGTCCTCGAGCCGCGCCACGCTCAGGCCGCGCGCGCCGCCAGGGACCACGAACGCGGTGATGCCCTTGTGGCCCGCGGCCGGGTCCGTGATCGCCCACACCACGATCGCGCCGGCGTGGTCGCCGCTGGTGATCCACTGCTTGGTGCCCGACAGCACCCAGCCGCCAGATGTCCGGGTCGCGGTGGTCCGCATCGCCGCCGGATCGCTGCCCGCCTCGGGCTCGCTCAGCGCGAACGCCCCCGCGACCAGCTCGCCGCTGACGATCCGCGGGACCCACGCCCGCGCGAGCTCGGCGCTGCCCTGGGTGGCGATCAGCTCGGCCACCATGTTGGTGACCGACACCGCGACCGCGACCGAGGCATCGCAGCGGGCGAGCTCCATCATCGCGAGCGCGTAGGCGATCGTGCCCGCGCCCGCGCCACCGAGCTCCTCGGGGACGGTCACGCCGAGCAGGCCGAGGGACGCCAGCTCCTTGAGCTCGGCGACGGGGAACTCCCCCGACACGTCGCGCGCGGCGGCCTTGGGGGCGAGCAGGCGCTCGGCGGCATCTCGCGCGGTGCGCTGGACGAGCAGCTGCTCCTCGGTCGGGGACAGATCCATGGGACCCGCAATCTTCCACACCTGGCCGAGCGCGCCAAGTGGTCACGGCGTCGCGGAGCGCGAAGCGCGCGGCCCGGTCCGGTGGGGGCGTACACGTGGCACGTGGCACGTGCTCGTAGACGTTCACGATCCGAACAACTTCGTCGAGCCCACGTGCCACGTACCACCTGCACGATCAGCCCGTCGCCGTCGGGGCGATCAGCGCCGCGGGAAATACGCGGTCAGCTTGGCGATCGAGCCGCGCGGGTCCGGCAGGCGCCACGCCTGCACGGCCTTCTCGGCACAGTCGGTCCACGCTTCATCCGTCGGGTTCGCGGTGGCGAAGCCGACCGACTGGACCTTGCCGCCGGGGCCGACGTACAGGGTGATCGCGACCTCGCCCTGGGGCCCCCTGACCTTGCCCTTGCCACACGCATCGAGCCCGGCCACCTGGCCGCCGACGGCGCGCAGGGCCGTGTCCTCGTCCCAGGTGATCGAGCGCCCCTTGGCGGTGAACTCGAGGGGCACGGAGAAGTCCGCGTCACCGCCGGCAGGCTTCGCGAACGTGACGCTGCGGGCGACGTCGAGCAGGCATCGCTCGATGGTCCAGTTGCCGAGGTCGCTCTCGGCCATCCGCACGCCCGTCACCATGCCGTCGTGCTGGATGTCCCAGTGGATCACGACCTGGCCGCCCAGCCAGCGGCGGGTGCCATAGTTGGACATGAAGCAGTCGGTCAGGGCCTCGGTGTGGGGCGCGAGGCCGGCCGCCACGGCGGCGGTGTCCATCTTGCCGCGAGCGTTGACGAACGAGACGCCCTCCTCCTCGGCGGGCTCCTCGATCGGCACGCGGGTGGCGCGCGGCTCCGGCGGCGGGGCCGGGTCCCGAGGCCCAGACGCCTTGCCTCCACACCCGAGGGCGCCGCACGCGACGAGGATCACGAGCGGGTATCGGTTCATATCGCCTCGAACGCGTACGTGAACGACGTCGGGAACGGCTTCGGCAGCTCCGGGAACTGGATGCTCTTGATGTGACCGACCACGCACGGGGTCACGCCCGTCGCGTCGAACGAGCTCTTGGCCACGGTCACGGTCTCGGCCTTGCCCGCGGTGGAGATCAGGATCTCGACCGACATCCGGCCGCTCGAGTTCTTGCCGGCCTCGCCGCGCTCGACGGCATCGGCGTAGCAACGGGACATGATCCCTTGCTTGCGGCTGAGGAGCCGGTTGATCTCCTCCATCTTCTCGGGCGGCACCATGTCGTCCGCGCTGTCGCTGTCGTTGATCGGCCCCTGGTTGCTGCGATCGAGGAGCGGCGTGGTGCTCTCCGCCGAGTCCGCGCCCCGCGACTTGCCGCCACAGGCGGCGAGGGCCCCCACCAGTAACATCGTGACGAGCATGTTCATGTTCATCCCCCCTTCGCGAGGTGACCCGCGATCACCAGCCGCTGGATCTCGCTCGTCCCCTCGTAGATCTCCGTGATCTTCGCGTCACGGAAGTGCCGCTCCACCGGGTACTCGGTGACGTAGCCGTTGCCGCCGAAGATCTGGATCGCCTCGCGCGCCGCCTTGTTCGCGATGTCGGAGGCGAACAGCTTGGCCATCGCCGCCTCCTTGCCGTACGGCTGCTTGGCGTCCTTGAGGTACGCCGCGCGCAGCGTCAGCAGGCGGGCCGCGTCGACCTCGGTCGCCATGTCCGCGAGCTTGAACTGGATCGCCTGGTGCTGCGCGATCGGCTTGCCGAACGTCTTGCGCTGCTGCGCGTACGCCAGCGAGTCGTCGAGGCACGCGCGCGCGATGCCGAGCGCCTGCGCCGCGATGCCGATCCGCCCGCCGTCGAGCGTGGACATCGCGATCTTGAAGCCACCGCCGACCTCGCCGAGACGGAGGCTGTCCGGCAGGCGGACGTCGTCGAGGAAGATCTGCGATGACTTGCTGCCGCGGATGCCGAGCTTGTCGTCAGCCTGGCCGATGCGGACGCCCTTGGTCTTCATCGGCAGGATGAAGCAGGTGATGCCCTTGTGACCCGCGGCGCGGTCATTCATCGTGAACAGGATGCACACGTCGGCGACCGGGCCGTTCGTGATCCAGTTCTTGGTGCCGTCGATGATCCAGTCGGCGCCGTCCTTGACCGCGATGGTGTTCTGCGCGGCGGCGTCGGAGCCGGCCTCGGGCTCGGACAGCGCGAAGCAGCCGAGCAGCGTGCCGCTCGCGAGCGGCACCAGCCACTCCTGCTTCTGCGCCTCGGTGCCGAACCGGTAGATCGGGTCACACACGAGCGAGTTGTTGACGCTCATGATGACGCCGGTCGAGGCGCACGCGCGGGAGATCTCCTCCATCGCGATCACGTACGACACGTTGTCGAGCCCCGAGCCGCCGTACTGATCCGGGATGGCGATGCCGAGGAACCCGAGTTCGGCCATGCGGGCCACGAGCTCGGCCGGGTAGCGGTGATCTCGATCGATCTCGGCGGCCTTGGGCAGGACCTCCGCGGTCGCGAACTCGCGGGCGGTGGTCTGGACGGCGAGCTGGTCTTCGGTCGGCGTGAAGTTCATGTGATCGAGCTCCCTGTCACTGGCCCTTGAACTGAGCGGTGCGCTTGCCGAGGAACGCGGCCATGCCTTCGCGCTGGTCCGCGGTCGCGAACAGGAGACCGAAGCTGCGCTGCTCGAGAGCGAGCGCGGCGGCGAGCGAGGTCGACTGCCCCTCGTGGACCAGGCGCTTGACCTCGGCCACGGCGAGCGGGCCGTTGGCCGCGATCCGCAGCGCGAGCTCGCGCACCTTGGGCAGGAGCTCGTCGGGCGGCCACACCGCGTCGACGAGGCCGATCCGCAGCGCCTCGACCGCGGTGATCTGGTCGCCCGTCATGCACAGCTCCTTGCACTTGGCGACGCCGACGCGCCGCGCGAGCCGCTGCGTACCGCCGAACCCGGGGATGACCCCGAGCTTGACCTCGGGCTGCCCGAGCTTGGCCTTCTCGGAGGCGTGGATGAAGTCGCACGCGAGCGCGAGCTCGCAGCCGCCCCCGAGCGCGAAGCCGTTGACCGCGGCGATCCACGGCTTCTCGCTGGACTCGATCGCCTCACCGAGCGCGCCGCCCATCTCGGCGAACGCGCGCGCCTGCGGCGGGGTGAGGTCCTGCATCTCGGCGATGTCGGCGCCCGCGACGAATGCCTTGCCGGCGCCGGTCAAGATCACCACGCGGACGTCGGTGGCCATCTCGAGCTCACCGACGATCTGCGTGAGCTCGGCGATCACCTTGCTCGACAGCGCGTTGAGCGCGGCCTCGCGGCTGATGGTGACGATCGCGAGCGGGCCGTCGATGGCGACGTTCACCGTCTCGAAGGCAGTCTCGGAGCTTTCGTAGCTCACGTCTTTGCTCCCGCGCTGTCGTACTCGTAGAACCCGCGGCCGACCTTGCGGCCGAGCCAGCCCGCCGCCACGTACTGCCGCAGGAGCGGGCACGGGCGGTACTTGTCGTCGCCGAGCTCGCGGTGCAGCACCTCGGCGATCGCGAGGCAGGTATCGAGGCCGATCAGGTCGGCGAGCTCGAGGGGGCCCATCGGATGGTTGAGCCCGAGCTTGACGCCCACATCGATGTCGGTCGCGGTGCCGAGGCTCTCGTAGAGGCCGTAGCAGGCCTCGTTGAGTAGCGGGATCAGCATGCGGTTGACGATGAAGCCCGGGATGTCGCGCGCACCGATCGTGGTCTTGCCGAACCGCTGGGCGAGCGCCATCACGGTGTCGACGGTGGCCTGGCTGGTGGGCAGGCCCCGCACGACCTCGACCAGCTTCATCAGCGGGACCGGGTTCATGAAGTGCATGCCGATCACGCGATCCGGGCGGCCCGAGGCCGCGGCGATCTTGGTGATCGAGATCGACGACGTGTTCGACGCGAGGATCGCGGTGTCCTTGCAGACCTCGCCGAGGCTCTTGAAGATCGCGATCTTCAGCTCCTCCTTCTCGGGGGCGGCCTCGATCACGATGTCGCACTCGGCGAGGTCCGTGTGCGCACCGCCGGCGCGCAGGCTCCCGACGATCTGGTCACGCGCGGCCCCGTCGAGCTTGCCCTTCTCGACCAGGCGGTCGAGCTGCTTCTTGATCTTGCCGACGCCGGCCTGCGCGACGTCGATCGCGGCGTCGATCAGGATCACCTCGAGGCCGGCCTGCGCGGCGACCTGCGCGATGCCCTGCCCCATCTGCCCGGAGCCGAGGACGCCGACCAGCTTGATCTCGGCGCCGCTCACGCGCGCTCCACGAGCAGCGCGATGCCCTCGCCGCCGCCGATGCACAGCGAGGCGCCGCCGGTGTTCGCCCCGCGGGCGGCCATGGCGTGCAGCAGCGTCACCAGGATGCGCGCGCCCGAGGCGCCGATCGGGTGACCGAGGGCGACCGCGCCGCCCCACACGTTGACCTTGCTGCCGTCGATGCCGAGGAGCGCGTTGTTCGCGAGCGAGACCACGCTGAACGCCTCGTTGATCTCCCACAGATCGACGCTCGCCGCGTCCCAGCCCGCCTTCGTGAGGGCGTTCTGGATCGCCGGCGTCGGCGCGGTGGTGAACCACTCGGGCGCCTGCGCGTGGTAGCCGGACGCGACGATCCGGCCGAGCACGGTGGCGCCGCGGCGCTTCGCCTCGTCGGCCGACATCAGCACCACCGCGGCGGCGCCGTCGTTGATCGACGACGCGTTGCCCGCGGTGATCGTGCCGTCCTTCTGGAACGCGGTGCGCAGCGACGGCAGCTTCTCGATGTTGCCGCGGCCGGGCTCCTCGTCGGTCTCGATCGAGAGCTCGCCCTTCTTGTCGGCGATCTTGACGGCCGCGATCTCGGCCTTGAAGTGGCCGGCCTTGGCGGCATCGAGCGCGCGGCGGTAGCTCTCGGCGGCGTGCTCGTCCTGCGCGCTGCGCGAGATGCCCTTGTCCTTGGCGCACAGCTCGGCGCAGTTGCCCATGTGCTGGTTCGAGTACGGGTCCCACAGGCCGTCGTTGACCATCGTGTCGACGGTCTCGAGCGCGCCCATCTTGGTGCCGGTGCGGCTGTTCTTGAGCACGTGCGGGGCGTTGGACATCGACTCCATGCCGCCCGCGACGGCGATCTCGATCTCGCCGGCCGCGATCGCGCGCGCCGCGCCGATCACCGCCTCGAGGCCCGAGCCGCACACCTTGTTGACGGTGACGCAGGGGACCGAGTTCGGCAGCCCGGCGAACAGCGCGGCCTGGCGGGCCGGCGCCTGGCCGACGGCGGCGGGCAGCACCATCCCCATGTGGACCAGCCCGACGTCGGCCGGGGCGACGCCCGCGCGCTCGAGGGCAGCCTTGATCGCGGTGGCGCCGAGCTTCGGCGCCTGGACCGACGCGAGCGAACCGAGGAAGCTTCCGATGGGGGTGCGCGCAGCACCGACGATGACGACGTCTCGCATGGGGGGTGAGATACCCCGCTGCCACCGAGGGCGTCAAGGCACGCACCCGGCTGCCGGCGCCCGGCGTTACGGCCGGCATTCCGAGAGCTTAGGGGAGGCGTGGGGGCCGGTTCGAGATCCGCCCGCGCGCGCGTGCGACGATCGGTGGCATCAGCGCCAGCACGGCCTCGATCTCGGCGCGGGTGGTGGTGCGGCCGAGGCTGAACCGGACCGCCTCGCGCGCGCGCGCCGGGGGGAGCCCGAGGGCGAGCAGCACCGCCGAGGGCTGGACCGAGCCCGACGTGCACGCCGCGCCCGTCGACACCGACACCCCCGCGAGATCGAGCGCGACGACGATCGACTCGCCCAGGGCCCCCTCGAACGCCGCGTTGATCGTGCCGCCGATCCGGGGACCATCGGCGCCGTGGATGCGGGCGCCGGGCAGGGCGAGCAGGCCGGCCTCGAGCGCCGCACCGAGCGCCGCGACGGCGGCCCACGCCGGAAGGTCGAGCGCGGCGGCGGCGGCCCCCATCCCGACGATGCCGAGCGTGTTCTCGGTGCCGGGGCGGCGACCGCGCTCCTGGTGACCGCCGTCGACCACCGGCAGGCCCTGGTCGAGAGCGAGCGCCAGCGCGCCCACGCCCTGGGGGCCGCCGAGCTTGTGCGACGACAGCACCACGGCGTCGGCGTCGATCGCCGACAGGGGTAGCTTGCCGGCGGCCTGGACCGCGTCGACGTGGACCAGCGCGCCCGCCTCCCGGGCCGCGGCGGTCAGGGCGGCGAGGTCGGCGACCGCCCCGAGCTCGTGGTTGACGGCGCTGACCGAGACCACCCCGACCCCGCGCAGGACATCGGCGGCCGCGGCTGGCAGCGGTGCCCCGGCCGGGCTGACCGCGAGTACGCGGTGCGTCCAGCCGCGCGCCACCAGTGCCCGGACCGCGCCCAGGACGCACGGGTGCTCGAGCGGGCTGACGGCGATGACGCGCGCCCCGCCCCGCTGCTCGACGACCCGCGCCAGGGCGAGCACCCCGAGGGTGTTTCCCTCGGTCCCGCCGCTGGTGAACACGACCTGCTCACGCGGGCGTCCGACGAGGGCGGCGACCTGGTTGCGGGCCCGCTCGATCAGGTCGCGCGCGGCGCGGCCGTCGGCGTGGATCGACGACGGGTTGCCAAGCCCCCCCAGCGCGGCGGTGATCGCCCCGCGGGCGGCCGGGCCGAGCGGCGCCGTGGCGTTGAAGTCCAGGTAGATCCTCGGATTCGTTGACATGACCGCCGGCCGTTCTCCATCATGATGACGAACGCGGAGCGCTCGTTCCGCGTCATTTTACCACCGTGGCGGACGATGCCAGCACGCTTCTCGTTCGATCGGGCCTGGTCACCACCAGCGCCCTCGCGGAAGCGCACGTCCGCATGGTGGCCGACGGCGGCACGCTGAGCGAGCAGCTCGTCGCCGCGGGCGCGATCACCGACGAGGCGCTGACCGAGCTGTTCCGCACGAGCTTGAACCTCGCGGTGGTCAACCCGAACGCGCTGGCGCGGCTGTCGGACCGCGTGGTCGCCACCGTTCCTGCCGAGCTCGCGATCGAGCTGCGCGTGATCCCGGTCGCCCTCGACGGCGAGCACGGCCTGATCCTGGCGATGAGCGATCCCCTCGATCACCATGCGTTCGACGAGATCGCGTTCTTCACCGGGATGCAGGTCGTGCGCGCGGTCGCCACCCAGATGCAGATCGCGTGGTGCCTTGCGCATTACCACGGCCACGTGTCGCCGCTCGGGCAGCGCCTGCTGCAGGAGGTGCCGACCACAGCCCCCGCGTCGCCACCCGCCCCCGCGTCGCCACCGCGCGCCCGCGGACGGACCCGGGAGGTCGATGCGCTCCGCCACCGCGCGAAGCCACCGGTGACCGGACCGTTCGATGCGGTCCGCCCGATCAGCGGGCCGATCGTGCTCGCGCCGGTGGCCGCGCCTGCCCCGATGCCGGTCGCCGCGCCGGAGGCTGCCCCGCTCGCCGCGGCGGAGCCGGCGCCCAGACTCGACGCCATCTCCGAGAGCCCGCAGGCCCGCAGCGCGTCCGGCGAGCTCCGCGTGCCGCCCTCCCGTGCCACGTCGATCCTGCCGCCCGAGGAGACGCCGTTCGAGGACGACGAGCCGTCGGTCAAGATCGGGATCGAGATGCCGGTGCGCCGCCGCAAGGCGAAGACCGATCCACCGGAGCTGGCGGCGCGCGCGGGGGAGGTCCGCAGCGCGGCGCCGCTGCTGCGCACGGTCGATAGTGGGCCACACATCATCGTCGCGGACGACGAGGCCGTCACGCTGCGCGGCGACGGACGCTCCCCCGACCTCCGCGACACCGACTCCCAGCCGATCCAGCTCGAGCGCGAGCGGCCCGGCGAGCCCCTCGCCGCGGGGGCCGAGGACGAGGTGGTCGTGCTCGAGGCGAAGAAGGTGCGGCCCCCGGCGGCCGCGCGCGGCGACCGACACACCCAGGTCGGTCTCGGCGTGGTCGCGGCGTCGACCCGATCCGTGGACGAGCCCGGTGACCGCACCAGCGTCGACACCCCAGCGGCCCCGGCCGTGGGGGACGACACCGACCAGACCCTGGCGGCGCCCCCCGCGCCCGTTCTCGCGGGCGCACCACCGACTCCGGATCCAGATCTCGGCGCCGATGACGATGACGATGACGATGACGACCTGAGGAACGGAAGCACGACTGCGGTGATGTCCGTGGTCGAGCTCGACGACGCCATCCCCGCGCGCTCCTCCGAGGTCGTCCCGGGCCACCTCGCGAAGCGCCGGCGCGAGGTGATCCACACGGCCCACGACGCGCTCGACGACGGCTGGGGCCCCCCCGGCACGACGATTCCGCCGCCGCTGCTCGGCGCCGCCCCCAGCACCGACGACGACGCGGGATCGGAACGGATCCCGCTCGACAGCTTCGATGCGGCACCGCTCCTGCTCGCGGCCCCTGCGACGACACCCGCCGCCGTGGCACCGGCGCCGGTGCAAGGCGCGCCGGCGCCGCGCGCGACCAACGACGCGATGACGCGGCTGCTCGAGCTGATCCGCCAGCTCGAGCACGCGGCGAGCCGCGACGAGGTGGTCGGCCTGCTGATCGCTCACCTCGTGCACACGCACCACCGCGCCGGGTTCTTCGCGATCAGGCCCGGGGCGACCAAGGGCTCGACCGAGCTCAGCGTGTTCGCGGTGTCACCGCGCCAGGCGCTGCTGCCGTACGGCACGCTCCCTCTCGAGCGGCCTTCGACCTTGCGCGACGTGGTCGGCGCGCGCGCGCCCTACCGCGGCCCGACGCTCGACAACCTCAGCCGCGCGTTCCTCGCAAGCGCGCTCGGCGCCTGCCCGGCCGAGATCCTGCTGGTGCCGATCACGGTTCGCGACCGCGTCGTCGGCGTGCTGTTCGGCGATCAACGCCAGGTCCACCCGTTCGACGATCAGCTCACACTGGCCGCGCGGGCCGCGGGTCAGGCGCTCGAGCGCGTGCTCGAGTCCCGCCGAGGCTGAGCACCTCGATGAGGGCTACGACGGGGTGAGCGCGACCTGCGTGCGGAACGTCATCGCGGGCGAGTTCTTTGGCAGCACCCACTTGCCTGCGAGCGTCCGCATGCAGGTGTTGAAGGCGTCGCCGAGCGACGGCGAGAACGAGGCATTCTTGAACCCGCCCTCGTCGGAGAAGCTGGCCGACACCGTCAGCGTGACGGTGCGCGCCTGCAGGCTCGAGTCCTTCTTGAGCGCCTGCTCGTAGCACTTCTGGATCCCGCCACGCGAGCGAGCGACGACGTCGAGGAACTGCTTCGAGGCCTCGCCGGCGGCCTTGTCGTCGATCGGCCGCGGGGCCGCGCCCTGCGCGCCCGGCTTGACCGTGAGCGCGGTGCCCTCGATCGCGACCACGATCTCGGTGCCGGCGCCCGCCTCGCGCTGGAGCTTGGCGTTGTCCTCACTGAGCGAGGCGATCAGCTTGTCCTTTTCGTCCTTGGTCTTCCGGCACGCCTCGAGGTCGGCGAGCGTCTGAGGATCGGGCTTGATGACCGGCTCCCCCTTGCAACCGGCGGCGAGCGAGGCGCTCGCGAACAGCCCACTCAGGACAACCAGCCTCTTCGATGTACGCATCATTTCTTGATCCGGGATCCTACGGGGTTGGGCTGCCCGATGCCAGCGGCCCCGGGGCGCTCGATGAAGTCCCGGACGATCTGCCCGCCCTGGATGTGCTGCACGACCACCGGCTCGCACCGCGCCTCGGTCATCCGGTTGTAGAGCGCGGTCACGCCGCGCGGGCCTGGCAGGGTCGCCAGGCCCATGCCGATCACCGCCCCGGGCTCGGCTGCGACCAGTTCGCGCACCAGCACGTTGGGGCCCTGGGTGCACCGCCCGAAGCAGCTCTGCCAGCCGAGTTCGACGCTCGCCCCTGCGCCGCGCACGTCGATCACGCCCCGGAACTGGTCGTGGAGAGCGGCCGAGCCTCGGCGATCCCCGCACTCGGGGCCGCGGCAGATCACGATGCGGAAGCGACGCTCGGCCACGCCGGGGCCAGCGTGACCGCCCCTGCCCGAGGTGTCAATCCTCGCCGACCGTCTCGTGGATCAGCGCCGCGAGCGCAGGCACCGTGCGCGGATCCGCGGCGACGTACCGCAGCAGCTCCCGGTCGGCCGGGCCGGCGCCCCGGACCAGCGCGCCCACGATCGCCTTCTGCCACGCGGGGTCCGCGCCCCGGTCGTCGTCGACCCGGTACAGCAGCAGGTGGGAGGCGAGGGCGCGCCGCTCGGCGCCGCCGCCGATCGCGACCATCGCCTCGATCATGCGGACCACGTCGGCCTCCGCGGTGGCCGGCGCATCGAGGTGGTAGCCGAGCGCGGCGAGCGCCGGCGCGACGTGCGCAGGGTCGAGCGCGGTGCCGCCGAGGCCCGCGATCGCCTCGGCGAGGGCGCCCGCGGTGTCGGCCTCCGTGCGCGCGAGGTCGTCGGTCCGCTGCGCGAGCTGCGCGGTCAGGATCGGCAGGCTCGCTCGATCGCGGCGATCGATCAGCAGCTCGAGGACCATGTCCTTGAGCGGCTGCGGCTGGCGGTCGTCGCCGAGGACGGCGAGCAGCGCCGTCGTGACTTCCGGCCCCGACAGCTTCGCGAGCGTGCTCGCGGCGAGCTCCTTGACCTTCTGGAACCGCGCGTCGCGGTCCCGCGCGATCGCCACCAGCGCCGCCACGGTCTCGACCTTCTGGCCCTCGCCCGGGGGCGCCCAGCCGTCGGCGTCGAACGTGGCCCCGAGGATCGGGGCGGTGGTCCCGAGCGACTGCGTGCCGAGCAGCGCGCCGCTCGCCGGATCGAGCCCGACGACGTCACCGCTGGCGGACACGCCGAGGATGGCGCGGCCGGTGTGCTCCGTCGCCACCAGCTCGACGCGGGGGTGCGAGTACGCCCAGGTCAGCGCGCCGTCGGTCGCGAACCCGAACACGTAGCGGAAGTACGCGATCGCGTAGCGGTCGTTCGACAGCTTCATCGGGCCGGTCGAGGTCGGCTCCGAGGACCACAGCACGCGCGCGCGGTCGTACGCGGAGTACGCCTGCTGCACGGGGTCATAGACGTCGCGCCCGTAGCTCGTGCGATCGAGCTGCGGCGGGACCGGGACGTTGATGTAGGAGGCCTCCGCGCGCGTGCCCGCCGCGCTGCGCTCGTCGAGGCGAAACGTGCCCTGGACCGGCTTTGAGCCGTAGTAGGCCGCGGTGCTCGTGACCCGCAGCATCGTGATCTGCTCGTCGATGCCGCGCAGGCGCGTGATCGACGCGCCGGTCTTGCCGTCGAGGATCGTCAGCCACTGCGCGAGGAACGGGGCGAACACGAGGCCGCCCTGGGCGGCGGGCGCGCCGAGCTGCCCGGCTGCCTCCGTGCGCCACAGCCGCGTTCCGGAGGAGCCGGCATACGCCGCCAGCGCCCACCGCTGGCCGGTCCGGGTGACCACGTACGCGCGTTCGCGATCCGCCGTCATGCCGATCAGCTCACCCTCGATCGCAGCCTTCCAGCGCGGCACGCCGGTGCTCTGATCGCGCGCGACCATGGCCGTGCCCTCGACGGCGACCACGAAGTCACCGCCGACGCAGATCCGCGACTGGACGTCCGCCTGGACCTGCCACAGCGGCTTGCCCGCGGCGAGGTCGTAGGCGATCAGCGTGGGCGGCTGGCTCGAGGTGACCGCGAACATGCGCGGCTGGCCGGAGCTGTTGATCGGCGTCGGGGTCGCCGGCAGCGATCGCCGCGCGAGCGCCTCACCGAGGGCGGCCCGGTTGTTCTCGTCCGACGACAGCCGGAACATCTGCGGCGAGCCACAGCCGGCCGCGAGCCCGAGGGTGACGACCGAGGCGGCGATCGACGCGAGCAGCCTGCGCCGCACGCCGTGGGTCAGGGCGCTCACTGGCCACCTCCCGCGCGCGCGCGCGCATCCACGATCATCTCGGCCTCCTGGCGAGAGACGTGGACCGGCTGTTTCGGGGTCCGCGCGACGTAGTCGCCGAGCGCCCGCAGCGCGCCGGGATCCTGGAGCTTGCCGAGACCACGCACGACGTCGAGGCGAATGTCCTCGGTGACGTCGGGGCGCGCGAGCACGCCGCCGAGCGTCGCCGCGAGAGCGGGCTCCGGCACCTTGCCGAGCTGCCCGACGAGGATCTTCACGAGGTCGGCGTCCGCGAGCAGCGCAAGCCCCCGGGCCGCGGGCTCCTCGCCACGCGTCAGGAGGACCATCAGCGGCTCGACGGCCGCGCGGATCCGGCCCCGCCCGGCCGCGAGCGCCGCGGCGGCGCGCACGGGGGCGAGGGTGTCGCGCAGCGCGGTCAGCACGAGGCCCTGCGCCTCGGAGCTGGGGTACACCGCGAGCGCGGCGACGGCGCTGGCGCGGACGCTCGGGGTGGCGTGGCTCGCGTAGCGCGCGAGCGTGACCACGTCGAGGGGCGCCGGGTGGACCGCGAGCGCGGCGAGCGCGGGCGCGGCGACCGCGGGGTGGAGGCCGAGCGCGAGTGCGTCCAGCAGAGCCTCGTGGGCCGCCGCCGCCTCGTGGGCGCCGAGCACGCTCACCGCCCGGGCTGCGACCTCGAGGTCGGCGCCGACCAGCGCGGTCAGCGCGTCGGCAGGCACGGGCGCCACGGGAATCACCGGCGCCTTGACGCCGCGCTTGCTCCGGGTCGACACCGTGCCGCGCGCCGACGGCGCGGCAGGCACTGCCGCTTGTGCGCTGGCCACCATCGCCGGCGCGAGCGCGAACCCCACCGCGAGCCCCAGGACGTGCTTCATCAACCCTCCAGCGCAGCGTGGTACCCAAAACCCGGTCGACATTCAACAATCCGGGCTTCGCATTCGCTACAACAGCGTCGTGGATCCAGCTGTCCTGCCGATCCTGGCCTGCCCGCGCTGCCGCGCTCCGGAGCCGTTCCGGGCCCTGCGAAATGCTCGCTGCAGTGCGTGCGGGCTCGAGCCTGCCCTCGTCGCCCCCGGCGTGCTGGACCTGATCAACATCGCGGCCGGCGAGCCCACGCCCGCCAGCACCGAGCAGCGGCTGATGGAGAGCGACCTTGTCGCACGCATCTACGACCGGGTGTGGCGCCCGTCGTTCGTTCGGCTCCTCGCCGGCAAGGGCGCCGGCGCCTCGGTGGGCGGCATCGCGGGCGAGCTGTTCATCCACAAGCACGGCCTGTCGCTCGACGATCGCCCGGGCCCGTGGCTCGACCTGTCGTGCGGGCCCGGCGCGTTCGCCCGCGCCCTCGCCGCCGCCGCGCCCGGCGCGCTCGTGGTTGGCCTCGACATCTCGCGCGCGATGCTCGAGGTCGCGGCACAACGGACCGGCGGCTACACCAACGTCGTGCTCGTGCGCGCCGATGCCCACGCGCTGCCGTTCGTCGACGGCGCGTTCGGCGGCGTCAACAACGCCGGCGCGCTCCACGCGTACGACGATCCCGAGCTGGTCTTCCGCGAGGTCCGGCGCGTGCTGAAGCCCGGCGGCATCTTCATCGGCTCGACGTTCGCCGAGGCGCCTTCGCTGCTCGGGCGACTGGCCGCGCGCGCCGCCGGCATCCGCCGGTTCGAGCCGGGCGAGCTGCGCGCGTGGCTTCAGCGGATCGGGTTCGCCGACTACGAGGACGTCCGGCTCGGCGGTGCGTTCGTGTTCCGCGTCCGTCGGCCCTGACGCCCCCGAGACCGCGAGCTCGAGCGCGACTCAGAGGAAGCGCCAGGATAGCGCGACGTAGGTGATCGTGCCGGCCGCGAGGGGCACGCTGTGTGTACCGCCGCTGACGTCGCCGCCGATCGTGGCGGTCGGCTGGGTCACGTCGACGTTCGGGAACAGCACATAGCGCCCTGCCCCGGTGCTCCACGTGACCACGCCGCTGGTGTCGATGGTGCCGACGAGCGCCGCGTCATGCGCGCGGTCGAGCGAGACGTTCGAGATGTCGCCGGTGATGTCGACGAACACCTGGGCCTTGGACGGGTCATGGACCAGGTCGTTCTCGGTGAAGAACGTCGCGATCCGCGCGGGCGTGAACGTGCGAACGCTGATCACCTCGTTGCCAGCGCCGAGCGCCTCGGGCTCGATGTAGACGATGCCGTCGACGCCATCGACGCGCGGCTGGGCCGCCCCGGCGCCGGTCACGTCGAGATCGAACACGTACGTGGTCAGCGCGGGCGCGCACAGCTCGAACCGGCCGTTGGGCGAGGTGGCGTCGCTGACGCCGGTGGCGCCGCGCAGGGTCAGCGTCCCCATCCCCCCGTTGAACACGGCGGTGGTCGAGTCGATGTCCACCAGCTCTCCGGTGACGTAGAGGCCGGTACCACACGGCCCGTCCGGAGCGACGTCGGGCGGCGGCGCCGCGTCGATCGCGCGGGCGTCGGGCACGGACGGGTTGTCGCCACAGGCCCCCAGCAGCGCGAGCTGCGCGAGGACCAGGCCGGGAGCCGAGCACGAGCGAGCGAGTCGACGCACGAGTTCACGCATCAGAAGGCGCCTCCGAGGACAGGGACCACCAGGCCGGCCTGCGGGGCGAGCGCCCGCGACAGTGGCTGGATCGCGAGGGTACCCGAGGCCCACTGCCCCGCGGCGCTGCGCCCGACGAGTGCGGGCGGCGCATCGGCCGCCGGCGGCGCCCCAGGCAGGACGTCGAGATCGCGGTCGAGCCCGCGCGTCCGGTGGAAGCCGAGGACGAGGCCGCCGAGCAGGCCGATCGTCGAGACCGTGCCGATCGCCTGCTCGTCAGCGCTGGTGCTGCGGTCGGAGATCAGCGGGTACACGAGGAACGGCAGCGCGCCGCCCACGGCCGCGTAGGCCGCGACGCGCACCATCCGCCGGGTCGTGGTTCGGGTCTGCGGTGCGGCGACGTAGCCGACGACCACGCCCCCGATCGCGCCGAACATCGCGTTGACGCTGTAGCCCTCGCCCTCGACCGGCTGCATCACCATGCCGAGCGTCAGGCCACCCACCGCGCCGACGCCGGCGAGGGTGTCGATCAGCGCGACGTCGCCGCGCGTGAGGCGATTCGAGGACGCCAGGCCCGCGCCCGCGAGCGCACCGAAGGTGGCGCCGACGGTGGTGCCGATCAACACACCGCGGGCGGTGGTGCCGTCGACGTCGACCGCGTCGGCCAGGAGGCCCCCCACCACGCCGCCCCACACGCTGCCCATGCCCGCGGTGCGCACCTGCGCCTCCGTGAAGCCGTGGCGCGCGACCACGCCCGGGAGGAGCAGCACCGCCAGCCCACCACCGACCACGCCGAGCGGGATGCCCGCGGCGGCGGGGGTGTCCTCGGTGAGGATCGCGCCGAGGGTGGCGCCGAGCACCCCGCCGACGAGGCCACCGTGGACCCGCGCGGCCAGCGACGTGCGGTCACCGCGATCGGGGCGGCGGGCGGGTGCGAGCACCACCGGCGGCGGGGTGCCCGGGCCGGCGGGCGGGCGGACTTCCATGGCCGGCGCCGGCGGGGCCTCCGTGATCCCGAGACGCTCGTTGACGCGCTTGATCAGATACTTCGCGTGCTCGGCCGCCGCTCCGCGCGGGCTCGTGACCAGGGCCTCGACGGCGAGCTGCTTGGCCTCGACGAACACGCGCGCGTCGTACAGCTCCTGCGCGCGGGCCACGAGCGATGCCGCCACCTGCTCCGCGAGCACGGGCTCCCCGGGCGGCGGCAGCGTGCGTTCGTCAGGCACCGGCACGACGGGCTCCGTCGGCGGCACGCGCGCATCGAACGGATCGACCGGCTGCGCCGCGGCCAGCCCGGGCAGCAGCGCGGCGAGGGTCGCGATCGAGGTCAGCGCCGCGCGTGGCCGCATGCAGGTACGGGGTACCACCGGCGGGCGGTCGCATCAATGGCCAGCGCCCGAGGGCATGGGGCGCGTCACGTTCGGGTGGGCGCGCGCGGCCCACCGGGCCCGCTGTCACTGACGGACCGGATCGGACCGCTGTCCATCCGGCGCGGGCTGTCCTTCCAGGCCTTGCGGTAGAAGTAGACGAACAGCACCTGCACGGCGGACAGGATCGGCACCGCGAGCAGCGCGCCGACGAGGCCGTAGCTGTGCTCGCCGAAGAACAGCGAGAAGATCACGAGCACGGGGTGGATCTTCGCCGCGGTCCCGATGATCTTCGGGTTGAGCAGGTTCGCCTCGACGAAGTGGATGCCGATGATCCACAGGCCGATCGCGAGGCCGCGCACGATGTCGATGCCCGCGTCGCCCGACACCAGCGCGACGAGCACGATCGGCACCGACGACAGGATCGAGCCGAAGATCGGGATCAGCGTCAGCAGTGCCGCGACCACGGCGAGGATCAGGCTGTACTTGACCCCGAACACGAGCAGGCCGATGTACGTCAGCACGCCGTTGATCAGGCAGATCAGCAGCTGACCGCGGATCACACCCGACAGGCCGTGGTCGATGTCGCCGATGATGACGTCGTAGTCGTCGCGGACGTTGGGCGGGAACAGGCTGCGCAGGAACCCGTGCACCTGCTCCATGTCGATCAGGATGAACGCCCCGATCATCAGCGTGAAGAAGAACATGAAGATGCCACGGACGAGCCCCGCGATCAGCGACTGGCCGAGCCGCACCACATCGTCGAGCTTGCTCTGCAGCCCGATCATGCTCTTGCGCACGAACGTGCGGAGCTTGTCCTCGAGGGTCGCCGGCTCGGGGGGCTCGTCGTTGGTCTTCACGGTGAAGCCACCGCCATCCGGCAGCGGCTTGAGATCGAGCCCGTTCGGCGCGAGCTGCACCGAGAACCGCCCATCGGGGAGCGGGGTCATCGTGAACGCGGTACCCGGCGGCAGCGGCACGTCCGGCAGGATCGTGGGCTCCTGGGTCGCGGTCGGCACGCCACGCAGCGACGGGAACCGCTCCTCGAGCCAGCGCGCGAGCTGCGGCGTCCACTCGTCGTTGGCGCGCTGGTAGAGCACCGGCGCCTCCTTGCCGAGCCGGGCGATGTCGCGCGACAGCCGCGGCACGAGGAGGAACATGAAGCCCACCACCGCGGCGATGAACACCAGGTAGCAGATCACGATGCCGAGGCCGCGCGACATCCGCCGGGTCCCGTCCTTGCGCTCGCTCATGCGGCGCACGACCGGCGACAGGATGTACGCGATCAGGAACGCGAACACGAACGGCAGAAGGACGTGCCGGCCCAGGAACAGCACCAGCACGACGAACAGGGGGAAGCTCCACCGCGACAGGAACTTCCGGGGCGTGGCCTCGCCCCCGAGCCAGGTCGCGGTGCGCGTGCGCAGTGGGCCCGTGGTCGCGGGCGCCGCGGGCGCCGCGGGCGCCGGGGTCAGGGGATCGGTCGTCACGCGAGGCACGCCACCCGACGGCGGCGGCTCTCCAGGGGGATCAGCCGGCGTCATGCTGGCTCGCGGTATACCATCAAGTGCTCCGTTTCACGGGGCTCCGCCCCGCCCTCCGCGGCAAGCCGCGCAGGGTTCCCACCCCGTTCTCGAGACTGGTTCACAGTCTCTCAGCGATCCCGGCTCCACGTACCGGAGAACCAGGTGGCGACGCGACCGAGAAGCGAGCGCCGCGCGCTGGCCTGTGCGAGTTCGTCGGCGGACAGCCCCGGATCAAGCGTGGGCGCCGGCAGCGCGGCATCGGGGCCGCTGCCGAGCAGCGCGGCAGGGCGCGGGATGCGCGCGGCGGCGCGGCGCTCGCGCGGTGGTGCGGGGGCCTGCTCGATGCCGGTCTCCATGTGGAGCGTTGCCCACCGGCGGCAGCCCGCGCACCGCCACGAGAACGCCTCCGGGCGGGCGCCGCAGTGCCCACACACCCAGCGGCCGCGCAGGGCCCACGCGAGGGCGCCGCGCTCACCGACGAACGCGTCGAGGGCGGCGCGGACCGCGAGCGCGTCGCTGCCGTCGAGGGCGACCCGGCCGGTCATGTCGACCGCCGGCTCCCCGGTCGGCCCTTCGACCCCGCAGCTCCACGAGGCGTCGTGGTCCGCGCCGTCGCGGTTGTCCTCGCCGTTGGCCTCGTTGTGCTTGTGGTCGCAGCTGACGAGGTCCCTCGGCGTGAACCCGTCATGCGCGGTGACCAGATTGACGAGCCGGAACGTGCCCCCGCGCTCGGTTGCGATCGCGCCGAGCCGAGGTGCGTGCGCCATGCCCGTGCCGGTGTCGCAACGCACGTACCCCCGGCACCGGGTGGATCCCGCCGGCTCGCGAGCCACGGGGCCGTGCGAGTGCGCGCGGGCTGCGGCGCGTTCGCACGGCGCGCTGGTTCTCGACGCGACCACCGCCGCGTCGCGGTCGCCCGAAAATACGAGAGCCGCCTCGCGGCGGCTCTGGCATTCAGGTCCCGGTCACCCGGGATGACGTCGCGATGATCAGGTCGACGACGGCTTGAGCTTGTCGAGCTTGCCGCGGAACTTGTCGCCGAGCGTCGCACCACCGGCGTTCGGCGAGGCGAAGCCCTGTGCGTCCGCCATGTCCTGCTTGCGCGAGGCGCCCTTGATCGACAGGCCAATCTTGCGCTCGCCGCCATCGGCGTGGAGCACCTGGACCTTGACCTCCTGACCCGGGGTCAGGACGGTGCGGGGATCCTCGACGTGCTCCTCGCTGATCTCGGAGACGTGGACCAGACCCTCGACGCCCTTCTCGAGCTCGACGAAGGCGCCGAAGTCGAGGACCTTGAGGACCTTGCCGTCGACGATCTTGCCGGCCGGGTACTCGTTCGGGATGCGATCCCACGGATCGGCCACGAGCTGCTTGATGCCGAGAGAGATCTTCGGCTTGTCGCCGTCGCCGGTGTCGATGTTGAGGAGCACGGCCTCGACCTCGTCACCCTTCTGGTAGAGCTCGCTCGGGTGCTTGACGCGCTGGGTCCAGCTCATGTCGCTGATGTGGACCAGGCCGTCGATGCCCTCCTCGATCTCGACGAAGATGCCGAAGTCCGCGATGTTGCGGACGTGGCCCTTGACGACCGTACCCGGCGGGTACTTCTCGGTGAGCTGCTCGTACGGGTTCGGCTCGAGCTGCTTCATGCCGAGCGAGATCCGGTTCTGCTTGACGTCGACGTCGAGAACAACGGCCTCGACCATGTCGCCCACGGCGACCATCTTCGACGGGTGCTTCACGCGGCGCGTCCACGACATCTCGGAGATGTGGACGAGGCCCTCGATGCCCTCCTCGAGCTCGATGAAGGCGCCGTAGTCCTTGAGCGAGACGACCTTGCCGCGCACGACGGTGCCCGGCACGTACTTCTCGGCCGCGCGGCTCCACGGATCCTCGGTGATCTGCTTGAGGCCGAGCGAGACGCGCTCCGTGTCGGCGTTGAACTTCAACACCTTGACGCGGACGTGGTCACCGACCTGGAACAGCTCGGACGGGTGGTTGACCCGGCCCCAGCTCATGTCGGTGATGTGGAGGAGGCCGTCGATACCGCCGAGGTCGATGAACGCACCGTACTCGGTCAGGTTCTTGACGATGCCCTCGACGATCTGGCCCTCCTTGAGGCGCTCGAGCGTCGACTCCTTGAGGGCGGCGCGCTCCTTCTCGAGGAGCACGCGGCGCGACAGCACGATGTTGCCGCGCTTCTTGTTGAACTTGATGACCTTGAACTTGAAGTTCTGGTTCAAGAAGGCGTCGAGGTTGCGGACCGGGCGGAGATCGACCTGCGACCCCGGGAGGAACGCCTTCACGCCGCCGCGGATCGTGACCGACAGGCCACCCTTCACGCGCGCCGTGATCACGCCCTCGATCAGCTCGTCGCGCTCGCACGCGGCGCTGATCTCGTCCCACACCTTGAACCGATCGGCCTTCTCCTTGGAGAGGACGATCATGCCCATGTCGTTCTCGCGCGACTCGAGCAGGACGTCGACGACGTCACCGGGCTTCACGCCGATGGAGCCATCCGCGAGGCGGAACTCCTCCAGCGGGACCTGGCCCTCGCTCTTGTAGCCAACGTCGACGATCGCGAAGTCCTTGCCAACCGCGATCACGGTGCCGCGGAGGATTTCACCCTCCTTGACGCCGCCTTCCTGGCCGAGGCTCTCGGCGAGCATCGCTGCGAAGTCGTCTTCCCCCGTGCCGTCCTGGGTAACCATGTCGTTCAAGCAGATCTCCTACAATGCCGCCGAGTTGGATTTACTGCGTACGCAGCCCTCGGCGCAGGGGCGGTTCGTACCGTCCGGCACCTGAATTGTCAACATCGGCGACGAGATCCACGCCCCTCCGCGGGCCCTGGGAGCGCCCCCGGACGATCTGTCGACGCCCTCAGCGCCGTGGAGCCGCCGCCGGGGGCTCCCTGACGCGCCCTTCCTCATGGAGGGGCAGCCCGGGCAGCCACGGTCGCCGCCAGCGATTCCACAACCTGTTCGAGGCTTTGCACCGAGCTGTCGACCAGCACCGCGTCGGCGGCAGGGACCATCGGGGCGACGTCGCGGCTGGCATCGCGGTGATCGCGCTCGCGGATCTCGAGGAGGGTCTGCTCGTGATCGACCGGCGCGCCGGCGGCCGCGAGCTCGGCGACCCGTCGCCGGGCGCGCTCCTCGTCGGTGGCGGTCAGGAAGAACTTGGCCTCGGCGTGCGGGAACACGATGGTGCCGGTGTCCCTGCCCTCGACGACGACGCCCCCGCCAGCCGCCAGCCGGCGTTGCAGCTCGAGCAGGGCCGCTCGCACCTCGGGGTGGGCGGACACCTGTGATGCCACCCGGGACACCTCGGGCGTGCGGATCGCGGCGGTCACGTCGTCGGCGCCGAGGAAGACGTGGTTGGTCTCACCCTCGAAGTCGAACCGGATGTCGAGCCCGCGGGCGATCTCGGCGCAGCGCGGGCCGTCCGCGAGGTCGAGGCCGCGCCGCTGGGCCGTCAGCGCAACCGACCGGTAGATCGCCCCGGTGTCGAGCAGGCGGTATCCGAGCCTGCGCGCGAGGAGCTTGGCGACGCTGGACTTGCCGGCGCCGGCGGGGCCATCGATCGTGACGACGACGGTTCTCATCTTTCAGGGCCGCATCATGCACGACCTCGGCGGGCGCGGTGCGCTCCCTCGTTGTACATTCGTCGCGGTGTCCGAGTTCGTGGAAGTCCCGAGGCCCGCCGTGGGCGCGCGGTGGAAGACGTTCGCCGACGTCGTTGCGTTCGCGCTCGGTGTCAACGTCTGGATCTCGATCGTGATCCTGCCGGCGGTGTTCGTGCATGCACTCCACGGCACCGGCCGGATGTTCGCGACCACCCTGCCCCTCGCCACGCTGATGATCGGCCTGGTCCGCCGGTCCGAGGGCATCCTGCTCGGGCTGTTCCCCGCCGCCCTCCTGATCCCCGTCGGCCTGACGCCCCAGATCGCGTCGTCGTACGTCTACGGGCCGGTCCGCACCGGCCTGGTCGCGCTCGGCGTGATCGCCTACCTGTTCGGGGTCTCGTTCTTCACCACGTTCCACGAGCCTCCGCAGCCGCGGTCCGTGCGCGGGCTGACCTCGGCCCAGGCGGGCCCCGCGGAGCGCTGGCGTCGGCGCGAGCGCGTGTACGCGGGCCTGGTGGTGCTCGCGCTCGTGATCCCGACGGTGCTGATCGCATGGGTCAACTTCGACCAGGCGATCAACGACTTCCTCGGCGAGATGTACCCGGGCCGGGTCGCGCTGATGACGACCGCGCTGACGGTCGGTGCGATCGTGCTGTGGCTCGGCATCTTCCATTACGCGTTCCTGGGCGTGCTTCGGCCCCACCGCACCGGCGATCGCGATCTCGTGGTCGAGCTCGCCCAGACCCGGGCAGATGCGCGGACCGGCACGCCCCGCCCGCGCTTCTACCTGGCGGTCGCCATCGCGCTCGGCGCGGATGGCGACGCTGATCCTGATCCGCCACCTCGAGGGATGACCATGCGCCGCTACTTCTTCGAAGGCCTCGCGCTCGCGCTGATCGGTGGCAGCCTGTTCTTCTTCAAGGAGACGCTCGACCACCTCGCCCGCCGCGACTACGTCGCCGCCCTGCTCGTGATGGTGATCGGCGTCGCCGTGATCTCCGTGGGCAAAGAGATGGCGCGGCTCGCCCTCGTCCAGCGCGACTGACCACCACCACCACCACCACCACCACCACCACCACCCCACCCACCATTACCGAGACTCTCCCTGCTTCTCGTCGTCCTCTCCTCCGCCGCCGCCTGCGGGCAGGCCGCCGCGCCTGTGTCCCAGGCGAGCGCGCCCACGCCGTCGGCGATCGCACCACCCGCCGGCCCCGATGACCTCGAGGTCGCGCGGGTCAACGGGCGCCCGGTCTGGGGCTCCTGTCTCGCGGGCCAGATCGGGCGCGGCGCGGCCACCCGGCAACTCGCCCTCGACGAGTGCATCACGTTCGAGCTGCTGGCCCAGCACGCCGAGCAGCGCGGGCTCGCCACCGATCTGCTGGTCCAGGAGGCCACGCGCCAGGCGCTGGTCAGCCAGCTGATCGCGCGCCAGTTCGAGGCGACGGTCCACACCACCAAGGACCTCGGCCCGACGTTCGACGACATCGTCACCAAGAACGAGTGGCGGATGAACCGCCCCGATCTACGCGCGTCCGCATATGTCCGCGCCAACCTGGCGCCGGAGGCGCCCCCCGCCGAGGAGGCCGCCGCGAAGACGACGATCGATGAGGTCGCGCAGCGGCTGGCCAGCGAGACCGGGCTGCTCGGGCCCGCGCTCGCCCCGCTCGTCGACCCGATCGGCGCGGCGCACGGCATCAAGCTCGAGGTCACGGACGTCCCGGCGGGGCCGCGCGAGAAGTGGGTGCCGACCTACGCGGACGCGCTCTACGCGATCCCCGAGATCGGGCGCGCGTCGGGGCCGGTCCGCACGAACTGGGGCTGGGAGGTGGTGGTGTGGACCGGCGGACTGCCCCCACGCACGATCACCCGTGAGCAACTCGCCAGCGAGATGTTCCCCGAGCTGCGCCGCGGGTACTTCGATGCGTGGGCCGCGCAGATCGCGAAGGCCAGCGGGGTCCAGGTCTCGATCGACGAGGGTCAGCTCGCCCACCTCGACGAGGTCACCCCGTGACGCGGCCCGCACCCGTCGCCGCCACGCCTGCCGGGACCACGATGACCGGCACGGTGTTCGGCGACATCATGCGGCGCGCGGTCGAGGTCACGCCCGGCGCCGTCGGCGGGGCATTCGCCGACTCCGAGGGCGAGATGATCGACGCATTCACGACCGTCGATCCGACCGACTGGGCGATCCTGACCGCGCACTACGGCGTGGTCATGCACCAGCTGCACCACGCGTTCGGGACCTGGCACTACGGCGGCCCCGAGTATTTCATCGCGCAGCACCAGCGGATGGACGTCGTGGTGCACGCGGTCGGCGCGCACTACTACGCGCTCCTCGCGATCGCCGAGGACGACGGTGCGGGCGCACTCGGTGCGGCGCTGTCCAGCCTGCGCAGCGCGGTCGCGGCCCTCAGCAAGGAGCTAGCGTGACCCGCCGCGCCGCTGACGCGATCGCCGCGGTGCTCGCACGTGCGTCTCAACGTATGCCCCCCCGACCGCGGCCACCGGTGCGGCCGAGTACGCTCCGACCAGCCAGGCGTGGAACGGCATGGCCACGTTCGTGGGCGTGGCCGAGGGCATGGGGTTCACGGTCAGCATCAAGAGCGCGCTCGAGTGGGATGAGCTCGGATCGGAGCACATCCTCGTGCTCGTGTTCCCGCTCCAGCGTCTCGACCCGGAGCGCGTGGGCGCGTTCGTCAACGCCGGCGGCAACGTCGTGATCGCCGACGACTTTGGCGAGGCGCGCGATGCCATGGCCGCGATGGGCCTGCTGCGCGCCGAGGTCGAGCAGGCCTCCGCGAGCCGGTTCTACGAGGGCCACACCTACGCCCCGATCGCCAACGCGATGGGTGGCCACCCGATCGCCCGCGAGGTCGGCGACGTCATCACGAACCACCCCGCCGTGCTGACCCAGGTCGTCGGGGCCGCGGTCGTCGTCGGGTTCGACAAGGACGCGGTCGTGGTCGCCGGCGAGCGCGGCAGCGGCCGGTTCGTCGCGATCAGCGACCCCAGCATCCTGATCAACCGGATGCTGCAGTTCCCCGGCAACTACCAGCTCGTCAGCAACATCCTCGACTGGCTCGATCGCAAGGACAGCAGCGGCAAGCGCCGCGCCACCGAGATCGTGCTGCTCCGCGGCGACGCGCCGATGTACGGAGAGCCGCGCCCGTTCATCGACGACCCGCGCGCGAGCGACCTCGGCCGCTCGATCGCGGACGTCAACTGGTGGCTCCACCAGGCGAGCACGTGGCTGCTCACCCCCAGCGCGATGAAGCTCCTCGCGGCGGTGCTCGCGGCGATCCTTCTCGGCCTCGCGCTGCTCGCCCTGCCCGTCCGGCGCGGCGCGCAGATCGACGGCGCCTGGCTGCGGTTCGTGCGGCCCGCGCGGCGCGACGACCCCCACGGCCTGGTCCAGGCGGCAGAGCACGGCGGCGCGGGGACGCTGGTGCTGGCCTGCATCCTGCGCGACCACGTTCAGCGGCTACTCGGGGAGCTGACCGCGCGCCTCGAGCCGCTGTACACGCTCCCCGAGGCGCAGCTGGTCGCCGAGCTGACCCGGGCCAAGGGTGCGCCCGCGGGTGCCGCCCTCGCGCGGGTGTATCGCCGGCTGCGTGCGCTGCCGAGCCGCGGGCAGGCCGCCGCACCGTGGAGCGCGGGGCACCTGCCCCGGCGCGAATTCGACACCCTGTACCGGGACGTCGCCGAGCTGTGTCGTACTCTGGGAGCTGCGCTCCCCGACGCCACGCGCGACGCGTGACACCGCCCGCACCGCCGCCGGACCGCCGCCGAAATCATGTCCCACGCCGCCATCGACCCCGACCGTCTCGCCCGCGTCAATCAGCTCGCCCGCGCGATCACCGAGGAGGTCGGTCGTGTGTTCATCGGCGCCCCCGCGATCACCGAGACTCTCCTGGTCTCGCTGCTCGCGCGCGGGCACGTGCTGATCGAAGGGTACCCCGGGGTCGCCAAGACCACGCTGGTCAAGGCGTTCTCCAGCACGCTCGGCTGCAACTTCCGGCGCGTGCAGTTCACGCCGGACCTCCTCCCGTCCGACATCACGGGCAACTACATCCTCGACATGCGGACGAACACGTTCGTCCTCCGCGAGGGGCCGGTGTTCACCAACGTGCTGCTCGGTGACGAGATCAACCGCGCGCCGGCCAAGACGCAGTCCGCGCTGCTCGAGGCGATGCAGGAGCACCAGGTCACGATCGAGGGCGAGACGAAGTTGCTGGTCGCTCCGTTCATCGTGCTCGCGACGCAGAACCCGATCGAGCAGGAGGGCACCTACCCGCTGCCCGAGGCACAGGTCGACCGGTTCCTGATCAAGCTCAAGATGGGTTACCCCGCGCTCGCCGACGAGAAGCGGATGCTGGCGACGTACGACAAGCCGCCCCCGCCGGTGCGCGCGGTGCTCGGCCCGAGCGAGGTCCTCGAGATGCAGGCGATGGCGCAGGAGGTGTTCGTCGCCGAGGAGCTCCTCGACTACGTGCTCGGCCTGGTCACGTTCACCCGCAGCCACGCGAAGGTCTACCTGGGCGCATCGCCGCGCGCGGGCCTCGCGCTCGTCCACGCCGCCAAGGCGCTCGCGCTCCTGCGCGGCCGTGACTTCATCCTGCCCGACGACGTCCGCAACCTCGCACCGCTCGTCCTCGCCCACCGGATCCTGCTGACTCCGGAGTCCGAGCTCGACGGCGGCAGCGGCACCGCGATCGTCGCCGAGGCTGTCGACAAGGTCGGCTTCAAGATGCCGAAGCGCTAGTGTCGCGCCCGGGCCATGGTGAACCCGACCCGCGATGGTTCGCGCCATCCAGTGTGGTCAACACGGCCCGGACGGGACACGGGGGCCCGATGGCCACGATGGGCACGGCGAGCGAGGCACGCGCGTGATCCCGAGGCTGGCCACCCGTGGCAAGCTGATCCTCGGCACGGCGCTGCTGTTCTTGCTCGTCGGCGCCCTCCACGGCGCGCCGCCGCTGGTCGCGCTCGCGGGCGCGATCCTCTCGGTGTTGCTCGCCCTCTACCTCGGCTTCTACCCGACGGCGATCTTGCTGCGCCGCAAGAAGATCGAGCTGTCATGGTGGGTTCCGCCGGGGGATCAGCCCGGCGGCGCGCTCGGCGCGGACCGCCCGTTCCAGCTCCACCTCGCGTTCCGCAACCACGGCAGCCGCCAGCTCCGCATCCTGTCGACGAACATCCTCGCCGGCTCGGGCTTGCAGATCGACGAGCGCCCGAGCGCCACCGTCCGCCGCGGCCAGCAGGTGGAGATCACGACCGCGGTCAAGCCGCTCGCCGCCGGGCACCAGGTGCTGCACGGTGCGGCGCTGACATTCGGCGACGCGCTCGGCCTGTTCGACATCGAGGCGTTCTTCCCGAACCCGATCGCGGTCAAGGTGTTCCCGCGCACCCTCGCGCTCCGCGGCGCCCCGGTGCGGGCGGTCGGCGGTGCGCTCCACGAGCAGGTCGGGCTCCACCACGTGCGCCGCCGCGGCCTGTCCGGCGAGCTGCGCGAGCTGCGCGAGCACAGCCACGGCGACCCGTTCAAGTTCATCGCGTGGAAAGCCACGGCGCGCCGCGGGAAGCTGATGGTCCGCGACCTCGAGAACGAGGTCGTGACCTCGCACATGGTCCTGCTCGATGTCGGCGCCGGCATGCGCGCGGGCGCGCGCGGGCGCACGCCGCTCGACTGGGCGAGCGACAGCACCGCGGCCCTGGCCAAGGCCGCCGTCGCCAACGGCGATCGCGTGGGCCTGGTCGCGTTCGACACGCGCGTGCTCGCCGAGCTCGCCCCCGATACCGGCCACCACCACTACCTGCAGCTCGTCGATCGCGTACTCGACACGCGCTCGATCGTCGACGACGACCTCACCGACGTCACCGCCGGGGAGCTGGTCGCGCTGGTCGCGCGCTACCTCGCGCACCAGGAGGCGATCGACGTCCGCATCCGTCACCCGCCGCCGCTCGACGATGGCCGCTGGACCTCGATCCAGGCCGGCCCCGACGGACAACTCTACGACGTCGCCGCGACCGGGAGGCTGTGCCGCCGCCTGATCGACCTGATGGTCGGCCAGGACAAGCAGGGCCGCGCGCCCCGGATGCCACCCGTGCACGAGGCGGACGCGCAGCTCGCGCCGCTGCGCCAGTTCTGCCGGCTGCGCGGCATCGAGCTGCCGTACCGGCCGGCGTGGGAGCACGGCAGGCGCGCGGCCGGGCTCGCGCGCACGGTCGAACGCGCGGTCTCGTTCGGGCGGCCCGACGTGGTCGTGCTGATCACCGACCTCGGCGGGTTCGCCGAGGACGAGGCGCTGGCCGTGCGGGCCCTCGCCCGCCTCCGCAAGGCCGCCGGCCTGGTGACCGCGATCGTCCCGTCGCCGAGCGCGTTCCTGCCGATCGCCACCACGGAGCACGGTCGCCGGGTGCGCGAGCTCGTGATCGCGGACCAGCGGGCGCTCCTCGAGCCCGGGCGACGGCTGCTGATCCGCCACGGCATCGCGGTGCGTGAAGGCACCCCCGCGGACTCGCTCGATCGGTTACTCGGGCGCGGGCGCCAGCGTCGCGCTGGCTAGCGGGTGTCGTGGCTCCGCGAACCGCGGACTGTCCGGCTAGCGGACGACCTCTGGCGCACTCTCGACGACCGTCACGGTCCACTTCGACGAGTGCGAGCCTGCCGCCTTGCTGGTCAGCGAGCCGATCGACAGCGCCGTGAGCAGCAGCGCCGCCCCGATGAACAGCGCGTCCTTCCAGCGGTCCCACCCATGCCGATGCGCGATCTCGTTCAGAGTGCTCATCCGTGTCTCCTCCTCGACCTCTCGGTCGATGAAACGCCCACCATCACACTAGCGACCTGTCCCGGGTGTTGTCACGAAAATCACCGCGCGATCCGCCGAACCAGATCGATCTCGCGGTGCACACATCGCCTCTCGACCTACATCACCGCGCAACCGCCTTCACGTCGTGCGGCGAAGCTCAGTCCTCGAGCCGATCCTCGAGCCGATCCTCGAGCCGATCGATCTCGCCGCGCAGGAGCGCACCGCAGTGGGGACAGCCGCTCGCATCGACCCGGACCACGGTCGCACACGCGGAGCAGCGCGGGACGCGCACGCGGCGGCCGAGCACGAGCCCCGAGCCAGCGGCGCCGATCACGATCCATGGCGCCGCCGTCTGCACAGCCATCGCCGTCGCGATGCCCACGCCGAGCAGCGCGCCCGCGAGCAGCCCCACGCCCCCGCGGTGCGTGCGCCAGCGGAACGCGGTCCGCGCCGGCGCCGCGCCGTCATCGTCGAGATCGACGTCGTCGAGCGGGGTGACCTCGCGCACAGGGCGCGGCGGATCCTCGCGCACGCCATCCCGGACTGGCGGCAGTCCGAGCTCTGCCCGCAGCGCCGCGGCCTGCGCGCGCAGGCTGGGCAGCCACGCCGTGACCTCGTCGGCCTGCGGGCCCGCGAGGCCGCGCGGCACCGGTGCGCCGCGCACCGCGGCCTGGACCGCGAGCAGGTACGCAAGCTCGGACATCGGCAAGTACCCGGCGCGCAGCACGTCGTACTCGAGGGGCAGGTAACCGCCGTTGAACCGGCCATCGCCGCTGTACTGCTGGAACGCGGCGTTGGTGGCGAGCGTGCCGAGCCCGAGGTAGACAGTCGCGATCGAGCCGCGTTCGAGGTCCCGCTCGGGGTCGACCTCGAGGACTGCGCTCTCGGTGTGGCGGTACGGCCCCTCCACCGATGGCCGGTGCGCGACCGCGAACGCGACGCCGATCTCGTGCGCGAGCGTCCCGATCAGGTCATCCTCCCCGACGTACTCGAGCCGGACCGCCAGCTCGCGCGGGCGCACGATCGTCAGCACGACGCGGGTCGCCGGCCTCCGCTCGGTGGGTGGCGCCCCACGGCGCTCATCCACGATCTCGATGGTCCGGTCCTCGCCCGCGTGCCAGGCGAGCCGGCGGAGCAGCGCGACCACGCCCCCGCGGGTGCGCCGGACCGCCTCGGGGAACCACGCGGGATCGGGCACCACAGGGGCCGCGAGGAGCCGCTCGGGTCCGGCCTGCGCGACCAGCTCCGCGAGCGCGGATCGCAGCTGCGCCCGGCGCGCGCGAGGCGGCGTCGCAGGCTCGCGAGGATCGGGCATTGTCCCGCATCATCGACCCGCCCACCGGGCCGCGCAACGTGCGGGGGACGCACCGAGCGCCACCTGCGCACCGGGCCGGCGCGATCGCGCTGCGCTGAACCACCTGCCCTCGCGCCGCCGCGTCATCGGGCTCCCCCCGACCACGCGGCGGCCTGCCTGCGAGGGTCTCACCCTGCTCATCGATCAGAAGCGGATCGCGGCAGCAAGCCCAACGTGAGCACCAGGCCTCGATCGAAGGACCAGGCCGCGCCAGGCCACGCCAGGCCGCGCTAGGCAGACGCGGCCTGCCCGGAGGCAGCTCGCTGGCTCAGCTTGTTCAGGTTGACCGAGACCAGCATCGAGACGCCGGGCTCCTTCATGGTCACGCCGTACAGGTTGTCGGCCGACTCCATCGTGCGCTTGTTGTGCGTGATCACGATGAACTGCGAGCGGTCGGTCATCTCGCGGACGATCTCGTTGTAGCGGTCGACGTTCGCCTCGTCGAGCGGTGCATCGACCTCGTCGAGGATACAGAACGGCGACGGCTTGATCAGGAAGATCGAGAACACCAGGGCGACCGCGGTCAAGGCCTTCTCCCCGCCCGACAGCTGCTCGACCGTGGAGTTCTTCTTGCCCGGGGGCTGCGCCATGATCTCGACGCCGGCCTCGAGCAGGTCGACATCGTCCCCGCCCGACATCGAGAGCGCCGCCTGGCCACCACGGAACAGGCGCGGGAACACCTGCTTGAACGTGTTGTTGACCGAGGTGAACGTGTCCTTGAACAGCTTGCGGCTGGTCTTGTTGATCTTGTCGATCGCGCGCTGGAGCTGATCGACCGCACGCTCGAGGTCGATCTGCTGCGACGACAGGAACTCGAACCGCTTGCTGACGTCCGCGAATTCCTCGATCGCAGTGAGGTTGATGTCGCTGCCCATGCGGTCGAGCAAGTCGCGGAGCTCGGCGAGCCGAGCATCCTCGACCTCGGTGACCTGCGCACGCTGGTGGAAGTCGGGGACGATCTCCTCGACCACGATCTGGTAGCGCTCGTCGATCTGGTCCTCGACGACCTTCTTGGTCATCGCGACCTGCCCGTTGCGCAGCTCGAGCTGGTTGACCTCGGCTCCGAGCCGGTCCGCGCGCGTGCGAAGATCGCGGGTCTCGAGTTCGATCGAGGTCAGGGCGTTGAGGCGGGTCGCGTAGACCTGACGACCCTCCTCCATCGACGCGAGCTCGGCGTCGCGCCGCGTGCGCACATCGCTGAGCTCGGCCGCGAGCTGCTCGCAGCCCTCGCGCAGGCCGTAGGCGCGCGTCACCGCGTCCTCGATCTCGCTGGACAGCCGACCCGACCGCGTGGCGAGCTCGGTGTCGCTGCGCTGCAGGCGCAGCGCGGCGGCCTCGGCCGCCGCGCGCTTCTCGCCGAGCTGCGCTGCGCGGATCCGGGCATCGGTCAGGACCTGGGCGAGGTCGTCGAGCCGCTCCCGGTGCGTGGCCACCTCGGCGAGCAGATCGAGCTGCGTGCGCTCGAGCTCATCGATCCGGCTCTCGGCCGCCAGGCGACGCTCGCGCGCGACCTGCTCGTCTGCGCCGATCGATCCGAGGCGCTCGTCGAGCTCGAGCTGCTCGGTGCCGAGCAGGCCGAGGCGGTCGCGATAGCGCTCGAGGTCCGAGCGCACGCGGCTCTCGTCCTTCTCGTGACCCATGATCGCGAGGTCGCCCTCGTGGGCCTGGGTCCGCAGCCCCTCGAGGGCCTTGACCACCTGCGTGAGCTCCGTCTTCGCGGTGACGAGGCGGGTCATCGCCTCGGACAGGTGGTGCTCGAGGGTGCCGACGATCTCCTCGAGATCGCGGACCTCGCGCTTCTGGGCCAGCACGCCAGCGCCCTGCGCCTCGCGCGAGCCACCGGCGACCACGCCGTCTTCGTCCATCAGATCGCCGTCGAGCGTGACCATGCGGTCGGTGACGCCCTCGTTGTGGAGCGCGATCGCGCGATCGAGGTCCGTCACCACGACCGTCGAGCCGAGCAGCCGACGCCCGACCTCGGCGAAGCCGACCTCGAACGACACCAGGTCGCGCATGCGACCGAGCACCCCGGCGCCGTGGATGGCATCGCCATCGTGGGCACGGCCCACCGCGATCGCGGCCTCGAGGAGCTGGCTGCGATCCTCGAACTCGATGCGGGCGCGGGTGCGCGCGGCGGCCGGGCGGACCGCGGCGGGGCCCGCCCCGGTGACCACCGCGAGGCCGGGCCAGTCGGCGACCGTCGCGGCGTCCGCAGCGGCCTCGATCGGCCACGCGCGCACGAGCCACGGGCGGATCTCGATCGCGGGTCCGGGGGCGATGAGGACGACCTCGGCGGACGCATCGGCGCCCTCCCCCGTCCACGTCAGCGGCGCCGCGCCGTGGTCGTCCACGAACGGCCCGCGGGCGGTGAGCCCGGGCGCGGTATCGGAGATGCGCAGGCGCCCCCCGCCGTGCGAGCTGCCGCCGATGGTGGACATCGGCACGAACGCGCTGCGCCCGCCACCGGCCTGCTTGAGGAAGCCGATCGCAGCGAGCCCGACGTTGGGCTGGGTGACGAGCACGCCGCCGAGCCGGTCGCCGAGGGTCGCTTCGACCGCGACCTCGAGGGTCTCGGGCGCGCGGACCACGTCCGCGACGACGCCGCGGATATCGTCCCCGGCCCCGAGGCCGGCCACGATCTCGTCGGCGCGCTGCATGACGGCGCGGGTGCCGCGCGCGAACCCCTCGTAGCGATCCATGATCTCCTGGAGGGAGGTCAGGCGCGACGTACGCCGCTGCAGCTCGGTGCGCAGCGTCTCGACCTCGGCCTCGCCGCGCGCGACCTCCTCGGTCAACACCTCGCGGCGATCCTGGAAGCCCTGCTTCTGGCTGCCGAGGTCGAGCCGCGTCTGGCGCAGCTCGATCAGGGCGCTCTCGACACGGCGCGCCTCGCGCTCGAGCTCCTTGAGCCGCTCGCTGTTCTGAACGGTCTCGCTGGTGACGCGCTCGAGCCGACGGCTCGCCTCGTCCCGGCGGCGCACGAGGTTATCGAGCTGGGTGCCGGCGGTCGCGATCTCGGTGCGGCGACCGCCGATCTCGGTGCGCGCCTCGTCGAGGCGACCCTGGGCGTTGGCGAGCATCTGCCGGCCCTCGCCGGCGGCGGCCTCGCGGGCGGCGACCTCGGCGGCCTCGTTCGAGACCTCGGCCTCGAGCTCGGCGAGCTCGGCGGTGCGCTGCGCGAGCTCCTCCGCGCCGCGCGCACGCTCGGCGGCGATCTGGTCGATCTCGGCGCGGGCGCCCGCGATCCGGGCGTCGAGGTCCTCCGCCTCACGGCG
This sequence comes from Kofleriaceae bacterium, assembly GCA_964203225.1. Classification (GTDB taxonomy): domain Bacteria; phylum Myxococcota_A; class Polyangia; order Haliangiales; family Haliangiaceae; genus JABFXX01. The sequence continues at coordinate 142,631 of CAXNMK010000013.1, forward strand.
CTCGAAGCCGATCTTGCTCTCGCCGAGGCGGAGCCGGTTGTCGAGCTCGTAGACCTGCTCCTGGACGACGACGAGGCGCCGCTCCTCGACCGACAGCTCGGAGCGCTCGGCGACGACGTGCTCGTCCTTGGTGGACCACGCGGCGCGGACCGCCTCGAGCTCGACCCGGGCCTCACCGAGCCGGCCGCTGACCAGCGAGCCCTCGGACGTCAGCTCGAGCCAGCGGTGCGCCGCCTTCCACAGCTCGATGTCCTTCATCTCCGCCTTGTACTTGCGGAACCGCTCGGCCTTCTGGGCCTGCCGGCGCAGGGTGCCCATGCGCTTGTCGAGCTCGGTGACGATGTCCGACACGCGCATCAGGTTCTGGCGCGTCTGATCGAGCTTCTTCTCGGCCGCCTTCTTCTTGGCCTTGAACTTCGTGATGCCCGCGGCCTCCTCGATGATCGCGCGGCGATCCTGCGGGCGCGAGCTGACGATCTGACCGATCCGGCCCTGCTCGATGATCGCGTACGCCTTGGTGCCGACGCCGGTGCCGAGGAAGAAGTCCGTGATGTCGCGGAGGCGGCACGGGGTCTTGTTGATGAAGTACTGCGACGTGCCGTCGCGGTAGAGGCGGCGGGTGATCGTGACCTCGGTGTAGCGGGCGAAGTCGATCGCCGGCGGCTGGTCGGCCAGCATCGCGGCGACCTCCTCGGTCGGCGACGGGATCGGGTTGCCCTCGGCGTCGAGCCAGGTGCCGACCGGGCTCGCGTCGTCGGGGTGGGGCGCGACCGCGAGCTCGCCGGCGGCGGCCTCGGGACCGGCCTGCACGGCGGCGACCGCGGAGTCGACCACGCCATCGACCACGCCATCGACCACGCCATCGAGGGGCACGGCGCCCGCATCGAGCGCGAGCGGATCGACGCCGTCCTCGGGCGCGATCTCCGCGAGCGCGCGCTCGGTTTCGGCCTCGTCACTGTGACGGGCGAGCTCGAGCTTCTCGTGGGAGAACCCGACGTCGTCGAACGTCAGCGAGACCTCGGCCATCGGCGCGGGGCCGCGGGACTCCGAGCCGGCGAAGATCACGTCCTCCATCGCCTTGCCGCGGAGGTGCTTGGCGCTCTGCTCGCCCATGCACCAGCGGATGGCGTCGACGATGTTCGACTTCCCGCACCCGTTGGGCCCGACCACACCAGTGATCTGCTCGCTGATGTTGACGACCGCTCTGTCGCAGAACGACTTGAAGCCGATGATCTCGACCCGCTTGATACGCATGGTGGCGTGCGCAGGGTGGATCGCCCCTATGACATCGGGCGTGCTATCACCCGGGGCGTGGACGTCCGGGGACTCACGCTGGCCGCGGTCCTGGCCGGGCTCGCGCTCGCCACCCCACTGGTCCGACCAGTGGCAGCGGCCCCCACCATCGACATCCGCGCCCAGACCCAGGTCCAGCTCGAGCGGGTGCGGCTGCGCGGGGATGGCGTCGCCGAGCTGTCCGGCCAGCTCCTCGACAGGCTGACGGGGGACGGCATCGGCGGCCAGACCATCGAGGTCACGCTCGGGGGACAGACCGTCACCGTGACCACCCAGCCCGACGGCCGGTTCCGCACCATCGTCCGCGTCGGGGTCGGACCGCAGCCGGTCGAGCTGACGTTCCGGGGCGGCGGGCTGCTCGAGGCCACCCACAGCACGATGATCACCGACCCGTCGCAGGCCCAGGTCACGCTTTCGATCGAGGCGACCCCGGCCGCCGGGGGGCTCTCGATCGTGGTGACCGCGACCGCGGACGACGCGCCGGCGACCGTGCCAATCTCGCTGGCGCTCGGCCCCGCGTTCGCGCCGCTCGCGATGATCGATACCGGCAAACCGTTCCTCCTGACCCGCGAGCGGGCCGGCGGCGCGGGCACTCGCCGGCTCCGGGCGATGTTCCCCGGCGACGACACCCGGCAGACCGCCACCGCCGAGATCGGGGTCGAGTTGACCGCCGAGACCACCACGGAGATGAAGGTGTCGGCCACCGACCTCGCGTTCGAGGACGACCTCGTCGTCACCGGCCGGGTCCGCGACAGCGACGGGGCAGCGGTCGCGCGCGCCGCGGTCACGCTGGTGTCCGGTGACCGCCGCCTGGCCCAGGGCGCGACCACCGACGGCGGTGCGTTCAGGTTCGAGGTCGAGGCCGAGGTGATCGGGCAAGGCCAGGTCGCCGTCCAGGTCCAGGCCGAGCCGGGCTCGCCGGCGGTCCGCCCCAGCCGCTCGACGCCCGCCATCATCAAGGTGGCGGCGCCTCAGCCGGTGCCGGTCTCGTACACGATCGCGGCGTTCGCGGCGACCGCGCTCGCGGCGGGCGCGTTCTTGTTCGCGCGGGCCAGGCCGTGGCGCCGACTCCGCCGCCCGACCCCGCCGGCAGAGACCCCAGCCACCCCCGGCGCCCACGACCACGTCGATGGGGGCCTCGTCACCACCAAGGCCGGGGTGATGTCGACGCTGCGTCGCCCCGGCGACGACGGGTTCACCGGGGTGGTCCGCGACACCGTCCGGGGCCGCCCGGTCGGCCAGGCCGTGGTCCGGCTGCTGCTCGGCGAGGAGGATCGCGAGATCCGGACCGCCGACGACGGCAGCTTCACGCTCGACCGCCTCGCGCACGGCGAGTGGCGGGCCGAGGTCGCAGCGCCCGGCCACGTCACCGAGCGATTCGGGGTCTCGATCCCGCACCGCGGCGAGCTGCGCGGAGTCCGGATCGACCTGGTCCCGGTCCGCGAGCGGGTGTTTCAGCTGTACCGGCGCGCCGCCGAGCCCGCCCTGCCCGAGGCCCGCTTGTGGGGCATCTGGTCGCCGCGCCAGATCGTCGACCACGTGCGCGACCGGCGGCCGAGCCCCGCCCTCGCCGACCTCACGGACTTCGTCGAGGAGATCTACTTCTCGGGCCGGCTCGCCCCCGAGGCGATCCTGACCACCGCGGGTGATCGGGTCGAGCGCGCCGTCCGTGAGCGCACGCCGCGCCCGCCTGCGGTATAAGGCCGCCATGACCTCGGACGAGCTGATCAAGCTCGCGATCGCAGCCGTCGTGCTCGTGCTGGTGATGCTCGTGCTCCGGCGCTCGGCCGCCCGGACCCGCGAGCGGACGGCGTCCACCCTCGAGCGCCTCGGCTCCGAGGCAGACGAGGCCCCGAAGCGCGAGCGCAAGCGGGCGCGGCCCGGCCAGACCGCCGCCCCGGCTCCCGCGAAGCCCGCGGCGCCGGCCCGCCCGGTCCGCGACGAACCCCCGACCGACATCGAGGCGCGCGACGCCTACCGCGCCGGGCTCGCCAAGACCCGCGGCGGGTTCGTCGCCCGGCTCGGCAAGCTGTTCGGCAAGAAGAAGATCGACGCGGCGACCCTCGACCAGCTCGAGGAGGAACTGCTCACCGCCGACATCGGCCCGCGCGCCGCCGACCGGATCTTCCAGGCGGTCAAGAGTGGCCTGTCCAAGGACGACCTCGAGGATGCCGACAAGATCTGGGCGCGGATCCGCGAGACCTCGCGCGACATCCTCGACGTCGACGCGCGCCCGGTCGACTTCACGACCAGAAAGCCGTTCGTGCTGCTGGTCCTCGGCGTCAACGGCGCCGGCAAGACGACCACCATCGGCAAGCTCGCCAAGAAGTTCAGCGACGAGGGCAAGAAGGTGATCCTGGCCGCCGGGGACACGTTCCGCGCCGCCGCCACCGAGCAACTCGAGGAGTGGGGCAAGCGGGCCGACGTGCCCGTCGTGCGCGGCAAGGCCGGCGGGGACCCGTCCTCGGTCGTGTTCGACGCCATCAAGCGCGGCGTGGACGAGGGCTTCGACATCGTGATCTGCGACACCGCCGGCCGGCTCCACTCGAACGCCGGCCTGATGGACGAGCTCAAGAAACTGCGCCGGGTGTGCGACAAGGCGGTGCCGGGCGCGCCCCACGAGACCTGGATGGTGCTGGACGCGACCACCGGCCAGAACGCGATCGCCCAGGCCAAGACCTTCAAGTCGGACATGGAGATCACCGGGATCGTCCTGACCAAGCTCGATGGATCCTCCAAGGGCGGCGTCGTCCTGGGCATTTGTGACGAGCTGAAGGTGCCGGTCCGGTTCGTGGGTGTGGGCGAGAAGGCGGCTGATCTCCGGCCGTTCGACCCCGCCGCGTTCGTCGATGCGCTGTACGCCGACGCCCTCGGCGCCGACCCCTCCTGAGCGCAACCGGCCCTTGTCGCGGCTGTCATCCAAACCTGCGCTGTTTGGTTGAAGCTGCAAAAAAGGCCGTGTTATGAAGCGTCTACGAATGCGGGCAATCCACCGATCGGTCCTGTTGGTGCTTCTTCTGACCGCTGCGGCGGTGGCCCAACCCAAGGGAGGGGCCAAAGGCGGCGCCAAGCCAGTCCCGGCGGCCGCCGCCGAGGACGAGGTCGAGATGGAGCCGACCGATCCGCCGCCGGCGGACGGCGACGAGATCGACATGGGCACGGAGCCCGGCCCCGGCGACCTCGCCGCGGACCTCGCCGCGTCGGACGCCAGCGGGGGTGCCGTCAAGGCCGGCCCGGTGGTCCGCACCAAGCTGTCCTGGAAGGACATCCTGGTCGTCGTCCGCAAGCCGTTCCTCAAGAGCGGCCGCACCGAGCTGCTGCCGCTGTTCGGCACCACGGTGAACGACAACATGATCCGCCACTACTCGCTGGGCGGTCAGCTGTCCTACTACCTGACGGACGTCCTCGCCGTGGGTGTCGAGGGTCAGTACTACGTCAAGAGCTTCCGCGAGCCGTACGACCTCGTGGCCCGGCAGGCGCGCCGCCTGCCGACGCTCAACGAGTACAAGTGGAGCGCCGCCCTCAACTTCCACTACGTGCCGGTGTACGGAAAGTTCGCGGTGTTCGACAAGAAGCTCGTGACCTGGGAGGTCGCATTCACGGCCGGCATCGGCGCCGGCCAGAGCGAGGTGATTCCGCGCGACACCAAGTTCGCCGGGTTCACCAACACGCTGATCATACCGAACGTCGGCGCCAGCTTCCGGTTCTTCCTGACCAAGTGGCTGACGGTCAACGCCGGCATCCGCAACTACGTCTTCCTCGACCAGTTCGAGCCGACCAACCGGTCTCCGATGGAGAATACGTCGGCCGAAGCGGCCAAGGAGAACGCGGACTCGCGGCTCATCAACAACGTCATGTTCCAGGTCGGCATCAGCTTCTGGCTCCCGACCTCGTTCGAATACACCACCTTCCGCTGAGCCGAGAGGAACGACATCCATGACCAAGCCCACGCTCCTCGCCACGGCCGCGCTGCTCGCTGTCACTGCTCTGCCCGCCGCCGATGCGCTCGCGGACGGCCGCCGCCAGAGCTCGCTCAAGGACGACGTCGCGGTTCGCCACCGCCGCCTGCTCGTCAAGCAGCGGTTCGAGTTCGCCCCGCTGTTCGAGTCGACGATCAACGCCGACTTCCGCCACATCGTCGGCGGCGGCGCCAAGCTCGAGTACCACTTCACGGACATGGTCTCGTTCGGCGCCATCGGCGTCGGCGCGACGGCGCTCGACACGGGCCTCGTCAAGCAGATCCTGCCGACCCTCGAGGACTCGGACCCCATGGACTCGACCCGCGAGCCAACCAGGGAAGAGTTCGAGAGCCGCCTCAACACGATGCCGTTCCACGGCGCCGCGTACGTGAGCCTGACGCCCTGGTACGGCAAGCTCGCCGCGTTCGGCCAGACGTTCGTCGCCTTCGACTTCTACTTCCAGGCGGGCATGTCGTTCGCGATGCTCAAGTCGAACTGCCCCACCAACGTCTGCGACGATCCGTCGCCCGGCATCGCGATCGACGAGATGACGCCGGCAGACAACAACCCGAACAACGACCCGGCGCTCAACGACGGTAACCGACTCGGGCTCTACCTCGGCGGCGGCATTCACGTGTTCCTGAACGACTTCATCGCGCTCGACTTCACGGTCCGCGACTACGCGTTCTCGGACAACCCGTCGGGCGCCGACTTCAACGCGGACCTCGCGGTGACCACGGACGACAGCCGGTTTCTGCACCACATGTTTTTCGGTGCCGGCGTGTCGATCATGTTCCCGACCACGGTCAAGCGCACCCGCTAGCGCGCCCTCTGGATCCCCAGCGAACTGCCTTGCTCGTTGACGGCCTGCCAATGACGTTGGCAGGCCGTTTCCCGTAAGGGCGCGAGATCCGGTACGCTGGTCTGGACCAAGCCTTGCTCATGCCTCGGTCGGGTCCCCATGCGCCGCCCTCCTCACCTCCGCCGTGCGTTCGTCCTCGTGCTCGTGGGGGCGCTCGTGTGCGGGCTTGCTGGCTGTGTCACGCCATCGATCCCGATCCCGCCGCCCGATCCGGGGCTGATGACGTTCCATCTCGCGGGTGAGCCGGGCGCCACCACGGCTTCCTTCGCCTACCCGGCCAACGTGAACTACGTCGACACCGTGGTGTTCGTGTTCAATCGCGACCAGGGCGTCGGCATCATCGAGGCCGCACGGAACGATGGCAGCGTCGGCCCGACCGCGGCGGTGCGCGCGGATCTCGGGGACCAGATGGTGGTCACATTCCAGCGGGACGACCAGACGGTGTCGACCTGCGTCCGCCTGCGCGAGGGCGCGCAGAGCGAGACTGACTACTGCGCTCCCTGACCGGGGTGTCCGGGGTGACCGGGGTGACCGGGGTGACCAGGGTGACCAGCGCCGCCTGCGCGCGGCGGTGTCAGTAGCGACGCGATGGCCACGCCGCGAGCGTCGGGCGCACGATCCGGCGGGCACCATCGCGTTCGACGATCAGCGTGGGGCGCGTGCCAGGCGCCGATCCGAAGATCTTGTCCTGGAGCTCGCTCGCCGAGTCGACGGGGTCGCCGTTGATCGCGAGCACGTGGTCGCCCGGCTGGATGTCGATCGCCTGAGCGGGTGTGCCTGGGAGGACGCTGTCGACCTCGGCCACCCCCCCCTGGAACACGTAGCGGATGCCCAGGAACCCATGGCCGTCGGCACGAACGCTGGCGGCCTCCATGCGGTGCATGCAGCCGCGCGTCGACATGGAGTCAGCGACCTGCATCGCCATCAGCGTGGTCGCGAGCGCGAGGCCGGAGGCCACGCCAGCCATCGTGCACACGACGGCGACCGTTCCGAGACCTCGGTTGCGTTCGCGCGGCAGCAGGGCCTCACGACGGAGGACAGGGGAGGCGGTTTCCAGATTCTCGGGATTCTCGTTAGACATTCTCGATTCCCTCGGTTCGGTCCTGTGTCCAGTATACGGACCGACCCGTGGCGTGACCACCTCCAAATGCGCTGGTGTTGAAAGGATCGACGGGCGATCGGCACCTGCAGATGTCCTACACGTCGTCGTGGTACGGTCCACCCCACGGGTGACGCCTTCTCGTCGGAGAATCCGCCGCTGGCTTGTCGTCATCGGCCTCACGGTGGTGCTCCTCCTGGGGAGCGCGTACTCCGTGCTGCGCGTGAAGTTCGAGGGCGAGGATCTCGCAGAGAACATCGCGTCGCTCCTCAACAAGCGCATGCGCGGGCGGATCGCGATCGGCGCGATCGAGTGGCCGGCCCGCGCGCTCGAACAGGTGATCACGGGCGGCTGGGTGCCGGTGACGATGCGCGACGTCCGCGTGTGGGATGACTGCGCACTCTCGGCCGAGCTGCTCCCCACCGATGGCAGCTTCCGCCAGGGCGACCCCACCGAGGACTGCAGCAACAACGACCGCCCCGATCCGGACCCCGCCAGCCGCCGCAAGCCGCGCAAGCTGCTGCTCCGGACCGCGCGGATCACCGCCGAGGTCGACATCCACGCGCTGATGTTCGGCAACCACGACTTCGTGTTCCGCCACGTGTGGGTGCATGGTGGCGAGGCGCTGCTCGAGGAGACCCGCGAGCCTTACCCGCTCCACGCGGTCGACCGCACGAGCGTCAGCATCGTGACCGCGTTCGTGTCGCGCATGACCGCGGGCTTCCGCGCCGGCATCTACGCCGACAAGCCGCCGCCGATCTTCGACGTCCGCGACATCCACATCGAGGACCTCAACCTCACCGTCCACATGAAGCCAACGTCGCTCCCCGACGATCGCGTGGTGTACGGGTTCACCGCGCGGTTCGAGGGCGTCGACGTCGACGCCGGCGAGCACCCCGCCAACGACGCGTACGTCTACATGGACGCCTCGGATCCGCTGGTCGCGAAGTTCTACGTGCGGATCGGGCTGACCGCCGAGGGCGGCACCGTCCGCGTGCTCGACACCGGCCCGCGCACGAGCTTCCGCCTCCCACACGAGGGCCCCTCGCCCGTCCCCGAGGTCTACCCGCCCCCCGGCCGCTCGGCCGACTACACGATCGACCTCGTCGACGTGAAGCTGCACCGGCTCGCCCAGCTCCCCACCGAGTGGGCCAAGCGCGACTTCGTGGCGAACACGCTCGAGCTCGACCTCGAGGCGAGGACCCTGCCGTGCGCGACGCTGACGGACCGCACGCGCGATCCCGCGAGCGGCGCGACGCTGCGGTTCTCGGGTGAGCTCAACCAGTGGTGGGACCGCCCCTACGATGGCTCGTGGAACCTCGGCCTCGAGGTGCAGAACCTCGGCCCGACGGTCCGCACGTGCATCAAGGAGTCCGTCGGCGGCGAGGACCTGCACGGCACGATCACGCTGACCGGCCCGTTCGTCGCAGCGCCCAAGATCGGGCTCGACCTGGCGAACCTCGACGTCGACGTCCCCTTGCGGCAGGGCGAGGAGCCGATCCGGCTGACGCTCGCCGAGGTCAGCGGCGGCATCGATCTGGTCAACGAGCAGGGCTTCATCGACCGCACCAAGGCGCTGATCAAGGGCGGCAAGGAGCCGGGCGAGGTCCAGCTCGCCGCCACGTTCGGGCTCGATCCGCCGTACTCGAACGCGCAGGTCGAGATCACCAAGGCGATCGACGTGGGGCGGTTCCTCCCAGCCAAGGTCGCGCGCTCGGTCGGGCGGTTCCTCAAGGGTCGACTGCGCGCGAAGGGCGACGTCGAACTCGGGTTCGCGCTCGAGGACTTCGACCTCGCGCTGGGCCCGACGGCCACGCAGACCGCGCTGCGCGTTCACAAGGGGCGATTGTTCACACCGAACAGCTTCGACTCGATCCACATCGAGAACGTGCAGGTCGAGGCCGGTCGCAGCCGCGCCACGTTCGACGGCACGATCAGCGTGCTCGACGAGGAGATCGAGTCGTTGCAGATCGACGGCGACTTCCCCGATCTCGGCGTGTGGCTCAAGCGGTTCGGCCTGCCGGCGTTCGTGACCAGCGCGGGCGCGGGCACCGTGATCGTGGTGAAGGGCAAGTTCTCGAATCCCACGGTCAACGTCAACACCACGCTCGCCGGCGTGCCCTGCGTCGACACGCTGCGCCTGATCGACACCCAGTACGCCGACGGCATCGTCGACATCCGCAAGCTCACGACCACCGGCCTCGGCGGCGAGGTGTCCGGCTCGGGCCGCGTCCGCATGGGCGCGAAGGGCGGCGCGCCGTTCATCGAGCGGCTCAAGCTGTCGGGCCGCCGGGTCGAGGCGGCCAAGCTGTGTGGCCTCGGCTCGCTGGTCAAGGGCACCGTCGAGGCGCTCGATGCCGAACTGACCCAGGTCTCGATCGTGGCCACCCGCGAGCCGCTCGACTGGCTCGATCACGCCACCGTGTACGCGCGCGCCCCGCGCCTGACGATCCTCGGCGAGGCCTACTCGGATCTCGCGGTGTGCGTGAACCGCAAGGACGACGCCGCGTGCCGGCCGCGCACCCTCTATGTCGATGACAAGGACCTCGAGACGTGCGCGCGCGCCAAGCTCTCGGGTGGCTCGTGCGTGGTGACCACCGCCCGCCGCGATCTGGGCGGCGTGCTCGACGCGACGATCACCAAGCTGCCCCCGGTGCGCGCGGGCGGCAAGCTCGGCCTGCCCCAGCTCGGCGGCGCGCTGGCGATCGACCTGCCGCTCGCGATCCTCGAGCAGTTCATGGGCGCCCGGGTCGCGGGGGGCGATGCGCGGCTGTCGCTTCACCTGTCGGGCAGCCCGACGGCGCCCCTGGCCGACGGCAACCTCACGATGCTGCGCACGTGGGTCGCGAACGCGTTCGTCGGTGACACCCAGCTGCGCGTCCAGACGATCACCCTCGCGAGTGGCATGGCGGGCGTGGCGATCGATGGCCGCGCGCTCGCGGGGCGCCTCGTGGTGAGCGGCACGGTCGGTACGGCCGCGCCCTACCCCGTCGAGCTGTCGGTGACCGGGCGGAGGATCGAGGTCGACGTCCTCGCCGACCTGACGGCGATGCTCGGGCTGACCGAGCCGGTGCAGGCGTGGGCGAGTGGCACGCTCACGGTCCGCACCCAGCTCGCGCCGGTCACGCCTGTCGAGCCCGAGGCGTGGGTCGAGCTGACCGAGCTGGTCGGCATCGTCAACCACCGCGGCGCCGACGGCCGCATGGTGCCGCTGCGGCTGTCCGTGATCGACCAGCAGCCGGGCGCGCGGCCCGCGATGTCGCTGCGGGTGACGCCGTCGTCGCTCGAGCTGACCTGCCGCGACCGCGCGGCCTCCGGCGGGCGGCGCCCATGCACCACCCGGCTCGCGACGCCGGCGGGCGTGATCGAGATCCGCGGCCACGCCGCGCCGACGTCGGTGGCGATCGAGGCGGTGGGCACGCTGGACCTCGCGCTGATCGCGCCGCTGCTCGACAACCGGTTCGACGAGGTGTCGGGCCAGGTCCGGCTCGCCGCCTCGGTGGCCGGCACGTTCGCGAAGCCGACCTACGAGGCCTCGCTCGATCTCGATCCGGACGGGCTGTGGCGCACCGACCCGGCGCGCGCCAATCCGATCCGGCTGCGACCGATCGGCGGCGACACCGTGATCGAAGCGCCCGTCGGCCTGATCAAGCTGGCCAACGGCAGCCTCGGGTTCACCGACGTCAACGTCCAGGTCCGCGACCAGCACCTCGACGAGAAGGGCGAGCTCCACATCGGCGGCAACATCGCTCTCGACGGCCTCACGCCCGCGAGCTGGTCGGTGCTGATCAGCGGCAAGATCGCCGGCAAGATGCTGCTCGCGGCGATGCCGGACATGGTGTCCCAGGCCGGCGGGCTCGCGGCGATCGATGGCGATCTGATGCTGTCGGGCAAGGGCGTGTTGCCCCAGATCTCGGGCTCGCTGGTGTTCGACCCGCCGGCCGATGGCTCGCTGCGCCCGATCTCGGTGCTGCCTCGCGGCGTGCGCCGCGAGATCGCGCTGACCCGCGGCAGCGTCGACATCGAGACGTCGACCGGCGGCGGCGGCCAGCGCACCTACACGATCTCGATCAACGGCGTGCAGGCCTCGATCGACGGCGAGGGCCAGGTGTCCGGCATCACCGGGCAGGTCGAGCTGCGCGACGGCGTGCTGACCTCGCTCGGCATCGGCATGGACGCCAACAACATCCCGTTCCGGATCCCCGGCACGCTCGATCTCACGCTCGCGGCCCGCGACGTGTCGCTGACGCTGGCGTCCGAGACCGCGCCCCTCGAGGTCCGCGGCAACATCTCGATCATCGACGGCAGCTACCTGCAGAACGTGGAGCTGGCCGAGCAGATCCGCCAGATCGGCTCGTCGACCGCGCCGAGCACCCCGTTCTGGGAGGAGTACCCGCTGCTCGGCGACGCGAACCTGAAGCTCACGCTCGACGTGCGGCGGTTCGCGGTGCGCAACAACATCGCGCAGATCGAGCTGGTCGGCCCGCTGATCGAGATCACCAACACGCCGCGGGACCCGCGCATGAGCGGCTCGATCCGCGTGCAACGGGGCGAGTTCCGGATCCCCGCCACGCGCGCCAAGTTCACGAGCACGACCGGCTCGATCGACTTCGCCGAGAACACCCGGGCCGGGGATCCGCAGCTCGGGATCACCAGCGAGGCGCAGTACCAGGACCTGTCGGGCCAGCAGCACCTGATCACGCTGACCCTGTTCGGCGCGCTGTCGAACCCGCAGTGGGACCTGCGGACGTCGACCGGCCTCAACAAGTCACAGACGCTGTCGCTGCTGGTGCTCGGCCGCAGCCAGGAATCGCTGCGCCGCTCGCTCGGCGATCAGTCGGTCGGCAGCGACCCCACGCTCGTCGATCCCACCACCAACCCGAGCCAGGGATTCGCTGACCAGATCGTCAAGGACCTCGCCGGCGACTGGGTGTCCGGCCTGCTCGGCGACTCGCTGACCCGCGCCACCCGCCTCGACGTGTTCCGCCTCGAGATCGGGTTCGGCTCGATCGGCCTGCGCATCGAGAAGAAGTTCATCGAGAACCTCAAGGCGATCGCCGACGGCGAGCAGACCATCCGCGGCTCGACCTACAACATCCGCGGCGAGCTCAAGACGCCATACAAGCTGATCAGCGGCGGCGCCTACCTGACGCTGCAGGGCGGCTACCTCCGCAAGAACTTCTACGACCCGGCCGAGCAGGACATCAGCGACGCCAGCCTCAAGCTCGTCTACCGGCTGTACATCCCGTGACGCGCGCGCTGCTGCTCCTGGCCACCGCCGCCGCGGTGAGCGCGCCCCGCCCGGCCGCGGCCCAGGCCACGATCCGCGACGACCTGACCGGGCTGACGTTCGACCCCGCGCGCTGCGTGGTCACGGCCGCGCCCGCGCCCGTGGTCGATCATGCGCCGCCGGTGACCTGGCGCGACTTCGAGATCATCGGGCAGCTCGCCGACGGCAGCGAGGTCGCCCGCTCGCTGTTCGAGCCCACGATGAACCGCCACCGCGCGCTCACGGCGGCCGCGCGTGCCGACATCGAGCGGGTCAGCGACGCGTTCGGCTACCACCTCGTCGATCTGCGCACGCGCGAGGGTCCGGCGGGCACGCTCGCGGTGATCCAGCTGTCGCCGCTGCAGGTGGTGCGCGGCGTGCGCGTCGACGTCGACACCCGATGGACCGGCACGGTCCTCGATGACGAGGTCCGGCGGCGGATGCGCGTACGCACCGGCACGTACCTGCCATGGGCACCGCAGGACCGCGCGTGCGAGCTGCTCGAGGAGACCCGCCGGCTCGAGGAGTTCCTCCGCGACGAGGGCTACTTCGAGGCCCGGGTCGCCCTCGGTCAGGAGCTGCGCGGCAAGGGCGTGGAGATCCGCGTCGTCGTCCGGCTCGGCCAGGAGTACGTCGCCGGCAAGATCACCGTGACCGGCAGCGAGGGCAGCGGGATCGGCGACGAGGCGATCCGGGCCACGTTCCGCCACACCGCGACCTGCCTGGTGCGCGGCGTGTGCATCGGCACCGCGCGGTTCCGGCGCGCCGAGCACCAGAAGGACATCCAGACGGTGGTCCGCGCGTTCCACAGGCAGGGGTACCCCGCCGTGCGCGTGCGCACGGACTTCGATCCGAAGACCTCGTTCGACCGTCGCACCCGCACCGTCCCGTTCAGCGTGATCATCGACCTCCGGCGCCCGCTCGACATCGTGTTCGAGGGCCACAGCGACGCGATCCGCACGGAGGACCTGCTCGACCAGCTCACGTTCAACGCCGCGTCGAGCTCCGACGACGTCGAGGCCAATGCCTCGGCGCGCGCGCTGACCGCGTTCCTGCAGGGCCGCGGGTTCTTCGACGCCCGGGTCACGTGGACGCGCGAGCGGTTCGAGCGGTTCGATCGCCTGATCTACCGGATCGACCAGGGCTCACTGCGCCCGGTGCGGATGGTCAGCTTCCGCGGCAACCGGCGGTTCACCGACCGCGAGCTGCAGGGCTCGATCGCGATCCGCCAGGCCAAGCTGTCGACGCAGCTGCTGGGGAATCAGGCCGCCGCGACCTCCGCGCAGCTCGCGGGCGACGTCGAGCGCCTGGTGTCGCTGTACCGGCGCGCCGGCTACCGCGAGGCGCGGGTCCGCGTCGAGGCCGCCACCTCCGAGCTCGCCCTCGGCAGCGCGGCGCTCACCGCGGGCGTGCTGATCGCGGAGCGCGGCGATGGTCTGTACGTCCGCTACACCATCGACGAGGGCCTGCCCACGCTGCTGACCCAGGTCGTGATCGAGCTCGGCGGCGCCGAGGACGCGTTCACCACGCCCGAGGCCGCCGCACTGTGTTCGATCGTCCTCGGCGAGCTCGCCGGGTTCCACGGCGAGCCCCAGCTCGCGGCGTCGGCCGTCCCCGGACACTGCGTCGGGTTCGCCCCCAACCTGGCCTACCGCGAGGCCGAGGCCACCGACACCCGGGACCGCCTGCGCGACCGCCTGTTCAGCCGCGGGCGGCCCCGAGCCCGGGTCGCGCTCGACGCCCGCGCGAACGGCCCGCACCGGATCGCCGTCCACTACGACCTCAGCGACGTCCAGGCCCTGCGGATCGGCACCGTCGTGATCCGCGGCAACTTCCGGACCAGCACGCGCGTGATCCAGGAGCTGCTCGGGTTCGCCCCCGGCACGCCGCTGACCCAGGACGTGCTCGCCGAGGCCTCGCGCAAGCTCCGGAACACCGGCCTGTTCGACGGCGTCAACATCGCCCTGCCCGACCTCGACACCATCAGCGCCGGCGAGGTCAACGCCGTGGTCGAGGTCGTCGAGCGCTACGACTTCCGGGCCCTGATCGAGACCGAGCTCGGCCACTCGAGCTTCAACGGGACGTTCGTCAAGCTCCTGCCCTCGTTCCGCAACCTGTTCGGGCGCGGCATCTCGCTCGATCTCAACGGCACCGTCGGCATCGCCACCGACGAGTTCCTGGCGAGCTCGGACCTCCGGCTCCGCCAGCTCGCGGCCGAGGCCACGCTGCGGTTTCCCCGCTGGCTGACCGGCGCCGCCGGCCTGGGCCTGGTCCCCGAGTGGCTCGAGTTCCAGACCGAGCTCACCGCGTTCCGCCGCCGCCAGGACACCCCCCGGTTCGGGCTGTTGACCACCGATGGCGCCACCCTCGCCCTGACCCGGTCGTGGAGCGAGCCCCGCACCGCCCGGCGGTCCGCCTACGCGATCACCGTCGGCCTCCAGTACGATTTCCGCCTGCGCGAGCGACTCGTCGACGTGCTCCGGCCGTCGGGGGCCGACGACGACCAGACCCAGGTGCCGGTGTCGACCCGGACCGGCGCGATCGGCGTCCGGGCCGAGCTCGAGCGCCGGGTCGACCGCGTGGGGGCGCTGTCACCCCTGGCGCCCGAGGCGGGCTACCGGCTGGAGGGCCAGGCGTCGATCGCGGCCCCCTGGCTGGCCGGCCAGGCCACGTTCGTCAAGCTGTCGGCCGCCGGCACCCGGTTCTGGCCGGTCGGGGACAACCTGGTGATCCGGGCCGACGGTCGGTACGATCAAGGGATCCCCCTCGCCGGGGCCGTCCTGCTCCCCGAGGTCGAGCGATTCTTCGCCGGCGGCGACACCACCGTCCGGGGCTACGAGGACGACCGGCTGGCCACCGAGATCATCAGCGTCGGGGTGCCTCCCCTCGACAACGTCCAGCAGCTCCGCATCCTGCCTTCGGGCGGCAACATCCGGGCGATGGCCTCCCTGGACGCCCAGCTGCGCATCTACAAGGTGTTCGCGACCGCCGCCTTCGTCGACGCCGGCCTGATCACCAACCAGTGGGGCACGGTCTCGGAGGACGACATCCGCCCGTCCATCGGGATCGCCCTGTTCCGGATTGTGACCCCCTTCGGGATCGGCGCCCTGGAGCGCGCCATGCCCCTCCAGCCCCAGCTTGGTGATAACCCGCGCGGACGGTGGCACCTGTCGTTCGCAGCGCGGGCACAATTTTGATATACGTGCCGCTCCACAAGGAGACTGCCATGGGACGTAACGACAACCGCCGGACCCTCAAGATGCGCCGCAAGAAGAGCCAGGCCAAGCTCAAGGCCCGGATCAAGCGCAAGATCATCGCGGCGAAGACGGCCAAGAAGCCGGCTGCGCCGTCGAAGAAGAAGTGAAGAAGAAGTAATCTCTCGGGCGTGACGCCCGAACAATCGCGATGCGTGATGACGCAGATCGTGATGCCGATGCACACCAACGGGGTGGCCGGCGTCATGTTCGGCGGCATCATGATGCAGTGGATCGACGTCTGTGCCGGGGTCGCCGCGATGCGGCACTCGGCGGGGGCCGTGCTCACGGCATCGATCGACCGCCTCGATTTTTTATCACCCGTCCAGGTCGGCGAGATCGTCGTCTTGCAGGCCCAGGTCAACTACGTTGCCCGCACCTCGATGGAGGTCGGCTGCCGCGTGGAGACCGAGGACATGCACCACCGGACGCGCAGGTACGTCACCAAGGCGTACCTGACGTTCGTCGCGGTCGATCCGGGTGGTCGCCCGCGGCCGGTGCCGGCGCTCGAGCTCGAATCCGAGCACGATCGGCGGCGGCACACCGAGGGTGCCGCGCGTCGGGCCGAGCGTCTGCGCGCCGCAGGCCGTAAGATGTCGGCATGAGCAAGTTGCCGGCATGAGTGGACTCGTCGTCGATCGCAGCTCCTGGGCGCGCCTGCGCCTGACCGGGAGCGACCGCGTCCGGTTCCTCCAGGGCCTGACCACCGTCAACGTCGAGCAACTCGCCGACGGCGCGCACGGCTGGGGCGCGATCTTGACCCCCAAGGGCCGCGTGCTCTCGGTGATCGACATCGCGCGCACCGGCGAGGCGTTCGACCTCGCGTGCGAGGCCTCGCTCGGCGACCCGACGCGCGCGCTGCTCGAGCGCTACGCCGTGATGGACGACGTCGTGTTCGACCCGCGGACCGGGCCCGCGCACCAGCGCTGGCAGGATCCCGCGTCGGTGTGGAGCGCGCCGATCGTCGAGGGCGCCGCGGCCGACGACCCCGGCCTGGACGAGCTCGATCCTGCGGTCGAGCGACTGCGGATCCGCGCCGGCTTCCCGCGCTACGGCGTGGACGTCGACGACGGCAACTTCCCGTTCGAGACCCCGCTCCAGCAGTTCCTCGACTACGGCAAGGGCTGCTACGTCGGCCAGGAGCCGGTGTTCCGCGTCCACGCGCAGGGCAACGCGGCGCGCACGCTCCGCGGGCTGCGCGTCGAGGGTGCAGCGCCGCTGCCGGCGGGCGCGGCGATCAAGCACCCCGCCAAGGACAGCGCGGGCGCGATCACGAGCCAGGTCCCCGACGGCGACCACACCCTCGCCCTCGGCTATCTGCACCGCACGTGCTGGACGGCCGGCGACACCGTCGAGATCGACGGCCGGCGCGCGGTCGTGCACGAGCTGCCGTGGGCCTGAGCGCGGCCCCGCGCGCGATCGGCCTGGCGGCGCTGACGGCGCTGGCGTCGCTGGTCGGGGGCGGCTGCACACTGGTCACGGACAGCTTCGCGATCAACGAATTCTCCGGAGATGCGTACCCGATCACCGTCGACGTCTCGAGCGGCGCAGTGATCGCCGGGCTGCGCTTCGCGGGCGCCGATGACGCTCCCCCGCGCACGGCGATCCTCGACCTGCTGTCCCCGTTCACCGTGCTCGACCCCGGGGCGGGCGTCGCCCCGTCGGTGTCGACCGAGGACGTGCTCGTGCTCGACAGCGGGGGGGCGCCGCGCGCGCAGCTGACCACAGCGCAGCTGCTGTCCCTCCACCCGTGCGACGACGAAGGCTGTCAGGTCGGCGTCCCGGCCGCGCCGCGGACGTTCGACGCGATCATCGGCGCGAACGTGCTCGCCGGCGATGCCGTGCGGCTGCGGCTCGGCGACGGCCAGATCTCGATCCTCGCCGACATCGGCGGCGACGCCGAGGCCCGCACCCGCGCCTGCGATGGCGTGTTCCCTGGCCCGTTCCGCGGCGGCGGGACGCTGGTGATCGGCGGCACCGAGCTGCCGTTCGCCGGCCGCCGGCTGACCCTGCCCGCGTGCCTCGGCATGCGCCCGGATCCGGCGCTGCCCCAGGGCCAGCGCGGCGCCGATGCCCTGCTCGTGGCGTCCACCGGCGTCGGCATCACGATCCTCGGCGAGACCGCGTACGAGCGCTACCGGCTCGCGATCCCCGGCACCCCGCTGCTCGACAGCCTGCCCGCCGACACCGTCTATCTGCCCTCGGGCCCGATCGTCGGGCGGCGCGGCGTGATCGATCGTCTCGCGCTGGTGGCGCGCTCGGACTCGAACCCACGCGCTGCGTGCCGCCAGGTGTATGCCAGCCACTTCATGCTCGCGCGCTCGTGTGACCGCGCCGTCGACGTGGACTGCCCGTGCGACGGCACCGCCACGTTCTGCAGCACACCCGCGATCCACGAGCTCACGCCGGCCGCGGGCATCGACGTCCTCGTGGTGTCGGACGCCACGCCCACACTACAGGCGCTGCGCGCCGAGCTCCGCCCCGAGCAGGCCGAGGTCGACGGCATCCTCGGCGCGAACGCGCTGCTCACCTCGGAGGTCGACGTCGACTACCCGCACAACCGCATCCTCGCGCGCTGCCGCGTCCGCGACGGCAGTGAGGGCTGCATGGCCCGCCCCGGCCTCGCCGAGTCGCGCGACCGCACGCAGAACAGGGGCTGCCTCAGGGACGCGCCCGCCGAGACGCTGTTCTAGCGAGCCCTGGCGCGTTCGGGCGCCCCGGCCTACTCGTCGAGGGTCGTCACGTGAGCGAGTACGTCCGCGGCGGTCCCGCGCTCGACCACCCTGCCCCGCTCGAGCCGCACCACCTGATCGGCGAGCAGGCGCGCCTCGGCGATCGAATGCGTGACGTGGACCAGCGGCACGCCGAGCTCCGCGACCAGCTCGCGCACGAGGGTCGTGAGCTGCGCGCGCAGGTCGCGATCGAGCGCGGAGAACGGCTCGTCGAGCAGCAGCAGCCGCGGCTGCCGCGCGAGCGCCCGCGCGAGCGCCACGCGCTGGGCCTCGCCGCCGGAGAACGTGCGCGGCCGGCGCCCGGCGAGGTGCCCCACCCCGACGCGCACGAGCAGCGCCTGCGCCCGGTCCTGCCGCTCGCCCCGCGGGATGTCGTGCATGCCATACGCGACGTTGGCGAGCGCCGTCATGTGCGGGAACAGCGCGAGGCGCTGGAACATGTACGACAGCCGCCGCGCGTGGACGGGCACGTCGATCCGGGCCCGGCGCTCCGGGGATGCCCGATCGAGCCAGACCTCGCCACCGAGGACGACCCGGCCGCGGTCCGGCAGTGCGAGGCCCGCGAGCACGCCGAGGATGGTGCTCTTGCCCGAGCCCGAGGGCCCCATGATGCAGGTGATGCCGGGCGGGCACGCGAGTTCGACGTCGAGAACGAACCCGCCACGGGCGAGCGCGATCGTCGCGGACAGCCCCGCCGGGCGCGCGACCTCAGACATGGACGTGGCGCGCGAACCGGTTGAGGACGTAGTTCGCCGCGTAGAGCAGCACGAAGCCGACCACGGTCATCGCGATCGACATGTTGCGCGCCGCCTCCTCGTGGCCGGAGAACATGGCGTTCGCCACGTGGATCGCGCCGGTCTCGACGCCGTCGACGCGCTGGCCCGCGACCATCTGGGTCAGGCCGTAGTCGCCGAGGGCGCGGGCAAACGCGAGCATCGCGCCCGCGAAGATCGCCGGGGCGGCGAGCGGCAGCACCACGGTGAACAGCACCCGCAGGGGACGCGCGCCGAGGGTGCGGGCGGCGTTCTTGAGATCCGGATCGACGGACTCGAGGCCGATCCGCGCCGCGCGCACGACCAGCGGCAGCGAGCCGATCGACGCCGCGATCACCGCGCCGGTGAACGAGAACACGATCGGGGCGCCGAACAGGGCCTCCCACGCCTTGCCGATCACGCTATTGCGCCCGAGCACGACCAGCACGTAGTAGCCGAGCACCGTGGGCGGCAGCACCATGGGCGCGATCGCGAGCGTGTAGAGCAACTCGCGCCCGGGCAGGCGTCGCCAGCTGAACAGCACCGCCAGCCCGGTGCCACACACGAGCGCCAGCACCATCGACACGGTGGCGAGCTTGAGCGAGAGGAACAGCGGCGCCCAGTCCATGGCGCTGCTACTCCGGGACGCGAACGACGAACACGGCGCCGAGGTCCCCGCGCTGCTCGACGTGGATCGAGCCGCCGTGGGCCTCCGCGGCGAGCTTGCAGAAGTACAGGCCGAGGCCACGGTTGGCGCGGGCGGCCGCGCGGCGCGCCTCCACCTGGAAGTAGCGGCCGAAGATCCGCTCGCGATCGGCCTCGGGCACCGGCGGGCCGCTGTTGCCGATCGTCAACTCGACGACCGGAGCGCTCGCGTCCTCCAGCCGCCGCGCGGCGAGGACGATCCGACCACCGCGCGGCGAGTAGCGCGCCGAGTTGTCGATCAGGTTCGCGAACACGCGGTTGAACAGATCGCGATCGAGGCGAACCACCAGGTCCGTGTCGACGTCGATCACGACGGTCAGGTCGCGGACCTCGAACTGCACCCGGTTGCCCGCGCACGCGCGCTCGACCATCTCGAGGATGGGCACGGGCGCCGGAACGACGCGCAGGATACCGTCCTCGAGCTCGTCGACGTCGAGGATCGTCGACACCAGCCCGAGGGCCTTGCCGCACAGCGTGGTCGCGTCGTCGATGTACATCAGCGCGGCGGGGGTGTGCTTGTCGTGCTCGAGCAACTCCTCCTTGAGGAGGTTCAGGTAGCCCTGGATCGCGGCGATCGGGCTGCGCAGGTCGTGGACCACGAGCGCAGCGAGGACGCGCTTCTTCACGCGCAGCTCGCGCGCGCTCTCGGCCTCGAGCAGCGGGGCGATCGGTGGATCGGGGTCGACGATGGCGGCGCTGGGCCGCCGGGCTCCGGGGGGCATGGTCAGCCCCGGACCTGGTTCCGGCCGCCTTCCTTGGCCTGGAACAGCAGCGTATCCGCCTGCTTGATGAAGTCGATGGCGTCCTCGATCTCCCCGCGCAGGCTGGCGACGCCGATCGACACCGTCACCGGGATCAACGCGTCCTCGTACTTGAACTCCGCCACCTCGACCAGCTTGCGGATCTTCTCCGCGAACGCGACGGCGTTGTGGTGGTCGATCTCGGGCAGAACGATCGCGAACTCCTCGCCGCCATACCGCGCGAGTACGTCCTCGCGGCGGATCCGCGTCTTGATCACCGTGGCGAGCTGCTTGAGCACGTGGTCGCCCGCGAGGTGCCCGAAGCTGTCGTTGATGCCCTTGAACCGGTCGATGTCGAACATGATCAGCGACAGATCACGGCGATAGCGCAGCGAGCGCCCGATCTCGCGCTCGAGGGTCTCGACGAAGTATCGGCGGTTGAATACCTGCGTGAGGCCATCCACCGTGGTCAGGCGGTAGATCTCTTCGTGGTACGCGTTCTCGATGTTGTTGCCGTTGAGGAACTTGAAGATGCAGCGGCCGACCTTGACCAGGTCGCCGTCGCGCAGCACGTACTCGTCGATCATCTCGTCGTTGACGTAGGTGCCGTTGGTCGACCCCATGTCCCGCAGCATGATCGCGTTGCCGGTGTTGATGATCTTGCAGTGGTTGCGCGACACCGCCTCTTGATCGATCTGGACGTCGGCCTTGGACGACCGGCCGATGATGATCTGCGGGCGGTTCAGGTTGAACTTCTTCCCGAGCTCGAGCCCGTAGATGACCACCAGACACGCCTCCTTGGCGACCGGCTGGTCATTGATCTTGGAGATCGAGGTGACGACGGTCTTGTTGCGCCCAGGGTCACTCACCTGGAGGTCAGCCTAACAGAAAATGGCCCGCGGACGTGCGCACCGCGCGAGCCGCGCGGGTGGGCATTCAGCCCTTGGCGTCGGTGCAATCGAGCCGGTCGTCGCCGGCGCGCCGGCACAGGAGTGCGTCGACGAGCTGGTACCCACCGCGGACGAACCGGTAGGACTGGAGCAGCAGGCGGTCGCCGTGCAGCGTCCAGTAGCCGCGCACGTCCTGCATGTTGTCGTCGCCGCGGGCGGTCAGCGGCTCGAGCGCGGAGCCGGCGAACGTCCCCGCGTAGCGCGCGCACGAGGACGCCTGGGCGCCGGGTGGCCGGAACACGTTCCAGTAGCAGTTGCCATCGGCCGTGCACATCGCGCGGTCGACCACGATGGTCTCGACCGCGCCGTCCCCGTCGAGGTCGCGATCGGCTCGATCGACCCGATCGACCCGCGGGCTCGCACTCATCACGCCATCGCGCCCGGGCTCGGCGCACGCGCCGACCTGCACGCTGGGGCTGGGGATGGTGCGCGGCGCGCTGGTGCCCCGGCGATGGCCACACCCGCCCAGCGCGGCCCCGGCGATGGCCAGGGAGCTCGCGAGGACCCCGACGAGGACCACCGGGCAGCGTTGCGACATCGCCCGTGACCCTACATCGAGATCCGGCAACGCGCGAAAGAATCTTGTGCCTGCGCGCAGATGGGGCTACTCCAGGGGTGATGCGACGAAGCGCAGTCCTGCTCGCTGGTGCGATGGTGGTGGCCGGTGGCGCCGCCCTGTTCGTCCGGAGACGCCGGTCCCCATCGTCCCCATCGTCCCCATCGCCCCCGTCCGCCCGCGGCCTCGATCGCGGGGGCGGACCTGGCCCCCGCCGCGGTGCCCGCCCCGGAGGACCCCGCGTCATCGGAGGACCCCGCGTCATCGCTCGAGACCTCCGTGGTCGGCATCGCGACCGCCGCGCCTCGGCCCGGGCCGCGCCCCGGCATGCTGGGCGCTCTCCGCTCGACCGCGCCCCTCGGCTCCATGATCGATCTCGACCGGATCACCCGCATCGCCGATCACTACGAGGCGCCACTGCGCGACGGGCGCCGCGCGATCCTGACGCTCGATCCCGAGCTGCAACCACTCGCCGAGCAGCTCCTGATCGAGTCGCGCGCCCCCAAGGGCGGCATCGTCGTGATGGCCACCGACGGGCGGATCCTCGCCCTCGCCGGTCGCCACACCGAGGATCCGAAGGGATCTCGCGAAGGCACGTTCGACTGGCGCCTCGCGACCGACGTCTGGGCGCCCGCGGCCTCGGTGTTCAAGCTCGTCACCGCGAGCGCGCTGGTCGGCGCAGGCGTCGACCCCACGGCGCCCGTCTGCTTCCACGGCGGGGTGCGCTCGGTGAGGGAGTCGAACCTCGTCGACCACAAGCAGGACGGCCGCTGCGAGAGCCTCGCGTTCGGCGTCGCGCACTCGAACAACGCCATCCTCGGCAAGCTCGCCTACCAGAAGCTCGAGCCCGACACGCTCGACAGCGTCGCGCGCAAGCTCGGCCTGGCGGGCGCCCTGCCCGGCGATCAGCTCCCAGGCAACGTCGGCGCGATCGCGATCCCGACCACCCGCGACCTGTCGTTCGCCAGGACCGCGGCCGGGTTCTCGGGGGCCGAGCTGTCGGTCGCCGGCGGGGCCCTGCTCGCGGCGACGTTCGCCAACGACGGCATGCAGCCGGTGCCGCGCCTGATCGCGTCGATCGATGGCGCCACCGCCCCGTCCGCCGCGCCGCACCGGGTGCTGCCGATCGACACCGCGAAGGCGGTCGCCAAGATGATGGTCGGCACCTGCGAGAACGGCAGCGCTGCCAGGTCGTTCCGCAAGGGCCCCAAGCTGCGGGTCGCCGGCAAGACCGGGACGCTGACGCGCGACGACCCGTACTACATCGAGCACTCGTGGTTCGTCGGGTTCGCGCCCTACGAGAAGCCGGAGATCATCGTGTCGGTGCTGTTCGGCAACCCCGAGAGCTGGCACCTCCGCGGTCACGAGGGCGCCCGCCGCCTGGTCGACCGCGCGCTCCGTCCGCCGAAGCCCAAGAGCTAGACCTCCGATCGGGGCGTGCCACCTGATGTGGCGCACGTCGCATCCGGTGCGCGCCGGGCCGGGGAACCCGGCGAGCGGCGGACAATCGGTGGTAGTGTCGAGCGGGTACCGGTCCGTCCGGGGAGGAAGACATGACCAGGCTCACTTCGATCGCCACGCAGCTCATGGTGGTGGCGGCGCTCTCGACTCCTGCCTTCGCGCAGAGTCAGTCCGAGATCGCCAGCACGCTCAATGACGAGGGCAAGGAGCTCATGTTCGGCGGCAAGTACGCCGAGGCGTCGGGCAAGTTCCGCGAGGCGGTGGCCCGCGTCCCCGAGCCCAAGTACTTCTTCAACCTGTGCACCTCGCTGTTCCAGGAGGGCCGGTTCAGCGACGCGATGGTCGCGTGCAGCGCGGTCGCGAACAACAAGCCGACGCCCGAGCTGCAGACCAAGACGGACAAGCTGATCGGCCGCATCGAGGCCGAGGCCAAGGCGCAGAACATCGAGCTGCGCCCCGAGGGTGGCGGCGGCGGCGACCCCAACCTCCCGCCGCCCGGCGATCCCAACCAGCCCCCGCCGGACCCGAACAACCCGAACCCGGATCCGAACGCGAACCCGCAGCCGGGGTTCGCGCCGGCGGTCGGCAGGCCGCCCGCGCAGGGCGTGTTCCAGGGCACGACCTCGGACAACAAGTACACGTGGACCCTCGGCATCGACCTGTTCGGTGGTGGCGGTCAGGTCGGGCAGCCAAACCGGTACGGATCCGCAGCAGGCGGGCTCCGCGTCAAGGGCGACTACCTCCTCAACCCGGCGACCCGGTTCGGCGCGCAGGGCTACATTCAGTTGACGAACTTCACCGCCGGCGAAATGGCCGGCATGCCCTCCGCCACGCTCGCAATCGTCGACATTGGCCTCGCCGCGTACAAGCACCTGTGCCCGACGAGCTACCCGCGGCTGTGCCTGACGCCGCTCGCCGGCCTCCAGCTCGCGGCGATGAGCCCGTCCGGCGAGCAGGACGCGTTCGGCGACACCGTGTTCAACTTCGCGGCCCTCGGCGCACGCCTCGAGCTCGGCCTGCAGTGGGGCTTCGGCCGGCGCATGGAGCACGTGCTCGGCGTCCAGGTCGGCGTCAACGCATACTCGGCCGTGTTCTCGGGCCCCGAGGACGGCACGGGGGGCACGATGACCATCGCGAGCTACGGCCTCGACAAGGGTGGTGCCGCTGCCTACTTCGGCCTCGGCTACACCTACCGGTTCAACACGCCGCTCGGCAGCTCGCCGTTCGTCACGCTGGAGTAGCCGCCCACGCGGCGCTCGCGACCCCGCCCGGTGAGCGCTCACCGGGCGTGCGGCGTTTCGGCGCACGCGGAGACCGAGCTCGATGCCCGCGCGGTGGTCCGGAGGACACTGATTTTGCGCCGCGCGGCGTCATGCCCTGCGTGAGATCGGGTATGGTGCCCTCGCTGCAATTTTGCAGTGGGACCGAGGGAGATCTCATGCCGGCCGAGACCAAGACCGCCAAACTGACCCTGCCCGATGGCAAGGAAGCCCAGCTGCCGCTCATCGTCGGGAGCGAGAACGAGCACGGGCTCGACATCACCAAGCTGCGCGGTGATACCGGCTACATCACGCTCGACTCCGGGTTCATGAACACGGGCTCGACGAAGAGCTCGATCACCTACCTCGACGGCGAGGAAGGCATCCTGCGCTACCGCGGGTACTCCATCGAGGATCTCGCCGAGCAGAGCGATTTCGTCGAGGTCAGCTACCTGCTCGTGTACGGCAAGCTGCCGACCGCGGCCGAGCGCCAGCAGTTCTCCACCGCGCTGACGCGGCACAGCCTCGTCCACGAGGACATGCACCACTTCTTCGCCGGGTTCCCGCCGACCGCGCACCCGATGGCGGTGCTGTCGGCGATGGTGACCTCGCTGTCGGCGTACTACCCGGACAGCCTCGATCGCAACTCGGCGCCCGATCTCCACATCACGCGCCTGCTGTCGAAGGTCCGCACGCTCGCCGCGTTCGCCTACAAGAAGAGCATCGGCCAGCCGCTGATGTACCCGAAGAACTCGCTCAAGTACTGCGGCAACTTCCTCCACATGATGTTCGCGGTGCCGAGCGAGGAGTACGAGGTCAGCCCGATCCTCGAGAAGGCGCTCAACCAGCTCCTGATCCTGCACGCGGACCACGAGCAGAACTGCTCGACCTCGACGGTCCGCATGGTCGGCAGCTCCGGCGCCAACCTGTACGCGGCGGTCGCCGGCGGCATCCTCGCGCTGTGGGGACCGCTCCACGGCGGCGCGAACCAGGCCGTCATCGAGATGCTCGAGGAGATCAAGACCTCGGGCGGCGATGGCAAGCAGTTCATCGAGGACGTCAAGAACAAGCGGGACAACCGCCGCCTGATGGGCTTCGGTCACCGCGTGTACAAGAACTTCGATCCGCGCGCGAAGATCCTCAAGAAGATGTGCGACGAGGTGCTCGCGTTCCTCGGCGTGAGCGACCCGCTGCTCGACATCGCCAAGTCGATGGAGGAGATCGCCCTCAAGGACGACTACTTCATCTCGAAGAAGCTCTACCCGAACGTCGACTTCTACTCCGGCATCATCTACCGGGCGCTCGGCATCCCGACGGACATGTTCACGGTCATGTTCGCCCTGGGTCGCATGCCCGGCTGGATCGCTCACTGGAAGGAGATGGTCGAGGACCCGACCACGAAGATCGGTCGTCCGCGCCAGATCTACACGGGCGCGCAGCACCGCAGCTACGTCCCGATCGAGAGCCGCTAGGTCTCGCACGCGACCGCGGTGTGACAGAGGGCGCTCCGGCGCTCCCTGCGTCGTCTCGGGAGCGCTGACCGCGGCCCTGGGCGGCTACGGACGGCAGCCGACCGGCAGCACATTGCCCGGGTGCTGGCGCTCGTCGGTGCCCGGCGGATCGTCGTCGCACACCCACAGATCCATGCCCATGCACTGGGCCATGCCGCACCCGACCGAGGTGGTGGCGCGCCACACCACCTGCGCGACAGCGAGCGGAGCGGGCGAGCCACGCCGAGATCATGCCACGAGGGGCGGGGCCCGCCGCGCTTGCAGTTTGGCGGCGGGCAGGCCAGATTGCGGGCACATGCGCCCTACCGTCGCGGAGTCGACGTCGTCCGCGGTCACCGAAGGCATCCGCGTGCGCGTGCAGTCCCACTACCTCTCGGACCAGTCGTCTCCGCGCGAGCACCGGTTCGTGTTCGCGTACACGATCACGATCGCCAACGAGGGCGATCGCACGGCGCAGCTACGCACCCGCCACTGGGTGATCTCCGACGGCCGGGGCACGGTCGAGGAGGTCCGCGGGGACGGCGTGGTCGGCGAGCAGCCGCGGCTCCAGCCCGGCCAGAGCTTCCAGTACACGTCGGGCTGCGTGCTCACGACCCCGATCGGCACGATGCAGGGCAGCTACGCGATGTGGCGCGACGACGGCAGCCAGTTCGACGCGCAGATCGCCACGTTCTCGCTGGTGGCGGCGTCCACCACACGCCTGTCCGACAGCGACGCGAACTAGGCCAGCCGGGACCGCGCTCCGCCACGGTCGACGCGCGGTCGGGCCAGGTGTGACCGTGTAGGCGCACGCGGCGTGCCACGCGGCCGAAACAAAGGTCAAAGCCTTGGCCGACCCCGGGCGTCTATAGTCTCAACGCGTGTCGGATCGCCCTCCCCCACCCCCCGCGGCTGCGCCGGCAGCCCCGGGGATCATGACCTCGGCCGAGCGCGAGCCCGCGACCGCGTCGGCGCTCGTGGACGCGGCGCGGGCCGGGGACCAGCGCGCCTTCGAGGCGCTCGTGCGGCGCTACCGCAAGCGGATCTTCGCCCTCGCGCTCCACATCATCGGCTCGTCCAGCGAGGCCGACGACATCACCCAGGAGGTGTTTCTCAAGGCGTACCGGGCGCTGCCCGCGTTCGAGGGACGCAGCCAGTTCTTCACCTGGGTCTACCGGATGACCGTCAACCGCTCGCTCAACGCGCGCCGGGATCGCGCGCGCCGCGGCGAGGACGGGGACGACCCGCGCCTCGATCTCGCCGTCGCGGTCGACGCCCGCTCGAACCCGGGCCGCGCCACCGAGCTGCGCCATAGCTACGCACGGCTGTTGCGCGCCCTCGACAGCCTGCCGATCGACATGCGGACCACGGTGATCCTGGTGTCGCTGCAGGGCATGTCCCACGGCGAGGTCGCGGTGGTCCAGAGCGTCAGCGAGGGCACGATCGCGTGGCGGATGCACGAGGCGCGGCGTCGGCTCCACGAGGCGATGGCTCCCGAGAAGCTGCAGCGGCGGCGCGAGCTGTCCGCCGATCTCAGGCGCGTCCTCGGCGAGTACGGCCTGCTGGTGCCCGGGCTGACCAAGGGCCGAGCGTAGTCAGTCGATCAACACGGGGCCGCCCTTGGCGAGCGCCCGCTGGTACGCCGGGCGCGCCTTCATGCGCGCCACGAGCTCGATGATTCGCGGCGTCGGCACCACGCCCTGGGCGCGGGCGACGATCGCCTCGCACGGGTAGCTCATCTGGATGTCGGCGATCGACAGCTCGTCGCCGCCGAACCAGGCGTGCGACGCGAGGTAGCCCTCGAGGAACAGCAGGTGGCGCGACACGTTCGGCGTCACGAACTGCCCGGTCACGGTGTCGGCGATCTTGCGGACGATCGGCTTGACGAAGAACGGCACCGGCGCCCGGCGGACCTTGCCGAACACCAGCGCCATCACCAGGAACGGCATCAGCGAGCCCTCCGCGTAGTGCATGAAGTAGCGGCAGTCGCGGTGGGCCGCGGTCCCGACGGGCGGCACGAGCTTGCCGCCGCCATGGGTGAGCGCGAGGTGCTCGAGGATCGCGCCCGACTCGGCGATCACGAGATCGTCATCGGTGATCACGGGCGACTTGCCGAGCGGGTGCACCTTGCGCAGCGCCTCGGGGGCGAACATCGTCTTCGGATCCCGCTCGTAGGTGACGAGCTCGTAGGGCAGCTCGAGCTCCTCGAGGAGCCACAGCACGCGCTGAGAACGGGACTGGTTCAGGTGGTGGACGGTGATCACGGACCACTCGTAGCACCGGAACGCTTGCGGTGCGGCGGGGCCTCCGCGACGATGTCCGGGCTTCGAGCACACATGAGCCCCAAAGTCCCCACGCGCTCCCCGACCCACGAGGATGTCCCCCTCGCCCGCCTGTCCTCGATGGGCCTCGAGCTGGAGGAGATCGCCGAGGACGAGCAGGTGACGATCGCCGCGCTCGCCGATCTCGCCGAGGACCGCGGCCGCCCGGCCAGCCACTACCTGGTCGCCATCCCGCTCGCGACCGAGCTGCGGATCGCGTCGTCGGACGCGGCGGTCACGCTCCGGGTGTGCGCCGGGAACTGCCAGCGCTACGGCGCGACTGACCTGCTCGATCACCTCGTCGCGCGCCACCTGCGCCGACCGAGCTTCCAGATCGCGCCGGTGACCTGCCTCGACCGCTGCGATCAGGGCCCCGCGTGCGAGCTGGCCGGCCCCGACGGGCCGTTGATCCTCGCCCCGGCCACCACGGCCAGCCTCGACGAGGCGCTCGACGCCCTCGCCCCCTGAGCCGGCAGCGACCCGCTGTCGCAGGCTGTCGCAGCGCGCCACGTGCCGCCGCCGGCTGGCCCTGCTCACCCGGGCGCGCTAGGTTGACCTGGCTCCGATGCTCCGCCTGACCAAGGTCAACAAGTACTACCAGGTGGGCGCGCACAGCCTCCACGTCCTGCGCGACGTGGACGTCGAGGTCGCCGACGGCGAGTTCGTCGCGATCATGGGTGCGTCGGGCTCCGGCAAGTCGACGCTGCTCAACATCCTGGGCATCCTCGACGACCACGACTCGGGCGAGTACTGGCTCGGTGACACGCAGATCGCGCACCTGTCCGAGGCCAAGGCCGCGAACTACCGGAACCGGTTCATCGGGTTCGTGTTCCAGTCATTCAACCTGCTGCCGTTCAAGACCGCGCTCGAGAACGTCGCCCTGCCCCTCTACTATCAGGGCGTCACGCGGCGGAAGCGCAACGCGATCGCGGCGACCTACCTCGAGCGCGTCGGGCTGCGCGACTGGGCGGACCACGTGCCAT
Source organism: Kofleriaceae bacterium (assembly GCA_964203225.1). Lineage (GTDB taxonomy): Bacteria > Myxococcota_A > Polyangia > Haliangiales > Haliangiaceae > JABFXX01. The sequence continues at coordinate 172,316 of CAXNMK010000013.1, forward strand.
CGGAGATGTCCGGCGGCCAGAAGCAGCGCGTCGCGATCGCGCGCGCCCTGATCGGCAAGCCGCGCCTGATCCTCGCCGACGAGCCGACCGGCGCGCTCGACAGCGAGACCTCCAAGCAGATCATGGACCTGCTGTCCGAGATCCACCGCTCGGGGATCACGGTGCTCGTGGTGACCCACGATCCAGAGGTCGCCACCCGCACGCAGCGGACGATCCGCCTGCGCGACGGCAAGGTCGTGGGTGCGCACGAGGCGAGCGCGAGCCCCCCCGGGTCGCCGGCGGCCGGGGCCTGATGTTCTCGCTCGACCGCTGGCTCGAGGTGCTCGACACCATCCGCCGCAACAAGCTGCGGACGGCGCTCACGGCGATCAGCGTCGCGTGGGGCATCTTCGTGCTCGTGTTCCTGCTCGGCCTCGGGCGTGGGCTCGACCACGGGCTGCGGAAGAACTTCGCGCGCGACGCCACCAACGGCGTGTGGATCAACGCGAACAAGACCTCGGTCGCGTTCGGCGGCTACGACGTCGGCCGCAAGATCATGTTCGAGACCGTGGACTTCGAGCAGGCCAAGAAGGTGCTCGGCATCGAGTACCTGTCGGCCGAGCACTGGATCCGCGGGCAGCGCTGGGGCGCGGCGATCACCACCAGGCGTGGCGCCAAGGCCAACTCGTTCGAGCTCGACGCGGTCTACCCCGAGTCGATCCGCCTGCAGGCCCACGCGATGGTCCAGGGCCGGTTCCTCTCCCACACGGACCTCACCCAGCGCCGCAAGGCCGCCGTGATCGGCAAGACCGTGGCGCAGTTCCTGTTCGAGGATCAGGATCCGACCGGCGAGTGGATCGAGATCGGCAGCGTCGCGTTCCAGGTGGTCGGCGTATTCAGCGATCCGGGCGGCGCCGAGGAGGAGCGCCGGATCTACCTGCCCGCCACCACCGCGCAGCTCGCATTCAACGGCGGAGAGGATCTGGGCCAGCTCCAGCTGACGCTCGGCCAGGCCGGCCCCGAGGCGGCCAAGCGCGTGGTCGACACCATCGTCGGCCAGCTCGCCGAGCGCCACAACTTCGACCCCACCGATGCGCAGGCCGTGCGCGTGCACAACAACATCGAGCAGTTCGAGCGATTCTCGAAGCTGTTCTGGATGATCTCGACGTTCGTCGTCGTGATCGGCCTCGGTACGCTCGCCGCCGGCGTGGTCGGCGTGTCGAACATCATGATGATCGCGGTCAAGGAGCGCACCAAGGAGATCGGGGTCCGCAAGGCGCTCGGCGCGACGCCGTGGTCGATCGTCGCGATGATCATTCAGGAGTCGGTGTTCCTGACCGGCATCGCGGGGCTGCTCGGGCTGTCGGCCGGCGTCGCCATGCTCGGGCTGCTCGGCAAGGCCGAAACCGAGTTCATCGTGAACCCGAGCATCGACCTCACCACGGGCATCGCCGCGACGGTGTTCCTCGTGCTCGCCGGCGCCCTCGCTGGCTACGTCCCGGCGCGCGCCGCCGCGCGGGTCAACCCGATCCACGCCCTGCGGGACAGCTGACATGTTCGACCTCGACAAGTGGAAGGAGATCTGGGCGACGCTGCAGGCCAACCGGCTGCGCACGTTCCTCACGGCGTTTGGCGTGTTCTGGGGGATCGTGATGTTGATCGCGATGCTCGGGTTCGGCTCCGCCGTGCAGTCGGGCAGCCGCCGCCAGATGAAGGGGATGGCCACGAACCTCTTGTTCGTGTGGGGCCAGCAGACCACCGAGAGCCACGACGGGCTCCCGCCGGGCCGCTCGGTGCGGTTCGATACCGACGACATTGGCCTGCTGCGGCGGCTGCCGAGCATCGAGTACCTTGCCCCGCGCCTCCAGCTCGGCGGCTGGATGAACAACTTCACCGTCAGCCACGAGAGCAAGAACGGCACGTTCACGGTCATGGCGGACTACCCGGAGCTGCGGCACATCATCGCGTTCGAGTACGATGCCGGCCGGTTCATCAACGAGCGCGATATCGCCGAGCAGCGCAAGGTCGTGGTGATCGGCAAGGCGGTCCGCGAGCAGCTGTTCCCGCCGGAGGTCGACCCGATCGGCACGTACGTCAAGATCAGCGGCGTCTACTTCCAGGTGGTCGGACTGACCCGCACGCTGCGCTCGGGCCCGCAGGGCGAACGCGACGCCAGCACCCTGTTCGTGCCGTTCACCACCCTCAAGACCGCGTTCAACATGGGCAACCGCGTGGGGTTCTTCGCGATGACCGCGAAGGCGGGGACCGATGGCCCGGGTCTCGAGAAGCAGGTCAAGGACGCCTTGCGCCATCACCACCGGATCGCGCCGCACGATGACCTCGCGATCGGCTCGTTCAACATGTTCGTGATGTTCGGCAAGTTCGAGATGTTCTTCCTGGTCCTCCAGGTCGTGAGCTGGGTCGTCGGCGGCGCGACGCTCCTCGCCGGCGTGATCGGCGTGTCCAACATCATGCTGATCACCGTCAAGGAGCGGACCAAGGAGATCGGGGTCCGCAAGGCACTCGGCGCCACGCCGCTCTCGATCGTGTCCATGGTGATGAAGGAGGCGATCGTCCTGACCACGCTCGCCGGGCTGGTCGGCGTGTCGGCTGGCGTCGGGCTGCTCGCGGCGGCGTCCGCGATCCTCGAGCACATGCCGTCGTCCCCCCTCGGGCCGCCCAACGTCGGCCTCTCGACCGTGCTGACCGCGGTCGCCGTGCTCGTGTCGGCCGGCGCACTGGCCGGCATCATGCCCGCCTCCCACGCCGCCTCCATCAAGCCCATCGAGGCACTCCGCGCCGAGTGACGGGCGCTCCGCGCCGCGTGACGACAGGACCTGTAATCATGAAGCGAGTATTCACGTGGCTGTTCGTGCTGGCGCTGATCGCGATGATCGGCGGCGCGTTCCTCTACCTCTACAAGCAGTCGAAGTCCAGGCCGGTCGTGTTCACGACCGAGACCGCCGAGGTCGCGGACATCGTCAAGAAGACGGTCGCCACCGGCTCGCTCGTCCCCCGTCGCGAGGTCGAGGTCAAGCCCAAGGTCACCGGCGTCCTCGCGGAGCTGTACGTCGAGCCGGGCAAGAGCGTGAAGCAGGGCGAGCCGATCGGCAAGATCGCGATCATCCCGGACGCCGTCCAGATCAACCAGGCCGACGCCGGCGTACGGAGCGCGCAGATCGCGTTCGAGAACGCGAAGCGCGAGCTCGCCCGCAACGAGGAACTGGCGAAGAAGGGCATCGTTCCGGACGCCGAGCTCCAGCGGTTCCGCACCGACTTCGCGCTCCGCCAGCAGGAGCTGTCGACGTCGCAGTCGAACCTGCAGCTCGTGCGCGAGGGGGCGACCCGCGGCCAGGGCAAGACCTCGAGCCTGCTCGTGACCGCGACGGTCGACGGCATGGTGATCGACGTGCCCGTCAAGGTCGGCTACTCGGTGATCCAGGCCAACAACTTCAACCCGGGCACCACGGTCGCGGTGATCGCCGACATGGACGACATGATCTTCGAGGGCCGCGTCGACGAGGCCGAGGTCGCCAAGATCAAGGAGGGCATGAAGCTCGCGATCAAGGTCGGCGCGATCGACAAGGAGCTCCTCGAGGGCAGCCTCGAGTACATCTCCCCCAAGGGCAAGACCGTCGACGGGGCGATCCAGTTCGAGATCAAGGCCGCCGTGGTCCAGAAGGCGGGCCTCCACATCCGCGCGAACTACAGCGCCAACGCTGACATCGTGCTCGACGAGAAGAAGCAGGTCCTCGCGATCCGCGAGGCGCTCGTGCAGTACGACGGCGACAAGCCGTTCGTCGAGGTCGAGACCCGCCCCCAGACGTTCGTTCGACGCGACGTGGTGCTCGGGCTGTCTGACGGCATCAAGGTCGAGCTGCTCGGCGGCGTCACCACGGGTGACAAGATCAAGCTCCCGGACACCGCCGGACCGGCGGCGCCCGCGGGCGGCCCGCCCGGCGGCAGGCGCGGTGGCCCACCGAAGAAGTAGCCGCGCGCGCGCGCGGCGAGATCGCGCCGTCTCGGCGCACCGGGCGTGGTAGCGTGCGCCCGTGTCCGCCCCCCTCAGGCTCGGCGCGATCGACGCCGGCTCCAACGCGATCCGCATCGTGATCGCGGAGCTCGGCGGCTTCGAGCCCGTCCGGATCGAGGCCGAGCGGATCCCGGTGCGCCTCGGGCACCACGCGTTCACCCGCGGCGAGCTCGATCCCCAGGTCATCGACCAGGCGGTCAGCGCCTTCATCCGGTTTCGCCAGCGGTTCGACGCCCACGGCGTCACGATGTACCGGGCGGTCGCCACCAGCGCCGTGCGCGGCGCCTCCAACCGCGACGTCCTGATCCACCGCCTCTACCACGAGGCCCACATCGAGCTCGAGGTCATCGAGGGCGAGGAGGAAGCGCGGCTGGTTCGCAAGGCCGTGCTCCACGCGATCGGGAGGACCGGCACGCCGCCGCGCGCGATCCTCGATCTAGGCGGCGGCAGCCTCGAGGTCAACCTCCGCCACGGCGCCACGTGGCGCGGCTACTCCCTGCCCGTCGGCACCGTGCGCTTGCTCGAGTCGTTCGGGCTCGATGGCCCGATCGGCGACGCCGAGGCCGGCATGGTGCGCCGCTACACCGCCACGCTGATGCAGACCATCGCGCAGCCGATCAGCGGCAGCGGCGTTGCCGCGGCGACCGGCGGGAACGCGGATGCGCTCGCCCGGCTGCTCGGCGATGGCAACCCGGTCACGCCGAGCTTCGAGCTCGCCGCGCTCGAGAAGGCGCTGCCCGGGATCGTGAGCGCCACCGTCGAGGAGCGGATGGCGCAGTACGGCGTCAAGCGCGACCGCGCCGAGGTGCTCGGCATCGCCGCGCTGGTGTTCGCGACCGCGGCCCGGCAGCTCGGGCTGTCGCGACTGGTCGCCCCCGGCGTTGGCGTGCGCGAGGCCGTGCTGCTCGAGCTCGCCGAGACCGCCCGCGAGGAGCAGATCCGCGCCGAGGGCGCACACGACAAGGCGCTGCTGACCGCGGCGCGCACGTTCGCCAACCGCGTGGACCACGACACCACCCACGGCGAGCACGTCCGCCACCTCGCGCGCGCGCTGTTCCACCAGCTCCGCGACGTCCACGGCATCCCCGACGATCGCGGCGTGCTGCTCGAGGTCGCGGCCCTGCTCCACGACGTCGGCGAGGTCGTGAACCTGCGCGGGCACCACAAGCACAGCGAGTACATGATCCAGTGGGCGCGCTTGCCCGGCCTCGACGATGGCGCCCGCGAGCTGGTGGCGCTGATGGCGCGCACGCACCGCAAGGACGCCGCCCGTGCCCGCCAGGTCATCAACGACTCGGCGCTACCCAAGGATCTGCGCGGCCAGGCGCGCCGGCTGTCCGGCCTGCTGCGGCTCGCCGACGGCCTCGACTGGGAGCACCGGTCGCGCGTCGAGCAGGTCGTGTGCACCCGAATGGGCGAGGCGGTCGTGCTCGATCTGGTCGTACGCGACGGCCCGTCGCGCGACGACGCCAAGCTGCTGTCCAAGGCAGACCTGCTCCGCGAGGAGCTCGGCCTCGAGATCAGGGTCACCGTCGCCCGCTCCGTGGTGCCCCCACCCGAGGTCGCCCCGCTGCCAGTCAGCGGCCCGGCCTCGGCCTCGAGCGACGTCGTCCGCGCCCGGCACCGCTGAGCCCCGCAGCCCTGTCGAGTTTCCGCGACGCACGCGGGGCTGCGTGGTATGCGCGAGGACATGCGTCGCCTGCCCGCTCTCGTGCTGCTGATGACCTCGTTCGCGGGCTGTGGCGGGGACGACGATGACGGAGCGGTCGGCCCGATCGCGGCGACCGTCGCGCACTACGACTACCGGTTCGACATCGAGACCCGCGACGCGCACGCCACCGTCACCGCCACCGTGACCACCGCCGGTGACTGCTGGACGCTGCCGCTGCGGGCCCGCGCGCTCGCCCCCGCGACCATCCTCCTCGACGGCGCCCCGGTCACCAGCGGCACCGTCGCCGATGACCAGCTCACCGTGTGCGGGCGGAGCCACGCCGCCGGCGCCTCGATCCAGCTCGAGGTCGACCTCACCGTCGCGCTCGAGACGGTGGCGGGCAGCCAGGTCGGCTACTCGGTCACCACGGGCGCCGGTGGAAACCAGCTCCACTACCTGGTGAGCTGGGTCGGCGGCTGCGACCAGTTCGGGCCGTGTGATCGCCGCCCGGACCAGTTCGCCGCGTACACGTTCCACGTCACCCACCCCGCGGCGCTGCGCGTTGCGTGCCCGGGCACGATCACGGCGGTGTCGGCGACCGAGACCACGTGCGACTTCATCCACGACGGCGGCCCCACCTACTCGACGTTCGGCCTCGCCGCCTACCCGAGCGCCGCGTGGGTCCCGGGCGACAAGGGCGCGTGGGGGAGCGCCACCGTGACGATGTACGACCGCCCGGGCAGCGGCATGTCGGAGGCCGTCGACGCCGCCCACCACGCCGGCATGGTCGCGTGGATGGAGGGCCAGTTCGGCCCGTACCCGTACGGCACCGAGCTGCGCGTCCTCAGCGCCCCGACCTACTGGGCCGGGTTCGAGCACCCGGGCAGCATCGTCCTCGACGACGCCCTCGCGCGGAACCTGCCCGCGGGTGAGCGCTATCCGGTCGCGCACACGCTCGATCACGAGATCGCCCACCAGTGGGCCGGTGACCAGACCACGCTCGCGGACACCTACGACTTCGTGTGGAAGGAGTCGATGGCCGAGTACCTGACGTTCGCGTACGAGGACACCCTGTCCTCGGCGACGTCGCAGCGCACCGCCAGCTCGTGGAAGGCCGGCTCCGTGGGCGCCCAGTACTTCCCGGTGCCTGCCGAGAAGCCCGCGCTGTTCGACTTCTACGGCGACGTGTACGGCCCCGGCCCGATGATCCTGTTCCGTCAGCTCGAGGTGCTGTCGTCGCGCGCCCAGGTGCTCGCCGCCCTGCAGTCGGTGCTCGGCGCCCCGCGCGCGCTGTCCATGACCGAGCTGCTGATCGCGCTCGAGACCTCGACCGGCCTCGACCTCGACACCTACGCCGCCGCCTGGATGCACGGCACCGGCGCCCCGACCTGGCCGACCGCCCGCACCACGTTCACGCCTGCATCGGGCACCAGCACGCTGCGCGTCGAGATCACCGCGGGCACCGAGCGCCGCTGCAAGTTCCACGTCGCGCTGCGCGGCGCGGCCCCCGAGGACAGCGTCCTGGTCGGAGTGATCGATGGAACAAATGACGGAATGCTGGAGGGTATAGCAGTTGGTTCTGTTTCTGGAGAAGTACTTGGATAATTGGTTGGGAACGTCGACAGAACAACTGACGGATTGCCTGAAGGAATCACTGTCGGATCTTCTGACGGAATTAAGCTCGGATTAATGGTCGGTAGTATTGATGGAGAAGTACTTGGATAAGTCATTGGTAGAATTGATGGTAGTATTGACGGATCACAAGATGGAATCACAGTCGGCTCTGATAACGGTAAACTGCTTGGAATACTCGTGGTCGGAGTGATCGATGGAACAAATGACGGAATGCTGGAGGGTATAGCAGTTGGTTCTGTTTCTGGAGAAGTACTTGGATAATTGGTTGGGAACGTCGACAGAACAACTGACGGATTGCCTGAAGGAATCACTGTCGGATCTTCTGACGGAATTAAGCTCGGATTAATGGTCGGTAGTATTGATGGAGACTACTGATGGTTTGCCTAAAGATGGAACTATACTTGGAGTCACTGATGGGGACGATGATATTAGACCGCAACAAGTGTATTCATAGCGAATCAGCGTCTCCGCTATACTCCAAATGAAAGCTTTGCATATAGTTATTTGTCTTTTTCACCGCATGCTATGCTATGCTTGTTCAGTCTGATCATAGAACCATCTCCATAACTTTGGTATGGAGTGTACATACTTACGCAACTAGTTGCGTTTACCGGAATAGCAGGAACTGCACAATAGTAAGCATATCGGATTTGATAAGGCGCTTGTCGACTTTCCAACTGAACGCTCGATAACAATTCTGAAGGAACACACTTCGGATGAAGCTTAGATAGACTAACGATTTCACCACTTCCTCCTGCACTCCAAGCTGTATGATTCTGCATCCGAGTTACACTAGCCGATGCTACACTCGAGCACTGTCCTGCGTAATGATAGTTCCCATTGGAACCTGTATCAAAGAGTTGGAAGGATTGCATTGAATAACCATTATTACAAGACACTGTTGTCTTTACCAAATCTGATGTGCTGCCATTTCCCGTGAAACTAACAGCAGGTGTCGTGAAAAGTACTATTCCAGTGGAAGGAGAACTAGAAGGAGCTAAAGTGCTTTCAAATGATGGTGAAGAAGTGGAGTTGTCCATAGGTAGGATTGATTGTATGGCAATAGGATTATCAGAGGTGCTGGAGAGGCTCTAGTTGACACTGCGGTTAACCTTAGCAATACGTAACTGAACGAAGC
>CAXNMK010000014.1:0-7500 GCA_964203225.1 Kofleriaceae bacterium
CGACCCCGACGGGATTCGAACCCGTGTATCCTGCGTGAAAGGCAAGTGTCCTAGGCCTCTGGACGACGGGGTCAGTAGCTCGTCAAACGATCCAAACATCCAACAGTATCGAGGGGGTGAGCCCAGATGGTTTCGAACCATCGACCCTCGGCTTAAAAGGCCGGTGCTCTACCACTGAGCTATGGGCCCAAACGCTGCGGGAATCTGCCGGATGCGGGGGCGAAACGCAAGTCACAGGCGCCGCCGTGCGACCTCACGCCGCTCCTGACGTCGGGTTCGGCCATAGATTTGCCTCGGTGAAGGTCGGTCGGTACCGTAGCAACCATCACATGGACCACCGGGAAGCAGTTCGGGTCCCCGTCCGGGTCAAGGCGCGCTGCCGGTCCGAGGGCATCGTGATCCATGGGCTCGTGGAGGACCTGTCGCGCGGCGGCATGTTCCTGTCGTCCCCCGACCGGATCGTCGCCGGGGCCGCGGCCGAACTGACGCTCGAGGTCCCCGGTCAGGGGGCGCCCCTGCGGCTCGATGCCCGCGTGGTCCGGGTGGAGCACGGCCGACGCGAGGGCCTGGCGTTCCGGTTCGTCGATCCCGGGACCGTCCGGCGGGCCCTGGCGGACCTGATCCTGCGCGAGCACCAGTCCGCGCAGTAGCGCGGTTTTCCTTGGGATCCGATGGCTTGCGGGCTTGATCGAGCCTTCTTGGGGGATATGATGCCGGCGCGTACCCCGTGCTCGCCGTGACCGTCCCGCCCCCTTCTGCCCCGCGTGGCAAGCGCACGACCCGGGAGCTCCGGCTCGCGATGCGCGACGCGATGACGGCGGGGGCACGCGCCCAGGCCAGCGCCCGGATCGCCGCCGCGGTCGAGGTGCTGCTGACCGCCCGGTGCGCTGCCGGGGCCACGATCGGGCTGTACGCCGGCAAGGGCACCGAGGTCGACACCGCACCGCTGGCCGCCGCCGTCGCCCGGCACGGGCTCGCGGTCGCGTATCCGCGGGTCCAGGCCGGTAGCCGCACGCTCGCGTTTCATGCCGTCACCGAGGAGGCGCTCGCGGTGGTCCCGCCGTTCGGGCTGCGCGAGCCGCGGCCCGATGCGCCGCCGGTCGCCCTCGAGGCGATCGCCGCGTTCGTGGTGCCGGGCCTCGCGTTCGACCGCGCGGGCGGCCGGCTCGGCTGGGGCCGCGGCTACTACGACGCCACCCTGGCGCAGGTCCCGGGGGCGCTGCGGATCGGCGTCGCCTTCGATTGTCAGCTCGTCGAGCGCATCCCCGCGGAGGCGCACGACATCGCCCTGCACTACATCATCACCGAGGCAGCGACCCACGTGGTCAGCTGAGTCGAATCACATGGACGCGATTTTCATCCTCGTCGGCGTCGCGCTGGGCCTCGTGGCCGGCGTGGTGGTCGGCACGCGCCTCGGGCGCGCGAAGGGCGACAGCTCGGCAGCGCAGCGCTCGGCCGAGGAAGAGGCCACCACGATCCGCGCCGCGGCGCAGGCCGAGATCGAGGCGATCAAGCAGGCCGCCGAGGTCGATGGCAAGGAGGCGGCGCGCAAGCATCGCGCCGACCTCGACGAGGAGCTCCGCACGCGCCGCACCGAGCTGGCGAAGCGCGAGGAGACGCTGACCGCCAAGGAGCGCGAGGTCGAGAAGACCCGGCGCGACGCGGATCGCCGCGCCGGCGACCTCGAGAAGAAGGAGAAGACGGTCGACGGCAAGATCAAGCAGGCCGACGCCGCCGTCGAGAAGGCCGAGGCCGCGCAGGTCGAGGCCAAGCACAAGCTCGAGCAGATCGCCGCCCTGTCCGAGGAGCAGGCCCGCAAGAAGCTCGAGGACGAGGTCAAGGCGTCCGCGTACGCGCAGGCCGCCGTCGAGATCAAGCGGATCGAGGACGAGGCCCACAAGGAGGCCACCGCGCGCGCCAAGACCATCGTCGCCACCGCGATCCAGCGCTACGCCAGCGAGTTCGTCCACGAGCGCACGGTCGCCGTGGTGCCGCTGCCGTCCGATGACCTCAAGGGCCGGCTGATCGGCCGCGAGGGCCGCAACGTGCGCGCGCTCGAGGCCGCCACCGGCATCGACCTCATCATCGACGACACCGCCGAGGCGATCACGATCTCGTGCTTCAACCCGGTGCGCCGCGAGATCGCGCGCCTGGCGATCAGCGCGCTCGTCGCCGATGGCCGCATCCACCCGACCCGGATCGAGGAGGTGGTGCGCAAGGCCGAGAAGGAGGTCGACAAGGTCTGCAAGGAGGCCGGCGAGCAGGCCGTGTTCGACCTCGGGCTGCACCGCGTCCACCCCGAGCTGGTCAAGGCGCTCGGCAAGCTCAAGTTCCGCCAGTCGTACGCGCAGAACGTGCTGCTGCACTCGGTCGAGGTCGGCTACCTCGCCGGCCTGATCGCGGCCGAGCTCGGCGCCAACGTCAAGCTCGCGCGCCGCGCGGGCCTGCTGCACGACATCGGCAAGGGGCTCGATCACGAGCAGGAGGGCGCCCACGCCGAGGTCGGCGCCGCGTTCGTGCGCAAGCACGGCGAGTCGCCCAAGATCGCGCAGGCGATCGCGGCCCACCACGGCGACGAGCACGGCCCCCAGCCGCTCGCGCTGCTCGACCACATCCTGCACGCCGCCAACGCGCTGTCGGCCTCGCGCCCGGGCGCGCGCCGCGAGCAGCTCGCGTCGTACATCAAGCGCCTCGACGACCTCGAGGCGATCTGCAAGCGGTTCGCGGGCGTCGAGCGCGCGTACGCGCTGCAGGCCGGCCGCGAGATCCGCGTCATGGTCATGAACGACCAGATCGACGACGCCGGCGCGGTCGTGATGTCCAAGGAGATCGCCCGGTCGATCGAGAACGAGGCCACCTACCCCGGCCAGGTCCGGGTCGTGGTGGTCCGCGAGACCCGCGCGTCCGACTACGCCCGCTGAGCGCCGCGAACGGCATCGCGCACCTGGTGCACGGAGTCGCGTACGATCGCTGGCCGTGGTGACGAGCGGACCTGGCTCTCGCTCGCGGCTCGCAGGGCTCGGCGCGGCGGTGATGGTCCTCGGGCTGACCGCGCACGCCAGCGCCCGGCCGAACAAGCCGGCGCCCCCTCATCCGGACGCTCACGTGGTGGCCGTGGTCGAGGCGCAGTTCGCCGGGTGGGCCGAGCTCGCGCGCAGGGCGATGCTGTCGATGACCGGCGCCCGTGTGTCGCCGCAGGCCGGCACGCTGACCGTCAAGGACAGCACGTGGGTGCTGGTTGGCACCGCGACGCTCGGCGCGCACACCCTCAGGGACGTCCGCGTCGGGCACGCCGCCGATGGCACCGCCGCGTGGGTGTCGTTGTAGGCGGTGACCAACCCGGCCGGCACGGCGGGCTGCGTCACGGCCGACGTCCGGCTGCCGCGCGGGGCGGCCACGGTCCCGGGGCGGGTGTTCCTCGTCATCGATCGGGCCGACGGCGGCGCGTGGTCGGTCGTCCATCTCCACGTCGCCGCGGCCGCGCCCTCCCCGCCCGGCGCGCGCCCACAGAACCGGCGCGGCCCCGCGCGTTTCGGGCTTGGCTCGGCCCGGGGCTGCTATATGCTGCGGTGCCTATGAACCTGGGTCCCGCGAGCGCTGCCGTGACCGAGGCCCGGATCCATCCGCTGCGCGAGGTGTCGCACGCGGAGCTCGCGAAGCTCGTGGGGCGCCCGCTCCGCAGCGTCCAGCAAGTACGCGGCGGGCTGACCAACACGCTGCACAAGGTCGTGACCGACGCGGGCGCGGCCTACGCGGTCAAGCACTACGCCAGCGGTCGCGAGGCGTTCGACGCCGAGCTGGCGACCCTCACGCTCCTCCACGGGACGCTGCCCGTGCCCGCGGTCGTGCACGCCGACGCGGCGCTGCCGGTGATCGTCTACCACTGGGTCGATGGCATCACGCTCCAGCAGCTCCGCACGCACGGCCCCGCCGACGGGTTCGCGTCGATCGCCGACCAGCTCGGCCGCCTGCTCGCCGAGCTCGCGCGCACCGACGCCACCGAGCCGTACGAGCTGACCTCGATCCTCGAGCGCACGTACACCCAGCTGGTGGACGGCCGCGCCCGCGGGCGGATCGGCGCCGCCATGGCCGACGCCATCTACCGCGGCCTGACCGCGCGCGAGCCCGAGCTCGCGTTTGGCGCGGTCTGCCTCGCTCATGGCGACCTCGGGCACCGCAACGTGATCGTCCACAAGACCGCCCTCGGAGCGTGGGAGGTCAGCGGCCTGATCGACTGGGAGGGCACCACCACCAGCTCGCCGCTCCAGGACCTCGGCTCGCTGTTCCGCGACCTCGACCGGTACGATCCGGCGTTCGTCGAGAGCTTCGCGCGGGGCTACCGCGCCGCCGGCGGCCAGCTCCCCGCCAACTGGCTGCTGCTCGGCCGGCTCCTCGACGCGACCTGGTTGGTCGACGCCCTCGACGACGAGCGCATCGAGCCTGCGCTCCTCGCGGACTGCCGCCGCCTGCTCGCGCGCCTCGTCGCCGAGATGGCGGGCGAGGCCGATCCGTTCGCCTACCGCGCGGGCTGAGCGTCCTCGCGATCGTGCTTGGGGCGCCGCGGCGACCGTGGTAACCTGGCAGGGGTGCGGATCGTCGCGGTCGCGGACACCCACACGTTCGTCGAGGAGCTGGTCGTCCCCGATGGCGACGTGCTCGTCCACGCGGGCGACCTGTGCCGCGCCGGCACGCTCGCGGAGCTCGCGGGCACGGCTGCGTGGCTCGCCGCGCTACCCCACCGCCACAAGATCGTGGTCGCGGGGAACCACGATGGCTGCTTCCAGGAGGACCGGGCCGCCGCGTGCGCGCTGCTCGGCGCGGCGCACTACCTCGAGGACGAGGCGCTCGTCCTCGACGGGGTCAGGTTCTACGGCAGCCCGTGGCAGCCGGCCTACAACGACTGGTTCTACAACCTGCCGCGCGGGGAGGCGCTCGCCTCGATGTGGCGCCGGATCCCGGCCGGCGTCGACGTGCTGATCACGCACGGCCCGCCCGCCGGGATCGGGGACGCGTCGGGCATGGAGGAGCGCGGGGGCTGCGCCGACCTGCGTCGCCGCGTGGCCGAGGTGGCGCCCCGCCTCCACCTGTTCGGCCACATCCACCAGGATGGCGGGCTGTGGGTCCACGGCCCCACGACGTTTGCCAACGTGACGACGTGGGAGTGCGAGCGCGCGCCCACCGTGATCGACCTGATCGACGGGGTGGTCACGCCGGTGGTCGTGCCCCCGCACGGCCGGCGCGACGACCCTGACACCTGGTAGCGGCGCCGGACCGCCCGCGGTAGGGTCCCCCCGCATGCCTCGCCCCGACGGAACGCAGCTGATCGAGGAGCTCCGCGCGCGCCACCTGGTGGCCCAGGTCTCCGACGAGCCGGGCCTGGCCCAGCTCCTGACCGCGCAGGTCGTCCCGGTGTACGCGGGCTACGATCCGACCGCGTCGAGCCTCCACGTCGGCAACCTCGTCCCGACCATCCTCCTCAAGCGGTTCCAGATCGCCGGCCACCGCCCGATCATCGTGGTCGGCGGCGCCACCGGCATGGTGGGCGACCCGTCCGGCAAGAGCGACGAGCGCAACCTCCTCGACGACGCCACGCTCGCGGCCAACGTCGCCGGCATCCACGCCCAGCTGTCGCGCCTGCTCGACTTCAGCGACGGCGAGACCGGCGCGGTCATCACCAACAACGCCGACTGGACCCGCGGCGTCGGCTTCCTCGAGTTCCTGCGCGACTACGGTAAGTACCTGACCGTCAACTACATGATGGCCAAGGACTCGGTGAAGAGCCGCCTCGAGGGCGAGACCGGCATCAGCTACACCGAGTTCTCGTACATGCTGCTGCAGGCGATGGACTTCGTGCACCTCGCGAAGGCGCACGGCTGCCGGCTCCAGGTCGGCGGCTCCGACCAGTACGGCAACATCACCGCCGGCTGCGAGCTGTCCCGCAAGATGGGCGGCGCGCAGCTGTACGGCCTGACCGCGCCGCTGCTGCTCGACTCGACCGGCCACAAGATGGGCAAGAGCGCGAGCGGCGAGCGGATCTGGCTCGATCCCGAGCGCACCACGCCGTACGCGTTCTACCAGTACTGGTTCAACCGCCCCGACGACGAGGTGCCGCGCCTCCTCAAGCTGTTCTCGCTTCGCCCGGTCGCCGAGCTCGACGAGATCCTCGCCGAGCACGATCGCGATCGCGCGAAGCGCCACGGGCAGCGCGAGCTCGCCCGCGCCCTCACCGCGTGGATCCACGGCGCCGACGCGATCCCGATGATCGAGGCCGCCAGCCAGGTCATGTTCGGCGGCTCGCTCGACGGCATCGGCGAGGACGTCCTGCGCATGCTCGCCGGCACCATCCCCACCGTCGAGCTGCCGCGCGCCGAGTTCGAGGCCGGCCTCGGCCTCGTCGATCTGCTCGCCCGCACCGTGTGCGACTCCAAGGGCAAGGCCCGCCGCCTCGTCGAGCAGGGCGGCGCGTACGTCAACAACGTCAAGGTCACCGACGTCGAGCACAAGGTCACCACCGCGAGCCTCGCCACCGCGACCATGCTCGTCCTCCGCAGCGGCAAGAAGGACTACTACCTCATCCGCGTCGCCTGAGCGGTTGCGGAGAAACTTCGACCGGGGATGGGGGGGGATGGGGGAGATGGGGCCCTCGGCGGCTCGCCGCGTGAGGCGGAGACGGAGCCCCCGTGGGTCCGAGGCGAGGCACTCGGCAGCCACCGCCCTGACGTGCGGGCACCCGGACGCGCCCTCCACGATCCACCGGGCCGAGGCCCCCGTTCGGGCAGGTCACCTTGACAGGTGCCCCTGCCGTTCCAACCTTGGCCGTCAGCATGACGCTGGATGACGCGGGCGCCGCCCCGACGGTGAGAGGCCTGCCGGTGTTCACCAGCGTGTCGCTCGAGGACGCGGGCGCCCCACGCATGAGGGGCCTGTCGGTGTTCAGCAGCGAACCGCTCGATGACGCGGGCGCCGCCCCGAGCGTGCGGAGCCTGTCGGTTACCAGCAGCGAACCGCTCGATGACGCGGGCGCCGCCCCGAGCGTGCAGAGCCTGTCGGTTACCAGCAGCGAACCGCTCGATGACGCGGGCGCCGCCCCGAGCGTGCGGAGCCTGTCGGGTACCAGCAGCGAACCGCTCGATGACGCGGGCGCCACCCCGGCGCTGAGAGACGCGGCGGAGCTGAGCAGCGCCGTCGATCCGAGCGCCCCCGTACGCCTGCGGGTGACGCCCGAGGCGCGCCGCGCCGAGGCCTGGGCCCTCGTGCTGAGCGCGCGTGGCCTGCGCCCCGCGGTGCGGTGGGCGGACGGGGCGCTCGAGCTGTACGTGCCCTCGACCGAGGCGCTCGCGGCGCGCCGCGAGCTCGCGGCCGCCGACCACGAGGATGCGGAGACGCGCCGCGCCGCGATCGCCGACGCCGCGATCGTCGATCTTCCCGACAGCCCCCACGCGGCGCTCGGGGGCGTGCTCACCGCGCTCGCCCTGCTGGCGTTCTTCTGGATCACGGGGC
>CAXNMK010000014.1:15000-179088 GCA_964203225.1 Kofleriaceae bacterium
AGGTTTCCAGAGTCAACGCGGATCAAAACGATTTCTGTCCTTTTCCGGGCTGAGTTCGCAAGTGTCTGGTTTTAATTGGATATTCCCAGCAAGCGATCGTGAAAAATGATCGGGGGCGGATCGCGTGACCGCACGGAAGGGTTACCACCCCCGGGGCGGCCGACGAGGTCGATCGTTGCGATTCATGGTTGCAACGTGCCGTGATCCAAGCGGTTTCTGAGCGCGCGGCTCAGCCCCCGCGTGTTCGAGGGATGTCGCCCCCGCGAACGGGCGGTGTGGTGGTTGGTCAGGACCGCGGACGCGGGGCGATCGGCCGGTCCATGCGCGCGCGCGTCCCCGACGTCGACTCTCCACACGTCGAGGCTGTTGAACGGCCGGTCCATGCGCGCGCGCGTCCCCCCTGCCCTACCTTCCCGTGTGTTCGGCGGGCCGCCGGATGCCCCACCGGCCGCCGCCCCGTACCTGAGGGACGCCCGCATCGACCCCAGGAAGGCGTCGGACGCGCCGGATGCCCTACCGGCCGCCGGCCCGGACCTGAGGGGCAGCGAACACCGCCGCCGGCCTGGCTCCAGGCGGACGGCCGCAGGTGGCTGGGCCCCCGTCCGCGCCAGCTCCACACGCCGCCCGCCGGGCATGCGGCCCCCACGCGCCTGGCGGACGGGCCGCGCGCGTCGATCCGCCCGCAGCCGTCCGGCCAGCGGACCGTACCCGGCGACGGAACCCGAACGCTGTCCCGCCGGCTCGCGAGCGCCCCACGGGTGCTCCGCGATTGGCGCATGGGACCCGCGCCGATCGCGCCGCGCATCCGCTACGATCATGTCTCCATGCTCGAGCGGATCGGCAACTGCCGCATCGTCGAAGAGGTCGCGTCGGGCGGCATGGCGGTGGTCTATCGCGCGGTACAGGACCCGCTCGGGCGAACCGTCGCGATCAAGGCGCTCAAGTCGTCCGCGGCCATGGAGGAGCACGTCGTGACGCGGTTCGAGCGCGAGGCGAAGAGCCTCGCGAACTTGCAGCACGAGAACATCATCCACGTCTACGACTTCCACCGGGAGCGCGGCGCGCTGTTCATCGTGATGGAGTTCGTCCAGGGCATCGACCTGTACGACCTCCTCGACAAGTGCGGCCGCCTCCCCTACGACGTCGCGGCGATCATCGCGATGCAGGTCGCACGCGCGCTCGACTACGTCCACTACCGCAGCATCGTCCACCGCGACATCAAGCCCGCCAACGTGATGCTGTCGCGCTCGGGGGGCGTCAAGGTGATGGACTTCGGCATCGCGCGCGACGGCAGCTACGGCGGGGACCTCACCGAGGCGGGCACGGGCATCGGCACGCCCGCGTACATGTCCCCGGAGCAGGTGCTCGGCGACAAGCTCGATGCGCGCAGCGACCTGTTCTCGCTCGGCGTCGTGCTCTACCAGATGGTCACGGGCCGCAAGCCGTTCATCGAGGATGAGAAGCGGTCCGCGATGCACAAGATCCGCCTCGAGAAGCACGTCTCGGCGCGCAAGCTCAACCCCGAGGTGCCGCGCGAACTCGAGCGCATCATCGACAAGTGCCTCGAGAAGCAGCCCCGCGATCGCTGGCGCAGCGCGCAGAACATGGTGATGGCGCTCGAGCGGTTCCTCGCCCGCCACGTCGAGATGAACCACCACGCGCGGCTCGTGCTGTTCCTGCGCGGCCAGAACGTGATCACCGACCTCGAGGCCGAGGAGTACCTCAACCCGGCCGCCCTCGGCACCGCGGGGTCGAGCGCGCCCACGAACATGCAGGCGCGCCACACGGTGCGAGCCGGGGTGGTGGCGCACGCGATCACGCTGGGCATGCTCGCGCTGATGCTCGGCCTCATCCACGTCGCCCCGCTCGGCGCCACCCCCGACACCCAGGTCGTGGTCACGCAGACGGTGGGCCGCGGCTACATCCACGTGCACGCGTTCCCGTGGGCAAAGGTTTCGATCGACGGCAAGCCCGTGGGCGAGACGCCGATCGACACGGCGTTCGAACTCGCGGACGGCCCGCACGTCGTCCGGTTCGAGCACGCGTGGTACGCGCCGGTCGAACGCACTGTCGAGATCCGTGGCGGCAGCGCCGACGCCGCGCCGACCATCAGCGTCGACTTCGTGAAGGAGAAGATCGACCTCGCGCCCGGCAAGGCCTCGCCCGGAGGACCGCCGTGACCACCACGCTGCGTGCGGGCGTGCTGGCGACCGTGCTGCTGCTCCACACCGGCGTGGGCCACACCCAGCCTGGTAGCGACACCCTCGCCTACCGCGCCCGCACGGGCGACTCGCTCTCGCTGATCGCGGCCGAGTTCTACGGCGACCGCAACAAGTCGATCTTCATCATGGTCGCCAACAAGATCACCCACGCGCGGCCGCTCAAGGCCGGCGAGCGGCTGCGGATCCCGGTGAGCCGGCAGATCACGACCGCGCCCGGCGACTCATTCACGACCCTCGCGACCACGTTCCTCGGCGATCAGCGGCGAGGCCCGTTCCTCGCCGAGTTCAACGGCCTGAGCCCCGGAGCTCGCCTCGCGAGCGGCACCGCCCTGGCGATCCCGTTCACGGTCACACACACCGCGCAGGCCACCGAGTCGATCGCGAGCATCGCGGCGGCGTACTTCGGCGACAGCCGCAACGGGGCGATGCTGCGCGCCTACAACTTTCTCGACGGTGACGCGATCGACAAGGGCACGCCGCTGATCATCCCGGTGGTCAACGTCCGGCTCCAGGCGGCGAAGATGCCGGCGCTCGACGCCGAGGCCCGCGGGCGGCGCGAGCGCCAGCAGCTCGCCCAGGGCCGCGCCAGCCAGGCGATCCCGGTGGCGCGCCAGGCGATGCGCGCGGGTGAGTTCGCCGCCGTCCGGGCTGCGCTCGCCGAGGTCGAGCTCGACATCGACTACCTCATGGTCGACCAGGCCGTGGAGGTCGGCATCCTGCTCGGCTCCCTGCACCTGGCGGCGGGCGATACCCGGCCCGCCCTCGAGTGGTTCAAGCGCGTGCGCGTGCGCGATCCCGACCACCGCCTGAGCTCGTACCAGCACGCGCCGAAGGTCGTGGCGCTGTGGAAGGACGCCGGCGGCAGCGTCGAGGGCGAGCCGTGACGAGGCTCGCGCATGGGCGCGGCCGTGACCGGGGCCGCGGTGGGCTCGCCGTGACGCCGCTCGCGCGTGGCCTCTCGCTCGCCGCGGTCACCGCGTGTGGCGGAGGCGCAGGGACCGTGGTGCCCTCGGGCGCGCAGGTCGGCCCCGCGCTCGCCGCCACCCTGACCGCCGCTGCCGAGGTCCACGCACCGTGGCGGTGCGCCGCCCCCGACGGACCGGAGCACGCGCGCGAGACCCTGACCATCGGCGAGCACACCTGGACGATCACCGGGCACACACTCGGCCGCGAGGGCACCGGCGACGCCGTGATCGGCGCGATCGCGGATGCCGCCGGCGCCGCACCCGCGACCGTCGCCGCGATCGGCCGGCTGCGCACCCGCCTCGCGCGCGCCGACGTGGTGCTCACGCTCGGCGGCATGGGCACCACGCAGGCCGAGATCGAGGCCACGCTCGGCGCCCTCGCCGATGGCGCGCCGTTCCTCGTCGTGGCGCTCCCCGGCGATCTCGAGGGGGCCGGCGCGCTCGCCGCCGCGGTCACCACCCTGCGCGGGCGTGGGCAGCAGGTGCTCGATGGCCGCCTGATCCAGCGGATCGAGCTACCGGGCGCCACGATCGCCACCCTCGCCGGCGCGCGCGAGCCGTCCCGCCTGGTCGCCGGGGCCACCCACGACGATGGCTGCGTGCTGCGCCCGGACGACGTCACCCAGGCGCTGGTCGACCTCACGGCGCGACCCGCGCTCCGGATCACCGCCACCACCGAGGCGCCCCGCACGGTGACCGCCGGGGAGCCGAGCGGCGACCGAGAGCTGACGGCGGGGGCTGGCCACGAGATCGACGTCGCCCTCCACGGCCCCACCAGCGTGGCCCCCTCTCGCGGGCGCACCGGTGGGCGCGACGCGGACGCCGTGCCCTTGACGCCCGGCAGCGCCGACGCCGTGCCCCGGCTCGACGATCCGGCCCACGCCCCGAGCGCCGGCCTGCTCGTGCTCCACGCCGGCGGGTGGGCCTGGAAGCCCGTCGCGGATACCACCGACTAGTGTCCCGCCCGGGTCATCGTGATCTCACCCGGTGGTGCGAGGCGCGCCGAGCGCGAGGCGCCGATCCGCCGCGCTCCTCGTCGGAGCGCAAGGCGCGGCAACGACGCGATCGGCGATGCATCGCGCCATCCGGTGAGGTCAAGATGGCCCGGGCGGGACACGAGCGCTATCCTCGAGGGCGATGGCGTCGATCCCCGCGGAGCGGTTCGTCTGTCCGCGGTGCCAGACCGCGTTCGACGACCCTAGCCGCTACTGCCGGCAGTGCGGCGCGGACATGACCGGCGCGAGCGCCGTCCCGCTCGCGCCCCCGCCGCTCGACGCCGAGCTGTCCCTCGATCGCCGGATCACGGACTCCAACCAGGCGTGGCTCGGCAAGATCGTCGAGGGGCGCTACCGCGTGATCGACCTGATCGGGCGCGGCGGCATGGGTGTGGTCTACCGGGTCGAGCACGTGCGGATGGGCAAGATCGCCGCGATGAAGGTGCTGCACCGCGATCTCGCGCACGACCCCGAGGTCGTCCAGCGGTTCGAGCGCGAGGCCGCCGCGATCTCGCGGCTCAACCACCCGCACGCGGTGCAGGTGTTCGACTTCGGCAATGCGCAGGGGAACCTGTATCTGGTCATGGAGCTCGTGCGCGGGCTCGATCTGGCACGCGTGATCTCGCGCGACGGTCCGCTGACCTGGGCGCGCACCGCGCCGCTGTTGATCCAGATCCTCGGCGCGCTGACCGAGGCGCACGAGCTCGGCATCGTGCACCGCGATCTCAAGCCGGAGAACGTGCTGATCACGCGCACCACACGCGGCCGCGACTACGCCAAGGTGCTCGACTTCGGCCTCGCCAAGCTCGAGACGCGCGGTGCCCCCCCCGCCACCACCGACAAGCAATCGATCGTCGGAACACCCTACGTCATGGCGCCCGAGCAGATCCGCGGCGACGCCGTGGACGCCCGCACCGACATCTACGCGCTCGGGTGCCTGATGTTCGAGGTGCTGACCGGCGAGCACCTCTACACGAGCACCACCGCCGTCGGCGTGCTGACGCGGCACCTCACCGGCGAACCCGACGCACCGTCGATGCGCGCGCCCAGGATGGGCATCCCGCCGGCGGTCGATCACCTGTGCCGCAAGGCCCTCGCGCGGGCGCCCGCGGATCGCTGGCAGACCGCCGCGGAGCTCGCCGAGGCGATCGAGGAGGTCTACGCCGAGACCGTCACCGAGACGACCGGCGCGGGCGGTCGGCCCCGCGTGGCCTCGCGCCCACTCGCCGGGGGGCAGCGCCTCACCGAGAGCGTCGCCGAGAGTGACCTCCGGCTGCGCCGCTCGGACATCGACGCGTACGAGCTCGGGCTCCGCCGCCGGCGCGTGATCGTGGGCGCCGGCGCGGCGGTGATCGCCCTCGGGCTCGTCGGCGGTGGGGTGTACGTCGCCACGCGGAAGCCCGGTCCCGTGACCCGCGAGCGCGAGCCCAACGCGGAGCGCGCCACCGCGAACCGGATCGCACCGGCGACCCCCGTCACCGGACTGCTCGGCCAGCGCACCTCGCCCACCGAGGGCGATCGCGACGCGTTCGTCGTCGCATGGCCGCCCAGCACGCGGCGCGTGATCACGGTGAGGGTGACCGCACCGCCGAACATCGACCTCCAGGTGTCGATCCGCGACGAGGTCCGCGAGGAGCTGGTGGATCAGGCCGGGGTCGCTGAGGCCGAGAGCGCACACCGGCGCACCGTGACCGGCCCCGTGGTGATCACGCTGGGCCAGCCCCTGGCGCGGCCACCCGCGCGGCCAATGGAGAACGTCTCCGATCCGTACACGCTGACCGTCACCGAGGACGCACCCGGCGGCGAGCAGGAGCCCAATGGCTCGGACGTCGACGCCACCCCGCTCGCCCTCGGGACCGAGCTGCGTGGCTACCTCGACGTCCGCGATGACGTCGACCTGCTGCGGTGGACCGGCGACCCCGGCGCGTACGACGTCACCGTTCGCGCCGATGGCCTGCCGCTCGCGTGGAGGCCAGGAGACGGCAAGCCCCGCAGCCCGGGCGCCGCGCGCGTCGAACTCACCCGCGGGGAGGTCCTCCGGATCGAGCGGACCGACCGCACCGGCACCGGCACGCTGCCCGGCCGCGATGCGACATGGTCGATCGTCGTCAGCAGGTAGCGTACGATCGCGGGGATGCCCCGCCACCGGCTGCCGCGCTCCGCCTCACTCATCGCGCACCTCGGGCTCATCGCGCACCTCGGGCTCGTCGTGCTGCTCGGGCTGGCGGCCGCCTGCGGGGATGACGCCGCGCCTGCCTGCGCGATCGAGCCGTTCGCCGCCGGGGATCCGGACGGCCACCCAGCGCCGCTCGGGGCGACACCCGCCGAGGCGCGCGCCGGCCGGCTGACCGTCGCCGATCTGCCCACGGTGCCGTCGGGGCTGATCACGTGGAAGGCCGGCGACTTCGTGCTCGCCAACGATCGCGTCGCGCTGGTGATCGAAGACGTCGGCGCGAGCGACCTCTACGATCCGTGGGGTGGCCGGCCGGTCGGGCTCGCGCGGATCGCCAGCGGGCGAATGATCGAGCCCGCGAACTTCGGCGAGGTGTTCCTGCTGACCGGCCGCTCGACGGTGGTCACCGACAGCGTCTCGGTGATCGCGGACGGCTCGGACGGCGGCCCCGCGATCGTGCGCGCGCGCGGCCGGCTGCACCCGCTCCCGTTCTTCGAGTCGCTGATCGCGGTGGTCTACAACGATGCCTGGACCGACATCGAGGCCGCGATCGACTACGAGCTCGCGCCCGGCGCCGACCACATCGACGTCCGCATGCGGTACCGCTCGCCACGCGCGACGATGACCGCGTCACCGTCGACGCTGCACGCGCTGATGTACACGAAGCGCACGCCGGCGTTCCAGCCGGGACGCGGCTTCGACGACGCGCTCGCGCAGGCGCCGTACATCGTCCTCGTCGACGACGCGGCCACGAGCTGGGCGTACCTGCCCGGCGACGGCACGCTCGGCTCGCCGATCTCGGCGGCAGGATTCCTCGGTGCGTTCACGCCGGGGTTCACGCTCGCCGCGTGCGGGGACACCGAGCGACTCCACGCACGGATCGCGATCGGCGCGAGCCTCGATGGCACGGTCGTCGCGGCCGAGAGCGTGACGGGCCGCCCGCTGCGGGCGATCCGCGGGACGGTCACGCGCGCTGGCGTGGCCCTCCCCGACGCCCACGTCCACGCGCACGCGGGAACGACGTACTTCTCGCGCGCGCGCACCGACGCGACCGGCGCGTTCACCGTCCACGTCCCCGTGGAGGCCGACGTCACCCTCGACGTCTATCGCCGGGGCGACGGGCTCGGCACCACCAGCGTCGGCACCGACGCCGGGCCGGTGGGCATCGACCTGCCGGCGACCGGCAGCGTGCACGTGGTGGTGACCGACGACGCGGGAGCCAGCCCGGCGCGGATCCAGCTCCTCCCGGCCGCGGGCACCCCACTGCCCGAGGCGCCCGCGAACTACGGCGAGGCGCCGATCACCGGCGGCCGGCTCCACGTCGCCTACGAACTCGACGGGGACGCGACGCTGCCGGTGCCGCCCGGCACGTGGGAGGTGATCGCGTCGCGCGGCTACGAGTACGAGCTCGCCCGGCAGACCGTGACGGTGACCGCGGGCGCGACCACCGAGGCCGCGCTCACCCTCGATCACGTGGTCGACACCACCGGCGTGCAGTGCGCGGACTTCCACATCCACACCTCGCGCTCGAACGACTCGGGGGACGACGCCCACGTCAAGGTCGCGTCCGCGATCGCCGACGGGCTCGAGCTGCCGGTGCGCTCGGACCACGAGTTCGTCGCCGACTTCGCCACCGAGATCGCCGACCTCGGCGGGCAGGCGTTCGCCGCCGGGTTCGGCTCGATCGAGCTGACCTCGTTCGAGGTGTGGGGCCACATGGGCGTGTTCCCGCTCGTCCCGGATGCCACCCGGGTCAACGCGGGCGCGCCGCCGTGGCAGACGTTCCCGACGGCCGAGGCACCCGAGACGCCGTTCACGACGCTGTCGCCGGTCGCGGTGTTCGACCAGGTGCGGGCGCGTCCCGAGGCGCCGGTGGTCATCATCAACCACCCGCGCGGCTCGACGAATTACTTCGGCTACGTCGGCTACGACCCGGCGACCGGCACCGCCGACCTGCTGGCGGACTGGGACACCGCGTTCACGCTGGTCGAGGTGTTCAACGACTCGGGGTGGCTGGCGAACCGCGACGGCACCGTGGCCGACTGGTTCGGCCTGCTGCGCGCCGGGCGCAAGATGTTCGCGGTGGGCTCGTCCGACAGCCACAGCCTGGCCGGCTCGCCGGTGGGCTACCCCCGCACCTGCATCACCGTCGGCACCGACGATCCGCGCCAGCTGACGGCGCGTGGCGTGCGCGACCAGCTCGCCGCGGGCCACGCGACCGTGTCGGGCGGCATCTACGTCGATGCCCGGCTCGGCACCGCCCAGCCTGGCGACACCGTGACCGGGGCGGGATCGCCGCAGGCGCTGACGGTCACGGTCCAGGCCGCGAGCTGGGTCGACGTCGACGCGATCGACGTCGTGGTCGACGGGGTGACGGTGGACACCATCCCGGTGCTCCCGGGTGATGCCGACGCCGGCAACCCCGCGATCCGGTGGCAAGGCTCGATCCCGGTCCAGGTCCGGGCGACCGGTGGGTTCGTCGTGATCGCCGCGTACGGGGACAGCGCGCTGGCGCCGGTCCACCCCGGCCGCGTCCCGTTCGGCGTGACCAACCCCATCTTCGTCGCGCCCTGACAGGCGCGGGCTGCGCGCGGGCGCGCACCATTGGGCCGCCCCGACTCCCGCACCGCGGCGGGCATCCGGCGCCTGGATCCCGGCGCCGGCCGTCCCTTCCGCCACCGCTCGAGCTGGGGTATGACGCCGCGACCATGATCAAGCGTCCGAAGATCGCAATCGTTGGCGCCGGCGGAAACGTCGGCGCGGCCGTCGCCCAGTGGGCCGCCGTCAAGGAGCTCGGCGACCTCGTCCTCATCGACCTCAAGGCCGGTCCCGCCGAGGGCCGGGCGCTCGACCTGACGCAGTGCGGCCCGTGGGAGGGCTTCAACAACACCTCCTTCGTCGCGAGCGACAAGGCCGAGGCGATGGCGGGTGCGGACGTCGTCGTGATGACGGCCGGCGTCCCCCGCAAGCCCGGTCAGTCCCGCGAGGAGCTGATCAACATCAACGCCGGCATCGTCAAGGGCATCTGCCACGACGTGAAGACCCACGCGCCGGACGCGATCCTGATCGTGGTGTCGAACCCGCTCGACGCGATGGTGTTCGTCGCCAAGCAGGTGACCGGCTTCCCCCGCGAGCGCGTGATCGGCTCGGCTGGCGTGCTCGACAGCGCCCGGTTCCGCACCTACCTCGCGCTCGCCGCCGGCGTCAGCGTCGAGGACGTCCAGGCGATCGTCCTCGGCGCCCACACCGACAAGGACATGGTCCCGGTGGTGTCGACCGCGATGATCGGCAACGTGCCGGCCACCAGGTTCCTGTCGGCCGAGAAGCTGACCGAGGTCGTCGAGAACACCAAGAAGGGCGGCGCGACGCTGACCGGCCTGATCGGCACCTCCGCGTGGCTCGCGCCCGGCGCCGGCACCGCGCTGATGGTCGAGGCGATCGTCCGCAACCAGGGCCGCGTCCTGCCGTGCTCGGTCGAACTCAATGGCGAGTTCGGCGTCACCGGCGCGTTCGTCGGTGTCCCGGTGAAGCTGACCTCCCAGGGCGCCGTCGCCGTGTACGAGTTCGAGCTGTCGCCCTCCGAGAAGGAGGCGTTCGCCAGGTCCGTCGCGGCGAACACCGAGTTGATGAACATCGCCCGCGGCTTCCTGGGCTGATCGGCGCACGGGCGGCGGTCACGCTGCCCATCCTGGCCGGAGGCTCTGGCCGGGGGATTCCGGAACGACCGAGGGCGCTGCATCGCGGCAGCGCCCTCGGTCATTTCGGGTTCGTTGCGGGGGCGGTCCGATGTCGGGCCGAGCGGCGCGGCGGGCCCCGCGGGCCCGTCACGACCAGCGGATCACCAGGTCGCCATCTTGGCCTTGAGGCCGGCGTCGAGGGCGTCGAGGAACTGCTCGGTGGTCAGCCACGCCTGCGCCTTGGAGATCAGGATCGCGAGGTCCTTGGTCATCTTGCCGCTCTCGACGGTCTCGACGCACACCTCCTCGAGGGTCTCGGCGAACTTGACGACGTCGGGGGTCTCGTCGAACTGGCCGCGGTACTTGAGGCCCTGGGTCCAGGCGAAGATCGACGCGATCGGGTTGGTCGACGTCGGCTTGCCCTTCTGGTGCTCGCGGAAGTGGCGGGTCACCGTGCCGTGAGCGGCCTCGGACTCGACGGTCTTGCCGTCCGGCGTCAGCAACACGGACGTCATCAGGCCGAGCGAGCCGAAGCCCTGCGCGATCGAGTCCGACTGGACGTCGCCGTCGTAGTTCTTGCAGGCCCACACGAACCCGCCGTCCCACTTGAGCGCGGACGCGACCATGTCGTCGATCAGGCGGTGCTCGTAGACGATGCCGGCCGCCTTGAACTTGTCGGCGAACTCCTCGTCGAACACCTTCTGGAACAGGTCCTTGAACCGGCCGTCGTACTTCTTGAGGATCGTGTTCTTCGTCGACAGGTAGACCGGCCAGCCGCGGTTGAGTCCGTAGATCAGGCACGACCGCGCGAAGCCGATGATCGACTCGTCGAGGTTGTACATGCCCATCGCGACGCCGCTCTCCTGGAAGTCGAACACCTTGTACTCGACCGGCGTGCCGCCGTCCTTCGGGGTGAACGTCATCGTCAGCGTACCGGGGCCGGGGACCAGGAAGTCCGTGGCGCGGTACTGATCGCCGAACGCGTGGCGACCGACGACGATCGGGCGCGTCCAGCCCGGGATCAGCCGCGGCACGTTCTTGCAGATGATCGGCTCGCGAAAGATCGTCCCCCCGACGATGTTGCGGATGGTCCCGTTGGGGGACTTCCACATCTCGGTCAGGTTGAACTCCTTCACGCGCTGCTCGTCCGGCGTGATCGTGGCGCACTTGACCGCGACGCCGTACTGCTTGGTGGCGTTCGCCGAGTCGATCGTGACCTGATCGCGCGTCCGGTCGCGCTCCTCGATCCCGAGATCGAAGTACTTCAGATCGATCTCGAGGTACGGGAGAATCAGCTTCTCCTTGATGAAGTGCCAGATGATGCGGGTCATCTCGTCGCCATCCATCTCGACGACGGGATTCTTGACCTTGATCTTCGCCATGTGCCGGGAGGTGTATCACGCCCCCTTCGGCGTGATCTGCGGGCGGCGGCGGCGACGGACGCCGATCAGCACGAATCCGGCGGCCAGGCCGGCCGCGCCGCCGGCCGAGCAGCCCCCCGCCTCGCCGTCCGCATCGGGGCCCGGCGCGTCGGCGCGCCCGGCGCAGGTCGTGCGGGCGATGTTCCGGCCGGTCACGCGCTCGACCCACGCCACGACCTTGTCCGCCCGCACGTAGATGCCGCCGCTCGAGCATGGCGCCCCCGGCACCGCGAGCCCGCGCGACACCACGCCGACGACGACCGGGCCATCCGGGGTGTCGAGCAGGGCGGGCCCGCCCGAGTCGCCAAAGCAGCTGTCCGTCCCGCGCCCGCCGGCGGCGAACTCGCCCCGGGGCGCCGCCCCGGCACCGCAGCCGGGCGCGGTCTCGCAGAACGGATCGAGCACGGGGATGGTGGCCTGGTGCTTGGCGGTGTTGGTGTCGTGCGCGTCCGGCGTGGTCAGGCCGAACCCGACGA
Organism: Kofleriaceae bacterium; assembly: GCA_964203225.1. GTDB lineage: Bacteria > Myxococcota_A > Polyangia > Haliangiales > Haliangiaceae > JABFXX01. The sequence continues at coordinate 26,930 of CAXNMK010000014.1, forward strand.
CCCGCAGCGGCGTCCCGGCCGCGAGCGCGCTGTTCGCGTGGCACGCGCTCGCGATCGCGCGGGGCGCCGGGCGCGCCACGTGATCGAGCATCAGCACGCCGACGTCGAACCGGTCCTCCCACCGCGGGTAGGCCTGCGCCCACTTGACGCGGATCCGGTCACCGCGGCGCTCGCCGTAGTCGTCGGTGTGGGTGATCACCTCGCGCGGCTCGATGTCGATGCAGTGGCCGGCGGTCAGCACCACGTCGGGCGCGATCAGCGTGCCGGTGCAGGCGCCGAATTCGCCGAGGACCGCGACGACCTCGGGCAGTTCGCCGGGCGGGACGCGCTCGCCCCCGACGACAGGCGGCGGGCCGAGCGCGGGCCCGGCGAGGGCGCCCGTGGCGGCGGCGGTGAGGAGGGAGACGGACAGCGAGGTGGTGATGAGGGTGCGCAGCATGCAGCGGCTCCGAGCAACCCCGAGACCACCCTCGAGGCACGCGATCTCGCGACCTTGGGGACGCACGTGGCCGGTTCACGACCGGCGCCCGGTCTCGTCGTCCGACGCCCGGACACCCCCGGACACGCGCGACACGCGCTCAGCGCCGGCGGCGCCGCAACAGCGGCACGCGGAGCGTCGAGGTAGACCGGCCGGCCCGAGGCGCCGAAGCACGAGCCGTCCCCCCCCGAGCAGTCGGCGTCGAGCACGGGCGCCTGTGCCACGCGCAGGGTCGAGTTGTCCCCGGCGCCCGCGGTGTCGGTCAGGCCGAGGCCGACGAACTGGACCATGGTGTCGTCGGCGAACCCATGCGCAGCGCGGGGTCCGTAGCCTCCCACCGCCGCGCGGCCGCCGCCGGATCCCCGGGGATCACGCGAGGCCCCGCGGCGGTCCTCTGCATGCGGGCCGCGGCGCACGGGCAGCCTGCCCGCCCACGCCCGGACCGGCGTCGGCGGTGTACGATGCCCCCGTGCAACTCGCATCGACGATCCGGGGCATCAGCTACCGGTTCGCCTCCGTGACGGAGGTGCTCGCCAAGGCGAACGCGCCCAAGAGCGGCGACGACCTCGCCGGGATCTCGGCGAAGGACGCGGTCGAGCGGGTGGCCGCGCGCGCGGTGCTCGCGAACCTGTCGATGCGCGAGCTACGCGAGCACCCGGTCGTGCCGTACGAGCTGGACGAGCTGACCCGCGCCGTCGAGGACGAGCTCGACGACCAGGCGTTCCGCGCGATCGCCCACCTCACCGTCGGGCAGTTCCGCGAGTGGTTGCTCGACGTGCGCACCACGGGCGGCACGATCCGCTCGGTCGCGGCGGGGCTGACGCCCGAGATGGCGGCGGCCACCGCCAAGCTGATGTCGAACTTCGACCTGATGACGGTCGGCGCCAAGTGCGAGGTCGTGGTCCGCGCAAACTCGACGCTCGGCCTCCCCGGCCGCCTGTCCTCGCGGTGCCAGCCCAACCACCCCACCGACGACGTCCTCGGCATCCTCGCCTCGATGCGCGAGGGCCTGTCGTACGGCTGCGGCGACGCGGTGATCGGCATCAACCCGGCGACCGACACGCCGGAGTCGACCGCCGAGATCTTGCGCGCGATCGACGACGTGCTGGTCCGCACCGGCTGCCCGACCCAGCACTGCGTGCTGTCGCACATCACCGTGCAGATGAAGGCGCTCGACAAGCTGCGCTGCCCGATGGACCTGATGTTCCAGTCGGTCGCCGGCACCGAGGCCGCGAACAAGGCGTTCGGCATCAGCCTGTCGCTGCTCGACGAGGCGCACGACCTGATGAACCAGCGCGGCTCCACGAAGGGGCCGAACCGGATGTACTTCGAGACCGGCCAGGGCTCCGCGCTGTCGAGTGCGGCGCACCACGGCGCCGATCAGGTCACGATCGAGGCGCGTGCGTACGGGGTCGCGCGCCGTTACAAGCCGTTCCTCGTCAACACGGTGGTCGGCTTCATCGGCCCCGAGTACCTCGAGGACGGGCCGCAGATCACGCGCGCGGCCCTCGAGGACCACTTCATGGGCAAGCTGCTCGGCCTGCCGATGGGCTGCGACGCGTGCTTCACCTATCACGCGAGCATGACCCAGGACGAGCTCGAGAGCCTCCAGGTCCTGCTCGGCGCGGCGGGCTGCAACTTCCTGATGGCGCTGCCGGTCGGCGACGACATCATGCTCAACTACCAGTCGACCAGCTTCCACGACATCCCGACGCTGCGGCGGCTGCTGCACAAGCGCGCCACCCCCGAGTTCGATGCGTGGCTCGACGCGCGCGGGATCTGGCGCGGAGATGGCCCCGGCCCGGCGTTCGGCGACGTGGGCGCGCTGCGCTGACTCAGCGCGCGGGCTGGTACGCGACGTCGTCCCACAGCAGGTCGAGCTGGGGCGTGAAGTGGCCCTCGTACAGGGTCGGCTCGTCGGACCGCACCGAGTCGGCGTCGCAGGTCACGATGCCGCTCTCGCCGACATCCGAGTGCCCCCACTCGAACCGGGAGCTGTCCGCGTCGTTGGGCAGAAACGAGACCTGCCAGTTGCACAGCGCGACTCCGTCCGGCGTGATGCCGCACTCGGCCTGCTCGACCGAGATGAACGAGCGCCCCTCGAGCGAGGTGCACGCGCTGCGGCGCGCGACCGTGGCCGGGTCCTCGTGCGGGAGCTCGGCCGTGCAGCCAGCGAGCAGCAGCGCCGGGATCCAGAGAGACCGCATGGACTCCAGTGTAGCCGGTCCGGCGGCCCCGTGCGATGCCGATTGGCCGCCCCCGGGCGTTGCACCGGCGCCGGGGACCGTGGTGACGTGACGAGGCGTGAGCCGGACCCGCCAGCTGATGGATGCGCTCCGCGACGAGCTGGGCGGGCGCGCCCCGCTCCGCGCCCCCGGCCCCGATCCCGCCGATCCCGGCCCCCCCGGTCCGCGTCTATTCGCCGCGCCCCGAGCCCAGCGGATTCGCCGCCGAGGCCGCCCGCCACACCACGGCCCTGCTCGGGATCGGCCACGTGGGCACGCGCTACGCCACCGACGTGGTGCTCCAGTTCCAGGCCGAGCTCGCGGTCGCCCACGCCGCCGTCGATGCGGAGCTGCCCGCGGGCTGGGCGGAGCAGCATGGGTTCCTCGGGGTCCGATCGCGGGTGACCGCGCACCGCGAGTTCCTGCTCCGCCCCGACCTCGGCCGCCGGCTCGACGAGGCCTCCCTCGCTGCGGTGCGCGCCCGCTGCCAGCGCGGCGTCGACGTCCAGATCATCGTCGCGGATGGGCTGTCCGCGGTGGCGTGCGTGCAGACCGGCAAGGCGCTGTACGAGGCGACCGCCGCGGCGTGCAGCGCGCGCGGCATGACCGTGGGCACGCCGATCGCGGCGCGGTTCGCGCGGGTCTGGCTGCAGGACGAGATCGGCGCCGAGACCGGCGCCAAGGTCGCGATGATCCTGCTCGGCGAGCGCCCGGGCCTCGGCACCGGCGACGGGCTCTCGGCGTACGTGGTGTACGGTCCCAGGGTCGGCAACACCGACGGCGAGCGCAACATGATCAGCAACATCCACGCGCGCGGCATCACGCCGCCCGAGGCCGCCCACCGGCTGGCCTCCCTCGCCGCCGCCATGCTCGAGCAGCGCACCAGCGGCGTCGCCCTCGACCTGTCCCGGCTCGCCGGGGTCGCCGATCGCGCGCACCGGGCGCCGCAGGTCCGGCAGAAGCTGGTGACCACGTGATCCTCGAGCGGATCGTGCCGACGGTGCTGTCCGTGCGCCGCCTCCCGGCCGCCGACCCGGCCCTGATCCGCGGCTACGGCGGGGATCCGGACCGCCACACCTCGCTCGGGCTCATCACGTGCGACCAGGACGATGCGCTGTACGTCGCGCTCGACGAGGCCACCAAGCACGCGCCGATCGAGGTGATCTTCGCGCGCAGCTTCTACGCGGGCGCGGCCCACGCGAGCGGCCGGCTGTCCGGCGAGGTCCTCGGCGTGATCGCGGCGAGTGATCCCGAGGGCGTCGAGCAGGGCCTGACCGCCGTGCTCCGCTGCCTCGCCCACGACGCGTGCTTCTACGACGCGGACGGCAAGCGCACGATCACGGTGTTCCCCCACGTGATCGCCTCCCTCGGCGAGTACCTGTCGAAGGAGGCCGGCCTGCCGGTCGGCGCGTCGATGGCCTACCTGGTCGCCCCGCCGCTCGAGGCCACGATCGGGCTCGACGCCGCGCTCAAGGCCGCCGACGTGCGCGCGGTCAAGATCCAGCCGCCACCGACCGAGACCAACTTTGCGTGCGCCTGGCTCACAGGCTCGCTCGACGCGTGCGAGGCGGCCGCCGTGGCCTACGCCGCGGCCGTGGTCGATGTCGCGGCCACGCCGTCGCGCTGACGGCAGCTGACGGCAGCTGACGGCAGCTGACTGTCGCGGCGGCGCGGCCCCGGATCGACTACCATCGAGGGGTCGTGTTGCCCGCCCCGGGAGAGCGCTCGCTGGTCGGCATGGAGCTCGATCACGGCAAGTATCGCGTCCGGGGCCTGATCGGGCGCGGCGGGATGGGCGAGGTCTACGAGGCCGAGCACACGGCGCTCGGGCACCGCGTCGCCGTCAAGGTGATGCTCGACAAGTACACGGGCGATCACGACGCGGCCACGCGGTTCACGCGCGAGGCGCTCGCGGCGAGCAAGATCGGCAACGAGCACATCATCCAGGTCATCGACATCGGCACGGCGCCCGACGGCCGCGCGTACGTGATCATGGAGCTGCTCGAGGGCTCGCCCCTCACGAAGGTGATCGAGGGCGCGGCCGCGATGCCGGCACCGCGCGCCACGAACATCATCCGCCAGGTGCTGCGCGCGGTGGGCGCCGCCCACGCCAAGGGCATCGTCCACCGCGACCTCAAGCCCGACAACATCTTCCTGATCACCCGGGGAGACGAGACCGACTTCGTGAAGCTCCTCGACTTCGGGATCTCGAAGTTCCTCGATCCCGAGCTGCACGGCGCCGCCAAGCTGACGACCACCGGCGTCGTGATCGGGACGCCGCTCTACATGGCGCCCGAGCAGGCGATGGGCAACGACGTCGATCACCGGGCCGACCTCTACGCGTGCGGCGCCATCCTCTACGAGATGCTGCTCGGGCGACCGCCGTTCGAGGCCTCGACGTACGCGATGCTGGTGTCGAAGCTGCTGACAACGGATCCGCCGCTGCTGAACGAGCGCCGCCCGGAGCTGCCCACGCGCCTCGTGTCCGCCGCGCACCGCGCGCTCGAGAAGGATCCGCTGCGGCGGTGGGACAGCGCCGATGCGTTCGCCGCCGCGCTGCCGCTGCCCACGTCGCTGTCCGCCTCGGCCGAGGAGCTCGCGGGCACCATCGCCAGCGGCAGGCGCCACGTGTCCTCGCCGGCCCTCACCAACAAGCGAAACCGCGCGTGGCGCTCGTCGTTGACGCTCGCGGTGGTCGGGGTGCTGGTCGGAGGCGCGGTCGCGGGCGGGGTGTACACGCTGTCGCGCCGCCCCGGTCCGACCGCCGGTCACCGCCGCCCGCCTGCCCGCCCCCGCGCCCGAGGCGCCGGCGGCCGCGCCCGCGGCACCATCCGCCGCGCCCGTGCGCCCGGCGGCCGTACCTGCCGAAACCTCCACGCCGGCGGTCACCGCGACGGGGACGCTCATCGTGAACTCACGGCCGTCCGGCGCGACGGTGTTCGTCGACGGGGAGGAGCGCGGGCGCGCGCAGATCGAGATCGAGCTGCCGGTCGGCGCCCACCGGCTGCGGCTCGAGCTCGCGGGCCATGTCACCAGCGAGCGCGACGCCGAGGTCAGCGCCACCCAGAAGGCCACCGTCGACATGGTGCTCGAGGCTGCCGCCCGGGCCCCCGGCGCCACGAACCGCCGCGGACCACATGCCACGGCGAAGCCCCGCAACGGCGCGCCGGAGGCCACCGGCGCGGCCACGACCACGGGCATCCCCACGGCCACGACGCCGACGCCGACGCCCACGCCCACGCCGGCGCCTCCCACGCCGGCGCCTCCGACACCGATGCCTCCCACGCGCCCGAATGCCGCGTCCACGACGCCGACCGGCCCCACCGGCCCGCTCCAGCCCAAGACGAACCCGTACGACAAGCCATGATCCGGAACCGCAACGCGATCGTCGCCCTCCTCACCGGCCTCAACTTCCTCAACTACCTCGACCGCTACATCGTCGCGGCGGTGCTGCCCCGGATCCAGGCCGAGCTCGGGCTGTCGAACTTCGAGGGTGGGCTGCTCGCGACGGTGTTCCTGCTCGGCTACTTCGTCACGTCGCCGATCTTCGGCATGCTCGGCGACCGGCTGCCGCGGAAGTACCTGATCGCGGTCGGCGTGTTCACGTGGAGCTGCGCGACCTTCGCGACGGGCATGTCGACCAGCCTGTGGTCCCTGCTCGTGGCGCGCGTGTTCGTCGGCATCGGCGAGGCCAGCTACGCCACGCTCGCGCCGACGATCATCGACGACATCGCCCCACCGGACAAGAAGGGCAAGCTGCTCGCGATCTTCTTCCTCGCCACGCCCGTCGGGTCCGCGCTCGGCTACCTGTTCGGCGGCGAGATCCAGAAGGCGTGGGGCTGGCGCGAGGCGTTCTACCTCGGCGGCGGGCCCGGCATGCTGCTCGCGCTGCTGTGCCTCGGCATCGACGAGCCGGTGCGCGCCCACCTCGCCAGCGCGCGCGACAGGCTCGGCGGCATCATCGTCCGCCTCGCGCGGATCACCCTGTACCGACGCGCGGTGCTCGGCTACTGCGCCCACACCGCGGTGCTCGGCGCGTTCTCGTTCTGGGCCCCGACGTACCTGTCGCAGCGGTTCTTCGCCGATCTCGCGAAGGACCCGACCTCGCCGGACGCCGCGAGCCAGGTGCTGCAGAGCGCCAACTTCTGGTTCGGCGCGGTCACCGTGGTGGCCGGGGCGATCGGCACGCTGGTCGGCGGGCGGATGGCGGACCGGGCGCTGCGCGGGCTCCCCCCGGTGCCGGCCGACGCCGACCACGAGCACCCCGCGAATCTGCGCGCCGCCAACGCCCAGCTCAAGGTGTGCGCGCTCGGCGTGGCGTTCGGGTTCCCGCTGGTCGCCGCCGCGGTGCTCGCGCCGTCCGCGTGGATGTTCTTCGTCCTCGCCGGGCTCGCGGAGATCGGCCTGTTCCTGTCGACCGCGCCGATCAACGCGATCCTGCTGCGCACCGCGCCGCCCTACCTGCGCGCGAGCGCGATGGCGGTCGCGATCTTCGCGATCCACCTGTTCGGCGACCTGTGGTCGCCCTCCGCCGTCGGCCTGCTCCTCGACAACCTGCCCGTCGCGATGGCGATGATGGCCCTGCCGGCGGGCATCGCCCTGGCCGCGGCGCTGTGGTGGCCCCGGGCGCGCGAGACCGAGACGCCCGCCCCGTCCGCCGGCGGCTGATCCGGGGCCCGGTCGACGGCCACGGTCGATCCTTTGGTCGACCGGCGTGATACACCCCGGCCCGTGAAGATCCACGAGTACCAGGGCAAGCAGCTGTTCAGGAAGTACGGCGTCCCAGTACCCTTCGGTATCGCCGCGACCAGCGTCGAGGAGGCGCTCGCGGCCATCCCGAAGGTACAGGAGCAGGCCGGCACCGAGATCTGCGTCGTCAAGGCGCAGATCCACGCGGGCGGCCGCGGCAAGGGCGGCGGCGTCAAGGTCGCCAAGACCCGCGCCGACGCGGAGGCCGCCGTCAAGGCGATCTTCGGGATGCAACTCGTCACGCCGCAGACCGGCCCCGAGGGCAAGAAGGTCCAGCGCCTGCTCGTCGAGCAGGGCCTCGCGATCGAGCACGAGTTCTACCTCGGCATGCTGCTCGACCGCGCCACCGGCCGCGTCACCGTCATGGCCTCGCGCGAGGGCGGCATGGACATCGAGGAGGTCGCCGAGGCCCACCCCGAGAAGATCATCCGCGTCGCGATCAACCCGGCCACCGGCTGGCAGGACCACCAGTCCCGCTCGCTCGCGACGTCGCTCGGGATGACCGGCAAGATCGCCGGCGAGCTCGCCACGTTCATGCGCTCGCTGACCCGCGCCTACGACGAGCTCGACTGCTCGCTGCTCGAGATCAACCCGCTGATCACGACCAAGGACGGCAAGGTCCTGGCGCTCGACGCGAAGATCAACTTCGACGACAACGCGATGTTCCGCCACCCCGAGCTCGAGGAGCTGCGCGATCCCTCCGAGGAGGACGCAGGCGAGCAGGAGGCGAAGAAGTGGGACCTGTCCTACATCTCGCTCGACGGCAACATCGGCTGCATGGTCAACGGCGCGGGCCTCGCGATGTCGACCATGGACATCATCAACTTCTATGGCGGTTCCCCCGCGAACTTCCTCGACGTCGGCGGCGGCGCCACGGCCGAGAAGGTCACCGCGGCGTTCAAGATCATCACCAGCTCGCCCGACGTGAAGGCGATCTTCGTGAACATCTTCGGCGGCATCATGAAGTGCGACACGATCGCGCAGGGCGTGATCACGGCGGTCAAGGAGGTGGGCCTCAAGGTCCCCCTCGTCGTCCGCCTCGAGGGCACCAACGTGGAGCTCGGCAAGAAGATGCTCGCGGAGAGCGGGCTCAACATCGTCGCCGCGGCCGACATGGCCGATGGCGCTCAGAAGGTCGTCCAGGCCGCCAAGGAGTCGCGCTAGATGTCCGTCCTCGTCGGTTTCAACACGCGCCTCGTGGTCCAGGGCATGTCCGGCTCCGCCGGCGCCTTCCACGCCAAGCAGATGGTCGAGTACGGCACCAAGGTCGTCGCCGGCGTCACGCCGGGCAAGGGCGGCTTCAAGGTCCCCGGCCTCGAGCAGGTCCCGATGTTCGACACCACCCGCGAGGCGGTCGAGAAGGTCGGCGCGAACACCAGCGTCATCTACGTGCCGCCCCCGTTCGCCGCGGACTCGATCCTCGAGGCGGCCGAGGCCGGCATCGAGGTGATCATCTGCATCACCGAGGGCATCCCGGCGCGCGACATGGTCCGCGTCAAGTACGTCCTCGACAACGAGTACCCGGGCGCCGTCCTCGTCGGTCCGAACTGCCCCGGCGTGATCACGCCCGGCCAGTGCAAGGTCGGCATCATGCCGGGCTACATCCACATGCCGGGCGGCGTCGGCGTGGTGTCGCGCTCGGGCACGCTGACCTACGAGGTCGTGCATCAGCTGACGGCCCTCGGCCTCGGCCAGTCCACGGCGATCGGCATCGGTGGTGACCCCGTCAAGGGCACCGACTTCATCGACGCCCTCGCGTGGTTCGCGCAGGACCCGGGCACCTCGGCGATCTTCATGATCGGCGAGATCGGCGGCGACTCCGAGGAGCGCGCCGCCCAGTTCATCAAGGACCACATCGACAAGCCGGTCGCCGCGTTCATCGGCGGCCAGACGGCGCCCCCGGGCAAGCGCATGGGTCACGCCGGCGCGATCATCTCCGGTGGCAAGGGCGCGGCGAAGGACAAGATCGCCGCGCTCGAGGCCGCCAGCATCTCGGTGGCCAGGACGCCGGCCGAGATGGGCGCGACGCTCGCGAAGGTTCTCGCCAGCCGTCCCGTCTACGTCTGACCGCGCGCGTGCTACAAGGCACGCCATGCGCTGGCTCGTGACTGGCGGTGCCGGGTTCCTCGGCATCAACCTCGTCCGCCACCTCCTCGCCCGTGGCGACGAGGTGGTCTCCCTCGACCGGGAGCCGTTCGATTACCCCGAACGGCCCCGGATCACCGAGGTGCGCGGCGACATCCGCGTGCGCGCCGACGTGGCGAAGGCGGTGGCGGGCTGCGACGTGGTCGTCCACGCCGCCGCCGCGCTGCCGCTGTACCCGCCTGGCGAGATCCACACGATCGACGTCGACGGCACGCGCGTGGTCCTCGAGGCCACGGCGCCGCGCCGCGTGGTCCACATCTCGTCGACCGCCGTCTACGGCGTGCCCGACCACCACCCGCTCGTCGAGGACGACCCGATGCACGGCGTCGGGCCGTACGGGATCGCCAAGGTCGCCGCCGAGGAGGTCTGCCTCGCCGCGCGCCGCGCCGGCCGCGAGGTGCCGATCCTGCGCCCGAAGTCGTTCGTCGGCCCCGAGCGGCTCGGCGTGTTCGCGCTGATGTACGACTGGGCGCGCGAGGGCCGGGACTTCCCGATCCTCGGCCGCGGCGCCAACCGCTACCAGCTGCTCGACGTCGAGGACCTGTGCGAGGCGATCGTGCTCGCGGGCACCCTGCCCGCCGCCCGCGCCAACCAGACGTTCAACGTCGGCGCCGCCGAGTACACCACGCTGCGCGAGGACTTCCAGGCGGTGTTCGACGCCGCCGGGTTCAACCGCACGATCCGGTCGCTGCCGGTCGCGCCGGCGATCTGGACGCTCCGCCTGCTCGAGAAGTACAAGCTGTCGCCGCTGTACCCGTGGATCTACGAGACGGTCACCGAGGACTCGTTCGTGTCGATCGACCGCGCCCGGACCGACCTCGGCTGGACCCCGACGTGGTCCAACAAGGCCGCGCTGGTCCGCAACTACGACTGGTACTGCAACAACGTCGACCGCCTCGGCGCGGCCGGGGTCACCCACCGGGTGCCGTGGAAGCAGGGCGCCCTCGCCCTCGCCAAGGTCGCGTTTCCACGCCGCGCAGCGCGTTGACGTGCCGCGGGCCATGCACTAGGGTCCGCGCACCATGGCCATTGAGCGCACGTTTTCGATCATCAAGCCCGACGCCGTCGCGAAGAACGTGATCGGCCCGATCACCGCGAAGTTCGAGGCCGCGGGCCTCCGCATCGTCGCCTCCAAGATGGTCCGCCTCACCGAGGCGCAGGCCCAGGCGTTCTACGGCGTCCACCGCGAGCGCCCGTTCTTCGCCGGCCTGGTCACGTTCATGACCGAGGGCCCGGTGATCGTGCAGGTCCTCGAGGGCGAGAACGCCGTCCTCAAGAACCGCGAGATCATGGGCGCGACCAACCCGGAGAAGGCCGACGCCGGCACCATCCGCAAGGAGTTCGCGGACAACATCGAGCGCAACGCGGTCCACGGCTCGGACGCGCAGGAGACGGCCAAGGAGGAGATCGCGTTCTTCTTCTCGACCGCCGAGCTGACTTCGCTCGCTCGCTGATCGCGTTCTGCTTCTCGACCGCCGACCTCGCACGCTGGTCGCGCGGGAAGCGCGCTTGATCTACTCCCGTAGGCGGGTTGGGAGTGTCGCCATGACGGCTTCCGACGCGTGCGACTTCGCGCCGGAGTTTCGAATGCGACCGCGAGCTGCTTGAGGGTCTCACGTTCAGCAGGCGTGGGTTGACGAGTTCGCGCTGGTTGGATGACCGCCCATTCATCGATGCAGCGCCGGGCCGCGCGGACATGGTCCGGGCGATCGTCGCCGGGGGTGGCCGCGGTCGTGTAGCGCAGCGGCCGCGATCCGAACACGCGCGCGGCCAGCCGCGGATCGAGGACGGCGGTACGCCGCGATCCAACACCAACGTTACCAGGTCGGGTCACTCGTGGGGCGCCACGAAATCAGTGCTCCGAACAGGTGAACAACCTGTTCAGTGCGAGACGGCCGCGAAGATGTCGCCGTTGATCTGGTTCGTCCGGAAGTCGGTCCACACCGAGACCCCCGCGGGCTTGCTGGCGATCGTCGTGCCGATGACCGTCGGGGCCGCCGCGGAGCCCACGCCGGCATCGAGCCGAGAGTGGGTGTACGTCCAGGTCAGCCCTCTGTCGATCGAGGTCGCGACGAACACGTGCGAGCGCGGCGCACCGGGGAACTGGTTCTCGTAGGCCGCCACGAGCACGCCGCTGCCGGCCGCCGCGATCTGCGGGAAGCGGCTCTGGCCGGTCGCCGGGTCGCCGGCCTCCGAACTGGCGCGGGTGGGCAGGCCGAAGCTGGTGCCACCGTTGGTCGAGACCGACGAGTAGATCTGCGAGCCCTCGCGGCGGTCCTCCCACACGATCGCGACGACGTCATCGGCGATGTCGGCGGCCTTCGGATCGAGAGCCATGGCGGGCGTGAATGACGACGAGACCTCACCCGGCGGATCGTCGATGACGCGCTCGGCACCCCACGTGACGCCGCCGTTCGTCGACCGCGCGTACATGGCATCGGAGCCGCCGTTCGCGAGCGTCGACACGTCCTGCCACACGAGGTGCGCGGCGGTCTCGTTGACGATCAGGACCGGGAAGTCGCTCTCGTGCTTGTCGGTGGTGTCGGCGTCGATCCGGATGTCCGCGGCGGGCGTCGCGGTGGTGGTCGCGACGGCCGCGGCGAACATGTCGCGGGTCGCGCCGGTGCGCTGCTCGCGCCACGCCCACACGACGCCACCCGATGCCGTGATGCCGACCTGCGGGCGTCCCGCGAACCGGACGGCGGGGCTGCCGACGTTGACCTTGATCTCGGCGTTGAACGTCGCGCACCCGTTCGTCGACGAGCGCGACATCACGTCGCGATTGAGCGAGCTGGTGTCGAGCTGCTCCCACGCGACCACGCAGTTGCTGCCGCGGATCGCGATCGAGTGGTGGAACGAGTCGGCGCCGACGGAGATATCGAGGATCGCGCTCGCCGCGCCGAACATCACGCCGCCGTCGGACGAGATCGAGACCTGGATGTCGCGGACGCCGCCGTTGACGGTCTGGTACGCGACGATGATCCGATCGACAGCTCCGGGCGCGACCTCGATCGCGGGCTTGACCGCGCTCCGGGCGACGCCCGACGTGACGTTGATGATCGTGCCCCAGGTCTGCCCGCCGTCGGCAGACGCCCGGAAGTAGACCTCGGTGACGGTGCCGACGAGCTGGCTCCACACCGCGTAGACCTTCGCGCCGTTGCTCGCGAGCTGGATGTCGTAGGAGTGCGCGGCGGCTCCGGCGGCCTCGCCGAGCGCACCGCCGGGCACATCGAGCCGTTGCTCGGCGTCGAGCGCGAGGCAGCCCTCGGCGGTGTCGTTCCGGTTGTCGCAGTCGCTGTCGAGCAAGTCGCCGCAGACGTCGGTGAGCGGATCGACCTCACCGATGCAGGTGCCGAACGTGCCGAACGCGCAGGTCTGCGTGCCCGCCATGCAGGCGCCGACTCCGGCGGTGCCGGGGGCGCCGCTGTAGCAGGACGCCGTGATCACGCCGCCGCCGACGGCGTCGTCGATCATGCCGTTGCAGTTGTCGTCGAGGTTGTTGCACTGCTCGGCGCTCGGGACGACCTGGCTCACGCAACCCCCGAAGGTGCCGGTGGTGCAGGTCGACACGCCGGGCCGGCAGACGCCGAGCCCGCTGGTCCCCATCGGGCCCGTGTAGCAGCTCCGCGTCACGTTATCGTCGACCATCCCGTCGCAGTCGTTGTCCGCGCTGTCGCAGAGCTCGACGACCGCGGTGGTCCCGCCGCTGCAGACCAGCGCGCCGCTCGTGCACACGATGATGCCGTCGCTCTGGCACAGCCCGCTCGGAGTGCCGGTCGAGGCGCACATCGCGCCAGCGTCGACCGGGTTGACGTCGGCGGCACCATCGCAGTCGTTGTCGATGCCGTCGCAGATCTCGACGCCGCCGTTGGTCGGCGTGCACAGGTACTCGCAGCCATTGACCTGCGCCATGTCGGCATCGATGTAGCCGGGTTCGCAGGTGGCGAAGCCACACATGCCGGTCGTGCAAGTCGCGTTCGCGTGGGAGAACTGGCACTGGATGCCGCAGCGGCCGCAGTTCGCGCCGTCGGTCTGGAAGTCGAAGCTCTCGTCGACCTGGCCGTTGCAGTTGTTGTCGAGCACGTCGCAGCTCTCGACGCCGCCGTTCGTCGGGGTGCACTGATACTCGCAGCCGTTCACGGGATTTCCGTCGATGTCGAAGAAGCCGGGCAGACAGTCCACGGCCGGATCGAACACGCACATGCTGCTCGTACAGTGCGGGGTCACCGAGAAGAACTCGCAGACGTGGTTACAGCTGCCGCAGTTATTGACGTCGGTCGAGGAGGCGAACCCCTCGTCGACCACGCCGTTGCAGTTGTTGTCGAGTCCGTCGCACGCCTCGACGCCGCCGTTGCTCGAGAAGCACTGGTACTCGCAGCCGTCGGACGGGAGGTAGGGACCCGTGATGTCACCGTTCACGTCGTTGAACCCGGGGAAGCAGCCGGTGATCTCGCACATGCCGATATGGCAGTGGGTCACCGCGCCGGCCTTGCTGCACTGGACGCCACACGCGCCGCAATCGAGCTCGTCGTTGTTAAGATCGAACGCCTCGTCGATGTTACCGTCGCAGTCATCGTCGGCGTGGTTGCAGGACTCGGGGTGGCTCTGGATCGGATCGCAGATCGGTCCGCCATCACCGCCGCTGCCGGCGCCATCGCCATCGCCGTCGACGCCGGCGTCCTCGACCTCGCAGCCGAGGCAGTACTCGTTCACCTTGCAGCCGGAGAGCGTGGCGCCCCCGGCGAGCGTGACCGCCAGCAGCGTCCGACCGCGCGGCACCCCACGCAAGCGGCATCGTAGCAGCAGTCCGACCGCGATCAGGCCGAGCACGAGCGAGCCATCGCCGCCGGTGCTGCAGCCGCCGCCGCCACCCGTGGTCACGAACTCACCGCGGGACGGGATCCCGCACTGGCCTCGGGAACAGAACTGACCGTTCGGGCACGACACGCCCTGGCAGGGATCGGGGACGCAGCCGCCGGTCAACGGATCGCACGTCTGGGTCGGCGGGCACAGGACCCCGTCCTCGCACAGCGACGCCTGGCACTCGTGCGTCATCGGGTTGCAGAGCTGTTCGGTCGGGCAGGTCACCGAGCAGCCGGACGTCACGCACGCGCCGTCGACGCAGACCTGGCTGGTCGCGCACTGGACGTCCTGGCAGCTCCCGACACATGCGCCACCGCGGCAGAACTGATCGCCCGGACACGTGACGCCAAGGCACGGGTTCGACGTGCACACGCCGTCGACGCACAGCTGGTCGGCCGAGCACTTCGACGGGATGTACTCGCACGTGTCCATCACGCACGAAGCGTCGCTGCCGCGGCAGACGTAGCCGATCGGACACACCATCGTCGGACACACCGGCGAGCAGGTGCCATTGGTACAGCTCTGCAGGTTGCCCCCGGCATCGAGCGGGCAGGTCACGCCGAAGCAAGGCTCATCGACACAGAAGTCGTTCTCGCACTGCTTGCCGTTCGGACACGGGAACTCGCCGGCCAGGCAGAGGGACGCGCACACGCCGTTGTCACACACGCCGCCGTTGCACAGGTCACCCTCGTCGATCAGCGTGTCGCAGTCGTCGTCGAGGCCGTTGCACACCTCGGTGCCCCCGCTCGTCCCGCCGACGCACACCATCGCACCGGAGATGCACTTCGTCATGCCGCCGGCGCACGGGCCGCCGCCGCCGCACGCGACGCCCTCGCCGGGGACCATCTCGTCGACGGTGCCGTCGCAGTCGTCATCGATCCCGTTGCAGATCTCGCCGGTCGGCCCGATGCCGCCGGTGCACGCGAGCATGCCGTTCATGCACACGAACATGCCGGGGTCGCACGCTCCGATCGAGCTGCCGCACGGTTGCCCGGCGTCGACCGGGTTGTCGTCGATCATCATGTTGCAGTTGTCGTCGAAGCCGTTGCAGCGCTCCGTGGTCGGCCCGATCTCGCCGGCGCACTGCAACGTACCGCTCACGCAGATCGACTGACCGAAGGCGCAGACGCCCTCGTCGGTCATGCCGCAGGACTGGCCGACGTCGGTCGGGCTGTCATCGGTGACGCCATCGCAGTCGTCGTCGAGGTTGTTGCAGAGCTCGGGGCTGCTGCCGTTGCCGCCCTGGCACATCAGCGTGCCGCCGCTGCAGCGCAGCGTACCCGGCGTGCAGACGCCGAGCGCCGAGCCGCACGCCCCCCCGCCACCCGGATCGCCCTCGTCGACCAGCCCATCGCAGTCGTCGTCGCTCAGGTTGCAGATCTCCTGGTTCGCGCCGGTGCTGTCGTTGCACGACAGGCTGCCCATCACGCAGACGATCGTGCCCTCGCGGCAGAGGTCGGCGTCGGTGCCGTCGCAGGTCGCGCCGGTTCCGGACGGGTTGTCGTCGACGACGTTGTTGCAGTTGTTGTCGAACCCGTCGCAGATCTCCACGGTCGGCGAGCCGGTGCCGTGGCACTTGATCGACGCGCCGGTGCACACGGTGACGCCGGTCCGGCAGGTGCCGAAGCGCGGACCGTTGTCGCAGGTGAGGGACACGCCATCGCAGCTGCACGGATCGGCGACACCGGTGAGATCGGGATCGGCGCTGTCGACGAGGCCGTCGCAGTCGTTGTCGAAGCCATCGCACACCTCGGTCGTCGGCACACACGGCGGCGTCAGCCCGTCGATCCGCATCGCCATGTCCTCGTAGTCGTTGTCACCGCCGCGAAACAGATCCTCGAAGCCGAAGAAGAACCGATCGGGGACCGCCGACTTGTAGACGAGGTGATGGACGAAGTCGCCGTCGTTGTTGAGGTCCTTCTGCGTGAAGTAGATGAACCCGAACAGCGTCATCCCGTTGGCGCCGTTCTTGAAGTCGCCGCAGTTGTCGCTCGAGTTGGTCTCGGGCGTGATGAGGTAGAACCCGATGAAGCCGCCCTTGTAGCGGCCGTCGGTCCGCTCCATCTGGAAGTTGACGCTGATCGTGTTCGGCTCCTCCGCGTTCTGGAAGTAGAATGCCGGATTGCCGCTGTGAGTCGTCGAGTTGCCGGGGCCATTCACCATCGGGGTGCCGCAGCCCATGACCGGGTGCAGGTTTGCGGTGCGGCCGGCGGGCGTCGAGACGTCGTCGCCGACATTGTACCAGCCGAAGCTGTTCTCGAACCCGGCGCCCTCGCGGACGTCGAGGAACACCACCGGCGAGCTGAGTCGCGGTCGGAAGATCTGCGGGAACTCGGCCGCGTCAATCACCGCGTTGATCGAGCCCGCGGGTGACTCGAACGTGTCGAGTGCCTGCTGCATGCGATTGGTCACCGGGACGATCGTACCGTCGACCTGCGTCACGGTCGCGCCGACCGGTTGAGCCATCGATGCGAGAACCGCCAGCGCCCCCCAGGACGCTCGAATTGAGGGCATTCGGCAACGTTATCAGGTCGGTGCCTGTTGTGGGAACCGCTGACGGAAGTCCTGCTGGAACGGCCCGCACTCGGGGTGACGGATCGCATGGCTGAGGAGGAGGCACCGCTGTCGGTCGGCCGACAGCGTCCGGCAGTTCGTGGCGTAGGTCTTCCACCTTGCTGCACTGACCTCGGCACCACCGGCCGCCCCATCAACGGTCGCCATGCTCGGCATCCATCGCCGCGCCGGCGGCGGCTCGATCGCAGGTAGCGCCGGTCGGTGCGCGGCACGGCTCGAGCATCCCGAACCCCTTCGCGGGGTCCGCCTCACGCTCGGTGAGAGTGGTCAGCGCGGAGCCCGGATCCGCCAGTAGCGCAGCACAGTCGACCTCCGGTGGGGCTTTGCTGCAGGCGACCGCGCAACCGCCGATCGGCACGCCTACCAAGACGCGGCGGATCACGATCACTTCTTGTTCACCTTTTGATCGCCCCTTGTGATCCTTCAGGGACGCTCAAACAGGCCGGCCTCGCCATGACCGCCGCCGATGCACATCGTGACGACCGCATAGCGTCCACCACGGCGGCGGAGCTCGTGGAGCGCGCTCACGGTGAGCTTCGCGCCGGTGCAGCCCCGCGGATGTCCGAGGGCGATCGCGCCGCCGTTGACGTTGATCCGATCATCGGAGGTCCCGAGCTGCGTCTGGCAGTGGACGGCCTGGCACGCCGCGGGGAGCGGGCCGATGCCCATGATCTCGGGATCGACCCCGACGGTGACGAAGCTGCGGAACACGCCGAGCGGCTTGATGCCGAGCTCGACCGCCTTCGCCCGCGACATCAAGAGCGCGGCCGCGGCGCCATCGGAGATCGGGGACGCGTTGCCGGCGGTGACGCTGCCGCCCTGGGCGAATGCGGGCGGTATCTTCGCGAGCCCCTCGAGCGTGGTCTCGGGACGCGGCAGCTCGTCGACGAGGTTCGGGTGCAGATCCCGAATTGCATGGTCACGCCGCCCTCCTCGCCGCGGCGAGTTGAAGTGGAGGTCGATGAGCCAGGTGCGCGGCGCCACCCGACGCGACACCCCACCGGCCGGGCGAACCCGACCTTGCCGAAGCGCGTCCCGAGGTCGCGGGTCACGGTCTCGGCGAGCACGAACTTCACGCCGCCGTGGACGTCGTCCACCGGGGGCGGCCGGGGCCACAACGCGCGAGGGTGGAGCGCGATCAACGCGCGCCCAGCGCGAGGAGTGCGGTCCACAACGACGACTCGATCTCGTCGAGGGTCGCGGTCGTCGCGCCGCGCGCGATCGCGAGCGTCGATCCTGGTCGCCACGGGCTCCTTGCGTCGGAGATCGGTGTCAGCGACCGGATATCTGCTGCATGTGGGCCCCGTCCTTCAAGTCACATCATGCACGTGATCGGAACTGCTGGCGTTCGATCATCCCACGACGCGCCAGATCGGGAACTGCACCCAAATGAATCCGCGGGTGACGGTGAGCGAGGTCGTGGAGCTGCTGCACAGGCTGCGGATCTCGCCGCTGCCCTCGGCATCGACGATCAAGCGCGAGTTCGCGCGCGTCGACGAGCGGCGAACGTACGCGCGCAAGAAGGCGCGTGCGAAGGGCGACGTCGACGTGATCGAACGACCGCTTGCGGGCGGGGCGTTGCTCGCGGCGGCTCGCCCGCCGCAGAGGGGACGGGAACGTCCCCTGTCGATCAACCGTTCAGGGCAGGATGAACACGCCCTTGAGCTCCTCCGACCGCGAGATCACCTCGGCGGGGTCCTTGATGGACTGGACGCGGAACTGGTAGTAGCGCCCCGGCTGCAGCGCGGGGCCGCCGTACGGCAGGGTGACCACGCTCTTGGGCGTCTCCGCCTCCCACACCACGGTGCCGAGCGCGTCGAACACCGTGATCGCGTAGCGGTCCTCGGAGGAGTCATCGAGCCACGTGAACGTGGGGGTGCCGGCGACCGTCTCGGGCCCGTCCGCGCCGGGGGTGACGATGTCGACCGCGCCGGTGACCTTGAACGAGTCCGCGATCGTGACGTCCTGTCCGGCCACGACCTCCTGCCGGACGATCGCGGTGCCGCCGATGCTCGACTCGTCGCGGACGAGGAAGTCGTTCTCGAACGCCGCGAGGACCACGTAGCGGCCCGCGGGGACCCCGGCGATGGAGAACGCGCCGTTGACGTCCGGGGCGACGCCAGGATCGGGCGCGCGCAGCCCGGGCGGGGTCTCGCCCCGGGCGATCGCGTCCTTGAACGTCGACGCGACCACCAGGATCACCGAGGTCGCGGTGCCCATCTGCCCGTTGACGATGCTGACCGAGCCCGCCACGGACGAGGCGGCGTCGGCGCTGACTGCGAGGTCGACATCGACCACGCCGGCCGCAGGGACATCGGCGCTCGCCCCTGTGTAGTCGACGTCTCGCCGGACCCATCTGCGGCGTCAGCCGGTGTAGCGGGCGCGCCAGGCGGAGCGCTCGCCAACGTAGGTGACGGCGACCTGTTCCCAGGTCACGCCGGGGACCTCGGGGACGGCGGCGTGGACGGCGTGGGTGGCGAGGATCTCGTGGCGGTCCGCGGTGTCCTCGCCGAGCTTGCTGGCGAGGTTGACCTCGTGGCCGAACACGTCGTCGTCGCCGATCTTGAGGAGCCTGCCGAAGCCGAGGCCGACGCACAGGATGACCTCCTCGGTGGGTGCCCGGCGCGCGTTGACCGCGTGACACGCGCGCTGCATCTCGACGGCGCAGGCGATCGCGACCGCGGGCTTCTTGAACAGCACGAGCAGGCTGTCGGCCTCGATCTTGATCAGCACGCCGTCGTTGCGCTCGATGATCGGCGTCAGCAGCGACGTCGGCAGTGGATGACCTGGAGGAAGTGGAGGATCCCGAACGCCTCGACCTGGCGCGAGAACCCGGCGAGGTCGGTGAACATGATCGCCCACTCCTCGCCGAACAGGTCCCAGATCCGCTGGTCGAGCGCGGCGGTGTCGACGCCCGGCTGCGCGCGCTCCTCGATCATGCGCCACAGGCGCGCCGCGCTGCTCTTGACCACTGCCTCACGTCTCATGCGCCCAGCCTACCTCGGCGGCGCGTGCGGGATCAGACCGGGCCGGCGTGCGAGAACTGGGTCTGGACGATCCGCCAGGTGTCACCCTCCCGGAGGAGGATCGCGAGGACGCGGAAGGTGACCGTGAGGTCCGTGGCAGCGCGGGTCTTCGAGGTGAACTCGATGTTGACCGCGGCGAACCCGATCCACGGCGCATCCCCCTGGTCCGGGTCCCACGCACCCCCGGCGGCCACGCGGGCGCCGCCCGAGAGCTGGAGGCCCGCGTGGAGGCGGCTGAACACCGCCTTGATCTTGGCGCCGCCGACGATCCGCTCGCCCGGCGCGCTGCCGAAGTTGAACGCATCAGGGCGCTCGCTGCGGGCCTCGGCGAACGCGCTGCGCGAGCCGAACGCGGCGCGCACGGCCGCGTCGAGGTCACCGCCCCCGGTGGCGCGGCCAGGCACGGGCGCGGCGCGCGGCAGCGTGCCCAGGATGGCGAGGCGCTCGGCCGTGGCGTCGGCGACCGGGCGGCCCCAGTGGAGCGCCTGCACCGTCCACGCACCGTCGACGAACGCGCACAGCTGGGTGATCGCGATCCGGCGCGGCGCCTCCCCGGGTGCGGTCAGCTCGATCTCCTCGGCGGTCCACGCATGGTTGCGCTCCTCGCCGACCGCGAGGAACCGGGACTCCACGCTGAACCCATCGGGGGGCGCGTCCGCGAGCTGGCGCTGCAGCAGCGCCTCGATGTCGGCGCGGCCCTCGACCACGTCGCCGCCATCCGGGCCGAACGCGAACGCGGTCTTGCCGACCAGCAGCGACAGCGCCTTGGCGTCGGCCCCGGCGATCGCCTCGCGCTGCGCCGCGATCAAGGTCCGCACGGACTCGGACGGCAGCGGCGCGACCGCCGGGACACCGGCGTCGAGCTCGGGGGTCGCCGGTGGCGGGGGCTCGGTGCCGGGCGCGGGCGGCGTCGGCTCGGTCGCGGCCACGACCCGGGCGGCCGGGCCGCCGCTGCCCGCGCGGCCGCTGCCTGCCGCGGGGGTCGAGGACGCGGCGGCGCTCGATGAACCCGCCGACCCGATCGAGACCACCACGCCGATGCCGATGCCGAGGCCGATCGCGAGGCCGCCGAGCGCGATGTAGACCCGCCGCCGGGTCTTCCGCTCCTCGGCGGGCGCGCGGATCGTGAGCTGGGCGGTGCGGTAGGTGCGCGCGGGTGCGGGCGTCCAGCCCGGCGAGGTCGAGGCCGAGGTCGAGGCCGAGGTCGAGGCCGAGGTCGAGATCGCCGGCCACGTTCGGTCCACGGCCGGGCCCGCATGCGGTGGGTACGTGCCCGGGGAGGTCGGCGGCGGCGGCAGCGCGGGCGACATGTTCTCGCCCGTGCGCGCGGTCGGCGGGACCAGGCCGATCATGGGAAGAGGAGGAGGCGACGGGGGCTGCCCCGTGCCCCCGAACGAGACTGCGGCCGGCGGCCCGAACGAGCCCTCGGCCGGTGGCCCGAACGAGCCCGCGGAGGGGGGCGAGTAGCCGTGCGGGGCCAGGCTGAGGATGCTGGGCGGCCGCGGGAGGTTGGACACGCCGCCCGGGTAGCTGCCGCCGGCGGAGCTGCCACCCGGAGAGCTGCCGCCCGGCGCGCTGCCGGGGTAGCTGCCGCCCGGCGCGCTGCCGGGGTAGCTGCCGCCCGGCGCGCTGCCGGGGTAGCTGCCGCCCGGCGCGCTGCCGGGGTAGCTGCCGCCCGGGTAGCTGCCGCCGGTCTGCGCCGCGCCGTCGAACGCGCCGGCGGGGGGATGCACGTACCCGCCGGGGGCCGCCGCCATCGCGCGAGCGAACGACGCATCGTCGAACGCGGGCACGTCCCAGACCCCGCTCGCGGTGGCCTCGGCCTCGGCCTCGCGCAGCGCCCGGTGGTAGCGGCGCGCCTGCGGGATCGAGATCAGCGCGAGCGCGCCGATGCCGAGCATCGCGCCCCCGAGCCCGGTCAGCACGCCCGCGACTGTCGCGACGTCGGAGGCCGGCAGCAGGCGGAGGATGCCGGCCACCGTGGCGCGGTCGACGACGAGGAGCACGGTGCCGAGGCCGAGGGCGACCACGCCCCCGCCGATCACCGCGAGCAGCCCGCCGCGTGCCATCAGGCCGCCGAGCACGAGACCGATCACGGCGGCCGCGCCCCACCCGATCGCCAGGGGCAGCCCGCCGCTCTTGTTCTGGAGCACGAGGACGATCGAGATCGTCCCGATCAGCAGGCACGCGGCGGAAGCGAGCTGCGTGAGCACGCCCGCAGGGCGGAGCAGGAACCGCGAGGGCGGCTTGTCGGACACCGCCGCGGAACTGTATCGCGACCGGCTACTCGACGGGCGGCGGAGGTGGCGGTCCCTTGCGGATGCGCAGGGGGACGACGGGCGAGCCGTTGCTGCGGTTGGCGAGCTGGCCGCACGCCGCGTCGATGTCATCCCCCTTGGGGATGCGCAGATACGTCGACATCCCGAGGCGCTTGCACTCGTTCTGGAACGCCTCGATCGCCGCCGCGCTCGGGCGCCGGAACTCGGCCTCCGGGTGCGGGTTGTACGGGATGATGTTGACCTTGCACTTGAAGCCGCGCAGCAGGCGCGCGAGCTGGGAGGCATCGGCGAGCGAGTCGTTGACACCCGCGAGCAGCACGTACTCGAAGGTGATCCGGCGCCGCTGCTCGAGCGGGTACGCCTTGAGCGCCGCGAGCAGCTTGCCGATGTTCCACTTGCGGTTGATCGGCATGATCATGTCGCGGATCGCGTCGTTGGGCGCGTTGAGCGACACCGCGAGGTTCGGCCGCACGGTCTCGAGGCCGAGCTTCTCGAGCTTGGGCACCAGGCCCGACGTGGACACCGTGATCCGCCGCGACGCGAGCTTGGCGCCCTTGTCGTCGGTCAGGATCCGCAGCGAGGTGATCAAGTTGTCGTAGTTGTGGAGGGGCTCGCCCATCCCCATGTAGACGATGTTCGTCAGCCGCATCTCGGGCGCGACCTCGGCGAGCAGGCGCCGCCCGAGGTACACCTGATCGACGATCTCGCCGGCGTCGAGGTTGCGCTTGAGCCCCATCTTGGCGGTCGCGCAGAACTGGCAGTCGACCGCGCAGCCGACCTGCGACGAGATGCACTGCGTGACGTGCTCGCCCATCGGGATCAGCACGCTCTCGATCGAGGCGCCATCGCGCGTGACCAGGCGCAGCTTGCGGGTGCCGTCCTTCGAGGTCTGGACCTCGGCGACCGTCAGGCAGCCGATCATCGCCTTCTCGGCGAACTCGGTGCGGGTCTTCGGGGAGAGGTTGGTCATCTCCTCGAACGTGCGGGCGCCCTTGTCGTGCACCCAGCGCCACACCTGCTCGCCGCGGAACCGCGGCCAGCCCTGCTCCACCGCGAACGCCTCGGCGGCGGGCAGCGTCATCGTGCGCAGGTCGGGGAGGTCGCTCACGCTACTTCACCGTGATGGTGAGCTTGGACGTGAAACCCTCACGGATCTTGAGGGTTGGAAGGGCCGGCTCGATGATGCGGCGGACGCACGCATCGGCCTCGGCGTCGGGGCCGGCGGGCAGCGCCACGCCGGGCTCGAGCGTGACCAGCCAGCGCCCGGGCTCGTCGTCGTACGCGGACGGCGCGTACGCCGACTTCATGCCCACGGTCGCGACCAGGGCGTCCTTCTTGGTGGCGCCCGCGTACTGCTCCCAGCATGCGATCAGGGCCGCCTTGACGTCGGGCTCGGCGAGCTTGGCGACGATCTCCGGGAGGCTCCTGGGCGTGGGCGCGGCCGTCACGCTGACGGTCAGCTTGTCGGAGGCCGGCCGCTGGGGGGCCTTGGTCAGGTAGTGGTCGGCGGTCTTGTCCGCGCCGACGAGCAGCGGATCGAGGCCGACCTCGGCGAGCAGCGCGAGATCCGCGAGGGCCTGCGTGCGCAGCGCGCTGCCGACCGGGGTGGCGAGCACGCAGCGGTGCAGCACGCGCGCGCCGAGCTCGGCGTGGTCCTTGGTGGCGCGGCCCGCCGCGAGGGCGCTGCCGTACGCGCAGTCCACGTCGGGCGGGACCGGCAGCTTCTCGGCGTCGTAGTGCCCGAGCGCGGACACGTACGCCGTGATCGCGGCGGCGAGGTCTCCCTTGCCGCGGGCGGTGGTGCCGGCGGCAGCGAAGTAGTCCCCGAGCGTGGACCGCGAGGCGCGGCGGCACGCCTGGTCGAAGCACCGGAGCCCGTCCTGGCAGTGCATGCTCGCGCCACAGCTCTCGTACTCGCGCGACTTCTGCTCGGTGCGCGACGCCCCGCCCGACGGATCTGACGCCGTGGCCTTGGCGTCACAACCGAGCGCGAACAGCAACACGGCCCAGGATGCCCTCATCGGCGCGATCGTAGCACCGTGGGCCGCACCCGCGCGAACGCGGCGGGCAGGTTCGCGCCCGGCCCCCCGCGTCAGTGCCGGCGCAGCAGCTCGCCGAGGGTGTCGCGGACCGCCGGGTTGGTCTCGATCTCGTGGTGCTGGCGCAGGATCGGCAGCACGTCCGCGTTGTCCATCGTGGCGAGCGCCTGGTGGGCCGCGTCGCGCAGCGCCCCGCCCTCCTGGCGCAGCACCATGACGAGGAACTCGCCGGCCTCGACCGTCTGGATCTTGCCGATCGACTGGAGCGCCGACGTGCGCACGCGCGGGTCGACGCTCTCGCGGTAGATCCGCGCGAGCGGGTTGAACGCGTGCGGGAAGTGGAGTCCCGCGATCGCGACGAGCGCCGCCTCGCGGACCTGCGCGTCGGCATCGGCGAGGGCCTTGCGGACGATCACGAACGAGCGCTTGAAGTAGAGGAACCGGAGCGCGCGCACGGCCGCCCGCCGGATCACCGGATCCGGGGACGCGAACAGCCGCTCGAGTGGGGACAGCGCCGCGTACGACTGCAGCTCGCCCAGCAGCTCGGCGACGTGCACGAGCGTGTCGGTCTCTCCGGCCTGGTTGCGCGCCTGCGCATCGGCGAGCGTCAGCAGCACCACCAGCGCGCGGCGGCGGATGCCGTTGGGGTAGCGCAGATCGCCGACGATCGAGGCGGCGACCGCGAACGGATCGCCCTCCATCTCCCACTCGAGGAGGTCGACGAACCAGATGTCGGCGTAGGCGTGCTGCTGCTTGAGGTAGTCCGGCAGGCCGGGCAGCTCGACCGGCGGCGAGGCGAGGCCCTGATAGCGCTGCGCGATCGCGGCGAACCGCTTCTTCGCGCGGTCGGCCAGATCGAGCCCGGCGAGGCGCTCGAAGCACGCGCGCACGGCCGGGTAGTCACCGACGGCGGAGTGCTGCGACGCCGCGGCGAGCAGCGCGTTCTCGGTCATCTGCACGGGCACGCCGGCCTCGACGAACCGGTCCGCGCACTTCATCCACGTCAGCGCGCTCTTGTGCTGGTAGTGCCGGTCGTACGGCAGGCCCGCGCGGGCCGCGAACGCCGCGGCCTCCTGGTACAGCGTGGCGGCCGCGTGGAGCTCGCCGCGCTCGAGCGCGAGCGCGATGAAGTCCTCGTAGTACTGGAGGACGTAGAACTTGAGGTTGTCGTCGCGCAGCACGCGGATGCAGTTGACGTAGCCCTCGGCGAGGTTCTCGAACTGGCCGCTCTCCTTGCCGAGCTTGAGCAGGATCTGGAAGCAGTCGAACGCGCGCTCGAGCTCGCCCACCTGTTCGAAGTCGTCGGCGACCTGCTCGAGCTTGCGCTGGCTCTCGATCAACGCGCGGCGCGCCTCGGCGGACTGCGCGTCGATCCGCACCACGGCGAGGCCGTAGTTGAAGTGGACGAGCGCGGCCTCGTACGGGCGCTGGCCGAGCCCGGGCGTCTGGACGAGCGCCTTCCAGGTCGCCGCGGCCTCCGCGTATTGCTTGGCCTTCTCGAACGCGACCGCGGCGTGCACGGGCAGCTTGGCCTGCTGGTAGAGCTGCGCCGCCTCGGGCCACTTCTTCTCGATCTCGGCGAACCGCGCGCGCAGCGCCACGTGGCCCTCCCCCACGAGCTGGGCCCTGGCCATGTCCGAGTAGTGGAGGTAGAGGTAGACGAACGCGGCCTCGCGCTGCCGGTTCAGGTGCCGATAGATCTCGCCGAGGGCGCGCAGCCAGTCGTCGTACTCGTAGTTGATGACGTGGGTCTGGCCGATCAGCTCGCGGTAGTGCTTCTCGGCGTCGCCCCACCGGCCCTGGTGGACCAGCGCCTGGGCCTGGTCCGAGGTCGACTCGATCGAGTTGAAGGTGCGGCGCGCCACCGGATCACCGCACCACGTTCATCCGCCGCGCCGCGGGGTCCACGGCCGGCCGCTCGCCCTGCGCCGTGCGGGCGCGCGTGGCATCTCCGACGATGTCGAGGGCGCGGCGCTGGCGCTCGGCGCGGTTGGTCAGCACCTCGCCGCTGACGATCTGCTGGCGATCGAGCAGCGGCACGAACTCGGGCAGGTGATCGCTCGAGGGCAGCACCACGACGCCGTACATGAACGCCTGCTGCTTGAGCGCCGTGATCAGCTCGGGCTCGATGTGGCACTGGCCGTGCGTGATCGTGTAGAGCACGACGCGGCGCTTGTGCTCGCGGCGCAGGCGGGTGACCTCGACGAGCAGCTGGCGGAACACCTTGCCGTAGTTGCGGCCGCGCTCGGACCGGAAGCTCAGGAGGTAGGGCACCGGGACCTGGCCCGAGCGGCCGATCTTGATCGTCTCGTGCAGGCGCGAGTCGAAGAACCGGACCCAGATCTCGTCGCCCTCGAGCGTGAGCTTCTTGATCAGTGCGAGCGCGAGGCCGCGCGCGAACACCTGCCGCTGGCCGCGCATCGAGGCGGAGCAGTCGATCAGGATGTACTGCAGCCGGCGCTCGTCCTCGCGCTGCTTCTCGCGGCCGTAGTAGAGCAGCTCGGAGTCGACGACCTTCTGCTCGAAGATCTCGCGATCGTAGGCGAGCTCGGACAGCACGAGCGAGTCGACGTTGCCCTTGCGTTCGATCGACGCGTAGCCGTCCACGGCGAACGTCTGCGCGCCCGTGGAGCGGCGGGTCTCGAGCACGCTGGGCAGCAGGTCGAGCGAGAAGTTCGCGACGTCGTTGGCCTCGGGGGAGCCGAGCGCGGCGAACAGGTCGACGAGGTCGATCGCGCCGCCGAGGGCCTCGCTGCCCGACGCGTTGTCCTCCTTGAACAGGCCGAGCAGGCGCACGGTGTCGAGGTCGATCAGCTCGACCTGCGTGTAGATGTGCATCGCCTGCGCGACCACGTGCTCGACGAACCCCCACAGGCTCTTCGCGTCGAAGTCGCGGAAGTGGTCGGCGTAGTCGATCTCGCCGAGGATCCCGAGATCGAGCGGCAGCGGCTCGGCCCCCGCACTCTTGCTGCGATCGCGCCAGCGGTTGTACGTGTCGCCGAGGATCCGCGACAGCAGCACGGCGATCATCTCGTCGCGCAGCCGCAGTCCCGCGAGCCGCTCGGTGACCTCC
Organism: Kofleriaceae bacterium; assembly: GCA_964203225.1. Classification (GTDB taxonomy): domain Bacteria; phylum Myxococcota_A; class Polyangia; order Haliangiales; family Haliangiaceae; genus JABFXX01. The sequence goes on from CAXNMK010000014.1 coordinate 54,381, forward strand.
GAGGCGGCGATGTCCTCGAGGAGGCGCCGGTACTGGTCGATGTGCGGCTTGATCCCGGCGGGCAGCTGCACGCGCGCGAGCTGGGCCTCCCGGGCGCGCAGCACGTAGCCGCCCGCACCGCGCGACATCGACAGCATCACGCCGATGTCGTGCACGATGAACAGCGGCAGGTGGACGCCCATCCGGGCCAGCGAGTTCGACCACGCGGCGGCGCGGACCATCGCCATCGGCGTGTCGACGAGGACGTGCGACAGCGCCATCGTCGCGGCCTGGCGCGCGAGGAAGCTGCGTCGACGCTCGGCGGGAATCGGCACGTTCACGAACCTAGCACGCGAGTCGTAACGAGGGGTCAGGGCCCGCGAACGGACATCTCGATCGCCCTCACGGCCGATCCATCCCCGGGGGCGTCGTTGCTCCTCGGTCGCGTACCGACGGGTACGCTTCCTCGTCGCGCCTCGCCCGCGGGGCGGCTCGACCGCGATCATCGATCGATATGTCCGTTCGCGGGCCCTTAGACGGCGACGGCAGCCTGCGCTAGGCTCGCGGCCATGACCACCAGTCTCTACGACGCGACCGTCCCCGTGTTCACCAAGGCCCTCCAGGCGATCCACGGCTGGCTGGACAAGACGACCGCCTTCGCCCAGGACAAGAAGTTCGACGCCGAGACGCTGCTGACCGCGCGCCTCGCGCCGGACCAGTTCGCGTTCCTGCGGCAGGTCCAGATCGCGTGCGACAACGCGAAGGGGATCGCGGGGCGGCTCGCCGGCAAGGACATCCCGGCGCACCCGGACACCGAGAAGACCGTCTCGGAGCTCCGCCAGCGCATCAACACCACGCTGGAGTACCTCGGCACGCTCGAGCGCGAGGACTTCGTCGGCGCCGAGGACCGCTCGATCACGATGCCGTACTGGCAGGGCCAGACCATGCGCGGCGGCGACTACCTCGACCACTACGCGCTGCCGAACCTCTACTTCCACCTGACGACGGCGTACGCGATCCTGCGCCACAACGGCGTGCCCATCGGGAAGATGGACTTCCTCGGCGCGCTGCCGTTCCAGCCGAAGGCCTGAGCGACCGGCGGCCCTACAGGCCGAACTTCGACGACGCGAACACGGTCTCGAGCAGATGATCGACCTCGCGGATCATGCGCGCGGCGGCCTCGCCGGGCAGCGCGGCGAGCGCGACCTTGATCTCGTTGAGGTTCTTGAGCTGGCTGAACAGCTGGATGTCGGACAGCTCGGTGCCCGAGGTCAGCAGCTCGCGGATCACCCCGAGCTCGGACAACAGATCTTCGAGGCTCGCCGACGGCCCGATGAACCGCCGCTCGTCCGGGTGCTCGCGATAGTACGAGTCGACGACCGGGTTCACGATCTCCTCGAGGAGCTCGACCTGGTCGAGGTTGTTCCAGATGTGGCGGACGATGAAGAAGTCCCCATCGTGTACGCGGGTGCGACCGTCGAACACCGCCGATGCGGCGAACAGCTTGAGCAGCTTGACCGCGCGGCGATCCGAGATCGAGATCCCCTCGGACCGGATCTGGAACACCAGGCCCTTGTACTTGGTCAGGAACTCGTCGGGGAACACCATGAACTTGTCGAAGTTCTGCTGGATGTTCCGCAGATCGTGCGCGGAGATCACGGGCTTGAGCTCGGCCATCGGGCGCCCGGCGGCGTCGACGCCGCGGCCGGTCATCTTGCGGAGCTCGAGGGAGATGCCCTTCTTCATCAGCTCGTGAAAGTGGTAGCTGTCGAGGTTGTCGGACAGCACACGCACGAGGAACCGGTCGAACATCGCCGCGAGGTTCTCGTCGTTGGGCACCTCGTTCGAGGCGGCGAACAGCGAGATCAGCGGGACGTGGATGACGTCGGGCCCGTTCTGGAACTTGCGCTCGTTGATGACGTGGAGCAGCGAGTTGAGGATCGCGGAGTTCGACTTGAAGATCTCGTCGAGGAACACGATCTCCGCGGTGGGGAGCATGTTGTCCAGGCGGCGCGTGTAGCGGCCCTCCCGGAACGCCACGATGTCGACCGGGCCGAACAGCTCGTTGGGCTCGGTGAACCGCGTCAGGAGATATTCGAAGTACTTCGCCTCGATCAGCTTCGAGAACATGTCGATCATCGCCGACTTCGCGGTGCCCGGCGGCCCCACGATCACCATGTGCTCGCCGGCGATGGCGGACACGGTCATCAGGCGGATGATCTCCTGCTTGTCGAGGAACTGCGCGCCCATCTGGCGGGCGAGCTCCTGGAATGACGCGGAGGCCCGCGCGACGTCGACGGCGAAGCTGCGAGGAGTCGTGGGCGGCGCGACCATGAGAGCAGGACACCATACCCGAAAACCCACCAGCGCCAGCCGCGGCGCCGGGCGGAAGCGGTGGCCGGACACCGCCCGTCGCCCCCCCTGCGATGAACGGTTTCCCGTAGGATGATCCCATGCGCGTTGCCGTGGTGAGCGTCGTGATGTTGGCCCTTGCCCTCGCGGGCTGCGGCGAAGGCGGCGGGACCGCCGACGGGTGCGTCGACCAGCTGCTGCCCGGCGATCTCGTGATCACCGAGGTGTTCGCCGACTTCGCACCGCCCGCGGACTCGAGCGGCGTCGACGATGGCCAGGAGTGGTTCGAGATCTACAACGCCGCCAACCGCCCGCTCGACCTGACCGGCCTCGCGGTCACCCACAGCCGCGGCAGCGGCGAGATGGCGCGGGCGCTGCGCCTGCCGGCCCTGACCATCGGCGCCGGTGAGTACCTCGTGCTCGGCAACGCCGCTGACGACCTCCGCCCGGGCTGGGTCGACTTCGGGTACGGCGCCGGGCTGGGCGACCTCTACAACAGTGGCGACGGCACGCTCTCGCTGCAGTGCGGCTCCGCCGAGATCGACCGCGCGGTCTACGCCGAGGTGACCGGGGGGCGATCGCGCCAGCTCGATGGCGGCGACGTCCCCGACTACACCGCGAACGACTCGCTGACCGGCTGGTGCGAGGCGTCGCGGGTCCCCGAGAACGAGTTCACCCCGAACAACGTCGGCACCCCCGGCGCAGCCAACGAGGACTGCGAGATCGTGGTCCCCGGCCAGTGCAAGGACGGCGACGTGCTGCGGCCCACCGTGGCGCCCGAGCCCGGCGATCTGGTGATCACCGAGGTCATGCCCAACCCCGCCGCCGTCGGTGACACCGTCGGCGAGTGGTTCGAGGTCACCGCGCAGCGCGACGTCGACCTCAACGGCCTCGGCCTCGACCGGGTCGGCGACACCGCCAACCCCAAGGTACTCCAGGCCGAGGCCTGCCTGCGCGTGACCGCCGGCTCGGTGCTGCTGTTCGCGCGCTCCACCGACGCCGGCGTCAACGGTGGCCTGCCTGCGCCCGTCACGGACACCTTCACGTTCTCGCTGATCTCGGGCGCGGCCGATGCCCCCGGCGACGTCGCGCTGCTGGTCGGCTCGACGGTGATCGACGCGGTGACCTGGACCTCGTCGGGCAGCGGCAAGGCGCTGCAGGTCGATCCGGACGCCGCCACCGCCGAGGCCAACGACGACCTGACGAGCTGGTGCGACGCGACGCAGCCGTACGGCGACGGTGACTTCGGCACGCCCGCCGCGCCCAACGCCGACTGTGCGACCGTCGCCCCGCCCGGGACCTGTCTCGACGGCACGACCTCGCGGCCGCTCGTGGTCCCGGAGGTCGGCGACCTCGTGATCACCGAGGTCATGCCGAACCCGGACGCCGTCAGCGACACCGTCGGCGAGTGGTTCGAGGTCCAGGCCCTGCGCACGGTCGATCTCAACGGCGTCGGGCTCGACCGCGCCGGTGACACCGCGAACCCCAGCGTGATCTCGTCGGCCGCGTGCCGCCGGATCGCCGCGGGGGAGCGCGTGATCTTCGCCCGCTCGAGCGACAGCACCAGCAACGGCGGCCTGCCCGCGGTGACCGCCGGCTTCACGTTCGCGCTGGTCAGCGGCACGCCCACCGCCCCCGGTGACGTGCGCCTGATGGTGGGCGCCGACGTGCTCGACGCCGTGACCTGGACCAGCTCGCGCGCCGGCGCCTCGCGCGCCCTCGATCCGAACGCGCTCGACGTCAGCACCAACGACAGCGAGGCCGCGTGGTGCGATGGCGTCAACGCCTACGGCGCCGGGGACCTCGGCACGCCCGCGCTCGCCAACGCCTCGTGCGGCAACGTCCCGATGCCCGACACCTGCCTCGACGACGGCACCGCCCGGCCGCGCGTGACCCCGCTGGCCGGCGACCTCGTGATCACCGAGGTCATGCCCAACCCGGCCGCCGTGTCCGACAGCCTCGGCGAGTGGTTCGAGGTGCTGGTCACCCGCGACGTCGACCTCAACGGGGTCGGCCTCGACCGCGCCAGCGACAGCACGAGCCCGATCGTGATCACCCAGCCGACCTGCGTGCGCGTCCGCGCCGGGACGCGCCTGGTGTTCGCCAAGAATGCCGATCCAGCGGTCAATGGCGGGCTGCCCCCGGTGCTCGCGACGTTCAGCTTCGCGCTGATCGACGGCACCGCGGCTGCCCCGGGCGACGTGCAGCTCGTGCTGGGTGCGACGCTCCTCGACGCGTTCTCGTGGGCCGGCGCCGTCAGTGGCACCTCGATCCAGGTCGATCCCGGCGCCGAGACCCCCGCCGGCAACGACGCCACCGACGCTGCGTGCCGCGGCACCCTGCCCTACGGCGCCGGCGACCTCGGCACGCCGAGCGACACCAACCTCGACTGCGGCCCGACGGCCACCGTCGGCACCTGCGTCGACGGCCCCAGCTCGCGGCCGATCGTCCGGCCTGCGGCGGGGCAGCTCGTGATCAGCGAGTTCCTGGCGAACCCGGCGAACGTGACCGGCTTCAGCGATGCGCAGCGCGAGTGGTTCGAGGTCACGAACATCGGCGCGACCGCGTTCGATCTCAACGAACTCGGCCTGTCGCGCGACTGCACGTCGAGCGCGAACGTGATCGCGTCAGCCACCTGCGTGACCGTCGCGCCCGGCGGATTCGGGCTGTTCGCCCGCCAGGCTGATCCGGCGGTCAACGCGATGCTGCCGACGGTCGACGCCACGTTCACGTTCAGCCTGGTCGACACCGCAGGCGGAGCCCAGGTGTGCGACGGGACGACCATCCTCGACCAGGTGACGTGGGCGAGCGTCACCGCCGGTCGCTCGGCGCAGCTCGATCCAGACCTGACCACCACCGCGGACAACGACCTCGCCGCGAGCTCCTGCCTGGCGACCACGACCTACGGCGACGGCTCGAACCAGGGCACGCCGCGCGCTGCCAACGCGCAGTGCCCGTGACCTGACCGCGGCGCCTACGCGACCGGGGTGGCGTCGGGCGCGGCGTCCGGCAGCTGCACGATCTCGGACGGGTCCCGCGGCGCGAGCCGGAGGTGCCGCCGCAGGCGCTGCGCGAGGGCGTCGATCTGGGCCTCGCCCAGGAGCTCGAGCGCCTGCGCGCGATGGACGTTCCAGCGGCGCGCGAGCGTGGGCTCGGCCTGGATACCCGGCGGCGTGGCGAGCAGCGGGGCCACCCGCTCGAGCGCCCCCGGCAGGGCGAACAGCGTGGCGAGCCCGCGTGGACGCTGCCCCGCCGTCTCGGGCGCGAGCACCGTCGACAGCAACGGGCTGCGCGCGGTGACCTCGCGCAAGTGGATCTCCGGCAGGCAGAACTGCGCGGTGAGATGCACCAGGAACGCGGTCACCGCGCGCACGTCGGCATCCGCGGGGGCGCGCTCGAGCATCTGCTCGTAGGCCGCGGCGAGGCGCGCCGGGCCCGCCACCTGCTCGCGCGGCGGCGCATCGGGCACCAGCTGGTGGGCCACCGCGCGCGCCAGCTCGGCGTCGCGCAGGACGAACACCGCGTCCTCCCAGTGGAGCGGCGGCGCCCCCGCGTGAGTGTCGAGCAGCTGGGTCAGCGGCGTGCGGCGGAGCAGCGTCGCGATGATCGGCGCGGTGTCGGGCACGGCGAGCATCTCGTCGAAGTCGACGACGGTGACCTCCTCGCGGACGCGGCGCATGCCCTTCCACGCGGTCAGGCGGTGCGGCGCGGGCTGGCCCTGGAACCGCGCGCGCCCGGTCCACCACGTCACCGTGACGTCGTTGCGCCGGAGCCCCATCAGGTTGTGCAGCAAGCCGTGCCGCGCCATCACGCGCGTGGGGTGCTGGGTCAGCGGCTGGCTGACCAGCATCAGCGCAGCGTCGATGATCCGGCGGCGGGTGCGGTCCGAGACCGACCACTGCTCGACCCGCGGGTGGACCAGGAACAGCGCGTTGTGGAGGCCCGCGGCCAGCGCGAGCTCGTCGCCCTCGAGCAGCAGCGGCGGCGGGCGGCACACCACCGTCGACAGCGCCGCGATCCGCGCCTCGTCGACCGCCTCGGTCTCGACGCTGGCATCGCCGAGCTCGCTGTCCCAGCGCGCCACGTCGGCGAGCGGGATCGGCGCGCCCACGTGGAGGTCCCCACCGGCGACCAGCGGCTGGACGAACCGCGTCAGGAACTCGCGGACGTGCGGCCTCGCCATGGCTCAGGCCTCCGAGGGGTCGGACGGCGGCGCGGGCGCGGGCGCCGGCAGCTGCTTGCGATCGACCGGATCCGGGAACCCCCACAGCGCGAACCGGCCGACCTCGTCGTTGACGACCTGCACGGCGGGCGCCGGCGCGGCCGCGTAGTCCAGCGTCCCGGCCTTGTCGACCTCGAGCTTGGCGAGCGCGCGCCGCTCGAGCGTCTGGAACGCGCCCTCGCTGACCTGGAACGGGTTGCCGTCCGCGGTGAACACCGTGACCACACCGGCCGCGTGCCCGAGCGCGCGGGCCAGCACATCGGAGCTGACGCGCGGCACCACGTCCATCCCGAGCGGCACCAGCAGCCCCGGCGCGAGCTCGCACAGCAGCTGCCCGAGCGGCACCACGTCGAGGGTCTCGGCACCGACCACGAGGATGCCGCGATCGGTGACCGCCACGCGGTGGCCGCGCAGGCTGACGGGCGGCAGCGCGAACAGGATCCGCTTGAGCCGCGAGCCGTGCTCGAGCGCGATCAGCGTCGCGACGACCCGGCGCGGAGGGCCCATCGAGGCGGCGAGCTTGAGGTCCACCCCGATCGATGCGGGCGGCGACCCATCGCGGACGCCGGGCTCCCTGGGGCGCTCGAGCTCGATGTCGACGCGCGTCAGATCGGCGATGTCGCTGAGCGCGAGCGGCCCGGGCAGCGCATCGACGCGATCGCCGGGCCAGAACACGTGGAACGTGTCGGGCGGGAACACGCTCGAGCACGACGCGAGGTCGATCGGGTGCTGGTAGCCGACCGCGACTGCCGCGCTCGCGCCCGCGGGCTTGAACACGTCGATGCCGGGCGTGCCCACGAACAGCGCGAGGATCCGCTCGGGGAGCGCGCGCACGCGGATCAGCATGTAGCCGCGATCACCGCTGCGCTCGTCGAACGCGCTGCCGGCGCCGGGCGTGAACAGGCCGGCGTGGGCCTCGACGCGGTTGCGCCACAGGTAGCGGATGATGCCCTCGGACAGGCCGCGCGCGACGGTCAGGATCAGGTCGCCGCGATCCTCGACGTCGAGGTGATCACCACCGGGGAGCTTGCGGATCGAGAGCCGGAACAGCAGCTTCGCGAACGGCAGGTCACCCTCGCGGATGTATGCCTGCGCGAACTCGTCGCCGTGGACCATGAAGTCCGCCTGCGGCGGCATGGCGCCGATGTCGACGGCGTCGTAGCCGAACGGCGAGCGATCGTCGCGGTACTTGACGAAGTGCTTGGCGGTGCCGGTGTAGACCGAGCCCCCGACGAGCCGGCACAGGCGCGCCGCGCGATCCGCTGCGTACGACGACACGGCGGGGATGAACACGACGATCTCGCGCCCGCCGAGCGCGGTCTTGCACTTGGTGATCGTCAGGTTCGCGATCAGCTCGTCGAGGGACGCCTCGGACGAGTACAGCCGGAACCACGACACCGCCCCCTCGAGGGTGGCAAACGTCATCACGATGAAGCGCCCGAGGAGGATGCCCCGGGGATCGGGGGCGACCCCCGGCGTGAAGAACCGGGTCTGCCCCTGCGCGACGTGCTCGAGCGCCACGGCGCCAACGTAGCACGCGCGGCGCGAGGCGGGATGCGGCGCCCCAGCGGTGCGGTCCAGTTCGACGGATCCGAGGGCCCCCCGTCGAGCTCGCTCGGCGGGGCGCAGCCCCGTGGGGTCAACGGAGCTGCACGTCGACGCGACGATCCTGGCGCCAGCTCGCCTCGTCGGCGCCCGCGGCATCGAGCGCGCCGCGCGTGGTCACCGCGAGCTGCGCCGGCGCCATGCCCAGCCGGCCGAGGTACTGGCCGACCGAGGCCGCGCGCCGCGAGCCGAGGCCGAGGTTGTACTCCTCGGTGCCCCGCGGGTCCGCGCGCCCGACGAGCTCGAGGCCCTTGCCCTGGAGCGGGCCGGTGGTCAGGCAGGTCGCGATCTGGTCGAGGATGACCTTGTCGTCGGGGCCGATGTCGTACTGGTCGTAGTCGAACGACGGGTTCGACGTGGCGACCGCCTTGATGCCGCACCGGGACAGCAGATCCGTCGCGACCGCGAGCGCGGGGCTGACGACCTCGTCCTGCTGGAGCTTCTCGGGAGGCACCGTGGTCTCCGCGGCCGGCACCGGCGCGGCGGCGATCGGCGTGGTGGTCGTCGGCTTGTTCTTGCTGCAGCCCGCGCCCGCCGTGGCGGTGGCGGCGGCGAGGACAAGTGCCAGGGTGATGGTGTTCATGCGGCGCATCCTGCCACACTCGGCGGACGGTCGACCCCACCGGAGAGAGTGCCTTCATGCTGCGTGCGCCGACACCGCCTGTCCTGTCCCGATCGCCCGGCGCGCGCCTGCGCCCGGTGATCGCCCTCGCCCTCGGCGTCGCGCTCGCGCAGGGCTGCGGGAAGAAGGCCGACGCGCCGGCCCGGGCCACGGAGGACGCCGGCGTCCCGGGCGTGGCGCCGCTGTCGCTGCCGCCGATCGGCGTCGGATCAGATCAAGCGCCTGAACTTCGTCTACGAGGCCGGCCGCGCCGGGTACGACAAGGCGATGGCCGCGTACCGCGCCAGGCCGCGCGCGTGGGCCGACGTGCGCACCCAGGCCGAGCTCGCCATCACCAAGGATCCGCTCCACCTCGACGCGCACGTGCTGCTCGCGAAGGCGCTCGCCGAGGCGGGAGAGCACGCCGCTGCGGTCGATCACCTGGTCACCGCCCTCGCCGGCGATTACCTCAAGTACGGCCCGGGCCTGCAGGCCGATCCGGACTTCACCGGGTTCCTCGCCACCTCGCACGGCCAGTCGGTGACGGCGCTCGCGGCGCGGATCGCGGCCGGCCTCCAGCAGACGCTGCCGGCCGCGGTGTGGCTGGTGGCGCGGCGCAGCGGGTTCAAGTGGCCGACCACGCCCGGCGTGCAGTCCGCCACGAGCCGCGGCGAGCTGTACGCGTACGACGTGGCGAGCAAGCGGTACGTCCGGCTGTCGCACACCGATCACAAGGTCGCCGGGTTCGTGCGGTCGGCGAGCGGCGGCGAGGTCGCGCTGCTCGGGTTCGACAAGGTCGACCAGCCGAAGCCCGATCCCAGGGCGCCCCGCGGCGGCCGCGCCCCCACCCTGCCCGCCGCGTGGGTGCTGGTCCTCGACACCGCGACCTGGCAGCCGATCGGCAAGCGGATCAGCGTGCCCGCGGGCCGCGAGATCGCGCTCGGCTACGGCACCGGCGACCAGCTGCTCGTGGTCACCGCGCCGGCGGCCGGCCGCTGGGGCGTGGGGACGCCCACGGTCGCCACCGCCGATCGCACGACCGGCAAGCTGACCACCGTGGCGCAGCCGCCGCCGGTGCTGAGGATCGCGTTCACCCTCGACGAGAGCCGCGTGGTGCGCGCGCCCGGCGGGGTGGCCGCCGCGTGGGCCGGCGAGCCCGCGATCGCGCCGACCTTGACGCCGACCGGCGGCGTGGCGATCCCCGCGCCCGAGTCCGGCCAGGCCGCCCAGGCGACCCTCGCGCTCGCGCCCAACGGCGCCCACCTCGCGTTCGCGACCGCGGTCGATCCGTGCGCCAAGGACACCGCGCCGTCGCTGTACGTGGCCACCGCGGCGACCGGCGCGCTCAAGCACGTGCTGACCGCCCGCAGCCGGTTCGCCACCCGCTGGATCGGCGCGACCACGCTCGCCTACGAGGACGGCGAAGGCGCGATCCGGCTGTGGGACGCGGCGAGCGGCCGCGAGGTGATGCGCCTCGACAACAAGCCCGGGATCGCCCTCGACGTGCTCTCGCTCGCCGCCGGGCCGCTGTGCACGGGCGCGCCGCCGGTGGCCGAGCCACCCGCCGATGGCGAGCCCGCCGACTCCGCGACCGCCGATCCCGCCGATCCCGCCGCGCGCGTCGATGAGGAGCCGCCCCTGCCGCCCGAGGAGCCGGCCGGTGGCCCGGTCACCAAGCCTGAGTGAGCGCAGACCGGGCGGACGCGGCCCCGGTGGACGCGGCCCCGGTGGACGCGGCCCCGGTGGACGCGGTCCCGCTGGACGCGCCCCTGGTGGACTCAGGTAGACTCCCGTCGTGCGCATCTACCTGACCCGCCATGGCGACGCAGTTCCCGAGGAGGACGCCGGCAGCGATCGCGACCGCTGGCTATCGGCCCGTGGCCGCGAGGCCGCGCGCATGCTCGGCCGCCTGCTCCGCGAGCAGCGGGTCGAGCCGGATCTGATCCTGTGCTCGCCCCTGCCCCGCGCGGCCCAGACCGCCGAGCTGCTCGCGCAGGCGCTGGACTACATCGGCGTGATCCGCTCGCTGCGCAGCCTCGAGCCCGCCGCGCAGCCCAAGGTGGCCGCGGCGGCGATCATGGAGGCCGGCGGCTCGGTGCTGGTGGTCAGCCACGAGCCCGTGATCTCGAACCTGGGCGCGTTCCTGCTCGGGCGGCCTGCGTTTCCGCAGTTCCTCACCGCTCAGTGCTGCGCGATCGAGGATGGCAAGCCGACGTTCTCGGCTCGCGCTGACCTCGACCGGGTCACCCCGTTCTTCGTGGATTGAACGACCTGCAGGCCGGCGTCCCGCGGGGCGCCAGGATCGCTACTTGCGGAGCGTGAGCTGCCAGGTCTGGCGGTCGGCGTGGGTGCCGTTCGGCGCCACGCGCATCGGCGCCATCGGCGCCATCGGCACCGCGGTGAACGACACCGAGGTCAGCGTCGACGTGCAGCCGTCGGCGTTGTCCGTGGTCGCGTACGTCTGGTCCGCGATGTCGACGTGGCGGAACGTGACGTTCGACAGCGAGCCGGCCATCGAGGTGGTCGACACCGAGGTCAGGGTCATCGAGCCCGCGTTGGCGAGGTACACCTGAGGCATGGCGCCCTGCGCGTAGTCCGCTACGATCAGGGCGCACGCCGCGCACGAGTCATATGCGGTCTCGGCGCCGGTGAGCTGGATCGTGGTCGACGAGGTCGGGAACCCGGCCGCGAACGCACCACCCATGAACTTGTAGAGCTCGATCGACAGCAAGTCCGGGGTCGCGTCGGCATTGAGCGCGCCCGCGAGGCCGTAGTACGCAGGGGCCGGCGGGGTGGCCATGTCGTTGCCATAGCTCGCCTGCTGCCCGGCCAGCGTGGCGGCGCCGAGGCTGGCGGACACCGTGCAGGCCACCGGGGCGGAGTCGCTCGACGGCGCGCCATCGACGATCACGACACCACCACCACCACCACCACCACCACCACCACCACCACCACCACCACCACAGGCAGCAACGACGAGGAGGGAGGAAAGGACAGACAGATCGAGCATGCGCATCAAGTCGGGGAATCTACCCGAATCCGTCACCGGGTCGAGTAAAAAACACTGTGTCCTGGTGACCGACCTGATGCGCGTGCGTCACATCACGCCCGCGCGGTCGACAACGACCATGAATGGACGTCGGACCACGCCCGCGCTCACCGCGTGCCGCCCCACACCTCGCGCGCGCGCGCCGCGAGCCCCCACGCGACGGAGGTCAGCTCCTCGCCGCCGACCAGCCGGTCGGCGCCGAACCGCCCCGCGAGCCGCGCCCGCACGGCGGGCACCAGCGAGCTGCCGCCCGTCGCGAAGACGCGATCGATCTGCGGCGCGGTGACCCCGGCGCGCGCGAGCACGTCCTCGAGGACGCCGTCGATCGCCTCGAGATCGGGCTCGATCCACGCATCGAACCCGGCGCGCGCCACCGGCAGGTCGAGGTCGATGGTCTCGAGCGCGACCCGCGCCTCGTCGGCGTGCGACAGCCGGACCTTGGCGCCCTCGACCGCGCGATGGAGGACCAGGCCGAGATCCTCGTCCACCACGCGCACCAGCCGCTCGATCGCCTCCGGAGCGAGTGCGCCGCGCGTCACGCGATCGAGGAGCTTGAGCGTGCTCGCCTCCTTGAGAAACGACAGGTAGTGCCAGCGCCGGAGGTGACCGTACAGCCACGTCGGCACGGGCGCCTGATCGCCCATCTCGTCGGTGTAGCGCGAGCCCTTGCCCATCGCGGGCGCGACCACGGCGTCGATCACGCGGGCATCGAACGCATCTCCGGACACGCCGATGCCGCCGTTCGCGAGCACCTCGCCGGGGTGGCCCGGCCCGACCCGGATCACCGAGAAGTCGGTGGTGCCACCACCGAAGTCCGCGACGACGATCAGCTCGTCGCGCTCGAGCCGCGCTGCGTAGCGCGCCGCCGCACCGACGGGCTCGAACTCGAACACGACCTCGTCGAACCCGGCCTTGCCGAGGGCGGCCCGCATCCGGTCGATCGCGCGGGCGTCGTCCTCGGCGTCGTCGGCGCCCCAGAACTTGACCGGCCGGCCGACCACCGCGCGCGACCCCAGGTCCACGGGCGACGCGAGCCGCAGCTGCCGCAGGTACGCCGCGATCATGTCCTCGAGGCCAAACCGCCGCCCCATGATGTGCGTGGTCTTGAACGACGCGCTCGCGAGGTGCGACTTGATCGACTGCACGAGCCGGCCCTCGCCGCCGGTCTCGAGGTAGCGCGCGATCGCCGGCGCCCCCGCCGACACCGCTCCCCCCGGCTCGAAGAACAGGACCGTGCGCCAGTGGGTCTGCGTGCCCGCCAGGTCGCCCGCGGCCGCGCCCGGCACGGGGAGCGGGATCAGCCGGACCTCACCGCGCTCGTCCGCGATCCCGATCGCCGAGTTGGTGGTGCCAAAATCGATGCCGACGTACATCAGCGCCCGGGGCCGACGATGCCGAGCTTCTTGGGGCCCCCCCCCCCGCTGATGCCGGCGAAGAAGTCGTTGCCCTTGTCGTCGACGACGATGAACGCGGGGAAATCGACGACGTCGATCCGCCACACCGCCTCCATCCCGAGCTCGGCGTACTCGAGCACCTCGACCTTCTTGATGCAGTCCTGGGCGAGCCGCGCCGCGGGGCCGCCGATCGAGCCGAGGTAGAACCCGCCGTACGCCTTGCAGGCATCCGTGACCTGCTGGCTGCGGTTGCCCTTGGCGAGCATCACCATGCTGCCGCCGTGCTTCTGGAACAGCTCGACGTAGCTATCCATGCGGCCGGCGGTGGTCGGCCCGAACGAGCCGGACGCATAGCCCACCGGGGTCTTCGCGGGGCCCGCGTAGTAGACGCCGTGGTCCTTCATGTACGCAGGCAGCCCGTCGCCCGCGTCGATCCGCTCCTTGAGCTTGGCGTGCGCGATGTCCCGCGCCACGATCAGCGGACCGCTCAGCGACAGCCGGGTCTTGATCGGGTAGCCGTGACAGGGTCGCGCGGATCTGGTCCATCGGCATCCGCAGGTCGATCGGCACCACCTCGCGGGCGAGCTCCGGCGCCGTGGTCTCGGGAAGGAACCGCGCCGGATCGGTCTCGAGCTGCTCGAGGAACACGCCGTCCTTGGTGATCTTGCCGAGCGCCTGACGGTCCGCCGAGCACGACACCGCGATCGCGACCGGGCAGCTCGCGCCGTGGCGCGGCAGCCGGATCACGCGTGCGTCGTGGCAGAAGTACTTCCCGCCGAACTGCGCGCCGATGCCGGTGGCGCGCGCGATGTCGAGGACCTTGGCCTCCCACGCGAGGTCGCGGAACGCGCGGCCGAGGTTGTTACCCGAGGTCGGCAGGCCGTCGAGGTAGCGCGCCGACGCCAGCTTGGCGACCTTGAGCGTCTGCTCGGCGCTGGTGCCGCCGATCACCACGGCGAGGTGGTAGGGCGGACACGCCGACGTCCCGAGGGAGCGCAGCTTCTGGTCGAGGAACGCCAGCGAGGCTCGCCGGGTTGAGCAGCGCCTTGGTCTCCTGGAACAGCAGGCTCTTGTTCGCCGAGCCGCCCCCCTTGGCCATGAACAGGAAGTGGTACTCGTCACCTCCGGTGGCGTAGAGCTCGATCTGCGCCGGCAGGTTGTTGCCGGTGTTCGTCTCCTCGAACATGTCGAGCGGCGCGACCTGCGAGTAGCGCAGGTTGGACGCGGCGTAGGTGTCGAACACGCCGCGCGCGAGCGCGCTCTCGTCGACGCCGTCGCCGGTCACGATCACGTGCTGGCCCTTCTTGCCGATGATGATCGCGGTGCCCGTGTCCTGGCACACCGGGGAGGATGCCGCCGGCGGCGATGTTCGCGTTCTTGAGCAGCTCGAGCGCGACGAACTTGTCGTTCGCTGACGCCTCGGCGTCGTCGAGGATCGTGCGCAGCTGGCCGAGGTGCCCGGGGCGCAACAGGTGCGCGATGTCGCGCATCGCGGTGCGGCTGAGCAAGGTCAGCGCCTCGGGCGCGACCTCGAGGAACCGGCGGCCACCCGCCTCGAACGTGGAGACGAAATCGCCCGTCAGCTGCTTGTACGGGGTACCGTCGTGGTGACCGGCCTCGAGGATCTCCTGGAACGCGAAGGTCGACATCGCGGCGGAGCTTAGCCGCAAGGCCGCGTCGCGTCAGCCCGGCCGCGCCACCGACGCGCGGCTACAGCGGCCCGAGCCGCGCGAGGTCCGCCGAGGTCGCCGTGCGCAGCCACACGAGGTAGCCCGCGAGCTCGTCGCGCTCGGCGAGCGTCAGATCGGCATCGAAGCGCGGCATCTCGCTGTGCGCGGGGCTCATGTGCAGCCCGGACTTCGGGTTGCCGATGAACGACCGGAAGTACGCGCGGCTGCCCAGCCCGGCGAGCGCGGGGCCCGGACCACTGACGCCCTCCTCGAGGGTATGGCAGTCCGTGCACGCGCTCTCGAACACCTTCGCGCCCCGCTCGCGCCGGGCAGCGTCGACGTCGGCCGCCCCCGACTCCGCGTACAGCAACTCGACGACGTCCGTGATGTCGGAGGCCGGCAGCTCGACCGCCTTCATCGCCTCCTCGGCGTGGGCGAGCTTGGTGCGGCCCCAGAACGCATCGCCGCTCGGTGCGTGGAGGAACGCGGTCAGCCACGCGCGATCGCCGTGTCCCGGCGCGATCACCGGGCCCTTGCGATCCTTCTCGGCGGCGTCGTGGCAGCCCGCGCAGTGCGACGCGAACAGCGTCCGGGCCCGCCACATCGGCGGCGTCTTCCACACGTCGAGGGCGCCGGTCACCGGCACGCCGTGGGCCTTCGCGAGCGCGCGCGCCCTACCCGCCTGGACCGTGGCCTTGGCGACGCGCTCGGAATACGCCGCATCGTTGGCGTCCTTGGCGAACGACGCGACGGTGAGGCCGCCGACGACCGCCACCATGCCCGCGAGGCCGCCGAGCCACAGCTTCCGCGTGCGGGGCGCTCGATCGGCCCCGCGATCGAGCAGCGGCAGCGCGATCAGGAACCCGACGGTGATCGCCGGCGCGCCCAGGGCGGCCAGCATCGCCGCGCTCCCTGCGGCCTCGCGCAGCGCGAACAGCCACCGAAAGTACCACAGGGGACGCGCGTCGTAGGCCGCGGTCGGGTCCGCGGGGCTGGCGAGATCGATGCCGTGCTGGGAGACGACGTACGCGAGCAGCACCGACAGCACGATCGCCACGGCGACCACATCGCGCAGGGACTGGTGCGGCCACCGCGGCACGGGCGCGGCATCGCGGACCGCGGTCGGGCCGTGGCGGCGGCTCAGCCGCACGTGGACCACGGTGACCACGAGCACGAGCGCGGGCAGCACGATCACGTGGAGCGCGTAGAACCGGGTCAGCGTCAGGTTGCCGTAGTCGTTGCCCCCGAGCGCGAGGGTGCGGATCAGCTCGCCGATCACCGGGCTCTCCGCCGCGATCCGGATCTCCACCTGGTTCGCCCAGTAGCCCGCCTGGTCCCAGCGCAGCACGTAGCCGGTGACCGCCCACACGATCACGAGCACCAGGAGCAGCACGCCGAGCCACCACACCAGCTCGCGCGGGCGCTTGTACGCGCCGGCCACCGCGGTCTGCACGAGGTGCAACCCGGAGATGATCACGAGCGCAGATGCGCCGTGAGCGTGGAGGCCGCGCACGAGCCAGCCGAGCCACGCCTGGTCCTGGATGTAGGCCACCGAGGCCCACGCATCCGTCGTCGACGGGCTGTAGAACGCCGCGAGGCCCGCGCCGGTCAGCGCCTGCATCCCGAGCATCACCACCAGCACGGTGCCGAACACGTGCGCGATCGACGCGCCGCCGGGCATCATGGCGACGGCGTCCGAGGAGCGCAGCCGCTCACGGAGGAATGCGCGGGTGTTCACACCGGCTCCCGGGTCGCCTGGCCCGGCTTGTAGCGGACCCAGGTCAGGTTCAGGCGCCCGCCGACCATCTGGATCGGCAGCGGATCGAGCCCGCGCTCCGAGGGACCGGTCTCCCGCGCGCCGGTGACGTCGAACCGGCTGTCGTGACACGGGCACAGGAACTTCTGGCCGTCAAAGCCGATCGCGCAGCCGAGGTGCGGGCACACCGCGGACAGCGCCTCGACCGTGGTCGGGCTGGTGCGGCGGATGTACGCCGCGCCGAGGACGACGTCGCGCGCGCTGGTCCAGCCGTCCTTGACCATCGGCGCGATCACGTCGACCTTCACCGGCGGCGCGCCGATCCGGAACCGGTCCGCGGAGCCGAGATCGAGAGGGGCCGTCGGCGCCGTGACGGTGGTCTTGCCCGCCGGATCGACCACGAGGCCGATCACCGGGGCCGCCATCACGAGACCCACGCCTCCACCCACTGCACAGGTCGCGACCTTCAGGAACTTCCTGCGGTCGGGATCAGACTCGGACATGGTGCGAACGGTAGCAGAAGCGTCGGGAACTCCGCAGGGCGCCGCGCCGTCTGCCGCACATTCGTCACGCCGGAGGCACGCCGGAGGCACCTCGCCCCGGCGGTCAGCCCATCGTGCGCTCTTCGCGCTCCTGGTCTTCCTTGCACTTGATGCACAGCGAGGTCTCGGGCCGCGCCTCGAGGCGCTTCTTGCCGATCGGCTCGTCACAGATCTCGCACACGCCGAACGAGCCGTCCTCGATCTTCTTGAGCGCGAGGTCGAGCTTGGACAGCAGGCTCTTCTCGCGGCCGCGGAGGCGGAACTCGAACGACTGGATGTACTCGCTGGAGGCGAGGTCCATCTCGTCGGGCAGGTCGTTGGCATCGAGGACCATGCCCTCGGAGAGCATCTGGCGAGCGCGCTCCAGGACGACCTTGCGCTTGTCCTCCAGCAGCTCCTGAAACTTCTTCAGTTCCTTCTTGGTGAGTGCCTTGGACGTGGATGCAGTAGTCGTGCTCACGGTCATTCCCCTTCGGCTCGGGTCCATCCTACATGGACAGGCGTCGATGAAAGCGCGACAGGATAGTGATGGCCGCGCTGCATGACAACCCCTCGCGGCCGGCCTGACATCTTACATCAGCGGACGTCTTGACACCTTGTAGGGTGTCCCGGAAACTAAACCACAAATGGCCGGCTCCGATAAGCGCAAGCAGTCTCTATATTTTCCCGAGGACATGCTGAAGGAGATCCAGGACGAAGCGACCCGGCAGGACCGCTCCCTGTCGTGGATCGTCCAGAAGGCCTGGAAGATCGCCCGCAAGGAGATCATGAAGTACCCGTCGGTGAACGAGTTCCCCGGCGAGGAAGACGAGAAAGAGATCGCGTAGGCATCGGTCCCTGACCGATGCGGACGGCGTGGGGCTACGCCGTCGCTCCCAGCGATGGAAGTCCCCTGTTCTACGAGTCCTGGGGGGAGCGCGCCCATGGCACGCCCGTCGTCCTCTGTGACGGGATCGGCTGCGATGGGTATGTCTGGCGGTACCTGAAGTCGGACCTGGGCTCGCGGTTCGGGCTCCACCCGCACTACCGCGGGCACGGACGCACCGCAGCGCCGCGGGACCCGGCCCGGGTCACGATCCAGGATCTCGCGGACGACGTCGCGTGTGTCCTCGACGACGCGCTCGTCGACCGCGCCGTGCTGGTCGGCCACTCGATGGGGGTCCAGGTCGCCCTCGAGACCTACCGGCGCCACCCTGGCCGCGTCGCCGGCCTGGTGCTGGTGTGTGGCGCGCCTTCGCACCCACTCCGGACGTTCCGGGGCTCGGCCAGCCTCGAGCAGCTGTTGCCCCTGGTCCAGAAGTGGATCGGGCGGATGCCGGGCGTCCTCAACCGGCTGTCCCGCACGGTGCTCCCCACCCGCCTGGCATACGAGGTGGCGAGCCGGCTCGAGATCCGCCGCGAGCTGGTCGAGCCCCAGGACTTCATGCCGTACCTCGAGGGCATGTCCCGGATCGACGTCCGGCTGTTCGTGACGATGCTCGCGTCAGCCGGCCAGCACAGCGCCGACGATCTGCTGGCGGACATCGCGGTGCCGACCCTGGTGGTCTCCGGCGGCCGGGACGGCTTCACCCCGCCCGACCGTAGCCGCGCGATGGCGGACATCATCCCGGGCGCCGAGCGCCTCGAGATCCCCAACGCCTCCCACACCGCGCCGATCGAGCGCCCCCACCTGGTGGACTTCACGATCCGCGAGTTCATCCAGCGGCGGATCGACGGCATCGAGACCGGCCCGGTGCGCCTGCCCGACAGCGTGCTGCCGCCCACCTGAGGCGTCGGCTCAGCAATGGTGGGGTCGACGCACACCTGCGCGGGAGCCTGAGCAGGCTTCGCGGATCCCCCCCTTGTGCGGGCCTGAAAATCGTGAGGCGCCGCGCGGAAATTCGTCGCTTTTCCAAAAACGATCGGGCAAGGTCCCGGTCATCGCAGGGGACCCCTCGGGGGGAAAAACGATGGATCTCGCTGCGAGACCAGGACAAAAACGCCATGGAAACCGACAAGTCAATGACACGCCCTGTCCTCCGCCGGCCGGATGACGACAATGACGGTCTGGTGGCACTGCCGCCGATTCCGCTGGTGCGCCAGCGGCTCCGGTCGACGGTCAAGGATTTCGGGGTTTCGCAGCCGGGCCGTCGGGCCGCGGCGCTTGCCGCCGTGTGGATCGCTGCGACCGGCTGCGAGGCCGACCTCGCGCACTACGATCCCGAGGAGGCGCTCCGCACCTACCGCCTGATCGAGTCCGAGCTCCGCGCGGAGCTCCGGATCTCGCTCGGCCGCGCGATCACGAACGAGCCGCACCCGGCCACGCGGAACACGATGATCAGCATGCTCGAGCACCTCGAGGAGCTCGAGGCCGCCGCCGTGGCACCGCGCCCGGCCCGCCGTCGCCGCCGCCGCTAGTCGGTAGCTGCACGACCGCTTGACGAGCCTGGCCTGACCGCCGGGCTCGTTGGCGTTTCCGGGCAGTTCGGAGCCGAGCTCGTTGGTGGTTCGAGGATCGCCGGGATCCGTCCGGTGTCCGGCGGTCGTCGGCCACGCTGGCCGAAGCCCGGACGCCGCTCGCGGCAACACCCCGAGATCACGTGCCCGCGCGCGTGGTCTCACGCTTGCTGCTGCGGGACGGTCATGCGCAGCAAGGCCTCCGTTCCACGCGAGCTCCGCCCCGGTTCGAGGTCGGTTCCCGACCTGTTGATCCCACGGGGGCTCGATTCAAGTTCGGTTCCCGACCTCTCATCCACACGCGGACCAGCCACACTGGCGGCACAGCCGACACACGCTCTGGACGATCAGCACCGCCCCACACTCCGGGCACGCGGCCGACGGCTGAGCCCGCACCGCCCGGGCGCCGGTCACCAGGACCTGGCCCTCGCGGCTGCCGTCCCGGTAGACCGTGATGCCCTTGCAGCCGAGCTGGTACGCGAGCTGGTACGCAGCTTTCACCTCGAGCACGGTGGCGGTGCGCGGCAGGTTGATGGTCTTGCTGACGGCGGCGTGGACGTGGCGCTGGAAGGCAGCCTGCATCCGTACGTGCATCGCGACCGGGACCTCGTGCGCGGTGGGGAACGCCCGCTGGACGTCGGCGGGGACCGCGGCCTCGCCGCGCGCGCCGCCGTGCTGGGCGACCGCCTCGAACAGCGCGGGCGAGGCGAACCCGCGCGCGGCGGCGAGCCGCTGGAACGCGGGATTGATCTCCGTGAGTTCGGCGCCGTCGAGCACGTTGCGCCGGTACGCGAGGGCGTAGAGCGGCTCGATCCCGCTCGAGCACCCGGCGATGATGCTGATCGTCCCGGTCGGCGCGATCGTCGTCGTCGTCGCATTGCGCAGGGGACGATGCCCGGCGAGCTGCCACCGCGAGCCCGCCCAGCCCGGAAACACGCCGCGGCGATCGGCGAGCGCGGCCGAGGCAGCGAGCGACGCGGTCTCGAGGACCTCGGCGAGCCGGAGCGCGAGGGCGAGCGCCTCCTCGGAGTCGTACGCGATCCCGAGCGCGGCGAGCGCGTCGGCCCAGCCCATCAGCCCGAGGCCGATCTTGCGGGTCGCCTTGGTCGCCCGCTCGATCGCGGGCAGCGGGTACCGGTTCGCATCGATCACGTCATCGAGGAACCGCACCGCATCCCCGATCACGCCCCGCAGCCGGTCCCACGCGAGGTC
This sequence comes from Kofleriaceae bacterium, assembly GCA_964203225.1. Classification (GTDB taxonomy): domain Bacteria; phylum Myxococcota_A; class Polyangia; order Haliangiales; family Haliangiaceae; genus JABFXX01. Next base: position 75,199 of record CAXNMK010000014.1, read on the forward strand.
GTCCCCGTCGACGAACTTGCCGACGTCGATGCTGCCGAGCGTGCAGCTCTCGAACGGGAGCAGAGGCTGTTCGCCGCAGGGATTTGTGGCCTCGATCGCACCGAGCGCTGGTGTCGGGTGGAGCTCGTTGACCCGATCGATGAACACCATGCCGGGATCACCGACGGCCCAGGCGGCGCTGGCGATGGCATCGAGGACACGACGTGCATCGAGCTGTCCGGTGACGACCTGGTTCCGTGGGTTGACGAGGTCGTAGGTCCCGCCGACCTCGACGGCGACCATGAACGCGTCGGTGATCGCGACCGACAGGTTGAAGTTGTTCATCCGGCCGGGCTCGAGCTTGAGCCCGATGAACTCGAGGATGTCGGGGTGGTCGACGCGCAGCATGCCCATGTTGGCGCCGCGCCGCGTGCCACCCTGCTTGATGGCCTCGGTGGCCACGTCGAACACCTGCATCAGCGCGACCGGGCCCGAGGCGGTGCCGCCGGTCGAGGCGACCCGATCGCCGGCGGGGCGGAGGCGCGAGAACGAGAAGCCCGTTCCGCCGCCCGTCTTCTGTATTTCGGCGGCCCAGCGCACGGCCTCGAACACGCCGGTGGTCGAGTCGTCGACCGGCACCACGAAGCACGCCGCGAGCTGCCCGAGCGGGCGCCCGGCGTTCATCAGCGTCGGCGAGTTCGGCAGGAACTCGAGGGTCGCCATCATCCGCTCGAACCGGGCGCGGGCATCGGCGACCTCGGCGGGCGTATACCCGAGACCCGCCTCCACGTGGCTCACGTGGTCGGCGACACGGCGGAACAACTGCTCCGCCGTCTCCACGACGAGGCCGCCCTCACGCACGAGGTAGCGCGCGCGCAGTACCGCGAGAGCATTGTCCGTCAACATCGCCGCCACCCTCGAACCGTACGCCCCACCCTGCTCGCCGGCAACCCGCGGCTGTGGCGGCTGGGAGGGCTCCTGATCGGCGCGGTGGTCGCCCTCGCGCTGTGCGCGCGGCTCGCGGTCGCGGCGCCACCGGGCACTGGCCTCGACGACACCCCCGCCCTCGACGACACCGCCGCCCTCGACGACACCGCCGCCCTCGACGACACCCTCGCCCTCGACGACGCCCTCGACGACACCCTCGACGACGAGGCGCGGCAGCTGCGGCGCCGGCACACACGCGCCGGGCGCACGCTGCTCGACGTTCTGGTCACGTGGCGCCGCACCACGCGCGAGCGCGCACCCGGGGCTGACTCCGCCCCCACCCGCATCGACGAACTGTGGTTCGCGCTGCGATGGAGCCTGTGATGCGCCGCCGTGTGCTGGCCGATGCCGCGCTGCTGCTCGCTCTGCTTGCCGCGCTGGTGGCGCTCGCCCCGCCCGCGCACGCGCAGCGCCTCGACGAGGATGACCTCGGGCTCGAGGATGACGGCGGCGACGGCGGCGACCTCGACCTCCGCGAGCTCGACGACGCGGGTGACCTCGACGACGCGCGGAGCCTCGACGACCTGCGCCTCGACGGCGGGCGTGAACGCACCAGGAGCCCTGACCGGGTGGACGCGCGTGACCAACAAGACGAGCGCGCTGGCGGACGCGGAGGCGGCGTCCCCGCCGCGCAGGTGCCCGTGCCGTCGATCGGCGAGGTGCTCGCGGCGGCGTACGCGACGGCCGGACTCGAGCGCGGGGTCGAGCGCGGCCTCGCGCGCCGCGCACGGCTGGCCGGGCTGGTGCCGTGGGTGAGCGTGCGCACCGGTCGCACCACGAGCTGGCGCGACGACGATCCATCGGTCGGCCGCAGCTCCGTGATCGACGTCCGGGCGACGTGGCGACTCGACCGGCTGGTGTTCGAACCGCGCGAGCTCCAGGCGGTGGCCTTCGCCGCCACCCGGCAGCGCGAGCGGCGCCGCCTCGCGCGGCTCGTGATCGAGGTCTACTTCCGGTGGGCGCGGGCCGAGGCGCGCGCGCGCCGCCAGCCTCGGACGGCCGGGCGGGCGGCCGCCGCGGTGGCCGAGCTCGACGCCCTCACCGACGGGGCATTCTCGGTGGCGCTGGCGCGAGCACGACGCACTGCGTCAGCGAGGCGGACACCCGTGCCGGGAAGCGCGCGTCCGTAACACCTTGCGCCTCGCCGCGGCCCCGGCCAAAACGTTTGACCCCGTGGAAGATGTCGACCGAGATCATCCCCGGTACGCACACGCGGCCGCGGTGACGGTGCACGCAGGCAGACGCGCCTTTACAGGCCGCACCTGCAACGTGTCGCGCGGGGGCGTCTGCGCCTCCGTGGTGACCGATCTGGCGGTCGGCACCGACGTCGACCTCGACCTCCACCTGGTGTTCGAGGACAACCTGCTGTCGGATGCGCTACGCCTGCCCGCGCGGATCGTGTGGAGCACGAGCGTCGACGACGGCGCCCAGATCGGGCTCGCGTTCCGCCCCCTCGGCCCCGACCAGCTCCGCCTGCTGGCGGTGTTCATGCACGATCTCGACGACGAGGCTCCGCGCGCCAAGCGGGCGCTCGACGAGCGCAGCGTCGACGACCGGTTCGACTGAGCCGCGGGGCGGCCCGACGCCCCCGTCAGCGGGCCGCCTCTGGCAAGGCGGTCTCCCGCCACCCTCCGGACGGCCACGTGCGCGGCTTCGCCAGCGACGTCGAAGCTTGCACGTCTGGATGTTGGTGGCGTCGCCGGGCCCCGGCGTGCGGCGAGGACCTTCGCGGTGGCGCCGGCTCAGACCTTCTGCTTGGCGTCCGCGGCCATCCGAGCCTTCTGGATGTCCTGCATCATGCCGAGGACCAGGCGCGGATCGGTGAACACGTTGAGCTTGGGCGCGAGCGACTTCGCGTAGCGGTCGAAGTACAGCAGCTGCTTGGTGATCAGGATGAACTCGTTCGGCATCCGCATCCGGTGGCGCGTGGCCGTGCGCTGGATACCGGGCAGGAACTCGGCGTAGTTGACCTCGCCGAACGACAGCTTGAGCAGCGGGGTGTACGTCTCGCCGAGGTCCTTGACGAACCCGTCGAAGTCGAGCGCCTCGGGCTTGCCACCCATCTCGACGATGATCTCGGCGAGTCGCTTGTAGTTGCCCGACGCGAACGCGATCATGTAGTCGGTGACGAGGTAGCGCTCGCGGTCGTCGAACCGGCCGACGATCCCGAAATCGAGGAAGCCGATGGTGTCGTCGTCGAGCAGCATGAGGTTTCCGGCGTGCACGTCGCCGTGGAAGAACCCGTAGAACACGACGCACTGGAACCACGCGCGCAGGCCATCGATGAGCTTCTGCTCGCCGTTGATGCCGCGGGCCTTGATCTCGTCGAACCGGTCGACGCGCAGGCCATGAAAGCGCTCCATCACCAGCACGCGGCGGGTGGTGAACTCGTGGTGCACGACCGGGCAGCGGATGTGCGCGTGCCCGAGCTCGCGCATGATCTCGTTGAACTTGTCGAGGTTCGCGGCCTCCTTGCGGAAGTCGAGCTCCTCGGTGAGCGTGGCGGTGAAGTCGTCGACGATGCCGACCGGGTTGGCGAGGTCGGCGTCCTTCTTGAAGTGCGCCACGACCCGGGCCAGGCTGCGCATCAGCTTCATGTCCGCCATGCAGCGCGGGATGATCCCCGGGCGCTGGACCTTGATGACGACGTCCGTGCCGTCTCCGAGCCTGGCGGTGTGGACCTGCGCGATCGACGCGGAGGCGAGCTGCTTGGCCTCGACATCGACGAGCTTGGCGTACGTCTCGTGCCCGAGCTCCTCGTCGAGCGTGCGCTGCACGTCGGCGAACGGGAACGGCTTGACGCGATCGAGGACCCTCTGGAACTCCTTGACGTAGGCGTCCGGAAACATCCCGGACGACGACGCGATGATCTGGCCGAACTTGATGAACGTCGGCCCCATGTCCTCGCACCACATGCGGAACAGCGCCGGGCGGGTCAGCCGCGCGTAGGTCGCGCCGTTGCCGGTCACGGCGTAGGCGAGCCGGCGCAGGCCGAGCAGGTCCGCGACCCACAGCCAGACGTACTTCGCCGTGTAGATCGACAGCGCCCACACCCGCCGCGGAACGGGGAGCGTCACGGAGAGCAGGAACAGCACGGCGACGACGGCGATCAGCGAGTACCAGATCATGCTCAGGCTCCATCCTACCACCCTGGATTCTGCCGCTCACCCGCCGCCCCCCCTATACTTGGGGGCATGCTGACCACGGTCACCGCGGGCCCGTACACGGTCCGGGGGGTGTCGGTGGGCGGGGTCTACACCTCGCTCGCCATCCCCGAGCTCGGGATCGTGTTCGACGCGGGCATCGCCCCCCGATCGGCCGGCGGCATCGACACCCTGCTGCTGTCCCACGGCCACGCCGACCACGTCGGCGCCCTGCCCGCGCTGCTCGGCATCCGCGCGCTCCACGGCAAGACCCGGCCGCTGCGGGTCGTGATGCCCGCGGAGATCGTCGAGGATCTGCAGATCGCGCTCGCCGCGCTCGCCCGGCTCCAGCGCTGGCCGCTCGACATCGAGGCGGTGGGGATGCTGCCCGGGGACGAGATCCAGCTGCGCGGAGACCTGCTCGTGCGCGCGATCCGGACGTTCCACCCGGTGCCGTCCCTCGCGTACATCCTGGTCCGCACCGTCGCCAAGCTCAAGCCCGCCTTCCATGACCTCCCGGGCCACGTGATCGCCGCGAAGAAGCGCGAGGGCCAGATCGTCACCGACCTCGAGGAGCGGCTCGAGCTGGCCTACGCCACCGACACGCTGGTGTCGGTGCTCGACCACGCGCCGGACCTGCTCCGCGCGCGCGTGCTGATCATGGAGTGCACGTTCCTCGACGAGCGCAAGTCCCGCGACGCCGCGCGCGCCGGCTGCCACGTGCACCTCGACGAGCTGATCGAGCGCGCGGACCTGTTCGCCAACGAGCACATCGTGCTGATGCACATCTCGCAGCTGTACCGCCCCGACGAGGTCGCGGCGCTGCTCGACGCCCGCGTACCACCGGCGCTGCGCCGCCGGATCATCCCGTTCGTGCCCTCCGGCCCGCACTGGCCGGGCTGACGGCGCCGGGGACGGAGGTCGGTTCCACGGGGCTCCGCCCCGCCCTCCGCGGCGAGCCGCGCAGGGTTCCCACCCCGGTGTCGAGGCTGTTTCACAGCCTGTCAGATCGTGGCGACCGCGACGACGATCAGCTCGCCCGCCGCCGCGGCGACCGCCACCACCGGCGCCGACAGTCCCTGGTCGCGGCGCTGAGCATCGAGGCCGAGCCCGAACGCCGCGAGCGCGGTCAGCGCGATCACCACGACGCCGCGCGCGCCGAGGGCGAGGATCGCCACCACGGCCGCGCCGAGGCTGAGCGCCGCGACCAGCCACGCGGACGGCGGCGTGGCGACCAGCGAGCGCCCGCCCCCGGAGACCGCGATCGGATCGCCGAGCGCCTGCAAGAACACCGCGGCCCACCGGCCGATCACGGCGGTCGCCACGAACGCGGCGAGCCAGGCCGTCCGCGCCAGGCTGAGGAGCGCGGCCGCGCGCAGCAGCGTGAAGAACATCAGGGCGAGCACGCCCACCACGCCCGGCGCGTTGGTGGCGAGCGCCCCCGCCTCCAGGCGCTGCCCCGCCCGCACGACCAGCCCGCGCTCGATCAGCGCCGCCGACGCGACCGTCAGCGCGAGCAGCCCGAGCAGCGCGGCCACCGGCGCGGCGACGCCGACCGCGGCCCCCCCCGCCGCGACGCCCCACGCGACCACGCCTACCGGCACGCCGAGCGCGACCACCCAGGCTGGGGAGCGCACCTCGTCGCCGAGGGCGGTCGGCCACGGCCACGGCGTGGAGTGGACCAGCGCCACGGCCCCGCCGTACAGCGGCCCGAGCCGACGCTGCCAGTCCTCGCGCGACATGGGCCGAGTATAGCGAGATCTGGTACGTTCCCGCCGATGTCAGGCACGCCCAAGGCCACCTACGACCTCGTGCTCCTCCCCGGCGACGGCATCGGCGCCGAGGTGATGGGGGATGCCCGCGCCCTGGTCGAACTGGTCGCGCAGAGCACCGGGGTGAACTTCCACCTCGACGAGATTCCGTGCGGCGGCCGGTACTTCCTCGAGCACGGCACGCGCGACTGGCCCGAAGGCGCCGAGGAGCGCTGCCGCAACGCCGACGCGATCCTGCTCGGCGCGGTCGGCTGGAACGGCGCCGATGGCCAGCCGGTCACGATGACCGATGCGCAGGGCGGGTCGAAGATGGCGGGCTGGTCGCCGGTGATCGGCAACCGGATGAAGCTCGACCTCTACGCGAACATCCGCCCGGTCAAGTGCCTGCCCGGCACCCGGCACGGCCTGTCCGGTCGGTTCCGCCCGGTGTGGACGCCGGAGACCGTCGACATGGTGATGATCCGCGAGAACACCGAGGGGCTGTACTCCGGCATCGGCGAGCGCACCGCGGAGCGCGCCACCGACACCCGCGTGATCACCCGGCACGCCTCCGAGCGGGTGATCAAGACCGCGTTCGAGGTGTCGCGCCAGCGCGGCAAGGGCGCGCCGCTCGACGGCAAGAAGCGCGTCACCTGCATCGTCAAGCACAACGTGCTCCAGGGCTGCCGGCTGTTCCTCGACGTGTTCCGCGAGGTCGCGAAGGCCTACCCGGACGTCGAGCCCGACGTCGCGATCGTCGACTCGTTCGCGATGTTCGTGCTGACGCAGCCCGAGAAGTACGACGTGTGCGTGACCACCAACATGTTCGGCGACATCCTCACCGACCTCGCGTCCGTGCTGCAGGGCGGCATGGGCATGGCGGTCGGCTGCAACGTCGGTGATCAGCACGCGATGTTCGAGCCGATCCACGGCTCCGCGCCGCCGCTCGCCGGCAAGGACCGGGCGAACCCGATGGCGATGATGCTCGCCACGGGCGAGGCGTGCGCGTGGCTCGGGCGCCGGTTCGGCGACGACCGCCTGCTGCGCGCGCACGATGCGATCGACGCCGCGGTGGCCTCGCTGATCGAGCGCGGCGAGCCGCTGACCACCGATCTCGGCGGCTCCGCGTCGCGCAGCACCGTCGCGCAGGCCGTCCGAGACGAGGTCAGCCGCCGCCTCGCGAGCTAGCGCCAGGCGCCTCGGGTAGCGTCACCGGTCGTGCACGTGCCACGTGGCACCTGCGTATGCCCGTTCACGACACGGGCACGCCGCTCTCACACACCCTTAGGGCCCGCGAATGGACATCTCAATCGCCCTCGCGGTCGATCCATCCCCGGGGGCGTCGTTGCTCCTCGGTCGCGTACCGACGGGTACGCTCCCTCGTCGCGCCTCGCCCGCGGGGCGGCTCGCCCGCGATCATCGATCGATTTGTCCATTCGCGGGCCCTTAGCAACGAGTCACCGGGGGGCGCCCGAGGTCGTGGACGTGGACGAGCACGTGCCACGTGTTCTCCTCACGGTCTGCTCGGCTGACCGGCATTGGGAGTCCGGACGCCCTGCGAGCGCCGCGTCGTCGTCTGCGTGGGTGCCGGAGGTCGGACTCGAACCGACACTCCCGTGAGGGAAGGGGCTTTTGAGACCCCCGAGTCTACCATTTCTCCACTCCGGCTCCGGGCTCCCTCGGGGCGAGCCCAGCGTGGCTTGATCACATCACCGGGTCACGCGACCTGATCATGCGACTTGACCACCGCAAGCAGAAACGCGCCGGCCGCAAGCGACCGACGCGCTCCGCTTCGACCTGCTGCGATCAGCAGGTCTGCGAATCACATCGCGGGAGCAGCCTCGCCGCCCTCGGCCGGGGCGCCCTCAGCGGGGGCCGCCGAGCCGTCCGCCGAGCCCGCCGCGGGCTCCGTGGCCGGGGTGGTGGGCGCCGCAGCGTCCTTCTTCTTGCCGCAAGCCGCGAACGCCATGGCAACAACCGCAACAACAACGAGGATCTTCTTCATGTTCAATCGTCTTTCTTATCTTGCAGATATCAGTCAGTTGGTTTGCAAACCGAACGAAACGCTTGGATTACTTGGCCGCGCAGGGGTCGGCCGCGGCGGCGCCCGCACACGGATCGGCCGCCGGAGCGCCGTAGGTCGCGCCGCCGGTGGCAGCGCCATCGGTGGTCATCGCCGAGCCCTCACCGCCGCCGGCCGGCGTGGTGGGGGAGTTCTTCTTGCCACCGCACGCCGCGAGCGACGCAGTGAGGATCGCGATCACGAACAGCTTCTTCATCAGGTTCTCCTTGGTCGATCTTGCGCCGCTCGGCGCGAGAAACGTGGTCACGAGGTCTCGAGCTCCGCAAGCGCGGCTTCGAGCTCTTTCCTCGCGTGCGCGTCGCCCCGGCGGCCCGCGACGGCCACCCCGGCGCGATAGACCTCGAGGGCCTCCGCCGTGCGGCCCAGCGCCGCGAGGGTCCCGCCCGCCATCAGGTACGTCGGGACGTAGTCCGTGAAGTTCTGGATCAGGTCGTCGAACGCGGCCCACGCCTCGGAGAGCTGGCCGGCGCCCTTGAGCTCCATCGCGAGGCCGTACCGCGGAAACGGATCCGCCGGCGCGCGCGCGATGAAGGTCTTGAAGGTTGCGATCCGGTCCATGAGGGTGCTCTGGGCGTGTCAGTAACGCGGCAGGACGTCGGTCCTTACAGCGCCGCGAACATTACCGATCAACGCGCTCCAAATGCCAGTGGAGGCACCCGAATTTCGGCACCTTCGGCGTGCTAAAAGGAGTAGAAGGCCAAGGGTGCGGCGGTCATTCACCAGGTTCCTGGGTGTCGATCTCGGCGGTGGCCGGGGGAAGACCACGGCGATCGCCGAGATCCGGAGCACGGCCGCCGGGACAGCCGAGGTGTTCGAGGTCGCGACCCGCGCCCCGCGCCAGCCGTGGACTGACGACACCCTGATCGGGCGCCTCGCCGAGGCTGGGCACCACCACGCGGTGATCGCGATCGACGCCCCACTGACCCAGACCGCGTGCGGCCGGTGCGAGCGCCCGGTGTGCCCGGGCATGGACGCGTGCGCCGATCCCGCCGTGGCGTGGCTGCGGACCACCGGCCGCGGCCTGCTCCGCAAGGTCACCGCGAAGACCGCCGGCGACACCACCCGCGCGACGCCGGGCACCCCGACCGGCCAGGCCCGGCTCGCCCCCTACAGCCACCGCGCAACCGACGTCATCGTCACCTACGAGCGCGGCCTGCTGCCGCTGTCGGCCCTCGGCACCACCAACGGGACCGTGGCGGCGCGCGCGCTCCAGCTCCGGCGGCGGCTGCGCGGCGCAGGGTTCGAGCTCCACACCAACCTGCTCGAGGTCTCCCCCCAGGCCACGGTGGCGGCGCTGTGCGGGGTCCGCGCCGCGCGCGGCTACAAGCGCGACGCCGATCCGTGGCGCACGCGGGCGCTGATCCTCGAGCAGCTCGGCGACCTCGCGTTCGCGCCGCAGAGCCGGATGGCCCGCGAGGAGGTGCTCGGCAACGACCACTGCTTCGATGCCGTGCTCAGCGCGTACACCGCGTTCCTGTGGGCGCGCGACGGCTGGGCCGCGCCCGAGGGCGTGTTCGCCGACGACGGCTGGATCGTCACGCCGCCCTGAGCGGCACGAGGGCCAATGCCGGGCAGGGAGCATCACAGGACGTTGACGTGGCACGTGCACCTGCACGTTGACGAATCGGGTACGACGTTCCCTCGCCCTCGGAACGATCGGTGGAGCAGGAGGTCCAGGTCGTGAACGTCGACGAGTTCGGGACCGGGGGCACGCGTGCGGATCACGATCTGCTCACCTTGGCCAGCCGTGGCACTAGAGCAGCACTTCGTACGCGGCGGTGACCTCGGCGAACCGACGCTCCAGCAGGCGGCGCTGCGGCGCCTCCACATCGGGCTGCAGATCGGGGTGCAGCGCCCGCGCGAGCCGGCGGTACGCGCGCTTGACGGTCTCCTGGTCGGCGCCCTCCGCCACGCCGAGCAGCTCCCGGGCGTGCTGGGCCCGGCGATCGACGACCCGGTGGGGCCCGCTGTTCTCGGCGACCACGCCGAGCGCTTCGATGGCATCGACGCCGCGCAGGAAGTGGATGAACGCGAGCAGGCGGAACCGCGGTGTGCGCGCGAGCGGCCAGATCTGGTCGAGCCGGCGCGGCAGCGACATCGCCGCGAGCATGCGCCGATCGGCCTCGTCGACGGCGTCGGGCGCGAGGTCGGCGCGAAGGGCAAGGCGCACCCCGGCGAGCTCGCGCACGAGCACCTCGGCGAGCGAGCCATCGAGCTGGGCCTCGAGGTGCTGGCGCGCCCAACCCGTGAGCGACAGCTGATGGGTCGCGCCCGGCGGGTAGGCGGTCACGCCGCCCTCGAACAGCAGCTCCGCGGCGTCGACCACGAGCAGGCGCTCGAGCCGCGCGGTCAGGGCGCGGCGAGCGGGCTCACCCTCGGCGAGGACCACGTGGCCGCGCCGGAGGACGAACATCTCACGGCGGACCGAGGGGCTCGCGACGGTGAGCAGCCCGCTGGCGCCCTGCCGCCCGAGCCGGTAGAGCAGCCGGACGAGATCGCCTCGCGCGAGCGAGCGACGCAGCGATGATCCCGAGGTCTCCGGCACGCCGCCATCTTTGGCGGGGTGGGACGCTCAGGGCAAATTTTCGTCGGGAGCAGACCAGGCCGCTCCCGCGCGCATCACATGAAGCCGGCCTTGCGGCGCTCGACGATGAACTCCATCACCGTGTTCCGCACGTCCTCCCGGAACGTCACCAGGCCATCGGCGATCTCGCGGAGCGCGGTGACGGCCGGCTTGTTGTCGCACTCGACGCCGGCGGTGGCGCCGCGCGACAGCTGACGGGCGCGCTCGGCGGCGAGCACCACCAGCGCGAAACGGTTGGGGATCTTTTCCAAGCAGTCTTCGACGGTGACGCGAGCCATGGACCGCGGAACTTACTCGCTTGGCGCGGGGAGTCAAGAGCCCGAGGCTTGCCAGACCCGGGGCGACCCTCTACGCTGGTCAGGCGCCTCCACCGGCAAGTGGGACGCAAGCCCTTGATTAACTTATGCAAGTCAGACCAACAGCGCCATCATTGCTGGCCGTGCCACGGGGCCCTGCGCGCATCGATCTCGACTGGGACGTCCTCGAGATCGCCGTCGAGCGCAACGCGCCCGAGACCGACAGCTACCTCGACCTGACCTCCGGTCGGGTCATCACCATCACCACCGGGGCCCCCGAGGCGGCGGTCAACCGCGCGCAGGTGTCGGACAACATCCGCAACTTCCTGCGGATCGAACCGGCGGCGTCGCGCGAACAGTACCGGTGGATGGAGCGGTTCGTCGGCTCGGTGGCCGACGAGCCCTTGCGCGAGCGCCTGAACATCTCGATCGACGGCAAGGGCGCGTTCCGGCGGTTCAAGGACGTGCTCCTGGCGTACCCCGCGGAGCGCGAGCGCTGGTTCACCTACCGCGCCGACCTGCTCCACTGGCACATCCAGACCTGGCTCGGGTCCCACGAGATCCAGCCGACCAATGCACCGCCGTGGGGCACCGTCGAGGCGCCCCAGGAGCTGCCCGCGGTGGGCCGGCCGCTGGTCCACGGCACCGAAGCCCCGGGCGAGGCGCTCCGCCGCCAGGCCCGCGATCTGATCGAGACGCTCGCGGCGATCGATCTGCCCACCGCGATCGCGTTCCTCGAGTTCCTGCGCCAGCGCTCGAGTGAGGCACCGGTGCGCGCGCGCGACGCCGAGCGCGCGCGCGACGCCGAGCGCGTGCCCGACGCCGAGCGCGCGCCCGACGCCGAGCGCGCGCACGACGCCGAGCGCGATGCGGAACTGGTGAGCTCGAGCGAGGCGACCCGCGCATGACGAGCGGGCCCCCGGCATCGCTCGAGGCGCTGATCACCCAGCTCGTACAGGAGGCGCCGCTGCTCGCACCACCCGTGGTGGGCGCCCTGCTGGCCGAGCTCGCGGCCGATGGGCGCCCGCTCGCACGCGCAATCGCGCTGGTGCTCGAGCACCTCGTGGCCGGCACCGCCGACATGGCGATCGCGCTACCCCCGCTCGCGATGGCGTGCGCCACCCTCGTGGATGACCGGCTGACCGACCGCGAGCGCGAGGCCGCGCGCCACGAGATCGAGACGCTGCTGCCGGTGCCGGGGGCGCCCGCACCGTCGATGATCGCTCCGGACGTCCCGCTGCTGTCGCTCAGCCGCGGACCGCGACCACGCACTTGAGGTAGCTCGCCTCGGGGAACCCCGGCACCACGGGGAAGTCCACGGGCAGCGAGCGCCGGTCGATGATCTGGAGGTGCGTGCCCGCGAGCTGCGCGCCGTCCGCGAGTGCGAGCTCGAAGTCCTGCGAGCTCATCTTGTGCGTCGACGACGCCGCGATCAGCAGGCCGCCCGGGACCAGCACCTCGAGGCTCGCCGCGACCAGCTCGGCGTAATCGCGCACCGCGCTCCACGGCTTGCCGCCGCGGGCCGCCGCGCTCGCGAACGCGGGCGGATCGAGGGCGACGAGATCGAACGTCCGCTTGCGCTCGCCGAACCGCGCCAGCACCTTGAAGGTGTCGCCGACGATGTGCTCGGCCTGCTCGGGGTCAAACCCCGAGGCGCCGAAGTTGCGGCGCGCCCGCGCGTGCGCCTTGGCAGCGACGTCGACCGCGCACACCTCGACTGCGCCGCCGGCCTGCGCGTAGACGCTGATCGCACCGGTGTACGAGAACAGATTCAGGACGCGGCGGCCCTTGGACCACTGGCGGACCGCGCGGCGGCCCTCGCGGAGATCGGCGAACAGCCCGGTCGACAGCGGCGACGTGACGTCGACGATGAACGCGAGGTCGTCTTCCTTGACGGTGAGCTCGACGGGCGCAGGCGTGCCGCGCACGAGGTCGGCGCCCGCCTGGCGCGGGGCATCCCCGCCGAGCGAGCGGAACCGGCGCTGCTCGTAGATCGCGATCGGCTTGAGCTCGGCCTCGAGCGCGTCATAGAGCGCCTCGCGCAGGCCGGCGACCGCGCCGGTGAACAGCTGCACGACGAGGTACTCGTTGTACCGCTCGACGACGATGCCGGGCAGGCCGTCGGACTCGGCGTTGATCAGGCGGACACAGCCGAGGTGGTCCAGGTCGACGAGGCGCCGGCGCAGGGCGACGGCATCGCGCACCCGCTCGCGGATCAGCGCGGCGTCGATCGCGACGTCGGGGTTACGCGTGAACATGCGAAGCGCGATCGCGCTGTCGGAGTCATAGACCCCGCGCCCGACGAACTCGCCCTCCTCGTCGATCACGTCGATCGAGGTGCCGGGCTCGGCCATCAGCGGTCGGGGTCCGAGCGCCTCGCGGTAGACCCACGGGTGCCCCGCGCGGATCCGGTGCGCGACGGCCCCGGGGATCCGGACTGTGTTCTTCCGGATGATCGGAGCGCCGCGCACGGGCCGACGTCCAGGGCGACGCAATGCTCCTCGGTCCTCGGCCATGGCGGCGGGTTATTGCGCACCTGGCCCACGACTCCAAGTGTTTGCGCCGGTAGATCGGCGCTCGCCGATTCCGGTGGACAGATCCGGATTCCGTCAGTAGTGTCCTGCCCCTGACCGTATGAATCCGTCTCGCCAGGCCCCCACCGCCCCCGCCACCCTCGAGCCTGTCCGGTTCGGGGAGTTCCTACGTGATCGCAACCTGATCACGGACGAGCAGTGGCTCGCCGCACTGGCCAAGCACTGGAGCGAGCCGTCCGGTGGCAAGCGCCGCAAGATCGGCGCGATGATCGTCGAGGCCGGCTACCTCCCGCCCGAGGTGGTCGAGGCCGAGGCCCGCGTGTTCCACGACGATCTCGACGTCGTCGAGGTCGCCACGGTCGTGCCGCGCTCCGAGAAGGCGACCACGCCGGTCGTCCGGATGCACGCCACGCACCGCGCCTGATCCGCGACGGGTCCGAGCCAGGTCCGCGACGGGTCCGAGCCAGGTCCGCGACGGGTCCGAGCCAGGTCCGCGACGGGTCCGAGCCAGGTCCGCGACGGGGGCCAGGTACGCACAGGCGTGATCCAATGCGTAGGTGGGTGGTGGACGATTTTGCGAGCGTGCGGCCCCCGGTCGCTGCTAGATTTCTACGTCCGCTTGGGCCGCGACCGGCACGAGCAATCGCTGGAGAATCCTGATGTCCGTCGACTCGAAGTCTGGAACCAACACGGGCGGGGCGACCGCCAACGGGCAGCGAACGACGGGTGGCCGGCGCCGTCCATCGTCGTTGATGGCCGTGGCGCAGACCCTCCCCACCGTCGAGCACTCGCTCGAGGAGTTCATCGCCAAGGCGAACCAGACGCTCGTCGACGTCAGCACGTGGGGCAATCAAGACCAGGCCGCGAAGGAGGCCGACGCCCAGCGCCGCGAGGCCGACCTGAACCGCATGAATTCCGCCGAGATCCAGATGCGCGCCGGCGAGGCCCGCGAGCATAGCCTGCGCAGCCAGCTCGATGGGCTGCAGGGCAAGCTCGCCGAGGCCGAGGCCCGCGCCGCGGTCGCCGGCGCCGTCCGGGGCGCCAGCCCGGAGGCCGACGCGGCGCTCGCTCAGCTCCGCAAGCAGATCGAGGATGCCGAGATCCAGCGCCGCGCCGCCGAGATCAAGACCGCCGAGACCACACGCGCCCTCGAGGCTGCGCAGGCCGAGGCCGCCAAGGCGCGCGCCGCTGCTGCGCTCGCGCCGCCTGGCCCGTCCACCATGATCGGCCTGGCCGTGGGCGCCACCGACGTCGAGGCCGACGAGAGGATCCGGCTCGCCGAGGCCAAGGCGACCAAGGCGATCGCCGCCGCCCGCGCCGCGCAGGCGGGCCTGACCGTGTCCGCCGCAGACATCTCCGCGATCGAGAGCGGGCTGTCGATGGGCGAGCCCGCGACCAAGAAGTCGTCCCCGGTGCTGCCGTTGATCGGCGGCCTGGTGGGCGGCATGATCGTGATGTTCGCGATCTGGAAGCTCGCGCTGGACAAGCCGGCCCCCGCCGCCGTGCCGGCCCCCGCCGCCGCGACCCGGCCCGCGATCGACCAGGGTGCCGCACCCATGCCGACGCCCGCCCCGGTCAAGCCGGTGGTGACGCCGATCGAGGAGCCGGCCGCCAAGGCGGAGCCGGCCGCCGCAGTCGAGGATCCGGCGGCCAAGGCCGCCGCAGACGAGGCCGCCGCCAAGGCCGCCGCCGCCGACGAGGCCGCGAGCAAGGCCGCCGCCGAGCAGGCCGCCGCCGATGACGCCGCGGCCGCGAAGGCCGCGGACAAGGCCGCGAAGACCGCGGCCAAGGCCGAGAAGGCGGCCGCCAAGGCCGCCGCTGACGAGGCCGCGGCCGCCGCCAGGGCCGCCAAGGCCAGCGTGAAGGCAACGCCCAAGACGACCACCACGCCCAAGGCGACCACCACGCCCAAGGCGACCACCACGCCCAAGGCGACCACCACGCCCAAGGCGACCAAGCCCGCCGCTGGTGGTATCGCCGACCCGTTCGGCAGCGCGCCCGCGCCGGCCAAGAAGCCCGCCAAGCCCGCCAAGCCCGCGAGCGGCATCGTCGATCCGTTCTGAGCTCGAGCCCACCGCCAGGGCCCCAGGGACGCGCTGACCGGCGCGTCCCGATTTTTTTGCGCGCGGCCCCCGACACCGCCGGGATCGACGAAACAAGTCGTTGCATCGGTCGGGTGTCGTGGGATAAGTAGCCGTTGCTGCGGGGGGTTATCGATGTCCCGTGGCTCGGAGGCCTCGTGAATCGTTTGATCCTTGCACTCGCGATCTCGCTCGCGGTCGCTCCGGCGCCGGCGTTCAGCCAGGACGCCCCTACCCCCGCACAGATGGAGAAGGCCAAGAAGGCCTTCGGCGAGGGCAAAAAGTGGTTCGAGAAGGGCGACTTCCCGGAGGCCATCGGGAAGTTCAAGGAGTCCTACAACCTCTCCAAGAACCCGGTGCTGCTCTACAACCTCGGCTTCGCGAACGAGTCGGCCGGTCAGGACGACATCGCGCTGTTCTACTACCGGAAGTTCCTCACCGACGCGCCGGCCGAGG
Organism: Kofleriaceae bacterium; assembly: GCA_964203225.1. Classification (GTDB taxonomy): domain Bacteria; phylum Myxococcota_A; class Polyangia; order Haliangiales; family Haliangiaceae; genus JABFXX01. The sequence continues at coordinate 91,093 of CAXNMK010000014.1, forward strand.
CCGCGCAGCGCGCCGAGGTCATCGACCGGGTGAAGGTCCTCGAGAAGAAGTTCGCGGTCGGCCCGACGACCACACCGACGACCACGACGACGCCCGAGGTCAAGCCGGAGGTGAAGCCGGAGGTGAAGCCCGAGGTCAAGCCGCCGGTCAAGGCCGAGCCGGTCAAGATCAAGCCGCCCGGCACCTACGGCGCGGACGTGTTCCAGCATGCGGTCGTCGATGCCGCGCCGCCCAGGAAGGCTCTCGACATGACCGCGTTCGTCCCCGAGGACTCGGGGTTCGTGGTCACGCTGTACTTCCGCACCGCCGGCGAGGGCAAGTTCACATCGAAGGTGATGCGCCGCCACTACAACCAGCTGATCGGCCGCGTCCCGCCCGAGAAGATGCTGGGCGAGCTGCTGCAGTACTACATCGAGGTCAAGGACTCTGCCGGCGCGGTCGTCACCCGCGTGGGCAAGTCGACCAGCCCTAACCTGGTCTCGCTCGAGGCCGGCGCCGCCCCGCGGTACTTCCCGGATTTCAGCGACAGCGAGCCCGCCGACGCGACGGCCGGCACGACGCCGCCCGCCACCACCGGCGAGACGGCCACGGCCGACGACACCGATGAGGATCCGCTGACCGGCCGGAAGCGGACGCCGCCCAGGCAGGTCGCGTTCGTGGGCGGGGATGCCCCGACCGTCGGCCCGGAGACACCCGCGGGCGGCGGGTTCGTCGACGTCGGCTCGTCGAAGTTCCGCTACGTCAAGTGGGGAGCCACCGGCGGTGCCGCCGTGATGCTCGGCGCGTCCATCGCGCTCTATCTGTCGGCCTCGAACTACGCCAGCGCGCTCGAGGACGACAGCGCGGCATGCGGCGCCCCGCCCTGCATCGAGTTCGACGGCACGGCCGCGGACTGGGAGCGCGCGGGCAAGCGCAACCAGATGCTGTCGAACGTCACCCTCGCGGTCGGCATCGGCGCCGCCGGCATTGCGGGCTACTTCTGGTACAAGGAGCTGACCGCGAAGAAGCGTGGCGAGCTCAAGGTCTCCGGCTCCGCCACCTCGCGCGAGATGTCGTGGGCCGTCACCCCGTCGTTCGGCGATGGCTTCACCGGCGCGGCCGCCGCGGCCCGGTTCTAGGAAGTGGTCATCATGCGCAGCTTCACGTCACTCCTGCCGCTCGCCGGCTCCCTGTTCGCGGGCCTCGTTGGCCTCGCCGCCTGCTCCCCGTTCGCCCCCGACCTCGGCGGCTCCCCGTACCTGTGCGGCGACACCGCCCCGCAGTGCCCGGAGGGGTACGCCTGCCAGGACAACGGCACCGGCAAGCTCGTGTGCGTGTCCCCCGACGGCCCCGGCGTCGACGCGCCGCCCTCGGGCTTCCTGTGCGCGGACGACAGCCTGCTCGAGACCGCGAACGGCGCCACCAACGACACGATCCAGACCGCCTTCGCGACCCCGGTCGCCCAGAGCCGCCAGGACATCTCGTTCGCCGGCCTCGCGATCTGCCCCGAGGGTGACAAGGACACCTACGCGATCAACATCACGGTCGCCAGCTCGAACCTCGAGGTGATCACCTCGTGGGACAGCGGGCAGCCGGTGTCCGTGTCGATCCTCAACGGTGGCGGCACGTCGATCAACAACGGCACGTCCAACGGCGCGACGTCGCTGCGGGCGTACGCGGCGAACCTGCCGGTCGGCACCTACTACGCGCAGGCGTACGCGGCGTCGAATGCGAAGAACAACTACCGCATCGCGATCACCGTCTCGCAGTAGGCGGCGCGTGGCGGCGGGCACACGGCCCCGCCCGCAACAGGCCGATCTCGTTGACGTCGCGCCGACCGACGACAACGCCGACGCCACGGGTTTGACGCCTGGCCCCGGGCCACGGTACCCTGTGAAAACAACAGTGTTTTCTTCGGGGAGACAGGCTACATGAGCCGTATCGGTGAACTTCTCGTTCGCGAGAAGGTGGTCTCGCTCCAGCAGCTTCAGCAAGCGCAGGACGAGTCCAAGCGCACGGGCCAGCGGCTCGGCGCGACGCTGTCGCGCCTGGGCTTCGTCAAGGATCAAGAGCTCACCCAGTTCGTCGCGAAGCAGTACAGCCTGCCGTCGATCAACCTGGCCGAGATCGAGATCGAGGCGAACGTCCTCAAGCTGGTCCCTCGCGAGATCTGCGAGAAGCATCAGGTCATCCCGGTCCGCCGGAATGGACCGACGCTGGTCGTGGCGATGGCCGATCCATCGAACATCTACGCGATCGACGAGCTGAAGTTCCTCACCCAGTACAACATCGAGCCGGTCGTCGCGAGCGAGAACGGCGTCGCCATCGCCCTCGCGCGGTACTACGACAAGGGCCCCGACCTCGACCAGATGATGGGCGAGTTCGACGACCAGAACGTCGACTACGCCTCGACCTCCGATGACGCCGTCAACGTCGTCGATCTCGAGAACCAGGCCGGCGAGGCGCCCGTCGTCAAGCTGTGCAACGCGATCCTGCTGTCCGCGATCAAGAAGAAGGCATCCGACATCCACGTCGAGCCCTACGAGAAGAGCTTCCGGGTCCGGTTCCGCATCGACGGCATCCTCCAGGAGGAGATGAAGCCGCCCCTCAAGCTCCGCAACGCGATCACGAGCCGCCTCAAGATCATGGCGTCCCTCGACATCGCCGAGCGCCGGCTTCCGCAGGACGGCCGCATCAAGCTCAAGATCGGCGCGAACAAGGAGATGGACTTCCGCGTGTCGGTGCTGCCGACGCTGTACGGCGAGAAGATCGTCATGCGTCTCCTCGACAAGGGGAACCTCCAGCTCGACATGACGAAGCTCGGGTTCGACGACAAGCCGCTCGCGGACTTCAAGTTCGCGATCAAGAAGCCCTACGGCATGGTGCTCGTCACCGGCCCCACGGGCTCGGGCAAGACCACCACGCTGTACTCGGCGCTCGCCGAGCTCAACACCCTCGACCGCAACATCTCGACCGCCGAGGACCCGGTCGAGTTCAACCTGGCGGGCATCAACCAGGTCCAGATGCACGAGGACATCGGCCTCAACTTCGCGACCGCCCTGCGCTCGTTCCTGCGGCAGGACCCGAACATCATCATGGTCGGCGAGATTCGTGACTTCGAGACCGCCGAGATCGGCGTCAAGGCCGCCCTCACGGGCCACCTCGTGCTCTCCACGCTCCACACCAACGACGCCCCGTCGACGGTGTCGCGCCTCCTCAACATGGGCATCGAGCCGTTCCTCGTGACGGCGTCGGTGAACCTGGTGGTCGCCCAGCGGCTCGCCCGCCGCATCTGCGCGGACTGCAAGATGCAGGACGAGAAGCACCCGGAGGCGCTCGAGCGCCTCGGCATGACCGAGGCGCAGATCCGGACCGGCACGATCATGAAGGGCAAGGGCTGCCAGACCTGCAACAACACCGGCTACAAGGGCCGCGTCGCGCTCTACGAGGTCATGCCGTTCACCGATCCGCTCAAGGAGCTCGTCCTCCAGGGTGCGTCGGCGGCCGAGATCAAGACGGAGATGATCCGTGGCGGCGTCCAGAGCCTGCGCATGGCCGGCATCGAGAAGATCCTGATGGGCATGACCACGCCCGAAGAGATCCTTCGCACCACGGTCGAGGATTAGCGCGTGGCCCTCACCCTCCAGGCCCTGCTCAAGGCGATGACCGACAAGGGGTCATCGGATCTCCACGTCACCGCCGGCTCGCCGCCGCGCCTGCGCATCGACGGCGACCTCGTCAAGCTCCAGACCGAGCCGCTGACGCCCGTCGACACCAAGACGCTGTGCTACTCGGTGATGAACGACGCGCAGAAGCTCCGGTTCGAGGAGGATCTCGAGATCGACTTCTCGTTCGGCATCCGCGGCATGGCGCGGTTCCGCGCCAACGTCTACATGCAGCAGGCGTGCGTCGCGGGCGCGTTCCGCGTGGTGCCGTACAACATCATCCCGCTCGAGGACCTTGGCATGCCGCCGGTGGTCACCGAGCTGTGTGACAAGCCGCGCGGCCTGGTCCTCGTGACCGGCCCGACGGGATCGGGCAAGTCGACGACGCTGGCCTCGATGATCGACCGCATCAACACGCGGCTCAAGGGTCACATCATGACCGTCGAGGATCCGATCGAGTTCCAGCACACGCACAAGGGCTGCCTCGTCAACCAGCGCGAGATCGGCCGCGACTCCACCTCGTTCAAGCGCGCGCTCAAGTACATCCTCCGGCAGGACCCGGACGTCGTGCTGATCGGTGAGATGCGCGACCTCGAGACCGTCGAGGCCGCCTTGACGATCGCCGAGACCGGCCACATGGCGTTCGGCACGCTGCACACCAACAGCGCGATCCAGAGCATCAACCGCATCATCGACGTGTTCCCCGCGAACCAGCAGGCCCAGGTGCGCGCGGTGCTGTCGTTCGTGCTCGAGGGCGTGATCACCCAGGTGCTGATCCCGAAGGCGAGCGGCAAGGGCCGCGTGCTGGCGGTCGAGGTCATGGTGCCCAACGCCGCGATCCGGAACCTGATCCGCGAGGACAAGCTCCACCAGATCTACTCGCAGATGCAGATCGGGCAGTCGAAGTTCGGCATGCAGACGATGAACCAGTCGCTGGCGGACCTCTACCTGCGCAAGATCATCACGATCGAAGAGGCGCTCGGCTACTCGAGCGAGATCGACGAGCTCAAGACGATGATCCTGAGCGCGGGCGGCTCGCTCGGCAACATGGCCTCACCCACCCCAGCTCGGCGCTGAGCCCCGAGCAGCGACGCAAAGCGAGGAGCGATCATGGCAAGGTTCCAGTGGGAAGCGACCAGCCGCAACGGTGACAAGCGCAAGGGCGTGATGGAGGCAGACTCGCCCCAGATCGTCGAGAACCGCCTCAGGTCCGATGGACTGAACATCCAGAAGGTCAAGAAGGAGGCCAAGGAGATCAACCTGTCCTTCGGCTCCGGCGTGACGCCCAAGGACCTCCAGATCTTCACGCGCCAGCTCGCGACCATGATCGACGCCGGCCTGCCGCTCGTGCAGTGCATGGAGATCCTCGCCGGCCAGACCCCGAACAAGCAGTTCGCGAAGGTGCTGCTCGGCGTGAAGACCTCGATCGAGTCCGGATCGACGTTCTCGGACGCGCTCGGGAAGCACCCCAAGGTGTTCGACGACCTGTACGTCAACCTCGTCGCCGCGGGCGAGATCGGCGGCATCCTCGACACGATCTTGAACCGGCTCGCGATCTACATCGAGAAGAACGTCAAGCTCAAGGGTCAGATCAAGAGCGCGATGTACTACCCGGTCGGCATCCTCGTGGTGGCGATCGGCGTGATCGCGGTGATGCTGATCAAGGTCATCCCGACGTTCGAGAACATGTACGCGAGCATGGGCAACGCCAAGCTGCCCGGCCCGACGCTCGTCGTGATCGGCTTCTCGCACGCCTTGATCAACAACTTCCACATCATCATCGGCGTGATCGTGCTCGCGTTCATCGGCGTCGGGATGGCCCGGCGAACACCGCGCGGCAAGCAGATCTTCGACCGGATGATGCTCAACCTCCCCGTGATCGGGCCGGTGCTCCGCAAGATCATCGTCGCCCGATTCACGCGCACCCTCGGTACACTCCTGTCCTCGGGCGTGCCCATCCTCGACGCCCTCGACATCTGCGCCCGCACCGCCGGCAACGCGATCGTCGAGCAGGGCATCATGCGCGCCCGCCTCAAGATCTCCGAGGGTCACGACATGGCCGGCCCGCTCGCCGAATCCGGCGTGTTCCCCAGCGATGGTCGTGCAGATGATCGGCGTCGGTGAGCAGACCGGCGCGATGGACGCGATGCTCCAGAAGATCGCCGACTTCTACGAGGAGGAGGTCGACGCCGCCGTCGGCGCCCTGACCTCGCTGATCGAGCCGATCATGATGGCGTTCCTCGGCATCGTCGTTGGTGGCCTGATCGTCGCGATGTACCTGCCGATCTTCAAGCTCGCCAGCAACGTCGAGGGCTGATGCTCTCGCCGTTCCCGGGCGACTCCCTGGTGGGGCCGCCCGCGTCGGCGCCGGCGCATGACCTGCGGCGGCGCGTGTCGCGCCTGCTGCTGCTGCGCACGCTCGTCGTGACGGTCGTGCTCGGGCTGTCGCTGTGGGTGCTCGAGTCGACCAAGGCGCCGTCGCCGGCCGCGGTGTGGCTGCAGTCCGGCATCATCGCCGCGACGTACCTGAGCTCGATCGCGTTCGGCGTGCTGCTCCGCCGGGGCGCCGCGCCCGAGCAGGTCGCGTTCCCCATGCAGGCCAGCGACCTCGCGGTGACGTCGCTGCTGGTCTACCTGACCGGCGGCGCCACCAGCCCGTACACGTTCCTGTACGCGCTCTCGATCGTGTCCGCGGGGGCCCTCGGCTACCGGCGGGGCGCCGTGATCGTGACCATCGCGGCGCTGCTCGCGGTCACGCTGACGTCTCTGGCGGCGTGGGTCCACCTGCTCCACTTGCCGATGCCCGGTCAGGCGCAGCCGTGGACCCAGTCGGGCGCCGCGCTGGTCCGGACCCTCGGCGTCAACTACGCCGCCCAGATCGGCGTCGGTGCCCTCGCGTTCATCTTTGGCGACCAGCTGCAGCGCGGCGCCGAGACGCTCGCGACCACGCGCCAGGCCGCGGCCGACCTGTTCACGCTCCACCAGGACATCGTGCGGTCCCTCGCCTCCGGGCTGATCACGATCGCCCCCGACGGCACCGTGCTGACCGCCAACCTCGCCGCGGGCGAGATCCTGCACCGCCTGACCGACGCCATGCTCGGCCAGCCGATCGAGCGGCTGCTGCCCGGCCTCCCTGCCCTGCTCGCGGTCTCGAGCGGCGAGCTGCGGCGCGCCGATCTGACGATCCGGACCGGCGACGATCAGGCGCTCACGATCGGGGTCACGGTGTCGCCGCTGCGCGACGTCCGCGATCAGGCGATCGGGCGCGTGATCAACTTCTCCGATCTCACCGAGCTGCGGCGACTCGAGCAGCAGCACCGGCACACCGAGCGGCTGGTCACCGTCGGGGAGCTCGTCGCGGGCATCGCCCACGAGATCCGCAACCCGCTGGCCTCGATCTCGGGCTCCGTCGAGCTGCTCCAGGCGGCGCCGACGGCGACCGAGGATGACCGCACGCTGATGGCGATCGTCCACCGCGAGATCCAGCGCCTCAACGTGATGATCGGCGACCTGCTCGACTACGCGAATCCGCGGCCGCGCCAGGCCGTGGACTTCGATCTCGCGGTGCTCGTCGACGAGGTCATCCAGGTCGCGCGCCGCGACGTCGCGTTCGCCACCATCGACCTCGCCGTCGAGGTGGACCGCCCGCTCCGGATCTACGCCGATCCGGCCAAGCTGCGCCAGGTGGTGTGGAACCTGCTCCGCAACGCGGCGGACGCCGCGGCCACCGGGGGCACCCACGTCCGGGTCACGGCCCGCGATGACGCCGCGATGGTGGAGATCGCGGTGGCCGACGACGGGCCCGGCATCGAGCCCGAGCAGATCGGCCGGATCTTCGATCCGTTCTTCACGACCAAGAGCACGGGCACGGGCCTGGGCCTCGCGACCTGTGCGGCCGTGATCGCCGAGCACGGCGGCCGCATCGAGGTCGAGAGCGAGGTCGGCAAGGGGACGAAGATGGTGGTCAGGCTCCCGAGGGAGCGATAGGCTCCGAGCGCCGTGAACTGCCCGATCTGCACGCAGGCCCTCGAGGGGGGTGAGCTCGTGATGGTGTGCACCCCGTGCCACCACTCCCTCACCGGCGGCATCACCAGCAGCCTGAGCGTGTACGCGACCGGCGAGTTCCGCGTCCCCACCTCGGCCGAGATCGCCGCGTCCGAGGCGCCCGATCCGACCCGGCCGACCCGGCCGACCCGGCCGACCCGGCCGACCCGGCCGACCCGGCCGAGCGCGGTCGGCGCGTGCACCTGGTGCGGCAAGCTCGAGGGCCAGGTCAAGAAGCTGCTCGGGCGGGGGGGCACGTCCCTGTGCGACGAGTGCGTCGCCCTCGCCAGCGACATCATGGAAGCCGAGCTCGGGCCCGCCTGGCGCTGAGAGACTGTGAACTAGCCTCGAAACCGGGGTGGGAACCCTGTGCGGCTTGCCTCGTAGGGCGGGGCGGAGCCGCATGGAACGGACTCACCGTGCGACGAGCCGCGCGCGATCGCGGTAGTCGTCGGCGTAGTCGGCCTGGCCCTTGCGCTCCCACGCGGTCGCCAGATCGCGGCAGCGCTCGGCCTCGAGCCACGGCGTCAGCTCGCCGCCGGTGCGCATGGCGTCGAGCACGGTGATCGCGTCGTCGACGCGGCCCACCGCCAGCAGCGCCTGCGCGCGGGTGTGCTGGACCGCCGGGACATCGGGGCGCAGGCCGACCGCCTCTTCGACCAGGGCGAGCGCCGGCCGTGGATCCTCCCGGGCGTCGAGCGCGGCGCACGCGCGGTTGTTGAGCCACACCACCCGCTCGCTGACCGCCAGGGCGGAGGTGTCGACCTCGGCGAGGTGGGCCACCGCGCGCGCCGCGCGACCTCGGGCGACCTCGCAGGCCGCGCGCGACAGCAGCGCCGCCCGGGCCCGGGGGCCGGTGAACGCGAGCACGACAAGCAGCCCGTAGCGGCGCCCCGCGAGCGGGAACCGGCCAGCCCGGAACGCGGCGTGGGCGGCGCGCGGCAGCCACAGCAGCAGCCAGGCAGTCGCGAGCAGCGCCACACCCACGCCCACCGCGATCCACTGCGGACCGAACATCGCGCCCAGGAGCATCGGGGCGACGAGACAGCCGAGGGACCAGCCCACGGCCCGGGCGACGTGTTGCGCGGCCACGGGCCAGGATAGCGCTCCGCGGACGCCTCCGCCTGTGCTACTCACCGGGCGATGTCGGAACGTCTGGTCCCGCTCGGCAAGCGCGCACCGGAGGGTGCCAGTGCCCGCACTCGGCCCCTCCCCGGCCCCGGAGCGCCGCGCGTGTACGTCGAGACCTACGGCTGCCAGATGAACGTCGCGGACAGCGACCTGATCGGCAGCGTGCTGGCGGACGCCGGCTACGTGACGAGCGCGCGCGCCGACGAGGCCGACGTCATCGTGATCAACACCTGCGCGGTCCGCGAGAAGGCCGAGGAGCGGGTCACCGCGCGCGCGGCCGAGCTCGGCGCGCTCAAGCGCAAGCGCCCAGGCACGCTGCTCGCGATCGTCGGATGCATGGCCGAGCACCTCAAGGAGGGCCTCGCGGACCGGGCGCCCGCCGTCGACGTGATCGCCGGCCCGGACAGCTACCGCCACCTGGCCGACCTGCTGGTGGCCGCGCACGAGGAGCGCACCGGCCCCGTCGTCCACCTCAAGCTCGACAAGGCCGAGACCTACGAGGGCCTGTCGGGCGCGCTCGGCGGCGATGGCGTGTCGGGGTTCGTCACCATCCAGCGCGGCTGCGACAAGTTCTGCACGTTCTGCGTGGTCCCGTTCACGCGGGGGCGCGAGCGCGGCACGTCGCCCCGCGAGGTGCTGCGGCAGGTGCGCGAGCTCGCCGACGTGGGCTACCGCGAGGTCGTGCTCCTCGGGCAGACCGTCAACTCGTACGTGTGGGAGGACGTCACGTTCGCCCAGCTGCTCCGCGCGGTGTGCCGGGTCGAGGGCATCGAGCGCGTGCGGTTCACGTCGCCCTACCCGGTCGACTTCACCGCGGACGTGATCGCCGCGATCGCCGAGGAGCCGAAGATCTGCAAGTACGTCCACCTGCCGGTGCAGTCGGGCTCGGACGTCGTCCTCGAGCGGATGCGGCGCGGCTACACCGTCGCGGACTACGTCGCGATCGTCAGCGCGCTGCGCGCCGCCGTCCCCGAGATCGCGCTGTCGACCGACATCCTGTCCGGGTTCTCGGGCGAGACCGAGGACGACCACGCGCAGACGCTCGCGCTCATGCGCGCGGTCCGGTTCGACAGCGCGTTCATGTTCGCGTACTCCGAGCGCGATCTGACGTTCGCCGCGAAGAAGCTCCTCGACGACGTGCCCGAGGACGTCAAGAAGCGCCGGCTCGCCGAGATCATCGCGCTCCAGGAGCGGATCTCGGCCGAGGTGTTCCAGGCGCACGTGGGGCGGCCGCAGCAGGTACTCGTGCACGGGCCGAGCAAGCGGGATCCAGCACAGCTGATGGGCCGCACCGATGGCTACAAGACCGTGATCCTGCCCGCGGGGCTCGGCGCGGTCGGCGCGCTGGTCGACGTCACGATCACGCGCGCGACGATGGCGACCCTGTTCGCGAGCTGACCACGGGCCGGCGGGGCGCCGTCCCCGCTCGTGGTCGCCGTCCGGACGATCAGCCCAGGCGCGTGATGATGGCGTCCGCCACCCGGCGCGAGCCGAGCAGCGCGACGTGGCCGAGGTCGTCATACATCAGGGTCTCGGCGCCCGCGACCGGCCGCTGCCGCCCGCCCGGGACCAGCGCGTCCGCGCGGGACCAGATCACGGTGGTGCGGGTGTGGACCGGCGGCGGAGCCACCGCGAGCCGCATCACGAGATGCGACCCGAACAGCAGCTCGCGGGTGGGGTGGCCCACGCCGAGGCGCGACACATCCGTGCCCGACAGCGGCGAGCCGAGGGTGACGAGGTTCTTGACGATACCGTCGCCGCCGGCGAGCTGCACGTAGTAGCGGCCGACCACGCCGCCCATCGAGTGCCCGACGATGTCGACCTCGGACGCGCCGGTCGCCCGACACACCTGGTCGACGAACCAGCCGAGCTGGCGCGCCGCCGCCGCCGTGCGGCCCAGGCTCCAGTACTCGAAGCCGACGATCGGGCCAAGCCCGGCGCGCGCGAGCCGGACCGCGAGCGGGAAGAAGTTCGCGCGGTTCATGGCGTAGCCGTGGATCACGATCACCGGGCGCGGCCCCTGCGTGCGGAACCCCGGCAGCGGGAAGAACCCGACCGGGCGCGCCGCCGACACCGCGAGCGCCATGCCCCACTCGGTCAACGTCGAGCGGACCGGGCTCGCACCCAGATCCATGCGCTCGTAGGCCCGCATCGCCGCGGGCACCAGCGGGTACAGCCCGCTGACCATCATGGCCTGGGTCACGGCCGCCACGCCGCCGCGCCAGAGCAGGTGACGAACCGAGTGGCGGCGCTGCACGTCAGCCCTCCACGCGCGCCTGCGCCATGCCCGGGACGTCCGCCTCGATCTCGGTGGCGACGTCGGCCGGGATGGTCAGCAGGTCGCGGAGCCTGTGCAGGATGGTGCGCTCCGAGCGCGCGAACCGGAGGTCGACGAGCGCGATCCGGCAGGCGGCGCGGTACACGCCCGTGCGCGCCTCGGGCGACATCGCCATGACCGTCCCCGCCGGCAGCGCGACCGGTGCCTCGAGGAGGCGGATGGCCGCGGCGCGCTCGACGTCCCCGAGGTGGGCCCCAGCGATCAGCCGGTGGAGGCTGTCGGCCTCCGCGTCGGCGAGCACCCCGTCCGCCCAGGCGACGGCCGCCCACATCGTGATCACGGTGAGCAGTGGAGACTCGCCGGCGTCCATCCGCCGACGATACTACAACGGCAGGGTCAGCCCGATCCGCTGGTGGACCAGGCGGGCCAGGGTCGGCCGCAGCTCGTCGCCGTTCTTGGGCGCCCGCCAGGTGGCGGCGTCGATCGGGTCGAAGTGCCAGGCGGTGCTGACCGCGGCCATCCAGATCTGACGCGCCGCACGGTGACTGTTGATGACGATGCGGGTGCCGTCCCGCAGATCGAGCCGGAGGACACCATCACTGGTGTTGACCTCGATGTCGTCGGGGTCGATGTCGGTAAACGCGTTCTCGATGGCGTGCAGCTCGTCGCGCGCGACCCGGTCGAACTCGGCCTCGTCCATGGGTTCCTGGTAGCACGATTTGATAAGGTGAGTGCCGGATGGTGCCCCCGGGGGATAACGACGACGGGGACGGACTCGGGGAGACCTCCTCGACGGTCATCCCGATCGAGGCGATCGAGGCGATCGAGGCGATCGAGGCGATCGAGCGCGACGGGCGCGAGACGCTGCTGCCCTCGGTGACGCGGTCGGTGCTGTCGAAGAGCGTCGCGAACGTCGGCAGCGGCCCGGACTCCGGGAGCGGCGGCGGCGGCGACGACTCCTACGACGGGCGGCGGCGCGGCGCGCGCGCGGGCGACGTGATCGGTGGCCGCTACGTGGTCGAGGGGCTGCTCGGGCGTGGCGGCATGGGCCGGGTGATGCGGGTCCGCCACCAGGCGCTCGGCAAGGCGTTTGCCCTCAAGCTGATCAAGAGCCGGATCGCGCTCGACCCGAAGATCCGCGAGCTGTTCTACCAGGAGGCCCGGCTCGCCTCGTCGCTGACCCACGACAACATCTGCTCGATCGTCGACTTCGGCGAGGACGATCAGGCGGGCCTGTTCATGGTGATGGAGCTGCTCGACGGGCAGAACCTCCACCAGCGCCTCCAGACCGGCCGGCTGTCGCCGCGCGTGGCATGCGACGTGATGTGGCAGGTCGCCGACGCGCTGCGGTTCATCCACAGCCGCTCGATCCTCCACGGCGACGTCAAGTCCGAGAACATCTTCCTCCTGCGCACCACCTCGCTGCAGCGCCGGCTGGTCAAGCTGCTCGATTTCGGGCTCGCCCGCCCGGACCTCGGCCGGCGCGAGGGCATGGACGGCACGCCGGAGTACACCGCCCCCGAGCGGATCGATGGCGCCCCCGCCTCGCCGGCGAGCGACATCTACGCGCTCGGCATCGTGTTCTACGAGCTCCTCGTCGGGCGCGTCCCGTTCACCGGCACCCTCGAGGAGATCCTGCGCCAGCACCGCGAAGTGCCGGTGCCCGCGCCCTCGAAGCAGCTCGGCGATCCCCTCGACGAGCGCGCCGACCACCTGATCGCCCGCGCCACCGCCAAGGATCCCGCGCTGCGCCACCCGGACGTCCCGGCGTTCATGTACGAGCTGCGCGCGCTGATGACGATGCTCGGCATGGACAACGTCCGCCGCCGGGCGATGGCCACCGACGCGACCCGCGAGCGGCGCGAGGTCGACCAGCGCCAGAAGGCCGCCGCCGAGGTGTTCGCCGCCGTGCCGGTGCCGATGGCGTCGTGCGATGCGCGCGGCCGGGTGCGCGCCGCCAACGCGGCGTTCCGCGAGTTCCTCGGGGCCGACGGCGATGGCTGCGGCCTCGAGCTCCGCGACTCCGCGTTCCCCGACGTCTACCCACAGCTGCTCGCGGACATCGCGGAGGTCGCGCTGCGGCGGCTACCGATCAAGCGCGTGATCTACCTCGCCGAGGGCGGCGGCCGCGTCGTCGAGGCCGCGGTGCTGCTGTCGGCCGCGCCGACCTCCTCCGAGGCCACGACCGGCGACGTCCACCTGGTCGTCCACCCGCTGCTGTCCTGACCGGCCCGACGATCACGTCCGACGTCCGACGCCCTGCCCTGCGCCCGCAGGGTTCAGTCGGTCAACCACTGCAAGGCCGCGCCGCCCGCGTCAGCGATGGTGCCCAAGGTTCCCATCGTGATCGCGGTCGCGCCGCCGGCGATCGCACCCAGGGTGCTGCCATCGTCCATCGCGGCGGCGGTGTCCAACCAGTATTCGGCGCACGTTTGATCGCCCGAGCTCCCCATCCCTGCTCGCCTGGCGTAGTCGCTGTTCGCAGCCTCGTTGATCAGGCCTCCCATCTTGTACCCACCCACCCCTGCGGCGAGCACGCCGCCCGCAGCGGCCGCTGACAGCGCCCCGCCTGCGGTCAGCGCCGCGCCCGCTTCGGCGGTGAGCAGGCTGGTTGCACCCAGGGTACCGGCCTCGGCGACCACCAAGCCTTCTGCGCCGGCGACGACCGTGCTGCCCAGACTGGCACCACCCAGCGTGGCGCCGATCCCAGCGGCGTTTGCAGCGACATCGGCTCCCGCGACGACGCGATCCGCGACGCTCTTCTCTCCGTTCATCGCGTCAGCGCCGGAGGTGATCATGCCGGCCACGTTGCCCACGATGCCAAAGGCGCCAGGCAAGAAATCATCCGCCTCGGACACGCCCGGGATGCTGAGCACGCCGCCGATGGTCTTGGCGATTCCCCCGGCCACACCGAACGGATTCGCGCCGGCGGAATTCGTCGCCTCGGTGCCAACGCCGCCCACGCCCTCTGCAATCCCGGCGAGGGTGTTGCCGACGCCGGGAAGAAACGGCCCCAGGGCCCCCGCCATGGTGCCCAGAATGCCCCATCCGTTGGTTCCCTCCGAGGCCGAGGGAGCCACCGTGGACGCGCTTGATTCGGGATCACGGAAGGCCTGGGTCATCGCTCATCCTCTCTCGAGTCGGAGTCGTTCGCTCCCTGAAGGTGAGCCCTGGCCGGTCGGATGGCAACTCCCGATCATCGCCCCTGGCCGAGTCGCCCTCCGTCGCAGAACACGCGCACGCAGGGAAGATACGGGCAGGGTTCATCGTACCCTGTACGCTCTGGAGGGCTGCATGTCCTGGAACCCGTTGGATTGGCTGGGTGGTGACGATCGCGAACAGGTTCCGCAGGGGGCCCAGCGATTCGAAGAACAACGCCGCCAGCACGCGGCAGCGCAGCAGCCGCTGGGCACCGAGCCCGAGTCGGCGTCGATCCGCGAACGCTACCGCCAGCGCGCGTTCCGACAGGTAGGCGCCGAGTCCGAGCAGGAGTTCAACGACATGGACCCGCGGCAGCGCAACACGCGGTTGACCGGTGCCTATGCAGACATGTACTCGTCCGACACCGACACGAACAAGTGGGCAGGTATGGCGGCATACGCCTCTGACCTCGTTGGAGTCGGCATCGCGGCGACGGAGGTTGCGGGCCAGATTCCGTACCTGCCGGATGGCATGGACATGGCGGGGATCGACAACGCCAGACTCCATGACCTGCTCGCCCGCGGTAACGCGGGCGTTTACGACGACCTGATGTGGCAGCACATGGCCATGCAGGAGGGCGGGATCGACATGATGCGCGCCGCGGCCGAGGCTGGTGAGATTCCCGAGCAACAGCTCGCGGGCTGGGAGCAGATCGGCGCGGGTCGCGCTGCGCTCGACGCGGCGCGCGCGTCCGGAGATGAGCGCGCGATCGCGGAGGCCAACGATCAGGTGTGGGGCGGCAACAACGCGCTGCTGCAGTACGAGCAGCAGGTGTTTCTTCAGAACCTCGTCTACGACGAGTCACCCGAGGCGCGCGCGCTGTTCGCGCAGATCTCACCCGGCATGATCTCCCCCATCCCTGGCGGCACGTCGTTGATCAATCATCGCGACGCCCATGGTGATTCGCTCGGCGGGACCGACGTTGGTGATCGAGACCAGCGCTGGGACTGGATCAACCATGCGATGGCCCCGGAGTATCGCAATCGCGAGGAGCACAACCCGGACTCGATGCGGCGCGACATGCGGCGATTCTCGGCCAACGCCGACACCGGCGTGCCCGGGGTGCCGATCAACACGGAAGATCCGCTCGACGCCGAGTTGCCGACGATGCCGGACATCCCGTTTCTGCCCGCGATCGAGCGCACGGTCCGCGAGTACCTGCCCGAGCTGCCCGATCTCTCGATGCCCGAGCTGCCGTCGATGCGGGACGTCACGCGCATGTTGCCGTGGGGCGACGACTGAGGCGATGCTGGGGCGCGAGGGCCTCGGCGGGACCTCGGCGCCGCGCCCACGTGGCCATCGTCCGTTCAGGGTTTCGGCGCGTGCCGGAGGGCGTATGCGCGCAGACCGGCGAGTCGCCTCCCGATGTCCCACGCGAACACGCGCGCCGTGAGCGGTGCGAGCAGCGCGGAGCGGGTCTCGAAGCGATAGCGAAACGTCACGCGCGTGGCCCCCCCGCGGTCGGCGAACCGCCACGAGCCCGCAAACATCGCGAGCATCCGCGGGCCCTTCGTCATCTTGATCGCGACGACCTTGGGCCTGTCGTAGGTCACGTACTCGGTCTCCATCCCCCAGCGCGGATATCGGGAGACGCACCAGGCTCGCACACCGACGCCAGCCTGGTCACCGTGGAGCTCCGCCTTCACGAGGTACGGATCCCAGTCGAGCCTGCGATTGTAGTCCTGCGTCAGATCGAACAGCCAGGTCGCCGGCGCGTCGATCTCGATCGCTCGCTCGATGGTGCGCGCTCCGGGGGCGTGGGTCACAGCTGGTCCTCGGTCAACGCCTGGCGCGTCGACTCGGCTGGATCCCAGTCGGGGATCGCGGCCTCGAATGCGAGCGTCAGAAACATCGGCCGCAGCTCCGCGAACCGCTGCGGCGTACTCTGCAAGAACATCAGCGCGTGCAGCACCGGCGTGACGAACAGCGCATAGGTCCGCCACTCCACGGGTTGATCCCTGGCATCGAGCCCCGCGAGATCGACGACGAACCCCGGCAGATGATGCTTCGAGGTCACCGGCATGAACTCCGTTTGCTTCAGCCGCGGAAACCGGCTGCGCTCCTGTTCGAGCACGCGCTCGAGAAACACGTCGGGCGCGAGCCAGCTCGGGCGCCCCTGGAGCGGTGCCACGACGATCCGGGCGCCCGGCGTGGGCGGCAACAGCCATCGCCGTGGTCCGCTTGGCCTTGACCTCCAGCCTGCCGGCGTCTCGATCATCGGGAATCCAGGTGCTACGCCGACCATGATCAGACAGTATCCGATCGCAGCGGACCCGTCTGGGTTCGGGCATGAGGTGAACCTGCGCTCCAGGCGGCCGACGCCAGCCGACGCGAGCGACCGTGGCGAGGCGACGAGGTCATCGGTCGAGGATCGCGACCACGCCCGAGGCTACCGCAGGCGGACGAGGACCGAGGCCGTCGGCAGGCCGCGCGCGATGGTGAGGGTGCCGCCGCCCGCGAGTTCGAGGGTGCCATCCCCGACGAGGCTGACGGTGCCGGCGGTGACGGTGGCGGGGACGCCGTTGAACGTGGCGGTGGTGAGCGGGCCGGCGGCCTCGGGCCGATCGGACCACGTCCACTGGGCCGGGCCCGCCGGGCCGGCGTCGTCGTTCCAGGTGGCGTGGGCGGGGTGAGCGGCGGTGCCGGGGTAGAGCCAGACCTCGCGATCGCCGCCGATCTCGTCGGTGGTGACGGCGGACGGCAGGCCGGGTGCGGGGTGCGGGGTGTCGAGACCGTCGGGGTAGAGGACGAGGAGCGCGCCGGCGGGGACGAACGCGGGGAGCTCGGTGACGGGCGCGGCGACGGTGCGCTCGCCGCCATCCTGGGCGGCGCCGCCGAGCAGCGGCAGCCAGCGGCCGGCCGGCAGGGTCAGGGTGCGCGTGGTGGCGCCGGCGATCTGGACCGGCGCGACGAGGATGCGATCACCGAGGAAGTAGGCGTCGATCGCGGTCCACGCCCACGGCTCGTCGGGGTACTCGAGGGCGACCAGGCGCATCAGCGGCAGGCCATCGCGCTCGAAGCTGCCCACCGAGCCCCACGGGTAGGCGGCGAGCTGCATGTGCAGGCGCGCCCACCGGCGGAAGTGCGCGGTGCCGCCCGCGTCGGTCTCCCACTGGTAGTTCTCGGTAGCGCTGCGGCCGTGGTGGGTGCGCATCACCGGCTGGACGGCGCCGAACGAGGTCCACCGGAAGAACAGCTCCTCGGTGGTGGGGTCGGTGCCCTGACTCATGTAGCCGGCGATGTCGCTGCCGAAGTACGGGAACCCGGCGAGGCCGAGGTTGATGCCCATCGGGATCACCGACGGCAGGCCGTCGCCCGCGGAGAAGTCCGTCTGCTGATCGCCGGGCCAGATCACCTGCACGTGCGGCTGCGAGCCGATCCACGCGGCGCGCACGAAGTGGAGGAACGGCAGCCGGCCCGCGCGCGGCGCGAGCAGCTCCGCCGTCATCTTGATCCAGTCGACGGGGTAGCGGTTGTGGACGGCGAGCGCGTCCTCTCCCGAGGCGAGGATGGCGTCGGTGGGCTGCCACTCGGCGAAGTCCGCCATCCAGCCATCGGAGCCGAGGGTGACCGCCTCCCCTCGGCCTCGGTGCCCTCGGTGAACTTGAACGAGCCGAACATCATCTCGACCGTGGTCGCGCGCGAGCCGATCGCCGCGAACCCGAGCGACGGCGTGGTCGCACCGCCGGTCACGCCCGCGCCGGCGCGGGTGGACCACACCTCGGCGCCGTCGAGCAGCAGCGTGATCTGCGCCGGCTCCGGCGTGATCCGCGCGACCAGGCGCCCCGCGGTGGTCTCGACTGGCGGTGGCGAATCGTCACCGCACGCGCCGAGCGCCCCCATCACGACCATCCCAGCACCCAGCGCAACCGCCGGGGGCAACAGCACGACGCAGCTTGCTCACCGCGGCATCGTACCGCGTCGCCCGGCCGGTCTAGAACCCGAGTGCGAGGCCGATCGAGAGGTCCGCGCCCACGCCCGTGTTGACGGCGGTGGTGCCGACCTTGTCCGTGATCGCGATGCCGGCGAGCGCCGACAGGTCCGCCACGAACGACACCGGCCCGCCGAGGTGGCGGATGTAGCCGATGCCCGCGCCGATCAGCAGCGGGCCCTGGCCCACGATGTCGGTGTCCATCCCGACGTTGCCGGTGGTGAGCTTGATGGTGTTGCGCATCACGCCGTAGCCGAGCTGGCCCATGAACCGGACGCCGTCGCCGGCCGCCGACAGGGCGTAGCGCAGGCGCAGCAGCCCGGCGGGCGCGACGGTGGACGAGCCCTGGGTGCCCTCGGCGTAGACGTTCGCGCCGAGCGGCAGGCCGATGCGCGCCGCGATGCCGATCGAGACCTGGGGGCTCGCGAAGTACGCGAGCTCGGGCGTGACCACGACCAGGCTCGAGCCGAGGCAGCACGCCTCGACCATGTTGCCGCCCTCGGTGTTGCCGGTGACGTAGCCAAAGCCGGTGCCGCCGGTGACCGTCAGCATGACCTTGGGCGGCTTGCCGCCGACGAGCACCCCGCCGGACACGCCGCCGCCCGAGGTGGTGCCGGTGCCGCCACCCGCGATCGGGTCCTCGCCATCACCCGCGCCGCCCGCACCCGCAGTGCGACCGGCGATCTCGAGGATGTTGGGCGAGCCCGACGAGCCCTTGGCGGCGATCGCCTTGCCGTTCGCGTCGAACGCGGCGACGTAGTAGTGGATCAGCTCGCCGCGCAGGGCCGCGGCCGGGAGCTGGCCCTTGTAGGTGCAGCCCTCACCGACCAGCGTGCTCTCGGTGAAGTCCGTCGCGCCGGCGACGCGGTACATGACCGCGACCTTGACCGGCGTGATGTCCGAGCCGATGCGCGCCTCGATCGCGAGCGGGGCCCCGGCGGGCGCGGTGTCGATGATCGTGTGCTGCAGGCCCTTCACGCTCGCGCAGTCGCCGGCGGCAGGCCCCACGGACGGGATGACCGGGCCGGTGTCGGCGGCGCCGCCACCCTCCGCGCGCGCCTCCTCGAGGAGCTTGCTGAGGTCCGGCGTCTTGTACGCCACGCTGATCTGGATCCTGGGATCGATCTGGACCGCCGACAGGAACGCGACCTTGGCGCCCTCGGTGTCCCCGGCGGCGAACGCCGCGATCCCCAGCTCGAGGTAGACCTTGGCGACGACCGGCTCCTTGTCGAGCTTGGCCTTCTTCGCGATCGCCAGCGCCTGGTTGAGCAGCTTCTTCGCTGCGTCATAGTCCATCAGGTCGTAGCTCTCCATCGCCTGCGTGCTCCTGGCGGCGATGTCGTCCTTCGGCCCCGCATGCGCGCTCGGGACGAGCCCAGGCGCATCGGCCGCGACGACGGCGACGACGGCGAACACAGTAGCTGCAACCCAACGGCGGGTGTCCATAGGGCGCCTCTATACCCCGGCGGAAGCGCGCCGGGGAAGGTCTTTCCGATGCGTCAGGTCCACGGGGCTCCGCCCCGCCCTCCGCGGCAAGCCGCGCCGGGTTCCCACCCCGGTTCCGAGACGGTTTCACCGTCTGTCAGGTCCACGGGGCTCCGCCCCGCCCTCCGCGGCAAGCCGCGCTGGGTTCCCACCCCGGTTCCGAGACGGTTTCACCGTCTGTCAGGTCCACGGGGCTCCGCCCCGCCCTCCGCGGCAAGCCGCGCTGGGTTCCCACCCCGGTTCCGAGACGGTTTCACCGTCTGTCAGGTCCACGGGGCTCCGCCCCGCCCTCCGCGGCAAGCCGCGCTGGGTTCCCACCCCGGTTCCGAGACGGTTTCACCGTCTGTCAGGTCCACGGGGCTCCGCCCCGCCCTCCGCGGCAAGCCGCGCTGGGTTCCCACCCCGGTTCCGAGACGGTTTCACCGTCTGTCAGGTCCACGGGGCTCCGCCCCGCCCTCCGCGGCAAGCCGCGCTGGGTTCCCACCCCGGTTCCGAGACGGTTTCACCGTCTCTCAGTCTCTCAGCGGTTCGTGATGACGAACTCGACGCGGCGGTTCTGGGCGCGGCCATCGGCGGTGCGGTTGTCCGCGATCATCACGTTCTCGCCGTAGCCCTTGGACGTCATTCGCTCGGCCGGGACACCCTGGCCGATCAGGTACGTGCGGACGCTGCTGGCGCGGTTCTGGGACAGCTTGAGGTTGGCCTTGTCGTTGCCCTGGCTGTCGGTGTGGCCCTGGACCTCGACGTTGATCGTCGGGTTGTCCTTGAGAGCCTCGGCGACCTCGTTGAGCAGCGGGAACGAGACGCGCTTGATCGTCGCCTTGTTGGTGTCGAAGTAAACGGTCTGCTTGATCTCGATCTTGGTCTGCGTGACGACGACGAGGTTGTACTTCTTGGGGCAGCCGTCGGGCAGGACGCCGGGGACCAGCGGGCACGCGTCGTCGCCGTCGAGGATGGTGTCCTTGTCGTTGTCGGGCTCGGGGCAGCCGTCGTCGTCCTCGAAGCCGTCCTTGTCCTCGGGCTCGAACGGGCACGCGTCGATTCGATCGACGAGGCCGTCCTTGTCGTTGTCGAGCTCGGGGCAGCCGTCGACGTCCTCGAACTTGTCGAAGTCCTCGGGCTCCATCGGGCAGCTGTCCACCTTGTCGAGGATGCCGTCGCCGTCGTTGTCGGGGTCGGGGCAGCCGTCGACGTCCTCGAAGCCGTCCTTGTCCTCCGGATCGCGCGGGCACTTGTCGACGTTGTCGAGGATGCCGTCGCCGTCCATGTCGCCGGGGCCCGGATCGGGGGGCGGCGGCTCGCCGGGGTTGCACTTGTCCTTCGGGGACTTCTCGATCGCGAGGCGCGCGTTGTCCTCGGCGATCTTCGCGTGGCGGCGGGCCGCGTAGTAGTTGCCCTCGTCGAGGTCGTGCTCGGCGAAGTCGTTGTTCGACTCGGCCATCGCGAGCTCGATCGGGGCGCAGCGTCGCGCGCCGTTCGCGCGGGCGGTCTCGATCAGGCCGTCATTGCTGGTGGTCTGGCGGCGGACGGTGGTGCCGGCGCAGCCCGCGAGGAGCCCGACCACGCAGGCGGCGGTCACGAGCCAGCCGACCGAGACGAAGGTGAACGAGGAGCGCTTCACGGCTGCTCCTTGGCGGGCGCGATCGCGGGCGCAGTGGTGGGCGTCGTCGTCTCGAGCGGCCGCTTCGACGGGTCTCGAGCGGCGACCTCCGCCTCCGCGACCGCGTTCTCGGCCGCCTCGGAGGCGCGCCGGCCGAACCGGTTGGCGCCCTGGAAGTCGGCGTGGGCCGCGAGCACCCGCGCCTGGTGGAGGTACTGGGTGGCGCGCGTCCACCAGTAAGGGCTGTACTTGTCAGCCTGGGCCGCACGAGCGTCGTCGACGGCGGAGGACGCGTGGCGCGTCACCTCGCTGACATAGACGATCGGCCCGCAGGCTCCAAGCCCGAGAGGCGCAACGAGCGCGAGCACCGCTAGCACGATCACCGACCGCAT
The DNA here is from genome assembly GCA_964203225.1 of Kofleriaceae bacterium. GTDB lineage: Bacteria > Myxococcota_A > Polyangia > Haliangiales > Haliangiaceae > JABFXX01. The sequence goes on from CAXNMK010000014.1 coordinate 112,799, forward strand.
GGGCCAGTACCCTATCACCGGGAGCGCACCCGGCGCCCGTCGCGACCCAGCTCGATCGCGATGTAGATCGCAGATCCGACCAGAGCGAGCAGGGACACCACGAACGCCCAGCCCAGCTGGACATCGAACAGATGCACCCCGCGGTGAGCCACCCAGCCCCGGTAGTCCGCCGCGGTCGACAGCCGGGGGATCCCCCCGACCACCAGGACCAGCAGGGTCAGGGAGATCACGCCACCGACGTAGAACAGGGCGACCTGGAGGCCACGCCGGAGGGCAACCGCCGACAGGTAGAACGCCCCGATCACCAGCGCGGCGTGCCCGACCATCAGCGGCAGCACCGCCACACCACCCAGCTGGGCCGGGTCGAGCCAGTACATCCACGCCCATGCCGGGTGGACCGCATAGAAGTAGAGGGCGATCGGCAGGACCACCGCGGCGCCGTGGAGCGCGACCAGGGGGAACGCCGGAGACGCGAACGGGCCGTCCACGCGGAGGCGGTCACGCGCGACCAGCGCGAACCCGATCCCGAACAGCACGTTGACGAGCGCGACGACCGGCAGGGACTTCCAGCTCCTTGCCGCGACGGTACCACGAGCCGAACGGTCACCTGTCCCGCTGCCGGCGACGCAATCGGCGCCGGGGCGGCCGGCCAGGGGCCAGCGCAAGGCTAGCGCCGCCCGAGCGCGGGCGTGCGGTCGTCGGTCGTGGGCTCGGGCGCGCGCGTGGCCTCGACAGACGGCCCGGCCGGGGTGACCGGCGCGGGTGGCGATGTCGGCACGTCGATCTCGCCGGAGGCGAACCCGCCCTCGAGAAGCGACGGCGGCGCCGGCGGGGCGGCCCGCAGCCCCTCGGCCGGCGTGCCCTCGTCCTCGACGAGGTCGACCTCGGCGACCAGGTCGGCATCGGCGACCGCTGCGGCCTCGGCATCTGCGCCGACATCCGGGCTCGCGACCAGCCAGTCCCCGGCGGTCGGCGCGGGTGGGGGCGCAAGCGGGATCGACCACGGCCCGCTCGGGCCCGGGGCCGCCGGCGGCCGCTCCTGGGTCTCGTCCCCCTCGCGCGGGACGACCGCGACGCCGCTGCCGGTGCTGTCCTCGAACGAGCTCAGGGCGTCATCCAGCCGGCTGGTCTCGAGAGGGCGGAGATCGAGGCGCGGGGCCCGCGCCGGGGGCCGCGGCACCTCCTCCATCACGGTCGTCTCGAAGTCGTCGTCGGCCAGCAGCACGACCTTGGGCGCCTCGTCGGCGGGCTCCGCCTCGACGAGCCGATCGGCGAACCGCGCGCTGAGCACGTCGTAGGCGGCGCGGATCGCGCGGCGGGCGGCGCTGGCCGTGAAGTCGCGGCGCACGCGCTCGTACGCGTTGTGCGCGAGGTTCCCGGCGAGCGCCGGCTCGCCCAGCAGGCGCAGCACCTGGCGCGCGAGATCGCCCGGGTCGCCCGGCTCGAACAGCAGCGCCTCGTGGGCGTGCTCGACCACCTGCGTGATCGTATCCCGCCGCGGGGCGACGATCGCGCACCGGCACGCCATGTACTCGAGCAGCTTGGTCGGGAACATCGCGTTGGGGTTCGGCGCCAGGTCGGCGGCCGCGGGCACCACGCACACGGTCGCCGTCGACAGGAGCGCCGGGATCTGGTCGTGATCGACGGGGCCCAGCAGCTCCACCTTGTCGGTCAGCCCGAGCTCGCGCAAGCGGTCCTTGAGGCCCTGCTCGAACGCCGGCGCGATCGGGCCCGCGAGCACCAGCCGGGCATCGACCTCCCGGGTGATCGTCGTCATCGCGCGCACCAGCACGCGCACGCCGCGACCGGGATCGATCGAGCCGATGTAGACGATCCGCGGTGGATCGGTCCGCGGCAGGACGTCCCAGTCGAACCGATCGACGTCGACACCCGGCGGGGCCAGCCGGACGCGCTCGGGCCGGCCGCGCCGCTGCAGCGCCTTGACCGAGGCCAGCGTGGGCGCGAGCACGAGATCGGCGGCGAGCAAGCAGGCCTCCTCGTCGCGCGCGACCTGGGCGTCGAGTTCGGCATCGTGGGTGGTCTCGCCGAGGGGCGAGCGCGCGAGGTCGTAGACCACCGCGAACCCGAACCGCGCGCGCGCCTCGAGCACGGGCAGCGCGCTCCAGCTGTCGCGGCAGTGGACGACGTCGTAGTCGGCGCCGTCGAGCTGGCGCTTGAGCGCGCGCTGGAACGCCTGGATCTGCGCGCGCGGCTCGGCCTCCTGCATCGGCACGCGCAGGACCCGCACCGAGCCCTGCCGCTCGACGTACGCCTGATCGCCCTCGCGCATCACCAGCAGGTCGATGGTGTGGAATGGCGTCAGCGCGCGCACCACGTGCCGGATCTGCACGCCCGCTCGGCGCGGCCCGGGGACGGCGCAGAAGCCGGTGAGGAGCACCCGGGGCATGGCGCCATCGTCAGGCAACTCACGCCGGCTTGGCAAGCCCCCCGGCCGATGGGCGCGCGTGCGCGCGTGGCCGATGGGCGCGCGTGCGCGCGTGTACGATACCTGCGCTGCGCGTGCTACGTTCGGGGTCATGGGGATTCCGGTTGCAGACAGCAAGACGCCCGCCCTGCTCGCCCTCGCGATGGTGATCGCCGGGCTCGCGATCGCCGCGATCCAGGGGCTGACGGTGGGCTCGATCGCGGGTGGCGTGATCGCGGCGCTTGGCGCCGTGCCGGCCTGCTACGGCATGTGGAAGGGGATCCAGCAGGAGACCCAGGCGACGCTCGCGATCTCGGTCGGCGCGGTCCTGCTGTCGCTCGCGGTCGGCGGCGTCCTGATCGTGCTCCGCGTCGTCCACTGGATCCACTGATGAATCGCGCGCGGCCCTCGTCCGTCCCAGGGGGCGTGCGGCGCCTCGCCTCGTGTTCGGTCATGGCCTCGGCCATGGCCTCGATCATGGCCTTCGGTCTGCGGTGGGCGGTGCCCGCGTGCCTGGTCGGCGCCGTCCTCGCGACCGCGGCTGTGGTGCAGGCCGCGCCCGAGCCTGACGCCAAGTACGTCTACACGGGCCAGGCGATGGGTACGGTGATCACCGTGTACATGTGGACCGACGACGAGGCCCAGGCCGCGCGCGCCGCGCAGGGTGTGTTCGAGGAGATGAAGCGGCTCGACGGCGTGATGACGACGTGGACCCCGGACTCCGAGGTGTCGAAGGTCAATGCCGCGGCCGGCGTGGCGCCGGTGGTGGTGTCGGTCGAGACGTTCGCGGTGATCGAGCGCGCGCAGGAGGTGGCGATCAAGAGCCGCGGGGTGTTCGACATCACCGTTGGCGCGTTCAAGGGGCTGTGGAAGTTCGATCAGGACATGGACGGCTCCCTGCCCGCCCTCACCGACGTCCAGCGCCGCCTTCGCCTGATCGGCTACCGCCACCTCAAGCTCGACAAGAAGAAGCGGACCGTGTTCCTCGCGAAGAAGGGCATGTCGATCACGCTCGGCGGGATCGCCAAGGGCTACGCGGTCGACCGCTGCGTCGCGATGCTCGAGGACCAGGGGTTCGTGAACTTCATGATCCAGGCCGGGGGGGACATGTACGTTGCCGGCAAGAAGGGCGTCGAGCCGTGGGTGGTCGGCATCCGCGATCCACGCGGCGTCCACGAGGCGATGTTCGCGCACGCGCCAATCGAGGACCACTCGTTCTCGACCTCGGGGGACTACGAGCGCGGATTCGTCCAGGACGGCGTCCGCTACCACCACATCCTCGATCCGCGCACCGGGCAGCCGGCCCGCGCGTCGCGCTCGGTGACGATCCGCGCGAAGGACGCGTTCACCGCGGACGCATGGTCGAAGGTGCTGTTCATCCTCGGCTGGAAGCAGACGGTCGCGCTGATCGCGCGCGAGAAGCTGACCGACTTCGAGGTCGTGCAGATCGACGATCAGAACGTCGTGCACATGACGCCGGGCATCGAGCGCGTGCTCAAGCACGTCAAGCCGCCGACGCCGGGCCCGTGAGCTCTGGCCGCCGCGCGGGCACCGTCTCGATCTCGACGTGGCTCCCCGGCGCCAGCCAGCGCGCGATCACCGCGTCGATCGCCGCGGGCGTGACGGCCCGGTAGCACACGAGCTCGTCGGCCAGGGTGTCGGGCTCGCCGGCGTACAGCATGCCGCGCTGGAGCAGCTGGGCCCGCCGCGGGATCCCGGTCAGCCCCCAGATCGCGCTGGCCTCGCGCCGCGTGACGCCGCGCTCGATCGCCTGTCGGTCGAGGCCACGCGCGCACTCCTCGTCGAGGATCACCCGCACGGCGGCCGGATCGGCGCCGGTGCGCAGATCGACGGCGACGTGGATCTCGCCGGTCAGCCGGCCGTTGGTGGTCCACGCCGAGACGCGCTGCGCGAGCTGGGTGTCGTAGACCAGGCGGCGCCACAGCGCCCCGGTGCCCACGGCGCACCAGCCGGCGGTCAGGACGTCGAGCACGGCCTCGTCCGCCTCGAGCGCGCGCGGCCCGGGCCACGCGCGGTGGATGCGCACGAGCGTGGCGAACGGATCCTCGACGACCTCGTGGCCACCCGCGGGCGGAGGAGCCACCGGCTCGGGGCGCGGCGGGCGGACCGACGCGGGGAACCCGCCGAAGTAGCGGTCGACGAGCGCGTCGACGTCGCGCGGGACATCACCCGCGATCACCAGCGTGGCGTTCGCGGGCACGTACCAGGTCCGGTAGAACGCGAGCACGTCGTCGGCGGTGACCGCCTGGATGTCCTCGTGGCGGCCGATCGTGAGGTGGCGGTGCGGGTGGCCCTCGGGGTAGAGCGCGCGCCCCACCGCGAACCGCTCGGCGCCGTACGGGACGTTCTCGTAACGCTGCCGGCGCTCGGCCCGGACCACCGCCTGCTGCGCGATCAGCCGCTCGACATCGAAGTCGAGGGCGAACCCGCCCATGCGGCCGCTCTCGAGCCACAGCGCGAGCGCGAGTTGATGGGCCGGCACGACCTCGTGGTACGCGGTGCGGTCCGCGCTCGTCGAGGCGTTGGCCTCGCTCGAGCCCGCGCGCTTGAGGACGTCGTAGTGGTGGAGGCCACCGAGCGCCGCGGGCGGGCGCTTGAACAGGTGCTCGAACAGGTGCGCGGACCCGGTACGGTCGGGGCGCTCGTCGGAGCTGCCCACCCGGTACCAGACGCTGACGCACACCTGCGGCACCGCGTGATCGGCGTGGACGATCACCTCGAGGCCGCACGGGAGCGTGCGCCGATGGGTGACCAGGTGCGGCAGATCACCGGCGAACCGGATCGCGCCGGTCATGCGTCGCCGTCCTCGCCGGGGCGCGATCTCGCGAGCGACAGCGCGAGCTGGTAGAGCTGCCGGCGCGGCTTGCCCGTGGCCACCACGAGGCGGGCGGCGGCATCGCGCGGCCCGAGGCCGGAGGCGAGCAGGCGGGCGAGCTCGGCCTCGACGTCGACGTCCGGCCGCACCTCGCTGCCACCCTCGACGACCAGCGTGCACTCGCCGCGGGGGGGCACCTCGGCATAACGCGCCGCGAGCTCGCCGAGCGAGCCACGCACGTGCTCCTCGTGCAGCTTGGTCAGCTCGCGCCCGAGGCTCGCGCGCCGGTCCGCGCCGAGCGCCGCCGCGAGATCCGCGAGGCACGGGCCGACCCGGTCGGGCGCCTCGTAGAAGATCATCGTCCCGACCTCGTTGCGGAGCGTGCCGAACAGCGCCTGGCGGGCGCCGGCCTCGCGCGGCGGGAACCCGAGGAACGTGAACCGGTCCGACGGCAGGCCCGAGCCGACCAGCGCCGCGAGCGACGCGCTCGGACCGGGCACGACCTCGATCCGCGCGCCCGAGGTGACGGCCGCGGCCACCGCGCGCGCGCCGGGATCCGAGACGCCGGGCATGCCGGCCTCGCTGATCACCGCGATGTTCTTGCCCTCGGCGAGCGCGCGCACCAGCTCGGCGGACCGCTCCGCCTCGTTGCCCTCGAACAGCGACACGATCCGCCGCGCCGGGTTGACCGGGCCATGGACGTCCGCGTGCGACAGCAGGTGCTTGGCCGAGCGGGTGTCCTCGGCGGCGATCACATCGGCCTCGCGGAGCACGCGCGCGGCCCGCAGCGACAGGTCCTCGAGGTTCCCGATCGGCGTCCCGACCACGTAGAGCACGCCACTCATTCGCGCGTCATTCATGGGCGCGTCTTTCATTCGCGCGTCATTGCGTCGATGTCGACGGCCGTGCCGAGCTCGGCCTCGAGGTACTTCTTCAGGCGATCGAGCATGCGCTTCTCGAGCTGGCGCGCGCGCTCGCGGCTGACGTTGTAGCGATCGCCGAGCTCCTGCAGCGTCAGCGGATCCTCGGTCAGCCAGCGCTCGCGGAAGATCGTCTCCTCGCGGCCTTCCAGCGTGCCGGCGAACGTCTCGAGCTTGCGCTTGAGGAGCGCGCTGAACTCGCTCTGCGCGTAGGCGTGGTCGGGGCGATCGGTGTCGCTCGGCAGGTAGTCGAGCCGGGTGCGGGTGGCGTCGTCATCGCCGCCGCCGAGCGGGGCATCGAGCGAGGCCTCGGGCGCCGCGAGCCGGCGCTCCATCTCGATGACGTCCTTCTCGGACACGTCGAGCTTCTCGGCGAGCAGCGCCGTGCTGGCCTGGAACCCGAGCTGCTCGAGCTTCTCGCGCTCCTTGCGCAGGTTGAAGAACAGCTTGCGCTGCGCCTGCGTGGTCCCGATCTTCACCAGGCGCCAGTTGTTGAGGATGAACTTGAGGATGTAGGCGCGGATCCAGAACGCCGCGTAGCTCGACAGCTTGACGCCGCGGTACGGGTCGAACTTCGACACCGCCTGGATCAACCCGATGTTGCCCTCCTGGACCAGATCGAGCAGGTTCCTGTGCGCGCGCCGGTACTCGTAGGCGATCTTGACGACCAGGCGGAGGTTGGCCTCGATCAGCTTGCGGGCCGCGCTGCTGTCGCCGTGCTCGACGAGCCGGGTCGCGAGCGCCTTCTCCTCGTCGGGGGTGAGCAGCGGGTAGCGGCGCACCTCGCTCATGTACGTCGCCATCGGATCGCGGCGCGCGAGGGCCGCGCCGCGGGCCTTCACCAGGGGCGCGGCGTCGGGATCGTCGACGGTCGCGGCGTCGTCGCCATCGGCCGCGGGCTCGTCGATCGCCTCGTCCGCGTCGGCGTCGATCGCGGCGCCGGCGGCATCGATCAGGTCCGGATCGACCTCGGCGTCGTCGCCCTTGGCGTCCGGATCCTCGTCCTCACGATCAGAATCTTTGTCCGGTTCCTTGCCCGGATCCTTCTCGGTGGGACGGTCGCCGACATCGATGAACGCCCGCTTGCCGGTCTTCCCCACCCCTCCACGACCGCTGCCGGCGCTCTTGCTGTTCCGCTCGGCCATCGAAAGGCGAGTGTACTACATGCCACCACTCCGCGGCGGTGAGCGGCGACGAACATCACGCCTGGCGCGCGCCCGATCGCACCCTATAATTGTCGGACATGCGCAGCCGGCTGAACCTGGCCCTGGTGGGGGTCGCAGGAGTCCTCGCTCTCGTCCTCACGGTGATCCGTCAATCGCCGGAAGGGGTGGTGTCACTCGACCTGGAGATGAAGGAGGTGCGGGCCGCGCCGGGTGAAGCGCGCGCGCTCCGCCACGATCTGTCGGCGCTCACGATCTTCAACAAGACGCTGCTCCGCATCAAGGACCGCTACGTCGATCCGGCGCGCGTCGACCCCAAGAAGATGCTGTTCGCCGCGCTCGACTCCGTGCAGTTCAACATCCCCGAGGTGCTCGTCGAGCCCGACCCTGCGCACGACAAGCTCACCGTCGCGGTCAACGACAAGCGCGAGGTGTTCGACACCAGCGACGTCGACTCGCCGTGGCGAATGACGCTCAAGCTCAAGAAGGTGTTCCGGTTCATCGAGACCAACATGAACGCCGGCGGGGACCTCGCCCGCGTCGAGTACGCAGCCGTCAACGGCATGCTGTCGACGCTCGACCCGCACTCGGTGCTGATGGACCCCGAGGCCGCGCGCGACATGGACGTGTCGACGAGCGGCAAGTTCGGCGGCCTCGGGATCGTGATCCGGCTGATCGATCGCAAGCTCACCGTCGTGAAGCCGATGAAGGACACGCCGGCCTCGCGCAAGGGCATCAAGGCCAACGACCACATCGTCCGCATCAACAACGAGCCGACCGAGAACCTGACCTCGAACGAGGCCGTCGATCGCATGCGTGGTGACCCGCGCACGCCCGTCACGCTGTGGATCGAGCGCAAGGGCGAGGCGGCGCTGATGCGGTTCGACCTCGTGCGAGACGTGATCCGGGTGTCTCAGGTCGAGCACAAGCTGCTCGACAAGGGCGTCGGCTACATGCGCGTCAAGCAGTTCTCGAAGGGGATCGCGAACGACGTCGCCGATGCGATGCGCGACATGAGCGGCAAGGGCGCGACCTCGTGGATCCTGGATCTCCGCTACAACCCGGGCGGCCTCCTCGAGGAGGCCGTGCAGCTGTCGGACCTGTTCGTCGACTCGGGCACCGTCGTCACCACCGTGTCGGGCCGCGACCGCGAGGCCCGCCGCGCCGAGGGCGGGTTCGGCGACACCAGCTCCACGCTCGCCGTGCTCGTCAACAGCGGCTCGGCCTCGGCCTCGGAGATCGTGGCCGGCGCGCTCAAGAACCTCGACAGAGCCGCCATCATCGGCACGCGCACGTTCGGCAAGGGCTCGGTGCAGGAGCTCTACGACAACGAGGACAAGAGCAAGCTCAAGCTGACCATCGCCCAGTACCTGACCCCGGGCGATCGCTCGATCCAGAACCTCGGGATCGTCCCCGACATCCAGCTCCAGCGCATGTACGTGCCGGAGAACAATGACTCGCCGCGGGACTTCGTGCGCCTGCTCGCGCCGAGCCGCAGCTACGGCGAGAAGGACCTCGACGCCCACCTGGTGTCGACCTACGCCAAGGACATCGACAAGCCCGCGTTCGAGCTACCGTTCATGGTCGAGCGAAAGAAGCCGTCCGCCAGCGCGCCCGCCGGCGGCCCGCCCGAGCTCGACGACGAGGACGGCCCCGACGAGGACGAGGTGGTCGAAGACTTCGAGATCCGGTTCGCCAAGGATCTGGTCGCGAGCCTGCACACGTCCTCCCGGCCGAAGCTGGTGGCCGCGGCCGCCAAGCTGGTCGCCAAGGCGCGCGCCGACGAGGAGAAGAAGCTGGTCGGCGAGCTGACCAAGATCGGCGTCGACTGGTCCGCCCCCGCCGCGCAGCCCGAGACCGCGAACCTCGAGATCGCGCTGACCACCACGCCGACCCGGACCATCAAGGCCGGCGAGACCGTCAGCGTCACCGCGACGGTCAAGAACACCGGCACCGGCTCCGCCTACCGCGTGCTCGCGCGGGTCCAGGGTGATGACCCCGTGTTCGAGGACACCGAGCTGCCGATCGGCAAGGTCGGCCCGGGCGAGACCAAGACGTTCACCGCGCAGCTGTCGGTCCCCAAGGAGGCGCTCGACCGGGTCAACCGGCTCGGCCTCGAGGTCAAGGAGGCGCGCAACGCCCCCGCGCGCGTGACGGCGACCGAGCTCCGCGTCGAGGCAGCAGCCCGCCCGATGTTCGCGTACGCCTACCAGCTCGTCGACGACGGCAACGGCGACGGCCTGGTCCAGCGCGGCGAGAAGTTCCGCCTGCAGCTCCAGCTCAAGAACACCGGCACCGGCGCCACGCAGGACGCCGAGATCCTGCTCCGCAACGCGACCGGGACCGGCGTGGTGCTCAGCAAGTCGCGGTTCTCGCTCAAGGACACCCTCGCCCTCCAGGACAAGCTCACGAACAAGACCATCCCGCCGGGGCCGGTCTCCGGGCTCAGGTCTCTCGCACCGGGCGAGGTCACCGAGCTCGAGTTCCCGCTCGCGACCGAGGCGACGATGAGCGCCGACGCGCTGGTCGTCGAGCTGATCGCGCTGGATGCCGCCCTCGACGTCCAGACCACGCAGAAGCTCAACTTCAAGGTCGCCGCCGCGCAGCGGGCGCTCCCCGCGCGCGGCGAGGTCACGGTCAAGGCCGCCACCGTGGCGATCCGGTCCGGCGCCGCGATCGACGCCGACGCGATCGGCACCGCGCAGAAGGGCGCGAGCTACCCGGTGATCGCCACGTTCGGCGCGTTCACCAAGGTCAAGCTGACGGCGGGCGGCACCAAGGTCGGTTTCATCCCGACCGCCTCGCTCAGCCCCGGCGGCTCGGGCCGCGGCTCGTACACGCAGACGTGGAACTCCACTCCGCCGGCGATCACGCTGGTGTCCAAGAACCTCGAGACCTCGGCCGAGACGTTCAAGCTGCAGGGCACCGCCAGCGACGAGCAGCACGTCGAGGACGTCTACGTGTTCGTGTCGAACGCGCGCGCCAAGATCGAGGGGCGCAAGGTGTTCTACCGCTCCAACCGCGGCGGCGCGAACGAGCGCGCGATCGAGTTCGCGACCGACATCCCGCTGTGGCCGGGCTCGAACCTGGTCACCGTGGTCGCGCGCACCAGCGCCGAGGTGAAGACCACCAGCTACCTGTACGTGTACCGGGAGCCCGCCCGGACCGCCCAGAAGCCCTGAGGCTGGCGCACCTACATCGGCGCCATCCCGGCGCGGTCCCCGGGAGCGCGCCGCGCCGGACGCAAGCTGCTGGAACCTGAAGGGTTCGGGGCCTGAACGGCGGGCCCGATCTCTGGCAGAATGAAGGCTGAATCGAACGCTGCTCCACGGCGTCAGAACAGTGACCATGCGCACCACCCTGCTCTCGCTCCTCGGTGTGGCCCTGCTGACCGCGTCCGCGGCCGCGGAGGTCGCCGGCACCTACGACGTGAAGTACGAGGAGGTCGCGACGAACTGCAACTCCCCGCTCACGTACCCGACCGGCACGCTCGAGGTGAAGGTCAAGGGCACGACGGTGACCGTCGACATCGAGCGCACGCCGGTGATGCAGGGCTCGATCGCGAAGAACGGCAAGATCAGCGCGAAGTCGCGCTCGGGCCACACGCCCGTCGGCGGCATGGACGGCGTGTTCTCCGTGGCCGGGCGGCTCACGGCCGAGGGCATGCTCACGTTCATGATGATCGGCGAGTACACGGCGAGCGGGAAGTCGCTGTGCACGCAGTCGTGGAACATCGTCGGCAGCCGCTCGGACACCCAGAAGAACGCGGCGCCGGCGAAGAAGACCCTCAAGAAGCGGTCGAGCCAGGCGATGACCCAGGCGACGGATGACGACGGCGTCGAGTCGCTGCAGCTGTTCGTGCTGCCGTCGATCCTGCAGTCGAGCTAGCTCGCGCGACCGCTACGGCCGCTGCCAGACCTCCGCCATCGGGAGGTCGCCGTGCCACACGGTGAACGCCTTGCGCGCATCCGCCGGCACCGGGCACCATCCGCGCACCGGCGCGTAGACCACGATCCAGTCGGCCTCGCCGGTGGTGCGGGCGAGGCGCGACCACAGGTCCGCGCGGAACCACGCGAGGTGCGCGGGCTCGATGCAGTCGCGGTGGACCCGCGCCCGGCGCGGCGTGCGTGTTGACGAACGCGACCGCGCGGTCGACGCCCTCACCCCACCACGCGGTCTCCAGCCACTGGCGGCGCGCGACGCCGGCCGCGCCCCCGACGTGCTCCCCGAACGCGTCGAGGTAGTACGGGTGCAGGCGCACCAGCGTGACGCCCAGGTAGAGGGCCATCGCCGCCGCGAGCGCGGGGCCCGCTGCCCGCACGCGCAGCCGGGTGGCGAGCCCGTCGAGGCCGAGCGCGGCGAGCAGCGCGAGCGCGAGCAGGCACGGCATCACGTAGCGGACGCCGTCCTGGCGCACGGGCGATGCGGTGACGATCAACGGCACCACCAGCCACGCGAGCGCGATCACCATCGCGCGATCGCTCCGGACCGCCGCGCGCACCAGCCCGCCGGCGACGGCGAGCAGCACGCCGAGCGGCAGCACACACGCGAGGTAGACCACGAAGTAGCTGGCGGGCGGGTGGTTGGTGATCGCGCCGAGGAATGGCTCGAGCGCGTGCGCGACGTCGAGCTTGGCGAGCGAGGCGCGCAGCGCGCCGACCGGGTGGAGCCACAGCCGCGGCCACACCGCCCACAGCGTCACCACCGACGCCGCGGCCATCAGCGGCGTGGCCAGCAGCGTCAGCCGCCGCGCGGATGCCGGAGCCTGCACCAGCACGATCACCACGCACAGCGGGCCGACGAGGCCGTTGACGAACCGGGACGCGGTCGCGATCCCGACGACGGCGCCGATCGCGACGAGCCGGCGAAGCAGCGCGTGGCGGTGCGCGCGCACGTCGGCGGTGGGCGGCAGCCCGTCGTGCGCGTGGACGGCGAGCAGCACGCCGAGGGACCACCACAGCACCGTCGGCGCCTCGTGGCCGACGACCTGGCCATGCGCCACCAGCGGCGGCAGCAGCGCGGCGATCATCCCCGCGAGCACGCCGACCCGCAGGGACACCAGGCGCCGGCCGATCGGCACCAGCAGCGCGCAGCCGAGCGCGACCCACAGCGCGGACAGCGCACGCGCGGGGCCGAAGCCATCCGCCAGCTGCGCGCCGATGCCGGCGAGGTACTTCATCACCGGCGGGTGCTCGTAGTTCCACCGCCACGCGAGCGCCGAGAAGTCGCCGTCGAGGAGGTTGGTGACGTAGTTGCGGCCAGCGGCCCAGTTGACGTCCTCGTCCCAGGTCTGGCCGGCGCCGCCGAGATCGATCAGGCGGACCACCAGGCCGAGCGCGAGCACGCCCGCGAGCGCGAGCCACACCGGGCGCGGCACGGCGACCAGCCGGCGGCGGGCGAGCATCAGCGCGGTGCCCGCGATCACCACGAGCAGGCCGAGGGCGATCACGCCGTCGAGCGGGGTGGCGCCGGGGCCATCGAACGTGGCGCGCGCGGGCTCCGCCGGCGACAGCGAACTCGCGGGCACGTACTCGGGATCCCCGCGCCGCCCGACCGGGCTCCACACCAGGCGCGCGGTGGGCGGACCCGCGAACCGCAGCCCGAGCGGCGCGGCGGGCAGCACCAGCCGGTCCTTGACCAATCCCTCCCCCACCAGTTCGCGCCCGCCGATGGTGAGCCGCGCACGCGTGGGGCTGACGAACCCGACGATCACGGGGCCCCCGCGGTTCACCGCGAGGCTGCCGGCCCCCGCCCGCGTGCCCGGCGGATCCCCGGGCTCGGTCGCGCCCGCGCGCAGCCGGTCCCGCGGATCGGTGTGGAGCAGCGCGCGCAGCCCGAGCAGCGCGACGACCAGGACCACCGGGACCACGCCCCACGCGCGCCCCCAGCGCCTCCACCGCAGCGAAGTGACCAGCGCGCGGGCGCGCGGGACGGCCGCGCCCCCCGGCTCGGCGTCGGTCAGTGGACGCGGCCCGGGCACTGGAACGCGCGCTCCTTCCTGGCGAGGAACGTGTAGTACTCGCCCTGCTGGCGCATGCCGGGGATCCGCATCGTGACCTGCTCGTAGCCGCGCGCGAGCCAGCCGCCCGCACACGGCAGCCGCGGCAGGGGATCGGGCCGCGCGTGGATCGCGTAGCAGCTGAACACGAACGTCGGATCGTAGCTCGCGAGGACGGCGTCGGTGGCGAACTTGGTGTGGCCGGCGCGCGGGCGGATGCGCGGCTCCTCGTGGGCGATCTTCTCGGACACCAGGCCGAACACGTCGATCGCGCGCATCCGCCCGAAGTACGGCTGCGCGCCGGCGCCGCCGACGATGCTGAAGTCGTCAGGCCCGAAGCACGGCGCCATCGCGCGGCCGATCGCGGCGCGGTCCTCGGTGTAGACGATCAGGAACGCGGGGGTGTCGATGCCGCGGTCGCCGGTGAAGTTGCCCCACCGCAGCGAGGCGCGGGTCAGCTCGTACTGCGTGAACCCGAACCCGCCAACCAGCAGCGTCGCGACCACCGCGGCGAGCGCCGGGCGCGCGGCGGCGGGGAGCAGCGAGGTCAGCCACTCGAGGCCGAGCACCACCGCGAGCGCGGCGACCACGAACAGCGGCATGATGAACCGGTGGAGACCCATGAAGTCACCACCGACGGAGATCACGTAGGGGACATAGATCGCGAGCAGCAGCGTCGAGGCCATCGCGAGCACGAACCGCGGCGTGCGCAGCTGTCCGACCACGAGCCCGAGCAGCGCGAGCGGCAGCGCGTAGAGCAGCCGGCTCTGCGTCAGCCACACCCACAGGTAGTGCGCGCCGGCGCGGTACAGCTCGAGAGCGAACCGCGGATCGCTCCACCGGCCGTGCGCCTTGACGTAGTACGTGTTCGGCCACAGGTGGCCGTAGGTGCGGTACCGCCACACGAACCAGGGCGCCCAAAGCACGAAGAACAGCACCACGGAGGCCAGCTCGGGCCCGGGCGACGGCAGCCGGCGGGCATCCCGCGCGCGGACGATCAGCGTGCCGAGGTGGACCAGGCCGAGCACGCCCGCGACGATCAAGCCCTCGGGCCGGGTCATCGCGGCCAGCGCGAGCGCCACGCCCGCGCGGCGGATCGCCCCGGGCCGGTCGACGGCGGCGAGCACCGCGTCGAGCGCGATCACCACCAGCAGCGTGAACAGCTGGGTCTCGAGCCCGCCGGACGTCCAGCACGCGAACCCCGACGAGCACGCCAGCAGCAGCGGCGGGACGGCGGCCCAGCACGTGCGCCGGCCGAGCGCGCGCTCGGTGATCCGGAACACGACCCCGAGCGTCCCGAGCGCACACGCGAGCGCGAGGCCCTTGGCGGCCAGCTCGATCGGGATCCCCGCCTTGAGCCCGAGCCCGAGAAGCAGGGTCCACAGGAAGTTGGTGTAGCCCTCGACGGGATCGCCGAGGTTGAACACCAGCTGGCCGTGCTCCGCGAGGTTGCGCGAGAACACGAACGAGATGTACGCGTCGTCGGTGATGAAGTCGTACCGCAGGGTGTGCCCGACGAGCACGGCGCCCGCGACCGCGAGCAGGAGCCAGCGCACGCGGACCCAGGCCATCGCGGGACCCTACCCCGGCATGGCGCGGCGGGTCGAGGGGGGCAGCACCGCTCGCGCGGTGGTAGCCTGGGGCGATTCCGATGACGTGTGAGCCCGGATGACGAGTGAGCTCGATCCGCCCCCCCGCGTGCTCGGCGCCGGCGCCGTGACCGGCGTGATCGCGGGCCTCGCGGCCGGCGCGATCGACGCGCTGTGGTCGTGGGGCCCCGCCGCGCAGTTCGTCCCCGGCGCGCTCGCGCGCATCCGGTTCGTGCTGCTCGGCGCGTTCACCCACGCGGCCGCCGGCCTCGCGCTCGGGCTCGCCGTGACGGCGGGGCTGCTCGTGCTGTCGCGCGCGAGCCGCCTCGGAGACCTCGTGCGGTTCGGCTACGGCGAGCACCGCGCGCGCCAGGCCCGCGACGTGCGCGAGGCGGTGACGGGCCTCGCCCTCGCGCTCGCCACCCTGCCCTGCGTCGGCGCCGCGCTCGTGCTCGCCTACCGCCTCGCCACCCGGTACCTCGCCGGCCGCAAGGCGCCCGACCTCGTCGTGATCGTCGCGATGGGCGCAGGGCTCGCCGCGGTCACGGTGGCCGTGCCGCTCGCGTTCGTACTCGGGCGCGGGATCGAGGCCGGGCTGCGCCGGATCGCGCCGCGCGTGCCGATCATCGCGCACCCGCTCGCGCCACTCGTCGCCGGTGGCCTGCTC
The DNA here is from genome assembly GCA_964203225.1 of Kofleriaceae bacterium. Taxonomy (GTDB): domain Bacteria; phylum Myxococcota_A; class Polyangia; order Haliangiales; family Haliangiaceae; genus JABFXX01. The sequence goes on from CAXNMK010000014.1 coordinate 128,397, forward strand.
GTCGGGCTCGGCGCCGCCGCGTGGCTCGTGCGCTCGTGGGAGACCGCGCGCCTGCTGCCGCTGCGCGGCCCCGCGATCGCGCTGGTCGGGCTGACGCTCGCCGCCCCCGCGTGGGTGATCGCCCGCCGCCTGACCGCGCGCCTCGGGCGCCAGCGGCCCGCGGTGCGCCGCGCGGCGTGGATCGCGCTCGCGCCCGGGCTCCTCGCGCTCGTGCTCGCGAGCGGCCGCACCCCGGCGGTGGTCAAGGCGACCACCGCGTTCAGCGGCCTCGGCGGCCCGCTCGTGCGCGGGCTGCGCGCCGCGTTCGATCGCGATCGCGATGGCTACGCCCGGTTCCTCGGCGGCGGCGACTGTGACGACGGCGCCGCCAGCGTCCACCCGGGCGCCCCCGAGATCCCCGATGACGGCATCGACCAGAACTGCGTCGGCGGGGACGCGTCGATGAAGCGCTCGCTCGACGACGTCGGGTTCGCGCCGGTGCCACCGGGCGTGCCCGCGGGGTTCAACGTCCTCGTGATCACGGTCGACACCATCCGGGCCGACCACCTCGGCGCGTACGGCTACGCGCGCGCCACCTCGCCCAGCCTGGATCGGCTCGCCGCCGAGGGCACGCTGTTCGAGAACGGCTGGGCGCACGCGCCGTCGACCCGCTACTCGATCCCCGCGATCCTGACCGGCCGGCTGCCGCTCGACGTCCACTACGACACGTCGGTCGAGGGCTGGCCCGGGCTGTCGCCCGCCGCCACCACGTTCGCCGAGGCGCTCGCTCCCTTGGGGTTCGACGCGCGCGGCGCGATCACGAACTACTGGTACTTCGATCGCCAGCGCCGGATGGACCAGGGCTTCACGTCGTACGACAACGAGAACGCGGCGCGCCACGCGAGCGTCAGCGGCGCCGGCCCCGAGCAGACCAAGGGCAGCTCGTCACAGCAGCAGACCGACAAGGCCCTCGCGTTCGTGCAGCAGCACGCCGCCAGCCGGTGGCTGTTGTGGGTCCACTACTACGACCCCCACTACGCCTACGAGCCGCACCCCGAGGTGCCGAGCTTCGGCACCGATCGCACGGCGATGTACGATGGCGAGATCCGGTTCACCGATCACCACATCGGCCGGCTCCTCGACGACCTGCGCGCGCGCGGCCTGTACGACCGCACCGTCATCGTCGTCACCGGCGATCACGGCGAGGGGTTCGGCGAGCATGGCGTCGATCTGCACGGCTACCACCTGTACGCGCCGCAGACGCGGGTGCCGATGATCGTGCGCGTGCCGGGGGTGGCGCCCCGCCGGGCACAGACCCCCGCGGGCCACGCCGATGTCCTGCCCACGCTGGTCAACCTCGCGGGCGGCGCCGCCGATCGCGAGATGATGGGGCGCTCGCTGGTCTCTGCGATCGCCGGCGTCGACGCCGAGCGCCCGGTGTTCCAGCAGCTGTCCTACGAGGGCAACCACGAGATGCGGGCCACCGCGGACCGCACCTGCCACGTGATCTACAACGTCAGCCCCGACACCAGCTGGGAGGTCTACCGGCTCGACCGCGATCCGCGCGAGACCACCGATCTCGCGAGTGACCCGGAGGCGTGTGCGCCCACCCGGCGCGCGCTCGAGACGTGGTTCGACACCGAGCAGGTGCCGGCGGGCGCGGCCGAGGCGCTGCTGCCGGCGCGCCCCGCGATCGCCACCCCGCTCGACGCCGACTACGGCCACGCCGTGCGGCTGCTCGCCGTCGGCGCCCCGCGCACCGCGAAGCGCGGCGACGTGGTGACGCTGACGTGGACGTTCGAGGCGCGCGGCACGATGGAGGCCGGCTGGAAGGTGTTCGTCCACGCCGAGGGCCCCGGGCGCGCGTTCTGGAACGGCGATCACCGCCCGGCGCGGCCGTTCGAGTGGTGGCAGCGCGGCCAGTTCATCCGCTACACGACCACCGTGATCATCCCGCGCACCGCCCCCGCGGGGACGTTCACGGTGTGGGCCGGGCTGTTCAAGGGCGCCCGCCGCGCGCCCGCCACCGCTCCGCACGCGCAGATCCGCGACAACGGCGTGGCCGTGGCGACGATCCAGGTGCTGCCGTGAGGGCCGCGACCGCGCCCCCCGTGCCGCCTCGCGGGTGGCCCGCCCGGATCGCCTTCGCGCTGCCGTGGCTCGTGATCGCCCTGCCCGCGCTGTGGCAGCTGGTCCTGCTCGGCACCGCGATCGCGGGCCGGCTGCTCTACCCGTACGACCTCGAGTGGATGGAGGGCGGCCTGCTCCACCACGCGCTGCGGATCCAGGACGGCCAGGGCATCTACGTGCCGCCGTCGATCGACTTCATCCCGTACCTCTACACGCCGTTCTACCCCGCGATGCTCGCGCTGCTCGCGACGCCGGTCGGGCTGTCGTACGCGTTCGGGCGCGCGGTCTCGCTGGTCGGCCTCGTCGGGATCGCGGTGGTCACGATCACCAGCCTCGGCGGCGCCGCGCACCAGCACGCGCGCCGCGCGCCGGCGGTCGCCTCGATCCTGTTCGCGCTCGGCCTGTTCGCCGCCGGCTATCCGTACGTCGAGGGCTGGTACGACCTGGTCCGCGCCGACACGTTCTTCCTGTTCATGGTGACGGGCGCGCTCGCCGCCCTCCCCCGCTGGTGCGGCGGCGAGGGGGGCCTGCGCGGCCAGGCCCGCGTCGCGGCCGCCGGGGCGATCCTCGCGCTCGCGTTCTTCTGCAAGCAGACCGGCATCCTGTACGTCGCCCTCGGCGGCCTGATCGTCCTCGTCGTCAACTGGCGGCGGCTGCCGGGCTACATCTTCAGCGCGGGCGTGATCGGCCTCGGCGGGTGCGCGCTGCTCCAGGTCACCACCGACGGCTGGTTCTGGATCTACGTCCGCAAGATCCACGCGGCGCACGACTTCAACCCGGACCGGTTCTGGAAGTCGTTCGAGAACATCCTGTGGTTCATCCCCGCGCAGTCGATCGTGATCGCCTCGGCGCTCGTGCTCGTGCTCGTGACCTGGGCCGTGCGCCGCCGGCTGCCACGCCAGGCCCACGCTTTCTTGTTGTGGACGCTGACCTACGCAGTCTCCACGCTGCTCGGCGCGATCGGCTGGGGCACCGAGTTCGCGCACTTCAACGCGTACATGCCGGCGCTCCTGCACGGCGCCCTCGCCGCTGGCGCCGGGGTGCTCGCCGTGTTCGCGTGCAGCCACGTGCTCGTCGGGGACCGCCGCGGCTGGGAGATCGTCGCGACCGTTCTCGGGCTCGCCGCCGCCGCGCCGCTCGCGTTCGCCTGCTACACGAAGCGCTGGGACCCGAACAAGTACGTCCCGACTGCGCAGGACCGCCTCGCCGGCGACCGGCTGATCGCCCACCTCCGCGCGATCGAGGGCGACGTGTGGATGCCGTCCCACCCCTGGTACCTCCAGCTCGCCGGACAAGCAGCCGCGCGTACACCGGATGGGCATCAAGGACGTCACCGCGCGCCAGGCGCGCTCCGTCGCCGGCCTCGACGACGCGCTCCGCACCCACGCGTTCGCGGCGATCGTGCTCGACGCCCGCGACGTCCAGCTCGAGCTGCCGGTGCTGACCGCCACCTACCGGCTCCAGGAGAAGCTGCCGAAGGGCGAGCGCCCGCGCGTGTTCACCGGGGCGCCCGTGCAGCCGGACTCGATCTGGGTGCCGGCGGTGCCCGCCACGCCGCCGGTCGGCACGCGCACCGCGTTCGATCTCGAGATGATCGGCTGGATCGGGTGGACCCCCTCGGGCGCCGCCTGGGGCCCGCGCCCCGCGAGCGAGCCCCTGCCCGGACAGCCCGCGGTGATCGGCGCCACCGGCCGCCGGTTCGCCACCAGCATGCACGGCGGCGACGCCGGCACCGGCCGGCTGACCTCCCCGCCGTTCGTGCTCGGCAAGAGGCTCACGCTGCACCTCGGCGGTGGCGTGGATGACCGGCTCCGCGTCGAGCTGTGGGTCGGCGACGCGATCATCGCCACCGCACACGTGAACCCGCCGGGCGGAGAGACCCTGCAGACGATCACGCTCGACACCAGCGCCCACGTCGGCCCGTTCGAGGCGAAGCTGGTGTTCGTCGACGACGCGCCGACCGGCCACCTCACCGTCGACGACATCTGGATCGCGCCGTGAGCACCACGGCAGGTGTCGGGTGACCTGACAGCAGGACCTCGTGCCGTGCACCTTCGGGTTGCCCGGCGAACAACACCGCTTGCTCTCGATCGGGTGGCTCGCCCATGGCCACGCCTTCCCGCGCGGCCCCTGCGAGGCGGCCTTCGTGTCGCGCCTCCGCGAGTTGCTGACCGACGCCTGGGCCCCCGTCGACTTCTGCGGAGTTCACGTCTGCCACCTGTGCCCCGCAGCCAAGGCGCCGAGCGGCGCCGACAACCTGTTCGTGCCGGGCGCGACAGCGGTGTTCGTCGCCCCGGCGATGATCCTCCACGACATCGAGACGCACACCTGCTGCCCCCCTGACGCGTTCATCGCCGCGGTGATGGCGTGCCCGGCGATGCGATCGCCCATCTGCCACGCCGCCATCGCGGCGCACTACCAGCCGTTCCCTGACCGCCGGGTCGATCGGCCGTAGGCAGGCAGGTACGTCGAACGAAGTCCGCTCGCGGAGCGGCATGCGCCGCGCGTACAGGGTGCGTCGAACGTGGCCCCGAGGCCAGCGCAGGCGCGGCCGACGCCGACCGTGGATCCGCCACCCGCCGGTACGGGCTTGTCCCGGCGCACCCGCCTGCGGAGCGCGAAGGGCGGCGATCGAACGTGCGGTCGGAGCACGCGCCCTGTGTGAGGAACTTCGCGCGTGGGCGGTCAGCAGGCGGTGAGTGGCGGCGGGGGACACGTTCCTTGCGGCAACCCGCCCTCCCCCGGCCTGCGAGACCCGCGCGCTTCTGCCCCATTCATGTCCACGACGACATCGAGGAAGCACACCAGTGTGTCGTCGACGACCGAGCATCGAGCGATAGCCCGCCGAGCAACGACCCCTGCAAACTGTCCGCGATCCGGACAAATTAACAACCACTCACGTCATCGCGATGTCAGACCGCCGTGCTTCACTCTCCACATGGGGCGTCCATCCATGACGAAGCGCCGACGTCGAGAGAGCCTGCCGGTGCAGGCCGAACTGCAGCTGATGCCGCCGACGTGGGGCGGGCGCCGGGCCGGTGCCGGCCGGAAGCGTCTACCCGGGCAGCACGACTCGCCGCACCGGGCACGACCGGCGCTCCTCGGACGCCACCCGGTCCACACCGTGCTGCGGACCCTGCCATCGGTGGGCCGACTGCGACGGCGCGTGGTCTACCAGGCGGTGCGGCGCGCGCTGGTGGCGATCGGCGTGAATGGCGGGTTCCGCGTCGTCCACATGTCGATCCAGCACAACCACCTGCACCTGCTCGTCGAGGCAAACGACGCACGCGCCCTGTCGCGGGGCATGCAGCGACTCGCGATCCTGGTGGCCCGCGCGATCAACCGCAGCCTCGGGCGGCGCGGCCTGGTGTTCACCCACCGCTACCACCGCACGGACATCACCACGCCGCGCCAGGCGCGCCACGCCCTCGCCTATGTCCTCAATAACTGGAGGCGGCACCGCGAGGACCAGGCGAGTCCGGCCGCTGGCACGGTGCGGCTCGACCCGTATTCGACGGCGTTCCACTTCGACGGCTGGGTGAATGGCGAGGCGATCACGCGGCCGGCCGCCGAGGTGTTGCTGCCGAGTGCGCTGCCGCGACCATGGCTACTACGCGTCGGGTGGCGCGTCCACGGTGCGATCGCTCCCTCGGAGGTGCCGGGGCCCGCGCCCCGTACGCGCGACGCGCTCCACACGCGATTGAAGTAGCCGGCAACGTTCCAGAACGAGGTCGACGATGGATGCCGCAGGGTCGTCGTCGTCGTCGTGCAGGACGATGAGCACGTCGTCGTGCAGGACGATGAACTCGGCCGCGGTGGCAAACGGGCGTGTCGAAGCCGTTCTGGATCGCGCGGTAGCCGATCGCCACGGCGAGGTGGGTCGTGCCGCGCCCGGACTTGCCGTGGATGACGAGCGAGCGGCCGTCGGTGACGAAGTCCGGCGAGAGTGCGGCCCCGAGCGGCGCAAGCGCGTCGACGTGGTCGTGGCGCTCGTGGCGTGCACGAACGGTGGATCTGGACGACCTCCCGATCACAGCGTCGACAGCCGACGCGATGCGAGCCTGGGTCGCGACCTACTCGGACGAGAAGCTGCCGTCCGTGGGCTCGGGTGATCCGGACTGGATCAGCGAGGGCATCGGACTGCTGCATCGATGCCGTCAGGAGCTCGGCGCTGGGTACGAGGTCGTGGTGACTGAGCCGTGGTGGGGCGAGCCCACGACTGACTGATCGCCCCTGGTGCGGCGCTCTCAGTTCGCGCACGGCCCGCTCGATCCGGGTGACATCGGCGCGGCGCTCTACCTCGACGAGGTTCGAGCCGCCGGCGGCGCCGACACCAGCTACGGCACGGGCTTCAGCTACCCGATCACGGGCGGCCCGATCTCGATCGGGCCGGCGGGCGGCTGAGCGTGGCCGCCCGACCGGCCGCGCACCAGACCACCCCGTGAGTGTCCGACTGTCCGCCAACACGCGCCTTCGCATCCTCGCCACCGCGGCGCTCACCGTCACGCTCGGCGTGGCCGTGTGGGCGATCGCGCTGCGTGGCGGTGAGGTCCTCGTGGCGGTGTACGGGATCGCCGCGGCGGCGCTGCTCGGCGGGACGCGCGTGCCCCGGCTCGTGCACGCGCGGCGGCGCGGGTGGCGGCACGATCAGGTCGAGACGCTGGGCGTGATCGCCGGCGAGCTCGGGCTGGCGATCACGAGCGCGCTGGCGCTCGCGGGCCACCACGCGCTGGCGCCCGTGGTGTACGCGGGCCTCGCGTTGCACCTCGCGCTGGCCGGATTCGTCGTGTGGATCGCGTTCTGGTTCCGGCTGCGCACGCTCGGCTGACGCGTCAGCGCGGGCGACGATACACGCTGACGATCGGGACGCCGTCGCTGCGCAGGACGAACACCGGCTGCACGGTGCCGTAGGCGGCCCAGATCAGGTAGTCGTGGCGGTTGAAGTGGCGCTCGTGGATGACGAGCGCCCACGTGCTGCTGCCGATGCCCACCTGCTCCCAGCCAGCGTCGAGGAGCGCGCGCGGGACGAGGCCCAGCTTCTGGTACAGGCCCCAGGCGGGCGCGGCGTCGTGCGTGTAGACGGAGCGCAGCCCCGGCGGCGCGGTGGCCGCGTCCGCGGCGAGGAACGGCAGCACGCCCTTCGCCGCGACGCCCCAGAACTGGCGGTTCATGCCGAGGTCCGCGCCGCCCGGTGCGCCCCCCACGGCCGCGCTGTACCAGGTCAGCGCGTACGGCTGCGCGGTCACGGTCTCAACCGCGGGCCCCGCGAGCGCGAGCGCGAGGATCGCGGCGAGCGCGGGGGCGTGCCAGCGACCGCCGAGCCGCGCCCCGAGCACGGCGATCGCCAGGCGGGCGGCCCACACCAGGCCCACGCCGGCGGCGATGCACAGCGACGGCAGCGCCGGCATCCAGTGCTTCTCGGCGCCGAAGATCGGGGTGGAGCCGAGCACGAACGGCCCGATGGAGGCGGCGGCCGACAGCGCGAGCAGCAGGCCCGGGGCGCGCGCGCGATCCGGGGCGGCCTCGCCGCGCGTGGCCCACACGGCGGCGCCGAGGGCGCCCGCAACCAATGTCACCACCGGCACCGTGACCAGCGTGGTGACGAGCGCGACGTGCCACGGGAACCGCGGCGCGTTCCAGTTGTGGCCGAGGTACTCGAAGTTGTAGTGCACGTGCGTCAGGTGGAACGTGATCCAGTCGCGCACGTGCGCGACCGGCTCGAACCACAGCCACGGCCACACCGCGACCAGCGTCAGCGGCGCGAGCACGGCGAGCGAGACGATCACGCGCCAGCGGTGGAGCACGAGCCCGCGCCCGCGATCGGCTCGCCAGCCGACGACGAGGTAGTGGACGCCGAGCGCGAGCGGCAGCAGCAGCGCGTTGTGCTTGGTCGCGAGCGCGAGGCCGAACACCACGCCGGCCTGCCACGGCCAGCGGCGCCCGTCGAGGGCGCGCCAGTACGCGACCACGGTGGCGAACCACAGCGTCATGATCGGCGCGTCGAACGCGGTCAGCCCGGCGTGGAACACCGCGCGCGGCAGCAGCATCACGCACAGCGCCGCGACCACGGCCTCGGCGGTGCCCCACAGCCCGCTCGTCATCCCGAATACGAGGAGCACGAGCAGGCCGTGCAGCAGCGCGGTGGGCAGGCGGTGCGCGCTGACCTCGTCCATGACGTGCAGCCGGTCGGTGAACAGCTTGCGCGACAGCCCCGACAGCGTCTTGACCAGCGGCGGGTGCTCGCGGTTGTGGTCGGTGGCGCCCCGCCCGCCGAACGTCGCCGTGATGCCGGCGCGCGACACCCCGTGGTCGCGGGTGACGAGGCCGGTCCACCACGTGGCGTACTTCGCGCCGGCCTGCATGTACACGAGCTCGTCGCGCGCGAGCCCGACGTCACGCTGGTTGACCATCACCCCGACGACCGTGGCGAGCGCGAGCAGCCAGCCGAGGACGCGCGGGCTGACGTGCGAGGTCACTGGCGCGCCTCCGCGGAAAAGCAGATCCGCTTGTTCAGCCCGGTCGCCCGCGCGACGAACGTGACGTCGGTGGCGCCCGGCGCGGTCGGCGCGGCGAACCGCACCCAGCCGTCGTCCACGCCCGGGCGCGCCGAGGCGACCACGCGGCCGCCGATCTCGACGTCGAGCTGGCCCGGCGAGCGCTCGTCGCGGCGCGTGAACACGTCCGCGATCCCGACGTACCCGACGAGCTCGCGCCCGAGCGGCAGCGCCGCGAACGTGATCCGCGCCGGCGTGCCCGGGCGCGGCACGATCTCGAGGCAGCGGTGCGGCGCGAACCCGACCTCCGCGAGCACCAGCGCCGGGCGCCCGCCGCCCTCGGCACGCACACTCGCCACCAGGTCCCGCACGTCCGCGAGCACGGTCACCGGCGTGCGCTCGAACCGCCGCACGGTCACGCCGCCGCGCTCGGCGGTGGCGACCGCCGCCAGCCCCGCGGTGTCGACGTGGCGCGCGCCGCGGATCGACAGCTCCCAGATCCGCCCGTAGCGGGCCGCGTCCATCCGCGCCGCCATGTCGATCGGGATCAGGTCGCCGAGGTGGAGCCGGCCCACCGGATCGACCCAGTCCGGCGCGAACACGATCAGGTCGCCTGGCCGGTGCTCGGCGCGCACCACCGTGGCCGCCGACGTCCACGCCGCGTCATCGGGGACGGCGGTGGTCGAGCGCCGGATCGCGATCGCCTCCCACAGGCCGAGGAGCACGAGCGCGATCGCCGGCAGCGCGAGCAGGCGCCGCGGCGCACCCGCACCGATCGGCGCACCCGCCGCGCCCGCACCGATCGGCGCACCCGCCGCGGTCGGACCGATCGGCGCACCCGCCACGGTCGCCTCACCCGCCACGGTCGGCGCACCCGCCACGGTCGGCGCACCCGCCGCACCCCTCGCACCCGCCGCGGCCGGCGCGGTCGGCGCGGTCGGCGCGGTCGGCGTGGGTTCTGCGTCGGTGCCGGCTGCCACGAGACGGCACCCACGCTACCACGGGCGCGCGTCCACCACGAGGTTGGCCCCGGCCGGCCGCGCACCGGCGCGGCGCGTGCGTTAGGGTGCGGGCGTGCGCCTGTACGCCGCGCTGTTCGTGATCGGCGTCGTGGTCTACGGCGTCGTCGCCTGGGATCGGGTCGGGCGGCAGTCCGCCTCGCCGCACTTCGTGCTGCAGGCCGACGCCTGGCTGCACGGCCGCGTCGACATCACGGCGCCCCTCAAGGGGGATGACTGGGCCCAGGTCGAGGCCGTGCGGCTCGACGACGGCACCGAGCTGCGCGGCCGCCGCCTCAAGAGCCGCCCGGCGTTCCGCGCCCTCGACGGCGCCGAGGTCCCGCTCGCCCGGGTCCGGCAGAGCCTCGGCAGGACCGCCTACGTCAGCTTCCCGGTGCTCCCCGCGGTGCTGATGCTGCCGTCGGCGGCGCTCGGCGGGCGCGCCGGCAACGACATGATCCCGACGCTGCTCGTCGCCGCGCTGATCCTCCCGCTCGGGCTGCTCGGGCTGCGCCGGCTCGCCGAGGCCGGGCTGTCCCGGCGCAGCGTGCGCGAGGACCTGTGGCTGGTCGCCGCGCTCGCGTTCGGCAGCGTGCTGCTGTTCGCGGCGGTCCAGGGCAAGGTGTGGTTCACCGCGCACGTGCTCGGCGTGGCGCTCGCGCTGGTCTACGCGTGGGCGTCGATCGAGGCGAAGCGCCCGCTGGTCGCCGGCCTCGCGCTCGGCGCGGCCGCCCTGACCCGCACGCCGATGGCGTTCATGGTCCCGCTGTTCCTCCTCGAGCTGTGGCGCGTGACGCCGGCGCCGCGCACCTGGCGCGCCCTGGTCCGCCCGGTGCTGACGTTCGCCGCGCCGGTCGTCGCGTTCGCGATCGCCGGGATGATCTACAACCAGATCCGGTTCGGCTCGCCGACCGAGTTCGGCCACAGCTACCTCGACGTCCGCCAGCAGGCGCAGATCGAGCAGTACGGCCTCGCCAGCTACAAGTACCTCGCGCGCAACCTCGCCGTGGCGTTCACGCTGCTGCCCGAGCTGCTGCCCCGCGCCCCGTGGGTGCAGATCAGCGGGCACGGGCTCGCGATGTGGGTGACCACCCCGGTGCTGCTGCTGCTGCTGTGGCCGCGCGAGCGGCCCGCCATCCACCGGACGCTGTGGATCACCGTCGCGTGTGTCGCCCTGCCCTCGCTGGTCTACCAGAACAGCGGCTGGATCCAGTTCGGCTACCGGTTCAGCCTCGACTACCTGGTGTTCCTGATCCTGCTGATCGCCGTGGGTGGGCGCCCGCTCGGCCGGATCCCGCGGGCGCTGATCGCGATCGGCATCGCGGTCAACCTGTTCGGGGCGATCACGTTCGACCGCCAGTGGCAGTACTACCGCGTGGGCGGCGGCGCCTACGAGGTCGTGATCGCGCACTGAGCGCGGCCGGGCCCTACGGGCGGAACGGCTGCTCGTTCTTGCCCTTGATCGGGTTGGCGAGCCGGCGGGCGACCCCGTCCTGCTCCTCCTTGTCGAGGCGGCGGACGTACACACCCGCGGCGTCGATCGACCGCGCGCCGAAGAACCCCTCGGACACGGCGTACTCCACCTCGATGATGATGTACGGGTCGTCACCGATCCACATCAGCTCGTTCTTGCGTGGGATCCCCACCCACGAGCTCAGCGTGAACTTGTCGCGTGATCCGTCGTCGTTGAGGACGACCATCGTGATGCGCTCGGTGGCGGTCATCGCTGACGTCACCCTAGCACGCGGCGCAGGCCCAGCACGTCGAGCATGTCGTAGCGTCCGGGGGGCTGACCCACGACCCACGCGGCCGCGCGCAGGGCGCCCCCGGCGAAGATCGCCCGCGAGGAGGCGCGGTGCGTGATCTCGATCCGCTCGGCGGGACCGAAGAAGTGGGCGGTGTGCTCGCCGATCACGTCCCCGCCGCGGACGCTCGCCATGCCGATCTCGCCGCGCGGGCGGGCGCCGACGTCGCCATCGCGGCTGTGGCGCATGACCTGGTCGTGGTCGCTGCCGTGGCCGCTGGCGATCGCGCGGCCGATCATCAGCGCGGTGCCCGAGGGGGCGTCGCGCTTGGCGCGGTGGTGGGTCTCCACGACCTCGGCGTCCCACTCGGTGCCGAGCGCCCGCGCCGCCTGCTCGACGAGGCCGAGCAGGAGATTCACGCCCGTCGAGAAGTTCGCGGCGACCACGATCGGCGCCACCTCGGCGAGCTGGGCGAGCGCCGCCTCGTCCTGCGGCCCAAGGCCCGTGGTGCCGATCACCGCGGCGCGGCACCGCGAGCGCGCGAGCCCCGCCGCGAGCCGCGTGGCGGCCGGCGACGTGAAGTCGATGTAGACGTCCGCGGCGTCGATGCCGGCGGCGAGGTCGAACCCGACGATCACGCCATCGGCGACCGTGGTGCCGACGCCCGGGGCGCCCTCGCGATCCACGGCGGCCGCGATCCGGACGTCGCCCCGGCCGCGCGCGGCGTCGATCACCGCCCGCCCCATCCGCCCCGACGGTCCGAGCACGAGGGCGCGGCGCGGCGTCACAGCAGCCCGGCTCCGCGCAGGGCGCCGCCGAGCTGCTCGGTCATGCCCGTGGTCGCGGGGACGAGTGGCAGCCGCACGTCGACCGTGCAGCGGCCCATGATCGCGAGCGCGGCCTTGGTCGGCGCGGGGCTGGGCTCGGCGAACAGCATCTGCGACAGCACGCGCAGCTCGAAGTGGCGCTGCCGGGCGCGCGCCCAGTCGCCGGCCACGACCGCGTCCCACATGTCGGCCATCGCGCGCGGGGCGACGTTGGACACCACCGAGATCACCCCGCGCGCGCCGCACGCGTACAGCGGGAACGACGTGCCGTCGTCGCCCGACAAGATCGTCATCCGGTCGCCGACCCTGGCAACAAGCTCGGTGCCACGCACGAGGTTGCCCGTGGCGTCCTTGATCCCGATCACGTTGTCGAAGTCCGCCAGCCGGACCACGGTGTCGGTCAGCAAGTCGCAGCCGGTGCGGGTGGGCACGTTGTAGAGGATGATCGGCAGCTTCGTGGAGCGCGCGACCGCCTCGAAGTGGCGGAACAGCCCCTCCTGGTTGGGGCGGTTGTAGTAGGGCGTGACGTGGAGCAGCGCATCGGCGCCCGCGGCCTCGGACGCCCGGGTCAACTCGAGCGCCTCGGCCGTGGCGTTGCCGCCGGCGCCGGCGACCACCGGCACGCGGCCCTTCGCGGCCTTGACCACCGCGGCGATCACCGCGACGTGCTCGTCGACGGCGAGCGTGGCGGACTCGCCGGTGGTGCCGACGGCGACGATGCCGTCGATGCCCTGCTCGATCTGCCACTCGACGAGGCGGGCGAGTGCCTCGAAGTCGATCTGCCCGTCCCGGAACGGGGTCACGATGGCGGTGAGACAACCTTCGATCGCATCGAGCTTGGGCATGGCGTCCTCGGTGGGGTCATACCCGCAACGCGCGACGGAGAAAAGCCATTCGGTCACCCGTTGGGCGGGGCCCCGGCGGCGGGATCACATGCGCGAGACCAGCAGCGAGGTACCGTTGCGCAGTGGCAGCTCGAGCGTGAACCGGGCGCCGCCACCCGTGGCCTCCGAGACGATGATCCGCCCGCCGTGGTCGCTGACGATCCGGTGCACGATCGCGAGCCCGAGGCCGGTCCCTCCCTTGGCGTGCTTGGTCGTGAAGTACGGCGCGAACACCTTGTCCTTGAGCTCGGAGGGGACGCCCGCCCCGTTGTCCTCGACGACGAGCAGCGCGCGGTCGCCCGCCTCGCCGAGGCGCGTGGACACCGTGATCCGCCCGCCCTCGCGCTTGCTGATCGCATCGCGGGCGTTCTCGACGAGGTTGAGTACGACCTGGTTGAGCTGGGACCGGTCGGCGTCGAGCTCGGGGAGCCCGGCGGCCAGGTGCAGCTCGATCGGCGCGGCGCCCTGATACAGCGTGAGCGCCGACCGGATCACCTCATCGAGAACGATCCGCTGGAACTCGGGCTTGGGCATCCGGGCGAAGTCCGAGAACTCCGAGACGATGTGCTTGAGGCGGTCCGCCTCCTGCAGCACCGTCGTGGTCGACTCCTCGAGGATCTCGGCGAACTGCGGGTGCTGCTTCTTCCAGGTCTTGCGGAGCGTGTCCATCGCCATCTGGATCGGCGTCAGCGGGTTCTTGATCTCGTGCGCAAGCCGGCGCGCGATCTCCTGCCAGGCGGCGATCCGCTCGGCGATCACGAGCCGTTCCTTGGAGGTCTTGAGGTCCTCCATCATCAGGTTGAACGCGCTCGCGACGGCGCCGATCTCGTCCTTGCTGCGCACGGGCACGCGGTGATCGAGGTCGCCGCGCGCGGCCGCCAGCGAGCCCTCGACCAGGCTCTCGAGGTCCCGCGCGGTGCGGCGCGCGACGAGCAGGCCGATCAGCACCACCGCGAGCAGCGCCGCCGCCGCCAGCCCCATCGAGATCAACGTGATGTTGCGCAGCACCTGATCGAGATCGCCGTCGGACACCGCGACCTCGACCACCGCGACCTCCTGCCCGTCGGGACCGCGCATCGGCACGCGGACCGGCGGATCGGTGGCGAGCTGCGCCCACGTCTTGCCGCCGGAGCCCACCGGGGGCAGCAGCTCCGCGCCGCTCGCGTCGACGATCCGCGCGTCGGTGCGGCCGGGCCGGCGGAGGTTGTCGAGCAGGCGCTGCGACACGCTGCGCCCGACCCACACGTACACCTCGTAGCCATCCTTCTTCGACACGTGCGCGGACTGGCCCACGAGCATCGGCTTGACCGTGGCGCCAGTGCGGATGGCGTCGAACACGAAGTACGCCTCGCCGCCAGTCTGGACCGCGCGGGTCCGCACCTCCGGGTTGGTGTCATCGGTGGCGCCCCGGTTGTGCGGCGTGATCAGCACGGTGTCGTCGGGGCCGGTCACCGTCAGGACATCGAGCGCGAGCCCGCGCATCACCTGCCCCGCCTGCTCGCGCAGGCCGCGGATCACCCGCGGATCGGCGAGCGTCCCCTTCGCGAGCTCGCCGAGCAGCACGCCGACGAACGGGTGCCGATCGTCCGCGAGGGCGGCGCCCGCGGTGGTCAGATCGAACTGCTGGTTGTCGAGTTCGCGGCGCGCGGCCTGCTCGGCGTTGGCGCGATCGTCCTCGTAGTCCGCACGCGCGGAGGCGACGATCACCTGGCGCGTGACGGCCGCCGCCACCGCGATCGGGACCAGCGCGGCGAGCGCGAGCGTGAGCGTGAACCGGCCGCGCAGCTTCACTTCTTCGACCTCACCGGCTCCCCGTACAGGAACACGTCCGCGTAGCCGGGCTGGCCACTCGCGTCGAAGCCGACGCCGCGCACGTCCGTGCGGTGCCACAGCCGGACGCCCCGGAACAGCAGCGGGACGATCGGCAGCCGATCGGCGAACGCCCGCGCCGCCGCGGCCGCGTCGAGCTTGCCGACGGCGAGCCGGCCCTCCACCCACGGATCCCCACCGGCGGCAAACGCCGCGCCCCACCACACCGGCGCGGCGGTGATCGGTGCCTCGAGCTGGCCGATCCACAGATCACACGCCCCGCGGGCGACCCGGTCGCGCATCACGGGCGCGGCGACCGCCGTGATCACCGAGCCGATGCCGAGCTTGCCGAGCGCGTGGGCGATCCGCTCCGCAAGCTCGCGATCGTCGGGGCGGGCATCCTGGACGAGGATCTCGAGCTGGAGCGCCGCGAACCGCGCGGGCGCGAGCGCCGGCACGCGGCGAGCGGCCTCCGCGAGCGCCGCCCGCGCCCCGGGCAGATCGTCGGTGCGCCCGACCTGGGCGAGCGCGGGGCCGCCCGCCTCCACGGGCACCGGGGAGCGCGTCGGGACGGTGCGCTCGCCCGAGCCCACCGAGGCCAGCGCACCGCGCGCGAGCGCGAGATCGAGGGCGCGCCGGAAGCCGCGCTCGTCGGTGACGGCGGCGTGCGCGCGCCCGAACCCGAGGTACACGAGCAGCGCCGCCGGGCTCTCGACGTCGCGCGCGCGGTACTTCGGCTGGGCGCCGGTGAACGCCGCGACGCCGCGGGCGGACAGGTGCGCCGCGCCGGTCTCGAACGCACGGGCCTCCCCGTCGGGCGTGTCGTGCCAGCGCAGGACCAGCCGGTCGAGGTACGGCCGGCCGGCGACGTGATCGTCGAACGCCTCGAGCACGACCCGGTGGCCCGCGCGATCGAGCGTGGTCAGGCGGAACGGGCCGGTGCCGATCACCCGCTCGCCTGGCGCGCGACCGCCGCGCGTGATCGACGTTGCCGGCAGCGCGAGCGCGGTCGCGACGTCCACCCACGGACCCGCCACGGTCAACTCGAGGCCGGCCGCGTCGGCGCGGATCGCCTTGATGCCGGCGAGCACCCAGCGCGCGCCGCTGCCCCGCACCCGCTCGAGCGAGGCGACCACGTCGACGGGGGTCAGCGCGCTGCCATCGTGGAACCGCACGCCGGGGCGCAGCGCGATCCGCACGGTGGAGCCCGTGATCACCGGCGGCCCGAGCGCGAGGTGCGGGCGCGCCACGCCATCGGCGCCCGGACGATAGAGGGTGTCGAGCACGAGTTCGACGAGCGTCAGCTCGGCGTGGCCGGCGGCCTGGACCGGGTCGAGCGTCGCCGGCGCGCCGAGTAGCGCCGTCTCGACCACGCCGCCGTAGCGCGGCCGACCCTCGGCCCCGGCGAGCGGCGCGAGAGCACGAGCACGAGCACGAGCACGGCCGCGAGCCCGCGCCCGCGCCCGCGCCCGCGCATCATGCAGCCGAGGCGCATCAGTCGAGCCTCCACACATCGACCCGGGTGGCGCCGACCAGCCGCACCAGCGCGAGCACCTCGGGCGCGCCGTCGGCGTCAGCATCGAGCACCGCGAGGCCGACCACTCCACCGGTGAACTGCTTGCGGAACCGCCCCTTCTTGTCGTCGCCGCCGACGGACATCACCTTGACCGCATCGGGCTCGCCCGGCGCGCCCGCGCCCGTCACGAGCACCTCGGGGGTGCCGTCGCGATCGACATCGGCGATCTCGAACACCGCGCCGTGATCCTTGTACGTGTGGGTGAACGCGGGCTCGCACGCGCGCGCGCGGCTCCCGGAGGCGAGCGCACACACCTCGCCGGACACGGTGAGCACGGTCCCCGTCAGCACCGCGCGGATCACCAGCGGCCGGCCGTCGGCGGCCACCAGATCGGCGCGGCAGCGCACCCCGAGCACCGGGGCGGCGAGATCGCCGAAGTGGTTGCGCCCCGGCACCAGCGCCAGCCGCTCGCCCGGGCACACCAGGAACGGCGCGTCGGCGGCGCGCGCCGCGAGGGTGGTCCCGTCCCACGTCACGCGCAGCTCGCGCGCCCACGGGCTCGCCGCCGCGACCAGCGCGCCGGCGTCGACCACCGCGGTCCCCACCGGCTCGCGCGGGGCGGTCACGGCGAGCGGGCCCTCGAATGGCACGCGCCCGAGCTCCTTGAGCTTGCCGCCGGCGAGGCCGAGCGCGATCACCTCGCGCGCGGTGACCGCGTACAGCTCGCCCGCGCCATCGCCGTCGAGATCCGCGGCGCGCACGGCCACCAGCGCGGCGCCGAGCTCGATCGCCCCGAGCCGGACCGGGCGCCAGGTCACCGTGAGCGGGACCGGCGGCACCAGCACCAGCGCCGGCGCGCGGCCCGCCGCGAGCGCCGCACGCACGGGCGCGGTCAGCCGCGCGACGAACCCGTCATCCACATCGCGACCCACATCGCGACCCACATCGCGACCCACATCGCGACCCGCACCGTGCCCCGCGCCCGGGCCCACCACGGGAGGCGCGGGCTGAGCCGGCGCAGCGGCGACCACCAGCCCGGCGAGCGTCGCCAGGACCGCGCGCAGCGCGCGCATCAGTCCGCGTACTCGTCGGTGACGACGTTGTCACCGGTCACGTCGCCCGGCATCGCCGCCACCTCGGTCGGCTGCGAGCCCTCGACGAACACCTCGGTCCGCGTGGTCCCCTTCGGGGCGCCATCGGGCGCGACCAGGCCAGACAGCTTGTCGATCGTGACCTCGACGACACCGGGCGGCCGCGGGAACGCCTTGGCGGGCTGGCCCATCGCGCCGACGACGTCGACGAACACCGGCACCGCCGTGGTGCCGCCGGTCTCGCCCCTGCCGAGCGACTTCGGCTGGTCGTAGCCGATCCACACGCCGATCGTGTAGTCGGCCGTCATGCCCATGAACCACACGTCGCGGCCCTCGTTCGAGGTGCCGGTCTTGCCGGCGACCGGGATGCCGAGCTTGTTCGCGGCCTGGGCGGTGCCCTCGGTGACCACCGAGCGCATCATGTCGACGACGACGTACGCGACCTCCGGCCGGAGCACCTGCTCGCTCGCGGGCGCGGGCAGCGCCTTGCCATCGACCGCCTCGATGAACCGCGCTGGCTGCGCCTTGCCGCCGGCCGCCAGCGTGGCGATCGCGTTGGTCATCTCGAACGGCGTGACCTCGCCGGAGCCCAGCGCGAGCGACATCTCCACGGGCAGCTCGCTGGCGATCCCCATCTTGTGCGCGAGCGCGGCGATGGTCTCGGGCTTGAGGTCGTAGGTCACGCGGATCGCGACCGTGTTGATCGACTTCTTGAGCGCGTGGCGCAGCAGCACCGGGCCCTCGAACTTGCCGCTCTCGTAGTTCTTCGGCCGCCACAGGTCGAACACCTCGGGCGCGTCGTTGACGGTGGTCGCCGGCGTGTACTTGCCGGAGTCGATCGCGGCCGCATACACGAACGGCTTGAACGAGCTGCCGGGCTGGCGGTGCGCCTTGAGCGCGCGGTTGCGGTCGCCGGCCTTGAGCGCGTAGCCGCCGACCATCGCGCGCACCTTGCGGGTCCGGTTTTCGATGATCACCACGGCACCCTGGGGCGCGGGCGCGAACACCACGCGGTGCAGGGCGTGGGAGGGCCCGGTGCGCTTCTTCGGCGGATCCGCCTCGTCGTCGGTGGCGGCCACCAGCTCGCTCGCGCCGACGGTGACCTCGACGACGTCACCGGGCTTGAACCGCTCGCCCGGCCGCTTCGTCGCGCCATCGACCACCGGGTTGAACCGCGCGTCCTCGGGGGTGCCGAGCACGAGCGCGCCCTTCCACCCGCCGAGATCGACGACCACCTCCTGCTCGGCGTCGAACACCTCGGTCACGACCGCGTCGTAGACCTCCTTGGCCTGCGGCCCCGCCTTGCCGAGCTTCTTGCCGAGGCGCGCGACCTCGTCGGCGATCTTGTCGGGCTTGACCGAGCGGTGCGGCCGGCCGATGCGCTGGCGCTGATCGACCTTGCGCAGCCCGGCCTGGAGCGCCTTCTGCGCGATGGTCTGCAGCGATGGATCGAGCGTGGTGCGGACCGTGGCGCCGAGCGAGTCGAGGCCGGCCTCGCCCTTCTCCTTGATCAGCTGCTCGCGCGCGACCTCGACCCACTCGGGGGCGATGCCGAGATCGGGAAACGGCTCCTTGACCACCTGGATCGGCGCGTCGATCCACTTCTGGGCCTCCTCCCGCGACAGCTTGCCGATCGCGACGAGCTGGTTGAGCACGTAGATCTGGCGCTCCTTCGCGCGCTCCGGCCTCTTGCCGTGCAGCGAGTTCGCGAGGATCTCGGGCTCCTTCGGCATGCTGCCGAGCACCGCGGCCTCGCCGACGTTGAGCTTCTCGACGTCCTTGCCGAAGTAGTAGCGCGCCGCCTCCTGGATGCCATATCGACGGTGGCCGAAGTAGATCTGGTTGACGTAGAGGGTCAGGATCTCCTGCTTGGTCAGCGCCTTCTCGAGCCGTCGCGCGATGATGATCTCCTGGATCTTGCGCCGGAACGTCCGCTCCGGCGTGAGCAGGAACGTCTTGACCACCTGCTGGGTGATCGTCGACGCGCCCTGCTTGGTCTTGCCGGCGCGCAGGTTCGCCACGAACGCGCGGAACATGCCGACGTAGTCGACGCCCGCGTGGGTCCAGAACTTGTTGTCCTCGGCGGCCACGAACGCGTCGAACACGATCGGCGGCACCTTCTCGTAGGGCACGTAGGTGCGCCGCTCGGTGTAGATCTCGCCGATCCGGCGGTCGTTGCCGTCCAGGACGATCGACACCTGCATCGGCCGGTAGTCGCTGAGCTGCTTGTAGTCCGGCAGGTTGGGGTCGCGCCCGAACATCCAGAACACGAACGCCGCGGTGGCCACGAGGAGCGCCCCCGCGAACAGCCCGGCCAGCACGCCCCACTTGAGCAGGGACAGCCACAGCGGTCGCTTGCGAGCGGCGCCGAACCCACCCTGGTTGCGGCCGGGCTTGCCGCTCCGGCCGGGCTTGCCCGGCGCGCTGCGGGCGGGCCCGGGGCGCGCGTGCCCTTGACCAGGAGGCCACTGCATGGGGGAGCCCGGGGGCATGTTGGGACGCTGGTGTTGCAAGGGTAGGACCGCCACCGGACGGGCCGGCCACCTGATCATCCCCCGCCTGCGTCCCCATTGCCACACACGCGCGTGTCCGACGAGCCACGCCGCGGGATCGGCGAGAACGCGGTTCAGGGAGGCGCGCGGTGGGGACCTGCGCGGCCCTACGCGGGGCCGAGCTTGCGCTGGAGCACGCCGATCACCCCGCGGACCTTGAGGGCGAACCAGCGCGCCCGCAGCACGACGATCCGCGCAGGGTCGAGGTCCCCGGCGTGGCCGAGGTGGGCGCGCCGGCGGGTGGCGATCGTCCGCATCGCGAGGGCGACCGTGACCGACAGGTTGAAGCTCTCGGTGAACCCGTGCATCGGCACGCCGAGCGCCCCGTCGCAGGCCTCGATCGCGGCCGGGGACAGGCCCGCGTGCTCGTTGCCGAACGCCACGGCGATCGGCGTCCGGACGTCGACGTCGTCGATCGAGTACGGCGCGCCCGGCAGGGTCGCGTAGACCCGGAACCCCCTGGCGTGGAGCGCGTGGACCACCGCCGCCGGGTCCTTCCAGCGGGTGATCTCGATCCACTTGTGGGAGCCCCGGGTGACGCCGCCCGCGACGGAGAACCGGTCGCCCGGCTCGATCACGTGGAGCTCCTGGAGCCCGATCGCCTCGGACGTGCGGATCGTCGCCGCCGCGTTGTGGGGATCGTAGGTGTCCTCGACGATCGTCATCACGGAGCCGAGGCGCGCCGCGAGCACCTCGTCGATGCGGGCGATTCGTTCAGGCGTGAGCATCGGCGCGAGGGCCTCGCAGATCGCGTGGGGCCCATACTGCTGGATGACCCGGTCGATTGCGTCGGTCACGGGCGGCACGATACCGTGAGGACGGCGTGAGCGACGTAGCACCTGGGCGATCCGTCGGGGATCGCTACCACCTCGTCCGCGAGCTCGGCCGCGGGGGCATGGGCGTCGTGTACCTGGGTCGCGACCTCCGGCTCGACATGGACGTGGCCCTCAAGTTCCGGGGCGACGCCCACGACGCGGGCACGCTGTGGCTCAAGCGCGAGTTCCGCGCGGTCGCCTCGCTCCGGCACCCGAACCTGGTCGAGCTGTACGAGCTGGTCGCCCACGCGGGCAGCTGCTACTTCACGATGGAGTACCTGCCCGGCCTCGATCCGATGGCGTGGGTCGCCCGCCGCAGCACCGCGGCCGCGCGCGACGGCGACTCGAGCACGCGCTCGGCGCCCCGCCCCGGCGGCGCGGGCGTGACCGAGCTGGGAGGGATCGGCGTCGAGATCGGCGTCCCGCTGATGCGCCCGCCGACCAGCGTGTTCGCCCGCCCGGTGCCGGTGGTCGACTTCGTGCGGGTGCGAACCGTGATCGCGCAGCTCGCCGAGGGCCTCGCGTTCCTGCACGGGCGCGGCTTGATCCACCGCGACGTCAAGCCGTCGAACGTGATGGTGGTCGACGGCGTGGTCAAGCTGCTCGACTTCGGCCTCGCGCACGAGAGCCGCCGCCGGCTTGCCGAGACGCGGATCGTCGGCACCGCTGCGTACCTCGCGCCCGAGTATCTCCAGTCGCTGAGCGTCACGCCGCCGATGGACACCTACGCGCTCGGCACCGTCGCCTACGAGCTGTGCACCGGCTCGCTGCCGTTCGGGGGCACGCTCCAGGTGCTGTCGCGGATCCACGGCAACCTCCGGATCCCGCCCCCGAGCGCTGTCAACCCAGACGTCCCGGCGGATCTCGACGAGCTGATCCTGCAGCTCCTCGCCAGCGACCCGGCCGCGCGCCCGGCCCCGCTCGACGTCGTCGCGCGGCTGACGGGCGACACGTCCCGCCCGCGGTCGCCTCGCCGCGAGGCGCCGTTCGTCGGCTGCGCCGCGGAGCTGGCCACGCTCGAGGACACCATCGCCCGGCCCGAGCCGCGCGCCCGGCTGATCGTGATCACCGGCGGCTCGGGGTCCGGCAAGACGACGCTGATCGAAGAGGCGCTCGGCCGCGCGCGCGGCGACGACACGCTGATCTGGCGCGGTCGCTGCCACGAGCGCGAGCAGATCCCGTACCGCGCGCTCGACGTCGTGATCGACGACCTCGCGACCGGCCTCGCGGACGCCCCCGGCCTGCTTCGGCAGGTCCCGCACGCGGCCGCGCTCGCCCGCGTGTTCCCGGTGCTCGCGCCCGCGGTGGCCCAGGCCGACGCCGACGAGCCGATCGCCGCGGATCTCCGCGTCGAGCGCGAGCGCGCGCTGCTCGCGCTGACCGACCTGGTCGGCAAGGTGATCACCACGCCTCGCGCCGTGATCGCGATCGACGACCTGCAGTGGGCCGACGACGACAGCCTCGAGCTGATCGCGCTGATCGTCGAGCGGGTCGCCCACCCGCTCACCGTGATCGCCTCGTGGACGACCCACGGGGACCCGAGCCCGCGGCTGGCGGCGCTCGCCGAGCGGCTCGGCGCGGCGGGCCGGGTGATCGGGCTCGGCGCTCTCGACGAGGCGGCGCTCACGCGCATGATCGCGGGGCTCGCGCCCACCGCGCCCGCGACCCTGCTCGAGACGGCCGCGCGGCTCGCCGGCGGCAGCCCGTACCTCGCCGACATGATCGCGCGCGAGCTCGACACGAGCGCGCTCATCGATCCCCGAGAGGCGGAGCAGCGCCGGCTCTCGCGACTCGAGCCCACCGAGCGCGTGGTCGCGGAGATCGCGGCGATCGCCGGCGCGACCACCACGTTCGAGCAACTGCGCGCGCTCGCGGACCTGCCCTCGGGGCGGCTGTCGTCGGTGCTGCGCGGCCTCGCGGACGCCCGGATCCTGCGCGCGCTGCCCGCGCTCACCGGCGAGCCGGTCTATGCCTTCTACCATCAGCGCCTGCGCGACCTCGCCCACGGGGCGATCCTGCCGGTCGCGCGGCGCGCGCTCCACGAGCGGTTCGCGCGCTGGTTCGAGCGCTCGTTCGAGCGCTCGTTCGAGCGCTCGTTCGAGCCCCCCTCGGCCGATGCCGGCCAGCTCGCGTACCACTGGGAGCACGCCGGCGAGCCCGGCCGCGCGGCCAGGTGGGCGGAGATCGCCGCCGATGCCGCGCGTTCGCAGCTCGCGTGGAGCGTCGCCGCCGACGGATTTGCCCGCGTGCTCGAGCTCGGCGGCGACAGCGCCGCGATCCGGGCCCGCCGCGCCGAGTGCCTGTTCCTCGGCGGCAAGCTCGCGGAGGCCGCCGGTGAGTTCCTCGCGCTCGCCACGAGCGAGCCCGCCCGCGCGGATGCGTGGCGCGTGCGCGCGGCCGAGGCGTACCTCAAGCTCGGCGAGCTCGAGCGCGGGCTCGGGCTCCTCGACAGCGTTCTCGAGGTGCGCGGCGCGCGGCGACCGCGGACGCGCGCGGGCTCGCTGGTCCGTGCCGTCGGCGTCGCCGCACGCTGGCTCGCGCCCGGCCCGGTGACGCCGCGCCCCGTCGACGACGTGCTCGCATCCGCCTACCGGGTGATCGCGAGCTTCCTGTCCACGCCGTACCCGATCGAGTCGTTCGAGTACGTCCTGCGCGGGGTCGTGCTCGCCGAGCAGCGGGGCGATCGCGGCGAGCACGCGATGGGCATGGCGATGCTCGCGGCGTACGTCGCGACCGGCTCGCTCGGTCGGTTCGGCGACCGCGCGATCGCCAACGCACAGCGGCTCGCGGTGATCAGCGGCGCGCCGTATCCGCGCATGGTCGCCGCGGGCGCACTCGGCATGCTCGCCACCCTGCGCGGCGACTGGACCGGCATGCGCGCCGCCCACGAGGAGGCCGCGCAGGTGTGCACCCGGATCGGGCTCGAGAGGTCGTGGGAGGCCTCGTTCCTGCGCACCTACTGGGGCCTCGGCGAGCTGTACGCGGGCGAGCCGGCTCGCGCGCAGGCGCTGCTCGTGTCGCTGGTGGACACCACCGAGGACCTGTGGACCCGCGCGATGCTCGGCTCGTTCCGCGGTCGCGTGTTCGTCGTCGCGGGGGAGCTCGACGAGGCCCACCGGCTCGCCGAGATCCTCGCCGGCACCCCGGCGGCCCGGCAGGGCATGTCGTCGATCTACCGGCAGGTGTTCCTCGGCGAGCTCGCCCTCGCCGAGCACGCCTGGGGCCGCGCCCGCCAGATCGGCGACGAGCTCGCGCGCGGCGCGCGGGCGCAGTGGCTGTCGACGATGCCCGCGGTCGCCGCGATGGTCGACGTGATCACGGCCACCGCCGATCTCGGGCTCGCGCGCGGCGGGGACGCGGGGGGGGCGAGCCGCGCGCGCGCCACGGCCCGGCGCCTGTACCGCCGCGGCAGCGCCTCGTTCTACGCGCCCACCGCGCTGCGGCTGTGGGGCCAGGCCGAGGCTCTTGCCGGCGACGCCGCCGCCAGTCGTCGGGTGCTCGCGCGCGCGGCCGGCGTGGCGCGCGTCCGCGGCGGCGCGGTCGACCGCCTCGCGATCGCGGCCCTCACCGGCCACACCATCGATGCCGGCGCGCTGACGTCGGCGGTGGCGTGGAGCACCGGCGGCGTGATCGCGGGCGCCTGAACCGCGGGCAGCAACGGCAGCGGGCAGCAACGACGACGACCAGGGAGAGGTACCGAAGATGGCATCCAAGGTGATCGTGATCGGTGGTGGTGTCGGCGGGCTGACGGCGGCCCACGAGCTGGCGGAGCGCGGCTTCGACGTGACCGTGTTCGAGGGGCGGCCGGACTGGGGAGGCAAGGCGCGCAGCCAGCCGGTCCCCGGCACCGGCACCGGAGGACGCAAGGACCTCCCCGGCGAGCACGGGTTCCGGTTCTATCCGCGGTTCTACCAGCACGTGATCGACTCGATGCGCCGCACCCCGACGGCGACGGGCGGCAACGTGTTCGAGCACCTGCGCCCGACCACCGAGAGCGCGATCGCGATGAACGACCGCACCACCTGGTACCGGTTCTACCGGCGCCAGGTCACCCGGCCGTTCGAGATCATCAGCTCGCTCGAGCTGTTCTTCCAGGAGCTCGACTTCGACGGGCCCGACATCGCGCTGTTCACCGCCAAGATCCTCGAGTTCCTGACCG
Source organism: Kofleriaceae bacterium (assembly GCA_964203225.1). Lineage (GTDB taxonomy): Bacteria > Myxococcota_A > Polyangia > Haliangiales > Haliangiaceae > JABFXX01. Next base: position 153,396 of record CAXNMK010000014.1, read on the forward strand.
CCTCCGAGGAGCGCCGGATCGGCGAATACGAGCGGATGTCGTGGTGGGAGTTCCTCGAGGGCGACCTGTTCTCGCCGAAGTTCCAGCGCCAGCTGCGCGCCGTGCCGCGCACGATGGTGGCGATGGATCCCAAGCGCGGGTCCGCGCGCACCGTCGGGCAGGTCTCGATGCAGCTGATCCTCGACTACGCCGACACCGGCGTGACCAACGACCGCACCATGGGCGGCCCGACCAGCGAGATGTGGATCGACCCGTGGGTGGCGCACATCGCGTCGCTCGGCGTGACGCTGCGGCCGGGCGTCCGCTGCACCGGCATCGACGTCGCGGCCGGCGCGATCTCCGCGGTCCACTTCTCCGACGGCAGCACCCACACCGCCGACCACTACGTGCTCGCGGTGCCCCTCGACGTCGTGATCCCGATGATCACGCCCGCGATGGGCGCGCTCGATCCCGCGCTCGAGCGGCTCCGCACCGCGGTCGTCGACGACCTGGTGTCGTGGATGGTCGGCATCCAGTACTTCCTCTACGAGGACGTGCCGCTCGTGCGCGGCCACACGTTCTATCCGGACTCGCCGTGGGCGCTGACGTCGATCTCGCAGCCGCAGTTCTGGCGCGACCTCGGCCTGTTCCGCACCCGCTACGGCAACGGCGAGGTCGGCGGGCTGCTGTCCGTCGACATCTCGGACTGGGACGCGCCGGGGGCACTGTTCAACAAGCCCGCGAAGCTGTGCACGCGCGACGAGGTCGCGCAGGAGGTGTGGCACCAGCTCAAGGCCGGCCTCAACGGGGCGGCCCCCGGTGACCAGGTCCTGACCGACGCGATGATGCACTCGTGGCACCTCGATGCGGACCTCGACTACGGCGGGGGCAGCCCGCCGCGGAACCAGGCGCGGCTGCTGATCCACCCGCCGGGCTCGCGCGACATCCGCCCCGATGCGGTCACGCAGATCCCGAACCTGGTCCTCGCCTCGGACTACGTCCGCACGAACACCGATCTCGCGTCGATGGAGGGCGCGAGCGAGGCCGGCCGGCGCGCGGTCAACGGCATCCTGCTGCGCACGGGCTCGGCCGCGCCGCGCGCCGACGTGTGGCCGCTCGTCGAGCCCGCCCAGTTCCACCGGGCCAAGCAGCTCGATGCCTGGCTGTACCGGCGCGGCAAGCGCCACGCGTTCGAGTTGCTCGGGATCCGCAACGCGGCGAAGGCCGCCAGCTGGCTGCGCCGGCTCGAGTCGGCCGCTGGCCTCGCGCGCGTCGACGACTGGTTCGACGACAACGTGCGGCTCAGCCGGATCGCGCAGAAGGTGATCGCGGCGATCGGCCTGGCCTGAAGCCGCCGGGCTGTCACCGGTGTCGGCCGGGCGCGCCGGCGCTCACCGCGAGGTGTCGTGGATCGCCTCGAACCCGATGACGTCGTCGCTCGTGTTCCACAGGCCATCGGTGCCGGGCCCCGCGTAGCTCGTCGTCGTCATCGCGTTGCCCTCGGCGTCGCGCGTGACGACCTCCCGGTACCGCTGGACGTCGTCGGTGGTGCCCCACACGCCGTCGACACCGGGGCCCATGAAGTCGGCCCGCATGACCATCAGCCCCTGATCGTTGTACGAGAACCGGGTCCGGCTCGCGATCACGTCGTCCGCCGTCCGCCACAACCCGTCGGCACCGGCGGCGTCGCACTCGTCCAGCGTGATCAGGCGGCCGCGGTCGTCGCGCGTGTAGCGATCGACGCGGACGTAGCCGTCATCGCTGGTCAGGAACGTGTCATCCGCGCCCTTGCTGAGGAAGCTGCTCCACGCGCGCAGGCCGCCCTCGTACGTGGTGTCGCGCACCTCGCGGATGACGTCGTCGGCGGTCCCCGAGCGCTTGTCGGCACCGGCGCGGCTCCCCACCAGCCGCGTCGGGGTCTCGTCGGCGCCGAACGTGAACGTCGAGATGAAGTCGACGTCATCGTCGCCGGTCCGCCACGTGCCATCGGCGCCTGCGCCGAACGCCAGGACGGTCGACGTCAGCAGGTCGCCCTGGAGCGTGTTCGTGAACACGGACGACAGCACGTCATCAGCCGTGTTCCAGACACCGTCCACCCCGGGCGCCATCACGTTGGCGAACCCGACCTCGCGCACGTCGGCGTCCCAGGCGTGCGTCGTGAGGTCGGAGGCCTCGTCGTCGGCCGTGCCGAGGAGCCCGTCGGGGCCTGGCGCGTAGCCGCCCTCCGTGAGGATCTGGCCGGCGGCCCCGAACGCCCGGACGTACCGGCCCGCGACGGTGTCGTCGCCGGTCTGCCACGCGTTGTCGGTGCCCGGGCTGTTGAAGTACCGGTCCTCCGTCGGCCGGCCCTGCGCGTCGAGGAGGTAGAGGCCGCGGGCGATCTGCTGGCCGTTGATGCTGCGATCCACGCGCGCGGTCGCGCTGTTGATCTTCGTGTTGAACGAGACCGTGGCCCCATCGGGGGACGCGTTGTTCCCCATCACGTCGGTCAGCGCGGGGGTCACGCGCAGCGCGTAGCGCTCGGCGTGCAGCAGCGGGAGCGTGGGCGTGAAGGTGATGGTGACGGTGCCGTCGTCGTAGGTCGTCGTGCCGGGCACCCGCTCCGGGTTGAACCGCGCGTACAGCGCGATCGCCCCGTCGACGGTGGCCGGATCGATCGGCTCGTCGAGAGTCACCGACACCGTGGTCAGCACCGAGACCGCGCCCGCGCCCGCCGCTGGCGACGAGGTGACGATCCGCGGGCCGAAGACGTCGGGCGGGGTGCCGCCCTCCCCGTCGCCACCGCCACCGCCACCGCCACCGCCACAAGCCGCGACCCCGAACCCGATCCCCGCGGCCAGGAGAGACCAGCCCAACATCCCCGACATCGATGAGCGTGACATGGGACCGACCCTAGAGCCGCGGATGGGGACGACACCAGTTTATGGCGCGGCCTGCGCGACGGTGATCACGCGCGCGTGCGCGCACTCACGGCGTCGCCGCGCCGAACCACACCGTCGCGCTCCACGCGGCGCCCGGGACCGCCATCACCTCGTCGGTGGCCGGTGAGCTGCCGTACATGCGCGCCACCTGGAGAGCGCTGAACATCCGCCGCGCCCACGCGACGCGGAGCTCGGCAGCGCCGGCCTGCGCCCGCGGGCTCGCCGCGAGCCATCCCCCCGCCTGCACCCACCGCCCCATCGGCGCGCCGGCCGACGCGGTGCCTAGCCCGCCGAGCCCCGGCCGCACGCGCGCCCCGAGCTCGAGCCAGCCGCGCGGCGCCGCGACCCCGAGGGCGAGCGCCCCCCACGCCGCCCCGCGCGTCGTCGAGCAGGCCGCGGCGCTCGAGGCGGTACAGCGGGCCGAACGCCGCGCCGAGGCCGCCGGTCCCCGCGCGCAGCTCGGCGCGGGCCTCGTCGCGCCAGGCCACGCTCGTGCACCGCGCGCCCGAACGCCACGGCGCTGACGCCCGCGCCCGGCTCCGCGCCGGCCTCCCCGACGAGCGCGCCCCCGAGCTCGAGTCGCCGCCGCGGTGCGTCCCACCGGTGCGCGGCGGCGGCCTCGACGACGGCGCGCAGCGCGATCCGCGGGACGGCCATCGTCGCGGGGACGCGCGGATCGACGGCGGCGCCGACGTGGATCCCCCACGGCGCGGCGACCTGCCACCTCGCGGCACCGCCGACGAGCGCCGGATCGAGCACGTCGTCGATCTCGAGCTCGAGGGCGCGCCCGCGCCCGGCGATCATCCCGCGCGCGCCGGTGCGCTGCCGATCGTCGAGCGCCGCGCGATGACCGTCCGCGACGTGCGCGATCCGCGCGGGGGCCAGCGCGCCGGCGGCGAGCCCCGCCTGAACCGGATCGTCCGGATCGTCTGGATCGTCCGGATCCGCCGGATCGCCGAACGTGGTGTGGACCTCGAGGTAGCGCAGCGCGCGCACCGCATCGGCCGCGCGCGCCCAGTCGCCGCGTCGGAACACGCCGCCCTCCCACACGCCGCGCGCGCCGAGGCCGAGCCGCCCTCCGCGCCACGCCGCATCGAGCCGCAGCTCGAGCGCGCCGTAGGGCTGGGCGCCCTGCCCGCCCGCGCCGATCGCCGCGCCCGCGCCGGCGGCGAACTGGTCGTCGGCTGCCAGCTCGGCGTCGGCTGCCAGCTCGGCGTCGGCTGCCAGCTCGGCGTCCGCGTGCGCCGGCCCGGCCGCCGCCAGCACGAGGATCACGGCGAGGTTGGCGCGCACAGCATCAAGGGTGGCGCCCGCACCCCGGGCAGGACAAGTTTTCGCCGGTCAGCGCGCGGCGTTCGCGCGGCTCGCGCGGCGGATCAGCACGAGGATGCCGAGACCGGTGAGGACCATCAGGCCGACGCCCACGCCGAGCAGGCGGTAGCGGTACGAGCCGCCCTGCGACGGGCGCCCCGAGCCCCAGAACCCGGACGGCTTGGCCGGGCGCATCTCCTCGGCCGACGGCGGCGGCGGCGGCGGCATCGCCGGCTCGTCAGGCCTGGGCGAGCCTACCTGCGCCTGCGCGGGCGCCGCGGGCAACCCGATTCCCCACTCCCCCGCGCGCGCCCCCCAGCACGAGGCCGACGACGAGCAGCGAGCGGACAGCGAGGATGCGCATCCAGAGTGGATACCACGCACGCGGCGTGCGCGATGCGCCCGGTCCGGCCCGCGGTCCGCGACCACGCGCCGCAGGTACGCGCTTTCGACGCCCCCCGCGATGGGCCCGCCCCCCGAGCTCACCTGCGCGTCCGCCCCACGCGGGATCCCCGCCGCCCCACCCGGCAAGCCGGGTGAGCTCAACACCGCCGGTCAAAGTTGCGCCGCACCCTCTCAGCGCTTGAGCGGGTTGGTCGGGCGCGCGTTCTTGATCGCCTTCTGGACCCGCTTCAGGCAGGCCTCGGGCGTCTCGGTGTCGTCCTGGGCGAACACCAGCGGGGTGGCGACCGCCTGGTCGTACTCGACCTGGGTCAGCCGCTCGCGCTTGAGCATGAGCGTCAGGATCCGCGCGATCTTCGCGCTCGTCCACTTGCTCAGCGTGCCCTCGCAGTACTGCTTGTAGCGCTCCTTGGGCGACGGCAGGATCGTCGAGAAGAACGCGGCCTCGACCGGCGTCAGGTCCTCGGGAGCCTTGTGAAAGAAGTGCATGGCCGCCGGGCCGATGCCGTACAGCCCGGGGCCGTACTCGATGACGTTGAGGTAGATCTCGAGGATCCGGTCCTTGGTCAGCGTGTTCTCGACGTGCCAGGTCAGGAACAGCTCCTGGAGCTTCCGCGCGAGCGTCTTCTCCCGGTAGAGCAGCACGTTCTTGACGAACTGCATCGTGATCGACGACGCGCCGTGCCGGAACCGGCCCGCCTTGAGGTTGGACACCAGCGCCGTGCGGAACTCGCTCGTGATGAAGCCGCGGTGCTTGTAGAACGCGCCGTCCTCGGTGGTCATCAACGACTTCACGAGGAACGGCGACACCTGCTCGAGCGGAACGAAGTCGGGGTTGGACGGGCCGACCACGAACGAGATCCACTCGTCCTTCTCGACCTCGACGAAGTGCTCGAACTCGGCGAGCAGGCGCCTGGGTGAGCTGTCGGGCTCGTCGACGACCTTGCACCGACGGAGCCCGACGCTGCCATCGAGCACGGTGGCGTCGAGGCTGTCCCAGTCGATGTCGAGCCGCACGTCGGTGTCGAACGTCCCGCGCAGCCTGTAGCCCTCGAGGTACGGTGCCATCTCGGTCGGGATCGCCGCGAGCACGCGCTGGCACTCGATCGGCGGGATCACGAGGCGGACCGACAGCTTCTGGAGGTTACCCGGGCCACGCGGTGCGACCGCCTCGCCTGACTTCGAATCCACGACCACCCGCTCGCGGATCACCGCCGAGCCCTGCACCGCGCTGCCGGTGACCGAGAACGGCAGATCGCGTGCCACGAAGTCGCCGCGCGTCAGCTCGAGCCGCCGGCGCGCGCGATCGAACCGCCCCTCCACCTGCGCCGACAGATCGAGGCCGTGGACGTCCTTGGCGGCGATCATCGGGTGGCCGATGTTGAGGCCGCGCAGCGTGAGCGCGCCCGCGAACGCGGCCCCGGCGGGCGACACCTCGACGTGCAGCCGGGTGTCGACGGAGGTACCGGCGTAGTCGACCACCGGCGTGCTCTGGAGCAGCGGGGCGAGCCGATCGAGCTGGAACCGCGCGGCGACCAGATCGATCGCGCCGGTCCGCGCCCGGGGATCGATCCCGCCCTTGGCGGTCCACAGCCGGCCAGGCACGCCGCCGTAGCCGCCCGACAGGTCGACCGTGTAGGCGCCGGGGTGCGCCGCGTCGGCGACGATCGTGCCGCCGATCCCGGTGAGCGCCAGCGTGGGCCACACGCTGAGCTCGCCGCCTTCGATCGTGATGTGGGGCGGCTGGCCGGTGCGGCGGGTGATCTCGAGCGCGGTGACCTCGGCCTTCGGCGCGCCCACCGTGGTGGCGGACACGCCGCGCAGCTGGACCGCGAGGTCGGTCGGGGACCAGGTGGCGACGCCATCGGAGATCCGCGCGCGCGCGCCGGTCACGGCGTCCTCGGCGGTCACCTGCACGCCGCTCACCGCGATCGAGGTGGGCCGCGGGCTGCCGGCCCCGCTCGCCTCGGCCGGGCGCGGCGCGCGCAGCCGCTCGACCACGTCGCCGATGTTGTCCTCGCCCCCGGCCTGCCGGTGGACGCTGACGGTGACACCGTCGACCGTCGCGGCGCCGAGCCGCACGCGGCCGACCAGCGACGCGCCGCCGGCGAACTCGACGTCGATGCGCGCGACGTGGACCAGCGGCCGCTCTCCATCGCGCGGGCCGCGGATCTCGAGATCCCGGATCGTCGCGTGACCGAGGGTCACGTCGATCGAGCCCGCGCGGACCTCGCGGCCGAGCCGCGCTCCGAGCGCCGAGGCGAGCCGCGCGCGGATCATCGAGGCACCGACCCGCGGGTAGACGACCTTGATCCCGACCACGCCGAGCACGGCCACCACGCCGACCACGGCGGGCACGAGGAGCCCGCGCCGCGATCGCCCGCGGCGGGTGCCCCCGCCGCGCTCGCTGGGGTCAGGGAGCATCGGGCTCGTATACAACAACCGGGCCCCCCGGTTCATTCGGTCCTCTCAACCGACCGAGATCACTGGAGGCGTCGACCCGGATCGGGCCGACGGCTAGCGGCAGGTCAGCGCGAGCAGGTGGCCGTCGTTGTTCGGCAGCGAGTGCCCGTACACGAGGTAGTCCCCCGCCTCGACCGTCGACTTGTTGTTGACGATCTGCTTGCCGCTGGCGTCACCGATCGTGACCATCAGCCGGACCTTCGAGGTGTCGACGATCTCGACCAGCGTCGCGGTGGCCGAGCCGAGCTTGAGGTTGATGATCTCGGTCCGCTTCGCCTTGAGCGCACGGCTGTCGCTCATCATCAGCGTGAACTGGTTCCACGACGAGAACGGCGGCTTCTTGAACTTCTTCTGGAGCTTCTGCAGCTCGGGGGCGACCGAGGCATCCTTGCCGCTGGTCGCGGTGATCTCGAGGATGTCGCAGGTGACCGTGGCCGCGGGAGCGCCCTTGGGCTGCGCCGAGGCCGGCATCGCGATCATCAGCGCGAACGCCACCCCGACGAGAGCGGCCGGGCGAACTCGAGCGCTCATATGCCCTCCACCGTCTCCGCAGCGGTCACCCAGATCACGGTGGTGTGCCCATCTTCATCTTCGAGGTTCAGCACGATGCCCTCACCATCTGGCGTGTCGAGCATGTCGATCTCCGGGGCGGCCCGCAGCGCAGCCGGCTGGACCTCGATCGCCCCGCGGCGCACGGCCTGGACGATCGCGCCCGGGGCCGCGGTGGTGGCCCCGGGTGGAGGTGCTCCCGGACGCAGGATGAGGGCCAGGGCGGCCACCGCGCCGGCGGACACCGCGCCGGTGACGAGGTGGCCGCGGTGGTGATCGAGCCAGCGCGACAGCCGGGCCCAGATCCCGGGCGCCGGCGCGGGCGCGGCGGTGGCGTCCTCGATGGAGCGCCACATCGCGCCGAACCGGGCCTCGGGGACGCGGTCGATCGCGAGCTCGAGGTGGCTGCGGAGCAGGTCGTCGACCTGGCCGAGCGACTCGACCTTGGTCCGGGCCTCGGGATCGCGCTCGATCCGGCCGCGCACGTCGGCCGCGTGGCGCTCGGGGAGCTCCCCGTCGACGTGCTGCATCAGCTCGATGTCGTCCCGGGCCGCCATCAGCTCGCCTCCTCCTCGCCCGCGCCGCCGGTCAGGTCCCGGACCAGCTCACGGGAGGGGTGATCGAGCAGGTCGAGGAGCTGCTTCTGCATGTTGCGGCGGGCGTGGAACAGGCGGGACATGATCGTGCCCTTCGAGCACGCCATCGCCTGCGCCATCTCCTCGTAGGACAGCCCCTCGAGTTCGCGCATGACGAGCACCGCGCGGTGGTTGTCCGACAGCGTGGCGAGGGCCTCGTCGATGCGGGCCCGGATCTGCTTGTCCATCAGCGCCCGACCGGGATTTCCCCCGAGGATCCGGGGCAGTAGCGGCTCGTAGCCGCTGTCCTCGAGGCGGTTCTCGTCGAGCTCCACCGGCACGTGCCGGCGGTGCTTGCGGAGATGGTCGATGCACAGGTTCATGACGATCCGGTAGAGCCAGGTGTAGAAGCTGGAGTTGCCCTCGAACCGGTCCAGGTACTTGTGAGCCTTGATGAAAGCGTCCTGGACGATGTCAAGCGCGTCGTCCTGGTGGCGGACCACGCCGAACGCGAGCGCATACGCGCGCCGATGGTACCGCTCGAACAGCGTCCGGAACGCCGCGCGATCGCCGCGCCGGGCGGCGTCCACGAGGTCGCGGTCGTCGGGGTCGGTCCCATGTGCAGTCTGGGACGGCCCCTTCGGCGCGTTATTCAACTTGGACCCGGGTGACACCGCCGCGAAGGGTTATAGCCTATGTACGTCGGCGCGTGTCGGATGAGCTCGGGGGCGCTATGCTCCGGGCGCCGCGCGACGGGGCGAACCTGGTGGCCATCTCTCGACCAACTTCCGCGAACGCCGCGATCGCCGCGTTCCTCGCGCGCGTGCGCGGGCTGCTGTTCGGGCACGAGGCACGCCGCGCCGCCCAGCTCGCGGTCGCCGCCCTCGCCGCGCTCGGCGTGATCATCCCGCTGCTCGCCGCGCTCCTCGTCGGCAGCCGCGCGACCGCGGTCGCGGTGCTCGGGCTCGGGGGCCTCGCCGCCGCGATCATCCTCGGCACCGCGTTCGTGCTCGGCTGGATCGTGCCGCGGCGCCGGTTCAGCAGCGACGGTGCGCTCGCGCGCTGGGTCGGCACGCGGCGGCGCGAGATCGCGAGTGATTTGATGTCGGCCGTCGAGCTCGCGCACGCGCCCTCCCGCGCCGGGGCGCCCTCGCCCGAGTTGGTCGACGCGCTGATCACCGCCACCGCCGCGCGCCTCGACGCCCTCGAGCCGACCGCGCTGATGCCCCACGCCGAGCAGCGCCGCGCGACGCGGTGGATGCTCGCCGCCCTCGGGTTCCACGCGCTCACGCTGGTGGTGGTGTCGGGCCCGATGCTGGGCGGCTGGCGCGCGCTGCTCACGCCCCCGCGCCCGCCGTTCGACGGCGCGCAGCTCTCCATGGTCCCGCTCGTCGGCGATCTCGAGGCCACGCTGACGTTCCCGGCGTACGCGAAGCGCCCGCCGCTGCCACTGCCGTCGTCGTCGGGCGACGTCCGCGGCCTGCCCGGCACGAAGGTGGATCTGCACGCGCGCGTACTCGTCCCCGCGATCGCGGTCGAGGTCGTCCTCGATGGCGAGACGCCCGCCGACAAGCCGCGCGTGATCCCGGCGACCCTGATCGCGGACCTCGTCACCGTCCAGCTCACGATCGACAAGAGCACCCACTACCGGTTCGCCGTGCGCTCCCCCGCGGGCGTGCGCTCGTTCGAGACCTCGCCCCGCGCGATCGAGGCCGAGCCCGACCTCGCGCCCGCGGTGCAGCTGCTCGCGCCGGCCGACACCCTCGACGTCACCAACCTCCGCCGCGTCGAGCTCGCGTACATGATCGAGGACGACTTCGGCATCGCGAGCGTCGAGCTGGTGTGGGAGTCCGGCAAGGACCGCGGCCGCAAGCCCGTGCTGCTCGAGCCGGGCGTGCGCGGGCGGGTCCAGGGCAAGGTGCTGTGGGACATCGCCGAGGTCGTGGTCCCGAGTGGCGGCGAGGTCCGCTACTGGCTCGAGGCGAAGGACACCGACGACGTCGGCGGTCCCAACGTCGGCCGCTCGAAGGAGCTGCGCCTGCGCGTGGTCAGCCCGCGCGAGCGCCACGAGGAGACGCTCGCCCGCCACCAGGAGGTCGCCGAGAAGCTGGTCAAGAACCTCGGCGGGCGCCTCATCCTGCCCACCGAGCTGCCCACCGAGCTGCCCACCGAGCTGCCCACCGAGCTGCCCACCGAGCTGCCCACCGAGCTGCCCACCGAGCTGCCCACCGAGGAGGCCGCGCCGCGCGAGGAGCTCGCGCGCCAGCTCCGCGAGGCGATCGTCGAGCTCGGCTCGATCAGCGCAGCGTTCGACAAGGATCCCCACGCGTCGGATGCGCTGCGCAAGGACCTCGGCCACATCCGCGAGCGGCTCGACAAGCTCGCCACCACCGAGGCCAAGCTCCTGCCCCGCCCCGGCACGCGCCCGCCCCCGCCCGGCCGGTTCACGCTGATCGATCCGCGCCTGATCGGTGAGCTCGAGGAGGACGTGATCGCGCTCGCGGACTGGCTCGATCGCGAGCGGCTCGAGGGCATGCTCGACGTCACCGACGAGATCACCGCCCACCAGAAGCGGGTCGCCGACCTGATGGCGCAGTACGAGAAGACCAAGGACCCGCGCCTGCTCGAGGAGATCGAGCGCGAGCTCAAGGCGCTCGAACGCTCGTACGCCGAGCTCGACAAGCAGCGCCGCGGCATGGCCGAGGAGGTCCTCGACCAGTACGTCAACCGCGCCGCGCTCGAGGCCCAGGAGGGCGCGAGCTGCCTCGCCGAGGTGCGCGAGCTCGTGCGCGCGGGCCAGCACGCGCAGGCCGCGGCCAAGCTCGAGTCGTGCCGGGTCCAGCACGATCGCTCGGCGTCCTCCCTCGAGGGCTCGCTGGCCGGGCTGCGTGGCGACCGGTTCAGCGAGGAGCAGAAGAAGCTCGACGAGGTCATGAACGAGCTCGCCGACGTCGCCAAGGATCAGGACGACATCGCCGCCGAGGCCAACCGGATCTTCGACGCCTACGCCCAGAAGGCCGACGAGGTCGCGAAGGACAAGCGCCGCGAGGCGAGCACGAAGGTGGGCGCGCTCGTCGAGCGGCTGCGCAAGCGCCTCGAGGACGTCGAGGAGAGCGGCCTCACCCCGTTCGCGAAGGAGGAGCTCGACATCGTGCAGCGGCGGATCGGCGACGTCGAGCAGATGGTCGCCGATGGCGATCTCGCGGAGGCGCTCGCCATGGCCCGCCAGGCGCGGACGTCGCTCGAGACGATCGCGGGCGAGCTCGAGGCGGCGATCAGCGACGATCCCAAGTCGCGGTGGGCCGATGTCACGCAGGAGGCGCTCGAGGGCATCGAGCACACCGAGCCGGTGATCGGCGAGCTGATCCGCGAGCTCCAGGCGCTGTCCCCGCGCCCCGACCAGATCATGTCCCCCGACGACCTGCGCGCGCTCGATCGCCTGCGCCGCCGCGAGGCGATGAACAAGGCGCGCGCCGGCAAGCTCGCCGAGCGGACCACGCAACTCGGGCCAGAGCTGCCCGGCGACACCGGCGCCGAACTCGGCAAGAAGCTCGGCGGCGCACTCGATCAGATGGGCAAGGCCGACGAGCGGATGAAGGCCAGGGACCCATCGGGGGCCCGCGAGACCACGCGCGCGGCGGCCGAGGCGCTCGCCAAGGCCCGCGACCGCGCCCGTAGTGCCGCCCGCCAGGCCCAGGAGGGCGCGGTCAGCGACGAGCCCATCCGGATCCCGGGCGCCGACGAGTACCGCGCGCCCGAGCGGTTCCGCGAGGACCTGCTCGAGGCGATGAAGAAGAAGGATCGCAAGGCGACGCCCGATGGCTACGACGACATGATCGATCGGTACTACAAGGAGCTGATCAAGTGACGTCCTGCCGCCGCATCGCGCTGACCGTCGCCGTGGGCCTGGCCGTGCTCGCGCCGGGCGTGGCCAGCGCCCGGCGCGATCGCACCGTCACGGGCGACGTGATCAAGGCGGCCCGGTTCCTCCAGACCGCGCGGCTCGACGACGCCCGCGCCGTGCTCGCCGATCTCGAGAAGCGCGCCCCCGACACCTTCGAGGTCAAGTGGCTACGCGCCGAGCTCGCGTTCCAGGTCGGCGACTACGCCGGCGCGATCGGGCTGCTCGCCAAGATCCCCGACGACGCCGTCGATGGCCTGGTCGGCCAGACCCGCAAGCTGGCGATGTCCACGCTGGCCGTCACCGAGGCGTTCGCGGAGTCGCGGTCGCCCAAGGGCCACTTCATCATCCGCTACGCGCCCGGGCCCGACGGCACGATCGCCGAGCTCGCAGGCGAGGTGCTCGACGCCGCGTGGGAGGCGATCGGCGAGGACCTCGGCGTCCGGCCGTCCGACGCGATCCGCGTGGAGCTGCTCGGCGCGCCCGCCGACCTCGCGAAGCTGTCGCCGCTCACCGAGGCCGAGATCGAGACCACCGGGACGATCGCGCTGTCCAAGTACAACAAGCTGATGGTCGTCTCGCCGCGCGCGACGATCTTCGGCTACCCGTGGATGGACACGCTGGCCCACGAGTACACCCACCTCGTGGTCGCCCGCGCGGCCCACGACGCCGTGCCGGTGTGGCTGCAAGAGGGCCTGGCGCGGTTCGAGCAGACCCGCTGGCGGCGCCCGCCGGAGACGGTGCTGACGGCCACCGAGCAGGCGCTGCTGTCGGGCGCGCTCAAGAAGGGACGCCTGATCACGCTCGACGAGATGCACCCGTCGATGGCCAAGCTGCCCAGCCAGGAGGCCGCCGCCCTCGCCTACGCCGAGGTCTACACGCTGATCGGCTGGCTCCACAAGGAAGTCGGCTACCCCGGCATCCGCGCGGCGCTCGACGCGCAGCGGGACGGCAAGAGCGCCCGCCGGGCGGTCGCCGAGGTCCTCACGCTGCCATGGAGCGGGGTCGAGAAGAACTGGCACGCCCACCTGCGCGCCACCGAGCGCGCACCGCGGGCCGCGGACAAGGGCGGCGCCGCGCGCGCCGGCAGGCCGATCAAGTTCGCCAAGGGCGGCCAGTCCTCGGAGAACATCGGGCTCGAGCAGGTCAGCGCGCGCGCCCGCAAGCACGCGCGCCTGGGCGGCATGCTCCGCGCCCGGGGCCTGCTCGAGGCCGCGGCGGTCGAGTACGAGAAAGCGCTCGCCGCGGGTGGATCCGATCCGTTCGTTGCCGGCAAGCTCGCGCGGACCTTGATCGACCTCGGCCGCCACGACCGCGCCATCGAGCTGGCGACCCCGCTGGCCGCGGCGGACGATCGCGACGCGGTGGCCGCGGTGACGCTTGGCATGGCGCGGTCCGCGCGCCATGAATGGATCGACGCGATCGCAGCGTACGAGCAGGCTCTCCGCGTGAGCCCGTTCGATCCCACCACCCGCTGTGGCCTCGCCGAGGCATATACCCAGGTCTCCGATCCGAGGGCGACGCGCGAGCGCCGCGCCTGCGACGAGCTGAAACGATGAACCCGAGCCGCCCCACCCCGATCACCATCGACGCGCCCACGCTCGCCGAGGTCACCCCGCTCCACCCCGACTCCGAGCAACTGATGCTGGCCGGCGAGGATCTCACCACCGCCACCGCCACCGCCCCGTCGCCGAAGTCGGACCTCGATGCGGTCGGCGAGCTGGCCGAAGCCCACGGCCAGATCCTCCGCGAGATCGAGAAGCGGATCATCGGCCAGCGCAAGGTGGTCGAGCAGCTGCTGGTGGCCCTGTTCGCGCGCGGCCACACGCTGTTCGTCGGCGTGCCCGGCCTCGCCAAGACGCTGCTGATCTCCACGCTCGCCGAGACGCTGAACCTGTCGTTCCAGCGCATCCAGTTCACGCCCGACCTGATGCCGTCCGACATCACCGGCACCGAGATCCTCGAGGAGGATCACACCACCGGCCGGCGCATGTTCAAGTTCATCAAGGGGCCGGTGTTCGCCAACCTCGTCCTCGCCGACGAGATCAACCGCACGCCGCCCAAGACCCAGGCCGCCCTGCTGCAGTCGATGCAGGAGTACAAGGTCACCGCTGGCGGCACCACCCACGACCTGCCGCTGCCGTTCCTCGTGTTCGCGACCCAGAACCCGATCGAGCAGGAGGGCACCTACCCGCTGCCCGAGGCCCAGCTCGACCGGTTCATGTTCATGGTCGACGTCGACTACCCGAGCGAGTCCGAGGAAGAGGAGATCGTCCGTCAGCAGACGAGCGATCACCGCCCCGAGCTTGTGCGCGTGCTGTCTCCGCAGCGGGTGCTCCAGCTCCAGGCGCTGGTGCGGCGCGTGCCGGTCGCCGACCACGTGGTCAAGTACGCCGTCGCGCTCGCACGCTCCACGCGGCCCACTTCGCCGACCGCGCCGCCGTTCATCCGCGACAGCGTGTCGTGGGGCGCCGGCCCGCGCGCGTCGCAGTTCCTCATCCTCGCCGCCAAGGCCCGCGCGATCCTCGACGGCCGGTTCGCGGTGGCGATCGACGACGTCGCCGCGCTCGCCCGCCCCACCCTGCAGCACCGCCTGATCCTCAACTACCGCGCCGAGGCCGAGGGCGTGCGCGCCGGCGACCTCGTCGACCGCCTCCTCACCGTCATCACGCCCTGAGCCATGGCCGGTCAGGGCAGCGCTCCGGCCACGGCTCCGGGGATCGTCCAGGGCATCGACGCCGCGCAGCTCGCGCGGCTCGGCGGCCTCCCGATCCGCGCGCGCGTGATCGTCCAGGGCGCGCTGTCCGGCATGCACCGCGCGGCGCTGCACGGCTCGTCGGTGGAGTTCGCGGAGCACAAGGAGTACTCGCCCGGCGACGAGCTGCGCCACGTGGACTGGAAGGCCTACGGCAAGGTCGACCGCTACTACGTGAAGCGGTTCGAGCAGGAGTCGCAGCTGACGATCTACCTCGTCCTCGACGGCTCCGCGTCGATGACGTTCACGGGTGGCGGCATGCTGTCCAAGCTCGCCTACGCCGGCCACGCCCTCGCCGCGCTCGCGTACCTCGCGATCCAGCAGCAGGACAAGGTCGGCCTCGTCGCGAGCGGGGACCGCACCACCGACGTCGTCGTTCCGCCGCGCAGCCGCTCCACGCACCTCCATGACCTGCTCGCCGTCCTCGACACCGTGATGGTCAAGGGCGGCGTCGGCGACGACAGCCCGGCGGGCGCGCTGCGCAAGATCGCCGAGATGTCGCGGCGCAAGAAGGCGCTCGTGTTCGTGGCGTCGGACCTGTTCGATGGCGACGGCGAGGTGCTGCGCGCCCTCGCCGAGCTGCGCGCCCAGCGGCACGACGTGTCCGTGCTCCACGTGCTCGACCCGCACGAGCGGACGTTCCCGTACGACGGCCTCACCCAGTTCGAGGCGCTCGAGAGCCACCACCGCATGCTGGTCAACCCGGCGGCGATCCGGCGCGAGTACCTCGAGCGGATGGAGGCGTTCCTCGCGACCTGCAAGGCCACGCTGACCGGCGCCGGCATCGACTACCACCTGTGCTCGACGGACCGGCCGCTCGAGCAGGCGCTGCTCGGCCTGCTGGTGGCGCGCTCGCGCCTCGGGCCGAGCCGGAGAGCGCGCTGATGGGGTTCCTGTCCCCGTTCATGCTGATCGGCCTCGTCGGCCTCGCCGTGCCGATCGCGATCCACCTGATCGGCCGGTCGCGCGCCCGCGTGGTGAAGTTCGCCGCGCTCGAGTTCCTCCTCGCCACCAGGCGCCGCACTGCGCGCCGGCTGCGGCTGCGCGAGCGCACGCTCCTGCTCGTGCGCGCGATCGCGTGCGCGGCGGTGGCCCTCGCGCTCGCCAAGCCGTTCACCTCGTGCGAGCGCAAGGGCCCGCGGGTGACGCGCGGACCACAGGCTGCGGTCCTCGTGATCGACGACTCGTTCGCCGCCGGGTACCAGCTCGATGGCAAGCCGTGGCTCGCGCGCGCGACCACCGAGGCCCGCCGGATTCTCACCCAGCTCGGCCCCGAGGCCGAGGTCGCGATCGTGCGGGCCGCCGAGGGCGCGGACCAGCCGACCGAGCTCACGCGCGACCACCTCCGCCTCCGCGACCAGCTGCTCGCCCTGACCCCCAGCTCGCGCCCTGCGGACACCTCGCGCGCACTCGACCGCGGGGCCCAGCTGCTCGCCGCCTCGAGCCACGCGCGCAAGACCGTGTTCCTGTTCTCGCTGCTCGCGCGCACGGGCGTGCGGCCCGGCGAGAAGCCGTGGGGCGACGGCGGCCCCGTGCTGGTCACCCTGCCCCTGCGCCCCGACGCGCTGCCCAACCGCGCGATCACCGCGCTCCGCGTCGACGCCGAGCCGGGCGCCGGCACGCGGGGCGTGGCGTTCGAGGCCGAGGTCGTCAACCACGACGACGCCCCCGCGGCGATCGAGCTGTCGCTCGCGATCAGCGACCGCGTGGTCGCGCGGGGAGCGCTCGAGCTGGGGCCCCACGAGAAGCGCACCAAGCGGTTCCTCGCCGCCCTCCCGCCCGGGGCGCGCGCCAGCGAGGCCTCGGTGTCGATCACCGACGACGCGCTGGCCGTCGACGACACCCGGTGGGTGCGCGCCTCGCTGCGCGACCAGGTCCGCGTGCTGCTCGTCAACGGCGACCCACGCACCGTGCGCCACGACGACGAGCTGTTCTACCTCGAGGCCGCGCTCCGCCCCGGCGATCGCGAGGACAGCGGCACCGAGTTCCGCACGATCACCGCCGAGGAGCTCGCCGGCATCGACCCTCGCGCCAAGGGCACGGCCGCCGCGCTCGACCTCGACAGCTTCGACGTCGTCGTGCTCGCCAACGTCCCCGCGCTGCCGCCCGAGCGCGTCGGCGTGCTCGCGGCGTGGGTCCGCGCCGGCGGCGGGATCCTCGTCGCCCCCGGCGATCAGGTCGCTCCGGTCGCGTACGACAAGACCATGCTGCCGCTGCTCCCCCAGAGCCTGCGCGATCCGGTGGACGCCACCTGGGGCGCCTCCGCCGACGACCGCGCGAGCCGCGCCCTCCGCCTGGTCAAGTGGGAGGCCGACCATCCGATCTTCACGGTGTTCACCAAGAGCGACCCGCGGCTCGCCGACGCGGCGTTCTACAAGGTCGCGCTGCTCGGCCCCACCACCGCCACCGCGGACCGCAAGGTGCTCGCGCGGTTCACCAACGGCGCCGCCGCCCTGATCGAGGCCTCGATCGGCGCGGGCCGCACCATCCTCTACACCTCCACGCTCGACCACGACTGGAACGACCTGCCGATCCACCCGGGCTACCTGCCGCTGATGCAGGAGACGATGCGCCACCTCGCCCGCAAGCACGCCGCCTTCGCGTCGGCCGATCACCTGGTCGGCGGCTCCGTCGTGCTGCCGACCGGCGATCTCCGCAAGCTCGAGATCGCCGGGCCCGACGGCCTCGGCGCCTCGTTCGAGGGTGATCGCATCACCGGCCGCACCAGCGTGCGCTACGGCCGCACCGAGCGCCCCGGCGTCTACCGCGTGCTCGGCACCGACCGCGCCGGCTCCACCCTCGAGCGCGACGAGCTCGGGTTCGTCGTCAACCTCGATCCCCGCGGCTCGGATCTCACGCGCGCCCCCGAGGCGGACCTGCCGCCCTCGGGCACCGGCGTCGGCGGCGCGCCCACCGACACCACGCGCCGCGTGGAGCTGTGGCACGCGCTCGCCGCGGCGCTGCTGATCCTGCTGCTCGCCGAGGGGCTGCTGATCCAGCGGTGAGGGGAGCGCTTTCCCATTCAGTCCCAGCTGGATGCCTCGGCCGGGATCCACCGATGCCACGCGCGCACGCTGCAGGAGCCGGCCGGCTGGCAACACCGATAGGATGACAGCCATGGACGGGCCGTCGCTTCAGGGGGCGCGAAGGCGTCGCCTGCTCGTCAGCGACCAAGGCGGAAAGCACGCCCTCCGGTCGTTGACACGACTACCGACCGAACTGCGCAACCTCGGGAGCACGTGACTCGGCGAGCCGCAGCGCAACGCACGGACGGGTCATGCTCGACGCGGGCACCGAGCGCCCACCCGGGGACGCGGGCCTGGTTCGCATCGATGCCGCTCGCGCTCGGAGTTCTGGGGCAACGCCCGGCGCCTTGCTCGTGTGAGCAATCACGAGCACGACGAGTTGATCCGGCAAAACCGCGTACACGACGAGGTACGGATGACGCGTCACCTTCGTGCGTCGGATCTCGCCCTCGATCCGCGGCCACCGTCGCGCTGACTGCGGCAGCAGCTCGATACGGCGTATGACACGGCGGACAGCATCCTCGAGGTCGACACCGCGACCTGGTCGATCTGCCTCGTCGTGAGATGATCGCGCCACGGAGTTCGTCGAGCGCCGCAGGGTGGTATCGCGCTCGCTTCACCGTTCAACGTCGCGCAGCTCTGCACGCAGCGCCTGGTGAACGTCGTCAGCATCGATCAAATCGACGCTGTTACTGGCGACGTCCTTCATGCGCTGCTCGACCTCCTTCGACCACTCGCGCTCCCATTCCGGGTCGAGCGATTCATCGAGGAGGCTCTCGTAGAGCTCGTCGGCCAGCTCTTGCCGCACCTCGGGAGCGAGCATCAACAGCTCGCGTCGGAGTTCAGGCCTGATCGACATCGCTCCCAGTGTACCCAATGCCGACGTCCAGCGATGCGGAACAACGGAGGGCGCGGGCGAGCAGATCACGTCGACGGCTACCGATGCCCCAACGTCACGAACGGCGCGGGCGAACGCATCTGATCTCAAGGGGTTGAGCGGCCGCACGTGGATGGGTCCGACATGGGAATTTCGGACCACTGGCGGATCGCCTCACGCCCGGCCGGCGACCCGGTCCGCGAGCTGGCGGTGCGCGAGGCTGCCCACGATCGCCCGCGCCGGCGCCGGCCGCCGCGCCTGGTTCGCCGCGTGCGCCTGCTTCATCGCGCGCACACGCGCCGCGGCCTCGCCAACCCGCGCGCGAAAGTCGGAGTCGTGCTCGCACGCGCGGACGAGCGCGCCCTCGGCGGCGGCCTGGTTGGCCTCGTCGCGGCACAGCAGCAGGACGTCGCAGCCGGCGCGCAGGGCGGCGACCGCGGCGACGTCGGCACCCATGTGCGCGGCGATCGCCTTCATGTCGAGATCGTCGCTGACGATCACGCCCCGGTAGCCGAGGCGCTCGCGGAGCAGGCCGGTGACCACCGCGTGGGACAGCGTCGCGGGCACCGTGGCGTCGAGCGCGGCGAACACCACGTGCGCGGTCATCAGCATCGGCAGGCCGGCCTCGGCGGCGCGGCGGAACGGCGCGAGCTCGACGCGCTCGAGGCGGTCCCACGCGTGGTCGATGCGCGGTAGCTCGAGGTGGCTGTCGGTGGCGGTGTCGCCGTGCCCGGGGAAGTGCTTGCCGCAGCCGAGCAGCCCGGCCGCGTCGAGGCCGCGCGCGAACGCGAGCGCCCGGCGCGCGGCGCCCTCGGCCTCGGTGCCGAACGCGCGGTCGCCGATGATCGGGTTCGCCGGGTTGGTGTGCACGTCGAGCACCGGCGCAAAGTCGATGTCGAAGCCGACCGCGCGGAGCTCCTCGCCGAGGGCGCGCCCGACCTGCTCGGCGAGTTGCTCGTCGCCGGGCGCGGCGAACGCCTCGAGCGAGCGCATCGGCGGCCACTGGGTCGCGGGGGCGCGCATGCGCTGGACCACCCCGCCCTCCTGATCGACGGCGATCAGGGCGGGGGTGCCGTCGGGCGCGCGGCGGTGGAGGTCGGTGGTGAGCGCCGCGAGGGCGTCCAGATCGCACACCTCCTGCGTGAAGCCCGCGGCCTCGACCTTCTCGATCACGAGGTTGCGCTTGAACACGATGGTCGCGCCGACCCGGCCGGCATCGAGCCGCGCGCGCAGCTGCGCCGAGGCCGTCGTCGACGGGAAGCCGACCCACAGGAGCTGACCGACATCTTCACGCGCGCTGGCTGCCACGGTTCGACGGTAGCGTGGCGCGCGTGCGCGGGCCAGGAACCGGCGTCCGGGCAGCGCCACATCACCTCGGCCTCAGCGCCCTCCCACACCCGCTGGCAACGCAGCCTCGTCGCCGCCGCGCCACCGCCGTCAGCGCGGGAACGCCTCGGCCTCGCCCGCCAGCTCGAGGCGCTGGGGCGAGCCGGCCGCCGCGTACACCAGGATGGTCCGCACCGTGGGGAACCGCATCGCCGTCACCAGCTCACGCCGGCCGTCGCCATCGAGATCGAGCACGCCGAGCACGTCGAGGGTGATCACGGACCTGGTGTCGACCGGCTTGCCCGGCTCGGGCTGCCGCGCGAGCTTGATGTCGTAGAGCTGGAACGAGGGCGTGCACGGCGGCCCGCCCGCGGGCGCCGCGGACCACTCGGGGGCCGGGCCGCGGATCGGATCGAGCGCGCTGGCCAGCGGGAACAGCTCCGGCTGGCCGTCGCCGTCGATGTCCACCGCGATCGCGTCGCCCGACAGGCACGCTCCGCCGGTCGAGAACGTCGGGGTCGAGGGCGCATCGTCGGGACGGACGATCTCGGCGACCGCGAGGCCGCAGCCGGCGGTCGCCGGCACACACGCCGGGTCCTCGAGGCGCACGCCCTTGCCGCCGGCGGCCGTGCAGGGCGAGGCGCCCACGTACGTGCCCGACGCGACGTCACGGGCGATCCCGATGTCCGCGAGCCCGACCGTGTCGAACACGCCGGCCGCCTTGCCATCGGTGCCGAACACCACGAACCGGGGCGCGCTCCCGCGCTCGATCGTCGAGGCGAGGACCTCGGCGGTGTCGTCCCACGCGCCCGTGCGCTGGACCAGCGGCACCACCGCGGGGCGCCCCGCCGCGCCCTGGGGGCACATCTCACCGACGACGATCTGGCGCCCGCCCACCGCGACCGCGGAGCGTGCCTCGAGCTTGGCGATCGAGCTTGGCCCCCACGGTGGATCCGGCGGCCGGACCGCCGGTCCACACGCGCCGCCGCCCGCGACAAGGAGCGTGAGCCAGGCAACGCGCCGCGGCGTGCCGCGGTCAGTAGGATTCGGCATTGGCATGACCATACTCTCCGCAGCTTGGATCCCGCCAATCGACGAGTTCGTTGCCTGGCTCGTTTGACCCGGCCGAACAGGCCTGACTATAGTCCGCCGCCTACCGCCCCGATGCCTAAATCCCTCGTGCTTCCCATGTCTTATTCAACGTCGGCCACCCGCGGGGCCACCCGCCGCGTCACCTTCCAGGGCATCGTCATCGGCCTCTGTCTCAGCGCGTCCGGTGTCGCGGAGGCGCAGATCAACCCAGGTGGGATGGGTCCCGGCATGGGCCCCGCCACACCCGCGGGGGAAGACAAGAAGGAGGGCGTGGCCGAGGCCGCGCCCAAGACGCCGAGCCTGCTGCCCACCACGCCTGCGCTGCCCTCCCCCAAGGGCCGGCGCAAGAAGTGGAAGATGGTCGACATCGACGGCTACTACCGGCTCCGCACGGACTGGTTCAAGAACTTCAACCTGGGGTTCCTCGACCGCGCACGGGACGGCTCGAGCCTCGGGGGCGCGCCGTTCCCGCGCGCGCTCGGCTGCTCGAGCGACGACGTCAACGCCGAGTGCAACAACCTGTCGAGCGCGAACATGCGGCTCCGCCTCGAGCCGACGATCAACCTCGACGAGGGCACCTCGGTGCACGTCCAGGCGGACGTGCTCGACAACCTGGTGCTCGGCTCGACGCCGACCAACAACAACGTGGGCGTGTACGGCGGCATGGACCTGCCGCCGCTTGGCGCGTTCACGAACTCGCAGGGCCCCACCCAGGCGGGCATCAACAGCGATCGCGACAGCATCGTGATCAAGCGCGCGTGGGCCGAGGTGGCCGTGCCACTCGGTGTCCTCAAGGTCGGTCGCCAGCCCAACCACTGGGGCATGGGGATCAACTTCAACGGCGGCGGCCTCGACCCGATCAATGGGACGAACGACCTCGACGGCAACTACGGCGACACCGTCGATCGCGTCAGCTTCTCGGCGCTGATCCCGGGCACCCAGCTGAGGGCGATGATCGCCACCGACTGGGGCACCACCGCCCCGGTGTCGAACCAGACCAACGCCGGCCTTGGCCGCGACCTGATGCCGTTCGATCTCGACGACAAGGACGATTCCACCGGCTGGATCGCCGTGATCTCGAAGATGGACTCGCCGCAGGAGTTCCGCGACGCGGTCGACCGCGGCGACCTCGCCCTCAACTACGGCGTGTACTTCGAGTACAAGACCCAGGGCTGGGAGACCACGAACTTCACGCTCGCCGAGCAGGTCGACACCGTCGCGAACTACGTGCCGCGCGACCTCAAGACCTACGCGCCCGATCTGTGGGCCAAGCTCGGCTACGGCACGTGGACGATCGAGGGTGAGTTCGTCGCCCAGCTCGGCAAGATCGGCCGCCTCGACGACCTCGGCAACACCACCTCGGCCGACATCCGCAAGTACGGTGGCACCGGCCGCGTCTCGTGGAAGGGCCTCGACGGCAAGCTCCGCCTCGGCCTCGAGAGCGGCGTCGCCTCCGGAGACCAGTGGGACAACACCCCGGCCGGCAACACCCACGTCGCCTACGCGAACTTGCTCGGCACGTGCGCCACCGGCACCGCCTGCCCGCCCGACAACCAGCTCACGCAGTTCATCTTCAACCGCGAGTACAAGGTCGACATGATCCTGTGGCGGAACCTGATGGGCGCCGTCACCAACGCAGGCTACGTCAAGCCGTTCCTCGGCTACGACCTGACGAAGTCGATCATGATGAAGGTCTCGAACGTCACCTCGTACGCGCTCAAGACGATCGCCACGCCGGGCAACTCGCGCATGTACGGCACCGAGTTCGACGCGGACCTGTCGTACACGAGCGGCGGGCTGACCCTCGGCATGTCGTACGGTGTGCTGTTCCCGTTCGCGGCGATGAACCACCCGGTCGACCCGACGAACGCGCCTGGCACGTATGGCTTCAGCAGCGATCCGGATACCGGCGCACTCAACACCGGCACCGCCAGCACCGCGCACACGATCCAGTCGCGGCTCGTCCTGACGTTCTAATAACAGGGGGCTCTGCCCGCCCCCTCTTCCGCGGCACGCCGCGGAATTCACCCCCACCGCGCGATTCCCGCGCGACCGAGGGGACGCTGCCCGCCCCTCGCGCCTTACAGCTCGGCGAGCGCGGTCACGAGCCGGTCGATCGAGACCAGCTCCATGCCGTGGCGCGCCTCGAGCCGTTGGTAGTTCTGTGCGGGCACGAGCGCCCGGTTGAACCCGAGGCGCGCGGCCTCCGCGAGGCGTTGCTCGCACAGCGGCACGGCGCGGATCTCGCCGGCGAGGCCGACCTCGCCGAACACGATGGTCTTCTGGTCGATCGCGCGGCCGCGCGCCGACGAGGCGATCGCACACGCGATGCCGAGGTCGATGGCGGGCTCGGACAGCCGGAGACCACCGGCCACGTTGACGAACACGTCGCGGTCGAGGACGTTGCAGGCCGCGCGCTGGGCGAGGACCGCGAGCAGCAGCGCCACGCGGTTGCCATCGACCCCGGCCGCCGTGCGCCGCCCCACCCCGGCGGACGCCGGCGCGACCAGCGCCTGGATCTCGACGAGCAGCGGCCGCGCTCCATCGGCGGACGCCACGACCACGGACCCCGGCGCGCCGACCGGTCGCTCGGCGAGCAGGTGCGCCGACGGGTTGGTGACCTCGGCCATGCCGGCCCCACGCATCTCGAATACGCCGATCTCCTGGGTGGAGCCGAACCGGTTCTTGTGGGCGCGCAGGATCCGGTACGGGCCTCCGTCGCCCTCGAGCTGGAGCACGACATCGACGAGGTGCTCGAGCGTCTTGGGGCCCGCGAGCCCGCCATCCTTGGTGACGTGCCCGACCAGGATCGTGGGTACGCCGGAGGTCTTGGCGAACTGCATGAGCCGGCTCGCGCACTCGCGGACCTGCGCGAGCGAGCCCGGGATCGAGTCCAGCATCGACGTGTACACGGTCTGGATCGAGTCCACCGCGAGCACGGCGGGCCGCTCGGCCGCGGTGTGCGCCAGGATCCGCTCGATGTCGGTCTCGGCGACGAGCACGAGCCCCGGATCGGCGGCATCCACGCGCCGCGCACGCATCGCCGTCTGCGCGACGGACTCCTCGCCGGTCGCGTACAGGACCTTGCCGCGCCGTGAGGCCGCGAGCCCGGCCAGCGCCTGGATCAGCAGCGTCGACTTGCCGATGCCGGGATCCCCTCCGAGCAGCACCAGGCACCCGGCGACCAGGCCGCCACCGAGCACGCGATCGAGCTCGCCGATCCCGGTCTGCGCGCGATCCGCCGCCGACAGCTCGCGGACCTCCGTGATCGAGATCGGCTTCTGACCATCGGCCGCGCCGGCCGCGCTCGCGCCCCGCACGTGCTGGACGGCCTCGACCTCCTCGATCAGGGTGTTCCACTCCTGACAGGCCGGGCACCGCCCGAGCCACTTGGCCTCGACGTGACCACAGCCGCTGCAGCGGTGGATGTTGCGAGGCGCCTTGCCGACGCGGGCCTTGGCCATGGCCCGTGGTCGTACCAGAGGGGTCTGACCGGGCGCGGCTGGGCCTCCGACCGGGTCGGAGGATCAGCTCAGGCGCTTGCGGAGCGCGTGCTGGGTGGTGCGCAGCCGCACCGCCAGCTTCTCGCGCCCCAGGACGGTGGCGCGCGTGGCGCCGACGCCGAGCCAGCGCACGGCCAGGCTGATCTGGCCCGCGGCCAGGTACGCGCGGCTTGCCGACAGCGCGACGGCGACGTCGCCCTGGTCCTCCTGGTGGCGGCGCTCGAACAGCGCCTCGGCCTGGTCGGTGCGGCCGGCGAACACATAGAAGTCGGCGAGCCCATCGCGCATCGCACCGATCCGCTCTGTCCCGTGGGGCTCGGGCCGGAGCGCCGCGGCATACGCCTCCACGAACTCCTCGTAGGTGCGGAGGGTGCGCTCGAGCTCCGGCTTGCCGAGCGAGATCAGCAGCTCGAGGAACGGAGCATAGAACACCAGCGTGTCGATCGGGCACCGCAGCACCTCGGTCACCTCGTCGGCGCCGAGCGCATCACCGGCGTGGGCGGCGGCCGCCAGCGTGGCCGCCTCGATCGCCACGCGGCTGTCCCCGAACCGCACCCGCGCCATCGCCACCCCCTGATCGCGGACGCTCGCCGACACCCGTTCCGCGCGCGCCACGTGCTCGGTGACCCGCGCCCAGTCGAGCACCGAGGCATCGGGCGGTACGTCCGGGAGCGCGAACGCAGGCCGGAAGTGATCCTCGTAGGTTGCGCCTCCAGCGGTCAGGGCGCGCCTCGCTGCGGCGATCTCGTCCGCCGACAGCCAGCTGATCCGCATGGGGTGAAGCGTACCAGAGGGCGCCTATCGCGCCTATCGCGTCCATCGCGCCCATCGCGCCCGCGCCGTCTACCGCCTCTTCGTGGGCTTGGGCGCAGGCGCCTTGGTCGTGGGGGTCCCGCCCAGGCCGCTGACCTCCTCCTCGATCCGGGTCTGGCCGGCGGCGTCCTTGCCCTTGTTGAGCTTCTTCTGCATCTCTTCCTTGCCTTTGTAGCGAGTAGAAATAGCACTGCGCTTGT
>CAXNMK010000015.1:0-174944 GCA_964203225.1 Kofleriaceae bacterium
GTTTCGGGTGGCTCCCCGACGAGGCCGCGAACGGGCTGCCGGCCGGCTCGGCAAGCACGTCGTTGGACGTGGGGCGGCTGCGGTACCGTCACCATGTGCGTGACACCGACCTCTACCAGCACCTGCTTGGCCTCATCGCTCCGTGGAAGGTCAGCCGCCTCGAACTCGACGTGAAGGGGCAGCGGGTCGACGTGTACGCGGAGCACAGCAAGCCCAAGACGTGGGACTGCCCGGAGTGCGGGACCGCCTGCGGCCTGCACGACCACGATGACGAGCGGACCTGGCGACACCTGGACAGCTGCAACTTCCAGACGATCCTGCACGCCCGCGTGCCGCGCGTGAACTGTCCGACCCACGGGGTCCGGCAGGCGCGGGTGCCGTGGGCCGAGCCGCGGTCGCGGTTCACCTCCCTGTTCGAGCGGTTCGCGATCGACGTGCTGCGTGAGACCAACGTCGCGGGCGCCGCGAACATCCTCGGCTTGAGCTGGGACGAGGCGCAGCACATCATGGAACGCGCGGTTGCCCGCGGCGTGCAGCGCCGGCCCCACGAGGTCCCGCGCGTGATGGGCGTCGACGAGAAGGCGCTCGCCAAGGGCCAGCGCTACGCCACGCTCGCCTACGACCTGGAGGCGGGCCACGTGATCGGGATCGCGGAGGGCCGCAGCGGCGACAGCCTCGTCGCGTGCCTGGGGCGGTTCTCCCTCAACGACTTGGCGGGGGTCGAGGCGGTCGCGATGGACATGTCCGCCGCGTACGTCCAGCGGGTCCGCGCGATCGTCGCCGACGCGGACCAGAAGATCGTGTTCGATCGGTTCCACATCGCGGCGCACATGAACAAGGCCGTGGACCAGGTCCGCCGGGGCGAGAACAAGGTGCTGCGCCTCGACGGCGACGAGCGCCTGGTAGGTTCGCAGCACATGTGGCGTTACGCCGCGGAGAACCTGCCCGCGAAGTACGAGGACGACTTCGCGGCCCTGCGCGCTTCGGGGCTGAAGACCGCGCGGGCGTGGGCGCTCAAGGAGTCGCTGCGTGAGCTGTGGGGGCAGCGGAGCCGCGCGGCCGGCGAACGCTGGTGGGCGGCCTGGTACAGCTGGGCGGTGCGCTCCCGCCTGCCCCCGGTGAAGAAGGTCGCCGCGATGATGAAGCGGCACCTGCCGAACATCCTGACTTACTTCACGCACCGCATCACGAACGCCGGCAGCGAGGCGATCAATTCGGTGATCCAGATGCTCAAGAAGCGCGCCTTCGGATACCGCAGCTTCCCGAACTTCAAGACGGCCGTGCTGTTCCACTGTGGCGGCCTATCTCTCTATCCGAGCCACCTGAAAGCCGGATGAGCCGGATCGACGAGGTAGGCGCACAGGATGGAGACCTCGCCGTCACGCAAGGCGACGAGTTTCTTGTCTCCGGGGACACCGGAGTCGTTCGTTTCACCGCCGCAGCCGAGCGCAGCGACAACCAGGAGTCCTTTGATCCATCGGTTCACCATCACGAACCTGCAAACCACGGCTCGTGTTCACGCTGTCGCGAACGCCGGTGAGTGGTAGTCAAGTGCCGCATCGTGACGAGATCTACCACGGTCGATCGGCGTGTCGTCGGCCGAGCACCTCCCCTCGAACGTCACGCAGCTCAACGGCTCACCTGCAGCACTGCCGGCAGCAAACTATGCGCTCGGTCAGCGCGCTGAGCAGCCTGGCGAGGTTGGCGGGGCTGCGCGCCGGCACGATGTCGAGGTCGAAGGTCGAGATCGGCGCGCCCGCGAGAACGGCGGCGACGCCGCCGACCACGACGAACTCGACGCCGTGACGAGCGAGGACGTCGAGGGCATCCTTGAACCTAGGTGCGGGGCGGATCATCGGTCATCGCCGCGACGCTGTCCGCGAACCCCTGGAGCACGGCGAGGCGCTCGTCGGCGCTGAGCGACAGCATCCAGCGGATCAACGAGACGTCGACCCCATCATCGACGGGACCGGCATCCACGGGACCGGGCACCGGTGGGTCGTTCGCGGACACGACCCTGACGCTAGCATGGGCGTGCGTGCCTGCCGTGGCACCACCACGGTGCCCGCGACCCCCAGATCGCGATGAAGGCGATCCGCTCCACACCTGGGGGGCGGAAGCCACACTCTCACCCGATCAGGGGGCGCCAACCCCTGCGCCGCCTGCACCCCGCCGCAACGATTGCGGGGGCTTACGTTTGGCCCGGCCCTTGTAGCAAGTCTTGCCACTCGCAACCTGGAGGACGTGTGAAGCAGATCATGAAGAACCTCGTACTCGGCTCGCTGGTCACCCTGACCGGCGCCGTCGGCTGTGGCGGGGACGACGCCACCTCGGGCCCGCTGGGCGACGTCGACGCCCTGATCATCCTGCAGCGCCCGGCGCGCAACGACATGGGTGACATCTTCCAGTACACGTCCTACGTCCCGAAGACCGAGAGCGGGAAGTTCGCCCGCCTCGTCAAGCTCGAGCCGCCCACGGCGGACGGCGTGCAGACGACGATCTGCTGCAACAACATCCCGGGCTACGAGAACGCCGACATCTCGGGCTACGACATCTCGTTCGACGCCAAGCAGATCGTGTTCGCCGCGAAGCTCGCGGCCGATCAGCGCTACGGCCTCCACATCCTCAACCTCGAGACCGGCGACGTCACCGCGATCCCGACCGACCCGGGCCGCGACTACGTGTCGCCGATCTTCCTGCCGGGCGATCGCATCATGTTCACCACGAGCGCCGTGGTCGAGCCGAGGGCGCCGCAGCACCGCGACGAGTACGAGCGCGGCACCACGCTGCAACTCGGCCGGATCGCGACCGATGGCACGATGGAGGAGCTGGGGCCCCGCAACCTGTCGCACCGCACGTTCCCGACGCTGGCTTCCGACGGCCGCGTGATGTTCACGCAGTGGGACCACCTCGGCCGCGAGAACTCCGGCCACCTGATGTTCGTCAACCAGGACATGCAGGAGCTGCGCGAGGGCTTCGGCAAGGAGGGCACCGGCGCCTCGAACTCCACCCTCAAGGTGCAGGAGGTCAGCCCGGGCCGCTACGTCGCGATCGCGACGGCGCGTAACCGCACGGTCCAGGCCGGCGCGCTGATCGACATCCGGCTCGGCGCCGAGTCGATCGTCGACGGCCAGGTCAACATCGCCGACGTCCGCACCGAGGCGACCGCGAGCTACAAGGACCTGACCCCGGACGTGCCGCACGGCAACGAGCCGTCGGCCGACCGCATCGGCCGCTATTACGACGCGTACCCGCTCAACAACAAGGACAAGCTCGACCTCGTCGTGTCGTGGGCCGATGGCCCGGTCGAGTCGAGCGTGCTCGGCGCCGCCGGCATCCCGGCGAACTTCGGCGTGTACAGCTACTCGTACTCGAGCAGCCGCAACACGTACGATCGCCGCCCGGTGCTCGACGATCCGGAGATGTGGGACATCTTCGCGCGCCCGCTCAGGACCCGCACCGCGCCGCCGATCATCAGCTCGGCGACCGACGCCAGCCTCGACGGCTCGCTGCTGCTCGGCTCGATGAACGTGTTCCAGTCGAGCCTGCGCACGTTCGCGCCTGGCAGCATCTACGGCGTGCGCGTCACCGAGGGCTTCTCCTCCGAGGAGGGCTTCCCCCGCATGTTCGGCACCACGATGTTCGAGGGCATGGCGACCCTCGGCGTGGCGCCGGTCCGCGCGGACGGCTCGTGGCTGGCGCAGGTGCCGGCCAACATCCCGCTCCGCGTGCAGAACATCGACACGTTCGGCATGTCGGTGTTCAACGAGCCCGTGTGGTTCTCGGGCCGCGCGAACGAGTCGCGCGTGTGTGGTGGCTGCCACGAGGATCGTGGCGCCGCGACCATCATCAACCCCGGCCAGACCGACGCCGGCGCGATCGGCCCGACGATGATGATGGCGAACACGCCGCGCGAGATGCGGCAGTCGACCACCGACTTCAGCCGCGACAAGATCGTCGGCGCCGCCTGGGACAAGGCGCTCCAGCCGATCTTCAACCGCGCGTGCGTCGAGTGCCACGGCGACTCCAACACCGCGGGCGTCGCGGACTGGACGATCACGGACCCGGACACCGGCACGGCGCTGACCTGGACGTTCAACCTGTCGGGCGGCCCGCTGCCCGCCGAGTTCGCGGAGCTCGGTGGCGAGTCGGCCTTCACCAAGTCGTACTTCTCCGTCGCGGGCCCGGACATGGAGGCCATCGAGGACGGCGGCCTGGTCGCCGGCGGCAACTTCAAGGTCTACATGAACCCCGAGGACGCGCGGAACTCGGAGCTCATCAAGCTGATGAACCCGCCGCAGCAGTTCCCCACCCAGAACCTGTCCGTCCGGTTCATGCCGGGCGTCCAGGGTCACCTCCAGGCCGTCGGTCGCGCTGACCTGACCGCCGACGAGTACTACGCCCTGATCCTCGCGGCTGACAACGGCGTCAGCTTCTTCAGCCGCGAGAACAACCCGGGCACCGCGTCCTACTGAGCCCTCGGCGAACAAGGAGAACGACCATGAACAACATCCGTACCAAGCTCGCCGCTGTCGCGTTCGTGCTGCTCGCCGCTGGCCCGGCCCTCGCCGGCAAGGGTGGCAGCGCCAGCCTGATCCGCTCGGCCGTCCAGTCGGGGTCGGTCGATGCCATCGTCGCCGAGGTGGAACGCGCCGAGAGCCTCAAGTGCTCCGAGTGCGTCCAGCTCGTCACCAACATGCTCGAGGACGATCGCTACGAGGTCCGCGAGGTCGCGGGCTGGTGGTTCGCGCGCCGCGCCAACCTCCGCGACATGATGATCCCCGACTTCATCGCGGAGCTGCAGACCGGCACCACGGTGCAGGTCCGCAACGCCGCTGACTTCCTCGGCGCGACGGTGACCTACACGGCGCTGCCCGCGCTGCGCGCCGCGATCACCCGCACCGACGTCGGCGTCGACGGCAAGGTCGCGATGGTCCGCGCCGTCAAGGAGCTGGGCCACAAGGACGGCAACCCGGTGCTGGTGTCGGCGATGGCCGACGCGAGCCCGGCGGTGCGCGCCGCCGCGGTCACCGCGTGGCGTGACATCCGCGGCCAGGTCAGCGCGGCGCCCGTCGCGGCGCTGCTCGCCGACGCCGACGCCAAGGTCCGCGCCGAGGCGGCGACGGTCGTGGGCGCGATGAACTACACCGCCGGCGCGGCGACCCTCGAGGTCGTCCTGCTCGCGGACAAGGATCTCTACGTGCGGCGGAACGCCGCGTGGGCGCTCGGCAAGCTCGGCCAGGGCTCGTCGCGCCCGGCGCTGACGGTCGCCTCGACCGATGCGAGCGGCCTCGTGCGTGGCTACGCCAAGGCCGCGCTCGCGACGCTTCGCTGAACATCCGCCTGATCCTCTCGAATCGTTCACCGGGAACGTGACGAACGCCGTGCTCGAAAAGCGCGGCGTTCGCCGTTCGAGGGCGCTGTCCGTCGACGACGAACGGAGTATCATGACGACCATGGAGCTGCGCAGGGTGATCCTCCTCGGGGCCGTGCTGTGGGTGACCGCCTGCAGTGACTCGCCGCCGGGCCGCACGTTCTTCGAACGCACCATCCAGCCGATCCTCGAGCAGAAGTGCGCGGGGAACACGTCGGGGTGCCACGCCGTCAACGCGAACGACCCGTTCCAGTTCGCCGCGGGCAACCTCGACGTCACGTCGTTCGACAACATCCAGAAGCGCCGCGACCTGCTCGCGCCGTTCGGCGCGTATCCGCACTCGCTGTTCCTGATCAAGTCGGTCGGCGCGGGCCGGCTCAAGATGCAGTACGGCGGCGCGTTCCGCGACATCGACGTCGATCACGTCGGTGGCGCGATCATCGACGTCGGCTCGGACGCGTACTTCGCGCTGCAGAGCTGGCTCGACAACGGCGCCACCGAGAACGGCCTCAAGCCCGCCACGCCCGCCGTCAAGGGCAACGGCGACTGCTCCACCTCGATCCCGCCGGGCTTCGATCCGACCGCGTCGCTCGCGGCCGGCTCGTTCGGCCAGTTCCGCACCACGGTGCAGCCCGATCCTCGTCGACAAGGGCTGCTCGGCCGGCAACTGCCACGGCGCGCCGCAGTCGGACTTCTACATCACGTGCGGCGACACCGACGAGCAGATCGCGTTCAACTTCAGCCAGACCCAGGCGTTCGTCAACGATCCGGTCGATGACTCGCCGCTGCTGCGGGTGCCGCTCGCGGTCGCCGAGGGCGGCCGCGGTCACACCGGTGGTGACCAGTTCGGCATCGACAGCAGCGAGTACGCCGCGTTCTCCGCGTGGGCGACCGCCGCCGGCAAGATCGACTTCGCGGGCACCGATACCGGCAGGCAGTTCTTCGAGACCCGGGTTCAGCCGGTGCTCCTGACGCGCGGCTGCTCGTTCCAGGCGTGCCACAGCCCGCAGGCGGGCAACGACCTCAAGCTGCGCAGCGGCTCGGTCGGGTTCTTCTCGGCGGTGGCGCTCGAGAAGAACTACGAGCTGCTCAAGGACGAGTTCATGGCGATGGAGTTCCCGGACGCGCGGCGCGCGCGGGCGGTGGCCAAGACCATCCTCGAGGACGACGCGCGCGTCGCGGACCTCAGCATGGGCGGCATCGCGCACCGCGGCGGGCCCGTGCTCGAGAGCCGGGGCGACGCGCTCGCGCAGAGCGCGCAGCCCGCGGCGTGCCCACCGGTGTACTCGCCTGCGACCGCCACCCCGTTCTGCACCGTGCAGGAGTGGGTGCGGATCGAGCGCGCGAACCGCGCCAGCGAGGTCACGAACATGGACGCGGGCCAGACTCGCGCGTGTGGTGTACGTCGAGCGGACGTCCGCGCCGGTCGCCGATCGCCTCGCGTTCGACACGTTCCAGGGCGGCTCGGACCTGATGGTCGCGACCACCACGTTCACCGCCACCCAGGCGCTCGACCCGATTGCCAGCGCGATCGCGACCTCGCTGATCGGCGGTTGCGCGGGCCTGGGCCTCGTGCCGGGCCCGAGCGCGGACATCCAGGCGCCTGATGTCGCCAGCGACGGCAACCGCATCACGTTCGCGGCGCGGACCTCGGCGTCCGATCCGCTCGGCGTGTGGGTGGTCGACATCGACGGCGGCACCTGCGCGCGGCTGACGCCCGCGGTCGCCGACGTCGACGGCATCAAGATCCACAACTTCGACCCGGCGTGGTCGCCCGACGGCACGCACATCGTGTTCGCGTCGACGCGCGGCAAGGCCGCCCCCACGCGCTCGCGCAAGCGGTTCCTGCCGCAGTCGGACCTGTGGCGCGTGCCGGTGAGCGGCTTCGCCGCCGACCTGGCGAGCGTCGAGCAGATGACGTTCCTGTCGAACTCGGAGATCGCGCCGCAGTTCATGCGCGATGGCCGCGTCACGATGACCACCGAGAAGGCGAGCGACGGCTTCTACCAGCTGTCCGGCCGCCGCCTCAACTGGGACCTCACGGACTACCACCCGCTGCTCGGACAGCGGAAGGACTCGCCGTTCGGGGACCCCGCGGACCCGGCCACGCTGACGCCCTCGATCGGCTACGCGGCGATCACGGACATCCGCGAGGGCAGCGACGGCAACTTCCTGATGGTGATGTCCGACCTCGATGCGGCGGGTGCGCCGACGGCGGCGGGCGGGGCAGGGGCGCTCGGCCTGTTCAACCGCAGCATCGGTCCGTTCGAGGCCGGTCGGACCGACCCCGGCTACCTGCCGTCGGTGCAAGGTCCTCGACCCGGCGCAGGCGTACCGCCATCCGGTGTCCCTGCCGGACGGCCGGATCCTGGTGTCGCGCGCGGCGAGCGGCGCGAACTTCGACCTGGTGATGGTCAACCCGCGCACCGGCGACGTCGACAACCTGTTCACCAGCGGCGCGATCCGCGTCGACGCCGAGCTGGTCTACAAGTACCCGGCGCGCCGTCTCTACATCAACCGCCGACAGCTCGTGTTCGGCGGCGGCACCGACGCCTCCCTCGGGACCGACGCAGTCGTGCACTTCCCCGACGCGCCGATGGTGTTCACGCTGCTGACCTCGAATCTTCGGCGCGGCCGCCCGCTCGAGACGTTCAAGGACGCGCGCTACCTCGCGTTCTACGGCGAGGGCCTGTGCCCGGCCGGCCCGTGCAGCGCCAACACCAACGGCATCTACCAGAGTCGGACCCCGCTCGGCCGGGTCCGGCTCGAGTCGGATGGCTCGGCGCGTGTCCAGGTGCCATCGGGCACCGGCATGGTGATGGAGCTCCAGGACGGCGACGGCAGGGCCCTGGTGACGATGACCGAGGAGCACCAGCTCGGACCTGGCGAGTCCATCTCGCTCGGCGTCCGCGAGGAGCTGTTCGACGCGGTGTGCGGCGGCTGCCACGGCTCGATCAGCGGCTCCGAGCTCGACGTCGTGGTCACCCCGGACGCACTGACCGGCGCCTCGGCCTCGCTGTCCCAGTACGCCACCCCCGTGGCGCCGAACTGACGGAGCCCCGCAGCGACATTCGCCCGTGCACCTGCAGGTGAGGCGTGCACCTGCACCTGCCATGGTCGGGTGCGAGACTGACTGCGTTGCCCAGGTGCGGGGCCCCCGGCTTGAGGCGCAGTCACTGCCGTCCCCGTGCGCGTGCGCGTGCGCGTGCGCGTGCGCGTGCGCGTGCGCGTGGGCGCGTGCGCGTGCGGCGAGCGCGTGCGCGTGGGCGAGCGCGTGCGCGTGGGCGAGCGCGTGCGCGTGGGCGAGCGCGTGCGCGTGGGCGAGCGCGTGCGCGTGGGCGAGCGCGTGCGCGTGGGCGAGCGCGTGCGCGTGGGCGAGCGCGTGCGCGTGGCCGAGCGCGAGCACGGGGCGCGTGCTCGCGCACGGTCCGCAGCGGAACCGGGGTCCTGTCCCGGTGAATAGCCGGCACGGTTGCACGTCTTCCTTGCCAGGTCACAACAAGGGTACGATGCGCCCCGTCCAGGGAGGACGTATGCCGCGATTCCGCTCATCCAGGTTCCTGCTCACCACGCTCGTCGGTTTCGGCCTCGGGCTCGGTCTCGCCGTCGGGGTCACCCCGGCGCTCGCGCAGGCCAAGAAGGCCCCGGCATCCAAGAAGGCACCGGCGGCCAGGAAGGCCCCCGTGGCCAAGAAGGTCGCGGCGCCCGTCAAGAAGGCGGCGCCGCCGGTCAGCCCCGAGAACAAGAAGAAGATGCAGGACCGCCTGGCCGGCTTCAAGTTCGGGATGACGAAGGACGAGGTCCTCGCCACGCTCGAGAAGCAGGTCGCGGAGAAGTACGACGATCGCCTCAAGGCGACCACCGACGTCGCGAAGCAGGACCGCATCCGCAAGGAGAAGCGGAGCGAGATCGGCAGGGTCAAGTCGACCTACGTCAACTTCGAGATGAACAAGCCGTCCCCGTGGGACGTGTCGATCGTCGAGGAGGAGTTCGTGCACGGCACGAACGAGGCGATGATGGAGCGCTGGGAGAACGACGGCGGCAAGAACAACCGCCGGTTCTTCTTCTTCCACGAGGGCAAGCTCTGGAAGATGTTCATCCAGCTCGACGTCTCGATCCTCCCCGAGGACAAGAAGAACTTCGAGACGTTCGCGGCCGTCATGGTCGGGCAGTTTGGCCCCGGCGACGTCGAGGGTTCGATCATCACGTGGACCACTCCGGACCTCGAGGTCCGCGCCATCGACAAGCTGAAGACCTACGACGCGATCGGCCTGTCCCTCGAAGATCCGATCGTCAAGACGCCGCTGCTCGCGCTCCGCGTGACGAAGGCGCCGCCGAAGAAGGAGACCAACTCCATCATCAAGGCCGTCCTCGACATCGACAAGACCGACAAGCCGGACGTCAAGTCGAACTCGAACGCCGTCGAGTCCGTGATCAAGGCACAGAACAAGTAGGCGCACCGCGGCGCGCGTGCGGCCTCGCCGCCATCGTGATCCGGACATCAAGACGGCGTCCTCTGCGGGACGCCGTTCGTGCGTGACGCGAGGCAGGCCGCGAGGCCCGCTCTCCGCCGTCTGCTAGAGGAAGAAGCTGAAGCGGCTGCCCTTGCTGGACACCGCCTGCAGCTTCTGCTCGAGCTTGTTCGCGTCCTCGATCAGCTTCTTCGCGCGCTCGGAGATCAGGCGCACGCGGCGCGAGTAGAGCACCTCGCTGACGCCGGGCTCGTTGCCCTTGATGACGGCATCGCGGACGCCGTTCGGCAGCAGCATCAAGACCTTCTTGGTCGGGACGCTGTCGCTACCGCTCATCGCCAGGTCGCCCTTGATGGGGTTGCCACCCGGGTCGTTGCGGTACGCAAACGCGGCCGGCGACTCGCCCTCGGCGCACCTCGCGCTCGGGGTGGTGGCGGCGCCGCAGTACACGCCGGCGATCTCGACGAGGCGGGCGCCGAAGTCGGTGCCCTTGTCCTCGTCGGTCGGCGCCTGGATCAGGACGCCGTACCTGAGCTGCCCCGCGAGCAGCGCGTTGTCGCTGTCCTTGAGGGTGGCGGCGTCGGTCGCCTCCTTGCCCTTCTTGAGGTTCATCTCGTCGAACTTCGCGGCCTTGTTGTGGCCGTCGATCATCGCCTTGAGCTCGGCGACGCCGGCGTAGAACGACAGGATCTGGCCCGCGATGTCTGCGTCGAGCGCGTTCTGCTTGGCGCGGAACACAAGCTCGCTCTTGACGTCGAGCTTGGCCGCGATCGCCGTCAGTGCGGTGCCCGTGGCGGCGTCGGGGCGGAAGTTCGTCCGCGTCTTGATCTCGTCGAGCGAGGTGTCGAGCTCCGACAGTGCCCGCTTGACGGCGCCGACCGTCGACGGCGTCTTGCCGTCGCCGAGGATCGCGCGCGCGCCGGACAGGCCCTCGTTGTAGAAGTTCGCGTCCTTCGAGATCCGGCCGAGCCCGAGGCCGATGGCGAGCGCCGCGACCGCGGGCACGACCATCTTGGCGATCATCGCGCCCGTGCCCGACGCGTGGACGCTCTCGACGGGCTTACCGTCGTTCACGATCACGATCTCGGGAGCGCGCTGCACCTGGCCGACCGCGGCCATGTGGTTCATCGCCCCGAACGGGTCATCGTGCGCGTTCGGCGGGGGCGGGGCGGCCGGCTGTTGTGGCTGCTGCACGCCCGGGGGCGGGGCCAGGTTCATGCCCGGCGGGGCGACCACGCCACCGCCGTTGGCACGGGGCTGCCCGGTGGCGGGCGCAGCCGCGCCCTTCTTGAGGCCCAGGCGGGCCTTCAAGTCGCTGATGTCTCGGCTTCCACCGGGTTTCTTCGCGTCGCTCAAGGCAGGACCTCCGTTCGGCGGCATACTTTAGGGAGTGGGGGTTGCGAGTGTCAAGGATGCCTGTGAGTTGCTGGGGTTGCGAACCGCTCGCAGCCTGTCGCACGGGCACCACATTCCGCGCCGTCGGCAGCGTCGGCGTGACCGCGGCTTCACACCGCGGCGCGTGGAGTGATCTCCCACGGGTTGTAAGACACCATAACCAGGCGCGTTTGGCCAGTGATCGCCGTGCTGGCAGCGCTGGCCCGGCCGGTGCATGCTAGATCGTACAGAACTGCCGAGCGTTCGTACTCGAAACTCGAGAGGTCCCCCGTGAACCGTCGTCTTGCCCTCGCTCTTGGTGCCTTCACCCTGCTGTCCACCCTCGCCACCCAGGCGGCGGATGCCCGGCCCGGTCGCGGCGGTGGTGTCCGCGGCGGCGGCCGCGCGGGCGGCGGTATTCGCGTCACCGGTGGCGGTGGCGTCCGGTTCGGCGGTGGCCGGTCGAGCGGCGGCGTGACGGTCCAGACCAGCCCGCGCGGCGGCGGTTCGTGGCGTCCCCGCGGCTGGTCGGTCGGCGGCCGGGTCGTCGTCGGCGGCGGCGTGTACGTCGGGCGCCCCTGGTACCCGCGCTACCACCGCCCGTACGACGGCGCGACCTTTGTCCCCTCGTACTACGACGGGGCGTATTACGGTGGCGGATACTACCCGGTCGCTCCGGCCCAGGGCCCGGGCGTCGTGGCCGTCGCCCCGACGTTTTCTCCCGCGCTGCCCAAGCTCGCGTTCGGCGTGTTCGCCGGTGGCGTCAGCGTCGAGGGCATCGACGAGTCGAGCGACCTCGGCCTCCTCGGCCGGTTCCGCCTCGGCAACGGGGGGCTGATGGTCGAGGGCGAGATCGGCAAGCAGTCGTACGCCAACGACCTCCGCATCGACCGCCGCATCGGCGCCTCGCTGATCTGGGAGATCGGGGCCGAGAACCGGTTCGCCCCGTACGTCCTCGGTGGCCTCGGCGTGCAGCAGGCGGACGTCGCCGGCATCTACGAGAGCACCCAGAACTTCGGCGAGCTCGGCGTCGGCATCCGCTACGCGATCACCCCGCGGTTCCACCTCGCGGCCGACATCCGCGCCGGCAGCCGCGCCACGATCTCGAGCGACACCCCGATGACCGATGCCGCGGCCCGCATGATCGCCCCGCCGACGAGCGACAGCGGCGAGACCGAGAGCTACGCCCGCAGCCGGATCAGCGCGCTGATCTACTTCTGACCGCGCCCGGCGCGCCGGCCCCGAGTTGACCGGCCGCCCTCGCGCGGCCGTTGGCCATTTCGGGTATGGTCGATGGCAGATGGCTCCTGATGCCGCTGTGCGCACTGCGCCCTCTCCGGGCGTCCCGGGCGTCGAGCACAAGGAGATCGTCGCCCGCGATGGCACCCGCATCGGGTACCAGGTGCGTGGGCAGGGCCCCTGCGTGGTGCTTGCCAACGGCCTCGGCGGGACGTTCCTCGCATTCCGGTTCCTGTACGACGTGCTCGGAACCTCGTACCGGACGATCTGCTGGGACTACCGCGGCCTGTACTCGTCGGCGGCCCCCGCCGATCCGCGCGCCAACACGATCGAGCACCAGGTCGACGACCTCGAGGACATCCTCGCCGCCGAGGGCATCGGTGCGTTCGCGATCATCGGCTGGTCGATGGGCGTGCAGGTCGCGTTCGAGGCCGTGCGCCGCCTGCCGGGGCGCGTGCGCGGCCTGTTCGTCATCAATGGCACCCACGGGCGCGCGTTCCGCACCGTGATGGGCTCGCGCCTGATCGGCCGCACGATCCCGATGCTGCTCCGCCTCGTGCGGGCGCAGGCGGCGCTCGCAGGCGCGGCGACCAAGCGAATCGCAGGCTCCGATGCGCTGATCGGCGCGATGAAGCGTGTCGGCCTGGTGTCGCAGACCATCGACGTCGAGATCTTCCGGGCGGTCGCGGCGGGGTTCCAGACCATCGACTGGGTGATCTACAGCGACCTGCTGGCGCGCCTCGACGAGCACGATGCCGAGGCGGTGCTGGCGACGATCGTCGTCCCGCTCACGATCGTGACCGGCGACCGCGATCTGATGACACCGCCCGCGACGGCCGAGCACATGCACCGGGCGGTGCCGCAGTCGAGGCTGGTGGTGATCGAAGGTGGGACCCACTACACGCCGGTCGAGTACCCGGCGATCCTCGGCGACGAGCTCGGGCGCTGGCTCGAGCGGATCCCGGGCTGGGAGCGCGCGCGATGACCTGCCCGAGCTGCGGCGCCGAAATCTTCGAGATCGACGTCAAGTGCACCGCGTGTGGCGCGGCGGTCGGCGCGTCCGGAGCGCACCGCATGATCGGCCAGGTGTTCCTCGGTCAGTACGAGCTCGTCGATGTGCTCGGCCAGGGCGGCATGAGCGTCGTCTACAAGGGCCGCCACAAGCTGACGGGGCAGGAGGTGGCGCTCAAGATCCTGCTGCCCGAGCTCGCCGCCCATAGCCAGGTCAAGTCGCGGTTCCTCGAGGAGGCCAAGGCCCTCGCGACCCTCGACCACGGCAACATCGTCCACCTCTACAACTTCGGTCAGGAGAACGGCTCGTTCGTCCTCGCCATGCAGTTCGTCCAGGGCAAGACCTGGGAGCGCATCATCCTCGAGAACAAGCGGATGGACTGGCAGTCGTCGTGCCGGATCACCGTGGACGTCCTGCGCGCGCTCGAGTACGCGCACGGCCGCGGTGTGATCCACCGCGACATGAAGCCGTCCAACGTGCTCGTGCGGGCCCATGACGCGAGCGCGACCGTCATGGACTTCGGCATCGCGAAGATGACGACCTCGACCAAGCTGACGGCGACCGGGCAGACGATGGGCACGGTCCGCTACATGTCGCCCGAGCAGGTGCGGGGGCAGGAGGTCGATCCGCGGACCGATCTGTACTCGCTCGGTGCCACGCTCTACGAGTCGCTGACCGGCGACACCCCGTTCGATGGTTCGACGCACTTCGAGATCATGACCAAGCACCTGTCGGAGCCGGCGCCGCGCCCCTCCGAGATCGGCGTCGAGGTGCCCCGCGTGATCGAGGAAGCGGTGATGCGCTGCCTGATGAAGCGCCCCGAGGACCGGTTCGCGGATGCCCGCGAGATGCGGAAGATCCTCGAGGCTGCCCTCCGTGAGGGTGACCTCGGGTTCAGCGAGACGCAGAAGGTGAGCCGCGAGGTCCTCGGGGAGCTGCGCGCGACCGTGGCCGCGGCCGCCACCTCTGGGGGCGCGAGCGCCCTGGCGGCCCCGACCACCCCACGGCGGGTCGCGGTCGCCACGGCGACCGGCGGCCTCGCGGGTGTCCTCGAGCCCACCACCGGGTCGTCGACGGTCCCGGCGCGCCGGGCCCGCTCGTGGCTGTGGATCGGGCTCGCCCTGCTCGTGCTCGCGGGGGGCGGGGCCACGGCGGCTCTGATGATGCGCGGCGGCCGCGCGGCGACGGGCCTGGGCATCCGTGGCGTCACCACCCGCCCGCCGGTGGTGATCGACGGGGTGCGGGTGTTCGCCGGTGGCGCGCTGACGGCGGCCCAGCTCCATGGCTCCTACTGGGGCGCGTTCCTCGAGATCCGCACCCGGGCCGACAGCCAGAACGTCGCGCTCGTGCCGCCGATCCAGGAGATCGTCGCGATCCCGCGCGACGCGTTCTGCGAGCCCACCGCCTATTACGACGGCGTGGTGGCCTCGGAATGCCGATCGCTGGACTTCATCCTCGTCATGGCCTCCGCGACGACCCAGCGCCTGCTCGTGATCGACGAGCCGGCCAAGCTCACCCAGGCGATGCGGGATGGCGTGGCGCAGGCGATCTGCGTGCAGGAGGGCCTGACGCCGGCCGTCAAGAAGCTCGTGTGCGCGATCCCCAAGAGTTTGTGAACAAGCGCGACCGGGGTGGGGCCCTTACGCGGCTCGCCGCGTGGGGCGGAGCGGCGCCCCGTGGGATCCACGGCTCCGGACCGTCAGGGCCTGCGAAGGGGCAAATCGATCGATGATCGCGGTCGAGCCGCCCCGCGGGCGAGGCGCGACTCGGGAGCGTACCCGGCGGAACGCGACCGAGGAGCAACGACGCCCCCGGGGATGCATTGGCCGCGAGGGCGATTGAGATGTCTCTTCGCAGGCCCTAAGGGCCCGCGATTGGACAAATCGATCGATGATCGCGGTCGAGCCGCCCCGCGGGCGAGGCGCGACTCGGGAGCGTACCCGGCGGAACGCGACCGAGGAGCAACGAAGCCCCCGGGGATGCATTGGCCGCGAGGGCGATTGAGATGTCCATTCGCGGGCCCTAACTCCGCCGGCAGGCCCAACGGGCTCCCCCGTCGATTGACAACCTCGCGGAGGGACATGATGATCCAGCGCGGAGGGGAGCATGTCCCGGACCATCATCGGAGCCGTCGTTGCTGCCGTGATCGCCGTACTCACGGGGATCGCATACTTCGTTACAACCACCAGCTTTGACGAGCGCGCCAAGAAGGACGCGGACCTCGAGATCACGCGCGCCTTCCAGTTCGTCGGCCAGGTCAACCAGCTCAAGGGAATCGACGTCGCGAACAAGGCCGAGCGCCTTGCGGCGATGCCCGAGTTCTCCAAGGCGGTCACGACCGAGGTCAGCTCGGAGCGTCAGTCGCAGGCGCGCATCGCGTTCCAGAAGTTCACCTCCGACGAGAAGCAGGGCGACACCAAGCCCGACATCATCGCCCTGGTGGACAAGACCGGGAACCTGCTCGCCATGAACGACATGGCCAGCGTGGTGCCCAAGGAGTGGAAGAACGACCAGGGCAAGTCCCTGCTGTCGGCA
Source organism: Kofleriaceae bacterium (assembly GCA_964203225.1). Classification (GTDB taxonomy): domain Bacteria; phylum Myxococcota_A; class Polyangia; order Haliangiales; family Haliangiaceae; genus JABFXX01. The sequence continues at coordinate 16,007 of CAXNMK010000015.1, forward strand.
CTCGACGTCGTGCTTGGCAAGAAGATCATCATCAGCGACCTGTGGCTCCACAAGGGCCAGCTGATGAAGGTGGGCGTCGCGCCGATCATCGACCCCAACGTGGAGCTCGCGGCTGGCGCCCCCGAGCGCGACGCGATCCTCGGGGCGGTGGTGATCGCATACGCCCAGACCGCCGGCGCGGCGCAGCGCGACAAGCAGCTGCTCGGCACCGACATCGCCTACTTCGACCAGGGCCAGGTGCTCGCGACCAGCTTCACCCGCGGCGGCAACGCCGAGGACACCGCGAAGGCGGCGCAGCTGACCAAGCTCATCCAGGACAAGAAGGTCGGCGGGAACATGGCCAAGCAGCGGATCATGATCGGCGACGAGGCCTACCTCGCCGCCGCCGTGACGATGCCGCGCTCGGCGACCAAGCCGCTGCCGAAGGACTACCCGGCGATCACCGCCGGCGCGATCGTCCTCGCGCCGATCGGTCATGTCGGCGCCACGGCGAGCACGGTCAAGCTGTTCATCCTGCTGCTCGGCGGCGGCGCGCTCGCGATCGCGCTGCTCGGCCTGTACCTGACGTACCGCCGCCTGGTCGCCCAGATCGACCAGGTCGAACTCGGCGTCACCGAGATCATCAACGGCAACCTCGACCGCACGTTCCGCCCCGTCGGCCCCGAGCTCGATGGCCTGTCGAACGGCCTCAACGTGATGCTCGCGCGCCTGCTCGGGCGCCCGGAGCCGGGCGAGGAGGAGTACGACGAGGACGGCAACCAGGTGCTGCAGGGCCGCGTCGAGTTCGAGGAGGGCGAGAGCGGCGCCCCCGCCGTCGATGCCGACATCGCCGCGCTCGCGCAGGAGTCCGAGCCGGACTATTACAAGCGCGTCTACACCGAGTACGTGTCGGCCCGGAAGGACACCGGCCACCCCGACGAGGTCTCGTTCGAGAACTTCATCGCGAAGCTCAAGGTCAACGAAGGCAAGCTCAAGGCGCAGCACCAGTGCCGCGCCGTGCGGTTTCGCGTCGTCACCAACGACGGCAAGGTGACGTTCAAGCCGGTGCCGATCTTCGCCTGAGGAGAGTGAGGAGCGCCCCGCCGATGACCGTCCAGACCGGCCTCGCACGCCTCGTCACCGAGGGGAGCTCGCTGCTCACCGGGCGGCGCATCGGCCTGCTCGTCAACCCCACCGCGGTCGACGCCGACCTCCGCCACGCCATCGACCTGCTCGGGGAGCGTCCCGATCTGCCACTGGCCGCGCTGTTCGGTCCCGAGCACGGCGTGCGCGGCGACGCGCAGGACATGATCGAGGTCGACGACGCGCACGATCCGCGCACCGGCCTGCCGGTGTTCAGCCTGTACGGCGCGACGGAGGCGACCCTGACGCCGACCCCGGCGATGCTCGAGGGCATCGACGTGATGGTCTACGACGTCCAGGACATCGGCAGCCGCTATTACACGTTCGTGTGGACGATGGTCCTCGCGATGCGCGCCTGCGCGAAGGCGGGCAAGGCATTCGTCGTCCTCGACCGCCCCAACCCGATCGGCGGCCACCAGATCGAGGGCAGCGCGATCGCCCCGGGCTTCGGGTCGTTCGTGGGCCTGGTGTCGTGCCCGAACCGGCACGGCATGACCGCCGGCGAGATCGCGCGCTGGCGCCACGCCGTCGAGGGGCTCGATCTCGATCTCGCGGTGGTCAGCATGCGCGGCTGGCAGCGCGACATGGCGTTCGACCACACCGGCCTGCCGTGGGTGCAGCCGTCGCCGAACATGCCGACCGTCGACACCGCGCTGGTCTACCCCGGCATGTGCCTGGTCGAGGGCACGGAGCTGTCCGAGGGGCGCGGCACCACGCGCCCGTTCGAGCTGGCGGGTGCGCCGTACCTCGACGGGTACCGCCTCGCCGCGGACATGACGGCGATGGACCTGCCGGGTGTGACCCTGCGCCCCGCGGTGTTCACCCCGCAGTTCCACAAGCACGGCAAGCAGCCCACCCATGGCGTGCAGCTGCACGTGACCAACCGCGAGACGTTCCGGCCGTACCGCACGGGCGTGGCGTTCCTCAAGGCCTGCTACGACCAGAGCCCGGCGTCGTTCACGTGGCGGGCGAAGGCGTACGAGTTCGTCGACCAGATCCCGGCGATCGACCTGCTGACCGGCTCGGCGGTGGTCCGCGAGGGCATCGAGGCCGGCGCGTCGCTCGACGATCTCGCGGCGAGCTGGCCGCGCGCCGAGGGCGCGTTCGCCGACGAGCGCCAGGGTTATTTGTTGTACGAGTGACCCGGGACCCGTGATGACCCGCGTCGCGCTGTTCGGCGGCAGCTTCAACCCGCCGCACGTCGCGCACCAGCTGGTCGCGCTGTACGTCCTCGAGACGCAGCCCGTGGACGAGCTGTGGTTCGTGCCGACGTACGTCCACGTGTTCGGCAAGGCGCTCGCGCCGTACGAGGACCGGATCGCGATGTGCGAGCGCGCGGCCGCCGTCCTCGGCCGCCGCGTGCGCGTCGACCGCAGCGAGGAGGTGCTCGCGCAGCGCCCGGGGTTCGCGGGCAGCCGCACCCTGGATCTGCTCACGCACCTCGCGGACGCCCGCCCGGACGTGGGCTTCCGCCTCGTGGTCGGCACCGACATCCTCGGCGAGGCCGCGAACTGGCACCGCTGGGACGACGTCGTCGCGGCGGCGCCGCTGATCGTGATCGGCCGGACCGGGCACGCGCTGCCCGCGGGGAGTGCGGCGACGGGCGTGGCGATGCCCGAGGTGTCCTCGACGGCGATCCGGGCCGCGCTCGCCGCGCTCTCGCCCACCAAGCGCGCGGCGCTGGGGCAGGGGGACGCCGGCGGTGACCTCGGCTCCCTGTTGCCGCGGGCGGTGTTGCGGTATATCGCCGAGCGCGATCTGTATCTTCGCGACGGGGCCCCGTGAACAAGCGAAACCCAACTACGTTCCTCGTCGGCGCCGGTCCGGTCGCCACCGCCCTCGCGGGTGCGCTCCGGCTCGGCGGCGTGCCCGTGCTCGGTCTGTGGGCCCGCCACCCGGGCGCTGCGCGCACCGCCGGCGCCACCGCCGGAGTGGCCGCGTTCTCGTCCGCCCCGCCCGACGTCATGCTCGAGGCGGACGTCGTGATCCTCGCTGTCCGCGATCCCGCGGTCCCCGAGGTGGCGACCATGCTGCTCGGCACGGGCTTCGTCGGCAAGCGCCACGTGTTGCTCCAGTGCTCGGGGGCAACGTCGGCGGCCGAGCTGCTCGGGGCAGTCGCCGCGTCGGTCGGGGGCATCGGCACGATGCACCCACTGTCGGCGATCGCCGATGGCAAGACCGCGATGCGGAACCTCAAGGGTACCGTGTTCGGGATCGAGGGTGACGAGGTCGGCCGCACGACCGCCGCGAAGCTCGCGATGGCGGTCGGCGGCGTCGTGCTGCCGCTCGATGGCTCGCAGATGGCGAGCTACCATGCGGCGGCTGCACTCGCCTCGAACTATCTGGTGTCGGCGCTCGACGCCGCCGCGAGCGTGCTCGCCCGTGCCGGGATCGCGCCGGCCGAGGCCGCGCAGGTGCTGCTGCCGCTCGCCGAGGGTGCGCTCCGGAACGTCTCCGCACGTGGAACCACCGAGGGCCTGACCGGCCCGGTCCGCCGTGGGGACGCCCTCACGGTGGGCCGCCACCTCGAGGCGCTGCGGGGGCAGCCCGAGCTTGTCGAGATCTATCGGGCGCTCGCGCGCCACGCCGTGACCATCGCGGCGCGGTTCGAGGGGCCGGCGGCGCCCGAGCCCGCCGGCCTCGATGCGATCCGTGCCCTGCTGGCCTGAGCGGGTGTGACAGGCGCGCGGGCCCTGCGGCCGCGCATCCTTCCGCGCATCCTTCCGCGCATCCTTCCGCGCATCCTTCCGCGCATCCTTCCGCGCATCCTTCCGCGCATCCTTCCGCGCATCCTTCCGCGCATCCTTCCGCGCATCCTTCCGCGCATCCTTCCGCGCATCCTTCCGCGCATCCTTCCGCGCATCCTTCCGCGCATCCTTCCGCGCATCCTTCCGCGCATCCTTCCGCGCATCCTTCCGCGCATCCTTCCGCGCATCCTTCCGCGCATCCTTCCGCGCATCCTTCCGCGCATCCTTCCGCGCATCCTTCCGCGCATCCTTCCGCGCATCCTTCCGCGCATCCTTCCGCGCATCCTTCCGCGCATCCTTCCGCGCATCCTTCCGCGCATCCTTCCGCGCATCCTGGGGACGCGGCCGGGGGACGGGCCGGGGGCGGGCCGGGGGACGAGCCGGGGGACGAGCCGAGGGACGGGCCGAGGGGCGGGCCCGGGGGGGGCGGGCGGGCCCTTCGGGAGCGCGGCGCGCGGACTGCGCACGTCGCGTGCGTTGAATCGCGGGCGCTCCTGGACGTATCCTCCTCCGAGATGCGTGCAACGAATCTGCTCTCGATCATCGTCGTGTCCGCGCTGGTCCTCGTGGGAGGGACCGCGCACGCGAACCCGAACAAGGTGTTTGCCGGCCGGATCATCATGAGCGAGAAGCGGTTCCCGCAGCAGGCCAAGAGTGCTTCGGCGTACACCGCTCAGATCAAGAAGCAGTCGAAGACCAGCTTCAGCGAGAACAAGGAGACCCAGAGCTGGAAGGTCCACTTCATCGGGTTCCTCAAGGCGCCGCTCAACGACGTCGAGTACCTCGTCAAGATCTACGAGGTCGCGGGCCGCGGGCAGCAGCTCCTCAGCACGTTCGAGCAGTTCACCGACGAGCGCGGCCAGAAGACGTTGACCTCGAGCGTAGTCCTCGAGAAGAAGCAGTTTGGCGTCAACAAGGAGCTGCTGATCACGATGGAGAGCCGCGGTCGCGTGCTTGCCTCGGGCAAGCTCAAGATCCTCGGCCAGGGGGAGTCGTTCTCCGGCAAGGTGAAGTTCTCCGACGCCGAGGCGAGCGGGAACTAGGCGGCGCCACCGACGCTGGAGCGCGCCCGCAAGGCGGGGCTCGTCGGTCGCAACGCGGTGAGGTCAGCGGGGCTCGACGTCGAGCTCGATCGTGAACACGGTCATCGACTCGGGAGGGAACACCCGCACGAGGTAGAGGCCTGCGGTCGGGAACACGTGGCCGAAGCCGAACCGCCCGGGCGCACCCGCGAGGCGCTCGGCGTTGACGCCGGTGGCCTTGCCCTGCGGGTCCTCGATCGTGATCACGAGGATCTTCCGCTCGAGCGGGGCGCCCAGGGCGTTCCACATCTCGATCTCGGTCCGGATGTGGGCGCCCGCCACGACCCGCTCGGGCAGCGTGACCCGCGCCGTCAGCTCGCCGTCGTCGAACACCTGCTTGCGGGGCGCACCGTCCGCGGCCACGCGCGGATCGGGGGCCACGACCGCATCGGGCGGCCCGCCTCCCGCGCGAGTGGCCCTCGGCCCCCTGCGCGCGGGCAGGACCAGGGCCGTCGCGACGATCGACACCACCGCGACGGCGGCCAGCGCGGCCGGCATTCTCCAGCGCAGCCGGGCCGCGCTGGAGGCGACGCGCAGATGGTGCGCGGTGCGGATGCCGGTCACGGGCAGGCCACCGCGGTGCGAGGGCGCCTCGAGCTCGCGCAGCGCCTCGTCGATCCGGCCGACCACATCGTCGGCGCTCTGCGGCCGATCGTCGGGCTTCTTCTGCATCAGGTCGTGGACCAGCGCGTCGATCAACGCGGGTACCGCGGGGTTGTGGTCGCTCGGCTTCGGGATCGGGTGCCCGAGGTGGGCGAGCAGGACCTCGACGCCGACGCCCTCGAACGGCGGCTGGCAGGTGACGAGCTCGTACAGGATGCAGCCGAGTGCGTAGAGGTCCGCGCGCGCGTCCACCTGATCGCCATGCGCCTGCTCGGGCGACATGTAATGCGGGGTGCCGATCAGGCCGTTGGTGGTCAGGCGCGCGGCATCGGCGGTGCCCGGGCGGCACACCGATGCGATGCCGAAGTCGACGATCGTGATGCGGTCATCGCCGGTACGATCGCGGCGCCACATGATGTTCGACGGCTTGAGGTCGCGGTGGACGACCGCAGCCGCGTGGGTCTCCGACAGCGCGCTCGCGATCAGGCGCAGCAGGCCGAGCGCGCGCGGCACGGGCAGGGGGCCATGTGCGAGCACGCGGTCGAGCGGTTCGCCCTCGATCAGCTGCATCGCGAGGTACGGGCGGCCATCGGAGAGCTGGCCGACGCCGTAGATCGCGACGACACCGGGGTGGGTCACGCGGGCGGCGGAGCGGGCCTCGCGCTGGAACCGTCGCGCCATCACCGGATCGAACGCGGTGGCGTGCGAGGGCACCTTGATCGCGACCGCGCGATCGAGGCCGAGCTGCCGCCCGCGGTACACCGCGCCGAACTGGCCGGCGCCGAGCACGTCGTCGATCACGAACGCGTCGACGGTCTGCCCGAGCAGCGCCTCGGCGTTGACCAGGGCGGACCCGCGCACGTCGACCGTGGCGGCGCTGCCGAGGCCGGGGCGGCTCGTGTCGTCGCCGACGACTTCCGACCCGCACTCGGGACAGAACCGCCCTGTGTCATTCGTCTCGGTGGAGCACGCTCGACAGACCCTCACGCCCGGTCAGGGTAGCACCCCGCGCCGGGGCGCCGCGCCGGCGCTACGCGACGGCGCGCAGCGATCCGGCGACCGGCGGCGTCAGCGCACCTTCGATCAGCGTCAGCGCGCGATCGGTGCGGAGCGCGAGCGGCTCGCTCGGGATCCCGAGGTTCGTGTGCATCTCGGCGGCGTCGAGGCTGCCGAGCAGCACCGACCACGCGAGATCCGCGATCTCGCGCGCGTTGACCTGGCGGTAGATCCCGGCATGGATGCCATCGGCGACGCACGCGCCGATGTGGTCCTGGATCCGGCCGATGCCGGCCGACACGGCGGCCACGACCTCGTCCGACAGCTGCGGGCGGATCGCCGGCTGCGCGAGCAGGCGGAGGATGCGCGGGCCCTCGGGGTCCTTCTCGGCCCAGCGGACCAGCAGGCTCCAGGTCTCGCGCAGGCGGTGGGACACCTCTGTCTGCTCGCGGACCTGCGCCATGTCGACGTCGAACATCGTCAGCGTGTCCTCGACGAGGGAGGTGTAGAGGTCCTCCTTCGAGCGGAAGTACAGGTAGATCGCACCCACCGAGAGCTGCGCCGCGCGGGCGATCAGCTCGATCGAAGCGCCGCCGTAGCCGCGCTCCGAGAACACGGTCCGGGCTGCGTCCTGGATCCGCCGGCGACGGGCCTGTCGCTCCTGGGCCTTGCGTTCTTGAGCGTTCGTCATGATGGCGATGTAGCTCCTGTGACGCGCCCCGTCAAGCAACCTTTTGGAGTCGTCTGGGGGTCCACGAAAGCTTCGTGGTTCCGTTGGGTTAACACACCGTTCCAGGTGCGTAGACCATCGAGATCCTTGCGGTTTGAAACCGTCCTCACCAGGCGCACCAAATGCGCTTCAGCCTGGCGCTGTGCAGATCTCGGTCAGCTGCCGCGCTACGCGAGGTCGCCGAAGCTCAGCTGGAGGTCGCGCGTGATCATCACCGCCTGGTGCACGGGGACCTGCTCGAACCCGTCGCACGGCTCGCCATCGCCGCCAGAGAGCAGGAGGTAGCCGCGGAACGCCTCGTCGCGCTCGCCGCGCTCGGTGTTGACGGTCAGCCGGCGGACCCGCAGAGTCGCGCCGAGGTTGGCGAGCAACATCGAGCGCCCGTTGGTGAGCGCGAGGTCGCCGAGCGCCAGCGGGTCCACGGACGTGGTCGCGGCGTCGCGGACCAGGCGGAGCGTGGCGGCGAGGGCGCGCCGCTGGACGGCGACGGGGAGGTTCGGGTCATCGAGGCTGGCCTCGTCCTGAAGCCGCGCGAGGAACACGTGGAACACGAGTTCGGCCGACGTGCGGCCCTTGATGTTGCGGCGGAGGTACTCGGGCACGCGCTCGAGGAGCCGGGGCGCGATCGCGTCGAAGTCCGGTGCGCCGGTCTGCGCGAACATCCAGCGGCGGAACCGGTAGGGCGGGGTCTGCTCCGTGCCGCCGCCGGGACCGGGGGTCCCCGGATCGCGGACCGCCTGGGCGATCGCGCAGTCGGTCTTGATGTCGGCGAGCAGGGGCGAGGCGAGGTCGACCGGTCGCTCGCTGCCTCGCGGCGTGCGGACGAGCAGGACGTCGCCGCTCTGGATGTAACCGAGGCCCCACCGGCTGATCGGCGGCTGCGCCACGAGCGCCGCGCGCACGGAGGCGATCGCGGCAGCGAGCCGCTGGGGCTGGTTACACATGCATGCGAAGAGCTTCATGGTCTGGGACCTCCGGGCGCACGGCCCGAGGTGAGCCCGCGGAAGACCCGGGGGCAGCGGACGAACATCCACGAGTCAAGGAGCACACCTCCACCCGTTTCCACCCACCGACTCCTTCAGTATACGGGCGTCCGGCGCGTGCGCCAATCGAGTTTCCTGATCGCGCCTGGGATCAGGCAGTTGCGAGCGCCGCGGTGAGGTGCGCGAACACCGACGCGCGAGCGCGCTCGTTGAACACCTCGTGCTTCATGCCAAGGAGGTCGTGGTAGCGCGCCCCCGCGACCTGGGCGGCGACGGTGCGCGACCGCGCCGGATCCGCGATCGGGTCGTCGGCGCCGACCAGCCACGTGGTCGGCACGGCGATCCGCGACGCGCGCTCGGCGACGAACGCCTGCGCCGCCGAGGACTCGGTGAACCAGCGCGCGGTCGCGGTGTCGAAGCAGCGGGTGTCCGCGCGGCGCTCCGCCTGCTTCTCCACATCCGTGGTCAGGTCCTCGGGGCGCAGCGAGGCCGGCTGCGCGAACCGCGGCGCGACCCGGCTGGCGATCATGGCGAGCAGCTTCTTGTAGCCAGGCACCACCAGCCGCAGGCCAAGGTACGGCGACGACACGATCGCGGTCGTCACGGCGGGCGGCGCCTCGCCGGCAAGCGCGCGCAAGGTGATCAGCCCGCCGTGCGAGTGGCCCAGCAGCACGACCGGGCCACCCGCGAGCGCGCGCCCGGCGGCCACCATCGCGGCGAGATCGTCGAGGTACGTCTCGAACCGCTCGATGAACCCACGCGGGCCCGGCGACTGGCCGTGGCCGCGCACGTCGTAGCTGAGCGCCGCGAAGCCCGCTCGCACGATCACGTGGGCGACCTCGCGGTAGCGGCCGCAGTGCTCGGCGTAGCCGTGGGTGATGACGACCACGCCCCGCGGCGTGCCGGCGGGGAGAAACTGCTCGGCGTACAGCCCGCCGATCGTGGTCGTCGTGGTCGGCGCGAGGGGGCCGGGCAGGTCGCTCATCGGCGACACGATACCCTGTCCGCCGCCGTCACCGGGATCTCCCACGCGGTTGACCATGTCCGCTGGTGGGGGGTACGGTCCGCCGCGTGCGAGGTCGATCGATGGCGACATTTGTCGCCCTGCTGATACAGGCGGCGGTTGTCGTCGGGCTCAGCACCGGCTGCCCGCAGACGATCGAGCGCGACGTCGCCAAGAGCCAGACCCGGCTCGACATCGCCAAGGACTTCCTCCGGAAGCACGAACTGGAGGCGGCCGAGACCGAGTGCAATCGTTCGATCGCGCTCAACCCGGCCAATGACGAGGCGTTCAACCTGCGCGGGCTGGTCTCGCTGGTCCGCGCGATGGACACCCAGCGCTCGCTCGAGATCGATGGCTGCCTGACCGGCCTCGATGCCGAGGCGACGCACACCGACCTCGACACGCATCTCCTCAAGGCCGAGAAGGACTTCGCTCAGGCGGTCAAGCTGACTCCGGACTACGGCGAGGCGTGGTCGAACCGTGGCGTCGTCAACAACCTCCTCGAGCAGTTCGAGACCGCCGGTGAGCACCTCGACCAAGCGCTCGAGAACCCGGTCCGGCTCGCCAGCCCGGGGCTGACGCGGGCGCACCTCGGGTGGGCGATGTTCCACCAGTCGAAGTACGTCGAGGCCGCGAAGGAACTGAGGCGGGCACTGCAGTTCCAGCCGAAGATGTGCGTGGCAACTTATCGGCTAGGCCGGGTTTACTTCGCTCGTGAAGAGTGGGAAAAAGCTGCGGAAAGCTTCGAGACGGTGTCGCTGGACCCGTCTTGCGGATCGCAGGAAGCAAGCCTCTACCTGATGAAGACGCGAATGCAGCAAGGACTCTCGGAGGACGCGCGGCGTGCCCGCGACGCATGTCTGAAGTTCTCGCCGCAGAGCTGCATTGCTTCGAAGTGTCGTGCCGATGGTGGAACGCTCGGGACCGCCGGGGCTGCGATGGTCCCGGCGCCGCGCGCGTAGTGGGGAAAGTCATGGAGCGCCGTTCTGAACCCACGATCATGAGCAGCGCGCCGGCGCGATCGGGCACGATCGTCGACGCGAAGATGACGCTCGCGCTGTGGCTCCGCGCGGGCCGCGCCGAGCGCGGCATGACGATCGAGACGGTCTCCAAGATCACCAAGATCCAGCCGCGCATCCTCGAGCGCCTGGAGGCCGGCAAGCTCGATGGTCTGCCCGCCGCCGTGTTCGTGCGGGGGTTCGTCCGCAGCATCGCCCGCTGCGTCGGTCTCGACGAGGCCGAGGCGATGCGCCGTTACACGGTGGCCTCCGAGCAGGTCCTCGCTCCCACCGCGTCTGCGCGCGCACTCGTCGAGTCGATGTCCGAGCTCGCGCCGCTGACCTCGGCCCGCGCGCACCGCGCCGCACCGCGTGTTCTCGACCATCAGCCGGTGGCCCCCGCGGCCGAGCCCGAGCCGTCACTCGCGGCTGGAAGCCTGCCGGGGTTCGCCGCCGCGCCGGTCGCCGAGCCGATCGCGTCGGCCTCGCTGGGCGAGCCGCTCTCCCAGCGCGTGTCGATGGGCCTGATCGGGGCGATCGCCGCCGATCTCGTCGCCGAGGTCGCCAGCCTCGAGAGCGCCGAGGCCGCGCCCCACAAGAAGCGCAATCGCCGCGGCGGCAAAGGCCGCAAGCGTGCCGAGCTCGCCTCCGGCACGCCGGCGGTGCCGGCCGAGGTGGTGACCTCGGACGAAATCGCCGCCGCCGTGATCGCCGCGCCGCTCGAGGTCGAAGCCATCGGGGTCGTGGCCACGCCGATCGATCTCGCCGGCAGCCCGACATCCACCGAGGGGGATGATGTGGTCGGCCCGGTCGTCGGGAGATGGTCGCCGAAGATGCCCACCGTCGTGACGCCCACGGTGCCCTGGCGCCGCCCGCACTCGCGGTCGGCCACGCCGCTGCCGGCGTTGCCCAGCCTGGTCATCGACGACGCCGATCCGGACAGCGCCGAGCGCGAGCGCGAGGACCGTGTGGCTGCCAAGGAGCCCGCGCGTCGCTCCTTCCTCCCGCCGATCCTGCTCGACCGCGAGGACCGCTCTGCCCGCCAGGGAGGGCTGACGCTCGCCGTGATCCTGCTCCTGATCGCGGCGACGCTGACGCTGTCGTACCTGATGCGCCGCCCGAGCTCGAGCGGTGATGGCGTGACGATCCACGAGCCTGGCCCGGCGCCGGTGCTCGTGGCAGACCCGCAGGTGTGACCGAACCGTCGGACGGCTGCCTGGGGATCGTGCTCCGCACGACGCCCCTGCGCGAGTCCGATCTGGTGGTCACGCTCTACACCGACACCCACGGCCGGATCTCCGCTCTCGCGCGGGGGGCGCGCCGGTCGCAGCGCCGGTTCGCGGGAACGCTGTCACTGATGGTGCTCGGGCGCTACCGCCTGGGTGCGCCGCGCGGCGACCTGTGGACCCTCGAGGCCGCCGAGGTGGTGCGCGAGTGGACGTCCGTCGCGATGGACGTCCTGGCGGTCGCCCACGCGAGCTACGTCGCCGAGGTGATCGGCGGGTTGCTGCCGGAAGGGGTGCCCGATCCACTCGCCCTCGATCTGATGGTCGATCTGTGGAACACGCTGGCGTCGGGCGGACCGTCGCCGGGGGCGCTGCGCGCGGTCGAGCTCGCGCTCCTCGACATCGGCGGTCACCGCCCCGCGATCGACGCATGCGCGGCGTGCGGCGAGACCGAACTCGATCGCGGCGTCGTGTTCGACCCGACGCGCGGCGGGGCGGTGTGCCGGCGGTGCGCAGCCTCGAGCCGGGGCCCGAACGTCCGGGCGTTCACGCCGTCGACCCGCGCGTACCTGCGCGCGGTGCTCGAGCTCGAGAGCCCGAGCGCGGCGCGCGCCGTCGACGCGGACCCGCGGTTCCTGGTCGCGGACAAGAAGGCCGCGCGGGACGCGCTGGTGGCGATGGTGACGGGCCTCGTGGGGCGCCCTCTGCGCTCGCTGGAGTACCTCGCGAAGCTCGGGGCGGCCGGACGGCGAACCGGCCCCGAGCCGTAGTATCATCGGCCCATGGCACGTCGCCGCACCGCTCTCGCCGCGCTCGCCACCCTGGTGCTCACCTCGATCGGCGCGCCTGCGTGGGCGCAGCCTGCCGAGGGTGCTGCCGCGCCGACCGACGGGGCGGCTCCGCCGACCGACGGAGCGGCCCCGCCGGTCAAGGATCCTGCCGTCGTCAAGAAGTGGCTGACCGCGGGCAAGGCCGCCATCAAGAAGAGCGCGTGGGCGGTCGCGGTCACGGCGTTCGAGAACGCGCTCGCCGCCGGCGCCGATCCAAACGTCTACCTCGACCTCGCTCTCGCCGAGGAGAAGCTCGGCAACCTCGATCGCGCGGCGATCCACCTGCGGGTGGTCACCGGCGCGACCCTCGGCATCCGCGCCGACGTGAAGAAGAAGGCGAGCGCGCGCTACGACGCGCTGTCGATGAAGGTCGGCCTGCTCACGCTGGCCGTGACGCCCGAGGGCGCCACGGTCTCGCTGGGCGCCGAGCGGATCGCGACCGCGCCGATGGCCGAGCCGGTGATCCTGATGCCGGGGATGTACACGCTGTCGTTCTCCGCCGACGGGTTCGAGCCCAAGGACGTCGAGATCAAGGTCGAGGAGGGCTCCGAGAGCGAGCGCACCGTCGAGCTCGCGCCGATCGAGGTGATCGTGAGGCCGCCGCCGCGGCCGGCGGAGCCCACGCCCGCGCCGGTCCGCCCCGCGTCCCACGCCCCACGCCCCCGGCTGGCGCTCTACATCGGCGGCGGCGTGACGATCGGCGCGCTCGGCATCGGTGTCGTGACCGGCCTGCTCGCCACGTCGCGACACGGCACGTTCACCGACCCGGCGTCGTCCTCCGGCGAGCGCGACGACGCCCGCTCCAGCGGCCAGAACCTCGCGCTGATCACCGACATCACCCTCGGCGTAGGCATCGCAGCGGCCGCGTTCACGACCTACTGGTACCTCGCGCGGTACAAGCCAGCACAGCGGACGGCGGGCGCGGTCGGCGGCGAGCGGTCCGATCAAGCTCGAGCCAAGGTCGAGCTGGTTCCCTGGGTCCAAGCAGAGGCGGGCGGCTTCACCGTCGCCGGTTCGTTCTAGGAGTCACCACGATGGCCAATCCTTCGTATCCGATGTCCCCCCAGATGCAGGGCATGCATCCAATGCAGCAGCAGCAGCAGCAGGGCCCTCCCCCCGCTGCCCCGCGCCCCGCCCGGGGCGGTACCTCGCGGGCGGTGCCCGTGGTGGTCTCGGCCGGGCTCGCCGTCGGGGTGTTCTGCGGGCTCCTGTTCGGGCTCGGCACGGGCGAGGAGGACCTCGCGTCCGCGTCGACGAGCGCGAGCACCACGCCCGACAAGCCCACGGACGACGAGGTCAAGCCCATCCCTTCGAGCCTCGGCAGGTCGCCCACGCCGCCATCGCGGCCACCGCCGTCCATCGAGGGCTCGGGCAGTGCCGTCGCGACCGGGACGGGGAGTGGCACGGGATTGGCGGCGGGCACTGGCGCGGCCCCGGTGGCGGCTGGCGCGGGTAGTGGATCCGCGGCCGGCGCGGCGTCGGCCCCCGCACACAACAAGGTCACGTTGACGGTCGAGCTCAAGCCCGACTCCGTCGCGGCGGCGGCCAGGATCACGGTCGACAAGGCCGCGATCACCGGCACCTCGACGGAGATCGACCTCGGCAGCGCGGACAAGAAGGATGTCATGGTCGTGATCGATGCCAAGGGCTTCAAGCCCGTGGAGCAGAAGGTCACGCTCGAGGGCGACACCACGGTCAAGATCGAGCTCGTGAAGAAGCCCGCGTCCGCCCCGGCGACGACGACGACGACGCCGCGCCCGCGGCCGCCGAAGCCGCCCAAGCCCAAGCCGGGCGAGGGTGGCGGCTCGTTGATCGATCTCTAGTCGCTCCTGCTCGGGCCGATCGCCGCGCCGGTCAGCCCTTGACGGCGCCGGCGGTCAGCCCGCCGACCAGGTACTTCTGCAGCACGTAGAACGCGACCATCACCGGCACCGAGGTGATCACCGCGCCGGCCGCGAACAGGCCGTAGTTCGCGGAGAACTCGGTCGCGGTCGACTGGATCAGCACGGGTAACGTGTACTTGGTCTGGTTCGTCATGAACGTCGACGCCATGATGAACTCGTTCCACGCGGTCATGAACGAGAACAGCGCCGTCACCGACAGCGCCGGGCGTGACAGCGGCAGGATGATCTTGACGAAGATCATCCACGGTGAGGCGCCGTCGATGCGCGCGGCCTCCTCGAGCTCGCGCGGAAGCGAGTCGAAGTAGCCCTTGAGCGTCCATACGCAGAACGGGATCGCGGTGGTCGCGTAGACCAGCACCAGGCCGGCGATCGAGTTGAGCAGGCCGAGGTTGTTGAGGATCACGTACAGCGGCAGCAGCAGCAGCGTCGCCGGGAACATCTGGACGACGAGGAACATCGTCAGGCCGGTGGCCCGCCCGGGGAACTTGAACCGCGAGAGCGCGTACGCCGCCGTGCACGACACCGTGACGCCGACGACGGTGGTCAGCAGCGCGACGATCACGGAGTTGATCGCGTGGTGGAGGAACAGCAGCTCGCCGCCCGCGCCGCGCGTGGTGAACAGCTCGCGGAAGTTGTCGTCGGTGATCGTCGTCGGGAACGGCGACGCCGACAGCGCGAACTGGCGGCCCGGCTCGATCGCCTTCTTGAGGACGAGCATGACGGGGTAGAGGACGACCGCGCACAGCACGATCAGCCCGAGGTAGATCAGGATGGTGAGCGCGAGGTTCGGACGCCGTGAGGTCACGCCTCACCTCCCTTGCTGCGCACGACGCGCGTGCCGAACACGGTCCACAGGAGCAGGATCAAGAAGATGATCGTCGCGTAGGCAGCGGCCATGCCGTAGCGCTCGCCGCGCTCGAACGCCCACCGGTACGCGTCGGTGACGAGGATGTTGGTGGCTCCGCCCGGGGCGCCGGCCGACACCAGGTAGATCACGTTGAACATGTTGAACGTCCAGATCGCGCCGAGCGCGACCGCGGGGCCGAGCGCCGGGCGGAGGTGGGGCATCGTGATGTGCCGGAACCGCTGCCACGCGCTGGCGCCGTCGACGCTCGCCGCTTCGTAGAGTTCCTTGGGGATCGACTCGAGCGCGCCGATCGCGACCACCATCATGAACGGAAACCCGAGCCAGGTGTTCGTGATGACGTTGGCGGAGAACGAGGTCGCCCACGACGAGAACCACGACACGCCATCGAGGCCGACCGCATCGAGGAGCGAGTTGATCGCGCCGTACTCGCCCTTGAACATCGCCTTCCAGATCAGCGCGGTGATGTAGTTCGGCACCGCCCACGGCAGGATGAACAGCATGCGGAACACGCCCTTGCCGCGCAGCCACGAGCGGGACAGCACGAGCGCGAGGGCGACGCCGATCGAGACGTGGAGCGCCACGTTCGCGAGCGTCCACAGCACGGTGACGCCGAGGATGAACCAGAAGTTCAGGGGGTCATCGAGTGGGCGGCCGCCGCCGGACAGGATCTCGCCGAAGTTGTGCAGGCCGACGAACGACCACGTGCCGTGGTGGTGGTCGTAGAACCCGAGAACGAGCCCGATCACGAACGGCGCGGCGACCAGCACCAGCATCGAGACCGCGGCGGGAGCGAGGAACGCGAGTGCGGTGCGATGGCGCGACAGCCCCACCGCGAACCGCTGGGTCAGGTGCGCGCGCTGGAGCAGCGCGAGGCCGATGCCGACCAGCGCGATCGCGGTCGCGGCGATCCACGCGTGCCACAGGACGCACGGGATCGCGATCGTCGCCACGCCGATCGCCGAGCCCAGGTGGGCGGCGCGACCCGTGGGACCGGACACCAGCGCGCCGGCGGCCGCGAGGGCGGCGCCGAGGCCGAGCACGCCGATCAGCACCAGGAGAGGGTAGGGCGCGGGGCGCGCCGGCGGGCTGACCGCGATCGCGAGGCCGGCCTTCGCGGTGCGGACCGCGACCACGCGGCCGGTGCCGTCGGCGAGCCGGATCGTGAGGCCGCCGGGCGGGCGCACCCGCTCGTACTGGTTGGCGGCATCGTAGAACAGCTTGTCGTCGGCGTCGTGGCCGGCGACCAGGGGCCGCCACGCGGCGCCGTCGAGGACCCGGCGCTGTCGCAGGTACGGACGGCGCGGGCTCGGCCTGGCGGGGCCGACGATCACGGCGGGGACGTCGGGGAGCGGGCGCGCCTCCGCGAGGGCCACGGCGGCGCGCTCGGCGAGCGCGACCTGGCGGTCGGCGAGGTCGTTGTTGCGGAACGCGACGAACGCGACGGTGGCGATCACGAGGGCGAGGACGGCGGCGACGCCGAAGTCGCGGAGCTGGTGGAGGATGCTGGTCACCGCGCGCTCCCGGTGCCGGGGGCGAGGTAGCCGGCGACCTCGCGCTCGACGGCGATCAGCTGCGCGCCCGGCTCGGCGCGGCCGGCGATCACCTCGCCGAGCGCGGTGCGGTACGGCGTCCACACCATGCGCATCGCGGCGCCCTTGGGCATCGCGACGGTGTGCGCGAGCTGATCGCGGAACGCGCGCAGCACGGGATCCGCGGCGACGGACGGGTCGTCGTAGGCGCGCACGTTGGGGACGACCTGCTTGGCGCGCCGCGCCCGCGCGATCGCGTCGACATCCGAGGTCAGCGCGTCCATCACCTCGAACGCGGCGGCCTTGTCGTGGGAGCGCGCGGACATCAGGATGCCCTCGGCCCCGAGGAACGGCGCGGCGGGCTTGCCGGTGGCGCTGACGATCGGCAGCGGCGCGACCTTCCACGGCACGCCCGCGCCGATGTCGGACACGAACCACGGCCCCGACATCACGGTCGCGGCCTTGCCGGCGTTGAACAGCGTCGCGACCTGCGGGCCCTCGGCGCCCTCGGGCGCGGCGCCGCGGACCACCAGCTCGCGGGCGAACGCCAGCGCGGCGGCCGCCTCGGGGGTGGCGATCGCGAGCGCGCCGTCGGCGTCGACGATCGCGCCGCCGAACCCGAACAGCCACGGCGCGTGGCCGTAGAGGTCGACGTTGGCGTACGCGATCGCGTAGCCGCCCTTGGCGCGCATGCCCGGCGCGAGCGCGAGCAGCTCGTCGGTGGTGCGCGGCGGGGTGGGGGTGATGTCGGTGCGGTAGTACAGCGCCATCGACTTGACGGCGACCGGCAGCCCCCACAGCGAGCCCTCGTACGCCATCGCCTCGAGCGCCTCGGTGGAGAACCGGTCGGCGCGCGCGTCGTCGACCCAGAACTCGATCGGCTCGATCACGCCGGCCTCGGCCCAGTCGCCGATCCGGTCCTGCGGGTAGATGAACAGGTCGGGGCCGTTGCCGCCGGGGATCGCCGACGTCAGCTTGTCGGCGAACGCGCCGTACGGGACGCCGACCAGCTCGAGCGGACGGTCGGGGTGCGCGGCGTTCCACCGGGCGGCGCCCTCGGCGAGGGCCTCGCGCTCGGCGTCCTGGTACGCGTGCCACAGCACGATCGAGTCTCGCCGCTCGCACGCCCCCAGGCCCCCCAGGCCCGAGACGACGAGCAGCGCCGCGCAGGCGGCGCGCAGGCTCACAGCCGCAGCTCCGTCGCGCCGTCGAACACGTGCACCATCTTCGGATCGAGCCACACCTGCACGTTGTCGCCGATGCGCGGCGCGGAGCCGGCATCGGTGCGGACGGTGAGCGGCCCCGCGGGCGAGTCGAGGTGCAGCACGACCTCGGCTCCGAGGACCTCGCGCATCGCCACCGAGCCGGTCAGCGCGATGTCGTCGGCGGCGCCGACCAGGGACAGCCGCTCGGGCCGGATGCCGACCACGATCCGATCGACGGCGGTGGTCGCCGGGCGCAACGCAGGCGGCCGCCACGCGGTGCGGTCGAGGGGGATCTCGAAGCCGGGGCCGCGCGCCGCCTGGCGCTCGCCGGTGGCGGTCACGTCGGCGGTCAGGAAGTTCATCGAGGGCGTGCCGAAGAACCCGGCGACGAACCGGTTCGCCGGCCGCTCGTAGATGTCGACCGGCGTGCCGATCTGCTGGATCACGCCGTCCTTGAGCACGACGATCATGTCGGCGAGCGTCATCGCCTCGATCTGGTCGTGCGTGACGTACATCGACGTGGTCTTCGACTCCTGGTGGATCCGCGCGATCTCCTTGCGCATGTCGCTGCGCAGCTTCGCGTCGAGGTTCGACAGCGGCTCGTCGAACAGGAACACCTTGGGCGCGCGTACGACCGCGCGGCCGATCGCCACGCGCTGCCGCTGCCCGCCCGACAGGGCCTTGGGGCGGCGCTCGAGGTACGGGGTCAGGCCCAGGCTGTCGGCGGCGGCGCGGACGCGCTTCTGGATCTCGGCCTCGGGGAGGTGCTTGATCCGCAGCCCGAACGCCATGTTCTCGAACACGGTCATGTGCGGGTACAGCGCGTAGCTCTGGAACACCATCGCGATGTCCCGCTCCGCCGGCGGCAGGTTCGTCACGTCGCGCTTGCCGATCGTGATGGTGCCGGCGGTCGGCTCCTCGAGCCCGGCCACCATCCGCAGGGTCGTGGACTTGCCGCAGCCGCTCGGCCCGACGAGCACCGCCATCTGGCCAGACGGCACCGTCAGCGCGAGGTCCGGAATCACCGGTCGCGACACGCCGTCGTACTGCTTGCGGATCCCGTGCAGCTCGAGCTCGCTCATCTTGTGGGGTCCTGACCGAGCAATCCTCACGCCACGCCAAGTACGCGTGATGCCGGGTGATGGGCCCTGCGTCGTTGCGTTCCACAACGCGGCCCGTGCGAGGACACAACGCCAGGGGCCGCCGGGCAGGGCGCCACAGGCCCGCCCAGGTCTCAAGGAATCCTGATGGTTGACCGGCCGGGCAGGGTGCGTTACGGGTAAGCCTCCCCATGGCCCCCCCCCGTCCTCGCCGCCGCTCCCTGTTCGCCGGCCGGCGCCGGGCGCGGCGGGTGCAGCACCAGATGCGCGGGGTCGGGCTGCCGGCGGCCTTCGACACCGCGTCGAGCCCGGTCGATGGGGCCACGCTGCGGGTGCTGGGCTCGGGCGACGTCGCGTTCCAGCAGATCATCGAGCGGGTCCGCGGAGCCGAGCGCTCGGTCGAGATCCGGGCGTTCCTGTGGCGCGATGACGAGGCCGGCAACCAGATGGGCGAGGCCGTGCTCGCGGCCGCCGACCGCGGCGTCAAGGTCACGATCCACAAGGACCGGATCGCCGCCGTCTACGAGTACGCCGGCGGCACCAAGCAGAGCTTCTTCCACAAGCGCGTCGACCCCGTGCGCGGCATCCAGGCCTGGGTCCTCGGTGCGGTGTTCAAGGCGAAGGGTTCGTTCAAGCAGCGGCCGAACGCGGTCTCCCACCGCGTGCTCACGCACCCGAACATCACCGTCGAGCACCTGCGCAAGCGCTTCGACCACAGCAAGGTCTACATCATCGACGAGCGCTGGATGGTCCTGGGCTCGATGGGCGTGGGCGACAACCACCGCCACGACTGGTTCGATCTGATGGTCGAGGTCGACGGGCCGCAGCACATCACGCGGCTGCGCGAGCGCATGGCGGGCCACGACGAGTTCGATCCGTCGCGCGGCGTCGACTTCCTGGTGCACAGCCGCGAGGCCCACCGCAAGAACACCTGCCCGATGATGAGCCACCGTCTCGCGCTGATCGACTCGGCGCAGGTGTCGCTCACCGTCGAGATGGCCTACATGAACGACCGCCGGTTCACGGCCGCGCTCGCGCGCGCGGCCAACCGCGGCGTGCAGGTCACGCTGGTCACCGCCGACAAGGCCGACGTACTCACCAACATCAACCGCGCCACGTGTGACGCGCTGATGCGGCTGACCGGCGCGCCCGACAACCTGACGATCGTGCTGCTGCCGCGCATGGTGCACAGCAAGGTCGTGGTCATCGATCACCGGTTCGCGGACATCGGCTCGGCGAACTTCACGTCGCTGTCCCACGGCGTCTACGACGAGATCAACCTGTACGCGGACAGCGCGACGTTCGCGCGGGACATCGAGGCGGAGATCCTGCGGCACTGCGTGGACGGCCACGTCGTCGCCTCGCGGCTGACCTACCGCCGGATCAACATGGGCCTCGAGGCCGCGATCATCGCCTACCAGTCCCGCAAGGGCGGCTGACGTGGTGTCGACCGCCGACGCCGGTGACCGCGCCAAGCAGGAACGCCGTCGCCAGATCCTCCAGGCCGCGAAGGCCGTGTTCGCCGAGCTCGGCTACCACGGGGCCTCGATCAACGCGATCATCGAACGCGCGCAGATCGCCCGCGGCACGTTCTACCTGTACTTCGAGTCGAAGGCGGCGGTGTTCGATTCGATCCTCGACCAGGCCATGGTCGAGCTGCGCGCCCGGATCCACCGGATCGAGGTCAACGCCCCCGGCGGGCCGCCGCCCCAGCTCCAGGTGCGCGAGCAGGTGGTCGCCACGTTCGAGTACATCCTCCGCGATCGCGCGCTCGCGACGATCCTGATGTCGGCGGGGAGCACGCCCGAGGCCGAGGCCAGCGCCCGCCTGGACCAGTTCTTCACCGAGGTCCGCCACCTGCTCGAGCGCGCGCTCGAGACCGGCATGGAGATCGGGCTGACGCGGCAGTGCAACGTCGAGCTCGCGTCCGCGGCGCTGCTCGGGATGATCCGCGGCGTGATCGAGCAGATCGTGCGGACCGACGGCACCCACACGGTCGACGAGATCGTCACGGAGATGCTGACGGTGTGTCTGCGCGGCGTACTGGCCTGAGCTGAGCGCATCACCCGGCCGCGCAGGTGAGGCGCCCGACGTCGCGCGGCTCCCCCCCACGCCCTGCGCGGCGCTGCTCGCGATCAAGCTCTCCTCGCTGTCGCGATCTCCTCGCGGTCGCTCGTCGCGGCGACCCTGGCTCGCCTGTCGCCCAGGACCAACCCGCTGCGCCGGCGCACCAGGCGGGGCCCCAGGCCGCACGCGATGGCGGCGAGCGGCGGGGGCCGTGCTGGTGCCTGGTTCCGCGGCTACTCGAACGAGGGCTGCGAGGTGATCGGCGGCGGGCTGAACGTCGCGCCCCCGGAGGTGAGGGTGCGCGCGCGCAGCTCGATCCTGCCGGCCGCGCCCCCGCCGCCTCCGCCGCGCGCCATGATCGTCACGCCGTCGTCGAACACGCAACTCCCACCGGCGAACGGCGCCACGCTGGTGCCGCCGGCGCCGCCGCTGACCGGGCCGGCCGGGCAGGCCGCGAAGGTCCCGCCGGTGGCGGGCGTGCTGCCCAGCGCGCTGCCGCGCGCGCCGGTGCTCGCCGCCGGCCCGGCGCCGCCGCCGCCGTTCGCCGTCAGCGTGCCGGTCACGGTCACCACCGGCGCCTCGACGAAGATCGCGCCCCCGGCGCCGCCGCCGCCCCGGCGCTGCCGCCCGCCGTCGTGCTCGGCGACCCACCGGTGCCGCCACCGCCGGGCGCCGCGATCTGCCCGCTGACCGTGATCTGCAGCATCGCGACGAGCGCGATCGCGCCGCCGCCGCCGCCGCCCGGATTGTCGGTCGATGCGGCTCCCGCGCCGCCACCCGGCCCGCCGCGCAGCGGGGTGGTGGTCGCGTGGGTCGCGCACACCGCGCCGCCGGTGCCGGTCGGGGTCGGCTGGTTCGCGGCGCCGCCATCCCCGCCGGCGGTGCGGCCGCCGCCTCCGCCCCCACCCTCGCCGAACTCCGGCGTGAACGCGCGCCCGGCGTTGCCGCGGCACTCGCTCGCCGTGGTGGCGGTCGAGCCGCCGAGGCCGCCGGTGCCCGGGAGGCTGTTGACCGCGCCGATGTCGATCGCGCCCGCGATCGTGATCTCGGTCTGTGCGTAGAGCCCGGCGGGGTTCGCGCCGATGAACGACCACTCGTCGGCCGTGGCGAGCAGGAAGCTGCGCGCGCTGAACACGCCGACGCCATCGATGATGGTGAAGCGGATGCCACCGATCACCTGATCGACGCCGGCGGCGCGCAGGTCGGTGTTCATCGGGCCGCGGATCCGCCCGGTGCCGGTGTCGAACACCCAGCGGTCCCCGGTGACGTCGGCGGTCGCGTCGACCAGCAGATCCGGCGTCAGCCCGCTGGACGGGGCCAGCTCCCGGCAGTGGGGGACACCGACCGACGAGCAGCCGTACGCGCAGATCGCGTGCGCATCGCACACCAGGAGCTCCTCCCCGCTGCACGCCATCGGCGGGCAGCCCCCATCGCTCGCCGGAGCGTCCAGGGGGCCGCCATCGTCGACCCCCGGGGCGCGATCGCAGGTCCCGGCGGTGCACTCAAGCCCGGCCGGGCACGCGTCGCCGGCGCCACACGGGGCCCCGGTGACCGGGGAAGGCGCGTAGCAGCCCGCGAGCAGCACCGCCGCGAGCAGGCCGGGGCGCAGGCCGGGGCGCAGGCCGGGGCGCAGGCCGGGGCGCGAGATCGACCGTGCGCCGGAGCGCCCCCGCACGTGCATGCGTCATCCTATGGTGTTTCGCCCGCACGCGCTCGCCGGCGCCGTCACCCGACCTCGGCCCCGCGCCCCGGGCTCTCCGGCGGGCGCCAGCCGGCGCGCATCGCGCCGGTCAGCGCGTAACCAGGTGCGCGGCCTCCGCAGAATTCGTAATGGCGAACACCAAGCGCTGCGTACGGGCGTTCGCACCGAAGAGATCTGCCCTTGCCACTACTTGAGACTGGACTGTCACGTCAGTCACCCCTAGAATGACGCGTCAGTCTAGTCGTCAGCCGTCGGGAGAAACACATGGCACAAGCGCCTCAGAACGTCGTGATCGGGATCGATGTCGGCTCCACCACGGTCAAGATGACCGTCGTCGATCCGGGCACCAAGGAGATCCTGTGGTCGAAGTACCTGCGTCACGAGACGCGGCAGCCCGAGATGACGCGGGAGATGCTCCGCGAGATCCACGCGGCGTTCCCGACCCTCAAGAACGACCAGATCCGGGTGTTCATCACCGGCTCGGGTGGCTCGCCGATCGCGCCGCAGCTGGGCGCCAAGTTCGTGCAGGAGGTCAACGCCGTCACGATGGCGGTCGAGAAGCTCCACCCCGACGTGGGTAGCGTGATCGAGCTCGGCGGCCAGGACGCCAAGATCATCATGTTCAAGAAGAACGAGGAGACGGGCGACAAGACCGCCCAGACCTCGATGAACGACAAGTGCGCGTCGGGTACCGGCGCCACCATCGACAAGTGCGTGCTCAAGGTCGGCATGCCGCGCGAGGAGGTCCCGGGCCTCAAGTTCGACCCGACCAAGCTGCACCACGTCGCCGCCAAGTGCGGCGTGTTCGCCGAGACCGACATCGTGAACCTCGTGAAGAGCGGCATCCCGCGCAACGAGATCATGAACTCGCTCGCGGACGCGATCGTCAGCCAGAACCTCGCGGTGCTGACGCGCGGCAACACGCTCAAGTCCAAGGTCCTCCTGCTCGGCGGTCCGAACACGTACCTGCCGTTCCTCCAGGAGTGCTGGCGCCTGCGGATCCCCGAGGCGTGGGCCGAGCGCGGCTACGAGTACGACAAGACGGTGCCCATCGAGGAGCTGATCTTCGTCCCGAAGAACTCGGATCTGTACGCCGCGTACGGCGCGGTCCTGTTCGGCCTGTACGAGCCCGAGACGGTCGGCAAGTACCGCGGCCTGGACCCGCTCGACGAGTTCATCGCCCACGGCCGCAAGTCCAAGCTCGGCGAGAGCGCCGGCCCGGGCCTGGTCGAGGAGCCGTCGCAGCGCGACGCATTCACCGAGAAGTACCGGGAGCCGCACTACGAGGACATGCGCCTCGAGGCCGGCAAGGCCTACCGCGGCGTGATCGGCCTCGACGGCGGATCGACCTCGTCCAAGTGCGTGTTCATCGACGAGAACGAGAACATCCTGAAGAAGGTCTACACCCTCTCGAAGGGCAACCCGATCCAGGACATGAAGGACATGTTCACCCAGATGCGCCAGTGGGCCACCGACCAGGGCGCGACGCTCGAGGTCACCGGCTTCGGCGTCACCGGGTACGCGGGTGACGTGCTCGAGCGCTCGCTCGGCGCCGATGCGAACATCGTCGAGACGGTCGCGCACATGATGAGCGCGAAGCGCTGGTTCCCGAACGTCGACGTGATCTGCGACATCGGCGGGCAGGACATCAAGGTGATGTTCATGCAGAACGGCGACGTGAAGAACTTCCGCCTGAGCAACTCGTGCTCGGCGGGCAACGGCATGCTGCTGCAGGCGATGGCCGACCAGTTCGGCATCCCGGTCAAGCAGTACGCCGAGGTCGCCTTCGAGGCGCGCCTCGCCCCGAAGTTCAGCTACGGCTGCGCCGTGTTCCTCGACTCCGACCGCGTGAACTTCCAGAAGGAGGGCTACGCCAAGGAGGAGCTGCTCGCCGGCCTCGCGCTCGTGCTG
The DNA here is from genome assembly GCA_964203225.1 of Kofleriaceae bacterium. GTDB lineage: Bacteria > Myxococcota_A > Polyangia > Haliangiales > Haliangiaceae > JABFXX01. The sequence continues at coordinate 40,613 of CAXNMK010000015.1, forward strand.
CCGAAGAACATCTGGCAGTACGTCGTCCAGATCCCGCGCATGGCCGAGCTCGGCCGCGTGTTCGTGCTCCAGGGTGGCACGCAGAAGAACCTCGCCGCGCTCAAGGCGCAGGTCGACTACATCGAGAAGCGCGTCCCCAATGCGGAGGTCTACCTCCACCCGCACACGGGCGAGGCCGGCGCGATCGGCGCCGCCTTCGAGGCGCTCCGCGTGACTCGCCGCCGCGGCACCACGACGTTCGTCGGCTTCGACCAGGCCGTCGACATCGAGTACGTCTCGATCAACAGCGAGGAGACGCGCTGCAACTTCTGCCCGAACAACTGTTCGCGCACGTTCATCGACACCAAGACCCTCGACGGCAAGACCGCCCGCTACATCTCCGGGTTCTCCTGCGAGAAGGGCACCGTCGAGAACATGGACGCGCTGAAGAAGCTCAACAAGGAGCGTCAGTCGCGGATGAAGAAGTACCCGAACCTCGTCGACTACGAGGCGAAGCTCGCGTTCAAGAGCTTCTACGAGCCGGTGCCGATGCCGGCGCATGGCGTGCCCGTCGAGGACGTGGTCGTCAAGCGCACGCTGCTCGGCGCGGTCCGCCACAAGGCGGTCCAGCGGCCGTTCCAGCGCGCGAGCGCCGAGGTGTGGGCGAAGCGCAAGGAGGTCCGGATCGGGATCCCGCGCGTGCTCAACCTCTACAACACCGGCCCGTTCTGGCGCGCGTACTTCGAGACCATCGGCATCGACTCGCGCAACGTGGTGTTCAGCGACGAGACCGGCGAGGAGATGTGGCAGGCCGGCTGCAAGTACGGCTCGGTCGATCCCTGCTACCCGAGCAAGGTGTGCCAGGCGCACATCCACAATCTGCTGTTCAAGCACCACGAGAAGAAGCCGCTCAACTACATCTTCTTCCCGGCGATCACGCACATCCCCACGTTCATCGTGAACCAGATGGACACGGCGAGTTGCCCGGTCGTCTCGGGCACGCCCAAGGTGATCCGCGCGGCGTTCACGAAGGAGACCGACTTCTTCGCCGAGCGCAACATCAGCTACCTCGACACGGCGGTGACGCTCAACGAGAAGCTGATGTGCAAGCAGCAGATGTTCAACGAGTGGGGCCCGCTGCTCGGCCTCACCTCCGACGAGAGCGACCACGCGATCGAGGAGGCGTTCAAGGCCGTCGAGGCGTTCGACGCCGAGATGCAGCGCAAGGGCAAGGAGATCCTCGACGAGGTCACCCGCGAGAACCGCGTCGCCCTCGTGATGCTCGGCCGCCCGTACCACAACGATCCGGGCATGAACCACTCGGTCCTCGAGGAGTTCCAGGCGATCGGCTACCCGATCCTGTCGCAGCGCTCGCTGCCGCGCGACAAGCCCACCCTCGACTGGCTGTTCGCCGAGGACATCGCCAAGGGCGTGATCGAGAATGGCCTCGACATCACCGACGTGTGGCCCGAGAACTTCTCGACCAACTCGGTGCACAAGGTGTGGGCCGCGAAGTACGCATCCCGCCACCCGAACCTGGCGTGCATCGACCTGTCGAGCTTCAAGTGCGGCCACGACGCTCCGACCTACGGCCTGATCGACTCGATCATCGCCTCGGCCGGCAAGGCGTACTCCGCGCTCCACGACATCGACGCGAACAAGCCGAGCGGCTCGATCAAGATCCGCGTCAAGACCTACGCCTACACCCTGATGCTCCTGCGCGAGAAGCTCGAGGATCAGGGCATCAAGAAGGTCCAGCTCGACCGGTCCGTGACCGAGAAGAGGTTCGAGCTGATGAAGTCCCTGCAGACCAAGCTGGCTGGCGTCGGGCGCACCGACGACAAGCTGGATCGCGAGATCCGGTCCCTCGACGAGCAGGTCGCCACGTGGCGCGCCGCCGACGAGGCCAAGTCGCCCAAGGGCAAGCGCGCCCACTCCCTCAACGTCATCCCTGCGTAAGCCGCCTCCTCAGGAATAACCACATGAGCACCACCAACGACAACACCGGTTCCGGCCTCGACACGACCTCCCTCGAGGCGATCGAGTCCCAGCTCAAGCAGTTCGAGATCGAGGAGCGCAAGCGCCTCGGCCTGCCCGTCGAGACCGCCAAGCACTGGTTCGACGATGTCCCGCGCGAGTTCACCCGCGAGCAGCGCGCGCACACCACCATCCTCGTCAGCGGCCTGACGATGGCGCACGACCTGTTCATCCAGGCCGCCCTGCGCGGCATCGGCTACAAGGTCCTCGCGATGGACGTGCCCGACAACGACGCGCTCCAGTTCGGCCGCGAGTACGGCAACCGTGGCCAGTGCAACCCGACCTACTTCACGGTCGGCAACCTGGTGAAGTACCTCGACGGCCTGCGCGAGCGCGGCATGTCGAAGGACGAGATCGTCAAGAACCACGTGTTCATCACGGCCGGCGCGTGCGGCCCGTGCCGGTTCGGCACGTACGTCACCGAGTACCGCAAGGCGCTCCGTGACTCCGGCTTCGACGGCTTCCGCGTGCTGCTGTTCCAGCAGACCGGCGGCCTCAAGCAGGCGACCGGCGAGGGCGTCGGCCTCGAGATGAACCCCACGTTCTTCTGGGGCGTCGTCCGCGGCGTGCTGATCGGCGACAGCCTCAACGCGCTCGGCTACCGCATCCGCCCGTACGAGGTCGAGGCCGGCGCGGCCGACCGCGCCATCGAGCAGAGCAAGCACCTCATCTCGCAGGCGCTCGAGAACAACACCTCGCTGCCGGTCGCGCTCTACAAGGTCCGCAAGACCATGGGCGCGGTCAAGGTCGACCGCACCCGCCCGAAGCCGCGCGTCGGCATCATCGGCGAGTTCTGGGCGATGACCACCGAGGGCGACGGCAACTACGGCCTCCAGCGGTTCCTCGAGCAGGAGGGCGCCGAGCCCGACATCCAGATCGTCACCTCCTGGCTGCTCTACATGCTCTGGCAGGGGCGCTACGACACCGAGGCCCGCGCCAAGCTGCGCGGCACCGACGCCGACAAGGGCGCGGGCGGCAGCAAGTTCAGCCTCCGGGGCGTCGACGTGCGCAAGCGCAAGGCGTCGCTGTGGGCGGGTGAGCAGGTCCTGCGCGGCCTGTTCCAGACGTTCGCGCACGCGATCGGCCTGTACGACTTCCACCTCCCCGACATGGACAAGATCGCGGACATCAGCCACTCGTTCTACGACAACCAGCTCCGTGGCGGCGAGGGCCACATGGAGGTCGGCAAGCTGATCCAGAACGTCGCGTACTCGAAGGTCAACATGACCCTCTCGGTCAAGCCGTTCGGGTGCATGCCGAGCTCGTCGGTGTCGGACGGCATCCAGTCGTTCATCACCGAGCTGTATCCGCAGGGCATCTTCCTGCCGATCGAGACCAACGGCGACGGCGCCGTCAACGTCTACAGCCGCGTGCAGATGCAGCTGTTCAAGGCCAAGCAGCTCGCCCAGAAGGAGACCGACAAGGCCCTCGCGGACGTCGGCATGTCCATGGACGAGGTCCGCGCCTACCTGGCGAAGCACCCCGAGATGAACTCGGCGTTCCACCGCAGCCCGCACAAGGCTGGCTGCACCACGGCCGACCTCGTGTACGAGGTGGGCGCGCGGAAGAACCGCCTCGCGTTCCTCAAGTCCAGGGTCGTCAACGCGCTGACGGGCAAGGCCACCAAGGAGAACGAGGAGGCCCACGTCAAGCTCCTCCAGATCGCCAAGAACGCCGCCGCGCGGACCAACCGCAAGAACAGCGTCGTCTCGGTGGCGCCCGAGATCGACCCCACGGAGGACACGGGCCGTCCGCCGGTGCCGGCCGGTCGCACGAGCCTGCGCGTCGTCAACTAGCTGATGCTGCGACGCACCGCCCGCGAGCCTCGTGTTCGCGGGCGGTGCTCGTTTCGGCCCCCGATGTGCTCGACCGTGGTAAGGACCTGACCGTGCGGAATCGACTCGATGGCGTGCGCTCGAAGGCGTTTGGATTGATCGACCGGCTCCCCGGCCGGGTCGGCGGGCTCGTGCGCGCGGCGAACGAGGTGCTCGGGCGCCCGCTCGCGGACGCGTACGAGCTCGAGGATCGGCGCGCGTTCACGAGCAAGGGCGCCACCGTGACCACCGCGTCGCAGCCGGCGGCCGCGGCCGACGTCGCGCCGGTGATCGTCTATCACATGGACAAGACCCGCCGCGACGCGACCAAGCTCACCGACATGCTCGACGCCGAGAAGGTCCCGTACAAGCTGTCCAACATCCAGGAAGACCCGGCGGCGCAGTACGCGATCCGCCGCGACAGCAACGGCCACCGGCTGCCCGTCGTGTTCATCGCGGGCGAAGTCGTCGGCGGTCGCGCCGAGCTGTCCAACCTGATCTCGACCGGCGAGCTCAAGAAGAAGGTGTTCGGCGCCTGATCGGCACCGGACCACACGACCAGGAGACGATGCCCATGTCCGACACCCAGAGCACCGCAAAGAAGCTGTCCCTGCAGGCCACCGAAAAGGTCCTCCACGCGCTCAACCGCGCGGACGAGATCGGCGGCGAGATCCGCGACTTCGTGCAGGAGCGGGTCGTGACCGACCCGCGCTACGTCAAGGCGCGCAAGACCGTGGCCCGGCTGCTCGGCAAGAGCTACGTCTCGCACGCCGAGATCACCGCCAAGGCGGAGCGCAAGGCCGAGCGCGTGGCGGCGGTCGCGGCGGTCGGCGTGCCGACCAAGAAGACCGCGGAGCAGGGCTTCGGCGACGAGGGCATCAAGGCGCAGATCTTCGGCAAGAAGAGCTGCCCGTGGAGCGGGCGCGCGATCACGCTGCTCGAGCGCCACAAGGTCGACTACGACTTCGTCGACCTCGAGGAGCCCGAGCACGAGTCGAAGGCGCTCGGGCTCGCGCTCGAGACCAAGCAGAACACGGTCCCGTACGTGTACCTGCGCGGCCAGTTCATCGGCGGCTTCAACGCGCTGTCCGAGGTCGAGCGCCTGGGCCAGCTCGAGGTCGCGCTGATGTCCGCCGAGGAGCGCAAGGCCGCCCCCGGGCACGTGACGTTCGTCGAGATCGTGGCGCGCCCGAACACCGACGAGGTGGCGCCCGCCGAGTCCGACGTCGCCCCGGAGTGATCCACCGTCGCGTGGGTCGGGGGCGGAGCCCCGAGGGCCCGATCGCCGGCGGTCATCCGCCGAGCTCGCGCTGCGCACGCCGGCAGCCGTGCGGCGCGAGCAGGCCGCTGTCGACCACGAGGCTCCACAGATTTGCGCCGGTGACGAGCTCGACCGGCACCGACACCGCCGGGACGTACCGGCCGCGCAGCTTGATCACGCCCGCGGTGCGCGCCACGTCCTCGCCCTGCAGGAGCGCGCGGGCGGTGTCCGCGGCGGTGCGTGCCAGCGCGCCGCGATCGAGCCGCACGTCCACCGCGAGGCGATGCTGGCACACGCGATCGAGGTTCGTGGGTGCGGCGCCGATGCTCGCGATGAACACGCCCGTCAGGCCGCGCCGCTCGAGCGCCTCCGCGGCGGCGAGGGCGAGGGCGGGGCTGGTCGCCAGCACCGCGTCGACGCGACCGCGCGCGAGGGCCTCCTCGATCGTGCGCTGGGCGTCGCCCTTGCTCGCGGGGTGGCGGCGCAGCACGATCTCGACGGCGCCGCGCGCCACGTACGGCGCGAGGGTGTGCTCGTGGCCGCGCGCGGCCTCCGCGGCCTCTGCCTGATCACGCACTGGCGTCGGGCCCGCCAGCAGCACGAACCGCCCGGCGCTGTGGGTGGCCTCGAGCGCGGCCTCCGCCTGCAGCACGCCCGCGCGGTAGCTGTCGTGAGCGACCAGCACGTCGAGTGCGTCGGACGGGATCACGCGATCGTAGGCGATCACCTGGGCGCCGCGATCGTGGGCACGCTCGACGAGCGCCGCGCTCGCATCGGCGTCCACCGGCTCGATCACGAGCACCTTCGTGCCGGCCGCGAGCGCGCGCTCGACCTGCGCGGCCTGGGCGTCGGCGTCGGCGGCGGTGTAGCCGAGCGCGTCCACGCCCACGCGCGCGGCCTCGGCGCGGAACACCCGCGTCTCCGCCGGTGCACCCGCGCGCAGGGCGAGCAGGATCGCGACCTCCGGCACCGCCGGGCCGCTGCAGGCCCCGAGCACGGCGGTCACGGTGGCGAGCGCGACCGCGCGCGGCGCGCCGCGGGTGTGGCGGACGGGACTCATCGGGACAGCAGCTTGAGCTCGGCGATGTTGACGCGGTTGAACTCGCCGGACGCTCCACCGGTACCGCCGAAGTGGATGAAGTGCGTGAACGCGGACATGTTGATCGAGCCGCGGTCGCCCTTGATCGTGATCCGGTAGCTGCGCCCGCCGATCAGGTCGACGGACAGGAGCGTGCTGTCGGCCCAGCGGTCCCAGGTCGCGAGCTGGGGCATGGCGAGGACGCCTGATGCGATGTCCTGGCTGGTCGTCAGGTCGGTGACGACCACGCGCTTGACCGCGCACGTGATGCCCGTGTTGATCGGCCCGGCGCCGTTGCCGTACACGAGCTGGAGCAGGTGCGGCCCGGTGCGCGCCGCGGTCACCGACGGGATCACGAGCTGGTGCCCGGGGTCGCCCCAGCTGCCGACGTGGAACCGCCCGTGGTCGTTCGAGGCCACGCCGCCGGTGGCGACGAACGTCGACGCGCCGACCGACGTGATCCGCGCGCCGCCATCGCCCCACCAGCACACCGGCCGCGACCGCTGCGAGCAGGTCCCGCTGGTGGTGAAGCAGGTCTCGACGGCGTAGCAGGCGGTGCCGTCCGCGTTCGCGCCCGGATCCGTGAACGAGGCCTGCGTGCCGGCGAGCGCCGCGGTGATCCGCGTGCCGTCGCGGTAGATCGCGTACCGGATGGCCTGGGTGTCCTCGCCCCCGGCGTCGAGATCGAGGGCGATCGCGCTGCCCGCGCGGCGAACGCCGGTGACCGTGGGCACCCGCGGGCCGAACAGGTCCTGCCAGCGGGTCGCGTCGACCTCGGTGAGCGTCGGCGCGTGGGCGACGGTCGGCGCGGCCAGCGTGACGTCGATCCGACTCGCCGGACCGACCCGGTCGTACGCGATCGGGCCGGTGACCACGGCGCCATCGAGGCGGACCTCGGCGACCTCGTAGCTGCCGGCAGGGCCCCCGGTCGGCGGAAGGTGCAGGGCGATCGTGAGGCGGGCGGCGCGCCACGGCACGTCGTTGAGCGCGAGCGTGTCGGTGCCCGCGAACATCCCCGCGCGCATCGCGGTGGTGACGTACGGCGTCACGTGCAGGCCGTCGGTCTGCCAGGCGAGCCCGAACAGCGTGTGGTGGACCATCGAGACGTAGCCGGCGACCGACCACAGCTGGCGCTGCGAGTTGACGACCGGCCCCGAGTACGCGCCGTCGTCGACCCACGGGGCCCCGGTCGCGATCTCGAGGTTCTCCAGGTTCGTCAGGTTGAGCGCCGCCGCGCGCATCAGCGAGCGCACCGCCCGGTCGGCGACGGCCGGGTGATCGACCGCGGCCGCGGCCCGCAGCCAGTACGCGGTGACGAACGGCCACTCCGCGCGGTTGTGATAGATCGCCGTCAGCTGCTGCTGCGGGAAGATCACCGGCGCAGCGCCGGGCCCGACATGCGGATACGCGGCGAGGATCCGGGCGGCCTGCGCCGGGGACGCCACACCTCCGAGCACCGCGAGAGCGCTGCCGAGCAGATCGAACTGCCGTGCGGGCGCGGGATCGAGGAACGTGGTCGCGAACGTCGCATACAGCCCGGCGTCCTCGAGCCAGAACCGGGTGCGGATCCGGTCCCGGAGCTCGGTGGCCCACCCGGTGTAGCGCGCGGCGTCGGCCGCCTCGCCGAGCTCATCGGCGAGGGTGGCCGCGAGTTCGATCGCGCGCAGGTGGAGCAGGTTGGTCGACAGCGCCTTGGACGACGCGATCGGCGCGACGTCGTCGCGCGTCCACGCCGGGTAGCTCTGCTCTCGCCAGTCGAGGAACGACTGCTCGCCGAGGTACAGGCCGTCGGCGGCGTCGTGGACCACGCCGCGGTCGTGCTCGATGGTCGCCCGCACCGCCGCGTAGGTGCGCGCGGCGAACGCGGCGCGCTCGGTGGTGTCCAGCTGGGGGAGCACCGCGGCCGCGCCGAGGGCCCACACCACGCGGTCGCTCGACACCGGATAGCTGCCGCCGGTGCCGGTGTCCTGGATGATCTGCTCGGCGCCGCCGGTCCGCGGCGCGGACAGCTTGAACTCGAGGGAGTTCCTCGCGCGGATCGGGTCGAGGGCGGCGAGGCCAAGGTCGACGGCGTACGAGGTGTCGCGCGTCCACACGTAGGTCCACTTGCGGCCGGTCTCGAAGCACCCGCCCGCGGGACACGCGATCGGCGAGCCCGCGGCGAACGCGCCATCGCTGATCTCGTCCACGGCGTTCTCGCGGACCTCCTCGAGGGCCATCGCGTACAGCGCGTCGAACAGGTCGTGGCCGCTGCGCAAGGTGGGCGCGCCAGGCCGCTCCTCGACATAGCGGGGGCTGCCGGGCACGTCGTCGCGGCGGACCGCCGTCGAGGTCAGGCTGTAGCCGCGGCGGCAGGTCGCCACGTCGGTGATCGCGACGGCGGCGGTGCCCAGGGCGTCGGACAGCGCGGCGGTGCCGGTGCGGTCGGCCGCGGGCTCGAGGCAGGTCCGGTCGTCCACGCCGGCATCCCCCGCGGTGCTCGCGTCCGGTCCACAGGCCGCCAGGGCGAACACGGCGAGCGAGAGGGGGGCGCGCATGGCCTCCCTCGAAGCAGGTTCCATGCCCTCCCGGCGCGGCGGCTTCGCGTGTGGTTCCGCGGGCCTGGCGGCCGCGATGATCGCCCGTGTTGAGGTTGGCAACGCCGGGCGTGTCGACGGACGCGCCACGGGGGATCCGCGGCCGCCAGGTCCACGCGCGCGTCCCGCACGCCGGGCGGCGACCAGCGCGTGCTCGACGCCGCGTGCCGCGTGGACATCGACCAGGCCTGCGGGTCGACGCCCTAGTAGTCGTCGTGATCGACGACGGTGAGCGCGCCGAGCCCTGCGTCCGCGAGCGGCTTCTCGGCCTGCGCGGCGGTGGTCACGGCCACCACGACGAGGTCGTCGGGGCGCAGGTGCCGGGTGCAGGCGGCGCGCACGTCTCCCGCCGACAGGTCGGCGAGCGCGACCGGGAGCTGGGCGGTGTACCCGCCTGGCAGATCGAACACCGCATCGCGGACGGCGAGCTGCATGCGCTGGCGCGCCGTCGCCACGTGGAACGGCATCGCGCCGATCAGGTAGCTGCGCGCGAAGTCGACCTCGTCGTCGGTCGGGCCGTTCGCAGCGTAGTCGGCGAACAGCTCGAGCGTGAGCGCCACCGCGGGCGCCGCGACATCGATGCCGGCGGCCATCCAGATCTCGAACCAGTGCGGCAGCCGCGACCGCCGGAGCGCGCATCCGGCGCCGTAGCTCCAGCCGCGCTTGACCCGGATCTCCTGCATCAGGCGCGAGGAGAACATCCCGCCGAACACCGCCTCGGCGACCGCGAGCGCGGCGGTATCTGCTTCGCCGTAGCGCGCCGACAGGTGCCCCATGCGGAGCTGTGCCTGCGTGCGATCGGTCTTGTCGACGAGCGCGACCCGGCGACCCGGGGTGAGCGGGGGGGCGCGGAGGGCCTCCGTCACCGGCCGCCCGGCGCGCGGGAGGCGCTCGGTCAGCCGCTCGACCAGGCGGGCGCCGGTCGCCTCGTCGACGTCGCCGGCGAAGCCGATCACGAGGTTGCCAGTCACGACCTCGCGGCGCCACAGGGAGGCAGCGCTCGCGCGATCGATCTTGCCGAGCGAAGCCTCGGTGCCGAGCGCGGTGCGGCCGTAGGCGTGGCCCGGGCAGCACAACCAGTCGAACCAGCGCGTGGCGAGCGCGCCATCGTCGTCGCGGACCTCGTCGAGGACCTGCGGGGTCTCGCGGAGCAGGCGCGCATGCTCGCTGTCGTCGAACCGCGGCGAGGCGAGCACGTCGGCGGCCAGGTCGACCACCGCGTCGAGGTGCCGCGACAGCGCGAGGCCCGACACCGAGATCGCATCGCGCGACACGCCGACGTCGAGCGCGGCGCCCAGGCTGTCGAGGATCTCGTCGAGCTCGGCGCGCTCGCGCCCGCCGGCACCGCGGCGCGCGAGCAGGGAGGCGTGGCGGTGCAGGCCCTCGGTGCCGACCGGATCCATGGCGGCGCCGCCGCGGATCGCGATGTCGAACCACACGAGCGGCGTGTCGGGCGACGCCTCGATGATCACCGTGGGGGCGGTCGGGTCGCTCACGCGCTCGCCTCGGCCGCGTCGCCGTCGTCCGCATCGCCGTCGCCGTCGCCGTCGCCGTCATCACCCTCGGTGCCGGCCTCGGGCTCGGCGATCACGATGGTGCGGCGCTCGGGCACCAGGTACGCCCGCACCACGCGGGCGACGTCGTCGGCGGTCACCTGCGCCAGACGCTCGGCGATCGTGTTGACCTTGCGAAAGTCCCCGAGCGCGATCTCGTAGTGGCCGAGCGCCTCGGCCTTGCCGTCGATGTCGACGAGGGAGGTCCAGAAGTCGGTCTCGGCGATCGCCTTGGCCTTCTCGACCTCGGCGGCGCTCGGGGGCGTGGTGGCCATCAGGTGCAGCTCCTCGTCGATCACGGCGAGGATGTCGTCGGCGGTGTGCCCGCGCGCGGCGGTGACCGACAGCCGCAGCAGCGACGGATCGGCGAACGGCGTGAGCTGGGCGTCGACGCTCGACGCCATCTCGCACTCGATCACGAGCCGGCGGTACAGCCGCGCCGACGGGCAGCCCGCGAGCAGCGTGGACACGATCTCGAGGACCGCCCAGTCGGGCTCGTCCTGGCCGGGCGCCTTGTAGCCGACCAGCAGCCGGTCGGTGGCGATCGGCTTGGGGGCGCGCAGCACGCGCTCGCGGGTCTGTTCGGGCTCGACGGCACGGGTCACGGTGGGCAGCACCGCGGGCGGGATGGCGCCGTAGTGGCTCGCGATCAGAGCGAGCAGGGCGGGCTCCTCGAAGTCGCCGATGCACACGATGGTCGCGTTGTTGGGCGCGTACCAGGTCCGGTAGAACGCGCGGATGTCGGGGAGGGACAGCGCGCGGATATCCTCCATCCAGCCGATCGTCGGCCACCGGTACGGGTGCGTCGTGAACGCGTACGCCATCAGCTGCTCGTCGAGCCAGCCGTCGACGTCGTCCTCGACGCGCTCGCGGCGCTCGTTGGTGACGACGTCGCGCTCGGACTCGACGGGGCCGGTCTCGAGCACGAGGTGCTGCATGCGCTCGGCCTCGAGACGGACGCCGAGCGGCAGGTCGCGCGCGGGCAGGCTGAGGCGGTAGTAGGTCCAGTCCACCCAGGTCGCGGCGTTGGACTCGCCGCCGGTGCGCTCGACCAGCCGATCGAACTCCCCCGGGGGGAGCTGCTCGGTCTGCCCGAACATCAGGTGCTCGAACAGGTGCGCCATGCCGGTCGCGCCCGGGCGCTCGTGGCGCGAACCGACGCGGAACCAGGTCTGCAGCGCGACGATGGGCGCGCGGTGATCGACCACCGTGATCAGGCCCAGGCCATTGGCCAGCCGGTACCGGCGGGCGGTGGTACCTCGACCTGCGGGGGCCTCGGCCTCGAGCTGCCACGTCATGCGCCCTTGATACCATGCAACGGGAGGCCGGACAGGCACCGCACGTCAGCCGTCGCGCAGCCGTCGCTCAGCCGAAGCTCGGCTCGATGACGAGCTGCGCGCGGCGGGCGAGATCGCGGAGAGCGGGCTCGGCGCGGAACAGCTCACCGGGCGCGCGCATGCCGCTCGCACCGGCGGGGCGCGAGGCGAGGGCGTGCGCGCACCACGCCGTGATCTCGGCGGTGGTGCGATAGACGTCCCGTCCGCGCACCACGACCTGCGCGGCGGCGAACCCGCGGCGGACCTGCGCGACCACCGCGAACTGCGTGCGGCCGTAATCGGCGCCCGGCTCGGCATAGGGCGCGAGGAGCCCGCTGACGGTGCGCGGGACCAGCGGCAGCGCCCGCGCGAGCAGGCCGAGGGCGCGGGTGGCGCCGGTGCGGCGGGTCGTCGACACGTACGTGGCCACCACATCCGCGGCGACGTGGCGGGGGATGGTGACGACGTCGCCGCCAGCGTGGGCGATCGCGTCGCGCTCGCCGCCGATGGCCGGGCCGCCGTTGACGCGGCGGTGCTCGCCAGCGCGGCCGGCCTCCCAGCGATCGCGGTGCCACACCAGGGGGCGCGTGAACGCTCCGTCGAACAGTGCGCGCTGGCTGCCCGCCGACATCACGAGGTCGTCGAACAGGTACGTCACCGTGATCTCGTCGAGTGGGCGATCCTCGGCGATCCGCGGCGCCGGTTCGGTGCGGACGGCGGGGCCCGGATCGGCGACGCCGGCGAGGTGATGGGCCGCCCACGCGGTGGCGAGATCGCCGATCACGCAGTCGAGGCCGGCGCCCGGCAGGGCGACCAGGCCGGCGCGCCGGGCGGTGGACTCGTGGCGTTCGTGGAGCTGGTGAAGGGTGGCCTGCTCGCCGCCGATGTCGACGTAATGGGCGCCCGCGATCAGCGCGGCCTCGAGGACGGCCTCGGCGCACGAGCTCAGCGGCGCGGCGGCGTTGACGATCACGCGCGCGCCCGCGAACGCCCGCGCGAGCGACGCGGGGTCGCGCACGTCGGCGACGTGGCGGTGGGGCGCGCCGGGTAGCGCGGCGGCGAGCTCCCCGAGATCCGCCTCGGAGCGGCCCGCGATCTCGAACGGGGCTCCGGCGGCGGCGAGGGCCGCACACACCCGGCGACCGACCAGGCCCGTGGCCCCGAACACGGTGATCGCGGCGGGCGCGGTGGCGATCACGGCGGTCTCCTCGGATGCGGGCATGTCAGGGGAATGCATACTGGAAACCGAGCCGGAGCGCGTGCTCGAGCTGTCGGTAGTCACCGGCGGCGGTCGAGATCGCGTACCCGCCGCGCACCGCGGCGCACGCCGGCGTCGTGTAGTCGAGCCCGCCGTCGAGGCAGTCGATCCGATCCTGCGGGTCGTAGGCGCTGCTCTCCACGTTGACGTCCGGCAGGTAGCGGACGCCGTACGACAGCTGGAGCGTCCATTGCCGCAGGCGTAGCTGCGCGCCGAGATCGAGGGTGACCGAGGTCGGGCCGATGGCCATCGGGGACGTCCGCGCCGTGGTCACCGACGCGGTCTCGAACCCGATCCGGGCGCCGAACCCCCACGGCTGGTCGTCGCCGAGCCCGACCTGCTCGACGCCGGCCCACATCGCGAACGCGTCGTCGAACCCGCGCGGCCGGGCCTGCCACTCCGGGATGCCGGCAGCGCGGAACCGGCTGTTGTAGACGCGCACGTCGTACGCGCGGTTGCGGGACAGATCCTCCCACCGCCCGCCGAGGGCGAGCTCGAGGCTGCCGGGCAGGGCAGCCCGGATCTCGGCGTCGATGCTCGCGGGCAGGGACAGGTTGACCGTCGAGCCACCCTCGAGCAGGTCGCCGCCATCGCGCGGGGCGCGGCGAACCGCCACCGTCCCGTCGAGCGAGGTCTGGATGCCGAGGCCCGGCGGGGTGTGGTACCCGACGCCGACCCACACGCCCTTCATCACCCGGACCACGGTGCCGACGTTGACCCGCAAGTTCGATGTCGAGATCCACGCCGACCGGACGTCGAGGTCGTACAGCTCGGTGGCGAGAGCGTTGCCGAGACCGCACGGGCTGCCCCCGCAGTCGCTGGCGAGGCCGGCGGAGCCCGCCTCCAGCGCGGTGTCGCGGGCGTAGCGGAGCGTCAGGAACGTGTTGGCGTGCGACACGCTCGCGCCCACGAACACCCGGCCGCTCAGGCGCAGCGCCACCGCCGCGCTCGCCACGTAGTCCCGGGTCCCACCGCCGCGCACGTGGTAGCGCAGCTCGTCGTGCCCGTCGGCGTACATCTCGGGCACGGGGAGCCGCGCCTCGAACCCCAGCGTCAGCCGCGGGCTCGTATGCCAGACGACGGCGAGCTGCCCACCGGGCAGGACCTGGGTATCGTCGATGCGGGCCCCGTCGACGAGCGTGCCGGTCGCGAGGTCGTGCTCGCGGCGCTGGAGGTCGAGTTGCTGGAGCACCGACGTCAGCGCCACGTAGATGGTGGTGGCGCTCTTGTCGTCGCGGCCGAGGGCCGCCGGGTTGAGCGTGATCGAGGTGGGGTGGGCGACGGTCGCTCCGGTGAACACGGTGCGGCCGGTCGTCGGGTCCGAGCGCGGGGAGGCCGTGGCTGGCGGCGCGGCGACGCTCGCGCTGGCGAACAGCGCCAGGGCGAGCAGCGGGCGAGAACGCCAGGCGGTCATCGCGCGCGAACGTACCACCACGGCGCGCGAAACGCGGACGCCGGGAGTAAGCTCCGCGCATGCTCGCGCGCGCGCTGTTGCTCATCCAGTTCACACTCGGCCTGATCACGCTCGGCCTCGGGGCCGGGTGCGAGAAGACCGATCACGGGACGATCGACAAATGGACCCGCACGGAGACAGGGGCACGGCAAGCTCAAGAAGGCGCTCACCGACGAGGGCCTGGACGCCGATCTGTCGGCGCACGCGGCCTCGAACCTGGTGCGCATGGGCAAGGACCCCGACGTCCGGGCCGCGTTCGAGAGGATGTCGCCGGCGCGCAAGGCCCAGGTGATCGACAAGCTGGCGCCCCGGCTGTGGGAGCTGGCGCGCATCGAGCGCGAGGACGCGCTCCCCGCGACCCCGCAGACCGTCGCCAAGGACGCGCTGATCCAGCTCCGCAAGCACGCCACGGAGGCGCAGAAGCAGCAGATCGACGCCTACCTGATCGACTGGTATGGCGTGCTGTCGTACGAGGGCCGCGCCAAGGTCGGCTCGACGCTCGGCGCCGCGGCGATGCGGATGGTGGGGCCCGCGGGCGGTAAGAAGCTGATCGCGGTGCTCAACGGCGTGATCGCCGCCCCCGGGCAGGGCATGGCCAAGCTGCGCATCGGCGACGAGCTTCTGCTCGGGCTCGCGGCCTCGGGCAACCCCGAGGCGGTCAAGTACGTGCTGGACCTTGCGCGCATGGATCGTGGTGACCCGACGCTCGCCAAGCGCGCGATCAACGCGCTGCGCACGGCGTACGTCGACCCGCAGGGCCTGTTCGAACTCGCCGATCCGGCCGCGCTCGCCGCGACCGTCCCGGACCTGGTCGCGATCGCCAAGGACGACCGGATGATCGGCCGCGCCGGCAACGACGCGATCGAGCTGCTGCGCGTCGTCGGAGCGCCGGCGTGCATCGCGCCGCTGGTCGACCTGATCCCGTTCCCGCACCCCGAGAAGAACTTCCGCTACGCCGTCGCCTACGCCGCCCTCAAGTGTGGCGGGCCGGCGGCGATCGGCCCGGTCGTCAAGGCGCTTCCGGCCGACGCTCCCTACGCGCAGGAGGCGGTGGCCGGGGCGATCACCGGCCAGATCGCGAAGCTGACCCCGCGGGCCCATGTACTCGAGCAGGTGCGCGCGCTGCTCGACGATCCCGGCACGATCTCGAAGTGGGTGGCGGCCGAGTCCCTCGCCGCGATGGAGTCCGCCGAGGATGCGCCGCGGATCGCCGCCCTCGCTGGCCGCCGGGACCGCCTGACCGGGTTCTGGGGCGATCAGAGCGCCAAGGAGACCAAGGACCGCAAGGCCGATCCGACCCTCGGCGAGCGTGCGAAGGAGCTGGCGGCTGCACTCGGCGCCGCCAAGTAGCTCCCAAATCCGTGCCACCCGTCGCGATCCTGTGGGAGATGTAGTATTGTCAGCGCCAGCGAGGTCGCAGGGCGATACGGCTGTCGGGTGTGGGGCGGGGCCCGGGCTGATCGCGATTCTAGGGAGTCATTTCGCGCATGGACCAGAGTAAGAAGACGATGCGCCACTTCTACTGCCGGGACGTCCTCTGGGAGACGTTCGAGCAGATGGCGAACGACTTCGACTGCTCCCTCGACTACCTCGTCAACGAGGCGATGCGGTATTACGCGCGATCGAAGAACTACCAGTCGCCGGGCGGTCCGGGCATGCCCGGAAACACCAGCGGCCAGCCCGCTCCGAGCGGCAACGGCCCCGGCTCGTACGAACCGCGGCCGCAGCCGTCGCGCCCGCAAGGTGGCGCGCAGCCGCAGCCGCAGCCGCCGCCGCCGGCGCCTGCCGTCGGTCGCTCCACGCGCGCCCAGCCGGCGACGCCGGGCTACGTCCAGCCCGCGCCGAGCAGCGGCGGCGGCATGGCCTCACGGCCCGCTCCGGCCAGCTCACCGGCCGGCCCCGCCCCGATGCCGCCGATGAACGGTGGCGCCGGCCCGACGCTGTTCCTGGTCTACAACGGGCAACGGTACCCGGTGACGAAGGACCAGTTCATCATCGGCCGCGGCAGCAAGACGTCGGATCTGCCGATCAAGGACGGCAACATCTCGCGCAAGCACGCCGCCGTGATCCGCCGCAACGGGACGTTCTACATCAAGGACCTCGGGTCGACGAACGGCATCGACTACAAGGGCATGCGCATCGACAACAAGCGCATCGACGAGGGCGACGTGTTCCACCTCTGCGACTACGAGCTGCGGTTCACCTACCGCACGGACTAGGGCATGGCAGGGCCACGGCGCCCTGCGCCGGCGCCGGTGTCTCGCGCCGCGGCGCCCGGGCTGCGCAGCCAGTCGGTGCCGCGCGCGCCGCTGCCAGCGACTGCCGCTGCCGTCACCGCGACCGCTGCCGTCACCGCTGCCGCGACCGCAGCCGCTGCCGTCACCGCGACCGCAGCCGCTGCCGTCACCGCGACCGCAGCCGCTGCCGTCACCGCGACCGCTGCCGCTGCCGTCACCGCGACCGCTGCCGCGACCGCGACCGCGACCCCGACCCCGCGCCGATCTCCACGTCGCCGCGCCCTCCCGCCCGCGGACGTCCCGCCACCGCCGATCGCGCTCCCGGCCGTGCCCCCACCGCCGCCGCTGGTGCTGACGCTGTCACCCTCGGTGGCCGACCGCGCGAAGCCCTCGCGCACGCAGCGCACCCGTCCCCCGGCCGGCGCGCCGGCTGCCTCCCCCGAGGACGCGCCTCCGGATCCGCTGGCCGCGTCGACGCACAGCCTGCCGGGCATCGGCCCGTCGCTCGCCGAGCGCCTCGCCGAGCGCGGCCTGCGCACCGTCGAGGATCTGCTGTGGATGGTGCCGCGGCGCTACGACGACGTGCGCGAAGCGCGCTGCCTCGCCGATGTGGTCGCGCGCGTCCCCGAGGGTGAGCGCGCCACGCTGCTGGCGAGGGTCGCGAGCGCGCGCATGGTGGTCGCGCGCGGCCGCCGGTGGGCCGAGGTCCGGCTCGTCGGGGTCCCGCCGTCGGCGCCGGCGAGCGCGCTCGCGCGCTGGTTCAACGTGTTCGCCGGCATCGACAGGCGGATGCCGCCGGGGGCGACGGTCGCGCTATCGGGCGTGATCCGGAGGCGCGGCGGCCGGATCGAGCTCGCCAACCCCGACATCCTCGGCATCGAGATCGAGGGTACGTCGGGCGCGTCGGGCGCGTCGGGGGCGGTGACGCCGTCGGTGATCGCGCGCTACCCGGACGTGCCGGGCGTCCCGGCGTCGCGGCTGCGGGCCGCGTGTCTCGCCGCGTGTGCGCGGGTCGGCGCGTACGCCGACGACGGGGTGCCGGCCAGCGTCGAGCGCGCGGCCGGGCTGCCCGGGCTGGTGGCGACGCTGACCCAGCTGCACGGGCCGCCGCCGGACATCAGCAGCGACGAGCTGGCTGCGATGAACCGCGGCGACAGCCGCTGGCAGCGTCGGCTCGCGTTCGGTGAGCTGTTCGCGCTTGGCGTCGCGATCACCCTGCGCCGCCGCGAGCGCCGGCAGGATGCCGCGGTGCCGTGCGCGCCGACGCCCGGGCTCGCCGCCGCGATCGCAGCTGCGCTGCCGTTCGCGTTGACGGGCGCGCAGCGCCGCGTGATCGCCGAGCTCGGGGCCGACCTCGCGCGCCCGGTCCCGACCAACCGGCTGCTGCAGGGCGACGTCGGTGCGGGCAAGACCGCGGTCGCGTTCGCCGCTGCGCTACAGGTGGCGCGCGCGGGCCGGCAGGCTGCATTGATGGCGCCGACCGAGCTGCTCGCCGAGCAGCATGCCGAGACCTGGCGGCCGTGGAGCGCCCGCTGCGGCCTGCGCGTGGAGCTGCTCACCGCGTCGACCCCGCGGGCCGCGCGCAGCGCGCTGCTCGGGCTCCTGGCCACCGGCGCGATCGACGTCGTGATCGGCACCCACGCGCTGCTCGGCGAGGACGTCGGGTTCTCGGCGCTCGGGCTGGTGGTGATCGACGAGCAGCATCGCTTCGGCGTCGCGCAGCGGCGAAGCTGCGCGACAGGCCTCGGACGACGCTGCACGCCGACCTGCTGGTGATGACGGCGACGCCGATCCCGCGCACCCTCGCGCTCACCGCGTTCGGCGACCTCGATGCGTCGGTGATCGACGAGCTGCCGCCAGGGCGAACGCCGATCGTCACCACCCATGGCACCGGCGCGCGCGGGACCTCGGCGGCGTACCAGCTGATCGCCGAGCGGATCGCGGTCGGCGAGCGTGCGTACGTCGTGTGCCCCAAGGTCGAGCCCACGCCCGCGGCGGAGCGCGCCGACGACGAACGCCCGTGGGCGGACGCGACCACCACCGCGGACGCGGTCGGCACGGCGCTGCCCGGGGCGCGCGTCGGGCTGGTCCACGGGCGGCTCGACAGCGCCGCGCGCGATCGCGTGATGCGGGCGTTCACGCAGGGCGAGCTCGACGTGCTGGTCGCGACCACGGTGATCGAGGTGGGCGTGGACGTCCCGGCTGCGACGGTGATGGTGGTCCACGATGCCGACCGGTTCGGGCTGGCGCAGCTCCACCAGCTGCGCGGCCGCGTCGGCCGGGGCACGGGGGCGTCGCGGTGCGTGCTGCTGTCGCGCGGGAGCCTGGGCGAGGACGCCACGCAGCGGTTGCGCGCCCTGGTCGAGACCACCGACGGCTTCCAGATCGCCGAGTCCGATCTGGCCCTGCGCGGGCCCGGGGAGCTGCTCGGCTCGCAGCAGGCGGGCGTGCCGCGGCTGCGGTTCGGCGATCTCGGCCAGCACACCGCGCTCCTGCTCGAGGCGCGCGGCCACGCGGAGCGGCTCCTCGACGATGATCCGGAGCTGGTCCGACCGGAGCATGACTCGCTGCGGCGAGCGATCGCGCGCCGATTTGCACATCACGTGTACGGTGCGGAAGGTGGCTGATCGGGGCGCCACTCCCAGGTTTCGCGCCGTGCGCACACTTTGGCGTTGATCTCTTACACGCCCGACGTAGGATGCCCGGCATGAAGCAGCTTTCTTCCGCTGTCCTGCTCGCGGTGTCCCTGATGGTCGGTTGCAGCTGGGGCGGCGAGGATGAAGACAGCAACTTCAACCCTCCCATCCCGGACGCGAGCGTCTCGGCCGCGGTGTGCGGCGACGCGGTGTGTGCGGCCAGTGAGGTCGGGACCTGCACGCAGGACTGCGGCTCGGGTGGCGGCAGCGGCAGCGGCAGCGGCACCGGCACCGTGGTGTGCGGCAACAACGTGTGCGACACCGGCGAGACCAACAGCAGCTGCCCCAACGACTGCACCGGCGGCGGGGGCGGCAGCTCGGGCAGCTGCCCGACCGACCCGCTCGATTGCTTTGGCTGCCTGATCGACGCAAACCTGTGCCCGGCGGGGCTCGACGAGGCCGCCTGCACCGCATGCATCGGCGGGGGCGGTCTGCCCGGCGGTACGTGCAACAATGACGGCGTGTGCGATGCGGGCGAGAACGCGGCGACGTGTCCGATCGATAACTGCCCGTGAGCGTGAGCGGCGCAGCGCGCCGCGAGCTGAGCTTCAAGGAGCGGGCAGGTGGAGAGGAAGCCACCGCCCGCTCCTTCGGTTTCGGCGTCAGGCGCCAGGCGCGACGGCCGCGAGCACCCACGCCAGGTAGGGCGCGAAGCCGCCGTCGATCGGCAGCGTGACGAGCTCCGGGACCTCGTACGGATGGAGCACGACCAGCCGCGCGGTCAGCGCATCGACCCGGTCCCGCGTGGTCTTGATCAGGCACAGCACCTCGGCGTCGTCGACGACCGCGCCCTGCCAGCGGTAGATCGAGCGCACGCCGGGCACGAGGTTCACGCACGCGGCGAGCTGCTCCTCGACGAGCGTCCGCGCGACTGCCGCGGCCACCTCGGCGGACGGCAGGGTGGTGAGGGCGATCAGCGGCGCATCCGACACGGGCCGGGCTGTACCACGGTGCTCCGGGCGTGTAGCGTCGGGCCGTGTTGATCGTCCAGAAGTACGGCGGCACGTCCGTCGGCTCCATCGACCGCATGAAGAGCGTGGCCGAGCGGTGCCTGCGGGCCGCGCGCGAGGGTCATCAGGTCGCGGTGGTGGTGTCGGCGATGTCCGGCGAGACCAACCGGCTGCTCGAGCTGACGCGCCAGCTCCACGACGATCCGAACGACCGCGAGGTCGACGTGATCGTGTCGACGGGCGAGCAGGTGTCGGTCGGGCTGGTCGCGCTCGCGATCCGCGCGGCGGGTGGCAAGGCGCGCTCGTTCCTCGGGCACCAGTGCAAGATCGTCACGGACAGCGCGTTCTCGCGCGCCCGCATCGTGTCGATCGAGAGCCAGCCGATCAAGGACGCGCTCGCCGCCGGCGAGATCGCCGTGATCGCCGGGTTCCAGGGCGTCGACGAGCGCGGCAACATCACCACGCTCGGCCGCGGGGGCTCGGACACCACCGGCGTCGCGATCGCCGCGGCGCTCGACGCCGACGTCTGCGAGATCTACACCGACGTCGACGGCGTCTACACCACCGATCCGAACGTGGTGCCCTCGGCGCGCAAGATCGAACGGATCAGCTACGAGGAGATGCTCGAGCTCGCGTCGCTGGGGGCGAAGGTCCTCCAGATCCGCTCGGTCGAGCTCGGCATGAAGTATGGCGTGAAGATCCACGTCCGCTCCAGCTTCTCGGATGTCGAAGGGACCTGGGTCGTCCCCGAGGAAACCGCCATGGAAAAAGTCGTCGTGTCCGGAGTCACCGCCAGCAAGGACGAGTCGAAGATCACCTGCGAGGATCTCCCGGATACGTCGGGTGTCGCGGGGCGGCTGTTCGCGCCGCTCGCCGACGCGGGCGTCTCGGTCGACATGATCGTCCAGAACCAGGCCTACGACGGCACCACGGACCTCACGTTCACCGTGCCCCGCGGCGATCGCAAGCGGACGATCGAGATCCTCCGTGACAAGGTGCCGGATCTGGTCGGCACCGGCGGCGAGCGCGTCAGCTACGACGACGAGATCTGCAAGGTCTCGGTGGTCGGCGTCGGCATGCGCTCCCACGCGGGCGTGGCCAAGACCATGTTCCAGCTGCTCGCCACCGAGAACATCAACATCCAGCTGATCTCGACCAGCGAGATCAAGATCTCGTGCGTGATCGCTCGGAAGTACGCCGAGCTGGCCGTCCGCACCCTCCACGATGGGTTCGGGCTGTCGCTGCCCCCGAGCGAGCGCGTCGGCCTGTAGCGCCGGGCTGTAGTAGACTGGTCCGACATGGGCGGCTGCACCAACTGCAAGGGCAAGGCGGGCTGCGACGACCACAAGTCCACGATGATGGGCGAGGTCGAGCAGACGCTCGAGGCCCTGTACCCGACGCAGACCTGGGGGGAGCCGGACGACAGCGTCGCCGTCGGCCTGCCCCTCGAGGACATCGAGGCGCTCGCGGACGAGCTGTCCGCGGAGCTGCGCGCGGCCACGTTCGTCCGCCCCGGGGGCGACGACGAGCCGTGTGACTACATCTACATCCTGTGCCTCGGCCGCGCCCCGTGTGTGGTCCAGGTCCGCGACCACGGGGTGCCGGTCCCCGAGGAGTGGCTCGGTGAGGCTGCCCCCCCGATCCACGAGCTCTACCTGCGCGTCGTGATCAGCCAGCGCGCGAAGCTCGCGGCCGTCCAGCAGGTCGCCATCGAGCTCGTTCCATCGCCCGGCGGCTTCATCGTCCACGAGCGTCCACGCGCCGGCGTCTACGACCCCCCTTTGCTCGCGCGCATGCAGAAGCTGGTCGCGATCCTGCCGGCGTACGAGCTCACCCACGTCGACTTCGGCGAGATCGCGCACGCGTCCCCGTCGTTCTCGCCGGGGGCGTGGGAGGCGCTGTACGGCGCGAAGCCGGCGATCGCCAACTACTTCTTCTATCCCCAGCCGACGACGATGGTCGCCACCACGTTCGTGCCTGCCGCCGGCGGGGCCGCGTGAGCGGGGGCGGCGCGGGCGGTGGCCCGCCTGGTGGGTCCTCTGGAGGCCTGGGCCTCGACGACGAGCTGCGCCAGGTGCTGCGCGAGCTGGTCACCGAGATCGGGGCGGTGTCCGCGCGGATCACCGTCCACGACGATCAGCGCACGGGCGTCCCGGCGCGCACCCTCGCCCTCGGCGGCGGTGAGTTCCTGCGTCTCGAGCTCGGCGCGCGCACGTCACCCGATCTGGAGGCGGCGATCGAGCGGGTCGTCCGCCAGCTCCGCGCGATCCGCCGCCGCTGGCAGGCCACCACGCTGCCCGAGCTGGTGGTGTCGCCCCAGCTCGTTCCTGCCGGCGAGCGGGTCCGCGTCCGGATCGCGAACTACCTCGAGGCGCTCGCCAGCATCGACCGCGCGAGCAACGCGTTCGTGACCCGCGGCAAGGGCGGCGGAGCGCCGGTCCTGATCGCCAGCGCGCGCGCACCCGACGAGCTCGAGGCGTCGCGCTGGCCGTTCCTGGCGCGCCGCACGCTGCACACCCACGCGCCCGGCAGCTCGTA
Source organism: Kofleriaceae bacterium (assembly GCA_964203225.1). Lineage (GTDB taxonomy): Bacteria > Myxococcota_A > Polyangia > Haliangiales > Haliangiaceae > JABFXX01. The sequence goes on from CAXNMK010000015.1 coordinate 63,359, forward strand.
CGGCGAGATCCTCGATCCCGACGCCTACGCGATGAGCTTCTGGTACGACTGCGCGCTGATCGTCCTCGTCGCCGAGGGCTACGGCGTCGACTTCCTCCGCCACCGCTGCCGGCAGGTCGCGCGCGAGCTGACGAACCTGCTGCCCATGCTCGATCCGGATCCCGCGTCCCCGGCGGCGATCCGCCGGCGCCCGCCGACGCTGCAGTGAGTGCAAGCCGTGCACGAGTCGCGTGCACCTGTCCTGGTTGACCGCCTGACGTTACGCGCCGCCGACCAGGCTCTTGAGGATGCTGGCGTCGCCCTCGAGCGCGGTGCGCTGCATGTAGAGGTGGAGGCCGCGATCGCCGCCGAAGCTCCTCGCCGCCACCCGCGCGGCCCGGGCCGCCGTGGATCAGGGCGGGGAGCACCGTGCCGGGGCCGGGACTCTGCGCCGCCATCTTGCCCGAGCCGAGGAACAGCCGGCCCGCCCACGGTGCCGCGCCGCCCACGAACGTGGCGACCCAGTCGCGGTCGTCGGAGTACGCGGAGCTGACGAGGCAGCCAAGGCCGCGCGCGATGAACGCCGCCGCGAACGCCGCCGTGCCGTCGTACGTGCCGATCGTGGTGACCGGGCCGAACACCTCGTGGTCGTTGAGCGGGGCGCAGTTCATCGGGTCCGCGGTGGTGCGCACCACCGGCCCGACGAAGTAGCCGGTGCCGGCGGGGACGCCGAGCGGCGTGACCTCGCCCGCACCGCCGAACACACCCTCGGTGGCGGCGGACAGGCGCGCGATGCCGGCGAGCACGTCGGCCTTCTGCTGAGCGGTCGACACCGGCCCCATGCGCACGTCCTCGCGCGACGGGTCGCCGACCTTGAGCGCGCCGAGCCGCTCGCGCAGAACGTCGAACACGTCGGCCTCGCGGCCGGCGGGGACCAGGACCCGGCGGATCGCCGTGCACTTCTGGCCGGTCTTCTGGGTCATGTCCCGCACCACGTCGGCGAGGAACAGGCTGCCGGTCTCGCTGGTCAGCTCGACGTCGGGCCCGAGCACGGCGGCGTTCAGGCTGTCGGCCTCGAGGGTGAGCCGGACGCCGTGGCCGACGATGCCGGGGTGGGCGCGCAGCATCTTCGCCGTGGCGCTGCCGCCGGTGAACGCCACGACGTCACCCGAGGCGAGGTGGTCGAGCAGGGCGCCGGCCGGGCCGATCAGGGACTGCAGGGCGCCGGGCGGCAGCAGCGGGACGAACAGCTCGACCATGCGGTGCGCGACCAGCGCGGTCGCGGTCGCGGGCTTGGTGACGACTGGCATCCCTGCGAGCAGGGCGGTCGCGAGCTTCTCGCACAGGCCCCAGCCCGGGAAGTTGAACGCGTTGATGTGGACGGCCACGCCGAGGCGGCGGCCCCACACGTGCTGCCCGCCCATGCGCGCCGTGCGGCCGATCTGGATCGGCGCGCCGTCGGCGAGCAGGTGTGTCGCGCCGAGCGTGGCGCCCAGCTCGGCGTAGTACGACAGCGTGACGGCGCCGCCATCGACGTCGAACTTGGCGTCGCTGCGGGTGTTGCCGCCGTTGGCGATCGCCAGCTCGATCAGCTCCTCGCGCGCCCCGTGGATCGCCTTGGCGAGGCCCGTGAGCAGCGCACCGCGCTGGGCGAACGTCAGCGCCCCGAGCTCGCGCGCCCCGACGGTCCGGGCGTGGGTGAACGCGCTCGCGAGGTCGTGGCCGCCGGTGCTGACCTCGGCCAGCGGCGCCTCGGTCGCCGGGTTGACGAGCGTCGAGCGCGGACCCGACCCGTGGGACCACGTGCCCGAGAGGTAGCTGGCGAGGAGCTGCATGCCCGGTTCATAGCAAACCCGGCCCCGATCCGGCTATCGTAGGCGCGCTTCGATGACGCCGCTGGTCAAGCGCCTGCTCCTGGGGTTCCTCGCGCTCGCGGTCGTGGTCGTCGGCGGGGCGTCCGGCTATTACGTGATCGGCGACGGCGAGTGGCAGCTGTTCGACTGCTTCTACATGACGATCATCACCGTCACGACGGTGGGCTACGGCGAGACCCTCAGCCACATGGACCAGATCCCGCACGCGCGGATGTGGACCATCGGGCTGCTCCTGTTCGGCTCCGGCACGATCGTGTACTTCGCCTCGACGATCACCGCGTTCATCGTCGAGGGTGACCTCAAGAACGTCCTGTTCACGTCTCGCCTCAGGAAACGGATCAAGCGCATGAAGGATCACGTCGTGGTGTGCGGCGCCGGCTCGACCGGGCGCCACGTCATCGAGGAGCTGCTCAAGACCTCGGTGCCGGTGATCGCGATCGACATGGACGAGGGTGTCCTCCGCGAGCTCGCCGAGCGGCACCCCAGGTCCGAGTTCAGCTACGTCGTGGGTGACGCCACGGACGACGACGTGCTCGACACCATGAACCTGGTCGGCGCGCGCGGGCTGGTGGCGGCGCTGTCCGGAGACAAGGACAACCTCTACCTGGTGGTGTCGGCCCGTCAGGCCAACTCGACGTTCCGCGTGGTCGCCCGCTGCGCCGAGCTGTCCCACGTCGAGAAGCTCCGGCGCGCTGGCGCGGACGCGGTGGTGTCGCCGAACCACATCGGCGGGATCCGCCTGGTCTCCGAGATGGTGCGCCCCGCGACGGTGAAGTTCCTCGATGACATGCTGCGCGATCGCCGCGCTGCGTACCGGATCGAGGACGTCAAGCTCGGCGAGGCCGTCAAGGCCGGCACCGCCCTGCGCGACGCGCGGATCCGCGAGCGGTTCGGGATGACCGTGATCGCGTCGCGCGCCGACGACACCGCCGCGTGGACCTACAACCCGGCCCCCGACGAGCGCCTCGGCCCGGGCATGACGCTGGTGGTGATCGGATCGCCCGACCAGCTCGCGTCGATGCGCGCCGAGGTGGGGTAGGTCGTGACCGGCTCCGCGTGACCGCGACGTCGCCACGGGAGTCCGGGATCGACCGCGAACCCGGATCGGGTTGAAGCTGGAGTCGCGCGTGCGAGGCACACGCCCACGTGTTCGAGCTTGCGGGGGCGCCGCGGGATCAGCCCGACTCGTGAGCCTGAGGCTCAGCGTGGCGGGACGACCGGCTCGTGCGGCTTCTGCGCGAGCGCCCACACGACCTGCGGAAAGTCTGGCTCGTTGCGCAGTGAGTGCAGCCACGGAACGTACTGCCGCCAGCTCTTGAAGCTCGCGCGGATCGAGCCGCGATTGCCCCACGACCCGGTCTGCACCGACTCGAGAGGAAAGCCGCACTCGGCGAGGAAGTGCTTGAGGCCGAGCTCGGACCACCGCGAGCAGTCGATTGGATAGCCGTGAAGGCGGATGAGGAACGGCACCGAGACCATGAAGTAGCCGCCCGGCTTGAGCATCGCCAGGACGTTGCGGGTCGCCCTGTACGGCCACAGGAGATGCTCCCAGACCTGGTCGGCGAGGATGAGATCGAACTGCTCGGTGAGCGGTCCGGCGCAGATGTCGAACTCGGGGAACGCGACCGTCCGGTACGAGGCGAGCCCGAGATCCTTCCAGTTCGTACCCGAGATCTCCAGCCCATGCAGGGTGTTCGGCTTGATCTCCGCAAGCAGCGCCTTCTGCGCGCGCTCCATGACGACGCGGCTCCAGGTGGTGTTCCCGACGCCGGTGAGGTACGCGACGACATCCTTCATGCTCATGGGTGTTGACGTGTATACGCCAGCGCGCCCAAAGGCGAGCAAGTCCCCTCGGCGTACCGCGCTCTCTGCCACATGGAATCGGTGGGCTCCGGCATGGCTCGGCGTCAACTTCCTGACACTCGATCCGGCTCCACCGGCCCAGATGACTCGTGATAAATCAGGCCCCATGAACATCGCGGTCATCGGTACCGGATACGTCGGCCTCGTCACCGGTGCGGGGTTCTCGGACTTCGGGAATCACGTCACCTGTGTCGACGTCGATGCCACCCGCGTCGAGCGCCTGCGTCGAGGTGATGTCCCGTTCTTCGAGCCCGGGTTGCCGGAGCTTGTCACCCGCAACACGCAGCAGGGCCGCCTCGTGTTCACGACCGACACTGCCGCGGCCGTCGCGAACGCGCAGCTCGTGTTCCTCGCGGTCGGCACGCCGTCGTTGCCCGATGGTGCGGCGGATCTGTCGCAGATCCGCGCGGCGGCCGAGCAGGTCGGTCGCGCGATCGGTCCCGCAGTTCACGGTCGTGATCACCAAGAGCACCGTGCCCGTCGGCACCGGCGATCTCGTACGCGAGATCATCGCGGGCGTGACCAAGCAGCCGTTCGCCGTCGCGTCGAATCCCGAGTTCCTCAAGGAGGGGGACGCGGTCAACGACTTTCTCAAGCCGGCTCGCGTGGTCCTCGGTTCGGACGATCCGCGCGCCATCGAACGGCTCCGAGAGATCTATCAAGGCGTCATGCGCACGGGCGACCGCATCCAGGTGATGGACCTGCGTTCCGCCGAGCTCACCAAGTACGCGGCGAACGCGATGCTCGCGACGCGCATCTCGTTCATGAACGAGCTCGCGCTGCTCGCAGGCGAACTCGGTGCCGACATCGAGATGGTCCGCAAGGGCATCGGCGCGGACCCCCGGATCGGCGCGAAGTTCCTGTTCCCAGGCATCGGGTTCGGCGGCTCGTGCTTCCCGAAGGACCTGCGCGCGCTGCGCGACATGGGACGCAACGCCGGCTCACGACTCGGCGTGGTGGAGGCCGTGGTCGACGCGAACGAGCGCCAGAAGCAGGTCTTCGCGAAGCGAGTGCTCGCCTCGCTCGGCATGACCGGCGCCGGGCTCGCGGTCAAGAAGCGGGTCGCGATCTGGGGGCTCGCCTTCAAGCCCGAGACCGACGACATCCGCGAGGCGCCGGCGCTCGATCTCATTGCCGAGTTGCGCAAGCACGATATCGCGGTCTCGGCCTACGATCCGATCGCCGCCAACAATGTCCGCGCGCTGATCGGCGAGACGATAACGTATGCGCCGAACCCGTACGCGGCGGCCGAGGGCGCTGATGCGGTGGTGCTCGTCACCGAGTGGAACGAGCTCCGTCACCCGGACTTCGTGAAGCTGCGTGGGCTCGTTCGCACCCCGGTGCTGTTCGACGGGCGAAATGTCTGGCCGCCGGACGAAGCGCGTCGTGCGGGCTTCACGTACCACGGCATCGGAAGGCCGTAGGCCGATGTCCTGGCTCGTCAACAGGATCGCGCCCAAACGCTTCCGACGCCGGCACTACTCCGGTCGCGAGAAGTATCGCGCTGACTACCTGATCCTGGCCCAGGCGCTGACCGACACCCTCGACTTCACCACCCACCTCGACGTCGGCTGTGGCCAGGGGCTGCTGATGGAGCCGTTGCGCGATCGCCACGCCAAGGACGTGCGCGGAATCGAGTACAGCACCGATGCTGAGCCGTTTTTGCCGGCATCGCTCAAGGACCGGGTGACGTTCGGCTCGTTCGTCGAGATTCCTCATCCCGGGCAGTTCGACCTGGTCTCGTGCGTCGAGGTCGTCGAACACATCGCCGCCGATCGCGCGGACGACGCGGTGAGCTTCCTCGCGCGCGCGGCGACGAAGTGGTTGTACTTCGCGGCGGCGATCCCCAAGCAGCCGGGCGTCGGACACATCAACTGCCAGCCGACAAGCTACTGGCTTCGCAAGTTCGCCGCGGTGGGCTGGCAGCTGGATCTGGATCGCACGGGCGCATTGATCGATCGGATCGCAGCCGTCGAGCGCTGCTACTGGTTGCCGCAGAATGCGCTGATTCTTCATCCGGCTTCACTCGAGAGCTCGGTGGCTCGAAAGGGAGGGGGCGAGTGACCCGGCCGTTGACCGCCACGGTCGTGCTGCGCTCGTACAACCGCATCGGCGCAGCGTGCGATGCTCTCGTCGCGTGCCTCGAGCAGGATCATGCGCACTTCGACGTGCTCGTGATCGAGCAGAGCACCACGTTCACGGAAGCCGAACAGGCGCGCCTGCACGAACTCGCGCGGGATCCGCGCGTCACGGTCGCCAGGCGCCCGCCGCTCGGTGGCCCCGGCTCGCGCAACGAGGCGTGCCGGATCACGACCGGCGACGTGATCATCATGCTCGACGACGACGATCTCCCTGGCCATCCAGGGTGGTTGACGGCGCACATGAAGAACTTCGAGGACCCGCGCTGCCTCGCTGTCACCGGACGTCACGTCGTCGAGGGTGGCAAGTCGCCGCCGTACCGCGACATGGACTTCGCGCGCAGGAACGTGCTGTCGTACAGCCCCCTGCGCTGGCAGCGCTGCTACACGCAGGTCGATGTGCGGTCCGAGAAGATCCTCAACATCCACGGCACGAACTCGGCGATCCGCCGCCGCACGCTCGAGCGGTTTGGGATGTGGGACACGTGCACGTCGATCGAGGACGAGAACTCGCTGTGCTATCGCATCCAGCGCGGTAAGCGCGCCGACGAGTACATGGTGTTCGATCCCCAGGCGTGGATCCTGCGGCGTCTCGATATCTCCGGAGGGCTCGACAAGCGGGCGATGTCCACGGTCACCTTCGGCCGCAAGCTGTTCCACTACCTGCACAACGTGATCGGCCACTATCACCGAGCACGCTTCCTCGCGGCGTACCCTGCGTACCTCGCGATGCTCTGGTATCATGTCGCCGAGCGCATCTACGACGGAGAGAGCTGGAAGTACGCCGACCGTCCGATGAAGAAGGCCGTCTCCCTCTCGGTATTCACGGTCGCGTTTCCGGTCCTGTGGTTCTACTGGGCGATCCCGTGGGTCGCCTCGCGGCTGACGTCACCAGCTCCCGAGCGCGGCCCGAAGCTCGGATCGTCGATCGCTTCCGTCGAATCCGGCTGAGCCGCGGTTATCCCTTGATCGCCGCGATGATCGATCGCGGCGTGATGTTCTGCCACTTCGCGAGCAGGCCGAACATCACGACCATCGCTGTGCCGCCGATCGCTACGATGCGCGTGCCATCGCCGACCCCGGACAACCCGAAGCTAACGAGCTCCCCGGTGACCAGGCCGGCGAACGCGCAGGCGATGATCGAGGCGGTCTCCGCACGTAGACCCTGATCGGGAGCTGGATCGTCGAACTCACCAGGAACAGGAGAATGCCGAACGCGATCGGATAGCCCACGGCCCACGCCACCGCGATCGAGAGCAGCCCGAGTTCGGCGCCCAGCACGTTCGCGCCGACGATGAATGCGCCGGGCACGAAGATCGCACACGCGATCATGTAGCGCAGCGTCAGTCCGGGGCGGCCGACCCCGTCGAGCAGCGACGGGCCGAGCAGCCCGAGCGCGCGAAGCAGGCCGACCATGCACAGGATCCGGGCGGCCTGGACGCAGACCTCGAGATCGGCCGTGGTCCATGAGCCGCTCGTGTGGAACACGTTCAGGAACTCGGGGATGGTGAGCAGGATCAACACGACGAACGGCAGCACCGCGATCAGGTTGAGCCGGGTCAGCCTGATGAACTGCCTGATCAGTCCCTCGCGATCACGGCGGAGGCGTGCGAACGTTGGGAAGGCGGTCTCGATGACCACGTTCGCGATCGTCTTCACGGATTCGAGGACGATCCAGTAGGCGAGGGCGTAGATGCCGTTCGCGGAGGCGCCGAAGTAGTACGCGACGATCGTGTAGTCGATGTTCGTGTACGTGTAGTAGAGCAACTGGCTCGCTGCGCTCCGCATCCCGAACTTGATGTAGGGCGCGACCTCACGGAAGCGGAACACGAGCTTCGGCACGAACGGGTGTTTGATCTGCATCAGCACCGCGAACACCAGCGCCTTGACGAGCGCGGCGAGCGTGAAGCACCAGATCGTGATGCCGAACGACGCGAACACGATGCGGCTGACTGACTCGCCGAGGTACGCGAGCGTCCGGATCTTTGCGATCGGCGCGAACTGCAGCTGCTTGCGCAGCAGCGCGTACGGGATCGCGTAGAAGTTCTGGAGCAGCAGCTTGGCGCCGTACGCGATGAGCAGCGAGCCGACGATGTCGTAGCCCATCAGGTGGCCGTAGAGCGGCCCGAGCACCAGGAGCAGCAGGAATAACGCGGTGGACAGCATCACGTTGAACCAGAACACCGTCGAGATGCGCTCGGGGGTGTGGTCGTCGCGCTGGATCAGCGCAGAGACCACGCCGAAGTCGGAGAGCGTGTCGAGGATCGAGTACAGTGAGATGGTCATCATCGCGATCCCGAACTGCTTGGACGAGAGCCACCACGACACGACGATGATCTGCGAGACGAGGTCCGCGATCGCGACGATCGCTTGCGACAGCGCGGTCCACGCCACGCCGCGGTTGATCGTGGTGTCGAGGCGCTTGGCTGCGGCCCGGGCATCGCCGGCCGTGTCCTCGGGACTCGGCTGCGGGGGGGCGGGCAGCGTTGGGGGGCCGGGCGCGTCGCTCATGACTTCGGCCGGGGATCGTTTCCACAGCGCGCGACGGCGGCGTGCACCGAGTCGGTCGCTTCGACCTCGGCAGGGCGCAGCGGGGCGGCCGGAGCCTCGCGACGGCATCCCCGCACGATCGCGGCGGTCAGAAGTGGCGTGACCGGTTTCGGGAATGACGGTCGCATGAGCCTGATCCGCATGAGCCTGAACGAGTCGAACGGTGGGCGTCTCGTCGACGGTCGGTGAGCACGCGATCAGCGATCAGGCCCAAGCCGATCAGCCCTTACCATGGCAACCAGTCAGATCACGCATCTCCACCTGCACACGCCGTACAGCCTGCTCGACGGCGCCATCCGCGTTTCACGCCGATGCCGGCACCCACCGGCGCATGCTCGATCAGCCGGGCCCGGCGCCGTTCGTGTCGTAGTAGGCTCCCCTCGTGGAGACGTCGTCCGCGGTGATCGTTCGTGTGCTCGTCGTCGTCGGGAGTGCGGTGGGTGGTGCCCTGCTCGGCAGCGGATGCACACAGCGGCCAGCGCCTGTGATCCCGAGCGAGCGGGCGCTGTTCCGCGATCTCGAGCGCGTGGTCACCGTCGCCGCGGCCACCGGCTGGCACGTCGACCGGATCGAGGTCGAGGAGGTGATGGAGAACGCACTCGAGTCCACGTGCCGCGTCGACGCGCTCGACAGGCGCGGCCTCGCGAGCTGGCTCGACACCGAGATCCGCCGCCGCGGCGGGCCGGTCCTTGCCGCGTGGCGCACGCGCGGCCAGGACCTCGCGAACGTGGGTGACCTGCTCGTCCTCGATCGCGTGCGGCAGGTGCTCCACCGCGCCGAGCAGCTGTCGCTCGACTGCCCGTTCTGGCTCGAGCCGGCACATCCCTACCGCGGTCGCCAGATCTCGGAGTCGCGCTGGCAGCTCTCGATCGGCGGCGGCGGCAAGGGCAGCGTGATGCTCCAGGGCGGGCAGCAGGACGTCAACGCGGGCGGAGCAGGGCGGATCCTGCTCGGCCGGATGCTGCGCAGCGGCGACGGCATCTACACGGGCCTCGAGCTCGGCGGCAGCGCCTCGTTCCCGCGCGATGCCAGCGGCGCGCGCACCCAGCTCGTGCTCGCGGCCGACATGGTGGTCCCGGTGGTCTATCGCCGCACGCTGACCTCCGCGTACGTCGAGGTCGAGGGCGGCTGGCTCGGGCGCTCGACCGAGGATGACTGGGGCCGCCTCGACCACGGCGTCCACGTCGGCGTGGCGGTCGGCGCCCGTGCGCTGCGGACGCGGTTCGTGTTCCCGGGCGCCGCGTTCGGGCTGTCGTACGAGCGGGTGTTCGTCGACGGCGAGGACCTGACGATGGTCAAGATCGGCGGGCGCGTGGCCTTCGACCTCGATCTGTAGACGTGGCCCCGGGCACCGTCCCGTCCACGTGCGCCTATCTCCGCCGCAGGTACCAGGCGTCCCTGGGCGTGGGGCCCGCCTCGCAGCGGGTGGTGGCGGCCAGGGCCGAGCGGGCCGCGCGCGCGCACGCCTGGGCGATCGCCTTCTGCGCGCTGGGCTCTGGCTGCGCCTTGCGGCCCGCCGCGATGTCCTTGCCCGCGCGCTCGAGCCAGTCGTCGAGGTCGTCGCGGTCGCCCGCCTCGAGGTGCGGGCACGCCTTGAACGTGGTCAGGGCGCTGACCAGGGCGTCGCACTCCTCCACCATGCCGCGCAGGGCGACCGGGGGATCGGCCATGATCCGGGGTCCTGGCGGAGGCGGTGGGGGCTGACGGGTCGCACAGGCGCCCACCACGAGGCCGATCACGACGTAAGGCCCCAGGAGCACACGCGCTACCGCCCGGGAGCGGCGCCGCCGTTTTGACAGATCCGGACTCGGGAGTGTCGGGCGCATGGGCTAGATCAGAGCTGGTTTACCATGGCCGGGTTCAGTCATCTCCACGTCCACACCCAGTACAGCCTGCTCGATGGCGCGATCCGGGTGAAGGACCTCTATCCCCGCATCAAGGAGCTGGGGATGGACACGGTCGCGGTCACCGACCACGGCAACATGTTCGGCGCGATCGACCTCTACACGGAGGCCAAGGCGGCCGGCGTCAAGCTGATCTTCGGGTGCGAGACCTACGTCGCCGCCACGGACCGCACGGACCGCACGAACCGCCGCAACTACCACCTGATCCTGCTCGCGAAGAACGACGTCGGTTACAAGAACCTCAGCTACCTCAACTCGATGGGGTACCTCGAGGGCTTCTACTACAACCCCCGGATCGACAAGAAGCTGCTGCGCGAGCACAGCGACGGGCTGATCGGCCTGTCCGCGTGCCTCGGCGGTGAGATCGCGCAGACCCTCGAGAAGAACGGCGTCGCCGCGGCCGAGGAGGTCGCGAAGGAGTACGCCTCGATGTTCGCCGCTGGGGACTTCTACCTCGAGCTGATGCCGACGCCGACCGCGGAGCAGGACACGCTCAACGGCGAGCTCGTCCGCATGGGGCGCAAGCTCGGCATCCCGCTGGTCGCGACCAACGACTGCCACTACGTCAACCGGTCCGACGCCGTCGCGCATGACGTGCTGATGGCGATCCAGACCGGCAAGAGCCTCAAGGACGAGAAGCGCCTCAAGCACCAGGTCGACAGCTACTACCTGAAGTCGCCGTCGGAGATGGACGCGCACTTCAAGGACGTCGAGGAGGCGATCGCGAACACCGAGGCGATCGCCGCCAAGTGCAACGTCAAGCTCAAGCTCGATCAGACGTTCCTGCCGACGTACAAGGTGCCCGAGGGCGAGACCCTCGACACGTACATGACCAAGATCGTCGAGGGCGGCCTCGACCGGCGATTCCGCGAGTTCACGGCGCGCGGCCAGGTGTTCGATCCGGATCTCTACCGCGAGCGCTGCAAGACCGAGCTCGGGGTGATCCAGAACATGGGATTCCCGGGGTACTTCCTGATCGTCTGGGACTTCATCAACTGGGCGAAGGATCACGGCATCCCGGTGGGGCCCGGGCGCGGCTCGGGCGCCGGTAGCGCGGTCGCCTGGGCGATGCGGATCACCGACATCGACCCCCTCGAGTTCAAGCTGCTGTTCGAGCGGTTCTTGAACCCCGAGCGCGTGTCGATGCCGGACTTCGACGTCGACTTCTGCATGAACCGGCGCGGCGAGGTGATCAAGTACGTCCAGGACAAGTACGGGAAGAACCAGGTCGGGCAGATCGCGACGTTCCACCAGCTCAAGGCGCGTGGCGTGATCCGGGACATCGCGCGCGCGATGGAGATCCCGTTCGGCGAGGCCGACAAGCTCGCCAAGCTGGTCCCCGAGCCGGTCGCCGGCAAGAGCCCGCCCGTGCGCGAGGCGATCGAGAACACCCCCGAGCTCAAGGCGCTCTACAACGACAGCCCGCTCCACCGCGAGTTGCTCGACCTCGCGGCGTCGCTCGAGGGCCTCAACCGCAACGCCGGCATGCATGCCGCCGGGATCGTGATCGCCGAGCGGCCGCTGTGGGAGTACGTGCCGTGCTTCCGCGGCCAGAACGACGAGATCGTCACCCAGTTCGCGATGAAGGAGGTCGAGAAGGCCGGCCTCGTCAAGTTCGACTTCCTCGGCCTCAAGACGCTCACCGTGATCCAGACCGCGGTGCGGCTGGTCAACCAGCAGCGCACGGCGCGGGGCGAGCCGGACTTCGACCTCGACCTGATCCGCAAGGACGACGCCGACGTCTACAGGATGATCGCGCGGGGTGACACCACCGGCGTGTTCCAGCTCGAGTCGAGCGGGTTCCGGGAGATCCTCAAGAAGCTCAAGCCGGACTGCCTCGAGGACATCGTGGCCGCCGTCGCGCTGTACCGGCCGGGCCCACTCGAGGGCGGCATGGTCGATGACTTCATCGAGCGCAAGCACGGGCGCAAGCAGGTCGAGTACCCGCACCCGTGGCTCGAGAAGGTCCTCGCCGACACCTACGGAGTCATCGTCTACCAGGAGCAGGTGATGCAGATCGCCCAGGTCCTGGGCGGCTACTCGCTCGGCGGAGCCGACCTCCTGCGCCGCGCCATGGGCAAGAAGAAGCCCGAGGAGATGGCCACGCAGAAGCAGAAGTTCCTCGACGGCGCCAAGGTCCTCGAGGTCGACCTCAAGGTCGCCGATCAGGTGTTCGACCTGATGGCGTTCTTCGCGGGCTACGGCTTCAACCGGTCGCACTCCGCCGCGTACGGCTGGATCACGTACCAGACCGCCTACCTCAAGCACCACTACCCGCACGAGTTCATGGCGGGCCTGATGTCGTGCGACGCAGACAACATCGACAACGTCGTCAAGTTCACGGCGGAGGCCCGGGCGATCGGCCTGGTCGTGGAGCGCCCGGATCTCAACGAGTCGCTGCTCGACTTCAGCGTCACCCCGCGCGCCGACGCGCTCGGCGGCAAGGTCATCCGGTTCGGCCTCGGCGCGGTCAAGGGCGTCGGCACCAACGCGGTCGAGGCGATCCTCGAGACGCGCGGCGCCGACGGCGCGTTCACCTCGGTGTTCGAGCTGTGCCGGCGCGTCGACACCCAGAAGTCCAACCGGCGCGTCCTCGAGCAGCTGATCAAGAGCGGCGCGATGGACGGGCTGCCCGGCGGGTACCACCGCGCCAAGCTGCTCGCCGCGCTCGATAGCGCGCTCGAGCGCGGCGCCGCCGACCAGCGCGACCGCCGCAGCGGCCAGACCTCGCTGTTCGGACTGTTCAACGCCGCGGAGCCACCCAGGCCGACCGGCGCCCCGGCGGCTGCTGCGATGGGCGAGACCTACCCCGACATCGAGGAGTGGAACCACAAGCAGCTGCTCGCGTTCGAGAAGGAGTCGCTCGGGTTCTACGTGTCCGGCCACCCGCTCGATCGCTACCGCGGCGACCTGCAGCGCTACGCCACCGCGACCACGAGCGACTTCGGCGCTGGCCGCAAGGGCGTCGGGGATGCCTCGATCGGCGGCATCGTGAGCCAGTACCGCGAGATGATCACGAAGAAGGGCGACAAGATGGCCCGCTTCATGCTCGAGGACGCGGACGGCACGTTCGAGGTGATCGCGTTCCCGAAGACGTTCGAGAAGGTCCGCCACGTGCTGGTCAGCGACGAGCCGATCCTGTGCTCGGGCGCGGTCAAGAACGAGGGCAACTCCGAGTCCCCCGAGTGGAAGATGCTGCTCGAGAGCGCGGCGCCGCTGTCGGAGCTCCGCCAGTCGAAGACCACGCGCGTGGACATCAACCTCGACGCCAGCTCCCTGACGCACGACATGGTCGACGAGCTCAAGACCATCCTCGCCAACGCCACCCGCGGCACCTGCACGGCCGTGATCCGGCTGCGCATCCCGGCGCGCTCCGAGACCGTGGTCCTGCTGCCCGAGGCGTGGGCGCTGTCGCCGACGGACGATCTCCTGACCCGGCTCGAGCGGCTGTTCGGCGACCGCGTCGCGACCCTGGCCTGACGGGGGGGCGTCCCGCGGCCGGGCGACCGGCCCCCGGGACGCGCGAAATTGGTTGCGGCCCGGGCGCACCTTCTAGACGATACGCGCGGAAACAGGAGGGCGCATGTCTCGTTCTCAGATCGCGCTGCGTCACGTCGCGGGCAACGTTGTTCTGGTCGTCGTGGGAAGCTGTGCCAGTGCCGGCAACGGCAGTGATGACCCCGTGCGCGTCGACGCCGCGATCGTGCGCGATGCGCCCGCGCCCGGCGACGCCGCGCCCCCGATCGATGCGCTCGCCGTGACCGACGCGCCCCCGGCGCTGCTCGACGCGCCCCCGGGCAGCCTGATCTGCACCACGAACAGCCAGTGCACGGTGGCCGGGCAGTGCTGCCTGACGCTCGGCGGGGCGCAGGGGTTTTGCACCCCGGGGACCATCTTCCTCGGCGAGTGCACGCCGTTCTGAGGCGACCCGCTGCGCGGCGCCGCCTTGGCGTCTCAGTCGAGACCGATGTTGACGAGGTCGTCCTCGTCGAGTCCGAAGTAATGGGCGGTCTCGTGGAGGACGGTGGTCCGGATCTCCTCCTCGAGGTGGTCCTCGTCCTCGGCGAACCGCTCGAGGTTCTTCTTGAACAGCAGGATGTTGGTCACCGCCGGCGGGCCGTCGCTGCCCGCGGTCATCGGCGAGCCCTGGAACATCCCGAGCAGGCGCGGATCGAAGCCCTCGGCGACGATGTCGGCGTCCGGCAGATCGGCGAGCAGGATCGGCACGTTGACGAGGCGCGCGCGGACGTCTTCGGGCAGCTCCGCGAGGGTCGCCTCGACGATCTCCTCGAGCCGGTCGTCGGTGATCTCGAGCTCGTCGGCGGGCGCCTCGCGATCGAGCTCGAGCACCTGCTTCCACGCGGTGACCATCGCCGTTGCATCGCCGGTGGCCTCGTGGATGCGGCCGAGGAGGTGGAGGGCATCGGCCTCGAGATCGGGCGCGGCGTCGTCCTCCTTGGCCAGCTTGCGCGCGGCCTCGACCCAGCGGGTCGCCATCGCGGGATCCTCGGCGGCGAGCGCGAGGTCGGCGAGCTCGAGCGCGAGGTCGCCATCCTCGAACACCGAGGTCGCGATCTCGGCGAGCGACTCGCGGGCCGCGGCCGGCTGGTCCTGGGCGAGCAGCGCGCGCGTGCGCACGTAGATCGCCTCGATCAGATCGGCCTCCTCGTCGATGAAGTCGAACGCGTCCGCGAGCGTCGCCAGGGCGGCGACGGGGTCGCCGTTGTGATCGAGCTCGAGGCGCGCGATGCAGATCCGCGGCATCGGGTCGTCCGGCCGGAGCCCGACCAGCTCGTGGTAGCCGGCGAGCGCCTCCTCGGTGTCCCCGCAGGCGTCGGCGAGGGCGGCGCCCAGCGTGACCACGTCGGGGTTGTGGCGGTCGATGCGGCGGCAGAGCTCGAGGATCGAGGCGGCATCGTCGAGGCGGCCCTCGTCGAGGGCCTCGAAGGCACGTTCGAGGTCCGCGAGGAGGCGATCAGTGCGCGACATGACCCGGTTGATACTCCGAAACGGCCGCGTACGCCCGCGCGGGGCGGCTTGTTCCACGGCCCGCCGCGCGTCGGCGCTGGTGATCCAGGCTCGACCGGAGGGGACCCAGCACGGCTTGCCACGCGGGGCGGGGGCGGAGCCCGGTGGGACGGAGCCGCCATTGCCGTTTGCAGCCGAGGTGAGGGCTCGCTATCGTCGAGCCGTGGTCCCCGTCCTGCGAACGCTCGCGTTCTCCCTGCTCGCCCTCGGGCTGTCCCTGGCGCTCGCGGGGTGCCCGCGCGGGACCCGCAAGACGCTCGTTCCCGACGTGCCGCAGTCCGGCGACGCGGAGGCGCGCTCGCGGTTCGCGGAGGCACGCGCGAAGTTCCTGCGAGATGGCACCAGCGGCGCCGAGTTCCACGCGATCGTCGAGGACTTCCCCGACGACCCGATCGTGCCCTGGGCCGAGCTGTACGCGGGGATCGCGGCGGTCAAGGAGCGCAAGTTCGCTGTCGCGATCAAGGCGCTCGCCAGCGCGATCGACGCCGATGCCAACCCGGGCCTGACCCAGCGCGCGGAGCTGTTCCTCGGCATCGCGCGGAACTATGCGCGCGATGGCGCAGGGGAGGGCGCGGTGGCGCTGCGGCACCTCAAGCGCGGCGAGAAGGCGATCGAGAGCGAGGACGAGCGGACCGAGTGGATCGCGGCGACCGCGTACGCCACCGCCAGCGGTGAGCGGCCACTGGCCTCGCTCGTGTGGTTCGATCAGCTGGCCCCGCGGGTCACGCCCACCGAGCGGGCGCTGCTCGTCGCGCGCGTGGCTGAACTGGTCGCCGCCGCCGAGCCGGCCACGCTCGAGCGGATGTACGACCAGCTCGACGACCGCCACGGCCCGAGCATCACGCTGATCGCGAGCCAGCTCGCGCTGCTCGCCGAGGCCGGCGGGCAGACCGCCGATGCCGCGCGCCTGCGCGAGGTCGCGGCGCCCGGGAGGCTCACGTTCGGCCTGCCGCGTACGCTCGGGACCCAGGCGTCCACGGCCGCCGATGGCGCGAGTGATGGGGGCCTGGTGGGCGCCGTGGTCCCACTCGGCGGCAAGCAGAATCGCGTCGCCGAGGCGGCCGTCGCGGGCCTCGGCGTGGCCAGCGGCGTCGCCGATGGCAAGGGCGTGGCCGCGATCGAGCTGCGCACCGCCTCGGATGCGGAGGCCGCCGCGCTCGCTATCGAGGAGCTCACGCGCGCCGGGGCGGTCGCCGTCGTCGGGCCGATCGACTCGGCCTCGGTCGACGCCGCCGGCAGCCGCGCCGAGAGCCTGGGGATCCCGCTGCTGTCGCTGTCGACGGCCGCCGAGAAGAACGGCGGCAGCCGGTTCGTGTTCCACATCGTGCACTCGGGAGAGGCCCGCAGCCGCGCGCTCGCCCGGGCCGCGCTCGCCCGGGGCATCAAGCGGTTCGCCGTGCTGGCCGCCGACAACGGCTACGGCCGCGCGATGACCGCGGCGTTCAAGGGCGAGGTCGAGCGTGGCGGAGGCTCGATCGTCAACTCGCAGACGTACACGCCCGACACCAAGTCGTTCGCGGGCCTGACCGGGAAGCTGTCGGGGACGTGGGACGCGGTGTTCGTGCCGGCCCAGGCCGACGTGCTCGGGCTGATCGCGCCCGCGCTCGCCGCGACCGGCACCATCCCCAAGCCCGTCGGGACCCGGAAGGTGATCGGCGGCCGACCGGTGCTCCTGCTGTCGACCGCGGAGAACCTGACCGCCGCTTACCTCGCGGACGCCGGCCGCCACTCCGAGGGTGCGCTGCTCGCGCCCGGGTACTTCCCCGACGACCGCGACCCCATGAGCAAGGCGTTCGTCGACCGGTTCATCGCCGCGTACGCGCGCGCACCTGGATTCCTCGAGGCCTATGCGTACGATGCCGCGCAGCTCGCCGCCGCGGCCGGGCGGGGCGGGCGGACGGCGCTCGCGCAGGCCCTCGCGACCGGTGAGCTGCCCGGCCTGACCGGGGTGATCCGGTTCGACGCCGACCATCGGCGCGCCGATCCGGGCGTGCTCTACACCGTGGTCGACGAGACCGGTGGCGTGTTCGCGATCCGCGTGGCGAAGGACAAGTAGTGGTACACCGACGGCCGTGACGGCAACGGACCATCGGCCTCCTCGGGCCTTCCCCGGCGTCGGCAACCGCCTGATCGCGGCGCTCGACGCGCCCACCCGCGCGGAGGCCGAGGCGCTGGTCGCGCGTCTGGGCGATGTGCCCAGCTGGATCAAGATCGGCGTCGAGCTGTTCTGCGGCGAGGGCCCATCGATCGTGAGCGAGCACGTCTCCCGCGGACGCGCGGTGATGCTCGATCTCAAGTTGCACGACATCCCCGAGACGGTGGCGCGCGCCACGGCGCGGGTGGCCTCCCTCGGCGCGGGCCTGCTCACGGTGCACGCGGGCGGCGGGCGGGCGATGCTCGAGGCCGCGGTGGCCGCGGCCGGGCCGTCGATGCGCGTCCTCGCCGTGACCGTGCTGACCTCGCTCGACGAGGCGGACCTCGTGGCGATCGGCGCTCCGGGCCCGGTCGCGGAGCTCGTGCGCCGGCGCGCGGAGCTCGCGATCGCGGCGGGCTGCGCGGGGGTGGTGGCCTCGCCGCACGAGGTCGCCGCCGTGCGCGCGATCGCGCCGGCCGGGTTCCTGATCGTCACCCCGGGCGTGCGGCCCGCGGGCACCGCGGTCGGTGATCAGAAGCGCGTGATGACCCCGGCGGCGGCCCGCGCGGCGGGCGCCGACCTGGTGGTCGTCGGGCGCCCCCTGCGGGATGCGGCGGACCCCGCCTCGGCGGCGCGTGCGATCGTCGCGGAGATGTCATGAGCGGCCCGCGTGGCCCCGGCGGCCCCGGTGGCCCCCGCCGCGGTGGTGATGACGGCCGTGGCGGTGGTGACGGCCGTGGCGGTGGTGACGGCCGTGGCGGTGAACGCCGCGGCGGCGGTGGTGCGCCCCGCAGCGACGGCCCGGGCGAGCGCGTGGTCTATGGCGCCGGCCCGGTGCGCGAGCTGCTCGAGCGGCGCCCGAAATCGGTGCGCGCGCTGTGGACCGACCCACGGCGCGCCGGCCGCTCGACGAGCGATCCGGTCGCGGCGATCGTGATGGCGGCGCGCGCGGCCGGGATCACGGTCGAGGATCGGGATCGCCCGGCGCTCGACCGCGCGGCCGGGGAGGGCGCCACCCACCAGGGCGTGATCGCGTGGCTCGGCCCGTTCGTGTACGCGGACCTCGCGGACCTGACGGTCGCCGGCGCCGAGCCGCCGCTGATCATCGCGCTCGACGGAGTCGAGGACCCGCGCAACCTCGGGGCGATCCTGCGCTCCGCGTACCTGCTCGGCGCCCGCGGTGTGGTGATCCAGGATCACCGCGCCGCACAGGTCACCGCGGTGGTCGCGAAGGCGTCCGCCGGCGCGAGCGAGCTGCTGCCGGTGGCGCTCGTCGGCAACCTCGTGCGCGCCCTCGAGGAGCTGCGCGACCACGGGCTGTGGCGCGTCGCCGTCCATGCCACCGAGACCGCGCAGCCGATCGCCGACATCGACGCCTCGCTCGGGCTGTGCCTGGTGCTCGGCGCCGAGGGCGCCGGCGTGCGGCCGCTGGTCGCGAAGACCTGTGACTTCCACGCGGTGATCCCGATGGCGCGGACCGCCGTCGGCTCGTTCAACGTGTCGGTCGCCGCGTCGATCGCGCTGTACGAACTTCGCCGTCAGCGGCTGGCGCGCGCCACCGTGGGCGTCGCGGACGACGCATAGCGGCCGCGTCCCACCCGGGGCGGGG
This sequence comes from Kofleriaceae bacterium, assembly GCA_964203225.1. Classification (GTDB taxonomy): domain Bacteria; phylum Myxococcota_A; class Polyangia; order Haliangiales; family Haliangiaceae; genus JABFXX01. The sequence goes on from CAXNMK010000015.1 coordinate 82,438, forward strand.
CCAGCGGTGGTAGGACATCGCGCCATGACCCGCCTGTCCGTCGTGCCGTCCGCCGTGATCCTGCTCGCCGCCACCGCGTGTGGTGGTGGTGGCCGCACCGAGGCTGCGAAGCCCGCGCCGACCACGCCGACCGCGGCGCCGACCGCCTACAAGGACATGAACCTCGCGCAGCGCGAGACGTTCATGAAGGAGGTCGTGGTGCCGACGATGGCCCCGCTGTGGGCGGCCTTCGATCCGAAGCTTCCCGCGCTCGACTGCAAGACCTGCCACGGCAAGGGCGCCGACGACGGTAGCTGGGAGATGCCGAATCCGGAGATCGAGGTGCTGCCGAGCACGCCCGAGGCGTTCGCCGAGTTCGTGAAGCGCGGCGACCACGGCGTGTGGACCACGTTCATGTCCGAGCAGGTCGAGCCCGAGATGGCCAAGCTCCTCGGCATGACGCCGTTCGATCCGAAGACGATGACGGGCGAGTTCTCGTGCAACAGCTGCCACACCCTCGAGGGCGGCGTCACGTTGCACCCCACGAAGGACGAACACGGCGAACACGAGCACGGCGAGCACGCGCACTGAACTCGCCCTGAGGGCCCGCGAACGGACCTATCGATCGATGATCGCGGTCGAGCCGCCCCGCGGGCGAGGCGCGACGAGGAAGCGTACCCGTCGGTACGCGACCGAGGAGCAACGACGCCCCCGGGGATGGATCGGCCGTGAGGGCGATTGAGATGTCCGTTCGCGGGCCCTGAGCGCGGGCCGCATGCTGACGTGCACGGGACGATGGCGTGAGCCGGATGGCGCCCCGCGGCGCCGGGCTCACTCCATCTTCTCGAGGAAGCTGGTCTTGAGCAGCTTCTCGCCGTGGACCGGAAAGAACGTGTAGACGATGTCACCGACGACGCGCACGACCTCGCCCTCGCCCCACGTCGCGTGCTTCACGATGTCACCCTTGTCGAGAGGGCCGAATACCGGGCGCTTGACCCGATCGATCTTGAGCGCACGCCCGCGACCAGCGCGCCCCCGACGCAGCGCCTCCTCGAGGAGGGCCTTGCGCCCCGCGTCGTCGACGTCGCCACGGCGGCGCGCGGCGAGGGCCGCCGCCACCGTCGCCGCCTCGCGTCCGGGCGCCTGGGCCTTCGCGCTGCGCACGCAGTTGTCGCAGGTGCCGCACGCCGCCGCATCGGTGTAGCCGAAGTACGTGACCAGCAGGCGGTTGCGGCACAGGTGGCTCTGCGCGTAGCGCAGCATCGACGCCAGCCGCGCCCGGTCCTGGGCCCGCTTCTGCTCGTAGCGGAGCGCAGCCCGGGCCAGGTTCTCGATGCTCGGTGGATCGTTCGCGAGGGGTGCGAACCGTGCACCGGGGGCCTCGGCGGCGAACCCGACCTCCTTGAGGAACGACAGCACGACTCGCGCCTTCTTGGCGGGGGCGTCGGCGCGCTCGGCGATGTCCTTGACCGGCTTCCACACGTCGTCGTGCTCGTCGGTGTCGGGCGTGGCGATCCGTCCATCCGTGGAGGCGACCAGCGCCTCGGCGACGGCCCGCGTCTGCTCGGGCGTGGGGTACCGGCCGCCGAGGAAGAAGCTCTGGATGCGCTTGTCCTCGGGCTGGTAGAGCAGGACGCAGTCCGCGGGCAACCCATCGCGGCCGGCGCGGCCGGCCTCCTGGTAGTAGCTCTCGAGTGAGCCCGGGAAGTTGTAGTGGATGACGAACCGCAGGTCCTGCTTGTCGACGCCGAGGCCGAACGCATTGGTCGCGATCATCAGCCGCGGCTCGCTGCGATCCATGAACGCGGTCTGGACGCGATCGCGATCCTTGGCGCGCATGCGCCCGTGGTATCGCCCGCACTCGACGCCCTGCGACCACAGGAAGTCGGCGAGGGCGTCGACGGTCTTGACCGTCGCGGCGTAGATGATGCCGCAGCCCGGCTGCTTCTCGATCAGGCGCAGCAGCAGCGACTGCTTCTTGCGCTCGCTCGACGCCTTGATCACGTGATAGCGCAGGTTCGGGCGGTCGAGCCCGATGTCGATCACCGAGGCCTCCGACGCCGACAGCCGGAGCTGGGCGAGGATGTCGTCCTTGACCTTCGGCGGCGCGGTCGCGGTCAGCGCGAGCACGGGCGGCTTGCCGAGCGCGGTGACCGCCTCGCCGAGGCCGAGGTAGGCCGGGCGGAAGTCGTGGCCCCACTGCGAGATGCAGTGGGCCTCGTCCACGACGAACAGCGAGACGTTGACGGTGGCCAGGCGTTCGCGGAACTTCGGATCGCTGAGCCGCTCGGGCGTGACGTACGCGATGCACGGGCGGCTGTCGGACAGGCGGGCGAGGGCGGTCTGCTCCTCGCGCGGCGTCAGCGTCGAGTCGAGCCGCAGCACGTCGATGTTGAGGTGCTCGAGCTTGTCCGCCTGATCCTTCATCAGGGCGATCAGCGGCGACACCACGAGCGTGACGCCGGGCAACTCGAGCGCCGGCAGCTGGTAGCACAGCGACTTGCCGGCCCCGGTGGGCATGATGGCGAGCGTGTCGATGCCCGCCATCACGTTGCGGATCGTGAGCGCCTGGCCAGGGCGGAACGACGGGATGCCGAACCGGCGCCGACCGATCGCGAGCATGCGTGCGTCCATCGCGGCGGCGGCGACGGCGGCGGCCTCCTCGGCAGCCTCGGTCTCGGCGGCCTCGCGGAGCGCGGCCACGTCGGTGATGATCTCGTCCGGCTCCGCGGTCTCGGCGAGTGACATCTTCGGGAGTGAGTCCCGGGTGCCACGCGCGGTGGGCCGCAGCTCGACCACTCCGGTGGCGCGCCTGGTGCGCCGCTCCGGAGGAGGTGACTTACCCATGACCACCTACGGTCGCCGTTCTTGTCGAGACTGGCAAGCTCGAAGAAGCGACTCCTCCGTGAGGCACCCGCGCACCACCACGCGGCGCCGACGCCCTACATCGACGCACGCACCTGCGGGTTGGGTTGCGCAGGCTCGCACACAAACGAAGTCTGGCAAGGTGCCGGTCATCCGGCATCGCCTCACGTGGAGGTCGAGGTCGCCGCGCGGCCCGCGCTCACGTCGCGGTCAGGTAGCCGTCGCTCGCCAGCAGCTCCGCGGTCAGCATCGCTCCCCCCGCGGCGCCGCGGAGCGTGTTGTGCGACAGCGCGACGAACCGCCAGTCGAACACGGCGTCGGGGCGGAGCCGGCCGATCGAGACGGCCTGGCCGTTGCCGGCGTCGCGATCGAGCCGGGTCTGCGGCCGGTTGTCTTCCTCGGTGTAGCGCAGGAACGGGGTCGGCGCACTGGGCAGCTGCTTGTGCTGCGGCGGGCCCGCGAACTCGCGCCACGCTGCGAGGATCTCGTCCCTGGGCGGCGAGCGGTCGAACGACACGAACACCGCCGCCATGTGGCCATCGGACACCGGCACGCGGATGCACTGGGCGGTGATCAGTGGCGCCTTGGCCGTCACGATCCGGCCGTCCTCGACGGTGCCCCAGATCTTGAGGGGCTCCTGTTCGCTCTTCTCTTCCTCGCCCTTGATGAACGGGATCACGTTGTCGACCATCTCGGGCCAGGTCTCGAACGTCTTGCCGGCGCCCGGAGATTGCCTGGTACGTGCACACCGCGAGGCGCGACGGCCCGAACGCCTTGAGCGGGTGGAGCGCGGGCACGTAGCTCTGGATCGAGCAGTTGGGCTTGACCGCGATGAAGCCGCGCCTGGTCCCGATCCGGCGCCGCTGGGCGGCGATCACGGCCGCATGCTCGGGGTTGATCTCGGGGATCATCATCGGCACGTCGGGCGTCCACCGGTGGGCCGAGTTGTTCGACACCACGGGCGTCTCGGCCCGGGCGTAGTCCTCCTCCAGGCGGGCGGTGGCGTTCGTGTCCATGTCGACCGCGCACAGCACGAAGTCGACCTGACCCGCGATGCCGCGGACGTCGCTGGCATCGCCCACGGTGAGGGCCGCGGCGGCCGCGGGGACGGGGGAGGCCAGCGACCACCGGCCGGTGACCGCGTCGCCATACCGCTTGCCCGCCGAGCTCGGGCTGGCGGCGACCACCGCCAGCTCGAACCACGGGTGGTTCTCGAGCAAGGACACGAAGCGCTGACCGACCATGCCGGTCGCGCCGAGGACGCCGACCTTGAGCTTGTTTGACATCGCGCGGGGCAATCTACCCGATCTGGCCGGGCGGGCCCATCGTCCACGATCTGAGCGTCGCGCCCCCTTGCAGTCCGGGACCACCTGAGGCAGATCCGGCGGCCTATGCCGCTGCTCGAAGGTCTCCGCGTCGTGCACTCGAACATCCACGGCTACGGCCTGATCGCCACGCGCGCCTTCACGGCTGGCGAGGTGGTCTGCCACGGCGACGGCGTCCTGTACGGGCCCGATGCCGAGTTCGACGACACGTACGCCCTGATCCTGCCCGATGACGGCGCCGGCCTGGGGGACCACGTGTTCCTCGACCTCGCGTGCCAGACCCGCTGGATCAACCACTCCTGCGAGCCCAACACCGACGTGTGCTCGGAGTGGGACGCCGAGCGCCAGACCCCCCGCGTATGGTGGGTCGCCACCCGCACCATCCCGGTGGGCGAGGAGCTGTCCTACGACTACGGGTTCGCGGCCGAGGTCGCCGAACCGTGCGCCTGCGGCACACCCAGCTGCCGCGGCCTGATCGTGGACGACGACCCGGACAACCTCGCCCAGCTGCCTGAAGAACTGAGGCGGCACCTGCGGGTTGGCGGCCTGGCGCCACGCGCCGCGTCCTGACCTCTGCGATACTGCGGCGGCGATGAGTACCCGCATCGGGATCCTGACCGGCGGCGGCGATTGCCCCGGTCTCAATGGCGTGATTCGCGCCGTCACACTCCACGCTCGCCAGACCTATGGCTGGGAGGTGGTGGGCATCCGCAACGGCTTCGAGGGCCTCTACGAGGAGGAGTACGTCGAGCTCACGGCCGCGACCGTCCAGCACCTGCTGCCGCGCGGTGGCACGATGCTCGGCTCGAGCAACCGCGCCAACCCGTTCGCCTACCCGGTCAAGCTCCCGGATGGGCGCATCGAGATCCACGACGTCTCGGCGCGCTGCATGGCGAACCTCGCCAAGCTCGACCTCCACGGCCTGATCGTCGTCGGCGGCGACGGCACGATGTCGTTCGCGCAGAAGTTCATCCAGCGCGGCGCCACCCGGATCGTCGGGGTGCCCAAGACCATCGACAACGATCTCGAGGCGACCGATACGACGGTCGGCTTCCAGACCGCGGTCGAGATCGTGACCGAGGCGATCGAGCGGCTGCACACCACCGCCGAGAGCCACGAGCGCATCATGGTGATCGAGGTGATGGGCCGCTACGCCGGCTGGCTCGCCCTGACCTCGGCGCTCGCTGGCGGCGCGCACGTGTGCCTGATCCCCGAGATCGAGTACGACCCCGAGCGCGTGCTCGAGGCGTTCCACCGCCGCCACGGCCGCGGCGTCAGCTACTCGATCGTCGTCGTGTCCGAGGGCGCCAAGCCCAAGGGCGGCGAGCTCGCGGTGCTGACCGCCGGTGATGCCACCAAGCAGGAGAAGCTCGGCGGCGCCGGGCAGCGGGTGGCCGAGCTGATCGCGGCGAAGACCGACTACGAGGTCCGCACCACGGTGCTCGGCCACATCCAGCGGGGCGGCTCGCCGTGCGCGTTCGACCGCGAGCTGGCGACCCGGTTCGGCGTCAAGGCGGTCGAGCTGGTGGCCGAGGGCAAGTTCGGGCACGTCGCTGCCGTCGAGGCGGGCCGGCTCGTGGCCAAGCCGATCGAGAAGGCCGTCAAGAAGCTCAAGCTGGTCGATCCGTCGGGTGAGCTGGTGCGCACCGCCAAGGGCGTGGGCATCGAGCTCGGCGGCTGATCACCATGCGCGATCTGGTGGACGTCCCGGGCGGCGCGCCGCGGGTCGGCCGGTGGGACCACCCGCTCGCCGATCCCAACCTCGAGGACGCCGGGTTCCCCCACGCGCTCGACCACTGGGTCGGGCGGCGCGGCCTGGGCTGGGTCGAGACGGCCTACCGCCAGCGGCTGCGGCTCAAGAGCTGGCAGTACATGACGGTCGTGGCGGACGACCTGTTCCTGGCGTTCGTCGTCGGCACGGCGGGGTTCGCGAGCAACGGGTTCGTCTACGCAGTCGAGCTGCCGGGTGGGACCGTGCACCAGCGGTTCGCCGTGACCCCGCTGATGGTCGGCGCCCACGTGGCGCCGTCGAGCGTGGCGGGGCGTCACCGGTTCGGCACGCGCGGCCTCGCGATCACGATCGATAACCAGGAGCGCGGTCGCCGGTTCACGGCGCACATCGATGCCCACACCGAGGTGGGCGGCCGGCTCGCGGCGGACCTGGTGTTCTCGTCGGGGGTGCACGCCGAGCACCTCGCGCAGTGCGTGCCGCTGCCCGAGGGTCGGTGGAGCTACACGCACAAGTTCGCGTCGTTCGGGGTCGCCGGCCGCGTGGTGCTGGGCGACCGCACCATCGAGCTGTCACCCGATCGCGCGTTCGGCACGCTCGACTTCACCAAGCAGTACGCACAGCGGCACTCGGTGTGGCGGTGGGTCGCCCTCGCGGGGCGCACGCGTCACGGCAAGGTGATCGGGATCAACCTCGTCGATCCCACGCCGGATGCGCCGGTCAGCGAGAACACGGTGTGGGTCGATGGCCGGCGCGAGCCCCTGACGGGCGTGCGCATCGAGCCGATCGGCGAGGGCGCCGTGCGCCCGTGGCGCCTGTCCGCCGACACCCTCGACCTCGAGATGACGCCGGTCACCCACGTCGAGCAGGTGCTCGATCTGCCGGTGCTCAAGCAGCGGCTCGTGCACATGGTCGGGCGGTTCTCGGGGCGCCTGCGCACCGCCACCGGGCACGTTCACGACCTGACCAACATCGTCGGAATCGCCGAGGACTACGACACCTGGTGGTGAGCGCGCGCCGCCTCGAGGGCTCGGCGCTGGACGTCGCTCAGGTGGCGGCGGGATCGGCGGGGCCGAGCGCGGGGACCAGCGCACCGTCGCGGACGTACGCGGAGCCGGGGATGGCCTTCGCCGCGGCCTTGCCGGTCGCCGCCATCTCCGCGAGCGTCGCGTAGCTGCGCGCGTCGGCCAGCGAGACCGCCGCGATCGACACGCTCATGATCGGGAACTTGCGCTGCATCCCGAACCGGTCGGTGGCCTCGATGTAGCCGCGGACGCGATCGCCGGGATCGTAGTACAGGCGGATCAGCTCGTCGAACGACGCGCAGACGCCGCGGCACACCGCGTCGACGAGCTCGGCCGAGGTCACGAACACGAAGTCATCACCGGCGATGTGGCCGATGAAGTCGCCGGGCGCGCCGGTGGTGGTCACGATCTGGCGGATCACGTCGGCGGTCTGCCTGATCACGGCGTTGGCCTTGGCGTAGCCGTAGTAGTCGTTGTACGCCTTGAGGTTGTCGAGGTCGAGGTAGCAAGCCACGGCGCGTGGGTCGTCGCACAGGCGTCGCTCGATCTCGGCCTGGATCGCGTCGGCGCCTGGCAGCTGCGTGGTGGGGGAGGCCCCGAGCTCGCGCGCCTGGCGATCGAGCGCCTTGCCCACGCGGGCGAGCAGCTCGGCCGCGTCGAACGGTTTGACCATGTAGTCCTCGGCGCCGGACCGGAAGGCCCGGACCTTGTCGGCGGTGTCGCTGCGCGCGGACAGGAACATGATCGGCGCCATCGCGATCGACGGGTCTGCGCGGATCATCTCGGCCGTGCGGTAGCCGTCGATGCCGGGCATCAGCACGTCGAGCACGATCATGTCGGGCCGGAACCGGCGCGCCTCGGCGAGCGCCGCGTTGGCATTGCCGGCGTCGCGGACCTGGTATCCGCCGAGCTCGAGGACCTCGCGGCAGATCTGCCGGATCGAGGAGTCGTCGTCGACGATCAGCACGCGCGGCGCCCCGCGGCGGCCAGACTCGACGAGCCGCAGGCATGCTTCGCGGAACGCGGCCGGCTGGATCGGGAACTCCAGCATGTCGTCGGCGCCCGAGCCGAGCAGCGCGGCGCGGAGGTCCGCGTCTCCGACGACCATGACGGCGGTCTTGCTGGTGGCCGGATCGTGGTCGAGGATCGAGAGCAGCGGCAGGATGCCGATCGTGGCGCCGGCGATCACCGCGATCGCCGGGTGATCGGCGCGCGCGATCGCGAGCGCGCTGTCGACGTCGTGCGCGACCAGCACGCGCTCGGTCAGCGACATCAGCAGGCCCTTGAGCAGCAGCGCGCGCCGCGGATCGTCGTCGACCACCAGCGCGCACGAGCCCTCGCCGAGGCCGCGACGGCGCGGCGGTGGGGCCAGCGCGGTGGGCAGCTGCGGCGGCCGGTCCGAGCGCGGTGAGGTGGGCAGCGTGAACACGAACTTGGTGCCCGACATCCCGGACTCGACCCAGATCCGCCCGCCGTGGGCCTCGACGATCGTGCGCGAGATCGCCAGGCCGAGGGCAGTGCCGCCGACCCGCCGGCTCGACGCGGAGAACGGCTCGAATACCCGCTCGCGCTCCTCGGCCGGAATCGGCTCACCGGTGTTGTGCACCGAGACGCCGACCGCGTCCTCGGACAGCGGCGAGCCGAACACCTGGACGTCGATCACGCTCGCGGTCGGGGCGAACCGGATGGCGTTGGTGATCAGGTTGCCGAGCACCTGCGCGAGCCGCTCGGGATCCCCGAGGATGCCGATGTCGTCCGACGAGGCGCCGAGCACGATGGTCAGCTGCTTGGCCGCGGAGGCCGTCCGGTAGCGATCGATGACCTCGCGCGCCAGCCGGTCGAGCTGCACCGGGGCGGCGGCGACCGTGATCGAGCCCGCCTGCGCTCGCGCCAGGTCGAGCAGCTGGTCGACGAGCTGGGTCATGCGGGTGGCGGCCTGGCGCGCCATGTCCACGTAGCGCAGCTGGCGGTCCGTCAGGTTGCCGGCATAGCCCGACAGCACGATGTCGAGCGCCCCGGCGATCGAGGTCAGCGGGGTGCGGAGCTCGTGGGACATCACCTGCGCGAACTCGGCGCGCCGGTGGGCCACCTCGGCGTTGTCGCCGAGGTCCCGCAGGATCACGATCGCGCCGACCACCGCGCCCGCCTCACGGAGCGGCGTGACCACCGAGTGCAGCACGCGCTCGCCGATCCGGAGCTCCTCGCGCACCGGCGTGCCCTCGCCGCCGGTCGCCAGGTCGAACGGATAGAACCCGACGGAGTCCTTGAGGTAGGCGGTGTCGATGTCGAGGTCGGGCGGGATGCCGAGCATCTCGCGGGCGGCGGCATTGACGAACACCTGGCCGGACCGGGTGTCGGCGACGAGGGCCCCGTCGGCCATCACCTCGATCGCCGCGCGGAGCTCGCTCGGGCCCAGGGACATCGCGCCGCGGAGCATACCGCGCGCGGCTCCGGTTCCGGAGGCGCGCGCGTCAGTCTTGCCGGCTGAACGTGCGCTCGAGGGCCGCGTACAGGCCGCCCAGGGCGACCAGCTCCGCGTGGGTGCCCTGCTCGACGACCTGGCCGCGCCCCATGACGACGATCAGGTCGGCGTTGCGGATGGTCGATAGCCGGTGGGCGATCACGAGCGTGGTGCGGCCCTTCATCAGCTCGGCGACGCCGCGCTCGATCAGCTCCTCGGCCTCGGGGTCGACGTGCGCGGTGGCCTCGTCGAGGACCAGCAGCTCGGGGTCGCGGAGGAGGGCGCGCGCGAACGCCACCAGCTGGCGCTCGCCGGCCGAGAAGTTGGTGCCGCGCTCGGCGACCGGCGTGTCGATGCCGCTGCCCCGGCGGGCGAGGGCGCGGTCGAGGCCAACCCGGCGGACGGCCTCCTCGATGCGATCCGGAGCGTAGGGCTCCCCGAGGGCGATGTTGTCGGCGAGCGACCCCGCGAACAGGATCACGTCCTGCGACACCACCGTGACGCGGCGCCTCAGCTCGGCGAGCGGGATCGCCCGGATGTCGACGCCGTGCAGCCGGATCACGCCCAGGTCGCGCTCGTAGAGGCGCGTGAGGAGCTTGATCACGGTGGACTTGCCCGAGCCGGTGGCCCCGACCACGGCCACGGTGGCGCCGCGCGGGACCCGGACGTCGAGGCCGCGCAGGACGGGCTCGGCACCGTAGCTGAAGTGCACGCCCGCGAGCTCGACCGCGATCTCGGGCTCACCCGGGCTGGCCGGCGCGGGCGCGGGCGCCGCGGGCAGCGCCGGTCCGTCGGGCTCGTCGGTGTCGAGGAGCTGGAAGATCCGCTCGCTGGCGGCCATCGCGCCCTGCATGACCGCGTACTTCTGCGACAGGTCGCGCACGGGCACGAAGAACTTGTTCGTGTACTCGATGAACACCACGACCACGCCGATCAGCGCGATGTGCTCGTCGCGCTGGCCCGCCGCGAACCACACGACGATGCCGATCGCGATCGAGGCGATCGCCTCGACCACCGCGTACATCGCCGAGTCCGCCCGGATCTGGCCCAGGTAGGCGTCGCGGTGGCCCGCGTTGATCTCGTTGTACTCGTGCTGGGCGATCGCGCCGCGCCCGAGGAGTTGCACGACCTTGATGCCCGACAGGTGCTCCTGCGCGAACGCATTCATCGCGGCGAGCCGGACCCGGATCTGCCGGAACGACGCGCGCATCAGGCGGCGCGCGTACTCGACGAGGGCGATCAGGAGCGGCAGCGTGGCGAACACCAGCAGGGTCAGCGTGGCGTCGATCCACAGCATCACCACGATGATCGCGATCATCTTGACGAGGTCGGCGATCAGCGTGATCGCGCCCTGCGCGAACATCTCGTTGAGGCTCTCGATGTCGTTGGTCATGCGCGTCATCAGGCGCCCGACCGGGATCCGGTCGAAGAATGCCGCGCGCTGGCCGAGCACCTTGTCGAAGATCGCGATCCGCAGGGCGTGCATCGTCGACTGCCCCGCGAGCTGCAAGAACCACGTCTCCGCGTACGACGCGCCGCCCTGGCCGGCGACCAGCGCCATGTAGATCGCGGCGTCGAGCGGCAGCATCGAGATGTCGCCGGTCAGGATGTGCGCCGTCAGCGCGTACCTGAACAGCGCGGGCTGGCACAGCTCGAGCGCGATCGTGAGCGGCATGAACACCGCCCACGCCACGAGCAGGCGCGCGTTCGGCCGCACGAACGGCCACAGCCGCCGCAGCAGCGCGAGGTCCATCGCCTTGCCGAGGACGGCCTCCTCCTGCACCGGGCGAGGCGGCGCAGGCGTGGGGGCCGCCGCCGGCGTGGTCGGGGGGCTCACCGAGGTCGCCATCAGGATGCCCCCGTGCGCACGGCGTCGAGGTCGAGCTGCGAGCTGTAGAGGTCCTTGTAGGCCCCCTCGTGCGTCACGAGCTCGGCGTGGGTGCCGCGGGCGACGACCTTGCCCTGATCCAGCACGATGATCTGATCGGCGTCCTTGATGGCGGCGACGCGGTGCGAGATCAGCACCGCCGTGCGGCCGTGCATGACGGCGCGCAGGTGGCGCAGGATCTCGCGCTCGGTCTCGGCGTCGACCGATGACAGGGAGTCGTCGAGGACGAGCAGGCGGGGCGTCGAGGACAGCGCGCGGGCGAGCGCCACGCGCTGCCGCTGCCCACCCGAGAGCGTGATGCCGCGCTCGCCGACGATCGTGCCCAGGCCCTCGGGCATCACCGCGAGATCGCGGGTCAGTCCGGCGGCCGCGGCGGCGGCGGTGACCTCGGGATCCTCGCGGAGGTCGGCGGTGGCCGCCATGCCGATCACGCGCTCGAGCTCGCGGGCGCGCGCGGCCGGGATCGCGGTCCCGCGCCCGTGGCCCATCGCGATGTTGTCCGCGATCGTCGTGGAGAACAGGAACGCCTCCTGCGGCGCGTACCCGACCTGGCCGCGCAGCGAGGCGAGGGGCAGCGTGGTGATGTCGCGATCGTCGATGAAGATCGTCCCCGCGGGGACCTCGATCAGCCGGCACAGCGCATCGACGAGCGTGCTCTTGCCGGCGCCCGTGCGCCCGACGATCGCCGTGACCGTGCCGGGCTCGAGCGCGAGGTCGATGTGCGAGAGCAGCTCGCGCTCCCCGATCTTGATCGTCAGGTCCCGGACCTCGACCCGCGCCGGGGCACTCGAGGCGGCCAGCGGCTCGCCTGCGCCGTCCGGGATGTCGGGCTGGGTGTCGGCCAGCTGCACCAGCCGCTCCCAGGAGGCCTTGCCGCGCTGGACCAGCGCGAGCAGGAACCCGAGGGTGAGCGTCGGCCACACCAGGCGCGCGAGGTAGCCCGCAAATTTCACGATGTCGCCGCGGGTCATGTCGCCGTGAATGTACGCGCGGCCGCCAAACAGGATCAGGATCGCCATGCCGAGCGCGGCGAGCGCGTTGAGGATGGGCCCCAGCTGGATGCGGACCTTGGCCGCCTCCAGGTTCTCCTTGAGCAGCTTCTCGGACTGGGCGAGGAAGCCGGTGCGGCGAACCCCCTCGAGCCCGTAGGTCTTGATCACCTGGATCGCACCGAGGTCCTCCTGGATCCGCGACGACAGCGCGCCGAGTTCGGCCTGGACCGAGCGCATCGTGCTCCAGATCCGCTTGCTCATCGCCTGGCCCACGACGTAGATGAGCGGGAACGGCAGGATCGACCACAGCGTGACCACGGGGTCGGTCGCCAGCATCACGCCGAGCACGGACACGAACGCCAGCAGCGCGTTGCCGAGGCTGACGATGCCGAACCCCCACACGGCGCGCACGGTCTGCACGTCATTGGTCAGGCGCGACATCACGTCGCCGGTCGGGTGCGAGCGGTAGTAGGCGGGCGACAGCCGCATGCAGTGGCCGAACAGGTCCGATCGCAGGTCGTACTCGGCGGCGCGCGCGGCGTTGAAGATCAGGATGCGGGAGGCGATCCGCGTGATCGCGGTGAGCAGCGCGAACACCGCCATCCAGCCGACCAGGCCCAGGATGTAGCTCTGGTCCTCGCGGCCGATCGCGTCGACCGCGCGGCCGAGCATCTCGGGGACCCCGAGGTACGCCGCGTTGGTGAGCGCGAGCATCACGACGCCGAGGGCGAGGCGTCCGCGGTAGGGCCGGAGATAACCGAGAGAGCTCCGGACGGCGGGCGGCACAGCGTCCGGTAGGTACCACCGATCGTCGGGGGCCGGGACGCCCCCAGGCTGACGAGATCACTGCCCGAGTGGTCAGGCTACGTCAGCGCTCGGCCCATCGCGCGGTACTCGCCGCGGCCGGCCCGCTCGAGGTACCGGCGAGCGCCTGGTGCAGCTGCTGGAGCGACACGCGCTGGGCGTGGTCGAACAGGGCATCGTGGGGGACGAACACCCGTCCGCCGGTCGCCCCGAGCAGGTCCTCGTCCTCGTCCTCGCCGCGCAGGTACGCTTCGGCCCCAGGGGATCGACGATCTCGATCGCGAGGCGCTCGAGGCGCACGAGCCGTGGGTGGAGCGGAACCAGCAGGGTAAGGGGCGCCTGGTGCTCGTCAAAGCGAAGCACCGCCGCCACAACTGATCGAGGCCGCGGACCTGGCGGTGCGTGATGCGGAGGCGCTCCCGGCGAGCCCGGCCGAGGTGCTCGTCGCCTGGCGCGCGCCAGCAACGATCTGCCTGCGCACGCCTGCCTGCGCACGCCTGCCTGCGCACGCCCGCCCCGAAGGGGGCCCGCAGCCCCGGCGCTGGGCGAGTGAGCCCCTGACTCACCTGGCGCCCGCAGTTGTACGGGGCCGATGCGGTCGGTACTCTGAGGGGGCCCCCGCGCCATGGCCGACCTGCATTCTCTCCTCGCCGTCCTCGAAACCGACCCCGATGACGCGCAGGCGCGCAGCGCGCTCGCGCAGGCCGCCCGCAGCGTCGCGCCCGACGTCCGTGCGGCCCGGTTCGCCGCCGCCCGCAAGGCCCTCGCCCAGAAGTACCGGCCCGATGCGCTGGTCCAGCTGATCGAGATCGAGTTGCAGGCCACGCCCGAACTCGAGCGCCGGCTCGACCTGCTGCTCGAGAAGGGCCTCGTCCTCGACGGCGATCTGCTCGACGTCGCCGAGGCGCGCAAGGCCTACCAGGAGGTGCTGGCCCTGCAACCAGGCGAGTCCAACGCCAGTGAGGCGCTGCTCGAGCTCGACGTCTCCGCCCGGAACTGGCGAAAGTTCGCGGACAAGTACGTCCAGGAGGCGGCGACCTCCACCGATCGCGGGCTCGCGACCGGGCTCTACGTGTCGGCCGCCGAGGCCTATGGCCGGTTCGCGCCCGAGGGCGCCGAGGCCGAGGGGTTCCTCCGGCGCGCCCTCGAGGTCGATGTCCGCAGCACCAAGGCGGCGTTCCACCTGGCGCGGCTGTTCCGCCGCGCCGGTCGCTGGCACGACCTCGGCGCGCTCTACGAGCAGCGCGCGGAGATGGCGCCCACCGTCGAGGAGAAGGTCGGCGCCCTGCTCGCGCTGGCCGAGCTGTCACGCACCCACCTGCCCGCGCCCGAGCGGGTCGAAGTCTCCGTCCGGCGCGTCCTCGCGCTGGATCCGGGGCAGCCGCAAGCGCTGCGGACCGTGGCCGATGCGCTCGCGGCCGCGCAGAACTGGCCCGCGCTGGTCGCGATCTACCAGGCGGCGATCAAGGCGCGCCGCGACACCGAGGACCTCGGCATGCTGCTACAGGTCGCGATGCTGCTGTGGAAGCACATCGGCGATCTCGATCAGGCCGAGGAGTACTTCCGCCGGGTGCGCCGGCTCGAGCCGGCGCACCCGGCGGCGCTCGACTTCTACCGGGCGTACTACCCGGCCAAGGGCGAGACTCAGAAGCTGATGGCGATGCTCCGCCAGGTCGAGAAGGTCGCGGGCCCGCGCAGCGACCGCGCCGACCTGGCGCGCACCATCTCGATCGAGATCGCGCAGCTCGCCGAGGCGCAGAACAACCCCGAGAAGGCGATCGAGGCCTGGAAGCAGCACCTGCGGCAGGAGCCGAGTTCGCAGGAAGCGCGCGTCGCGCTCGCGCGGCTGTACCGCCGCACCGAGAAGTGGAACGCGCTGCTCGACCTCATGAAGGAGGAGATCGAGCGCCTCCCCGAGGCCGACGTGCCGGGCCGCGTCGAGCGGCTGCACCAGATCGTCGAGATCTATCGCGACAAGCTGCGGCTCGACGTGATGGTGATCAACACCTACAACGCGATCCTCAAGCTCGACCCGGACAACCAGCGCGCGAACGACGAGCTCGCCGCCAAGTTCCGCATGCTCGGCCGGTGGAACGACCTGATCGCGGTGCTCACGCGCCGCGCCGAGGCGCCTGAGCTCGCCGACGACGCGCGGGTCGCGCTGCTCCGTGAGGTCGCCGACCTGTGGTCGGAGCGGTTCGGCAACTTCGCGAACGCGGTGCGCCCGCTCGAGCGGATCGTCGAGATCGCGCCGCGCTCGGCGCTCGCCAGCGACGCCCTCGGGAAGCTCAAGGAGATCTACACGAAGCGGCGCCAGTGGCGCGCCCTGATCGACGTCCTCGGGCGCGAGGCTGCCGAGCTCGAGCCCACCGAGCGGCGGATCAAGCAGGCGGAGATGGCGCGCCTCGCCGCCGAACGCCTCGGCGACAGCCGCCTTGCGATCGAGATCCACAACAGCATCCTCGCCGAGGCTGGCCCGGACCATGCCGAGTCGCTGGCGGCCCTCGCCGGCCTGTACGAGCGCGAGAAGCGTTACCTCGCGCTTGCCGAGGTCCTCGCGCGCCAGATCGCGGCGCTGGCCGCCACGCCGGAACGTGCCAAGCAAGCGATCGCGCACCTCGAGAAGCTCGGGCAGATATTCGCCGACCGCCTCGGCTCGGCGCTGCTCGCCGCGGAGCAATGGCAGCGGGTGCTCGACCTCGAGCCGCACCATGCCAAGGCGCTCCGCACGCTCCGCGAGCTGCACGCGACCGCCGGCGACTTCGCGGGCATCGAGAAGCTGTACGCGCGGCTCGGTCAGGAGGAGGAGCTCGTCGAGGCCCTGCTGGGGATCGCCGATCGCCTCGATGCGAAGGCGGCGCGGCTACCGCTCGTCGAGCGCGCCGCCCAGCTCGCGCAGCAGCGGGCCGAGACCACGCCGGAGGGTCCCGCCGGGATCCACGCGGTGGAGCGTGCCCGCCAGGTGTGGGAGCGCGTGCTCGCCGTCGATGCCGGCCATGTCGGCGCCGCCGCGGCGCTCGCCCCGATCTACGAGCGCCAGGAAAAGTGGGCGCGCCTGATCACGGTGCTCGAGATCGGGCTGACCGCCGCCCCCGACGCTGCGACGCGGCTCGCCAAGGTGGGTCAGATCCGGAACATCGTCGAGCACAAGCTCGCCTCGCGGACGCTCGCGTACACGTGGACGCTCAAGGCGTTCGAGCTCGATCCAGGCAGCGCGCCGCTGTACGCCGACGTGCTCCGCCTCGCGAGCGAGCCCGAGCAGTGGCGCGATGCCGCCGCAGCGTTCGAACGGCAGCTCGGCGACGGGAGCGAGCTTCCCGCGGAGCGCCGGCTCGACGTGCTCCGCGAGCTCGCGCGGATCGCCAGCCGCCGGCTCGGCGACCTCGAGCGCGCGCGCGGCTATCAACTCCAGATCCTCGCGGCCGCGCCCGACGACCGGGCGGCCGAGCAGCAGCTCGAGGAGCTGTCCACGCAGCTCGCCGACTGGCCCGCGCTCCTCGCGTCGTATCGTCGACGTGCGGCGCGCGAGGCCGACCCGCATGGCAAGGTCGCGCTCCTGTTCGACATCGCCTCGCTCCAGGAGGCGCAGCTGGTCGATCTCGAGGGCGCCGCGGCCACCTACCACGAGGTGCTCGCGGTCCAGCCGACGCAGCAGCGCGCGCTCCGCGCCCTGGCGAACCTCGCCGAGGCGCAGGGTGACTTCGCGGCGCTCGTCGAGGCACTCGACGATCAGCTCCAGCACACGCCCGAGAGCCAGGCCCGGTTCGAGCTGCTGATGCGGCTCGGCCTGATCGAGGAGCAGAACCTCGATCAGCCGGCGGCCGCGCTCGCGTACTACCGCGATGCCCTCGCGGTGGCGGCGCCCGGCGGCGGCATCCGCCCGCCGGCGCTCGCCGCGCTCGTGCGGTTCTTGCCCGCGGACGGGCCGGGCGGCCGGATCCCGGCGGGCGATCGCGTCGCCGTGGCCCGGCTCGTCCTCCCGCACCTCGAGGCGGCGCGCAACGTCACGCCGCAGGCGGTCGCCCTCGAGGTGATCCGCGCGGGCGAGGCCACGAGCGCCTCGGAGCGGCTGGAGATCGATCGGGCCCTCCTGGGCATCTACCACACCGACCTCGGCGACATCGCCGCGGCGTGGCAGGCCGGCCTGCGGATTGTCACCGCCGAGCCCGCCGACGGACAGGTGCGTGCGGCCCTCGCGGCGCTGGCCGGCCAGCTCGGCCGCGATGGCGAGTGGGCGCAGCACCTCGGCGCGGCGCTCGCGAACCTGCGCGCGCGGAGCGGCGCCCCGGGCGACATCCGCACGGTCGCCACCGAACTCGCCCGCCTGGCCACCGACCGCCTCGGTGATGGGCCGACCGCGGAGCGCGCCTGGCTCGCGGTCCTCGAGGTCGAGGCGGACGCTCCGGACGCGTTCGAGGCGCTCCGCGCGGCCTTCCGCCTCCAGCAGCGGTGGAGCGATCTGCATGCGCTCCTCGAGCGGCGTGTGGAGGTCTCCGTCGACGATCGTGCGGGCATGGCCGCGCTCCTCGAGATCGCCGCGATCGACGAGGGCGAACTCGGTCAGCCGGGCGCCGCGGTCACCGCGCACCTGCGGGTGCTGGAGCTCGATCCCGCGCACCTGCCCTCGTACGAGGCGATCGATCGGCTGTACACGGCGGCCCGGCAGTGGGTCGAGCTCGAGCAGTTGCTCGAGCGGCAGGCAGATCAGCTCGCCGCCGCGCCAGCGCGCGGGACCCTCGGCGGCAGCGAGCAGGCCCTGCTGCGCTATCGTCGGGCGGAGCTGTTCGCGCACGCGCTCGGCGATCCGGGCCGCGCGCTCGATCTGCTCGATGACGTTCTCACCCGCGAACGCGGGCACGTCGCCGCCCGCGCGCTCCTCGAGGAGCTGATGGCGCAGCCGGAGATGACCTCCCGGGCGGCCCGCATGCTCGAGGCTCTCTACGCTCAGGACCACGCCTGGCGCGACCTCGTGCGCGTGCTCCACGCGCAGCGGCGCCTCGCGGCGGGGACCGAGATGGTCGAGCTGCTGGGCCGGATCGCCAGCATCCAGGACGCGCAGCTCGGCGAGGCCGGTGAGGCGTTCGGCGGCTGGGTGGCCGTGCTCACGCTCGATCCGATGCACGAGCGCGCCCGCGTCGAGATCGCGCGGCTCGCCCCGCTCCTCGAGCGCTGGCCCGAGGCCACCGCGGCGCTCGAGGCGGCGGCCGCGGCCTCGCCCGAGTCCGATCTGGTGACCCGCGCTGCGCTGTTCGGCGAACTCGCTGCCTACTACGACCTCCAGCTCGGCGATGCGCCGCGTGCGATCGATGCGTACCGGCGCTGGCTCGAGGTTGACGCGACCAACCCGACGACGATCCGGCGGTCGACCACCGCGCTCGCGCGGCTCTACGCGGAGCGACAGAGCTGGCCCGAGCTGCGCCTGATCATGCGCAAGCAGGCCGAGTGGGCCGAGGATCCGAGCGAGCGATGGGCGCTGCTCGCCCGCGTGGCGGCGCTCGAGGAGGAGCAGCTGTCCGACCGGGTGGCCGCGATCGGTACCTGGCGCGACCTGCTGTCCGAGCAGCCCACCGACGCTGGCGCGCTCCGCGCGCTCGAGCGCTTGTACGAGGCGACCGAGAGCTGGCGCGACCTGATCGAGATCTTGCACCGCAAGCTCGACCACGCGCAGGCCGAGCAGGCGGCGGAGGGCGCGGACCATCTGCGCCGGATCGCCGAGATCCACGAGGTCATGCTCGAGGAGCCCGACGAGGCGATCGCCGCGCACCTCGAGATCCTCGACCGCAATGCCGACGACGCCCCCGCGCTCACCGAGCTCGCCCGCCTGTACAGCGACGCGGGCCGCCACGCGGACCTGCTCGACGTGCTCGAGCGGCAGGCGCAGGTTTGGCCCCACGAACGGCTCCGCGTGTTCACCGAGATCGCCCGGTTGCTCGGGGGCCGCTCGGGCGCCCCGTCGAGGCGATCGAGCGCTGGAAGCTCGTGCTCGAGGCCGATCCGGACAGCGCCGACGCGCTCGCCGCGGTCGAGGCCGCGCTCGGCGATGTCGATCTGCGCGTGATGGCCGCGGACGTGCTGCGGCCGCTCTACGACGCCACGGGGCAGTACGCGCGGCTCGCGCAGGTGCAGCTCCGCGTCGCCGACTGGGCGGTTGATCCGGGCAGCAAGCTGCGGGCCCTCGCGGAGGTCGCGCGCCTGCGCGAGCTCCAGCTCGGCGATCTCCCGGGCGCGTTCGCCGCCCAGCTCGCGGCGCTGCCGCACGCCGCGACCGAGCCCGAGCTCGCGCGCGTCGTCGCCGCCGTCGAGCGGCTCGCCGGTGAACTCGGTCGTGAGGCCGAGCTGATCGACGCGTACCGCGAGGTCGCGCCGCACGTTCTCGATGCGGACATCCAGCGCCGGCTCTATCTCGATGTCGCGGATCTCGCGCGCGCCGTGCGCCGCGATCTCGCACTGTCAGCGGAGTACTACGGCAAGGTCCTCGACGGTCAGCCCGACGATCGCCGCGCGCTCGTCGCCCTCGAGAGCATCTACCGCGACACCGGCGACAACGACCGGTTGGCCGACATCCTGCTGCGACAGGCGGACGCCGCCGGCGCCGAGGTCGATGACCGCGTCGGCTCGCTGGTCGAGGCGGCCGGCCTGTACGCCCAGCTCGGGCGTCCGGACGACGCCATCGGGACCTGGGAGCAGGTGCTCGCCGTGGCGCCGGAGCGGCGCGACGCGGTGGACGCCCTCGAGGTGCTCTACCGCGGCCAGGAGCGGTGGCCCGACGTGGTCGATCTGTACGAGCGCCGGCTCGGGTTCGCCACGACCATCGACGAGGCGGTCTCGCTTCGCGTCCAGCTCGGCGAGATCCACGAGAAGCGCCTCCACGACGTGGAGGCCGCCATCGACAACTATTCCGCGGCGCTCAGCGGGGATCCGCGCAACGAGCGCGCCCTCACCTCCGTCGAGCGGTTCCTGCTCGATCCGGAGCTGCGTCCGCTCGCCGCCGAGGTGCTCGAGCCGATCTACGTCAGCCAGCAGCGGTGGGCCGATCTGATCCGCATCCAGCAGGCCAAGCTCGACAGCGCAGTCGAGCCCCGCGATCGCCTGCGGATGATGTGGTTCCTTGCGCGCCTCCACGAGGAGCAACTCGAGGACTTCGAGAGCGCGAGCGTGTGGTACGCGAAGCTGTTCCGCGAGGATCCGACCGACGCGAACATCCGCGAGCAGCTCCAGCGGCTCGCGGCGATCGTCGAGAACTGGGGCTTCGTCGCCGAGACCTACCAGGGCTACCTGGACGACGAGGCGGGCGAGTCCGAGGACCTGCGCGACGTTGCCCTGGCGCTCGCGGTGATCTTCGACCGGCGCCTCCACGACGAGGGCCGCGCCTTCCAGGCGTACCGACGCGCCCTCGCGATCCAGTTCGACGACGCCGTGCCCGACGAGCGCGAGGTCGTCCGCCGGATCGAGGAGCTGCTCGCTCGTGGGGGTAAGTGGGCCGACCTGGTTGCCACGTACGAGTTCGTGATCGAGCGCGGCGCCGACGACGATCTCCGCCGCGAGGTCCTGATCAAGCGCGCGCGCCTGGTCGAGGACGGTCTCGGCGACGTGCTCAGCGCGATCGCGGGTTGGCGCGATGTGGTGGTTGCCACCGAGGGCGGCGGCGCTGCCTCGGTCGAGCACGCGTACCGCGAGGCGGTGGCCGAGCTCGAGCGTCTGTTCCGCCAGCGCGCGAGCTGGCCAGAGCTCGTCGACCTCCTCGAGCGGCGGCTGACCCGGTCGCAGAACCCGGCCGAGACGGCGGAGCTCCGGC
Source organism: Kofleriaceae bacterium (assembly GCA_964203225.1). GTDB lineage: Bacteria > Myxococcota_A > Polyangia > Haliangiales > Haliangiaceae > JABFXX01. The sequence continues at coordinate 103,301 of CAXNMK010000015.1, forward strand.
TCCGCCTCGCGATCGTGCTCGAGACGCAGATCCGCGATCTCGGTGCGGCGATCGATCAGCTCGAGCACGTGATCGCCGAGGGCATCCAGTGGGAGCGAGGGGTCGCGGGTCTCGAGCGTCTGGTGGTCCACGAGGATCACCGCGAGCGGATCGCGGAGCTCCTCGAGCCGGTCTATCGGGAGCAGGACTGGTGGCAGAAGCTGGTCGTCATCCTCGACGCCAAGCTCGACTTCATCCGCGACCCGTACGAGCAGATCGCGGCGCTCCACGACATCGCGCGCATTCACGAGGAGCGAGGCGGCGCGATGGACCTCGCGCTGCAGGCGCTCGCGCGCGCGTGGCGGATCGACGTCGCCGAGGATGAGAGCCTGGTCAAGCTGCTCTCACTCGCCGGCAAGCTCGGCGCGTGGGAGGAGGCCGTGGGCACGATCGAGGAGGGCGCCGCCGCGGCCCCGAACCCCGATCTCGGCGCTGGCCTGTGGGCGCGCGCGGCAGAGATCCACGAGGGCCACCTGCGCGATCGGCCGAGTGCGATCCGCTGCTGGACCAAGGTCGTCGACGCGCGGCCCGGCGAGCTGGTCGCGCTCGCGGCGCTCGATCGGCTGCTCGCGGCCGAGGGGCGCGTGGAGGAGCTCGTGCGCATCGTCGAGCGGCGCGCCGAGCTGACCGAGGACGTGGGCGAGTGCCTCGTGCTGCTGCACCGGGTGGCCGCGCTGTACGACGAGACGCTCGAGCAGCCAGCTGCGGCGATTGCCGCGTACCGCAACGTGCTCGGCGCCGACGACACGGATCTCGGCGTGCTCGACGCGCTCGCCCGGCTCTACTCCGGGGCGGCGAGCCGCAACGAGGCCGACGCCGCGCGCGAGCTGGTTGGCATCCTCGAACGCAAGATCGATCTGACCGCGGACATCGTCGCGCGGCGGGCGCTGCGCTACCGCACCGCGCAGGTCCACGAGGTCCAGCTCGCGGATCCGTACCAGGCGATCGCCCAGCTCACCGCGATCCTCGATGACGACGCAGGGGAGCTGCGCGCACTCGCCGAGCTCGATCGCCTGTACGGCCACCAGCAGATGTGGCCGGAGCTGCTCGACGTGGTCGATCGACGCGCGCTGCTCGCTCCCAGCGCCTACGATCGAGCGGAGCTCGCCTTTCGTACGGCGCAGCTCGTGCAGACCGAGCTGACGGACCCCGAGGCCGCGATCCCACGGTTCGGCGCCGTGCTCCAGGTACTGCCGACCCACCCGGGCGCACGCGCAGCGCTCGAGGCGCTGACGGAGCTCGATGATCACGTCGCGGCCGCCACGTCGATCCTCGAGCGCGTCTACCGCGCGGATCGTGACGTCGCGGGTCTGGTCCGGGTGTACGAGCGCCGCCTCGCGCTCACGGGCGCGGACGCATTCTCGCGCCGCGGGGAGCTCGTGGCGCTCGCCGACGTGCACGAGCAGCTCGGGGGAAATCTCGACGCCGCGTTCGCGGCGCGATCACGGGCGCTCGCCGCGATGCCCGAGGACGCCGAGTTCCTCGCGCCCCTGCTCCGGATCGCGGAGACCCAGGCCACGCTGTGGCCCGACGTCGCGTCGCGGCTCGAGCAGCTCCTCGACGAGTCCCTGCCGCCCGACGTCGAGCAGACCTACGCCCTGCGGCTCGGCCAGATCGCCGAGGACCAGCTGCGTGACCTCGGGCGCGCGGCGAGCGCATTCGAGAAGGCCTCGCACGGCAATGATCCGCGCCTGGCGTTGACGTCGCTCGAGCGCGTGCTCGCGCTGGGCGCGCGCTGGACCGACCTCGCGGTCGTGCTGCGCCGCCAGGCAGACGCGGCCGAGGGCGATGCCGCCACGGCGGAGTACCTGTTCCGGCTCGGCGACCTCCACGAGACCACGCTCCATGATCCCCGCGCCGCGGTGGCAGCCTACCGCGAGGTGCTCGGCATCACGGCCGGTCATCCCCACGCGCGCTCGTCTCTCGAGCGGCTGCTCGCGGCGGCGCGCGCCCAGGGGGACGAGCTCGGGCGCGGCCTGGTCGCCGAGATCGTCGAGATCCTCGAGCCGCTCCTCGAGCAGGATGGCGACGCTGCGCGCCTGGTCACCGTGCTCGAGGCCCGCCTCGAGCTGACCCAGGATCCGCTCGATCGCGCGAGCTTGCTGTCGCGGATCCTCGAACTCGCGGAGCAGCGCCTGGGGGATCGCGGACGCGCTCTCGATGCCGCGCTCCGCTGGCTGGCCACGGAACCGGCGTCCTCGCAGGCGCTGGCCGAGGCCGAGCGGCTCGCGGAGCGGATCGGGCAGTGGCCCGAGGTGGCGGCCCGGGTCGGGGCGATCACGACGGCGGCGGATGCCGGCAGCCGCGATGCGTTCGTGCAGGTGGCGCTGCTCACGTTCCTCGGGCGCGTCCAGCGCGACCGGATCGGGCAGCTCGAGGAGGCCGCCGCGTCGTACCGCGCCGCGCTCGTGCTCGATCCCGAGGCGATCGGTGCCCTCGACGAGCTGATCAAGATCCTGCGCCACCGCGGTGACCTCGCGGGCCTCGCCGAGGCGCTGCGCCGCCGCGGCCAGATCGTGGGCGAGGTGTCCGAGAAGCGCGCGGCGTTCGCCGAGGTCGCCCAGCTGAGCGAGCGCGCGGGCGACCGGGTCGCGGCGATCGCCGCCTGGCGCGAGGTCACGGATCTCGACGAGTCCGATCGCCCGGCGCTCGACGAGCTCGCGCGCCTGTTCCGGGCCACCGGGGAGCGCGACGAGCTGGTCGACACGCTCGGGCGGGCTGCGCGGTTCGCAGCCACCGGCACCGAGGAGAAGCCGCTGCGCGTCGAGATCGCGCAGCTGGAGACCGAGGGACCCCGCGCGGTGTCCGCGTGGCAGGCGGTGCTCGACATCGATCCCGAGGATCTCCACGCGCTGACCTCGCTCGAGGCTGTGTTCGTGCGGGCCGGTGACTGGATCGCCGTGGCCGACATCCAGACGCGTCGGCTCGGGCTGGCGCACTCGACCGCCGAGAAGGTGGCCATCCACGTCGAGATGGCGACCACGGCCGAGCACAAGCGCGGCTCGATCGACGATGCCGTCCAGTGCTGGTACGGCGCGCTCGACCTCGATGGCTCCTACCAGCCCGCGTACGTCGAGCTCGATCGCATGCTGACGTCCGCCGGCCGCTCGCACGACCTGGTGGAGCTGCTCAGCCGGCAGGCCGACATGCTCGCCGCGCGTGGTGACCTGCCCGGCGAGCTGTCCGCGCTCGCCCGCGCGGCCGACGTGTGGGAGGGCCCCCTCGACAACCCCGACGCCGCCGGCGAGATCCTCGAGAAGATCCTGTCGCGCGAGCCCGGCTCGGTCGCGGCGTTGACGCGCCTGTCGAAGATCTACGAGCGCCGCGGCGACTGGGGCAAGTGCAAGGCCACGCTCGAGCAGGCGCTGCGGATGTCGCCCACCGGGCGCGACGCCGCCGACCTGTTCCACCGCCGGGGCGAGGTCGCCCGGGTCGGGGATGCCGACGTCGAGACCTCGATCCAGCACTACCAGCAAGCCCTGCGTCACGACCCGACCCATGCGGGCGCGATCGCGGCGCTCGAGAAGCTGGCGCGTGACCGTCGCGACGGCGCGCTGCTCGCCGACATGCTCCAGCGCAAGGTCGGTGCGATCACCGCGCCGATCGAGCGCGTCGCGCTGCTCGTCGAGATCGCCGACCTCGAGCGCAAGGCCGGGCGGATCGACGCGGCGCTCGCCGCGCTCGTGGGTGCGGCCCAGGATGCGCCCACCGACGTGCGGGTGCTCGGGCCGCTCGCGGATCTGTACTTCGCGGCGGGTCGCCTCGACGAGGCCGCCCCGATCTACGACAAGCTCGCCGACGAGGCGAAGGGCGCCCGCCGCATGAAGGACGTGGCACGGTTCCGGCAGAGGCAGGGCGGCATCCTCGAGGCGCGCGGTGACGCCTCGGGCGCGCTCGCCGCCTACGAGGAGGCTCTGCGGGTCAACCCGACCGACGTGTCGACGATGATCGGCCTCGGGCGGCTCTATCTCGCGGCCGAGGACTGGGAGAAGGCGCGACGGGTCTACCAGTCCCTCGTGCTCCAGAACTTCGACACCGACGTCGGCGTCAGCAAGGGTGAGGTGTACTGGGCCCTCGGCAGGATCCACCTGCAGCTCGGCCAGCCGCCGAAGGCCAAGCTCATGTTCCAGCGCGGGCTCGAACTCGAGCCCCAGAATCAGAAGCTGCGGGACGCGCTGCAGTCGCTGGGCTGAGTCTCCACGGCGACGCGGAGGTCGCCTGTCGTCGACGTGGCGCAGCGCCGCGCACATCCGCGGCCCTGCGTCTCGGGCGATCCCGCGCGGGTGGTGTGCCCGCCTGCGAGAAGCTCAGCGCCCGCAGGCGGCGGCTGCGCGGGCGGCGGCGCGGGCGTAGGGCTCGTCGCTTCGCGCGAGTACCTGCAGCCGCGCGCGCGCCGCCGGCGGACAGCGCGGGCCGAGCAGCTCGAGGCCGAGGGCGGAGGCGGTCACCAGCTCGGGAAACGCGACGTCGTCGAGGCCGTCGACCAGGGCCTGCGTTGCCCCCGGTGGCGCGAGGCGCGCGAGCGCCGCGGTGGCGCTCTGCGCGAGAGCGAGGGCGTCGGCGCTCTCGAGGGCAGCGCCGCGCCAGCGCACGAGGCGAGGCAGGAGCAACCCGGCGAGCGTGGGATTCTCGAGTGCGACGGTCAGCCCGACGGCCCGCATGCGCAGCTCGAGTGGCGCCTTGCCGTCATCCCACACCCGCGGGAGGAGCGCCGCGATGCCCGTGGCGCGGCAGGCCACGAGCGCGCCGAGCGCCTCGCCGCGCACGCCGAGGTCGGCGTCCGCCGTGACCGCCGCGAACAGCGCCCGCGCGGGCCCGCCTCGCTGGCAGCGGGCGCCGAGCGCTTCCGCCGCGCGCCTCCGGACCTCGGGCCAGCGATCGGCGGACAGCGCGGTCGCGATCACACGATCGATCGCGTCGGGGCCGTCGGGCAGGTGCCACGCCCCGCCGGCGTCGGTGCCGAGGCTCGCGAGCGCCCTCACCGCGGCGAGGCGGACGCCTGGATCCGGATCGGCGGCGAGGCCGATCACAAGGGACGCCGCCTCGGGGCGCGGCAGCGCGGTGGTGCCCGCGATCGCGACCTGGCGGAGCGCCGCGGCCTCGCCACCTGGTGGCAGCGCGGCCAGGACACGCGCGAGGGTGCGCAGGGCGGCGGCATCTCCGAGTGTGGCCACGCCATCGACGAGCCGGTAGCGCCGCTCGTAGTCGGTCGTGCTCGCGAGGGCGGCGAGCAGAGAGGTGAGGGCGGCGGGGCGCTCGCCGCCCTGCGCGCGTGCGCGGCGCGTGATCGCGCGCCACAGGTCACCAGCGCGCGGCGCGACGTTGGTCTCTTGCACGGCCGCGACCAGCGTCTCCACTGGCGCGAGGGCGAGTCGCGCGATCACGATGCGGCGCAGCTCGGCGGGGCCGGCGCCCGCGAGTGCGACCAGACGATCGAGCGCGGGGCCGGTGGCCGGCAGCGCGCCCGCGGCGGCCATGCGTGCCTCGAGGTCGACGCGGGGATCGAGCGCGAGGGCAGCGAGCTCGGCGACCAGGCCGCGATCGCCCAGCGCCCGTACGAGCTCGAGCAGCGTCGGGCCGGTGACCCAGCGCTCGGTCGCGGCGCGTGCGAGCACCGGCGCCACGGCCGGGTCGTTGATCCGGGTCAGCGCGAGCACGAGCCGCCGACGGGCCGCAGCCTCGCGGGTCTGGGCGAGTGCGGCGTCGAGCGCGGCCACCGCTCCGGCGCCCCGGCGTGCGAGGACGGCCTCGGCGCTGACCGCACCGTCGGCACCGTCGGCGACGATCCGCGTGAGCATCGCGTCGGCGCCGCCCGTGCGCTCGCCCTCGGCGAACACCTGCAGCTCGGCGATCGCCGTGGTGCCGCGTGGGGGGCCGAACGTCGGGCCGAGGATGACGGTCACGCAGCCCGCCACCGCCGTGGGCAGCTCGATGGTGTACGCGGTCCCGAGCGGCTCCGCCGCTGCGTCCGGCAGCTCCACCCGCCACGCGCCGCTCGCGGCCACGAGGTACAGCTCGCGTGGCCGGTTGACCGCGCGCATCGCCGCCCGCGACGTCGGGCGGCCAGGCACGATCCGCACCTGGCGCGCGAGGACGCCGGCGACGCGCGGCTCGAACGTGAAGAACTGGCCCTCACCCGCGCTGCCGACGAGCTCCTCGGTCCACCCGGTGTCGAGCTGGCCGTCGTCGAGCTCGACCGGGAGCGCGAGGAATCGCGCGTCGCTGACGCCAGGCTGGACCGATGCGAGGCGCGCCTGGTACAGGCCCGGCTTGTCAACGCCGGCCAACCCGGCGCGCGCGGGGAGCACGGCGGCCGTGGCCGGCACGCCGCTCGGCAGGCGGCTCGGCCGGCGGAACGTCGCGCCATCGAGGCGCTCCGCGAACAGGTACGCCGGGCGCCCATCACACCGGCGCAGCCCGCCGCGCGTCTGGTAGCGGAACACGCCGTCGGGCGTCGCATCGATCTCGATGCCGTGCTCGCCATCACCCACGGGCCCGATCGGCACGCGGATGACCTCGCGCCACGTCCCGCCGCGCGCCTCGAGCACGATGCCCTCGCGGCGGCCCACGCGCTCGAGCTCGATCACCAGCTGCGGCGCGCCGCGCGTGTGGGCGATCGCGATCGCGCCGCGCGTGGCATCCGGCGCGAGCCGCAGCTCGGCGGGCCGAGCGCCGCCGATCCGGATCCGGCCCTCGGCCGTCAGCTCGATCACCTCGGCCGTGCCGTCGCCATCGAGATCGACGGACGCCGTCGCGAGCGGGGCCGCGTGGATCACGCCGCCGGTCGTGATGACGAGGAGGCCGACCAGCCGGGACGCGCGCTTCATCGTGGTGGAGCCTAGCACCCTGGACCGGCGTGCTAGCGTCCGCCGCGTGTTCGCGCCGTCCGACTACACATTCGAGCTCCCGCCCGAGCTGATCGCGCAGGCCCCCACGCCGGCGCGGGATGGCTCGCGCTTGCTCCACGTCGGCGCGGATGGCGCCCTCGGGGACCACCGGTTCCCGGCGATCGTGGATCTCCTGCCGGAGGACGCGGTCGTGATCGTGAACGACACCCGCGTGATCCCGGCGCGCATCCTCGCGCACAAGGCCACTGGCGGGGCGGTCGAGGTGTTCTTCCTCGAGCCGGAGCCGGCCACGGTCGCGCCCGCGGGGACCTCCGCGTGGCGCTGCCTCGCGCGTGCGCGGCGGCCGCTGCGGCCCGGGCACCGCGTGGCCGTCGATGGCACCGCGATCGAGCTCGAGGTCCTGACCGAGCGCGCGGCGGATGGCTCGCTCGCCGTCGCGGCGCCGGGCGACGTCCTCGCGTTCCTCGACGCGCACGGCCACGTCCCGCTGCCGGTCTACATCGAGCGCGCCGATGCGCCGGCCGATCGCGAGCGCTACCAGACCATGTTCGCCGCGGTCCCCGGCGCGGTCGCGGCCCCCACCGCGGGCCTGCACATGACCCCGGCGATCCGCGATCAGCTCGCGGGACGCGGCGTGACGTTCGCGACGGTGACGCTGCACGTCGGGCTCGGGACGTTCGCGCCGATCCGCACGAACGATGTGCGCGAGCACCGCATGCACCGCGAGCGCTACGAGATCCCAGCGGCGACCTCGGCGCTGATCGCGACAGGCCGCCCGATCGTCGCGATCGGCACCACGGTGCTGCGCGCTCTCGAGTCCGCGGCCACCGGCCCGGGCGTGGTGCCGCCGGGCCCGAGCGCGACCGAGCTGTTCGTCCACCCGGGCTCGGGGCATGCGTGGCGGGTCGTCGATCATCTGATCACGAACTTCCACCTGCCCGCGTCGACGCTCCTGATGCTGGTGTCCGCGTTCGCGGGCACCGCGCGCGTGATGGCGGCGTACCGGCACGCGGTCGCCGAGCGCTACCGGTTCTTCAGCTACGGCGACGCGATGCTGCTGCACCGCGCGGGCGGAAGCGCGCCCTGAGCGCGTATAGTCGCGCGCCCTCCATGCTGTTCGATCTCCCGACGCCCGGCTTCTCGTTCGAGCTGCTCGCGACCCTCGGTCACGCGCGTGCCGGGATCCTGCACACGCCGCGCGGCGACATCTTGACGCCGGTGTTCATGCCGGTCGGAACGCTCGGGACGGTCAAGGCGATGACCCCCGAGGAGCTGCGCGCCGACCCGATCGACGCCCGCATCATCCTCGGCAACACGTACCATCTGTACCTGCGCCCGGGCCTCGAGGTGATGGAGCTCGCCGGCGGCCTCCACACGTTCTCGACGTGGGACCGCCCGATCCTGACCGACTCCGGCGGGTTCCAGGTGTTCTCCCTCGCGGCGATCAACGAGATCGACGACGACGGCGTGACGTTCCGCTCGCACATCGACGGCAGCAAGCACCGGCTGACGCCCGAGGTGTCGATGAACATCCAGCGGATCCTCGGCTCCGACATCGCGATGGTGTTCGACCAGTGCCCGCCGGGCGACGCCCCTCCGGAGGTCCAGGAGGAGGCGCTCGCGCGCACCACCGCGTGGGCCAAGCGCAGCCTGGCCGCGCCGCACGCCGCCGGGCAGGCGGTGTTCGGCATCGTGCAGGGCGGCGTCGACACCGCGCGCCGGCTGCGCCACGCCGAGGAGATCACGGCGCTCGACTTCGATGGTACGGCGCTCGGCGGGCTGGCGGTGGGGGAGGCGGTCGAGGACACCTACCGCGTCCTCGATGAGGTCGCCCACACGCTGCCGGCGGGCAAGCCCCGCTACCTGATGGGGGTGGGCACTCCGACCGACCTCGAGCGCGGGATCCGGGCCGGCGTCGACATGTTCGACTGCGTCATGCCGACGCGCAACGCGCGCAACGGCTACCTGTTCTCCAGCACCGGGCGGGTCAACATCCCCAACGCGGCCAACCGGACCGACCTCGGTCCGGTCGACCCCGCGTGCCCGTGCTCGACCTGCCGGACGCACTCTCGGGCCTACCTGCGACACCTGTACGTCGCCAAGGAGATCCTCTACGCCCGGCTCGCAACCCTGCACAACCTCACGTTCTACGCGCGCCACGTCCGGGCGCTGCGGGAGCGAATCCTGGCGGATGGGCAGCGCGCCTGACGCGGTGAAGCCGATCCAACCGGGATGCGGACTCGACGCTGCCCGCCCCGAGGGCAGGGCCGGCTCCCCCGCGGGCCCGCCGGGGGGCTTGACCCCTTCCGGGGCGAGTGCTACGCAACCGCCTGTTTTTCCGTTGTCTGTGCCACCCCCCGGGTGGCGTCCGACCCAGCCGCCTGACGTGGAGAGTTCCGATGCAAGCAATGCAGCCGATCATGATGATGCTGGTGATGTTCGGGATCTTCTACTTCATCCTGATCCGTCCGCAGATGAAGCGTCAGAAGGAGCACCAGTCGATGCTCGGCAAGCTCGGCACGGGCGACGAGGTCATCACGCGCGGTGGTGTGATCGGCAAGATCACCGGTGTCAACGGCGACGTCCTGGTCCTCGAGATCCAGGAGAAGGTCCGGATCCGCGTCCCCCGCGCCTACGTCGAGGGTCGCTGGGACGGCAAGGTGCCCGAGTCCGCCACCAAGGCCGCCTGAAAGCGTTTGTTCAACTTGTTCGTCGTGTGCGTTCGTCCCGAGGTGGTTCATGGACCGTAGTCTGAAATGGCGCATGCTCGCGCTCATCCTGAGCGTGGTCGCGTGCGTCGGCGTGCTGGCCCCCAGCTTCTCGAAGGAGTTGCCGGGCTGGTTTCCGTTCGAGAAGAAGATCAACCTGGGGCTCGATCTCCAGGGTGGTCTGCACATCGTCTACAGCATCGACCTCGATCGCGCGGTCGAGGATCGCGCGCACGAGATCAAGCGTGATCTCGACGCCCGGTTCTCGGACGAGAAGATCAAGGCGACCGTCAAGACCCCGTCGGTCCCGGTCGGCGCCGTCTCGGTGCTGCTCGAGGACGCCACGAAGGTCGCGCAGGTCCGCGCGGCGATCACGAGCGACTACGGCGACACGGTGTCGACGCGCACGTGCAGCGAGACCGATGGCACGGACGCCATCTGCGTCCGCGTGTCGTCGTCGTACGCCGACGGGATCAAGAAGTCGGCGCTGTCCAACGCGGTCACCACGATCCGCGAGCGCATCGACGAGAAGGGCATCGCCGAGCCCACCGTGATCGAGAAGGGAGACGAGATCATCGTCGAGCTCCCGGGCCTCAACAAGGAGGTCATCCAGGAGACGCGCGACATCATCGCCCGCACCGCGAAGCTCGAGTTCAAGGTCGTCGACAACAACTCGAAGTTCATGTCGGACCTCTACGCCTCGATCGCGCCGGCGGATGACGACAAGGACAACCGCGCCACCGGGCCGCTCGCGCAGTCCGAGGACATCCGCGCGGACGTCGAGCGCTGGCAGCCCGAGGAGGGCGGCCCCCAGTACGACTACTTCCTGTACGCGTACGACCGCACCGAGGACGTCACGGTCGACGAGGCCAGGGCGATCGGCTGCGCGAACCGCGCGGACAAGAGCAAGATCGTCAATGGCAAGGTCTCGTGCAACGTGCCGGGCCGGTTCGCGATCCAGCGGTTCCTCGACAAGCTCGCCGCCGAGGACCCGAGCAGGAAGCTCGCCGACGACCGCCAGATCGGCTTCGAGCTCAGCACGCCCGAGCAGACCGCGCCCGAGCAGCGCTCGATGTGGCGCACGTACTACCTCGAGCGCACCGTGCGCCTGACTGGCACCTCGATCAGCAACGCGGTCCCCAGCTACGACCCCAACACCAACCAGCCGATCGTGCTGCTCGACTTCAACCGGTTCGGCAGCCGGGTGTTCGGCGACGTCACCGCGGAGATCGTGGGCCGCAAGCTCGCGACCATCCTCGACGACAAGGTCAAGAGCGCCCCGATCATCAACGGCGCCATCCGCGGCGGCCGCGCCTCGATCACGATGGGCGGCGGCGAGGCTCGGCGCCAGGAGGCCGAGCGCAACGAGCTCGTCAACGTGCTCAAGACCGGGTCGCTGCCGGCGCCCCTCAAGGAGGAGAGCGCATCCGAGATCGGCCCCACGCTCGGCATGGACGCGATCGCGAAGACCCGGCTGTCGTTCGGCCTCGGCGTCCTGCTGGTATTCGCCATCATGCTCGGCATCTACAAGTGGTCGGGCATGATCGCGGTGTTCTGCGTCGTCTATCACATCCTCCTCACCATCACGGTGATGGCGATGTTCGGTGCCACGCTGACGCTCCCCGGCATCGCCGCGGTCGTGCTGTCGGTCGGCATGACCGTCGACGGGAACATCCTGATCTACGAGCGCATCCGTGACGAGCTGCTGCTCGGCAAGAGCGTGCGTGGCGCCATCGACCTCGGGTTCTCGCGGGCGTTCTCCGCGATCCTCGACGGCCAGCTCACCACCGCCGCCGCCGGCTGGGTGTTGCTGCAGTACGGCTCGGGCCCGATCAAGGGGTTCGCCGTGATGCTGCTCGTCGGCGTCTTCACCACCCTGTTCGTCAACATCTGGTGCACGCGCATCTTCTTCGACTGGGCGATCGCCCGGAAGAAGGGCACCGCGTCCACCCTGTCCATCTGAGCGGCCCATGAGTGACCACCACAAGTTCCGCTACCTGCTGCCGCCCGGGAACAACTTCGCGTTCGTCGCGAAGTTCCGGGGGTGGGTGATCTTCTCGCTGTTCGCGATGGCCGCGTCGATCGGCATGTTGTTCGTCAACAAGCAGGTGCGCGGCGAGTACCTGAACTGGACGATCGACTTCAAGGGCGGCACCGAGGTCATCCTCGCGTTCAAGGACAAGGCGACCGGCGGCTACGCCAAGCCCGATCTCGGACAGCTCCGCAAGGCGCTCGAGAAGACCGACTCCAAGGTCGAGGTCTCGGAGATGTCGTGGGGCGCCGAGGACGCCCAGGGCAAGGAGGTCACCGTCAACGGCGTGGTCGTCCGCACCACCCGGTTCTCCGCGCTGACGGCCGAGATCGCCGACAAGGTCGTCGCCGACTTCAAGGCCACGTTCGCCGACCGCGAGGCCAACAAGGTCGCGTGGTCCGGTGACCGCCTGAGCGTGCGGTCGATCAAGGCGATCACCGACACCGACGTCGCGGCCGTGATGGGCCGCCACGGTCTCGAGGCCAAGCCGTGGAGCCCCGAGGAGAAGTCCCTGTACGGCCGCCCCGACGAGGGCACCGGCGAGTACAACGTGTGGTTCTCGGTGTGGGGGCTCGATCGTCAGTACGAGCAGGCCGCCGAGGCCGCGGCTCCGGCGACCGACGTGATCGTGCAGCAGAGCTACGGCGTCGGCGCCAAGGCCGGCGACAAGCTCCGCGACGACGCAGTGAAGTCGCTGGTCTACGCGATCTTCCTGATCATGCTGTACCTCGCGTTCCGGTTCGACATCCGGTTCGCGCCGGGCGCGGCGTTCGCGACCATCCACGACGCGGTGATGGTGATCGGCGTGTTCGCGGTGACCTACACCGAGGTCTCGCTGACGTCGGTCGCCGGCCTCCTCACGGTCATGGGCTTCTCGGTCAACGACACCGTGATCGTGTTCGACCGGATCCGCGAGAACCAGGCGAAGCTCAAGGACAAGAAGCTCGAGCGGATCGTCGACATCTCGCTCAACGAGATGCTCGTCCGCTCGATCCTGACCTCCGCGACCGTGTTCGCGACGACGCTCGTCATGAACATCTTCGGCGAGGGCCTGGTGAAGAACTTCGCGTTCACGATGAACATCGGCGTGATCGTCGGGGTGTACTCGTCGCTGTTCCTCGCGACGCCGATGTTCCTGTGGATCTCGAACACCTGGTACTCGGGCCCCGCGCCCGCCCGTCGGCGCGCCGCACCGATCGAATCGTCGCCGGCGCCCTCGGCCAGCTCCGACGACGAGTAGCGCCGCGGCGCGCACGTGGGCGTTGACGATCGACGTGACGCCGCGGTGACCTCGTGCCCCCGCGGCGCTGGTCGTTTCGGCTGCGCGATCCCGGGATCGGCGGCGAGATCGCCTAACAGCGCGTTGTGATTGTCATACCGGGCGACTAGCGTGCGAGCCGTGTTGCTCCACATCCGTCCGGTCAACGAGCAGATCGTGGCTCGCCTCGCGACCTCGTTGCGGGTCCGTCCCGCGACGGCGCGCTGCCTGGTCGTTCGCGGCGTGCACGAGCCGCAGGACGCGCAGGGGTTCGTCGACCCGCGGCTCGCGGCGCTGCGGCCGCCCGCCGGCCTTGCGGGCCTGCCGCTCGCGGTGACCCGGATCGCAGACGCCGTCGTGCGCGGCGAGCGGATTGGCGTGTTCGGCGACTACGACGTCGATGGCGTCACCACCGCCGCACTCCTGACCTCGTTCCTGCGCCAGGCGGGGGGCGAGGTCGAGGTCGCCGTCGCGCGGCGCGACGCCGGCTACGGGTTCACGCCCGCGGCCGCCGCGGAGTTCGCGGCTCGCGGTTGCCAGCTCGTGATCACCGGGGACTGCGGCACCAGCGACCTCGACGCGCTCGCGGCGGCGGTCGGCCTCGGCCTCGAGGTGATCGTCGTCGATCACCACACGGTGCCGCCGGCGGACACACCCCACCCGGCGTTCGCGCTGGTCAACCCGCATCGAGCGGACTCCACGTTCCCGTTCCGCGGCATGGCCTCGGTCGGCCTCGGTTTCTACGTGGCCGCGGCGGTCCGCACCGAGCTGCGCGAGCGGGGTCACTTCCGCGACCGGCATGAGCCGGACGTTCGCGACCTGCTGGATCTCGTCGCCCTCGGCACGATCGCGGATCTCGTGCCGCTCGCCGCGGAGAACCGGATCCTGACGTCCCTCGGCCTGCGCCGGCTGCAGAGCCGCGCCCGCCCGGGGATCGCCGCGCTGCTCGCCGCCGCGGGACACGACGCCGGCCGCGACGTCGACGCGCGCACGGTCGCCTGGAAGCTCGCGCCGAGGATCAATGCGCCGGGCCGGCTTGGCGCCGCGGAGCCCTCGCTCGCGCTCCTGCTCGCGGACGCGGCCACCGCTCCCGCGCGCGCGCAGGCGCTCGAGACGGCCAACGCGGAGCGTCGAACGATCCAGGACCGCGTGATGGCGGAGGCGCTCGCTCAGCTCGGCGAGCGTGACCCCGGCGCCGCGATCGTCCTCGCCGGCGAGGGCTGGCCCGCGGGCGTCGTCGGCATCGTCGCCGCCAAGCTCGTCGACAAGTACCAGCGTCCTGCGTTCGTCGTTGGCATCGATCCGGTCACGGGCGTGGGCCGCGGCTCGGCGCGCACCGCCGGCGGCGTCAACCTCTACAAGGCGCTGCTGTCGGCGTCGGGCGAGCTCGGCACGCGGCTCAGCCGGTTCGGCGGCCACGCCGCGGCGGCCGGGTTCACGATCGATCGCGCCCACGTCGCGGAGCTCGCCGAGGCGCTCGGCGGCGCGTGCGGGCGGCTCGCCCTCGGCTCGGGCCCGGTGCAGGCCGGCCGCGAGATCGATGCCGAGGTCCGGCTCGCCGAGGTCGACGAGCGGCTCGCCACCGAGCTCGCGGGGCTCGGCCCGTTCGGCCAGGACAACGCGGCGCCGGTGCTCGCCACCCGCAACGCGCGCGTCAGCGGCGTGCGCCGGGTCGGCGATGGCTCGCACCTCAAGCTCACGCTCGAGGACGATCAGGGGATCAGCAAGACCGCGATCGGGTTCGGGCTGGGCGACCGCGAGGTTGCTGTCGGCAACCGGGTCGATCTCGCGTTCGTGCCGACCGTGTCCACGTGGCAGGGGCGGCGCAGCGCCGAGCTCGAGCTCCACGATCTAGCCATCTCGTCCTGACCGTCCTCGGCCGGACCGTCCTCGTCTGGACCCTCGCGTCCTGACGCGCTGGCGCCCGCCGCGTCGGCGCGGTATCTCCGGACCATGACCAGCTCCGCCGACGACGAACCGGTGCCCCGCCTGCCGCGCGGGCGCGGGCTCAAGCTCGACGGTGCGATGCTGATGCGGGTCGGGATGACCCTCGCGCTCCTGGTGATGGTCGTGATCACCGCGCGGCCGTGTGGCGAGGCCGCGTCGCGGTTCGTCACCGGGGTCGGCAGCGGCTCGGCGGGCGCGGCGGGCACCGTGCTGCCACGGCCGGACAACGTCGACGTGCCGACCACGCCGCCGACCCCGACCGGCACCGAGCTCGGCCGCGACTACGTGCAGCTCCGGCCCGGCATGACCGACGCCGAGGTCAAGGCCGCGATCGACACCGCGCGGCAGAAGGCGCGCACGGCGCCGGCGACGTCACCCGCGCCCTGAGCGCCCCGCGCGCCCGGCGGGTCACTTCCACAGGACCGCGTGGCGCAGCGCGGGCAGCTGGGCCCGGCGCTGGGCCACGGTGGCGCCGTCGAGGGTGTGGATCACGAAGCCGTCCCCGTCGGGCCGCTCGGCCACCAGGGTGCCCCACGGATCGCTGATCAGGCTGTGGCCGTAGCTGGCCCGCTTGTCGTTGTGCTGGCCCCACTGGGCCGCTGCGACCACCCAGCTCTGATCCTCGACCGCCCGGGCGCGCAGGAGCAGGTGCCAGTGCGCCGCCCCGGTGTGGGCGGTGAACGCCGCCGGGACCAGCAGGACCTCGGCCCCGTGATCCTTGACGAGGCACCGGTAGAGCTCGGGGAACCGGACGTCGTAGCAGATCGACAGCCCGACCCGGGCGCCGTCGATGTCGACCACCATCAGCTCGTCGCCGGCCACCGTGGCGTCCGATTCGCGCAGGGTGGCGCCGCCCGGGATGTCGACGTCGAACAGGTGGATCTTGCGGTAGCGCGCGGTCAGCGTCCCGGCGGGGTCGATCACCACGGCCGTGTTGTAGGTCCGGCGCGGATCGCCCGGGATCCGCTCCGGGGTGCCGCCGCCGACGATCCACACCCCGTGGCGGGTGGCGAGCTCGCGCAGGGTGCCGAGGATCGGGCCGTCCGGTCCGGCCGGGGCCCCAGGCGCTGCGATCTCCTCCGAGATCACCAGCTTGTCCCCCTCCTTGCGACCGAGGAACGAGAAGCACTCGGGGAGCACCACCAGGCGGGCGCCCTCCGCGGCGGCCTCGGCCGTCAATGCTCGACAGGACGCGAGGTTAGCTGCGAGATCGTCGCGCGAGCACAGCTGGATCGCGGCCGCGCGGAGATGCCAGGACGGGGGGGCCGAGGGCATGGCCGAGGTCGTACCACGTGGGCGGGCCGGGGCGGGTGAGGCACCCACCCGCCGGCGTTCCCCCTTGCCGGGGCGCCCGCGTGGTGGTACCTCTCCGCCAGCTTTATCGCTCTGCGGTGGGGTGGCCATGCGGCCACCTTTTTTTTCGCCCTCACATGAATCGCCCCCTCCAGACCAAGCTGATCTCGATCATCGAGCCGGTGCTCAACGCATCCGGCTACGACCTGGTCGATATTCGGTTCCTGCTCGAGCAGGGGGGGTGGGTGCTGCGGGTGGCGATCGATCGGCCGCTGTCGGATGCCACGGACGTCGCGCAGGTCCCCGAGGACCGCGTCGATCTCCAGGCGTGCGAGGACGCGTCCCGCGAGCTGTCGGCCGTCCTCGACGTCGAGGACCCGATCCCGCAGGCGTTCAGCCTCGAGGTGTCGTCGCCCGGCATCGACCGGCCGCTCCGCACCGTCCGCCACTTCGAGCACTTCGTGGGCTCGGATGCGAAGATCCAGCTGGTCGCGTCGATCCAGACGCCGACCGGCGAGCGCAAGAACTTCCGGGGCATCCTCGCGGGCGTCACGGACGGCAAGGTCGGGATCGAGGTCGACGGGCAGGTGTTTCACCTGCCGATCGACGACATCGACACCGCCAAGCTCGTGCCGGACTGGGATGCGGTGATGCGCGGCGAGAGCGGGGTTGGCCCCAAGAAGGCCAAGCTGCTCAAGCCAGGACACCAGCCCAGCCAGAAGTCCAAGTCGACGCCCACCGGGGCGGCGAAGCCGAACAAGCAGAAGCAGAAGGAACAGGGATAGCCATGGAAGCCAAACTCGACATGGTCCTCGAGCAGGTAGGTCGGGACAAGAACATCGACAAGAGCGTTCTCGTGAGCGCTCTCGAGCAGGCGATCCTGACGGCCGCGAAGCGCACGTTCGGGATGAACCGCGAGATGGAGGCGAAGTTCAACGCGGAGACCGGCTCGGTCGACCTGTTCCTGATCGTCAACGTCGTCGAAGAGGATGACGCCATCGAGGGGCGCGAGATCACCGTGGTCCAGGCCAAGGAGGTCGGCCTCGAGGCCGAGCTCGGCGACGAGCTCCTGTTCCAGGTGTTCTACCGCTCCGAGGACGACGACCGCGCCCGCGAGCAGGACGAGAAGTTCGGCAACCTGATCGACCTCAAGAAGGCGAGCAAGCAGTTCGGCCGGATCGCCGCGCAGACCGCCAAGCAGGTGATCTACCAGCGCGTCCGCGAGGCCGAGCGCGACAACGTCTACAACGAGTTCAAGGACCGCAAGGGCGAGGTCGTGTCGGGCGTGGTCCGGCGATTCGAGCGCGGCGCGCTCGTTGTCGACTGCGGCAAGGCCGAGGCCGTGCTGCCGATGCGCGAGCAGGTGCCCCGCGAGAGCTACCGCGTCGGTGACACCATCAAGGCGTACTGCCTCGACATCGATCGCAACGCGCGCGGCCCGCAGGTGATCCTGTCGCGCACGCACAAGGGCCTGCTCGAGAAGCTGTTCGAGCAGGAGGTCCCCGAGATCTTCGAGAAGATCGTCCGCATCGAGAGCTCGGCTCGTGAGCCGGGCGCCCGCGCGAAGATCGCCGTGTCCTCCCGCGATCGCGACGTCGACCCGGTCGGCGCGTGCGTCGGCATGAAGGGCTCGCGCGTCCAGGCCGTGGTGCAGGAGCTCCGCGGCGAGAAGATCGACATCGTGCCGTACGATGACGATCCGGCGCGGTTCGTGTGCAACGCGATCGCGCCCGCCGAGGTGTCGCGCGTCATCATCGACGCCGAGGGCCACAAGATGGAGCTGATCGTCCCCGACGACAAGCTCTCGCTCGCGATCGGCAAGAAGGGCCAGAACGTCCGGCTCGCCTCGCAGCTGACCGGCTGGCGCATCGACATCCACTCGGAGTCGAAGATCTACGAGCTCGAGCGGCGCGCGAAGGAGCAGATCGGTGCCGCGCTCGGCGCCGATGGCTTCGACGGCCAGGTCGCCGAAAATCTATTCAAGCTCGGCTGGCGCTCGGTCAACGAGCTGGGTCGCGCTCACGTCGAGGAGCTCGCGGGGCTGCCCGGCATTGGTGGTCCCGAGGGCGCGCGCCGCGTGATCGACGCGGCCAAGACGTACATCGCGGGCGGCGCTCGCCGGAAGGACGACCTCCGCAAGGAGTCGGATCGCCGCGCGACGCTCTCGGGTGGCCAGCAGCTCATGGAGCTCGACGGCGTCGACGAGGAGGTGCTCAACGTCCTCGCGACGGCGAACATCCACTCGCCCGAGGACCTGATTCGCACCCCGATCGAGTCGATCGCGACCACGACCGGGATCGACATGGGGGATCTCGCGCGGCTTCGGCAGCGCGCGATCAGCTGGCTGTCGGAGGTTTCCTCCTGAGTCAGGTTCCTCATCACGTCCCTCAGCGGACGTGCACTGGTTGCCGTGCGGTCGAGCCGCAGCGGTCGCTGGTACGCGTGGCCTTCGAGGGCTCCCGCCTGGTGGTCGATTCCGGGCGACGCGTGGCAGGGCGGGGCGCATACGTGCACCCGCGCTCGGCGTGCTTCTCGATCCCGGGGCTGGCGCGAACGCTGCGGCGTTCTGTCACCCCGGGCGATGTTCAGCGATTGGCTTCGGAAGTGTCACGTTTCGTCGACAATTTCGGCGCCCAACGCAGTGATCTGCTGGTGAAAAACCCCTCTGGCCTTGAGGATGCAGACGCTGTAGAAACACCCAGCGGATTCCATCCCTGGGGTCCAGGCAGAGGATGAGCGGAGCGAAGATGCGCGTTTACGAGATTGCCAAAGAGGTCGGGATCCCGAACAAGGATCTCATCGCCAAGATCAAGGCGCTGGGCCTCGAGGTGAACAACCACATGTCGTCGCTCGATGCGGACGACGTCGCGCGTATCAAGCGCTCGCTCGAGAAAGAGAAGCAGGGCGGAGCCCCGGTGGTGCCGACGAAGGCACCCGCGGCGGCGACCACCGTGCTTCGCCGTCGGTCGCCCGCCGAGAAGGGGCTGGGCGGTGGTGCGGATAGTGGAACCGGCGAGGAGCGCTCCGTCGAGAGCGCGCCGGTCGCTGCTGCGCCCACCGCGCCGCCGCCGGTGATCCGGCGTCGCCAGCCTGCCGATGACGCGCCCGTGACTGCGCCTGCGGCGGTGGTCGAGGCACGGCCCGTGGCCGTCGAATCCGCGCCGGTCGAGGTCAAGCCCGCGCCGGTCGAGGTCAAGCCCGCGCCGGTCGAGGTCAAGCCCGCGCCGGTCGAGGTCAAGCCCGCGCCGGTCGAGGTCAAGCCCGCGCCGGTCGAGGTCAAGCCCGCGCCGGTCGAGGTCAAGCCCGCGCCGGTCGAGGTCAAGCCCGCGCCGGTCGAGGTCAAGCCCGCGCCGGTCGAGGTCAAGCCCGCGCCGGTCCCTTCGTCGCCCCGCGCGCCCGAGCCGCCGGTCGAGCGCCCGCGCTCGCGCGTGATCGTCGCAGGGCCTCAGATGGTCGGCCGTGGGCCGGTCGTCGAGACGCTGCGCCAGACCTCGGCTCCGCCGCAGCAGATGGCGGCGCCCGCGTCGTCGACGCTGCCGCCGCGCCTGGTCAACCCGCGCTCGGCCGACCAGTCGCCGCCGCCGCCACAGGTCCGCACCGCGCCGGTCGGCCCGCGCACGGTCGAGGAGGTCGGCACGGTCGCCCGCAGCCGGTTCGAGGAGGAACTCGAGCGCGCGCGCGCCCGGACCTCCGATCGCCCGCGGCCGGAGACCGGCCAGATCACACCGCTGCCCGAGGTCGTCGTCGTCGAGGCTGCCCCGGGCGCCCCGCGTGATCCGTCGCGCCCGGCCGTCGGTAGCGTGATCGCGCTGCCGCCGCGCATCAAGATCACCGAGCGAACGCCGGTGGTCGGTCGGCCGGCCCCCGGTGGCCCGCCGGTCAACCCGATCCGCGGTCGGTTCGCCCAGCAGCAGCAGCGTGGTGGTCGTCCGGGTGGCCCGGGCGGTCGCCCCGGCATGGGGAACAACCCCTACGGCAAGAAGCTGCCGATGCTCAAGAAGGGCAAGCAGACCCAGCTCACCACGCCCGCCGAGCACAAGCGCGTCATTCGCATCGAGGACACCATCTCGGTCGCCGAGCTCGCCAAGGGCATGGGCGTCAAGGCTCCCGAGGTGCTCAAGAAGCTCTGGGGCATGGGCATGACCGGCGTCAACATCAACGCCGCGATCGACTTCGACACCGCGCAGCTGCTGGCCGGCGAGTTCGGCTACGAGGTGCAGAACGTCGCCTTCAAGGAGGAGGACATCTTCTCCACGAAGGTCGAGGACGCCGACACGCTGCTGCTGCGCGCGCCGGTCGTGACCGTCATGGGGCACGTCGACCACGGCAAGACCTCGCTCCTCGACAGCATCCGCAAGGCGCGGGTCGCGGCCGGTGAGTCGGGTGGCATCACCCAGCACATCGCGGCCTACAAGGTGGAGGCCACGGGCCACACCCCGATCGTGTTCCTCGACACGCCGGGCCACGAGGCATTCACCGCGATGCGCGCGCGCGGCGCACAGGCGACGGACATCGTCGTGCTCGTCGTCGCCGCGAACGACGGCGTGATGCCGCAGACGCTCGAGGCGCTGTCGCACGCCAAGGACGCCAAGGTCACGATCATCGTGGCGGTCAACAAGTGTGACCTCCCCGACGCGCAGCCTGACCGGATCCGCCAGCAGCTGGCTGACCACGGCCTGATCCCCGAGGAGTGGGGAGGCGAGACCATCTACGTCAACGTGTCCGCGCTCAAGGGCGAGGGCATCGACAAGCTGCTCGAGGCGATCGCGGTGTCCGCCGAGGTGCTCGAGCTCAAGGCCAACCCGGACAAGCCGGCCACCGGCCTCGTGATCGAGGCTCGCCTCGACCGCAACCGCGGCCCGATGGCGACCGTGCTCATCCAGGAGGGCACGCTGCGCGTCGGCGACGTCGTCGTGGCCGGGCGTACGGTCGGCAAGGTCCGCGCGATGCTGGACGATCGCGGCAAGAACCTCGAGGAGGCGGGACCGTCCACGCCCATCGAGATCCTCGGCCTCGACGGAGTCCCGGACGCCGGCGATCAGGTCAACGCGGCGGAGGATGACGAGGCGGCCAAGCAGGTCGTCGATCACCGCCGCCAGTCGCACCGTCGCCGCGAGCTCGCATCCAAGTCGCGCATCTCGCTCGAAGGCATGATGGAGCGGAACTCCGAGGGCGCGACCAAGGAGCTGAAGATCGTCCTCAAGGCGGACGTCCAGGGCTCCGCGGAGGCGCTCAAGGCCTCGCTCACCAAGCTCACCACCGAGAAGGTGCGCGTGGTCGTGATCGCCGCCGGCGTCGGTGGCATCACGGAGTCCGACGTCAACCTCGCGAAGGCGGGTGGGGCGATCGTCCTCGGCTTCCACGTCCGTCCCGCCGGCAAGAGCGCCAAGCTCGCCGAGCAGGAGGAGGTGGAGATCCGGCTCTACGACATCATCTACGACGCCCTCGACGAGGTCCGGACGGCGATGGCCGGCCTGCTCGCGCCGATCAAGCGCGAGGTGCCGATGGGCTCGCTCTCGGTGCGCGACACGTTCTCCATCCCCAAGATGGGCATGGTCGCGGGCTGCATGGTGACCAACGGCAAGGTCACTCGCAAGGCGCACCTCCGCGTCATCCGCGACGCGATCCAGGTCTACGAGGGCAAGGTCGGGTCGCTGCGCCGGTTCAAGGACGACGTGTCCGAGGTCGGCAACACCTACGAGTGCGGCGTGATGATCGCGGGCTACAACGACCTCAAGGTCGGCGACGTCATCGAGGCCTACGAGGTCATCGAGGAAGCCGCGAAGCTCTGAGCCGCCACCGAGCGCACCCTGCGGCGTGTCCGGAGTTCCGGAGTGACGCTGCTTGGCAGGGTGCGCGCGGGCGGGGTAGGGTGATGCCGTGTACGTCGGCATGGCCAGGCTCACCTGTACGATCGCGAGCGTCGATCGTCCGGAGCCGTTCTCGTGGCTCAGGATCGCCGTCGGCGTTGCCGAGGACGCGATCGGTGCGGGAGATGCGCAGCTGATCGGCATCGCCCGCGAGGTCACCCCGTTCGAGCCCGGCGCTGCCGACAAGGCCGTCGCCGCGGCCGCTGATGATTCCACCTGGATCCCCGCCGCGTGGCGCGAGGAGGACGCTTCGTGAGTGCTGCCCGAAAAACCCGCGTCGAGCACGGGCTCCGTGATGTGCTGCAGGCCGCGATCGCCAACGATGTGCGCGACCCGCGCGTGCGTGCGGCGACGATGGTCACCGTCTCCAGGGTCGAGGTCAACGTCGACATGAGCGTGGCCCGGGTCTACATCTCGATCGTCGGGGACGAGGCCACCTCCGACGGCGTGATCGCCGCGCTGCAGAAGGCCGCGGGCTTCTTGCGCGGTCCGGTCGGGCGCGAACTCAACCTCCAATATGCACCCGAGCTGCGGTTCATCGCCGATCTCTCGGTCGACATGAGCGACAAGCTCGCGGCGATCCTCCGCGAGGATGCGGAGCGCGCGCGTGCCGCGGGCCGGGTGGTCGGCGAGGCCGAGCCCACGCCGCCGGCCGAGCCCACGCCCCCGGCCGAGCCCGCAGCCGACCCCGCTCGCCCAGCCGGACCGCCCGAGGACGAGGCGTGACCCTTGGCGATCGCGGCCCCGCCGTGGAGGCGGCGGCCTCTCTCGAGGTCGCGCTCGCGCTCGCCTGCGACCACCTGGCCCGCGCCCAGCGCGTGCTGCTGACCAGCCACCGCCGCCCCGATGGTGACGGCACGGGCTCGATGGCCGGGCTGGCCTCACTGCTCCGCGCGCTCGGCAAGACCGCGGTGATCTACTCGATCGACCCGATCGCGCGCCGCTACAAGTGGCTGCCGCTGATCCACACCACGGTCCACACCATCCCGTTCGACGAGCGGTTCGACTGCACGATCATCGTCGACTGCGCCGACGTCACGCTGCTCGGCGACGCGCTGCCCCCGCCCGAGATGTGCGGCCCGACGATCACCCTCGATCACCACGCCAGCGGGCGCCCGTTCGGCGACATCGCGGTGTGGGATCCCACGGCGGCGGCGGTCAGCGTGCTGGTCTACCGGATCGCCCAGCGGCTCGGCTGGAAGCTCACGCTCGAGGCAGCGGTCCCGCTCTACGTCTCTCTGATCAGCGACACCGGCGGCTTCCGCCACGCCAACACCAACGGGGAGGCACTGCACGTCGGCGCCGAGCTGGTGCGGGCGGGCGTGGTGCCGTCCACGATCGCCGCCAGCCTCGAGGAGCGACCGAGCCCCGCCAAGGTGCGGCTGCTTGGCTCCGTGCTGTCCACGCTCGAGCTCCACTGCGCCGGCCGCGTCGGCGTGCTGTCCGTGACCACCGACATGGTCGAGGGCGCGCGCGCGTCGTGGGAGGACATCGAGGGCATGGTCAACTGGGCGCGCAACGTCGACGGCGTGCAGGTCGGTGTGCTGCTGACCACCGCCAAGGGCGGCGGCGTGCGGGTGTCGATGCGTTCGCGCAGCGACAAGATCGACGTCGGCCGCGTGTGCATGGCGATCGGCGGCGGCGGCCACCCGGGCGCCGGCGGCTGCCACATCAACGACACGCTCGAGGTCAGCAAGGAGCGCGTCGTGGGCGCCCTCGAGCTGGCGTTCTCGCGCCAGGGCCGGCCGGTCGTGGAGCCGCCCGCCTCCACGATGCCGACGCCGCCGTGAGCCGTCGCGGGACGTCCCCAGCCTCTGGTACACTGGCGTCCATGCGTTACGCTCGGGGACTGCTGGCGTTGCTGAGCGCGGGCTCGTGTGGTGGCGATCCGACGTCCACGCCGATCGATGCCGGGCCGGGCGATGGCGCGGACGTGGTCGACGGCTCCGTCGACGGCTCCGTCGACGCGCCCGTGGACGTGCCGGTCGTGCCGGTCGACGCGCCGGTGGCGGTGCTGCCGCAGACCCTGGCCGAGACCGGCCTGTGCGTCGATGCGGCGTGCACGCAGATCACGCCGGGTATCCTCCCGTACGTGCCGCAGTTCGCGCTCTACTCCGACGGCGCGACGAAGCGCCGCTGGATCGCGCTGCCGGGAGGCACGACGATCACGACCGCCGACATGAACCACTGGCGGTTCCCGGTCGGCACGAAGCTGTGGAAGGAGTTCACGCGCGACGGCGTGCGCGTCGAGACCCGCTACATGGAGAAGCTGCTGACCGACGACGCGACGCTGGGCGCCTGGTACTTCGCCAGCTTCCAGTGGAACCTCGCGGGCGACGCGACCACGCTGGCCTCGCCCACGGCGGGCGTGCCCAACGCCAACGGCACCAGCCACGACATCCCGTCGCGGGCGAACTGTCGCCGCTGCCACGAGGGTGTCCCGGGCCGCGTCCTCGGGTTCGGGGCGATCTCGCTCGATCATGACGCACCGATCGGCGACCTCGACCTCCAGGACGCGATCGACGCCGGCATGCTGTCGGTATCGCCGACCGGCAGCGCCCCCTACTTCCCGGTGCCCGGCACCGCCGTCGATCGCGCCGCGTTCGGTTATCTGCACGCCAACTGCGGCGGCTGCCACAACCCGCGCTCGTCGATCTACAGCTCGACCGAGGTCGATCTCCGGCTCGACGTCAACAAGCTCGGCACCGTCGCCGACATCCCGGCGCGCTCGACCACGGTCAACGTCAATGGCACGCGTGGTGGCCTGACCGGGAAGATCGTCGATCCCGGCAACCCCGCTCAGTCGGTGATGATCATTCGCATGCTGTCGTCGACGTTCCCGACGAAGATGCCCGAGATCGGGACCGAGACTGTCGACCCCACGGGCGAGGCAGCGGTCCGCGCCTGGATCAACCAGCCGCCCTGAGCCTGTGGTCCGCCGTCGTTCGCCCGCAGGCTCCCGCCCCGTGTCGGGGGTCCTCGTCCTCGACAAGCCCGCCGGGCTGTCGTCGGCGACCGCCGTCCAGGCCGTCAAGGTGCTGGTCGGCGCCGATCGCGCGGGCCACGGCGGCACGCTCGACCCGCTCGCCACCGGCGTGCTCGCGGTGTGCCTCGGCGCGGCGACCAAGATCGCGCCGTACCTGCTCGCCGACGACAAGGCGTACGAAGCCCAGGGCGTACTCGGCGTCGAGACCGACACCCTCGATCGGACGGGGCAGGTCACGGCGGAGCACGCGGGCCTGGTGTCGCGCGAGGCGCTGCTGGCGGCGATCGAGGCGCGCCGTGGCGAGCACGACCAGGTGCCGCCGATGTACTCCGCGATCAAGCAGGGCGGGGTGCGCCTGTACCACCTCGCGCGCGCGGGCGAGGAGGTGGAGCGCGTGGCGCGCCGGGTCCGCATCGATCACTTCGAGCTGCTCGCGTTCGAGCCGCCGCGGTTCACGATCGCCGTCGCGTGCAGCAAGGGCACGTACATCCGGAGCCTGCTCGCCGATCTCGGCACGGACGTCGGCAGCGGCGCCCACCTCGCCGAGCTGCGCCGCACCCGCAGTGGCCGGTTCTCGATCGCCCAGGCGATCACGCTGGCCGAGCTCGAGGACATCGTGGCGGGGCCCGACCCGGAGGCCGCCCTCGCGCCTCGGCTGGTCGGGTTACCCGACGCCACGGATCTGCCGCGGGTGGTGGTGGCGGGCGCGCTGTGGGCCCCGATCAAGAATGGCCTGCAGATGCCGCTCACCGAGCTCGGAGCCCAGGACCTCGTTCAGTTCCAGGTGCTTGGCGAGGACGGTCGGCTGCTCGCGGTGGCGCACGGGGAGGCCGGCAAGGTCATCTACGACCGCGTGTTCACCGAGCACATGGCCCCTTGACGGCCCGACCGGTTTCCCCCAATCTGCGTCCCGACCACGGCGCTCGTTCGATGAAGGGCGCGGCCGCTGGTGTCTGGAGAATCACATGTCTGTTTCCGTCGTTCGCAAGGCCGAGATCGTTTCGAAGTTCCAGCAGCACGCGGGCGACACCGGGTCGCCCGAGGTGCAGGTCGCGCTGCTCTCCGAGCGCGTCACGCACCTCACCGAGCACCTCAAGATCAACGCCAAGGACCACCACAGCCGTCGTGGCCTCCTGCTGATGGTCGGCGAGCGCCGCGCGCTCCTCGACTACCTCAAGCGCAAGGATCTCGCGCGCTACAAGAAGCTGATCGAGACGCTCGGCCTCCGCCGCTAGTCGTCGTCACTTCGATCGACTTGCAGCCCGCTGCTCTGTGCGCCCTCATCGGCGCTTGGACGCACCGGGCTGCTCGCCGTTTCGGGGGGGAGATCGGTGCCGAGGTGGGCAGAGCGGGCGGCCGCCGCTGGACTCCGCACCCTCGATCCCGGGGCTTGGAATCGGCCCGGCGCTATGCCATAACGCCCACCGGTAAGTAGCTAGAACCCGTCACGTAGCGTCGCAGTGAGCAGACGAGCATCGCGCTGGTTTGATCGTTCCGTCGAGGCGCTCGAAGCCATCTCCCGCGAGGTGGCCCATCGAGCGGTTGGACAGAGGGACCAGGCCCCGGTTCTCGACCGGCCCAAGGCGACGTGACTTCCAGCAGGAGACACGCAGATGCCTTTCGTTCGTGAGACCGCCAACATCGGCGGCAAAGAGATCATCGTCGAGACCGGTAAGTGGGCCAAGCAGGCGGGTGGATCGATCATCATCCGCTGTGGCGACAGCATGGTGCTCGTCACCGCGACCGGCTCCACGCAGCCGCGCGACATCGACTTCATGCCGCTGACCTGCGAGTACCAGGAGAAGTTCTACTCCGCGGGCAAGGTCCCGGGCAGCTTCTTCCGCCGCGAGGGTCGCACCACCAACGAGGAGGTCCTGGTGTGCCGCCTGATGGACCGCCCGATGCGCCCGCTGTTCCCCAAGGGCTGGTTCATCGACACGCAGGTGATCGCGAGCGTGATCTCGTTCGACAAGGAGAACCCGACGGACGTCCTCGCGATGACCGGCGCGTCGTGCGCGCTCCACATCTCCGACCTGGTGTGGGCCGGCCCGCTCGCGGCCGTCCGCATCGGCCGCATCGACGGCGCGTTCGTCGCCAACCCCACGTTCGCCGAGCGCGAGAAGTCGGACATGGACATCATCGTCGCCGCCAGCCGCGACGCGATCATGATGGTCGAGGGCGAGATGAACGAGCTGCAGGAGGACACGGTCATCGATGCCCTGCTGTACGCGCACCAGGCCGTCCAGCCGCTGATCGACCTCCAGGAGCGTCTCCGCGCCGCCAACGGCAAGGAGAAGCGCCCGTTCACGCCGCCCGTCGCCGACGAGGCGCTCGCCGCCAAGGTCAAGGACTCCGCGTGGAATCGCCTCAAGGAGGTGATGCTGATCAAGGACAAGAAGGCGCGCCGCGAGAGCATCTCCGGGCTCCACACCGACATCCGCACCTCGCTGACCTCCGAGGGCCAGCCGTGGGCTGGCAAGTCGAAGGACGTCGACGCGGCGTTCGCGAAGCTCCAGAAGAAGTGGGCGCGCAACCACACGATCTCGACGAAGACCCGCATCGACGGCCGCGCGCCCGACGAGGTCCGCCAGATCACCGTCGAGACCGGCGTGCTCCCGCGCGCCCACGGCTCGGCGCTGTTCACCCGTGGCGAGACCCAGGCCCTCGTGGCCGTCACGCTCGGCACGAAGTACGACGAGAAGAAGCTCGACACGCTCCTCGGCGACCTCAAGAAGACGTTCTACATGGACTACAACTTCCCGCCGTTCTCGACGGGAGAGGTCAAGATGCTCCGCGGCCAGTCGCGCCGCGAGGTCGGCCACGGCTTCCTCGCCGAGCGCTCGGTCGAGGCGATCGTGCCGGAGTACGAGGACTTCCCGTACACCATCCGCGTGGTGTCCGACATCCTCGAGTCCAACGGCAGCTCGTCGATGGCCTCGGTGTGCGGCGGCTCGCTCGCCCTGATGGACGCGGGCGTGCCGACGAAGGCGCCGGTCGCGGGCATCGCGATGGGCCTGATGAAGGAGGGTGACGACTACGTCGTGCTGTCCGACATCCTCGGCGACGAGGATCACCTCGGCGACATGGACTTCAAGGTCACCGGCACCCGCCGCGGCGTGTGCGCGCTCCAGATGGACATCAAGGTCGACGGCCTGACCCGCGAGATCCTCGAGAAGGCGCTCGAGCAGGCCAAGCGCGGCCGCCTCCACATCCTCGACCGCATGGACGCCGCGATGTCGGCGCCGCGCGACGAGGTGTCGCAGTACGCGCCGCGCATCGTCACGGTCCAGGTCAAGCCCGACAAGGTCCGCGACATCATCGGACCGGGCGGCAAGACCATCCGCGCGATCCAGGAGCAGACCGGCGCGCAGATCGACATCAACGACGCGGGCGTCGTGTCGATCGCCTCGGCCAGCTCCAAGGCGATCGAGCAGGCCCAGGCCCTGATCTCCGGGCTCACGATGGAGCCCGAGGCCGGCCAGTTCTACAACGGCATCGTGAAGAAGATCGTCGAGATCGGGGCGTTCGTCGAGATCATCCCTGGCACCGACGGCCTGCTCCACATCTCGGAGGTGTCGAAGGAGCGCATCCGCGCCGTCGAGGACGTGCTGTCCGAGGGCGACGCGGTGGTGGTCAAGTGCATCAAGGTCGACCGCGATGGCAAGATCCGCCTGTCGCGCCGCGAGGCCCTCGAGGCGAACCCGCCCCCCGAGGAGATCCACAACTACGTCGTCTGAGAGACTGCGAAGCAGTCTCGAAACCGGGGTGGGAACCCTGCGCGGCTTGCCGCGGAGGGCGGGGCGGGGCCCCGTGGAAGTGAGAGACTGCGAAGCAGTCTCGAAACCGGGGTGGGAACCCTGCGCGGCTTGCCGCGGAGGGCGGGGCGGGGCCCCGTGGAAGTGAGAGACGCGAAGCAGTCTCGAAACCGGGGTGGGAACCCTGCGCGGCTTGCCGCGGAGGGCGGGCGGAGCCCCGAGGAACCGAGGTCCGCGCGCGGTGACGCGCCCGGCCCGATGAGGTGACGGCGGCCCCGCGTGGGGCCGCTGGTCATTTTCGGCTACGATGATGATCGTGGCACCGCGCGTCCTGTTCCTGAAGCTCCGGCCGGATGCGGTCGTGCCGCGCTACATGACCGCCCACGCCGCGGGGCTCGACCTGTGCGCTGCTCTCGACGCCCCGCTCGTGCTCGCGCCTGGCCAGCGCGCGGCCGTGGCGACCGGGCTCGCGATGGCCATCCCGCCGGGTCACGAGGGCCAGGTCCGGCCGCGCTCCGGCCTCGCGCTCAAGCACGGCCTCACGGTGGTCAACGCGCCGGGCACGGTCGACGCGGACTACCGCGGCGAGGTCAGGGTGCTGCTGGTCAACCTCGGCGCCGAGCCGGTCACGATCGCCCCCGGTGATCGGGTGGCGCAGCTCGTGATCGGACCCGTGATCCAGGCCGAGCTCGCCGAGGTCGACGCCCTGGATGACACCACACGCGGGGCCGGCGGCTTCGGCTCCACGGGACGCTGAAGGGCATGCCGCAGCGCCCGCGCACGCCGACCGGCGATGACGATCTGACCCGCGAGTTCATGGGCCCGCGTGCCAGACGCCCCGCGGCAGAGGTGCTCGCCACCCCGACCACGGTGGAGCCGCTGCCGCCCCCTCCATCGCAGGCCTCGCAGCCGCTCCGCGTGATCTCGCGGAAGTCTCCCGATGTCGAGACGGGCCCGGTGCCGCGCGAGCCGGTGGTGCCGCGCGAGGTGAAGGTCCGCCAGCTCGCCGCGCTCCGGCTGGTGGCGCCGGTGCTCCCGATGGGAAACCTGGCGCCCCCGCGTGATCGCCGCGAAGCGCGCTCACGCCACGTCCGCGCCAACCTGTGGTGGTCTGTGGTGGCCGCCGTGGTGGCGGCGATCGTGGGGTTGCTGGTCTGGTTCCTCGCCCGTTGACGGGGTACTAACGACCCGTGATCCCGCGCTACAGCCGACCCGAGCTCTCGGCGCTGTGGGCCGACAAGTACCGCTTCGAGCTGTGGCTCGAGATCGAGCTGGCCGCGTGCCGGGCGATGGAGGATGCGGGCACGGTCCCGGTCGGCACCGCCGATCGGGTGTCGTCCCTCGCCGCGGGCAAGCTCGACCCCCAGCGCATCCTGGCCATCGAGGCGACCACCCGGCACGACGTGATCGCGTTCCTGACGCACGTCGAGGAGCTCGCGGGTGAGCCGGCGCGCTGGCTCCACCTCGGGATGACGTCGTCCGACGTGCTCGACACCGCGCTCGGCATGCAGACGGTGCGCGCGCTCGACGAGATCCTGGCGCGCATCGGGGACCTCAAGGTGGCGCTCGCCCGGCGCGCGCGCGAGCACGCGCGGACCCCGATGATCGGCCGCTCGCACGGCATCCACGCCGAGCCCGTGACCGCGGGCCTGACGTTCGCGCGCTGGCACGCCGAGGTCGCGCGGGCGCAGGCCCGGATCGAGCGTGCGCGCGAGGGGATCCGCGTCGGCAAGATCGCCGGCGCCGTCGGGGTGTACGGCAACCTCGACCCTCGGATCGAGGCGCAGGCGCTCGCCGCCCTCGGCCTCGAGCCCGAGACGGTCGCCACGCAGATCGTCCAGCGCGATCGCCACGCGGAGGTCCTGTGCGCGCTCGCGCTGCTCGGCACGGCGATCGAGCAGATCGCGCTCGGCGTGCGGCACTGGCAGCGCACCGAGGTCGGCGAGGCCGAGGAGGGGTTCGGCAAGGGGCAGAAGGGGAGCTCTGCGATGCCCCACAAGAAGAACCCGATCCTCAGCGAGAACCTGACCGGGCTCGCGCGCCTGCTGCGCAGCTACGCGCAGGCTGGCCTCGAGGACGTGCCGCTGTGGCACGAGCGCGACATCTCGCACTCGAGCGTGGAGCGCGTCGCGATGCCCGACGCCACCATCCTCGGCGACTTCATGACGGTCCGCGCGACCACGCTCATCGACGGCCTGGTGGTCCACCCGATCCGGATGCAGATGAACCTCGATCGCACCGGCGGCCTGTACTTCTCCGAGGCCGTGCTGCTCGCGCTGGTCAAGACCGGGCTGCCCCGCCAGGAGGCCTACGTCATGGTCCAGCGCTGCGCGCTCGCCGCGATCGGCGAGGCCGCCGCCGTCGGGCAGACCGGTGCCCTGCCGGGCCGGTTCCGCGCGCTGCTCGGCGCGGACCCCGAGGTCGGCGCGCGCCTCGACACCGCCGCTCTCGACACCGCGTTCGACCTCGAGCACCACCTGCGCCACGCACCGTTCATCATGGACCGCGCTCTCGGTGAGAGCGCCACCGGAGACCGCGCTCTCGGTGAGAGCGCCATCGGAGACCGCGCACTCGGTGAGAGCGCCACCGGAGACCGCGCACCCGGAGGCACGCGATGATCACGCCGCCCGCCACGCTCGACCCGGCGCTCCGCGCGCAGCTCGGTCACACCCTCGACGCCACGCCGTGGACCACCATCGGTGGTCGCGCGCTCGAGCGCTACGACGGCAAGGTCCGCGACTGCTACATCGACCACGAGCGCGGCGAGCGCGTCATCGTGGTGACCGACCGGCTGAGCGCGTTCGACGCGGTGGTCGGCTCGATCCCATCGAAGGGGCAGGTGCTCAACCAGCTCGCGACGTTCTGGTTCGAGCAGACGGCGCACATCGCGCCGAACCACATGCTGCGGGTGCCCGACCCCAACGTGATGATCGCGCGCGAGTGCACGCCGCTGCCGGTGGAGCTGGTGATGCGCGCGTACCTGACCGGGGTGACGTCCACGTCGATCTGGAAGGCGTACGCGCGCGGCGACCGCACGTTCTGCGGCCACGCGCTGCCCGACGGCATGCGCAAGAACCAGCGGCTGCCGGCGCCGCTCCTGACGCCTTCCACCAAGGCGGCCAAGGGCGACCACGACGTCTCGGTGTCGCGCGCCGGGTTGCTCGCGATGGGGCGGATCACGCCCGCCGTGTTCGAGCGCGCGGCCGCGATCGCCGCCGCGCTGTTCGCGACGGGACAGGCGCACGCGGCGAAGCAGGGCCTGATCCTCGCGGACACCAAGTACGAGCTGGGCCTCGATGGCAGCGGCGAGCTCGTCGTGATCGACGAGATCCACACGCCGGACTCGTCGCGCTACTGGTACGCCGACGACTACGAGGCGCGCCTCGCCCGGGGCGAGGAGCCGCGCAGCCTCGACAAGGAGTTCGTCCGCCGCTGGCTCGCGGACGACGCGAGGTGGACCGGTGACGGCCCCCCCCCGGTGATGCCCGACGAGGTCCGGCTCGAAGCGGCGCGCCGCTACATCGCCAGCTACGAGATGGTGACCGGCCGGCCGTTCGTGCCCGACACGCGCGAGCCCCTCGGGCGGATCGCCGCCGCGATCGGAGCCGCCTGAGATGCGGCTGGTGCGGATCGTTCCCGGGCGGTCCGCGCTGTCGGCGCCCCGCCGCGCCCGCGCGCTCGCCCGCCTCGCCGCCGCCCACCCGGGCGTGACCGGCCTGACGGCGCGGTGGGCCCACCTCGTCGCCGCGCGCTGGCCGCTCACCGAGTCCGAAGGCGCCCAGCTCGCCGCGATGCTGACCTACGGGCCGGTCGACGCCGACGCCGGCGCGCTCGCCACGCCGGGCAGCCGGACGTTCTGGATCGCGCCGCGGCTCGGCACGATCTCGCCGTGGTCGTCCAAGGCGACCGATCTCGCGCACGTGTGCGGGCTGGCCGACGTCACCCGCATCGAGCGCGCGATCGCGTACACGGTGACCTGGGGCGGCGCGGATGACGCCCCGGCCGCCGAGGCGCTCGGCGCGCTGCTCGCCGACCGCATGACCGAGAGCGTGCTCGCGCGCGAGGCCGACCTCGAGCTCGTGCTCGGACCGGATCTCGGCACCGATGTCGGTGCTCGTGGCGGCGCCGCGGAGGACGAGGGGGCCGAGCCGCCCGCGCGCCCGCTCGGGCACGTGGCGCTGGGGGCCGATGGCGCGGCCACCCTGCGCGCGGCGAGCACCCGGCTCGGGCTCGCGCTCGCCGACGACGAGATCGCGTACCTCGTCACGCGTTATGGCGAGATCGGGCGCGATCCGACCGACGTCGAGCTGATGATGTTCGCGCAGGCCAACAGCGAGCACTGCCGCCACAAGATCTTCAACGCCGAGTACTTCGTCGACGGCGTGCGCCAGCCGCGCTCGCTGTTCGGCCTGATCCGGCGGACCACCGAGGTCAGCCCCGGGGGCGTGCTGTCGGCGTACACGGACAACGCCGCGGTCGTCGAGGGCAGCACCGCCGCGCGCCTGTTCCCCGGCGCGGATGGCGTGTACCGCCCCGTCACCGAGGCCGTGCACATCCTCGGCAAGGTCGAGACCCACAACCACCCCACGGCGATCTCGCCGTTCCCCGGCGCGGCCACCGGCTCCGGCGGCGAGATCCGCGACGAGGGCGCCACCGGCCGCGGCGCCAAGCCCAAGGCGGGGCTGGTCGGCTTCACCGTGTCCGACCTCCGGCTGCCCGGGCAGCTCGAGGCGTGGGAGCCGCCGGCGGAGCGCTGGGTCGGCTCGCCGGGCCGGATCGCGAGCGCGCTGGACATCATGACCGAGGGCCCGCTCGGCGGCGCCGCGTTCAACAACGAGTTCGGTCGGCCGGCGATCCTCGGCTACTTCCGCACGTTCGAGCTCGCGGGCGCGGAGCCCGACGGCGCGGTGCGCGGCTACCACAAGCCCGTGATGCTCGCGGGGGGCATCGGCGCGGTGCGCCCCGCGCACGTGTTGAAGGCGCCGGTGCCTGCCGGCGCCGCGCTGATCGTCCTCGGCGGGCCCGCGTTCCTGATCGGGCTCGGCGGCGGCGCCGCGAGCTCGCTCGCGCAGGGCGCGCAGGCCGAGGACCTCGACTTCTCCTCGGTGCAGCGCGACAACCCCGAGATCCAGCGCCGCTGCCAGGAGGTGATCGACCGCTGCTGGGCGCAGGCGGACGAAAACCCGATCCTGTCGATCCACGACTGCGGGGCGGGCGGCCTGTCGAACGCGATGCCCGAGCTGGTCCACGACGCCGGACTCGGCGCCACGCTCGAGCTGCGCGACATCCCCACGGGCGAGGCCGGCCTGTCGCCGCTCGAGCTGTGGTGCAACGAGTCGCAGGAGCGCTACGTGCTCGCGCTCGATCCGGCGAGCGTGCCGGCGTTCGCCGCGCTGTGCGCCCGCGAGCGCGCGCCGTGGGCGCAGCTCGGCACGGCCACCGCCGACGGCCACCTCCTGCTCGCGGATCGCCGCGGCGGCCCCGCGCCGGTCGACCTGCCGCTCGAGCTCGTGCTCGGCAAGGCGCCGCGGATGACCCGCCGCGCCGAGGCCGTGACGCCGCTCCGCCGCCCGCTCGATCTCGGCGGCGCCACGGTCGCGGACGCGCTCCAGCGCGTGCTCGGCCTGCCCACGGTCGCCGACAAGAGCTTCCTCGTCACGATCGGTGATCGCACCGTCGGTGGCCTGGTCGCGCGCGACGCGCTGGTGGGGCCGTTCCAGGTCCCGGTCGCGGACTGCGCGTTGACCACCGCCGGGTTCGACACGAATGCGGGCGAGGTGATGGCGATCGGCGAGCGGCCCCCGGTGGCGCTGCTCGACGCCGCGGCCGCCTCGCGCCTCGCGATCGGCGAGGCCGTGCTGAACCTCGCGGGCGCGCCGATCGGGGCGCTCGGGCGGATCAAGCTGTCCTGCAACTGGATGGCCGCCGCGGGGCACCCCGGCGAGGACGCGCGCCTGTACGCGGGCGTCGTTGCCGCCAGCGAACTCGCCGTCGCGCTCGGCATCTCGATCCCGGTCGGCAAGGACTCGATGTCGATGCGCACGGTGTGGACGACGCCGACCGCCGCGCCGGTGGCGGCCAGCGATGCGTCGTCGGGTGTGGGCTCCCTGGGGGCCGCCGCCGAGCGAGCCACCGCGGCGATCGATCGCGCGGTCGCGGCCGCCGACGCGCTGTCCGCGCGGATGGGCGGTGGCCCGGCCGCGTTCGCCACGCCCCCGGCGCCCCCCGCATCCGCGCTCACGTCACACGCCGTGGTGTCGCCGGTGACGCTCGTGGTCACCGCGTTCGGCCCCGTCCTCGACGTGCGCGGCGCCGTCACTCCCGAGCTGGTCGGGGGCGAGAACGTCCTGCTCGCGATCGATCTCGGCGGCGGCCTGCACCGGCTCGGCGGCTCGTGTCTCGCGCAGGTCCATGGCCAGCTCGGCGACGTCCCACCGGACCTCGACGATCCGGATCGGCTCGCGCACGTCTACGTCGCGCTCCAGGAGCTGGTGGCCGCCGGGACGCTGCGCGCGTACCACGATCGCTCCGACGGTGGCCTCGTCGTCACCGCGCTCGAGATGGCGTTCGCCGCGGGCCTCGGCCTCGAGCTCGACACCACGGCGCTCCACGCCGATCCGTTCGCGGCGCTGTTCGCCGAGGAGCTCGGCGCGATCCTCGAGGTCGCGCCGGCCGATGCCGCCGCGGTGACCGCCCGGCTGACCGCCGCGGGGGCGCTCGTCCACGCGCTCGGGCGCGCCGTGGCCGCGGACCGGGTGACCATCACCCACGCGGGCGCGCGCGTCGTCGATACCACCCGCACGGCGCTGCGCGCGCGGTGGTCCCACGTCACGCACCAGATGCAGCTCCGCCGCGACGATCCGACGTGCGCCGCCGAGGAGCACGCGACCCGCCTCGATCCGGACGCGCGGGGCCTGACCGCGCACCTCACGTTCGACGTTCCCGCGGTGCGCACGCCGCGGCCCGGCGCGCGCCCGCGCGTCGCGATCCTGCGCGAGCAGGGCGTCAACGGCCAGACCGAGATGGCGGCCGCGTTCACGCGCGCCGGGTTCGACGCTGTCGACGTCCACATGACCGACCTGATCGCGGGCCGCGTCGACCTCGCGGACATGCGCGGCGCGATCGCGTGCGGCGGGTTCTCGTTCGGCGACGTGCTCGGCGCCGGGCGCGGCTGGGCCTCGACGTTCCGCTATCACCCGCGCGCGCGCACGGCGCTCGAGCGATTCGTGGCGCGCGACGACACGTTCCTCCTCGGCGTGTGCAACGGCTGCCAGATGCTGCGCCGACCTCGCGTGACCAGCTGCCGGGGGCCGGCGCGTGGCCGCGGTTCGTGCGCAACCGGTCCGAGCAGTTCGAGGCGCGCGAGGTGCTGCTTGGCATCGAGGCCAGCCCCTCGGTGCTGTTCCAGGGCATGGCGGGCTCGCGGATCCCGGTGGCGAGCGCCCACGGCGAGGGCAGGGCGGAGCTCACGACGCCGCAGCTCGCGGCCCTCGAGCGCGGGGGCCTGGTCGCCGCGCGCTACGTCGACGGGCGCGGCCAGGTCGCGACCACGCTACCCGACCAACCCGAGCGGCATCGCCGGGCG
Source organism: Kofleriaceae bacterium (assembly GCA_964203225.1). Classification (GTDB taxonomy): domain Bacteria; phylum Myxococcota_A; class Polyangia; order Haliangiales; family Haliangiaceae; genus JABFXX01. The sequence continues at coordinate 139,622 of CAXNMK010000015.1, forward strand.
GGCATCGCGGCGCTGACCACGGCCGATGGCCGGCTGACGATCATGATGCCGCACCCCGAGCGGGTGTTCCGCACCGTGCAGCTGTCGTGGCGCCCGCGCACCTGGACCTCCGATGACAGCCCGTGGATGCGGATGTTCGACAACGCCCGCGCCTGGTGCGGTTGAGAGACTGCAACGCAGTCTCGAAACCGGGATGGAAACCCTGCGCGGCTCGCCGCGCAGGGCGGGGCGGAGCCCCGTGGCATGAGCCTCACAGAAACGGCAGCAGCGTCACGAGCGCGCCGACCGCGACCATCCCGACCTGCGCGCGGCGACAGCTCGCCTGGGTGCGCCGCCAGCCGCTGATCAGGACGAGGGCCGCGGCCGCGCGGCGCATCGACAGCATGCCCGGGACCAGGGCGCCCACCGCGACCAGGCCGCTCAGCTGCACGGTGAGATCCCCGGGGACGAACGCGCGCGGCACCAGCGTCGGGATCAGCAGCAGTTCGCACAGGACGACCAGCGCGATCGCCCACCGGTGATGCGCGACCATCGCCGTCGCGGATACCGCGAGCACGGCGGCGACCTCGGGGCCGTTCGAGCTGTTCTGGCCGAGAGGGAGCGCGAGCATCGCCGCGGACAGGGCGGTGGCGGCGATCCACAGGTCGCCGCGGCGACGCCGCAGCCGCGAGGTGGCACGCCACTGGTATCGGACCGGGATGGCTCCCTGGAGAATCTCCGACATGCCTCTAATGTAATCGAGCGCTGACAATTGTCGAGGATATGTAATCGTCTGGTGACAATTCGGTGCGGTCAGGTGCCCGCAGGTCCACGGGAAACCTGGATCTTCGAGGGAGTTGTCCGGTGCCCCGGCGGACGTCAACATTCGCCGTGACCCTGCCGTCGGCCGGGGCAGGGACTGCACCCTGCCGAACACCGGACCATGTCGGGGCGGCCCCGCCATGCCATGCTCGGGGCATGACTGGTGTGACCGGCGTCCTGATCAAGCTCGGCGTCCGCCTCGTGGTGTTCGGGCTCGCGTTCTGGGTCGCCACCCGGAAGAACGAGCATGTCGTGATCACGCGGAAGCGGGTGCTGCCGCTGATCGCGCTCGTGTTCGCCGTGCTCAACACCGGCCTGTACTGGGTGCTCAAGCCGATCCTCACTCTCGCCACACTCGGCGCGGCAGGGTTCGTCATGCCGTTCGTCGTCAACTTGGTGCTGCTGCTCGGCACCGTCCGCATCTTCGAGCGCTGGAAGTGGTTCGAGGTCAGCGGCCTGATGACGACCCTGTGGCTGAGCGTGCTGCTGACGGTGACGCACGGCGCGCTCTACGTCGGCCTCGAGTACCTGCCGCCGAAGCTGTAGGCGCGACGAGGCCGACGAGGCCGGCGCGCCGCGCGAGCAACGCGCGGAGGGGTGAATGGCGGGGCTGGGCCCCGCCAGAGGGGACGGCCACGGCCCCTGTCGATCGACGACCCTGTGGCTGAGCGTGCTGCTGACGGTGACGCACGGCGCGCTCGACGTCGGCCTCGCGTACCTGCCGCCGAAGCTGTAGGCGCGACGAGGCCGACGCGCCGCGCGAGCAACGCGCGGAGGGGTGAATGGCGGGGCTGGGCCCCGCCAGAGGGGACGGCCACGGCCCCTGTCGATTGCTCGATCAGCCGACTTCGCGCAGCTTGCGGAGCATCTCGCGGGCCTCGTCACAGCGGCCGGCGGCGTCGCGCAGCGACTGGCGGATCAGCTCGTAGCTCGCGCGCGGGATGGTGTGCGCGTACTGGTCGAACTCGCCCTCGGCGGCCATCACCTCGATGCGCACGCTCGAGAGCAGGTCGTTGAGTCCGGCCGACGCCTCGGCGGTGGCGGACGCGATCTCGAGAGCGCGCTTGACCTTCACGCTGCCGCCCTCGGTGGCCATCTGCTGCTCGCTGCGCTCGAGCCGGGTCTTGAGGTTGTCGCGCTCGATCTCGACCATCGAGAGGTCGCTCTCGAGGTCCTCCATGCGCTGCGCGGTTTCCGGATTGAACTTGTTGGTGCGGTAGACGCGGAGCTCGGTCTGCAGCTGCTCGAGCCGGCGCCGGAGCACGCGGATCTCGACGTCGGATTCGCTCGGCCCGGGGGTGAGCGCCGCCATGCCCGAGCCCATGCCCATGTTCGCCATCGGCGAGCTCGTCAGCGGCGTGAGCGGCAGGCCGGTCGGCGCCACCAACCCGAGGTGTCCAGTGGGGTTGCCGGCGCCGGCCGCGCCCATGCCGGGGTGCTGCATCATCGGCGTCTCGCCGGACGGGGCGGGTGCGATCGGGCCGGGCGCCGCGCCGGGATCCACGAACCGCAACCACAAGCTGCCGCAGCGGGCAGCATCGCCGTGCTTGAACGCATGGGTCTGTACCCGCTGTTCCTGGAAGTACACGCCGTTCGCCGAGGACAGGTCCTCGAGGACGTAGCCGGCGGCGCTCCAGAACACACGCGCGTGGTGACGCGACACCATCGCGTCGTCGGTGCGAATCGCACAATCAATGGCACGACCGACTCTGATCTCCGCAGATGCGAGATCGAGGGAGCCTTCGATGCCTTGAGCATCTCGCCAGAGGAGCCGGGCCAAGCCCCAAAAATGTAAGCCAAGCTCGCGAGATCCACAAGTTTGCAGCGGGTCATCCGGAGCCTGCGTGGTACACGGTGCGCCATGTGTGGGGTGTTCGGTATTCACGGTCACGACGAGGCCTCCAACATCAGCTACCTGGGCATGCACGCCCTCCAGCACCGCGGGCAGGAGTCGGCCGGCCTGGTGTCGGTCGACGACGAAAAGCTCCATCGTCACGTGGCGATGAGCCTGGTTTCGGACGCCTTCAACCGCGACCAGCTGGCCCGCCTGCCTGGTCGGACCGCGATCGGCCATGTGCGGTACTCGACCGCCGGCAGCTCCGAGCTGCGCAACGCCCAGCCGTTCATGTTCGACTACGCCGGTGGGCAGATCTCCATCGCCCACAACGGCAACCTGGTCAACGCGGCCGAGCTCCGGGCCCAGCTCGAGGCCGCCGGCGCGATCTTCCAGACCTCCAGCGACACCGAGGTGATCGTCCACCTGATGGCCCGCGCCAGGGAGCAGGACGTCCTCGGCCGCCTGATCGCGGCGCTGCGCCAGGTTCGCGGGGCGTACTCGCTGGTGCTGCTCACCCATGACGGCAAGATGATCGGCGTGCGCGATCCCAACGGGTTCCGCCCACTCGTGATCGGGCGGCTCAAGGACGCGCTCGTGCTGTCGAGCGAGACCTGCGCGTTCGACCTGATCGAGGCCGAGTTCATCCGCGAGGTCGAGGCCGGCGAGATCGTCGTGATCGACAAGACCGGGCTGACCAGCCACCGGCTGCCCGACACCTCCGACCGCACGGCCTGCGTGTTCGAGCACGTCTACTTCGCGCGGCCCGACAGCCTCGTCAACGGGCAGAGCGTGTACCGCGCCCGCGAGCGCATGGGCAGGCAGCTGGCCAGGGAGCACGCGATCGAGGCCGACGTCGTGATCGCGGTCCCGGACTCCGGCGTCCCGGCGGCGATCGGCTACTCGCGCGAGAGCGGGGTCCCGTTCGAGATGGGCCTGATCCGGAGCCACTACGTGGGCCGGACGTTCATCGAGCCGCAGGAGTCGATTCGCCACTTCGGCGTACGCCTCAAGCTCGCGCCGGTGCGCTCGATCGTCGAGGGTCAGCGCGTGGTCGTCGTCGACGACTCGCTCGTCCGCGGCACCACCTCGCGCAAGATCGTCAAGATGCTGCGCAACGCCGGCGCGCGCTCGGTCCACATGCGGATCAGCGCGCCCCCGACCACGCACCCGTGCTTCTACGGCATCGACACGCCGACCCGCAGCGAGCTGGTCGCCGCATCGCACAGCGTCGAGGAGATCAACCGCTACGTGACCTCGGACTCCCTCGCGTACCTGTCGCACGAGGGCATGATGGCGGCGGTCGGCGGGGTGGGCTCGTCCCCGGGCTACTGCTCGGCCTGCTTCACCGGGAACTACCCGGTCGCGCTCGGCGAGGCCAACCTCGTCCGATTGCGCACGTCGCGCGCCGCGCTGTGATCTGGTAGACCTTACGCGTCATGGCGATCGAGGCAGTCGACGTACGCGTGGTCCGGACCCAGCTGAAGGAGCTCGGCACCAAGGTGTCGGAGCTCCGGAGGTTACTTTGACGTCGACGCCAAGCGTCTGAAGGTCGAGGAGCTCGAGTCGATCACCGCGCGCCCGAACTTCTGGGACGACCAGAAGAAGGCGCAGGGGATCCTCCGGGACAAGAAGGGGCTCGAGCAGGTCGTGGTGCTCTACGACGCGCAGGTGCGCGCCCTGTCCGACGCCGAGGTCCTGCTCGAGCTGGCCGAGGAGGCCAGCGATGAGGACTCGGCGCGTGAGGCCGCGGGCCAGGTCGACGGCGTGCGCAAGGCGCTCGACGATCTCGAGTTCAAGCGGATGCTGTCCGGCGAGCTCGACGCGGGTGGCGCGATCGTCCAGATCTCCGCCGGCGCGGGCGGCGTCGACGCCTCGGACTGGGCGCAGATGCTGATGCGGATGGTGATCCGCTACTGCGACCGCAAGAGCTGGAAGGTCGAGGTCATGGAGGAGACCCCGGCCGAGGAGGCCGGCATCAAGCAGGCGACCTTCGTCGTCACCGGCGACTACGCCTACGGCCTGCTCAAGGCCGAGAGCGGCGTCCACCGGCTGGTGCGCGTGTCCCCGTTCGATGCCAACGGCCGGCGCCAGACCTCGTTCGCCGCGGTGCAGGTGACCGCCGACATCGACGACGACATCGAGGTCGTGATCAACACCGATGATCTCAAGATCGACACCTACCGCGCCGGTGGCGCCGGTGGCCAGCACGTCAACAAGACCGACTCCGCGGTCCGCATCACGCACCTCCCGACGGGCATCGTCGTCCAGTGCCAGAACGAGCGCAGCCAGCACTCGAACAAGGACAAGGCGTTCAAGATGCTGCGCGCCAAGATGTACGAGTTCGAGCTCGCGAAGCGCGAGGAGAAGGCGGCGGCGGACGCCAAGGCCCGCGTCAAGATCGAGTGGGGCTCGCAGATTCGCAGCTACGTGCTGTTCCCCTACCAGCAGGTCAACGACCACCGCACCGAGCTCAAGACGTCGGACATCCAGGGCGTCCTCGACGGCGACCTCGACGAGCTGATCCGCACGTACCTGTTGCAGGCCGCGAACGCGCGCGCCTGAGCCTGTCGAGCTACCGGGGCGGTGGGGTTCGATGCGGGCCATGCGCTCGCGCTCGCCTGTGGCGGGGAGGATGGCGCGGACGCGTTCGGCGACGACGAGGCGATCCTCGGCGGCGCGGCGCTGTCGGCGGACGGCGCGACGTACTTCCTCGGCGACACCAGCGTGTTCGGCAACAACCGGGTCGCGGTGGTCAGCGTCGGCGCGGCCGCGCTGATCCCGCTCGCGGTGCTCGATGTCGCCGATCCGCAGGCGATCGCCACCTCGCCGTTCGGCGACGTGGCCCTGGTGTCGTCGGCGCGCGACGGTGATCGCCTGGTCATCCTCGACAAGGCCGGCGCGGCCGGGCCCTGGCGAGTGCGCGGCAACGTCGCGACCGTGGGCGGCAACCCGATGCTGCCGGGCGACCACGCCGCGGTCATGCGCGGCTCCCTGGCCGGGCACGTGTGGGTCGCCGAGGTCACCTCGATCCGCCACCTCGCGTTCCGCGCCAGCGGCGCGGTCGAGGAGGTCGACGCGTTCGCGTTCGGCGGCGGGGTCGAGAACATCAACGGCGCGATCGGCGTCACGCCCTGAGAGACGTTGAACCAGGCTCGAAACCGGGGTGGGAACCCTGCGCGGCTAGCCGCGTAGGGCGGGGCGGAGCCCCGTGGACCTGACAGACTGCGTCGCGGACGGGGTGGTGATGTCGTCCGGCTGGCGTGTCGTGACCTGACCACCCGGGGCGCCACCACCGCGCCTAACCCCTCGCAGCTCCTCGGATCGGCAGGTGTCGCACCCATGGCACGTCACGTGCTTCCGACCGGCGCATGCGGATGATGAACGTGGTGCTGGCGTCCCTGATGGCGGGCCTCGCGGTGTCCAGCGGGGCCGGCTGCGCCGAGCCCGAGGCCGGCCCGGACGACGAGTACGGCATGGAGGGCCCGGTCGAGACCGTGCCCGCGCCGGGCAAGGACGACTCCGAGAACCGCGCCGGACTGCCCGTCGGGACCAACACCACGCGGACCCAGGTGTGGACCGCGCGCAATGCCTGGGAGGACCGCGCCACCGTCGCCGCGCGCACGGCGGGCCTGGCGTGGAGCGCCGACAGCGGCCTGTCCTGGGACGAGAAGTTCGGCGCGTGGGTGCAGTCCCTCGCCTGGATCCCCTCGGTCGACGGCTACCGCACCACGTTCCAGCTGACCACCCCGTGGGGCAAGACCCTGCCGTCGCCGTCGCTCGAGTGCGCGGAGATGGCGATGTTCCTGCGGATCACGTTCGCCGCCTGGTACGAGCTGCCGCTGCAGCTCGAGGCCGTCTCGGGTGGCAAGCGCGTGTACTTCGGCCACTTCGGCGTGCGCACGGCCGGTGGCCGGTTCGCGAACACGCCCGAGTTCGCGATCGCCTACAAGGACTACACCGGCCGCGACCCGAGCCTGCCATGGCCCAGCGACCGCACCCTCGACAGCCGCCGGCTGTGGGGCGGCGAGGACAGCCAGGAGGCGCTCGGAGCGGGCGCGGTGTTCGGTGCCTACGTCGACGAACTGCACCTCAACAAGCGCGCCGGCTACTTCACGATGATGACGCTCAACTACCTCGGCTCGATGAACCTCGCCGACACCGCCAACACCTACAACATCGTTCCCGACGCGGTGCGCGCCGGCGACGTCCTGGTCGAGCGCTGGCAGTCGGAGGGCATCGGCCACACGCTCGTGGTCAAGGAGGTCACCGCGATCGGCGAGGGCAACCTCGACGTGACCACGGTGTCGGGCTCGATGCCGCGCCGCCAGGGCATGCGCGACACCGGCCTGTCGTCGAAGAGCTACTTCACCAGCAACTACACCGGCGGCGTCGGCCTCAATGGCGAGGGCATCCCCTACGCCCGGCTCGGCGGCGGCGTGAAGCGGTTCCGCGTCACCAAGAACATCGGCGGGATCTGGACCAACACCTGGATGCGCACAGATGAGTCGAGCTGGATCAACTCGACCGACCTGACGCGGATCGGCGCGCGCCCGGCCCGGTTCGACGCCATCCTCGGTCAGGTGTCCCCCGCGCAGCAGAAGACCGAGCTGCTCAGCATCATCGCCGACGCGCGCCGCCACCTCCGGACCTACCCCGCGTCGTGCACGGCCCGCGAGCGCCGCGAGGCGGCGTTCAGCGACCTGTACGCCCTCGGCGAGCGCTCGCTCGGCCTGACCCGTGCGGGCATCGACGCCGAGTACCGCCTGCTCGAGGACGACGTGTTCGCCGAGCTGACCTACGCCGAGAGCAAGACCTGCTGCTGGAACTCGACCACCGCCGCGATGGCCGACATCATCCTCGCCAAGGCGGAGGCCGAGCGCGTCGCCGCCGAGGCGGTCAGCACCTGCGTCGCCCCGACCGTGTTCCGCGCCCAGACCGACGGGTACCAGGCGTGGGCGAGCTACGCCGTCTCGGTCGGCAAGGCCGCGTCGTGGCGGGCGTGGACCGAGGACGAGACCTGCCCGCAGGCCAGCGTGGCCCAGGACGTCCAGGCCGCCTCCGAGGCGACCCCGTTCTGCGACCGCTGAGCGAGCGCCCCCGCGGGTCGCCGATGACCTCCACGCCAGGCGCGTGCTGGGCGCGTGGCGCAACCGGGGCCTCGGGACAGCCTTTCGCGGGCTGTCACCAGGCGTTCACGCCGAGATTCTCCATCGCCGGACCCGCGTTTCGGCCACGTGCGCCTGGCGTGGTTTGTGGAGCTGACCGTGGCCGTTCGTCGGGCAGTCGATCGGCGTGCTGGGGCGGACCGGTCGGCGATGGAGCCTGCTGCCCGGGGTCGGGTGGGCGTTCGATGGTCAGACCTCGACGTCCACGCAGGCCCGTCAGCGTCACGGTCCGGGCGACGCAGGTGGCGCGTGCCCGGCACCAGCGCCCGACCCGGGACCCGCTCCGGATCCCGCCTCGGACGCGGATCCCGGTCCAGCGCCGGCCCCTGGCCCGGGGGCGGCGCGTGGCCCCGCCGCCACGAGCGCTGCCAGCATCGCGTGCGCCTTGGCGAGCGCCTCGGGGCTGGCCTGGCTCGGCGGCAACGACGTCCACAGCGCCACCACGGCGTCGCGCGCTGCGAACTCGCCGTCGCGATCCCCCTGGGCGGCCGCGATGTCCGCGCGCTGGGTCAAGAACCGAGCCTTGCGCGGCCCGTACGACAGCGCGAGCGCCACGTCGGTCCAGCGCTCGGCCTCGGCGAGCTTGCCGGCCTTGAGGTAGATCCAGCCGAGGCGCGCCGGCGGGTCGTACTCGCCCGGCAGGTCGGCCGCCGATCTCTCCAGCGCGGCCACGATGTCGAGCGGGCGCCCGAGGTAGACGTGGACCTCTGCGCGCTGCCAGTTGTAGGTCATCGCGGCGTGCGGCGAGGGCGCCTGGGCGGCGGCGTCCTCGAGGAGCTGACGCTGCTTCTCGGCGGTGGCGATCGCGGCGGGCTTGTCGCCCGCGGCCTCGAGGAGCTCGCGCACGTACACCATCGCGTCGGAGCGGTCGTCGACGGACAGCTGCGCCGATGGATCGGCGAGCAAGCCCTCGAGGCGGGCGCGGGCGCGGGCGCGGAACGCCGCGGCGCGCGGGGCGTCGACGATGGCGAGCTTGTTCGCGCAGCCGAGCGCGGTCCCGAGGAAGTCGGTGGCGCTCGCGGCGGCGCCCGTGGCGTCGAGCGAGGTCTCGGCGAGGGTCACGCAGCCGGCGACGTCGCCGCGGCGGGCGCGGGTGTGAATCAGCGAGCCGAGGGCGTCGGGGCCGCGGACCCAGCCCGGGGGCGCGGCGGCGAGTGCGGCCGTCAGGGCGGTCTCGGCGGCCACGAGATCCTCGTCCGCAAGCGCCCGCTCGGCGTCGAGCAGGAGGGCGGCCGGACCGGCGACGCCTTGCGAGGTGGCGGCGCTGGCGCCGGCGTACAGGAAGGCATGGAACTGCGGCACGCTCGCCGCGCCCACGAATCGCGCGAGCACCGCCTCGTCGGAGCTGACCACGTAGAACGTCGGCCACGCCGACAGCGGGTAGGCCGCGACCGCCGCGGCGTTGCCCTCGCGATCGGTGTCCAGCGAGGCGAACACGAACCGGTCGGCGAGCGGGAGGAACGAGGGATCCGGCAACACCGCCGACTGCATCGACAGGCAGGTGTGGCACCACGGTGCCCACAGGTCGAGCACGAGCGGGACCTCTCGCGCCCGGGCGCACGCGAGCGCGGAAGCGTAGTCGTCTTCGATCCAGGCGATCGCTCCGGTGACGTGGGTGGTCAGCGTGCCGCACGCCGCCGCGATCGCGGCCTGGCGGGCCGACGCGCCACGATCGCGAGGCTCGCCGCACCCGCCCAGCACGGGAAGCGTGCCGACGACGGCTCCGACGGTCAGCGACGCCAGTACAGCAGAGCGAAGCATGACCTCGTGAATACCATGCGCACTCCGGTGCGGGCGAGGGTGCGCGCGAACGCGCTCGCCCCGGGGCGGTCCTCTTGATGTAAGGTGCGCGCCGCATGTCGTCACGTCCGTCCGAGCCGCCGGAGACAACCCTCGATCGCATCATCGGCGAGCGCCGGGACAAGGCGACCGCGCTGCGCGGCGCCGGCAGCGATCCGTACCGCAACGACGTGGGCCCGGCGATCTCGATCGCGGACGTCCGCGCGCGCTACCTGCCGACGAAGCCGCCCGAGGTCCCGCCGCCGCCCAAGGACGCGCCGCGCGAGCCCCGGGACAAGGACGCGACGATCGCCCCGGTCGACGGCGCGCCCCTGCGCGTGGCCGGCCGCGTGATGGCCAAGCGCGGGTTCGGCAAGACCGTGTTCGCGCCCGTGCGGGACACCACCGGCGACCTCCAGCTCTACCTCAACGTCGACTACCTGAGCGCCGACGACTTCGCGAACGTCCTGCCGCAGCTCGACGCGGGCGACATCGTCGCCGCCGAGGGCCCGGCGTTCTGGACCAAGCGCGGCGAGCTGTCGATCCTGGCGACGCGGCTGTGGATCCTCACCAAGTCGCTGCGGCCGCTCCCCGACAAGTGGCACGGCCTGACCGACGTCGAGCTGCGCTACCGCCAGCGCTACGTCGACCTCGCCGTCAGCCCGGACGTCCGCGAGGTGTTCCGCAAGCGATCGATGATCGTGCGCGGCATCCGCCGGTTCCTCGACGACCGGGGCTACCTCGAGGTCGAGACCCCGATGATGCACCCGATCATCGGCGGCGCGGCGGCGCGGCCGTTCGTGACGCACCACAACGCGCTGGACATGAAGCTGTTCATGCGGATCGCGCCCGAGCTGTATCTCAAGCGCCTGGTCGTCGGCGGCTTCGACCGCGTCTACGAGGTCAACCGCAGCTTCCGCAACGAGGGGCTGAGCCGCCGGCACAACCCCGAGTTCACGATGCTCGAGTTCTACCAGGCGTACGCGACCTACACCGACCTGATGGACCTCACCGAGACCCTGGTCGGCGAGCTGGCGATGGCCGTGAACGGCACCACCCAGGTGACGTGGGACGGCGCGGACCTCGAGCTGGCCGCCCCGTGGCGCCGCCTGACCGTCAAGGACGCGGTCCGCGAACTCGGCGGGATCGCCGAGGCCGACCAGGTGTTCGAGGATCCCGCGGTGGCCGCGCGTGTGGCGCTCGCCCACGGCGTGCCCGCCGCCGACGTCGCGCGCGTGCTGCTGGAGGGCCTGCCGCCCGAGGCCGTCACCGGCACCGAGCTCGCGCCCACGACCGCCGGGCTCAAGCTGGCCGATCAGCGCGAGGGCGTGGCGCGGGCCATCATCGAGCGCTATGACACCGGAGGCCCGGTCCGGCAGGCGCGGCTGACCGCCGGCCACCTCGGCTACCTCCTGTTCGAACACACCGCCGAAGCCAAGCTCGTGCAGCCGACCTTCCTCACTCAGTTCCCGCTCGCGGTGTGTCCGCTGGCCCGCAAGAACGACCTGGATGGCGCGTTCTGCGACCGGTTCGAGCTGTTCGTCAACGGCAAGGAGATCGCGAACGGGTTCTCCGAGCTCAACGACCCGGACGACCAGCGCGCCCGGTTCCAGGGGCAACTCCGGGCCAAGGCCGCCGGCGCGGCCGAGACCATGGACTACGACGAGGACTACTGCCGCGCGCTCGAGATCGGCCTGCCGCCGACCGCGGGCGAGGGCATCGGCATCGATCGCCTCGCGATGCTGCTGACCGGGCAGGAGTCGATCCGCGACGTCATCCTGTTCCCCCTGATGCGCCCCGAGTGATTCCCGCGTGAGCGCCCGAACATCCTCTGGCTCTGGCTCTGGCTCTGGCTCTGGCTCTGGCTCTGGCTCTGGCTCTGGCTCTGGCTCTGGCTCTGGCTCTGGCTCTGGCTCTGGCTCTGGCTCTGGCTCTGGCTCTGGCTCTGGCTCTGGCTCTGGCTCTGGCTCTGGCTCTGGCTCTGGCTCTGGCGGTCACGGTCGCGCCTGGGCGGAGCTCGCCCTCGGCGGGGTGCTGCTCGTGGCGGGCATCGTGGTCACGGTGCTGACGATGCGCGCGGTGGAAGCCCAGAGCGGCGGGCGCTACGTGCTCGCCGTCGGCCCCGTGATCGGCGGCCTCGGGCTGATCGTCCACGCGGTCTCGGATCTCGCGGGCTACCGCTCCTTCGTGGCCTGGCGCTACCTGCTCAACGCCCAGCACAAGGTCAGTCGCCGCGTGCAGATCGTGATCGGGGTCGGGCTGCTGATCTACGTGTCGCTGCAGATCACGGGGTTCGCGCCGCTCTCGCTGGGCTCGCCGCTGCACATCGTCGCGGTCGCCAACTTCGCGGTGCTCGGGCTCGTCGTGTTCTGGGGGGTGCTCCGCCACTCGCGGCCGGCGATGGTCGCGTTCCTCGTCGGCGTGCTGCTGATCGTCATCAGCCTGATCGGCACGCGGCTCGCGGCGGACAACAAGCTGCCGTTCATGCATCTCGGCGAGGAGCAGCGCCGAGCGGTGCTCGCAGCGATCGGGATCGTCGGGATCGCCGGCGGCGTGCTGCTCGGGCTCGCCACGTTCTTCGGCGGCCTGCGTGCGTTCTTCACGTTCTTCACCACGGTGCCGATCGGCGGCGTGTGGATCGGCACGGCGGCGCTCGTGTGTGTGCTCGCCGTGATGAGCGGGTTCGAGTCGGATCTGCGCGAGAAGATCCTCGGTTCCAACGCGCACATCCAGATCACGCGCGAGGACGGCGAGTTCGTCGACTGGCGCGCGGCCAAGGCCAAGATCGACGCCATCCCGGGCGTGGTCGCCTCCACCCCGTACGCCGTCAGCGAGGTCGTGATCGCCGCTCACAACAACGGCATGAACGTGATCATCAAGGGCATCGATCCGGCCACGGTCGGCACGGTGACCGACCTGATCTCGGACCTCGAGGACACGCAGGCGATCGAGCGGCTCGCGCCGCTGGTCGACGACAGCGAGGAGCGGGTGGTCCCGCAGGGCGGCCCGCGCCCGACCGACGTCGTCGACCCCGCACCCGACGACCTGCCGCTCGGCGCCGATCCGATCGACTTCTCGGGCGAGCCCGCGGCCGCACCGCCCGCCGCGCCGGAACCCACGCCCGCAGCCGCGCCCGGGGCGCTCGTCGAGCCGCCCGCCGCGTACGGTGGCGATGCGATCGCCGTGCTCGGCGAGGCCGGTACCGCGCCCGAACCTGCCGCAGTCGTCGATCCGGCGCCAGCCGACCTGCTGACCTCGGACGCCACCCCCGAGGACTTCAGCGCGAGCGACGGCGGGGATCCGGACTTCGATCCGGACGTCGAAGCGATCGACGTGGTCGACCTGCCGGCCGAGCCCACGCTGTCGCGGCGCACCCTCGCGCTGCCCGGCGTGCTCGTCGGGCGCGAGCTGGTCAAGCAGACCCACCTCTACACCGGCGAGGAGGTCCGCATCGTGTCGCCGCTGTCCGACCCGTCGAACCCCGACGCCACGGGCACCCCGATCCCGTTCAACCGCGACTACCGGGTCGCCGGCGTGTTCTTCACCGGGATGTACGAGTACGACCTCAAGTACGTCTACGTCACGCTCGACTCGCTGCAGGACTTCCTCGATCGCGGAGAGGCGATCGACGGCATCGAGGTCCGGATCACCGACGCCGACGACACGGAGCGCTACATCCCGACCGCGGCCGGGGCGGGCAAGATCCGCGAGGCACTCGGGCCCGGGTACCGGATCGTCGACTGGCGCGAGCTCAACCGCAGCCTGTTCTCCGCACTCAAGCTCGAGAAGATCGCGATGTTCCTGGTGCTCGGTATCGTGATCCTGGTCGCGTCGTTCTCGATCGTCGGCAACCTGATCATGGTCGTCGTCGAGAAGGGCCGCCAGATCGCGCTGCTCAAGACGCTGGGCGCGTCGAACTTCGGCGTGATGCAGCTGTTCGCGATCCAGGGCCTGATGATCGGCCTGATCGGCACGCTCCTCGGCGTGCTCACCGGCCTGCTCGGCTGCTGGGCCGGCAAGCGGTTTGGCCTGCCGCTCAACCCGGACGTGTATTACATCGACCGGCTCCCGATCCACGTCGATCCGGAGTCCGTCGCCGCTGCCGCGCTCGCCGGGATCGGGATCTCGATCCTCGCCACGCTGTACCCGGCGCTGCTCGCCGCGCGGGTGCGCCCGTCGGCGGGGATGCGCCACTGAAGGGCGTGCGCCCGCGGGACGTCCGCACCGGGGCTCACGGCCGCACCGACCCTCGCGGGGCGACCGCGCCACGCGCGCAGGGGGACCGTGAAGCCGCAGATACGATCCCGCACGTCGGGCCGCGGTCCGGATCCCATGAATCCGCCCACTTGTAGGCTCTGAAACGTGTCCAGCCACGTGGCATGCGGGATGCTCGTACCCGGCCCATGCGCCTCGCCGTGATCGCCGCCGTCCTGACCGCCACCGCGAGCGTCGCGTCGGCGGGCCCGTACCTTGGCCTCGGCGTGGGGCCGGCGGCCGGCGTGAGCGGCGGTGACGGCGAGTACGGCCCGGGCAGCTTCCAGGGGGCAGGCCGCAGCTACCGGCTACTCGGAGGCTACCGGCTCGGCCGGCTCGCGGTCGAGGCATCAATCACGGGCCAGGACTTCGCGTACAACACCTCGACGTTCGCCGGCCGGGAGCTCGCGGTCGCCGGCGTGTACCACCACGCGCTCGGGAGCGGGTTCGAGGCCTACGGCAAGCTCGGGGTGCACCGAACCAGCCTCACGCGCGACGCCGACCTCCGCATCTACGACGTGTCCGGCGAGGGTCTGCTCGTCGGCGCCGGGTTCGCGCTCCGCCTCGACGCGATCCTCGCGAGTGGCTCGGTGTTCGTCGACTACACCCACCACGCGGCCGACATGAGCGGCGAGCGCCACGCGTTCGAGGGCGGGGTCGGGATGTGGATGCTCGGCTTCACGTTCGGGCTCTGACGAGGGCAGGGCGCCGCCGGGAGAGATCCACCGAGATCATCCGAGGCGCGGGGCAACCCTGGCGCCCCGGCAATGGTCTCACCGCGCGTTGACACCTGCAGGGCTGCTGAGTAAGTTCCTGCGCCTCTTAGAGAATCCCGTGACCAACGAGCGCGCCGTCGAGCGGACATCTTCGGCTCCGGCAGCCAGCGATGGCCCGGAGGTTCCCAGCGCGCGGGGCACCCCGCTGCGGCACCAGCGCGGCGCGCGGATCGAGATCCGGGGACTCGGCAAGGCCTACGAGCACCACGGCACCAAGCTGCCGATCCTGTGGGACATCGACCTCGTGCTCGCGTCCGGCGACATGGTCGCGGTGGTCGGGGCCTCGGGCGTCGGCAAGTCGACGTTCCTCCAGATCCTCGGCACGCTCGACGTCCCGACCTCGGGCTCGATCACGTTCGACGGCGAAGAGCTCACGCGGATGAGCACCAGCCGGCTCGCCGAGTTCCGCAACCAGCGGATCGGCTTCGTGTTCCAGTTCCACCATCTGCTCCCGGAGTTCACCGCGCTGGAGAACGTCATGATGCCGGCGCTGATCCAGCGGACCCCCACGGTGAAGGCGCGGCAGATGGCGCGGGACATCCTCGGGCGGGTCGGCCTGACCCACCGCCTGACCCACCGCCCGAGCGAGCTGTCCGGTGGCGAGCAGCAGCGCGTCGCCCTCGCGCGCGCGATGGTGCTCGAGCCGTCGCTGCTCCTCGCCGACGAGCCGACCGGTAACCTCGACCGCTCCACGGGCGAGTCGATCCACCAGCTGTTCCTGGACCTCAATCGCGAGCGCGGCTCGACGATGCTGGTCGTCACGCACAACCCGGAGCTCGCGGCCCTGATGCCGCGCCGGCTCCGCATGATCGACGGTGGTCGGCTGGTCGAGGAGCCCCCCGGGCCCGAGCGCCCGGCCATGCCCGAGCGCCCGGCCATGCCCGACGCGCCGGCGGCCGAGGTCGCGGCTGCGGCCGAGAGTGACGAAGGAGCGACGTCGTGAACGCGCAGGTCCGCTTCTCCCCAAACTGGCATCGCCCCCTGGCGCGCCTCGCCGCGCTCGTCGTCGCCGCGCTCGTCGTCGTGGGCGCGCACACGGCCGTGGCCCAGCCGGCCCCGACGCTGGACCCCGACGCCGCCACGGCGCCGGCCGACGGCGCGCTCAACCTCCAGGGCCGGGCGATCGAGCGCGTCCAGTTCCGCGGCAACCGCAAGGTCGAGGACGACGCGATCCGGGTGCAGCTGCTGTCCAAGGCCGGGACCCTGCTCGACGCGACCAAGCTCCGCGAGGATCTGCGGTCGATGTGGAAGCTCGGGTTCTTCGCCGACATCGACGTCGAGGCCGAGGTGTCCGCCGCGGGCGGCGTGGTCCTGACGTTCGCGGTCAAGGAGAAGCCCTCGATCCGCAAGGTGCTGATCGCCGGCAACAGCGACCTCGGCCTCGACAAGATCAACGAGGTCCTCGACCTCGAGATCGACACCATCGTCGACATCACCAAGGTGAAGAAGAACCGCGACAAGGTCGCGGAGCTGTACGTCCAGAAGGGGTTCTATCTCGCGACCGTCGACTGGGAGGTCAAGCCCGTCAACGAGACCGAGGTCGACGTGTGGCTGACCGTCGACGAGAAGGCCAAGGTCAAGATCCGCGAGGTCCAGTTCATCGGGAACACCGCGATCACCGATGCCGAGCTGCGCGGCTCGATCGCCACGCGCCGGCAGGACGGAATGTCGTTCCTCAACGACTCCGGCACGTACAGCCAGGAGGCGTTCGAGCGCGACCTGCTGCTGGTGTCCGCCTACTACTGGGACCGCGGCTACGCGAACGTCAAGGTCGGCACCCCGCAGCTCCGGCTGTCCCGCGACAAGCAGTTCATGTATCTCTCCATCCCCGTCGACGAGGGGCCGGTGTTCACGATCGGCCAGGTCACGTTCAAGGGGGACCTGATCGGCTCGGCCGCCGACAACGCGAACCGGGTCAAGCTGCGCGCGGGCACCACGTTCTCGCGCACGACCATCGCCGAGGACCGCGAGAAGCTGTCGTCGTACTACCAGGACCAGGGCTACGCGTACGCCAACGTCCTGCCGTTGACCAAGGTCGACCTCGCGAACCGTCGCATCAACCTCACCTTCGAGGTCGCGCGCGGCAAGCGCGCCTACTTCGAGCGCATCAACATCCGCGGCAACGCGAAGACCCGCGACAAGGTGATCCGCCGGGAGATGCAGATCTCCGAGGGCGAGATGTTCAACAACACCAACCTCGAGGTGTCCAAGCGCCGGATCACCGCGCTCGGGTTCTTCGAGAACGTCGTGATCTCGACCAAGCGCGGCAGCTCCGACGAGTTCGTCGAAGTCAACGTCGAGGTGGCCGAGCGCCCGACCGGCACGTTCCAGATCGGCGCCGGGTTCTCGAGCGTCGAGAACTTCATCGCCCAGGCGCAGATCTCGCAAAACAACCTGTTCGGCCGCGGCCAGACGCTCGCCCTCCAGGCGCAGATCTCGAGCCTCCGCCAGCTGTTCTTGCTGCGGTTCGTCGAGCCGTACTTCCTCGACACCCAGTGGACGTTCGCGTTCGACATCTACAACCAGAGCCGCGGCTTCGGCACGTTCTTCCGCAACGCGTCCGGCGGCACGCTGACGTGGGGGTACTCGCTCGCGAACTTGTTCAAGGGAGGCATCGGCATCCGCGACGTCCGCGCGTTCCTCACCTACAAGCTCGAGGACGTCAACATCACGACCGGCTCGGGCGGCATCACCAACTTCGGCGCGACGGCGGCCCCGATCGCGGCGACCAGCGTCGCCAACCTGTTCCGCGGAGGCGTCACCAGCTCGATCCGCGCCTCGCTGTCGTGGGACTCGCGTAACAACCGCCTGTTCCCGACCGGCGGCTGGTTCCACACGCTGTTCGCCGAGTACGCCAGCGAGTACACGGGCTCCGAGAACCGGTTCGTGCGGCTCGGCGGATTCGTGCGCCACTACCGCACCCTGTTCGGGCCGTTCGTGTTCCGGGTGAACGCCGAGGTCGGCCTCACCACCTCGACCGATCCGCTGGGTGTGCCGATCTCCGAGCGCTACCTGGTCGGCGGCATCTTCGACGTCCGCGGCTACGCGCCGCGCTCGCTCGGCCCGCGCCTCCTGACCCAGAGCCCGGGGGACGTCGGGCAGGCGCTCGGCAGCCTGCCGCTCGGCGGCAACATGCAGATCATCTGGAACAACGAGATCGAGTTCCCGCTGTTCAAGAAGGTCGGCATCTCCGGCGTGGTGTTCCTCGACATGGGCAACGCGTACAACCTCGAGGACCGCTACTGCTCGGGTCTCCAGCGGAAGAACTCGAGCATCTCGATCAAGTTCGATCCGTGCTTCGATGCACCGCGGTCGCTGACCGCGGGCCTTCGCAAGTCCGTCGGGTTCGGGTTCCGCTGGTTTTCGCCGATCGGCCCCCTGCGGTTCGAGTGGGGCATCCCGCTCGACGCCCAGCCCGGGTCCGCCACCACGCCTGCCGAGGACCCGCTGGTGTTCGAGTTCACCATCGGCAACTTCTTCTGAACGCCGGGCGGACCTCCGGGGGATGCGGCGGTCCCGGGGCTTGTTGAACAACCGGCTTTGCGCGCCGTCCAAGTCGTCGTATGAGGTGCCTATGAATCGCTACGTTGCTCTCGGCTGTCTCGGTCTCGGCCTGATGGTGTCGCCCCTCCTGTCGAACCCGGCGACCAGCGCGGTGCCGGCCAACCCCAAGATCGGGGTCATCGACATCGAGAAGACGCTGTCCACGACCCCCGCGGGCAAGCGGGCCAACGACGAGTTCGAGAAGACCCGCAAGGCCAAGCAGGCCGAGCTCGACAGGCGCCAGACCGAGCTCAAGAAGGCCGACACCGACCTCGCCAAGCAGCAGTCGGTGCTCAAGCCCGAGGCGTTCAAGGCCAAGAGCGAGGAGCTGCAGAAGCGGTTCGTCGACCTGCAGCAGACCTACGTCAAGCTCGAGCGCGAGCTGGCGCAGGACCGCACCAAGCTGATCCAGAACCTGCTCAAGAAGGCGGAGCCGCTGATCGACAAGATCGCACGCGCCGAGGGTGTCACCCTGATCGTCGACCAGAGTGCGACGGTGTGGACCGACCCGGCGATCGATCTGACGGCGAAGCTCAACGCCGAGATGAAGTGAGCCTGGCGGGCGTCGCGGGCGCCCTCCTCGCCGGCCCTCGGTGGTGGCGGGCCCCTCGCTCCCCGGGCCCCCGGCTCGCCGGTCTGTGTTAACAAGGCCGCATGTCCGAGGTGCCCGCGAACGAACCGGTGGTGATGAAGGCCGAGCAGATCCTCGCCCTCCTGCCGCACCGCTATCCGTTCCTGCTGATCGATCGGGTCCTCGAGCTGACGGAGGACAAGATCGTGGCGCTCAAGAACGTCTCGATCAACGAGCCGTTCTTCCAGGGCCACTTCCCGGGCGTGCCGGTGATGCCGGGCGTGCTCCAGATCGAGGCGATGGCGCAGGCCGGCGGGATCCTCGCCTCCCGCGCGATCGCGTTCGACCCGGCGACCCACGTGATGATGTTCATGGCGATCGACGCCGTGAAGTTCCGCAAGGCGGTGACGCCCGGCGATCAGCTCCACATCGAGGTCGTGCCCCTGCGGAAGGGCAAGATCTTCAAGATGAAGGGCGAGATCCGCTGCGACGGCAAGGTCGTGTCGTCGGCGGAGTTCCTCGCCGGCCTCGTCGAGAAGTCCAAGGTCCAGTAGTGGTCGTGCGCGGGGTGCTCGGGGGGCGGCGGGCGATCCTGGCCGTGGCGCTGGTCGTGGCGCTGGTCGGGGCCAGTTGTGGTGGCAGGGAGCGCCAGAAGCGTACCCACGACGCCGCGCCGGTCGAGGAGATCGCCCGGCCTGCGCTCGCCGATGCGGGGCAGGGCGTCGCCACCGACGAGGTCGAGCCGAACGACGGCGCGGAGGTCGCGACCGCGCTGGCCCTCGGCGCGACCGGCCGCGGCCGCATCGAGGCCACGCCGGCGGCCGAGACCGATACCGACGTGTTCGCGCTCGACGTGGTGGAGACCGGCGCGCTCGCGATCGAGCTGGCCGGCGTCGATGGGGTGGACCTCGTGCTCGAGGTGACCGACGCGGGCGGTACCGTGCTCGCGCGCTCCGATCGCGGGGCCGCGCGGATCCGCGAGGGTGTCCCCAACCTCGGCGTGACCCCGGGCCGCTACCTCGCCGTGGTGCGCGGGAAGAAGGCGCCCGCGCCGCCCACGAACAAGCGCAAGAAGCCCGCCGCCCTGGTCGATGCGGGCGTGGCGCCGGCCGCGCCGGCCCCGGTCTACGAGCTGTCGGCGCGCATGGTCCCGGCCGTTGCCCGGCACCGAGCGCGAGCCCGATGGCGACCGCGGGACCGCGCTCGACCTGATCATCGGCGACAGCGTCACCGGCTACGTCGGCTGGGCCGGCGACGCCGACGTGTGGAAGCTGTCGGTCGAGACGCTGTCCGAGAACAACACGCTCGACGTGGAGGTGTCGGCGGTCGAGGGGCTCGCGCTCTCGGTCGAGGTCGCCGACGGCATCGGCACCGTGCTCGCCACCCGCAAGGCGCCGAAGGGGACCCCCGCCGTCCTGCGCGGGTTGACGCCGCGGGTGGCCGCCGGCCAGCCGCCGTTCCACTACCTGACGGTGCGCGGCGATCGCTCGAACCCGGAGACCGCCTACCAGCTGCGGGTCACCGCGAAGGTGCCGGGGCCCGATGCCGAGGTCGAGCCCAACGACGCGCCGGCCACGGCGATGGTGGTGCCGGCGGATCGCACGGTCGTGCACGCGGGCTGGAGCCCGGGCGACGTCGACTGCTTCCTGCTCGCGGCGGACCCGAACCCGCGCACGGTATCGATCCTGATCGACACGCCTGCCGAGGCGGACCTGTCGGCCGAGCTGCTCGTCGATGGCAAGGTCATCGGCGCGTCCGCCCAGCCGGGCAAGGGCGCCGCCGAGCGCGTGACCGGCGCGGTCCCCGCGGATGCACAGCCGGTGCTGCGGATCAAGGGCACGGATGCGTCCGCCGAGGGCGCCTACGACGTCCAGCTCGAGGACGGGCCGCCGCCCGCACCATGATGGACGGTGGTGGACGGTCGCGGAGCGGGCACATCCTGTTCATCCTCGCTCTGACAAACCTCGTCGCGTACGCGGCGCGCAACGCGCTGTTCACGGTCTACCCGGCGCTGACCGCGCAGTTCGGGATCGACGACGCCCAGATCGGGCTGCTCCAGACCGTGTTCATGCTGTCGCACGCACTCGCCACCTTGCCGTTCGGCTGGGCAGGCGACGCCTACGACCGGCGCAAGGTGATCGCGCTCGGCGTCACGCTCGCGAGCGTCGCCGGCGCCGCCGGGGCGATCGGCTCGAGCTACGTCGGGCTGGCCGCCACGCGCGCGCTCGTCGGGTTCGGCACCGCCGCCGTGGTGCCGGTGGCGACCTCGATCCTCGCCGAGCTGTTCGACGGCCCCAACAAGGCCAGCCGGATGTCGATCTTCAACCTCGGCCTGTTCCTCGGGGGCGTGATCGGGTTCGGCACCGGCGTCGCCGTGGGGTTCCCGCTGGTCGTGATCGTGCTCGCCGCGCCGGGGCTGCTGCTCGCCGGGCTGATCCTCCGCCTGCCGCTGCCGGTGCGCGTACAGGCCACGCCGCAGGTCGCGTGGTGGCGCTACCTCGGCCCGTTCCTCGGGCGGTTCCGCGTCGAGGCGCGCGAGCTGCTGCGCATCCGGACGCTGCGCTGGCTGCTCGTGTCGGCCACGACCATGGCGTTCGCGGCCGGCGGCTACAACGCGTGGCTCAAGGAGCTCCTGGTCCGGTCCAAGGGCATGTCGGAGGCGCAGGCCACCACGCTGCTGATGATGTGCCTCGGCACGGGCCTGTCCGGGATCCTGCTCGGCGGCAAGCTCGCGGACGTGGTCCACCGGCGCTCCCCGGCCGGGCGGATGTGGACGATGGTCGTCAGCATGGCGGTCACGGTCCCGTGCGCCGTGGTGGCGATCCTCGTGCCGAACGGCCCGGCGCTGTACGTCGCCGGGATGGCGACCATGTGCTTCATCTCGGCGTACCACGCGCCGATGGCCGCCACGATCGACGACCTCGCGCCGGATGGGCGGCGCGTGGCGGCGCAGGGCCTGGTGATCTTCATGATGCACATGATCGGCACGGCGCCGTCGTCGTGGGTGGTCGGCATGATCTCGGACCAGCATGGCCTCGAGAACGCGATGTGGGTCCCGACCGTCGCCCTCGCGGTCGCCGCCGCCGCCATGGCCATCGCCACACGCAGCTTCGCGGCCGATCGGGTGCACCACGCCAGCGAGCCGTCCCCCGCGACGAGTGGCAGCGACCTCCTGCGTTCGCTATAAAGGCGGCCATGCGCGCTCCCGCGATCTGCCTCGCTTGCCTGCTCGCGGTCGCCGCGTGTACGCGCTCGACCGGTCCGACCCGGGCGCTCGACGCGTACGGCAACGCGCTCGCCGCGAAGGACTACGGGCGCGCGTACGAGCTGATGTCCGCGAGCTTCCGCGCCAAGGTCTCGCGCGAGGACTACGGCCGCATGATGCGCGACAACCCGCGCGAGGTCGCGGAGACCGCCGAGCGCCTGCGGGGCAAGCGCGGCACGGTCGAGGTGTCGGCCGAGTTCGAGTACGGCCTCGGCGACGCGATGCGGCTGGTCCAGGAGGACGGGAGGTGGCGGATCGCCACCAACCCGCTCGCGTTCTACGACCAGGCCTCGCCCAAGGCCGCGCTGCGCTCGTTCATCCGCGCCTACCGGCTCGAGCGGTGGGACGTGATGCTGCGGTTCGTGCCGAGCGCGTACCGCGAGAAGATGGATGCGCAGAAGATGAAGGAGCAGTTCACGGGGCCGTCGCGCGAGCAGATGGAGGCCCTGATCAACACGCTCGAGGCCCACGTCGACGAGCCGATCATCGAGCGTGGCAACGACGCGCGCATGAGCTACGGCGACCGGTTCACGGTGCAGTTCGTGAAGGAGGACACCGCGTGGAAGCTCAAGGACCTCGATTGAACCGCGAGGGAGTGCCGCGCCCGCCTGGCTGATCGGGCTGGAGATCGCCCCCGGTACGCCGCGTCAAACCCCGGATCGGCGCGGGAGCTGTGCCAACTCGCGGTGGGGGCCCCAACATCGCCACGGGGTGGCCGAGTCACGTTGGTACACGGCAAGCGCCCGGTGATGTTCGAGAAACGGTCGGCCCCGCACCCGCGGGGGGGGCGGCACCCGCTGACACCGCCCGTGCTCGATCGCACGCCCGGATGAAACCAATCCCGAAACTGGAGCCTCTCGGTCGATGATGCGTTAGAATCAGGGAGCGGACAGAGTAACTCACGGTGAACCGGTTGCAGCGACCCTGACCTGGAGCTACTCAACAAACACCGCGCCACGCTTCGTTAGGCTCGACCCCCCTGCCCGCGAAAGGCGGTCCGCCATGCTGGATCCCTGGATTATCGAAGAGATCCTGAAGAAGGAAGACGAGCGACGCCGCGAAAACGAGCGGAGTCGAGTGGAGCTTCCGATCGAACACATCCGCGAGATTGTCGACCGGCCGGCCGCGACGCCTGCTCAGGAGCAATCCGAGCGTGGTGTGATGATCATCGACATCTGACTACCCCGTCCCTCACCCCTTTCGCGCGGCCTTCCAGGATCCCTGGTGAGGCCGTTCGCGCTTTCGGGCGCCGGATGCGTTACCAGTAGGGCTGCTGTGCCGCGTCAGGCTGGACACCTGTTCACGATCGTCATGGGCGTCCTCGGATGGGGCGCCGTGCTTGCACTCCCGGCGCTCGGAATCCTGCCCGAGCCCGCGCGCACCGAGCCGCTGTGGACCGCGCTGTTCATGATCGTGATCCTGGCGGCCCGCGCGTTGGCGTTCCGGCTGGTCGAGGGCAGCGTGCTGTCGCTCGATTCCGCGTACTACGTGGCCGCGGCGGTGTGCGTGGGCCCGGTCAACGCAGGCCAGCTGGTCGCGATCGCGCTGACCGTGGATGCGTCGGCGCGCCTGTACTTCGCGCGCCAGAAGGTCCGGGTCGACACCCCCGCGTGGTGGGCCGAGCTCGGCTACGTCCTCTACTTTGGCGGGATGTCGGGCGCGCTCGTCATGCTGTGCGGGGCGGTTTTCGGCGCCGACGCGCTGCTCGGCGTCGCGTCGTCACCCGCGGCGATCGCCATCGCGATCCGCGTGGTCGCGATCGCGGCCCTCCTCCTCGCCACGCACTACGCCGTCCAGGGCGTGCGCCTGCTGCTGCTCGGGCGGCACTGGCGCGCGTACGTTCGCGAGCTCGCGGTCCCGGGGATCCTCGCGGAGACCACGCTGATGCCGATCGGCGTGGTGCTCGTGCTGCTCTACGACCCCGACCAGCCGCTCGGCTTCGTGTTGCTGTCGCTGACCTACCTCCTGATCAACCTCGTGTTCTCGCGGCTGTCGCGTACGGGGCACCAGCTCGAGAAGCGGGTCCGCCACCTCGAGATCCTGACCGCCACCGCCCGCCGGCTGGCCGCATCGCTGCAGCTCGAGGAGCTCGTCGATGCGGTCGCGCGCGAGACCTGCAACGCGCTCCCCGACGCCGAGATCGTGGCGCTGATCCACCGGCGCTCCGGTGGCGAGCCGGGGCTCGTGCTCGACGGCTACGAGCGGGCGGCCGACCGGTTCTTCCGTCAGCCGATGGCGGACGGGGAGGGCGCCGCCGGCTGGGTGCTCAAGCACGCCACGTCGCGCCGCGTGGACGACCTGCCCGAGACCGAGCTCGCCGGCTCGGCGCACGGCGTCCGCTCGTGGCTGGGCGTGCCGTTGATGCTGTACGGCGGCTGCGAGGGCGTGATCGCCGTGCAGAGCACCCGGCCCGGCGCGTTCGGTCCCGAGCACCAGCGCCTGCTCGAGTCGCTCGCGCTGCAGATCGCCGCCGCGCTCCAGAACGCGCACCTCTACGAGCTGGCGATGGTCGACGGGCTGACCGGCCTGTTCATGCGGCGCTACTTCGATGCCCGGATCGAGGAGGAGATCGAGCGCTCGCGGCGCTACCACACGCCGTTCTCCGTCGTGATGATGGACGTCGACGATTTCAAGAAGCTCAATGACGAGCACGGGCATCTGATCGGCGACCGTGTGCTTCGCGCCATCGCCATCTGCGTCAAGGCCCAGCTCCGCGGCGTCGACACGCCCGCGCGGTATGGTGGCGAGGAGATCGCCTTGATCCTCCCGCGCAGCGACATGGTGGCCGCCTACAACGTCGGCGAGCGGATCCGTGCCGCCGTGGCGGAGCTGCGGGTCACGACCGATGCCGAGCCGCCGATGGTGATCGGGGTGACCGCCTCGTTCGGCATCGCGAGCTACCCCGAGAGCAAGGCGACCGACGGCGAGGACCTGATCCGGCGGGCCGATCGCGCGCTCTACCGGGCGAAGAAGACCGGCAAGAACCGCGTCGAGCTGTTCTGGAGCGACGAGTCCGGTTCGTTCAAGATCGTCCACGCGGACGCCCTGGAGACCACGTCATGAGCGACGGCGCGCGCCGGTGGGCGGAGCGCAAGGTCGGGTGGGCCCGGCTGTGGGCGCGGGCCAAGCAGGTGGTCACCACCGACCCGACCGGCTCCGAGGAGGACGATCAGGTCGTCGACGAGGAGGCGGCCCGGGTCCTCGCCGCCCAGGCCGGGCGCCTCAAGGGGGGCCTCGCCAAGGTCGCGCAGCTCGCGGCGTACGACCCCGGCGGCTCGTTCGGTGGGCGAGGCGTGGGCGCCACCGCCGCGGCGCGCGCCGTCCTCGGCGGCCTGTGGGACAACGCCCCGGCGGTCGCCGCGGGGGCGATCGCCCGCGTGATCGAGGAGGATCTCGGCCAGCCGCCGCAGGTGCTGTTCGCGCACTGGGACCCGGCGCCACTCGCCGCCGCCTCGCTCGGGCAGGTCCACGCGGCGCGCCTGCATGACGGCACCGAGGTCGTGATCAAGGTGCAGTACCCCGGCGTCGCCGATGCGCTGCGCGCGGATCTCGATGACGCCGCGTTCGTGCGCAAGCTCGCGGGCGCCGAGGTCGGGCGCAGTCTCGACGACGCCGCGCTGACGGCGCTCGGGGCCGCGGTCCGGGGCGAGCTCGATTACCGCGCCGAGGCGGACGCCCAGGAGCGGTTCGCGATCGCGTGGGCCGAGCACCGGGTGCTGCGGTTCCCCCGCGTCATCCGCGGGCTGTCGTCCGCGCGCGTGCTGACGATGACGCGCGCCCACGGGACCTCCGTCGTGGAGCTCGGGCACTCGGCGCCGCCCGAGGTCCGGAGCGCCGCCGCGCTCGGCATCTTCGAGGTGACGTGGGGCTCGCCGCTGGTCCACGGCCTGCTCAACGCCGACCCGAACCCCGGCAACTTCCTGGTCGACGTCCAGCCCGACGGAGGCGTCCACGTGTGGTGCCTCGATTACGGCTGCGCGTTCGCGCTGCCGGACGAGGTCCGCGCGGCGGACCGCGAGATCTGGTGGGGCCTGCTCGACGAGGACAACGCCTCGGCCGCGGAGCGGTTTCGCATGGGCCTCGCGGGCGCAGGTCTGCTGGTGCGCGCGAATCTCCTGGCGTCCACCGCGCACCGCGACTGGGAGCGCGCGCTGGCGGCGCCGTACACCACCCACGGCGAGTTCGCGTGGACGGCGGCCTACGCCCATGACCTGGCGCAGACGACCGGCAGCGTCCTCGCGCTCGGCGGCCTGGCGCTGCCGGCCAAGGTGCTGCTGCTGTGGCGCCAGCGGCTCGGCGCCGCCGCGGTGATCGCGATGCTCGACGCGCGGGCGCCGTTTCGGCGCGTGCTGCTCGACCTGATCGGCACCGGGCGCAAGGCGCTGCGCTGACGCCCGGCCGCCGACCGACGGGGCAGCGATCAGTACGTGTAGCGCAGGAACACGCGGCTCTCGAGCGCGGTCAGCGGCTTCGAGGCGGGGGCGGTGAACGCGGGCATCATCATGCCGTCGACGCCGAGGCCGAGCGCGTAGTGACGGTTGAGGAGCTGGTACTCGAGGCCCGCGCCGGCCTGCGCGAGCAGCGACAGGATCCTCGCCCGGCTCGGTGATGCGGACCCGGCCGAGCACGTTCGACGAGATCATCGCGACGCCCGCGCCGCCTCCGACGAACAGCGACAGGCGATCGAACCGGCCGCTCAGCCGGACGTCCGCGCCGCCGCGATGGAGCTGGAACCACTCCCCCTCGGGCGGGGCGGGGACGGTGGCCTCGTGGCTCGACGTGGCAAGCCAGATGCCCACGGAGAACACCGAGGCGAGGTCCCGCCCGACGCGGAGCGTCAGGCCCGGCCCGATCGCGGCGTCGTTCGAGGCGCCGAGCAGGAACGCGGTCGCTCCGGCGCCGCCCTCGGCGTACCAGCCGGTCGACGCGGGCCGCGCGCTGGCCGGGGTGCTCAGCGCGATGAGCGCACACGGGACCAACACCAGGCGGGCCATCGGGGGGCTCATCGTATTCGAGAACGTACCCGAGAACCTCAGGCCGGGGGCGGCGCGCCCGCGTCGATCACGAACGGCATCGGCTCGAGCGGCTCGAGTTCGTCGACCGGCGCATCGAGCAGCAGGTCGGGCAGCAGCTTGCCGCGCACGTCGCGCACGCGGACGTTGAAGTCGAGGATCATCGGGCGATCAGGCTCGAACACGAGATCGACGCGGAGCAGCTGCGGGATCGCGACGCGCGGAAACACGAGGCCGGTCTCGACCTGCGGCAGCGGCTCTCCGTCCATGTCGAACATCATCGGCTCGAGCTGCGCGAACTCCTCGAGGTTCTTGTTGATCTGCAGGCGCGCGCGGAAGGGTGTGATGCGGCCACGGGTGATCTGATCGAGGTCGATCGACGCCTCGCGCAGCTGGTCCTCGCGGAACAGCCCGGAGATCGAGCCGCCGGCGGGGACGTCGAGCGGCGTGTCGCCGGCGAGGCCAGGGGCACGCGGGGCCTCGCGGCCGGTCCCGAGCACCAGCATCGCCGGGTCGTACGCGAAGAACTGGTTGGCCCCGTTGAGCTGGACCGTCGCGCTGCCCGGCATGTCGGTCAGATTCGTGATGGTCCACTCGACGCTGATCTCGAGATCCCCGACGCGGATGTAGGGGACCACGACCTCGGCGGGGAGGTCGGCCTGGAGCGCCGCGCGCTCGGCGGCGTCCTCGGTGGACTCGAGCACCACCGGCACCGCCAGCGAGCCCGTGGTCGGGATCAGCGCGCCCTCCAGATCGACCTCGACGCCGCCCTCGAGGCGAAGCGGGCTGGGCAGGTAGACCGGGCTGTTGGTGCAGCCGATCGCGAACATGCCGGTGAGGCCGGTCAGGCACGTGAGCCAGGTCAGGTGGACGTCAGCCGTGGGGCGCATGAGCTAGCCTCCCTGGTTGAACAAGAACGGGTAGTTGACGATCGCGCCGCCCTTGGCCGGGAACTTGAGGCGCATGATATTGCTCTTGATACAGCTCTCGACGCCGTCGTTGCGGAGCGTGCCGCCCTGGGTGCGGGTGCTCTTGACCGTGCCGTCGGCGGCGATCACGAAGTGGATCACGAGCTTGCCGCCGAGCCCGGGTTGCCGGTTGAGCTCCTTCTGGTAGCAGGCCTTGAACACGCCGAGGCGCGCCGACATCACGCGGCCGACCTCCTCCTTGGTCAGCCCGTTGAACTCGCCGTCGGCGGCCTCGAGCTTGACCGTGACCGCCTTGGGCGCGGAGCCGGTGCAGCCCGCGCCGATGCAGGTGCCGCCCGGGCGCTCCTTGCCGGTGTCGATCGCGCCCTTGCTGGTGACGAAGTCACCCTCGACGTTGCCGCCGCCGCCCGCGCCCTTGCCCTTGCTGCCGCGTGTGGTGCCGGACCCGCCGAGCTCGGAGCCGACGCCGGTCCCGCTGCCGGTCCCGAACCCGAGGCCACCCTTCTTGGTGACGTCGCTCTGCAGGCCGTTGAACTTGGACAGGCCGGTCGACAGATTCCGATCGATCAGGTTGTCGAGGTACTTCTTGTTCTTGTCCTCGAAGAACGCCACCTTCGGGGCCTCGGGCTTGTCCGAGGTCGGCTGGTTGGTGCGCGCGCGCTCCTCGTCGCCCTTGCCGCCGGACGCGCCCTGGTCGCCCTTGGTCGCGGTCTGGAGGTTGTTCTTGGTCGGGCTCGCGGCCGCGGCCTCACCGGTGGTCTGGGCCGCGCCCGCCTTGGGCGGCTCGGGCTCGGGCGGCGGCTCGGGATCGAGCCGGGTCACCAGGTAGTTGCCAGCCAGCGAGCGCGGACCGGGCCACACGAACGGGTCCTCGCCGCTCGCCATCTGGAACGTCATCAGCAGCAGCGCTGCGTGGAGGACCACCGAGAACGCGAGCGAGGCCTGGACTTCGCCATCCTGCTTGACCGAGGCCAAGCCGAGCGCCCCGAGGAGAACCGACAGGGTCACGATGCCGACCCCGCGGAACGCCGCCTCGTCGATCGCGAGCCCCTTGAGGCTCCACAGCACGGTCAGCGCCGCGGCGGAGATCAGGTAGCCGGCGACGCCCGCGGCGATCACGGGCGGGGTCAGGAACACCGGCGCCTCGTCGACGGGGACGAACTGGAAGAACAGCTTGTGGACGCCAGACTCGTCGAGGTCGACGACGCCCCAGTCCTTGCCGCTGATCGGGGTGGCGCGGAACCCGCCGGGACCGTCACCCTCGCCGCCGCGGCGGACGAACTCGGCGACGTCCTTCTCCTCGCCATCGATGCAGATCGTGCCGCGCATCCGCTCGCCGAGCGTGAGGAGGTAGCCGCGGTTGCCGGGCCGGACGACCGCGAAGTCCGCGGGTAGGCCCATGCTCGGCACCACGAACGTCGCCTTGCCGGACGAGCCCAGCGTCACCGGCCGCGGCCGCTCGAGCACGACGTCGTCCATGACCTCGTCGTGCCAGATCAGGGCGGTGCGGAGCGCGACCTTGCTCATCGTCCGCGGATCCTAACCCCGGAGCGGTTCACAGCGCCTCTTCATCGAGCGACCGCACCATGTGGGGGATGAACGAGCGCTTCTCGAGGCTGGCGCGCTCGAGTTCCTCGTTCGCGCGCTCGAGGAAGTACAGGAGTTGCGGCGACCTCAGCTGGCCGTTGAGGTCGACGGCATTGAAGTCGAAGGTCCTGGGCTTGCCGTTCTTGCGGGGCGCATCGCCCTTGGGGGCGGCGTTGGCGGTCGTCGGCGGTGTGGGCTTGCCCTTGGGCTGGCCGACCGCAGGTGCGAGCGCTCCACACACGAGCATCAACGTCAGCATCAGGTGCCGCGACCGATGCCGACGTGGGTGCCCGGACCCCCAGGCGGGGGGCGTATGCCTCGACCTCATTTCCCGAGCTCCTTTCGTTTCTCGTCGGCGGCCGCGCGCTTGGCGTGGCCCCCCGGAGCCTGTTGCAGGTAGCGCTCCAGATCGGCCTTGCCGGCGGCCGCGTTCTGCCGGAAATCGATCTCGAGGATCGCGACGTTGAACAGGGCATCAGCGCGCGCGGTCCCGCGCCGGGGCGCCTCCTTGATCACGCGGTCCCAGGTCTTGCGGGCCTCGGGGTAGTCCTTGAGGCCACGCTGGGCCACGCCGAGCGCGACCTGTGCGGTGTGATCGTCGGGCGCCTTCTGGAGCAGCGCCACCAGCTCGACCTTGGCGCGCTCGTAGTCCCCGGCGTCGAGCAGCACGGACGCCTTGTTGAACCGGGCGTCGATGTAGTTGTCATCGAGCGCGACGGCCTGCTCGAACCGCTGGAACGCCTCCTGGGCCTTGCCCTGGCGCATCGCGAGCACCGCGAAGGCGTTGTAGATCGACGGGTCCTTGGCGTCGAGTTCGAGCGCCTTGGCGAGCACGAGCACCGCGAGGTCGAGCCGATCCTGCTGGATGTAGATCAGGCCGAGCTCGGTGTAGATCCTGGCGTTGATGCCCGACAGCCGGACGGTGTCGCGCAGCACGGCGACGGCATCGTCGAAGTCGCCGAAGTCGCGGAGGAGAGAGGCGAGGCGGGCGGCGGCGTCGCGGCGCGTCGGGTCGTCCTCGTCGGTGCCGCGCAGCGCGGCCTCGTAGTCGGCCCGCGCGTCCTTGTTCTTGCCGGCGCGGCGCGAGGCCTCGGCGCGGCCGAGCAGGGTGGGGGTGTGCGTCGGGTTGATCGCGATCGCCTTCGCGTAGGCCTCGATCGCGACGTCGTCATCGCCCTCCCGGTACGCGAGCACCCCGAGGTTGTGCCACGCCTCCCACAGCTTGCCATCGATCTCGACGGCGGCGCGCAGGCGGCTGCGCGCGGTCTCCGAGGCCTCGGGACCCCCGCGCCGCATCGCCCGCAGGCCGGCCTCGAACTCCCGCTTGGCCTTGGGGTTGACCGGGTCGAGCTTGGCCATCCGGCCCGCGGTGGGCTTGATGCGCGCGGTCGACGAGCCGCCGCACGCCGCGGTGGTCAGCGCGAGCGTCAGCCCCAGGGTGCGTCCGCGCCGCAAGAGCGTCCGGATCGTCCGGATCGTCCGGATCATCGGACGATCTCCTCGACGAGCACCGGCACGGGCGGGCGATCGCCGATCCGCTCGCGGGCGCGGGACTCGTGCTCGGGCGGGTACGTGTCGCCGGCGAGCCGGCCGAGCGACTCGCGGATCTTGGCGGTGTACTCGTCGTAGACCTGCATCTGGATCGCCTTCTGGTACCCGGCCTCGAACGCCTGGACGGCCTTGTCCTGGATCTCGACGACGTAGCCGTCGAGGGCGTCGCGGTAGGCCTGGGCCTGCTCCTCGGACAGCCCCTTGGGCGTCGTCGCATTGACCAGCGACTCGGCGAACCCGTCGTAGACCTGGCCGATCCGGTAGAGCGCCGCGGTGGCCCACTTGAGGTCCTGGTAGTCGACCACGGAGAAGTAGACCTTCTCGGCCTCGGCGAGCAGCCTGGACTTGTTCTTGAGCGCCTTCTCGAGCTCGCTCGCCTTCACGTCGAGGGTGACCTTCTCGTACTCCTTGAAGATCAGCTCGCCCTCGTAGTAGCGCGCCTCGGCGGCCCACGGCGTGCCCGCGGCCCGGGCGGCGCCGCTCGCGGCCTTCCACGTGCGCTGCGCCGCCGCGAAGTCGGCCTTGGCGGTCCCGGCCTTGCCGAGGCGGACGAGCATGCGGCCGGCGCGGGTGTGGGCCTCGATCATGCGCTTGCCCGTCGAGCGGTAGCGCCTGGCGTAGTCGTCGTAGGCCTTGTAGGCGGGGCCATCGTCGCCGACGCCCTCGTAGACGACGCCGATGTTGAACGCGACGTCGGGCGCGTCGCGGCGGTCGGCGAACTTCTTCGTGTACTCCTGGTAGTGCGCGATCGCCTCCTTGTTCTGGCCGAGCGCCTGGCGGAGCAGGCCCGCGTTGAACAGCGCGTCGGCGGACCGCGCGCCGGTGCGGAACTTCTTCCACACCAGCTCGTAGGCCTGCGCGGCGCGGTCGTAGAAGATCACCTTCTCGTAGACCTGGCCGGCGGTGAACGCCGCCTTCTCCCCGAGTTCGGGGTTGTTCTCGCCGTAGCGCTCGGCGATGTCGAGGTAGAGGTCCGCGGCCTTCTCGGGCTGCTTCGCCTTCTCGAACATCACGCCCGCGTTCATCATGCTCTGGGCCGCGACCAGCGTGTTCGTGGTCTCCTTGGGCACGCGCAGGTAGAACGTCGCGGCCTGCTCGTACTTGCCGGCCTCGGCGTACGTGTCGCCGCTCTTCTGGATCGACTCGATGATCAGGCGATCGAGGCGCTCCTGCTGGTCCTTGGCGGCGAACGACTTCGCCTTCTTGAGCTTGCGTGCCCAGTCCTCGATGTTCTCGTAGTCGGCGGCCTTGCCCAGCGCCGACAGGATGCGATCACCCGCGGGGCCCGCGTTGGCGTCGTCGGGGTACTTGGTGACGATCACGCCGAACCGCTTGATCGCCTCGTCGTACTCTCCGTAGTCGTAGAACATCTGCCCGTTCTTGAAGATCACGCCGACCAGCTGCGGATCGGCGGGGAACAGGGTCGCGTACAGGTCGATCGCCTCGCCGAACTTCTTGTCGACGGGGTAGAGCTTGGCCTTGCCGACGGTGTCCTTGGGGCGTGCCTTCTCGTAGGCGCCCATCGCCTTGAACAGCGCCTCCTTGTGGAACTTGCCGACCGGCGCGCTGCGACCGACCGCGAGGTACTCGTCGCCGGCCTCCTCGGTTCGCGCCAACTTGAAGTACAGGATGTCGGCCCGGTAGAACCGCAGCTCGATCGCCTGCGCGTTGCCGGCCTTGGCCCTGCCGAACGCCGCGAGGTACTGCTCGTACGCGGCCGCGGCGCGCGTGTAGAGGTTGAGGTCGGCCTTCTTGTCGACCTTGTCGCGGCGCTGGGCCTCCTGGTGGATGCCCATCGCGATCTGGCGGACCAGCTCCTCGGTGGTGGCCAGCGAGCGGACCAGCGCCTCGCGGTTGTTCTGCACCTTGCCCCACGCGGTCTGCGGGCCGAAGTTGTCGAGCAGGACCTTGATCTCCTCCTGCGCGCGGTCGAGATCGAGCGCGCTGTTCCAGTTCGCCACGATCGCGCGCTATGCGCCGTGACGGCGTGATTCGACGTTCCATCGACAAGTGGTTGAAGGCGGGAGTGCAGCAGGACGGGATCCGTTGGTTCCCGGATGGCGGCACCCCGCAAGGCGGCGTGATCTCTCCGTTGCTCGCGAACATCTACCTGCACGAAGTTCTCGACGTCTGGTTCGAGCGCGAGGTTCGACCTCGACTCGGCGGATCAGCGCATCTGATCCGTTATGCCGACGATATTGCGATCGCCTTCGAGCGGGAGGAGGATGCGAGACGCGTGATGGCCGTGCTGGTGAAGCGATTCGCCAAGTACGGGCTCACGGTCCATCCCGAGAAGACCAAGTTCATCGACTTCCGGAAACCAGGCAGCGGGCCTGACCCCGGGAGCTTCGACCTGCTGGGCTTCACGCATTTCTGGGGACGTTCCCGGAACGGCTGGTGGGTGGTCCAACGGAAGACTTCAGGCAACCGCTTCGGGCGCGCACTACAGCGCGTCGCCGACTGGTGCAGTAGGAACCGTCATCTTCCCGTCCGCAAGCAGCATGAGATGCTCGTGAAGAAGGTGGCGGGTCACTACAACTACTTCGGCATCACTGGGAACGGCCGGGCACTCGGACGCTTCTTGCACGAGGTGAAACGTGTCTGGCGCACGTGGCTTGATCGCCGCTCGCGTCGAGGACACATGAATTGGGCCAGGTTCAAGCTGCTCAGCAGCCTGTACCCACTCCCAACTCCGCGCATCGTGCACAGCGTCTACCGCCCGTAGCGAACCCCACGCACTGAAGAGCCGGATGCGGGAGATCCGCAAGTCCGGTTCTGTGGGAGCCCCGGGGCCAAAATCCCGGGGCCACCCGACTATGCGCTCGGGGCGACCATGCGCGGCTCGAGTTGACCCTCAACCCGGGGATGATTCTTGAGCACGTCGCAATCGCGCGGGCCGGCTACGACACCGGCTCGATGAGCCGACGGTCGCGGCCACACGGGTCGCATCCCTACAGGTCTCGAACCTGTGGACTGCGCTTTCGGGTGGTCGGCGCTCCAGGAATGGGCGGAGGCGACCGAGGGTGGGTCGGATTCGCTGTCGCGCGGGCAGTCGACGCGACGGCGTGAACCAGCAAGCGCGTTAGCGTACGAGCGTCTTGAGATAGGCCTCGCCGTCGTTGGTGCTGGCTTCGTTCGACAGGAGATTTCCGGGGCTATTTGACATCGTCTGCGGACAGTCTGGGGCCCGCGCCACGACCTCGTGCTGCGTCTTCAGCGCGCCGCTGCGGCGGTCGTACATCTTGTACAAGTGGTTCACCGTCTCGCGGTGGATCGCCCTGAGCTCGCCCGTCGCGTTGTCCTTGTAGGTGCCGCAGTCGCTGATCGGGCGCTTGACCGACTCGCGGGTCGCCACGAGATCGATCTGATCGAACCGGGTCCACGCGCCGAACACCGAGTTGCCGAAGCTGATCGCTCGCGGTTTGGCAGGCGGCGTGTCTTCGGCGCCGAGCACGACGCCCTTGCCCCCGCCCGCGGCTGCGAACCGCTTCAACACGTTGCGATGGACGTCATGGCGCGAGAGGTCGACGACGCCGGTCAGCTTCGTGGTGGCGTCGACCTGCACTTCGAGCGCGAGCGGCACGCTGGCGTCGCGTTTGAAACCGATCTTCGCGAGCTGCGGCACCACGTCGACGTGAACCTTGCCGCTGCTGGCGTACTTGTGGCCGTCGATGGTCACGGTCACCGATGGGGGCAAGGTGAGGTTCAACATGTCGTCGTCGACGATCTGCCCCCAGCATTTCTCGCCGCAGTCGAAGATGGCCGAGGACGAGTCGGGCGTGATCGTGAGGCGCCGGTCCCTCGCGAAGTCGAATTCGACTAACCGGGTGTCCTCGTCCACGTTGAGGCCGATCCTGAGTTTCTGTGGCGGGGCTCCACCCGCAGGCAGACTGCTGTTGGTGACGTCGATCTGAATCCGGATCACGCCGTCCCGTGCCGCGATCGTTTCTGGCGTGATCAGCCTCAGGTCGCGGTACGTCCCATTGTAGAGCTGCGAGGCCATGAAGACCCGGTACGTCCCTTCGGGGACCTCGAGATCGACGTTCAGTTGGTCGGAATTGTTGGCGTCGATCTTCGCGGAGCGAACCTTGATGTCTGGCTCGGCCCGCTTCGTCCCGCACCCCACGCCCGTCAGGAGCGCGATGGCGACCAGCAGAGATGCCTGTCGAAGCGGACTGCGTTGAATTTCCCTGACGGGTCGGTACCGAGCCATCTAACGAACGAGGTTAGCGCAATCACGCTGCACCGAACCG
>CAXNMK010000016.1:0-160897 GCA_964203225.1 Kofleriaceae bacterium
TCCTGTCGCGATCGCGGGCGCGCTCGGCTACATGATCTACCAGCAGAAGCGCGCCGCCTCGGAGTCGATCGAGCAGGACCTCAGGGCCCTGACCCAGGCCGACTCCTCGCAGAGCGACTTCCAGGAGCGCGTCGCGAGCGGCCTGCAGTCCGAGGATCGCGCGCTCGTCTACAAGATGGTCGGCGTCGGCCTGGGCCTGGTCGTGATCCTGTCGCTGTACCTGCTGATGATGACCCACAAGGTCGCGGGGCCGCTCTACAAGGTGTCGATGTACTTCGACCGGATGGCGGTCGGCCGCTCGGCGTAATGCCGCCGCTGCGCGAGGCGACATGCCGCAGACTTCTACGCCCAGTCCGGCAGATGCACGACGCGGTGCGCGCGCGCGCCCAGCGCGACGTCGGCGCGATCGAGGCGTCGCTGACCTCGCTGCGCACGTCGCAGAATCAGGGCGACTACCGGGGCGCGGCGCGCAGCCAGCTCACCGACGCGCTCGACCAGCTCGCGGCCCACGTCGAGGCGCGCAAGAAGAACCTGGTCTGAGCGCGGCCCGCGTCGCCGGCATCGGGGTACGATGGAAGGGCGATGGCGACCGCGCTTCTGGAGCTGGGGGATCGCTACTGGGCGCTCGGGTTGCCCTCGGCCGCCAGGAGCGCGCTGCTCCGCGCGCACGCGCAGAGTGACGGGGCGGACGCCGCGCTGCGGCTGACCGACATCGCGCTCGCGCAGGGCGACGCGGGCGGCGCGCGCCGCCTACGCCAGCGAGGCCGCCAAGCGCGCGCCCGGGCCCGCGACGAAGATCCTGCTCGGCCGCGCCCAGCTCGCGGCCGGCGAGTTGACCGCCGCGCGGATGTCGCTGGTGGCCGCGCTCGATGCGCCGCGGATCACCGCATGGGAGCGGGCGCGGGCCCACCTCGAGCTCGCCCGCGCGGCCGCCGCCCAGGCCGACCCCACGGGCGCCGCGGCGCAGGCCGGGGCGGCGTTCGAGGCCGCGCTCACCGCCGCGTCGCACGCGGTGATCCCCGATGCGCTGACCCTGCTCGAGGAGATCAGCGCGGCCGTCGTGGCGCACGGCCGCGGCGCGGATGCTGCGGCGAGCCTCGAGGTGGTCAAGGACACGGTCGGGCGCCGGATGTGCTGCGCCGCGCTGCTCGCCGCGCGGTTCGCGGCCGGCGAGGGCGCGGTCACGGAGGCCGCGATCGAGGCGGCGCTGGCGGCGATCGAGGAGGCGCTCGAGGGCCCGCGCGGCGCGCGGCGCGGCGATCCGGCTGCGCCGCCTCGAGCGCCGGGCGCGCACGCACGGCCCCTCCGATCAGGTCGCGCTGCTCGGCGAGCTCGATGCGCTGGTCGAGACCGCCGCCGCCGAGCCGCTGCCCGCCGTCGATCGCGCGCGGCTGTGGTTCCTCTACGGCGCGCTGTGCGCCGATGACCTGGCGACCCGCGATCGCGCCGAGGCCGCCTACCGCAAGGGCCTCGCGTTCCAGCCCGGGCACACCGCCGCGGCGTGCCGGCTCGCGCTGCTGATGTTCGACCGCGGCGATCAGGCCGGCGCGCTCGCCGAGATCGAGCGTGCGCTGCGGATCGACGCCAACCACGGGCTCGCGTGGCGCAACGCCGTGCGGATGCTCGACGCGCAGTCGCCCAGCCTCGGCGTGACCGTCGGCCGCCTGCTCGATGCGGCCAATCCCGGCGCCGGCAGCGCGGCGGCGGGCGTGGCGCCGCGGCTGGTGACGGCGACCGCCGAGGTCGTGCGCCATGACGTGATCGCCGGGGTGTACGCCCACGGCCACCGCGTGAAGAACCTGCTCGGGATCATCGGCGCCCGCACCCGCTCGGTGCGCAAGCTCGCGGCCGGCGGCGAGGCCACCGAGGACGCGCCGCGCCGGATGGGCGACGTCCACGATCGCCTCAAGGACCTCGAGGCCGACGTCACCGCGCTCTACGAGGAGTGGGCCCAGTACCTGCGCTCGATGCAGACGCCGACCACCACCGTCGAGCTGGTGCCGCTGCCGCCGCTGCTCCACGAGGTGGTGCTCGCCGCGCAGGCCCGGCTCCAGCAGGTGCCGATCCAGCTCGAGACCACCGCCGCGCTGCCGGATGTCCGCGGCGATCGCATGCTGCTGCGCGAGGCGCTGCTCAACATCATCTCGAACGCGGCCGAGGCGTGCGCCGCCGCCGGCCATGGCGACGTGGCGGTGCGCGTGCGCGCGGTGCCGGCGCCGAGCAGCGGGGCGGCGCCGCTCGTCGAGGTGGTGGTCGCGGACTCTGGCCCCGGCATCCCGCGCGTCCACCTCGGGCGGCTGTTCGTGCCCGGGTTCACGACCAAGGAGACCGGCTCGGGGGTCGGCCTCGCGATCGCCGAGCGCGCGGTGTCCGCCCACCACGGGCGGATCACGGTCGAGTCCGAGGAGGGGCAGGGGACCACGGTGACGATCACGCTGCCCACCGACAAGAGCGGGCTCGCCTCGCTGCCGATGTGGGCCGCGGAGCGGGGGCTGCCATGACGATCGGGACCATCGTGTGCGTCGACGACCAGGCCGAGGTGCGGCGCCTGCTCGGCGACGTGTTCCGCGTGCGCGGATCGAACGTCGTCGGGTTCGACGACGGCGAGGACGCGATCCGCTGGCTCGGGGTCAACGACGCCGACCTCGTCGTCCTCGATCTCGACCTCGGGCCGGGCCGGCGCACCGGCATCGAGATCTGCCGCGAGATCCGCCAGCGGCTGCCCGAGCTGCCGATCATCATGCTGACCGGGCACGGCACCATCGACGACGCCGTGGCCGCGGTGAAGGCGGGCGCGGTCGACTTCGTCACCAAGGATCCGTACCTCGAGGACAAGCTCGAGATCTCCGTCGAGAAGGTCGAGCGCATCCTCCAGCACGCCGTCGATCGCAAGCGCCTCGAGGCCGAGAACCGCGAGCTGCGGGCCACCAACGAGCGGCTGCGCAAGGCCGCCGGCCGGCGCTGGCAGATCGTCGGCGACTCGCCGGTGATCCGCCAGGTGATGACCAAGATCGAGCGCGTCGCTCCGGTGCCGCGCCCGGTGCTGGTCCTCGGGCCGCGCGGCACCGGCAAGGAGCTGGTCGCGCGCGCGATCCACACGCTGTCGCCGCGCGCGAGCGAGCCCTACGTCACGATCAACTGCGCCGCGGTGCCCGAGAGCCTGCTCGAGAGCGAGCTGTTCGGCCACGAGGAGGGCGCGTTCACCGGCGCCACCAAGCAGAAGGAGGGCAAGTTCGAGCTGGCCGACGGCGGGACGCTGTTCCTCGACGAGATCGGGAACATGTCGCTCGAGTTCCAGGCCAAGATCCTGCGCGTCCTCGAGTACCAGCGGTTCGAGCGGGTCGCCGGCAGCGAGTCGATCCAGGTCAACGTCCGCGTGATCGCGGCGACCAACGCCGACCTCAAGCAGGCGATCGCCGACGGCGCGTTCCGCGCCGACCTCTACGACCGGCTGTCGTTCGAGGTGATCACGCTGCCCGCGCTCAAGACCCGGCTCGAGGACATCCCCGTGCTCGCGGTCCACTTCCTGTCGCAGTTCCGCCAGGAGGTCGCGGGCATCACGGTCAAGGGGATCAGCGCCGGCGCCCTCGACCGGTTCGCCCAGTACGACTACCCGGGGAACGTACGCGAGCTCAAGAACATCCTCGAGCGCGCCGTCTACATGGCGCGCGGCGAGGTGCTGACCGAGGCCGACGTCGACACCGCCCTGCCGCCCGAGGCCGCCACCGCGGCCAGCTCCGGGCTGGCGTTCGCCGACGACGTGCGCCGCCCGCTCGACCAGCGGGTCGACGCGTTCGAGGAGTGGCTGTGCCGGGACGCCCTCGAGCGCACCCGGTTCAAGCAGAAGGAGGCGGCCGCCCTCCTCGGCATCACCTACGACCAGTTCCGTCAGCGCTACCGCAAGTACGGCCTCGGCAAGGACTGAGCGGTTGCGGAGCAACCTCGAACGGGGTGGGGACCCTGCGCGGCTTGCCGCGTGGGGCGGGGCGGAGCCCCGTGGAACTGAGCTAGACTTCTCGGGGCATGGGCATCTTCTCGAAGATCAAGCAGGGCCTGTCGAGCCGTGCCAACGCCGCGATCGACAAGGCCGTCGATCCGGCGAAGGAGATCGAGATGGCGATTCTCGAGCTCGAGGAGGGGCGCACGAAGGCGCTCGCCGAGCTGGTCTCGTACAAGGCGTCCGCCAAGATGATGGAGGCCGACGTCGCCAAGCACCGCGCCAAGGCGGCGGACTGGGAGCGGCGCGCCATGCTCGCGGTCAGGGCCGGCGAGGACGATGCCGCGCGGACCGCGCTGCGCGAGAAGAAGGCGTGCGAGGCCGAGGCCGTCAAGATCGAGCGCGACAAGCACGAGGCCGCGGGCTACGCGATCCAGCTCAACAAGAGCCGCAAGGAGTTCGAGACCAAGCTCCAGCTGCTCAAGATGCGCAAGGGCACGCTCGCCACCCAGATCACCGCCGCGCGCTCGGCCGGCGGTGACGCGTTCGGCAACGACCCCGGCGTGTGGGACCGGTTCGCCGCCGCCGAGGACCGGATCGACCAGCAGGCGATCGAGACCGAGGTCGATGCCGCGATGCGCGGCGAGGCGGCCGCCGATGCGGCGCTCGAGGCGTCGATCTTGAAAGCCGGCCTGGCCGCCGGCCGCAAGGACGGTCAGCGCGCGCTGCCAGACGGGCCCGATGACGCGCTCGCTCAGCTCAAGGCCCAGATGGCGTCCGCGAAGGCCGGCGCGCCGCGCGCCCTCGAGGCCGGCGCCGCCACGCCCGCCGCCAAGCCTGGAGACAAGGCGTGACCGCCGCCGAGGCCGACGAGGCGCTGTCGACCCGGATGCGCGACCTGTCGCTGGTCGACATCGAGGCGCTGGTGGCGGGCTCCCCGGCGCCGGGCGCGCTGGTCACCGCGTTCGCCGACGACGTCGCGGACGCGCTCCGCGAGGCGCGTGCGCGGATCACCGCCCTCCGGGGCGCCGTCGGTGGCGCCGATCCACTCGCGATCCTCGACGCGGCGCCCCGCCTGCGCGCGTCCGATCCGGGCGGCGCGGGCGCCGAGCGGATCCGGCTCCGCCTGCAGGCCCAGGCCGACGCCGCCCGGGCCCTGGCCCGGCTCGCCGACCTCGCCGGGCACCTCGCGCCCAAGCTGTTCGAGGCGGATCGGCGCCGCGGCACCCAAGGCTAGCGGGGGCCCCGGCGTCCAAGTGGGTGCGGCCCCACCGGGCGCGCGCCCGCTCGCCGTGATGTCGTCCCCGATCCACCACACCTCGTGTCCGCCCCCGTCGTCGGAGGCGGGCGTCTGGGTTTATACTGGGCCGATGCCTGAGGAGGACCGGGACCTCGACCTGGCGCGGCAGGGCGACCGCGCGGCGTTTGGCCGGCTTGTCCAGCGCCACCAGCGCCGCGTCCACAGCGCCGCGCTCCACATCCTCGGCAACCACGCCGACGCCGACGACGCGACCCAGGAGGCGTTCGTGCGCGCGTACCGCGGCCTGGCGACGTTCGATGGCCGCGCAGACTTCTCGACCTGGCTGTACCGGATCACGATCAACACCGCGCTCAACGGGCTGCGGTCCGGCAAGCGCGGCAACGCGCTCGCGCAGCGGGGCAACGCCGAGGCCGAGCACGTCGGCGGCCGGCCCGAGGCACTCGGCCAGGTCGTGCGCGACCCTGAACTTCAAGCGCAGCACCATGCCGAGGTCCTGCGGGTGATGGCGGCGGTCGCCGAGCTGTCCGCGTCGCTCCGGGTCACGCTCGTGCTCGCGACGATCGAGGACATGCCCCACAAGCAGATCGCGGAGATCCTCGAGATTCCCGAAGGAACCGTCGCCTGGCGGGTCAACGAGGCGCGCCGCCTGCTCCGCCAGAAGCTCGCGACCGAGGCCCCCAGCCCGCGGCCGCTCGTCGCTGCGGCTCCCGCGACGGGCAAGTGAACGGCGTGGTGAACAACGGCTTGGTAAACAATGTCTGACGACATCACTGACGACGTCGACGACCTCCTGCGCCGCACGATGAAAGTGCTGGACGACCAGGTGCCCGCAGGTTATTTCGAGGCCCTCCCACAGCGGACGTTGGCGCGTCTGGAGGACACGAGCATGCACACCACCCCGGGGACCGAGGACTCTGCTTCGACTGGTTTGCCGCCCATCACGCTCCCCACGCCCATGAGTTCCATGACCAAAGACCGAGACGACGACTCTGGACTCCACGACATCCGCAGCCTGGCGTCCTCGACCAAGGCCCGGCTGTCGTCGCTCCGCTCCACGGTGAACCCGGTCATGCGCGACGAGGACGTCCTCGCGACGTCGTCGGCCGGCTGGAAGGCCGTCGCGCTGCCGGAGCCCGCCCGGATGGTGTCGCTCCCCGAACTGTCGAGCCTGCCGAGCAAGGCCGAGATCGAGGCGCAGGATCGCGCCGCGCGCCAGGCGCTCAAGGCCGACGCGAAGGTCGACGCGCAGATCGCCGCCAGCCTCGCCAGCAGCGAGGGGGCGCCCGCCGTCGAGGCGCCGGCGATGGCGTCGTTCGGCGCGCGGATCGCGGCGCAGACCGCCGGGACCCAGAATAACAAGACCAAGACACGCGCGCTCGTCGGTATCGGCCTCGCGGCCGCCGCGGGCGTGGGGCTGTTCGTGATGTCGGGCGGCGACCAGGCGGCGACGCCCGCGGCCACGCCCGTGGCGAGTGCGTCGACGGAGCTGCCGACGATGACCGCCAAGCAGATCCCGCCGCCCGCGCCCGCGGCCGAGGTGCCCACGACGGGCGCCGCGGCCGTGGCCGCCGCCGACCCGGTGCCGGCCGCGCCCGCGGGCATGGCCGACGCCAGGCCGACCAAGGCCACGGACGACGACACCAAGGACAAGGTCCACAAGGTCGAGATCCGCGACACGATGGCCAGGTCCAACGCGCCCACGAAGGCGGCGGACAAGCCCAAGGACGCGCCCAAGGCGGCCGGCAGCGCGAGCGGCGACGAGGAGCCCTCGTTCGACGCGCTCCTCAAGGAGGCCGGCGTCGACGGTCCGAAGAAGGACGCCAAGGTGGCGCTCGACAAGAAGTCGCTGTCGGGCAGCGACATCAAGGCCGGCATGGGTGGCGTCGCGGGCAAGGCGCAGGCCTGCTACGCCGGCACCCAGGGCACCGCGTCGGTCAAGCTCACCGTGGCGCCCTCGGGCCAGGTGCAGAAGGTCACCGTCGGGGGCTCGTTCGCCGGCACCCCGGTCGCATCGTGCGTCGAGGCCGCGGTCAAGTCGGCGTCGTTCCCGCCGTGGGACGGTGGCCCGCAGACGATCAGCTACAGCTACCTGCTCGCCGAGTAGCCGCTCCCGCGGCCCGGCGACAGGGCCCGCGCCTCACCGTGCGGGTCTCGTCGTTTTCGGGTAGGGTCGCAGGGCTCGCCATGAGGAAGGTATTCAGCGGTCGGTTCTTCGAGGACTTCGGCATCGGCCAGCACCTCGTCCACGCAGTCCCGCGCACGCTGCACGGCGGTGACATCGCGCTGTACATGGCGCTGACCGGCGACAGGCAGCCGCTGGCGTCGTCGACCGAGCTCGCGCGCTCGCTCGGGTTCCAGCGCGAGCTGGTGCCCGAGCTGCTCGTGTTCCACGTCGTGTTCGGCAAGAGCGTGCCGGACATCTCGCACAACGCGACCGCCAACCTCGGGTACGCCGACGTGCGGTTCCTGCGCCCGGTCTACCCCGGCGACACGCTGGTCGCCGAGAGCGAGGTGATCGGCCTGCGCGAGGTGTCGAGCGGCGAGGCCGGCGTGGTCTACGTGCGGACGCGCGGCACCAACCAGAAGGGGCAGGAGGTGCTGTCGTTCGTGCGCTGGGTGATGATCCCCAAGCGCGATCGGACCGGCGCCAAGGGCGTGAACAGCGTGCCGCAGCTGCCCGCCGTGGTCACCGCGGATCGCCTGCCGGTGCCCGAGGTGATGAACCTGCAGCGGTTCCCCGACCTCGCGTGGGCGTTCGGCTCGACGGCGCGGTGGGACGACTACGACGTTGGCGAGCGGCTCGATCACCCCGACGCGATGACGATCGAGGAGGCCGAGCACGCGTCCGCCACCCGGCTCTACCACAACTCCGCGCAGGTCCACTTTGACGCGCGCGGCATGGCCGAGACCAAGGCCGGGCGGCGGCTGGTCTACGGCGGGCACGTGATCAGCATCGCCACCGCGCTCGCGCACAACGGGCTCAACGCCCAGCTGCGGATCGCGGCGTGGAACGGCGGGGCGCACGTCGCGCCCACGTTCGCGGGGGACACGCTGCGCGCGTTCACCCAGGTCGTCGAGCGCGCCGCGATCCCCGGTCGCACCGACGTCGGGGCGCTGCGGCTGCGGCTGTCGGCGGTCAAGAACGTGTCGGCGGCCGAGCTCGCCGTGGTGCCGCCGCTGCTGTCGGGCACCAAGGAGCCGCGGATCGTACTCGAGCTCGACTACTGGGCGCTGTTCCCGCGCCGCTGACCCCGGCCGCGCCGCTCGCGCATGGCGAGCAGGCTGGCGAGCCCGAGGATCAGCGCAAGCCCGCCGACGAGCGTCGCCCGCAGCCGCGGTCGCGATGCGGCCTCGACGGTGAACGGGCCGACCCGCGCGAGCGCGGGCCGGTGGGCCCCGACCTCGACGACGAGCGCCGGTGCGGCGACCTCGGGCGCGGCGGCCCGCACCAGCGCGGTGGCGGCGCGCGTGATGGTGGCGCCGTCCGCGCGATCGTCGATCACGATCACCACCCCGGCGGTCGCGGGGGCGGGGGGCGTGGCGGGCGCCAGCG
Organism: Kofleriaceae bacterium; assembly: GCA_964203225.1. GTDB lineage: Bacteria > Myxococcota_A > Polyangia > Haliangiales > Haliangiaceae > JABFXX01. The sequence continues at coordinate 8,752 of CAXNMK010000016.1, forward strand.
GATCGGCGAGCGGCCGGCGCAGCGTGACGGCGGTCCGCACCACGCCCGGCAGCGCGCCGAGCTGGGCGCCCAGCTGCGCGGCGTCCGCGGCATCTGCGGCGCGCTGGCGGGTGGCGGGCGCGTCGACGGTGGGGGCGCACGCCGCGAGCACGACGGCGATGATCCCCGCGCTGGTCCGCACGCCGCGATCGTAGCATGCTGCGCCGGCGTGAACGCCGTCGCCCACATGGCCGCCCGGATGACGCCGGCCGCCGTGCGCCGGCTCGCGATGCTGCGCCACGGCCGGTTCGCCGCCGGGCCGCGGCCGCGGCTCGCGGGCACGCTCGACGTCGGCGAGGCGACCGCGGTCGTGAGCGCGCGCTGGGGTGACGACCTGTGCGGGCTGCTCAACGCGATGATGCGCGGCGAGCTCGCCGCGCTCGCGACCTCGCTGCGGCTGCCCGCCACCGGGCGCTCGCCGGCGCTGCGCGAGGCGGTGTGGGCCCACGGCGCCGGCCTCGAGCGCGGCGGCATCGAGGTCCCGCCACAGGTCCAGCCGCGCCCGATCCTGCTCGGCGGCCACCTCGTGATCCAGGCCACGCCGCGCGGGATGTCGCCACCAGCGGTGAGCTGGCCGCGCCCGCTGCCGCCGCCCGTGGCCGCGGCGGCGCCCGCTGACGAGCCGGACTCTCTCGACGAGTTGCTCGCGGCCGCCGATCGCGCGCTCGGCGTGCGGCTCGGGCCGCGCGGGCGCGACAAGGGTGCGTGGGGCGCGCGCGCCGCGGCGCTGCTCGGCGTGGTCGAGCGCGGCCACGACGAACCGGACTGGCGCGGTGACGTCGAGATCAAGACCGTGCCGGTCGCGCGCGAGGCGTCCGGACACTGGGGCGTGGTGGAAGATCCGGCGATCGCGATGGTGGGGGAGGGTGGGCTCGCCAAGCTGCAGCGGACGCTGTGGCTGGCCCGCGCCACGTTGCCCGCCCCGTTGCCCGCGGAGGGCACGGGCCCGGCCTCGGCGCCCGACGCCACGCTCGTCTCGTGGTACTTGCTCGATTGGGACGCGGAGGTCGCGCGGCTCGCGCGGCGCTACCTGCACGAGCGTCCCAAGGGGCCCGCCGGCACGACCGGCCGCGGGCTCTACCTCCACAAGCGGTTCTTCGCCGACGCGGGCCTGCTCGCGTCGCTGAACGGGTGGCCATGATCGTCGACGAGCTCCGGATCGTAGGGTCGACCCAGACCAACGTGGTGATGGGCGCCGAGCTGACGCGGGTGGCGCAGCGCGCGCTCGGCGTGCGCCCCCCGCCCCCCCGCAAGGAGGGCCTGGGCCAGCTCGTGCTGCCGTTCGACCGCGATCTCGCATGGGCTGCGCTGACGTACATGCGCACGCCCACCCGCGTGCTGTGGGACGTGTTCCGGTGCACGTCCGAGCGGCTCGAGCCGCTGTACGACGAGCTGATGGCCGATCTGCGCGACGACCCGCGCACGCTGTGGCGCGACGGCGACGGGATCTCGGTCGACGTCCGCCACGTCGAGAACTTCCCGGCGGGGCCGCGCCAGGTCGTGGGCACGGTCAAGAATGCGCTGCTCGATGCCGCCCACCTGCGGGGCGCGAAGCTGCACGTCGATCCCCACCGGCCGGCCACCCACTGGGTCGCCCGCCAGGACGACAAGGGCGAACTCGTGGTCTCGATCGACCTCGGCGGCGGCTCGCTGTCGCAGCGCGGCTGGCGCAGCGAGGCGGGCGACGCCCCGCTGCGCGAGCACCTGGCGGCCGTGCTGCTGATGCTGGTGCGGTTCGATCCGCGCACCGACATCCTCGTCGATCCGATGTGCGGCGCCGGCACGATCCCGATCGAGGCGGTGCTCGGCGCGCGCCTCGAGCCCCGGCCCACCCCGGCGCTCGCTGCCCTCGGCATCCACGGGCCGGCCGCCCGCGGGGACGGGCCGGCCCGTGCGCTGTTTCCCGACGCCGCGCCGATCGTGATCGGCTGCGATCTCGATCTCGAGGTGCTGGGCGCCGCTCGCGACAACGCACGCGCCGCCCACGTCGACGGCCAGATCACGTGGCAGCGCGGGGACGTCCAGCTGCTGCGGCCGGAGCTGATCGCGGACATCGCGCGCGAGCGCGGGCGCGAAGGAGGCTCGGGCGTGATCCTGTCGAACCCGCCGTACGGCGAGCGCCTCCAGGACGACGACCTGTTCGCGCTCTACACCGGCCTGGCGCGCACCTGCGCCAAGTTCGGCGGCTGGCGCGCCGGGTTCCTCGTCGGCAGCCCGCTCCTCGAGGAAGCGTTCTTCCAGGTCATGGGCCGCCCGCGGATCAAGAAGCCGCTCGCGAACGCCAACCTGCGCGCGTACTTCTACCTGTGGGAGCTGTAGCCGCTCCCACGCGGCGCGGTCGCCGCTACGACTCGGGGTGGTTGGTCGCCCACGCCGAGATCAGCTCGAAGTCGTCGATGATCCGCGAGTGGTAGTGGCCCCACAGGTCGGACACCATCACCATCGAGCCGCGCGACAGCTGCGGGGTCAGGTAGATGGCGTAGTAGCGGGCGCCCGAGCCATCCTCGACCTCACCGACGAGGTCGAGCAGCTGCTTTGACACCGGGCAGAACAGCTCGCAGCGGGTCCCGTTCGCGATCTCGAACGGCTCGATCTTGCGGCCATCGCCGTGGATCGGGGACAGGTGGACCAGCCCCTCCTGGGGCCCGCTGGGCGTGGTGATCCGGATCCCGACGCTCACGGCGGGGTGGGCGTCGAAGGTGATGTCCGACACGCCCACCAGCGAGTCGCCGCGCGGACCGAAGGCCTGGGTCAGGATCACGGTCACGTCGTCGTGGACGGCCAGGTGGCGCCCCGTGACGGCGCGATGGCGCCCGGTGATGCGGAGATTCTGGCGGTCCACTGGGTCCATGGTGGCAAAGGTGGCCACGCCTTGACGGACAAGGCAAGCAGCAACGTGACGTGCGTCGGTCCGCGATCGAGGCTGCCAGGAGCGCTCGTGTATACTCGCTGGTGATGTCGGTCTGGCTGCGTCCGGTGCTCGTGTCGCTCGCCGCCGCCATCGCGGTGCTGCTCATCCTGGGCGGCGCCACGGGGGTGGCCGCGGCGCGCCCCAAGGTCGCCCTCGCGGCGATCATCGGGGATGACCGCGGCGAGCTCGCCGAGGACGTCGCCGACTCCCTCGATGGCGACGAGCTCGGGCTGGTCTATCCCCGGGCGGTGACGCGTGCGATCGACCGGCTCGGCCTCGACGAGCGCGCGCTGACCGAGAATCAGGTCAAGAAGATCAGCCAGAACCTCGAGGTCGATGCCGTGCTCCTGGCGACGCTCGAGCGCGACGGCAAGCGCAAGGTCCTGCGCGTCAAGCTGTACGTCCACGGCAAGCGCGTGCGTGGGTTCAAGGTCACGTTCAACAACGCGCGCTCCAAGGCCTTCCAGATCCAGCTCCGGGAGAAGGTGGTCGCGCGGATCAGCGGTGATGACGACGACGCGCGGGGCCGCGGCACGCCTCCCCCCGCCGCACGGGATGACCGCGGCCCGCGCGATCGGGACGATCGGGACGGTCGGGACGATCGGGACGATCGGGACGATCGGGACGATCGGGACAGCCGCGACCGGGACGACCGGGACGACCGGGACAGCCGCGACCGGGACGACCGGGACAGCCGCGACCGGGACGACCGGGACGACCGGGACGACCGGGACGACCGGGGCGACCGGGACGACCGGGGCGACCGGAAGCGCGTGATCGAGCCTGCCCACGCGGCGAACCGGGTGGCCGTGCGCGCCGACCTCGGGGTGTCGGTGCAGAATCGCAGCGTCACGTTCAGCAACCGGCAGAACTTCGCGCAGGGACCCAAGCCGTACGCCAACTCGCCGGTGCCGGGCGCGCGTCTCGAGGCCGAGGTCTATCCGTTCGCGTTCAGCGACCCGACGAGCACGATCGCCGGGCTCGGGATCGCCGGCGAGTACGATCGCACGCTGGCGCTGACGCTGCGCACCAGCGCGGAGCCGACCGTGCCGGTCGCCGCGAGCCAGAGCCACTGGTCGATCGGCGTGCGCTACCGGATCCCGTTCGGCCGCACCAGCCTCAGCCCCACGCTCACGCTCGGCGCCGGCGTCGGCAAGCGCTCGTTCACGACCGACCGCTCGGGGCTGATGGACCCGCGCTCGCTCGATCTACCCGACACCGCGTACGCGCTGTTCGATCCGGGCATGCACCTGCGGATCCCGCTGGCCCCGGCGTTCGCCCTGACCGTCGGTGGGCGCGCGCTGGTGATCACCGACGCCGGCCCGATCCAGACGCCGGCTGCGTACGGCCAGGCCACGGCCTTCGGCGTGTCGGCGCAGGCGGGCCTCGACATCGTGATCGGCAACCGGTTCGCCATCCGGCTGTCCGGCGAGTTCGTGCAGGTCGGGTTCGACTTCACCGGCGACGGCGAGCTGTCGAACAACCGCGACCTCGAGCCCTCGACGCAGGATGTGGGTGGGGCCGCCGACCGTGGGCTCGGCGGTGCGGTGATGTTCTGCGTCCTCTACTGACCCCGTCGAACGGTTCGAGGTCGATAATTTCGGCTACGAGGGAAGGCTCGCGGCTCCACGATCTCCGGCACCCGCGTGGGGTTCTGAGGCACACTGGAGGCGGTGCGTCCGTCGCCAGGCCCGCGTAGCAAGCTCGTCGTCGCGCACGCGGACCGCAAGGCCCAGCGCGCGTTGCTGCGGATGGTCGGCGCCACGCTGATGCCCGCCGAGCTCGTCGACGGGCTCGAGGGGCTGCTCGCCTCCGTCGACGCATCCACCATCGCGATCGTCGATGCCAGCCTGGCGCGCGCCCACCCGGCGCTGTGCGAGAGGCCGGCGCTCGCCTGGATCGTGGTGCCGGGCGACGAGCTCGCGCCCGCGGAGGGGCCGGTCGTCGAGGAGCTGCTGCACGCGGGTTGGACCCACGTGATCGCCCACCCGATGCCGATCCTCGCCGAGGAGCTGCTCACGACCGTGCAGAAGCTGCTGCGCGCCGACGTGTTCGGACTCGAGAAGTACGTCGTGTGGGGCGCGGAGGTCCGCAGCTACCGCCTCGAGGACGCGCGCGACCGCGAGGCCGCCGCGAACGTGCTCGCGCGCGACGTGGTCGCCGTCGGGCTGCCCGAGCGGGTCGGCTCGCTGGTCAGCGTGATCGCCGACGAGCTGCTGTCCAATGCGCTGTACGTCGCGCCGATCGACGACGCCGGCCGGCGGTTTCGCACCGGCGAGCCGCGCGACCGGGCGCGCGCCCTGACCGGCCGCGACGTGGTGACCGTGCGGTGGGCCACCGACGCGCGCTACCTGGCCGTCGAGGTCCGCGACCGCTGGGGCTCGATCGCGCCGCGGCTCGCGGCCGCCCGGCTGGCGTCCGGGGGGCGCCACGCATCCGCCGCCACGGAGGGGGGGATGGGGCTGCCGCTCACCTACGCGTGCTGCAACCAGTTCGTCATCGACCACGCTCCCGGCCAGCTGACCGAGGTGATCACCCTGCTCGACGTCCGCTACAAGCCGACCGAGATCGGCCGCGCCGCCTCGTTCCATACGTTCACCGGGGCGCTCCGCGAGCCCCTGGCCTGACCCTCCGCCCCTGAACGGGGGGCGAGACACGCGGTCGCAGGGGGGGCGGGTTTTCATCGCGGGGCGCACGCGGTAGGGTGCGCCGGTGAAGCCCGACCTGCTGGCTCCGTCCGATACGTTTGCGCGTCGCCACATCTCGCCAGGCGAAGCCGAGATCACGGCGATGCTGACCACCCTCGGCTATCGCAGCCTCGACGAGCTGTCCGATGCCACGGTGCCGGCGCAGATCCGCCTGGCCCAGCCGCTCCAGCTCGCCGAGCCGCTCGGCGAGCACGAGCTGATCGAGGAGCTCAAGAACCTCGCGTCGGACAACCACGTCCTGCGCTCGTTCATCGGGCAGGGCTACTACGACACGATCACGCCCGCGGTGATCCTGCGCAACGTCCTCGAGAACCCCGGCTGGTACACGCAGTACACGCCGTACCAGGCCGAGATCTCGCAGGGCCGGCTCGAGGCGCTCGTCAACTTCCAGACGATGATCGAGGACTTCACCGCGCTGCCGATCGCCAACGCGTCGCTGCTCGACGAGGCCACCGCCGCCGCCGAGGCGATGATGATGTGCTTCGAGCACGTCGCCCGCGCGCGCACCACGTTCCTCGTCGACGCCGCCACCCACCCGCAGACGATCGCCGTGATGCGCACGCGCGCCGAGCCGCTCGGCATCACGCTCGCGATCGCCGAGCCCGCCGCGTGGCCGGTCGACGGCGGCGACGTGTGTGGTGCGCTGCTGTCGTACCCGGCCACCGACGGTACGGTGTCCGATCTGCGCGCCCTCGCGGCCCGCGTGCACGCCGCCGGCGGGCCCGTGGTGATGGCGACCGACCTGCTCGCGCTCACGCTGCTGACGCCCCCGGGCGAACTCGGCGCCGACATCGCGATCGGCAGCGCCCAGCGGTTCGGCGTCCCGATGGGGTTCGGGGGCCCGCACGCGGCGTTCCTGGCCGCCAAGGACGACTTCCGCCGCCAGCTCCCCGGCCGCATCATCGGCGTGTCGCGCGACGCCAAGGGCAAGGTCGCCTACCGCCTCGCGCTGCAGACCCGCGAGCAGCACATCCGCCGCGAGAAGGCGACGTCGAACATCTGCACCGCGCAGGTGCTGCTCGCCGTGATGTCGTCGATGTACGCCGTCTATCACGGCCCCGCGGGCCTGACCCAGATCGCCGAGCGCGTGCGGGCGTACACCGCGCTCGCCGCCGCCGGCCTGACCAAGCTCGGCCACGCGCCACGCGCCGGGACGTGGTTCGACACGCTGCGCATCGACCTCGACGCCCACCGCCAGGCCGAGGTGCTCGCGCGCGCGACCGAACTCGGGCTCAACCTCCGCCGGTACGACGACGGCGTCGGCCTGTCGTGCGACGAGACCACCACCGAGGCCGACGTGCACGCGCTGCTCGAGGCGTTCATGCCCGGCCACGACGAGCTGCCGTTCGAGCTGGCCGCGCTGGTCGTCGCCACCGAGGTGCCGGCGCTGCCCGCTGGCGTGGCGCGGACCTCGCCGTTCCTGACACACCCCACGTTCCACCGCTACCACGCGGAGCACGAGCTGCTGCGCTACCTGCACCGCTTGCAGGCCAAGGACCTGTCGCTGACGACGTCCATGATCCCGCTGGGGTCGTGCACGATGAAGCTCAACGCGACCACCGAGATGCTGCCGGTGACGTGGCCCGAGTTTGGCCGGATGCACCCGTTCGCGCCGGCCGACCAGTGGGGCGGCTACAAGGCGATGTTCCTCCAGCTCGAGGCCTGGCTGGCCGAGATCACCGGGTTCGCCGCGGTGTCGCTGCAGCCGAACTCCGGCGCGCAGGGCGAGTACGCCGGCCTGCTCGCGATCCGCGGCTACCACCGCGCGCGCAACGAGGCGCACCGCACGATCTGCCTGATCCCGACCAGCGCGCACGGCACCAACCCGGCGTCCGCGGTGCTCGCGGGCATGAAGGTGGTCGCGGTCGCGTCGACCGCCGAGGGCACGATCGACCTCGCGGACCTGACCGCCAAGGCCGCCGCACACGCGGCCAACCTCGGCGCGCTGATGATCACGTACCCGTCGACGCACGGCGTGTTCGAGGACGGCATCCGCGAGGTGTGCGAGGTCGTCCACCGGCACGGCGGCCAGGTCTACATGGACGGCGCGAACATGAACGCGCAGGTCGGCCTGACCCGGCCCGGCCTGATCGGCGCCGACGTCTGCCACCTCAACCTCCACAAGACGTTCTGCATCCCGCACGGCGGCGGCGGGCCGGGCATGGGTCCGATCGCGGTCGCCGCGCACCTCGCGCCCTTCCTGCCGGGCCACCCGCTCGCGGCGGCCGGCAGCCAGCCGGTCGGCCCGGTGTCGGCGGCGCCGTGGGGCTCCGCGTCGATCCTGCCGATCTCGTTCGCCTACATCGCGATGATGGGCGAGCCCGGCCTGCGCAAGGCCACGCAGGTCGCGATCCTGTCGGCGAACTACATCGCGCACCGGCTCGGCACGTACTACCCGGTGCTCTACACCGGCCAGAACGGGCGGGTGGCGCACGAGCTGATCCTCGATTGCCGTGGCTTCAAGAAGACCTGCGGGATCGAGGCCGAGGACATCGCCAAGCGGCTGATGGACTACGGGTTCCATGCGCCGACGATGTCGTTCCCCGTCCCCGGCACGCTGATGGTCGAGCCGACCGAGAGCGAGTCGCAGGCCGAGATCGATCGGTTCTGCGAGGCGATGATCGCGATCCGCGCGGAGATCACGGCGATCGAGAGCGGCGCGGCCGACCGCTCGAACAACGCGCTCAAGAACGCGCCCCACACCGCGGCGGCCGTGACCGCGGCGGAGTGGAACCACCCGTACACCCGCGAGCAGGCGGTGTTCCCGGCGGCGGCGCCGTGGCTGCGCGTGCACAAGTACTGGCCGACCGTGGCGCGGGTCGACAACGCGTACGGGGATCGCAACCTCGTGTGCTCCTGCCCGCCGATCGAGTCATACTCCTAGGAACCCCTGGCGCGGCTACCGCGTGCCGAACCGGTAGTGGGCCACGATCCACTCGCGGCCGCTGGCGTAGCCGAACATCTCGGCGCATGCGAGGAAGAACACGCGCCAGCGCTGGAACTGCGCCGCCGCCGAGCGGCCATCGCCGCCCGCGAGGATCGGCCGCACGGCGTCCTCGTGGGCCATGAGGTTCGCGTACCAGGCCTCGGCCGTGCGGGCGTAGTGGGTGCCGGCGAGGTGCCACTCGTCCTCGAGGCGAAGGTCGCGCTGGAAGTGGTGGAGCAGGGCGGCGCTCGGCATGATGCCGCCCGTGAAGAACGCGCGCGCCATCCAGTCCGATGCGCCCGCGTCCTCGAAGGGATACGCGTGGTGGCGGTGCGCGAACACGTGCACGAACAGCGCGCCGCCCGGCCGCAGCCAGCTCGCGATCCGGGCGAGCAGCAGCTCGTAGTTGCGCAGGTGCTCGAACATCTCGACCGACACCACGCGGTCGAAGCCGCGCGCGGGCAGGGTGAGGGTCCGGATGTCGCCGGTCACCACGAATACGTTGGTGAGGCCACGCGCGCGGGCCTCGGCCTCGATGTACGCGCGCTGACCGTGCGAGTTCGACACCGCCGTGATCCGGCTGTGCGGGTGGCGCGCGGCCAGCCACAGCGACAGCGACCCCCAGCCGCAGCCGAGATCGAGGATGTGCTGGCCATCCGCCAGGCCGGCCCGCTGCGCCGTCAGCTCGAGCATCGCCGCCTCGGCGCCGGCCAGCGTGGTCACCCCCAGCGGCCAGTAGCCGCTCGAGTACTTGAGGTGGGGCCCCAGGGCATGGGCGAAGAACGCGGCCGGCACCTCGTAGTGCTGCGCGTTGGCGGCGGCGGTCTCGATCGCGATGTCGCTGCGGCGCAGCTCGACCACCACGGCCTGGTGGCGCATCTGCTGTTCCTCCATGCTGCGCCGCTCCTGCCGCAGCCGGAGCGCGCACACGGCGCGGATCGCCGCGCGGAGGGCGGGCTCGGGGACGAGACCACTGTCGACCAGTCGTTCCAGCATGTGCAGCCTCGTAGCCTACACCGGACGCTGCCCGCGGCTGGTTGGTTACGGGCCGCGGTGCGGGACCTCGACGAGTACAAGGTCGAGACCACGCCGCTCGCCAAGCTGGTGAGAACATCGCGAACCCCGCGGCGCTGTACGACCGCGTCAGCGACGGCGGCGTGCTGATCGACGTCAAGAGCGCGATGCCGACGTCGCCCGCACCGCCGCGCCGGCTCCGCGTGTGGAGCCTGTGTCGGAGATCAGCGGATGCCGAGCGCGGCCGCAAGCTCGACGCCCAGGACTCGGGCAACCAGAGTCACGCGACCGAAGGACGATCGTATGAACGGGCGTAGCGCGAATCGTTCCCTGGTTGCGGGGCGACCGTCCCCGGCGCGATTCATGGCGCTGAGGGTGGAGTCCGCGGGTCCGTGCGTGAGCACGATCGTCGCCTCGTTGCTGCGTCCCCGCGCGTGCCGCGACGACCGCGGTCGGTGGAGCACCGGCGTAGACCAGCGATCTCGGAGATCCGTCAGCCTTCGCTGCCGCGCGACTTCGGCGGCCGCGGGACGAACCTCGATACGCGCTTCTGATACTCGCGATACGCGTCTCCCTTGCTGCGAATCGCCTGGTTCTCCGTCGGTGGAATGCCGGTGACACCGAGGATCGATCCCAGGATGATCGCCTGCGGCGCGAGCGCGACGAGACCCCACGGCGCAAACGCTAACCCGTACACCGCATACCCGACCCACACGCACCACTCGAAGAAGTAGTTGGGGTGGCGCGACCACGACCACAGCCCGGCGTCGCACACGCTGCCCTTTGCCGCGGTGCGCTTGAACCGCGCGAGCTGCGCATCGGCGACAGCCTCGCCGAGCAGGCCGATCGAGGTGATCGCGATGCCCGCGCCGCGGACCGCGCCGCCGTCCCACGGGGCGATCACGAACGGCACCACGAACGCAGCGCTGAGGAGGCCGACCAGCGCGGCCTGGGCCTGGAAGAACACGAAGAACGAGCGCGATGCGTCGGGCGCCCACCGCGCGCGCAGCTCGGCGTAGCGGCCCTCCTCGGCGCCATGCGCCGCGCCGCGGGCGATCAGGTAGCCGCCGAGGCGCACGCTCCACGCGAGCACCAGCGCGGCGATCGGCCCCCACACGCACCACGGCGTGGTGGCGAGCCCGCCGAACACGAGGACCACCGGCGTGAACGCGAGCGCCCAGCCGACGTCGACGATCCCGGCGTTGCGGGTTCGCTGCTGCACGCCCCACAGGAGCAGCTGGAGGCCGGCGGCCACCCCCCATGCGAGCGCGACCCGCGTGAGCAAGGTGGTGATCATGGCGCCCTCGGCAGGATGATCACCAGCGACCGCTCGTCACGCCGCACGACGTGGACGTGGTCGTCGGCGGCCAGCACCTGCGCGAACCACGGCTGGCGCTGCGAGGTCGGGTCCGCGCCGGCGAGCTCGGGGACGATCAGGTCGAGCTCGAGGAACTTGCCGCCGGTGAGCTGGTCGATCCGCGCCGCGTAGCTCCACTCGGCGAGCGCGGGGTCCGGGGTGCGATCGTTGTGGAGCGCGCCGCCGTACACCACGATCCACGGGCGGTGGGCCGGATCCTTGTCGCGGTGCGTGACCGCGCTCGCGGCGATCCGGCCGAGCTCGCGGGTGGTCAGGGACAGCATGACCTCGAGGTCGGGCTCGCCGCCCTTGGCCGCGAGCGCCTTGTAGTCGGCGCACGTCAGCGTCATCGCGTGCGGCTGGATCTGGTGGGCGCGCGCGGCCTCGGCGAGCACCTGGATGTCGGTCTTGGTCGAGGCGGGTCGCTTGACGTCGGCCTCGACCTTCGCCGTGGTCTGCTGCGCCGCGCGGCCACACGTGGGATCGACGACCCAGGTCTCGACGATCAGGTCCGACACGCGATCGCCGATCCGGGGCAGGGCGGCGGTGAACCGCGCGAGCGTCGACGTCACCTGGGCGCGATCGACGCGGCTGTGCAGCTCGCCGATGCCGATCACGCGGACCTCCGGCGTGATCACCGCCCCGAGGGCGGCGCCGAGGTCGGCGTAGGTGCCGGGCGGGAGCGCAGCCGCCGCGTCGACGGTGATCAACGCCGGGGGGACGGGCGGCGGGAGCGAGGCCGGGCCGGGAGCGCCGGCGACCGGCGAGGCGTCGGTGCCGCAGCCGGTCAGCAGGACACCGACGAGCAGATAGCGCACGACTCCACGGTACACCGGATCTGGGACGCTGTTATGGTGCGAGGATATGGGACCCAGTGCGACCGAGCTGCGCACCATCCAGCTGTTCCACGGGTTCACCGACGATGAGCTGGGCAAGCTGACCCGCCTGTTCACCGAGGTGATCGCGGATCCGGCCAAGCCGCTGTTCGACGTCGGCGAGCCGGCGAGCGAGCTGTACCTCCTGACGGCGGGCGAGGTCGTGCTCGATCGCCCCGGTGACGACGTGTTCCGGCTGTCGCCGCCCGCCCTGATCGGCGAGCTCGGCGCGCTGACCGGCCTGCCGCGCTCGACCCGCGCGACCATCACGCCCGGTGCCACGCTGTGGCGGCTGCGCGCCAAGGTGATCCAGGAGTTCTTCGCGACCCACCAGGAGCTGGGCGTGCGGTTCCTGGTCAATCTGCTGTCGGTGGTCGCCGACAAGGTCCACCGCGACCAGCGGCGGATGGCGGACATGCGCCAGAACCTGATCGGCACGCAGAAGGAGCTCAAGCGCATGCGCGAGCTCGTGCTCGACACCACCGAGACCCCGCTGTCGGCGCCGCTCCACGACGCTCTCGAGACGCTGATCACGCACAACCGCCGGGTCAACTACCGCGTCGAGCCACCGCCGACGCTGCCCGCCACGCTCCGCCTCGACGGCCCGGTCGGCCCGGTCACCGACGTCTCGCGCACCCACGTGTCGGCGGCGCTGACCGGCGCGCTGCCCGTCGCCGGCACCTGGGTGACCGGCGTGCTGCACCTCGCGTCGACCGACATCCCGGTGTCGGGCAAGGTCCACCGCGTCCAGGGCACCAAGCTGACGATCGAGCTCGACCCGCTGATCGAGGAGTTCACCTCGACGCTCGAGGGCTACCTGACGCGCGCACAGCTGCTCGACGTCCTGGTCTGAGCCCCCGCACGAGCGGGCCGAAGCGGCAGCCCGAAACGACCGACGGGCAGGTCGCGAGGACCCGCCCGTCGACTCCTCCACGCATGGCGAGGACGGCGTGACTACTTCTGCGAGACCTTCTCGGCCGTCTTGGTCGCCGGCTTCTCGGTCGGCTTGGCGGTCTTGGCCGTGTCCTTGGTCGTCGGACTTCGGCGCGTCCTTGGCCTTCTCGGCCGTCTTCGGCGCGGCGGCGTCCGCGCCATCCATGCTCGGGCAGGCGAGGACGGGGGTGGCTGCGGAGCGCGAGGGAGGCGAACGCGAGAGCGAGCTTCTTCATGGGCTTCGAGGATGGCGCATGCACCGGCTGGTCGGCAAGCCCTTCGCGTCAGGTGGACGTTTCGCCGCACCCCGCGGCCGGGGTGGCCCCGGCCAGATACCGTCGCCGGACGTCCACGGGGCACGTGGCATGTGGCACGTGCCACGTTCACGACTGGCGCGCGGCCCCCACACCCCCAGCAACGAATCACCGGAGGGGCGCCCGACGTCGTGTACGTGGACGAACGTGGACGAGCACGTGGCACGAGTACGGATCACGGTCCACGTGATGGACCGGCATTGGCGCTAGCCGCGGCGCCGCGCCCGCTGGTCGGCGAGGAAGTCGTAGATCATGCGGTGGTTGTTGGTCTGCCCGCGCAGATCGAACGCCGGCGCGAACCCGCCCGGGTGGGCGTCGGCCCACTCGCTGATCGGGTCGTGGTGGCGGAAGCTGCCCTCGCTGGAGGCGCACCGGGCATCGGCCGTCGGCCACGCCGCCCGATCGACCAGCGGGATCTCGGCCGGGGGCGCCCAGTCGCCGCGCTCGAGGCGGTCCCAGTCGATGCAGTCCGCGAGGTCGCTGGCGGTGTCCATGCGGACGTTGAGCGGCTCGAGGCCGAACGCCGTCTGGAGGTGCTTGAGCGCCGAGGTGTGGTCGTACTGCACCGAGCTGACGTACCCCTGCTTGGCGTACGGGCCGATCACCATCGCCGGGACGCGAAACCCGAGCTGCTCGAACCCGGCGACGCCGTAGCGGGCCAGGGTGTCGTCGGTGACCTGCGGCGGCGCCACGTGGTCGAAGAACCCGCCGTGCTCGTCGTAGGTCACCACCAGCATGCAGTTCTTCCACTGCGGCGAGGTCGCAAGCGCGGTGTAGATCGCGGCCAGCAGCTCCTGCCCGAGGATCGGGTGGACCGGCGGGTGGTCGTCGTTCTCGAAGAACGACGGGTCGATGTACGTGACCGCGGGCAGCGTGCCGGCGGCGGCGTCGCGGAAGAACTGGCCGCCCCGGTCAGCGCGTCGCCGAACCGCCGGATGTGGCCGGTGCCGTCGTTGGGGCCGAGGTCGAGCTGGTGCGGCCCGGGGTTGCCGAGCAGCGACGCCACGCCGAGGTTGCCGAAGTAGTAGGCCCAGTCGACGCCCTGGTCGACGAGCCGGTTGTAGATCGACGGCACCGGGACGCCCGCGGAGAACGTGGTCAGCACGTCGTTGTTGACGTTGAGGCCAAACGACGTCGCGGTGTGCCAGTAGGCGCGGTTGGGCAGGGTGGGCCCCATCACCGACGCGAACCACCGGTCACACGTGGTGTACGCATCGGCGAGCGCCCAGCTCACGGGCTGCTGCGCGCGCGTGAGGTACTGCATCGGATCGATCTCGCCGGGAAACGCGGCCTGGTGCGCGCGGATGAAGCCGTCGTTGGCCCCCGCGTTCCACTGCACGCGCGCCGCATCCCAGCCGTGCGGCGGATCGGACGCGGTCACATCGTCGAGGTCGTTCGGGTTCCACGGTGACGAGCGGCTGACCGCCGGCGGTCGGGTTGCTCATGCCGGCGCGCAGGCCGTCGCCGCCCTGGCCCTCGAGCGCGCGCGCGCCGAACACGTGGTCGTACGTGCGGTTCTCGAGCATCACGAACACGTAGGTGGTGATGCCGACCGGGCCGTCGTCCCCGCCGCCGTCGCCACATCCGGGGAGCACGCGCGCGAGGCCCGCGGCTCCGAGAAGCCCACCGATCGTCTTGAGCGCGTCGCGCCGCTTCATCATGGCCGGAGGATACCCAGTCACCGCGGCCGGTCCATCGCGGATGCGTGACGGCGCGGCGTCAGATCAGGCTGGCGACCCAGCCGACGCCGATCCAGAACCCGGCCGCGGTGCCGAGGCCGGACGCGACCGCGATCAACAGGATCCGCGTCACCGGGTTGGTCCAGAACCCCTTGAGGCTCTGGATGTCCTCGGGCAGCCGCTCGCAGTCCGCGACGCTCGGCTTGCGCCGCCAGGCCTCGACGATGCCGACCACCATGCCGGTCCCGAGCAGCGGATGGATCGCGGCGATCGGCGCGACCAGCAGCGCGGTCAGCCCCGAGAAGATCGAGCCGCCGGCGAGCAGGGTCAGCCCGCCCGCGCCGATCGACGTCGGCAGCACCCACGCGAGCATCATCTCGGCGAGGCTGGTCCTGTCCGACCACCGCCACCCGTAGACCAGCGCCGCGACGAACAGCGCGGGCACCAGCCACGTGACCGCGGTCCACAGCTTCGACGGCGGCGGCATCCGCTCGAGGGCGGCGCGGTCGATCGTGGTGCCGAGCCGCGGCAGCATGCCGGGGACGTGCGCGGCGCCGACCACGGCGACGACCTTGCGCCGGCCCACGCCCGCGTCCCCGAGCTTGGACGCGAGGTAGCTGTCGCGCTCGTCGATCAGCGGCGCCTTGATCTCGGGCACCGCCTTGCCGAGCTCGGTCAGCATCTCCGCCAGCGCCTTGGGCTCCTTGAGGTTCTCGATCGCCTGCTCGTCGATGACGTCGCCCTTGCCCCCGTCGCCCCAGCCGACCATCAGCGAGGTCAGCAGGGTCGAGCGCTTCCACAGGCCGAGGTTGGCCCACGTGCGCTTGAGCGTCAGGTTGATGTCGCGATCGATCAGCTCCACCGGGATGCCCGCGGCGCGCGCGGCGTGCACCGCGGCGAGCAGCTCCGCGCCGGGCTTGACGCCGAGGCTGGCCCCGATCCGCCGCTGGTACGACGACAGCGCGAGGTGCGCGAGCAGGTACAGCGTCTTGCCCTCGCGGATCACCTTGAACACGTCGAGCTCGCGGAACGCGCTGTCCTTGGTCAGCGCATCGTGCCGCGCCTGGCACAGCTCGACCGCCACGGCGTCCGGACGGACCGCCGCGATCACGGCCTCGACCTCGTCGACCGAGCGCTGCGAGACGTGGGCGGTGCCGACGATGTAGTACGTCGTCGTGCCCTGGGTGACCTCGGTGACCGAGGCGGGCAACAGCAGCGCAGGCGCGACGACGGGCTCGACTTCCACGCGCCTGGTTTAACACGCAACCCACCTCCGGCGAGGTGCGCTACACCCGGGGCATGGCCACCGAGATTCCCGAGCCCACCCGTGTCGAGATCGAGGCCGCGGCGTTCCGCCGGCTGGTCGAGCACTTCCGCACACGCACGGACGTGCAGAACCTCGACGTGATGAACCTGGCGGGGTTCTGCCGCAACTGCCTGTCGAAGTGGTACCGCGCGGCCGCCGCCGATCGCGGCGTCGAGCTGACCGACCCCGAGGCCCGCGAGCTCATCTACGGCATGCCGTACGAGGCGTGGAAGGCGCAGCACCAGAAGTGAGCCCGCGCGCGGGGCGCGTCGACGACGGCGGCGCCTCAGTAGATCGAGAGGCCGACCTGGATGTCGGTCATCCGATCGTCATGCGCGCGCACGGCCCCGAGGCGCGCGGTCAGCGCGACCCGGGTGTGGAGGTCGAGCTGGAGCATCGCGCCGCCCTGGTACGCGGTGCTGCCGTTGTTCCCGCCGACGGTACCGCCGACGACGTCCTCCCATCGGTACGCCGCGCCCGCGCCGGCGTAGAACCCGGCGTGGAGGCGGCCGCTCTTGACCGGTAGCGCCTGCAGCTCGAGCATGTAGCGCGAGTCGAACAGCGTCCCGCCGGCCACGTTGTCGCGCCACGCGAACGCCATCGAGCCGAGGATGCCGATCTGCTGGGTCGGGAAGTAGCCGGCCTGGACGGTGAACGCGGTGCTGGAGTCGACGTCGCCGTACGCGGACCTGGTGGTCGCCCAGCCGGTGTACATGCCGTACGTGGCGCCGCGGGTCAGCGGGCTGCGGTCGAGCTGGCGCCACGGCCCCTCCGTCGGGCGGATCACGGCGGTGCGGGTGAACGCGACGGTCTCGGGATCGAGCCACGCGAGCGGGACCACGATCTGGCGGCCGTCCTGGCCGATCAGGTGGACCGGGTGCATCGGGCTCAGCTCGACGTGCCCGTCGAACCGGGACGCCTCGATCACGCCGATCGCGACGAGCGCGACCGCGGCGATCACCAGGATCGCGATCGCGGCTCCCTTGCCATCACCGCCGCCGCCGCCGAGCTTGCCGCCGCTGCCGCCGCCCTTGCCGCCGCTGCCGCCGCCCGGCGAGCCGACGTTGACACCGCCGCTGCCGTCGCTGCCGCCGCCGCGGATGCCGCCGGTCGTGTAGTGGCCGCGGCGGTCGCCTCGGTACCCGCCCCCGACGCCGACCTGGAGGTCGGGCAGGAACACGATCTGGGTGCCGGACTCGACCCGGTCGGCCGGCTCGACGTCGGAGCCGCCGATCTCCTGCGACACCAGGACCGCGCGGCCGCGCTGCTCGGGGGGCGTGGTGCTCAGCCGCGTCAGCTCGCTGCGCGGGATCTTGTAGCTGTTGGCGGCGCAGCCGGCGGTCAGGGTCAGCCCGGCCGTGACGAGCGCGATCAGGGCCTGGGCGGGGTGGCGCGTCATGGTGATTCCAGTATCCCAGCAATCGGCGTGCCCATGGGCGGCGACGCGCACGCGGGGCGATCGGCGGCCGCCAGCGCCAACGGGCCGGGGCGACTGGCAAGGTCCGGCAGCCGCGGCGTCGCGCGGACCGGCCGGCTGTGGCGCGGCGGCGACACTGGCGCGGCCGCCACCCCGCAGCAGCCCCCCTCGCGGCTGCCCACCCCGCCCGGCGGCCCGGCACGGGGCCGGCGCTGGTACGATGCGACCGTGGAGCCGATCGACCTCGCGGCGGTGGCCGACGACTTCGATCGCGAGGTCGCCGCCACGCCGTCCATCGATCGGTTCTGCTCGTCCGCGGCGTGGGTGCTGTCGGCGGCGGCCGCGCTGATGCCGCCGCGCGTGCCGTTCACGTTCCGCGGCGCGCACGGATACTTCGCCGCGGCGCGGGGCGTCCACCAGGCCGGGTTCCCCTACGTCGAGCCGCTCGAGCTGGCGTGGGGCCTGGCGTCGCCGTTGATCGGCCGCGACGCCGACGGCCTGGTCGACGACGTGGTGCGCCTGCTGGCCGCGCGGCGCGACTGGCAGCTCGTGATGTTCGCCGGGATCACCGCCGCCGGCCCCCAGCGGCGGGCGCTCGAGCGGGCGCTGCCCAGCCGCTGGGAGCGCCGGCCCGGGACCCCGACCGTGCGCCACGTCGCCTCGCTCGAGGGCGGCGTCGATGGGTTCCTCGCGCGCCGCCCGCGCGAGCTCCGCAAGACCCTCCGCAAGGGGCTGCGTGCGGCCGCCGCCCAGGGCGTGACGTTCGAGGACGTGCGCGCTGGCGCCGGGGGGGCGGCGGCCCTGTACGCGCGGATCCAGGCGGTCGAGGCGCGCAGCTGGAAGGCGGCGGAGGAGGTCGGGATCAGCGTCGGCGCGATGCACGCGTTCTACGAACTGATGCTGCCGCGGCTGTGCGCGCTCGGCCAGCAGCGCACGTTGTTCGCGCGCCACGGCGAGCGCGACGTCGGCTACATCCTGGGCGCGGTGCTCGATGGCGAGTACCGCGGCCTCCAGTTCTCGTACGACGACGCGTTCGCGCAGCTCGGCCTCGGTGGGCTGCTCCAGTACCACCAGGTCGAGGCGCTGTGCGCGGACGGCCTCGGCCGCTACGATCTCGGCACCGAGATGGACTACAAGCGGCGGTGGGCGGAGAACGTGATGCAGACCGAGATGGTGATCGTCGTCCGCTGACGCAGGTCCGCGGCCCGGCCAGCTGAATTCTTGTGCCCGGTCGGTGGGGATGCCTAGATGGTGGCCCATGGCTCGCTCGCCCCTGTTCCGCTCCGTCCGCGCGCTCCTCCGCCGCGCTCATGTCGCCAGCGCGCGCGGCGTCGATCCGGCCGACCTCGCCGGCGAGGCCACCGCGCGGCCGCGCGGCCCCTCCCGCCGCGACCTGCTGCTCGGCACGCTCGGCGCCGCGGCGCTGGTCCCGCTCGCCACCGCGTGCGGCGACAACGACGGCCCCGCCGAGGCCGCACCCGGGATCGCCGTGATCGGGGGCGGCCTGGCCGGGCTGTCCGTCGCGCACTTCCTCCGGCTCGCGGGCGTCCGCGCCGACGTCTACGAGGCCTCGCTGCGGACCGGCGGCCGCATGTACACGGACCGCACCACGCTCACGAACGGCCAGCTCGTCGAGCTCGGCGGCGAGCTGGTCGACACCGACCACGTCGTGATCCAGGCGCTGGTGGCGAGCCACGGCCTCACCCTCGACGACCTGCCGCTCGCCACCCTCGGCCTCGAGCAGGACCTGTACGTGTTCGGCGATGGCGCCGGCGGCGCGTCGGGCGTGGTGCCGATCGCCACCATCATCGCCGAGTTCGTGCCGGTCGCCGCGAACATGGCGACCGCGTACGCGGCGGGCGACGGCACCGACGCCGCCAGCGTCGCGGAGTTCGAGCGGATCGATGCGCTGTCGATCCCGCAATGGCTCGAGACCGAGGCGGGCCTGCCGACGACCTCGCTGATCCGGCGCATCCTCGAGGTCGCGTACCTCGAGGAGTTCGGCCTCGAGGTCGCCGAGCAGAGCGCGTGGAACCTGATCACGCTGATCGACTTCGACACCACCGACCCGTTCCGGATCTTCGGCGACTCCGACGAGCGGTTCCACATCCACGAGGGCAACGACGCGCTACCGACGAAGATGGCGACCCAGCTCGCGGACCGCATCATCGTCGACCACGCGCTGACCGCGGTGACCAAGCTCGATGATGGCTACGAGCTGACGTTCGCGACCACCGAGGGCGAGCACGTGGTGCGCGCGGCCCGCGTGGTCTACGCGCTGCCGTTCACCAAGCTGCGCGAGGTCGACCTCGCGGGCGCGGCGCTGTCCGACGGCAAGCGTGAGGCGATCGACGAGCTCGGCTACGGCACCAACGCCAAGCTGATGCTCCAGTTCGACGGCCGCCCCTGGCAGCAGGCCCCGCGCAACTCCGCCGGCGGCGCGATCACCGACGTCGGCGAGCTGCAGGCGGTGTGGGCCACGTCGCGCGGGCAGGCCGGCAACGCGGGCATCCTGACCAACTTCGTCGGCGGCGAGCGCGGCGTGGCGATCGGCGGCGGCACCGCCGAGGTCCAGGCGCAGACGGTGCTGCCGTGGATCGAGGAGGTGTTCCCGGGCACCGCCGCAACCTACGTCGCCGGCTCGGCGATCCGCCACCACTGGCCGAGTTACCCGTACACCAAGGGCAGCTACGCCTCGTACAAGGTCGGACAGTGGCGGTTCTTCGGCACCGAGGGCGTGCGCGAGGAGACGCAGCACTTCTGCGGCGAGCACTGCTCCGAGGACTGGCAGGGCTACATGGAGGGCGCGGCCGAGACCGGCGCGATGGTGGCCGCCGAGATCCTCGACGATCTGGAGGTCGCGTACCCGGTGGTGCTCGATCGCATCATCGGCACGGTCGTCGGTGCGCGCGCGCGCGCGAGCTACCACGGCGGGCGCGGCCAGCGGATGCGGCTGTCGCAGATCCGCCGCGGCTGAGCCGCCTGGCACCTACGCGGCCGGGGCGTCGTCGGCCGCGGGGCCGCGCCTGGCGGCGCGCCGCGTGGCGATGATCGAGGCGATGACGCCGGCGCCGATGATGCCCGCGATCGCGAGCAGCGAGACGACGTGGCTGACGTGGTAGTGGTCGTGCGCGACCATCTTCGCGCCGATCATGATCAGCAGGATGGCGAGCGCCATCTTCAGGTACTGGAACTGCGCCATCGCGCCCGCGAGCACGAAGTAGAGCGACCGCAGGCCCATGATCGCGAAGATGTTCGAGGTGACCATGATGAAGGTCTCCTGGCTGACCGACAGCACCGCCGGGATCGAGTCGAGCGCGAACACGATGTCGGTCAGCTCGATCGAGATCAGGCACACCGCCGCGGTGGTGAGCGCGCGCCGGCCGTCGACCTCGACCAGGAACGTGCCGCCGTGGTCCCCGTCGACGATGCGGACGAACTTGCGGAGCGTGCGCACCGCGAGGCTCTTGTTGTGGTCGACCTCCTCGTCGTCGTCGTGGCGCAGTAGCTTGATGCCCTGGTACGCGAGGTACGCGCCGAACACGTAGAAGATCCAGCTGAACCGCTGCGCGAGGTACGCGCCGCCGCCGAGCATGATGAGGCGGAACACGATCGCGCCGAGGATTCCCCAGAACAGGATCCGGTGCTGGTACTTCAGTGGCATCCGGAAGCTGTGGAACAGCAGCGAGATCACGAAGATGTTGTCGACGGACAGCGCCTGCTCGAGCAGGTACGCCGAGACGTACGTGATCGCGGCCTCCGTGCCGGTGCCTCCCACGCCGCGGCCCGTGATCTGCGCCCCGAGCCACCCGTTCTCGTAGATCAGGTAGACGAGCCCGGAGAACGACAGGCCCAGGATCATCCAGCCCACGGTCCAGTAGGCCGCAGACTTGAGGGAGGGTTCCTTGGCGTTGCGGTGGAGCACGCCGAGGTCGAGCGCGAGGAGCGCCGCCACGAGCGTGAAGAATCCGACCCAGAACCAGAACATCAGAACGCGACCTTGCCCATCGCTTGCCTGCGTGGCAAGGGCGCGAAGCGGTTTAACTGAGCGTGGACAGGAGCTTTTGGGCGTCGTCCGCCGGCTGGCCCAGGCCCAGCTTGCTGAACACCAGGATGGCGTCTCGCAGCATGTCCTTGCCTTCCGAGATCTCGCCGACCTCGGCCTTGTAGCGCCCGAACGCCACCAGCGCCTTGCCCAGCGCCGCCTCGTTGCGGATCGAGCGGACGATCTCGATGGCCGACCCGAACGCGATCGCGGCCGGGGCGATCGCGCCGGTCTCGGACTGCTCGTCGTACAGGCTGGTCGACAGCACGTCGCCCAGGGTCAGGTAGGCGAGGGCCTCCTTCTCGCGCAGGCCCGCCTTCTTGGCGACCTGGAGGGCGCGCTCGGCGAGCTCGCGGGCCTCGGTGGTGTGGCCGGCCTGCTTCTCGAGCTGGGCGAGGTGGCGGCACACCTCGGACTCGAGCCCGCGATCTTCGATGTCCTCGATGATCTCGAGAGCGTCCTCGAGCCGGCTGCGGGCCTCGTCGACCTTGCCCTCGACGAGGGCGAGCTCGCCGAGGTTGGTCAGGCACAGGGCCGACAGGGGCAGGGCGCCGATGCCCTCGGCCTCGCCGAGCGCGATCTGCAGGCTGGTCCGGGCCGCGGCGTGGTCGCCGGTCTCGAACGACAGCGCCGCCAGGTTGTTGAGCGACACGATCTCGCCCCAGCGGTCGCCGGCCGCCTTGCGCAGCTCGTAGGCCTCCTGGTGGCAGGTCAGCGCGGACTCGTACTGGCCGCGGTCGTGCTGGACCTCCCCGAGCCGGGACAGCGAGGTCGCGATCGCGCGCTTGTCGCCGCTCTTGCCGCGCCGCGCGAGCGCCTCGGCGATCTTGGCGTGCGCCTCGTCGTAGCGCCCCAGCATGTGGAGCACCTTGCCGATGTCATCGAGCGAGCCGGCGATCCCGCGCTGGTCGGCCGCGCCGCGGAACAGCTCGTGGCCGCGCTCGACGTACTCGAGCGCGAGCTTGAGATCGCCCTTGCGGCGCCACACCCGGCCCATCTTGTTGAACGCGACCGCCGCCTTGGTCTTGCTCGCGGCCACCCACGACAGACGGAGCATCCGCTCGAACGCGCCGAGCGCCGCCTCGAAGTCGCCGATCAGCTCGTAGATCGAGCCGAGGTCGTGCCAGATGTGGATGCGGGCGGCGAGGTCGGTGTCGCCCATGCAGGCGAGGGCGCGATCGAACAGGCGGATCGCCGCCTCGTTGGCGAACTGCGCGCGCGCGACCTCGGCGGCTCGGCGGTACCGCGTCGCGGCCTCGCGAGCCTCGCCCGCGAGCGCGAGGTGACGGGCGACCTCCTCGGGCGCCGCCGGACCGAAGCTCTCGGGGTGCAGCTCGAGCCAGCGCGCCACCGCGGCGTGGTACGTGCGGCGCTTGCCCTCGTCGAGGCTCTTGTAGACGTTCGACCACAGCACGGGGTTCGCGAACCGGAGCTCGCGCTCCCCCGCGATCGACGACTGCGGGACCTGGATCAGCCACTCGCGCTCGATCAGCGTGCCGATCGCCGCGACCACCGACAGGCGCGAGTGGTCCCCGCTCGCGGCGATCTGCGCCAGCGTCGGGCCATCGGGATCCGCGGTGCGCTGCGCGTTGCGTTCGAGCGACAGGATCGCGTCGAGCCACGAGGTCTCGCCCACGACCGCCGCCATCTCGAGGACGCGGCGCTCGGTGGATTCCATCACGCGCAGGCGCGCGGCCACGACCTCGTCGTAGGAGCGCGGCAGCGTCATCGCCGCCAGGTTGGTCGGCTCGAGCCGCCACATCAGGCCTTCGCGGACGATGCAGTCGCTCTCGAGGAGCAGGCGCACGAGCTCGTGGATCGCGCGGGGGGAGCCACCGAGGGTGCGCGCGTGGGACAGCAGCCGCAGCGGGATCTCGCCGAGCTGCGTGCACAGCTCGCGCAGCAGGTCCTCGGCCTCGGTGGGCGACAGCGCGGACAGATCGATCCGGACGGGCGGCACCTCGGCGTCGCCGAATGACGGGTGGCGCTCGTAGAGATGGTGGGTTGCGGTGCCGATGATGACGACGGGCGTGTCGCGCATGCCGGCCGCGAGGTAGTGCACGAAGTTGATCGTGTCCTGCTGGCACAGCTCGAGGTTCTCGATCACCACGAACAGCGGGTGCCGCTCGGCCTCGGCCGCGAGGAACCGCTTGAGGGCCATGAACAGGCGCGCCTCGAGCCGCTGCGGGCTCTCGAGCAGCGGCGTGACCACCGGGCTGTCGTCGAACGGGACGCGGAGCAGGTGCGCGATCAGGTGCGCGACCTCGGGCACCTGGTTGGGGCGCACGACCTCGGCGACGCCGGCCTGGATCTTGTCGCGGCTCTCGCTCGGATCCTCGCCAGGGACGAGCCCGAACCGGACCGTCAGGGCGCGCGCGACCGGGCCGTACGCGTGGGCGTTCTCGTCGGCGACGCCGGTGACCGCGACCACGTCGGGGCGCGTCGTCTTCACGCGCGCCATCAGCTCGCCGATCATCCGGCTCTTGCCCATGCCGGGCTCGCCGAGGATGACCGCGAACCCGATCTCGCGCTGGCCGAACGCCTTGGCCGCGAGGTCCTCGAGCTGGCCGAGGCCGCGGGTCCGGCCGGTGAACTTCGGGCGGAGCTCGTAGGCGGCGCTGACCACGACCGTCCGCTCGCCCTCGCCCTCGCCGAAGTCGGCGGGCTCGAATGTCGGGGTGCGGTCCGTGACGCTCTCGACCGGGAGGCTGCCCGGCGGAGGGGTGTTGTTCCACGTTACGGGCGGTGCCATGACGAACCGATCAGCGCGCCGATCGGCGCGCACGAGCTTCTGTGATGCCAGGACATTACCACGCGACGCCGACGTCCTGCCATGGGTAGGGCGGGCGGAAACTAATGTGGTTCCATGTGGTTGTCAACGAGAACCGCGGGGGCGGCGTGACCGCCGATCTTGCCACCGACGCCGACTTTCGCCGCGCTGCGTCAGCGAGCTGGGGGCACGGCCGCCGCGGCCGCGGGTGCGATCGGCGTCGCCACGGGGGCCGGTCGGCGGGCGCAGCGGGCGGGCAGGGCGGCGCGGTAGGCGGCGGTCCGGCGCACCACGGCAGCGGGCAGCGGGCGCGGCGTCTTGCCGTCCTTGAGGAAGTAATGGAGCGACACCGGGACGATCGGCTCCTCCGCGGTCGCCAGGCGGCGGCAGTTCTCGGCCTCGAGATCGTCGAGCACGCTCTCGATGATCTGCGCCGTGATCGCCTTCACGTCGTGCATCAGCACCACGCCGCCGCGCTGCTTGACGATCATCTTCATCACCTTGGCGCGCAGCCGGCCGGCGTGCTTCGCCTTCCAGTCGAGCGTGTCCACGGACCATCGCACGTCGGTCAGGCCGAGCGCCTTGAGGTGCTTGGCGCCGCGCGCGGAGAACGCGCCGAACGGCGGCCGGAACAGGCCGATCGGCCGGTTGGCCTGGGGCGCGAGCGTGCGCAGCGAGCCATCGATCTGCGTGGCGAGCACCTTGGCCGACGCCGCCTTGAGGTTCGGGTGGCTGACCGAGTGGCTGCCGATCTCGAAGCCCGCCGCGATCTCTCGCGCGAGCAGGTCGCGCGCCTTCTGGCCGTGCGCCCCGACGAGCCGCCGCGTCACGATGAAGAAGGTCGCGGGGACATCGTACTTCTCGAGCGCCGCGATCACCGCGGGCGTGGTGTCCGGGTTGGGGCCGTCGTCGAACGTGAACGCGACCACCCCACGAGCCTCGTCGCCGTCCACCCGGTCACTCGTGCCGAGCACGGGATCGCGGGTCAAGGACCGCAGGTCGGCCGGATCGAGCCGCGGCGGCGTGGCCGGCTCGACGCGGTTGGCGGCGGCCGACACCCGCTCGGCGCGGGCGCCGCGGGGACCGGCGGCGACGAGCGTGCAGAGCCGCGATGGTGGCGAGGCACGACGACCGCACGCCTCGACACTAACACGCGCACTCGTGATCGCCAGAATCACGCCCACGGGTATGATCAGCGCGTGCACGTCGTCTCCACTTCGCACCTGCCGATCGACCTCGCGGGTCAGATCGCGGCGGCGCTGCCCGGCACCACGGTGAGCGTCCCGGCGGCGGGCCACGTCGACCTCGCCAGCCTCGATCTCGCCACCGCCGACGCGCTGGTGTGCCTCGTGCGAGACCGCGTGGATGGCGCCGTGATCGCCCGCGCCCCGCGGCTCCGGCTGATCGCGAGCTGCGCGGTCGGCGTCGACAACATCGATCTCGGCGCGGCCGCGGCGCGGGGCGTCGCGGTCACCCACACCCCCGACGTGCTGACGGAGGCCACCGCCGAGCTCGCGTTCGCGCTGATGCTCGCGGTGGCGCGCCGCCTCGGCGAGGGCGAGCGGCTGGTCCGCGCGCACGCGTGGACCGGCTGGGCCCTCGATCAGCTACTCGGCGTCCAGCTGCACGGCAAGACGCTCGGCGTCGTCGGGTTCGGCCGGATCGGGCAGGCGCTGGCGCGGCGCGCGATCGGGTTCGGCATGACCGTGATCCACGCGTCCGCGCGCCCGGGGTGCGAGCCGGCCGAGCTCGATGCGCTGTTCGCGCGCGCGGACGTGGTCAGCCTCCACTGTCCGCTCACCGCGGCGACCCGCCACCTCGTCGATGCGCGGCGGCTCGCGCTGATGCCGCCGCGCGCGATCCTGATCAACACGGCGCGGGGCGACATCGTCGACGAGGCCGCCCTGATCGCGGCGCTGACGGCCGGCCGCCTGTTCGGCGCGGGGCTCGACGTCTACGTCGGCGAGCCCGCGATCAACCCCGCGCTCCACACCTGCCCGCGGCTGGTGCTGGCGCCGCACCTCGGCTCGGCGACCATCGAGGCGCGGACCGCGATGGCGCAACTGTGCGCCGATGCGGTGATCGCGGTGCTGTCCGGGGGCCGCCCGGTCACCCTCGTCCCGAGGACCGCCTGATCATGGTCACCCCGGCGATCCCCCCACAGATCCTGATCGTCACCAGCGCCGGTGCGGCGCCGTCGGCGGTGGTCCCCGTGCTCGCCGCGATCGAGGCCGCCGGGATGCGCGTCCGCGCGATCGACGTCGGCGCGGTCGGTGGCGCTGCCACGGGCGTCGCCGATCGGGTGCGCCGTGTGCTGCTCGGCGAGGCGGTCGAGCGGCGGCTCCGGAAGGAGCTCGAGCTGTCGCCGCCCGACGCCGCGATCGCGTTCGATCCGGTCGCGGCGCACGCGCTCACGGTCGCTCGCGAGCAGGTGCCGGCGGTCGCGGGGCTCGCGGTCCCCGTGATCGGCGTGGTCTGCGAGCTCGATCCCGCCGCCGCCTGGGCGCAGGCCGACTGCGATCGCTACCTCGCGATCGACGATCTCGCGGCGGTCGCGCTGACCGACGCCGGCGTCGATGGCGAGCGCGTGCTCGTGGTCGGGGCGGTCGGCGAGCGGGCGTTCGCGGACGCAGGCGCCACCGATCGCGCGGCGCTGCGCACCCGGTTCAAGCTCGGCGGCAAGGTCGCGCTCGTCGAGGTCGGCGGCCTCGGCGCCGAGGCCACCAGCCAGCTCGCGCTCCAGCTGTCCCTGCTCGACGGCGGCGACCAGCTGACGTTCCTGTTCGACGCGGGCCACGACGCCGAGGCCGCCGCCGTGCTGCGCCGCCAGGTGCCCGCGCTCGGCCTGCGTGGCAAGCTGTTCGGCGTCACCGCGGACGCCCCGCTGCTGTGGCGCGCCGCCGACGTGGTCGTGGCGCGGCCGCGCGCCGAGGTGATCGCGCGCGTGCTGCTCCTCGGCGCCAAGCTGGTCGCGCTGCTGGACGACGCCGACGAGGCCGGGGTCCGGGCGGCTGCCGCGCTCGAGGCGCGCAAGCGCGCGGTGTCCGCCCGGGGCCTGCTGCTGCTCGCGAGCGCCCTCGAGGCCGCGTTCGGGGGCGGGGCGCCCGCGCCCACGCCCGACGGGGCCGAGCACGTCGGCGACATCGCGTTCGCCGTCGGCGCCGACAACGCGCGGCGTGATCGACGAGCGCCGCGCCACGGCCCAGGCCGCCACGCGCGGCCGCGGGCGCGCCAGCGAGCGCCGCCGCGCAGGCCGCCGCGGCGACCACCGCGATGCTGCGGCGCGCTCGAAGGACCTCGGGCGGCGCACGATGCCGCCGAGGCGTCGTCGGCGTCCTCGGCTCGAGCGATGCCGAGATCGCGCGCCTGCGCGCCGAGGTCGAGCAGCGCGACGGAGAGCTGACCGCCGGGATGAATGCCGCCCGCGATGCCGCGACCCGGCTCGGCGAGCAGAGCCAGGCGGCCGCCGCGCGCTGGTCGCGGCCGACGACCTCGGGCTCGATCGGCGCGCCGATGCCGAGCGCGCGCGCATGCACGCGATCCTCGGCGTGGCTCGCCACCCTCGAGCAGGAGCTGGCCGAGGCTCGAGCGGATCAGCAAGACGGTGCGCGACGTACCGCCGCCGCGTCCCGGGCCGAGAGCCACGCCGGGCGCGTCACAGGTCGGCGCCGGCGTCGGCGTCGGCATCGGCGCCGGCGCCGCGGGCGCGGAGCCCACCGCCGCGCAGCAGCGCGCGGCCCGCGAGCCCCGCAACCATCGATGACGCGCTCGCCGATCTGAAGGCGCGCGGCGGTGCGAGCCCGGGCCCGCGCGCCGAGCCGCGCCGCCGCGCCGCGCGACGCTGGCCGCGACGCTGCGCGACGCTGACGCGCTCCGGGCGCTGCGGGACGAGCACCGTCGACGACGAGCTCGCCGCGCTGGCAAGCAGCAGATGGCGCCGCCGCCCCCAAGGCCAGGCCGTGACGCGCCGGCGGCTGCTCGGCGCGGTCGCCGTCGCTCGAGGCGTGAGCGGGCGTCGCTCGACCGGGCGCGTGCGCCGAGCGCCACGCGGCGCGTGGGCCGCACCGGCCCGCGCGCGGGACCGGCGCCCGCGCGCGCCACCCCGGCCCGCCGGCACGCGCCGCACGATCACGGCCACGGTGCTCACCCGCATGCGCGCGATCCCCATCATCACCACCCGCATCCCCATCCTCACCTGGATGGCCCGGGCGGGCACCACCACCCAGATTGACACTTCCTCCGGGACGCGATGGGCGTAGACTTCGCGTCCCATGCGGTCGTTCCCCTGGTTGGTCGTCGCGCTCGGCCTGAGCGGCTGTGGCTTCACTGCGAACTCGAGCTCGTCCTCGTCCTCCGACGCGAACCGTCCCGAGGATGCGTCCACGAGCGACGGTGCGGTGACGGACGCGCCGCTGGCGATCGACGCGCCGCTGGCGATCGACGCGCCGCCGCCGCTCGATGCCGCGGTGTGCTTCGGCGCCGGGTTCGGCGCGCTGTGCCTGGCCGCGGCCCCGACTCAGCCGGTCACGCTCGCCGCGGGCACGTTCGACACCGGCGGCACCGGCTGCACCGAGGTCGTGACCGTCAGCGCCGTCGAGCTGTGCGTGGTCGCGGGGACCACCGTCTCACTGCCGGCGAGCACCACCGTCCGCGCCATCGGCACCCGGCCGCTCGTCCTGGTGGCGACCGGCGCGCTGTCGATCGATGGCGAACTCGATGCGCGGGCGCGGATCGGCGGACAGGTCGGCCCGGGGAGCGGCGCCGCGGCCTGTGGGGCCGCCGCGACGGGCGAGAACGATGTGGGCGGCGGCGGTGGAGGCGCGGGCGGCAGTTTCGGTGGCCGCGGCGGGAACGGCGGCACCGGCGACGCGAACGACTTCCCGTTTGGGGACGGCACGTCGAACGGCGGGGTGTCGCTGGTGGCCTCGGTCCCGACCTCGGTGCGCGCGGGCTGCCCCGGTGCGGCCGGCGGCAACAGCAACACGGGCGGCGCGGCGGGCGGCGCGGCGGGCGGCGCGGTCTACCTGATCGCCGGCTCCTCCATCACGATCACCGGGCGGGTGCTCGCGTCGGGCGCGGGCGGCGCCAGCGGCAGCGCCGCCCGCGGCGGTGGAGGCGGTGGGGCGGGTGGCCTGCTTGGCCTCGACGCTCCGATCGTGACGGTGAGCTCGACCGGGGGGCTCGCGGCCAATGGCGGCGGTGGCGGTGAGGGCGGCGGCTTCGACGCGGGCGCCGCCGGCGCCGACGGCACGATCGACGAGAGCCGCGCGGCGGGCGGGGGGATCAACTACAGCGGCGGTGACGGGGGCAGGGCAGCGCCGGCGGGGTGACGACCGGCGGCGGCGGTGGGACCGACGACGGCGGTGGTGGCGAGGGCGGTGGGGGGCGGGCTACGTGTACGTGAAGGGCTCGCTCAGCAGCACCGGCCTGATCACGCCCGCCGCCTCGGTCACGCCCTGACGGGCCTGCCGGGGTAGAGTCCGCAGATGGGCGCCGCCTCGACCACCTCCGGTGCGGACGCGCCGATCACCAGCATCAATCCGGCCACGGGCGCCGTGCTCGGCGAGGTGCCCGTGATGACACCCGCCGAGATCCACGCCACGGTCGCGAGCGTCCGCCGCGCGCAGGTGGCGTGGGCGACCGTGCCGCTCGCGGAGCGCTGCCAGCGGGTGGCGCGGTTCGCCGAGGTGCTGATGGCGCGCGCCGAGCGCGTGATCGAGCTGGTCGTCCGCGAGGGTGGCAAGACCCGGCTCGAGGCCCTCGGCACCGAGGTCGTCCTCGTCGCGGACCTCACCCGCTACTTCTGCAAGCACGCGCCCGCAATGCTCGCGCCCGAGCCGGTGCCGCTGCACCTGCTCAAGCACCGGGCGAGCTACCTCCACTTCGTGCCACGTGGCGTGGTCGGCATCATCGCGCCGTGGAACTTCCCGTTCTCGATCCCGATCGGCGAGACCGTGATGTCGCTTGTCGCCGGCAACGGCGTCGTGCTCAAGCCGTCCGAGGTCACCCCGCTGATCGCCCTCGAGGCGCGCGCTCTCTACCTCGAGGCCGGCCTGCCGCCAGACCTGTTCCAGGTGGTGACCGGGCGCGGCGCGGCGGGGGCGGCGCTGATCGACGGCGGCATCGACTACTGCGTGTTCACCGGCTCGGTCACGACCGGCAAGAAGGTGGCCGCGGCGTGCGGCGAGCGGCTGATCCCGTGCACGCTCGAGCTCGGTGGCAAGGCGCCCGCCGTGGTGTGCGCCGACGCGGATCTCGATCGCGCGGCGCAGGCGATCACGTGGGGTGGGTTCGCGAACTCCGGACAGGTGTGCGCGTCGGTGGAGCGCGTCTATGCCGTCGACGCGGTGCATGATGCGCTGGTCGAGCGGATCGTCCGGTTGACCCGCGAGCTGCGGCAGGGCGATGCGTCGGCCGGCCTCGACATCGACGTCGGTGCGATGGCGTGGGACCAGCAGGTCGCCACCGTCGAGCGGCTCGTGCAGAGCGCGGTGTTGGCGGGCGCGACCATCGCCGCCGGCGGGGCGCGCGGGCCGGGGCCCGGTCAGTTCTTCCAGCCCACGGTGCTGACCGGCGTGCGGCAGGACATGGACGTGATGCGCAAGGAGATCTTCGGGCCGGTCATCCCGATCATGCGCGTCGCCGACGAGGACGAGGCCGTCCGCCTCGCCAACGACTCGCACCTGGGGCTGCTCGCGTACGTGTTCACGCGCGACCGCGAGCGCGGCAAGCGCCTCGCCGAGCGGATCGAGGCCGGCACCGTGATGGTCAACGACGTGCTCAACACCTACGCGTGCCCCGAGACTCCGTGGGGCGGCGTCAAGCACAGCGGCATCGGCCGCACCCACTCGGCGCACGGGCTCCGCGACCTGTGCCAGACCCGCCACGTCAACCACGACCGGCTCGCGCTACCCCGCGAGGTGTGGTGGTACCCGTACACGCAGGGCACCTACAAGGCGCTGCTGCGCGGCGCCACGCTGCTGTTCGGCAAGCGGCCATGGCGGCGCTGAGGGTGCGATGGGGCGCCTGAACGACATCATCGTCCGCAACCAGCACCGCAACCGATTCGGGGAGCGGTTCACCGTGGCGATCGGCGTCACGGTGTTCCTGCTGATCATCCTCGGGATGATGGTGCTGACCGACCTCGGGCTGCCGCCGGAGTACGTCGAGCCAGCGCCGCCGCCCGCGCCGGGCACCGTGCCCCGCGCGCGCAGCGCGTCGACGACGTGCCGATGATGCGGGCTCCACCGCGGCGGCCAGCCGCCGGCAGCGCGACGCCAGCCGCGGGCAGCGCGGCTCAGCCGCCCGAGCGGCCGTAGCGGTCGTCGAGGCGGACCACGTCGTCGAGCTCGGGGGTCGAGACCTCGAGCACGTCGGTATCGTCGAGTGCGATCATCCGGTGCCGGAGGCCCGGCGGGACGTGCACCGGCTCGCGCGGGCCGAGCACGCGCGAGGTCGGGGGCTCCCCGTCCACGAACGTGACCAGCTCGATGCGGCCCGACAGCAGCATCAGCGTCTCGTCCTTGACGAGGTGATACTGCAGCGACAGTGCCTCGCCCGCCTTGATGTGGAGGATCTTGCCGACGTAGTGCTCGGTGGTCGCCCAGATCAGCTCGTGCCCCCAGGGCTTGTCGACGACCGTGCTCATCTGGTCGACGCCGGTGTGGTGCCGCTGTCCGTGCCTGCCGCAGGCTTGGCCGTGTCGAGCGTGCCGGTCGCCGTCGGGTCGGTCTGGGTCGGCATCTCGACCTTCGGCCGCGCGCCCGGAATCTCCTCGCGCCGGTCGACCCTCCCGTCGAAGTCGTCGTCGTAGAGGATCGCGAGCAGGATGGTTTCCTTGTACTGCTCCCACAGGTCGGGCTGGCCATCCTGGTTGCGGTCGCGGCGCACGCTCGTCAGCGAGCCAGTCGAGTCGTAGACCTCCTTGACGTCGAACGCGCCGTCGAAGTCGGTGTCGCGCTCGATCTCGGCGGGGCGGTTGACCTTGGTGTCGTACACCGCGGCCATGTCCCACTTGCCGTCGTAGTCGAAGTCGGCCTTCTCGTAGAGCGTGGCGCCGCGGCGGTTGTACGCCACGACCCAGTCCTTGCGGCCGTCGTGATCGAAGTCGACCTGCTTGCAGGTGAGGAACTCGATCCGCGTGCCGCCCTCGTCCTCGACCTTGTAGAGCCGCCACACGTCGGGGCGGTTGTCCTTGTTGAGGTCGAACGTGACCGCGTTCTTGCCATTGGTGTCACACAGCG
Organism: Kofleriaceae bacterium; assembly: GCA_964203225.1. GTDB lineage: Bacteria > Myxococcota_A > Polyangia > Haliangiales > Haliangiaceae > JABFXX01. The sequence goes on from CAXNMK010000016.1 coordinate 41,289, forward strand.
TCGGATCGACCTTGGCGATCGCACCCGGGTCGGCCGCACTGGCGGGCGTCTCGGGCGCCTTCTTCTTGCCGCAGCCACCGGCCGCGAGGAGCGCACACATGACCAGCCAGATCGAGCCCTTCGCCATACCAGCAGGAGCCTAAACGCCGTGGGCGCACGCCGCAACCTCCCGCATCCATTTGACCACTCGCATAGGGTCACGTATGGTCACGCGGCCGTGCCCCGCAAGAAGATCTCGACGACCGTGTACATCACGCCCGAGCAGGACGCGGCGCTCAAGGCGCTCCATGGGCGCACCAAGGTCCCGGTCGCCGAGTACGTCCGCCAGGGCATCGACCTGGTGCTGGAGAACTACCGCGATCAGCTGCCGGGGCAGGTCGACCTGCGACTCGGTTCACGGTAGACACAAATGCAGCCCGCATCGTCGCAGGTAGCCCCCCGAAAATATGACGTTTCCCCTCGAGCGCATCCGGAACTTCTCGATCATCGCGCACATCGACCACGGCAAGTCGACGCTGGCCGACCGGCATCCTCGAGCGAGCGCGGCGCCGTGACGGCGCGCGAGATGCAGAGCGCAGTGCCTCGACTCGATGGACCTCGAGCGCGAGCGCGGCATCACGATCAAGGCGCAGACGGTCCGGCTCCACTACAAGGCCAAGGACGGGCTCGATCTACCAGTCTCAACCTGATCGACACCCCGGGCCACGTCGACTTCACCTACGAGGTCAGCCGCTCGCTCGCGGCGTGCGAGGGCGCGCTGCCTCGTCGTCGACGCGCCACAGGGCGTCGAGGCGCAGACGCTCGCGAACGTCTACCTCGCGCTCGAGAACAACCTCGAGATCATCCCGGTCCTCAACAAGATCGACCTCCCGGCGCGCGCCCCGACGAGGTCACGCAGCGAGATCGAAGAGATCATCGGCCTCGACGCGCCGGACGCTGTGCCTGGTCTCGGCCAAGACCGGGCATCGGCGTGCCACGATCATCCTCGAGGCGCATCGTCGCGCGAGATCCCGCCGCCCAAGGGCGACCCGACCGCACCGCTGCCGCGCGCTGATCTTCGACAGCTGGTACGACACGTACCGCGGCGTCGTCGTGCTACGTGCGCGTGATGCAGGGGACGATCAAGAAGGGCGACCAAGCTCCGGTTCTGGGCGACCGGCGTCGAGTACGAGTGCACGATGATCGCGGTCCGCAAGCCGGCGACGTTGGAGATCGACACGCTCGAGGCCGGCCAGGTCGGCATCCTCGCCGCGGCGATCAAGGACATCGCCCACGCCGCGCGTCGGCGACACCGTCACCGACGCCAACCACCCGTGCACGGAGCCGCTGCCCGGCTTCAAGACCGTCAAGCCGATGGTGTTCGCCGGCCTGTATCCCGGTCGACGCCGCCGACTACCAGAGCCTGCGAGGACGCGCTCGGCAAGCTCGTGCTCAACGACGCCTCGCGTGACGTTCGAGCCGGAGAGCTCCGCCGCGCTCGGCTTCGGGTTCCGCACCGGCTTCCTTGGCCTGCTCCACATGGAGATCATCCAGGAGCGGCTCGAGCGCGAGTTCGACCTGAACTTGATCACCACGGCGCCGTCGGTGCGCTACCGGATGCACCTGCCCGGCGGCGAGGTGCTCGACGTCGACAACCCGGCGAAGGTCCCCGACCAGGGCAAGTACGACAAGATCGAGGAGCCCGTGATCCTCGCCACCGTGCACCTGCCGCAGGAGTACGTCGGCCCGATCATGCAGCTGTGCCAGGAGCGGCGCGGCATCCAGCAGGGCCTGCACTATGACAACGGTGGCCGCGTCCGCGTGGTCTACGAGCTGCCGCTCGGCGAGGTCGTGTTCGGGTTCTACGACCGCCTCAAGACGATGTCGCGTGGCTACGCCTCGCTCGACTACGAGCCGGCGGGCATGCGCGAGGCCGACCTGATCCGCCTCGACGTCCTCGTCAACGGGGAGCGCGTCGACGCGCTCTCGATCATCTCGCACCGCGACACCGCGTACCAGCGCGGCGTCGATCTGACGACCCGGATGAAGGACGTCGTGCCGCGGCAGATGTTCGACGTCGCGATCCAGGCCGCGATCGGCAGCCGCGTGATCGCCCGCACCACGGTCAAGGCGATCCGCAAGGACGTCACCGCGAAGTGCTATGGCGGCGACATCTCCCGCAAGAAGAAGCTCCTGGACAAGCAGAAGGAGGGCAAGAAGCGGATGAAGTCCGTCGGCTCCGTCGAGCTGCCGCAGGAAGCCTTCCTGTCCGTCCTCAAGGTCGACTGAGCCGCGTCGCTCCGGGTCGATGCGCACGCGTCTCCTCGCTCGCCGGGTCCGCCACGAGGGGCACCGGCTGACAACCGATGCGCGGCGCGCGCTCGCGGACCCGCCAGCTACCCCTGGCCTGCGTGGTGACGAGCTGGCCGCGCTGACGGAGTCGCTCGAGCGCTCGCTCGCGGACGACGATCTGGCAGCCGTCCGGCGCGGGTTGCCCGCCCTCGACGAGGCGCTCGGGGAGCTCGGCCGGCCACCGGTCAAGTCGCTCGCGCGCGACTACGTCGAGTCGATCGGCGGCGCGATCCTGATCGCGCTCGCGCTCAAGGCGTGCGTGGTCGAGGCGTTCAAGATCCCGTCGGCGTCGATGTACCCGACCCTCGAGATCGGGGACCACATCTTCGTCAACAAGCTCGCGTACGGTCTGCGCGTGCCGGGACTCGGCGCGGTGATCGGCGCACGCGCCCCCACGCCCGGCGACGTGATCGTGTTCTCGATGCCGTGCGAGCCCGAGCGCGACTACATCAAGCGCGTGGTCGCGAGCGCCGGCGACACCGTCGAGGTCCGTTGCAACCAGCTGCTCGTCGATGGCGCGCCCGTGCCGTCGGCGGAGGTCCCGGGGGACTGCCGCTACCAGGACTACGATCCCGACGAGCGCGTGTGGTCGACCGAGGCGTGCAGCCGCTACACCGAGACGCTCGCCGGCACCACGTTCGAGACGTTCCACGACTACCACCGGCCCGTGCGCGACGCCCGGCGCGCCCGCGGCGAGACCATCGGCGCCAACAGCAACGATTTCCCTCGCCTCGACGGCCTGCGCCTGCCGCCGAGCTGTCCGCACAACCCCGATGGCTCGCCGGTCCGGCCCACGGGCCAGGCGGTCGGTCGGGTCGTCCTGGCGCCGGGCGGGGGCGGGCGCCCGTGCGACGCGCAGCTGGCGTACGAGGTCCCCGCGGGGCACGTGTTCGTGATGGGCGACAACCGCTCGAACTCGACGGACTCGCGCGCGTGGGGATCGGTGCCGATCGCCAACATCAAGGGCGAGGCGCTGTTCATCTGGCTGTCGTACAGTCGCTGGAGCCTGACCGACTGGTCCGGCATCCGCTTCGCCCGGATCGGAGACGTCATCCCTTGATGCTCGCAGCACGCTTCGACTCACGCGTTCGCAAGGAGGCCGCGCACCTGGTGCGCGAGGCTCGCGCGGCGCTGCTCCACAAGCCCGAGCTGCGCGGCCAGGCGGGCGATCTCAAGACCGTCACGGGCGGCATGGAGAAGGCGCTCGAGGGGAAGAACGCGGCCGCGATCCGAGGGCAGCTCCCGGTGCTCGACGCGCTCGTGGACGAGCTGGTGGAGCGCAAGCCGGCCACCGGGCTCGGCGCGGGCGTGGAGTCCATCGTCACCGCGGTCCTGCTCGCGCTCGTGCTCCGCGCGTTCGTCGTCGAGGCGTTCAAGATCCCGTCCTCCTCGATGTACCCGACGCTCGAGATCGGGGACCACATCTTCGTCAACAAGTTCCTGTACGGGCTGCGCATCCCGTACACGAACACCAAGTTCCTCGAGCTGCGCGGCCCGCGCCGTGGCGAGGTGATCGTGTTCATGCAGCCATGCGAGCTCGAGCGCGACTACATCAAGCGTGTGGTCGCGGTCGCCGGCGACACCGTCGAGGTGCGCTGCCACGTGCCGTACATCAACGGCCAGGCCGTGGATGCGCACCCGGTGCCTGGCGCGTGTGCGTACCAGGATCTCGACACCGCCGGACGCTGGCTCACGCGCGAGTGCAGCCGCTACCGCGAGACCGTACTCGGCGAGACCTACGACACCTACGACGACCCCGATCGCCCGACGGCGACCCCGCTCCCCGACGGTCAGTGGGACTTCCCGCAGGCGATCGATCCGTCGAACCCGAACACCCCGTACGAGCTGCCGCGCTGTGGATCGCCCGAGGGTGGCGGGCGCCCGTCCGCCGCGCAGCGCCCGGGCTTGATCGTCGCCACCGGCCCCACGAGCGCGGGCTGTGGCCTGCACCACCACTACGTCGTGCCGCCGGGGCACGTGTTCGTGATGGGTGACAACCGCGTCAACTCGAAGGACTCGCGGTTCTGGGGCTCGGTGCCGCTCGATCACATCAAGGGCAAGGCCATGTTCATCTGGCTGTCTTACAAGGACTCGTTCTGGAAGCCGTGGACGTTCGACTGGCAGCGGATCGGCAACTTCGTCGACTGACATGCCCAGGCAGCCGTGAGGCTGCCGCATCGTGGGAACAGGCGCGTCGCGACCTGTTCCCACAACGACGAGCGCCGCCCGCACGCCGCGCTACTTCGTCAGCTTCTTGGTCGGCTGCGCGAGCTGCGCGAATACGGTGGTCATGGCGTCGGCGACCGCCGCCTCGGCCGCCTGGTCCCACGCATAGGTCCGGTCCGCCTCGCGGACCTTCTTGCCGACCTCGATCTTGACGGTCGACGCGCCATCGCCCGAGAACCCCATCGTGCGGCCGGGGACGTTCTCGCCGAGCACGTGGATGCCGATCCGCATCACGAGCCGCTGCGCGCCGGGCTTGGCATCCATCGGCACCAGCTCCGTCGATGCCTCGGTGATCTCGACGGTGACGAGGTACGCGCCCGCGATCCGCTTCTTGACGAGGTACGTCCGGTACGCGGTCTCGGCAAGGGCGGGATCGGGCGCGCCCTCGAGGGTGGCGACCAGCTGCGGGTGGGTCGAAAACGTCTTCTTGACCTGCGCCTCGACCCGCCGCATCGCCTCCTTCGCGACGTCCGCCGCGACCTCCGGCCGGGCGGTCACCGCGGTGAGGTCGAGGTGGTACTTCCGGGCCTTGTCCGCCTTGGCGGACGCGCCGGCCCGGGGGGCTGCGTCGACCGCCACGGGGGCGGCGAGAGTGAGGACGGTGAGGGCGGCGAGGGCGCGGAGCATGGCGGGAATCATCGGGTGCCTCGGGGGAGGGACGTCGCGTGGTAGGCTTCGATTCATGCGGTGGTTTCCGTGAGGCGCCCCAGGTGGCACGACGCCCTGATCGTCCTGGGGATCATGGCCCTCGGCACGGCCGGGGCTTGGGTCCTGTGGGGCGACCAGATCCGGGCGGCGCTGCACCTGGCGCCGGCCGACGAGCCCACCCCCGATCCCGTCCCGCGCACGAGCGGCCAGACGTGATCGGGAGAGGGCGTAGGCCGACGGGACGGATCTCTGGTACGCTCGCGCCCGCTCGGCGGTCACGTGCTGCGGCGTGAAACTTGACCGTGATTGTAGGCGCTTAGTACCGTTTCCGGCACGGAAGGGTCGACCCACACCGGGCAGGCCATCAGGAGTCTATGTTCACCATACTCATCCAGGAAAAAGGCGGCGAGCAGCGCCGCATGGTGTTCAACAAGCCTGAGGTCACCATCGGTCGGGTGCAGGGCAACGACATCGTGCTGCCCAAGGGCAACGTGTCGAAGCGGCACGCCCGCATCGTCCTCAAGGACGGCAAGTTCATCATCGTCGACCTCAAGAGCACCAACGGCACGTACGTCAACGGCCGGAAGATCACGAGCCCGCTCGTGGTCAAGGACTCGGACAAGATCTACATCGGCGACTTCATCGTCGGTGTCGACGAGGCTGCCTCGGGCGAAGGTGATGGCGTGTCCGAGGTGACGACGCCGCCCGGCATCGAGCGCTCGGCGCCGGCGCCGCAGGACGTCCGCCCGCCGCGCCCGACCGAGGCGCAGCCGATGGCGAACCTGCCGGTGCAGATGGCGAACCCCGATCCGATCGCGCCCCCCGCGCCCCCCGCGCCGCCTCCGGCCCAGCGCACGCAGCCGCCGCGGCAGCCGCCCGGTCCGCCTCCGGGCGCGCCGTCGATGGCGCGCGAGCCCGCGATGCCGCCGCTTGGTGTACCGCCGGAGTCGCCCACCCGTCCGGTGATGGGCCGCCCCGTCGGCGGCACCATGCCGCCACCGATGGCGCCGGCCCCGGTCGCGTCGATCCCCGCGCCGATCACCGCGCCCCCGCCGATGGGCGGCCTGATGTTCGGTGCGCCGCCGGCGCCCGCGCCGGCCCCCACCCCGCCGCCGACCATGGCGCCCGCGGTGATGGTGCCGCCGATGCTGGCCCCGCAGGCGGCCCCGACCTCGATCGTGCTGCCGATGGCGGTGTCGCCGGCGCCCGTGGCGATGCCGCTCGGCGCGCCCGCCCCGGTGGTCCAGCTCGCCGCCGACAAGGGCCGGGGCCGCGGCCTCGTCGGCGCGGGGGCCCGCAAGGTCGTCGGGCGCGGCGTCTCGTTGCCGAGCCGCCGCGCGGTCCATCTCGAGCCGCTCGATCCGAAGATCGTGAAGATGCTCGACTTGCAAGCCGGCATCCTCGAACGCGTTCGCGCCAAGCTCGATCTCGACAAGGTCCCGTTCGAGCGCCTCCAGGAGGAGGAGCTGTGGCAGCGCGCCGAGCGCGCCGTGATCGACCTCGTCGAGTCGCTCGATACCTCGGGGGAGCTCCCCAAGTATGTCGATCAGGATGCGCTGATCAAGGCGACCCTCGACGAGGCGCTCGGCGTCGGCCTGATCGACGAGCTGCTCGCCGACGAGCAGATCGACGAGATCCTCGTCGATCGCCGTGATCGCGTGGTGGTCGGCAAGGCCGGCCAGCTGCGCGGCTCCGGCAAGGCGTTCTCGTCCGACGAGGCGTTCGAGCGGGTGGTCAAGCGGCTCGTCGCCCACGCGGGTGGCCGGCTCGACGACACCATGCCGATCGTCGACCTGCGGATGGCCGATGGCACGCGCTTGACGGCGATGGTGGCGCCCGTCGCCTCGCGCGGCGCCTGCCTGGTGCTGCGCAAGCCGCCGGCCGCGATGCCCACGCTCGCGGAGCTCGCGGCGCCGTCGTCGCACGCCCCCGCGCTCAGCCCGGGCATGGCGGACTTCCTCGGCACCTGCGTCTCCGCGCGGCGCAACATCCTGGTGTGTGGAGGGCCGGCCTCCGGCAAGACCACCATCCTCGCGGCGATCGCGGCGGCGGCCCCGGCCGGCGAGCGCGTCGTCTCGATCGAGGAGGTCGGCGAGCTCGCGATCGCGCGCGACGCATGGATCCAGCTCGAGACCCGCGTGGGCGTCGGCAAGAACGCCGACATCGACCTGGCGACGCTCCTCGAGAGCGCGCTGCGGCTCGCGCCCGATCGCCTGATCGTCGGCGAGGTCCGCGGCCGCGAGGCCCTGCCGCTGGTGCATGCCCTCAACGCCGCGTGCGACGGCGCGGTGGTGTCGATGTCGGGCGAGGGCGCGAACGCCGCGCTCGGCCGCCTGGCGACGCTCGCCAGCGAGAGTGGCGGGGCCGAGGGCCCGATCCGCGACCTGGTCGCCCACGCGTTCGAGATCGTCGTCCACGTCACCCGCTGGGCCGATGGTTCGATCCGCGTGGCCGCCATCGAGGAGGTCACCGGTAGCAGCGAGGCCGGGTTCGAGACCGAGGCGCTGTTCACGTTCCAGGGCGGTGCGTTCGCTGCCACGGGCAAGGTGCCGCGGTTCTACGGCGAGCTCGCCGCCCGCGGCATCCCGGCCGACCAGACCGTGTTCCGGTGATCTGAGTCGGCCGCCGCGGCCGCCGGGCTCAGCCCAGGCGCTTGGCGAGGTCGAGGACCTCGAGGTCGCGCGGCCACACCGCGCGCAGCAGGTCGAGCAGTCCCTTCGCCGAGGCGGCGTCGCCGGCCTCGAGCGATTCGAGCGCGCCGTCGAGCTGGGCGCGCTTGAGGCCGGGTGCCAGCAGCGAGGTCCTGGTGGCGGCCTGTGCGCGCAGGACGTCGTCCCCGGCGCGGCTGGCCAGGCGTGCGAGCTGCGCCCAGAAGTACCCGGCCTGCGGGTGCTGGATGCCCTCGGCGGTCTCCGCCGCCATGCGGGTCTCGTCGAGCGCCGCGGCGTTCTCGCCGAGCTTCTCCGAGATCCGGCCGAGGTCGAGCCACGCCCACGTGAACGCGGGCTCGTCGGCGACCACTTGCTCGAGCTGGTTGCGGGCATCCTCGGTGGCGCCCTGATCGAGCAGGGCGAGGCCGAGCCGCCACCGGATCGCCGGGGCGGCGGCGTCGCGCTTGAGGTGCGCGCGCAGCTGGCGCTCGCGGACGGCGGGCAGGATCTCGCCCTCCTCGTCGAACACGTCGTCGGCGAACTCGCCCTCGCTGTCGTAGAGCAGGGCGGTCGCGTCGAACATGCCGGCGAGCCAGCGATCGAGCCGCGTGCCCTCGCACACGTCGTCGTCGAGTTCCTCCTCGGTCCGCCACACGCGCCCGCGGACGTCGAGCATCAGCGGATCGCCGTCGAGCGTGCCGAACACCCAGCGCCCGGGTGAGGGGCAGGTGACCTCGCGCGCCGGCCCGATCTCGACGGTGTCGAGGAACATCCGCACGCCATCACAGCGGGCGTACAGCTCGATCAGCGGTGCGGGCATCCCCGAGGGAAGCTCTGGCCCCGGCGGCTCCACGTCGTGGAGGCCCGCTGCGGAGGTGTCGTCTTCGAGCAACCGGAACACGCGATCGAGCCCGCTCGGGGACTCGTCTTCGCGCCGCTTCTTCGCCATGCGACGGAGACTAACGGGAAATCGGCATCGCACCAACCGCGACGACCGGCTCACCGCTCGCATCGACGCCGCGGAACACCGCGACCACCCGCAGCCCGACGGAGGGGGCGGTCATCACCGCCAGCGGCGCGGTGCCCCCGGCAGCCTGGACCGTGCCGATGGAGGTCCGCACGCCGCGTTCGTCCTCGACCAGCACGTCGAGCGTGCCCGCGCCGAGTGCGGCGCCCGCGACCGTGAGCTGCGCGCCGAACGCCAGCGTGAGCTCGCCGCGGAGCAGGTGATCGAGGAGGCCGGCCTCGTAGCTCGCCACCTCGGGGAGGATCGCGCCCACCTGCTCGAGTACGCACTCGTCGTCGAGCGAGAACGCCAGGACGCTGTTCTCGATCCGGTAGCGCGCGAGGCAGGTGCCCGCCAGATCGCGCAGCGTGGTGCCATCCTCGCGGCTGGCCGCCATCAGGTTGAGCCGGGCGGGCAGGGCTGGCAACGCGCGGGCGAGCGGCGGGGGGGCCTCGCCGCCGACGCGGCTCGTGCCGGGCAGCGTGTGCGGGGAGAAGTACGAGCGCGCGATCACGTCGGCCAGACCGCCGCCGTCCGGGGCGGTGAAGAACGCGCGCACGGTCGGGCGGGTGACCACGCGGGTGGGCGCGGGCACGCCGAGGCGGCCATGGGCGAGGGCCGCGATCCGCTCGAACCGCGAGCCGAGGTCGTCGGGGCCGCCACCCAGCGGCTCGAGGTGGGCGGCCATGTCGCTGCGCACGCGCGACGGGACGCCGAGGTCACCGAGCGTGTGGAGGATCGCGCCGGCCGCGGTCAGCGCCGCCGCCATGTGCCGCGCTCGCTCGCCTGGCGTCCGCGCACTGACCGCCTTGACGTACTGGTCGTGGAACGCCGCGAGGCCCAGCGGGTTGTCCTTCGACGTGACCCAGTCCGGCGCGGGCACGCCCGTGGCCGGAAGCGCCGCGCGCCCGAGCGCCTCGCGCACATCGTCGGCGAGGCCGCGGAGGACGCCGCGATCGGGGGCGCGCCAGCCCACGCCGGTGGTCGGATCGAAGAAGTGATTCGCGCCGTGGCGGCTCGGGACGTCGGCGAGCGCCGCCCCGGCGGTCAGCCACGCGAGCGCGACCTGGCGGCCACGCATGTCGGGGACGGCCCCGTGGCTCGGCGACAGCAGCCGGAGCGCCGCCGTCAGGGCGGGCGCGTCGGCCGGCGGGATCGTGAGTGGCTCGAACAGGCCGCCGCCGAACCCGAGCGACACCAGGCGCCGGTGGAGGCGCGAGGTCAGGGCGGCCTGCTCGGCGAGGCCGGCGTGGGTGGTGGCAGGCTCCCACGCACGCGCGGTCGCCGGCAGGAGGGCGAGGGTCGCGAGGAAGGCAGCGAGGCGCTTCACGGGGTCACTCCGGTCGTCGGCAGCAGGGCCTTGAGGCGCGTGTAGACGGTGGTCGCGAGGAACTCGGCGTCCTCGATCGCGGCGCACTGGTTGGAGCCGCACGTCACGAGCACGACCACGCCGCGCGGCGCGTCGAGGAACCCGACGCCGCGGATGTCCTCCTCGGTGGCGGTGAACGAGCGGCTCGCGAGCGCGTCCCGCTCGGTGATGCCGGGGAGCTGCCCGAGCAGCTCGTCGTAGCGCTCCTGGGCCTTGCCGGGCTCGAGGCGCCACAGCCGTACCGCGACGTCCCACGTCTCCGGCCGGCCGAGCGCCTTGAAGTGCTGCGACGAGTACGTCGCGGTGTCGGGCTCGTCGGACAGCGGGCCGGTCTCGAACCCGCCATCGTAGCGCGTGCGTGCCTTGATGTCGGCCTCGCTCAGCAGCTGCGCGGCGACGACGTACTGCCCGACGCCGCGGCCGGGGCGGAGGTCGCTCGCGCCCTTGGTGCCATCGAGCTCGGCGCTCGCATCGGCGAGCTCCCACTGCGTGAGGGCGGCGACGGCGGTGCCCCCGCCGACGAATCGCAGGTGGCGGGCGTGGGACAGATCCGCGCGCCAGCGCTCGAGGAGGACCTGGTTCTCGCGCTGTGCGAAGTCCAGCCGGAGGCCGAGATCGGCGAACCGGCGGTCGCTGCGGTACGCGACGAACCCGCGCTTGTAGACCAGCAGGTTGAACTCGGTGACGCGCACGCCGTGGGGCAGCGTCCCGAGCACCGGCACGCGGTAGACGCCGGCAGCGTCGGTCGAGCCGACGAACTCCCTGGCGCCGGCGGGTTCGGGCAGGCCAGTGCCACGCTCGAGCGTCCAGGTGGCGTAGAACAGCGCGCCCGCGACCGCAGACCGGGTGGTGGCATCCACGACGCGCCCGGTGAACGGGCCCGCGAGGGTCCCGGGCTCGGCCGCGTCGGGGCGCACGCGGTAGGGCGCGGTCCGCACGGCGGAGTCCACACACGCGGTGGCGGTGGCCCCGGCGGTCAGCGCTGCCAGGATCGCGAGCCGAGTTGCAAGGTTATGCGTCACGAGCGGGACCGGTCTTAGCAAGTCGCCCTGTTCGTTGCAAACCGCCCACCGGCCATTCCCGTGAGCAGATCTTGCTGAGAAGATTGGGCGGGTTCAACGTCAGGGGTCCGATGCGCTGTTCGATGTGCGGGCACGATAGCCCGGCAGGATCGTTGTTCTGCCTCAACTGTGGCAGCTCGCTCGCGCCGCCGGCGGCATCCGGCCAGACTTCGCCAGGGGCAGCCGGGTTGCCCGTGATCTGTGGGCTGTGCCGAGGCGAGAACCCGCCGGGGATGAAGTTCTGCCGCAGCTGCGGGGCGGCGTTCGGACCGGGCGCGTCGGGGGCGTACCTGCCGACCGCGCCGGGTGGGCCAATGCCACTCGGCGGCCCGCTGCCGCTGGGTGGCCCTCACGGGGTGCCGATGATGCCGCCCCCCGGCGGGGTGCCGATGATGCCGCCCCTCGGCGGGGTGCCGATGATGGCGCGCGGCGGGCCGCTGCCGCCGCCGCCCGGCGCGCCACCGATCGTGGCGGCCGCGCCGGGTGGCGGGACGATCACGTGCCCGCGCTGCGGGATCTCGATGCAGCCCGGGTTCGCGTACTGCCAGCAGTGCGGCCTCCACAGGCAGGCCCTTCAGCCCACCGATCCGGGGACCTCGGCGGCGCGGCCACGCTCGCCCTCGCAGGTCGCGGGACCGGTGATCCGGCCGTCGTCGGCGCCTGGCATCGGGCTCGGCGCCCTCGACATCGACGCTCGGGGGGCGACACTCGCCGCCGAGGGGCTGCGCGGGCTGTCCGCGGGGCCGCCGCCGGGCGTGCTCCCGAGCTCGCCGGCGCTGCCGCTCGCGTCCCTGCCGGGTGGCACTGCGGCGGCGGGCCCCGCGTGGGGCACCGCGGTGCTGGTCAACCGCGATGGCGCTGATGGCCAGCGCTACCCGCTGGCCGGCGAGTACGCAGTGGTCGGGCGCACGGGCGCGGACATCGCGTTCGACGACGATCGGTTCCTCGCGCGCCAGCACGCGCGATTCGAGCGCGACCCCAGCGGCCTGGTCCGGCTGCTCGCCCTCGACACGCTCAACGGCGTGTTCCGCAAGACCGACGGCTCGGTCGAACTCGTCGACGGGATGACGGTGCTCGTCGGCCGCGAGGTGCTGCGCTACGAGCGGGTCACCGCCGAGGAAACCAAGATCCAGCCGCTGATCCGGCACGGCGTGGCGCTGTTCGGCTCGCCGCCGCGCGAGCCGTGGGGCCGGCTGATGCAGGTCGTGCCGTCGGGCGGGCACCGCGACGTTCGGCACCTGGTCGGCGACGAGGTCGTCATCGGCCGCGAGGAGGGCGACGTCGTGTTCCGCGACGACGCGTTCATGTCGCGCCGCCACGCGGCCGTGACGTGGGACGGCAAGCGCGCCCAGATCACGGACCTCGGCAGCTCGAACGGCACGTTCGTGCGGATCACCGGACCTTCGGCAGTCAAGCACGGCGACCACGTACGCATGGGCGACCAGCTGCTGCGGATCGAGCTGCGGTGACGGCGCGGGGGCCGGCGATCGCGGACGTGGCCGTGCCCGCGGACAGCGGCGCGGTCGGGCCCCGGCCCCCGCTCGCGTTCACGCTCGCCGCCGCCACCGACATCGGGCGGGTCCGCGAGCACAACGAGGACTACCTCCTCGTCGGCGATCTCGATGGCCGCCACCGCCGCGAGCTGCCGGCGGTCGCCGAGGAGTGGGCGGGCGAGGGCGATCGCGGGCCGCTGCTGGTGGTGTGCGACGGCATGGGCGGCGTCGAGGGCGGCGAGGTCGCTTCCGAGCTCGCGGCGCAGGTGCTGTGGCGCGAGATGAAGAACGTGCCGTCGGTGCGCGATCCCGAGGTGTTCGCGCGGCTGCTGCGGCGCGCCGCACGCGTGGCCAACCACGACGTCCACTCCCTCGGCCGGCGCGAGTCGGCGCTCCGCGGCATGGGGACCACGCTGTCGGCCGCGGGCATCGTCAACGACCGGCTGGTGATCGCCACCGTCGGGGATTCGCGGGCGTACATCCTGCGCGCGGGCGCGCTCGTGCAGGTCACGCGCGATCAGTCGCTGACCTCGGCGCTGATGGCGGCCGGTCACAGCGCCGGCGTGGCGGCAAGCGCGGGCGGGGCGATCCTGCAGGCGCTTGGCGTCAACGACGACGTCGAGCCGTCGCTGTCGATCATCTCGCTGCGCGCCGGCGATCGCGTGCTGCTGTGCAGCGACGGGCTGCACGGGCTCGTTGGAGACCCCGCGCTCGCGCTGCTGCTGTCCGAGCCGCACACGGTGGTGCGGGCGGCCCAGCTGCTGATCGCCGCGGCGCGCGCCGCCGGTGGCTCGGACAACATCACGGCGATCGTGTGCGAGGTACGCGGCGCGCGCCTGGTCCCGCCGATCGACGACGACGACCTGCCGACATTCCGCGAGTTCGACCCGCAGAAGGAGGGTGATCCCGCGATGACCTCGGAGTCGTACGTCGCGCGCCGGCTCGCCGCCCGGATCGGGATCGCCACACCCGCGATCCCGTCGTCGATCCCGGTGACCGGCCAGCACGCCGTGATGCGGTCCACGATCGGCATCGAGCTCCCCCCGGTGGAGCCGCCGCCCACGGATGTGGCGGGCCCGGCGCGGCACCGCCTGCGGGCCGGGCCCGCGTCGTGGTGGTTGGCCCCGGTGGTGGTGGTCGTTGCCGCGATTGCCTGGTGGATCGGCGCCGGGTGATACCATCGCGGTGTGCGGGTCGTGATCGACCACGTCGCCGGTAGCCGGCGGGGCCAGCGGCAGGAGCTCCCGGCCGGGCAACGGATCCGCTTTGGCCGCCATCCGGAGTGCGAGGTCTCGTTCGACGCCCACCGCGACATCGACGCCAGCTCGCGCCACGCCGAGCTCCGCGTGCTGCCCTCCGGCGCCGGGTTCGTGCTGGTCGATCTCGGCAGCTCGAACGGCACCTACGTCGAGGGCCACCGGATCACCGAGGCGGCGGTGGTCCCGCTGGTCCCGGTCAGCATCGAGTTCGGGCCGGGCGGGCCCAGGGTCCGGCTGTTCGTCGGGGACGCCGCGGCGATCGGTCGTCTGCGGCCCCCGCGGGTGGTCCGGCGCCGCCCCCGCGGGGTGATCCCGGGGATCGCCGGGGGCCTCAGCCTCGCGCTGGCGCTGCTCCTGATGGGACGCTGCTAGCAGGCCCTCAGCGTGCACTTCCTCCCCGCGATTTCGGGGAAACGGGCGTGCGCAGGTCCGCGACTTCTGCGAACATTCGGCCTGGATGAACTGCCCGTCGTGCAACTCATCGCTCGAGCCGAACGCTCGGTTCTGCGGCGTGTGCGGTTACCGGCTCCTCGCAGGCGCGCAGGGAGTGCCCGCCAAGCAGCCGGTGATCCGACCCCAGGCACCCGCACCGCTGAACGTTCAGGTCGGTCGCTCCGCACAGGGCAGCTCGGCACCGCCCAAGCGCCCGATCCAGAAGGCGCGCGCCAAGGGTGACGAGATCTACCTGAACCAGGTGCTCAACAACCGGTTCAAGGTCGAGTCGAAGATCGGTGAGGGCGGGTTCGGCGCGGTGTACCGCGGCGTGCAACTCGCGACCGGTCGCAAGGTTGCGCTCAAGCTCCTCCACCCGGAGATGACCAAGGACGAGAACCTGGTCGCGCGGTTCCGGCGTGAGGGCATGGTGCTGTGCAACCTGCGCGACGCCCACACGATCACGACCTACGACTTCGACCAGACTCCCGACGGCACGCTCTACATCGCGATGGAGCTCCTCGAGGGCAAGAGCCTCCACCAGCTCTTCCACGACGAGGCGCCGCTCGAGTGGAAGCGCGTGTTCAAGATCCTCACGGAGATGTGCAGCTCGCTCGCCGAGGCGCACGCCCAGGGTATCGTCCACCGCGACCTCAAGCCCGAGAACATCTACCTCGAGAGCCGCCCTGGCAATCCTGAGTTCGTGAAGATCCTGGACTTCGGCATCGCCAAGGTGATGCGCGGCGAGTCGATCGATCCGGCGTCGCCGCAGCTCACCGCGACCGGCCAGACGCTCGGAACGCTCGAGTACATGTCGCCCGAGCAACTGATGGGCAAGGCGCTCGACGGCCGCAGCGATGTCTACGCGCTCGGCGTGGTCGCGTACGAGATGATCACCGGTCGGCTGCCGTTTCCCGACGCGAAGGGTCCGGCCGGCCTGATCACGGCGCAGCTCAAGCAGACGCCGCCGCCCCCGTCGCAGGCCAACCCCAAGACCAGCCTGCCGCCCGCCGCGGATCGAGCGATCCTGCGCTGCCTCGAGAAGGACAAAAACAACCGGTTCGCGGACGTCACCGCGCTCGCCACCGAGTTGCAGGACGTGATCACGCAGACCACCGCCGACCTCGCGGCGGTCGCCGCCGGCGGCAGCGTCCGTCCGTCGATGGCCGAGCTGGCGGAGACCCGGCGCAGCGACGCGGGCGGCTACCTGCCGCCGCCGGCGATGACGAGCGGCCAGAGCAGCCACGGGATGATGCCGGTGCCGCACGGGATGACGCCGGTGCCGCACGGCAGCAACGGCGGCCCGCTGGGCTACCAGACCGGTGGCGACTACCAGCATCCGGGCCCTGGCCCGAGCCCCGCGGTACCGCAGGGTGCCCACGGCCTCGCGCCGCACCCGGGTGGCACCAACCCCGGTCTCACGCCCGGCGCGCTCGCGCCGGCGTCCTCGCTGCCCGCCGCAGCCCCGTCGTCGTCGAAGTGGGTGTGGCTCGTGGTGGCGCTGGTGGTGCTCGGTGCCGCCGGCGGCGCCGTGCTCGCGTACTTCCTCAAGTACCGCTGACGCGGCCGCCCGGGGGGCGGTGAGTGCGCGGCGGTCAGCGTGCGAGCAGGGAGCGCGCGCGCTCCTCGCCCTTCGGATCGTCGGGGCTGCCCTCGAGCCATGTCTCGTACGCCGCGCGCGCACGCGCCTGATCGCCGCGGGCGAGCGCGATCACGGCCTCGAGCTCGAGCGCCTCGGGCAGGCCCGGCGCACGCACGCGCGCGCGTCCACACGCCTCGGCGGCCCGCGCGAGGTCGCCCGCCCGGAGCGCGCCCCGGGCGTCGCGCAGCAGCGCCCGTGCCTCGGCGAGGTTGGCGAGCCGGTCGGGGTCGCTGGTCGCATCGGCGGGGATGTCGGCGGCCGGGCTCGGGCGATCCCCCTCGCCGCGCAGCTCGTAGCGGAGGTCGAAAGCGCGCATCCGGCCGCTGGCACGAGGATCGGCGATCCACAGCTGGAGGGACGCAGGGTCGAGGATCACGGTGTGCACGGCGCGCCCGTCGTCGATCACGCCGCGGTGCCCCATCGGGCGGGGCGCCTCGTCGACGGCGCGCTGATCGCGCAACACCTGCGCGAGCGTCGCCACGTCGGCGAGCGGCGCGCGCACGAGCTTGGTCGCGCGCTCGACCCGCGCCCCGGTCGGCAGCATGCGGCGCGCGCGATCGTTCTCCGGATCGCTGGCGAGGGCGTTGGTGGTGAGCACGTCGCCGACCACCGTGGCCTTTGGAAACCGCTCGGTGATCGCCTTGGTCGGCGTGCGCTCGACCTGCACCCAGGTGCCGGTGGTGCCGTCGACGAGGACGATCACCGCGGCGCCCAGGGTGGCCGTGGTCTCGATCAGCTTGATGGCTTCGTCGAGGGTGGTCGCCTGCTCGAGCACGGTGCGCGCGAGCAGCGTGACCGGGCGGGCGGTCCGCGTGGCGCGGACGTCGCCGGTGCGCGCGGGGTTCACGAACACGGCGATGCCGTGGGCGTTGACGCCGGTGACCACGCCCGCCGCGCCCGGCCAGCCGACGCTCGCCCACGCGAGCTTCTCGGGAGTGTGCGAGATCGTCAGCACGGGCCCCGCCGCGTCGCCGCCGTCGTCGAGGCCGGGCAGGGCGAACGAGCGCGCGATCCACACCCGCGCGGGCGCCTGGGTCTGCCGCGCGATCACGGTCAGGCTGTGCGCGATGCACTTGTGCTCGGCTTCGTCGGTGCGCGGCGATGGCACGCCGACATCGAGCACGGCCTGATCCCGGACGAGATCCTCGTAGGCGACGTGCGCACCACTCGCTGCGGCGCCGCGCGTCATGCCGGCGACCACCCGCCGATCGGCCTCCGTCAGGCCGTCGTCGATGAACCGCCACCGCCACGCCAGGCGCATCGCGTGCGTGGGCCCGCCGAGCCAGCCCGCGGCGGGCACGGTGTGCTCGATCGACGGGGCGGTGCCGCGCACGACGTCGAGGAGGCGCGCGCCGAGCAGCCGTCCGTGGGCGACGCCATGGGCGTGGGCCTCCCCGGTGATGCGCAGGACCGGGATGCCCCCTGCCCATGTCAGCGACGAACCGGCGAACACCAGCGTGGGAGGCGCCCCCGGGGCACCCTGGGAGATCTCGAGCGCGCCGGTCGCCGCGCCGGTGGGCACGTCGTAGGCGACGGAGCGCCGGTAGATGAACCATGCCACGATCAGAACGACGCCGACCATCGCGAGCGCGATCAGCCCGGCGCGCCAGGGGCGGGGCACTCCGGCGCGGCGGCCGCCGATCACCAGCTCGGGCACGGCCGGTAAGTACCCTGCCCCTCGTGCGCGTGGAAGCACTGCGTCGTCGGTGTGAACGGATTTCCGCGTTGACCCGTCCGGGGGTGGTTGCTAGCCTCGGACACAACAGGTCCCGTCGATGTCCGGATTCTCCCCCTCGACCGAACTGCTCGCAGTCGGGGCGCCGCTCGCGGCGATCTCCTCGACGGCGCTGATGTTCGCTGTCGTCGGCCTGCTCGCGCTCGTGATCGCCGGCCTGATCGCGATCATCCTCGTGCTGCGTCGACGCGGTCGACCAGCCGCTGAAGCGCCCGCGGGCGCCGGCCCCGCCGCGCCATCGCCGCCGGTACTGCCGGCCGTGCCGCGCCCTCGTGCTCCGCGGCCGTCGATTGCGCGGGGCGGCGGTGGTGCCGGGCTCGCCGTCGCGACGTCGAGCGCGATGGTGTGCCCGACCTGCCGCACCGAGTACCACGGGCTCACCTACTGCACGCGCGACGCCCGGCGGCTGGTCCTGCCCGAGCACATGCTCGGCGTGGGCGGCGCGCCGTCCAAGGCGCTGTCCCGCAGCGCGGGCCTGGTCTGCATGGCGTGTCGCCGCGCGTACGAGCCCGGCCTGCGCAGCTGTCCGCACGACGGCAACGAACTGGTGCCGTTCCCGGTCTACAACGCCACGCGCCCGCGCAGCCGCGCCCGCACGACCGAGCCGGCCGGCGTGGTCGCCCGGATCTGCCCGGTGTGCGCGACCAAGTACGATCTCAACGCCCGGTTCTGCGGCCACGACGCCGGTGAGCTCGTCGTGATTAACTAAACGGGGACGGGAACGTCCCCGGGTATCAGATCGCGTCGCAGAACTCGATGCGGCGAGGGACCTTGTAGGGCGCGAGGTTGCGCGCGCAGTGGTCGATGATCTCCTCGGCGGTCGACTTGGACTTGGTCACCACGCGGGCGACCACCATCGCGCCGGACATCGGGTCGGTGACCACGGTCGCCTGCGCGGCCTTGATCTTGGGGAACGACTCGAGACAGCCCTCGACCTCGCCGAGGGCCACGCGCTTGCCGTCGACCTTGACCACGTCGTCCTCGCGGCCCGTGAGCTGGAGGCGGCTGTTCTTGTCGAGCTTGCCGAGGTCGCCGGTGCGCAGCCAGCCCCGCTTGTCGATCGCGCCGATCGCGACCATGCCGGACGCGCGCGCGGAGGTGGGCGGCTTCTCGTCGTCGAACGGGCCAATCGCCTTGGGCGAGAGCGTCTTGCTCTTGACCCAGATCAGGCCCTCCTTGGCCGCGGCGGTGGGCTTGATCGCGGTGCCATCGGGGCCGGTGACGCGAACCTCGACGCCCTCGATCGCCTTGCCCACGGTGGTCGGGTACTTGCCGCTGTCGTCGAGGGTGACCGTGGCGGCCTCCGTCGAGTGGTAGCAGGACATGATCCGGACGCCGTACTTGTCGAGGAACTCGTCGGCGACGGTCTGATCGAGGCGCGAGCCAGCGGCGAGGAACCGCGGCCCCTTGACCTCGAGCTTCTTGGCCGTGGGCAGCTTCGACAGCTCAGCGTACATCGAGGGCGTGCCCGGCAGGACGTCGATCTCGTGATCGCGCAGGAGCTTGCCGATCCGCCGCGCGGAGATCTCCTCCTCGAGGAACATCGTCGCTCCGAGCTTGAGCGTGGGCAGGAACCCGAGGTCCCAGCCATACGCGTGGAACAGCGGCACCGAGACCAGCACCCGCGTCTTGTCCGTCAGCGACAGCGCGGTGATCGCATGGTCGACGGCGGCGAGCGTGTTCTTGTCGGTGCGGAGCAGGCCCTTCGGGTCACCGAGCGAGTCCGAGGTGAACAGCACGGCGATCGGTTCGACCCCGTGCTCGGGTGAGTTGCGCTTGTAGACGCTGCAGGTCAGCAGCGTGCCCTGGAGCCGGCGGCGGACCTCGGCGGCGTCCGTGGCCGGGACCTGGTTCGGCAGGTGGTCGCGCGGCGGCGGCGCGGTGGTCCGGGCGACGCGGGCGCGGGGCAGGGTGCTCGGCGGGACCGGCGCGCTGGTGCCATTCGCGGAGATGCTGCCCTCGCTGCCGCGCGGACGGGTGACGAGCGCGCGCAGCGGCGCGGCGGCGAGGATCAGCTCGAGCTCGCGGCCACCGGTGGTGGGGTCGATGGGCACGATCGCGGCATCGAGCTTGGACAGCGCGAGCGCGAGGATCACGAAGTCGGGGACGTTGCCGAGCATCAGCCCGACCCAGGCCCCTTCCTTGATGCCCATGCTCTTGAACTCCTGGGCCCGGCGGTCCACGCGGTGCAGAAGTCCTCGCCAGGACAGGTAGTTGTCCCGGTAGACGACGGCCTTGTTGTTTCCCTGAGCCTTCGCGGCCTTCTTGAGCCAGTCGTAGAGCAGGGTCATGGAGCGGGGAACCTCACGCCCAGGGGAGGTGTGCTGCGCACGTGGCCTGGGCCGGGGAACTGTACCAGCAGGGACCCGCAGGCTCAACGCGAGCTACCGGCTTGATTTACGCGGTCTGCCGGGGGATGACAGCGCTGTCGATGAGCGTCGCTGTCAAGCCCAGCCCGGAGGGGGCCGCCGCACCCGCCGAGGAGGCCGTGGCGGCGTCGGCCCACGCTGATGACGAGGGCTGGGCGCTCCTGGAGGCCCTGCGGCGCCGCATGGACGAGCAGATCAGCGCCGGCCGCAAGACCCAGCAGCAGGTCACCCAGCTCGCCGAGTCGATCGGGGCGCTCGTCAGCGAGCAGCGGGCGCGCTCGCGGTGGGCCAACCTCAACTCGTTCACCGCCTACGTGATCTTCACGCTGCTGGTCGGGGCCGGCGCGTTCCTGCTGTACCGCACGCGCGCCACGGAGCTGGTCGAGGCCCGCGCCCGCATCGCGCACGAGCGCGACCTGGCCGTCCGGAGCGCGGACACGCTGGCGCAGCAGCAGAGCGCGCGTGAGCAGGCCGACGCCGGCGCGTTCGCGATCTACGAGCTCCTCGCCGCCGGCAAGCGCGACGAGGCCGCGGCGCAGATCACCGGGGCCGCCGCCATGCCGCTGTCGCGCACCGAGCGCGCCGTGCTCGCCGGCGGCCGGCTGCTCGGCCCGGTGCCGGCACCGGCCGCCGCGCTCGAGGCCGCCGCGCGCTCGTTCAAGGCCGGGCGCCACGCCGAGGTGATCGGGCCGCTCGAGGCGGTCCTCGTCAGCGAGCCCACCGGCGCGCGCGCGGCCTCGCTGCGGTACTTCCTCGGCGTCGCCTACGCCAAGCAGAACGACCTGCCCAAGGCGATCACCCACCTGCGCGCCGCGATCGCCTCGAACGTCGACCAGGAGGACGCGCGGTTCCATCTCGCGTCGGCGCTCGATCGCACCGGCCAGTACGCGCTCGCGCGCGGCGAGTACGATCGGTTCGCCACCGCGCACCCGCAGTCGACCCTCGCGACGTTCGCGATGCGGCGCTCTGCCACCCTCGCGCGGTTGCCCAAGGAGGCGCCCGCGGGTGCGGCCGCCCCGGCGGCGCCGGCCCCGGTGGTGCCGGCGGGCGCCTCGGGCAGCGGCGCGGGACCGCGCTGACGTGGGCGCGCTGGTCGCGCCGCCGCGCGCGGTCTTCGCATCTCGACCCGCGATCCCGGCGGCGGTGCGCGCCCGCATGGAGGGCAACTCGTGGCACGGAGCCGATCCGCGCTGCCCGCGGTGGGACGCGCTCGCGTACGTCCTCGTCGACCACGTCACGTTCGACGGTACCGCCGCGCGCGGGGAATTCGTGGTCGCCATCGAGCTCGCCGGCCGTACCGTCGCGCTCCTGTCCCGGCTGTGGACGCTCGGGTTCCCGCTCCGCCAGGTCCGGCTCGTCGACGACTTCGGCGCCTCCGACGAGGCCTCCATGGCGGCCGACAACTCGAGCGCGTTCAACTTCCGGGTGATCGCGGGCACGCAGCTGCTGTCGCAGCATGCGCTCGGTCGTGCGATCGATCTAAACCCGATCGAGAACCCGTGGCGGCGGCCCGACCGGATCGTGCCCGAGGCCGGGCGCGCGTTCGCCGATCGCACCGACGTGCGGCCCGGCATGTTCGTCCGTCCCGGGCCGGCGGTCGCCGCGCTCGACGAGCTCGGCTGGGAGTGGGGCGGCGACTGGCGCCACGCGTTCGACGACCACCACCTCGCGTGGACCCGGCCCCTGCCGACCTGACCCGGCCAGGGAATTCCCGGACCGGAGAGGCGGTGAAACCGTCTCGAGACCTGGGTGGGAACCCTGCGCGGCTCGCCGCGGAGGGCGGGGCGGAGCCCCGTGGACCGGAGAGACGGTGAAACCGTCTCGAGATCGGGGTGGGAACCCTGCGCGGCTCGCCGCGGAGGGCGGGGCGGAGCCCCGTGGAGTAGACGTCGGTGGCACCGCGGCGCGAGCGCGGCGCGCGCCTGCGGTATGCTCGCGCGCGATGCCCCAGGTCGTCGAGTTCCCTCCCATCGGCCAGGATGCCCGCGGTGCGCTGGTGGCGCTGCAGCGCGTGTGCAAGGAGCTACCGGCGAAGGGCGAGTCGTTCCGCGAGTTTCGCATGCGCGTGCGCGCGGCCAAGCTGTGGGACCGCGAGCGGCCGATCGTGCTCCTGCGGTTCCTCGGCGTCGGCGGTGCGACGGTGATGCCGTCGATGTTCATGCAGACGCTCGCCGCCGCGAGCGCCGAGGATGCGGTCGCCGAGGCAGTGCTCGATCGCCTGTGGCACCAGAACCCGCTGCTCGGCAAGACCATCCTCGATCTGGTCCATCAGCGCGCGTACCACAAGGACGAGATCTACAAGACGCTCGGGACGTCGGCGTTCAAGGGCGCGCTGCCGTCGCGCCCGGCGCTCGAGACCTGGCTCCAGATCGCGCTGGCCACCGGCCTGCTGCGCACGATCGGCATCGCGATGTCGCCCGGCCCGCGCGCCGAGCGATACGTCCAGCTCGCGCAGGCGTTCGACGTCGACGAATTCCTCCAGGAGGACAAGCCCGACCTCGAGCCCGTGATCCCGTCGACCAGTGAGGACGACGGCGCCGCCACGGGCGCGCCGACCGAGATCGCCGGCGCCGACACCTCGACCCAGGTCACCGCCGCCGCGCCGGCGGGCTCGCCGCTGCCGGCGCCGCTGCGCCACCTGTCCGTCGAAGGCGTGCCGAGCCCGCGCGGGCGCGAGCGGCCGGTGCCGCTGTCGCGGTTCGCGCAGGGCCTCGCCGACGACGTGCTCGCGGAGACCTCATCCCGGATCGCGGCGTGGAAGGCGGAGGTGCCGACGACGTCGGTGATGTACCAGCCCTCGGACTTCGGCATCGAGGCCGAGGCGTGGATCGAGGGCGCCGACGAGGTCGTCTACCGGATCGCCGTCGCGGCCGCGCTCGCGTTCCGCCTCGATCGGGATCGCGCCGCGGTGATCGCGTCGTACGGCGCGCTCGACCAGGCCGGCGTCCTCGGGGACCTCTACCAGGGCACCGTGCCGGAGAACCTGCCGGCGCAGGTCGACGCGCGCGCGCTGATGCTGGCGTCGCTCGCCGCCCGCCGCTGCGCCGAGGTGCCGGAGCTGGCGTCGCAGCTCGAGGGTCGCGCGTCGGCCGCCGAGGCGTTTGCCTCGCTCGACAGCGCCCTCGGGCGCGGGCTGTTCCGCACCGAACTGTTCTGGATCATGGACATGCTCGCGAAGCTCGGCGTGATCCGCTACGACGACCTCGCGGACTTCACCGTCACGCCGCACCGGATCGTACGCGACACGCTGTTCCGGCTCGGCTTCATCGCCACGCCGTACGCCAGTGATGGCGCGTCGCTGATCGTGGCCACCCGCGCCGCACGTCGCGCGGTCCCCGAGGGCGCCGCCGACGAGGTGCTCGCCCTGTTCGCGCTCGCCGCGGGCTGCGCGTACGACTGCACGCACCGCAAGTCGTGCGAGTTTCCGTGCCGCGAGCGCCTGGACTGACCCGCGCCTCCCGATCGGCCGCCCCCGGGCCGTGTGCTAGCCTGCGAACATGCTGGCTGCCCTGATCGTTGGTGTCCTCACCGCCTGGTACCTCGGCCTCCAGGCCGGGGTGATCGCCGCGGTGGTGACCCTCGGCGCGCTGATCGCGGCCGCGTTCGTCCCCGGCCTGACGATCGCGGTGTACGCGCTGGTCCTGGCGTGGTCGGCGGCGCTGTACTTCCTTGGCGCACGATTCTCGAAGGGCGGCGCCGGCGGCAAGGGCCTGGCGACCGTGCTCGGCAGCGTCGCCGGCCAGGCCAAGGCGCTGTTCGACAAGCTCACGGGCAAGCGCAGCTGATCCTGGACGGGCCGATCGCGCAGCGATCTCGCTGGGGTGCGCGGACACCAGGTGGAGTCTGCCCCCCCAGAACCAGCCGCTGACGGCGAGTGCGATCAGCTGGTTACGAGCGGCACGTGCCTTGTAGACTTGCACCACATGCGCAGCACGCTGGTCTCTGCACTGCTCGGTCTGTCATTGCTCACGGGATGCGAGGTCGGTGACCCCGGCATCGGCATCGGCGGCGGACCGGATGCCGGCATCGAGGTCGATGCCCCGGCTGCGGTGCCCCGGCTCGACGTCATCGTCGACCAGCCGACGGTGATGACCGAGCTCGGCACGAGCACGATGATCACCGTGACGCTGGCCGGCGCCGGCGGGTTCGCCGGCGCGGTGACGCTGGCCGCGACCGTGGTCGACGGCGCGGGCGCGGCGCTCCCGGGCTGGACGGTCGGCCTCGACCAGCCCACGGTGACCGTCGCCGCGAACGGCTCGGCCGTCGTCGTCGCGACGCTCCAGGTTCCCACGCGCAACGGCGGACTGACCGGCACGGTCAAGATCGACGCCGTCAGCAGCCTCGGTACGCAGACGCTGACCTCGGCGGTCACCGCGCTCAACCAGGTGTCGGTCACCGTGACCGAGAACGCCGGCCAGTGCGTCTACCCGCCGGCGACGCCGCTGCAGGTGGTCGCCGGCACCAAGGTGCGGTTCGTCAACAAGTTCACTGCCGACAACATCACGATCCACGTCGATGGCAACGCCAACAACGTGCCGCACGAGGGCGATCCGGGCCACGCCCCGAACACGGCCTACGAGCGCGAAGTGATGGGCACGACCGGCACGATCACCTGGTACTGCCACGCGCCCGGTCCGAACCTCGGGGGCTCGAACCCGAGCTTCCAGGTCGTCGCGCCGTGATTCACCGGCCCTGATTCACGGGCACACGGCGCGGGCGACACACGCGTCGAACACCGGGCCCTCGGCGCACTCGTCCTCGGTCGCGCACTCGTTGTCCGCCGCGCACGGCGCGCCCCTCTCGAGCGGCGCCTGGCACGTGGTGCCATCACACCACGCCTCGCCCGCGCACCGCCCCGGGCCGGCGCAGCTCGCGCCGAGCCCGGGCAGGTCGGTGCACGCGCTGGCCGCTCGATCGCAGGACAGGAACGGCGAGCACGCCGCGCTGCTCGCGCACGGCGCCCCGATGAGGCCGAGCGGCGTGCACGCGCCCCCCGCGCAGGTCGCGCCCACCTCGGCGCACCGCTGGTACGGGCACGCCTCTCCGGTCACCGGCAGCGGGCGGCAGGTGCCGGCCTGCAGCTCGGTGGCGCCGATGCACGCCAGGCCGAACGCACACGCGGCCTCGGCGCGGCACGGCTCGCCCGCGAGCACACGCGGCAGGCACCGCCCGGCCTCACCGCAGGTGGCGTCGTCCTCGCACAGGTGGGTGGCGTCACACGCCGCGCCGAGCGGCAGCGCGGTGACGCGCTCCTCGCACACGCCCTCGCAGCAGGTCGAGGGGGCGCACGCCGGGGCGTCACACGCGCCGGACACACACGCCTCGTCGAGGGTGCAGCGGCCGCCGGTCGGCACCGTGCCGGCGAACACGCGCGCACACGCCGCGGGGAGGGTGCGGGCATCCTGCGCGGTCGCATCGCAGCCGACCTGCGCGAGCGCCGCATGGCAGCGCGCGGCGGCGACGCCATCGTAGCGAACCTGGCCGGCGGCGATCGCGGCGAGCCGGGTGCCGCGCCACGGGGGGCGGAAGAAGACCTCGCAGGTGGCGTCGTCGTCGAACAGCCCGCAGCGTACGTGGCGAGCGCACGCGGCGCGCGTGGCGCTTGCGTCGAGCTCGTCGAGCGCCACCGTGGGCAGCGCGAGGTTGTCGCCGCAGGCGGTGGTCAGCAGCGCGGCGAGGGCGAACCACTTCATCGGGCGGCCACGGTACCGCAGGCGTGCGGGGCGCGGTGGTGGCGCACCTCGCCGCGGTGGTGGCGCGAGTTTGCGATCGACACGGTCCGTGCGGCTGGGTAACAGTCGCCGGATGACCAAGCAGCCGCAGACGTTCGAAGAGTTCTGGCCTTACTACGTCTCGCAGCACAAGCACCCCACGTCGCGCCGCCTTCATTTCGTGGGGACGTCGATCGCGATCGGGTGCGTCGCGATCTCGCCGCTCAACCCGAGCGCGCTGCTGCTGGCGCCGGTCGCCGGCTACGGCATGGCGTGGATCGGGCACTTCGTGTTCGAGAACAACCGGCCGGCCACGTTCGGCAGCGCGAAGTTCGCGGCGTGGTCGCTGCGCGGCGACCTCAAGATGTGGATGCACATGCTCGAGGGCACGATGGACGCCGAGCTGGCGGCCGTCGAGGCGGCCGAGGCGGTCGCCGACGTGCGCACGCCGCTCGCGGCCGTCTGACCCCGCCCCGGGCCCCCGCGCCCGGGCCCCCCCCCGCGAGCCCTCCCCGCGCGCGCTGCGCGAGGGTGACCGGGAGCGCTTGCGGGGACGGCGGCTGCGCTGCTACCTCCCCAGGCATGGAGCGCATCGTCCACCTGTGTAACGGCGAGTCCACCGCGGACGCCCTCTCGCTCGCGGACCTGCCCGGCGAGATCCGCGTGTGGCCCGACGCCCTCGATCAGGGCCCGCTGCTGCCCGTGACCGATGCCGAGCATGCCCGCGTGCGCGGCGCATACTGGGCGAGCCGCGGGCTCGGAGACCAGGCCGCGCAGCTCACCACCTGGGACGCCTCGGCCGACGAGGCCGCGGGCGCCGAGGAGCTGATCCTGTGGTTCGAGCACGACCTGTTCGACCAGCTCGCGCTGATCCGGCTGCTCGCCCGGCTCGCGCGGCGCGGGCTGCCGCCGACGCTGACGATCGTGTCGATCGATCGCCACCCCGAGGTGCCGAACTTCATGGGCTTTGGCCAGCTCGCGTCGGCCCAGCTCGCCGAGCTGTGGCCGCGCCGTGCGCCGCTGTCGCGCGACGCTGTCGACGAGGCGATCGCGACCTGGATCGCGGTGACCGCGCCGGATCCGCGCGCGCTGCCGTTCCTCGCGCGCCGGGTCAAGGCGCTGCCGTTCCTCGGCGGCGCGATCGAGCGCCACCTCGAGGAGTTCCCCGATCCGACGAGCGGGATGTCCCGCACCGAGCGCCAGGTACTCGCCGCCATCGCACGCGGGGAGGGCGGTTCGGCGGCGCTGATCGCGGCCTCGCACGCCAGCGACCCGCGCTACCCGCTGACCGACACCTACCTCCGCTCCACGCTGCACGGCCTCGCCGCCGCCGGGCTGATCGAGGGTGAGGCCGCTGCGACGATCACCGCGCGCGGGCGCCAGGCGCTCGCCGGCGCGCTCGATCGGGTCGCCGAGGGTGGCATCGACACCTGGCGCGGTGGCGTCCACCTCGCGGGGCACGGACCGGCGTGGCGCTGGGACAGCCGCGATCGCCGCCTCGTCGAGCGCTGAGCCTCGCGCGTCAGAACGCGCAGCCGTACAGGTACTTCTCGAGCCCGGGCACCGGCGCCGCGCCGGCCTCGTGGACGAGCAGCCCGCTCAGCGTCACCCCCTCGAACCCGGGCAGCGCGAGTGCGAGCAGCACCGGCCCGCCCGGCGCGAGCGTCCACGCGCCCACAGGCAGTGGCACGCCGGGGCCCCCCAGGTCGGTGAGATCGATGGTCGCGAGCTCGGGCGGCGCGCCGTCCATCAGCGTCCGCTCGAACGCGGCGCGGTGGATCACCCGGCCCGCGCGGGCGAGGGTGAGCGTGCCGCGCAGCGGCGCCGTGCGGACCAGCTCGAGATCGAGGTCGCCGATCCGGAGCCCGACGCGGGCGCGCTCGCGGCGCGTCCACGTCACCGCCAGCGCCGCCGGCGCCCACCCCGCGGGCAGCGGCGCGGGCAGCACCCACGCGACTCCGCGCGGCTGGGCAGGGCCCGCGAGCGGGGTGACCTCGAGCGTGTTGCCGTCGCAGCCATAGGGCACCTGCGCGCGCGTCCCCGCGGTGTATGCGACGGGGCCACCGACCATGCCGAGCACGGACACGCGCGCGCCGGGCGCGAGGGCGCCGACGCTGGCCACGCTCGAGGCGTCGCGCGCCGGGAGGACGCTGTCGGCGACCTCCCCGAGCGGCGAGGCGGGCGTGGCGGGTGTGGGCGCGAGCGCGAGCGCGAGGCTGCCGAGCGGCGCGGTGGGGGCGACGACGAGCCAGCCACGGGCGGGGGCGACCGGGAGGCCCGGGGCGGGGGCGACGGGGCGGTCCGCCGTCGGGGCAGCGGGCCGGGGCCCCGGAGCGATCGGGCGAGGCTGCGGCCCTGGCTCGCGCGGCGAGCCGCAGGCGGCGAACACGAGCACGGTGAGTGCGTGACGCATGCTCCACACGTAGCGCGGCGCGCCGGCTGGGTCGAGCGCCCTGGTGCGGTAGCCTGTCCGGATGTCCGCGCCGGTCCGTCATCTCCGCGTGGTGTCGCTCGTCGAGGGCGCCTCGCTCCTGGTCCTGCTGCTGATCGCGATGCCCCTCAAGTACGCCGCCGGGATGCCTGGCATGGTGCGCGTGGTCGGCATGGTCCACGGCGTGCTGTTCGTGGCGTTCGTGGTCGCGCTGATCCGCGCGGCGACCGACGCGGACTGGCACTGTGGGCGCACGGCGAAGGTGATGGCGCTCAGCGTGGTGCCGCTCGGGATGCTCGCGATCGACCGCGAGCTCCGGCGCGACCGCGCGCGCGACGCGACCGCCGGCTGATCGAGGTTGGCTGCGAGGGCTTCGCACGCGCCGATGGGAACGCGCGATGCACCGCCTCGGGGCATGCAGCTCGAGATCGATCGTGAACAGGCTGACACCCTCCGGGAGATCCTGCAGTCCGCCCGGGACACGCTCCGGCAGGAGACCTTCCACACCGACATCCGCGCGTTCCGGGCCAAGCTCCACGCGCGGGACCACGTCCTCGAGGAGCTGCTGACCCGGCTTGCCTCGGCTGCGCGCTGAGGTGCGCGCCCCCCCGCGCGGCGGCGGCGCTCGGCGCTACGCGCTCACAAGCGCTTCTGCCCGAGCCCGTACTTCTTCATCTTGTCGATCAGGGTGACGCGGCTGACGCCGAGCCGGCGCGCGGCCTCGGACTGGTTGCCGCCGGTGGCGTCGAGGGTCCGCCCGACCAGGCCGCGCTCGAACGCCTCGACCTGCTCCTTGAGCGAGGGGCCGTTGCGCGCATCGGGCGCGGGCTCGTCGGCCTCGGCGACCAGCAGCTCCTGCGAGCTGGCGGGGGAGGGCGCGCCGCCGGTGGCGGCCTCGAGATCGGCGACGCCGATCACGCCCCCGCTCGACAGGGCGGCGAGCCGCGCGATCGTGTTCTCGAGCTGGCGCACGTTGCCCGGCCAGTCCGTACGCGCGAGCGTGTCGACGAGCGCGGGCTCGAGCGTGACCACGCCGAGGCCGAACTTCTCGCCGTAGCGGCGCGCGAACTCGGCGGCGAGCGCCGGGATGTCGTCCTTGCGCTCGCGCAGCGGCGGGACCACCAGCTCGACGACGGCGAGCCGGTAGTACAGGTCCTCGCGGAACACGCCGGTCCTGGCCTCGGTGGCGAGGTCGCGGTTGGTCGAGGCGACCACGCGGACGTTGACCTTCTCGATCCGCCCGGAGCCGACCGGCTGGATCTCACCCTCCTGGAGGACGCGCAGTAGCTTGGCCTGGACGGCCAGCGGCAGCTCGCCGATCTCGTCGAGGATCAGCGTGCCGCCGTTGGCCTGCGCGAAGAACCCGGGGCGGGTGGCGGTGGCGCCGGTGAACGCGCCCTTGACGTGCCCGAACAGCTCGGCGTCCGCGAGGTCGGCGGGCAGCGCGGCGCAGTTGAACCGGACCAGCGGCTTGGTGGCGCGCGCGGACTGCGCGTGCAGGAGCTCGGCGACGAACTCCTTGCCGGTGCCGGTCTCGCCGCGCACGAGCACGGTGACGTCGCGGCCGGCAACGCGCGAGGTCGCCTCGAGCAGGCGGCGCATCGGCTTGCTCGCGCCGACGATCCGGCGGCCGAGCGTCTGCTCGGCGGACAGCCGGCGGTTGTCGACGCGCAGCCGCCGCGCCTCGAGTGCACGCTCGAGGACGACCGCGACCTCGTCGATGTCGAACGGCTTGGCGAGGTAGTGGTAGGCGCCCTGCTTCATCGCCTCGACGGCGACGCGCTCGCTGCCGTGCGCGGTCAGCAGGACGACCGGCAGCGCGGCATCGCGCTGGACGATCTGCGCCATCAGCTCCAGGCCGGACATGCCGGGCATCGACAGGTCGGTGAGCACGGCGTCGGCCTCGTCGAGCTTGGTCAACGCCTCGGCGCCGGAGCGCGCCTGCACCACGCGGTGGCCCTTCTCGGTCAGGACCTCGCTGAGGGTGAACAGGACGCCGGGCTCGTCGTCGACCAGGAGGACCGTGGTCACGCGCGCGCCTCGACCATCGCGGTGCGCGGGGCGGGCTCAACCTGCGCCTGGATCACGGGGAACTGCTGCGGCAGCAGGATGGTCGCGGTGGTGCCCTGGCCGAGCGCGCTCTTGTACTCGAGGGTGCCACCGTGCTGGGTGATCACGCTCTGCGCGAGCACGACCCCGAGGCCGGTGCCGCCTGGACGCGTGGTGAAGAACGAGGTGCCGAGCCGCTCGAGTTCGTCGCTGGAGATGCCGCGGCCGGTGTCGCGCACCTCGAGGCTGACGCCCGCGGAGTGGTTGCGGACCCGCAGCGTGACCTTGCCGCCGTTCGGGGTGGCCTCGACCGCGTTGGACACCAGGTTGATCAGCGCCTCCTTGAGGCGACGCGGGTCGCCCTTGACCTGGACGGCCGCGCCCTCGATCTCGAGCGCGACCCCCGCCTGCTCGGCGCGGCCGGCCACGATGTCGAGCACGTCGCGGGCGAGCGCGGTCAGGTCGAGGGGTTGCGGCTGGAGATCCTCGAGCGGCCGCGAGAACGACAGGTACTCGTGGAGGATGGTCTCCATGCGGCTGATCTCGGACGCGACCACCGCGAGCCGCTCCTGCGTGCGCTCGCTCTCCGGCGTGCGCGCCACCAGCTGGCACAGGCCCTTGATCGACGCGAGCGGGTTCTTGAGCTCGTGGGCGACCTTCGCGCCGACGCCCTGGAGCCGGCGGAGGTGGGCGATCGCCTCGGTGACGCGCTCCTCGCGGAGGCAGGCCATCGAGTCGCCCGCGCGGGCGGACATGCTCGTGAGCTTGCCGACCGTGAGGTGCAGCATGAACAGGAACCAGAACAGATTCACGAGCGACAGGATCGCGTAGTGCGGCTCGACGACCGAGGGGCCAACCACCGACGATGGCAGGCACACCATCGCGAAGATCAGGAGGGCGTTGCCGGCGGCGGTCCACCGCGCCACCGGGTACGGGCCGAAGAACAGCAGCGACAGGATCGACGGCATCACCACGCTCGGGATGAACGGCGATCGGATGCCACCCGTCAGCGTGGCCGACGCGACGACGAACAGCTGGGCGGCCACGCTCATGCAGATGAACGAGGCCTCCACGCGGCACGCGTCCCCGGCGCCGGGGCGCAGCAACAGGCGGTGCACGCCGAGGAACACGACGTAGACGCCCGCGACCGCGCCGACACGCCAGGCGGAATACCCACCATGGAGCAGGAGCGCCATCATCGCCCCCTGGACGAGCATGCCCAGCGTGA
This sequence comes from Kofleriaceae bacterium, assembly GCA_964203225.1. Taxonomy (GTDB): domain Bacteria; phylum Myxococcota_A; class Polyangia; order Haliangiales; family Haliangiaceae; genus JABFXX01. Next base: position 72,930 of record CAXNMK010000016.1, read on the forward strand.
CCATCACGCGGGCGGTGGCGCGCGCCTCCTCGAAGAAGTACTGGTTGCGATGCCCTCGCCAGACGGTCTCGGGTGACGCATGGCGAAGGGACGGGTCGGACACGCACGGAGCTTCTGCCAGGGACGTGCCAGCGTCGAGCACCTGCGACGGCATGTCGCAACTCTAGCCCGAACACGGCCTTGAACATCGCGGTCCGCGCGCACTGGCCCGACCTGTATCGGTCTGCCTCGACACGTGTAAGGGGCTCCGACAGCACCCCACCCCGATCCCGCCCGGGAACCTCGATCCATCCGGGATGTTGCAGCCCTGGCGTCGTGGCACGCGGGGTGCTTCTGTCCGCTCGCCATGACCCTGCGGATGACGCTCGCTCTGACCCTGCTGTCGGTGACCCCGGCTCTCGCGCAGCCCGCCGCGCCCAGCCCCGCGCCGCCGCCGGTCGCGCGCAAGATGCCGCCGCCCGTCGACAGCACGTTCGAGACCGAGCTCGACGGCCTGTTCACGCCGGGCGGGCTGACCGCCGATCAGGCCGCCGTGCGCGCGGTCAAGGTGTCGCCGAGCGTGCTGCGCAGCGCCGCCGAGATCGAGATCGCGATCGCGCAGGCCGAGACCGCCGAGCTCGCGCGCATCCCGCGGGTCGCCGCCTCGCTCGGCTACACCCGGCTGTCGTACATCGAGCCGTTCCTGTTCGCGCCGGGCACGCCGGGCATCGAGTTCCTGCAGAACAACATGGCCGCCAAGGCCGAGGTCGGGGTCCCGATCTCCGACTACGTGCTCCGGTTCCCCAAGCTGATCGCCGCCGCCAAGGCCGGCGAGGAGGCCGCCCGCGTGGGCCGCCGCTCGAGCGAGATCAACGCGGCCCAGGAGGCGCGGATCTCGTACTACGAGTGGGTCCGCGCGCGCCTGCAGGTGCTGGTCGCCCGTCGCCAGCTCGCGCAGGTCGAGAGCACGCTCGGCCAGATCCGCGCCCTCGCCGAGGTCCAGCGCGTGTCTCGCGCCGATCTGATGCGCGTCGAGTCGAACCAGGCGCAGGCCGAGCAGGCCGTCGCGCAGCTCACGCAGCTCGTCGTGCTGCGCGAGGAGCAGCTCCGCCTGCTGATCGACGTGCCCGACGGCCCGCTCACGATCGGCGAGGACATTCGCCTCGACATCGGCGCCCCTGCCACCGCCGACCTCGGGGCCCAGCTCGACACCGCCCGCAAGCAGCGCCTCGACTTCCGCGCGCTCGACACCGGCATCGAGGCCAAGGAGCAGCTGCGCGCCGCCGAGAAGGCGTCGCTGTACCCGCGGCTCCTGGCGATCGTGAACGCCGAGTACTCGAATCCCAACCCGCGCGTGTTCCCGCAGGAAGACAAGTTCACGTTCACGTGGGCCGCCGGCGCGCAGGTCGCGTGGACGCTCAACGACGCGATCGTCCAGAAGACCACCGACCGCCGCCTGCGTGGCGAGGTCAACACTCTCCGCGCGGATCGCGCCAGCCTCGACCGGGGCGCCCGGATCCAGGTGCTCGCGGCGCAGCAGGCCGTGACGATCGCGCAGTCCGCGCTCACGACGTCGCAGAAGGGGCTCGCCGCCGCCGAGGAGGGCTACCGGGTCCGCCGCGAGCTGCTCAACGCCGAGCGCGCCACGGCGGTCGAGTTGGTCGACGCCGAGACCGATCTGACCCGCGCCCGGATCGCCGCGCTCAACGCCCGCGTCGATCTGCGGGTCGCCCTGACCGAGCTCGCCCACGCGCTCGGCGATGACGCCAGGTAGTCCCCCCGGACGGGCCCCGCACCGACACATGTCGGGATGCCGTACAGCCCCCGTTCTCGTAAGTTCGCGCCACGTTTACGGGCTTCCGCAGCATCTGCTGGCAGGCCCCGTGCCTCCGAGGAGAACTCCATGCGTGCCTCTGCCGTCTTCCTGTTCGCTGCTCTGGTCGCTCCGCTGGCTGCGTGCTCCCAGAAGGGCGTCGACCAGGTGGCCAAGGCGCCGCCGCCGCCCGTCAAGGTCGACCTCGCGGCCGTTGTCCTCGGGGATGCGCCCGAGGTGCTGGTGCTGACCGGCATGCTCACGGCCGACCAGCGCGCCGAGGTCACCGCGGACACCCAGGGCAAGGTGATCTCCGTGATGATCGAACGCGGCCAGCGCGTGAAGATGGGCGACCCGGTGGTCCGGCTCGACGTCCGCAGCGCGGCGCTGTCCGCCCGCGAGGCCCAGGCCAACCTGGCTGCCGCCCGCGCGCAGAAGAACCTCGCCGAGGAGGAGTGCAAGCGCGCCCGGTCGCTGCTCGACAAGGGCGCGATCACCAGGAGCGAGTACGACCGCCAGATCACGCAGTGCACCTCGGCGCTCGAGCAGGTCAGCGCCGCGCAGGCCCGCACCGAGATGATCACCAAGGCCGTCGCCGACGGGCTCGTGCGCGCTCCGTTCGACGGCGTGGTCGCGGACCGCGCGGTCAACGCCGGCGAGTGGGTCGCGCCCGGCCGGCCGCTGTTCACGCTGGTCGACGACGAGCCGCTCACGATCGAGCTGTCCGTGCCCGAGAAGGCTGTCCCGGCGATCAAGCTGGGCCAGCAGGTCGTGCTGACCGCGGTCGCGACCGCCTGCATCACGTACCGCGCGGCGGTGTCACGGGTCGGCGCCGAGATCGGCCGCACCCGCTCGATGATCATCGAAGCAACACTCGACAAGGCGTTCCGTGGCGCGGTCGACACCGAGGCGTGCGCCAAGGTCGACGCGGCGGCTCCGTTCACCCTGGTGCCCGGGATGTTCGCCGAGGCCGAGGTCGTGATCGGCCAGACGCGGCGCCCGATCGTGCCGACGACCGCCCTGTTCCAGAAGGGCAAGCAGTGGCACGTCTACACCGCCGAGGGCGGCGAGTTGCAGGACCGGATCGTCCAGCGCGGCCCGTCGCCGGCACCCGGGAAGGTCTCGATCCTGCGAGGCCTGAGCGGCACCGAGCAGGTGCTCGCCAACGTGGTCGCCGCGGCGGCCGCGCTCAAGACGCAGCAGCGCGAGCTGGGTGACGGCCTCGCCGTCGTCGGCGGTGGACCCGCCCCGGTGGCGCCCGCGGCGCCCGCCCCCGCGGCTTCGCCCACCCCGAGCGCCGCCGGCTCGGCGAGCAAGTAGAGGCCCGCCATGCAGTGGCTCTCCCAGATCTCCGTCCGGCGGCCGGTGTTCGCCACCGTGCTGATCCTCGTGTTCGTGGTCGTCGGCCTCGTCGGCTACCGCACGCTGGGCGTCGACAAGTTCCCCAAGATCGACTTTCCCCTGATCACGATCGTCACACCGTACCCCGGTGCGTCGCCGCTCGCCGTCGAGTCCGACGTGACGCAGCGGGTCGAGGAGGCGGTCAACACCGTCAGCGGCCTCGAGATGCTGACCTCGACCTCCACCGAGGGCGTGTCCCTCGTGATCGCGCAGTTCGCGCTCGAGGTGAACGTCAGCCAGGCGCAGAGTGACATCAACGAGAAGCTCGCGACGATCCTCCGCGATCTGCCACCGGGCTCGCGCCCCGAGGTCCGCAAGGCGGATCCCGACGCCGCGCCGGTGCTCGTGCTGGCCGTCAAGGGCCCGCCGGGCACACCGACGCGCGAGCTGACCCGGTTCGCCACCAAGTCCGTCAAGCAGCAGATCGAGCGGCTCCCGGGCGTGGGCCAGGTGCTCATCCTCGGCGGCCAGGAGCGCCAGATCAACGTCGAGCTCGACACGATCCGGCTCGCATCGACGGGCGTGTCCGCGCTCGAGGTCCAGCGGGCGATCGCGACCGGCAACGTCAACATTCCGGGCGGGCGCATCGAGGCCGGCCCGACCAACACCTCGCTGCGCGTCGAGGGCCGCGCCATCGATCCCGACCAGATCGGCGAGATCGTGGTCCGGCAGATCCGCGACCAGAGGGGCGCCGAACACCCGATCCGCGTGCGCGACGTCGCCGCCATCATCGACGGCGAGGAGGACGCCGAGAGCTCGGCCGTCCGCAACGGCACGGCCGCGATCGCGCTCTCGGTCCGCAAGCAGTCCGGCACCAACACGGTCGCCGTCGTCGATCTGGTCCGCAAGGCGGTCGACGAGCTCGGCCCGAAGCTCCCGAAGGGCTACACGGTCGACGTGGTCCGCGATAACTCCGAGCAGATCCGGACCTCGGCGTCGCAGGTACTCGAACACCTCGTGGTCGGCGCGGGACTCGCCGCGCTGGTGGTGCTGCTGTTCCTCGGCAGCCTACGCTCGACGGTGATCGCCGCGATCTCGATCCCGGTGTCGATCATCTCGACGTTCGGGCTGATGATGATCGCCGGGTTCACGCTGAATCTCATGACGCTGCTCGCGCTCGCCCTGGCGGTCGGCATCGTCATCGATGACGCGATCGTCGTTCTCGAGAACATCTACCGGTTCATCGACGAGAAGCGCATGAAGCCGTTCGAGGCCGCGATCCTCGCGACCAAGGAGATCGGCCTGGCCGTCCTCGCGACCACGCTGTCGCTGATGGCCGTGTTCCTGCCGGTCGCGTTCATGAGCGGCATCGTCGGTCGGTTCCTGTTTGGGTTCGGCATGACGATGGCGTTCGCCATCGCGGTGTCGATGGTCGTCGCGTTCACGCTGACCCCGATGATGGCGGCCCGCTGGCTGCCGCTGCCCCCGCCGCCGGGCGAGGAGCGCAAGAAGTCCGTGCTCGAGCGGATCAGCGACTTCATCTACAAGCCGATCGAACGGGTGTACTCGGGCGTACTCGCGTTCTGCCTGCGCCGCCGCTGGGTGGTGGGGCTCGCGATCGTCGGCTCCTGCGCGTCGGTGGTTCCGCTCGCCGGTCGGGTAGGCGGGGACTTCCTGCCGCCCAACGACGAGGCGCAGTTCGAGATCTACATCCAGACGCCCGAGGGCACGAGCCTCCAGGCGACCACGTTGATCGGCGAGCGGATCGCGCGGAAGACCCGCCTGAATCCCGAGGTGGTCAGCACGCTGGTGTCGGTCGGCGACGGAGACCAGCGCCAGTCGAACGTCGGCCGCGTCTACGTGCGGCTGAGCAACCCCGAGCTGCGCGTGAAGGACCAGGCGCAGGTGATGGCGGCCGTCCGCGAGCAGGTCCTGTCGGCCTACAAGGGCTCGGACACTCGCGTCGCCGCGCAGCCGGTCAATGACTTCTCCGTCGGCGGCCAGAACGCGATGGTGTCGTACGTGATCAGCGGCCCGGATCTCGACAAGCTCGAGCGCTACGGCAACAAGGTTCTCGAGGAGATGGGCAAGGTCCCCGGCGTCGTCGATCTCGACTCGAGCCTGCTCGCGCCGGTCGTCGAGGCCACGGTCCAGCCGGACCTCGAGCGCGCCGCGCTGCTCGGCGTGGATCCCCAGGCGATCACCGGCACGCTCGCCGTGCTCGTCGGTGGCATGGAGGTCTCGACGTTCGAGGACCGCGGCGACCAGTATCCGGTCTATCTGCGCGCGGCCGAGCGGTTCCGTGATGATCCGAAGGCGCTCAACCTGATCTCGGTCCCGTCTTCGACCCTCGGGCAGGTGCCGCTGTCGGACGTGATCGTGGTCGGGCAGGGGCAGGCGACCTCGAAGATCACCAGGCAGAGCCGCGAGCGCGCGGTGACGCTGACCATGAACGTGTCGCCCGGGTTCTCGCAGCAGACCGTGGTCGACAAGCTCGAGAAGGTGCTCAAGGAGTTCGTGGCGCCGCCCTACACGTACGAGCCGTTCGGCCAGAGCCGCGAGATGGCGAAGATGCAGAGCGCCTTCATGTTCGCGATCGGCCTCGCCGTCGTGTTCATGTACCTGGTGCTCGCCGCGCAGTTCGAGTCGTGGCTGTACCCGCTGATCATCATGCTGTCGCTGCCGCTGGTGTTCCCGTACGCGGTGATGTCGCTCGTGATCACGGGAGGGTCGTTCAACATCTTCTCGATGCTCGGCCTGATCGTGCTGTTCGCGATGGTCAAGAAGAACGCGATCCTTCAGGTCGACCACGCAAACGGCCTTCGTCGCCAGGGCCTGCCCCGCACCGAGGCCGTGCTCGCCGCGAGCCGGGACCGCCTCCGCCCGATCCTGATGACCACGTTCGCGTTCGTCGCCGGCATGCTGCCACTGGTGACGAGCAAGGGCGTCGGCGCCGGGTTCTCCAAGGCGATGGCGAGCATCGTCGTTGGTGGCCAGACGCTGTCGCTGTTGCTCACGCTGCTCGCGGTGCCGGTGATCTACACCTGGTTCGATGATCTGGCTCGGCTCGGCCGGCGGCTGGTCCGCAAGCTGTTCGGCGAGCCCGTGGATCGCGGCGCCGCGGCGATGGGCGTGGTCGATCTCGACGCTCCGGGCGCCCCGGGTGCCCCCCCCGGGCAGGGCGGTCATTGACCGCGCTGGCGTGCCGCGGAAGCCATCCCCCCTGGCCCGCGCGCCACGTTCGTGTGCAACGGAGGTGCCCCGGCATCCGGAGCGACGCATCTGTCCACCGTCAGCGGTTCTTTGGGCCAGATCTGGGTTGGCGAAGCCGTGCCCCCTTTGGTATGACGCGACTCCCTTTCAGCAGGCGCGTTCCGTTGACCATGCCCAAGACGACACGATCATCTGGCGCGCGCAGGACCTCGACGGCGGGACGTGACCTCCGTGCCCTCCTCCACGTGCCCCAGCACGACCTCCAGGCGCATCTGGTGAGCCGCCTCGAGCGGCTGGGCTTCCCCGTGCTCCGCACCGCCCAGATCCAGCTCCTGTCCGCGATCCACGGTCTGGTTCGCGAGGCCAGCGGGGACGGGGCCCACGATCCGCGGGATGTCCGGCTGTCGGACCTCGTGGGCGTGCTCGCCCTGCCGAAGCAGACGGTCGGCGACCTCCTCGACGAGCTCGAGCATCTGCGCATGGTCGAGCGGTTCCCCGATCCGGATCACGGCGTGATCAAGCGCGTCCGCTTCGGCCCCAAGGGCAAGGTGTGGGCGGCCGAGGTCAAGAAGGTGTCGGCCGCGACGGAGGCCCGCTGGGCGACCCGGCTCGGCTCGAAGAAGATGAAGTCGCTGCGTGCCCTCCTCGAGGAGCTCGCGACCATGGTCGAGGCGCCCGTGGCGCGGGCCAGCGGCCCACGTCAGCTCAAGCGCATCTGAGCGCCGCGAGCCTCGCTTCCCGGCGCGCGATCGCCACCGCCCGGCGCCCGTCCTCCGACCGGGTCGTCATGATTTCCACCGGAGGTGCGAGGCGCACCGCTGGTGTGGTCAGTCCGGCCCGGTCGGAGGACTACCTGCGCGGGATGGCGCGCAGGCGGTAGCCGAACCGGTGGCGCGACTCGATCAGATCCCCGATCTCGGACTTGATCAGGGCGCGGCGCACGCGGCGGACGAGTTGCTTGACGTGGTTCTCGCTCGGCTCGCGCGTGTCCCACGACAGGTCCGCGATCAGCTCGGACGAGCGAACGAACCCGCGCACGAGTTCGGGCTGGTGCGCCTCGGCGACCATCCGGCGGATCATCAGGGCCATCAACTCGAACTGGGTCGTGGTCAGCTGGACCTGCTTGCCATCGACCTCGATCAGGCCGCCGCCACCCCCGGTGGGCTCGTGGAGATTGAACCCCATCGACGGCAGCCTGGCGTCAGTGCCCACCTCGTGGGCCTCGATGTCGAACGTGCGCGGGGCCGGCAGGTGGGTATCGAGCACCGGGCGGATCATCGCGGTGGACGTGCGCTGCACCTTGGGCACGGGCAGCCGCGAGACGTCCTCGACGAAGAAGAACGCGATGTGGCCGAACCGGACCCGATCGCCTTCCGTGAGCTGCGTCGAGCCCTCGATGTGGCGGTCGCCGCAGTAGGTGCCGTTGGCCGAGCCGAGGTCGCGCAAGGTCCAGCCGGTGGGATCGGATACGATCGTGGCGTGGTTGAGCGACACCGACGGCTCGAGGATCGCGAGGCCGGAGCCGTCGACCTGGCGGCCGATCGTGGTCTCGGGCCCGAGCCGGTGCGGGCGCCCCCACGCGTCGATCAGCGCGGCGGCGGTGGGGCTGGCTCCGTGGGGCTGGATCTGCTCGGGCGTGACCTTGACCGGACTGGAGAGCTCGTCTCGACAGTCCTCGCACAGCAGTCCCACCTCTGCGGGACGCTGCTGGCACACCGGGCACATCACCCCCCCATCCTATCGTAGTTCACGGTAGGCGTCGTGGCGTGGGGCGATCGCCTCGGTTGCTTTACAAACGATCAGGGGCCGGTGGCAGGGGCCGCGATGGTCTCCCACGCCGCATAGCGCCGCCCGAGGCCGGGCTCTTCGACGCGCTCGGGCGCCACCGCCAGCCGGAACGGAAACGAGATCGCCGACACGCCATCGGTGGCGGCGGTCATCACCTGGAAGTGCAGGTGCGGGGTGGACGAGAACCCGGTGTTCCCCGACAGCGCCAGCGGCTGGAGCCGGGCGACCTCGTCGCCGGCGCGGACCTGCACGCTGCTCGGTGCGAGGTGCAGGTACTCGCCGAGCGTGCCGTCGTCGTGACGAATGATCACGAAGTTGGTGTGCTGGTAGTCGACGAGATCCGGCGTCGTGCCGGCCCCCTGGGCGGCGGCGTGCGTGACCATCACGCGCCCCGCGCGCGCCGCGAGCACGGGGGTGGCCACCGGGCAGTCGAAGTCGATCGCGTACTCGTTGGAGCCGCGGTGCGAGAACGCCCCATGGAACCCCTGCAGGACCGCGAACGTGAGCCCGACCGGGTAGGGGAGGGCGTAGGCGTACGGCACGGGGCGCGCGCGGGGATCGCCGAACCGCGCGCGGAAGTCGAGGCGGCGGCGGAACACGCGCTGGACGTCGAGATGGGCGAGGCGGGCGAGGACGACACCGGGCCCGAGCCCGCCCGGCGTCGCGGCCGGCGGCAGGTAGGCGACCCCGAAGGTCGAGGTCGCTGGTGCGAGGTTGTCGAGGTTGGACAGGGTCCACGCGATCACGACTGGCACGGCGTAGCGGTTGCGGGCGACCTGCACGAGGGAACCGCCCTGCCGGTAGATCTCGAACTCGAGCTGGCCGCCGTCGAACGCGAAGTCGACGTACCGATCCTCCAGCGTCCCGAGCGCGTCCGGGTCCGACGGGGCGGCCGGGGCGAGCGGCAGGGGCTCGAGCGCGGGCGGGGCGTACGCCGGCGCGGGCGGCTGGCAGCCGAGCAGCAGCGCCAGGAGCAGCCGGGTGCCGCGCATCCTCTCCATGCTACCAGCCGTGGCGCGCGTCGCGCCGAGCGACGCCCGGGGAACCTTGACTCCCCGGGGCGTTCGCTTACCTTTGCGGCCTCGATGTCGGCAGACCGTAGCTGGACGATCGCCCCGACGCTGCTGTGGTTCGGGGCCTGGCTCGTCGCCGGCCTCCTCGTGTTCGATCGCGACCTCGATGCGATCGCCGATCGCCTGACCCACCGGCGCGATGGTGCGGCGGGCCCGGCGGGCCCCACGTTCACGGCGGCGCCGGTCGAGGTCGCCGCGGTCGCGGGGCTGCCGGAACTCGCGGGCGTCGTGCCCGCGATCGGGACCGGCCCCGATCGCAGCATCGGCGGCGCGCTCGAGGACACCTGCCTCGACGGCACCCCGACGGCCTGCCGCCGGTGGGCGATGGACGGCTTCTATCGCGCCGTCGCGCGCGAGGCGTCCGGCCAGCTCGGTCGCCCGGTGCGCGTGTCGTGGTACGGCGACTCGGTGATCGCGACCGACGCGATCCCCGCGCGACTGCGCACGCGGCTGCAGGCCGAGCTTGGCGACGGCGGCCCCGGCTTCGTCTACGTCGTGCCGCCGCACCGGTTCTGCGCCCACGAGGGCGTCACGCGTACCCACGTGGGCCCGTGGCACACCTACGCGATCTCGACGTCGCTGGTCGGCGACCGCCTGTTCGGCGCGGGCGGCAGCGCGGCCGAGACCACCGAGGGTACGGCCACGCTCAAGCTGGTCGCGGGCACGGCGAGCCGGATCGCGCTCCACTACCTCGCGCAGCCGCACGGCGGGACCGCCACCGTGCGCGCCGACGGCGCCGAGATCCTCCGCGTGGTGACGCGCGCCGACGCCAAGGCCGGGCAGGTCGCCGCGCAGACGCTGGCGAGCGGCGCGAACAAGGTCGTCGTCGAGATCGCGGGCAAGGTCCGCGTGTTCGGGCTCGAGCTCGAGAACGCCTCGGGGGCGGTCGTCGACAACTTCGGGATCGTCAGCGTCAACGCGAAGAGCTTCGCGAACCACGACGCGACCGGGTACACCCGCGAGCTGGCCGGCCGCGGCGCCGACCTCCTGATGGTGATGATCGGCGCGAACGAGGCGCAGTGGCTCGGCCCCAACGACACCGCGATGAAGGAGTATGGCGGGCACTTCGCGCGGGTGCTCGCGCCGATCCGCGCGGCGCGCCCGGACGCGGCGTGCCTGGTGGTGTCACCGACGGATCAGGCCGAGGCCCGGGATGGGGCGTATCCATCGCGCGCCGTGATGCCCGTGCTCGTCGCGGCGCAGCGGCAGGCGGCGCGCGCGGCGGGCTGCGCGTTCTACTCGACCTACGACTGGATGGGCGGCAAGGGCTCCGCCGAGAACTGGTTCAAGCGCGGCTACGTCGGGACCGACTTCCAGCACCTCTCGCGCAAGGGCGCGAACAAGTTCTCCGATGCCGTGTTCGAGGCGCTGATGGCGGGGTACCGGCGCCATGCGGCGCACTAGCCCGCTCGCGATCGCGACGGCGGCGCTGACGCTGCTCGGGTGCAGCGGCGGCTGCGATGGCGAGCGCGCGCCCGGTACGCGGCCGGCTCGCCCGCTCGACGCCGCCGGCGCGGGTAGCGCGGTCGCGACCGGTCCGGACGTGCGCGTACCGGAGCCCCCCGGAGCCCTCGACGCGCCGGTGGGCACGCTCGATCACCTGTTCACCGGGCTGCGCGCGAGCGAGGCCCGCGCGCCCGCCGGGCGCACCGTGGTGATGGTGTTCGGGGACTCGCACACCGCCGGGGACTCGATGACGGGGCGGCTGCGCATCACGCTCGCCGCGCGGTTCGGGGACGCGGGCCGCGGCCTGGTCGCCGCGGGCAAGCCCAGCGCCCGTCACTACTACCAGCGCGGGGTCCGCTACGGCGCGAGCGGGGCGTGGCGGGCCGCGGTCGGGGGCACGCGCGGCGCCGAGGAGCCGTTCGGCATCGGCGGCATCCGCGTCTACGGCGATCGCAAGGGCGCGCAGCTGTGGGTCGAGACCTGCACCGACTGCCCGGTCGGCGGCGCCGTCAGCCAGTTCGAGGTCCTGTACCAGGCCGCGCCGGACCACGGCGTGCTGCGCTTCCGCGTCGACGACGGGGCGTGGCAGGCAGCGCCCACGGCGACCACCGCGATCGAGCCGCCGCACCCGGCGCGCCTGGTCGTGCCGGTGCCGGAGGGGCCGCACCGGCTGACCCTCGAGCATGGCGGCGGGGGGCGGCTCGACCTGTTCGGCGTGGCGCTCGAGCGCGCGGCGCCCGGGGTGATCGTCGACAGCCTCGGCGTGGTCGGCCGCCGGCTCGGCAGCCTGCGCTCGTGGGACTGGTCGGTGATCGGCGAGCAGCTCGCGATCCGCGATCCGCGGCTGGTCGTGCTGCAGTACGGCACCAACGAGGCCGACGATCCGGATCTCGACCTCGAGGTGCTCGCGCGCCACTACGACGACACGATCCTGCGGATCCGCGCGGCCGCACCGACGGCGTCGATCCTGATCGTCGGGCCGCCGGATCTCGGCGTCCGCGAGGGCGGGCGCGCGTGCGACCGCAGGCGCCCGACGAACGGCATCGTGATCCCGGAGTGCCAGTGGCGGACGCCGCAGGTGATCGCCGACATCATCTCGGTGCAGCACGCGGCGGCCACCCGCAACCGGGTCGCGTTCTTCGACACGTTCGCGGCGATGGGCGGCGCCGACAAGATGGGCGCGTGGGCGGAGGCCGATCCACAGGTCGCCGCCAAGGACCACGTGCACTTCACCGACGTCGGCTACCACCTGTGGGCCGATGCGCTGAGTGACGCGCTGCTGGCGGCGTACGACCGCTGGTCAGCGCCGGCAGCCCCCGGGGCCCTGACGATGCTGTTCTCCAGCCCGGACTACCCGCTGTTCCTGATCGCGGTGTTCTTCCTCTACGCGCTCGCGCGGTGGGGCGGGGGCGCGCGGGCGGCGTGGGCGCGCTACGCGGTCATGCTGCTGCTCGGGGACCTCGTGTTCCTGCTGGTGTCCAAGGACCTCACGACCCTGTGGGATCCGCTCGGCGGCATCGTGTGGCGGCTGGTCGCGCACCGCGACGCCGCCTGGCACGACTGGTCGAGCGGCCAGCTCGTGCAGTGGGGCGTGGGATCGGTGCTGCTCGCGCTGGCGATCGTCGCTGGCGAGCGCGGCGCCGCCTGGATCGCGTCGGCGACCGGCCAGCGCTGGATCGCACGCGGCCTGGTGGGCGTGCTCGCGGGCGTGGCGCTGCTGGTGTGGTGGGCGAGCGCCGCGGGGGTGCTCGACGAGGTCACCGCCCACATCGTCCGGAGCGGGCACCTGCTGGTGCTCGGGGTGCTTGGCATCAGGCCTCGGCGCCTCGCGCGCCGCAGCCCATCGGCCGCTCGGCCGGATCGTGATCCTGTTCGTCGCGTCGACGCTGTTCTACCACGCGTGGGCGGCGGCGATGCCGGGACCCTATCGCTACCTCCTCGCGCTGCTGCTCGCGACCATCGCGCTCGACTACTTCCTCGGGCGGTGGATCGAGCAGACCGAGGATCCCTGGCGGCGCAAGGCGCTGCTCGTGGTCAGCCTGTGCTCGAACCTCGGCATCCTGGTGTTCTTCAAGTACGCCGACTTCGTCGCGCAAGACGTCCTCGGCCTCGACGTGGCGCGGCTCGATCTGATCCTGCCGGCGGGCATCTCGTTCCACACGTTCCAGTCGCTGTCGTACACGATCGACGTCTACCGCAAGGAGATCCGCGCGACGCGCAGCGTGATCGAGTTCGCCACGTTCGTGCTGTTCTTCCCGCAGCTGGTCGCCGGGCCGATCGTGCGCGCCAAGGATCTGTTACCGCAGCTCGACGTGCTGCCGCCGCTCGAGCTGGCCCGCGCGCGCGATGGCCTGTTCCGGATCGTGATCGGCCTGTTCAAGAAGATCGCGATCGCCGACACCCTCGCGATCGCGATCGTCGAGCGGGTGTTCGAGGCGCCCGAGCGCTACAGCGCCGTCGAAGTGCTGATCGGCGTGTGGGCGTACGCGCTCCAGATCTTCCTCGATTTCTCCGCGTACTCCGACATCGCGATCGGCTCGGCGCAGGTGCTCGGCTTCACCTTGCCCGAGAACTTCCGCACGCCGTACCGCTCGGCGAACCTCCAGGAGTTCTGGCGGCGCTGGCACATCAGCCTGTCGACGTGGCTGCGCGACTACCTCTACATCGCGCTCGGCGGTAGCCGCGGGGCGCCGTGGCGCACGTACGTCAACCTGTCGCTGACGATGCTGATCGGCGGGCTGTGGCACGGCGCGAGCTGGGCGTTCATCGTGTGGGGCGCGCTCCACGGGTTCGGCCTCGCGGTCACGCGCTACTTCCAGCGCGCGACGGACGGGGCGCCGGGACGGGCCTGGCGCATGCTCGGTGGCTGCGCCGCGCTCGCGCTGGGCGGGCTCGCGCTGCACGGCCCGGTGCTCGGCGCCGCCTCGACGTGGTGGCAGCTGGTCGCCGCGTGGCTGTACCTGACGCCGCTGTGGGCGGTCGCCACCGCGTGGCTCGGCCGCGACGCGGCGACGCCGGTGGCCCCGGCCCGTCCGCCGCTGCGGTTCCTCGAGCTGTGGGGCCGCGCGCCCGCGGCGTGGCTGCCAGAGCTGCTGCGGCTCGGCATGTGCGCCGCCGCGCTCGGCCTGGTCGCGGCGCTGCAGTGGCAGCCGGCGTGGACCTGGATCCCGCTGATCGGCGTGACCTGGCTGCTGGCGCTCGCCGCCGACATCGCGGAGGCGGGCCTCGCGTCCACGCTCGCGCGCCTCGGCGCGCTGGTCCGACGCGCGGTCGCCGTGGTGCTGGTGTTCCAGTATGTGTGCCTCGCGTGGGTGTTCTTCCGCTCCACCTCGTTCGACAACGCGCTCGCGGTCCTGCGCCAGCTCGCGACGCTCGAGACCGATCACGCGAACCTGGTCCCGCTGGTCACCGTGGCGATGACGGCCGGGTTCGCGACCCACTACTTCCCCGACGGTGGGGTGCGCTGGCTGCGGGACCGGTTCGTCGCGCTGCCGGCGCCCGCGCAGGGCCTGGTGCTCGCGGGGTGTGCGCTCGTGCTCCGCGAGCTCGCGAACACCAAGATCGTCCCGTTCATCTATTTTCAGTTCTGATCCCCGTTCTGACCCGCGCGACCGCGTGCGCCGGGCGTTGCTTCGGCCCCCAGCGTCGTCGAGGATGGGCGGATGCAACAGGTGATGACCCTCGTGATGGCGACGCTCGGCCTGCTCGGCGCCGCAGGATGCAAGAAGGACAGCGGGCCGGCGGGCTCGGCGGCGGCGGGCTCGGCGGCGGCGGTGGGCTCGGCGAGCGGCAGCAGTGCGTCGGCCGTCGACGCCCAGGCCGGCCTCGTCGTGCAGCTCGCGGGCAAGCCGCTCGGCCCGCTGTACGGCGTGGCGAGGCCGGATCCACAGGGGAACGCGTACGAGCTGCTGTTCCTCGGCGTGCCCGTGACCTGCGCGACGTACAAGCAGGCCCTTGGCAAGGAGAGCGACACCAACCGCGTGGTCCGCCTGCACGTGGCCGAGGCCCTCCGCTCCGAGGGCACACTCGCGTTCGCGTACCGCGGGATCTCGTACGCCTTCGGCAGCGCCTCATCGCCGGCCGGCCTCATGCCGTTGCCCTCGTTCGCGGTCGCCGGCGGCAAGGTGACGGGCACATTGCCGGCTGGCGTCCAGCATGACGATCGGACGCTCGGCACGCTGACCGTCGCGGGGACGTTCGCCGTGCCGGTGTGTGATCCGCCCATGGCCGTGCCGTACTTCGATGTCGGCACCAGCACCGAGGCGGTGCCCATCCCGCTGACCGGCTCGACGGCGACGGTGACCGTCGCGGGCAAGGGCTTCGCCGTCGGGGGCGCCACGGCGATGCCGGTCGCGCCGGGCGGCAAGGAGATGGTGGTCCGGCTCAGCGCGGCGCCGCACGGCTGCTCGTCCGACGTGCCAGGCGACCTGGTCGTGACGCTCGAGGTGGGCGTCACGACCAGGTCGCCGAACATCGACCTGAACGGCCACTGGTTCGATGGTGCGGCCTCGATGGACTTCGGTCCGGACCTGAAGGTGAACGCGACGGTCACGGCGGACACCGTCGACCTGACGCTCGACGGGACGATGGACTACAAGTGGAACGAGGAGGCCTACACGATCGGGCTGGCGGGCAAGGTCACCGCGACGGTCTGCAAGCTGCCGACGCCGTAGCGGGCGCTACAGCACGTCGGGCCGCGCCGGGGCGAGCCAGCCCGCCAGCGTGGCGGACAGGCCGAGCACCAGCTCGGGCGAGCGCCGCGCGGCCCCGGCGAACGTGGCGCGATCGATGCCGAGCAGCTCCGTCGCGCCCTCGGCGGTGACGGTCGCGGCGCGGGGAGCGTGGGTCAGCACGGCGAGCTCGCCGACCACGCCGCCGGGGAGCACGCGGCGCGCCGGCGCGCCCGGGCGCTCGGCCACGAGCACGCCACGCGCGACGACGAACAGGGTGTCGCCCGCATCGCCGAGGACGAACAGCGTGCCCGTGCGGGTGTGGTGCTCGGCGGCGGCGGCGAGCGCGGCGAGCGCGGGACCCGCGAGCGTGGCGAACAGCGGCGGAGCGCGCAGCGCGGTGAGCCTCGGCTCGAGGGCGGCGAGCGCCCCGGCGCCGAGCTGCGCCAGCCACGGATCGACGGCCGCGAGCGCCGAGGCATCGCCGGTCGCCGCGGCCGGGTGGAGCCAGCGCTCGAGCACGGCGAGGATCTCGGCGCGCCCGGCCTGCATCTCCTGGACGACATCGAGCGCACGGCGGCGATCGGGCTCGCGCCCGCCGATCAGGTGGCGCGCGGCCGCCGCGAGCGGCGCCGGATCGCGGCCGGCGGCGGCGCTCTCGACCGCGACCGCCCACAGCAGGCGCACGACGCAGCGGCGGGTGGCGAGGTCGAGCTCGTGGCGCGCACACGGCGACCATCCGTGGGCCGCGTCGCGCGCGTCGAGGTGGGCGACCAGCGCGGCCAGCGTCCGACGGCTGGCGTCGGCGAGCGGGCCGGCGGGCAGGCGGCCGCCGCCGCGGGCGATCGCGAGCGCGGTGCGCAGCGCGGCGTGCGCGACCTCGGCATCCGCGTCGGCGATCAACGTCGCGACCAGCGCGGTGGTCGTGGGGGCGCCGGCGAGCGCGCGGGCGATCGCGAGCCGCGCGAGCGGCGTGAGGGCGGCGGCGGCCGCGGCCAGCCGGGTGGCGCCCGCGGCGTCGAGGGTGACGATCGCGCCCTGCGCGGCGGGCTCCCGGCGACCAGCGCGGCGTCGAGCAGCGGGGCGTCGAGCGCGGCCCGGCGGCGGCGATCACGCGCAGCGCGCCCGCGCGACGATCGGGCATCGCGGCGGCGCGGGCGAGGACGTCGGCGAGGACCGCGTCGGGGAGCGCGGCGCGCTGGCGGCCGACCAGGCCCACCGCCCACGCCGGGTTGCGGGCGCACAGCGCGCCGAGCTCGGCGGCGACGTCGCCGGTCCCGAGCGTGACCTCGGCGCTGCGGAGCGCGGCGGCGACCTCGCGCGACAGGTCCGCGCGGTCGCGGCCCCGCGCCAGGGCGCCGTCGTCGCCGACCAGCGCCAGCGCCTCGAGGCCCCGCGCGAGGGCGAGGTCATCGTCCTCGAGCGTGACGGCCGCCCGCAGCTCCCCGCGCAGGTCCGGCGCGGGCACCCGCGCGAGCTGTTCGTAGAGCGCGGCGCGCACGGCCGGCTCCTCGTGGTGCAGGTGCTGGGCGAGGTCCGCCGGGGCGACGCGCGCGCGCGCGAGCGCGGCCCGGGCGAGCGCGGCGATCCGCGGATCGTCGTCGCCGGCGGCATGTGTCCACTGCGCGAGCACGTCGAGATCGACGAGCAGCTCGTCGGTGTGCTGCGTGCGGATCCCGAGCGGGGCGGCGAGCGCCGCCTGGAACCGCCGCGCGGCCCGGTGCGCCGCGATCCACCACAGGCAGGCGAGGCCGATCGCGGCGACCGCGAGCGCGCGCGGGTGGCTGATCGCGACCGGGCCGATCACGAGGAGCACGAGCGCGGCGAGCGCGGCGCCGGCCGGCCACAGGCCGCCGCGGAGCAGGACCTTCCAGCGCGCGCGCGGGCCGGGCGGGAGCGCCGACAGCTCGATCTCCTGCGACGTGCGCGAGGTGGCGAGGCGCAGCACCTGATCGGCGGTGCGCGTGACCGCCATCGCCGCGAACCCGGGGGTGGCGGCGAACACGGCATAGGCGGCGAGCGCGAACACGGGGTGGATCGCCGCGGTGGTCGAGACGCTTCGCGTGACGAGCAGGCGCGGCACGGCGGCGACCTGCAGCAGGAACAGGATCGCGTTGGTGCCGCCGTAGAACAGCGCGATCGCGACGGGGAGGGCGTCGCCGAGGTAGCTCCGCCGCAGCAGCGCGACGAACTGCAGATCGATCACGGTGGTGACCATGCCCTCGAGCAGCGCCACCGCGATCAGCGCGCCGAGGAGCCGGCGCTGCACCACGCCCAGCCCCTCGGAGGCGCCCGGGGGCAGGGCCGCGCCGGGGGCACCACCCGCGGCGAGCGCCCGGCCCTGGACGAGCGCGAGCGCGAGGACCACGAGGGTCACGCCGGCGCTCACGTACGGCAGGATCGTGGGTCCCAGCCGGTACACGAGGGCGCCGGCGCCGAGCCCCGCGATCGCGCCCCCGAGCGTCACCGCGGCGCCCGCGCGCGGCAACATCCGGCGGGCGTCGCGTCCGGCGACGGCCGCGGCGACCCGGTTCCACAGCGCGAGCCCGGCGACCTGGGACAGCGCGACGAGCGCGACCACCAGCGCGGCGGGGGAGGCGCCCGCGGCGAGCAACGCGGGGCTGACCGCCGCCGCGAGCAGCAGCACGCCGAGGAGCGCGAGGTCGACGATGCGCGCGTGCGCCCGCCGCGTCAGCTGATCGTACCCGAGGGTCGCGGCCGCGAGCCCGCCGGCGTTCGCGATCAGCAGCCACGGGAGCGCGCGCGGGCCGTAGGTGGTGAGGAACGCGGCCTCGGCGTACGAGCGCAGCGTCACCGCCACCAGGTTGCACAGCAGCACCATCGCGGCGCCGAGCACGAACGCGCGGCGGTTCATGGCGCGTCCTCGGCGAGCAGCGCCCGGGCGAGGGCGGCCGCGATCGCGGTGAGCGCCGCCGGATCCTCCTCGAGGACGTCGCGCAGATCGTCGAGCGCGATCCCGATCACCAGGCTCGGCGTCTCGGCGATCGCCTCGACCACGGGCGTCTGCGCCGCGATCACGCGGATCAGGCCGAGCGCGTGCCCGGCATGCGCGGCGCACCCCGCGACCGCGGCGCGCGCGGTGACCGCGAGCGACCCACGGGCCACCACCCAGACATCGTCATCGGTGGTGCAGCGCTCACCGGCGGCCAGCGGCGTCGGGCGCGCGCGCTCCGCCAGGCGGATCACCACGGCCGGCGCGAGCTCGGCGAACAGCGGACAGGCCGCGATCGCGCGCGCCCGGTCGAGGAGGTCCACCGGTCAATCCCACGGGGGCTTCGCCCCCGCCCCACGCGGCAAGCCGCGCAGGGTCCCCACCCCCGGTCGAGTTTGTTTCACAAACGCTCAGCGCCTGGCGAGGATGCGCTTCTGGTTGGCGAGGACCTGGTCGAGCTTCTTCTGGTTGCTCGCGATCGCCTTCTGGTTGGCGAGGACCTGGTCGAGCTTCTTCTGGTTGCCGGCGATCTTCGCCTGGTTCTTGAGCACCAGGTCGAGCTTCTTCTGGTTCGCCGCGATCGCCTTCTGATTGGCGAGGACCTGATCGAGCTTGCCCTGGTTGGCCGTGATCTTGGCCTGGTTGGCGAGGATCGTCTTCTGGTTGGCCAGGATCAGGGCGAGGTGCTTCTGGTTGCCGGCGATCTTGGCCTGGTTGGCCAGGATCTGCGCCTGGTTCGCGAGGATGCGGCCCTGGTTGGCACGGAGGTCGTCCTGGGGGGCGGGGCCCGGACCTTGGCTGCTGTCACCGTTCGTCATCGGCTCGTTCATCGCGCCATCGTGAGTCCACGGCGCCGCCGGAGACAAGGCCCCGAGCGCGCGATGTTCCGGTCGGATTCGCCGGGCGAGGGTGGGGCGATCACCCGTCGGCGGGGCGTTCGATGTCACACTCGTTCGGTCCGCAGGGTGGCCCGCGCCGTTCCGGCGCTCGCGCCATGCTGCACCGACCACGCGCCCTGACCCGGCACCGCACGCCCGGCCTGCTCGTGGGCGCGCTCGGCCTCGTGGCGGTGCTCGGGCTCGTCGCGCAGGCCGAGGTGGCCGAGGCGATCGACATGTTCGATGAGCGCCCGGCCAAGCCCTTCGATCGCGACACCGAGGTGCGGCTCACGGGGGCCCAGCTCGCCGCCCGGGGCGCGACCGATCTCGGCACCGCGCTGGTGTGGGTGCTGCGTCAGAGATCGTGCGCGGCGAGGAACCCGTCGATCGCGGCGTGCACCTCGCGCGGCGCCTCGACCTGCACGAGGTGCGTGTGGCCGGGGAACACCACGAGGCGCGCACCGGGGATCGCGCGCTGCATCCGCTCGGCGGTCGACACCGGGGTCAGCTGATCCCGATCGCCGGCGATCACGAGTGTGGGCACGCGGATCGAGCCGAGCATGTCGCGCGCGTCGTGCTCGAGGTACGCGGCGGTCACGTGCCCGATCAGCGCGGGATCTAACGAGGCAACGTGGGCGAACAGCCCCTCGAGGACCGAGGGTGGGCAGGTGTCGCGGTGCGCGCCGCCCGTGAGGTACGCGAGCTCGCGCGCGATGCGGGTGCCGAGGCTGGTGCGCAGGCCGTCGAGGAGGGCGGTGGTGGCCGGGTGCCGCCCCATGCCCCGCAGCACGCGGGTGACGAGCGCGCGCAGCGTCGCCGAGCTCGACACCCGATCGAGCGGGTGGCCGGGAGTGCCGCAGATCAGCACGAGCGCCTTCACCGCCTCGGGGTGGCGCCGGTAGATCTCGAGCGCGACCTGGACGCCGAACGACAGCCCGACCACCACCGTGGGGCCGACGCCGGACGCGCGCCACACCGCGTCGGCGTCGTCGGCGAACTGCGCGACCGTGACGGCGGGATCGCGCGGCGCCGGGTGACCGCCGTGGCCGCGGTACTCCCACGACACGATCGGGCGCTGCGCCGCGTAGTGCGGGTGGAAGAACATCCAATGCTGGATCGACGACACCAGCCCGTGGGCGGTCAGCACGGGCGTGCGCGATCCCGCGCCCAGGATCTCGTACGCGAGCGCCTCCCCATCGGCGCCGTGGGTCATGGACGTCACGAGCGGAGCCTACGCGCGTGGGGCGGGCGGCGAAACCAGCACCCGGGATCTCCACCGCGATCGGCGCATGATCAAGCGCCGAAAACGAAACAAGCAGGTGGTTACCTGCTTGATCCGTCTCTCGTTGGTGACCCCATCGGGACTTGAACCCGAGTTTTCGACGTGAGAGGCCGACGTCCTAACCGCTAGACTATGGGGCCGTTGCGGAGCCGCGTTTTACAAGTAGTGCAGGTCGTTCGTCAAGTGCTCGAGCGGTTCGGGGACTAGGATTCGAACCTAGATAGCAAGAGTCAGAGTCTTGCGTCCTGCCATTAGACGATCCCCGAGTGAGGGTGCTGTTTCTAGAAGGAGCGGAGCGTTTCGTCAAGAGCCCGGTCGCACGACGAACGAGATCATCGTCTTCCCGGACGTCCTGAGCACGTGGATCGCCAGCCAGGGCGTCGACGGGGTCTCGCTGAGGAACCGGGTCAGCTCGGCGCCACGCACCCGGTAGGGGCCGAGTTGCCGGGTGACGATCCCCGTCCGGATCAGCGCGCGGGCCAGGAAGTCCGTGGTGTCCCGCAGGCCGCGGCCCGAGACGAACGCGCCGCTGGCGTCCTTGCGGGTGCCGGGTGGCAGCCGAACCTCGGGGTCGGCCGCCGCAGGGTCCGCCATGCCCGCCATGGCCAGCACGCCCGTGGCGAACAGCGTTGCGAGGGCAGGCGAGCGCACCACGTCTGACGCTACCATGCCCCCTGGAGGCACCTGAATCACATGCGCATTGCGATGACGCTACTCATGGGGGCGCTGGCGTTCGCCGGCTGCAAGAAGAAGGATCCCGAGCCGAGCGCCAGCCAGGCTGTTGGGCAGACCGCCGGCAGCGGGGCAGGCTCGGCCGCTGGTAGCTCGGACGGCAGCGCCAGGGCGGACGCCACCGAGCAGGCGATGCAGCGCAGCGGGGGTAACTGCCCGAGCACCGTCGCGGGCTCGACCACGACCGCCAGGCTCGACGGTGGCAAGGTCGTGGTGACGATCTCGTCGGCCGACAAGGACGCGATCGCCGCGATCCAGAAGCGCGCCGCCGAGGTGGTCAAGGAGAAGGCCGACGGAGGTGGCAGCGGCGCGGGGCACGACGCCAAGGGCACATACGGCGGCGGGCGCGGCCTGTGCCCGGTGCACCTCGGGGCCGGCGGCACGGCGGTGGTCGCCACCACGGCCGCCGGCGTGGTCGTGACGATCACGCCAGGCACGGACACGCCCGCGGACCTCGACGCCGAGATCCAGGCCCGCGTGGTCCGCGCGGCCGACTGGGTCAAGGCCAACATCAAGGCCGGGGATCAGGGCACCACCGGCGGCGTCGGCGGTGGCAAGGGCGACCACGGCTCCGATCACTCGGGTGAGGGCGACGGCAAGGGCAAGGACCGCAAGGGCGGGGATGGCAGCGGCAAGGGCGACGGCACCGGTGGGGGCAAGGGCACCGGCGGGGGCGGCACTGGCGAGGGCGGCGCCGAGGGCAAGGCACCCTGAGCCACGCGGGGCCGTGATCACAGCGCGCGCGCGCGCGCCTCGGCGTAGACTCGCCAGCGATGCGCGCCACGCCCTGGATCGTCGTTGCCGGCCTGCTCGCGGGCTGTGACAACGGCAAGGAACACGCGGACCCGGTGCCGCGCCCGGACGCCGGGGTCGACGCGGCGCTGCCGGCGTGGTGGCAGCCGGCGCCCGGCACCGTCGGGGCCTGGGACCTCCAGGTCCGCGCGCCGTTCGACGTCAGCGCGCCCCACGCGATGTTCGATCTCGACCTGTGGGCGCTCGTGCCCGCCGCCGCCACCCTCGACTACGGCGACGGCGAGCCCGTCACCGTGCCCGCGGGCAGCCAGGCCGGCACGCTCGCGACGCTGCGAGCGCGCGCGACGCCGCCCGTGATCATCTGCCGCGTCGCGACCGGTGCGATCCGGCTGTCGGACCCCGACGCCGGCAAGTTCCCCGGGTTCGTGGTGCCGCTCCCCGATCGGCCCGTCGCGCCCGTCGCCGGCAGCGCGATCGGCTGGTCCACGCAGGATCCGTCCGCTCCGGACGAGCGGTTCCTCGATCTCCGCGCCGCGAGCCGCGATGCGTGGGCACCGCTGATCTGGAAGCGCCTCGACCTCGCCCGCGACCTCGGCTGCGACGGCATCGAGGCCGATCGCAACGACAGCATCACCAGCGATCCCGGCTGGACGATGACGCCGGCCGAGCAGACCAGCTGGTACGCCGAGGTCGCCGCGCAGGCGCACGCGCGCGGGCTGTCGGTCGGCATGAAGAACGGCACCACGCTGCCCAGCCAGGTCGACGTGCTCGCCGCCGACTTCGACTGGCTGCTGGTCGAGCGCTGCGGCGAGTACGACGACTGCGACGTCACGCGTCCGTTCATCCAGGCCGGCAAGGCCGTGCTCGCCGTCGACTACGACACCAGCGCCGAGGGGATCGCCCAGGTGGCCGCCACGCTGTGCGCGCGCCAGCAGGCGGCGCAGGTCGTCGACGGGCTGGTCAAGGACGCGGAGCTGACCAGCGCCGTCCGCGTCAGCTGCGCGCCCTGAGAGACTGTGAAACAGTCTCGAAACCGGGGTGGAAACCCTGCGCGGCTTGCCGCGTAGGGCGGGGCGGAGCCCCGTGGAACTGACCGTGGTGCGCGTCGCTACTTGACGCGGCCGGTGGCGAGCAGCTCGACGTGCCAGATCAGCTGCTGTGCGAGGTCGTCCCGCAGCAGCTGAATGACCGCCGGGTCGACGGTGGCGCGGTCGCTCCGGTCCATCGCCGCCTCGCTGGTCGCCTTGTCGTTGCGGACGGTGAACACCTTCGCGCAGGTCGCCTGGCCCGCGCGGTCGTAGCCGATCGCGCGCATCCCGACTGCGCCGCGCTTGAGCTCCTTGACGCCGAGCGCGAGCGGGACGTTGACCATGTCCACGCGGAACACGACCAGCCGGGGCGCGCCGAGCAGCTGCGCCGCCGCGCGCCGCCGCCCGAGTGGCGACGTCGTCGCCTCGACCAGCATCCGCGCCGCCGGTGCGTCGAGCGCGGGCGGGTTGATCCACGCCGCGCGCTCGGGGGCGTCCGGGATGGGCTCGCCGGCGAGCTCGAGGAGGGTCCGCTGCGTCAGCGATGGGGCCTGCAGATCGGCGGCGATACACACGCGGACCGCCGCGGGCGCAGGGGTGCTGGCGAGCATCACGCGCGCGTGCTGCGCGACCTCGGCGGGCTCGCGCTCGGGCGCGTGGGTGCCGCATCCGAGCGCGGCGGCGAGCCCGAGGGCGAGCCTCTCAGGCGCTGATGATCGTGCCGACATCCTCGCCCTGGAGCGCGGCCAGGACGTTGCCGGGCTTGAGACCGTTGACGATCTGGAGTTGCTTGCACCACTGCGCGCGAGGGAGGTACTCGACGACGACACGCTCGATCACGACATCGGGAAGGCCCCGCGCCGTCAGCTCCTTCGCGGTGATCCGCGGGATGTGCGTGGCGGCCGGGTTCTTCTTCGGATCGTCCGTGTACAGGCCGTCCTCGTCCTTGATGTAGATCGCGCGCGGAGAGCCGAGGAACTCGGCGGACAGGAACACGCCGGCGTCGGTGCGGTGCGGCGGGATGCGGCTGCCCTCCTCGCGCTTCTCCCAGTAGCCGAACGGGGGCATGCCGGACATCACCGGGATGCAGCCCATCTGGATGTACAGGGGGAGCTTCTCGAAGTCGTCGGGGAGCATGTAGATGCCGCCGTGCTTGGCGAGCAGCATCTGCAGCATCCGCGCGTTCTGCATCGGGATGTACTTGCCGAGGGTGGCGACCACGCCGGTCGGGACCTCGAGCTCGGAGGCGATCGAGTAGATGTGGCGGGCGCGCGTGCCGCCGCCAGCGAGCAGCACGACCTGGATGCCGAGCTTCCGGGCGGCGACGATCTCCTCGAGGATCGGGTACACGGCCGAGCGGCCGCGGTCGAGGATGCTCTGGCCCCCGATCTTGACGACCTTGACGTCGGGCATCACGGCGGTGGGGCGGTAGTCGAACGTCTCCCGGCTGCCGGTCAGGGTGGAGCCCGCGAGGGCCGAATCGAGAGTGCGACGCTCAGCCACGGGAGTCCTCCTTCACGATCACGGTGCCGACGTCCTCACCCGCGAGGGCGCGCGTCAGCTGGCCACGCTCGAGACCGTTGATGATCACGATGCGCTTGAGGTTCTTGGCGTGGCTCCACGCCCGGAATAGCTCCTGGTCGAGGATGTTCTCCTCGGGCATGCGGGTGAGCAGCTCGGCGAGCGTGATCTTCTCGATCCGCTGGGCGTCGGCGTGCTTCTTCGGGTCCTTGTCGTACAGGCCGTTCTCGTCCTTGACGAAGATCACCTGCTTCATGCCGAGCACCTCGGCGAGCTGGAACAGGCCGAAGTCCGAGCCGTGCATCGGCAGGTGGCCGTGCTCCGGGGGCGGCTCCCAGAAGTGGTACGGGGGCACGCTGATCGCGATCGGGGTGATGCCGGCGTCGAAGTACAGCGGCAGGTCCCAGAAGTGGTCGCGCTGCATCGGCATCGAGCCGTGTGGCGCGAGCAGGGTGTTGAGGAGGATCGCGTTGAGCTCCTCCATCGCGCCGACCAGCTGCGCCATGCCACCGACGGGCAGGCCGAGGTCGACGGCGATCGAGATCGTGTGGCGCACGCGTGTGCCACCACCGACGCCAATCACCATCTTGAGGGACTTGTCCTTCTTGATCTCGACGATCTCCGCGACGAGCGGCAGGATCGCGTCCTTGCCGCGGTCGAAGATGCTCTGGCCTCCGATCGAGACCAGGGACACGTCCGGGAAGACCTGGATGTCGCGATCGCTGTCGGTGGTCGACAGGACCTCGAGATTCTGGAGGGACTCGCGCATCAGCCGCGAGTTGATGTGCGTGCGGCCATCGCCGCCGACGATTTGGCTCATGGAGGGCCCGGAGCTTACTCCTGAATGCACGAAAAAGGCGCCCCCTGCTGGCGGCGCCTCGTCACAATCATCCGCCGGTTGCCCGGTGGGTGCTAGTTCATCAGGGTCCGCGGCGGGTCGCAGGTGCCAGCGGCCTTGCGCTCCATGGTCAGCCGGAGGAACTCGCGGGACGCGGCGATGCCGTTGTTGTCGAGGTTGAACCGCGGGTGCTCGCCGTGCGGGGCGATGCCCTCGGCGACGCCCTTGACCGACACCTCGTTGACCACGATCTTCGCGGCGGCGGCGCCGCCGATCAGGTCGACGTTGAAGTACTGGAGGAGGAACATCTTCCGCGTCGAGATCACCGTGTAGAACAGCGACTCCTGATCGGAGGCGATGAAGCCCTCGCCGCCGGTGATGTGGCAGTCCTTGCACTGCTGATTGTTCTGAGCCCCGACGTTGCCCCACGCCGTCATGTTGGCGGTCTGGAAGATGGTCGAGGACATGCAGCCCGCGAACTCGGCGAACACCCGCTCGGAGGCCTGGGCGAGCGTCTCCTGGCCGGTCGGCGGCGGAGTGGTCTGGCCGTTGCGGAGCGCCAGCTCGACGTCGAGCCACGCGGTGATCTTGCTGACCTCGGTCGCGCTCCAGTCGGCAAGCCCCTGGTGGCCGCGGCCCTGGATGTACGTGAGCACCGGCGCGGCCGTGGCCGTGAAGTTGCCGACGAACGCGGTGTAGTTCGTCGCGATCTGCCAGCCCTGCGCTGGGTCCATCGCGACGAACCGGGTCAGGGTGGCGCCCGAGGCGGTGTCCGCGTGGCACGCGCCGCCGCTGCAGCGCTGGATCAGCGGGTAGACGTTGGTGTCGAACGCCTGCTTGGCCGTGGTGAGGTCGGCGTCGGCGGGGTTGTCGCCGTTGTCGTTGCCGTCACCGTCGGGGCTCTGAAGCGGGTCGACGGTGCCGGACTCGATGCCACCGACGCAGCCAGCCAGGCCGACCATCGCAATCGCCGCGAGGAGAGGAGTACGCATGGGGGATCTCCGGGGAAGTCGAGGGGGGCAGGGGAGGGAGGGCGACGGTCAGCTCAGCGGCGGCGGCGGCGGACCGCGGCGAGGGCGAACACCAGCAGCGCGCCGAGGCCGCCGGTCCGGCCGGACGACGAGCAGCCGCCGTTGGTCATCGAGTCCGGGTCGGTGCCGGTGTCGCCGGTGTCGGTCCCGTCAGAGCCGGAGCCCGAGCCCGAGCCCGAGCCCGAGCCCGAGCCGGTCGGCGGGGTCACGGTCTTCGGGGTCTGGGTCAGCGGCAGCACCGAGATGAACGCCGACAGCTTGCGCTCCGGAAACGCCATGTCCTCGGTCGCCTTGCCGGTGGTCGCGAACACCATCACGTGGGCGTCGGTGTTGTTGTTCTGGCCGACGAACGGGTTGGCGAGCAACACGCCGTTCGCGTAGTTGCGGCCCTGGTTACCCGGGTTGTTGCCGAGGTAGTTCGGGTAGAGGTGGCGATCGTAGGGCGCGGCCTGATGCATGCCCGCGTCGGCGAACTTCCCGGTCGCGGCGTCCCAGGTGACGGCACGGACCTGCGCGGAGTATCCACCGCCAGTCTGCGAGCCCGCGAGGAACGTGACGCCGGGGACGAGCGCGTTGGTCGTGCCGAACACCGCGCCCTGCATGCCGAGGTGCGTGCCGTCGAGGCCGATCAGGTCGGCGGTGACGTCGGAGAGCGGCGTCACGAACTCGAGGCCGTCGCGACCGACCTTCATCACGGCCATCATGTTCGCGCGGTAGGTGCCGCCCTTGCCGTTGTTGCCGTTGTTGTCGCCGGTGACGCGGCCCGAGCGCCAGATGATCTGGTCGGTCGGCTCGAGCACGCCGGTCGCGTTCGGCTTCATCACCCGGCTGTGCATCGCGCGCATCGCGTAGGTACGGACGCCATCGAGATCGTTGCGGCCGTCGATCTGCTTCTTCCACAGCAGGCGACTCTGGACGTCGGCGCCGTTGGCTCCGCCGGGGGTCATGTCGAGCGCCGCCATCCACACGCCGAGGCGCTGCGGCTGGTTGTTGCCCTCGGTCCAGCTCACGATCGCGGTGTTCGGGTCATCGATGGAGAACGACACCGCGCCGTGCGACCGCTCCTCGGCCCGGCACACCGACGTGTCGAACAGGTTGTTGAACGAGCAGGTGGTCGCGACCTCGGCGTCGCAGGCGATCTCGAACGCCTGGAACCAGCCGTCGTCGGCGCCGTTGCCGTTCGCGCCGCGCCACGCGCCGAGGCGGTTCTTGCCCGCCACGCTGGTCGCGAGGGTCGTCGACTTGCCGTCCTCGTTCATCGACGCGTCGTCGTTGTTCTTCGCGAAGATCAGCGTCTGGGGCATGATCGTCTGCCCCTGGTCGTCGAACACCATCGCGTAGCGCTTGGTGTCGTTGCTGTTGTTCGGCTGGTAGTTGTACTCGACGACGATCGAGTTGCCGTTGTTGATCGCGTACGCCTTCGGGTGGTTGGCGTTGCGGTACTCGTTGCCCCGGTTGCTGGTGACGAACTTCGCCTTCGTCATGTCGGCCTGGACCGACACAGCGCCGGTCGCGGGATCCTGAACGAGCGTGAACGGCACCATCGAGAGCTGCATGCGGTGGGTCGCGGCCACGCCGCCGAGCTCCGTGCTCATCGTGAACATCAGGCCGCGCTTGCCATCCTTGTAGAACGCGAGCGCCGACATCTCGTTGCCCGCTTGCTCCTCGTTGGTGCGGCGGAGGCGCGCCGGGGTGCCGGACACCGGCGCGGTGTCGGTGGTCGGGGCGGCCAGGATCTTGACCGTGGTCGCGGTCTTGATATCGGCGCTCGCGGTGGCTGGAGCGAGCAGGCGGGCGACAGCGAACATCAGCAGCGTCTTGGTGGTGGTCATTTGGAGGCGCCCCGTTCGTGGTTGGAGTTGTCCTGACACTAAGCAAGGTGTGTGCCGCGGCGCGAAGGCCGTAACCCACCGGAACCATGATGCCACGGGACCTGGCCACCTGGGGCTCCAGGTCCCCGACCTGGGGTCCCACTTGACCAGCTCCCGGGTGCGCCCGGGATCGGCTGCGCCGGGTACGCGGGTCACTGGTGGTCGTCCGCGGTGACCTGCGGCAGCTCGGCTGGCGTCAGCGCGTGCGTGTGGATCGCGATCGCGTTCGCGCGGACGTTGCCGGGCAGGATCACGCCGCCCTTGGCCTGCGAGCTCGCGGCGAACCGCAGCGTGGCGAGCGCGGTGGCGGGCAGGCGCTCCGCCCGGCGCTCGTCGCGGATCACCCACAGCTCGACCGCCTTGCGGGTGTCGGCGCCCTGCGCGGCGAGCACGTCGGCGAGCTTCCAGGTCGGGGCGCCGTCGGGCCCGGGCTCCGCGTGTTTCACGTCGAGCTCCTGGCGCTTGATGACGGCCGCGAGCCGGTCATCCAGGTAGATGCGGACGCCGCCGCGCAGCGGCTCGCCGTAGTAGGGCACGCCGAGCTGCATCTGGCCGTCGAGCTCGAGGCCCTCGTTGGGGACCATCCGGGGTGGCTTCTTCTTGATGTAGACCATCACGCCGGAGATCTTGTCGGGGGTCTTGCCGTTGCCGAACTCGTCGGGGACCTGCGGGATGGGCTTGCCCGCGACGTGGCCGCCGAACCGGAACATGAAGCCCGCGGCGGCCTCGCTGCGGAGGTCGGCCCCCGTCGAGATGTTGGTCTGCGACAGCTTGGGCCCGTAGACGTGGACCTGCTGGATCGCGCGGACGTCCACGCCGATCGCGGTCAGGTAGTCGGTGAACCGATAGAACCGCTGGCGCGCCCACCGGAACCCCGGATCGTCGGTGCCCGGCCGCTTCTCGGCGGACACCTTGTCCTGCACCCAGGTTGGCGCGAGCGCCACCGGCAGCTCGCCCCAGGTCAGGAACCCCATCGGCTTACCGTCGACGTACACGCCGACGTCCTTCCACCGCGCCATGCCCGCCTTGAACTCGGCCGGCACCCACGAGGCGTCCTGGCGGTCGCCCTTGGCACCATCGGCCTTCGCGGTCGGCGCGGGCGCGGGCATCTTGTCCCGGCTCGTCTCCATCGGGGCGCCCGGTGCCGGGGCGGGCTCGAGCGCGGAGGCCCGGCGGAGGTCGCCGGTGACCTCCGCGCGGATCGCGGTCGGCGCGGGCGGCTCGTCCCCGCAGCCCGCGCTTGGCATCCCGAGCGCCGCGATCATCCCGAGCATCTCGATCATCCTGACGAGCGAGAGCGCGCCGAGCTTCGGTCGGTGGGGTACGGACATGCCGTTGATTGTTGGTACCTGGCGCTGCGCGCGCAACTGATCAGCGACTGACTCTTCACCGGGCGCCGCGGGGGCGAGGTCTCGACCCTCCAGGTGGGGTCTGCGGCCCAGCCCCCCCGGGCGTGGCGCCGCCGCGGTGGCATCACGGAACCCAGGGAGATCAGCTGGTTCGTGGCGCCCGTGCACTGGCAGCTGCGCTGGCATCGATGTTGCAATCGGTTGGAGTATGTACCATGCGGCATCACGGATCCTGCCCTTCCTGGTCTCCGGCCTCGCGGTTGGCTGCGGCGTCGGGGACGAGGGGGGCGGCGGCATCCTCGGCGGCGATGACTACGAAGACGTCCTCGGCATCACGTGCGCCGCGACCTACGCGCTGACCGGCACGGTCGCGCCGGCGGCGCCGACCCGGCCGTCCGACACGCCCACCGGCTGCTGGCCGGTCGGCACCTGGACGTTCTCGGTTGCGCTCGAGGACAGCGACTGCGCGGCCGCGCCGGTCCAGCTCGCCACCAGCTACGCGTTCCGGGTCGACCGCACCGACGACCCCGCGCTCGGCTGGGTCGAGAGCTACGCGTACCTCGGCGACATGGCGGCGCTGTACCGCCTCAAGGTCACCGAGGGGGGGGGCGGCGACTGCGAGGGTGGCCTCGAGCTGTACAGCGCCGACGGCACCGAGCACTGGAACTTCAAGCCCGCGCTGTTCGACACCGGTAACGCTCTGTCGGGGTTCGCCGAGTACACCCGGTTCAAGGACAGCCAGCGCTGAGGCGCGCCATGGGGAAGTGGCTCGCCCTGGCGGCGCTCGCGGTCCTCGCGCTCGCGCTCGTCGTCCTGCGGCAGCTCGGGCAGCCAGGCCTCGAGGCCGAGGCGGCGCCGGTGCGCGTGCGGCCCGCCGAGGTCGTGCTCGCCCCGGTGGCCGCGCCCGCCGCGCGGATCGTCGTCGCCGCGCCCGCCGCCGCGCCCGCCGCCGAGGTGCCCGCGCGCATCGACGTGCAGAGCGACGCGTTCTTCTACACGTTCCAGGAGGTCGTGCCCAAGGTGCTGAGCCGCAACGCGGCCCGCTGCTACGAGGGCATCGCGACGCGGGTCCACCGGAACCAGAAGCTGGTGCTGGCGTTCAAGACCCGGATCGCCGCCGGCGTGGTCACGGTCCGCGACGTCGTGATCACCACCAGCACGCTCGACAACCCGGCGCTCGAAGCGTGCTTCCTGCAGGAGGTGCAGCGCTCGACGTGGACCGATCCCGCGCTGCCCGACTGGGAGGCCGACGACGAGCTGGTGATCCGGCCCGAGCGCGGCCTCAAGAAGTACCTGCGCGCCAGCCAGGACGACGCCCCGTAGGCGTCAGCGCGCGATCAGGGCGCGGAACAGGTCGATCGCCCAGTCGAGGTCGGCGAGCGCGACCCACTCGTCGGCGGCGTGGGCCTGGCAGATGTCGCCGGGCCCGATCACGATGGCCTTCGCGCCGTGAGCCTCCCACATCGCGGCCTCGGTCCAGAAGTCGAGCGGGCCGATCCGCTGGGCGAACGGCCGCACCAGCTCCGCGAGCGCGTCACAGCCGAACGGGCGGTGGACGATCGTGGTGGCCAGCTCGATCGCCGGATCGATCGCCTGCGCGAGGGCGGCGACCTCCGCGTTCCAGCCCGCCTCGTCGAACCCGGGGTAGGGCCGGATCGACCACTGCAGCTCGCCGCGCGCGGGGATCACGTTGAACGCGACGCCGCCGTCGAGGCCCGCGATGTTGAGGCAGGTGCCGGTCATTCCGGCCGGTCCCTCGTGCAGCCGGCGCGTGCCGGCCTCGTCGAGCGCCACCGCGAGGCGCGCGAGCTGGGCGAGCGGCTTGGGCAGGTGGTCGGCCTTCGACGAGTGCCCGCCGGGCCCGCGCAGGCGCGCGACCTGCCCGAGGATGCCGCGGTGCGCGGTGCCGGCCGCGCGCGCGGTGGGCTCGCACACGATCACCTCCTCGATGCCGCGCGCGTGGGGCGTGGCCAGGAACGCCTCCATCACGCGGCTGCCAGCCTCCTCGTCGCCGGAGAACAGCACGCCGAGATCCTGCGGGCGGGCGCCGTCGAGCGCGATCAACGTCGCCGCGATCGCGCCCTTGGTATCCGACGAGCCGAGCCCGTAGAGGCGGCCGCCGTCGAGGTGCGGCTGCCACGGATCGCGCGCCCAGCCGGCGTTCGCGGGCACGGTGTCGACGTGGGCGTTGATCACGCGGCGCGGGGTGCCCCAGCGCGCGAACACGTACGCGCCCGGGCTGCCGTCGGTGCGCGGGGCGGTGCCCACGGTGACCTCGTCCGCGCCACGCGCGGCGAGCAGCGGGGCGAGGTACGCGCACAGCGCATGCTCGTCTCCGGCGCCGCGCTCCGGGCCTGCCTGCTGCGTGGGGAACGCGATCATCTCCGAGAGCAGCCGCACGACCTCGCTGCTCACGACGCCGCTCCGGTGATGCGCGCGGCCGGCTCGGCGCACACCTCGCGCCACGCCGGGTGATGCCCGAGGGCGGTCAGGGCCTGCGCCAGCAGCGTCTTGCCGGGCTCGGTGCGGTGCCACGTGGAGGCACCGGAGGGATGGGGAAGGGCGATCATGTCCACCTCGTGGCCGGCGAGTCGCGCCCGGCGAGGGGCGCCGACCACGTCGACGAGCTTGTCTGTGTCGGGCGCGAGCTGCGCGATCGCGAGCTTGCCGACCGGGATGATCAGGCGCGGCCGCAGGATCTCGACCTCGCGCGCGAGGTGTTCGCTGCACCGTGCGATCTCGCCGGCGTCCGGGACGCGATCGCCCCCGGCCGCCGCCTTGCCAGGAAAACACCGACACACCGCGGCCATGTAGACGCGGCTGCGGAATGCCTCTTCGGGGAGGCCGGCGCCGGCGAACCACTGGAACAGGGTCTTGCCGGCGGTCCAGGCGAACGGCTTGCCCGCGGGGCCCTCCTTCGTGCCGGGGGCCTGCCCGATCAGCATGACGGGCGACATCACCGGGCGACCGCTGACCACCGGCCCGAGCATCGCGGGGCACGCGGTGCACGCGAGCAGGCGCGTCACGTGGCGTTCGAGCAGGGCGAGGCCAGGTGAGTGCACGGGCACGGTGACACTATGCCGCAGCCACGTGACGCCCGCACGCCCGTGCGGCCACCGTCGCCCGGGATCCTCCGGAACTTCACGCTGCCGCGTCCGCCAGCCGCGCTATCCTCGAGGCCGTGACCCCTCCGCATGAAGACCTGATCCGGCGCGTCCTCGGCGCGAACTTCCTCGAACTCAGGCTGTCGCGCCTGTCGTTCGAGGAGGGGGATCACACCACGACCTGCAAGGTCTCGGTGCTCGAGAAGGACCAGACCGTCGAGGTCGACGGCAAGGGCGTCGGGGTCGTCGACGCGATCTTCGACGGGCTGCTCGATCGCTACGCGCGCGAGTACCAGTCCCTCAAGACCATCCAGCTGATCGGGTTCGACGTCGCCGCCGAGATGGAGACCAAGAAGGCGCAGGCGGGCGTCGACGCGATCGGCTGCGTGACCATCGAGATCCGCAACAGCGAGGGGCGCCACTTCACGTTCAGCGACAAGTCGCGCTCGGTGACGATCTCGATCGCCCGGGCGGTGATCTCGATCGTCCAGCACTTCGTCAACGCCGAGCGCGCGTTCGTCACGCTGTCCACCGCGCGGCGCGATGCGCTCGCGCGCGGGCGCGAGGACCTGGTGTCGCGCTACACCGCCGAGCTCGCGCTCGTCGTCGAGTCCACGAGCTACGCCGAGGTGATCGAGAACATCCGCAAGGAGCTCACGTAGGCGGGCTCCTGCACCGCGTCGAGTGCGCACGATTTGTACACCGTGGCGCGCGCGTCCGTCGCTGTCGCGACCGCGCCGTTCGGGCATGATGATCAGGTGGCGCAGCTCGGAGTCCGGACCTGGGCGGCCCTCGCGGTGACCCT
The DNA here is from genome assembly GCA_964203225.1 of Kofleriaceae bacterium. Taxonomy (GTDB): domain Bacteria; phylum Myxococcota_A; class Polyangia; order Haliangiales; family Haliangiaceae; genus JABFXX01. The sequence continues at coordinate 106,398 of CAXNMK010000016.1, forward strand.
GCTCGCCGCCGCCGGATGCGGTCGGTGGGGCTTCACGGAGGGGCAGGGGAACGGTGATGGCGGCGCCGATGGGCGCGCGCTGCCAGGCGCGGATGCCGACGCGCCGGATGCGCCCGATGCGAGCGGCGTTGTCACCGACGCGGCCCCGGACGCGCCGCCGCTGTCGACGTGGACGGCGTTCACGCCGACCTATCCGGGCGGCGAGGCGCTGTGGGGTGTGTTCGGGTTCGGCCCCGGCGACCTGTGGGTCGCCGGCGGGACCGGCGTCGCGCAGCACTTCGATGGCAGCGGCTGGACCTCGACTCCCACGACCGCGACCGATCTCGTCTACGTCCTGTGGGGCGCCTCGCCCTCGGACGTGTGGCTGGTCGGCCGCGGGTGCACGGCCGTGCACTGGACCGGCGCGGCGTGGGCCGGCACCGCGGTGACCGGGTGCGTCAACGCCGTGATCAACAACGTCACGGGCGCGGCGGCCTCGGACGTGTGGGCGGTCGGCAGCGGCGGGCAGATCAGCCGCTGGAACGGCAGCGCGTGGACCGACGCGAGCTTTGGCAACGACACCTACTGGGACACCTGGATCGACTCGCCCAGCGACGTCTACATCGTCGGCACGCGCGGCACGATCGTCCACTGGACCGGGACGTACGTGAACGAGACCGGGGCGCCCAACCAGACGGTGACGTCGATCACCGGCACCGGGGGCGCGCACTGGGCGGTCGGGTTTCTCGGCCTGATCATGTACAAGCCGGCCGGCGGCGCGTGGGGGGTGCTGCCCGCGACGACGACCGAGAACTACTACGACGTGCTCGCGCTCGCCGCGAACGACGTGTGGGCGGTCGGCTCGGGGGGCACGATCATCCACTACGACGGCCAGGGCTGGAGCCCGGTCGCGAGCCCGACCACCCAGTCGCTGCGCGCGATCACCCAGGTCCCCGGCGGCGGGCTCCGGATCACCGGCGACGCTGGGACCGTGCTCACGTACCCGTAGCCGGGCGCCTCGGGATATACCCGCGGCATGGAAGCACTCCTCGCCGGAAAGCGGGCGCTCGTCACGGGCGGTGGCCGCGGCATCGGGGCGGCGATCGCGCACGCGCTCGCCGGCGCCGGGGCCCACGTCATGGTCGCCGGGCGCTCGGTGCCCGAGCTCGAGGCCGTCGCGGGCGCGATCGGCGGCACCCCCGTCCGCCTCGACCTCCTCGATCGCGCCGGTACCGACGCCGCGCTCGCGACGATCCTCGCCGGCGGCCAGATCGACGTCCTCGTCAACAACGCCGGCATCGCCGAGAGCGCCGCGCTCGACCGCACGAGCGACGAGATGTGGGATCGCATCATGGAGCTCGACGCCACCGCGCCGTTCCGGGTCACCCGCGCGCTCGTGCCGGCGATGGTCACGGCCGGCTGGGGGCGCGTGATCAACATTGCCTCGAACGCCGGGGTCTCGGGCTACGGCTACACGGCGGCGTACTGCGCGGCCAAGCACGCGATGGTGGGGCTGACCCGCGCCCTCGCGATCGATCTCGCGCGCACCGGCGTCACCATCAACGCGCTGTGCCCGGGCTGGGTCGCCACGTCGATGGTCGACGAGGCGGTGGCGCGGATCGCGGCCAAGACCGGGCGGTCGCTCGAGGAGGCGCGCGCACAGCTCGCGAACATGAGCCCGCAGCGCCGGCTGATCGAGCCCGCGGAGGTCGCGCACGCCGCGCTGATGCTGTGCGCGCACGCCGCCCGCGGCATCCACGGTCAGGCGCTCGTGATCGACGGCGGGGCGGTGCTCAAGTGACCGACCGCAGCGAGGAGGTCCTGGTCCCGGGCTGGCCCACGCCGCGCGGCTACGCCAACGGGCGGCTGACGCGCGGCCGCGTGCTCCACGTGGGCGGCCAGATCGGCTGGACCGTCGACGACGCGGGCGCGCGGTTCGTGTTCCGCGTCCACGACCTGGTCGGCCAGTTCGCCCAGACCCTCGACAACGTGCTCGCCGTGGTCGACGCCGCCGGCGGCACGCCCGAGTCGATCGCGACGATGACGGTGTACGTCACCGACATCCCCGCGTATCGCGCCGCCCAGAAGGAGCTCGGCACCGTGTGGCGGGCCCGGCTCGGGCGCCACTTTCCCGCGATGGCCCTCGTCGGCGTCACCGAGCTGGTGGAGCCGGAGGCGAAGGTCGAGATCCAGGCCACCGCGTACCTCGGAGCCCGCCCATGACCCTGCCGCCCGCGTTCCCCCAGCCCCACACGTTCGCGCTCGCGCTCGATCAGGGGGTCGCCACCATCACGCTCGATCGCGAGGCGCGCCTCAACGCGCTGACGTTCGAGATCTACCAGGAGCTCGCCGACACGTTCGAGCGGCTCGACCGCCACGCCGAGGTCCGCGCGATCGTGATCACCGGTCGCGGTCGCGGGTTCTGCTCGGGCGGCGATCAGGACGACATCATCAAGAATCTGCTCGGCCAGGACACGCCCGCGCTGCTCGCGTTCACGCGCGCGACCGGCCGCCTGATCAAGGCGATGCGCGCGTGCAAGCGGCCGATCGTGGCGGCGATCAACGGCGTCGCGGTGGGGGCGGGCGCGGTGATCGCGTGTGCCGCGGACCTCCGGATCGCAGCGGCCGGCGCCAGGTTCGGCTTCATCTTTCCGCAGGTCGGCCTGTGTGGCGCCGACATGGGCATCACGTACCTGCTGCCGCGGATCGTCGGCCTCGGGCACGCCAGCGAGCTGCTGCTGTTCGGCGACATCATCCTCGCGCCGCGCGCGCTCGAGATCGGGCTCGTCAACCGCGTGGTCGACGATGGCGCCGCCGCCCTCGCGCTGGCACAGCAGTGGGCCGCCCGGCTCGCCGCGGGCCCGGCGTTCGCGCACGCGATGACCAAGCAGATGCTCGAGAGCGAGCACACGATGGCGCTCGGCGAGGCGATCGAGGCGGAGGCGCAGGCCCAGGCGCTGTGCATGGTGCACCCGGACTTCGCCGAGGCCCACGCCGCGTTCAAGGACCGCCGGCCGCCGCGGTTCCGCGGAGCGCCGTAGGTGAGCCCGGCCATGCAGCTGTCGACCGACGACCTGCCGATGTTCTTCGAGCCGCGCCACGGCGAGCTCGCCGCGCACCTGCGCACCGCTGCTGCGGCGCTGCACGCGGCCGATCACCCGGCGGGCACCGCGACCGTCTCGGAGGCGGCGATCGATCGGGCCGTGGCCGCCGCGCTCGGCGCCTCGGGCCTGCTCGCGCTCGTGGTGCCCGCCGAGGGCGTCGCCCTCGACACCCGCGCGCTGTGCCTGGCGCGCGAGATGCTCGGCTACGTGTCCGCTCGCGCCGACTCGATCTTCGCCGTGCAGGGCCTCGGCACCCACGCGCTCGCTCTCGCCGGGGACGCCGCCCAGCGCGCCGCGCTCCCGGCCTACGCGCGCGGGGAGCGGATCGCCGCGTTCGCGTTGACCGAGCCCGAGGCCGGCTCCGACGTGGCGGCGATCTCCACCCGCGCGGTCGCCACCGACGACGGTTACGTCCTCGACGGCGATAAGCTGTTCATCTCGAACCTCGGCATCGCGGATCACGCCACGGTGATCGCGCAGGCCGAACCCGGTGCCGGCGTGCGCGGCCTGACCGCGTTCTGGGTGCCGCTCGATGCCGCCGGCGTGACGGTCACGCCGATGACCGCGATCGCCCCGCACCCGATCGGTGCGCTCGCGCTGCGCGGGGTGCGCGTGCCGGCGCACGCGCGGATCGGCGCGGCCGGGCAGGGGATGAAGCTCGCGATGCAGACGCTCGACGCGTTCCGGGTGTCGGTCGGCGCCGCCGCGGTGGGCATGGCGCGGCGCGCGCTCGACGAGGCGCTCGCGTTCGTCACGCAGCGCGTGCAGTTCGGCAAGCCGCTGTCCGAGCAGCCGCTGGTGCAGGCGCACCTCGCGGACATGGTGGTCGATCTCGACGCGGCGCGCCTGCTCGTGCTGCGCGCCGCCCACCGCAAGGACACCGTCGGCGGCAAGGTCACCACCGAGGTCTCGATCGCCAAGCTCGGCGCCACCGAGGCCGCCCAGCGCGTGATCGATCGCGCCGTCCAGTTGCTCGGCGGCCGCGGCGTGATGGCCGGGGCCGTGGTCGAGCACCTCTACCGCGCGATCCGCCCCCTGCGCATCTACGAGGGGACCAGCGAGATCCAGCGCACCATCATCGGCCGCGCCCTCGCGCACGGAGCCCGCTCGTGACGTCGACGTTCCCGGACGCCTTCAACCTCGCCGACTACTTCCTGTTCGACCGCGAGCGGGAGGGCCTCGGCCCCAAGGTGGCGTTGCGGTTCGGCGACCGCGCCTGGACCTATGCCGAGGTGGCGGAGCGCTCGCGCGCGCTCGCGCGCTACCTCGTCGACGTTGGCCTCCAGCCCGAGCAGCGGGTCCATGTCGTGCTGCCGGACCTGCCCCCGTTCGCGTGGAGCATCTTCGCCACCCTCGCGGCCGGCGGCGTGCTGACCATGGGCAACTCGATCGCCCCGACGGACGACCTCCGCCACGTGCTCGCCTACGTGCGGGCCGCGGTGCTGATCACCACGCCGGCGGTGGCGAGCGCGCTCGCGCCGTTCTTCGCCGACCTGCCGCACCTGCGGATGGTGCTGCTCGCGCCCGACGCCGCGACCGGCGAGGACCCCGAGGCCGCCATCCCCGAGGCCGCCATCCCCGTGCCCGCGCTGCCGCAGCGCTGCGACACCCTGGCGGGGGCGATCACGCGCGGGCGCACGCTCGCCACCGCGCTGCCCGCGACTCACCGCGATGACCCTGCGGTGTGGCTGTTCACCTCGGGCTCGACCGGGCGCTCGAAGGCGGCGATGCACAGCCACCGCGACTTCGCGTTCAACACCGAGGCCTACGCCAAGGGCACCGTCGGTTACCGCGAGGACGACGTCACCGTCAGCGTGCCGCGCCTGTTCTTCGGTTATGCCACCGGCACGAACCTGTGGTTCCCGTTCGCGGTGGGCGCGACGGTGGGGCTGTTCGCGGAGCGGCCGACGGCCGCGTCGGTGGCCGCCGCGATCGCGCGCTACCGCCCGACGATCGTGACCAACGTCCCGACGATGATCGGCAAGCTGCTCGATCTCGACGAGGAGCAGCGCGGGCGCGGTGAGCCCGGGCTCGATCTGTCGAGCGTGCGGTTCCACCTGTCCGCCGGCGAGGCGCTGCCGGAGCACCTGCTGCGCCGGTTCATCGCGCGGTTCGGCGCCGAGGTCTACGACGGCATCGGCTCGGCGGAGATGTTCCACATCTACTGCTCGAACCGGCCCGGCGACGTCATGCCGGGCTCGCTCGGGCGCGCGGTCGAGGGGTACACGCTCGCGATCCTCCCCGATGACGCCGCCAGCGCCGGCGCCACCCCGCTGCCACCCGGCGAGATCGGCGTGCTGTGGGTCAAGGGCGACTCGGTGGCTCACGGCTACTTCCAGGATCGCGAGAAGAGCTGGTCCACGTTCCATGGCCACTGGTGCCGCACCGGCGACCTGTTCTCGATCGACGCGCGCGGCTACCTGTGGTTCTCGGGGCGCGCGGACGATCTGTTCAAGGTCGGCGGCATCTTCGTCGCGCCGCGCGAGGTCGAGGACTGCCTGCTCGGTCACCCCGCGGTCTCGGTGTGCGCCGTGATCCCCGCCGAGGACGGCGGCCTGACCAAGCCCAAGGCGCTGATCGAGGTGCGTCCCGACGTGCGCGCGCGCCTGGCCGATCCGGCGAGCCGGCGCGCGCTCGCCGCCGAGTTGCAGGCCCACGTCCAGGCCCGGCTGTCGAAGCACAAGTACCCACGCTGGGTGGTGTTCGTCGACGACCTGCCGAAGAACGATCGTGGCAAGGTGGACAAGAAGGTCCTGCTCGAGCGCGAGCGCCGCGGCGAGCTGACCCCCGCGTAGATCGAGATCGAGGAACGCACCATGCCCGAGAAGTTCCTGGCCCGGCACACCACGGCGAGCCTCTACACGCTGCTCGGCGGCGCCAAGCCCGTGGTCGCGCTGGTCCCGATCGGCTCGACCGAGCCCCACGGGCCGCACCTGGGGCTCGGCACCGACGTCGTGATCTCCGCCGCCGCGTGCGTGCGCGCGTGCGACATGTTCGATCGGCGGGGCCCGCTCGCGGCGCTGGTCGCGCCCGCGATCCCCTACGGCGTCACCGACTGCGCGGTCGGGTTCCCGGGCGCGGTGACCATCCCGCCGGCGGTGCTGACCGCGTACATCGCGGCGGTGTGTGATGGCCTGCTCGCGCAGGGGTTCCGCCACGTCTGCCTGGTCAACAACCACCTCGAGCCCGCCCACGACGCCGCGGTGCGTGCGGCGCTCGAGGGGCGCGCGGGCAAGGTCAGCTGTGCGTGCCCGCTGACCCGGAAGTGGGCCCGCACGCTGTCCGCCGAGTTCAAGAGCGGCGCCTGCCACGCGGGCCAGTACGAGACCTCGATCATGATGGCGGCCGCGCCCGAGCTGGTCGACGAGGCGATCCGCACGACGCTGCCCGCGGTGCCGATCAGCCTGTCCGAGAAGCTGACCGCCGGCGTCGGCACGTTCGTCGGGATGGGCATGGAGCTGGCGTACGCGGGCAACCCGGCCGCGGCGTCGGTCGCCGAGGGCGACCAGCTGATCGGCCGGCTCGCCGACATGGTGGTTGGAGAGGTCCGCGACGCGCTTGGCCTGCCGGGCTGATCGCGGCGTCAGCCGCGCTTCGGGCTGGGGAGGAGCCGGGCCGCGGGCAGGGCGCCCGCGTGCTCGCGGAGGAACATGGCGCGCGCGGTGCGGTCGACCACGCGGCACGCGCCGGCGCCCGCCGTCACCGCCGTGCCGCTGACCAGCGCCGCCATCAGCGTCGCGCCGAGCATGCCGCCGATCGTGACCGGCAGCAGCAGGCCGAACACCACGCCGCCGGCCAGGACGGCGAGCGGCGGCGCGAGCAGCACCTTGGCGTTCCGACGGGTCGGGGCCTCGTCCTGCCAGTCCTGCTCGCACCCCTGGCAGCGCTCGCCCGGCGCGAGCCGGTGGACCGCGCAGCGGGTGCGCGTGCACCGGCCACACCGCATCACCGGCTGCTCGAGACAGGCGTCGCAGGACCGACTCGACATGTCCTCACTGTGCCGCACTTCGTGCGGACGCCAAGCAGGAGACGTGGGTCCCGCGGCATCACGGCGGCCGGCGGCGGGCCCTCGTTGGGCCAGATTCGAGGTCAGCCCGCGGTCAGACCGGCGGCCCGCGGTCGATCCAGCGCGTGAGCGCGGAGACCGGCAGGGCCCGGAGCGTCACTCCTTGATGCCGTGCTTGGTCTTGATCTGATCGAGCACCTTGGCGTACTCGATGTCCCACTGTTGCGTACCCTCGTCGAGGTTCTTGATGCGATCGCGAACCTCCTGATCGATCACGTCGTCAACCTGCATGTGCTTCTTGCAGATGTCCTTGATCTTGCGGCGCAAAATCAAATCTTCCGCGAACACCTCGTCGACGTGGCGCGAGGACATGAACGCCTCGAGCATCTGGTTCGAGATCCAGGACAGGCCCTCCTCGCCGAGACCAAACTCCTTCTGGTCGGCGAGCTGGCGCTTCGTGCGCCCGAGGTGCGAGTACGGGAGGCCGCGGATCTCCAGGATATCCTTGGCGCGCTCCGTGAGCTCCTTGTCGACGCGAATGTACTCCTTCAACACCGCGGCCGCATCCAGCTGCGCCTCGTTGTTATCGCTGACCTCGATATCGCCCGCCGCCGTCAGCGTGGTGATGATCTCGGCCGCGATGGAATCGACCTTGCCTGGATACAGTCTCATCTCGGGCGCACTGTAGGGTTCGGAGGCGGTACATGCAAGCCGCGCCGCAGACTCTCGCGGACCTTTTTTCCTGATTCCCCGTCGATGTGCACGATCGCAATCCTCCATCGCGTCGTGGCTGATTCACCGCTCGTGATCGCGGCGAATCGCGACGAGCTGTACGCGCGACCGACGCGCGGACCGGCCGTGATCGGCGACGGCGTCGTGGGAGGGATCGACGAGCTGTCCGGCGGCACATGGCTCGCGGTCCATGCGTCCGGACGGTTCGCCGCGGTCACCAACCAGCGCGCCCTCGCGCCCCCCGCGGTCGGCCTGCGGTCGCGCGGCCTGATCGTGCGCGCGCTGATCGCCGCGCCGGATCCTGTCGCGTACGTCGCCGCGATCGATCCCACGCACCACGCGAGCATGAACCTCGTGTGGGGCGACGCCCGCGGCGCCATGGTCGCGTACCTGCGCCAGGACGCGGCGGTGCCGGGCCGGCGGCAACGCGGTGCACGCGCTGCCGCCGGGGTCCACGTGCTGTGCAATGACCGGCTGGGCGCGCCCGGGTTCCCCCGCGGGGCCCGGCTCGCGGCCGCCATCCACGCGGCGCTCGCGGTGGACCCGACCTGGCGTGCGCTCGTGGATGGGGACGGCGTGGGCACCGGGCCGCTGGCGCGGGCGCTCGGCGATCACGCGCGCGTGCCACACGCGGACGTCCCGCCGTCGCACCTGCCCGCGGCGCTCGCGCGCGAGCTGACCGCGACCTGCATTCACAGCGAGTTCTACGGGACGCGGTCGGCGACGCTGCTCGCGCTCGGTGATGACCGCGTCCTCGGCTACCGCCACGCCGATGGCCCGCCGTGCGTGATGCCGTTCCAGGATGGGGACCCGATGATCAGGAGGAGCACGATGACGACGAGAGAAGCGACGATGGCGCTGACGACCATGACCGATCGCGTGCGCAAGCTCGTGGTGGCCGGGCTGATCGTCGGGGCGGATGGCCGCGTCCTGATCACCCAGCGGCGCGCGGATCAAAGCCTGCCGCTGCAGTGGGAGTTTCCCGGCGGCAAGGTGGAGGCCGGCGAGGCCCCGGTCGCCGCGCTCGCGCGCGAGCTCGCCGAGGAGATCGGGGTGATCGCACACGTCGGGCGAATCTGGGACGTGCTGTTCCACTCGTACCCCGCGTTCGACCTCGTGATGCTGGTCTACGTGTGCCAGCTCGCCCCCGGGGAGGTCCCGCGGCCCGTCGAGGTCGCCGACCTGGTGTGGGTCACCCCCGCCGAGTTGCCCGGCGCCTGGGACATCCTGCCGGCCGACCGGCCGCTCGTCGAGCGCTTGATCGTCGAGGGCTCTCCGCGCTGACAGGCGGTCCGGGTGTTTGACCCCCTGGTCCGGGGTGCCTACAATTCGCACCATCATGGAAGGCCGCGCCAAGGTGACGAAGGAAGTCCTCTGCGAAGAGGCGCGCTTCATCCTCGCGAACGTGATGGCGGAGGCGCGTTACGGACGCCAGAACCGGTACGACGACATCCGGCGCGTGTGCGAGGGCGCGGTCTCGATCCCGTTTTCGGAGTACGTCGGGTTCCTCGAGAAGTCGGGCTACCTGCGCCACGATCAGGGCACGGAGAGCCTCGAGGTGACGCCCGAGGGCGAGGCGGTCGTCAACGGCGGCAACCTCTCGGAGTTCACCGAGCGCGCGGTCTCGTACTTCAAGAAGCTGCGACAGAGCCGCGCGATGGCCGTCCCGGGGCCGCAGGTGCCGGTTGGCTCGCAGCCCGGCCTTCCGCCGTCGCCGCCCGGGATGGCGGCGCCGCGGGGTGAGCCGCGGGGCGAGCCGCGCGTCGAGATGTCTGCGTCCGCGCCGGCCCGCAAGGAGCCTTTGCCGGCCGCCAAGGTGATGACCTCGGGCGGTCGCTCGTCGGCGGTGGTGGGTGGTGAGATCGGCGGTGGCGAGGACGTGCGCTACGAGAAGCTATCGTCGATCGGCTCGGGCGGCATCGGCACCGTCTACCGCGCGCGCCAGGTCGCGCTCGCCCGCGAGGTCGCGCTCAAGGAGATCCGCGACCTGTTCGGGTTCTTCAGCGACGATCAGCGCAACGAGATCGCGCGGCGCTTCACCGACGTCGTGCGCGCCTGGGGCAACCTCGCGCATCCGAACATCCTGCCGATCCACGACGTCCAGCTGTATGCCGAGTTCCCGTACGTGGTCACGGAGCTCGCGCGCAACGGGTCCGCGCGCCGGCTGATCACAGACGCCGAGGAGCTACCCGTCGAGCTCGTGTTCCGCTACTTGCTCCAGACGCTGCACGCCCTCCGCGCGGCGCACGCACAGCGCGTCTACCACCGCGGCCTCAAGCCCGAGCAGCTGCTGATCGATGGCTACGGCAACGTCAAGGTGTCCGACTTCGGGTTCTCGAAGATCGTCGAGCGCGATCACGCGGTGATCCGCCAGATCTACGTCGGCATGGGCAACGTCGCGTACATGGCGCCGGAGCTCTACACGGACCCGCTGATGGCCGGCCCGCAGGGCGACATCTACGCGCTCGGCATCATCTTCTACGAGCTGCTGACGCGGAAGCTGCCGGGCCGCCGCTCGCCGATGCCGTCGCAGATCAACCCGAGCATGCCCAAGGGCGTCGACGACATCTTCGACAAGATGACGCGCGACTCGAAGACCGAGCGCTACGCCACCGTCGACGACATCCTCGAGGACATCGACAAGCTCGAGGGCCTCGAAGTGCTGCTCGGCGGCGGCGCCGTGCTCGTCAGCGAGAGCCCGCTGTCGGGGATCCGTTTCCGCGAGGGCGCCGAGGATGCGCTCACCGGCGGGCCGCTCGAGGAGGGCGACGACCCCGATCGCAAGGGCGGCGCGCTGCGGCAGTACTCGTTTCAGGCTCGCAAGAAGAAGCCGTAGGCGGCGGCCGGCGCCGCGCCGGTCACCTCACGCCAGGGCGACGCCGAGGGCGTGGAGCCGGAGCGCGAGCAGGTCCGCCTCGCCGGCGTGGTTGTAGAGGTGGGCGGACACGCGCACCAGCGGGCCGCCGGGGCCATCGATGACCGGCACCTCGCAGCCGGCCTCGAGCAGCGCCCGCTCGACACCGTGCGCCGTCGCCCCGGCGGGCAGCGCGATCGGCAGCGCGATCATCGAGCCGATCGCGGCATCGGGGCCGAGCGCCCGGCCGCCGAGCCGATCGCGGAAGGCGAGGGCGAGGGCGTGGTTGCGCGCGACCACCTGCGGCCAGCCGCCGCCCTCGGCGGCGACCGCCTCGATGGCCACCGGGACCGCGAGCTGCGGCGCCGGGTCGTAGGTGCCGCTCCAGTCGAGCTCGGCGTGCAGGCGGTTGGCGGGGCCGTACCCCGGCGTCGCGCCGTGCGAGGTGATCAGCGGGCGGAGCGAGGCCGCGGCGTCGGGCGAGGCGACCACGAACCCGCTCGCCTTGGGCCCGCACAGCCACTTGTGGCAGTTGCCGACGTACCAGGTGGCGCCGAGCGCCTCGACGTCCAGCGGGACCTGGCCGGGGGCGTGGGCGCCATCGACGAGCACCTGTACGCCCTGCGCGCGCATCGCCGGCACGATCCGCTCGACCGGCAGCCGCAGCGCCGTCGGGCTCGTGACGTGATCGATCACGACCAGCCGGGTCCGGCGCGACACCGCGCGCTCGAGCCGCTCGACCAGTGCGTCGGGATCGAAGGGCAGGTCGATCGGGACCGTGGCCACGCGCAGGCCCCGCGCCCCGGCGAGCCGGTGCACCTGGTTGGCGCACGCGCGATAGCCGTGCGCGGTCAGCAGCACCTCGTCGCCGGCCGCCAGATCGGCCGCGGCCAGCGCGATCGCGACGCCCGCGGTGGCGCTCGGCACGAACGCGAGCCGTGCCGGATCCGCGCCCACGAATCGGGACAGGGCGGCGCGCGCGCGGTCGAGCTCGCGCTGCCAGTCGAGTACGTAGAACCGCATCGGCGCGGCCTCGAGGCGCGCGCGCACCGCGTCGGCGGCGGCGAGCACGGTGCGTGGGCATCCGCCGAACGAGCCATGGTTGAGGTGCAGCACGTCCGGGGACAGCGCCCACCGGGCGAGCGGCGAGGCGGGCGTGGTGACGGACGGGTTCGCGGCGGACACCAGCCCACGATAGCCCTGGACACCGCCGCATGATAGTGTATACATAACACCATGACGAGAGCACAGGGTGCGCTGGTGGGGCTGGCGGTCGGGGACGCGCTGGGGACGACGTACGAGTTCCAGGTGATCGACCAGGCGGCGTACCCCGCGCTGGCCACCAGGCCGGCCGAGGACGTCGTCGGGGCGGGGCCGTTCGGGCTGGTGGCCGGGCAGGTCACCGACGACACCCAGATGGCGGTGTGCCTGGCGCGCGGCCTCCATGCGCACGGCCGGCTCGAGGTCGACGACGTGGCGGCGCGCTACGTGGCGTGGATGGGCGAGGCGTTCGACGTGGGCAACCAGACCCGGTCGGCGCTGGGGCGGATCCAGCGGGGACAGGGGGCGTGGGCGGCCGGGCTCGCCACCTGGCGAGCGAGCGGGCGGCAGGCCGCGGGCAACGGGTCGCTGATGCGGACCGCGCCGCTTGGGGTGGCGCTCGCGGGTGCGCCCGCCGCCGTGCTGCTCGATGCGGCGATCGCGGACTCGATGATCACGCACGCGGATCCTCGATGCCTGCTCGCGTGTGCGGCGTTCGACGCGGCGATCGCGGCTGCGGTGGTCGCGCCGGTCGCCCTGACCGGGGCCGCGCTCGTCGAGATCGCTCGCACCGGGCTGACCGCCGCCGCCGGTCGGCTGACCGCCCTGTGGGGCACCGTGGCGGGAGCCGAGGCGATCACCGATGTCGCCACGATCGCGGCGGCGCACGCGGCCCTGGCGCAGGATCTCGAGGCCGCGAGCGCGCCCGATCCGCAGCTGTACGGCCCCGAGCTCCACCTCCACCGGACGGCCGGGTTCGTGCGCGTCGCGTTCCGCCTCGCGTTCTGGCACGTGGCCCACACCCCGAGCTGGCGGGCGGCGGTGGTGGACGTGGCGAGCCGCGGTGGCGACGCCGACACCAACGCCGCGATCGTCGGGGCGCTGCTCGGCGCGCGCGACGGCCTCGACGCGATCCCGGAGGCGTGGCGGGCGCGCGTCCTCGCCGCCGAGCAGCCGGGCTCGCCGGCGTGGGCCGCCGCGCACCATCCGCGTCACCTTCTCTGCCTCACCTCCTCGCGCCTGACCTGACGGGCGCTTGCGCACGCGGCAGATCTCGGGGATCTGCCCGCGCGCCGTCAGCTCCGACGAGGATCGCGCCAGTTCGCGTACATTGACCGCGTGATCGAAAAAGCAGTGCGTGTGCGTGTCGACGGGTGGAAGTCCTCGCTTCTCGATCCGTCCACCAGGCACGGACTCCTCGACTGTGCCCCTGATGACGCGCACGGCGCGAGCCTCGCGCTTCCCGGCGTCGATCCGGTCGCGCTCGCGGCGGCGCTCGCGGACGGTGGGGCCCTCGGGCTCGAGGTCGGCACCGCGCCCGCGCTCGATCGCGGGTGGCTGCGGGTCGACGCCTCCGCGCCGGTGCTCGCGCGCACCCTCGGGGCGATGCGCCGCGCCGCGCTCGACGAGCGCGCCGATCGGGGCGTGCACACGCTGTGGCTCGCGCTCGGCCTGCTGACCTGGCGGAGCGGCGAGGGGGCGCCCCACACCGCGCCGCTCGCGCTGTACCCCGTCGAGCTGACCCGCGATGGCGCGACGCTGCGGCTCCAGCCCGCGCCCGGCCTCGCGCCGTGCGCGAACCCCGTCCTCGTCGGCAAGCTCGCGCGCGACTTCGACCTCGTGCTGGTCGCGTCGGCCCCGCTCGACGTCGCGGCGCTGCTCGAGGCGGCCGAGGGCCTCGTGGTCACCCGCCCGGGCTGGCACGTCGAGCGGACCGCGCGGCTCGGCCGGTGGTCGTTCGCCGATCACCTGCTGTGGCAGGACCTCGAGGCGCGCGGTGACGACCTGCTCGCGAGCCCGGTGCTCGCGCAGCTCGCGGGCGCGGCGCCCGGCCCGTTCGCGCAGCCCTCGCGCGCCGCGGCCGAGGCGGTGACCCGCCCGCGCCCGGCCACCGAGCTGCTCGCCCCCCTCGACGCGGACGCCAGCCAGCTCGCCGCCGTGACCGCCGCCGCCACCGGCGCGACGTTCGTGCTCCAGGGCGCGCCGGGCACCGGCTCGTCGCAGACGATCGCCAACCTCGTCGCCCACTGCATCAGCCACGGCAAGACCGTGCTGTTCGTGTCGCCCAAGGTCAGCGCACTCGAGGTGGTCCGCGAGCGGCTCGCCGCCGCCGGCATCGCCGAGTTCTGCCTCGCGCTGACCGGCCACGAGACCGCGCCCGCCCCGGTGCTGACCCAGCTCCGCCGCGTGCTCGACCGCGCGTTCCGCCCGGGCATCGGGCCGGTCGGCGACGACGCCCGCCTCGCCGAGCTGCGCGCCACGCTCGACGGGCACGTCGCCGCGCTGCACAAGGTCGGAGGGTTCGGCCGCTCGCTGGACGAGGTGCTCGGCCGCCTCACCGAGCTGGCGACGGCGCCGATGGCCCCGCTCGCCGAGCGCGACGCCGTGGGCCTCGACCGCACGACGTACGACCGGCGCCGCGCCGCGATCGAGGCGCTGGCGCAGGCCGCGGTGCCGATCGAGCCCGTCTCGGCCCACCCGTGGCGCGCGTCGGCGCTGACCGCGTGGACCGAGGACGCGCCGGTCCGCATCGGCGCCGCCCTCGAGGAGGCCGCGATCGCCGGCGACTGGCTGGCGGAGGCGCTGGGCGAGCTTGTCGCGCTCGTGCCGGGCCTCGCGAGCCGCACGCGCGACCAGCTCACGCTGCTCGGCGCTCTCGCGGCGGTGGCGTCGGCGTCGCCGCGCCCGGGCGGCGAGCTGCTGACCCACATCCGCAGCGCCCGGGGTGAAGACATCGCCGAGAAGGTCGCCCTGATCCGCGCGCGCGGTGGCGGCTCCCTCGAGGTCCCGCGCGATCCGATCACGTTCCTCGCGCTGGCGCACCGCCACCGCGGGCTCGCGGCCGAGGTTGGCGAGCTGGTCAACGACGCCATCGAGGAGCTCGACGCGAGCGGCCTGTGGGCGCAGCTGCGCAAGTGGAGCGCGAGCCCGGCCCCGATGCGGTTCGTGGCGCTCCGCACGGCCCGGGCCCAGGTCCGCGCGGTGGCGCGTGCCGGGCAGCTGTTGACCGACGAGGCGGCGGTCGCCGCGCTCGAGGCCGTGGTCGCGGAGCGGGCGTGCCGCGCGGCGCTCGAGGGGGCGGCCGAGCCGGCCCGCCGGTGGTTCGGCGAGCTCGGCGGGGACCCGCTCGGGCTCGCGCTCGCGCGCGTCGACGCCGCCGTGGGCTGGGCGGCCGAGCTGCGCAAGGCGTTCGACGCCGTCGAGGTGGCGGGGGGCGAGGGTGGCCGGGCGGCGGCGTGGCGCGCGCTGGTCGCGCACGTGGCGGCGGGCCCCGAGGCGAGCGAGGGCGATCTCGCCGTGTTCGCGCGCGTCGCGGCCGGCGTCCGCCGCTGGCTGCCGGCGGTGACCCAGCTCGCCGACGTGGTCGCCATCGACGCCGCGGCACTGGTCGCCGGCGACGATCACGTGGCCGCGCTGCGCGACCGGGTGGCCACGCTGCGCACCGCGCAGGGCGGGTTGCCGGCGTGGGTGACGTTCCACGCGGCGCGCCATGCGGCGGTGGCCGCGGGTGTGGGCCCGGCGGTCGCGGCGATCGAGCGCGGCGAGCTCGGCGCGTCCGAGGTCGCTCCCGCCTGGGAGCGCGCCACCCTGTTGACCTGGGCCGAGGCCGAGCTCGACGACACGCCCGCGCTCGCGCGGTTCCACGGCGCCGCGCACCACGCGCAGGCGTCCGCGTTCGCTGATCTGGATCGAGGCGCGCTCGCGCTCGCCCGCAGCCGGGCGCTGGTCCGGCTCGCCGAGCGCGTTCCCCGCACCTCGATCGACGCGACCGGCGAGCTCGCGCTGCTGATGCAGGAGCTGCGCACGCCGACGTTCCCGTCGGTGCGCGCGCTGCTCGGTGCGCTGCCGCAGATCCTGCCGCGCCTCGCGCCGTGCTTGCTGATGACGCCGGCCGCGGTGGCGCAGGCGCTGCCCGCCGGCCTGCCGGCGTTCGACGTGGTCGTGATCGATCACGCCTCGCTGCTGACCACCGCGGAGGCCGCCGGTGCGCTCGCGCGCGGCACCAGCGCGGTGATCGTCGGTGACCCGCGCCAGCGGCCCCCGGTGCGCGCCAGCGCGAGCCTGCTCGCCGACGCGCTCGCCGCGGGGCTGCCTTCGCTGGCGCTCGCGTGGCACTACCGCAGCCGCCACGAGGATCTGTTCGCGTTCGCGAACCAGCGCTACCACGGTGATCGCCTGCACGTGTTCCCCACGGCGGCCGGGTCTCCGGACCTCGGCATCATCAGCCGTCGCGTCGACGGCACCTGCGATCGCCTGACCGGCACCAACCGCCTCGAGGCCGAGGTCGTGGTCGCGGACCTGCTCGCGCGGCTCCGCGATCCGGGCCAGCGCATGCGCTCGATCGCGGTGGTCACGTTCACCGCCGCGCAGGCCCAGCTGATCGGCGACCTCCTCGACGAGGCGCGCGCCGCGGATCCGGAGATCGCCGCCGTGCTCGACGCCCCCGCCGTCACCGAGCCGCTGCTGATCGGCACCGCGCCGCGCGTGCAGGGCGAGGCGCGCGACGTGGTGCTGGTCTCGATCGGGCTCGGTCGCGACGCGGCCCGTGCACTCGTGCTCGACGACGGCCTGCTCGGCACCGACGAGGGCGCGCTGTGGCTCGGCGTCGCGGTGACGCGCGCCCGCGAGCAGCTCGTGCTCGTCACCAGCCTCGCTCCCGACGACGTGCCCTCCACCGACGCGCCGGTCCTTGCGGACCTCGCCACGCTGCTCGCGTTCGCGGCGGGCGGCGGCGGCGCCGGTCGCCCGGGCGACGACGCCCGGCCCGCCAGCCCGCTCACGGCCGCGCTCGCGCGCGCGCTCACCGAACGCGGCTGGTCGCTGCGCCACCGCGTCGGCTGCGGCGCGTACCAGATCGACCTCGCCGTCGTCGACCCCTCCGCCCCCGAGCGCTACGTTCTCGCGATCGAGGCCGACGGGCCGGCCTACGCGAGCGCCCCCGCGGCGCGCGATCGCGATCGGCTGCGCCCGCTCGTGCTCGGCCAGCTCGGCTGGCGCCTCCACCGCGTGTGGAGCCTCGACTGGTGGATCGATCCGGAGCGTGAGATCCAGCGCGCGCACGGCGCGATCGTCGCCGCGATCGCCGCCAACCGGCAGCGCCGCGCTCCCGGCGTCGGCACCGCGCCCACGCAGCCGCGCATGGTCCGGGTCACCGGCTCGCACGCGGTCGGCTCGGCGCCCGTGGCGCAGCCGTCATCGGCCGCGTCGGCCGCGCGCGCCACCCGGCCGCTGCGGACCACGCGCCCGCCGGTCGACACGTCCCGGATCGCGCTCGCCGCGGGCTCGGGCCCGACGCTGGCGGTGCCGATCACGCCGCTCGAGGGCGTCACCACGCGCACGCGGATCGCGCGCGGCCAGATCGCGATCGGGCCGTACACCGCGGCCGCGATCCCGAATGGCCGGCGCACCCCCGATGACCTGTTCGCCGCGCGCCACGCCGCCGAACTCGGCAAGGTGATCGAGCAGGTGCTCGCGGCCGAGGCGCCGATGCACATCGACCTGCTCGCGCGCCGCGTGGGCGGGTACTTCGGCATCGGGCGCGTCACCCAGCGCGTCATGGAGCAGGTCCGCGCCGCGCTCGCGGGCCGTGGCACGTGGGGCGACGAGGCCGACGTGGTGTGGCGCCTCGGTCAGGATCCGCAGTCGGTGCCGGCGGTCCGGGTCGCGGGCCACGGGACGTCGGCGCGGCGCGACATCGGCCAGGTCCCGCTCACCGAGCTCGCCTCGGCGGCGCGGATCGTCGTCGAGCGCGCGGCCGGCATCGGCACCACGGACCTGATCCGGGACGCGGCGCGCCTGATCGGTTACGCCAGCATCACGCCGCAGGTCGCCGAGCGCGTCACCCTCGGCGTGCGGCTCGCGGTCGCGCGCGAGCTGATCCGGATCGCTGGCGATCGCGCCGTCATGCCGGACTGAACACGCCCTTCGAAGCGCCGCGCTTCGCGCTACCGTCGCGGGATGTTGCTCTTGCTCGCGAGTGTCATCGTATCGAGCGTCGTGTCCGTCGCCGACGTGCCGAACCCGCGCACCGCCAACCGCTGGGTCACCGATCAGGCGGACGTCCTCGACGCTCAAGCCGAGGCAACCATCGATGCCGCGGCGCAGGGTCTCAAGGATTCTCGCGGGATCGAACTGGCCGTGGTCACCGTCGACGATGTCCGCGAGACGCCGAAGGCGTTCGCGACCGCGCTGTTCAACCGCGGGGGCATCGGCTCCGGGAACACGAACAACGGCGTGCTCGTGCTCCTCGTGATGGGCCAGCGCCGCCTCGAGATCGTCCACGCCACCTATGACCATGGCGGGCAGGTGGAGGTCACCGAGCGCTGCACGCACTGCAGCCACACCAGCACGCGGATCCGCCACACCGCGCGCCGCACGCGCCCGTCGACGACCTCGTCATCCAGATCCAGCTCGCGGTCGTCATTCTCGTCGAGCTCGCGCGGATCGAGCTTCGGCGGCGGCTCGTCGCGCGGCGGCGGTGCGGGCTCGAGCTGGTGAGACCCATGACGGCGGCGAGGCGCGAGGTCGGCCTCGCGGAGGGGTGTCGACGGGTCATGGACCTGCGTGACAGCCTGTCGAAGGCCGACTTCGAAGACGATGACGTCGTCACGCTGGCCGGCGTGGGGTACGAGCTGGACGACGTTCCGCTGGGGGCCGTTCGTGAGCGCTGGGATCCGGGTGCGCTGGCGGAGCTGGACGCACGCGTGGCCGCCTACCTTGAACCCGTGATCGAGAAGCTCCTCCTCGCGTGCCAGCGCTTGGTCGCGCGCTGGGGGGAGCCGTCGCAGGTAGGGCGAGGACGTTCGCCGAGGTCGCTCGCGTCACCCACTGGTGGCCCGCGCCGGCATGCGCCTCAAGTCGCAGTCCGCGGAGGGGTGGCCAGGTGCTCGACATCCTGCCGCCATGGTGTTCGTGGTCGGCGTCGCTGTCGGGATCAGTGAGAGTCGCTGTAGCCGCCGAGCTTCCGGCAGTGCCGGCAACGGAAGACATAAGCGGTCGGTCCGGCATCGCGGTCGAGCGCGCCTGCGTACGTGTCCCACGCCGCCCCGGCGAGTCCGCAGTCCGCGCGAATGGCCGCGACCGCGTCGACGCCATGAGCCTCCAGCTCCTGGATGCCCGCGCGGCCCAGGAACGCAGCCGCGTCGTTGCAGCACACCCACCACCGCTCCTGCTGCCAGTCGCAGAACCCGGGCGTACGGCGGATGAGCGTGTCCGCGATCTCGTCCGGGACGGTGCCCCAGATCCCGTGGTCGCCGATGCCGTCGCGGTCGGCGAACTCCACGTCGAATATCGCGTGCGCCGGACCGTCCGCGATGCACCAGGGGCAGAGCATGTCGAGGTCGCGCACGGCGTACGCGGGGCCCGTGTACTCGTAGCCACGTGCTCGGCCACAGCACTCGCACGTGTCGCGGGACGGTACGATGCTCCCGGTGGCGATCGGGTCGGGGTGATACGCGAAGGTCGGCAGGGACTCGGGCCTTCCGTTCGGGACGGTGACACGGTTCAAGTGGGGTGGGGCGTGGTCACGCGGTGCGCGGCACTTCCCGCCACGTCATCGCGTCCGTCACGCCTGGATGCCCACCACGGGGCTCATTGCGCGTAGGTGCTCCCCCGCGACAGGCCCGCAGCCGCAGGCCATGCAGCCTGTGTGGTGCGCACGTTCCCGCGGGAATGTCGTCTGCTCAGGCGACGCGGAAGGTCGTCGTTTCTGTTGTTGTCCGAATTTCGGACAAGGTGTCGAGGTTGTGAATGGCGGTGCGTGGTTCAGGTGTCAGATGGCGCTGCTAGTGATCAGCGTATGGAGATTGACGACGCAGGCTGCGGGGGTGAGCCAGTCGACGAGCAGGCTTGGTCAGGGCAGCCCCGTTCCGTGAACGCTTCGCCCGAGGTGGAGTGCGAGGCCGCGCGCAAGCTCCAGTACGGCCACTTCGTCGGCGACGAGATCGCGGAGCTGGCGGCGCACCTCGATGCGGCGCTGCACCGGCTGCTCGGCGCGCTCCGCACATTCGAGGACAGCGGCGCGTGGGCCGCGCAGGGCTTCCAGTCTTGCGCGAGCTGGCTGAGCTGGCGCGTCGGCTGGTCGATCGGCGTGGCGCGCGAGAAGCTGCGGGTCGCCCGCCGGCTCCCGGAGCTGCCGCTGGTCGACGACGCGCTGCGCCGCGGCGAGCTGTCGTACTGCAAGGCACGCGCGATCACCCGCGTCGCGACCCCGGCGATCGAGGCGGCCCTCGTCGAGGATGCGCGTTACACCACCGGGGCGCAGCTCGAGACCCTGTGCCGCAAGTACGCCTCGGTGCAGCGCGCGAGCGATCCGGATGCCGAGGACCACGACCGCGAGGACCGGTTCGTGCGCCGCCGCGTCCGGCGCAACGGCATGATCATGATCGAGGCCTCGCTCCACGCCGAGGAGGCGGAGGTCGTCTGGGAGGCGCTGACTCAGATCGCACGAGCGAAGAGGCCTCGTCCGGCCGCCGCGGGCAACGATGGGCCCGCGAGCGAGCCCCCGGCCGCCGGGGACCTGGATCTCGAGGCGGCCGTGGCCACGGCACCGTTCGAGGGCGCGGGTGCGGTACCTGGCGCGGGTGCGGGTGCGGGTGCGGGTGCGGGTGCGGACACGCCAGCCTTCCCGCGCGCGACCATCTTCGATCTGCTACCCACGGAGGACGAGGTGCCCGCGCCGGTCGATCCGACGGCGTGGGCGGATGAGGACGACGAGCCCATCCCCGCCGGCGGCGTGACGATCAGCCTCGTCACCGGCCGCATCGTGCCGGACGGGCGCAGCGGCGGACGCGCGGGCGCCAGGCCTGCGCCCCGGGACGCCACCGAGTTCGATCGCGCGAGCGCGCTCGTCGAGGTCGCGCAGGGGAGCCTGCGAGGCACGCGCCCCGAGCGGTCGCCCACCGAGGTCGTGGTGACCATCCCCGTCGCGCTGCTGACGTCGACCGAGGGTGGCGTCGTTCCTGCGGCGCTGGTCGGCGACAGCACCGGTATCTCCGCGGAGACGGCCCGGCGCCTCGCGTGTGACTGCGGGGTCGTCCCGCTCGTCGAGGATGACCACGGCAGCCCGATCGCGATCGGCCGGCGCCGGCGCACGCCCGATGCCAGCCTCAAGCGCGCGCTGTCACGGCGGGATGCGACGTGCCGGTTCCCGGGCTGCACGAACACGATCTACCTCGAGGCACATCACCTCGTGCACTGGGCGTTCGGCGGCGAGACCACGCTGAAGAACCTCGTGCTCACGTGCAGCCACCATCATCGCCACCTGCACGAGTACGGCTGGACCGCGCGCATGGTCGACGGCGAGCCGCAGTTCTTCACGCCGGAGGGCGACCTCGTCCCGGCGCGGCCTCCGCGCCCTCGGCTCGCAGGAGATCCGTGGACGGTGCTCGCGGCCGCGAACGGCGCGCTCTCCATCGACGCGGACACCGCCGCTTGCGGCTGGGACGGGCGGCCGCCCCGGTGGGATCACATCATCGACGGCCTGGTCGACCTCGATCTCGGGGGAGCGCGCGCCCGGCGCGCCGGGGCGCTCGTCGACGCCAGGCCGCCTGGCGTCGGCCCGCGCAAGCCAGGGGCGGCGACGTGAGCGGGGCGCACATTCCCGCGGGAACGTCAGAGCTGGGGCGAACTCCGACGTCGTCTCGCATCGTTGTCCACGGGGTGAGTACCGCACGCATGCGGAACGATGGGACGACCTGATGAACGGCGACGCGATCACGGGCGAGCGCTGCCGTCGGTCAAGCGGCGCACGTGTGCATGCGGTTCCGGGCCTCGACGACCACGCCGACAATCATGCCGCCGACCGCATGGTGAGCGGTCGGGCCTCGTGCGCGCCCTCGGGTTGGCTGCTCTCGGCCCGTAGGCTTCAGCCCGCGGGGGGGACGTCGAGCATGTCGGCAGGACGGGCGCTCGCGTCGAGCCGATCCCGAGCCGTCACTGGCCCAGCAGCCCGCTCGTGGCGGTGCACGCCGGGGCCGCCGCCGCCGGCGTCGAAGGTGCGCGCGTCGATCGACGTGGCCCATGTCGTCGTTGGCCGGCGCATCTGCCCGCGCCCGGCCTCGCGCGCTGAGCCGCCGGCCGCGCGTCCACCTGGTGCAACGTTCGCCTGGTGGTACCCTCGGAACGGTCGGCGCGGGTGCGCGGCCGCGCGTGCGCCGAGCATCCCGAGCCCGTTCCCACTGGTCGCTGGAGCATGAAGACGTACTTCACCTTTGTCATCGAATCCGACGACCTCCATGCCGCCCGGCAACGGCTCCAGTGCGCCCTCGGGATCACGATGACGCTGCACGACAGCGGTTATCGATCGGGCGAGTATTACCGCCTGGCAGACGTGGAGCGCACATCTGCGCAGCGCTCGCCAGCGATGCCAGGTTGCTCACGCGTCAGGAGCTGTGACCGCGCGCAGCACCGTCCGCCGTGGGGCGAGGGTCTCGGGCTCGACCCAGTCGCGGTGGCGCAGGTAGTGGACGAGGCCGGTGGCGACGCCGGCGGCGTGCGAGGCGTGGAGGATGGGGAACATCATCCACACGCCGGGCACGGCGCGGGCGCCGAGCGGGCGGCCAACGCGCACGGCCTCGGCGGCGGTGCCGAGCGCGTAGGCGCCGAACGCGAGCGGCGCGAGCGGCCACAGCGGCGGGGCGAGGAGGGTGGCGGCGAGCGAGCTCATCAGGAGGAGCGGCCCGAGCGGGCGCAGGGTGGGGAGCCGGCCGCGCTCGAGGAGCGTGCGTGCGCGGCCGCGGCCGTAGCGGAGGTACTGGCGGGCGAGGGAGACGACCGAGGTGCGCGGGTCGTCGTGGACGACGATGTCGCGCGACAGGAAGATCCCGCCGCCGGCCTCGAGGATCCGCGGGTTGAGCTCGGCGTCCTCGCTGGTGATCGCGGCGGGGTCCCACAGACCGACGGTCTCGAACCCGCGGCGGCGGAACGCGCCGAGGAACACGGTGTCGACGTCGCCCTCGGCCGCGGGGTCGCGGTAGGCGGCGCCGCCGGTGCCGAGCGGGCTGCGCAGGGCGGCGCACAGCGCGTGCTGGAACGGCGTGTCGGCGCGGGCGCGCTGAGCCCCGCCCACGTTGTCGGCCCCGGTGCGCGCGAGCGCCTCGACGCAGTGGCGGACGTAGTCGGGCGCGTACGCGCAGTGGACGTCCATCCGCACGATCACATCGCCGGTCGCCTCCTTGACGATCAGGCCGAGGCCGGCGGCCTGGATGCGCGCCGGGTTGTCGATCACGCGGATGCGCGGATCCGCTGTGGCGAGGCGGGCGAGGAGGGCGCGGGTGCCGTCGGTGGAGCGACCCTCGGCGACGAGGATCTCGATCAGGTCGGCCGGGTAGTCCTGTGCCTGCAGGCTCGCGAGGGAGGCCCCGAGGGAGGCCTCCTCATTGTACGCGGGCATCGCGATCGTCACGCGCGGCAGGTTCGACATGGTGCGCACTACCGCGTGCAACGTGGATGCCCGCGCCGAGGATCATCACGCCGCCCACCGCCGCGAGCGGGTGGAGCGCCTCACCCCACGCGAGCGCGCCGACCGCGACCGCCACCACCGGCTCGGCGAACGTGAGGACCGCCGCACGCGCGCTGCCGATGCGGACCAGGCCTGCGACGAACATCACCCCGGATAGCGCGCCGAGCAGGGCCGCGCCGGTCACGAGCAGCCCGAGGTCGGGGAGGGTGACGGCGCCGAGGTCGCTGACGGCGAGCGGTGCGAGCACGAGCGCCGCGACCAGCGAGTGATACGACAACGCGCGCACCGCGCCGATCCGCGCGGCCACGCGCCGGACGGTGAACACGTTGCCCGCGTAGCACACCGCTGACAGCACGCCGAGCAGCGCGCCGAGCAGCGCGCCGTCGGGGGGGGCGTGCCACGGCTCGAGGACGATGATCAGCCCGAGCAGTGCGATGACGGCCGCGGGCCCGGCGGCGCGGTTCTCGACGCCGTCGATGCGAGGAGCGGCGAGCGCGATCAGGATCGGCGCGAGGTAATGCGTGAGCACCGCGATCGCAACCGTGGTGCGGGTCATCGCTCCGAAGAACGCGACCACGTTGATCGCGTCGAACGCCGCGTTGGCGAGCAGCAGGCCCACGGTCGCGCGATCCCAGCGGGCGCGTGGCAAGCGCAGCGCGATGGGCAGCGGGGCCAGCGCCATCACGAGGAAGATGATCGGGGTGGTCACCGTCGCCGGCAGCCCGGTCGGGCGCAGGAACAGGCTCCACGTCCCCCACGAGGCGGCCGCGAGCGTCACCATGAACAGGCCGGGGAGCACGTGCGCGGCCATCTTGGAGGCTGTCCACCGGAAATGCGATCGGCCGTGCGCGTGGATCGACGGCGAATCGACGCGGTGCCCTTGGTGGCGCACCTCGGTCACGCGCCTCGTGGGAAGGTACGGGGTGATGGAGTCGGAGCCGTTCCTGCGCGCGTTCCACGCGGCGCACCCGGGCGTGACGCGGCGGGCGTTCGGCACGGGGAGCTACGCGCGGCTCGCGGCGCGGATCCCCGCCGGCGCGCGCGTGCTCGATCTCGGGTGTGGCGATGGGCCGCTGCTCGCGCTCGTGCCCGGCGCGATCGGGCTCGACGTGGCGCGCGCCGAGCTCGCCGCGGCCACCGGCGTGGTGGTCCAGGGGCGGGCCCAGGCGCTGCCGTTCGCGGCGGCGGCGTTCGACGTGGTCGCGTGCCACCTCGCGCTGATGCTGTTCGACGACGCGCCCGCCGTGGTCGCCGAGCTGACGCGCGTGCTCGCGCCAGGTGGCAGGCTGCTCGCGGTGCTCGGCGGCGGCCCGGTGGCGCTCGCGCCCGACACTGCGCCGGGTGCGACGAGCGATGCGTTCCACCGGTTCCTCGCGCTGCTCCCCGCGCGCGGTCGGCGGCTCGGCGACCCGCGGCTGCGCACCGAGGCGGGCTGGCGCGCGCTGCTGCCGGGCTGGGCGCTCGCCCCGTGGGAGCGCTGGGCGCTCGATCTCGCCGGCACGCCCGACGAGGTGTGGCCGCTGCTCGGCGGCAGCTACGAGGTCACCGCGGAGGCGGCGCCGACGCTGCGCACCGCGTGGATGGAGGCAATCGCGGACCTGGTCGCGCCCGACGGGCGGGTGCCATGCCAGGCCGCGGTCTACCTCGCCGAGGCGCGGCGCCCGGGCTGACCGGCGTCCCGTGGGGGCACGATCGAGCTCACGCGCGCGCACGGGCGGTCACGAGTCGAGCGAGCCGCGCGCGGTGGGCGGGCCGGGCGTGGCTCATCACATCGGCGGGCGCACGCCTCGTGCCGGAAGGAGCGTGTGCCGCGAGCCGCGCGGTCAGCGCGCGGTGGGGGGGAATGGCGTGGCTCGCCACGCCCGCGGGGGCGGGCAGAGCCCCCGTTCAGACATTGAAGAGGAAGTGCATGATGTCGCCGTCCTGGACGACGTACTCCTTGCCTTCGATCCGCATCTTGCCCGCCGCCTTGATCGCCGCCTCGGTCTTGTGGGCCTCGAGATCCGCGAGCGAGTAGACCTGCGCGCGGATGAAGCCCTTCTCGAAGTCGGTGTGGATCACGCCGGCCGCCTGGGGCCCGGTCGCGCCCTTCTTGATCGTCCAGGCGCGGACCTCCTTCTCGCCGGCCGTGAAGTACGACTGCAGGCCGAGAAGGCGGTAGCACTCGCGGGCGAGCGTCGCGAGCGCCGGCTCGACGAGGCCGTACGAGCCGAGCAGCTCGGCGCGGTCGGCGGGATCGATCTCGGACAGCTCGGCCTCGACCTTGCCGCACAGGATGACGACGCCGGCGCTCTCCTTCTCGGCGCGAGCGCGCACGAGGTCGCTCCACGCGTTGCCCCTGGGCAGGTCGGTCTCGCCGACGTTGCAGCAGTACAGCACCGGCTTGAACGTGATCAGGCCGAACGTCGCGACCTGCGCGCGCTCGTCATCGGTGAGCGCGAGCGTGCGGACGGCGTGGCCGGCCGACAGGTGGGCGGCGACCTTCTCGGCGAGGGCGAGCTCGATCTTCGCTTCCTTGTTGCCGGTCTTCGCGTTGCCGGACGCCTTCTTGACCCGCTTCTCGGCGGTGTCGACGTCGGCGAGGGCGAGCTCGAGGTCGATGATGTCGATGTCGCGCATCGGATCGACCGAGCCCGCGACGTGGATCACGTTCGGGTCGTCGAAGCAGCGGACCATCATCAGGATCGCGCTGGTCTCGCGGATGTTCGCGAGGAACTTGTTGCCGAGGCCCTCACCCTGCGAGGCGCCCTTGACCAGGCCGGCGATGTCGACGATCTCGACGATCGCGGGGATCACCTTTTGCGGCGGGATGTACCTGGTGATCGTGTCGAGCCGCGGGTCCGGCACCGGGACGATGCCGACGTTCGGATCGATGGTGCAGAACGGATAGTTCGCGGCCTCGGCCTTGCCGGCCGTGAGGGCGTTGAACACCGTGCTCTTGCCGACGTTCGGAAGACCGACGATCCCGACGGAGAGTGCCATTTGGCGCCATGCCTACCCCGGATCTCCGCGGGCTGGCAAGGACGCCGCGCAGCGGGCGCACGCAGGAGCCCCCGGGCGGCCCCGGATCCCCCTGGCGCGGCCACGGCCGCCGGGCCCCGCCTGGGCGCCTCAGCCAGTCGAGGAGGTGCCAGCAGCCGCCAGGGGGCCACGGGGCACGGCCATGGCACAGTGCTCGGTATGCGTCCCGCGCTCGCCCTCGTCCTCGCCGGCCTCGCCGGCCTGTCTCCGGGCCTGGCCGGCTGCGGGGATGATCTGGCCCCGCCGGTCCCCGGCGACCTGCTCGCGCAGCTCGAGGCGCTGCCCGGGGTGACCGCCGTGGAGCAGGCCACCGACACCACCGGCTACGCCTACGTCGTGCTCCGGTTCACCCAGCCGGTCGACCACGCCGATCCCGCGGGTCCCACGTTCGAGCAGCGGGTGTCGCTGCTGCACGTCGATCCGGCGGCGCCGATGGTGGTCCAGACCTCGGGGTACTGGGACTACTACCAGGACAACCTGGTCGAGCTGACCCGGTTGCTGGCCGGCAACCAGATCTCGATCGAGCACCGGTACTTCGGCGAGTCGCGGCCGAGCCCGGCAGACTGGTCGAAGCTGACGATCGAGCAGATGGCGACGGACCAGCACGTGATCATCACGGCGCTGCGGACGATCTACGGCGGCGCGTTCATCACCACCGGCGGCTCGAAGGGAGGGATGACCGCGATCTACCACCGGCGGTTCTTCCCCGACGACGTCGACGGCACGGTGCCCTACGTCGCGCCGCAGTCGTTCGGGGCGCCGGACGCGCGCTACGCCGCGTTCCTCGACACCCTCGGACCGGACGCGTGCCGTCAGGCCGTGCGCGACGTCGCCGTGGAGCTGCTCGCCCGCCGGCGCGCGATGGTGGAGGCGCGCACCACCGACGCAGGCCACGACCGAGGGCCACGCGTACACCCGGGTGGCGATCGGGCCCGTCGTCGAGTCTGCGATCGTCAGCCTCGAGTGGGCGTTCTGGCAGTACTACGGCGTCGGCGCGTGTGCGCAGGTGCCGGCGCCCATCGCCAGCGACGACGTGCTGTGGACGTTCCTCGACCGGATCTCGCCGCCGTCGGACAGCGACGACGCGCAGATCGATGCGTTCGACGCGTACTACCACCAGGCGTACGCCCAGCTCGGGTACCCCGACGGCGGTGCTGTCTACCTCGATCCGTACCTGATGTACGCCGACGCCGACTACCGCGGAACCCTGCCGACCGCGCAGCCCGCGTACGACGACGGGGCTGCGATGCGCGACATCGATGCCTGGGTGCAGGGGGAGGGTGATCGCCTGCTGTTCGTGTACGGCGAGTGGGATCCGTGGACCGGCGGCATGTTCGACCTCGGCGGCGCCACCGACTCGCTGCGCCTGGTAGAGCCCGAGGGTAGCCACGGCTCGCGGATCGCGCGCCTGTCCGCCGCCGATGAGTCCGCCGCGATCGACCGGCTCGCCGCGTGGACCGGCGTCACCCCGCTCCAGCTCCAGGCCCGCGCACCGGGTGAGCGGACTGGCCGCGCCTGCCGAGCGCCGCGAGCCGCGGGTCCCCCCGGTGTTCCGCCTGCGCCGCTAGCGTTCGCCGCGCGCCGGGGCCTGCGATATGGTCCCCGCATGAGTGATCGTCGCGTCGTCCTCGTCACCGGGTCCACGGATGGCATCGGCCGCGCCACCGCGCGCGCGCTCGCCGCCGCCGGGCTCAAGGTGATCCTCCACGGGCGCAGCAAGGCCAAGGTCGAGGCCGCCGTCGCCGCGCTCCAGGCCGAGCTGCCGGGCGCGGAGCTCGACGGCGTGGCGTTCGACCTCGGGTCGCTGAAGGCCGTGCGCGCCGGCGCCGAGCAGGTGCTCGCGAAGGCGCCCGCGCTTCACGTGCTCGTCAACAATGCGGGCATCTTCGCCAGCGAGCGCACGGTCACCGCCGATGGCATCGAGCTCACGCTCGCGGTCAACCACGTGGGCCCGTTCCTGCTGACCGAGTTGCTCCTGCCGCGCCTCGTGGCCTCGGCGACCGCGCACCCGTCGCGCGTGATCAACGTGTCCTCGATCGCGCACACCCGCGGCCAGATCAACCTCGCGGATCTCACCCTCGGGAGCGCGTTCACCGGCTACGCCGCGTACGCGCAGTCCAAGCTCGCCAACGTCATGCACGCCCTCGAGCTGGCCGCCCGCCACTCGCCGGCCGCGCTCGTCGCGTACGCGGTCCACCCCGGCGTGATCGGCACCAAGCTGCTCCGCCAGGGGTTTGGCCCCGTGCAGGGCGGCTCCGTCGAGGCGGGCGCCCGCGCGGCGGCCCGGCTGGCCAGCGCCGAGGAGGTCGACGTGCCGTCCGGGACCTACCTCAGCGAGAGCACCGCGACGCCGCCGAGCACCGCGGCGCGCGACGCCGACGTGCGCCGCTCGCTGTGGGACGCGACCCGGAGGCTCGCGGGCCTGTGAGCGAGGATCTTGCGAACGCCGCCGCGGCCCAGCTCGCCACGGGCGACGATCACGCGGCGTTCGCGGCGGTGCGCGCGCAGCTCGGGTGGCCCGCCGGGCAGGCGATCGGCACCCCGGCGCTGATCCGCTGGGTCGAGCTGCTCGGCGCGGTCGCCACCTGCCGTGGGGCGGTGGCCCTCGCGGAGCTCGCCGCGTCGGTCGTCCGCGATCCGGACAGCCCGGATCAGCTGTACGAGCTCGGGTACGCGCTGATCGATGCGGGCGCGCCCGAGATCGCGGCGACGCTCCTGGGCCGGTGCCTGGGCCTGGTCGGGGACAGCGAGGAGGTGGTGTGCGAGCTGGTCAGCGCCCTCGAGAGCGCGCTCGCCTACCCCGATGCGCTCGCGGTCCTCGAGGCGCACCCCGCGCTGCGCGCGCGCAGCTACCTCGCGCGCTACCTGTACGCCTTCAACGCGGCGATGGCCGGCCAGCTCGCGATCACGCGCACCGTCCTGCCGACCTTGGCCCCGTCCTCACCCGAGGAGGAGGGCCTGCACGAGACGATCGCCGGCATCGTCGTGCGCGCCGATCAACTGCTCGCGGGGAGCTATGCCGCGAGCCCGGGCGCGGCGGTGCTCGGGCCCGCCGATCTGCGGGGCTGGCACTACGTGCTGACCGGGGGCCTGCTGCTGCACCAGTCGCCGTACGGCTACGACGAGCCGATGCACGGCCGCTACGCCTGGCTCAAGGACTCGGCGGCCCACGTCACGACCGCGGTCGAGCGCGTCGCGGCGCTCGCCGCGCCGCTCTGCCTGCCGTGTGTCTACGCGCCGTCGGGGCGCGACCACGAGATCCTCGCCCACGCGGTGGCGGCCCGGCTCGGGGTCCCGGTGGCGCCGTGGCCCGTGGTCGGCGTGCCCGCGCCTGGCCTGGTCGTGGTCTACGACCTCGCCGCGCTCACCCCCGACGAGGTCGGCCAGCTCTCGCAGCGGCGCGCCGAGCAGCTGCTGTTCGCGCACGCCACGCCGTGGACCACGGACATCCCGGTCGCTCCGGACGTGACGACGCTGCTCTACCAGTTCGTCGTTCCGCCGTGGGAGGCAGGTCTGGCGCTCGAGGCCGGCGCCGCCCCCCAGACCCTGGGCGAGCCTGATACCCGGCCGGCCGAGACCATCGGTGCCGCGCTCGCGGGTGGGGTGGGCCTCGATGCCGAGGAGCTGGCGGCCGACGAGCCCGCGCGCCTGGCCGCGCTGGTCACCACGACGTGGCCGCCGCGGCCCGGGCGGCGCCCCCGGCTGTGGGCCGGCGGTCCGGTCTCGTCGAGCCGGTTCGCCTGAGCGTGGTACCTTGGCCCGGCGATGAAGAAGATCCTGGTGGTCGAAGACGATCCGATCAACCAGATGATCCTCCAGGACTTCCTGGCGGCCAACGGGTACCTGACCGTGGCGGCCTCGTCCGGCCCTGAGGGGATCGAGCGGTTCGATCAGGAGGCGCCGGACCTGCTGCTCGTCGATGTCCAGCTCCCCCGCAAGAACGGGTTCGAGCTGTGCCGGGAGATCAAGAGCCGGCCCGGCAAGGCACCGCCGATCCTCCTGATGAGCGCGGTCTACACCGACCGCGACCAGTCCAATCGCACGATCCAGCTCGGCACGCTCGCCGACGGCTACCT
The DNA here is from genome assembly GCA_964203225.1 of Kofleriaceae bacterium. Taxonomy (GTDB): domain Bacteria; phylum Myxococcota_A; class Polyangia; order Haliangiales; family Haliangiaceae; genus JABFXX01. The sequence goes on from CAXNMK010000016.1 coordinate 136,891, forward strand.
GAGCAAGCCGTTCGACCTCGTGGACCTGCTGCAGCAGGTGCGCGTGCTGCTCGGCGAGCGCTGACGCCCCGTGGCCCTCAAGCGGTTGCTCGCCGACGCGGTCGACGATGTGCTGGCGCCGGCCAACCGACCCAAGCTGCGGTTCGGCATCTCCAGCGGGTTCGCGATCTCGATCGGGTTTGCGGTGCTGGCGATGTCCGCCGCGTTGTTCGGCCTGACGCCGTGGAAGTGGGCGTACATCACGCTGGTCTCGACCAAGCTCCTGACCAACTCGCTGGCCTGGCTCGCGCTGGTCCGCGAGCGGCACGTGATGGTCACCCAGATGCTCAACACGATCGCCGACGTGGTCCTGCTGACGGCCGCGATCTACTTCACCGGCGGCCCGTACAGCCCGCTGATCGCGACCTACGTGATCATGGTGACCGTGCTGTCGCTGCTGTCGAACCTCGCCGTGACGCTGGTGATGGCGGGGCTGATCATCCTGTCGTTCGCGACGATGCTCGTGCTGATGGCGACCGGCGTGCTGCCGCCGACGCCGGTGCCTGGCAACCCGGGATCCGCCCCGAGCGCGGGCTACGCGGTGGTGGCGATCGTCTACTGCGTCGCGGTCGTGGGCGTGCCCGGGTTCTTCGCGGCGGCGACGCTGCGGCTGCTCCGCACCAAGGAGAAGGACGTCGAGCGCCGCACCGCGCAGCTGATCGAGGCCGCGACCCAGCGCAGCCAGTTCGTGGCGTCGATGACCCACGAGCTGCGGACGCCGATCCACGGCGTGCAGGGCCTGTCGGACGTGATCGCGGCGGGCGTCTACGGCCCGGTCACCGACAAACAGCGTGAGGCCTGTGCCTCGATCAAGCGCAGCGCGCAGTCGCTGCTGCAGCTCGTCGATGACGTCCTCCAGCTGTCGCGCGCGGAGGCCGGCAAGATCGACACGCTGGTCAGCGCGGTCGACGTGGCGGCGCTGGTCGAGCGCGTGACCGCGTCGGTGTCGTGGATGGTCGGGACCAAGCGTCTCGCCCTCGAGGTCGACGTGGCGCCGGATCTGCCCACGGTGAAGTCAGACGAGCGCTGGCTCGCGCACGTGCTGGTCAACCTGATCGCCAACGCGGTCAAGTTCACCCCCGAGGGGGGGCGCGTCACCGTGCGCGCCATGCCCGGCCCGCGCGTCGTCGTGCTCGAGATCGTGGACACGGGCATCGGCATCAAGCCCGAGGACCAGCAGCGGATCTGGGAGCCGTTCCGCCAGGCCGAGCGCGGGGACGAGAAGGGCTACGGCGGGATGGGGCTCGGGCTCGCGCTCGTCGCGCAGCTCTCGGATCTGCTCGCGTGCCGGGTCGAGCTCGACTCCACGCCGGGCAAGGGCTCGACGTTCCGGGTCCGCGTGCCGGTGTTCTGGCACGGGCGGCGCACGGCGCAGATCAGCGTCCCGGCGATCAACGTCCGCGTGTGAGCTCGAGGATCAGCTCGGCGACGGGCGCCGGCTGGTGCCGCGTCATCATGTGGCCGGCGCCCTCGACGACCGCGTGCGTGTGGTTCGCGAACTGCGCGCGCCGGCTCGCTCGCTCCGGCTCGGGCAGGTTGAGCGTCGACTGCGCGCCGTCGACGATCAGCACGGGGCACGTGATCCGCTGCCAGTACTTGATCGCCGCATCGACACGATAGGCGTACGGCCCGATCGTCTGGTGCAGCGGGTCGTGCTTCCACGTGCGGCCGGGGCCGCCGTCGACGAGGCGCGTGGCGTGCTCCGCGAGATCGAGGGCGAGCTCGTCGGCCAGCAGCGGATCGTGCGCGCGCAGCCTGCGGGCCGCGTCCGCGAGCGAGGGCAGGGTGCGGAGCTTGCCGCGGGCCGCGCGCCAGCTGTCGATCCAGTGCGCGGTGCGCGTGGGGCCGTCGACGCCGCTCATGTCGGGCGGGCCGATGCCTTCGAGCAGGGCCAGCGCCGAGACCCGCTCGGGCCGGGTGCCCGCCCAGTACGCCGCGATGCTGCCGCCCATCGAGTGCCCGACGAGGACGAGCCGGCCGGTGACGCGCTGGGCGATCACGTCATCGAGATCCGCGACGTAGTCCATGAAGTGGTAGTAGCCACCAGCACCGATCCAGTCGCTGTCGCCGTGGCCGCGCAGGTCGGGCGCGATCACGTGCCCGTGCGGCGCCAGGTGCTCCGCCACGCCGCGCCAGCCGTAGCCGAGGTCGGCGAAGCCGTGAACGAGCACGAACGTCACGTCGCGTGGCCCGTCCCACTCGTGCAGGTGGTACGTCAGCCCGGTCGACAGCGTGAGCCGGTGCGAGGTGCGGGCCGTCAGGGGGCGACCTCGAGGTGGTAGACGCCCCCGTTCTCGGTGGTCAGGTAGAGCTCGCCGCGGGCATCCGCGTGGAGGCTGGTCGGGCTCGCCGGGGTCTGGGACGGAGTGTCGAGGATGTCGAGGCGGTCGTCGGTGCGGAGGCGCGCGCGGATCACGGCGCGCGCCGCGTAGTCGGTGTAGTAGTGCGCACCGACGAGGTCGGGGTAGCAGGACCCGCGGTAGGTCTGGCCCGCGATGATCGAGAACCAGCCGTCGCCGTGGGCGCGCGCGTCCTGCGGGAACACCAGCCCGGCCGGATCACACGCGTACTGGGCGCCGGTCTGATCGCACCTGTCCGCTGCCGTGGCGCAGCAGGCGTCGCCCTCGTACGCGCTCCAGCCGAGGTTCGCGCCCACCTGCTGGGCCGGGCGGAGCACGGTCATCTCCTCGTACATCCGCTGACCGACGTCGCCGATCCACAGGTCGCCGGTGCCCCGATCGAACGACCACCGCCACGGGTTGCGCAGCCCGCGGATGAACACCTCCGGGGCGCCGCCGCCCGCGGCGTACGGGTTACCGGCGGGGATGCCGTAGGCCTTGCCGGTGCTGGTGGTGTCGACGTCGATGCGCAGCAGCTTGCCGAGCAGCTCGTCGGGATCCTGCGCCGTCCGTCCCGGATCGCCGCCACCGCCGCCGTCGCCGGTGCCGATGTAGAGCAGGCCATCGCTGCCGAACTCCATCATCCCGCCGTTGTGGTTGCCGGCGAAATCCGGGATCGAGAGGATCTGCGTGCAGGTCGGCTGGGCGAGGTTGGCGTCGGTGGCGCTGACCGCGCAGCGCGCGACCACGTTGGCGTTGGGGGTCGTGTAGAAGACGAAGAACTGGCCGTTACACGCGTAGGCCGGGTGGAATGCGAGGCCGAGCAGGCCCTGCTCGCCACCGGACACCAGCACGTCGTTGAGATCGATGAACGGCTCGGGGAGCAGCTGCTCGTCGACGAAGATCCGGATCGAGCCGTCGCGGCCGACCACGAACAGCCGCGGGTCGGCGGTCGGGGCCGTGACCAGGAGCGCGGCCTCGGGGCCGATCGAGCCGATCATGCGGAACGCAACGGTGGTGCCGGCGACCGGTTGCGCACACGCGGGCAGCGGCGACACCTCGCAGGTCGGCGGCGCGTCGATGGTCGGCGTCGCGTCGTCGCCCGTGGTGGGGGCCTTGTCGCCGCACCCGGTCACGGTCAGGGCGCCCGCGATCAGCGCGATCGACGGCACGAACATGAGGCGGCGGCTCACCGGGGGGCGCATGCCGCCATCGTACACTCCGACGGGCGTCAGGGCGTCAGGGCGTGGCGGTCGGCTGGGTGGCCGGCGGGCTCGCGCCACCGACCTTGTCGGCCCACCGTCCGAACGCCCACAGCACCGCGCCGACGAGCAAGAACGGCATCAGGTAGACCCAACCGGTGAACCCGTCGTGCGTGCCGGCCCACACCAGGCCGAAGAACATGCCGAGGGCCCACACCAGCATCGCGACCAGGTAGCCGGTGATCTGGATCTTGCGCTTGCGGACCGCGCGCTCGAGCTTGCCGAGGAAGAACTGCGCCTCGTCGGAGGACAGCTTCTGGATCGCGTGGGCCAGCGCCTCGTGCTGGGTGGCATCGAAGGCCTTTGCGACGAGTGGATCCTCGACGGACTTGTCCACATGTTGACCTTACCATGCGGTCCGCGCGCGTCATCCGCGCCAGCAGGCGGTATACAGGCGCCGTGCCGGCCATCAAGGTCCTGGACGATCTCGGGCGCACGCTGGTGTTCATGCACCCGCCGCAGCGGATCGTCTGTCTCGTCCCCAGTGACACCCACAGCGTGATCGCGCTCGGCGCTGCTCCCCGCATCGTCGGGCGCACGACCTACTGCGAGAGCCCCGAGGTCGCCGCGGTCCCCACCGTTGGCGGGACCAAGGACGTCGACGTCGAGGCGGTGATCGCGCTCGCGCCGCAGCTCGTGATCGCCAACCAGGAGGAGAACACCCGGGTCGCCCTCGAGGCCCTCGCGGCGGCGCGGATTCCGGTGCTGGTGTCGCTGCCGCGCACGGTCGGGCAGGGCGTTGCCCACCTGGCGCGGCTGGCGCGGATCCTCGGTGTCGGCGAGGTCGAGCCCGCGCGCTCGCTGATCCGCCGCGGCTACCAGCTCGCCGCACCCTCGGTGGCGCCGCCGCGCCGCGCGTTCATCCCGATCTGGATGGATCCGCTGATGACCCTCAACGCCGACACGTTCGGCGCCGACGTCCTCGCCCACGTGGGCATCGGCAACGCGTTCGGCGATCGGCTCCGCCTGTACCCGCTGGCCGCGGATCTCGGCAAGGGCGCGCCGCAGGACGCGGCCGGCCGCGACGAGCGCTACCCGCGCGTCACGCTCGAGGAAGTCACGCGGCGCGGCGCCGAGATGATCGTCCTGTCCGACGAGCCGCACGCGTTCTCTGCCGCCGACGAGGCGCTGATCCAGGCTGCGCTGCCCGGCGCGCCTGTGATCCGCGTCAGCGGGAAGGATCTGTTCTGGTACGGCGCGTGGACGATCGACGCGATCGAGCGCCTCACCGCGCAGCTGCGCTGACGGCGCGCGCCCCGAGCCGCCGCTGGAGGCCCGCGGCGTAGCGATCCGCGGCGCCGGCGCCCCGCGCGAGGAACAGCGAGGGCTCCACCAGCTCGAGCTCCATCACCACCGGGCGGTCGGTCGCATCGCGCGCGAGGTCGACGCGGGCGTACAGCAGCTGGTCGGCGAGCGGCGCGAGCGCGGCCAGGGCGACCGCACGCTCGTCGTCGGCGATCGGCACCGGCCCCTCGATCCGCTCGTCGTCACCGGCGAACCGGGGGTGCTTGCGGATCGCGTGGGACAGCGCGCCGTCGATCCACACCAGCGAGCGCTCGCCATGCCCGCCGGCCTGGGTGTCGATCGAGGTCAGGAACGGCTGGACGAGCGCGGCCCCGCCCGCGGTCAGGGCCGCGAGGTGGGCGTCGGCGGCCGCGGCCCCCCCCGCGAGCGCGAACACGCGGGCGCCGAGCGAACCGGCGCCGACCTCGGGCTTGATCACCACCCGGTCACACCCGAGCGCCGCCGCGATCGCCGCCACCGGCGCCACCTCGCCGCGCTCGATCAGGCGCGTCGGCACCACGGGCACGCCGCGCGCCGCGAGCCCGAGCAGGTAGCGCTTGTGGACGTTCGCGCGGACGACGGCGGCCGGGTTCCACAGCGGCCCGGCGGCGGCGACCCGGTCGATCCACGCGAGGAACGCGGTGACGTCGAGGGCGTAGTTCCAGGTCGAGCGCAGGATCGTCGGGGCGGGGGCGTCCCAGTCGACCTGTGGATCGTCCCACGCGAGCAACTCGGCGGCGAACCCGTGCGCCGCGAGCGCGGCCGCGAGCGGACCGGCGTCCGCGTCGACCTCGGGCAGCCGGGTGCAGGTCGCGATCCGCAGTGGGCGGGCGGTCACCGCGCCTCCAGCGCCGCGCGCAGGTCCTCGTGGAGGTCGTCCTCGTGCTCGAGGCCCACGGACAGGCGCAGCAGATCCGGCGGCGTGGGTGTCGCCGGGCCCTCGACGGTGAACCGGTGCTCGATCAGGCTCTCGACGCCGCCGAGCGAGGTGGCGGGGACCCACACCCGGAGCCGGCCGACCACGCCGAGCGCGACCTCCGGTCCGCCACCGACCCGGATCGACAGCATGCTGCCGTAGCCGCGCTGCATCTGGCGCGCGGCGATCAGGTGCTGCGGGTGGCTCGCCAGGCCGGGGTAGATCACGGTGACGTCGGGCAGGGAGGCCAGCCGCTCGGCGAGCCAGAACGCGGTCCGGCTCGATCGCTCGACGCGGGCGTACAGCGTCCGCATGCCGCGCAGGAGCAAGTAGGACTCCACCGCGCCGAGGTTCGGCCCCTCGGTGTGCCGGAGGTGTTCGATCGCGGCCCACGCGTCATCGGTGCGCGCGGTGACCAGCGCCCCGGCGAGGACGTCGGAGTGGCCGGCGAGGTACTTGGTCGCCGAGTGCATCACGAGGTCGGCGCCGTGCTCGAGCGGGCGCGTGTGCACGGGCGTGCCGCACGTGGAGTCCACCGCGAGCCGGGCGCCGACGCCGTGGGCGAGGGCGGCCAGCGCCGCGATGTCGGTGACCTCCCACGTCGGGTTGGCCGGGGTCTCGATCCACACCAGGCGCGTGATGCCCGGGCGCAGCACCGCGCGGACGGCGTCGTGGTCGGTGGTGTCGACGAGGTCGAGCGCCACGCCCCAGCGCGCGCAGAACGCCTCGAGCCAGGCGCGGAACGCGAAGTACGTGATCCGCGATGCGACCACGTGATCCCCCGGGCGCAGCGCGGAGCGGACGGCGGCGGTGGCGGCGGCCATGCCGGAGCTGAACACCAGGCTCGCGGCGCCGCCCTCGAGCGCGGTCAGCACCCGCTCGGCGTGGCCCTGCGTCGGTGCATCGTGGCGGGCGTACATCGGCCCGCGCAGAGCGTAAGCCGCGTCGCGCGCGAACGTGGTGGCGAGGTGGATCGGTGGCACGGTCGCGCCGGTCTCGGCGTCGATCGCGTGGAGCGCCTGCGCCGCGAGGGTCTCCGGGTGGAGCCGGCCCGGCGCGCTCACGGCTTGTCTCCGGCCGCGGCCTCGGGGAGCACGAACCCGTAGCGCGTCATCACCTCGCGGCCCTCGGCGGAGCCGACGAACGCGGAGAACGCCCGCGCGGCGTCCGCCTCGGCCCCGGTGCCGCACACGACCAGCTGCTGGTCGAGCGGGGCGTGCATGCTCGGATCGATCCGCAGGAACGCGCCGCCATCGGTGACCACCGCGAGCGACAGCGCGACCACCGCGGCGTCCGCGTTGCCGTCCTTGGCGTACAGCATCGTCGCGAGGACGTTCTCGCCGAGCACGAGCCGGTCGCCCAGCTGATCCCACACGCCCGCCTTGGTCAGCGCCTCCTTGGCGGCGACGCCGTACGGCGCGTGATCGGGGTTGGCGATCGCGATCCGCTTGTACTCGGGGCGCGCGAGGTCGGCGAGCGTGGTGGGGGCGGGCTTGCCGGCCGCCGTCCACACCACGATTCGGCCGCGCGCGTACGGCCGCGACGAGGCGCCGTCGCACCGCCCGGACGCCACGGCCTCGTCGACGAACTTGCGGTTGGCGGCGGCGAACAGGAAGTACGGGGCGCCCTGGGTGATCTGCTTGGCGAGCATGCCCGACGAGCCGAAGTTGAACTCCGGGTGCACCCCGGTGCGCGCCTCGAACTCCTTGCCGAGCTCCGTGAACGCCTTGGCGAGATCCGAGGCGGCGGCGATCCGGACGACCTTGTCGGGCGAGCGGGCCGTGCAGGCCACGAGGGACAGCACGCAGGCGAGGACGGCAGGGGGGCGACGCACGCCGCACGGTAACGCGCCCGCCGGGCCGCCAGGGGGCGTGTCACGAGGGTGTAACGTCCGAGCTGCGCTATGCTGCGCGGATGCAGCGGCGCGTGGTGATCATCGAGGACGAGCGGGACGTCTCGCGGCTGCTCGAGTTCAACCTGCGGGGCGCGGGCTTCGAGGTCGTGAGCGCGGGCACCGGTGGTGCGGGCCTCGCGCTGGCGCTCGAGCAGCAGCCCGACGTGGTGGTGCTCGATCTGATGCTCCCCGACCAGTCCGGCTACGACGTGTGCAAGGAGCTCCGCGGGGATCCTCGGACGGCCGAGCTCGGCGTGCTGATGCTGACCGCCAGCGGCGAGGCCGAGGACCGGATCCTCGGGCTCGAGGTCGGCGCCGACGACTACGTGGTCAAGCCGTTCGTGGTCCGCGAGGTCGTGCTGCGCGTGACCGCGCTTGCCAACCGGATCGCCGAGCGGCGGGCGCGGCCGGCAGCGGGCGAGCCCGGCAGCGTGCGCCGCCTCGGGGCGATCGAGCTCGATTCCGTTCGCCATGACGTGCGGGTCGGCGGCGTGCCGACGCAGCTGCGGCCGCTCGAGTACAAGCTCCTGCACCTGCTGGTGTCCGAGCCCGGCCGCGTGTTCACCCGCGAGGAGCTGCTCGTGCAGGTGTGGGACATGCGCGGCGACATCAACACGCGCACCGTCGACGTCCACGTCCGCCGGTTGCGCGTCAGCCTCGGTCCGGCCGCCGACGTGGTCGAGACCGTCCACGGTTTCGGCTACCGCGCGAAGCGCGACGCCTGAGCACGCGTGGGCAGCTCGCTCCGCAACCGGCTGCTGCTGACGTTCCTGCTGCTCGTGATCGTCGTCGGCTCGGGCACACTCGTCGCGATCGAGCGCGCCCTCGCGCGGGACCTCACCGCCTCGCTCGACGCGCGCCTGACCCACCAGGGCGTGTCGGTGGCGAGCTGGCTGGCAGTCGCCGGCCATCCCGAGCGGCTGGCCCCGCGCCTCGCCACGGTCACCGGCACGCGGGTCACCGTGATCGGGGCGGACGGCCTCGTCCAGGGTGATTCGCTCGAGCCCACGATGGTCGGGCGGCCGGTCGGTGAGGCCCCCGAGGTGTCGCGGGCGCGCCGCGGCGAGACCGGCCGCGCGGTCCGCGAGCTGCGGGCCGACGAGCCGCCGCAGTACCTGGTCGCGGTGCCGGCGGATGGCGGCCGCGTGATCCGGCTGGCCGTGCCCCTCGGGGACGTCCTCGGGACCCGCGCGCGCATGCGCAACCGCCTGTTCGTCGGGGCGCTGTTCGGGTTCCTCGGGTGCCTGATGCTGTCGTGGATCTTCGTGCGCGCGGTGACGCGGCCGCTGCACTCGATGACGCTCACCGCGGAGAAGCTCGCGCGCGGCGACTACGACGTGCCGCCGCCCGTGGACGCCGGCGGGGAGCTCGGCCTGCTCGCGCGCTCGATGATGCACATGGCCGGGGAGGTCAAGGCGCGGGTCGGCGAGCTGACCGACCAGCGCGACCTGCTCTCCGTCGTGATCGGCGGCCTGATCGAGGGCGTGGTCGTCGTCGACCCGCATGGCGCGGTGCTCCTCGTCAACGACGCAGCCCGGCCGCTCGTGGGCGAGGGCGCGCTGCCCGCTCCGCTGCGCCCGCTCGTCGACCGCGCCCTCGCGGGGGATGCCGCCGATGCGGAGCTGCCGCTCGCGGGGCGGGACGTCCGGGTCAGCGCGCGGCCGCTCGGCGCCCCGGGGGCGATCGTCGTGCTGTCCGATGTCACGCGCCTGCGCGCGCTCGAGGCCGTGCGCCGCGAGTTCCTGTCGAACGCCGCGCACGAGCTCCGGACGCCGGTGACCTCGATCTCGGGGTACGCCGAGACGCTGCTCGCCGGCAGCGTCGATCCGGACACCTCGCGGGAGTTCCTCGGCACGATCCACCGCAACGCGCAGCGGATCGCGGACCTCGTCGCGGACCTGCTCGTGCTCGATACGCTCGGCGGGCGCGCGACGCTGATCGGCAAGCGCGGGCCGGTCGCCCTCGCCGCGGTGGTGGGCGATGCCGTCGACACCGCGCGCGGTGTCACCCCCGGCGCGGTGATCGAGATCGCGATCGAGGGCGAGCTCGCGGTGCTCGGCACGCGCGAGGGGCTCGAGCACGTGGTGCAGAACCTGATCGACAACGCGCTCCATCACGGCGCTGGCACCCCCGTGACGGTCCACGCCACGCGTGCGGGGGCCATCGTCCGGATGTGCGTCGCAGATCGCGGGCCGGGGATCCCGCCGGGGCTCGAGGAGCGCGTGTTCGAGCGGTTCTACCGGATCGACGCCGGGCGCAGCCGCGCCGGCGGGGGCAGCGGCCTCGGCCTCGCGATCGTGCGCAGCCAGGTGGAGGCGCTGGGCGGGCGGGTGTGGGTGGAGGCGGGCGCGCCCGGGGCGCGGTTCGTGGTCGAACTCGACGCGGGCTGACTCAGGCGCGAACGGGGGTGCGGCTGTCGAGGAGCCAACCGTCGAGCGCCTCGATGCCGGTGCGGGGGAGCACCCGCGGGCGCCAGCCGGTGGTGGCCATGAACGCGCGCGGGTCGGACACGAAGTAGCGCTGCGCGCCCTCGCGCCAGTCCTCGAACCGGGTCGCCGGGCGCTGGCCGCGCAGGTGGGCGACGAGGTCGAGAAGCTCGAGCAGGCTGAGGGCCGAACTCGGCCCGCCGCCGATGTTGAAGGCCCGGCCGCGCACCTGATCGGTCTGCGACCACGCGCGGATCAGGGCGTCGACCACGTCGTCGACGTACAGCACATCCCGGACCTGGCGGCCGTCGCCGTGGATCGTGACCGCCGCGCCGTCGAGCTCGCGCACGAGGACCCAGGCGACCCAGCTCTGGTCCTCGGTGCCGATCTGGTGCGGGCCGAACACACAGCTCAGCCGCAGCACCGTCGCCTTCTCCTCCTCGGTCCGCAGGTATGACGCGATCTGTTCGCCGCGCTTGCGCCGCCGTGCGCGGTTATACCGGTCAGTGAACTGGCCGTTCGCGTTCCGACGCTCGATGTCCTTGGCCGGCGTCTGCCCGTCCGATGCCTCGATGGCCCGTTCCGCGATCTTCACGACCTCCGTGGTCAGCGCAGCGATCCCGCCGGTCTCCGTCTCCGCGGCGGCGAGCAATTCGCCACCCGCAAGTGGCAGCTCGATCACGTCCACCACGTCGCCCTTGGCCCGCGCTTTCTTGAGCGCGTACGTGCGCCGTTCGTCGACGCGCGCGAACTCGCGCTTGATCGTCGACTCCGGCGGCAGCGGCGAGATCCGCTGCTTGCGCAGAAGCTCCAATGCCTCGTTCGTCGTCACCCGCGGATTCATCTCCCGCGCCGTTTGCACCACCTGCCTGCACGCGACCGACACCTCAGCCTCGCGCGGAATCCGCGAATCGATCAACGCCTCGAATCCCTGCGTCCGGTAGGCCGGGATGCGGCGCCGCGCCCAGCTCCGCCGGCTGCACCTTGGCCATCGGCTTGTTCAATGACTGGCCGCTGGCTTCAGCATCGAGAATCTTCCGGATCACCACCTCGTCGCGCTGCGCCTGCTTGACGCGCCGGACCCACGCGTCGGTCGAGATGCGGGACTTGACTCGCACCAACTCAGGCGCCGGTGGCTCGTACACATTAACCGTAGATGACGTGTGGATCCGCGAGTCAACGGCCTTCCTGTCCGGATCGCGTAATCCCGTCGCCGTCACGCGTCGACATGCCGAGCGTTTCCCCATTCGCCGAAGTCCCTGTCTGAAGGCGCACGGACTCGGACCGTGCGCGGGGTCCGCGCCCAGCAACGTCGTGCGCGAGGCCGCTGGGCGCGGACATCGCGACATCGCTGACCAGCCGCCGCCCGTCGCATCCCGCGACCGCGGTCTCGGCGTCGGCGAGGGCCTGCGCGAGCTCCCCGGCCTCGAGGAACGCGCCCACCAGCGCTGCGTGCCGGGTGATGCCAGGCGGGCGCGTCGCGAGGTCGGCGAGCATCATCGCGAGCTCGCGCACGACGAACCGCGGGTCGCGGACCCGCACCTGGTCCCCGAACACCAGCATCAGCGCGCTTCCTGCGGTGCGGACACCTCGATGTTCGTAGCCTCGCCGGCGGGCCGCGTCACCCGCCGATCGCGCTTCCACGCTCGCGGCTCACGCTCGGCGCGTGGCTCGGGGCGGGAGCGTGCGCGACCGCCGCGGTGGTGCGCGGCGTACGTACGGCTGCTCGGCGAGGCGCGCGTCGAACCGGCTGCTCAGGGCGTGGGTGCGGTGGCGGGCGCGGTGGCGGACGCGGGCGCGGTCGCGGTCGCCGCACTGCCGGCCTCGGCGCTGCCCATCGCCTCGGGGGTGACCGCGCTGCCGGCGGCGCTACCCGCTGTCGGCGGCGTGACCGCGGCCGGGCGGGCGCGGTTGGGGGCGACCTTCTCCTCGTCCTTCTTGTTCGAGCAGGCGGCGAGCATGAGGACACAGCTGAGGAGCGCGACGCGGATCATGCGGGGGACCCTAGCACCGCTCGGCCCACGCATTTGCCACGCATCCGTCAGTCGTCGTAGATCGTGATCAGATCGTACCCGCGCGGCGTGTCCCGCGCCGTGTAGACCAGCGCCACCCCGCCACGCCCACCAGCGCAGCGGATGCCGACGACGCCGCCGACCCCCAGCCACGCGTTGGCGTGGGTGCGCAGCAGCGCGTAGCCCGGGGGCGTCCCGGCAGGCAGCGGCGGGGAGGGCTCCCCGAGCAGCGTGGCGTACCGGGTGCGGGGCGCCACGGCCTCGCACCCGCCGGTGCCCACCGTGCGCTGCGCGAGCGGGGCGTAGAAGTTGCCGACGTTGCGCCGCTCGCGCGCCGCAGGGTAGGGCGTGCCGTCCTCGGCCGCGAACGCCGCTCGCTGGCTGGCGTCGAGCGGCAGGCGCCCGAGCAGGTCGTAGCGGTGCAGCAGGATCTCGACTTCGCCGACGGCGTCGAAGTCGAACAGGCCGAGGTACGCGTCCTGGCTGGTGGCGACCGCGCGGGCGAAGTCGGCGACCACGCGATCGCGCAGCGTACCCGGCACGGTGGGGGCGGTCGACGGCGCGGGGGTCCGGGCGGCGCACGCGGCGACCGCGAGCCCCCCGATCACGGCGCGCAGCACCGCCACGGCGCGGGGCCCGCTCACGCGGCGCGGGCCCATGTGTCCCCGTAGTCCTCGAGCGCGGAGCCGACCGGGATGCCGAGCGCGGCGAACCCGGGCACCAGCACCTCGTGGACGCAGGTCGAGAAGATCACGCGCTCCTCGGCGGCGGTCATCAGACCGTGCCCGCGCACGGCATCGGTGATGGCGCCGCTCGGCCGCTCGGCCTCGACGACGTTCGCCACACCGCGCAGCGCGCGCGGCAGCATCGCCGCCGCCGCGTCGACCACGCCCTGGCCACCGATGTCGATCGCGTGGCGCATGTACGACCAGCCGAGCCGCGCGTGCATCACCTCGTCCGAGTAGATCGAGGTCAGCACCGCGTGGGCGACCGGGTCCTCGGTGAGGTCGCGCGTCGCCGACAGCACGGTGGTGGCGTACGTCTCCGACACGCACGATACGAGCATCGTGTTGGCCAGCGCCTGGTGCAGCTTCGGCCGGCTCGGGTCGTCGGGCAGCGAGCTCATCGCCGCAGGCGGCAGGCGCTGCTCGCCCGAGTAGATCGCGGCCATCCGCAGGCACATCTCGGCGTGGCGAACCTCGTCGATGCCGGCACGCAGGCACAGCGACAGCACGTCGGCCGGTGCGTGCGCGGCGACGAGGTCGATGGCGAGCACCGAGAACGTGGACACCGCGAGATACTCGGCCTCGGAGCGGCGCATCCAGGTCGCGGCGAGCCGGGCGCGCTCGGGGGCCGTCAGCGCGCCGACGGTGGTGTCGGCCCACCGGATCGGGACCGTGCGGCGCCGCATCAGGCGATGGTGCTCGGCCTCGAGGGGGGTGCCCGACAGCCACCACGGGCTGGTCGGCTCGTACTGATCGTCGCGGCCTTGCGGCTCGATGTCTCCGAGGACGTCCATGATCGGCCCGACGATGACACCGGGCCCGCCCAATTGCCAGCGCGCACCGATTCAGCGGGTCACGACAGCACGAAGCCGCGACCAACCGGCCGGCCGGTGCCGCTGGTGCCGCGGATCCGCCCGAGCGGCGGATCGCTGGCCGGCCTGGCGGGCTTCCCGGTCGGCTTGGCCTTCACCTTCGCGTCGGCGGCGGCCTGGGCATCGAGACGGGTCACCTCGGCGCGCGCCCGCTCGAGCTCCGCCGAGAGGGAGCTGCGCTGCGCGTCGAGCGCCGTCAGATCGGTCTCGAGCGCCGTCACCCGCTCGCGCGCGAGCCGCGCATGGGCCGCCGCATCATGCGCGGGCGTCGTGGGCTTGGTCGTCGTGGGCTTGGTCGGCGCGGGCGCGGTGGCCTTGCCGGGCGCGGGCGTCGGCGCGGCCGACGTGACGGGCGCGGGGGCCTCCGCACGGGCAACGGCCGGGCCGACGATCATCGCACCCGCGGCGACCACCGTCCGCCAGATCCGCGAGGCCACGAACTGCTGTTCACGCTGCCTGGTCATGCGTTCATCCCTCCAGCCGGTGACGATGCCATCGACCGGGGGGGAGATCCAGCCCTGACCGCGAGGTGGTGCGGGGGGCGGCCGCGGATCAGGACAGGACGAAGCCGCGGCCCATGCCGCCGCCGCCATCCTCGTCGGTCCCGCGCGAGCGCTCGCCGCCACCACACGGGTCCGCGCTCGCGCACGGGTCCGGCGCCACGGCGCACGGGTCTGCGGCCGAGCCGCCCGTCGCGCCCTCGGTCGGGGCGGTCACGCCAGGAGTGGTCGGGGTGGTCGGGGCCGCCTTCTTGCTGCAGCCCGCGCCGCCGCCGAGCATCGCGCCCGCGAACACCACCGTCCGGAAGATCGTCTGTGCTGCGTCTCGCTTCATGGCCTTCGAGCCTACGGCGGGCACTCGGGCCGCGGCAAGCGCAACCTGCGCCTTCGCGGTCACGCCCCCGTGGTCGGGAGCGGGATCCCCGGGCTCGAGGTCAGCGGCTGGGGCGCCTGGGCCATCAGGCCGCGCATCCGGCGCACCAGCTCCGCGACGATCGCCTGGGACATCTCGGGTCGCTCGGCCATCACGCTCTTGAACCCCTCGCCGGGCACGCGGAGCAGCCGGGTCCGCTCGACGGCGCGGACGGTGGCTGACCGGGGCGCGGCGTCGAGCACGGCCATCTCGCCGATGCACGCGCCGGCGCCGAGCTGCGACAGGATCCGCTCGGGGCGGTCGGCGGTGCCGCCGGTGAACACCGCGATCTGGCCCTTCACGACGAGGTACACGGCGTCGCCCGGATCACCCTCCTGGAACAGCACGCGGCCGGCGTCGACGCGGCGCTCCTCGACGATCGTCGCGAGCTCCTCGAGATCCTCGGCGCCGAGGTCCGCGAAGATCGGGACCTGCCGGAGCAGCATCATCTTCTCGATCACGGTGAGCGAGGCCATGGCGGCGTTCGCGTCGAGCGTCGCGTAGACGCCCGCCTTGCCGACACCGGCCTTCGACTGCGCGTAGATCGCGGGATCGATCGCCGGCATGTCGTTCGCGGTGGTGCCTCCGGAGATCGCGCGGACCGCCGCGTGGCGGACCCGCGGATCCGGATCGTCGAGTACGCGGGTCAGCACGTCGCGCGTGAGCCGGCTCTTGGCGCCCATCGCCCGGACGGCCGCCTCGCGGACCACCGCCTCACCGTCGGCGATCATCGCGAGCAGCTGCTGGCGCGACGCCTCGTCCTCGAACCGCGACAACAGCATCGCCGCGACGGCGCGCAGGTGTCGCGAGCTATCGGCGGCGATCGCCAGCAGCGACCCGGGCGCGAGCTCACCAGGGGCGGTGGCCTCGAGCCGGGCCAGCGCCTCCTCGAGGGGCGCGCGCAGCACCGCGTCGACGGGCTGGAGCAGCGCGAGAGACACGAGCCGCACGTGGCCGCGCGCCACCGCCTGGGCGCGGACCTCGTCGACCTCGGGGCGCTGGGTGATCACGGCGAGCACGCCGAGCGCGCGGATCGCGTGCTCGTGGGCGCGCTGGCGGGCGAGGTGGCGGAGCAGGCCGAGGCTGGCCGAGTCCGGGTGGGCGGCGTCGGGCTCGGCGGTGCGTGCGGTGCTGCCGGGATGCGTGGCGCGCGCGGCCTCGACCAGCGGTGTGATCGCGGCGAGCTCCGCCTCGTAGATCGCGGCGATCGGGCCGCCCGGCGCGAGCACGAGCGCGAGCTCGCGCTGCTCCTCGTCGACGCCCACGCCGCGTTCGGTGCGCAGCCCGACCAGCGTCGACGGCGACGGGGCGGTGCCGAGCCGCGCGGCCTCGACCACCAGCCGGGTCAGGTCCTTGCGATATTGCTCGCGCGCGAGGCGCTGCTCGACCGATCCCTGGTACGCAGGGTCGAACAGCTGGCGCTCCTCGGCGGACAGCTCGCCGACGAGCTTGGCGTGGTCCTTGTCCGAGATGCCGAGCTGCGCGCGCAGGCTGTCGAGTAGCTGGAGCTCGTTGCGGGTGACCAGGCCGTCCGCGACCATCTCGCGCACGGTCTCCTTGTAGGCGCGCAGCCGCGCGTCGCGCTGCTTGGTGCGCTCGGTGTGGAGCAGGTAGATGTCCTTGAGATCGTCGGACGGCGGAGCGTCACCCCACTCCCACTTCTTGAGGATCTTCTGCGCGAACTTCTCCTGCACGTGCGCTTCTTCGCGGCGGGTGATCCGGCGCACGAACAGCGCGGTCGAGGCGAACACGACCAGGATGCCCCAGCCGGTCACCACCCACGCCGGCAGCAACCGCAGCGTCGGCTGGCCGGCGAAGCAGTAGAACACGTTGAAGGCGACGAGCCCGGTGACCCCGAGCATGCCGTGGCGCACGCGCTGCGCCATGGCCGCGCGGGCGTCGTCGGTGGTGGAGGCGGGCAGCCCGCGGCTGCGGGTGCGGACGATCAGGCGCTCGATCGCGGTGAACACGCCGAGGCTGGCGGCGCCGAACACGATCAGCGTCAGCGGCGCGGCGACCAGCCGCGGGATCTGCGGCGCGAACGTGAAGCCCGGATCGAGTGCGAGGCCGGGCAGGGCGCGCTCGTACGCCCAGCGCCCGTCGAAGTAGTACGCCCAGTCGCCCGCGACGAGGAAGTAGTACGTGTAGAACGCGAGCACCACGCCGGGCCACGAGAAGTAGACGAGGCGGCGGGCGGGCTCACCGGCCTCCTTCCAGTACCCCTGCTCGAGGTCGATATCGGGGCAGTGCTTCTTGCACGCCACGCACGGCGCACACTGCGACGTCATCTCGGTGGCGGCGGCGCCGCGCGCGGGCTCGGTGTAGACCTTCTCGACGACGCCGACCGGGCACAGGTAGTTGCACCAGGTCTTGCCGCCATAGATGAAGCCGGTGGCGAGCGCGGCGCCGACGACGACGGCGAGGAACCCCGCGAGCCAGGTCGCGCTGCCGTTGGTGGCGACCAGCCGGAGCGTCAGGCCGAGCACCAGCAGGCCGTACTGGACGAGCAGGTAGTGCTTGCTCATCCAGTCGCCCATCTTGCGGGTGCCGGGGCGCCCGACCAGCCGTCCGACCTGCGCGACCACCGCCAGGGGACACAGCCGCCGCCACAGGTGGTAGCCGAACGTCATCCAGAACAGCGGCAGCGCCGCGATGCCCACGGTCCACAGCAGCCGGTTGCCGTGCGGCACGGCGAGGATCGTCGGGATCGTGGCGGCGAGCGCGACCACAAGGACGACGCGCGCCGTGGTCACCCAGCCCGGCGCGGTGCCGCCGTCGGTGAACGCGGCCCAGCCGCTCTGGCGCGTCCGCGCGGCCTTGCTCGCCTTCGCGGGCTCGGCGGGGGCGTCGGCGATCGGCAGCTTCTTGTTCGGCCGGGCGGACTCGGTCATGACGGTCCGCGAGGCCTAGTTCGCGCGCGGGGCGAGCGGGCAGGTCAGGCCCGGCGCGGCGGCGGGGCCGAGGTACTGCTCGAACATCGCCTTGCCGCGGCACTCCTGGTGCGCCAGGAATTCGAGGCGTGAACGCCTCCCAGTGCGTGGTCGGCGTGATCTGGAAGTTCAGCGTCGCGAGCGGGCGGTTCTTGCCCGTCGGCGTGCCGCGCCGCGGATCGGTGTTCGCCGGGTCGGCATAGTCGTGCATGCCGAAGTTGCGGATGTGGCACTGCGCGCAGGTCATCCCGTTCTCCTCGCCCACGTCCCGGCGCCCGTCGTCGAGCGCGAGGTCGGCGACCATGAACCGGTTCTTGTGCTCGACGAACAGGTGGTTGGCGTCGACGCGCGAGCCCTTGACCTTGTCGCCGCCGGTGTCGGGCAGGTCGACGAACCCGAGCGGCTTGCGGCACAGCACGTCGTGGCCGGGCGCGAACGCGGGCGTGCCGGCGGTCCAGCGCGGGCCGCACACCGGCTTCCAGCCGGTCCCGTCGTCGGTGGGCGCGGTCGCCGTCCAGAACCCGGGGATGATGACGTTCGTGTACTGCTGCGTGGTGCCCTCGGGGGTCTGGAACGGCTTCATCGCGCTCCAGCCCCAGCCGTCGCCGTGGGCGTAGCTGCCGTCGGCGTTGCGCGCCGAGCCGCCCCCGAGGCGCGCCTCCATCGCGATGCCGATCGCGAACGTGCGGAGATAGGGCGCGGTCTTGTCATCGTTGAACGCCATCAACTCGTCGACGAACGCGGCGACCGCCTTGCCGTGCGCGGCCTGGTCGGCGAACAGCGCCGCGCTCGGCGCGCCGCCGGGCAGGAGGTGCCTTGTAACCATGCCGAGGAAGATCTTGTTGTTGGCGAGCTTCTCCTCGGCCGGGCGCGGCAGCGCCGGGACGTACTCGACGACCGGGCGGATCCGGAACATCGCGAACACGGGCTCGGGGGCCTTGATCGCCTGGTACACGATGCGGAGCTCGGCCCACGCCTTGTCGATGCGCGGCCGCACGGCGACGATCTTCCACGCGGCCGGATCGCCGAACATCGCCTTGTCGAACTGCGGCGATGCGGGATCGAGGCGGCCGTTGCCCTGGCTCTGCGCGAACGCGGACAGGAAGCCGTCGAACAGCGCCGCCTTGTCGAGCTTGCCGGTCAGCTGGGCGCGCTTGTCGGGCGCGAACTGCGGCGTGAACCCCTCGGCCGCGACCAGCAGCATCCGGTCGAGCGGCCACGCGCGGTTGACCTCCTCGAGACGGCGCGGCTGGCGGATCATCAGCAGCGTCTCGATCACCGGGCTCTGGGGCGCGGCGACCGGCAGCACCTGCGGCTGCGGCGTGACCTCGATCGTCCATGTCACCTGCTGGGTGTGTGCGCGCTCGGGCTGGCTGACCTCGAGCACGAACTCCCCGCGGGGCAGGTCCAGCTTGGTCGGGCGCCAGGTCACGGTCTGCGTGATCGGATCGAACCGCGCCGACGCCGGCAGCTTCGTGATCATCGTGCGCGTGACGTCGAGGTCCTGATCGATCGCGGTGGTCGCGAAGCTGATGGTCTGACCGACGCCGACGCGGGTGTACGGCGGCGGGAACACCTCGGGCAGGCGGTCGGTGGCCGGCTCGCCGCGCTGTGGGGCAGGCGTGGGCGCGGGCGTCGCCGCGGCCTGCGCGGCGAGCGTCCGGCGGGCGAGCTCCTGACACTCCGAGGGCAGGCTCGGGCCGGGTGGGCGATCATCGCAAGGCCGGGTGGCCCCGAACAACGGCGCGGGTGCCTTCTCCGTGCCGCCACACGACAGGGCCGAGGCCATCGCCGTGGCCATCAGTGACATCCCGAGCAGGACCCGCGAACGAGGCTTCCTCATGCGTCGCGCATCGTACCATCGCCGGGGCTCGTGGTAGCGTGCGCTCGCCGATGACGACCGACCTTCCTACGCTCGCGATCAACACCATCCGCACCCTCGCGATCGATGCCATCCAGAAGGCGAACTCGGGGCACCCCGGGCTGCCGCTCGGCTGCGCACCGATGGCCTACGTCCTGTGGCAGCAGCACCTGCGCCACGACCCGCGGGCCCCGCTGTGGTTCGATCGCGACCGGTTCGTGCTGTCCGCGGGTCACGGCTCGACGCTGCTGTACGCGCTGCTCCACCTGACCGGCTACGACGTGTCGATCGATGACCTCAAGAGCTTCCGCCAGTGGGGCAGCAAGACCCCGGGGCACCCCGAGTGGCAACTCGCGAGCCACGCGCACGACACCCCGGGCGTCGAGGCGACCACCGGTCCGCTCGGCCAGGGCGCCGCGAACGCGGTCGGGATGGCGCTCGCCGAGCGGTTCCTCGCCACGCACTTCAACCGCCCCGGCCACGCGATCGTCGACCACATGACGTACGCGCTGGTGTCCGACGGCGATGTCATGGAAGGCGTCGCCTACGAGGCCGCGAGCATCGCTGGCCACCTCGGGCTCGGCAAGCTGGTCTACCTGTACGACGCCAACGAGATCACGCTCGACGGACCGCTGTCGCTGATCATGAGCGAGGACGTCGGCAAGCGCTACGAGGCGTGTGGCTGGCACGTCCAGCACGTCGAGCGCGGCGACACCGACCTCGGCGCCCTCGACGCTGCGATCTCGGCGGCCCGCACGGAGGCCGCCCGGCCGTCGCTGATCGTCATCAAGACCACGATCGGGTTCGGTTCGCCGAACAAGGCCGGCTCGTGCGCGGCGCACGGCTCTCCGCTCGGCCCTGACGAGGTCGCCGCCACCAAGCGCGCGCTCGGCTGGGATCCCGAGGCGCACTTCCTCGTCCCCGACGAGGTCCGCGCCCACACCGGCGCTGCCGTCTCGTCCGGCGCCGCGGCGCACGCGGCCTGGACCGCGCGGCTCGCCGCCTACCGCGCCGCGCACCCGGTGCTCGCGGCCCAGCTGGACCAGGCGATCGCGGGGGAGCTGCCGGCCGGCTGGGACGCCACCATGCCCACCTGGGCGCCGGGCGCGGCGCCGATCGCCACGCGCTCGGCCTCGGGCAAGATCATGGGCGCGCTCGCGGCGACCATCCCGTGGATGTTCGGCGGCGACGCCGACCTCGGCGGCTCGACCAAGACCATCGTGCCCGGCGGCGACTACGGCAAGGCCGGCGAGGGCCGCAACCTCCGGTTCGGCATCCGCGAGCACGCGATGGGGTCGATCGCGAACGGCATGCTCTACCACGGCGCCGTGCGCCCGTTCGTGGCGACGTTCTTCGTGTTCTCGGACTACATGCGCCCGCCGGTGCGGCTCGCCGCGCTCAACGGCCAGCCGGCGATCTACGTGTGGACGCACGACTCGGTCGGGCTCGGCGAGGACGGGCCCACGCACCAGCCCGTCGAGCACCTGATGTCGCTGCGCGCGGTGCCGAACCTGTCGGTGTTCCGCCCCGCGGACGCCAACGAGACCGCCGCCGGCTGGCGGTTCGCGCTCACCCACCGCACCGGCCCGGTCGGGCTCGTGCTGTCGCGCCAGGACCTGCCCGTGGTCACCGCGGCGGGCGCGCCGGGCGCCGAGAAGGGCGCGTACGTGCTCGCCGACGGCAGCGACGTGATCCTGCTTGCGAGCGGCTCCGAGGTCGCGGTCGCGCTCGCGGCTCGCGAGCAGCTCACCGCCCGCGGCATCTCCGCGCGCGTGGTGTCGATGCCGTGCTGGGAGCTGTTCGACCAGCAGCCGGCGGCCTACCGCGACGAGGTGCTGCCGCCGGGCAGCGCGCGCCGGATCTCGATCGAGGCCGGCGTCACGTTCGGCTGGCGCACCTGGATCGGCGATCGCGGCGTCGCGATCGGCATCGACCGGTTCGGCGCGTCGGCGCCGGGCGAGTTCTTGCTCGACAAGCTCGGCATCAACGCCACCCACGTCGTCGAGACGGCCACCCGCCTCGTCGGCGCGCGCTGAGGCCGTCGATGGAGGGTCCGCCGTGGGAGCGCCGGCGCACCGGCCCGGTTCGCCTCGGTTCGCGGTTCGCCGGGCTCGCGGCGGTGCCGATCCGGGAGCCGACCGAGGTCCTGACCGAGCAGCCGCTGCACGCCGTGGTGGTGATCAAGAACCGTGGTGGCCCCGGCTGCGGGCTGCGCATCGAGGTCACGACCGAGGTCGAGGACGGCGCTGAGCCCGCGGAGCTGACCTCGCTCGAGATCGTGATCGCGCGCGGTTCGCTCGATCAGCTCGAGCGGCACTTGTGCTCGTTCGAGCCCGGGCCCGCAGGCCTGGTGGCGGCGCTGCCCGCGCTCGACGTGCCGGCGAGCCTGCCCGACGAGCCTCACCTGCTGATCGACGCGCCGATGTCGGCGGTGCTGGTCGCGACCCACGCGGGCCAGCTCCACGTGAACATCCACGGCCGCGCGCGCGGACCGGGCAGGATGCGCTGCACGCTCCGGTTCATCGCCGCGGGCGCCATGCCGGACACCGACGCGGAGGGGCACGTCGAGCACCTCGACATCGTCGTGCGCACGGCGACCGGCGCGCCGCTGCGGCGGCGCCGCGAGCTCCACGCCTACGAGCTCGATCGGCTGCTCGGCGACGATCACACGTTCCTGCTCTTGCTCGTCGATCCGAGCGGCGACCCAGGTGCGCCCATCGACGCGGTCCGGCGCTGCGCGCGCGAGCTGCTCGCGGGCCTGCGGTTCGCCGGGCCCAAGGGGCGGTGGTCGCTGGTCGCGTCGGACCAGCCCCACGTGCTCGGGCCCGAGACCTTGATGCAGGGCGGGCTCGCCGATCGCAAGGTGTGGAACACCGTCGAGGCGGCCCTCGGGAGTGCGCAGCACCGTGTCACCGCGCTCGTGACATCTGGCCCGGGGGCGGCCACCTCGTCGCGCGAGCGCAGTGGGTTCGCCGTCGAGCTCGATCGCGGCCTTGGCGTGATCGCGCTGTGGCTCGCGCGCGAGCACGTCGATCACGCCGCCGCGGCGCGGCTGCTCGTGCCCGCGGTCGACGCGCTGGCGGCCACGGGCCGGCTCGTGCAGGCCGTTCTCGCGCGCTGGCGGATCGACGGCGCTGGTTCGCTCACGCCGTACGAAGGCGCCGTCGGTATCGACGATGGCGAGCTGGTCGCCACCCGCGCATGGGCGGAGCGCTGGATCCGTGCGGTCGGGCGCGGCGCGCTGTGGCTCGGCCCGCAGCTGCGCGCCCACGCGGTGGCGCAGGGCGTGGATCTTGCGGAGGATGGCTGGGGGGGGAGCGTCGGCCTCGGGCCCGCGGTCCGCCTCGACATCACCGACATCGCTGCGGCCGAGGCGCGGCTCGGGGCGCTGCTGCCGGCCGAGAGCGACCAGCGGGCGCACCAGGCGGCGCGCCGCGCCGGCCTCACTTCATCGTGAGCGTGGTCGACGCGACGGTCGCGTCCTTGTCGGTGACGAGCTTGACCGTGTAGGTCTTGCCCTTCGACAGCCCCTCGTCCTCGCTGATCGAGATGTCGCCGGTCAGCAGGCCGCTCTTCGGATCGATCTCGTCGAGGGTCTTGTCGGCGGCGAGTTGCTTGCCGTTGTAGAACTCCAGCTTGAGGCGGACCGCGCCGGTCCGCGACAGGAACGCCGCGTAGTGGAAGTTCCAGTACGCGACGTCGTCGCGGACGTCGCCCTCGACCGAGGTGACCTTCGCCGCCTTGATCTTGGCGATGGTCTCCTTGTTGGTCTTGCCCTCGGGCAGCTCGCCCTTGCTGACGACGAGCTGGCCCTTGAAGGCCGTGATCACGGCCCTGGAGACGTCGGCCGAGGCTTCCGTCGCTCCAGCGGACACGACAGCAGCAGCGAGGACGGCGGCGGACAGTATGCGGTGGAGCGTCATGGGGGACCTTTCGTTGCGTCGAACATAACGCATCGACACCTCGGCGAGGGCCTTGGTTTCACGACCTGGCGCGGAGATGCAGGCTCCCTCCCGAGCCCTGCGAGCGTTACTCCTGGGGGCCGTCGGCCGGTGCGGCCGCAGGCGCTTCGACGGACGCGGTGGGCGCGGTATTCACGCCCGTCTGCTCGCGCTCGGCGACGCGCTGGGCGCGGCGAGCGGGATCCCACGGCTTGCCGTCGGGGCCCATGCCGCTGGCGTCCGGGCCGATCGGCTTGCGGTCACGGCGGGGCTTCGGCGGCAGGGGCTGGCCATCAGGGCCGAGGCGCGGCTGCTCGGTCCGCGGCGCGCCGGGGCCACCCTCGTGGGCGGGGCGCGGCGGGCGCGGACCACGGGGGCCACGCGCCTCGAACGGCAGCGGCTGGCCATCGGGACCCAGGCGGGGCTCACGCGGACCGCGGCCGAAGCCGCCGGGACCACCCGGGCCGCCACCACCACCGGGGCCACGGCGCTCACCGCCGGGGCCACGCGGGGCCGGGCCACCCGCCGCGCGGCCGCCGACCACGCGGGCCGCCCGGACCCCCACGGCCCTTGGGGCCGCGCGCGTCCTGCGGG
>CAXNMK010000017.1:0-156395 GCA_964203225.1 Kofleriaceae bacterium
GGGCTCCCACAGAACCGGACTTGCGGATCTCCCGCATCCGGCTCTTCAGTGCGTGGGGTTCGCTACGGGCGGTAGACGCTGTGCACGATGCGCGGAGTTGGGAGTGGGTACAGGCTGCTGAGCAGCTTGAACCTGGCCCAATTCATGTGTCCTCGACGCGAGCGGCGATCAAGCCACGTGCGCCAGACACGTTTCACCTCGTGCAAGAAGCGTCCGAGTGCCCGGCCGTTCCCAGTGATGCCGAAGTAGTTGTAGTGACCCGCCACCTTCTTCACGAGCATCTCATGCTGCTTGCGGACGGGAAGATGACGGTTCCTACTGCACCAGTCGGCGACGCGCTGTAGTGCGCGCCCGAAGCGGTTGCCTGAAGTCTTCCGTTGGACCACCCACCAGCCGTTCCGGGAACGTCCCCAGAAATGCGTGAAGCCCAGCAGGTCGAAGCTCCCGGGGTCAGGCCCGCTGCCTGGTTTCCGGAAGTCGATGAGCTTGGTCTTCTCGGGATGGACCGTGAGCCCGTACTTGGCGAATCGCTTCACCAGCACGGCCATCACGCGTCTCGCATCCTCCTCCCGCTCGAAGGCGATCGCAATATCGTCGGCATAACGGATCAGATGCGCTGATCCGCCGAGTCGAGGTCGAACCTCGCGCTCGAACCAGACGTCGAGAACTTCGTGCAGGTAGATGTTCGCGAGCAACGGAGAGATCACGCCGCCTTGCGGGGTGCCGCCATCCGGGAACCAACGGATCCCGTCCTGCTGCACTCCCGCCTTCAACCACTTGTCGATGGAACGCCGAATCACGCCGTCACGTACCCGCTGATCGAGAATGGTTCGAAGATGCCCATGATCGACACTGTCGAAAAATTTCTGGATGTCGAGATCGATCACCCAGCCACCTTGCATGCCCATCAGACCTTTCCAGAGCGAATCGATCGCCTGGTGGGCCGACCTACCGGGCCGGAAGCCGTACGAGCAATCCAAGAAGTCCTGCTCGTAAACGGCGTTCAGCACCATCACAACCGCGCGCTGAAGCACTTTGTCTTCAAACGTCGGGATCCCGATGGGCCGAGTGGTCCCATCTTCCTTCGGGATCTCGACGCGACGGACGGGTGGCGCACGATACGTACCCGACTTGAAGCGGTTGAGCAGTGACAGGAGATTGCTCTCCAGGTCAGCTGCCCACACCGCTGCCGTCTGATCGTCGACGCCCACCGCCCCGTCCTTGCGTGTTTGCTGATAAGCGACGCGGAGAAACTCCACGTCAATATGATGGGCCAGCGTACGAATGGCCATCTGCGGGGCCGTTCTCGCCAGCTCTGCTATTCGCTGAAGTTTCGTTGAGACGTTGTCGAGGGTCTGTGTCCTCTTCATCTTTCTCTCCTGCGATTCCCACGCCTGACTCTTATCCCCTTCCCTCCACGGGGTCCCTTGGGTTGGTTCCCCCGCTTCATCGGTACTATGGGGAGTTCCGACGTCTCGTCGTTCGTCCCGCTTCACTTCGTTTCCTTCGTTCCGCGGTATCATCAATCGGTGCGTATGTTCGCTCACCACGTCGCGCACCCGACGTGACGCCTGGACTTGATCAGCGGGTTGTCCTTCCCGCGTTCTTGGTGAAAACGACGAGACCTCCCAGGTTTCCGGGTGCCCCCATGTGCGTGCGCCATGCTCCTATGGCCCCGGCGGGATCTCGGCCTCTCGCGATGGCGAGGCTCCGATGTAGTCGGCGCCGTTTACTAGCGTCGCCGACTCCCGCGATTTGTTTCTGTCGAGGCTCGATCGCATGGCTTCGCACTCCCTGTGTACGCTTCGCAGCCGACGTCGCCGTCGGACCACGCAACACTCCGGCGCGGAGCGCGTGGTGGGGTGCGAACACGCCGTGAAAGCGCGTGAGATGAGCATCGCGGCGGTGGAATCAGGGTCGCGAGCCGACGGAGAAACTCGACAGGCGTGAACGCGAGTTCGGTGCGACCGTCGCGCAACGGACGCTTGAGGCTCATCACGACCCGTCCCGCCGGATCGCGCGACAGCCGGGAGCTGGCGACCGGCGAGCGGGCGCCGTATCGGCACAGCCGCTCGAGGCCCTCGCGATCCTCGGCATCGATGAGCCGATCGGCGTGGAGCGAGTAGCCATCGAGGAACGCGGACCGGTGGCCGGGCCTGGGCACCGCGCCGCGGCCCGCACCGGGGAGGCTGGCCACGGCCTCGGCTTGTTCGGAGGCGAGCAGATCCGGCGGAGCGTCGTCGCCTTCGAGCGCGAGGCGGCGCTGAACGACGCGGTGGATCGCACGGGCGATCTGCTCGAGCAGGCGGACGACGTCGTCGTCCCACGGCGGGGGCAGCGGATGAAACGCGACGGCGCCGTCCGGGCCGGCCGCGAACACACCGTCGGGGAGCAGGGCGTGAGCGTGGCAGTTGAGGTTGAGCAGCGAGCCGAACCGCTGGATGAACGTGACGGCGCCACATTGTGGATCGCCCTTGCCGTGGGCGCGCGCGCGGCGACGTTGCCAGGCGAACACCTTGCGCAGGAACACGCCGAGGACCTGCGTGAGGAGGTCGGTGTCGCGGGCGAGCAGGAACCGGACCTGCCGCGGCAACGACAGCACCCACTGGCGGTACGGGACGAGCAGGCAGCACGCGATCGACGAGGTGGGCCGCGGTGCCGGCCATCCGGCGACTCGTGCACGACGGGCAGAAGCCGCGGGTCTTGCACGAGAACGCGACCAGCCGCTCCTCGCGACGAAGCGCGGATCGCCGAACCCGTGCTCGGAGTGATCGCGGGCACGCTCGAGGAGCGCCGGGAGATGGTCGCGGACGACGCCGTAGAGCGTTCCGTCCTCCGGCTGGCGGCGGGCATACGCGCGCGCTGGCGTCGGCGAGGGTTGAGCCGTGAGCATGGTCGCCGATGCGTGCAGGCAGGGACCGTGCCGCGCGCCCGCTCGAGACATCTCGACGGCTTGGGAGGGTGTCGGGCGACGCGGCGTCCGCCGGCTGGACGTTCATCGATCATAGGTCCGAATCTCGGACAGATCGCTGGTGGCCGTCCCGGCGTAGATCGTCGGTTCGTCGAGCGCGAGCACCGCGTCGATGGGCCAACTCCGGGCGTCGTCAGCGCTGGGGGGAACACCCGCTCCGCGTCGTGTGCCGACACCCGCTGGCCGGTCCCATCGGCGTCATCCGGCGTCGAGCATTGAGCACGCGGCGCAACTTCCTCGCGACGCACATCCGTCACCGGCCGTGATTCCACGCGCTTGCGCGTGACCAGCGCGCGCTGATGCTGGGCATGATCGTCGCGCCCCTCGGCGGTCCGCTGGTGGCGGGCATTGCCCCGTCGGCGGATCGCGGCCTGCTCGCGCTCGCGGCACTCCTTCCCGCAGTAGCCCTGGCCGCGGTAGTCGGGCCGGCACGCCACGAACCCATCGGCACAGTGACCGCAGGTCAACGCGAAGACATCGAGCTCGTCCATCCATCGCGGATGGTCGAGAACTTGACCGCGATCTCTGGCCCGATGACAGTACCGACAGGTGCTGGCTCGTCCAGCCATCGCTGGTACTTCGAGGGCTCAGGTTTGGCGACCCGGGCCCTCACCCTTTTCCATCCGTTCGAATGATCGGAGCGCCGGCCAGGACGACGCCAGTTTCCCTCACAGGGCCGGTCCCGGGTCCCCGGTGGAGGGGCCGCACATGAACTTCTTCTCAGTGGCGGGGTGGGTCCCTGGTCCCCGGTGATCTCGGTGGAAGTGGTTCCCTACGAGGCCGGTGGTGACGAGCGAGAAAGCGAGTCGAGCCGGGCGGCGTGAATGCGCTTGAACACCGCCCCCAGCGTCCGATGGACGCCTTCACGACGAAAGCTATGGCGGCGCACCGTGCGGCGCCGTTGGGCGCGACCGCGGCGGACCGACTTCGATGGGGCTGGCTTGGAGCGCGGCATCCCCGCTCAACCAGACCACCGGACATCCGGATTCCCGCGTCGCTCACATTCTCGATTTCTCGATTCGGCGGCGAGATCAGCCGGTTACGAAACGAGGGGATCCTTCCGGTTGGTGACCGCACGCCAGGCGCTCCGCTCGCAGAAGCAGGACCTCTACGGGTTCCTCAAGGACGCGTGTGCGGCTGCGCTTCAGGGCACGCCGACTCCGTCGCTGCTACCCCAGCATGTCCGAACTGACCTGCGGACTGACCTGCCAACCGCACTCGCCGCGTGAACGGTTACTAAAATTTTAGCTCGGCCCAGTTCTGGCGCACCTCGCGCGGGACGGCACTCGCTGTCGCGAGCGCCGCGCGGGTCGTGCGCCACCTGCAGGAAGGAGGGCGCTTGACGCCTGTGCGCCCGGCTCCCCTCCCAGCGGCCCCACCCCTCGATCTCGGGCGGCTGCGCGCTGGCGCCGGACCCGTCGCCGGGCTTGCCGGCGTGCGGCTGACCCACGTGCCCGACGCGAACGCGTGCGGCGGATCACGAATCGAGGTGGAGATGCGACGCGCGAAGATCTCGCCTGCGGACCGGCCGCTGGCCACGCTGCTCGAGCTCGCTGCGCCGCGTGATCCCCAGACCGGGACGAGACGTCCCTCGACGCGATGAAGCCATGGCTCGAGGAGCTCGTGCGGGCGCTCACGACCGCCGAGGCCGAGCTCGGCCCGCGCGCCGAGCAGGGCACCCCCGCCGCGCGCGCCGCCGGGTCCGCGCGCCTGGCGCAGGCACGCCTGCGCACCGCCTCGCTGCTCGCGCGGGGCCCGATCCCGGCATCGCTGCGGACCGGCGACCGCAGCGACGAGGCGGTCGCCGTGTACTGCGAGGCGCTCGCGGACAAGGCGCGGAGCCTGATCGAGCGCGGCGAGGCCGCCCTCGCTGCCTGCGCTCCGGCCGCTGCGGCCAGCCCGCGGGCGTGGCGGGCGGCGCTGTGCGCGCCTTGATGCGCTGATCCCGGCCCGGAGCGCGTTATGCCGGGAGCCCGACCTGCACCGGAAGTGGGGCGTACCCGTGCACGCTGCGCTCGCGTTCACCGGCTCGCGGTGGCGCGCGCACCCTCGCGTTGACGACCTCGCCGAGCGCACCAACGCCGCGCGGCCGATGCATCCCTGCACCGGCCGCGTGAACGAGCGAGATCAGCGCGCCGTGCGCGCCGCGCTCACAGCGCCGGAGTCAGCCCCATCTCCTTGAGGAGGTGATCCGCGCCGTCGAGGAGGTCCATGTTCCACAGCATGTAGCGCGCGTCCGCGTGGATCACGCGGGTGGTCTCGCCGTTGAACACCACGTCGGACGCGAGACCCTCGGTGGTGCCATCGAACGCGAGGCCAACGAGCTCGCCCTTGTCGTTGAGCGTCGCCGATCCGGAGTTGCCGCCGGTGATGTCGAGGTCCGAGAGGAAGTCGACCGGCAGCTCGCCGCCGAGAGTGGCATCGGCGTACGGTCCATAGTTCTTGGCCTTGATCGCCTCGAGCAGCTTCTTGGGCGCGTCGAACGGCTCCTTGCCCGTGTCCTTCGCGAGGATCTGCGAGGCGACCGTGAACGGCCAGTCGGTCGCCTCCTTCGACGTCGGCTTGAACGAGCGGACGGTGCCGTAGGTCACGCGCAGGGTCGAGTTCGCGTCGGGGGCGAGCAGGCCGCCGAGCGCGGCGCGCATGCCCTCGACGTAGGACGGTGTCACCAGCATGAGGTCACCGGTGCGCGCGTCCGTCTTCTTCTCCTCGGCCTTGACCAGCGGCCAGGCCCGCTGCGCGGCCTGGACGAACGGGTCCTTCGAGGCCTTGAGCTGCTTGGTGGTGCCCGTCTGCAGGAGGGCGAGCCGGTTGGCCTCGTCCTCGAGGGTCTGGGCCGCGTACCAGGTGTCGAGGGTCTTGTCGATCAGGGCCTCGTCGACCTTGGTGGTCGGCTTGACGCCGAGCAAGGTGGTCAGCCACGGGCGATCCTGCGCATCGAGCTGCAGCGCGCGCACCAGCGCGAGCCGGAAGCCCGCGCGGTCGAGCTGGCGGTCATAGCTCTTCGCGAACCCCTTCTGGGCCGCGACCGAGCGCGGCATGTCGCGGTCCTGGTAGCCGGGCTTGCGGTCGGCGTCCTTCTTGGTCCGCTCATCGGCCCACCGGGTGAACCCGAGTGCGGTGCCGAGCAGCCGCGATCCGCCAAACGCGACGTTGCGATCGAAGTCCACGCGCTGGGTCCGCAGCTCATCGGTCAACATCTGCTCGAGGCGATCGATGTTCGCCTTGTGCGCCTCGTTGCCGGGCTTGCCCGCCCACGCCTTGACCTGCGCGTCGAGGGCCTCCTTGCGCTGCATCAGCGCCGGGTTCTTCTTGAGCCCCGCCAGGATGCCCTGGAACTTCTCGAGGCCGTTCTGGACGCCCTGCTTGGCGACGGTCGCCTTGATCGCGGTGTCACCACCGGCCTTGAGGAGCGACTCCGCGATCGCGTAGCGCTCCTGGTAGTAGGCGATCAGGTACGGATAGTACCACTCGACGTCGTTCCTGGTCTCGAGCACGGTCTCCGTGCGCGTCGTCGATCCCGGGTAGCCGGTCACCATCACGAAGTCGCCGGGCTTGACGCCCGCGCTCGACACCTTGAGGTGGTGCTTCGGCTGATAGGGGACGTTGTCGGGCGAGTAGTCGGCGGGCTTGCCGTCCTTGCCGACGTACGCGCGGTAGAACGAGAAGTCGCCGGTGTGGCGCGGCCACGCCCAGTTGTCGATCTCGCCGCCGTAGTTGCCGACCGAGCGGGGCGGCACGTACGCGAGGCGGACGTCCTTGATCTCGAGGTTCTCGATCTGGACGTACTGGCCGCCGCGGAAGAACGACTTGACGTCGCAGCGCAGCTCGGGCCGGCCCTTCTCGCACGCCGCGATCAGCGTCTTGAGGCGCTTCTCGGACTCCTCCTTGCGCTTGATCGGGTCCTTGATCATCTCGAGACCCGCGCGCATGTCCTGGGTGACGTCCTTGAACGCCTGCGCCACGAACACGCGCTGGGTCGGACCGGCGTAGCGCTCGTCGGCGCGGGTCTTCGCGAGGAAGCCGGTCTCGACGAGGTTGTCCTGCGGCGTCGCGTTGTGCTGGAGCGCGCCCTGCACGCAGTGGTGGTTGGTGACGATCAGGCCATCCGGCGACACGAACGACGCCGAGCAGCCTCCGAGCGAGACGATCGCGTTGAGTGGCGCAGCGAGCGGATCCGCGAGTACGGCGGGGTCGATCTTGACGCCCATGTTCTGGAACAGCCGGGTGTGGCCCGGCAGCGTCATCTGCTGCGGCTGCCACATGCCCCCGGTGTTCGAGTGCGAAAGGCGGAACGCGAGCGCGGGATCCACGGGCGCCGGAGGCGTGGTGGGCGGCTGCGTTGCGCCGGTGCCGGCGGTGTCGTGGCTGGTGCCGAGCGGTTGGGTCGGCGTCGCGGCCTTGCCGCCGCACGCAGCGACCAGCAGACCGCACAGGATTGCGTTCCTCTTCATCCGCCGGACATACCAGAGATCGCTGCGCCGGGCGCGCGACACGCGATGACAGCCCGGAGAACCGCGGATCACGGGACGCGTGCGACGCCTGCGACACCCGCCTGCGACCTCTGCCGGCGGGGGTCGCAGCCTGGCGGGGGTCGCGGTCCGTAGGACACCAGGATCCCCTCGAAGGGTGAGGCCCTGCTCGCCGTGGCTGTGGGTGTGGCTGGTGCATGCGGGGCGTCGGTGCCGGTCCAGGGTCTCGTCAGCCAGGGTTCGGCGGCCGTCGTCAGGCCCGCCGCCGCCATGAGGTGGCCGCCGTCACCCGGGCCGAACCCCCGGGCGACGGCAGCGCCGCGAGCGTTCGCTCAATCGTCCAGCAACGCCGCCAGGTTGCCGAAGAAGCTCGCGGCCTCCGCGATCGGCACCTGCTCGCGCTGGAGCTCGGAGATGTCGATCACCTCGAGGAGGTCCTCGGGGATCTCGAGCAGGAACCGCGAGGGCATGCGCGGGACCGCCCGGCCGCGGGTGACGCGGGTGCACGCGCGGGTCAGGTACAGCTTGTTCTGCGCGCGCGTGATGCCGACGTAGGCCAGCCGGCGCTCCTCGCTGATGTCGGTGGCGTGGTCCCCGTCGACCGAGGTGACGTCCGTGGCCTGCGGCTGGAGCGTGCGCAGGTGGGGCAGCAGCTCCTCCTCGAGGCCGACCATGAAGCACACCGGGAACTCGAGACCCTTCGAGCCATGGAGCGTTGTCAGGATCACCTTGCCCGCCGGGTCGTCCTTCTCGTCCTTGGACTCGAGCGACAGCATCCTCAAGATATTCGGCGAGCTGCTCGCGCCCGCGGCCCTTGTCGCTGAACCGCTGCAGCGAGCCGAGCAGGCCCTCGACGTTGTCGATCCGGCGCTGCGCCGCCGACATGCTGCCCGCGGCATGGCGCAGGTCGTCGTACAGCTTGATGTCCTCCATCAGCGCCTTGGTGGCGGCGACGATGTCCCCGCCGCTCTCGATCGAGGCGCCGAGCTCGGACACCACGTGGATCAGCTCGATGATGCCGTTGCGCGCGGCGCCGCGCAGCGACTCGACGTCGACCTGCGGCCCGGGCCCGAGCGGATCATCGTCGTTGGACGACAGCATCGGCCCCATGCCGGGCAGCGTGCCGGTGCCGGTGAGCGCGCCCTTGAGCGCGTCCCACAGCGTGGCGTGCTTGGCCTGCGCGGCGGCGACGAGGCGCTCGACGGTGGTCGCGCCGATCCCGCGCGCCGGGTAGTTGATGATCCGGCGCAGCGCGAGCTCGTCCCTGGGGTTGAGCGCGACGCGCAGGTAGGCGATCAGGTCCTTGACCTCCTTGCGCTCGAAGAACTGCTGGCCGCCGTACATCACGTACGGCACGCTGGCGGTGCGCAGCTCCTCCTCGAGGATCTTGGCCTGGATGTTCGAGCGGTACATCACCGCGATCGAGTCCCACGGCCGGCCGTCCTTGTTGAGCTTGCGGATCTCGGCCGCCACCCACCTGGCCTCGTCCTCGGGGGTGACCGCGACCGCGTGCGTGATCAGCGCGCCGGCATCGTGCTGCGACCACAGCTGCTTGCCGTGGCGGCGCTTGTTGTTCGCGATCACCGTGTTCGCGGCGTGGAGGATGGTCTTGGTCGAGCGGTAGTTCTGCTCGAGCTTGACCACCTTGGCGCCGGGGTAGAGCTCGGCGAACCGCAGGATGTTCGTCGGATCGGCGCCGCGCCAGCTGTAGATCGACTGGTCATCGTCACCGACGACGCACAGGTTGCCGTGCTGCGCGACCAGGGCGTTGACCATGCGCAGCTGCGCGGCGTTGGTGTCCTGGAACTCGTCGACCATGACGTACCGGAACTTGCCGCCCCACCGCTCGCGCACGCCCGCATCCTTCTCGATCAGGCGGACCGGCTCGACGATCAGATCGTCGAAGTCGAAGGCGGCGCACGCGCGCAGCATCTCCTGGTACTTCGGATAGACCTCGGACGTGATCCGGTCGTAGTCGTCGGCCGGGTTGCCGGCGTAGTCCGCGGGCGCGATGAAGGCGTTCTTCGCGAGCGAGATCCGCGACAGGATCGACTTCACGTCGAACCGCCGCTCGCCGTCGCGGCTGATGTCCTTGGTGTGGCGCAGCGCCTCGCGGAGCGCGCCCATCTGATCGGACTGGTCGTAGATCACGAACCCGCGCGGCAACCCGAGCGCCTTGCGCTCGCTCCGCAGCATGTTGAGCCCGAGCGCGTGGAACGTGCCGATCGTGAGCTGGCGGGCGGTGTGCTTGTCCTGGAGCAGGTGCCCGATGCGCTCGCGCATCTCCTCGGCCGCCTTGTTCGTGAACGTCATCGCGCAGATCGCCGTCGGCGGGATGCCCTGCTCGAGCAGGTGGGCGATCCGGAACGTGATCACGCGGGTCTTGCCCGAGCCGGCGCCCGCGAGCACGAGGATCGGCCCGCCCCCATGGCTCGCCGCCTCGCGCTGAGGCGGATTGAGCTTCGCAAGATCGACCACGCGCGCTGCACGCTACGGATCTGCGCTGCCCCCGTCAATGCCGGCCTGGTCGCTCCCGGACCCGATGCGCTACGCTCCGCGGATGCACGCGTCGGAGGCTCGTTACGCGGCGCTCGTCGAGGCGCTGCGCCAGGAGATCCCCGGGTTCCGGGTGATCCGCAAGGACCAGTCCGCGCTCCACCGGGTGATCCACCACGCGCTGGTGCTGGTCACGCTCGGTCAGATGCGCTCGTACCTGGACTCCTACCAGACCACCATCCGTCGCACGGTGTACGTCACGCCGGACTGGGACACCTGGGACGCGGACCGCCGTTACGTGACGCTCCGTCACGAGGCCGTGCACCTCCGCCAGTTCCGGCGGTTCACCGTTCCCGGGATGGCGGTCCTCTACGTCCTGCTGCCGCTGCCGATGGGGTTGGCGTGGTTTCGTGCGCGGTTCGAGAAGGAGGCGTACGCCGAGAGCATCCGCGCGGCCGCCGAGGTGTGGGGCCCTGCCTACCCGCAGCGCGCGAGCTACCGCACGTACATCCTCGCCCAGTTCATGGGGGCCTCGTACGGCTGGATGTGGCCGTTCCGACCCGGCCTCGAGCGCTGGTACGATCAGGTGCTGGCTTCGCTCGACCACGCCCCGTGAGTCTGGATATCCTGGGCGGAGCAGGGTGGCTGACCCGATCGTAGGCATCGACCTCGGGACCTCGACCACGGTGGTCGCGCACGTGGACCCGTCCGGAGCCCTCCAGGTGCTGGCCGATCAGACGGGGTCGCGCGTGATGCCCTCGGTGGTGTCGTTCCACCCGGGTGGCCACGTCCTGGTTGGCGCGGCCGCCAAGCAGCGCAAGGCGATCGATCCACGGAACACCATCGCGTCGGTCAAGCGCCTGCTTGGCCGCACGCTGGCGTCCCAGGAGGTCGCCACCGCGACACGGCGGATGCCCTACAAGATCCGCCTGGGCCTCGAACAACGCCTCACGATCTCCACGCGGATCGGCGACTTCGAGGTCCCCGCCCTCACCTCGATGCTGCTCGATCATGCGCGCACGACCGCGTCCCGCTGCCTCGGCGCCCCGGTGCGGCGCGCGGTGATCGCCGTCCCCGCCAGCTTCGACGAGGTCCAGCGCCAGGCCGTGACCGCCGCGGCGGCGACCGCCGGCCTGACCGTGGTCCGGCTGGTCGACGAGCCGATCGCGGCGGCGCTCGCGTGTGCGGCGGGCCGCGCCGACGGGCAGGTGATCGCCGTGTACGACTTCGGCGCGGGCGCGTTCGCCGTCACGATCGTGCGCCTGCGCGCCGCCGGCCCGCAGGCCCTTGGCACCGCGAGCCACGGCGCGCTCGGCGGCGACGACCTCGACGAGCAGCTCGTCGACATGCTGGTCCAGAAGGTCAGCGCCGCCCACCGGCTCGACCTGCGCACCAACCC
Source organism: Kofleriaceae bacterium (assembly GCA_964203225.1). Taxonomy (GTDB): domain Bacteria; phylum Myxococcota_A; class Polyangia; order Haliangiales; family Haliangiaceae; genus JABFXX01. Next base: position 11,339 of record CAXNMK010000017.1, read on the forward strand.
GGCGGCGATGCTGCGCCTGCGCGGCCTCGCCGAGCAGACCAAGATCGAGCTGTCCCGGCGGCCCACCACCACCGTCCGCATCGATGGCGTGGCGCTCTCCGATGGCAGCCCGCTCGATCTCAAGGTCGAGATCACCCGCGACGATCTCGCCCGGGCGATCGGCGATGTGGTCAACCGGACCTTCGAGGTGTGCGGCGAGGCGCTCCAGTGCGCCGGCCTCACGCTGGCCGCCATCGACGAGGTCGTGCTCGTCGGCGGCGCCACCAAGCTGCCCTACATCCGCGACCAGGTCGCCCGGCACTTCGGGCGGCCCCCTCGCATCGACGTCAACCCGGAGGAGGTGATCGCGCGCGGTGCCGCGATGCACGCGCACGCGATCGGCGCGATGATGGAGCCGGCACCGGCCGCAGCCCTGCTCGCCCCGATCCTCGAGCGCGCCGCGCCGCTCAAGGTCGCGCCCGCGAGCCCCCCGCGCATCGACGAGGGCGACCGCCCCCACGCCCGCTCCCGGCCGCGCACGCGCGAGTCAATGGTCGGGACCCCCGCTGCGCCGCCCAGCGAGCCCACGCCCAGCCCGGGCGCCATCGGCCGCCTGCAGCTGCACACGGTGGCGCGCACCAGCGATCGCGTGGCCGTGGTCCCGCCAGTGCGCCGCCCCGAAGGCGTGACCGCACACGAGGCCACCCGCGCTGCCACGGACACCGTGCCCCGCGAGCTCGATGGCCTCGACGCCGGCACCGGCCTGAGCCAGGAATCGACCTCGCTCGTGGTCGATCTGCCGCTCGACGTTCCGGCAGCACCACCCCTCGTGCCCGGCCCACCGGCCTCGCGCTCCGCGCTCGAGGCGCACCTGGACCACGCCGTGGACGAGGGGCTCAGCCAGACCACCAGCTCGGTCCTGATCGTCGACGTGCCACTCGACACCGATGGCGAACCGATGCACGGGCAGCGCCCTTCGCGCTGACCTGGACCGACCCGGTCAGACGACTGGACCGCGGCGCGACTGCGCCACAGCGACAGCACCGTGAGCAGCCGCGCGAGGTTGCCGGCCGACGCCCGGTAGGGCGCGCGCGCGGCCAGCGGGAGCCGCCGGCTGCCATCGTCGCGCAGGCCGACCGCGATGCCCCAGTCGAGCAGGTAGACCTCGCCGAACGCACCGATCGTGACGTTGCCCGGCTTGAGGTCGCGGCGGAGGATGCCGCGGCTGTGCGCGAACCCGACCGCGTGGAGTCGCTGGAGCAGGATCCCGAGGTTCCACGCCAGCAGATCGGTCGCGCCGAACCACTGCTCCACCGCCGCAGCGTCGTGGATCAGCGTCCTCCACGCCACGCCCTCGATCCGCTCGAGGACCGCGAGCGGCACGCCCTCGCGATCGAGCCCGAGGTAGTGCACCGGCACCACGTTCGGGTGCTCGAGCGAGCCGGTGATCCACGCCTCGCGCAGCAGGTCGTCCACGGCGGTGGCGTCGGCGCGCCCGGGCCGCAGCGTCTTGACCGCGACCGTGCGGCCGAGCGCGATCTGCTCGGCGGCCCGGACCACGCCCATGCCGCCCGCGCCGATCACCGCACCGATCGCGAGCTGCGCCGACGCGCCCGGGGTCGACGCGCCCGGGGTCAGAACCCGGAGGTGGACGAGCGCCCGGGTCTCGGCGGTGTCGAGCGCGCTCGGGGTGATGGTGGCGTCCCCGCCGAGCGCCGCGAGGGTGGCGTCATCCAGGGTGGCGCCCAACGCCTCGGCAGGCGCGATGGTGCCCTACTCGCCGCCGTCGTCGGGGTCCGCGGCCTCGGCAGGCGCGGCGGACTTCATGGCCTTCGGCGGGGCCGCGGACGCCTTCCGGGCGGAGGCCTTCGGGGCGGACGCCTCGGCCTCGCCCCCGGAAGCCGCCGGCGCTCCCCCCGCCGCTTCCTCGGCACACCACGGGAGCTTGATCACCTTCTTCTCGCCGAGCGTCTTGGCGTCGAGGACGCCGATCTCGCCGAGGCGCGGGCCGCGCAGCAGCGTGACCACGCTGGTCTTGCCCATCACCGCGGTCGCGCCGATCAGGTGGCCGAACGCCTTGTCGACCTGCGCCTTGCACTTCGCGGACACCTCGCCCGAGGTCTGCCACCAGCCCTGGAGCTCGGCGGCCTTGCACGCGGGCGTGGCGACCTTGCGGACCAGCTTGCTGCGCTGGCCAGTGCCGGCCTCGTAGACCGTGACCGTGGAGTAGCCCTGGGCGGCGACGCCGACGTGGGTCTTGTCGAGCAGGAGGAACGAGCCGCCATGCGTCGACACGGGCGTGCCGGGCTTGCCGCCGATCGCCTCGATCGGGCCGATGATCGTGCCGTCGGTCTTGTACGCCCACACCGCCGAGAACGGCCCGGCGTCCCGGCCCTCGACGAACATCGTTTCGCCGAGCCAGTGGATCGCGAACGGCTCGTTGGTCACGCCCTTGTCGCCGCGGATCGTGAAGCTGGACTCGTGCGCCTTGCCGTCGGTGGCGAACAGGTGGACCTCGTCACCGGCGAGCACCGCGACCTTGCCGCCATCGGGGCTCCACACCATGTGCGCGGTGTCGAGCTTGGGCTTGTTCGGCAGGCAGAACCCGCGCGCGCAGCCCGTGTCGAGCTTGACGCTGTAGCCGCGGCCAGGCATCGGCGCCGGGGTGCGGTACGCGAGCGAGCCATCGGCGACGTTGACGGTCCAGCAGCCGACCGGCCCGAGCAGCTGCGACGCATCGGTGTCGACCGCACACACCACGAGGTCCGCGCCGATCGCGGCGAGCTCGAGCGCGGGCGCGCCGTCGGCCTTGAGCGTGGCCGGCAGGCACGTGCTGTCATCGGGGACGATCTCGTGGGCAAGCTTGAGGCGCTTCGCCTCGCGGTCCGCCTCGGTCTCCTTCTTCGGCTTCGGCGGGGGGGCCTCCTCCTCCTCCTCTTCCTCGACGGGCTCCATCGTGGGCTTGGCGCCACCGCACGCCGCGAGCGTGACCGAGGCGGTGAACAGCAGGAGGTGAGCGAGCTTCCCCGAGGAGCGAACCATGACGCCGTTTGTACGATCGCCCCCTCCCTGATACAAGGAGGCGTGGTGCGCACCGCTGCGATCGAGAGGATCACGAAGGAGACCCAGCTGCGCGTCGACCTCGCGATCGATGGCACGGGGTCCCGGACGATCGAGACCCCGCTCCCGTTCCTGTCCCACATGCTCGACGCGTTCGCGCGCCACGGCGTGTTCGACCTGACCGTCAAGGCCGCCGGCGACATCGAGATCGACGGCCACCACACCGTCGAGGACACCGGCCTCGCGCTCGGCAGCGCCTTCGAGCAGGCGCTCGGGGACCGCGCCGGCCTCGTGCGCTACGGCTCCGCCACGCTCCCCATGGACGAGGTGATGGCCACCGTCGCGGTCGACTTCTGCGGGCGCCCGGCGTTCGTGTGGAACGTGGCCGGGCTCGACGGCAAGTGGATCGGCACGTTCGACTGCGAGCTGGCCAAGGAGTTCTTCGCGGCGTTCGCCACGCGCGCGCAGTGCAACCTCCACGTGCTGCTGCACTACGGCGGCAACGCCCACCACACGATCGAGTGCATCTTCAAGGCGTTCGCCCGCGCCGTCGACCAGGCGACGCGCATCGATCCCCGGCTCGGGGGTGCGATCCCGTCGACCAAGGGGACGCTGATCGCGTGATCGCGATCGTCGACGTGTGCTCGGGGAACCTGCGCTCGGTGCAGCGCGCACTCGCGCGCGCCGGCGGGGACGTGGTCGTCACCCAGGACCCCGATGTGATCCGGCGCGCGGACAAGATCGTGGTCCCCGGCCAGGGCGCGTTCGGGGTGTTCATGCGCGGCCTCGCCGAGCGCGGCCTCGGCGACGCGCTGCGCGAGGCGATCGCCAGCGGTCGGCCGTACCTCGGCATCTGCCTGGGCATGCAGGTGCTGTTCGACGAGAGCGAGGAGCAGGGGCCGATCGCCGGGCTCGGCGTGGTGCCCGGCACCGTGGTCAAGCTTCGCCCGGGTGCCCCGGAACTCAAGGTGCCCCACATGGGCTGGAACCAGTGCGTCCAGCACGGCCCGGCGGACCCGCTGCTCGCCGGCATCCCTGACGGCGCCTACGTCTACTTCACGCACTCGTACCACGCTCTCCCGGCGGACCCGGCCGTGATCGCGCTGCACGCCGAGCACGGTGTCCGCATCACCGCCGCGATCCGCAGCGGCAACCTGTTCGCGTGTCAGTTCCACCCCGAGAAGAGCCAGGCGGTCGGCCTGCGTCTGCTCGAGAACTTCGTGCAGGCCCGATGAAGCTGTTCCCCGCGATCGATCTGCTCGGTGGCAAGGCCGTCCGTCTCGAACAGGGCCAGCGCGACCGGGTCACCGTGTTCCACGACCAGCCCGCCGAGCTGGTCGCCGAGCTCGCGCGCGATGGCGCGGACCGGCTCCACGTCGTCGACCTCGATGGCGCGTTCGGGGAGCCCCGGCAGCTCGCCCTCGTCGCGGCGATCATCGCGGCCTCTCCGATCCCGGTCGAGGTCGGCGGCGGCATCCGCGACCGCGCGGCCGTCGATGCCGTGCTCGCCCTCGGCGCCGCGTTCGTCGTGCTCGGTACCGCGGCGGTGCGCTCGCCCGCGCTCGTCGAGGAGGTCTGCCGCGCGTACCCCGGGCAGATCGTGGTCGCCGTCGATGCACGCGATGGCGTGGTCGCCGTCGACGGCTGGACCGCGAGCGGCGGCATCACCGCGATCGAGCTCGGCCAGCGCGCCGCGGCCTGGGGCGCCGCCGCCCTGCTCTACACCGACATCGCGCGTGATGGCCTCCACACCGGCCCCAACGTCCCCGCCACCGCCGCCCTCGCGCGCGCGGTGGCCTGCGAGGTGATCGCCTCCGGCGGCGTGGGCTCGCTCGACGATCTGGTGGCCCTGCGCGACGCCGGGATCCCCGCCGTCGTGGTCGGCCGCGCGATCTACGACCGCCGGTTCACCGTCGCCGAGGCGGCGAGCGTGGCCCACGCGGCGAGGGCCGGGGGCGAGGGTCTCGACGGCGACAACGTGATGGACCCTCCCCGCTGATGCTGGCGCGCCGGATCATCCCGTGCCTCGATGTCAAGGACGGGCGCGTGGTCAAGGGCATCAACTTCGTCTCGCTGCGGGATGCGGGTGACCCGGTCGAGCAGGCCGCGGCCTACGACGCCCAGGGTGCGGACGAGATCTGCTACCTCGACATCTCCGCCTCGCCCGAGGGCCGCTCGACGCTGATCGACGTGGTCGCCCGCACCGCGGATCAGGTGTTCGCCCCGCTCACCGTTGGCGGCGGGGTGCGCACCGTCGCGGATGCCGAGCGCCTGCTCGATGCCGGCGCCGACAAGATCGCGATCAACACCGCGGCGATCCGCACCCCGGACCTCATCAGCGCGTGCGCCACACGGTTCGGCAGCCAGGCGATCGTCGTCGCGATCGATGCCAAGCGGCGCCCCGGCGACGGCCCCCTCGCGTGGGAGGTGTTCAGCCACGGCGGCCGCACCCCCGAGGGGCTCGATGCGCTCGCCTGGTGCCGCCAGCTCGCCGACCTCGGCGCCGGGGAGCTGCTGGTCACCAGCATGGACCGCGATGGCACGGGCGTCGGTTACGACACCGAGCTGGTCAGCCGCGTCGCGCGCGGGGTGTCGATCCCGGTGATCGCGTCGGGCGGCGTCGGGGAACTCGCGCACCTCGCCGCCGGCCTCGAGGCCGGGGCCGATGCGGTGCTCGCCGCCTCGATCTTCCACTTCGGACGCCACACCATCGCGGAGGCCAAGGCGTTCCTCGCCGGGCGCGGCCTCGCGGTCCGCGCTTGACGCGGTGATCGACCCTGGTCACCCTGCGCCCATGACCCAGCCCGTGTACGACGAGCGCGGCCTCGTCCCGTGCATCGTCCAGGACGCCACCACCGGCACCGTGCTGATGCTCGCGTGGATGAACGCGGAAGCGCTCGAGCTGACGAGGACCACCGGCACGGTCCACTTCTGGTCGCGGTCGCGCCAGGCGCTGTGGAAGAAGGGCGAGATCTCGGGCAACACGCTCGCGGTCGTCGAGCTGCGCCTCGACTGCGACCTCGACGCGGTGCTCGTCCGCGCGCGCCCGGCCGGCCCCACCTGCCACACCGGCACCACCACCTGCTTCGTCCACCCGGACGGCGCACCCGCCGACGACGGCGTACCCGCGGGGGAGGCCGCCACCGCCAGCAGCGCCTCCGCCGAGAGCGCCGAGAGCGCCGAGAGCGCCGAGAGCGCCGAGAGCGCCGAGAGCGCCGAGAGCGCCGAGAGCGCCGAGAGCGCCGAGAGCGCCGAGATCGTCGCCCAGCTCGGCCGCATCCTCGAGGCGCGGCGCGATGCCGCCACCCCCGACGGGGCGAAGGCGAGCTACACGCGCTCGCTGCTCGACGCCGGCATGTCGAAGATCCTCGCGAAGATCGCCGAGGAGCACGGCGAGCTCGCCGACGAGCTGCCCGCCGGCGACGACGGCAAGGTCATCCACGAGACCGCCGATCTGCTGTTCCACGTCATGGTCGGGCTGACTGCACGCCGGATCCCGATCGAGCGCGTGTTCGCGGAGCTCGCGCGCCGGTTCGGCACCAGCGGCCACGTCGAGAAGGCCTCGCGGACGTGAGCGACGACGCCGGCCTCCTCGCGCCCGGCCTGCTTGCCCCGGGTGGGGGGCTGGCGCGCGCGATCCCGCACTACGAGGATCGCGCCGAGCAGCGGCTGATGTCGGCAGCCGTCGCTCGCGCGCTCGCGGACGAGCGGCCGCTGATCGTCGAGGCCGGCACCGGCACCGGCAAGACCCTCGCGTACCTGGTGCCCGCGCTGCAGTCCGGCAAGCGGGTGGTGGTGTCGACCGGCACGCGCACCCTCCAGGACCAGATCGCCCGCCACGACCTGCCCCTGCTGCGCGAGATCATCGGCCGCCCATTCTCGGCCGTGGTGCTCAAAGGCGTCGGCAACTACGTGTGCCGCCGCCGGCTCGCCGAGGCCGCCGACAGGCGCCGCCCGTACGACGTCGGGCTCGGGGCGCTGCTGGCCTCGGCCGACGGCGCGCGCGCGCCCGACAGCGCCGCTCGCCACGCCGCCGAGGCCCCCCGCCCGGCCGCCAAGGCCCCCGACAATGCTGCGCTCCTCGACGCGCTCGTCGAGTGGGCCGAGGACAGCGCCACCGGGGACCGCGCCGAGGTCGAGTGGCTCGCCGAGAGCGCGCCGCTGTGGAGCGAGGTCACCACCACGCCCGAGGCCCGGCTCGGCGCCCGCTGTCCGTTCTTCGAGCGCTGCTTCATCACGCAGGCGCGCCGCGCCGCCGAGCAGGCGCAGCTGATTCTCGTCAACCACCACCTCTACTTCGCGGACCGCGCGCTGCGTGCGAGCTCGCCCGGGGCGCGGGTGCTGCCTGATCACGACGCGGTGATCTTCGACGAGGCCCATCAGCTCGAGGACGTCGCCACCGAGCACTTCGGCGCGCGCGTGTCGACCGCCCGGATCGGCGAGCTCGTCCACGACGCCCACAGCTCGCTCGCGCGGATGCCCCTGTGGACCGGGCGCGGCGGGGGCGACGTCGCGCTCGCCGTCGAGCGCGCGAGCGTGACGATGTTCGCCCACGTGCGCACCGCGCTGATCACGCGCGACGAGCAGGATGGCGGGCGCGTGCCCCTGCCCGCGGGGCTGTTCGACCACCCCGAGCGCCAGGCCGCCTGGTTCAAGCTCGACGCCGCCCTCGAGGATCTCGCGCGCGCCGCGGAGACCGACGGCGAGCCCCCGCCCGACGCCGAGGGGGAGGGCGAGGCCTCCGCCCGGGCCGCGCTGGCCAGCCTCGCGCGCCGCGCCCGCGAGGTCCGCGACGATCTCGCGCGGATCGCCGAGCAACGCCAGAAGAGCCACGTCTACTGGGGCGAGGCCCGCCCGACGGGCACGTTCCTGACGGCCGCCCCGATCGACGTCGCCGACCTCATGCGCCGTCACATCGTGGGCGCGGGCCCGACCCCGGTGTTCACCTCGGCCACGCTGACCGCGGCCGGGGAGTTCGCCTACACGCGCCGGCGGCTTGGCCTCGACGACGTCGACGAGCTGCTGGTCAGCTCCCCGTTCGACTACACGCGCCAGGCGATCCTGTACGTCCCGCGCGATCTACCGCCGGTGCAGGAGGGGTTCTCGGCGCTGGCCGCCGAGCGCGTCACCGAGTTGCTCGCGATCACCAGCGGCCACGCGTTCCTGCTGTTCACCAGCCACCGCGCGCTCCGCGAGGCGAACACCCGGCTCGCGAAGCTGCCGTACCCGCGGCTGGTCCAGGGCGAGGCGCCGCGCGCCAGCCTGATCGACCGGTTCCGCGCCACGCCGACCGCGGTCCTGCTCGGCACCAGCTCGTTCTGGGAGGGCGTGGACGTGCCCGGCGATGCGCTGCGGCTGGTGGTGATCGACAAGCTACCGTTCACGCCGCACACCGATCCGCTGGTCGCCGCCCGCATGGAGGCGCGCGCCGTCGCCGGCGAGGACCCGTTCACCTCGCTCCAGCTGCCCGCCGCGGCGATCGCGCTCAAGCAGGGGTTCGGGCGGCTGATCCGGCGGCGCGACGACCGCGGGATCGTCGCCATCCTGGACGGCCGGATCGTGACCCGCGGCTACGGGCGGGTGTTCCTCGACACGCTGCCCGCGGGCCTGCCCCGGACCTCGGTGATCGAGCAGGTCCGGCGCTGGTGGCTGACCCCGCCAGCGTGACCGCCCCGCGCCCGCGTGCCATGGTGGCGCTCGGCCCCCGATGCTGATGGTCCTGCTCGTGATCACCGCGTTCGGCGCCGGCGCCGTGCCGTTCGGCGTGCTGATCGCGCGCGCCCGCGGGGTGTCGATCCAGGAGCACGGCTCGGGCAACATCGGCGCGACCAACGTCACCCGCGTGCTCGGCGCCCGCGCCGGCGCGATCGTGCTGGTGCTCGACGCCGCCAAGGGCGCGCTCCCCACCTACCTCGCGCTCTGCCTGTGTGGCTGGCCATGGGTGGTCGCGGCCGCCGGCGCCGCCGCGATCCTCGGGCACTGCTTCTCACCGTTCCTGCGCGGCCGCGGTGGCAAGGGCGTGGCGACCGCGCTCGGCGTGTTCGCCGTGCTGACGCCCACGCTGATCCCGGTCGCGCTCGGCGTGTTCGTGGTGGTGCTCGCCGTCGGCCGTGTGCCGGCGCTCGGGTCGCTGGCGGCGGTGGCCACGCTGGCGCTCATCCTCGTGGTCCTCGGCGTCATCCCGACCGCCACGCTCGCGGTCGGGACGCTGCTGCTGCTGATCTACACGCACCGCACGAACCTCGCGAAGCTGCGCCGACGCTGACTACCAGGTCGCCGCGATCTCGTCGAGGAGCTGGGCGTGGACCGCCCGCAGGCGATCGCCGAGGCGGCCGAGGCCGGGCACCGCGGCGTCCTCGCCGACGAGCGCGACCAGCGGGGCGAGTGCGAACCGGCGGTCCCCGAGGCGCGGGTGCGGGACCTCGAGCTCGGGCGTGTGGACCACGCGGTCGCCCCACACCAGCACGTCGAGGTCGATCCGGCGCGGCCCCCACCGCACCTCCTGTGCCCGGTCACGGCCGAGGAGGCGCTCGAGTTCGAGCAGCGTGGCGATCAGCTCGCAGGGCTGGACATCCTCGAGGCGAACGCTGACCGCGGTGTTGAGGTACGGCGGCTGCGCCGGGCCGATCGGGGCGGTGCGGTAGAGCGGCGCCGAGCGCACCGCCCCCAGCAGGCTCAGCGCCTCGCGCGCGTGCCCGAATCGCGTCCGGAGCTCGGCCTCGGTGCCGACGTTGCCGCCGATGCCGATCACCACCGGCGCCGTGCTCACGGGCGCGCGATCACCGGGTTGCGGAGGATGCCGATGCCCTCGATCTCGACCTCGACCACGTCGCCCGGCTCGAGGTTACCGACCCCGGCGGGCGTGCCCGTCGAGATCACATCGCCGACCTCGAGCGTCATGTACGTGCTGACGAACGCGACAAGCGTCGGCACGTCGAAGATCAGGTCGGACGTCGACGACGCCTGCCGGACGATGCCGTTGACCCGCGTGGTGATCTGGAGGTTCGACGGGTCGAGGCCACCGACGATGCGCGGGCCGATCGGACAGAACGTGTCGAAGCCCTTCGCCCGGATCCACTGCCCGTCCTTGTTCTGGAGGTCGCGGACGGTGACGTCGTTGATGCACGTGTACCCGAGCACGTGATCGAGGGCCTGCGCCCGGGTCACCCGGTGGGCGCGCACGCCGATCACGACCCCGAGTTCACCCTCGTAGTCGACCCGCTCGAACCCGGCCGGGCGCTCGATCGCGCCCCCGTCGGGGATCATCGCAGACCGGGGCTTCATGAACATCAGGGGCTCCTCGGGCAGGCCCTTGCCCATCTCCGCGGCGTGGGCCCGGTAGTTCTGCCCGATGCCGATGATCTTGCTCGGGACCAGGTCCAGGGAGGTGACGGGACCAGGCGGGGCCCCGGAGACCCCGACGCGCGTGACGGACAGCTGCATGAGCGGAAAGGTAGGACAGGTCGGGGTAGCTGTCATTGATCGGTGAGGGTGCGCCCCGTACAATTTACGAAATGGGCCGTGCTCCGAACCCTGGAGCGCCACGTGTCTCCGCACACGTGGTGCCAAAGGCCCATGGCGGGAATGCGCGTGATGCGTCCCGCGATCACGACCACGACGACGACGAGAACGAGAAGACGGAGATCGCCAGCGGCTGGGATGAGCCCAGCACCACGATCGCGCAGGACGATGCCGGCGAGTTCATGCACAACCTCGGCCTCGAGCCGGTGCGCCGCACGCTCAGCGGAATGACCAGTCAGCTCGACGAGCCGACCATCGACGATCCGCGCAACCTTCGCCTGCCTCCGACGTCGTCGATGACCCAGGCGCGCCTCGTGATCACCGGGGGCAACGACACGGGGCAGGAGCTCGCGGTCCAGCCGGGCAAGGCGCACACGATCGGCCGCGCCGTCGACAACGACCTCGTGCTCACCGACATCACGGTGTCCCGTCAGCACTTCGAGATCCGGCACGAGAGCAACGCGTGGGTCCTCGTCGATCGCGGCTCGGGCAACGGCACGGTCGTCAACGGCACGATCGAGGACCACCCGTTCACGCTCGCCACCGGCGACGCCATCGAGATCGGGAACACGACGTTCCGGTTCGACATCCCCAATGGCACACCGCGCAACCTCGTGCACACGCTCGACGTCGGGCTCGAGCGCGGGAGCCGCCACGCCAGCGACCGCGATGATGACGAGGAGCCGTCCACGGTCGCCGGCAAGCCGCTCCGCGAGATCGTCGCCAAGGCCCCACCCCCGAGCGCGCCGAGCGAGCTCCGCCCCCGCCAGCGGACGAAACCGCCCCCCCTCCCCGCCGCGGCACCGCCCCCGCCCCCGCGCGCGCGGACCGCATCGGTGATGCCCCCGGCGCCATTCCAGCCGCCGAGCGCACCGCCGCCGAGCGCACCGCCTTCGGCCAGCATGCCCGCCGCCGGCCTGCCGCTGCCCTCGCTGCAGCCGGGAGGTCCGCGCCCGCCGGGCGGCCAGGCGCCGACGATGCTCGGGGACATGATGGGCCTGCCGCGCCCGGGCAGCCACCCCGGCACCGTGCCGCCGCCGATGTCCCAGTCGCCCACCTCGTCGAGCGTCGGCAACTACGGCTACGCCGCACCGACCGACCTTCCCGCGGGCGCCCACCCACACCGCCTGGTGGTCAACGTCGGCAACCCGCGCGATGTCGGCGCGGCCCAGCGCGTGGCAATGCCGCCGTACCCCGCCGGCGGGCACATGGGTCCCGGTGGGCACATGGGTCCCGGTGGGCACATGGGCCCCGGCGGGCACAGGCACCCGATGGAAAGCACCGGCCCGATGGGTGCGATCCGGCACCCGCAGGCGCCGACGACGTACGTCGCGCCGCAGCTGTCGCGCCGCACCAAGATGATCCTCGGCGGTGCCGCGCTCACGCTGGTCGCGGCGATCACCACGGCCGCCCTCCTCGGGGAACGCCCGCCCAGGAGCAGCGCGCCCGCTGGCAGCGCGCCCGCCCAGGAGCCGACGACCAAGGAGTCGATGGGGTCGCCGATGGGGTCGCCGATGGGGTCGCCGATGGGGTCGCCGATGGGGTCGCCGATGGGGTCGCCGATGGTGTCGCCGATCGAGGCGGCCGGGAGCGGCAGCAACACGGTCCCGGGCACCTCCGGCTCGGTCGGTCAGCCAATCGTCGGTCAGCCAATCGTCGGTCAGCCGATCATCGAGGCCGGCTCCGCCGCGGCCCCGCCCGCGGCCCCGCCCGTGGCCCCGCCCGTGGCCAAGGTCGCGCCGGTCACGCCTCCCGTCGTCAAGGTCGCGCCGCCGAGCCGCGAGCGCCGCACCGAGCCGCCCGCGCGTCGCACCGAGCCGCCCGCGCGTCGCACCGAGCCGCCCGCGCCACCCAGGGATCCACGCAAGGATCCGCCCAAGGATCCGCCCCGCAGGGAACCCAGGCGTGTCGCCGCGGCCGAGGGTGCGAGCGCCGGCGCTCGCAGCAAGGCAGAGCAGCAGTACCGCGCGAACAACTTCGTGGGCGCGGCGACCACGCTCGAGGCCGCCGCCGAGCGCGCACCCGACGAGGCGCGCACCCTCAAGTCGCTGGCCGCGACCTACAAGCAATTCGGCAAGGCGTTCAACAACGGCATGGCGCCCAACACCAGCGCCAAGGACGCGTGGGCATCGCTGCAGACGGCGAAGAACCTCGACAACAGCGCGGGCAACGCGTTCACGAGCGAGATCAACGCCAGGCTCGGCGAGATCGCGCCCAAGGCCGCGGTCGGGTTCATGGCGGCCAAGGACTACGTCAAGGCCAAGCAGGCGGTCGCGCTCGCCGAGTCCACCGGCAACGGCAACTCGACCATCGCGGCCGTCAAGTCGACGCTCGAGCAGAAGGCCGGCGAGCTCTACAAGCAGGCCAAGGCCGAAGCGGCCTCGGATCCCGACGCCGCGCGACTAAAGTACAAGCAGATCCAGAACATGGTCGACGCGAAGAGCCCCTGGCATCAGAAGGCCGGCAAGGAGCTCAGCGCGGGCTGAGTCGCGCGGACTACGTGTTCGCGAGCAGCTCGCTGATCACGGCCTCGAGGCGCTCGAACTCGAACGGCTTGTCGACGTGGGCATCGGCCCCGTACAGCGGCGAGGTGATCTCGTTCACCTGGGCGCCGATCGCGCTGACCATCACGATCTTGATGCCCTGGGTGATCGGGTCCTGCTTGAGGGCCCGCGCGACCTCCCAGCCGGACTTGCCGGGCATCATCACGTCGAGCAGCACCACGTCCGGCAGCTCGCGCCGGGCGAGCTCGAGCGCAGTGTGGCCGTCGCTGGCGGTGGTGACCTTGTAGCCCCGCTTGGTCAGGCGCATGCTGAGCATCGAGACGATCTCCGGATCGTCATCGACCACGAGGAGCCTCGCCGTCGCGGTCACGTGCGCCTTGCTCATTGGATCGACGCTATCCGTGCGGCTCGCCACGGTCAAGGCGCCGCCCCGGCGGTCCGCGCGTGGACCTCCCCGGGGTGCGCGAGGGCGTGCTACCACGCGGCCGTGCGTCGCTGGATCTGGCTCGCGATCATCCTCGTCGTCGGCATCGCGGCGATCATGATGCTCGGCGACGTGAGCGCGCTCGCCCACCGGCTCGGCACGTTCCGGTGGTGGGCGTTCGGCGCAGCCCTCGGGCTCGCGCTCACGAACTACGCGATCCGGTTCCTCCGCTGGCAGCTGTACCTGCGCCTGCAGGGGGTACGCGTGCCGTGGCGCTCGAGCGCGATCGTGTTCGGCGCGGGGCTGTCGCTGTCGATCACGCCGGCCAAGCTCGGCGAGCTGGTCAAGAGCTACCTGCTGCGCGAGCTCCACGACATCCCCCCCACCCTGACCGCACCGATCGTGATCGCCGAGCGGGTCACGGACCTGATCGCGCTGCTCGTGCTGTCCGTCGTCGGCGTCGCGGCGTACGGCATGAACACCACGCTGGTGATCGTCGCCGGGGCGTTCGTGGGCCTGGGCCTGGTGCTGCTCGCATGGCCGCGCCCGACCCGCCTGCTGATCGACCTGGTGACCCGCCCTGCCGTGACGCGGCGGCTGCGCACCCCGCTCCACGACATGTACGGCGGCCTCGTGGCGCTGTCGGGCCCCCGCGTGCTGATCACCGCGACGCTGATCGCGCTGCCCGCGTGGGCCTGCGAGTGCGTCGGATTCTCGCTGATCGTCAACGCATTCCCGGGTACCGAGGTCTCCCTGGGCCTCGCCATGGTGATCTACGCGGCCACGTCGATCGCCGGCGCGCTGTCGTTCCTGCCCGGAGGGCTAGGTGTGATGGAGGGCGCGATGACCGTCCTGCTGGTCCAGAGCGCCACCCGGATCGACCGGGCGACCGCGATCGATGCGACGCTCCTCACGCGTCTCGCGACGCTGTGGTTCGCCGTCGCGCTCGGCCTGGTGCTGCTCGCGGTCGCGCGCAGCCTTATCGCGAGGCGAGCGCGGGCGCCGGACAGCTGAATGGCTATACTGACGGCATGTCGGTAGGCGTCGACTTCGACTTCCCGAAATGGCTCGCCCAGCGGCGCGGCTCGATGGAGCAGTCCGCGCGCGAGGGTGCCGCCTACGCGTACACCCCCGAGCGCACGTTCCGTCGGAACCTCGCGATGGCCCGGCCGGTCACCATGGCCCTCGAGGCCACCACCCGGCTGTGGCGCGACGTCGCGCGCACGGAGCTGCTCGGCTCGGCCGTCAAGGTCAGCGATGAGCAGTACCCGCGCGTGTTCGAGGCCGCCAAGCGCGCCGGCGCCGCGCTGCGCGTGCGCGTGCCCGTGGTGTTCGCCGCTCCCTCCACGTCGATCAAGGTCAAGGTGCTCGGCACCGACGACGCGCCCCACCTGATCGTCAACCTCGAGGCCGCCGAGAAGCTCGATGACGACGAGCTGGTCGCCGCGATCGGCCACGAGCTCGGCCACGTCCAGAACGGCCACATCCTGTACGCCACCGCGCTCCACTACCTGACCAGCTCGGCCGCGTTCTTCGTGCGGTGGGCGGTGCAGCCCGCGATCATCACGCTCCAGGCGTGGTCGCGGCGCGCGGAGATCACGTGCGACCGCGCCGCCGTGCTCGCCGTGCGCGACGAGGGCAAGGCGCTGTCCGCGCTGGTCAAGCTGTCGCTCGGACTCGATCAGGGCGCCGCGTTCAGCGTGGACGACTACCTCGCCCACCTGCCCGATCCCAAGAAGGGCCTGGGGCGGCTCACCGAGGCGTTCCGCTCGCACCCCGACGTCCCCAAGCGGGTCCACGCGCTGCGGCTGTTCGCCGGCTCGGCGCTGTTCGCGAAGGTCACCGGCAAGGACGCGGCCGGCAAGCCGAGCCTCGGCGACGTCGACAACCAGGTGAGCGACCTGCTCTCGATCTTCTAGGAGCCGCATGATCCTCCTCGACCACCACAAGTCCGCCAAGCGCGAGATCATCGCCCGGTTCCAGCAGCTCGCCGAGCTCGCGGAGGGCGTCGGCATGGTCACGCTCGCGCGCGACATCCGCACCACCCGCATCCCCAAGCTCGAGTCCGAGCGGTTCCACCTGGTGGTCCTCGGCGAGTTCAACCACGGCAAGTCGACGTTCGTGAACTCGCTCCTCGGCAGCGACATCCTGCCGACCGGCATCACGCCGACGACTGCCTCGATCAACCACGTGGTCCACGCCGCCGCCCCCTCGGCGCGCGTCGTGCTGACCTCCGGCGAGAGCCAGCCGCTCGAGCCCGGCCAGATCAAGGAGTGGGTCACGGTCGCCGGCAACCGCGCCAGCGAGGTGTCGTTCGTCGAGGTCGGCTATCCCAGCCCGCTGCTGATGAACAACGTGGTCCTCGTCGACACCCCGGGCGTCAACGACCTCAACGAGCAGCGCGCCGAGGTCACGTACGGCTACGTGCCGCGCGCCGACGCGGTGGTGTTCCTGCTCGACGCCGGCCAGGCGCTCAAGGACAGCGAGCGCGAGTTCCTGCGCAGCCGCGTCCTCGAGGGCGCGCGCGACCGGCTGGTGTTCGTGCTCGGCAAGATGGACATGCTGTCGCCCGACGAGCGGGTCGCCGTGGTCGACTACGTGAAGAAGAACCTCGCCGCGATGATGCCGGCACCGGTGCTGTTCCCGCTGTCCGCCAAGGACTGGGCGCGCTCCAAGGATCCGGCCAGCGGCATGCCCGCGCTGCTCGCCTACCTCGAGAAGTTCCTCGCCCACGATCGCGCGCAGGTGATCCTCGACAACGCCGCCGTCGACGCCGCGCGCACCGCCGCGTACGTCGAGAACAACCTCGGCGTGCGGATGTACTCGTACGACCTCGACCTCGGCGAGCTCGAGACCCGGATCGGCTCGGTCCGCGAGCAGCTCGACACCTCGAAGCGCAAGCTCGACGAGCTGCACATCCGGATCGACGCCGACAAGGAGTCGATCAAGGCGCAGATCGGTCTCGACCTCGAGGCGTTCGCCCGGGCGTTCGTGGCGGCGCTGCCCGCGCAGCTCGACGCGGTCGACGCCGGCGACATCAAGGCGTACCTGCCGCAGTTCATCGAGGACAAGTTCAAGGAGTGGGCGGAGGTCGAGGGCGCCAAGCTCGCGTCGATGCTCGAGCACCTCGCGGAGGAGGTCATCTCGATCACCAATGAGAACGTCGCCGCCGCCGCCGCCACCCTCGCCGACCGGCTCGGCCCGCAGGACACCGCGGTCGACATCACCGTCGACAGCTTCAAGTACGACGTCGGCATCTACGCGGTGGGCGCGCTCGGCACCACCGTGATGCTGTTCGTCAACGCGCTCGCCGGTGGCCTGCTCACGCTCGCCGCGCCGATCCTGGCGATCGTGCTGAAGTCGAAGATCGCCGGCGATATCCGCGTCCAGGCCAAGGAGAAGGTCCCCGCGGCCGTCCTCCACGCCGCCGGCGCGATGCGCCCGCACTTCGACAAGGTGATCGACGACTTCGCGCGCCGGCTGTCCGAGTTCGTGTCGAACGCCGGCAACACGCTCTACAAGGGTATCAGCGAGGTCCTCGACCGCACGATGCGCGAGCGCCGGGAGGCTGGCAGCAACATCGGCGCGATGAAGGGCGTGACCACGACCCAGATCCAGCAGGTGCGCGCGGCCTCCGCGGCGCTCCGCCAGCTCCGCGAGGGGCTGTGGTCGCCGGCCGAGCCCCCTCCGCCCGCGCCCGCCCCCGAGACGTTCACGGACTCGTAGGCGGCCGCCCATCGTGGGAGGCCAGGGGCCCGGCGCCGGTCGCCGCGGCGCGCTGGCCGGACGCCTGGGTTATGCTGGGCGGGTGACGAGGTCGGGACTGGCCGTGATGGCCCTCGCGCTGCTCGCGTGTGGACGCCGCAACTTCAACACGCCCGACGCCTCCCCCACTGTCGACGCCGCCGCCGCGTGCCCGGTCAGCTACGTGCTGAACCCGTCGACAGGCATCCACTACAGCGTGGCCGTACCCGGCCGGCTGGTGACCTGGAGCGCTGCGCGGACCGCGTGCCTCCAGGACGGTCAGCAGCTCGCGCAGCCGCTCACCAACCTCGAGGCGCTGACCCTCGCGGACCAGGCCGACGGCGCGGAGGTGTGGGTCGACATCTCGACGGTGTCCACGCCCGGGGTGTGGAGCGACCGCGACGGCCAGGCCGTGACCTTCCTGCCATGGGCGACCGGCTGGCCCGATGGCTCGGGCGACTGCGTGCGGATGAACTTCGAAGCCGAGATGCGCGACACGATCTGCGTGGCCGGCTACGCGTACGTCTGCGAGTGCCGGGGTCCCTGACGCGCGCGGGGCGAGAACGGCCGGCCCGGCGGTGGTGCCGGTCCCGATCGCCCGTTACGCTCTGACCATGTCGCTGTGGTCGCGCGTCCAGCGTCGGCTGGGAGATCTCGCCGGGGAGCTCGTCCTCGACGAGTACCGCGACCAGCTCAACGGGGCCCAGCAGCTCCTGATCGGCGGCGATCCGCGGGCCGCGATCGAGGTGCTCGAGGCCCTGCTCGCCGCCAGGCCGGAGCACGGCCAGGCGCTGATCCTCCTCGGGGAGGCCCACCTGGTGGCGAAGGCGCCCCCGCGCGCGGTGGAGGCGTTCACCCGCGCCCTCGGCCTGCGCAGCGGCGATCCGGCGGCGCTCGTCGGGCTGGGCCTGGCGCTGGTGCAGCAGGGTTCGTACGAGCCCGCGACAGGCCCGCTCGGGCGCGCGGTCCAGGAGGCCGGTGGCGACCGCGGGATCCTCGCCGACGCCTACCGCGGGCTCGGGGTGGCGTGGCGCCGCCGCGGCGATCTCGACAAGGCGATCCGCGAGCTCCGCAAGGCGGTCACCGAGGACGGCGACGACATGGACGCCCGCGCCGATCTCGGGGAGGCGCTGGTCGCCGACGGGGGCCCCTACGAGGAGGCCCGCCGCCACCTCGAGCGCGCCGCCGCCGCCAACCGCATCCCGGCGCTGGCGCTGTACGGCCTCGCCCGCCTCGCGCTCCACGAGGGTGCGCCCGCCCTCGCGCGGGACCACCTCGTCCGCGCGCGCACCCTCGCCGAGGCCGACCCCACCGTGCTCGGCGCGCAGATCCGCGTCGACGTGATCATCGCGCAGGGGGATGCCGCGCTCGCGCTCCGCGAGGCCCCGCAGGCCCACCTGTTCTTCCTCGAGGCGCTGATGTCGGACGCACGCCGTGCCGATCTGCACGCCAAGATCGCGACGACGCACCGCTCGATCGGCAACCTCGACGCCGCGCTCCAGAGCTACGACCGCGCGCTCGGCCTGGGTGCCGGGGTCGAGGTGCTCCGCGAGGCGGTGGACGCCGCGATCGACGCCCGGGACCCGGTCCGCGCGCTGCCGTGGGCCAACGACCTGCTCGGCCGCGAGCCCGAGAACGTGCGCGCGCTCGTGGCGCGAGGGCTGGCGTCCATCACCGACAGCCCGGACGCGGCCCGCGCGCTGCTCGAGCTGGCCGCGCTGCGCGACGATGTCGACGCCCACGTCGCGCTCGCCCGGCTGTCGCTCGCCGAGGATCCGGCGCGCGCCGCCACCCGCGCCCTCGCCGCGCTGCGGACCGCCCCGCACCACGTCCGCGCCCGCGAGCTGCTCACCGAGGCGCGCGGCGCGGTGTTCGGCACCCCGGGCGACGAGATCGCCGAGCTCGCCCGCTACGTCGAGCGCCTCGCCGAGAGCCGGCGCGAGCTCGGCCACCTGGTCGGCGAGGTCGCGCGCGCCGCCGCCAGCCTCGATCAGCCGCTGCTCGTCACGGTGATGGGGGAGTTCTCGAGCGGCAAGTCGTCGTTCGTCAACGCGTTCATCGGCGCCGACGTCGCCCCGACGGGCATCACCCCGACGACGGCCACGATCAACGTCGTCCGCTACGGCCGCGAGCGCGGCGGGCGGATCGTGACCTCCGACGGCGCCACCCTCGAGCTCGCCTGGGACGCGCTGATGGCGCACCTCCGCGCGCTCACCCCCGATGCCGCGCGGGCGATCGACCGCGTGGAGATCCTGGTGCCGCTGCCGCAGCTCGAGAAGATCAACATCGTCGACACGCCGGGCCTCAACTCGATCCAGCCCGAGCACGAGGCCACCGCCCGAGCGTTCATCGCCAAGGCCGATGCGGTGGTGTGGGTGTTCACCGCCTCGCAGGGTGGCAAGGCGAGCGAGAAGAAGGCGCTGCGCTCGATCGCCGACGAGGGCAAGCGGGTGCTCGGCGTGCTCAACAAGGCCGACCAGCTGTCCGCCGACGAGACCACCGAGGTCGTGACGTTCATCCAGGGCGAGCTCGGCGCGCTGGTCGAGGCGATCGTCCCGTTCTCGGCGCGCGCGGCGCTCGCGTGGAAGCAGCAGGTGGCGCCGCCCGCGACCGCGCCCGACGGCAACTGGGGCGCGCTGTCCATCGCCCTCGAAGAGCGGTTCTTCCAGCAGGCGCGGCAGCTCAAGCGCGATGCGTGCGCGCGCGTGCTGCGCGGCGTGGTCGGAGAGGCCCAGCGGGTCGTCGAGCAGCGCCGCGAGGCCATGGCGGCCGCCGCGGACGCCGCACGCCTCGGCGCGCGCGAGCTGGTGGCCTCGGCGCGCACGTTCACCAGCACCGCGGTGGTCGCCGAGCGCAAGGCGCTGTCCGACGAGACCTCGGCGCTGTACCGCCGCGCGTCCCGCGAGGTGCTGGACCTCGTGCGACCGCGGCGGCTGCCGTTCTCGTCGCACTCGGCCACCGCCGCCGATCGCGACTACCTGATCGCGCTGCTGTCCTCGGGGCTCGACGGCGCGATCGAGAGCGGCCGCCGCCGGGTCGCCGCCGATCTGCTCGGGCGTAGCCGCCACGCCGAGGCCGCCGCGCGGACGCTCTCCGAGGCCCTCGGCACCGACGTCGTCAGCGACCTCCACCGCACCGCCGATGACCGGATCGGCCTGGCGCTGTCGCGCGTGTTCGACCGCGCCCGCGCCTACCTGCGCGGCTACCTCGAGGGTGGCTACGTCGAGGCGTTCTTCCGCAACGACGTGCCCCGGCTCGAGCTCGCGGAGGACGCCGTCTACCACGCGCTGGTCCGCGGCGCGCCCGACCTCGACCGCGAGCTCGGCGATCCGCTGGCGCGCGCCGCCAGCGATGCCCTCGCCGCCCTCGCCGCCCGCCTCGAGCACTGGGGCGCGGTCGCCGAGGTGCAGGCGTTCGATCTCGAGGTCGGGATCCAGCGCGCTCTCGAGCGTGCCGCCGCTCGGTTATGATGGCCGCGCGATGGCACCCCCGCGGACCCCCCACCGGCTGACGCTGGGCCTCGACGAGGCCGGACGTGGGCCCTCCGTTGGGCCGATGGTGATGGCCGCGGTGGTGGTCGACTCGCGCACCGCCGCCGCACTGACCCGCAAGGGACTCGCGGACTCCAAGACCTACGGCGCCGGCGAGGATGCCCACGCGCGGCGCGCGGCGCTGGCCGGCGAGATCCGCGCCCGGGCCACGTTCGTCGCCCTGATCGAGGTCGAGGCCGCCGAGATCGATGCTCGGGTCGCACGCGGAGAGCTCAACGTCCTCGAGCGCGAACTCGCCGTGCGGCTGATCGAGCAGGCGCCCGCCGCGGACCGGATCATCGCCGACGGCAAGCGCATGTTCGCGCCGCTGTGCGCGCGGTTCCCCGGCTTCGAGTCCCACGACAACGGCGAGTCCGTGCACGCCGCGGTCGCCGCCGCCTCGGTGATCGCCAAGGTCCGGCGCGACGAGCGGTTCGCCGAGATCCGCGCGCGCTACGAGGCCGAGCTCGACCAGGGGCCGATCACCGGAGGCGGCTACGCCAACGCGGCCACCCGCACGTGGGTCCGCGCCTACGTCGAGCGCCACCGCCGGCTGCCCGACGAGGCCCGGCGCTCGTGGCCCCACCCGTACGTCCACGACCTGATCGGCGAGACCCGCCCGCCCGGGCTGCAAGCCAGCCTGTTCGACTGAGCCAGGTCGGCCCAGGTCGGCCCAGGTCGGCCCAGGTCGGCCCAGATCGGGGTCAGGGCGCGAGGCAGCGCGCGACCGCGCCGTTGCCGACGAGGCGCGCGCGGAACACCGACGGGGCCGCCGCCTCGACCTGTCGCGCGAGGGTGCGCACCGTCGCGCAGTCGCCGCGCACCGCCGCCTGCTCGCAGCGCGTCACCCAGTCCTGGAGCTGGGCTGCGGTGGCCGCGCGCGGCGTGACCGGGGCGGCCACGGGACGATCGATCTCGTCGTCGCCCAGCAGGGCGCGCCCGGTGGCGGGTGTGGTCGAGGTTGCGGGGCCGCCCGTGGACGCGGCGTCGTTCGCCGACGCCTCCTCGGACGCCGGCGCGGACCGCGGCGATTGCGCGGCCTCGGGTGCGAGGTCCGAGGGGCGGACGGACGGCCCCGTGGCGCGCCGGCGAGGGCGACCGTCGTCCCGGGAGATGCCATCGGTGGAGGTGGGCATCATCGGCGCGGTGCCTGCCGCGGCCGCGGGGCGTCTCGGGCGGACGGGATCCGCTCCGCCCTCGGTGGTATCGGGGGTGGGCGTCGCAGGTTCCGGTGAACCGCTGGTGGGCTGGTCGATCGAGCCAGCGCCGGGCGCCGCGGCCGAGCCCGCGAGCGTGGCCGCCGGAACGGCCGTGTCGCTCGCCGGCGCGGGCGCGGCCGGCGCCGTGGAGGTCGCGTCGAGATCGCTGGCGTGGCGGGAGATCACGAGCCCGCCGCCGACCAGCAGGGCGCCCGAGGCCAGCGCGAGCACGGGCGGCCGCCGGAGCGTGACGAGCAGGCGCTCCCACCACGACGGCGCCGGCTTCATCACCTCGGCCTGCGCGCGGGCCGCCGCCATCAGCGTGGCGAGCCCCCGATCGCTGGGCTCCTCATCCCGCATCCCGTGCACCACCTCGCGCAGCGAGCCGAACGCGGGGTCCTCGAGATCGTCGTCGTCCATCGTCATCACGTCGACGTCACGTGGCGGCCTTGGCCACGTCCTTGTACTCGTCGAGCTCGAGCCGCAGCTTCTCGAGCGCGTAGCGCATGCGGCTCTTGACCGTGTTCTCCGGCACCCCGACGACGTCCGCGATCTGCTTGAACGGCATGTCGAGGAACTCGCGCATCAAGAACACCTCGCGCTGCTCCTCGGACAGCTCGGCGATCGCCTTCTGCATCGTCGCGTGGAGCTGCTTGTTCACCGTCTTGCGATCGCTGGCCATCTCGTTCCCGGGGATCACATCCATCAGCGTGCCGCTCTCCTCGCTGGCGTCCAGCGGGGCGTCCAGCGATGCGTGCTTGCGATGCTTGCGACGCCTGCTCTGGTCAACGCACAGGTTGCGAGCAATGGTGTAGGCCCACGTCGTGAACTTGGCCTGCCGCTTGTAAGCCTCCGCGCCCTTGATGACGCGCAAGAAGGTCTCCTGCAGCAGATCTTCGGCCGTCTCCTTGTCGCCGACGAACCGCAGGATGAAGTTGTAGACCGGCTTCCGGTGGCGCGACAGCAGGACCTCGAAGGCGCGAACCTCGCCCTTCTGGTACAGGACCATCAGGTGTTCGTCGGCTTGCTCGGTGATCATCGTGCCCGCAGGTCCCAGGTAGCCGCCAGAGACTACCCCAGATCGCACCTGGAACGGCCGGGGGGACAGACCCTTACGGGGCCTGACACGCTGGACAGAAGAACGTGGCACGACCCTGGTGGACCACGCGACGGATCAGCGTCTTGCACCGGAGGCATGGCTCGCCGTCCCGCCCGTACACCCACAGGTAGTCCGCGTTCTCGCCCTCCGCACCGTCGGCGTTGACGAAGTCCCGCAGGCTGGTGCCGCCGTTGTCGAGCGCGTTGGTCAGGGTCTCGAGGACCGCCGCCGCGAGCCGGCGCGACGCCTCGAGGGTGAGCCGGTGGGCGCGGGTCGTGGGCCGCAGCTCGGCTCGCCACAGCGCCTCCGAGGCGTAGATGTTCCCGATCCCGGCGATCACGCTCTGATCGAGCAGGAACACCTTGAGGATCGACTGCCGCTTGCGCGTCCGCGCGTGGAACGCGTCGACGTCGATGCCGTCGACGAGCGGATCCGGCCCGAGCACCGCGAGCGCCGGGTGGGCCCGCTCGTCCGCGCGGTCCACCACGTCGACCTGCCCGAACCGCCGCGGATCGCTGAACCGCAGCTCGCGCTCGCCGAGCCCGAGGACGACGTGGGTGTGCGGCGCCCGCGGGTCCACGGCCGGCTGGATCCGGAGCCGGCCGGTCATCCCCAGGTGCACCAGCAGCGAGCGCTCGGCGCCGACATCGACGAGCAGGTACTTCCCGAACCGACGGACCTCCGTGATCGTCCCGCCGACGAGCTTGTTCAGCTTCGCGCGCGGCGGGGTCCGCTTCATGTGCAGCCCCATGCCGCTGTCCCACGCCGTGGTGATGCGGGCGCCGATCGCGGGCGCCAGGGTTCTCCTGACCGTCTCGACCTCGGGCAGCTCGGGCACGGATGCTGCTTACCACCCTCCGGGCGGCGAGGCGCGCGACGGCCCGGTTCCCCGTGCTCGTGCTCGTGCTCGTACACGTACACGACTGGCGCCCTCACGCGATCGATCTACCTGGGGGATGGAGCGGCCTCGCCGTGCCCGAGTCGTGAACGTGCAGGTACGTGCACGTGCCACGTGCCACGTGCCGCGTGTACGTCGAACAACTCGATCAGCGCGGCGCGCTACGTCGTCGGCGCGGCCGGCGGCAGGGCGGCGGCGAGGGCGCCGAACTCGGAGATGTCGAGGGTCTCGCCCCGGCGCTGGCCGTCGATCCCGGTCGAGACCAGCGCCGCGTCGACGGCGGCCGCCTCGAACACCGCCTTCAGCGCGTTGCGGAGAGTCTTGCGGCGCTGGCCGAAGGCGGCGTGGACCACGACGGAGTAGTGCTTCTCGTCCGCGATCGGCACCCGCGGCCGGGCTCCCGCGAGCGGGACGATCCGGATCACCGTGGAGTCGATCTTCGGCGCCGGCATGAACGAGCCGGCTCCCACCTTCGCGACCGTGAACACGTCCGCGTAGGTCCGGATCATCACGCCGATCGCGCCGTACTCCTTGCCCCCGGGCTTGGCGACGATCCGGTCGGCCATCTCCTTCTGGATCATCACGACCGCGTGGGTGACGACGTCACGCGCGTCGAGGATCTTGAACATCAGCGGAACGGAGATGTGATACGGCAGGTTGCCGCACACCGTGATCGGCTCGCCGCGCCACTTCGCGGCCATCCGCAGGTCGTAGCGGAGCGCATCGACCGCCTCGATCTCGACGTTGTCGACCTCCCCCAGCTCGGCGCGCAGCACCGTCACCATGTCGGGGTCGCGCTCGAGGGCGATCACCTTGCCCGCGGTCACCCGCTCGGCGAGCCGGGCGGTCAGGGTGCCGAGGCCGGCGCCGATCTCGATGATCCAGTCCGCGTCGGACTTCACCGTCGCATCGACGATCGCGCGGAACGCCCGGTCCGAGATCAGGAAGTTCTGGCCGAACGACTTCTTCGCCCGCAGCCCGTAGCGCTCGAGCAGCACGCGCGCGTCGGTGAACGGCTCGGCCGCGCGCAGCGGGTCGCGGACCATCCCTGCCTGCCCGTGGCCGGCCTGCCCGTGGCCGGCCTGCCCGTGGCCGGCCCGCCCGTGGCCGGCCTGCCCGTGGCCGGCCTGCCCCGCGCCGCCCGTGCCGTGCCCGTTCGTCCCGTGCCCGTTCTTCCCGCTCGGTCGATCGCCGCTCATGCCGCGCTCCTCGGCAGCGGCATGCTCGGCACCGCGTCCAGATCGAGGCCCGCGCGCTCTCCACGCACGAGCCGGAAGTACCCCGCCGCCGCGATCATCGCGGCGTTGTCCGTACACCGGGCCGGCGACGGCACGTGGATGGTGAGCCCATCCTCGAGCGCGGCCGCCCGCAGTCCCGCCCGCAGCCCCGTGTTCGCCGCCACGCCGCCACACACCTGGACGTGGGTCAGGCCCTCCCGCCGCGCGATCTTGCGGGTCTTGCGGACCAGCACCTCGACGATCGCCGCCTGGTAGCTCGCGCACAGATCCGCCAGCGCCTGGCCCTCGGGTACGCCGTGCGCGCGCACGTGGTGGAGCAGCGACGTCTTGAGGCCGCTGAACGAGAACTCCGCGCCGGTCGCCGCGGCGAGCATCGCGCGCGGGAACGCCACCGCGCTCGGATCGCCGGTCTGCGCGAGCCGGTCGACCACGATCCCGCCCGGGTAGCCGAGTCCGAGCAGCTTGGCGCCCTTGTCGAACGCCTCCCCCGCTGCGTCGTCGCGCGTCGCGCCGAGTTCGATGACCTCGGCGTGATCTTCGACGCGCACAAGCGACGTGTGGCCGCCGGAGACGATCAGCGCGAGGTGCGGCATCGGCGGCGGATCCGGCTCGAGATAGACCGCGGACAGGTGGCCCTCGAGGTGGTGGACCCCGACGATCGGCTTGCCGGTGACCCAGGCGATCGCCTTGGCGGTCTGCAGGCCGACCAGCAGTGCGCCGACCAGGCCGGGCGCGTGGGTCACCGCGATCCCGTCGATGTCGTCGAGGGTCATCCGCGCGCGATCGAGCGCGGCCTGCACCACCGGGACGACGTTGCGGAGGTGCGCGCGCGAGGCGAGCTCCGGCACCACGCCACCGTAGCGCGCGTGCACCTCGTTCTGCGACGCGACGACGTCGGACAGCACGCGGCGACCTTCCTCGACGATCGCCGCCGCGGTCTCGTCACACGAGCTCTCCAGACCGAGGACGCGCATCAGTGGGGCTGTTCGAGGCGACGGCGCACGAGCGCGGCGCGGGGCGATTCCTGCTCGAGCGCGAGGAACTGGTTGTACGCATCGTGCGCGTCGTCCCAGCGGCGGGCGGTCCACAGGATCGAGCCGCGCGAGAACCACACGTTCGCGGAGCCAGGCGCGAGGTTCTCGGCCTGGTCGACCGCGGCGAGCGCCTCGTTCGTGCGGCGGAGCTCGAGCAGCGCCTGCGCGCGCAGCAGGTAACCCGCGGCGGTGCGGTGGAGCACGAGCGCACGATCGACGATCTCGAGGCCGCCCGCCGCGTCGTTCTTCTGCACCGCCGCGCGCGCCTCGCTGACGAGCACGCGAGCCTTCGCCATCGGATCGAGCGGGCGCGCGGGCACCGCGGCATCGACCGTCACGGCCACCCCGATGGGCGCCGCGGCATCGATCGGCGCGGCGATCACCACGGCGGCATCGACCGGTGCGGGGCGCGCGTCAGAAGGCGGCACCGTCACCACCCCCGCGTCGGGGGACGACCCCGCCACGCCCGCGTCGGGGGACGACCCCGTCACGCCCGCGTCGAGTTGCGCGGGCGCCTCCGCCGGTGCCTGTGCAGGGAGCCGCGCGGGGCGCCTCAGCCACAGCACGAGCGCGATCACGCCGAGAACCGCCGCGAGCGCGAAGAATGCGGCCGCGGTGCGATTCGACGACACCCGCGCGGCGTACGCCTCGACCACCGCGGCCTCGGTGGCCGCATCCGAGGACGAGAGCCGGGCGCGCGGGGGAGGCGGCGGCGGCATCGTCGCGGAGCGTCGAGGCGGCGAGCCAGGAGAAATCGGCGACGGTGTCTCCTGCGCCTCGTTCGTCGGGGCCTCCTTGCCTGCCCGGCGCGGCAGGATGGTGACGAGAACGCGCTGCGTCTCGGAGAGCAATGGTGGCGGGACTGTCTCGAGCGAGACCTCGCCCGAGGCTTCGGCGTGGTCCCGCCCGAGTGAGCCGATCATGCGGAGCCCCGAGCTGTCATCGCGTTCGACGGCCGCGAACACCGCGCGCGGTCCCGGGACCGGCGGCGGCATCGTGGAGGGGCGACGCAGTGGGCGCGGCGAGATGGCCGGCTCGTCATCGGCGATCGCCTCGGGAACGCTGTCCACCTCGGCCATCGCACGCGGCACCGCCGTCGGCCCGGAGGCCGGCGCGTCCTCGAACAGCGACGGATCGATCGCCTGCGCCGCCGCGACGGCCTCGTCGATCAGCCGCAGGCTCGAGGGCCGGTAACCGCCCATCAGCGGGCCAGGCACGCCCGCCTCTGCAGGCGCGTCGTCGAGCGCGCCAGCAGCATCGAGCTGCACGGGCTCCGCGGCCAGGATGTCGCGCGCCGACCGCCACTCGACAGGCTGGTCCACGAGCGCGCCCGGAGGCACCAGCGCCGGCGCGGCCGGGAAGCCGGGGCGCAGATGGGGGCCCGAAGCGGACTCGTCGCGCGCGCGATCGTAGACATCGACGAGTGGCATCGGCGCGCCGGTGTCGCGGCGTGCCGGCACGTCGTGATCGAGGTCGTGCAGCAGCTCCTCGAAGTACAGCCGCGAGATCGCCTGCAGGCACTCGAGATCGCCGACGTCCGACGCATCGATCACCTCGAGCAGCGTGCGCCGTCCATCGATCAGCCGCAGGATCCGGTTGTTGTCGTCGGGGACGTCGCCCAGCCGCAAGGCGAGCTCGCCTGTGTCGATCTCGAAGCGGTGGGTGGGCGGCGGAAGCTGCTCGAGCAGGCGCGACCACTCGTCGAGGCGGCGCATGCCCTCCATGAGCAGCCCCTGCGAGCTGGTCATGATCACGTCGCGCCGGCGCACCGTGCGGAACACCACCTCGAACTCGCCCTCGCGCCACGTCAGCAGTCGGTAGATCGCGTCCTCGCCCTGCAGCGTGCCTGCCTCGGCGTCGATCACCTTGCCGTCGCGGAAGTAGATCGCGGCCTGGCGCCCGCGCTCGCCGACCAACTGGATCACGCCGGACTTGCGGCTGATCTCGATCGTCTGGATCACGTCGACCACGGGCATGTCGGTGACCCGGCCCGTGAGCCGCGTGCGCCCGTCCTTCCTCTCCTCGAAGCCGAGCCGGTGGCGCTTCTGAAGGAGGATGTTGATCCGGGTGACGATCTCCTTGATGTAGATCGGCTTGGTCAGGTAGTCGTCGACGCCCAGCTCGAGCCCGCGGATCTTGTTCTCGATCGCCGCCTCGGCGGTCAGGAAGATGAACGGGATGTCCGCCAGGGTCGGCATTGCGCGCACGCTGGCTCGCAGCTCGAACCCATCTCCGACGGCGAACGTGGTCTCCGAGATGATGAGGTCCGGAACGTGGACGCCGAGCTTCTCGAGTGCGTCCCGCACGGAGCTCGCCGGCGTGACGGTGAACCCCGCCTCCCGGAGAGACACCTCCAGCACACGGAGGCTGCGAGAGTCCCCGTCGACCAGGAGCAAACGTTGCTTCGACACAGGGAGCCCAGACCCGCCTTCGGTTTCATCGTATCGGACTAACGAAACCACCGCCACCCGCGTAGCCTGTCGCCCGATGGTCGAGCTTCCGTACGGGCGCACGCCGTGCTGGGCGGACCTCGACGGGCGCCGCGTCACGGTCGTGGAATCGCGCAAGCTGCCACCACCACGGCCACTTCCGGTGCTCCTCGACGAGGCGCTCGACGCTCCGATCGGCCGGCGTCGCCTCGAGGAGCTCGTCCAGCCTGGGAATCAGAGCACCCTCGTCGTGAGTGACACCTCACGCGACGAGCCGCGAGCCACACTTATCGAAGCACTTCACGCCCGCGTGTCGTCAGTCACGTGGACCCTCGCGATCGCGACCGGCACCCACGGCCCGTGCGACGTCGATGCGCTCGGGCTGCCCACCGCGTTGCCTCGCCGGGGCCCTCGTGATCAACCACGATGGACATCGCACCGATGATCTCGTCGAGCTCGGTGTGACCGCGCGCGGCACCCCGGTGCGCCTCCACCGCTGCGTCGTGGACGCCGAGCCGTGATCGCCACAGGCTGCATCCGGCCGCACTACTTCTCGGGCTTCGGCGCGGGCGTGAAGGCGATGTGCCCTGGCCTCGGCGAGGCGCGTGCGATCCGCCACGACCATGCGCTCAAGGTGCTGCCGGGCGCGCGTGCCGGCATCCTCGACGGGACCCCATGCCGCGCCGATCTCGAGGAGGCGGTGAGCCTGGTGCCGACGCCCACCTTCCTGGTCGACGGCGTGTGTGGTCCCGATGGCGCGATCCACGCAGCAGGCGCGGGTTGTCTGCATCAGGCGGTCCGCGCGGGCGCGGACCGCGCGCGTGGCTGGTTCACGGCACCGGCGACCCGCACGCCCGTGGTCGTTACCTCGGATGGCCTGCCCGTCGCGGCCTCGCTCTACCAGGCCGCGAACATCGCCGCAGCCGTCGCCCCGCTCGTCGAGGAGGGTGGCGTCCTCGTGGTCGTCACCGCGTGCGCAGACGGCGCCGCGCCGCTGGCGGTCGTCAACGAGGCGGTCGTGCGGATCGGCGTGCTGCCCCGGCTCGCACGTGGCGTGCGGCTCCGGCTCGTCAGCAGCTTGCCCCCGGCCCTCGTCAGAGCGACGCTGTTCGAACACGCCGCATCGGTCGCGGACGCCATCGCCGACCATCCGGGACCCGTGACCGTGGTCCCCCGCGCCAGTCAGATCCTGTTCGAGGAACGTTTATGACGCAGCTCGTCAAGGCACTCAAGCGCAACAGCCTCTCGCCGGATCTAGCAACGAACCTGAATGATTTCATATTCTTGTTCCTCAAGTGGAACGAGAAGATCAACCTGTCCGCCGCACGCAACGAGGTGGAGGTCCGCGAACATGTCATGGACAGCCTGTACGTGATCCCGCATCTGCCCGCGGGGCCGGCGCGCGTGATCGATGTCGGCTCGGGTGGCGGGTTCCCCGCGGTCGTCATCGCGATCTGCGTCCCCACCATCGACGTCACCGCTCTCGAGCCCGTCCACAAGAAGCACGCGTTCCTCCGCACCGCGGCGCGCGAACTCAAGCTGACCAATCTCGAGGCCCACGCCCGCCGAGTCGACGATCACGACGAGCGCGATTACGACGCCGCCACGTCACGCGCGACCTTCGACCTGCGCGAGTGGCTGCTGACCGGCCTGTCGCTGGTTCGTCCGGGCGGCCTCTCCCTTGGGTTCGAGGCTGTCCAGCGACACGACCTGCCCCAGCCCACCGAGCGGTTCCCCTACGAGATCGCCAGCAAGAAGCGCGCGATCGTGGCGGTCCGTCGGTCGGTCTGATGGCCCGCGCTGACAGCCGTGGTCGCGACGGTGTCCCCGGTCGCGCGGTCTGTGCGGAGGGTAAGCCCGCTGCCAGGCGCATGAGTGCATCCAGGCGGGAGCCTTCGGTGCGATCCGGCGCGCCACGCCCGACGATCGCCGAGCTCGACGATGCCCGCCATCACCTCCTGCCCGACGTCCTCGCACCCGCGCTCGACGTCGTGTTCTGTGGCATCAATCCGGGCCTGTACTCGACGGCGGTGGGTCACCACTTCGCCCGCCCCGGCAACCGGTTCTGGCCGACCCTCCACCGGGCGGGATTCACGCCTGGAATCATGTCCCCGTTGGACGACGCGACCCTGCTGGACCTCGGCTACGGCCTGACGAACGTCTGCCGCCGCACCACGGCCCGCGCCGACGAGCTGACTCCTGACGAGCTCCGGGCGGGCGCTCGACTCCTTCGCGGCAAGATCTTGCGCTTTCAGCCTCGGTTTCTTGCCGTCGTGGGATTCACCGCCTTCCGCACCGCCTTCGATCGGCCGGGTGCAACGGGTGGCCGGCAGCAGGAGTCGATCGGTGACACCACCGTCTGGCTTCTGCCTAACCCGAGTGGACTCAACGCTCACCATCCAGTCACGGCCCTGGCCACCATGTTCGGCGAGCTCGCACAGGCCGTGGCTGGTAGCTCACGGCACCGTGGCCATGTCGCCTCCTCGCGCGCACCCACGGCAAGCGCCTCCTCGCACGCACCCACGGCAAGTCACCTCCGCCGCGAGGAAGTTCGTCCTCATCTTCCACTGCAGGCGCCTCCTCGCACGCACCCACGGCAAGCGCCTCCTCGGACCAGCATCCGCGCGGGTCGTCCGCGCCGCTGATCCGCATCGCCGCCGGGTGCTGCCGGGGGTCGGCGGGGATTCCGATCCTGGGCCGGCCTGGCGGCGCGCCCGCTCAGCGGTCGTTGACCGTTGATCATCCTCCAGCCTGGGCCAGGCTGAGCCGGGGGCTACGTCGGGGCTACGCCGGGGGCTACGCCGGGGCTACGCCGGGGCTACGCTTGGGCTACGCCGGGGGCTACGCCGGGGCTACGCCAGGGCTACGCCGGGGGCTACGCCGGGGCTACGCACGGGGCGCTCCGGGCGTGGAACCTGGTCCGATCAAATCGCGGATCGGGTGCGGTGTTCCACGTGGAACATCGGGGCCAACCCCGCCTGCGCGCGTCCCCCTCTCCGTCTCCGTCCCCGCTTCCAGCCCCGAGGCTCCCAACCGCGTCCGACCCCAGTCCTGCGTCCATCTCCCCCTACCCACCCAGCCGCGTCCGGCCCCGCGTTCACCTCCCTTCGAGTCGCCCAGGCGCCTCCGGCCCCGAGCCCGTCTCCGTCCCCCAGCATTCAACGGATGGGCCTTCTGCCCACCCGCTTCCGGTCCCATCCGCCCCGCCCTGCCCCAGACCGCCCGGCCTTCACGGCCTGCCCCAGACGGTCCGACCTTCCCCGGACAGCCCGGCCTGCACCGGACAGCCCGGCCTTCACGGCATCCCCCAGACCGCCCGGCCTTCACGGCATCCCCCAGACCGCCCGGCCTTCACGGCATCCCCCAGACCGCCCGGCCTTCCTCAGACCGCCCGGCCTTCAGGGCCTTCCCCAGACGGCCCAGCCTTCGCGGCCTTCCTCAGACCGCCCGGTCTTCAGGGCCTTCCCCAGACGGCCCGGCCTTCCTCAGACCCGGTCTCCAGGGCCTTCCCCAGACCGCCCGGCCTTCACGGCCTTCCCCAGACGGCCCGGCCTTCCTCAGACGGCCCGGCCTTCCCCAGACAGCCCGGCCTTCACGACTTTCCCCAGACCGCCCGGCCTTCACGGCCTTCCCCAGACCGCCCGGCCTTCCCCGGACAGCCCGGCCTTCGCGGCCTCCCCCCGACGGCACCGGCCTTCCCCAGACAGCCCGGCCTTCACGGCCTTCCCCAGACCGCCCGGCCTTGCCCCGGACCAGCCCGGCCTTCACTGCCTCTCCGTCCAGATGGCCCAGCGCTTCACGGCCTTCCCCAGACGCGCCCGCCCTTCACGCCGCGTTCCCCACACGGCCCGCGCCCTCCTCGACGGCGCCGCCCTCCACGCCGCGCCGCCCGGCCTTCACGCGCCGCTCCCCAGCGCCGCGCCGCCCTCCACGCCGCGCCGCCCTCCACGCCGCGCCGCCCTCCCCAGACCGCGCCGCCCTCCACGCCGCGCCGCCCTCCACGACCGCGCCGCCCTTCCCCGGACGCCCGGCCTTCGCGCCGCCCTCCCCCGACGCGCCGGCCTTCCCCGCGACAGCCCGGCCTTCACGCCGCCTTCCGCCCGACGCGCCCGCGCCTTGCCCCGGACACGCCGCGCCGCCCTCCACGCCGCGCCTGCCCCGACGGCCCGGCCTTGCCCCGGCCGCGCCGCCCTCCACGCCGCGCCGCCCTCCACGCCGCGCCGCCCTCCACGCCGCGCCGCCCTGCCCGCCGCTCCGCCCTGCCGCCGCTCCGCGCCGCCCTGCGCGCCGCCCTCCACGCCGCGCCGCCCTCCACGCCGCGCCGCCCTGCACGCCGCGCCGCCCTGCACGCCGCGCCGCCCTGCACGCCGCGCCGCCCTGCACGCCGCGCCGCCCTGCACGCCGCGCCGCCCTGCACGCCGCGCCGCCCTGCACGCCGCGCCGCCCTGCACGCCGCGCCGCCCTGCACGCCGCGCCGCCCTGCACGCCGCGCCGCCCTGCACGCCGCGCCGCCCTGCACGCCGCGCCGCCCTGCACGCCGCGCCGCCCTGCACGCCGCGCCGCCCTGCACGCCGCGCCGCCCTGCACGCCGCGCCGCCCTGCACGCCGCGCCGCCCTGCACGCCGCGCCGCCCTGCACGCCGCGCCGCCCTGCACGCCGCGCCGCCCTGCACGCCGCGCCGCCCTGCACGCCGCGCCGCCCTGCACGCCGCGCCGCCCTGCACGCCGCGCCGCCCTGCACGCCGCGCCGCCCTGCACGCCGCGCCGCCCTGCACGCCGCGCCGCCCTGCACGCCGCGCCGCCCTGCACGCCGCGCCGCCCTGCACGCCGCGCCGCCCTGCACGCCGCGCCGCCCTGCACGCCGCGCCGCCCTGCACGCCGCGCCGCCCTGCACGCCGCGCCGCCCTGCACGCCGCGCCGCCCTGCACGCCGCGCCGCCCTGCACGCCGCCCTGCACGCCGTGCCGCCCTGCACTGTCCTCCGCTCCGCCCTGGGCTCCGCCCTGCACGCCGCTCCGCCCTGCGCTCCACCCCTCCACACCTCCACCCCTCCGCCCCTCGCCACGCCGCGCCACGCCCAGCACTCCAGCACTCCAGCGCTCCGCCTCTGGCGGCCGCTCCCAGCCCCACGCCGCTCCCGGCCCCACGCCGCTCCCGGCCCCACGCCGCTCCCGGCCCCACGCTTCTCTGATCGCTCGGCATCGCCCGGCCGCCCGCCGCTCCCATCGCCCGGCCGCCCCGGCCTCCCGACCGCCTCGGGCCAGCCGGGCCAGCCGGGCCAGCCGGGCCACTCCCCGACCGCCCCGACCTCCCCGGCCGCCCGGCCACCCTGGCCGCCCCGCTCACGCCCCGGTCACTCCCCGGCCGCCCCGCACTTCCCGGCCGCCCCGCACTCCCCGGCCACTCACCGGCTTCACCGGCCTCACCAGCTTCACCGGCCTCACCAGCCTCGCCGGCTTCACCGGCTTCACCGGCCTCACCGGCTTCACCGGCCTCACCGGCCTCACCGGCCTCACCGGCCTCACCGGCCTCACCGGCCTCACCGGCCTCACCGCTGCTCCCGGTCGTCCTGGGACACCCGACCAACCTGCCCACCGCGGCCGCCACGGCCGCCCGCCCAGTCCCGGCCAACATGGTCGCCCCAGCCGGCTGGTCACCCCGGCCAACCTGGCCGCCCGGCCACACCAGCCGCCCGGCCAACCTGGCCGCCCCAGCCGCCCGGCGGACCTGGCCGCCCCAGCCGCCTGGCCACATCCGGCCACCGTGCCCGTACCCCTCGACGTCCACCCCGGCCGCACGGCCGGACCCGGCCACCGTGCCCGTACCCCTCGACGTCCACCCCGGCCACACCCCAACTCTCATCCCGGTGGCCTCCGACCACCCGCCCCATCGAGGGTCACCATGGATACGGGCTCGTCCTGGTGTCGAGCTGACCCAACCGGCGTGCTCGTAAGGCCTGTGGATGAACGGTGGATAAACCACGGTTCCACCGCGCAGGCGCCCGACTCCGGGGTTTCGGTGGGGCATCGAGAACCCAAGTATCCATAGGGTTCTATCGACGACCGCCTGGTCTATTCCGGGCGCGATGGGATGGTCATCGTGGATCGAAGTGGCCTGTGGGTCTGGAGTGGATAACTCGAGCGCGCGATCAATGCCGGTGGGGTTCCACGTGGAACTATCAGGCCGGTGTGCAGCTCGTTGGATAGAAGATCTCCGCGTCCGAGGCCAGCTCGGCCTGTCGCGGCAGGCGTCGATTTTCACCCGATGCGGACGCGTTCACGTCGGGCGGTGCCTGGCTTCTTCTGGCGGCAGGGCTGAGCGGCATGAGCAGAATCTGCCTGTTCTGGCATCCGCCGAAGCCGTTGCACACCGCCCGAGGTTTCACGTGGAACGTCGTCGGCAGACGCGCCAAGCCGGAAACCCTCATCGCAGGCGGTCGATACATGAAATCGGGCAACGCCGGCGAACTGCCGTTCTCGATGCTCGTTGTATCGACGTGGAGGCACGCGTGGCGGCATCTCCAACCATGGGCGCCCAGTCCGACCCTCCTTCCGACTCCATGTTGGAGAGCTCTGGACGCCGAACCTGACGCAGAGAATCTCGCCCGGCGGCCGCGCTCCCAGGCCCGACGCCCTGCCTCATCCCTCCCCACGTCCTCCGCTCTGCCTCATCCCTCCCCACCTCCTCCGCTCTGCCTCATCCCTCCCCACCTCCTCCGCTCTGCCTCATCCCTCCCCACCTCCTCCGCTCTGCCTCATCCCTCCCCACCTCCTCCGCTCTGCCTCATCCCTCCCCACCTCCTCCGCTCTGCCTCATCCCTCCCCACCTCCTCCGCTCTGCCTCATCCCTCCCCACCTCCTCCGCTCTGCCTCATCCCTCCCCACCTCCTCCGCTCTGCCTCATCCCTCCCCACCTCCTCCGCTCTGCCTCATCCCTCCCCACCTCCTCCGCTCTGCCTCATCCCTCCCCACCTCCTCCGCTCTGCCTCATCCCTCCCCACCTCCGACGCCCAGCCTTCGGCGGCGGGATAACTGAGATCCATTCGGCGGCCTCGATGAGATCCACCGCTGACCACGTGTGCACGCTGGCGATTGCCACGTGGCAACCTCAGTCCGCCCCATCGCAACCCGTACCGAGCACGTTTCCAGCGCGCGGAGGACGAGTCAAGGGCGACACCGCCGGCTCGCGGCACGCGAGCGAATCCTTGACGCGGCCGAGCACGCGGCGACCGTCGGAACCGGGCTGGAGCAATATCCCGCCGCCGGGTGGATCCGGCGTAGGCCGCCGCTGAAGCCCCGAGGTCGCCCGGTAGATCGTCGGGTCGTCGCGCCGCAACCCATCCCAGCTGCGAACCGACCCTGTCTCGTGGCTCCTGCGTTGCCTGTTCAGCGCCGCGCGGGAGACTCAGGTTGCACGAGGAACATCCCAGCCGCCCAGCGCGGGATGCGGCTGGTTCCACGTGGACCGTCCTGGCCCTCCGCTATGGCTTCGGCATGTTCCGCGTGGACCGTCCTGGCCCTCCACAACCGCTTCACCATGTTCCACGTGGAACACCCAGCCCCTGGACTCGGACCTGGGACTCAGACCAGGAATGGATCGAGAACAGTTTCGATCTGAGAGAACACGAGCACGCTGCCCGGCCAGCGCAACCGAATCTGGTCCGCGTTGTTCTGCGCAAACTCGGGATCATCGCCGGGATGACGGGACAGAACGAGGAGCGCGACCGACAGCCCATCCCGCTCGATCGCCTCGAGGGTCAGCAGGGAGTGGTTGATGGTGCCGAGCGTCGCGCGGGCGACGACGATCAATGGCAGCCCGGTCAGTCGAGCCAGGGCGCCGGTATCCTCCGAGCGCGTGAGCGGAACCCGCCAGCCCCCCGCCCCCTCGACCAGGACCCGGTCCGCCTGCCCGGCACCAGCCGCAAACGTCTTCGCGACCAGCCCGAGATCGACCGTGGCGCCCTCGGCTTCCGCGGCCACCAGTGGCGCCGCCGGAAGCTGGAACTTGTACACACCCCGGAGGTCGCCCTGCTGCCAGTCCCCGGCTGCGAGCGCGAGCCGCTCCTGGTCGCTGCCGATCCGCCGGTTGTCGAGTACCTCGCAGCCGCTCTCGATCGGCTTGAACGCGAACACCCGATGACCGAGCGCGCGCGATCGTCGCGCCAGCGCCGAGGCCACGAAGGTCTTGCCAACGCCCGTATCCGTCCCGGTGATGAAGTAGCCCTTCACGCGAGGGTCTCGCGGATCGCCAGGCTGGTCGCCGACTCGAGATCCGTGAGCTCCGATGACGACAGGCTCAGCGGCGGCATCCAGACCAGGACGTCTCCGAGCGGACGCAGGATCACGCCGTGAGCGCGGATTCGGTCGCACACCTCCACGCCCAGCGCCCTGCCCGCCACCGCCTCGAGCTCGATCCCGGCCATCATTCCGCACTGGCGGACGTCCTTCACGCCGGGTTGCTGCCGCAGCCGGTCGAGGGAGGCCGACATCTCCGGGATCCGGCGCTGTGCATTGGGCAGGGTCTCCTCGCGCAGCAGCGCGAGCGACTCGAGTCCGACCGCGCATGCGAGCGGATTGGCGGTGTAGGTGTGGCCGTGGAAGAACTGCCGGAGATCGGCACGTCGGCCGAGAAACGCCTGGAATATCGTCTCTGTAGACAGCGTGGCGGCCAGCGGCAGATAGCCGCCGGAGATGCCCTTGGCGAGGCACAAGAAATCCGGCTCAACGCCCTCCTGCTCGCAGGCAAACAGCGTCCCCGTCCGCCCGAAACCGGTCGCGACCTCGTCGACAATCAGTTGGACCTCAAACCGTTTACACAGCGCCGCGGCGGCCGCCAGGAAACCGCGAGGATGGACCAGCATGCCGGCCGCACCCTGGATCAACGGCTCGATCACCAGCGCGGCGATCTGATCAGCGCCGGCGGTCAACTCGTGCTCGATCCGTGCGAGCGCCACGTCCCCGTCGGTTCCAGCCGGAGACGGGATCGCGATGCTCTGTACGAGGAGCGGACCGAACACCCGGTGGAACAGGTCGATACCGCCGACGCCCACCGCACCGAGAGTGTCACCGTGATAGGCCTCACCCATCCGCAGGAACCGCTGCTTCGTTGGCCGTCCAACGAGTTTCCAGTACTGGAACGACTGCTTGAGCGCGATCTCGACGGCGGTCGAGCCCGAGTCCGAGAAGAACACGCGGGTCAGCCCGGCAGGAGCGACCTCGACCAGCGCCGCCGACAGCCGCACGCCCGGCTCGTGGGACAGGCCGAGGAAGGTCGAATGCGCGATCCGCTCGAGCTGCGCCGCGAGTGCGCGGTCCAGTCGCGGCTGCCGGTGGCCGTGTACGTTGCACCACAGCGAGCTCACGCCATCGAGATAGCGGTTCCCGGCGGTGTCGATCAGGTAGCTGCCCTCCCCGCCGCCGATCACCAGCGGTGACCACTCCTGCATCTGGGTGAACGGATGCCACGTGACCTGGCGGTCCAGTGCTTCGAGATCATTCACGTTGTTCATGGACGCCCGGCGTTACACAGCAGGTCAGAGGCCCGCTCGACCTGGTCCGGCGCGAGCGCGGCCGACAGGCTGACCCGCAGCCGCGCCGTCCCCGCCGGGACCGTCGGCGGCCGGATACCCTGGACGAACACACCCGCTGCGAGCAGGTCCGCGGTCCGCCGCATGACCTCTCGGTCGTCTCCGACGAGGATCGGGGCAATCGCGCTGGTCGGCGCCCCGCCGGCATCCGGCACCCGAGCGCGCAGCCGCCGCGCATGCCCCGCGACCACGGACCGGCGCTCGTCGCCCTCACCGCTGCGCACGATCGCGAGTGCCGCCAGCGTCGCGGCTGCCACGCTCGGTGGCAGCGCCGTCGAGAACACGAACGAGCGCGCGCGGTTCCACAGCAGCGCCGCGAGGTCCGCCGAGCAGGCGGCGAACGCGCCGTACGTGCCCAGCGCCTTGCCGAAAGTTCCGACGAGGACGTCGGGGACCACGCCGGCCTCGGCGCACACGCCCCGCCCCTCGACCCCGTGGCAGCCGACCGCGTGAGCCTCGTCCACGATCAACACGGCGCCAGCGGCGCGGCTGACCCGCGCGAGCGCCGCCACGTCGACGATGTCTCCATCCATCGAGAACAGCGACTCCGTGACCACGATCTGCCGCCCACCCGCGCGCCGCGCGAGTCCCGCCGCGAGCCCCGCGACGTCGCCGTGCGGATAGACGACGATCTCCGCGCGCGATAGCCGGCAGCCGTCGATGATGCTCGCGTGGTTGAGCGCGTCGGAGAACACCACGTCGCCCGGGCGCAGCAAGGTCGTCAGAACACCGAGGTTGGCCGCGTAGCCCGAGCTGAACAGCCGCGCCGCCGGTGTCTGCATCCAGTCCGCGACCGCGACCTCGAGCGCCTCGTGGAGCCGGTGGGTGCCGGTGACCAGCCGCGAGGCGCCCGCGCCGGTACCGTGCTGCTCCAGAGCCGCGATCGCAGCCCGCGCGACCCGCGGATCCGCCGCGAGGCCGAGGTAGTCGTTCGACGACAGGTTGAGGACCGTCGCGCCGTCGAGCGTGATGATCGCGCCAACGACGCCATCCACGACGCGCGGCGTACGCAGCCGGTGGCTCGCCTCGAGCGCACTCAGCTCGGCACGGACATCTTCGTCGAGGCCCATCGGCCCGCGGACTATAGTGCCGGGGCGGTCACTTGCCGATGCAGAACCGCGCGAACACCTCGTCGAGGACGCGCTCGCCGACCTCGAGCCCCCGCAACTGCGCGAGCGCCTGCGCGCCGGTGCGCAGCTCGACGGCAAGCACCTCGGGCGGACGCCCACCCGCCATCACCGCGCCCGCGGCGGTGAACGCCTCCGCGGCCTGTGCCGCGAGCCCGTGCTGCCGCGCCGTCGTCACCAGGGGCTGCTCGCTGCCCTCGCGATCGGCGACGCCCGCCGCCGCAAGCACCGCGTGCCGCAGCCCGGCCAGGCCCGCGCCCGTCGTCGCCGACGTCGCCAGGGCAGGCGACCCACCACCGTCAGCGCCCTCGCCGCCAGCGTCCGTCCTCGCCGACGTCGCCAGGGCAGGCGACCCACCACCGCCAGCGCCCTCGCCGCCAGCGTCCGTCCTCGCCGGCGTCGCCAGGGCAGGCGACCCACCACCGCCACCACCGCGCCCTCGCCGCCAGCGTCCGTCCTCGCCGGCGTCGCCAGGGCAGGCGACCCACCACCGCCCGCGCCCTCGCCGCCAGCGTCCGTCCTCGCCGGCGTCGCCAGGGCAGGCGACCCACCACCGCCAGCGCCCTCGCCGCCAGCGCCCATCCTCGAAGACGTCGCCCGGGCAGGCGACCCACCACCGCCAGCGCCCTCGCCGCCAGCGCCCATCCTCGAAGACGTCGCCCGGGCAGGGGGCCCACCACCGCCGGCGCCCTCGCCGCCAGCGCCCATCCCCGAAGACGCCGCCCGGGCAGGCGACCCACCACCGCCAGCGCCCTCGCCGCCCGCGGCCGTCCTCGCCGGCGTCGCCAGGGCAGGCGACCCACCACCACCACCACCACCACCAGCGCGCTCGCCGCCAGCGACCGTCCTCGCCGACGTCGCCCGGGCAGAGGACCCACCACCACCACCGCCAGCGCGCTCGCCGCCCGCGACCGTCCTCGCCGACATCGCCCGGGCAGGGGAGGGCGCCTCCGCACAGCCCGCGAGGTCCGCCTTGCTGCGCACCACCAGCGCCCGCGCCCCGTAGCGCGCGCCGTCGTCCCACGGCGACGCCCCATCGTTGACCACGAGGACCACATCGGCCGCGCGCACCCGCTCCTCGCCGAGCTCGATACCGCGCCGCTCGACGGGATCGTCGGTCGCCCGAAGGCCCGCGGTGTCAACCAGGGTGACCGCGATGCCGTCCCACACGTCCCGCACCTCGAGCCAGTCCCGGGTGGTCCCGGGCTGGGCCGCGACCAGCGCACGCTCGGTGCCGACCAGGGCGTTGAGCAGCGATGACTTGCCGACATTGACCGGCCCGACCAGCGCGACCGTGATGCCGTGGCTGATCGCCCGCCCGTGGCGAAACCCGGTCGCGAGCCGTGCACACGCCACGTGCAACGCCGCGATCTCCGCGCCGAGCCACGCCAGATCCGACGCCGCGAGATCGTCCTCGGGAAAGTCGATCCGCCCTTCGACCTCGGCGAGCAGGGCGAGCGCCCGCTGCTCGATCCGACCGACCTCCTCGCCGAGCTGACCGCCGAGGTTGTGCTGGGCCAGCCGCCACGCCCGCTCGCTGCCAGCGTGGATGACCTCGAGCAGCGCCTCCGCGCGCAGCAGGTCGAGCTTGCCGTGGGCGACTGCGCGCCGCGTGAACTCGCCCGGCTCCGCCACGCGCGCGCCGCGATCCACCACCGCGGCGAGCAGCTGCCCGAGGTTGTGCGAGCCGCCATGGCCCTGCAGCTCGGCGACGTCCTCACCGGTGAAGGAGGCGGGCGCGCGCATCGCGAACGCCAGCACCTGGTCGATCCGGTGGCCCGAGCGGTCGCGCACCCACCCGAGCCGGACCGAGCGATCCAATTGGGCAGGGGCCATGCCGAGGGCGTCAGCGGCGATCGCGATCGCCGCCGGGCCGCTCAGGCGAACGACGCCGATCCCCGCGGGGCCCGACGCCGTCGCGATCGCGACGATCGTGTCGTCGTCGTTCACTCCGCGGCGACGGGGACGATGAGGATGTGCCGATCCTCACCCTCGCCCTCGCTGCGGGTCGTCAGGCCGGCGATCTCGGAGATCGCCATGTGCACGATGCGCCGGTCGTGCGCCGTCATCGGCTGCAGCTCGACGATCTGCTTGGTCTGCAGGCACTTCTCGGCCATCCGCTGGCCGAGGGTGCGCAGCCGCTCGATCTGCTTGTCGCGGAACCCGCCCGCGTCGATGATCAGCGGCTTGGTCTTCTCGTCGCGGCGGTCGCGGTAGACGACCTTGTTGACCATGTGCTGGAGGGCGTCCATCACGACGCCGCGGCGGCCGATCACGGTCTCGGTATCCTTGGTCTGGATCTCGAGGGTGGTGCGATCGTTGTCGTCCTTGATGTCGATGTCGGCGGTGATCCCCATGCGCTCGAGGACACCCAGCAGGAACTCACTCGCCTTCTCGGCGAGATCCTCACGGTCGGTCGTGGCAGCAGCTGATTCGGTCACAAAAGCCTCCAGGCCTAGCGGCGCTTCTTCTTGGTGTTGCGCTTGTTGTTGTTGCGCGGGCGCGCCGCGGAGGACGACGAGGACCCGTCCGCAGTCGCGGAGTCGTCCCCATCGTCATCGTCACTGTTGGCCTCGCTGGACGCCACGTCGATCACGGGCTTGGCCGCGGGCTTGCCGCTCGCCTTGCCACCGGTCGCGACGGCGCTCGCAGCCTTCATCTTCTCGACGAGGGCGAGGCTCTGCTTGTCGAACTTGTTCATGTAGACCGAGTGCAGCGCACTCAGGACCGTGTTCGTGAAGATGTAGAGGGTGAGGCCGGCCGGGAAGAAGAACGCCATCACGCCGAACATCAGCGGCATGCCGTACTGCATCATCTTCTGCTGCATCGAGTCCCCGGTGGCGGGCGTCAGCCGCGCCTGGGCGAACATCGTGATCAGCAGGATGAACGGCAGGACGTAGAACGGATCCGTCGAGGTCAGGTCGTCGATCCAGCCGCCGATGAACGGCTGCTGGTAGAGCTCGCCGGCCGAGGACAGCATCCGGTACAGCGCCAGCCAGATCGGCATCTGCAGCAGGATCGGCAGGCAGCCCGCGATCGGGTTGACCCCGTGCGTCTTGTAGAGCGCCATGGTCTCGACCTGCTGGCGCTGCTTGTCGTCCTTGTACTTCTCCTGCAGGACCTTCATCTGCGGCGCGAGGGAGGCCATCGCCTTCATCGAGCGCATCGACTTGGTGGTCCAGTAGATGGTCGCGGCCTTGACCAGGAACGTCAGCAGGATGATCGCGATGCCCCAGTTGCCGAACGCGGCGTAGAACTCGAGGAGGAGCCACAGCAGGGGCTTGCCGATGAAGGCGAACCAGCCGAGGTCGACGGTGTGGCGGAAGTTGGTGTTGAAGCCGGAGTTCTCGTCCGCGGCCTCGAGGGTCTTGAAGTTCTTCGGGCCGAGGTAGCCGACCACCTTGTGGGTGATCGTGGTGGCGCCGGCCTCGAGGTTGACGGCCGGGAACTCGAGGTCCGTCCGCATCAGCCCCGCGGCGCCGGCCTCGACGTAGGTCCACTTGTCGACCGGGGCCTTGGCGTCGGTGCTCGGCGCGTAGGCGGCGAGCAGGTAGGGGTGCTCGAAGCCGGACCACGTGATGCCGTGCTCCATGCGTGGCGCCTTGATCACGTCGTTGACCGAGGTCTGGCGGATGTCCTCACCCACGAGCGTCGACGACACCCACGAGCGCGGGTCGCCCTGGCCCTTGGCGCCCTCGATACGAGCGGGATCCTGGCGCGCGAACACCGACACCGCGAGCGTCTGGTGCGCGACCTTGCCGGCCGGCACCTTGACCGTCGCCGCGACCTCGAGCTTCACGAGGTAGACCTCGGGGACGATCGTGAACGTCTTGGTCACCTCGAGGGTGTCGGTCGAGATCTCGTACTCGACCTGGGTGTCCGAGATCTTCTTGCCTGTCCACACCGCGTCCGCGGGCAGGACGTAGGTCGAGGCGGCGAAGTTGACACCGAACGTGCCACGGAACGCGTCCGCGCCCTCGATCTGACCGAGCAGCTCACCGTCGGGGTGCGCGCTCTTCTCGGCCCGGCCCTGGTAGCGCTTGTCGGACAGCTTGAACGACACCAGGTTGCCCCCGCGCGGCGAGAACGTGGCGACGAACTTCGGGTGCGTGAGCACCACGTTCGACTCGTACGAGGCGGGCTGGGTGGCGCGCGCGGGCGCGAGCGCGGGATCGAGCGCGACGCCGACCAGCGAGGTCGCGACGGCGGGCCCGACGGTGACGCCGCTGGCGGTGGTGGTGGTCCCCGCGGGCGGCGGCGGCGGCTTCTTGTCCGGCGAGAACACCATGTTCCACACCAGCATCACGCCGAGCGCCAGCGCGACCGCCAGCATCAGCCGCTTCCCTTGATCCTGCATCAGTGCTGCTCCTGGCTCCGCGCGATGCCGAGCGACGTATGTCCGTGGTCTTGCGCACACGGATGCGCGCCCGGAACCGGGTGATAACCGCCGTGGAACAGCGGGTTGCAGCGGAGCAGGCGGCCCACCGAGAGCG
Organism: Kofleriaceae bacterium; assembly: GCA_964203225.1. Taxonomy (GTDB): domain Bacteria; phylum Myxococcota_A; class Polyangia; order Haliangiales; family Haliangiaceae; genus JABFXX01. The sequence goes on from CAXNMK010000017.1 coordinate 55,202, forward strand.
CCAGGCCGACGACGATCCCGCGGGTCTGCACCGCCTCGAGCACATATGCCGAGCAGGTCGGCAGGTAGATGCAGCTCGGCGCGCCCTTGAGCGGCGACAGCACGCGGCGATAGAACACGACCGGCAGCAGGACGAGTGCCACGAGCAGGCGGTGAATCGAGCGGGCGAGGGTGGTCACGAGAAGTGCCGCTGGATGCGCGTCAAGTCAGCCTCGAAGTCATCCGGGTGAAGCTGCCGCGCCGACGAGTCCTTGGCAACCAGGACGACGTCCCAGCCCTTCGGCACCCAGCCGTGCAGGCGCAGCCACTCTCGCAGCATGCGCCGGATTCGATTTCGCGCCGGCGAGTTGCCGACCTTCTTGGTGACAGTCAGCCCGAGCCTGCCGTTCAGGTCCGGGGATGACCGCCTGCGCGCGATCGCGAGGACGTGGCGACCGTGCACCTTCTGGCCCTCCGACTGGACGACCACGAACTCGGCGCGCTGCCGCAGCCGCATCTCCTTGGAGATCCCCTGGGGAGCGCGGCCGGCCACGACTCACTTCTTCGCGGTGGTCACCGAGAGGCGCTTGCGCCCCTTGGCGCGACGACGACGAAGCACCTCACGGCCACCACGGGTCTTCTTGCGGGCGCGGTAGCCGTGGGTGCGCTTGCGGCTCTTGTTGTGCGGCTGGTAGGTACGCTTCGACACGGTTGCTCTCCAGAGACTGATTCCGGCGCCATGGCCACCCGTCACGCGGGTGGAACGACACCGAGGCTGTTCGCGGAGGGCGATCGATACTCAAGCGGGGCCTCGAAGTCAAGGATGCACGCCGTCCACAGGCACAGCGCCCTCCTCGAACCGCCGGTGGAGTCCGGAGTGGACGGCCCCGTGGACCGCTTGTTGGAGTCCGGAGTAGATCTCCCCGCGCGCCACTCCCGTGTCCGACGGTGATCCCCCTCGATCCTCCGGCGGCGCGGTGCTCGATCCGGAGTCGACTTGACGGCATTTTCGGCTTGCAGACCCAAAACGGAAACTGCTACCACCTCGAGTCTTCCTCGCCTGTGGATAAACCCTGAAGGGTTGGCCGCGGGAGAGCACCAGACGTCCCTGTGGATAAGCTCTGGATAGGTCTCCCGTTGTCTGTGACGAACGAACCACAAATGCATTATTTTGCAGGACAAAGTCCTGATTCTACCAGCCTGACCGAGCAGCTCCTGTGGTCCGAGGCCGTAGGGCGGCTGAAGTCGAGGATCTCTCCGCAAAATTACGACATGTGGCTGGCCCCGATCGAGCTGAGCTCGTTCGCGGGGGGGACGCTCCGGTTGCGCGCCCCCAACAGCTACGTCCGGCTGTGGTTCGAGAACAACTTCGTGTCCACCCTGCTCCAGGAGCTCCGGGACCTCGGCCACGATCCGGTCCGGGTGGAGTTCGAGCCTGACCGCCCGGATGATCGCCCACCGCCCCCGCCGGCCGAGGCGACCCCGCTGCCGATCCGGGTCGAGTCCTCCGGACCCGACAGCCTCCCCCAGCACGGCTACCGCGCGCCAGTGGAGCGGGACGAGGACATCATCCGCGCCCCCGAGGCCGCGACCCTCAATCCCCGCTACACGTTCGACACGTTCGTGGCCGGGCCCTCGAACCAGCTCGCATTCGCGGCCTCGCAGGCGGCCGCCTCGAGCTACCCGCCCAAGTACAACCCGGTGTTCGTGTGCGGTGGCGTCGGTCTCGGCAAGACCCACCTGCTCCACGCGATCGGCCACCAGCAGCTGCTCAACCGCCCCGACGCTCGCATCGTCTACCTGTCGAGCGAGCGGTTCATGAACGAGTACATCCAGGCGATCCGCACCGGCAAGATGCACGAGTTCCGCCGCAACTACCGCGAGGGCATCGACGTGCTGCTGATCGACGACGTCCAGTTCCTCGCCGGCAAGGAAGGGACGCAGGACGAGTTCTTCCACACGTTCAACGCCCTCCACGAGTGCCACAAGCAGATCGTCCTGACCGCCGACCGCAAGCCGCACGAGATCTCGGACATCGCGGATCGCCTGCGCACCCGGTTCGCCTGGGGCCTGCTCGCCGACATCGAGCCGCCCGAGCTCGAGGTCCGGATCGCGATCCTCCGCAAGAAGGCCGCCGTCGAGTCCGTGCACCTGCCGGACGACGTTGCCCTCTACATCGCATCCGCCATCAAGAGCAACGTCCGCGAGCTCGAGGGAGCGCTGATCCGGCTCGCCGCCTACGCGTCGCTGTCCAAGCGCCGCATCGACCTCGAGTTCGCTCACGAGACGCTGGGCGCCGCGATCGCGCGCCCTCGCGAGATCCTGACCGTCGACGCCATCATCAAGGTCGTGGCGAGCTACTACGGCCTCAAGCCGGCGGACATCAAGAGCGAGCGCCGCCACAAGAGCGTGTCCACGCCGCGCGCCGTGGCGATGTACATCTCGCGCCACAACACCAAGGACAGCTACCCCGACATCGCGCGGGCGTTCGGCGGCAAGCACCACACGACCGTCATCTCGGCCGTCCAGAAGATCCAGGAGAAGCTCAAGGACGATGCGTCCCTGCGCGCCGAGCTCCACGCGATCGAGCAGCAGATCCACCGCTAGGAACCACGCCCATGCCTGTGGTCAACCCTGTGCTGCCAGCTGTGGACTACTGGTGGGGAGATCCCGCCCCCTCGGTTGTCCACAAGTCACCTGCATGCCATCCACCGCGGGACGCCCACGTTGCGCATCGCACGCCGACCTGAGATTGTCGCTCGGTTTCCAGGGGTTGCCGAGTTACCCACACCGTCCACAGGACCTACTTCTTACTGCTACTAAAAGATCTATTCTTGCTTAACAGATCCAGAGAGGCGCCAGCGCTCCTCGAAGACAGACCGCAGACGACACGAAGGCCGAGGGTGACATGGAGTTCCGCATCGCAAAGAACGAGTTCCTCCGCGGGCTGCGCCTCGCGCAGGGCATCGCCGATCGCAAGAGCACGATGCCGATGCTCGCGAACGTGCTGCTGCGCACCCAGGGCACGAACCAGCTCCTGGTGGCCGCGACCGATCTCAACGTCTCGCTGACAGCGGAACTCAAAAGCGTGAACGCCAGCGAGGGTGGCATCACCCTCGGGGCGAAGAACCTCTACGAGCTGATCGCGAACGCGCCGGGCGACGAGATCACGCTCAAGAAGGCCGACAACCACTGGGCCGAGATCAAGAGCGGCAAGGTCACGTACAAGATCGTCGGCATGCCGGACCGCGACTTCCCGAAGATCCCGGACCACCGCGAGGCCACGTACGCCACCCTCGACAGCACGGTCCTCCGGGAGATGATCGAGCGCACCCTGTTCAGCGTCTGCAACGACGAGACGCGGTTCCACCTGAACGGCGTGTTCTTCGAGTGCGACGGCATCCGGGCCCGCATGGTGTCGACGGACGGCCACCGCCTGAGCAAGGTCGAGCGCGTGCTGGCCGAGGGTCCCAAGCTGTCAGCCGGGGTGATCATCCCGAAGAAGGGCCTGCTCGAGATGCGCAAGGTCCTCGACGGCAGCCCGTCGTGCAAGCTCGCGATCAAGACCCCGCACCTGTTCCTGGTGCAGGACGACATCGCGATCGCGGTGAAGCTCATCGACGCGCAGTTTCCGCCGTACGAGCAGGTCATCCCGAAGGACCACAAGCGCGTCATCACGGTCGACCGCGTGCGGTTCATCGATGCGCTGCGCCGCGCGCAGCTGATGTCCTCGGACACCCGCGGCGTGAAGGTCTCGGCGACCAAGGACGGCGTGACCATCACCAGCGACAACCCCGACCTCGGCGACGTTCGCGAGGAGATGGACTCCGAGTACGACGGCGAGCCGATCTCGATCGGGTTCAACCCGAAGTACGTCGTCGAGTTGCTCGGCCAGATGGTGTGCGACCAGGTCACCCTGTCGCTCGGTGGCGAACTCGACCCGGGCCTGATCAAGCCGCTGACCGGCGATGACTACCTCGGCGTCGTCATGCCGATGCGCATCTGAGAGACTGTGAACCAGTCCCTCAACCGGGGTGGAAACCCTGCGCGGCGTGCCGCGTAGGGCGGGGCTTAGCCCCGTGGACCTGAGAGACTGTGAACCAGTCCCTCAACCGGGGTGGAAACCCTGCGCCGCGGGCCGCGTACGGCGAGGCGGAACTCCGTGGGATTGACGGACCCGAGCAGGGCCGCGGCGAGCGCAACGTCGTGAGCTCCCCGTGAAGTTCTCATGAAGATCGTCGCGCTGGTCGCCGAGGGGGTGCGGAACCTTCACCCACTGACGCTCGAGCCCCGCGAACGCTTCAACGTGTTCGTCGGAGACAACGGGCAGGGCAAGACCAACCTGCTCGAGGCGATCTACGTGATCTCCACGCTGCGGTCGTTCCGCACCTCGAAGCTGTCCGACCTGGTCGCATTCGAGGCACCCGCGGCGCGGCTCGGAGCCCGGGTGCTCAAGGACGATCTGGTCCGGGTCTACGAGGTCGACCTCGTGCCGGGCTCGCGCACGGTCCGGCTCGATGGCAAGGCGGTGCGCCCGCTGGCGCGCTACTTCGGCGGCTTCAACGTCGTCGTGTTCACCCCCGAGGACCTCGCGTTGCCGCGCGGCTCACCCGGAGATCGTCGTCGGTTCCTCGACCGCGGCGTGTTCAACCTGGTCCCGGGCTATCTCGCGACGGCCACCGACTTCGACAAGGTCCTCCGCACCCGCAACACCGTGCTCCGGCAGGTGGGGCAGGGCGCCCTCGGGGCCCGTCAGGCGGACGGGATGCTCGAGGTCTACGACGTCCAGCTCGCGCAGCTCGCCGTCGAGATCGTCGCCGCGCGCGTGCGGTTCCTCGACGTGCTGGGCCCAGCGCTGGTCGCGGCGTTCGCGGCCATCACCCGCACCGGGCTGCACGCCGGGGCGCGCTACGCGTCGAAGCTGGTCGGACTGAGCGCGGAGGACATCGAGGCCCGGCTGCTGGCGGGGCGGGCGCGCGATCTGGCCTCGCAGTCGACGCAGCTCGGGCCTCATCGTGACGACGTCGTGCTCGAGATCGAGGGTCGCGAGGCGGGCAGCTTCGCGTCACAGGGCCAGCTCCGCGCGATCATGCTGGCGTGGAAGACCGCGGAGCTCGGCGTGCTCGGCGCGGCCCACGGCGATCCGCCGATCCTGCTGCTCGACGACGTGTCGAGCGAGCTCGATCCGTCCCGCAACGAGTACCTGTTCGACCACCTCGCGACGCTCGCCGGCCAGTGCTTCATCACCACCACCGCGGGAACCCACGTGCTCCTCACGCGGGACCGCGCCGATTACCGCATCCAGGGCGGCCATATTCTCCAGTGATGCCAGGGGGTTGAATACACGTCAAACCCCTTCCGAACGCTAGTGTGCCGGGGGGTCCTGTGGTACGACCTAGTCCGGTCCGAGATGGCAGATCCCACAACGAGTTCGCAGACTTCCGACGAGAGCTATGACGCTAGCTCGATCGGAGTCCTCAAGGGCCTGGAAGGCGTTCGCAAGCGCCCCGGCATGTACATCGGCGACACCGATGACGGGACGGGCCTGCATCACCTCGTCCACGAGGTCGTGGACAACTCGGTCGACGAGCACCTCGCGGGTCACTGCAACCGCATCGACGTCATCATCCACTTCGACAACTCGGTGACGGTCGATGACAACGGCCGCGGCATTCCGGTCGCCATGCACCCGAGCGAGGGTCGGCCTGCGGCGGAGATCGTGATGACCTCGCTCCACGCCGGTGGCAAGTTCGGCGGCGGCGGCTACAAGGTGTCCGGCGGGCTACACGGCGTCGGTGTGTCCGCGGTCAACGCGCTGTCGGACTGGCTCAAGCTCGAGATCCGGCGCGACGGCGGCGTGTACTACCAGGAGTACGCCTGCGGCATCCCGACCATCGAGCTCAAGCAGACCGGCGTCACCGATCGCCGAGGCACCAAGGTCACGTTCCACCCGGATCCCACGATCTTCAAGAACGTCCTCGAGTTCAGCTTCGACACGCTCGCCCAGAAGCTGCGCGAGCTCGCGTACCTCAACAGCGGCCTGACGATCGCGCTCCACGACGAGCGCACTGACAGGCACATCGAGTACGCGTTCTCGGGCGGCATCGCGAACTACGTCGCGGACCTCAACCTGAACAAGACCACGATCTCCGACGTGATCTCGTTCACCGGCCAGCACAAGGACGCGCTCACGGACTGCCAGGTCGACCTCGCGCTCCAGTGGAACGACAGCTACTCCGAGCTGACCACCTGCTTCACGAACACGATCAAGAACCGCGATGGCGGGACGCACCTGACCGGCTTCCGCCAGGCGCTGACGCGGACGATCAACAACTACGCGACCGAGTACAAGCTCCTCAAGGACGCCAAGACCGGGCTGTCCGGCGAGGATCTGCGCGAGGGCCTGACCGCCGTGATCTCGATCAAGGTCGGCGATCCGAAGTACTCGAACCAGGCCAAGGACAAGCTCGTCTCGTCCGAGGTCGCCACCGCGGTGTCGGCGGTCGTCAGCGAGAAGCTCGGCGCGTACCTCGAGCAGAACCCGAAGGAAGCGCGCGCGATCATCACGAAGGCGCAGCTCGCCGCGCGCGCCCGTGAGGCGGCCCGCAAGGCGCGCGAGCTCGTGCAGCGCAAGGGCGTACTCGAGCTGTCGTCCCTTCCGGGCAAGCTCGCTGACTGCCAGGAGCGCGACCCCACCAAGTCCGAGCTGTTCATCGTCGAGGGTGAGTCCGCCGGGGGCTCGGCCAAGCAGGGCCGCAGCCGCGCGTTCCAGGCGATCCTCCCGCTGCGCGGCAAGATCCTCAACGTCGAGAAGGTCCGGTTCGACCGGATGCTCGGGTCGCAGGAGCTGACGACCTTGATCACCGCACTCGGCACGAGCGTCGGCGACGACAAGGACATCACGAAGCTCCGCTACCACAAGATCGTCATCATGACGGACGCCGATGTCGACGGCAGTCACATCCGCACCCTGCTGCTGACGTTCTTCTTCCGCCACTTCGGCGAGCTGTTCGAGAACGGCAACGTGTTCATCGCGCAGCCGCCGCTCTACAAGGTCAAGAAGGGCAAGACCGAGCTGTATCTCAAGAACGAGCAGGCGCTCGAGGACTTCCTCCTCGACAGCGTGTGCAAGGAGGCGATCCTGTCGCGCGCCTCCGGAGGCCCGCTGACCGGCGACGACCTCGCCACCGTGGTCAAGCGCATCTACCACGCGCGCCGCATGCGCAACCAGCTCGACAAGCGCGGCGACGGCCGGATCGTTGCCCAGTTCGCCGAGGCCGGCCTGTCCGAGGACGATCTCAAGAACCGCGACAAGCTCGAGCTGATCGAGGCCAAGGTGATGGCCGAGGTGTCGCGCCGGTATCCCGAGCTCGCCTCGGCGGGCGCGGACTACAAGCAGGATCCCGAGCACGGCACGTGGGAGATGCGCTACGGCGCGGGCGTCCACGGCGTCCGCCGCCACACCACGATCAGCTCGGACCTCGTGCGGTCGGCGGAGTTCGTCGAGCTGCGCAAGGTCATGCAGGAGCTGACGAGCCAGCTCGTGGAGCCGATGAGTCTGTCCCACGACAAGGACGACGCCTTCGAGATCAAGGGCTGGGACGAGATCGCCACCACGATCGAGGCGCAGGGCCGCAAGGGTCTCCAGCTCCAGCGCTACAAGGGCCTGGGCGAGATGAACGCCGAGCAGCTGTGGGAGACCACCATGGATCCCACGCGCCGCAATCTGTTGCGCGTCAAGGTCGAGGAGATGGAAGAGGCCGACAGCATCTTCACCAAGCTGATGGGCGATCTCGTCGAGCCGCGACGCGAGTTCATCGAACAGAACGCGCTCAACGTCCGCAACCTCGACATCTGAGAGAACCAGTCTCGATTACCCGGTGGAAACCCTGCGCGGCTTGCCGCGTAGGGCGATGTGGTCCCGGGGACCTGAGGCGACGGTGCCCGCGGACGCGCGGTCGGCGGCACGTCCCGGCGTGGTAACGCGCGGCGCCTGACATCGTGTGGGTGCCCCGGCGCGATGCTGGCGCGCGGTTTCGGCGACACGGTCGATCCCGCGCCCTCCCACGGGATGGCATGTGCCGGCGCCTGCAGCCGCTTCACGCAGCGGTGTCCAGCGTGGCGCGCGTTCCAGGACAGCGTCGGCGCGCCGCTCACTGCTCGAGGCAGTACAGCTGCGAAGGATTGACGCAGTTGGTGGTCTGCGTCGAGAACACCTCGACGGAGTTGGTGTTCGCGATCGCGCGCGCCGTCGTGCTCGACGCCTGCGTCCAGGCCTGACACGTGGTGGTGTCGTCGCCCGCCGTGCTCGGCGCGGCCGTGCCGGTGGTGGCGAACATGCCGGGCAGCGGGCGCATGCCGCCAGCGGTGACCTCGAGAGGGGCGAGGAACTGACCCACGGCGAACGCTTCTGCGGACCAGGCGAGCAGGACCCCGTCCACGCGCGCCCATGGTGCGCCGCTGGTTTGGAACCGAGAGATCGGAGAGGAACCCGTCGATGCGAGCAAGGCTCGGTAGGTCCCGGACAGTCCACTGGAGGTCGCCTCGCCCTGGCACGCCGCGTCGGCCCCGGCGAGCCCGGTGTTGTGGCTGAACGACGCCGTGGACAGCAGGAACGCGCTGCGGGCGGTGCCCGACGACGGGCTGACCGGGGTCGCGTGGTCGATGCCGAGGCAGTACAGGCGGATCGGCTGATCGCAGCCGATCCCGAACCCCTGCGTCCAGTTGCGAGTACCCACGTCGGCGCGCCCGCCTTCCACCGAGCCCACGCCGGTGGACGTGTACCCCGCGCAGTCCTCGCCGCTGTAGCTCCCATCCATGTTCGTCCCGGTGGCGACCAGCACCCCGGCGGAAGAGGTTGTCCGCACGGCGCGGCCCTGCTCGTCGCGGTCGAGCGGGTACCACAGGATGCCCGTCGTGAGTTCGGCCACCGTGTCGAACACCGGCCGCCCATCCGGGCGCACCCAGCCGCGTGCGCCGGCGAGCCGCGACGGGGCCGAGGTGCCCGCGGTCGACAGCCACGCCACGTAGGTACCCGGCAGGCCGGCTTCCCCGGCGCGCGCCGTGCAGATCTCATCCGCACCCGCCAGGCCACCCAGATCGCGCGGTGCGTGCACCGACGAGGTGGTGAACAGGACGTTGACGCCGGTCAGCGCGTCGAGCGCGGGGCCCGGCCCGTCAGCTCCCTCCGCATCGTCAGCGCGCGCGTCACGCGCATCCCGGTCGAGTTCGGCGAACCCAACGCGCCCACAGCCTGCCATGGACCAGGCGACCAGCAGCGCACCGGCGATCACGCGGGACACCGTGCGATGATAGCTCGTGTGGTGGCTCGGTGTGGCCCTACAGCGCCTTGTGCATGGCCTCGCCGAGCAGCGGCGCGACGTGCTCCGAGTCGTTGAGACGCACGACCTGGAGCTCGGCGAGGGACGGTCCCGACAGCACGTTGAGCGTGGCCGGCGCCTGGCGGAACATCCATACGCGCGACAGCGGCAGGCCGAGGACGCGGCACAGCAGCACCCGGTTGACCGCGTCGTGCGCGGCGATCAGCGCGGTGTCGTCGGGGCCGAGGCGCGCCACCGTGCGCAGGAACACCGGCCATGCGCGCTCCTCGACGTCGCCCAGCGTCTCCGCGCCGGGACCGGCGGGGACATCGCGCGCCGGGGACGAGCGCCAGGTGCCAAACATCTCGGCGTGGGACATCTCGATGTCGCTCGCGAGCTGGCCCTCCCAGGCGCCATGGGAGATCTCGACCAGGCCGTCATCGAGCTCGAGGGGCGTGGCACGGCCGTCGAGGATCGCCTCGGCGGTCGTGCGCGCGCGCGACAGCGGCGACGCGATCGCGACCGTGATCGGCAGGTGGCGCAGCCGCTCGCCGAGCGCCCGGACCTGCGCCTGACCGGCGGTGGACAGCGGGATGTCGGTGCGCCCCTGGTAGCGACCCTCGCGGTTCCACGCGGTCTCGCCGTGGCGGACGAGCAGGATGTTCATGCGCGCACTCTACCCTCGATTCCTCAACGGACCTCGTGGTAGGCCACGACGCATGGCGCATCGCAGTCGCATCCTCGGCATCGGCATGTCCCTCCCCCGGAACATCGTCACCAACCACGATCTCGCGAAGGTCATGGAGACGTCGCACGAGTGGATCGTGGAGCGCACCGGCATCGAGCAGCGCCACTGGGTGGAGCCCGGCGAGACGGGCGCGTCGATGGGCGCCGCGGCGAGCACGCAGGCGATCGAGCGCGCGGGCCTCGAGCCCAAGGACATCGATCTCATCATCTACGCCACGCTGTCTCCGGACGTCATGTTCCCGGGCACCGGCGTGTTCGTGCAGCGCGCCCTCGGGATGAAGGAGATCCCCTGCCTCGACATCCGGCAGCAGTGCACGGGCTTCATCTACGGTCTGTCGATCGCCGATGCGTACATCCGCGCGGGGATGTTCAAGACCATCCTCCTGATCGGATCCGAGGTGCACTCCACCGGCCTCGACATCTCCACCGCCGGCCGTGACGTCACCGTGCTGTTCGGCGATGGTGCCGGCGCCGCCGTGATCGGGCGCGCGACGGACGAGGCCCACATGATCCTGTCGACGCACATCCACGCGGACGGCAGCGAGGCGGAGGCGCTGTGGACCGAGTACCCGGCGAGCGCTCACCACCCGCGCATCACCGCCGAGGCGATGGCCGAGCGGAAGCACTTCCCGAGCATGAATGGCAAGCGGGTGTTCAAGCACGCCGTCACCCGCATGCCGCAGGCGGTCATGGAGGGCATGGTGGCCAACGGCCTCAAGCTCGACGACATCGACATGCTGATCCCGCACCAGGCGAACCTCCGGATCAACCAGATGGTCGCGAACATGATCGGGATGCCCGAGGCCAGGACCCACAACACGATCATGAAGTGGGGCAACACCACCGCCGCCTCGATCCCGATGTGCATGTTCGATGCGATCGAGGTCGGCAAGATCAAGCCGGGCAACCTGGTCTGCCTGGTCGCGTTCGGCGCCGGCCTGACCTGGGGCTCCGCCTTCCTCCGCTACTAGCCCCTACCAGCCCGGCCCGGGGGTGGATGGGTGGCGCTCGCTCTGGCCGTGATCGGGTCTCCAGCAGGACTCGCGGTCCTCGGGCTGTACCACTCGTGCACAGCGGCGCACTCGTGCTGTCGTGCCGCGCACACCCGGCCGTCGCGGAACTCGTCGCATCACGCGCGCGCGTGTACGCTGAAGCCCGAAAAGGGGGCGCCATGCGTCACGTACTTGCGGTTGTGCTTCTGGCCTCGCTGACGAGCCTCACGGGTGGATCCCTCGCCGGGTGCGGCGACAAGAACCGCGCCGCCGCGGACGCTGGTCCCGATGCGCCGATGGAGTGCCTGACGGAGGGCGTCTACCGGTGCAATGGATCGAGCTACCAGTCGTGCAGCGGCGGCCTGTGGGTCACCGAGACCGACTGCCCGGCCGGCTGCACGGACGCGCTCGGTTGCGTCGAGTGCAACCCGGGCGAGCGCTACTGCGAGGACGACGGCAACGTCTGGCAGTGCGCGCTCAACGGCACGCCCGAGGTGCTGATCGAGACCTGCAGCGGCGTCAACACCTGCTCGGGTGGCGGCTGCGTGGATGCGTGCGCCACCGCCGCGAGCAACAAGAGCTACATCGGCTGTGAGTACTGGGCGGCCGATCTCGACAACGCCACCGAGGTGCTCGGCCTCGGCTCGACCGATGACGCCGTGCGCCCAGATCTACGGCTCGGGCGTCGCGCAGACCCGCGACGTCTGCTTCCGCTCGCAGGGCGCGAACTCCGACGTCAACGGCCTGTGTGATCCGCCGAATAACACCTGCCCGACCAACTACACCTGCACGCCGCAGCCTGGTGTGCGTTCTCGACGCGCAGCAGTCGCCGTTCGCGATCGTGGTGTCGAACCCGCAGGCGCGCGACGTCGACGTCACCGTGACCGGCCCGGGCGGCGAGCTGATCACCCAGACCGTGGCCGCGGGCCAGGTCGCGCCGATCCTGCCGCAGGCCAGCAACGCGATCCCCGATCAGTCGATCGACGGTTCGATGATGGGCCGCAAGGCCTACAAGGTCACGTCGACGCTGCCGATCGTCGCCTACCAGTTCAACCCGCTCGACAACGTCAACGTGTTCTCGAACGACGCGTCGCTGCTGCTGCCGCGGACCGCGTACGACACCCAGTACTACGCGATGAGCTGGCCCACGCTTGATCGGCGTACCGTTCAGAGCGCGTCTGCCTCGAACCACGACTACAACGGCTACCTCACGATCCTGGCGTGGACCGACAACACCGAGATCGAGGTCACGCCGACGGTGGCCACCCGGGCCAGCGCCACCCAGCAGTCGCTCGCGGCCGGCGTGCCCACGACGTTCACGCTGAACGCATTCGAGGTGCTGCAGCTCCAGGCGGCGCCCCCGGCCGGGGACCTCACGGGCACGCTCGTGACCTCGCCGAACAACACCACGTTCGGGATGTTCGCCGGCCACGAGGCCGCGGCGTTCGGTGAGACCACCCCGCCCAGCTCGGCGACGCCGAACGGACCGTGCTGCGCCGATCACCTCGAGGAGATGATGTTCCCGGCCTCGACGTGGGGGAAGTCGTTCGCGATCGCTCGCAGCCAGCAGCGGACCAACGAGAGCGATGTGATCCGCGTGCTCGCGCAGCGGCCGGGCACCACCGTGACGTTCACGCCGGCGCCGGTGTCGGGCACGTGCGGCACGCTCGCGGCCGGCCAGTTCTGCGAGGTCAAGGTCGCCGGCGACACCGCGATCGTGGCGACCGAGCCGGTGCTGGTCGGTCAGTACCTGCAGTCGTCGATCTGGTCGAACAACGCCAACACGATGTCGGTCGGTAATGGCGATCCGTCGCTCGCGATCGCGGTGCCGACCGAGCAATTCCGCAAGGACTACACGATCCTGATCCCGGGCGCGTACGACCAGAGCTACATCTCGGTCGCGACCGGCATGACCGGCGGCGTCAGCGTCGACGGCGCGCCCCTGACGGTGAGCGCGTTCCCCGGCGGAGCGCCGTACCGCGGGGCGCGACTGCCAGTGGCGGCGGGCCAGCACACCATCACGTGCCCGGACAGCTGTAGCGTCCTGGTGTACGGGTACTCGGCGCGCGGCGTGTCGTACATGTTCGCCGGCGGCCTCGACCTCAAGCCGATCGTCATCTTCTGATGATCAGCTGACCAAGCTGCGCCGGCCCTCTCTCGCGTCGCCGGCTGCCGGTGGCGGCGGGTCAGCACACCATCACGTGCCCGGACAGCTGCAGCGTGCTGATGTCCGTCTGCGCCGAGCCAAGCGAGCCGGCCATGTTCACCGGCGGCCTGGAGCTCGGCACGGCGTCGGCACCGCGGCGGCCTTGAACTCGACACGGCGGCGGCGCGGCGGCGGCCTTGAACTCGGCACGGCGGCGTGCGGCGGCGTGCGGCGGCGTGCGGCGGCGGCCTTGAACTCGGCACGGCGGCGTGCGGCGGCGTGCGGCGGCGGCCTTGAACTCGGCACGGCGGCGTGCGGCGGCGTGCGGCGGTCGTCGGCACGGCGGCGTGCGGCGGCGTGCGGCGGTCGTCGGCACGGACTGCCTCCAGTGAGGCGTGCCGGAGCTTTCAACTCTCGCCACGCGGCGTGGCGGGTGGCGTCAGACCAGCGAGCGTGATGACGACAGGAACTCGAACCCCGGCACGTACCTTTCAGCGTCCGCGCAGGCGCCGGTGGTTGTTCGGCGCGAGCAGGTCGACGCGCACCCGCGAGAGCCGCGCGGTCGTGTTGTCCCGGACGATCTGGCGAGGGTGCTCGAGCCACAGGCAGCCGAAGCTTCTCGAGCGAGAGGCGGCGCGGGCGGCGCGGGCGGCGGTCGCGGTCGCGGCGACGAGGCCGGGCTACGCTGCGGCGACGACGAAGAACGCGGCGATCTCGGCGCTGATCTTGTCCTCGGTCACGCCCTTGGCGATCGCGAGCTCCTTGACCAGCAGGCCGCGCGCGGTCTCGAGCATCTTGCGCTCGCCGAACGACAGGTCCTTGGTGTGGCGGAGTACGGCGAGGTCCCGCATGACCTCGGCGATCTCGAACGCGCTGCCCGTCTTGATCTTCTCCATGTACTCGCGATAGCGGCGGTTCCAGGTCTGGGTGTCGCGCGGGACGTCGCGGGACTTGAGGATCTCGAACACCTCCTTGACCTGCTTGGAGCTGATCAGCTCGCGCAGCCCGACCGACCCGGCGTTGCTGGTGGGGAGCATGATCTTCATCCCCGTATCGAGGATCTTGAGGATGTAGACGGCGATGTGGCTGCCGCCGATGTCCCGGTCCTCGAGCCCGACGACCTCGGCCACGCCATGGACGGGATAGACGGCCTTGTCCCCGACAGTGAATTGCAGCTTCATCAGGACGTGAACCTCGCCGGATCATCGTAGCAGCCGGGCGCCTGATTGTCAAACCACGGACCATCTCAACATACCGAAATGATTGGCGAATGTACCAACCACCCCGACCCACATGCAGCCTCCAGAGGGGTCACTCCACGCCGACGAACAGATCGTAGGTGTCGCCGCGGGGCGCCGCCGTCTTGCGGATCCGGATCGTGGCGGTGCCACTGTCCGACAGGCCGCTGCAGTTCGGCGCGATGTCGGCCCACACCAGGTACGTCGCATCGACCTGGCACCCGGTGCCCAGCACCGGGTCGGCCGCGCCATTCATGTCGGTGGTCGTGTACCACTCGCCGCAGCGCACGCTCGTGCCGGTGTCGGTGGCGTCGCACCGGAACCACACGGTGAGCTCGTGGCGCGAGTCGAGCCAGCCGAGCTGGTCGAGGCGGTTGGTGAGCTGGATCGTGACGTCGGGGTTGCCGCCGTCGGGGCCGTCGACGATTCGCGCGGTGAACCAGTCCTCGTCGACCAGCGAGCTGATCGACAGGCGATCGACCCAGCGGTTCTGATCGCCGAGGTCGTTGAAGTCGCCGAGCGAGCGAGCGGCGGCGCGGACGTCGTTGGACTCGTAGGCGTCGCGGGTGACCGCGCACTGGTGGTTCGGGCCGCAGCCGGTGCCGTCGACGCAGCTGCCGCACTCGAATACGGTGCCGGCCTGGTCGGTGTACGTGCCGCAGGTGTAGCCCTCGCTCTCGCACGCGAACGGGGCGCATGCGTCGCCGACCAGGGCGTACCCGGCGTCACACACGAAGTCGCAGGTTCCGCCGGGGGAGCAGGTCGCGAGCGCGCCTTCGGGCGCCTCGCACGGGTTGCCGCAGCCGAGCGCGCAGCCGGTGGCGGGGTTGTTGGGTTGATCGGTCACGCACGCGCGGCCGCAGGCGTGCTGGTCCGGGGCGCAGGTCGCCGAGCCGGGGGGCGGCGGCACCTCGTCGCCATCCGGCGGCTCGACGGGCACGCCGTCGAGGTTGTCGCTGGAGCTGACGCATCCCGCCATCAGGCCCCCGAGGGACATCATCACCATCACCGCGCCTGCCGGGATGCGCATGCGGCCGGCAGTTTGCAGTGGTCATGCCGTGCCAACCGGCTGATCTCCCTTGGAGACCGTCGGCCGGCAGGGTCACTGGCCGGTCGAGGCGCCGGCTGACCGAGGATCGATCCGGAGGGAGTGGCTGGCCTCGGGCTCGGGTCTCTCAGTGCGTCGCGTACTCGACCATCGTCGACACCGCGAACCCGGTGCCGCCCTTGGGCTGCGACGGGCGCGCGCTCGACACCGAGGCCGGCCCCGCGATGTCCACGTGGACCCAGGGCGTGTCCTTGACGAACGTCTTGAGGAACAGGCCGGCCGTGATCGCGCCGCCCCAGCGGTCGCCGGTGTTGCGCATGTCGGCGACCGCGCTCTTGAGCTGCTCGCGGAGCCGCCCGTTGAGGGGCAGCCGCCACATGTCCTCCCCCGTGCGCTCGGCGGTGGCCATCCACGTGCGGAGCAGGCCCTCGCTGTCGGACATCACGCCCGCCGTGTAGGGTCCGAGGGCGACCATGCACGCGCCGGTCAGCGTGGCGAAGTCGAACATCTCGTCCGGCTGGATCTTGGTGCGCGCGTACGTGATCGCGTCGCCGAGCGTCAGGCGCCCCTCGGCGTCGGTGTTGTTGATCTCGACGGTCGTGCCGTCCATCGAAGTCAGCACGTCACCGAGCTTGTAGGCGCGGCCCGACACCAGGTTCTCGCAGGCGGCGACCACGCAGTGGATCTCGTACGGCGAGCCGAGCGTCGCGATCGCGTCCATCGCCGAGATCACCGCGGCGGCGCCGGACATGTCGACCTTCATGTCGAGCATCGAGTCCGACGGCTTGAGCGAGTAGCCGCCCGAGTCGAACGTCACGCCCTTGCCGATGAAGCAGATCTTCTTCTTGGCCTTCTTCGCGGGCGTGTACGTCAGGTGGATGAACCGGGACTCCTGCTCGGAGCCCTGCCCGACGGCGAGGAACATCCCCATGCCGAGCTCGGCGCACTGCTTGGGGCCCATCACCGTCGCGGTGACCGTGCCCTTGTGCTTCTTCGAGATCGCGACGGCGTCGTTGGCGAGCGCGGTCGGCGTGATCACCGCCGCGGGCTCGTTGATGAGATCGCGCGCGTGGTTGACCGCGGCGGCGATGATGGCGCCGCGCGCGATGCTGGCGGCGTACTGCCGGCCCTGCGCCGCGGTCGGCTTCTTGCCCTTGGCGTCGGTGATCAGCCCGAAGCTGACGAGCGAGGTCGGCTTCTTGTGCTCGTCGCCGGTGAGGTAGCGGCCGAACTTGTACGCGCCGAGGTGGACACCCTCGGTCGCGAGCTGGACGCTGTGCGCCTCGCGGCTGGCGCCGAGTCCGGGCAGCACGAGCGCGGCGGTCTTCGCGCCGGCCTTGTTCGCGGCCTGCGCGACCGTCGCCGCGAGATCGCGGATCGCCGACGACGTGAACTCGGTGCGGGCGCTGCAGCCGATCACCAGCAGGCGGCGCGCCGGGAGGCGGCCGTGCGTGTTCACGAGCAGCACCTGACCGGTCTTGCCCTCGAACGACTCGGAGCGAGCGGCGTCCACGACCACGCCCCCGAGCGCCAGATCCGCCGCCTTGAACAGCGCGTCCTTGGTCGGATCACCGAGTGAGACAAATGCCACGAGATCGACCGCGGCGTGCATGGCGGGAGCGACCAGGTGGGTGACTTCGAGAGCGGGCTTGTCAGCCATAAATGTTCGTAACTCCAGAGGTAAGCTATCGCACTATACGTCGCGCCCCGCCCGGAGTAAAGGAACCAGACTGCCTACATTGACAGTCGAATCGGGGGATCCGTACAGTCTTTACACACTCAGACTCCAGGGGGAGTTGGATGCGAACCAAGGTGATGACTGCACGCCCCGCGGCGCGCAAGGACAGTGGAACTGGGGCGGTTGGGACGGGACGCGCGAAGAAGACGGTTGCCGTCGCCTCCCGCAAGTCCGAGCCGATCATTCAGATGGTCGAGCGGAAGTCATCGCCGAGCATCGTCGACCTGCCGAAGAAGGCCGGCGAGCTGCCGACTCCGACGGCGACCTTCGTGTTCTGAGCCACCGTGGTCTGAGCCACGAGTCCTCCCTGGAGAGGTAGCTCGGCCCGTCGCTGCTCAATCGAGCGCACCCTCGAGTGATTTCTTGAGGTTGCGCGCATCAGCCCACCGCGCGGGCGACTCGAATGCGATGGTGGTCGGAACGTCCTCGTACGCCTCCAGCAGGATGGCGAGGTCGTCCATGCGCTCGCTGCGGATCGGGCCTGCCCGGCCGAGCCCGGTGGGGCGCAGGTACAGCGCCGTGACGTCGAGATCGTCGTAGACCTCGGGCGGCTCACCGGGCGCGCGGACCAGCGGGTCGAACGCGACCTGGAGGTTCAGCTCGGTGGCGAGGACGATCGCGGTGCGCAAATCCCACAGGCCGTCGGGGATCCATACGCGCGGCACGCCGAGGGTCTCCTCGGTGGCGAGCTCACCGAAGAACTTCTTGAGCGCATCGCGGTTGGCCGCCGACGCCGCGAACAGCGGGGGCGACCGGAACACGGCGCACCGGGCGCCGAGCTGATCGAGCGCCACGCGGAACTGCGCGAGCGCTGCCCGCCCGGGGACGCTGTCGCGGAAGTCACCGACGGTGGCGTCGTGTGGCCACAGCCCGGGACCGGTGGGCGGCTTGCGGTGCGTGAGCACCCAGGGCGCGACCAGGCCGATCGAGCCCCGGGGAGCCTGCGAGGCCCACTTGGTGAGGGCGCTCGGCTTGAGCGGCCCGTTGAACAGGCCCGAGAACTCGAGATACTCGAGCTCGCGGAAGTACCGCGAGCGCTCCATGCGCTCGGGGAGATCGACGGTTCCGATGCGGACTTCGGCCATGGTTGCGTACGCGGGGGCGCCTGCGTAGAGTGCCGGCGCCGGCGGACGCTACGTCGTCGTCGGCCAGCGCGCAACCGAGGGCACCATGAAGTTCTTCATCGACACGGCCGATATCAAGGAGATCCGCGAGGGCGCCGCCATGGGGCTCGTCGACGGCGTCACCACCAACCCGTCCCTGGTCGCCCGGACCGGCCGGAAGTTTCGGGATGTCCTGCTCGAGATCTGCGACGCGGTGACGGGCCCGGTGTCCGCCGAGGTCGTGTCGATCGAGTTCGAGGGGATGATGCGCGAGGCGCGCGAGCTCGCCGCGCTCCGTAGCAACATCGTCGTCAAGATCCCGTTGATCGCCGAGGGGCTCAAGGCCGTCCGCGCGTGCACCGACGAGGGCATCAAGACCAACGTCACGCTGTGCTTCTCGACGACCCAGGCGCTGCTCGCCGCCAAGGCCGGCGCCACGTACATCTCGCCGTTCGTCGGTCGCCTCGACGACATCTCCACCGATGGCATGCAGCTGATCGGCGAGATCCTGCAGGTCTACGAGAACTACTCGTTCGAGACCGAGGTGCTCGTCGCGTCCGTCCGCCACCCGATGCACATCCAGGAGGCGGCGCTGCTCGGGGCGCACGTCGCCACCGCGCCGCTGTCCGTGCTGCTCCAGCTCGCGAAGCACCCGCTCACCGACATCGGCCTCGCCAAGTTCCTCGCGGACTGGGAGAAGGTCCCGACGTGAGCTCCCCGGAGCGCGCACAGCCGGCGAGCCGGCGCGCGTTCTCCGTTGCGGTCTATGCGCGTCGCGTCACGGGACCCGAGGCCCGCGAGGTCCGCGTGCTCGTCATCGAGCACCGGCGGCTGCAGACGTGGCTGCCGATCGGCGGCGAGCTCGAGGCCGGGGAGACCCCGCTCGAGGCGGCCGCGCGCGAGCTGCGCGAGGAGACGGGCCTCGAGGGTGTGTTCCGGATGCTCGCTGGCGCGCTCGATGGTGTGCCCGCCGGGCTTCTCGGCTACGAGGAGCACCCTGCGGGCAGCAAGGGCCAGCACCTCAACTTCGTGTTCGTCGCCGAGGTGCCCGCGGGCGCCGAGGTGGTGCCCAACGACGAGTTCGGCGCGTGGCGATGGGTCGATCGCGGGGAGCTGGACGGGCTCGCCTCGCCGCTCAACGTCCGCCAGTTCGGTTACCTCGCGCTCGACGCGCGCTGGGCCTGAGCAGGGAGCGCCGCGCGCGATGCGGATCCGCCAGCACGTCAACCCGACCGCACTGCACTTCGAGCAGTTCCGCGGGGAGCGACCTCCCCTCGACGGTCGCCGCGTCGAGATGGAGATCGGGTGCGCCGACGCCCAGTTCCTGTTCGAGCGGGCCGCCCTCGATCCGACGCAGCTCTACGTCGGCCTCGAGATCCGCGAGGACCTGGTCGCCCTCGTCAACAAGCGCGCGCGGTCGCGGGCGACCCCGGTCCACGCGGTGTTCTGCCAGGCGCAGCTCCACACCAAGGACCTGTTCCCCGAGGCCTCGGTGGACCGCGTGTTCGTGAACTTCCCGGATCCGTGGTTCAAGCGGAAGCACCACGGGCGCCGGATGGTCGACGACGTCCTCGCTGACCAGATCGCCCACGCGCTGCGGCCCGGCGGCGAGCTGTTCGTGCAGACCGACGTCTGGGACCTCGCCCTCGATGGCCTGACCGCGTTCGAGCTCGAGCCGCGGTTCGTCAACCAGGCCGGCGAGTGGACGTTCTGGAAGCAGGGCAATCCGTACGGCGTGCGCTCGTGGCGCGAGCAGAACGCGGAGGAGACCGGCCTCCCGATCTGGCGCATCCTGTACCACCGCGTCTGAGAGACGGTGAAACAGTCTCGAAACCGGGGTGGGAACCCTGCCCTGATGCGGACCGGCGCGGCGTCAGCGCTCACGGCTTGTTCTCGTCGACGATCCGCAGCGGCCGGCGCTCGAACCACGCGGTCTCGAGGGCGGCGCGCACCGTGGCGTGGATCGGCAGCGCAGGCACCCCGACGAACTGCAGCTCCCCGATCAGCGTGAGCAGCTCGCGCTGCGCCGAGGTCGACAGCGCGCTACGCGCCGACGCCCGGTGCACCGCACCGGAGGGCAGGCTAAGGTTGCGTCCGTGACGACTCCCCGGAACAAGGCCAAGGCGCCGCCCAAGGCGGCGGCCTCGAAGGTGGAGG
The DNA here is from genome assembly GCA_964203225.1 of Kofleriaceae bacterium. Lineage (GTDB taxonomy): Bacteria > Myxococcota_A > Polyangia > Haliangiales > Haliangiaceae > JABFXX01. The sequence continues at coordinate 75,669 of CAXNMK010000017.1, forward strand.
TGGCCGCGCCGGTCCGGGTGGCCCCGCCGTTCCCGGAGCCATCGCCCGGGCTGCCCACGAAGAGCGGCGCGGGGTTCCGCCTGGCCGCGCCGTTTCCGCCCGCCGGTGATCAGCCGCGCGCGATCCGCGAGCTCACCGAGGGCCTCCGGCGCGGCGACGAGGCGCAGGTGCTGCTCGGCATCACCGGCTCGGGCAAGACCTACACGATCGCGAACGTGATCGCCGAGGTCCAGCGCCCCACGCTGATCATCGTCCACAACAAGATCCTCGCGGCGCAGCTCTACGGCGAGTTCAAGGAGCTGTTCCCCGACAACGCGGTGCACTACTTCGTCAGCTACTACGACTACTACCAGCCCGAGGCGTACGTCCCGACGACCGACACGTTCATCGAGAAGGACTCGATCGTGAACGAGGAGATCGACCGGATGCGCCACGCGGCGACGTTCGGGCTGCTGTGCCGCAAGGACGTGATCATCGTCGCGTCGGTGTCGTGCATCTACGGCATCGGCGCGCGCGAGACGTACGCGACGATGACGTGCGAGGTCGACGTCGGCACCTCGGTCGATCGCGACGCGGTGCTGCGCCGGCTCGTCGAGCTGCAGTACGAGCGCAACGACATCGACTTCCACCGCGGCACGTTCCGCGTCCGCGGCGACACCGTCGAGGTGTTCCCGGCGTACGAGTCCGAGACCGCGGTCCGCATCGAGTGGTGGGGCGACACCGTCGAGGCGATCAGCGAGATCGATCCGTTGCGCGGTGGGGAGAAGCGCAAGCTCGACCGCACGGTGGTGTTCGCCGCCTCCCACTATGCGACGCCCGAGGCGACGATGCGGCGCGCGATCGAGACCATCCGCGTCGAGCTCAAGGACCGGCTCGAGCAGCTGTCCCGCGAGGGCAAGCTCCTCGAGCGACAGCGCCTCGAGCAGCGCACGATGTACGACCTCGAGGCGATCGAGCAGATGGGGTTCTGCTCGGGCATCGAGAACTACTCGCGCCACCTGACGCAGCGGCCGGCGGACGCCCCGCCGCCGACGCTGATGGACTACTTCGGCGACGACTACCTGTTGATCGTCGACGAGTCCCACCAGACCGTCCCGCAGATCGGTGCGATGTTCAACGGCGACCGATCGCGCAAGGAGACGCTCGTCGACTTCGGGTTCCGCCTGCCCAGCGCCCTCGACAACCGCCCGCTGCGGTTCGACGAGTGGCGCGAGCGCGCGAAGCAGACCATCTACGTGTCCGCCACGCCGGCGGACTGGGAGCTCGCGCAGGCCAGGGGCGTCGTCGTCGAGCAGATCATCCGGCCGACCGGCCTGGTCGATCCCGAGATCGAGGTGCGGCCGGTCACGCACCAGGTCGACGACCTGCTCGCCGAGATCCGCACGCGGGTCGCCGAGGGCGACCGGGTGCTCGTGACCACGCTGACCAAGCGGATGGCCGAGGACCTGACCGAGTACTACCGGGAGATCGGCGTGCGGGTGAAGTACCTCCACTCGGACATCGACACGCTCGAGCGCATCCAGATCATCCGCGATCTGAGGCGCGGCGAGTTCGACGTGCTCGTCGGCATCAACCTGCTCCGCGAGGGCCTCGACATCCCGGAGGTGTCCCTCGTCGGCATCCTCGACGCCGACAAGGAGGGCTTTCTCCGCAGCGAGCGGTCGCTGATCCAGACCATCGGCCGCGCCGCCCGCAACGTGCGCGGCAAGGTCCTGATGTACGCGGACAAGCGCACGGACTCGATCGAGCTCGCGGTGTCGGTCACCAACCGGCGGCGCGAGGTCCAGCAGGCGTTCAACCTGGCGCACGGCATCACGCCGAGGAGCACGGTCCGGTCGATCCTCGACGTCCAGCCCGCCGAGCCGTTGCCGGCCAAGGGGAAGCGCTCGGCGCAGATCGCCGCCGGGATCGACCTCAAGAACATCGACAACCTGGCCGGTCTCCGCGCGGCGATCGACAAGGTCCGCCGCGAGATGAAGCAGGCCGCCTCCGATCTCGAGTTCGAGAAGGCGGCGGCGCTGCGCGACAAGGCGCGCGAACTCGAGCAACTCGAGCTGCAGATGCGCTGACGGGCGTGTGCGGGCGCGACGCCGCCGGCCCGATGCGTATGATGTCGCCCACGATGCAGGTTCGGGACGCGATCCGCGGGTTCTACGCGATGCTCGATCGGCCCGACGAGGCCCTCGGGCGGGCGCTGCTCGCCGGGGGTGCACGCGTGCTCCAGGTCCGGCTCAAGCCGCGCGGTCGGCGCGCGGGGGCCGGCGAGATCCTCGCCCTGGCGCGGCTCGCCCGGCGGCTGTGCGACGAGGTCGGCGCCGCGCTCGTGGTCAACGACCGGATCGACGTCGCGCTCGCGGCGAGGGCCGACGGCGTCCATCTCGGCCAGACCGATCTGCCGCTGCGCGCGGCCCGCGCGGTCGTGCGCGGACGGCTGTGGATCGGGATCTCGACCCACACCCTCGATCAGGTGCGGATCGCGTGCGCTGGCGGGGCCGACTACCTCGGATTCGGGCCGATCTTTCCCACCCACACCAAGGTCGATGCCGATCCGGTCCAGGGGGTGACCGGCCTGCGGGCGGCCTGCGTGGTGGCGGGCGCGACGCCGGTGGTGGCGATCGGCGGGATCACGGGCGCCGCCGTGCACGCGTTGCACGGCGCGGGCGCCGCCGCGGCATGCGCGATCGGCGCGGTCAACGATGCCCCCGATGTGATCGCGATCGCACGCGCCCTCGGGAATCCCTGGGCTTCATCGAGGGTTAGCTGACGTGGTACGGTGAGGCGTGCCGGTTTGTCGGGGGCGGGGGTGAATGCCCGCCGACCCTGATCGTCTTCAAGGAACCACGCCATGCTGTCCAAGCTCTCGCTGTTCGCAGGAATCGCCACCATCCTCGGCGCGCTCACGTTCGCCGGCGTGTCCTCCACCCCGGAGGCGCAGGCGGCGGATGCGTGCAAGACCACCGTGTTCAAGACCGAGATGGTCAAGGCCGCGTGCACGACAGGCGGCCAGAAGGCCGCCAAGGACGTGATGAAGAAGTGGATGAAGGAGAAGAAGCTGAAGAGCTGCAACCAGTGCCACGCCAAGCTCGCGCCCAGCTACGAGCTCAAGAAGGATGGCGTGCAGCAGTTCGAGAAGCTCGGCGGCAAGCTGCTGCCCGCCGGCAAGTAGCGGTCAGCGCGCCGCGGGGCGCGTAGGCCCGGCTACGACGCGCACTTCGCCTGGTTCTTGAGGTCCTTCTTGATCTGCGTGTCGAGGTCGGTCGCCGCCTTGAGGACGTTCGACTTCGGGTACTTCTGCTTGATCACGCCGATGTACGCGCGGGCTTCGTCGCAGTTCTTGAGGCTCTGCGCGGCGGTGGCGGCGAAGTAGAGGCCGTCGTCGGCGAGGGAGCTGTCCGGGTACTTCTCGTGGAGGGCCTGGTAGCCGACGATCGCCTTGTCCCAGTCCTTGAGGCTCGTGTAGCTCTGGCCCCGGAAGTACTGCGCGTCATCGGCGCGCTCGTGCGTGGGGAAGCTGCTGACGAGGCGGCGGAAGATCTCGATCGCCTCGGAGTAGCGGGCCGCCTCGAACGCCGTGGAGCCGAGCTTCCACAGGTCCTCGGCCGACGAGCTGGCGCTCGGCTTGCCGCTCTCGAGCTGGGCGAGGCGCTGGTCGAGGGCGTCGACGCGCGCGGTGCTGGCCGCGACCGCGGACTTGACCTCGTTGATGTTGTTGTTGATCGACGCGACCAGGCCATTGGCCGTGCGGATGTCGGCGCGGAGGGCATCGACGTCGGCGCCGAGGTCCGCGCTGTTGCGCTTGAGCAGCTTGGCGGAGTCCTCGAGGACCTTCTGCAGCTGCGCGATCTGCGCGTCGAGGGACTGCTCCTTCGCGGCGAGTCGATCGTTCATCGAGGTGACGTCGGTGCGGAGCTTCTGGCCCTCGCTCTTGGTGGTGAACCAGAAGCAGCCTGGCGCGCCGGCGGCGATCGCGAGGCCGAGGACGATCTTCGAGAGCTTCTCGGAGAGGATGGTGCGGGTGGTCATGGGCGCGCTCACTTCCAGCCGAACTCGACGCGGCGGTCCTTGTCGTCGCCGGCGCCCGTGGTCTCGGTCTCGCCCTTGGGGACGACCTGCATGCGCGCGGGATCCGAGCCCAGGCGCGACAGGTAGTCGGCCACCGACTGCGCGCGGCGCTCGGACAGCGCGATGTTGTACTCCTCGGTGCCCGACGTGTCGGTGTGGCCCATCAGGAACACCTGCTTGTCGGGGGTCTTCTCGATGCAGGCCGCGTTGCCATCGAGGCGATCGCGCTCGCTGGCCTGGATGCTCGAGTCGTCGTAGCCGAAGAACACCGTCGCGAGCTGGCAGCCGCCGACGTTGGTCGACGTGGCCCCGGCGCGGCGGCAGAAGCCGCTGACACAGTCCTCGTCGTCGGCGCAGTCATCGTCCTTGGTGCACGCCTGGGCCGTCTTGCACGCGCCCGCCTCGCACGAACCGCCGGGGCCGCACTCGGAGTCCATCGCGCACGACTTGCACTTGCCGGCCTGGCAGACCTTGCCGGGCGAGCACTCGTCGTCCTTCTCGCACTCCGGCTTGGCGACACACGCGCCGGCGCTGCAGCGCTGACCCTTGCCGCAGTGCGCGTCCTCGATGCACAGCACGCACTTGTTCTCGAAGCACTTCTGGCCGTCCTTGCAGTCCTTCTCGGACGTGCAGGACCCGGGGGCTTTGGGCTTGTCTCCGCAGCCTGCGAACAGACCGAGTCCGAGCAGCACGCAGCCCGCGGCGAGGAGGCGACACATGGTCAGGAACCTAAATGCCTTCGCGACGTTAGTCAAACGTTCCGGGCCCCGGGGGCGTGGGTTCTGATACGTTCGAGCCGCCGATGCCTCGCTCGACGATCCTCGTCATCGACGACGAGCCCAACATCCTCACGACGGTCCGCCGCGCGCTCGAGATCGAGGGCTATCACGTCGAGGTCGCGGGCAGCGCCGCGCTCGGCCTGGCCAAGATCACCGACGCCGACATCGACCTGGTCCTGCTCGATGTGATGATGCCCGGTGAGACCGGCCTCGAGGTGCTCCCGAAGCTTCGGCTGGCCAGCCCTGACACGGTCATCGTGATGATGTCGGGCAACGCGACCATCGAGACCGCGGTCCAGGCGACCAAGGGCGGCGCGCACGACTTCATCGAGAAGCCGCTGTCCGGAGACAAGCTGCTCCTCACGGTCCAGAACGCGCTCAAGCTCGCGCGCCTGCGCGACGACAACGCGCGGCTTCGCGGCCGCGTCCAGACCGACTTCGCCATGATCGGGCGCGGCGGCGCGATGAAGGTGATCTTCGACAAGGTCGCCAAGACCGCGCCCACCAATGGCCGCGTGCTGATCACCGGCGAGAACGGCACCGGCAAGGAGCTGGTGGCCCGGGCGATCCACGAGCACAGCCGGCGCGCCGACGGTCCGTTCGTGAAGCTCAACTGCGCCGCCATCCCCTCCGAGCTGATCGAGAGCGAGCTGTTCGGTCACGAGAAGGGCGCGTTCACCGGTGCCACCCAGCAGCGGCGCGGCAAGTTCGAGCTCGCCGATGGCGGCACGCTGTTCCTCGACGAGATCGGCGACATGACGCCGAACGCGCAGGCCAAGGTGCTGCGCGTGTTGCAGGAGAACGAGCTCGAGCGCGTCGGCGGGGGCGAGACCATCAAGGTCGACGTGCGCGTGGTCGCCGCGACCAACAAGGATCTCGCCGTCGAGATCTCGGCCGCGCGGTTTCGCGAGGATCTGTACTACCGGCTCGCCGTGGTGCCGATCGAGCTGCCGCCGCTGCGCGCGCGACGCGAGGACCTCCCGCCCTTGGTCGAGCACTTCGTCGAGCTGGTGTGCCTCGACAACGGCCGCCGCACGAAGAAGGTCGCCCCGCAGGCGATGACGCTGCTGATGCAGCACGACTGGCCGGGCAACGTGCGCGAGCTCAAGAACGTCGTCGAGCGGCTCGTGATCCTGACCGGTGATGCGGAGGTGATCACCGAGGCCGACGTCGGGGATGCGCTGCCGCGCGTGAAGCCGGTCAAGAGCGAGTTCCAGCGCGGCACTCCGTTCAAGGACCTGGTGGCGGCTGCCGAACGCGACATCATCATGGCCGCGCTCGAGGCCAACGATCACCACGTCTCGAACACCGCCCGCGAACTGCAGCTCGAGCGCAGCCACCTCTACAAGAAGATGCGCGCGCTCGGCATCGACCACCGCGCCGACGACGAAGCCGGCGCTTGAGCGCGTGAAACACGGGCGATCCGTAGGTGAGGACGCGGGGATCCTACGCAGCATGCCGCGTGCGGCGGGGGCGCAGCCCCCCGAAAGACCGACCGCGCGCCCCGCGTGAGCTCAGCGCGCGTAGAGGATGCGCGCGCGGACCGCGGAGCCCGAGGTGTCGGGCGCGGCCGCGCTCTCGTCCTTCCACACCGCCACGAACGCCCCCTCGGGGAGCGCGGCCACCGACGGGCCAGTCTGGTCGCCAGCGATCGTGGTCGCCACGACGAACTCGTCTCCGAGCGGCGCGCCGTCGGGGCCGAATGCGCGCCCGAACACGCCGCAGCCGCTGCCGTCGCCGTTGGCCAGGCACGCGTGCCACACGACCATCAGCGTGCCGTCCGGGCTGGCCGCGACGCCGAACCCCTCGCTCGAGCCGAAGTCCGCGCCCGAGCGGGTGCTCACCGGAATGGGCGCGCCCATCACCGCACCGCTCAGGCTGGTCCGGTACATCTCGAGCCGGCCGGGGCCCTCGCTGACGGCGGTCTGAGTCCACCGCACGACCACCGCGAACCCGGTCGGTAGCGGGGCGAGCCGGACGATCTCGACCTGCTCGCTGGGGGTCGCGGGCAGGAACGCGGCGTCGGTGATGCCGGTCAGCACGCTGGTGGCGCTGGCGAACCGCGCGCGCACTGCGCCGGCCGTGATCCACGCGTACATCACGGTGCTCGGTTGCCCACTCGCAGCCACCGCCGGGCGCGTCGCGTTCGCCGTCGTCGACACCGTGACCGGCACCGAGTTCGGCAGCAGCGTGCAGCCCGGGCGCACGATCGCGGTGCGGACCACGCGCGTGGTGAGGAACGCGGACCACGCGACGGCGAAGTTGCTGTTCGCCATCGGCGCGACCGAGACGACGTCCGTGCCCGGGTCCATCGCGAGCAGCGCCTCGGCGGGGGTGGCCTGGCCGGCGGCGTCGAGGCCGCGGCAGGCGAGGCCGACCGCGGTCCCCGCGGGGTCGTCATGGTCCCACAGCGCGACGGTGGCGGTCCCGACGCTCGCCACCGCAGGCGTGGTGGCGAACGTGGTCAGGTTGGTGGTGACCGGGAACGCGTTCGTGCTGGCGGCGGTCCGCGTGGTGACCGCGCGTCCCGTCGGATCGAACCGGCGCGCGAGCATGTTGCACGGTGCCGTACAACGATCCGTGTAGACCACGGTCCACGTGCCATCGGCCGTCGCGCTGACCTGCGCGCCGTGTGCCTCGAAGTCGTCGGACGGCGCCTGGTCCTCGGCGACGTCGGTGTTGACGACGAAGTCGGTGCTGTCGAGCCGCAGGGTCGCGGTGGCGGCGTCGAGCGCGGCCGTGGTGGAGCCGGCGCCTACCCGCTGCTCCGTGGCGTCGACGGCTTCGACGCTGACCTGGAGGGCGCCGGTGCGGCCGGGGGCGGACACGCTGAACGTCACCGGGAACGCCGCGCCGCCGAGGGCGAGGACGTCGGTGCGCATCGTCCCCTCGTTGCCGAGGGTCACGCGCAGGTGGGTGGCGTCGTGGACGGCTGGCCGCGCGGTCACGCTGACCACGAGGTACGTCTCGCTGCTCTCGCACGCGCCGAGCGCCGGGGCGCTGAGGCAACCGGCGGCGACGACGAGGTGGCGAGCGAGCCCGGGCGCGCGCATCACCTGGTGAACACGATGTTGCCGAGGTCCGTGGCGGGCGCGCCGTCCGGGCGGGTCGCGGCGTAGAGGCCGACGCCTCCGGCGGCGCCAACGACCACGATGCCGGTCCAGAACCACCACCGCGTGTAGATCGGGCTCGCGGTGGGGCGCGGCGGGGGCTCGTCGCGGCGCTGCTCGCGGTCGATGAGCCGGAACCGCTGCGCGTTCGCCTTCTCCTGCTCGGCCTCGAGATCGACGATGTACTCCTCGACCTGCTCGCGGTTGTCGGACCCGGGCGCGGCCTTGAGGTACTTCTTGAACGAGAAGATCGCCGCCTCGTAGTCGCCGAGGTTGCGGTGGCACTGGCCGATGTTGAACAGCAGCCCGGGCAGCGGCTTGGCGTCGTACGCCCGCTGGTACTGAGCGAGCGCCTCGTCGAACTTCCCGAGGGCGAACAGCTTCTCGGCCCTCTCGAACGCCTTCTTCGCGACCCGCGTGGTCGCATCATCGTCGGCGTGCGCGGCCCTGTGCGCGCACGGCCCGGCGAGGCCGCCCGCGCACAGGACGCCCACGACGAGCAGCAAGCGAGGCAGCGGCGGGAGGGACATGGCGCGGCGGCGAATCAGCGGGTGGGCGTGGTGAACGGGTCGAGGGTGTCGGCGCGGTCGATCTTGTCGCGGGGCTTCTTGTCGGGCGTCGGCACCGGGACCACCGGGGAGGGCTCGCCCGTCGGCTTGCCCGTCGGCTCGCCCGTCGGCTCGCCCGTCGGCTTGCCCGTCGGCTTGCCCGTCGGCTTGCCCGTCGGCTCGCCCGTCGGCTTGCCCGTGGCCGGACGTCGGAGGCCGGCGGGTCGGTGGCCTCCATCGATGACGGCGGACGGGGCCTCCAGCTTCGAGAGCGAGACCTCGTACGCGGCCTGCGGGTGCGCGAGATCGACGGTGATCTGCGCCTCCTGATGGCCGTCCTGCTTGACCACGAACCGGCGCTCGCCGCGCGCTCCGTCGGGGCCGAGGACGAGGTCGTAGTTGCACCCGTTGGCACACACAAACATCGTGCTCCCGTCGGGGGACACGGCGTAGACCGTGGCGCCTTCGGGCGTCACCTTGAACGCGAGCGGGAGCCGGGCGGCCTCGGCCGGCGGGGTGGGCGTGTCGTCGAGCGCCTTCGCCATCGCGGCCGACGACGCCGAGGTCACCGCGGGCGCGGGCTCGAGCGATGCCTCTTCCGTGGGCGCCTGGCCGCGCCCCGCGTACCATACGGCGGCGCCGACCCCGAGCCCGACGGCGACCGTGCCGCCGACCAGCCACACCCACCACGGCGTGGTGACCGGCTCGGGCGGGTAGATCGAGCCACTGTGCCCGCCGTAGCTCGGCGGGTGGTACGACGAGGCCTGCGATGACGGCGCGCCCGGGGCGTGCGTGGGGTGTGGCAGCTGCGGTTGCAGGCGCAGGCCGCTCGCGGCGAGCGAGGCCTGCGTGGGCGGGTGGGTCTCGAGGCCGCCGAGCAGGTAGAGCAGGGCGTCGCGGACCTCGAGGATGGAGGGGAACCTGTGGTCCGGATCCTTCTCGAGGCAGCGCAAGATCACGGCCTCGATCCGCTCGTCGAGGTGGGCGCCGCCCGGGGTCTCGCGCGGGCGGACCGGCAGCTCGGTCAGGTGCTTGCGTACGTACTCGCCGAACGAGCGGCCGCGGAACATCGGCTGGCCGCAGAACAGCTCGTACATGATCGCGCCGAGCGAGTAGATGTCCGAGCGTGCGTCGATCGCCATGCCACCGGCCTGCTCCGGGGACATGTACGCGGGCGTGCCGATCACGGACCCGGCGGCGGTCTGGAAGCCGACGTCCTCGTCGTCGCGGTTGAGCAGCTTGGCGACGCCGAAGTCGAGCAGCTTGACGAGCTCGGCGCCATCCGACGTCGGCACCACGATCACGTTGTCGGGCTTGAGGTCCCGGTGCACCACGCTGACCGCGTGCGCGGCGGACAGCCCGTCACAGATCTGCACGAGCACGGCGAGCGCGCGCGGCAGGTCGATGCCCTGGCGCGCCCACGTGCCGAGGCTGCTGCCGCGCAGGAACTCCATCACGATGATCGTGGTCCCGTCCTCGAGTTCGAGGATGTCGGGCACGTCGACGATGTTGCGGTGGCGGACGCGGTTGACGGTGCGCGCCTCCTGGATGAACCGCGCGACCGCGTCCTTGCGCTGGGCATAGTCCGCGCGGAGCAGCTTGAGCGCGACCTCGCGTCCGAGCTTGACGTGCTCGGCGCGGTAGACGAACCCCATGCCGCCCTTGCCGAGCACCTCGAGCACCCGGTAGCTGCCGAGCATCGCGCCGAGGCGCTGGTCCGGGTCCTCGGCGGGGCGGGGCAGCGGGGGCGGCCGGGCCGGGGCGGGCGGCGAGGACGGCTTGCCGCGCGCCTGCGGCGAGGCGACCTGCGTGCGCTCGTCGCGCCGGGCCTCGTGGGTGCCGAGCGCGAGCGAGGGGTGCGCGCTCGGGCGGTCCGCGGGGCCGTCGTCCTCGAGCTCGTCGTCGAGTGACAGCGACTGCGTCGGATCGCGGCCGCCACCCTGGGCAGGGCGCTCTCCACCGGAGGATCGCGAGTCGCGCGTCGTCATGGCTGGCCGGCCGGGAGGCCGGGGTACGGAATTGTACGATCCAATCGGCGCGGACAGCAACCCAGGGATTCCGCCGGGTTGTGCGCCAGGCCACGCCGAGAGCCGCTGCCGTTCGGCGAGCGTCTCCCGACTGCGCCTACGGTGGCGGTTGCCCGAGCGCCCGCGGGCCCCTGCCGTTCGGCGAGCGTCTCCCGACTGCGCCTACGGTGGCGGTTGTCCGCGCGCCCGCGCGCCGCTGCCGTTCGGCGAGCGTCTCCCGACTGCGCCTACGGTGGCGGTTGCCCGAGCGCCCGCAGGGCCGCCGAGATCGCCAGCCGCACCTGCGGCACCTGCTCCTGCTGGTAGCGGGCGCGCAGCGGGGCGACCGCGAGGAGGCTCCCGAGGTCGCGCAGCGCGAGAGCGGCGGCGGCGCGGATGTCACGGTTCGGGTGCTCGAGCAGCGGGATCACGAGCGGCGCGGCGGCGGCGACCCGCTGCTGGCCGAGCGCACCGAGCGCCGCCCGCAGGATCACGAGGTCGCTGCCCGCGCGCGCATCCCGGTAGCGCGGCGTGGTCGCGATCGTCACCAGCGTGACGTGGGCGGGGCTGTCTGGATCACACGGCGGGAGCCCGCAGTACGGGGCGAGCACGCGGACCGCGCGCACCCGCACGCCGGGGTCGACCGCGGCGCCCTCGCCGCCGGCGATCAGGGTCAGGTTCGCGAGTGCTGCGGCGCGGCTGCCCCCGTGCGCGGTGTCGAGCTGCTCGGTCGAGGGCAGCGCGTCGATCGTCGTCAGCGTGTCGAGGATCGGCTGGGTCAGCAGCGCGACCTCACCGCGCGCAGGCAGCGCGAGCACCAGCGCGAGCACCCCCGCCGTCCCCAGCCGCCTCATCGCAGCACCGCGCTGCGGGTCAGGACCGCGCGCTGCCCGGGCGACAGCGCGCTGCCGGCGGCCTCCGAGAAGTACATGAGGTTGGTGCTGGTGCCGTCGCTGTCCGCGATCGGATCGCGCCACGACGGGAAGCGCTCGGCCTCGAGCTCGACGTTGTTGTACAGGCCCATGTAGCCCGCCAGCTCGTGGGCGGTCAGCCGCGCGACCTGGTTCCACGACCGGTGACACAGGGTGTCCAGGCTGATCACGACGCCGGACTGCGACGTGCCGGCGAGCCCGGCCGGTCCCGGGAACGGTCCGAACGCCTGGAGCCCGGCGGGGGACAGGGAGCGCACGAAGAACACGTCGATCCCCTGCGCGTGGGTGCCGAGCGCGAGCAGGGCGCCGGCGTCCTCGCGCGCCAGCCCGTCGAGCTCGGGGTGATCCGTGATGTCGGTGTAGGTCGTCGTGCCGAGCACGATCCCGCCGCGCGAGAACAGCGTGCGGAGCTCGCCGAGGAACACGTCCTGAAAGAACGTCGCCGTCTGCGCGTGGGCGGCGTCGAGCCGGGTGTCCCCGAACGCGCTCGCACACGGGTGATCGGTCAGGTCGAGGAAGTGGAAGTGGAGGTCGAGGGTGACCCCGCTGTCCATCTTCACGACCGCGGTCACCCTCGGGATCGCCGAGCCCTGCGCGCCGTTCGCGCGGAACGATGACACCCGCACGCGGTATGCACCGGTCTCGAGAGGCACCTCCGGCGACGGCGGCATCTGCAGCACGGACTGGCCCGGGCCGGGCAGGTGCCGGAGCCGCTGGCTGAAGTAGCGGGTGCGGGCGAGCTGCGTGTTGCACACCGGATCGGTCGCGCTCGTCGGGACGCACGGGCGGGTGTAGCTCGGGTAGGTGGGCGAGGCGGGGTCGTCGAGCGGCGACACGACCTGGTCCGCGCCCACGATCTGGGCCGGGTCGTCGACGCGGAACACGATCGTCGCGGATCGGGCCCCGTCGGGGATCGGGACCCGGATGTCCTCCACCGGGCTCGACACCGGGATCGTCCAGGTCACCGTGCCGCGCGCCGGCAGGCAGCCGGCGTACAGCTCGTGCCCGGTGGCCGTGCTGGTGCCGTCATCGATGAACGGGATCGTCATGCAGGCCGCGCCGGGGATGCAGTCGCGGGTCTCGCGGCACAGGTCGGAGCACAGCCCGAGGGCGCACGTCCCGTTGCGGCAGTCGGCGTCGATCGCGCAGCTCGCCCCGGCGGGCCGGCCCCCGGCGTGCTCGGCGCAGCTCGCGCGCACCGCACCGGGCGCGCCCGGCCCGTCGATCTGGCAGGCGAGGCCGGGGGCGCAGTCGACCTCGCTCGAGCACGCGTCGCCGGGCTGGCCCTCGGCGCGCAGGCACAGGCCGTCCGCGGAGCACGTGAACCCGTCGCCGCACTCGGGGGCGCGCTGGCAGCGGGGGACACACACGCTCGCGACGCACTGGAGGGCCGAGGCACAGCTCTCGCGCCCGTCGCACGCATCACCCAGATCGCCCCCACCCGCCGGGCAGCCGGCGAGGGCGATCACGAGGAGCGCGGGGAGTGAGCGTGGCCACATCGGATGGTTGGTGCCGGCGAGAACAGGGACCTGAGCGCTCGCGAAGTATACAATGGCCGCTTCCAGGGGGACCAAACCATGCGGTTGTCACAGCTTTGCGTCGGGACGATCGGGACACTCTTCACGCTTGCCCTCGCCACGGGGGCGGCCTCTGCGCAGGCGGCCCTCGACGAGGACACCCAGCCTGCCGAGCCGGCGGCGCCCGGGGCCGACGCCGGGGACGGGGTCGAGGATCCCGCCCGGGCGATCTCGTACGGGGTCGCGCTCCGGCTCCGCAGCGTGTTCGCGCCCGCGGGCATGGTCGAGCTGTTCGTCGAGCGCGCCGCCGGTGGCGTGAGCAACATCGGCTACGGCATCGAGTTCATCCGCCGCCGCGGCGACGTCGAGATCCAGTTCGGCATCGAGCACGAGAACATCTCGCCCGCGGCGGGCGTGTGGATCGCCAAGGGCGACAACGTCGCCGCCGGCGACGAGGCCGACTACATCCTCGATCCGGACGACGCCCGCGACAAGCTCGGCTGGTACACGTTCGAGTTCACGTTCCTCAACCACTCCGAGATCAACAAGCACGTGTCATTCCGCTACGGAGGCGGCGCCGGCCTCGGCGTGATCTCGGGCGGGCTGTATCGCTACAACGTGATCTGCAACGGCGCGACGAACTCGTCCCCGGAGCCGGGCTGCGTGCCGGGCATCAAGGGCGGGACCGCCCTCAGCGCGTCGAGCGACGAGAAGTACGACCTGCCGCCGGTGTTCCCGGTGGTCAACGCGATCATCGGCGTGCAGATCAAGCCGGTCGACAAGCTGGTGATCAACATCGAGGGCGGCATCCGCACGTTCCCGTTCTTCGGCATCTCGACCGGCTACTTCTTCTGATCGGCTGAGAGACTGTGAAACAGTCTCGAAACCCGGGTGGGGACCCTGCGCGGCTTGCCGCGTGGGGCGGGGCGGAGCCCCGTGGAACCGAGGGGCAGGGGCGTCCCGTGTCACACCCGATCGTCCTCGGCACCGCCGGGCACATCGATCACGGCAAGACGTCGCTCGTCCGCGCGCTGACCGGCATCGACACCGACCGGCTCCCCGTCGAGAAGGCGCGCGGCATCACGACCGAGCTCGGGTTCGCCCGGCTCGATCTGGGGGCGCGCCGGATCGCCGTGATCGACGTCCCCGGGCACGAGCGGTTCGTCAAGTCGATGGTGGCCGGGGCGACCGGCCTCGACCTCGTGTGCCTCGTGATCGCGGCCGACGAGGGCGTGATGCCGCAGACCCGCGAGCACCTCGACATCTGCGAGCTGCTCGGCGTGCGGCGCGGCCTGATCGTGCTGACCAAGGCCGATCTGGTCGACGCCGAGTGGATCGCGATGGTCACCGCGGACGTCCGCGCCGCGGTCGCTGGCACGTTCCTCGCCGCGGCCCCGGTGGTCCCGGTGTCGACGAAGTCCGGCGCCGGACTCGACGACCTGCGTGCGACGCTCGCGCAGGTGATCGATGCGCTGCCGCCCCGCGCGCCGACCGGCGTGTTCCGCCAGCCGGTGGATCGCGTGTTCACGGTGAAGGGTTTCGGAACGATCGTCACCGGGACGATCCTCGGCGGAGAGGTGGCGATCGGCGATGAACTCGCGCTGATCCCGCGTGGCCCGAGCGGCAAGACCGCGCGCGTGCGCGGCATCGAGGTCCACGGCGAGGCGGTGGAGCGAGCGCTCGCGGGGCACCGCGCGGCGCTCAACCTCGGGGGCCTCGCCGTCGACGATCTCGCGCGCGGTGATCTGCTCGTCCACCCCGGGCGGGTCGCGCCGTCGCACATCCTCGACGTCGAGCTCCGCTACCTGCCGACCGCTCCGGGCCCGCTCGGCCCGCGCACCAAGGTGCTGGTCCACCACGGCAGCACCCAGGTGCTCGCGACGCTGGCGCTCGTCGGGGTGCGCGAGCTCGCGCCCGGTGGAACCGCGCTCGCCCAGCTCCGCATCGACCAGACCACGCCGCTCGGCGCCCTGCCGGGGGACCGGTTCATCGTGCGCGGGTTCGCGGCCACGTCCACCCACGGCTCCACCGTCGGCGGCGGGCGCGTGATCCGCGTGCTGGCGCCCAAGGCCCGCAAGGGCGACGCCCACGCCGCGGTCGTGTCCTCGCTCGCGGGGGCGCGTCCGGACCAGCGGCTCGCGCTCGACGTCAAGGCCGCGTTCGCCGCGGGCCTCGGGATCGCAGACCTCGTGCGCCGGCTCGGCGTGCCGGCCGGGCAGCTCTCCGCGTCGCTCGCGACGCTGGTCGCCACCGGCGAGCTGCTCGTCACCGGCGCCGGGGACCACGCGCACTACGTCCACGCGCAGGCGGTGGCCGAGCTCGAGGCGAAGATCGCGGCGCTGCTGGCGGCGGCGCCCGAGGGCCTGCCCCGCGAGGAGCTGCGCACCCAGCTCCCCACGGCGCTTCCGCACCCCGCCTACGACGCGATCATCGCGGGGCTGGTCGCCAGGGGCACGCTGGTCGCCGCGGCCGATCGGGTGGCGCGACCGTCGGCGCTGCGCGGCCCCGTGCTCACGCCCACGGAGCAGGCCCTGCTGGCGAGGCTGGAGACCGCGCGGCTCGAGCCACCGCGGCCCAAGGAGTTGCCGTCGCTGGTCGGCCTGACGGAAGGCCAGGTCACCGCGGCGCTCGCGCGCCTCGCGGCCGCCAAGCTGGTGGTCAAGATCAAGCCTGACCTCTACATGCACGCCGCCGTGGTCGCCGACACCCGCGCCCGGCTGCTCGTGTTCCTCGCCGAGCACGGGACCATCGACGCGCAGCAGTGGAAGGACCTGACCGGCGCGAGCCGGAAGTTCACCATCCCGCTCGCCGAGTACTTCGACGCCGAGAAGGTCACGCTGCGCGTCGGCGACCTCCGCCGGAAGCGGTAGCGGCGATGCTCGTCGGACGTACACGTGGCACGTGCACCTGTACGTGTCACGACGCGGGCACGCCGCCCTCACACGCCCCCCGCATCGAACGTGCCACGTGACACGTGTACGGCGCACCGTCCGCTCACGTGAGCGGCACTGGGACTAGCGGAGATCGCGCTTGAGCACCTTGCCGGTCGGGTTGCGCGGCAGCTCGGCGAGGAACGTCACCTTGCGCGGGCGCTTGAAGTCGGCGAGCCCCTGGCGGCAGTGGTCGATGACCGCGGCCTCGGTCAGCGCGTGGCCCTCGCGCAGGACCACGAACGCGTGCAGGGTCTCGCCCCACTCGGGATCGGGGGCGCCGATCACCGCGGCGTCGAGGATCGCGGGGTGCGTGTGCAGGAGGTCCTCGATCTCTCGCGGGTAGATGTTCACGCCGCCCGAGATCACCATGTCGTGCTTGCGCGACTCGAGGTAGTAGAACCCGTCGGCGTCGACCCGCCCGAGATCGCCGACGGAGAACATGCCGTCGCGCTGCGACGCGCGGGTCGCCTCCTCGTTCTTGTGGTAGCCGGAGATCATCGTCGAGTTGTGCGCGTAGAGCTCGCCGATCGCGCCAGGGGCGACCGCACGGCCCTCCTCATCGAGGAGCCGGATCTCGTTACCGCGCAGCGCGGTGCCGATCGTCCCCGGGCGAGTGAGGTGATCGCGTGGGCCCGCGAGCGTGACCAGGCCGGTCTCGGTCGCGCCGTAGAAGTTCCACAGCACGGGCCCGAACCGGTCCATGAACCGGCGGGCGGTGTCGGTGGTCAGCGGCGCTGCGCCGGACATCACCCAGCGCAGGCTCGAGGTGTCGGCGCGCGCCAGCGTCTCCGGCGGCAGGTTGCTGATCCGGATCAGCATGGTCGGGACCATCAGCGTGCACGTGATGCGCTCGCGCGCGATGATGTCGAGCGCGCCCTCCGGATCGAAGTGGTTCATCAGGACGATCGTCGAGCCGAGCGCCATCATGATCGCGACGAACGCCGGCGCCGCGCTGTGGTAGAGCGGGCACACGACGAGGTGACGATCGTCGGCACGCATGCCGACCTGCCCGATCATGTCGGCGACCGATTCGAAGCCGGTCTTGTTCCAGCTCCGGTTCGCGCCCTTCGGCTTGCCGGTCGTGCCCGACGTGTAGACGATCACGCCGCCGCCATCCCCGCCGCGGTTGCGCGCCGGCAGCGCGGGGGTGGCCGCGGCGATCGCGCGGGCCCAGTCGATGGCGTCGCCGCCGAGATCATCCCCGCCGTCGACGACGATCAGCGCGCCGCCCTTGCCGCCGGCGAGGTCCCGTGCCTCGCGCATGGGGGACAGGTAGTCCGCGTGCACGAGCGAGGCGACCGGCTCGGCGTTATCGAGGATGTAGGCGACCTCGCCGGGCTTGCTGCGGTAGCCGATCTGCACGGCGGTGGCGCCGAGGCGGGCGAGCGCCTGCTGGGCGATCAGGTACTCGCTGCCGTTGGGGAGCATCAGCGCGACCCGGCTGCCGCCCCGGGTGCCGCGCGCGGCGAGGGCGTTGGCGAGCCGGTTGATGGTCGCGTCGAGCGCTCCCCACGTGAACCGGCGGACGCCGTGCACGCCGTACTCGACGAGGGCCTCGCGCTCCGGGTGTGCGGCCGCGTGGAACATGACGGTCAGGTGCGGCCCGATCGTCGTGCGGGTCACGCCCTTGAGGAACTGCGCGAGCCGGCCCGGAGCGACCGGCTGCACCGCCCGGCTGCGCCGGATCACCCCGGCGAAGAACACCACGCGATCCACCCGACGACGGAGCCGTTCCAGCACGTGAGTAGTATAGCCACGCGGCGTTCCAGCACGCGGGCCGTGAGGCCGCGCGTCGATCGGTCCCACAAAGACTCCGCCAGCTCCGCCCTCGCCTCACGCGGCACGCCGCGCAGGGTCCGCCACCCCCGGGCGCGGCCGCGCCGCCGCTCAGGGATTCGAGTTGCCGACGGACTTGAGGCTGGTCGCCAGGGCGCGCTCGACCTCGGTGCGCTTGGCGCCCGGCGCCGGCGGCGGCTTGAGGCCGAGCCACTGCTCCCACGCCCGCTTGGCCGCGTACTCGTTGCCCAGGTCGAAGTTCAGCCGGCCGGTGGCGTACAGCGCGTCCGCGTACCACCCGGGCTGCGACGTGCCCTTGGCCTTCATCTCGTCGAACGCGAGCTGCGTGGCCCTGCTGTACGCGTCGGCCGCGGGGCCGGCCTCGTTGATCTCCGGATCGGTGTAGAGCTGGCCCAGCCGGTAGTACGCCTCGGAGGCCGGCTTGAGCTTGTTGGCCTGCTTGAGCCACTGGATCGCGGTGTTCTTGACCCCCGCGCCCTGGTACGCCGCCCCGAGCAGCGCGGCCGCGTCGGCGCTGTCGGGTCGCAGCTGGGTCGCCACGATCAGCGGCGGGATGGCCTTGGTCATCTCGCGGCGCACGACGTACAGGCGACCCTGGCCGATCTGCGCCGTGAACAGCGCCTTGTCGCCGTCGGTGGCCGAGATGTACGCACGCAGCGCCGCGTCCTGCAGCCCGATGTCGTTGTTGCGCTGCGCGGACAGCCGCTCGGTCGCGCGGCCTTGCGCGTCGAGGTAGCGCGGGTTCCGCTCGAGGGCGACGGCCTCGGTGAATGCCTTGCGGGCCTCGTCGGCCTGATCCTGCGCGAGCAGACCTTCGCCGCGCAGCCAGTGGCCGACGGGCGCGGTCTTGTCGATCAGCAGGATCGCTTCGCCCTGCGTGCCCGCCTCGGGGAGCTTGCCGCGGCGGACGTAGTACGTGCCCGCGTACGCGCGCGTCTCGAGCGTGGGCTCGGGGAGCGTCATCAGCTTGTCGTAGATCGGGCCCGCATCGTCGTCGCGCCCGAGGCTCTCGAGCGTGAGCGCCAGATCGAGGCCGATCTCCGCGCGATCCGGAGCCGCGGCCCGGGCCTTGTGGAGCTGCTCGAGCGCCTCCTCGCCGCGCTTCTGCCGCGACAGCGCCTTGCCGAGCTGGAACAGCGCGTCGACGTCCGTGGGGCGCACCTCGATCACCCGGCGCAGCATCGGCTCCGCCTTGAGCGGGTCGCCGGCCTGCAGGTACGCCATGCCGAGCGTGAGTGCGAGCGACACGTCCTTCTCGGCCTTCGCGGCGAGCGCGGACAGCAGCTGATCGGCGCGCTCGCGCAGCGCGGCCTCGCGATCTGTGTTGCCGTCGGCGAACGCGAGGCCCGCCTGGTCGGACAGCTTGGTGACCGCGGCCATGGTCGGCGTCAGGTCGTAGTCACCGGCGAGCTTGGCGGCGGTGACGAACGCGTCGATCGCCTTGTCGTGTTCGCCCTTCTTCTCGAGCAGGCGTCCGCGCACGAGCTCGAGGTGGGCCTGGTCCATCGGCGGCAACGGCGGCTGCCTGGTCGCGAGTGCCTCGACCCGGGCCTCGGCGGCCTCGAGCTTGCCCTTGGCGATCTCGATCTCGCTGGCCACGAGCTGCGCGCGAACGTCGTCGCGCGACTGCGTCAGGGCCTTCGTGATCATCTCCTGGGCGGTGTCGTACTTGTTCTCGCGCAGCTCGACCTCGGCGAGGCCCGACGTCGCGTCGAGGTCCTTGGGCTCGAGGGTGAGCGCCTCACGGTAGTACTGGCGCGCGGTGTCGAGCCGGCCGCCCCGGCGACCGATGTCACCGGCGAGCACGTACGCCTGCACGAGCGCTCGCGGGTCCGCATCCTTGGCATCCTTGCGGGCCAGGATCGCGAGGAGGTCGGCCTCCTGCTGCTGCGACTGCGACTGCGGGAGCGTCGAGGCGAGCCCGACCTGCGCGGTGATGTTCGTGGCGTCGAGCGCCAGCACGGCCGTGTAGTCAGCACGTGCGGCGTCGCGATCGGCGCTGCGCAGGTTCATGCGCGCGCGCCCGAGGAGCGCGAGCACCTTGAGTCCGGGCGTCGCGGCGATCGCCTGATCGAACGCCTTGAGGGCGGCCGGGGCATCGCCGGCGGCCGCGTGGGCCCATCCGAGGTAGAGCGCGATCAGCCCGTCCTTGGGCGCCTTGGTCGCGAGCGTCTGCAGCCGGACAACGGCCTTGTCGGGGGAGGTGGTGAGCAGCGCGACGGCCTGCGCGCGCTCGAGCTCCGGGCCGGTGAGCCCTGCGCCGAGGGCGTCCGAGACCATCCGGTTCGCGCCGGTGATGCGCGCGGACATGTTCTTGCCATCGGCGAGCGCCCCCGCGATCGCGACCTCGGCGCCGATGCCGAGCGCGGCCGCGTTCTTCGGCTCGAGCGCGAGCACCTTCGCGGTCGCGGCCGTCGCCTTCTGCCAGCGGTCGGTCGAATCGGACCCGAGCGCGGCGCGGGCGGCAACGAGGCTCGCGCTGATCTCGTCGGCGCGAGCCTGGGCGGTCGCGTGGCGCTGGTAGGCGTAGAACCCGCCACCACCGAGCAGCGCGAGGCCGACGGCGGCGGCGGCGAGTCGCGTGCGCTTGCGGCTCGTGACCGCACGCTGGCTCCGCTGGGCCTCGAGATCGGCCGCGGTGGGCTTGCCCTTGTCCTTGTCCTTGTTGTTCGCGGCCTTCGCGGCGGCGGACCCCGGAGGCGCCTCGCCCTCGACCGTCAGGCCATCGGCCATCTGCTTGGTCGACAGCGACGGAAGGGGCGTGGGCCGGCCCAGGGCCAACGGGGCCGACGGGGCTGACGGGGCTGACGGGGCTGACGGGGCGGCGGGCTGCTTCGGCTTGAAGCTGACCGCGGCGCGGTCGAACTCGTCGGGTGGTAGCGGGGCCGGCATGCCGGCGCCGGGCGGCGGTCCACCCGGCAGTGGAGCCGACGGCGCGCCCAGATCGAGATCATCGAACGCGTTCCCACCGGGCGGGCTGAACGAGCCACCGGGCGGGCGACCGTCGAGCGACTGGCCGGGCGCGCCGAGTTCGAGGCTGTCGATGCCGAGGGGCGCTGCGCCTGGATCTCCGAGCGCGACACCGAGGGACACGCCCTTGGAGTCGCGGCGTGACCGCGCGGGCTGGGGCAGATCGTCGAAGAAGCCCTTGGGCGCCGGCGCCTCGGGGCGCCCGCCACCGCCGTGCGACGGCTGGGGCAGATCGTCGAAGAAGCCCTTGGGGGCGACGTCGGTGCCGGGGTTGCCGCCCTTGGCGGGCTGGGGCAGATCGTCGAACAAGCCCTTGGGGGCGACGTCGGTGCCGGGGTTGCCGCCCTTGGGGGCGACGTCGGTGCCGGGGTTGCCGCCCTTGGCGGGCTGGGGCAGATCGTCGAACAAGCCCTTGGGGGCGACGTCGGTGCCGGGGTTGCCGCCCTTGGGGGCGACGTCGGTGCCGGGCTTGCCGCCCTTGGCGGGCTGGGGCAGATCGTCGAAGAAGCCCTTGGGGGCGACGTCGGTGCCGGGCCTGGGTGCGGGCAGATCTCTGAACGGATCCAGCCCGGCCTCGAATGCTCTGCCACCGGCCTTGGGTGCGGGCAGATCGCCGAACAGGTCGCCACCAGCAGCGGCGGGAGCTCTGCCACCGGCCTTGGGTGCGGGCAGATCGCCGAACAGGTCGCCACCAGCAGCGGCGGGAGCTCTGCCACCAGCGCGCGGCGCGGGGAGAACGCTGAGCAGGTCGCCATCGGGCGCGGCGCGGTGCGGTCGGGAGGCGGCCAGATCGGCGGCGTCAGCATCGCCGTCATCGGTGAGCGGCCGCGCCGTGCGGGCCTTGGGAGCGGGCAGGTCGGCATCGGCGTCGAGGCTGCGGGCCTTGGGAGCGGGCAGGTCGGCGGTGCCCGGCGCCAACAGATCGTCGAGGATGACCGCGCCGGGGGCGGGGGGGGGGCCGCGGCGCCGGGGCGCGGGCAGATCGGCCTCGAGGTCGCTCAGCGCCGAGCGGGGCGCCGGCTTCGACGGTGCATCCCCGAGTGCGCTCGCGCGCCGGGGTGTGGGCAGGTCGGCCAGATCGACGATGTCGTTCGGCGCGCCCGGCGCGGGTGGCGGGGGGGGCCGCGGCCTGCCACCGGTGAACCCCTTGGGGATCGGGAGCGGCATGCGCGGTACCGGCGGCACCGCAGGAGGCTGCTTGCCTGCGCCGGCCGCGGCCTTCGCGGGCAGGTGGATCGGCGCGCTGCAGGTCGTGCAGTTCACCAGCGTCGCTCCGGCCGCCACATCGGCTTCGGCGAGGCGGTTGACAGTGCCGCAGCCCGAACAGGTCGCCTCGATCATGCGGCGACGAGCATATCCTGCTCGCGTCAGGATTGCCCGATCGCGTCCCATCTCGAAGCGCGAGGTCGTCGAATCCCCGTCGCCTCGGTGGCTCTCGCAGGCGCTTGCGGCGCTCGGGTAGAGGGTATAGGTTGCCGTCCCAAGATCGCCCGATCATTGCTGTTTCGGGCTGTACCGACCGACGAGGAACCTATGCTCGACCCTGCTCGCATGGAAGACGTGTTGCGCCGCGGTGGCGCTGTCGCGAACGTGGTGAATGCGTGGCGGAGCCTCGACGACCGCCGCAAGCAGCTGCAGGCGACGCTCGACACCAAGCGCGGCGCGCGCAACGCCGCCAACGAGCGGATGTCGAAGCTCGACAAGAAGTCCACGGAGTTCACGCAGGCGCGCGACGAACTCAAGATCCTCGCCACCGACATCAAGGAAGGCGAGCAGGAGCTCGCCACCCTCGAAGCCACCGGCCTGCTCCGGCTGCTCCACATCCCGAATGCGCCGCACGCGAGCGTCCCGGTCGGCTCCAGCGAGGCGGACAACATCCTCCTTCACACGTGGGGCGACAAGCCGACCTATGCGTTCACGCCGCGGCCGCACTGGGAGATCGGCGAGGCGCTCGGCATCCTCGACTTCGAGGCGGGCGCGCGGATCGCCGGTGCGCGGTTCACGGTGCTCCGCGGCGGCGCGTCGAAGCTGACGCGTGCGCTGATCAGCTACATGCTCGATCTCCACACCTCGAAGGGCTACGAGGAGGTGTGGCCCCCGGCGGTGGTGCGGCGCGCTGCGCTGCGGGGCACCGGCCAGATGCCGAAGTTCGAGGCGGACGTGTTCAAGCTCGACGTCGCCGTCGGGCCGGACCACGTCGCCGACAACGACCTGTTCCTGTCGCCGACCGCCGAGGTCCAGGTCACGAACCTCCACGCCGACCAGATCCTCGAAGGTGACAAGCTGCCGGTGCGCTACACGGCGTACTCGCCATGCTTCCGCGCCGAGGCCGGCGCCCACGGCTCGGACACCCGCGGGCTGATCCGCCAGCACCAGTTCGACAAGGTCGAGCTCGTGAAGTTCACCACGCCCGAGACCAGCTACGCCGAGCTCGATGCGCTCCGCGGCGACGCCGAGGCCGTGCTGCAGGGGCTCGGGCTGCACTACCGCGTCGTCACGCTGTGCACGGGGGATCTCGGGTTCTCCGCCGCCAAGACCTACGACATCGAGGTGTGGCTGCCCGGGCAGGACACCTACCGCGAGATCTCGTCGTGCTCGAACTTCGAGGACTTCCAGGCGCGCCGCGCCAAGATCCGCTACCGCCCGAGCGCCGGCGACAAGCCGCGCGCGGTCCACACGCTCAACGGCTCCGGCGTGGCCATCGGCCGCACCGTGGTCGCGATCCTCGAGCAGTACCAGCAGGCCGATGGCAGCGTGCTCGTGCCGCCGACGCTGCGTCCGTACTGCGGCGGCCTCGAGCGGATCACGCGCTGATCGCGGGCGGCGGCCCGCTGACCCAGGGCCCCTGGTGGATCCACGCCTCGTTCGGGCCGGTGACGTCCGATCACCCCTGGTCGTCGCTGCCGCACGGCGACACCTGCTACCTGCTACCGGACGCTGTGGCCTGGCGGCCCCGGCCGTCTCGGCCCAGCTCGACGCCCTCGACGGCGCCGTTTCCACGGCGATCAGCGCGGCGTTCGCCGAGGCGTTCCCCCCTGGTCAGGTCCGCCACCGCCATGAGACCGCGCCCCCCAGACCGGCACCCCCGCGTGGCGCTCGACGCCGACCACAGCGGCCTGACGGGCCCGGGTCACTGCTCGGGATCGCCCCGAATTCTGCGTGGTCCTGGGGCGCCCCCGGATCCGCAGGAACGTCAGTTTTTCGCCCCTGGACGCAGAAGTTTCCCGGATCGCGCTTTACAAGGCCTCTGCGATCTCTATACTGCCGCTGCCTCTGGGACGTCCTGGAGGAGTGGCCGAGTGGACGAAGGCAGCGGTCTTGAAAACCGCCGAGCGCAAGCTCCGGGGGTTCGAATCCCTCCTCCTCCGCAGGCTTGATAACCGAATAGCGTCACGCAAGTGGTCATGGGCGGGACGTCGTCTGATCGAGACGACGTCCTTGCCCGGCAACAAGTTCTGGCAAGCCACAAGGAGAGGTGGCCGAGTGGCTGAAGGCACCGGTTTGCTAAACCGGCATACTGGGTTTACTGGTATCGAGGGTTCGAATCCCTTCCTCTCCGCGACTGCGCGGGAAACTGCCACTCACGACGATACTAATACCGAATACTTACGAGTAGTTGCGAGTAGTTGCGAGTAGTTGCGAGTAGTTACGAGTAGTTACGAGTAGTTACGAGTAGTTACGAGTAGTTACGAGTAGTTACGAGTAGTTACGAGTAGTTACGAGTAGTTACGAGCAGTTACGAGCAGTTACGAGCAGTTACGAGCAGTTACGAGCAGTTACGAGCAGTTACGAGCAGTTACGAGCAGTTACGAGCAGTTACGAGTAGTTACGAGTAGTTACGAGTAGTTACGAGTAGTTACGAGTAGTATGGCTCGTTGCTACTAGTCAAGACTATTTATGTCTACTCAAGACTATTTATGTCTAGTTACGAATAGTTACGATTATTTATATCTGCTCATGTCTTTTATGTCTGTTCATGTCTGCTCATGTTAGGTCAAGGCGACGTCACGGCGACCAGGCGACAAGAAACTTTTTGTCAGGATCCGTAGCTCAATGGATAGAGCACCGGTCTACGGAACCGGGGGTTAGAGGTTCGACCCCTCTCGGATCCGCAAAATGCAGCACGAGTACTGGATGGACATGGCGCTGGAGGAGGCGCGCGCGGCAGCAACGGCAGGGGACGTCCCGGTCGGAGCGGTCGTGGTTCTCGACGGGGAGGCGATCGCGCGGGGGCACAACCGCCGCGAGGTCGATCAGGACCCCACCGCACACGCCGAGGTCATAGCGCTCCGCGAGGCAGCGCGCGTTCTCGGGATCTGGCGGGTCGAGGCCACGCTCTACGTCACGCAGGAACCTTGTCCGATGTGTGCGGGTGCGATCGTCAATGCCCGCGTCCGTCGCCTGATATACGGGTGTCACAACCCGAAGGCAGGTGCGGTCATCACACTGTTTCAGCTCACGACCGACCCGCGGCTCAACCACCGCGTCGAGGTCGTTGGAGGCGTCCGCGCTGCCGAGTGCGCGCACGAACTCACGTCGTTCTTTGCCGCGCTCCGACGCGGCCCGAGCTACCAGCCCTGAGATCGTCGATGTGCTGGAAGCTGCGTTGATTCTGGAGGGGTGTCCGAGTGGCCGATGGTGTCTGATTCGAAATCAGATGTACGCAAGTACCGGGGGTTCAAATCCCTCCCCCTCCGCAAACTCCTCGTCTGACGATGTCGGGCGAGGAGAACCTTTTTCAGCTTGCTGTCATCAGACTTTCCCCGAGGAGGGGTGACCGAGTGGCCGAAGGTGCACGATTGGAAATCGTGTGTACTGAAAGGTACCGAGGGTTCGAATCCCTCTCCCTCCGCCGACTCGACCACTGCGTGACGTTTTATGGTTCCGGGTGACGCGAATGCTGTGAACCCCGCCAGGCCCGGAAGGGAGCAACGGTAGCGGACATAGCGGGTGCCTGGAGCCACCTTTACTCGAGAGCGACGATTCGAAAGAGCCGTCGCTCTCGAACTTTTTCGGCGACCGATCCGCGGTATCACGTGCGTGATGCGCAGACTCGTCGAGGTCGCGGTGGTGGCGCTGGTCGGCGCGGCGGGCTGCAAGGCCGAGCGAACGACCGTGGACGAGACCATCGAGAGCGGCAGCTCCCGGAGCGCGGGGCCGTCCGGCATCGGCGCGGCCCTGGGTGCCGAGATCGCCCAGGATAGCAGCGGGGCGGCTGGTGGAGCAGGGAGCGGTGGAGGCGGGGCTGGCGGTGATGGGAGCGGTGATGGGAGCGGTGATGGGAGCGGTGATGGGAGCGGTGACGGGAGCGGTGGCCGTCGCGGGAGTGGTGACGGTAGGGGTGACGGCAGTGGTGGCGGGAGTGGTGACGGTAGGGGTGACGGCAGTGGTGGCGGTGGCGGGAGTGGTGGCGGTGGCGGTGGCGGGAGTGGTGGCGGTGACGGGAGTGGTGGCGGTGGCAGTGGCAGTGGCAGTGGCAGTGGCGGTGGCAGTGGCCGTGGCGGTGGCAGTGGCAGTGGCGGTGGAAGCGGCGGCGGAAGCGGCGGCGGCGGCGGTGGAAGCGGCGGAAGCGGAAGCGGCGGCGGCGGAAGCGGCGCTGCCAGCGCGGGAGTTGGTGCGACGATCTCCGTGCCGCCCGAGCTCGCGTCGATCCATCTCACCCTGGCGCCGAGCTGGGACCGCGACGTCGAGGCGGCCGGAACGATCTCTCGCCACATCGAAGTGCTCAGCCGCGGCGAGCAGGCGACGTTCGTCGTCCACTACGGCTACGACGCGCCCGGCGCCCCGACCAACCGCGAGGCGTACAAGGTGTTCCTCGGGGAGCAGAAGCTGCTCACGGTCACGCTCGACCGGCAGCTCGGCGCGGCCTGGTACCTCGAGGGCACCGATGCAGCGGGCAAGGCCGCGTTTCGGTTCCTCGTCAGCTACGGGGGCAAGCGCCTGGTCTGCTTTGGCTCCCTGTACCGCGAGTCCTCCCTCGGGGACATCCGCGATCAGGTGATGAACGAGGCGAAGTCGATCTGCGAGACCCTTCAGCTGTGAGCCACGCGCGGCCAGGTGCGGCGGTCCGCGCGGGCCAGAAATCACGACGTGTGGCAGGGTCCGCAGCCGGACCTGGGCGGGTATAGTCCGCGCGAACGGCGGCCCATGTCCTACCTCGTCCTCGCACGCAAGTACCGTCCCAAGACCTTCTCGGAGGTCGTCGGGCAGGAGCACGTCACGCGGACCCTCGGGAACGCGTTCACGAGCGGCCGGGTCCACCACGCGTTCCTGTTCTGCGGCCCGCGCGGCTGCGGCAAGACCACGCTCGCCCGGATCGTCGGCAAGGCGCTCAACTGCGAGCAGGGCCCCACCTCCCAGCCGTGCGGGATCTGTTCGGCGTGCGTGACGATCGGCAACGGCAGCGCGACCGACTATCAGGAGATGGACGGCGCCTCGAATCGCGGCATCGACGCGATCCGCGAGCTGACCGAGGCGGTGCGGTACCAGCCCGCGGTGCTGCGCAAGAAGGTCTACGTCATCGACGAAGTCCACATGCTCACGACCGAGGCGTTCAACGCCTTGCTCAAGACGCTCGAGGAGCCGCCGCCGCACGTCACGTTCGTGCTCGCGACCACCGAGCCGCACAAGCTGCCGAACACGATCCTGTCGCGCTGCCAGCGCTACGATTTCAAGCTGGTCCCGGCGTCGCGGCTGGCGCAGCACCTGACGGCGGTGTTCAAGAGCGAGGACGTCACCATCGAGGCAGGCGCGGTCAGCTTGCTCGTGCGCGAGTCCGGGGGCAGCGTCCGCGATGCGCTGTCGCTGTCGGATCAGATCATCTCGTTCGTCGGCGACCAGAAGATCAAGGAAGCGCACGTCGCGGAGGTCCTCGGCGTCGCCGATCGCTCCCTGACCCGCACGCTCGTCCGGGCGCTCGCCACCGGCGACGCCGGCACGGCGCTCGCGGCAGTGGAGTCCGCGGTCGAGCGCGGCGTCGACGAGGTCCAGCTCGCGCGCGCGATCGTGCGCTACCTGCGCGACCTCGCCGTGCTGCAGGTCGCCCCCGAGCGCACCGGCCTGGTCGACGCGGCCGACGAGGAGCTCACCGAGCTGCTCGCCGAGGCCAAGGCGCTCGCCGGCTCGCGCGTGACACAGATGTTCGATCGCATGCTGCGGTGCTGCGACGACCTCGGCAAGACGCTGCAGCCGCGGCTCGTCCTCGACTGCGCGCTGATCGACGTCGCGACCATCGAGCCCCTGGTGCCGCTGGGCGATCTGATCGATCGCCTCGGGGAGCTCGAGGCCCGCCTCGCCAGGGGCGCTCGCGCCGCGGGTGGTGGTGGTGGCGTCCGCCCGGTGCCGCGTCCGGCCGCTTCTGCGCCCGCGCCGTCGGCCCGCCCGCCCGAGCGCCGCGCGGACGACTCCAGCGAGCCCCGGGCCGCGCCAGCCCCGGAGCGCGCGCCAGCCCCGGAGCGTGCGCCTGCCCCGACGGCGGCGGCCCCGATCGGCGCCCCCGACGGCGGCGGCCCCGATCGGCGCCCCCGGCGGCGGCGGCCCCCGATCGGCGCCCCCGACGGCGGCGGCCCCCGATCGGCGCCCCCCGGCGGCAGCGGCCCCCGTCGGCGCCCCCGGCGGCAGCGGCCCCACCGCCAGCGCTGAGCCCCGCGTGGCGTCGACGATCCGCGTCCCCACCAGCGCCGCCGAGTCCCTGGCGTCGTGGAACGCCGTGCTGACCGAGCTCGAGGCGCGCCGCAAGTTCTCGCTCCTCGGATGGTTCCAGCACGCCCGCGTGATGAGGTGGACGCCGGAGCAGATCGAGCTCGGCTTCCCGGTGGACGTCCACAGCATGGGCGAGATGGCCTCGGAGGCCAAGACACTCGACGAGCTGCGCCTCGTGCTCAAGGAGCTCGGTCCCGAGCTCGCGCAGATCAAGCCCACCATCCGCATGCTCGACGAGCGCGAATCGTCCGCGGCGGGCGTGCGCTCCGTGCTCGAGACCACGCGCGACCGCTCCAAGGAGGAGCGGACCACGCGCGAGGCCGAGGCCCGCGAACACCCGATGACCAAGCACGTCCTCCAGACCTTTGGCGCCCAGATCAAGGAGATCAAGACCGATGTCTAACCCCAAGATGCCCGATCTCAACGCCCTCATGAAGCAGGCCCAGAAGCTCCAGGGCGACGTGGCCAAGGTCCACGAGGAGATCGCGAAGATCACCTGTGACGGCGCCGCCGGTGGCGGGCTCGTGACCGCGACGGTCAACGGCCAGTTCGACGTGGTGCGCGTCAAGATCGACAAGTCCGTGGTCGATCCGGACGACGTTGGCATGCTCGAGGACCTGATCACCGCAGCGATCAACGCCGCCGCGACCAAGGTCCGCGAGACCAGCAAGGAGAAGATGGCCGGCGTCATGGGCGGGCTCGGCGGCATGCCTGGCATGCCCGGGCTGTTCTAGGCCCGCCGCCCGTGTCGGACCCGATCCGTCGCCTGGTCCAGGAGCTGTCGCGGCTGCCCGGGATCGGGGAGAAGACCGCGACCCGCCTGGCGTTTCACCTGATCCGCGGCGGCGGTCCGAACGGTCGCCAGCAGACCCGGGACCTCGCGCAGGCACTGCTCGATGTCACCGACAAGATCCGCCTGTGCTCGGTCTGCATGCAGATGACCGAGTCCGACCCGTGCACGATGTGCAGCGACCCGCGCCGCGAGGCCGAGGTGATCTGCGTGGTCGCCACTCCGTCGGACCTGATCGCGATCGACCGCGGGCGCCACTTCAAGGGCGGCTACCACGTGCTCCACGGGCTCCTGTCGCCGCTCGAAGGCATCGGTCCCGACGACATCCGCATCGCGGAGCTGATCCGCCGGCTCAACGGCTCGGCGGGCCACCCCCCGGTCCGCGAGGTCATCATCGCCACCAGCCCCAGCGTCGACGGGGAGGCGACCGCCATGTACATCGCGCGGGCGCTCAAGCCGCTCGGCGTTCAGGTGTCGCGCATCGCGACCGGCCTGCCGGTCGGCGGCGAGCTCGAGTACTCCGACCAGGCCACCATCGCCCGCGCCCTCGCTGGCCGGGCGGCGATGTAGCGCGGCCGGCGGCCGGGCGGCGATGTAGCGCGGCCGGCGGCCGGGCGGCGATGTAGCGCGGCCAGTGCGGATGTAGGCGTGGCCCCACGGGCTGAGCTGGCCGACGCTTAAGGGGGTCCAGAGGTTGAACCCATCCCGGGGGGTTGCTACCGTGACGACCGTCGGCGGGGAGCCCACCTTCGATGGATCACTTTCACCCACGATCCACGTACGGGCGGACCGGCCATAGGAGCTAGAGCGCGATGATCCAACAGCTCGTCATGTACGAGGAAGAGCTTGTGCAGATCAACCACATCTGCGAGGCGCTCCACCGAGACTCGAACGCCAAGGCGGTTCTGGTCATCGACAAGAACGGCCAGGCAATGGCCTCGGCCGGAGACGTTCACGAGCTCGACATCACGTCGCTGTCCTCGCTGACGGCTGGCAACGTCGCCGCGACGGGTGGTATCGCGGCGCTCCTCGCGGAGAAGGAGTTCGCCGGCCAGTTCCTGGAAGGCGAGAAGACCAGCTACCACGTCTCGATCATCGGGCAGCGCATCATCCTCGTCGTCCTGTTCGACGGGCGGTCCTCCCTCGGCCTCGTTCGCCTGCGGGTTCGCAAGGCGAGCGCCGAGATGGTTGGCGTCCTCGAGACGATGGTGAAGAAGAGCGCGGCCGGCTCCGGTGCGCCCTCGGTGTTCTCCGAGATCACGGACGACGATATCGACAATCTCTTCAACGACTGAGGTCCGCCGATGAGCTTCATTAACTACTCGTCGCGCGAGATCAACTGCAAGATCGTCTACTACGGGCCTGGCCTGTGTGGAAAGACGACCAATCTTCAGTACATCTACAACAAGACCAATCCCGATGCGAAGGGGAAGATGATCTCCCTCGCCACCGAGACGGAGCGGACCTTGTTCTTCGACTTCCTGCCGCTCTCGCTCGGCGAGATCCGCGGCTTCAAGACGAGGTTCCACCTCTACACGGTGCCCGGCCAGGTGTTCTACGACGCGAGTCGTAAGCTGATCCTGAAGGGTGTCGACGGGGTGGTCTACGTCGGTGACTCGCAGATCGAGCGCATGGAGGCGAACATCGAGTCGCTGGACAACCTGCGCCAGAACCTCCAGGAGCAGGGTTACGACCTCGACAAGCTCCCGTACGTCGTCCAGTACAACAAGCGGGATCTGCCCAACGCGATCCCGATGGCCGAGCTCGAGGAGGCGCTGAACCCGACAAAGGTACCGGCGTTCGAGGCAGTGGCGCCCAAGGGCGTGGGCGTGTTCGACACGCTCAAATCAGTGGCGAAGCTCGTGCTGACCGAGCTGCGAAAGGGTTCCTGATGCAGGTCTCCGGTTCCAGTGACCGGCCGCGGTTCCGGCAGGACCTCGTTGCCGAGGTGATCGAGGAGCAGGGCGCTCGCTTCATTGACGTCATGGACCCGGACACGGGCAGCATGTTCCGGTTCTACGAGGTCGAGTACGCGCTCGCCTGCGGCATGGATGGCGAGCGCGACATCCCCGGCCTGGTCCGGTGGGCGCAGGAGGAGCTTGGCGTCTCCACGTCGCCGTCCGAGATCGCCACCGTGATTCACACGCTCGGCGACCTCCGCTTCATCGCATCGGCGCCGTCCGAGGCGACCGCGACCCAGGCTCCGGCCCAGGTTGCTGCGCGGCCCGCCCCCGTGGAGGCTCCCGCCGCGCGCCCGACCCTCGACGACGACGACCTCGTTCAGGGCGTCGTGGTCGGCAACACCGTCGGGCAGCCGCTTCCGCCTGCGGGCGACTTCGAGCTCGGCGTCGCTGGCACGTCCGCGCCGCACCTGGAGCCGCCGTCTGCCGCGAGCGGAGCGATCACGGACTTCGTGCTCGGCCCGCCCGGGGTGGTCGCCTCCAAGATGCCGCCCCGTCCCCCCGTCGAGGACATCGGTCTCGGCGCGTCCGGTGCCGCTGGGGCGCCCGCGCCTGCCCGGCCGGCGCAGTTCGATGTGTCCATCGACCTCAAGGATCACCTCTCGATCAACCCATCCGACGTCAAGGATGCCGTCCGGGCATCCAAGGTGATGTCGGCCGTCGACGTCCCGGCAGAGTACCGCGACGAGGTCGCTGCGGCCCCGGTCGTGGCGGCCCCGGCGAAGGCCGACCAGGCTGCGGCGCCGGCGAAGGCCGACCAGGCTGCGGCGGCAGCGGCGGCCGACCAGGCTGCGGCGGCCGACCAGGTCGCCGCTGCGGCGGCCACGAATGCTGCGGTGGCCGCTGCGCCGGCCGCCAAGGCGGCTGCGCCGGCCGCCAAGGCGGCTGCGCCGGCCGCCAAGGCCTCCCGTGGGCTGCCGAGTGCGGCGCCTACCGGCAAGGCCGCGGGCAAGGCGCCCGTCCCCCTGGCTCAGCGCCAGGGTCCGAACCCGATCCTCGTGGTGCTGCTGATCCTCGCCGTCGTGGGCGCGGGCGTGTTCGCCGTGTGGAAGTTCGTGCTCGACAAGCCGGAGACCCAGACCCAGGCACCGGTCCCGCCGCCGGTCCCGGCGCGGCCCGCCACGGTGACCGCCAACGTCGTCCTCGAGACGCTCCCCGCCGTCGAGGTCAAGGCCACCGCGGCTGGCACGATCGAGACCGCCCAGCCGGACGCCACCGAGGTCAAGGCGGGCGACGTGATCGCGACGCTGACCGGCGCCCAGCCGCTCACCGCCCAGATCGCGAAGCTGGCCACCGAGATCGAGGGTCTCCAGCCGGCCGTCAACGCCGCCGAGAAGGCGCTGTCAGACGAGCAGCAGAAGGACAACAACCAGGCCGGCGTCACCAAGGCGCAGGCCGCGCTCGACAAGGCGAAGACGGCGAACGACGCGAAGAAGGCCGTACTCACCCAGAAGCAGCTCGAGGTTGACGACCTGTCGATCAAGGCTATCAGCGATGGCACGCTGTCGGCGACGGCCGGCGCGGGTGCGACCGTCACCGTGGATCAGGTCGTCGCGAAGGTGACCAAGCCGACGGCGCCGACGGCGACGTTCGCGGTCCCCGCGGGCGTCAAGCTCGCGCAGGACGGCACGCTCAGCGTGACCGCCGCCGGCAAGCCGGTGGTCTGCACGGTGACCGATTTGCGGGCCGCGACCGTCAAGGTCGCGTGTCCGGCCGACGCGGGCCTCACGGCCGGGTCGGAGCTGACGTTCACATTGCCGAAGTAACGTCCCACGCATCCGCGATGCATCCGGTGACGCATCGCGGCGCGGCGCCCTCGGGCATCGCGCCGCGGCGCCCTCGGGCATCGCGCCGCGGTTCGATGATCGCGGTCGAACCGCCCCGCGGGCGAGACGCGACGAGGAGGCGTACCCGTCGGTACGCGCCCGAGGAGCAACGACGCCCCCGGGGATGGATCCGCCGTGAGGGCGATTGAGATGTCCGTTCGCGGGCCCTTGCTGGGACCTCGGGCCTCGCCGTGGGGCGGTTCGACCGTCAGATCGTCGTGAGCTTCGAGACCGCGAACTGCGGCCCCGTCATGCCGATCCCGAACGCGCCCTTGTCGACCTTGCCCTCGACCTCGGCCGTGGCGCCATCCGCCGCACCGGCGAGCGTGCCATTCAGCTGATAGGTCTCCCCCTTGTCGGTCTCGAGCGTCCAGTGCCCACCCTCGAGATCGCTGCGCCGGAGCGTGCCCTTGAGCTTCATGGGACAACCGTAGCAGAGCCACCGACTCCGCGCCGCTGTCGGCGCTCGCCCTGGCCACGCCGGTCTCCGCGTCGCTGCCGGGCGCGCACGAGCAGCGCGCCGACGCCGACGCTCACCCCCACGGGCGTGACGAAGTAGAGCAGCGTCGCCATGGGGCGGTCGCGCGTTCCGGACACCGCGGCCCCGAACGCACGGACGACGCTGGCCATCCCGAGCACGACCCCGGCGACGATGCCGATCACCACCGCGATCACCAGGGATCGGCGATCGCCGCGCGCGCGCAGCAGCTCCTCGACCAGCGGGTCCGGATCGCTCACACGCTCCAGCCTGACGGGTCCAGCGCCGGCATCAAGGCGCGCGTCCGTCAGTAGGTCAGGCGGTCGTCGAGGTAGTGCTTGTCGACCGTGAGCGGCTGCGCGTAGACCGTGCCCTCGTACAGGTACTGGTAGCGGGCGAAGTTCTCGGTGACCTTCTTCATGTACTCGCGGGTCTGCGTGTACGGCACCAGCTCCACCAGCTCGTCGATCTCCCGATCACCGTACAGATCGAGCCACTTCATCACCGGGCGCGGGCCGCTGTTGAACGAGCCGGCGCCGAGCGGCACCTGCCCCTTGAACTTCTGCAGCATGTGCCCGATGTACCAGCTCGCCGTCATGATGTTGTACGCGGGCTCGTACAGCCGGCCGGCGTCGTAGGGCAGGCCGAGCTCCTTGGCGACCCGGCGCGTGGTCGCGGGGATCATCTGCAGCAGGCCCTGCGCGTCGGCGTACGACAGCACGTGCGGGTCGAAGCCGCTCTCCTTGCGCATGATCGAGTAGAGGTAGCCGGTCGGGTTCTGGCCCAGGTGCTGGTGCTTCTCGATCAGCTCGCGGTACGCGCGCGGATAGGCGTTCTCCCACCACCGCCTCGCGTCGGCGACGGGCGGGCCGTCGAGCGCGCCGCCGTGGTAGCTGACCGCGAGCATCCACGGGCGGTTGAAGTTGCCGGCCTTGCGGTAGCGATCGAGGAGCATCGCGAACGCGGGGCCGCGGTCGTGGCGCTTGAGAAACGGGCGCTCGCCGCGGGCGAGCTCGAGCCCGGCGTCGATGCCGAGGCGCGCGGCCGTCAGCTCGTCGGCCTTGCGGATCAGCTCGTCCTTCGCGAGCCCCTCGTCGACGGTGGCGGCCAGCGCTCCGCCGCGCGGGCGCGGATCCAGCTCTCCGAACGGCGGCAGATCGGCGCCGAGGCCGTGCAGGCGGGCGTGGGCGAGCAGCGCGTACCACGAGAACGGGTAGCGCTTCGCGAGGGCGGTGTAGCCAGCGATCGCGGTGGCCTTGTCCGTGCGGCGCTCGGCGATCCGCGCGAGCCAGTACTGGCCCTTGCCGCCCTCGAGGGCGCCGCCGCGGCGGGCGAGCTGCTCGAGGCGGCCGCGGGCGGCGTCGTACTCGCCGAGCAGGTAGTGGGACAGGCCGAGGAACCACAGCGCGTCGTCGACCCACCTGGAGCGGGGGTACTTGTCGAGCGAGCGCTCGAGCGCGGCGAGCGCCTCGCGGTAGCGCCCGCGGTTGAACTCGAGCCAGCCCGACAGGAACTGCGCCTCCTCGGCCCACGACGTGCGCGGGTACGCGCCGACCACCTTGCGGTACCAGCTGATCGCGTCGTCGTCCTGGTCGGCGCGCGACAGCGCCCGGGCGCCGTGGAACATCGCGGCGGCGGCGTCCCCGCCGAGGTCGGCGTACACGTCGAGGAGGAGCCGCCCGGCATCGGCGTAGCGCCGGCGCATCTTGAACAGCGTCAGTCCGAGCGCGTAGTCGCGGGCGCGCGCCTGCCCGGGTGGCAGCTTCGCCGGCAGCAGGGACAGCTCGGCGACCGCCTCGTCCCACAGGTGCGCGGTGGACAGCTGGCGCGCGCGCTCGAGGTGATCCTCGATGGTCAGCGCCGGGGCGCCGAGCTCGGCGAGCTTCGCGGCGGCGCGCTCGGCGAGCGGGTGGGACGGGTTCTCGATCACGAGCCGGCGGTACGCCTTGCGCGCCTTCGCGCCGGTGCGGGCCTCCGCGATCCGGAACTTCGCGGTGCCGACGTCGCCGAGGTCACCGGCGCCCTCGGTGGAGATCAGCTTCTCGTACAGCCCCGCGGCCCGATCGCGGTCCCCGCGGGCCCATGCCACGTCGGCGCGGCGCCACGGCAGCTCGCGCGCCAGCCGGGAACCGCCGAGCTGCCCGAGGGTCTCGAACGCGGCCTCGGCGGCGGCCGGATCTCCCGCGCGCAGGGCGACCATGCCGCGCAGCCACAGCGCGTGGTCCCGCGCGACCAGGGCGCGGTCGTCGAGCCGGGCGAGCGCTGCCTGGGCCCCGGCGAGGTCGTTGGCGTCGTAGGCGCGGAACGCGGCCCCGAGGTCGTCGGCCGGGCTGGCGTGGGCCGTACCCGCGACCCCGCCGACGAGGAGGCCGAGCACCAGGCCGATCCTCAGGCCGAACATCAGGCCGAGCATCAGGCCGAGCATCAGGCCCCGGCTCAGGCCACCGATCAGGGCAAGGACCGCGCGCATCCCGCGAGTATGGCGGTGGGTGCAGATGGCGCCAGTTTTCGCGGCGGGGCTGGGGTAAAACGACCGCCATGGCGTACGCAGCCCTCGACTACTATGGCATCGACGAGCTCTTCACCCACGAGGAGCGCCTCGTGCGCGACACCGTCCGCGAGTTCGTCAGTGCCCGGATCATGCCGGGCATCGGCAAGCACTTCACCGCCGGGACGTTCCCGACCGAGCTGATCCCGGCGATCGGCGAGCTCGGTCTGCTTGGCTCGTCGCTGACCGGCTACGGCTGCGCCGGCGTCTCGCCCGGCGCGTACGGCCTGATCTGCCAGGAGCTCGAGCGCGGCGACTCCGGCATCCGCTCGTTCGCGTCGGTCCAGAGCTCGCTGGTGATGTACCCGATCTGGGCGTTCGGCTCCGAGGAGCAGAAGCAGCGCTACCTGCCGGAGATGGCGGCGGGCCGCACGATCGGCTGCTTCGGGCTGACCGAGCCGGACTTCGGCTCGAACCCGAGCGGCATGACGACCACCGCGGTCAAGACGCCCGGCGGCTACCGTCTCAACGGCACCAAGCGCTGGATCACGAACGCGTCGATCGCGCAGGTCGCGCTGGTGTGGGCCAAGCTCGACGGGCGCGTCCACGGGTTCCTCGTCCCCACGGCCAGCAAGGGGTTCACGGCGCGCGACATCCCGGGCAAGTGGTCGCTGCGCGCGAGCGTGACCGGCGAGCTGATCATGGAGGACTGCGAGGTCGGCGAGGACGCGCTGTTGTCCGGCGTGAGCGGGCTGCGCGGGCCGCTGTCGTGCCTGACCCAGGCGCGGTTCGGCATCTGCTACGGTGCGGTCGGCGCGGCGATGGCCTGCTACGACGAGGCGCTTGGCTATGCCAAGGAGCGCGTCCAGTTCTCGAAGCCGATCGCCGGCTACCAGCTCGTCCAGCGCAAGCTGGTCGACATGGTCAGCGAGATCACCAAGGCGCAGCTGCTGTGCTTGCAGCTCGGTCGGCTCAAGGAGAAGGGCACGCTCACCGCGGGCCAGATCTCGCTCGCCAAGCGCAACAACGTGGCGATGGCCCGCGACGTGGCGCGCGACGCCCGCGACATCCTCGGCGCCAACGGCGTGACCGACGACTACCAGTGCGGCCGCCACATGCTCAACCTCGAGAGCGTCTACACCTACGAGGGCACGCACGACATCCACACGCTCGTGGTCGGGCAGGACGTCACGGGGCTGGCGGCGTTCGACTCGTGACCGTGGCGGCGCCGCCCAGCGTCCTGATCTGTGCAGGGCTCGATCCCTCGGGCGGCGCGGGCCTGCTCGCTGACGCTCGCGTGGTGACGGCGCTGGGAGCGCGGCCGGTGGGCGTGGTGACGGCGCTGACGGTGCAGAGCACGGCGGGCGTGATGGGCGTTCGGCCGGTCGATCCCGAGGTCGTGCGTGACCAGCTCGAGCTGCTGCTCACCGACGTCGAGGTACGCGCGGTCAAGCTCGGCATGCTCGGCTCGGCGGACATCGCGCAGGCGGTCGGGGCCGCGCTGCACTACACCTCGGCGCCGCTGGTGTGGGATCCGGTGCTGGTGTCCTCGCGCGGCAGCGTGCCGCTGTTCGCGGGCGACCTCGGCGCGTCGTTCCTCGCGCTGGTGCCGCACCTGACCTTGCTGACGCCCAACGCCCGCGAGCTGGCGCTGCTGGCGCGGCGCGAGGTCACCGATCTCGACAGCGCGGTGATCGCCGCCGAGGCGCTCGCGGCCGAGCTCGGGTGCGCGGTGCTGGTCAAGGGCGGCCACCTGCCGGGCGGGGAGGCGATCGACGTGGTCGTGCAGGCCGGGCGGCGCGACGAGCTGGCTGGGCTCCGGCTGCCCGGCGGTGAGGACGTCCACGGCACCGGCTGTGCGCTCGCCACGGCGATCGCGGCCCACCTCGCGCGCGGCACAGCCCTCGTCGACGCGTGCCGCGCGGCCAAGGCGTACGTCGCGGCCTTGATCGCGGCGCCCGTGCGCCCCGGTCGCGGCGCTGCCGCCGTGCTGTGAGGGGGCGGATGCACCGGCGCTCCCGCTTGTAACGGGGGCGGGCAGGGTGCATCAAACCCGGATGAAGATCGTCGTCACCGGCGCCACCGGGTTCATCGGGCAGGCCCTCGTGCCGGCGCTGCGCGGGCTGGGCCACGACATCGTCGTGCTGTCCCGCAACGCCGCCCGAGCGCAGCAGGCGCTCGGTGACGTCACGGCGGTCACCGCCAACCTCGAGGTCCCGGGGGCGTGGGCGGCCTCGCTCGCGGGTGCGGGCGCGGTGATCCACCTCGCGGGCGAGTCGGTCGGCGGCAAGCGTTGGGACTCTCACCTGAAGCAGACCATCCGCGACAGCCGGATCGAGAGCACGCGCGTCCTCACCGAGGTGATCGCGGCGCTGCCCGCGGCGGACCGCCCGCGCGTGCTGATCTCGGCCTCGGGCACGGACTACTACCCGTTCGCCCTCGACAAGGACGACGTCGACGACGACGAGGTCACCGAGGCCGATCCGCCGGGCGACTCGTTCCTCGCGCGGGTGTGCCGCGACTGGGAGAAGGCGGCGCTCGCCGCCGAGGCGCACGGGGTGCGCGTGGTGATCATGCGGACCGGCATCGTCCTCGGGCCGGGCGGCGCGCTCGACAAGATGACGACGCCGTTCAAGCTGTTCGTCGGCGGCAAGCTCGGCAGCGGCCGCCAGTGGATGCCGTGGATCCACCGGGACGACGTGGTCGCGGCCTACCTCGCGGCGACCACCGACGAGCGCTACCGCGGGCCGATCAACCTCGTGCGCGGCTCGGTGCGCAACGCTGCGTTCTCGAGCGCGCTCGGCCACGCGCTCGGCCGGCCGAGCTGGCTGCCGGTCCCGGGCTTCGCGATCAAGGCCGCCGTCGGCGAGTTCGCGGAGTACGTGCTCAAGGGGCGCCGCGTGGTGCCGAAGCGTCTCGAGACGCTGGGGTTCCCGTGGAAGCGCGGCGAGCTCGCGGATGCGCTGAAGCACATCTGAGAGGGTCCCGACGCTGGACCGATCCTGCCGGACTCGACCCCAGCACGCCTTGTTGCCTCGCGCTCGCGCCAGCTCCCGGCGAGGCCGAGGGTGGGGTGAGACATGGCACGGGCGAGCCGGGTCCGCGCGGTGCTCGACTCCCGCTCGGAGTGTACGTCGAGCGACCGGGCACGACTCGAGCAGCCAGGCGCTACTCGAGCTCGAACTCGGCGCGGACGATCGTGATGATGTCCTTCTCGTACGAGGAGGTGTCGTTGTTTCCTTCGTGCGAGGTCTCCGTCGAGTTCGCCGGGTTGATGTTGATGATGCCCATGTTGGCGTCGATCAGCTTCTTGACGCTCGCGCCGCCGGTCGACTTGAGGATGTTGTCGGCGCGGGCGCGGGTGTCCTTGCCGGCCGCGGCGAGCATCTCGACCTTCAGCTCGCCGAGGCGCGTGTAGAAGTACGCCGGCGCCATCGACGAGATCGACACGCCCTGCTCGAGCAGGCTCGTGATCTCTCGCGAGGCCTTCTCGACGCGCTGGACGTCCTTGGAGCGCACCATGATCTGCACGCGCGTGACGTAGCCCTTGAACGTGCGTCCGGTGACGCGGGTCGCCTCCTTGGCGCCGGGGAACACCTTGAACTCCTCGGTGGCCTCCCACTCCTCCTCGAAGCTCGCCGACTGCGGCTGGATCTCGGTCGCGGGGATGCCCTGCGCCTGGAGGAACGCGACGGCCTTCTCGCTGTGCTCGCGCAGCGTCTTGTACGCGGCGGTGCGGTCGGGGGCGCGCGCGTCGATCATCGAGGACCATTCGATCAGGTCGCTGACGATCCGCTTCTTCGCCGAGCCGATCACGTTGATGGTCCGGCGCTCGGGCTTCACCTTGACGCTCAGGTACGTGCTCATCACGATCTGGGTGGACAGCACGCCGGCGATCGCCAGCGCGACCATGCCGATCGGGCGGACGATCCACGGCAGCACGTGCCCGGTCGGCTCGACCGGCTTCTCGCTCAACATCTCCATGCGGACACTCCTCGGGGTTCGAGGGGCAACGCCCAGGTCTGTCGGACTATTTCTCGCCGAGCTCGTACTTCTGAACGAGCCGGATCAGGTTCCGCCGGGACACCTTGAGCTCGTCGGCGGCGCGGGTCTTGTTGCCCCCGTGACGCTGGAGCGAGGTCGCGATCATCCGGCGCTCGAGCGCCTCCACCGCGGCGGGGAGCGAGTCCGGGGAGGCGTCGCGCGGGGCGCCGTCGGCCGGGGCCCACTGGCGGATCCGGGTCGAGAGCAGATCGTAGGCGACGGTCGGGTCCTCCCCCGACAGGACGACCAGGCGCTCGATCTCGTTCTCGAGCTCGCGCACGTTGCCGGGCCACGAGTACGCCAGCATCCGCGCGGTGCAGTCGGGGGCGAGGCGCTTGGGGCGCTGGCGGCGGTGGCGCGCGAGGAAGTGCTCGATCAGGATCGGGATGTCGTCGGGGCGCTCGCGCAGCGGCGGCAGCGTCACGGTGATCACGTGGATCCGGTAGTAGAGGTCCTCGCGGAACGTGCCCGCGGCGACCATCGCCTCGAGATCGCGGTTGGTGGCGGCGAGGATGCGGACATCGACCTTGCGCGTCTCGGTGTCGCCGAGCCGGTGGAACGTCCCCTCCTGCAGCACGCGCAGCACCTTGACCTGCAGCGTGGGCGACATGTCGCCGATCTCGTCGAGAAAGAACGTGCCGTTGTCGGCGGCCTCGAACAGCCCGGGCTTGTCGGAGATGGCGCCGGTGAACGCTCCGCGCTTGTGCCCGAACAGCTCGGAGTCGAGCAGGTTGTCGTTGAACGCGGAGCAGTTGGTGACGATCAACCGCCGGTCGCGGCGCTCGCTGCCCACGTGGATCGCATGCGCGACCAGCTCCTTGCCGGTGCCGTTTTCGCCCTGGATCAGCACGGTGGCGTCCGATGGCGCCGCGCGGTCGAGCAGGCTGTAGAGGTCCTGCATCGCGGGCGCGCCGCCGATGATGCCGTGGTAGCTGGTGCGCCGCCCGGGCGGCTCCGCGCCCCAGGCGCCGCCCTCGCCGCGGTGCTCGCCATCCCGCACGGCGGTGGCCACGTCGAGCGCGGCCTCGCCGAGCATGATCTCCACCAGCGTGCGCTCGGGCGGCGTCATCTCCGGGCCCATCACCGCGAGCCCCGCGCCCGCGGGCTCGTCGCTCGACAGCGGAGCGAACGCCGCCGACTCGCCGGGCCGCTTCTCGACGAGGGTCAGCACGAGGCCGCGCCGGCGCAGCACGCCGCGGACGTGCCGCAGCACGCGCAGGTCGAGGCCACTCCACCACGTCGGGATCATCGGACCCGCAGTGTGACAAGCCGTCACAGCTCGCGCAACCCGTAGCCTCTAGTCCGGGAGGTCGACGCACCAGCGCAGGGCGCTGCGGGCCTCGAGCCAGGCGTTCTCGTCGAGGTCGAGGAACGGGCTCTCGAAGGTGATGACCTCGAGGCCGCGCTCCACGCCGTACTTGCTGCCGAACGAGCCGGGGGTCGGGTAGCCCATGTCGTGGTGGACGGGGTAGCCGCAGCGGTCGGACATCTCCTGCGCGAGCTGCGCGCCGGCGCCGTCCCAGTTGACCATCCGGTAGGTGGCGTGGAGGGCGATGACCCGGTGGGGCTGGACCTGTTCGATCAGCGCGGCCAGGGCCTGCGCCTCGGGCTGGTCCTCGGCGGCGGCGCCGGGGTTGTAGGTCGGGCGCCGCTGGGTGCCCCAGTTCGTGGAGGAGAAGTTGCGGTTGAGGTCGACGTCGCTGGCGTTGTTGCGCGAGCCGGCGAGGACGCCGTCGACGTTGAGGACCGGGATGATCCAGGTCTCGCGGCCGGGCGGGCGCTCGATCAGCTCGTCGGCGAGGCGCTCGAGCATGAGCTGGGTGACGGCCTCGTCACCGTGGATGGCCCCGAACAGGAGCGCGGGCGGCCGCGGCTTCGCGTAGCCCGGCGGCGTGAAGTGGACGGCCTGGATCGGCCGACCGAGGACGGTGGTGCCGATCACGAGTTCGCGGCGATGACCCATGGCGGGTGGTTACTCGAGCCTCTTGCCGATGAGCGTGGCCAGGCCGTAACCCGTGAGCACGAGATAGGCCACGCCGATGCCGAACACCGAGGCGAACGCCTTGCCTCCGCCCGTGCCCCCGGCGACCCACTGCATCGCGCCGAGGTACGGGCTCTTCTCGACCATGCTCGGATCGCCGACGACGAACAGGACCACCGCGTGGGTGATCAGCGGCAGCAGGATCAGGGTCCACGCGAGCAGGCGGGCGCCACCGCTGGAGGGCGACGGCAGCCACGCGAGGAGCGAGGCGACGGCGAGTACGACCGGCAGGAGCCACAGGCTGACCGCGATCTTCATCTTGCCCGGCGCGTCGACCAGCTCCTTGAACGCGGACACCAGCGGGATGTCGCCGTGCGTGGGGACCAGGAACGGCGCGAGGACGGCGAGGGCGGCGAGCGTGACGAGGATCCGCGGTAGCGCACTGTCGCGGTACTCGTTGCGCGCGAGGAGGCTGGCGACCAGCAGCAGCATGCCGCCCATGAACACGAGGTTCTGCCACGCGGGCATGCCGGCCACGAATGCGGGCGCGAACAGGCCCGACAGGCCGAGCACGACGGCGATCGCCGCGCGCGCGCCGGCGCTGAGCGGGATCGCGCCGATCACGATGCTGAGCAGGCCGGTGGCGGCGAGCACGAGCGGGGCGAGCTTGGCCTTGCCCGGCGCCTCGAGGATGACGTTCCAGTGGAACGCCATCGGCTCGAGCGCGAGCGGCGTCGCGAACGCGGCGAGCAGGAGGCCACCCCAGAGGAACATCATCATCCGCAGGCTGTCCTGCCACGGCTCGATCGGCCGGCCGGCGCGCGCCGCGGTCTGCGACGCGAGGTAGGGCGGGATCGGGGCCGCGGGCGCCTGCAGCGGTGGAGGCTGGTAGCCGCCCACCTGTGCACCGGGGGGCGCGTAGCCATGACCGGGCGGGGTGTAGCCACCGCTCATGGGAGCGGGGGCGGGGGCCGGGGGCGGAGGATTGTAGGTGGGCGCCAGGACCGGCGCGGGCGGCGGGAACGCCTGGGCGGGCGGGACGAACCCCGGCGCGCCGGGCGCCACCGGCGAGGGTGCCGCGAACATCGTCTTGGCGTTCGCCGCATCGACCGGCGCGGCGGCGGCCGGCGTGTAGGGCGTGGGGCCTGGGCGGCTGGGTGTGGGATCCGTCGGCGTGTAGGGCGTGGGACCTGGGCGGCTGGGCGCACCGGCGTCCGGGCGGACGCTCGCCGGGCCGGTGGCGGCGGCGGCGTACGCGACCATCGACGGCTCGAGCACGGTCGCCTGGTCATCGAGGCCGTCGATGGCGCGGCCCTGGGCCTGGGCCTGGGCCTGGCGGAGCTGCTCGAGCTCCGGGCCGCTGTGGCCCATCACGGTGCGGGCGTTGCCCTGTGCGAGCGGCGCGGGAGCCTGCTTGGCGCCGCAGAACACGCAGTGGAGCGCGGCGTCGGGCAGTTCCTTGGAGCAGCTGGGGCAGTTCTTCACACGTCCTCCGCGTCGCGAGCACAGGCCCCGACTCCCCCGATAATAGGGCCGCAGTCGCGCGGGCTGCAAATCGCGCCTCCATCGATCGGCGCCCTGGCCGCTCCCCCGCACGCGAGGCTGCGAGATACCCGCGTGGCGCCGGGTGCGCCACACCGGCGACGTCAGCGCCACGGGGCTCCGCCCCGCCCTACGTGGCAAGCCGCGCAGGGTTCCCTCCCCGGTTTCGAGACGGGTTCACCGTCTCTCAGGATCCCGCCCGGCGCGCAGGCCACACACATGTGGTCCCGCTCCCGGCTCGTCAGCAGGACGGGCGGCGGCGCCTTTCAGGTCCTATACTGAGGGTCATGCACGAGATCTCATCGAAGCACGGCGGGCGCGTGCTGTGGCTGTCCGTGGCTCTCGCGGTGGGCGCGACGTGGTGGCAGTTCCGCCCCGAGGTGGACCCCGCGCCGTCCGCCGCGCAGCTCGCGGCCGACCGCGCCCTCGCGGCCACCGACCCCGACGACGTCCTCGTCGATCTTGCCGACGACACCTCGCCCGCGCAGCTCGCGCGGCTCGAGGCGGACCTCGGCATCGACCTGGTGCTCGTCAGCGCCCACGCCGACGG
Organism: Kofleriaceae bacterium; assembly: GCA_964203225.1. GTDB lineage: Bacteria > Myxococcota_A > Polyangia > Haliangiales > Haliangiaceae > JABFXX01. The sequence continues at coordinate 119,684 of CAXNMK010000017.1, forward strand.
CCACAAGCTGTTCCGCGCGCACGTCGCGCCGGGGCGCCGCGATGCGCTGCTCGCCCAGCTCGTGCGGCGCCCCGAGGTCGAGATCGCCGAGCCCGATGCGCTGATGTCGCTGTCGCCCGACCTGGCGACCGAGAAGGCGGACGTCCGCGCGCCGGTGGCGCCGACCCTCGAGCCGGGCTACCCGAACGACCCTCAGTACAAGTTCCAGTGGCACATGCGGCAGATCGGCATGCCCGAGGCGTGGAAGCTCGCCGACGGCAACGGCGTGATCGTCGCGGTGCTCGACACCGGCGTCGCCTACGAGAACTTCGAGAACTTCCATCGGCTGCCCGATCTCGCGGGCATCACGTTCGTCAAGCCGTACGACTTCGTCGGCAACACCACGCACGCCGACGACGACCACGGCCACGGCTCGCACGTGACCGGCACGATCGCGCAGGCCACGAACAACGGGATCGGCGTCGCCGGCGTCGCGCGCAACGTCCAGATCATGCCGCTCAAGGTGCTGTCGGGCTCGGGCTCGGGCTCGGTGGCCGGCATCGCCGACGCGATCCGCTACGCGGCGGACAACGGCGCCAAGGTCATCAACATGAGCCTCGGCGGTGCGTTCCCGTCGACGGTGCTCAAGAAGGCCGTCAAGTATGCCCACGACAAGGGCGTCACCGTGGTGTGCGCGGCGGGCAACGAGAGCCGCGGCCGCGTCGGCTATCCGGCGGCCTATCCAGGGGCGGTCGCCGTCAGCGCGACCCAGTTCGACGAGTCGGTGACGTTCTACTCGAACTACGGCAAGGACATCGACATCGCCGCGCCGGGCGGCAACACGCGCGTCGACCAGAACAACGACGGCATGCCCGACGGCGTGCTCCAGAACACGATCAAGATCGGCGACCCGACCCAGGACGACTACTTCGGCTACATGGGCACGTCGATGGCGTCGCCGCACGTGGCCGGCCTGGCCGCGCTCGTCGTCGGCGAGGGCGTGACCAACCCGGACGCCGTCGAGAACATCTTGCAGGACTCGGCGCGCCGCCCGGCGAACCAGACCTACAGCCGCGACAAGTACGGCGCGGGCATCATCGATGCGCCCGCCGCGATCAAGGCGGCGCGCAGCAAGGGCGGCGGCTGGCAGCTCGGGCTCGGCCTGCTGATGGCCGGCGCGGTGGCGGCCTCGGCGCGGCGCCGCGGGCTCGGCGTGTCTCTCGGCGGTCTCGGGGGACCCGCGTACCTCGTGGGCGTGGTCCTCGGCGCCTCTGGCCTGTTCTTCCTGCCGTACCTGTCGGCCACCCTCGCCGAGGCGCCCGTGCTCGACATGCTGACGCATGGCCTGCCGTCGTGGGACCTCGCGCTGCTCGGCCCGCTCGGCCACGGCAACGCGCTGTTCTTCAGCGCGCTGATCCCGTTCGGCCTGCTCGCGCTGCTGTACGGCGTGCCCAGGGCGCGGGCGCCGCTCGCGGGCCTCGCCGTCGGTGTGGCGGCACACCTCGCGTTCTTCGCGGTGGTGCCGATGATGACGCTGTCGTACGTCCCGGGAGCGTTCGGCCTCGCCACGATCTGGCTGGGCGTGAACAGCCTCGCGTGCCTGCTGCTCGCGCGGCTCGCGCTGAAGCGCTGACCCAGGCGGTCACATCGAATCGACGGGCGGGCCGGGTTACATCGAATCGACGGGCGGGCCGGGGCTCGCCCGTCCGCGTTTTCGGGCCCAGCTCCGCCCGGGCACTCGCCTCGCCACGGCCGCGATGTAGACTGACGCCGTGATCCAGCACCGGGTGTCGATCGCGCGCGAGCAGTACAAGGTCTCGTGCGCCCACATGACCGTGTTCCCCGATGGCACCAAGGAGCGCCTGCACGGGCACAACTACACCATCGCCCTCGCGATCGAGCTCGACCGCGTCGACCTGCCTGCGATGATCCCGTTCTCGCCGGTCAAGGCCGCGCTCGCCGAGCTGTGCGCCGCGTGGAAGGAGCACGTGCTGATCGCCACCGCAAACCCGCACTACGCGCTGGTCCGCGATGACGGCGGCGAGCTCGAGTTCCGGCTGTGCGGCGAGCGCTACGTGCTGCCGCGCCAGGACGCGCTGCTGCTGCCGATCGACAACATCTCCGTCGAGGCGCTGGCCGCGCACGTGGCCGCGCTGCTGGCCGTGCGGATCGCGGTCCTCGATGCCCCCCACGTGAAGGCGCTCGAGGTCACGATCGAGGAGTCGCCCGGGCAGGGCGCCTCCTGTCGCCTGCCGCTGCGCTAGTACCGGCGACCCGAAGTCCGATCCGTGTTCCGGCCGTCTCCCAGCACGTTCGCTGGTCCGCGCGGCGTGAACCTGGCAGCTCGCGAGCGTTGACGACATCGTGATCGTCGACGTGATCGCGCCCGTGATCGTGGCCGTGCACGTGAACGGGAACGCTACCGTGATCGTGATCCCCAGCCGTTGACGGCACGGCCGCCACGCCCGCGGCGTGAGCTCCGAACGGCAGCTGTCACTCATGTGCCCCGTCAGACCGCCACTCCACGGCCCGGTGACGAACGTGTCGTCCACGGGCCCGACCACGCTCACGGTAGCGTTCCCGTTCACGTGCACGGCCACGGCCCTACAGTCCGGCCCCGCGAACCCGGAGCGGACTTCCGATCCGCAGTACCAGGCCTCGCGCTACGCGCTGGCGCGGTCGCGACCGCGGCCACCCCGGCGCCGGCGCTTGCGGCCGGCACCGCCGGCGCCACCACCGGCGCCACCACCGCCACCGGCGCCACCACCGCTACCACCGCCACCGCCACCGCCGCCACCGCCGCCACCGCCGCCACCGCCGCCACCGCGGTCGCGCTCACCGCGCCCGCCGCCACTGCTGGCGTGGGCGTGGGGGGCGTGCTTCGGGGCGTCGGCCAGGGCCTCGGCGGCGATCTCTGTCGACAGCTTGCCGGCGACGCGGAACTGGTCGGGCTTCCAGCTCTTCTGCGAGACGACCTCGATCTTCTTCTGGAACCGCTTCTCCAGGTGATCGAGGTACCCGCGCTCCTGGCTCGACAGCACCTCGGCCACGCGCGGCGCGCACTCGAGGTCGATCTTGTCGTTGTCGACCAGCGAGCCCGAGCGGCGGACCTCGCGGAGGATCTCGTACGCCACCGTGGTCACGCTCTTGACCACGCCGGAGCCCTCGCACGTCGGGCACGGCTCGGTGAGCAGCTGCACGAGCGACTCGCGCGTGCGCTTGCGCGTCATCTCGACGAGGCCGAGCTCGCTGATCTTCGTGACGTTGGTGCGCGCGCGGTCGCGGCCGAGCGCCTTCTGGAACGCATCCCACACCTTGCGGCGGTTGCCTTCCGTGTCCATGTCGACGAAGTCGATGACGATGATGCCGCCGATGTTGCGCAGCCGGAGCTGACGCGCCACCTCCTCGCACGCCTCGAGGTTGTTCGCCGTGACGGTGTCCTCGAGGTTGCCGGACCCGGTGTTGGTGAAGCTGCCGGTGTTGATGTCGATCGCGGTGAGCGCCTCACCCTGATCGATCACCAGGGAGCCACCGCTGCGCAGAGGGACCTTGCGGGCCACGGCGAGCCGGAGCGCGGGCTCGATGTGGTAGTGGTCGAAGATCGGCCGGCGCTGGTCGTACTTCTTGATGCGCTCGGCGAACCGCGGCAGGAACGCCTGCGTGAACTTGCGGACGCGGTCCCACTGCTCGTCGTCGTCGATCAGCACCTCGCTGGTGTCCTCGCGGAGGAGGTCGCGCACCGTGCGGAGCGCGAGATCGAGATCGGCGTAGACCAGGCCGGGGCCGCGCTGCTCCTCGACACGGGTCTCGATGTTCCCCCACAGCTTCGCGAGGAAGTCGACGTCGTCGCGGAGCTCCTGGTCGCTGGCGTCCTCGGCGGCGGTCCGCACGATGAAGCCCGTGCCCTTGGGCCGGACCTCGTTGACGAGGTCGCGCAGGCGCCGCCGCTCCTTGTCGGAGCCGATCCGGCGCGACACGCCGATCTGGGCGACGTGGGGCATGAACACGCTGTAGCGGCCGGGCAGCGAGATGTACCCGGTGACGCGAGCGCCCTTGAGCCCGATCGGATCCTTGGTCACCTGGACCAGGACGCTGTCGCCGGGCTTGAGGAGCTCCTCGATTTTGCGGTTGGCGAGCTGCTTGCGCGAGCGCGCGATCCGCGATGCGGCGCCTTCTGGCGACTCGTCCCCCGAGTCGCCTTCTTCGATGTCTGCGTCGTCGAACAGCTTCCGCTCGTCACCCGAGCCGAGGACGTCTGCGACGTAAAGGAACGCGGCGCGCTCGACCTTGGGGCCGAGATCCACGAAGGCCGCCTGCATGCCGGGGAGCACGCGCGAGACCTTGCCGCGATAGATGTTGCCGACGATTCCCCGGTCCCGCTTGCGCTCGACGAAGAACTCCGCCAGGGAGCCTTCCTCGACCACCGCGACGCGGATCTCCGGACCCTCGGCGTTCACCACCAGCTGGTTCTGCATGACCTGTGCAATTCGTTGCGCCCGTTCCGGAGCCTCGCGACATGAATGTCCTGGCGCGGGCTCGCGAATCTGCGGGTCGAGGGACCTCGGTAGCACGCAAGATCTGTGAATACAAGACATTGCGAGGCACCGGATCGGGGTGGCCCGGCCCTTGCTTCATAATTGGTGGCCACGGGCGCTCACGCGTCGGTGCGTAGCTCGGTTATCGCGTCTTAACCCCCGAGTTCTTAACGATTTAGTTGGTCTAGTGTCGCGAACGTCCGGGTTGCCGCCCGGGCGTTCGCGCATTTTCGGGCGGGTCGTGGAGGCGGGGTAGGAGGGCGTATGGTGCCGGCGTGCACACGCCGGGGCCGGACGCCGACGCGATCTCGTTCGTCCTCGCGCTGGGCAAGGCCCTCCACCGCTACGGCACGCCGGCCCACCGGCTCGAGGAGGCGCTCAACCACTGCTGTGGTCAACTCGGGCTCGAGGCCGAGATGTTCACCACGCCGACGACGATCATCATGAGCTTCGGCGCACCCGTCGAGCTCAAGACCCGGATGATGCGGGTCGAGAACAGCGAGCTCGACATGAGCAAGCTCGCCGAGGTCGACGCGCTCGCCGACCTGGTCGCCGGCCACCACATCACCGCGGCCGAGGGGATCGCGCGGCTCGCGACCATCCTGTCCGCGCCGCCGCTGTTCCGGGGGCCGCTGTCGACCGCCGTGCATGCGGTGACCGCGGGCGCGCTGGCCGTGTTCTTTGGTGGGGCGCTTCCCGACGTGGCCGTGGCGGCCGGCATCGGGCTCGCCCTCGGCGTGCTCGCCCAGTACGCGGCGCGCTCGACGGATCAGGCGCGCGTGTTCGAGGTGCTCGGCGCGGCGTTCGCGGCGTTCACGGCTGGTCTGGTGTCCTCGGTCTGGCCCGCGGTGTCGCCGTCGATCGTCACGATCGCTGCGCTCGTGATCCTGCTGCCCGGCATGACGTTCACCATCGCGCTGACCGAGCTCGCGACCCGCAACCTGATCGCCGGCACCGCGCGCCTGATGTTCGCGGTGGTCGTGCTCCTCGAGCTGGTCGTCGGCGTGGCTCTCGGGGATCGCCTGGCCGCCGCGCTCGTCCACGTCCACCACGCCACGCCGGTCCCGCTGCCCGCGTGGTCGCAGTGGGTCGCGCTGCTCGCCTCGGCGCTCGGGGTGGCGGTGGTGGTCCGCGCACACCCGCGGTCGTTCGGCTGGGTCCTCGTGACCTGCGTGGCGGGCTACCTCGGCACCCGGCTGGGGACGCGGTGGCTCGGCCCCGACATGGGCGCCCTCGTCGGGGCGCTCGCGCTCGGCGTGCTCGGCAACGCGTACGCACGGCTACTCCGCCGCCCCGCGCAGGTGGTGATGGTGCCGGCCGTCCTGCTGCTGGTGCCGGGCTCGGTCGGCCTGCGAGGGCTGTCGTCGCTGCTCGGGCGCGACACGCTGGGCGGCGTCGAGACGCTGTTCGCGATGTTCGTGACCGCGATCGCGATCGTCGCGGGGCTGCTGGTCTCGAACGCGATCGTGTCGCCGCGCCGCAGCCTGTGACGCGAAGGCCCCGCCTACGGGACGCGGGAGATCGCCCGGGAGTCGGTGAACCGCGACGCGAGGATCGTGGTGCCGCCGGCGAGCACGTGCATCAGGGCGACCCGCGGGGACGTCTTCCAGTAGCCGAACACGAACGGGGCGGCGATCGCGGCGACACCCCACAGGTGGTCGATCGCCTCGTGCGCCTCGATCGGGATCACGTTGGCGATGCTCAGGCGGTCGTCGGTGAACGCGGACACCCCGGCCACCGAGGCGGCGAGCGCCACGCTCGCGATCCGCGCACTCCTCCATGAAGGCGCCGCTCCCCACGACGGCGGCGCTCGCGTCGTCCCTCACCGAGTGGACGTCCTGCGGGATCCAGCGCGCGATCGGGAGCACGCCGAACAGCGGGCGCGCAGGGCTGCCGTGACTCAGCGCGCGATCCTCCACGTGATCGAGGACGAGAGCGCAGGGCTGCCGTGACTCAGCGCGCGATCCTCCACGTGATCGAGGACGAGAGCGCGCTCGCTCACGGCGCGTTCGGGGGCCCCGGGCAGGTCGGGGTCGATCGCGCTGCGACCCGTGGACGTGGACATGAATGGCTTGTCAGGGTTGATCGGAGAGCCTCCTGGTTCCCTTGGCGAGAATGCAGTCGATGTGCCCTCCGCGTGTGCGCCCGAGCGTCAGTGCCGGAGATCCGGATCGTCCGGATCGGCGTCGCGGTGGATGCACGGATCGTTGTCCGGATCGTGGCCGCACGCGAGGACGCCCGAGCTCGGGTCCTCGGGGTCGACGCCGGTGTGCGGGCCGACGAGGTCGTCGGAGGCGTGGACGTCGCCACCGGCCGCGATGATCGCGTCGCGCCGCGCGGGGTCGACGTTGGGCACGAGGTCGTGCCGCGCGATGTACGCGACGTAGTAGGCGTCCTCGCGGCGCGGCTCGAGGGCGCCGGCCTCGATCGCCTGCTCGAGGGCGCGCTTGAGATCGCCGATCAGGCGCGACGGCGCGATCTCGAACGCGTCCATGATCGCCGTGCCGACCCCGCCTGGCAGCGGCGGCAGCTTGGCGTCGTGCTCGGCGAGCACGACCACACGATCGGACAGCGCGCTGATCTGCTCGAGCAGGGTCTTGCGTCGCCCCGGGCGCTTCGACGTGATGTCGGCGCGCGACAGGTCGAGCAGGTCCGTCATGTGCGGTCCCATCTCGCGGTGGAACCGGCGCACGGCGCTGTCGGTCCAGGTCTCGCTGTACTGGTTGGTGCGCAGGTGGTGGCGCACGAGGAACCGGATGGTCTGGCGCTCGTCGCGGGCGAACGCGAGCCGCTGGCTGACCTTGTCGAACATCCGCGCGCCGACCTCGGCGTGGCCGTGGAAGTGGACGCCGTTGTCCGTGTACGTGCGCGTCGGGACCTTGCCGATGTCGTGGAGCAGGGCGGCCCACCGGACCAGCGGGCGCCGCACGGTCTGCCGCACCACCTGCTTGGTGTGCGCCCACACGTCCTTGTGCTGCCGCCCGGTCTCCTGGACCAGGTCGACGGTCGCCGACAGCTCGGGGAACATCACCGGCAGGATGGCCGTGGCGCGCAGCCACTCGAGCGCCGCGTCGACGTCGCGGCCCATCAGCACCTGCTCCATCGCAGAACGCAGCCGGACCGGGTCGGCCTGGGCGAGACAGGGGGCGTGCTCCGCGCCGATGTCGGTGATGTGGTCCGGCGGCCAGCGCCCCTCGTCGACGGCGATCGCGCCCGCGATCTCGAGCAGCACGACGGGATCGGCCTCGACGAGGCCGCGCACACGAGCAGCGCCAGGCGACGGGGCCGTCATGGGGCGGGATTCCTACCACGCCTGGCTGCCCGCCACCGAGTGTTTGGGCGGATGTCCGTCAGCGGCCCGGGGAGGCGAACGTCGAAATCGTCCACCTCCGCGATCGTCGCAGGGAACCAGCGCAGAGGTGCGTGCGGCCGCTCACTCCCTCGATCTTGGTATGTCCTGTGCTCAAACGCTCGCCCGGTGCAAGGCCGTATCACAGAGCGCCATCTCCCCGAGGCTGAGCGATGCTTCCCCGGCATCTCCAGCTTCTACGAGTCACTGGACAATAAGCCCCCGACTTTCCTGCAACTTTTGTGGGCATTCGAGGGACGCAAGAAGGCGCGCACGGCGCGCCCGAAGAACCGTCGCGGCTAGCGCGTGTGCTGGCAACCCGCGTCGCCCCCTGGCAACGTGTGTCGCCGCTGTGACAGATCGTCTCAATCCGGACTCCGAGATGGGGCAAGAACGAACACCGACGCAGCACCAGCCGATCGGGGTGTTCGACTCCGGTGTCGGTGGCCTGACCGTGGTTCGGGCACTTCGTGCGGCCCTGCCGGGGGAGGACATCGTCTACCTCGGTGACACGGCGCGGGTGCCTTATGGAAGCAAGAGCCCGCGCACCGTCGAGCGGTACTCGCTCGCGTGTCAGCAGTTCCTGCTCGACCGCGGCGTCAAGCTGGTCCTGATCGCCTGCAACACGGCCTCGGCCAACGCACTCTCGGCCCTGGTCGCGGCCAGTCCGGTCCCGGTGATCGGCGCCGTCGAGCCGGGCGCGACCAGCGCGCTGGCGGCCACCCGCGATGGCCACATCGGCGTGATCGGGACGCTGGGCACCATCCGGTCGGGGGCGTATGCCACGGCCATCGGCGCGCGCGCTCCGGCTGCGCACCTCACGGCGCTCGCGTGCCCGCTGCTGGTGCCACTGGCCGAGGAGGGCTGGATCGACGACGAGGTCGCCGAGATCGTGGCCCGCCGCTACCTGACGCAGCTGTTCGCACAGGACCCCGCGATCGACACCCTGGTCCTCGGCTGCACGCACTACCCGCTGCTCAAGGACGTGATCAGCCGGGTCGCGGGCGGGCTCGCGCGTCACCCCGTCGCCGTGGTCGACTCGGCGTCGGCGATGGCGGACGCGGCGATCCTGGCGCTCGGCGGCAGATCAGATCAGCGGGCTGCGCCGGGCCGCCTGGACTGCTTCGCGACCGACACGTCGCGGCTCGATGAACTCGCACCCAGGTTCCTGGGCGAGCCGCTCACCGGCTTCGAACTGGTCGATCTGTAGGACGCTCCAGAACGGCCGCGGAGGCCGCCGGATCGACCCGGAGCCTCCGTTCCACGGGGCTCCGCCGCAGGGTTCCCACCCGCGTTTCGAGACTGTTTCACAGCCTCGAAACCCGGGTTGTTCAGAACGACGTGCGCCCCTGATCACCCCCAGTGCGATCAGCAGGTTGTGCCTGATCCTCGTGGCGGTCGATTCGTTCTGAGCAACCCTGTCAGACTCGGGCGGCGTTCTTCGAGCCCTTGACGCGGGCTTCTTCGGCGCGGCGGCGGCGCATCACGTCGGTGATGGTCGACGCCTTCTTGAGCTTGTCGCCGATCGTCTTCTCGTCGACGGGGTAGTCGGTGCGGAACACCAGCCCGTCGTCGAACAGCTTCTCGCGCGCCGCGTCATTGTCCAGGTACTTCGCGGCCTTACGACCCTTGTAGTCGAGGGTCGGCAGCGAGCCCAGCTTGCTCTCGAGCCACGTCATGAGCTCACCCATCACGGAGCGGCACAGCTCGAGGTTGTCATCGAGGTTCTCGAACAGCTCAGGGAATCGATCCCGGAACGCCTGCTCGTCCTCGCCCTCGCCCAGCGCCTTCGCGAGCGCAAGGCGGAGCATGACGGCATCATCGGCATAGCTCACGAGCGTATCGTTACGATCGGCGATGAAGTCATTGGGGGAGATCACATAGGCGACGACGCCGGCGGCGACCTCTCGAACCGGCCGAGGCAGGTTCTCATCATCCATCGCATCGAACGCGATCTTGAGGTCGTGTGGAAGGGAAACCAGCCAGCCGCGCACCAACTCGACGAACTTCGACTCCGCTGCAGCAGTACTCACGGGGATATGCCTACCCCGCGATCGCGGGGCCTCCAAGCCAGCTTCGAGATTGAAGCCGAGGGTGCTGAGTACCAACCCGGCGAGGGAAATACAAGCGACGTCGCCCGGCCGGCAACGTCGGACCCTGAACATGCTACCGTGCAGCCGCAGTGGCGAAGCGTTCACCCATTGCGGGCTACAATCATAACATCCTGTTTCGGGGTCTGATCTTCCACGTTCAGACCGAAGATTCCGGATTGGCGAGCCCTCACCTGTTCACCCACCTGTTCCAGGGTGGCGTGATCATCTCGACGCGCAAGCTGGTCTACGACGCCGGCTCGGCCGAGGACGCGATCAAGGGCCTGATGCAGGCCCAGCACAAGGTCGTGATGAAGGACCTCAAGCGAGGCGCCTTCGACGACAAGCTCGATCTGTACCTCGCCGGCAATGAGGAGCTGCTCCCCCGGGCCGCCGATAGCGTCGGCTCCGACGGCGCGGGCAAGGCGGCGGCCGCCGCGAGTGCCGCGGAGCGCGCATCCGCGAACCTGGCCGTGCCCGATGCTGCGGCGCCCGACCCTGCGGCGCCCGACGCTGCGGGACCCGATGCTGCGGCGCCCGACGCTGCGGGACCCGATGCTGCGGCGCCCGACGCTGCGGAGCCCGAGCCGATGGCCGCCTCCGACGACACGCTCGCGACACCAACCGAGCTGCGGCGCGAGCCGAGCGTCCGCGCACAGACCGACGTCGACGAGGTCGCGATGATGGCGGCGATCGACGCGGTCGCCGAGGCCGAGGCCGCCGCGCCGAACCCGCTGCCGGTCAAGCCGCGCACGCAGACCGCTGATCGCACGAGCGCGCCGACCAAGGTCCGCACGTCGCTGCCCACCGAGCCGCCACCGCCGGCCCCCTCGCTCGAGGAGCTCGAGCCACCGACCCTCACCGACGATGCCGCGGCCAGCGTGGCCGCCGCGCTCGCGGTCTCGAATGCCACCCGCGATGACATCGCCGGGTTCGAGCTGATCGACGACGACGACGAGGTGATCGTCCTCGAGGGCGGGCGGATCGTCGAGGAGGCGCAGTCCGCCCCGATCCCGCTGACCCAGCGCCGCGTCACGGGCTCGGGCGCGGCCGTGCCGCCGTCGCCGCCGCCGTTGCCCCCGTCGCTGCGGTCGTCGGTGAGGGCGATCCCCGGCGCCCCCGCGAACGGGCGCCCGCCGACCCATGACGACGACGACGCCCCCGGCGGGCGGTTCGTTCCCGAGCCCGGATCCGAGCGCTCCGGCCAGTACGCGCAGCGCACGCGCCCGCGCCCGCACATGAACGCCGTCGACATGGGCAAGATCGAGCGCGCGTCGGGCGCGGTCCGGGCCGTGCCGCCGGGCCGCTCGGATATCGCGCCGGCGGTGGCGAATGCGTCGCAGCGGATGGTGGCCTCCCGGGACATCTCCGCGCCGACGTTCGCGCGTGCCCTGACACCGTCCGTGCCGATCGTACCGCGCCCGCTGACCCCGTCCGCGCCGGTCCCTCCGCGGGTGCAAACCGCGGGGATCCCCGGGTCGTCGGGTGTGCCCTCCGTGCCGATCGTCCCGCGCGCGCCCTTGGTCAGCCCCTTCGTTGCCCGGTCGGCCGAGCTGCCGCGCGCGCCCACGCCGACCCGCGTATCTGCCGGCGCGGCCCCCGCGCGGCCGTCCCTGGGCGGCAGCAGAGGTGTTGTGATGTCGCGCCCCGCCGTGATCGTCGGTGCGCCGCCCGGCCAGACCACTCCACCGCGGGTTCGCAAGGCGCGCGAGGACGAGAGCCGCGGGTTCGGGCAGGGCCTGATCTCCGAGAAGTCGCTCGACGAGGTCATCCTCGCGTACCTGTCCGAAGACGCGGAAGACACGTAGCGCCGTGCCGGCCAGGATTCCGCCATGCCTGCGCTCGTGAAGATCTACACCCGCAAGGGGTGTGGCTACTGCACCGCGGCCGAGCGGCTGCTCGATCAGAAGGGCGTCGCCTACGAGCAGGTCGACTGCACCGGGGATCACGCCACGCGGCGCTGGCTGGTCGAGGCAAGCGGCGGGCGGACCACGGTGCCGCAGATCTTCATCGATGGCGTCGCGATCGGTGGCTACGACGATCTGCGCGCGCTCGATCGCGCGGGCGAGCTCGATCGCCTGCTCGCCGGCGCGGCGTAGCCGGCGCTGCACTGCCTCGCGCGCCGATCGGTTGCCGCTGCCCAGGGTGGAGCGCGCCCCGCCCGGAGCGGGAGGGGCCGTTCTCGCTCCGTTCCTCGGGGCTCTGCCCCGCCCTGCGCGGCAAGCCGCGCAGGGTTCCCCCCCCGGTTTCGAGACTGTTTCACCGTCTTTCAGGTCTCGTCGTCGGGATCCGGCTCGTCGAGATCCGGGTGGGCGGCGAGGTAGGTCGTCATCCACGCGGCGAGCGCCGGCATCGCGATGTCGAGGCGCTGGCTGCCCTCGCGATCGCTGGCCTGGCGCCACGCGAACCGCGCGTCGTCGTGCTCGCCGCGCGAGGCGTACGCCCACGCGCACAGCAGCAGCAGGTCGCGCCCGGCCGTCATCGACAGGCCCTTCCGCATCCGGTCGTAGAGCTCGGACTCCTCGACCTTGCCGGGCGGGACCGCACCCTCGGTGCAGCACAGGTGCAGCTCGGCGATCCAGTACGACAGCTTGAGCACCTCGCCGGGCGGGATCGGGCCGCGCGCGTCGAGGACGACGCGGGCCTCCTTGGTGCGGCCCAGCGAGGTCAGGAGGTTGATCTCCGTGTAGTACGAGAACTGGTGCTGGATCAGCCGCGGGCTCAGCCGCGTGCGCGCCTGCCGGACCCGGTCGAGCGCCTTCGCGCCCTTGCCCTCGAGCGCATCGGCGATCGCGACGCGCAGCTCGGCGAGGGCGCGCACCCGGCCAGGTGCCCACCACGCGCGGGCCACCGGCTCGGCGAGGGCGCGGCCGGCGAGCGCATCGCCGTTGGACAGCGCGATGCTGGCCTGGTTGACCTGGGAGACCGCCCGGACGGTGCCGAGGAACCGTCCGCCGAGTGCGAGGTAGAACGGGATCAGCAGCGGGAACGAGGTCGCCGCGAGCGCCACGCCCGCCACCGTGATCCCTCCGAACACGGCATACGCGGCGGCCTGCTTGCTGCGCACGTCCGCCGGGTCGCGGACCTCCCCGTCGTGACCGACGTACACGAGCTGGCCCTTGCCGGCGCGGTCGAGATCGCGCGCGACCATCGGCCGCGCGAGCGCGGTGGAGGTGGAGTCGTCGGGCTTGTCGGCCATGCGGTCAGCTCGCGACGTCGGCGACGCGCCAGTCGGTGCCCTGCGGGGTGTCGAGCATCTCGACGCCGAGGGCCGTCAGCTCGCCGCGCAGGGCGTCCCCGCGGGTAAAGTCCTTGGCGGCGCGAGCGGCCGCGCGATCGGCGAGCAGCAGCTCCACCTGGCCGACGTCGATGCCCTGGCGGCGCACCAGCCGGGCGCGGCGCTCGTGCATGTAGACCACCGGATCGGCGGCGAGGATGCCGAGCGCCTGTCCCGCCGCGCGGAGCTCGCGCCCGAGCCGGGCGAGCGAGCGGCGGCGGACCTGCTTGTCCAGGCCCTTGCCCTCGACGAGGAGCTTGTTCGCCAGGGTCGCCGCCTCGTGCATCGCGGCCATCACCTTGGGCGCGTTGAAGTCGTCGGACAGCGCCTCGCGGGCGGCCGGCAGCAGCTTCTCGGCCTCGGGCAGCACGGGGCCCTCGCCACCGTCGCCACCCTGCCCGGAGCGAGGCCCGGAGCCAAGATCGATGAAGCCGTCGACCTTCTGGAGCGTGACGTAGAAGTACTCGAGATCGCGATCGGCCGCCTCGAGGCTCTTGAACCGCACGCCGGTGGGCTCGCCGCTCGCATCGCGGACGGTCTCGACCTCGAACTCGATCGGGGAGCGGTAGTGGTGCTTGACGCAGAAGAACCGCAGCGCCTCGCCGCCCACCGCCTCGGCGATCTGGTCGCAGCCGAACACGTTGCCGAGCGACTTCGACATCTTCTCGCCGGCGAAGTTGAGGAAGCCGTTGTGCATCCAGTAGCGCGCGAACGTGCCCTCGCCGTGCGCACCCTGGGACTGCGCGATCTCGTTCTCGTGGTGCGGAAAGATCAGGTCCTTGCCGCCCCCGTGGATGTCGAACGTGGTGCCGAGGTGCGCGCATGTCATTGCCGAGCACTCGATGTGCCAGCCCGGCCGGCCGCGGCCCCACGGCGAGTCCCACGCGGGCTCGCCCGGCTTGGCGGCCTTCCACAGCGCGAAGTCCGCGAACGCGCGCTTGGTCTTCTCGACGAGCTCGCGATCACTCGCGCCCTGGCGCAGATCCTCGAGCGACTGGCCGCTGAGCTGGCCGTACGGCGCGAACGTCTCGACGGCGTAGTAGACGTCGCCGTCGACGGCGTACGCCTTGCCGGTGTCGACGAGCTTCGCCGTGAGATCGATGATCTCCTGGATGTGCGCCGACACCGTGGGCTCGACGTCGGGTGGCCGCACGCCGAACCGCGCCATGTCGCGGTTGTAGGCCTCGGCGAACCGGGCGGCGAGCGCCATCGGATCCTCGCCGAGCTCGTTGGCCCGTCGGATGATCTTGTCCTCGACGTCGGTGATGTTGCGGACGTAGCGGACCTCGAAGCCGAGGAACGCCAGGCTGCGGCGGATGGTGTCGAACGAGATCGCCGAGTAGGCGTGGCCGATGTGGGCCGGGGCGTACGGCGTGGGGCCGCACACGTACATGCCGACCTTGCCCGGGACCAGGGGGTCGAACGGCACCTTCTGGCGGCGCATCGAGTCGTGCAGGCGCAAGGACGTCACCTCGGGGGTTGTAGCACCTCGCTCGTCACGTTGGTCAGCGTCCCGAGCCACGCCATGGTCTCCGCCTGCGAGCGGGACGAGGGCAGGTACCACCGCAGCAGGTGCCCGGCGGCGATCTCGATCAGGAAGCTCCCGTCGGCGGCGATCGCGGGCTGCAGGTACGTCACGTTGGGTGCCTCGGCGACGGTCCACGCCCGCTGGCGCGCGGCGATCAGCGGATCGACGATCCGCAGCGCGCCGTTGCGCGGCTCGACCAGCAGGCCGGTGTCGGCGGCGATCGCGGTGCTGGCGACGCTGTCCTCGAGCTCGGTGTCCCGGTGCGGCGCCGGCCGCCATCGACGGGTGCGTGGCCCGCGCGGGCGGGGCGCTGACGGCGAGGGTGGCGTCGGTGCCGGGCGGCGGCGGGGCGCTGCGGATGTCCCCGACTTCCCCATCGCTCGTGAGCTCAGCCTCGATGCTGGCCGGTGAGCTGGACCGTTGGCACGTGCTCGTGGCCCCACGTGCACGCCGAGGACCGCGATCGAGCCTGGCCCGGCCGCGGAGGGTGGTGATCGGTCGTGCTCAGGCGACGCGCGGCGGGAACATGTCG
Organism: Kofleriaceae bacterium; assembly: GCA_964203225.1. Classification (GTDB taxonomy): domain Bacteria; phylum Myxococcota_A; class Polyangia; order Haliangiales; family Haliangiaceae; genus JABFXX01. Next base: position 134,974 of record CAXNMK010000017.1, read on the forward strand.
CGGCGCACGGACCGGTACAGCACCCAGCAGAACAGCAGGCCGAGCAGCGCGAGGGCGATCGTGATCGGCAGGACGTGCCAGTAGTCGGCCGGGCGCTCGCCGGTCAGCAGCGCGTACGCCCCGGCGGGGATCGGGCGGCTGACGTACAGGCCGATGAGATCGAGCTGCGCGTCGGGCACGGTGGCGGTGCCGACGGTGAACCCGGCCGCCGACGAGCCGGTGAGCACGCCCCACGTGGTCTCGAAGTGGCGCGTGATCGGCTCGATCCGCGCGGCGTACAGCGTGGCGGCGTCGAGCTTGGAGGTGACGTCGGCGAGGGCGCCGGGGCCCTGGATCTCGAACCGGACGCGATTCTCGGCGGCGCCGGCGGGCGGGGTGATTGGCGAGCCGACGGTGACGCCGGCCGCGCCGAGCGCGCGCTGCCAGGCCGGGGCGTCGGGGAATCGCTCGTTGAGCGTGGCGACGATCAGCACGGCGTCGGGATCGATCACGTCGAATGCGACGCGATCGCCGGTGGCGAGGGTCACGGCATCACCGCCGACGGTGGTGATCTTGCCGGTGGGCAGGCCGGCGCGGACGGCCGCGGGGGCGGCGAACACCGGGCGGGGGTGCGACGCGGCGTAGCTGCGGGCCGCATCGGCGATCGGCAGATCCGCGAGCACCTTGAGCCGGCCGACGTGGCCCTCGAGCGAAGGCGGCTCCCAGCCGTCGCCGTGCAGCATGATCCACAGGTGATCGCCGGCGCCGCGCACCGGGACCACCCGGAAGCCCACGCCGGTCGGCGAGGGGGCGACGCGGATCGCGTGCGACACCAGGGTCTCGCCCTCGATGCGGACGAACCGGTCCTCGTCGATCTTGCCGGCGACGACATCGGCGACCGACACCGTGGTCGGGGTGTCGCTGCTGCTGAACCGGCGGTCCCCCGCGAGGCGGACCAGGAACAGGGCACACAGGAACACCACGCCGGCGCCCGTGATGACGCCGATCGTGGGGCGCGTCCGCGCGAGCTTGATCAGCTCGGGGTCGATCGCGTCCTTGGGGACCGGCGCTCCCGGATCACGGGCCGGGGCCCGCGCCGGATCTCGCGGCTCGTCGCTGGGCTTGTCGTCGGCCATGGTCAGTGCGCTTGGCATCCTATCGTGGGGATCGACAACGCGCCACCGCCCCTGGTTGCGTCGAATGCGCGGTAGGATGACCCCGGATGGCGAGCGAGGACCGCCTGGCGAGCACCCGCGAGCAGCCCCTGGGGGTCGCGGACGTCGTCCGCGTGGCCGGGCGGGCCCTCGATGGGCTGGGCCTGGTCTGGATCGAGGGCGAGGTGGCCCAGGTCTCGTTGCCGGCCTCGGGCCACGTCTACTTCTCGCTGCGCGACCGTGACTGCGTGCTCCCCGGCGTGATGTGGGCGCGCGAGGCCAAGCAGCTCAAGTTCCGCATCGAGGCCGGGCAGCGGCTGCGGGTGCGCGGCCGGCTCGGGGTCTACGACCGCGACGGCAAGATGCAGCTCTATGCGGACTTCGCCGAGCCGGCTGGCCTCGGGGCCGAGGCGCTGGCGCTCGAGCAGCTGCGCGCCCGGCTCGCCGCGGAGGGCCTGTTCGCGCAGAGCAAGAAGCGGCCGCTGCCGCGGTTCCCGCGCCGGATCGGCGTGGTGACCTCGGCGAACGGCGCGGCCATCCACGACATCATCCGTACCATCCAGCGCCGGCTGCCGACGCCGATCCTGATCGCCGACTGCCTGGTCCAGGGCGCGCAGGCGCCACACCAGATCGTCAACGGCATGGCGATGGTGGTGCGCGCCGGTGTCGACGTGGTGATCGTCGGGCGCGGCGGCGGCGCGGTCACCGACCTGTCCGCGTTCAACCACGAGCGGGTGGTCCGCACGATCGCGCGCTGCCCGGTGCCGGTGATCAGCGCCGTCGGGCACGAGTCCGATCTGTCGCTCGCAGACCTCGCCGCCGATGCGCGCGCATCGACGCCGACCGCCGCCGCCGAGCTGGCGGTGCAGGAGGGCGCGGTGATCGCGGACCAGCTGACCAAGGAGCGGCGCCGCCTCGATCGCGAGCTGCGCCACCGCCTCGATCGCGCGCACCAGGACCTCGATCGCGCCACCACCGCGCTGCACCACCGCGGCGAGCGCACTCTCGCCGGCACGCGCCGCCAGCTGCTCGAGCTGCAGCGCCGCCTCGAGGGGCTCCACCCCAGGGTCCGGATCCTCGCGCGCGGGGCGGAGCTCGCCGAGCTCGCGCGCCGGCTGCTCGCCGTGCACCCGCAGCGCCGGCTCGCGCGCGGCCAGCACGATCTCGACACGCTGATCGCCCGCCGCGATGCGGCGATGGTGCGGCAGCTCGAGGCGCGCCGCGCGGATCTCGGCCGGCTGGGGGCGCAGATGGCGGCGCTGTCGCCGCTTGCCGTGCTCGATCGCGGCTACGCGATGGTCCAGCGCGCCGGCGCCGTGCTGCGTGACGCGCGGCAGGCGGCCGCGGGCGATGTCCTCCACGTCCAGCTCGCGCGCGGTGCGGTCGACGTGACCGTGACCACCGTGCGCGCCGACCGCGACGACGCCGCCACCGCGGGCGATGCCGCCGCGACCGCGGGGGATGCCGCCGCGACCGCGGGCGATGCCGCCGCCACGCCCAGGGTCGACACCTCGCCGATGCCGAAGTCCGCCGGGAAGGCCGGGCGCAAGGCCGCGCCCAAGGGGGCGTCATGACCACCTTGCGCGAGATCCGCGGCACCACCCGGATCACCGCCGTGCTCGGCTGGCCCGTCGAGCATTCGCGCAGCCCGCAGATGCTCAACGCGGCGTTCGCGGAGGTCGGCGTCGATGCGGTGATGGTGCCGATGGCGGTCGCCCCTGACGATCTCGCGGCGGCGGTGGCCGGGCTGCGCGCGGTGCGGGCGCTCGGCGCGAGTGTCACCGTCCCGCACAAGGTCGCGGTCGTCGCGCTGTGCGACGAGCTGACCGCCGGGGCGCGCGCGATCGGCGCGGTCAACTGCCTCGAGATCGAGGACGGCGGGCGCATGATCGGTCACAACACCGACGAGGGCGGGTTCGCCGAGGGCCTCGCGGCGACCGGCTTCGTTCTGCGGGGCAAGCGGGCGGTGCTGCTCGGTGCCGGCGGCGCGGCCCGGGCGGTCGCGTTCGGGCTGCGCGGGGGCCGGGCGATCGAGGTGATCGCGCGCCGACCCGCGGACATCGAGTGGGCGCGCGCGTGGCCGTGGGAACCGGCGCACCTGCGGGACGCGTTCGCGCGCGCGGATCTGGTCGTCGACTGCACGCCGCTCGGCCTGGGCGGACCCGACGAGGCCGCGCAGGTGGCGGCGCTCCCGCTCGACGCGCTGCGCCCCGGGACCACCGTCGCAAGCCTGGTCTACCATCGCGAGCCGCTGCTGCTCGCGGCGGCCCGGGCTCGCGGGCTGGCTTCCCTCGATGGCCGCGGCATGCTCGTCCATCAGGGCGCTCGGGCGTTCACGGTCTGGACCGGTCACCCGGCGCCGGTGGCCCGGATGACCGAGGCGCTGGACCGGGCGCTGGCCGTGGCGATCCCCGGTACGTGAGATGCACCCCTCTCGCCTGCGGACCGACCGCGACGAGGTGGACATGACCGTTGGCCGTCAGCTCCCGCTGCGCGTGGGTGTGGTTCTGTGCCTGGGCTTCACAGGGGCCGGTGTCGCATGGGCCGACCCGGCACGATCACCCCGTCACGACTGGATCGAGGATCCGTACGCGCCGCACGACACCCGCGGGACCACGGCTCGGCTCGGTTCGAACGTCGGGTTCCTCGAGGGCGAGCTGCTCGATGTCACCGCCGTCGGCCTGGCCGGCGCGGTCGGGCAGCGGTTCGGGCGCCTCGCGATCGAGGCCGAGTACGCGTACCTCGGGTTCCAGGCGCGCGGCCCGTCGAGCCTGCGGCTCGGGAGCGGGCACCGCCTCGGCGCGCTCGCCCGGGTCGATGTGGTGCGGATCGGCCCACGTCATGTCGGGGCCAACTCGCTGCTCGCCCTCTACCTCGAGGGGGGCGCGGCGGTGGCGTGGAACCGCTGGGCGTCGACGGCCTACGACGAGGAGACCCGGACCGTGGCCCGGGACACCAAGCGGGTCGAGGGCCAGGTCGGGTTCGGCGTGTCGATCGATCACCGGCTACAGGAGCCGATCGGGTTCCCGCGCCGGATCGCGTGGTTCCTCGGCTGGCGGCTCGCGCTCGCGCCGCCGGCGCCGGGCCCGACGTACGTGTGCCGGGGTGCCGCGTGCCGGCCCGCGCCGGCGCCGACCACGAGCGAGGCGCGCTACGTCGATCGGTCGATGCTGTTCCAGTCGAGCCTGGCGTTCACCTGGTAGCGCGCGCGGCGCGCTGGATCACTCCGGCTGCGCCGACGCCTGGCACTGGACATCGTCGACGCACTCGCCCTGCTTCGACGAGCACTCCATGCGATTGCCGGACTCGTAGATCGGCTGGCCATCCTCGCTGGTCAGCGGGTTCGACTTGCAGCAGCAGGTCTCGGCCGCGACGTCTCCGGCGGTGCTCTCGCTGATCGGGGTCTTCTTGGTGCCACCGCAGGCGGCGAGGACGAGGACGAGGGCGGCGAGGGTGCGCATGGCCTCCTCGTAACACACGGATCACACCGCGCGCCACGACGCCGTCAGGACACCGATGATCGCGCCGAGCCACAGGGTCCCGGCGACCGCCACGGCGAGCGCGGTGATCACCGGCGCGAGCGCCCGGTCATCGCGGCGCGGGTCCCACAGCATCAGCACCAGCACGAGCGCCCCACACGCGATCACGCCGAGCGCGACCCAGTGCTCCTTGACGTCGAACCAGCGCGCAGCCTTCTGCGCCTGGCGGACCAGCGTCGCCGTGGGCGTGGCCTCGGGCGCGGGCAGGCCCTCGCGCGCGGACACCCGGGCGATCTCCTGCTGCCGCAGCGTGTGGTCGCTCGCGACCGCCGCCGGGCTCTCGAGGTACGCCGCGCGGACCTGGACCTTGTACGTCGGGTACATCAGGTTGCCGGCGATGAACGCGCCGACCTGCAGCGCGAGCGTCAGCCACCCGAACCGGCGCGTGGCGGCGAGGCCCCCTCCGTGCGAGGCGACCAGGCGCCGCAGCCACAGCACGAGGTGTGTCGCGGAGCCCACCGCGGCCACGCCCAGCACGGTGTGCAGGACCAGCATCCAGCGGGCGGCAGTCTCGGTCAGCATCCCGGCGACATCCCAGATGGGAGCTTACAGCGAGAGCGGCTTGCCGATCTCGACACCGACCAGCTTCACGCCGGGCGCGGCCTTCTCGCGCGCGGTGCCGAGCTCGGCGGGCGTGCCCTGGAGCAGCGGGAACGTGCCGTGGTGCATCGGCTCGATCCGCTTTGGCTTGACGAGCTTGCCGCTCGGCAGCTCGATCTTGAACGCCGCGTGGCCGGATCAGGTCGCCGCGGTCTTGCCCTTGACCGGCGTGGCCGGAGCCGTGGCGGCCGGCGGGGCCGGAGTCGCGGGGGCCGGCGGGGCCGGAGTCGCGGGGGCGGCGGACGGGACCTTGGACGCGGGAGCGGGGATCGCCTTCGGGGCGGGCTGGGCGACGGCGATGCCGGCGGCGAACCGCACGCCGGAGAGCGACGCGCGCGAGCGCGTCATGGCCTCATCCCTGGCCGATCGCCCGAAAATGGCGAGAGGGCCCGCGGCCCTCTTTGTCGTCATCGCTGGGTCGTCATCGCTGGGTCGTCATCGCTGGGTCGTCATCGCTGGGTCGTCATCGCTGGGACCGGGTGGTTCGGCGCACCGGGTGGTTCGCGGAACGTACCCTTGGTTGTCAGGAGTGCGTCGCGCTGTGGCGGCGGATGAAGGTCGGCACGTCGAGCTCGCTCTCGGTGTCGATCTCGCCCGACAGCACGGCCTTGATCATCGGGCGCGACTGCGCGCGCTTGCGCGGCGGCTCGGCGTGCGGGTGCACGAGCGGGGTGCCGTCGACCGGCGTCATCGGGCCCGAGCCCGACGCCATGCGCGACGAGATGTCGGTGGGGTCGGGGATGTTGGCGAGATCCGACAGCGCCCGCTCGACGGCGGACAGCTCGATCGAGCCCTCGCGCTCGTCCCACTCCACGTTGATCTCCGGATCCTCGATCACCTGGACCGACGCCCGGCGAGGCGCCTGCGGGGCCGGGTACTCCCTGGTGGTCTGGGTCGAGACATCGTATGGCAGGCTGACCTGCGGCGACGAGAAGGAGCGGCGCGAGTTGACCGTCGGGACGGCCATCGGCTGCGACAGCCGCGAGTGCGGCTCGGACGGCACCGCGGCCTGCTTGACGTGGTGGTCGAAGCCGGTCGCGATCACGGTGATCCGGATCTCCTCGCTGAGGTTCGGATCGATCACCGAGCCGAAGATGATGTTCGCATCCTCGTGGGCCGCGGCCTCGATCAGCGACGACGCCTCGTTGACCTCGTGGAGGGTGAGGTCCGGGCCGCCCGTGATGTTGATCAGGATGCCGGTGGCGCCCTCGATGTTGACGTCCTCGAGGAGCGGCGAGCTGATCGCCATCTCGGCGGCCTCCTGCGCCCGGCGCTTGCCGGTGCCGATGCCCGAGCCCATGAGCGCGCGGCCCATGTCCTTCATGATGGTGCGCACGTCGGCGAAGTCGACGTTGACGAGGCCGGGGACGGTCATCAGGTCGCTGATCCCCTGCACGGCGTTGAGCAGCACCGAGTCCGCCTTGCGGAACGCCTCGACCATCGACGTCTGCGTGCCGACCAGGGCGAGCAGGCGGTTGTTGGGGATCACGAGCAGGGTGTCGACCGCGGCCGACAGGCGTGCGATGCCATCGACCGCCTGCTTCGCGCGCTTCTTGCCCTCGAAGCCGAACGGCTTGGTGACGACGCCGACGGTCAGCGCGCCGCAGTCGCGGGCGATCTGCGCGATCACGGGAGCCGCGCCGGTGCCGGTGCCGCCGCCCATGCCCGCCGTCACGAACACCATGTCGGCGCCGGAGATGAGGTCGGCAATCTGCTGCATGCTCTCCTCCGCGGAGCGACGACCCACCTCGGGGTTCGCGCCCGCGCCGAGGCCCTTGGTCAGGGCGCTGCCAAGCGCGATCTTGTGGGGGGCCATGTTGGCCTCGAGCGCCTGCAGGTCGGTGTTCGCGACCACGAACTCGACGCCGTCCAGGTTGCCGCTGATCATGGTGTTGACCGCGTTACCGCCGCCCCCACCAACGCCGATGACCAGAATCTTTGCGTGATTGACGTCGTCGAAATCGATGAGTGCCATGGTCTGGTGTTCCCCCCGGGTGCGAAGCGCCGTGTGGGGTCCATATGAAAGTGATGGGGGAGGGCGGGCAACTTTTTGCGGCGAATCGGCGATCGAATTTCTTGCGATCCGGATCTACCTGGGCATTTTTCGCCACTCCCGCCGAGCCGGCCCCGAAACGACATCGAGCGCCGGGGCCATCTGCCCGGGCGCTCGGTCGGTTCGCGGTGGCGATCGGCGAGGCCGATCAACCCACGATGATCAGAACATCTCGGCCAGGCGCGACCACGCGCGCTTGAACATGCCGGGGCGATCGTCCATGCGGCTGGGCAGCTGGATGCTCTTGCCCTGGTCCGCGCCGAACATCACGAGGCCGACGCCGGTCGAGTAGCTCGGCGACCGAACCACATCGACGAGGCCGCCGATCCGGCTCGGGGCCGCGCGGCGGGTGGGGACGCCGAGCACGCGCTCGCCGACCTCGGCCATGCCCTCCATCACCGTGGCGCCGCCGGTCAGCACCACGCCCGCGGCGAGGTGGTCGTACCAGCCCGAGCGGACCAGGTCCTTCTTCACGAACTCGAAGATCTCCTCGACGCGCGGCTCGATCACCTCGACGAGCTTGTGGCGCGGCATCATGCGCGGCCCGCGGCCACCCACCGATGGGACCTCCATCTGCTCGCCCTGATCGACCAGCTCGCTCCACGCGCAGCCGTACTTGCGCTTGAGCTTCTCGGCGGCCTCGAGCGGCGTGCGCAGCAGCGTCGCGATGTCGTTGGTGACGCGCTCGCCGCCGAGTTCGATCACCGACGTGTGCACGATCGCGCCGTCCGCGTAGACCATGATGTCGCAGGTGCCTCCGCCGATGTCGACGACCGCGACCCCGAGCTCCTTCTCGTCGTCCTCGAGGCACGCCTGCGACGCGGCGAGCGACTCGAGCACGATGTCGGCGACCTGGAGGTTGCAGCGGTTCGCGCAGCGGATCAGGTTCTGCACCGACGACACCAGCGAGGTCACGATGTGGACCTTGGCCTCGAGGCGGACGCCCGCCATCCCGAGCGGATCGCGGATGCCGTCCTGATCGTCGACGATGTACTGCTGCGGCAGGACGTGCAGCACCTCGCGGTCCATCGGGATCGCGACGGCCTTGGCCTGCTCGAGGACGCGGGCGACGTCGGCGCCGCGGATCTCCTTGTCCTTGATCGCGACGATGCCGTTGTTGTTGATGCCGCGGACGTTCGGGCCCGAGATTGCTGCGTACACGCTCGAGATCTCGCAGCCGGCCATGTTCTCGGCCTCGTCGACCGCGGCGCGGATCGCCGACACGGTGGCGTCGATGTTGACCACGTTCCCGCGGCGCATGCCCTTCGACGGCGAGGTGCCGATGCCGATGATGTCGACGCCGTCGTCGGTCACCTCGCCCACGATGCAGGCGATCTTGGTGGTGCCGATGTCGAGGCCAACGATGATCTCGGTGTTCTTGGTCTTGGCCATGGGGGTGCTCAGTTCTTCGCGTCGACGAGGGAGGGGGAGGACGGCGGAGCAGGGTGGAGGGCGACGGTCACCAGGTCGGCGCGATCACCGAGGTGGATCGCACGGAGCCGCGGGCGCTCGGCGGCGGTGAGCTCGGCCCACGCGACGTCGAACGTCTGCATGCGGGCCGTCGCGATCGGGCCGACGGGGCCGAGCTCGATCGCGGTGGCGTGGTCGTAGGTGCGGAGCGTCAGTGCGTGGTGCGCGTCGACGTGGACCTCGCCGATCTCGGGGCGGGTGCCGGGGGTGCGCCAGGTCGCGAGCGCGTCCAGGGCCTCGGTCACGAGCCCGGCGGCAGCGGCCGGATCGCGCTGGTAGCTGTCGCGACTCAGGCCGGTGATCACCGGCAGGCCCTCGCCGTCTCCGGCGTCGAGGCGCGCCCGCTTGAACGGGTGGCCGCCCGGGTCGACGAGGTACAGGACACCGAGGTCCACGATCGCGGCGGGCTCGTGCTCGCGGATGTCGACGACCAGCGTGTGCGGCAGCTCGCGGTGCACGCTCGCGGACGCGACCCACGGCAGCGTCTGCACGGACGCGGTGAGCGTGTCGAGCTTGGTCCCGAACACGTTGTCCCCGACGGCGACCGGCAGGGCCGCGCGGACCTCGTCCTCGGTCAGGTGCGCCTCGCCGCGGACCTCGATCGTGGTGATCGCGAACCGCGGCGACGACGTCACGAACCGGTGCCCGGCCCACACGCCGGAGCCGACCACCGTGATCGCCGCGGTCGCCGCGAGCGCGGGCACGGCGCGACGGACGGCGCGGCCACACGCATCGGCGCACTCGCAGGGGCTCGGCAGGCGGCTCCACACCGAGCCCGCCCGACGACGATTCTTCCGCGCGCGGAGGGTCAGCCGCGAGGCCGTGGGCACCGTGGCGCCGGGCTCCGAGCCCTTGCGCGCCTTGCCAGTGCCTCCGCGACGGGATCGGTCCATGGTTGCCAAATACGCACGCGCGGATCTGCGGCGCAATTTTTCGGATCCAATCCGGATCTGTTCTTTCTTCCGGCGACTTGGCCGAGATCTCTGCGCCAGTTCACCTACATGAACAGGCGTTCGGAGCGCGCGCGACCCACCCTAGCGGTGGGGTGTCCGGAGCAGCGGAAACGCTACGCCGGATCGGCGTCGATCGGCGCGAGGCCGACCGCGCCGGTCGGTACGCGGACGCCGTGAATGCGCCACGTGGTGTGGTGCCGTGGTGCTGCGCGGCCGTTGCCGGATCGGCTGCGATCGACGCATGCCCGACTGCGACCGTCCATGTGGTGCGCGACGAGGGGTCCGGCACAACGAACACAACTCTGTGGATAGTTCGCGATCGCACCCGTGGTCTGCGCTGATGACACCGGACGGGTCCGTGGTGTGCGCTGATTGCACCGGACGGTGTCCGTGATCGGCGCTGGCGGCGCTGGTCGGCGCTGGCTACGCCGGATCGTCTTCGATCAGCACGTAGTCATCCTCGTCCTCTTGGGCGCGGCCTTGGCGCGCGCAGGGGTCCGGCGAAACCAACACAACCATCTGTGGATAACTCGCGATCGAAACCGAGGTCGGTCGATCGAGACGTCGGTCTGCGTCCGAACCAAGGCTCGCGCCGCGGATCCGCGCGGTCGTTTGGTGCCGCGGATCCCGTACCGTCGTGGTGCGTGGGGTCGGCGCCGGGGCGTTCGATCCAGAACGTGTCGAGCGAGGTCGCGTGGTGCGGGCGGGCTACGCCGGATCGTCTTCGATCAGCACGTAGTCATCCTCGTCCTCGCGGCGGCGAGGCGCCACCTCCTCGTCCTCATCCTCGGTGACCGGGCGGGCGCGCGCTGCCTTCTTCGGTGGCGCCTTGGCGGCCTTCCGGGGCGCGGCCTTGGCGGCCTTCTTCTTCGGCGGGGCCTTCTTGGGCGCGGCCTTCGTGGTGGTGCGGGGCTTGAACGCCTGGGCGTCCGCCGCCGACGGCGCGCCGATCAGGGTCGCGAGCACGAGGGCGAGCAGGAGGCGCATCGGGGCTTCATGGTGCCACAGGTGGGGCCCCGATCCACCGCGATCACGGCCGCGGGCAGGACGGCCGCTCGGCGATCTCGAGCCGGGTCAGGGCGAGCGCGCCGCGCACCGGCTTGAACGTGAACCGGAAGTCGCGATCGGCGCTGGTGCAGGTCGTGCCGGTGCACCGCCGCAGCGCGCGGACAAGGTCCTCGATCTCGGGCAGCGCCAGGTCCTCGCGGGGCGCCAGCACCAGCGCGCGCTCGGTGTGGGGATCGCCATCCCCGTCGGTGTCGACGTCGCCGAGGGGGTCGTACGTGATGGTCGCGATCTCGAGGCCACGCGTGGGGACGAACGCCGGCAGCCGCGAGGGCTCGTCGGTGCCTTGCAGCCGCTCGTAGCTGGCGAGCACGCACAGCGCCCGCATCATCGAGGCGGCGGTGCGCACCTTCGGCGGGCGGGGGACGAACGCGGCGTCCCCGCTGATCTCGAGCGCGCGGGCGGAGGCGGCGGCGACCAGGCAGTCGGGCGCGCGGGTGGCGGTGACCAGGGCCGCCCGCAGATCCACGGGCAGCGCCGGGGTGGCGCGGGCGGCCACGAGGTCGTCGCGCACGATCGCGGCCTGCTCGGCGGCGGCGGCGACCAGCTCGGCGATCGCGCGGGCGCGGGCGGTGGGGGCGAGCGCCTCGTCGGTGACCGCCGCGAGGAACGCCGCGCGGTGGCCGGCGGCGGCGAGCACGTCGAGCGCGCCCTCGATGTGGTGGCGGCCGAGCGCGAGCAGCACGTGGGGCTCGTCGAGCTTGCCGACGAAGCTGCTCGCGAGTTCATGGTGCCCGGCCTGGTGCGCGAGCGCGATCAGCTCGAGCCGCCGGGCGCCGTCGTCTTCGGGCACCGCGGTGATCGCCGCGCTGATCAGCTCGGACTCGGGGCGCGGTAGCTGGACGATCGCCCGCAGCGCATCCCACGCCGCGGGCAGATCCGCATCATCGAGCTGCGCGATCGCCCACAGCGCGACCAGCCGGCGCAGGCACGGATCGGCCAGCGTGGCGCCGGGCGCGGGATCCTCGATGTCGAGCCGGGGCGGCCCGCAGTCGGTGACCGGGCGGGCGGGCGCGCAGGTCAGGTTGCCGCCGCCCAGGTGGGCGAGCGCGAGCGGGCGGCCGGCCGCCACCGGGACCTCGGCCAGCTTGCCCTCCCAGTCATCGCCGGTCGGCGCGATCACGGCCCACAGCGCGCGGGCGTCGGCCTCGGTCGCGAGCGGCACGGTCGCCCAGTCCACGGCGATCAGCGGGCGGGCGGGCGTCGTCGCCAGGTCGGGGTCCGCGGTCGGGGCGGCGGCCTCCGGAACGGACCGGGCGGGCGTCGTCGCTGCGGGCGCGACGGTGCGCGGGGCACGCGGGGCGCCACCGCACGCGAGCAGCGACGTCAGCGCGGCGGCGCCGAGGAGCGAGGAGCAGCGGTTCACGATCATGAGACCCCACCAGCCGGCGCCGGTTTCGGACAACGCATAGCCGCGCAGAGGTCCGGCGAACCCTGGCTGTCGCGCGCGCGCCTTCAACAGGACGTCGACGTCCCGCTCGAGGCCCGGTTCGGCGCGGCGCCAAGCACCCTGGAGGAAGGGTACCGCGCGGCTGGTCGCAGACGAGGTCGCCGCAGGAGGCGGCGAATCCTTCGATGTCGGTTCGGAAATGATTATTTATTGCAACCAATTACGCGCACCTTGACCAGGGTCATGACCATGGTCATAGTTGAACCATGTCCGAGGTATCCAAGAGCACGCTCAAAGGCAAGATGCTCGAGTACTTCCGTCGGGTCGAAGAGACCGGCGAAGAGCTGATCGTGACCGACAACGGACGCCCGGTCGTGAAGGTCGTGCCCATCCGTACGCGCGTATCTGCCGCGTCGATGTTTGCCGACGTCCGCAACCGAGTCGTGTATCGCGAAGACGTGCTCACCCCGACCACGAACGAGTGGCCGGAGACGTGATTGTTCTCGATACCCACGCCCTGCTCTGGTGGGCGCTCGATCCTGACCGGCTGTCGGTCGCCGCCGCGGCCAAGCTCACCGAGATGGAGCAGCACGGCGGGTTCGCGAGCTCGATCTCGATCTGGGAGCTTGGGGTCAAGGTCAAGCAGGGAAAGCTCGACCTCGGGATCTCGGTGGAAGAATTCGCCCGCCGCGTCCAGCGCAGCGCGACCGTCGAACTGCTACCGGTCGACACGGCGACGTGGCTCCGCAGCGTTGATCTCGCGTGGCCCCACCGCGATCCCGCCGATCGCGTGATCGTCGCGACGGCGCTCCTGCGTGGCGTCCCCGTGTTGACGGCGGACGAGACCATCCGGGCGTTCAGCGGTGTCACCTCGCTCTGGTGACGAACGTCGCGCGCGGACTGGCTGTCGAGCGCGGCGACGCGCAGGGCGCCCGCGCGACGGGATCCGGCAGCGTCTCGCCGCCGCCGGGTCAGAGCGTGGTCGTGGCGCTCGCGAGGATGTGCTCGCACAGCGTGGCGTAGGCCATGCCGATGCTCTTCGCGATCTTGGGCAGCAGGCTGGTCGCGGTCATGCCGGGCAGCGTGTTGACCTCGAGCACGAACGCCTCGCCGGCCGGGTTGATCCGGAGGTCCGGGCGCGCGTGGCCGCTGCAGCCGAGCGCGTTGTACGCGGCGAGTGCGAACTCCTCGGCGCGGGCGACCACCGGCCGCGGCAGCTCGGGCGGGATCAGGTAGCGGGTGTCGGTGCGCTTGTACTTGGCCTCGTAGTCGTAGAACTTCGTCTTGGGCTGGACCTCGACGGAGCCAAGCACCGCGCCGTTGAGGATGCCGACGAATACCTCGGTGCCGGCGATGTAGTCCTCGACGATCACCGGACCGTGGAACCGGCGGGCGGCGGCGACCGCGGGCGCGAGCTGTCCGCGCTCCTCGACCAGGCTGACGCCGACCGAGCTGCCCTCGTACGCCGGCTTGACGATGCATGGCAACGGCCACGCGGCGAGCGCGGCGTCCGCGTCGGAGCCGTCGGCGGGGCCGTCGTGCGGCAGCAGGATCCAGCGCGGCGTGGGCACGCCGCTGCTCTCGAACACCCGCTTGGCCATCACCTTGTCCATGGCGAGCGCGCTCGCCAGGACGCCCGAGCCGGTGCACGGGATCCGCAGGCAGGCGCACAGCCCCTGCACCGCGCCGTCCTCGCCCCACGTGCCGTGCAGCGCGTTCCACACCACCTCGGCGCGCGCGACGGCGAGCAACTGCGGCAGGTTGGCGCCCTCCGTCCAGTCGAGCGCGACGGCGTCCCAGCCGCGCTCGAGCAGCGCCGCGATCACGCCCGCGCCGGTGTTGAGCGAGACCTCGCGCTCGGCGCTCAGCCCGCCCATGACCACCGCGATGCGCTTGCCAACGAACGGATGCGACGACATGGCTCGTTCTACAACAACGTCGCGATCGGCGCGCGGTCCCGGCACCTGCTCCAACGGACGTGAGCGCGCTGACGTGGATCACACGCCCGCGGCGGACATCGAGAACCGACTGATCTGGCTCGTGGTTCTGCCAGACCGCGCGAGGCGCCAGGGCGCGCTCCCATGATCTCGGCGGGTTCCGGTCGCCGGCTCGCGGTCTGCTCCCGCGGGGGCGGGCAATGACCAAGCTCGCCTCGTTCGCGCTCGCTGCCGTTGCGCTGACCACGCCCGCCGCCGCCGCCAAGACCGCCCCCGGTGGCGTGGTCACCAAGCAGGCCCGCCGAGCCCACCGCCACCGGCTGCCCCAAGGCGCCCCAAGGCCGAGCTGCAGACCCTGATCCCCGCGCTCGATCGCGCACTCACGGTCTCGACGTCGGATGCGCGATTGACGAACGGAGCGCACAGAACGTAGGTCGGTGCCATGGGGAGTGGGGACGGCGGCGGGGGCGGCACGCGTGGGTCTCGCTCGCATCGTCACGGCTCCCGTCATCAGGAGCAGCCGCGGAAGGTCGAGGCGCGACGAGGGAGCGTCCCCGTCGGTACGCGACCGAGGAGCAACGACGCCCCCGGGGATGGATCGACCGCGAGGGCGATCGAGATGTCCATTCGCGGGCCCTTGGTGGGTGGATCCGGGGCACAACGGGTTCGGTTCGAGCTTCAAGCCTGAGCAGCAGAGCATGAGCAGGGCGATGAGGGCGGAGGAGCTGTGCAGGCCGTAGCTTCGGCGCGTGATGGTGCGCGCCTTGCCGTCGAGGCCCTCGGTCCGTGCGTTCGACAGCCGCGAGCGCACGTACGCGACGATGCCGTCGAGGTGCGTGCGGATGGTCTTGGCGAGGCGACGGAACGGTGCGAGCTGCGACCGGGCGGCCCACCCGATCCATTCGCCGAGTTTGCGGCGCGCGACATGGACTTGCTTGCCGTCGAGGATCGCGGCGAGCGACTCCTCGAGCAGGTAGGCGCGGACCAGGCGCCGGTTGGCCCGGGTCAGCGTCGCCAGCTTGCAGACCTCGAGGTCCCGGAGGTTCCACGCACGCTTGAGCAGCGGCCAGCGGGTGCGCTTCCGCGCCTTGCGGGCGGGGCCCGCCGGCGCGGCGTGGACCTCGGCGCGCCGCACCTCGTCGAGCGCGTCCTGGGCGAGGCGCTGGACGTGGAACCGGTCGAACATGATCTGCGCCTGGGGCGAGGCCTCGGTCACGGCCTTGATGTACGCGGCGGACATGTCGATGGTCACGGCTTCGAGCTTGGCGACGCGGGCCGCGCCGAGCTCGGCGAACAAGGTCGTGAGCGTCGCGGCATTCTTGCCCTTGTGAGCCCACACGATCCGACCCGCGATGTGATCGACGACGACCGTGACGTACTCGTGGTGGCGGCGGTCCGAGAGCTCGTCGACCCCGATGTGCGTCAGCCCGTCGAGCAGGTCGCCCGCCGGGCGCCGTGCCCCGACCCGCTGGATGAGGTCGCCGACGGTCGTCCAGGCGACCCGCATCAGCTTGCTCACGGTCGTCTTGTCGCACCGCTGGGCGAGGTAGCCCGCGTGGTCCTCGAACGGCCGCGTGAACCACGAGCCGACGTCGGCCCACGGCAGGTGCTCGACCGTCACGCCACACCGCGGGCAGTCGACCCGCCGGGTGCCGTACCGCAGGTGGAACTTCATGCCCGCGAGGTCCAGGTGGCGCCAGCGCCGGTCGCGCTGCCGGTCGTAGCCCGGGCAGTTGTGGCCGCAGCCCGAGCAGCGGGGCCGGCGCCACGTCGGCGCCACGTCCACCAGCAGCCCATCGTGCACGAACGTGACATCGACCACGCGGGTGTATTCCAGCCCGAGCAGTTCGCGGAGTAGCATCTTGATGCGCACGGCAGCCCTTCGGCAGATTGGATGGCGTAGGAACCACCAGCCTACCGTGCCTGCCGTGCGCACTTCTCGCTGAGGCCAGGTCCATCACGAGCCCACCGCAGGGCCGGCTACGGCCCGTTTCACCGGCTCCGGTCACCCACTAAACCTTGATGAGAGCCCCGGTTCACCGGCTCCGGTCACCCACTAAACCTTGATGAGAGCCAACCTGATCACATTAAATTCATGGAACTCCCCATCTTTTTACTAAGATTTCTATGCCAGGCAAATGTGTGATTCAACTGATCCCGCCTGGAGATCTGACGGGCTCCCCGATGTATCCATCCTTGCGAGGTCGACATGGCTGACAAGCGTTCCAACCCCGAGTCCTTCTCAGTGGCTTCCTCCATCGTTGCAGCCATCGAGCGTTCCATGGGGGTGATTGAATTCAAACCAGACGGCACCATCGTTCGCGCCAACGATCTGTTTCTGGCTGCGGTGGGTTACACCCAAGCGGAGATCCAGGGCCGGCACCACCGGATCTTCGTCAAGCCGGAGCAGGCGGCTCAGCGGGCCTACCAAGACTTCTGGGCCAATCTGGGCTCAGGACAGGTTGTGCCCGGCCAATTCGAGCGCGTCACCAAGAGTGGTCGCCCTGTCTGGCTGGAAGCCACTTACAACCCCCTGTTGGATGAGTGGGGGAAGGTGGTCGGAGTGGTCAAGTTCGCCACTGACATCACCGCTCAGATGGAGTCAAACCATAAATTCACTGCCTTGGTCAAGGCCATTGACCAGAGCCAGGTCATGATCGAGTTCGACCTCCGGGGCAATGTGTTGAAAGCCAACCCCATGTTCTTGCAGGTGATGGGCTACACCGCTGAAGAACTGGTAGGGAAGCACCACTCCTTCTTTACCGAGCCGGAGTACGCCGCCAGCGACGCATACCGCCGCTTCTGGTCAGACCTGCGCAGCGGCAAGTCCTTCACCGGCGAATACAAGCGCCTGGGCAAAGGGGGTAAGGAGATCTGGCTGCAGGCCGCCTACAGCCCTATGGTTGGGTCGGAAGGCGAGGTCACGGGTGTGGTGAAAGTCGCCTCCGACATCAACGAGACCAAGAATCTGAACATGGCCAATTCCGGCAAGATCGCGGCCATCGAACGCTCCATGGGTGTGGTCGAATTCGAACCCGGCGGCATGATCCTTCGCGCCAACGCTGCCTTTCTGGCCCTCGTGGGCTACAGCGAGCACGAACTCAAGGGGCAGCACCATCGCCTGTTCGTCAGGCCCGAGGAGGCTGAGGCAGCAGCCTATGCCGCGTTCTGGGAGTCGCTGGCCGCCGGCAATATCGTGCCCGGCCAGTTCGAGCGGGTTACCAAGGACGGCCGCTCCGTCTGGCTGGAGGCCACCTACAACCCGATCCTGGACCTGAACGGCCGCACGGTGCGGGTGGTGAAGTTCGCCACCGACATCACCGACAAGGTCGAGGCGGCCCAGCGGTTGGCCGAGAACGCCCGCGAACTGCAGGTGGCCATGCAGCAGGCGCGCGAGGCCGAGCGCATACGGGAACAACTCGACCGCACCCTGCAGGAGATGTCCACACCGGTCACGCCGATCTGGGACGAGATCTTGCTGCTGCCCCTGGTGGGCGTGGTGGACTCCAGCCGAACGAACGACGTCATGCGCAAGGCGCTCACTCGTATCAACGAGACCCGGTCCAAGATGTTCATCCTGGACATCAGCGGCGTAGCGACCGTGGACAGTGCCGTGGCCAACCAGTTGATCAAGATCACGAAGGCCACCCGGCTGATGGGCTGCGAAACCATCATATCTGGCCTGTCGCCCGCCATCGCATACGCCATGGTAGAGCTGGGTATTGACGTGGGCGAGATGCGCACCACCGCCACGTTGCACGATGCCTTCAGGATCTCGCTGCAGAAGGTCGGTGCTCTGGCTCAATTGGGCCTGAAAACCAGTGGCGACGCGCGGGGCAGCGACCGCCTCGGCGGCGGATCCAGCGCATGATGCTCCCGGTCAAGCGCCAAGGGCCCGCGAAGGGACATCTCGATCGCCCTCGCGGTGGATCCATCCCCGGGGGCGTCGTTGCTTCTCGGTTGATCAGCGACGGGTACGCTCCCTCGTCGCGCCTCGCCCTGCGGGACGGCTCGCCCGCGATCATCGATCAACTTGTCAACTCTCGGGCCCTGCGGGCCGTCGAATGAATAACTTGATTCGTCGCGACTCGAGCGGTCGCGGTGGAATTGTGTAGTTCCAGTCTCCGTGGAAGGCATGCGGCTCGATCTTGAGTTCGCGCATTTGCTTCGGCGTGACCTGGTTCCCGATCGGGTACCGACGTCGATCGATCGTGGCGCGCAGAACGAGGCCGCAGCTGTTCGTTGTGGTGCCGATCAGGTTCACCACGGTCTCGAACGTGCGAACAGGCTTGCCGCGCCAGTTCATCGTGATGAACGAGAACATGCGGTGCTCGATCTTGTTCCACTTGCTGGTCCCTGGCGGGAAATGGCTGACGTGGATGGCCAGGCGGAGCTTGTCGGCGAGGCGCTGCAACTCAAACTTTCACACGCGGGCGCGATGGCCGGTGCTGCCCCCCGCGTCGGCCGTGATGTTGAGCTCCGCCGCATCCGGGTAGCGCTTGCTTCCCATCCGCTTCCACCACGCCTCGATCGAGGTCACCGCGAACACCGGCGTGTCGTGATCGGTGCCGACGTCGACGAAGCCGCTGTTGTCCGCGACGTCGTGGACGCCGTACGGGACCGCCTTGCCAAGCGCGTCGCTTGGGAAATCGTGAACGTCGACGAGTTCCGGAGCGCCCTTCGGCTGCCACTCGACGCCTGCGTTCTTGAAATTCCCGACCAGCTCCTTGGTCTTCGTATCGACGGAGATGAACGGTACGCCGCGCGCGACACAGTGCCTGCCGGCGGCACGCGTCCGGGACCTGGCGGTGCTGCTCGCGGGTCACGAGGTCGTGGCGTTCGGCGATCCCGCCGAGGACGACGCACTCGTGAACGAGCTGACGGCGGGCTGGGATGTGGCGCGCGCTCGAGGCCGAGCTGCCCGCGGGCTACGCCGAGGTGGTCGCGCTGTACCAGGCGGCTGCGGCTGCGGGGGACGGGCTGCTGCTCGCGTCTGTGCCGAGCCGCGCGCCGCAGGGGGAGGCTGTGGCGACCACGGCACCCGCGAGCCCGGCATCCCGCGTGAGCACGAGCCCCAGAGTTCATAACGTTGCATCGATCAGACTTGCGATCGGGCGAGGTCGAACCGAAGCGGCAGCCGCTTGTGGTCGCTGGGCAGGATCAGGCCTCGCTCGTTGAGGTTGGTGAAGAGATGGCCGAGGGCGACGAACTCGGCCTTGTTGGCGGCCGGGGCGAGGCGTACATGGATCGCGTGGTCGGTGACCGAGATCGTGGCCGGCGCGGCGAACAGGTTCGCCAGCAGCTTTTTGGCTTCACGCGGCCGCGTCATGAACGGCGCGATCAGCGCGGCCAGCTCGGCCTCCGCGTTCGCGCAAGCGATGCGGATCACGTCGATGATCGTCTTGAGCTTGCCATCGTGCTTGACGAGTCGGTTGGCCAGCTCGGTCGATTCGACGGGCGCGTGCGTCGGGATGAATGGCCGGAGCTGGAGCAGCAACGCCTGACGTTCGAGCGACTCCGCCAGGTCCTCGTCGGCGGCGACGTGGCGCGGATGCTCAGGCGAATGCCGCGCGAGCCGGCGACGCGCATCGCCTTCCGCCACGCGTGCGAGCCGCACGGCGTGCTCGAGCCGACGCCGCGCAGGGTTCGGAATGATGGTTCCTGGCGGGTACGGCTCGACGCTGCGGCCATCGAGCTGGTTCATGCCCCAGCGCTCGACGCCGTGTTTGAATCCGTTCTCCTGGTTATGCCGGCGTCGGCATAACCAGGATTATGCCGCGCGCCGGATTATGCCGCGTTCGGCGATGCCTCCGACGACAGGGATTTGGTGGCGCGCGGCATAATCAGAGGCTCTTCAGGAAGGCCATGACCGCGGTCGCAGGCCGGTAGCGCCCCTTCTTCGTTCCGACGGGAGCCGCTTTCTCGAAGGCCCTCTCCTTCGCCTCAAGGTCGGCGTGGAGGTACATCTGCGTGGTCTCGACGGACTCGTGTCCGAGGATCAGGGCGATGACCGCGCGGTCGACGCCCGCTTGCAGAAGACGGACCGCGGTGGTGTGCCGGAGGACGTGCGGTGAGACGTGCTTGCGCAAAATCGTCGGGCACTTGTCGGCGTCGAGCTTGACGTACTTCTGCACCAGTCGCTCCACTGCATCCCGGCTGAGTTGCCCGCCATGTCGAGCCGGAAAGAGCGGGGCGGTCGGAGGCGCCGCGCGTTCGTCGATCCAGCGGCGAAGCCGCGGAGCCGTGTGCCGACCTAGAGGCGTGATGCGTTCCTTGCGTCCCTTTCCGATGCAGCGGATGTGCGAGGTCACCGCGATCGTGACGTCGCCGATGGCCGCGTGCGTGAGTTCGGAAACCCTCATCCCCGTCTCGATTGCGACAACGAGCAACAGGTGGTCGCGTCGACCCATCCAGTTGCGTTGGTCGGGTGCCGCGACCAGAGCCTCTACCTCCAGTTGGGTCAGGAACCCGATGACGCGACGTGTGGCTCGCTTCTGCGGGATGGAGAGGACTCGGTGGATGAGAGCCCCCGAGGCAGGCTCCCGAAGGGCGAGAAAGCGGAAGAACGATCGGATGGCAGCGAGACGGATGTTGCGGGTCCGCACGGTGTTCCGACGGTCTTTCTCGAGGCTTTCAAGGAACGCCACTACCAGCGGTGCGTCGATGTCGACGAGCGCGAGCCTCGACGGGTCCTTGCCGAGACGCGCCTCGGCGAAGCGCAGGAGCAAACAGAAGGCATCGCGGTAGGCCGCGATCGTGTTCGGGCTAGCGGACTTCTGCCGCTGTAGTCGCTCGACAAAGAAGACCTCGAGAAGCGGCGCCAGCGGAGTCATCGGGTCCCTTCGAGCGCCTGCTCGACACGGCGGTGGGCCAGCATGATGAGCTCGGGCGTCGCGGTGAGGTACCAGTAGGTCGAGGACGGGCTGACATGGCCGAGGTACGTGGACAACCAAGGAAGCCGGGACTCGACGTCGACGCCGGCGCGGTACCAGTCAAGTAGTGTCCCGACGACGAAGCTGTGCCGGAGATCGTGGATGCGGGGTCGCCTGGGCCGCCGATCGGAGAGACCGGCACGCTGAACAAGTCGGAGAAAAGCGCGGTGAACGCTCCCATAGTCGAGACGCGTGCCGACCGACGACGTGAAGAGACTGGGATTCTTCGCGCGGCGGATCTTTCGATCGCGAGCCCGACCATATGCTGCGAGCGCGACGAGCGTCGTTGGGGCCAAGGGCACCAAGCGTGACTTGCCGAACTTGCTGTGCCGGACAACGAGCAGGCCACG
>CAXNMK010000018.1:0-93989 GCA_964203225.1 Kofleriaceae bacterium
GGGCCCGATCAGGAACAAGTTGATCACGACTGACCTCTGCGCCGGGGATGCAGAGTGTAGTTCCACTCGCCGTGGAAGGTCTCCGTCGTGATCACAAGACGCTCCATGTCGTCGTTGGACACCTTGATGCCAGTCGGGTATTCGCGTGTGTCGAGCTGAGCCTTGACCACGAGCCCGGCAGTGGTGCGGACGCTGCCGATGAGCTGGACGACGGTCTCGCGATCGACCAGTGGCCGGCCGCGCCAATTCTCCGTGATGTGGCAGAAGAGCCGATGCTCGATCTTGTTCCACTTCGAGGTGCCGGGCGGGAAGTGGGAGACGCTGATCGCGAGGCCGGTGCGGTCGGCGAACTGCTGCAGCTCGATCTTCCACAGCCGCGCGCGCGAGCTGTTGCTGCCGCCGCCATCGGCGGTGATCAGCAACTCGGTGGCGTCGGGGTACGCGCGCTTGCCCATGACCCGCCACCACTCGGCGATGGACCGGACGGCGAAGGCGGGCGTGTCGTGATCGACGCCCACGTTGACCCAGCCGACGTTGCGGGCGATGTCGTAGACGCCGTAGGGGATCACTTTGCCGAGGTCGGCATCAATGAAGTCGTGGGTGCGCATGGGCACCGGCGTGCCCGTGGGCTGCCACTCGCTGCCGCCGTTCTTGAAATCACCGACGAGTTCCTTCTTCTTGGTGTCGACCGAGATCACCGGCGCGCTGCGCCCATGGAACGCGTCGACTCGGCTGTTGATGAACTCGAACTGCTCGTTCCGATCGGGGTGCGACGACCCCTCGAGCGTCTTCTCGTTCGCCTGCAGACTGTAGCCGCTGGCGTGCAACAGCTGGCCCACCTTCTGCGGGCTGACCTTGTAGCCCTGCGCGCCGAGTTCCGAGGCCAGCTTGCGGGTGCTCTTCGAGCTCCAGCGAAGGGGCGACTCGGGATCGCCCCGGGTCACCGGATCGACGAGGCCCTCCAGCGCGACGATGATCCCAGGCGACGTGGTTTCGATCGACGGCCGTCCGCCTCCCGCGCGGCGTACGCTCACCACGTCGTCGGCGGAGACACCCTCACGTAACTCATCGCGCCCCACCCGGATGGTGGTGCGCGACATTCCGGTCGCTTCCTCCACGACCGAGATCCCGCCCTCGCCCAGCGCTTCGGCCTCGGCGCCCGCCCACAGCCGCGTCAGCCGCTCATCCATCGCTGGCTTGAGCGCGAGAAACTTCGCCCGGATGGACTCCATCGTGGTCTTCACCCGAGAGGTAGATCACGTCGCGGGTACCGATGTCGATCGCTCGCTTCGTCGGCCTCAACAGCCACCATCATGCGCAAGTTGTTTCTGCACGGGCCCTAACTTTCAAACCCAAGGACCGGGTTACGCTCCGGCTCGCCGGCGCTTGGGGGGTGTGGATCTCATCCACCGGTGTGCTTTTCGTGCCAGGCGACGTTTGCGAACTCACGCATTGGTCGCGATATTGGGTCGATGGCGCGAAGGACCTGGTCGCGGGTCAGTTCGGGTCTCAGTTGTCCTGCAACCTCACTCGCCACCTCCTCCACGTACGCCCGCGATGAGGGCTCGAGTTCGATCTCCGTGGACTTCTTCCAGGTGACATAGATGCACGAATATTCTTCGCCGGGCAGCTGACCCTGAGACGACGAACTCGCGTTCTTGACGCACAAGCGTCCATCGTTCCTCAGCTTATTAACGACGCGAATGGCAGCCCGTTCCCAGAGTTCCACAACGTGAGTAGGACACTCGATCGCAACTAGCCCATGCTGATGTTTTTTTTCCTCGCGGTGCGTCTTCCATCGGTTCAGGATGTGCCGAGGGGTTGCACCAGCGCGACCGACGTAGACCTCGACCTGTCCGAGGGACGTGTCCTCCCGGAGGCGCGGGATGGCGTGGATTGCGAGTATGATAGACTTGGCGGCGTCCGCAAATCGCTCGTAGCGGGGCGCAGTTGCGAGCCCCTCTGCGATCTCGTCTGAGGCGTAGTCCGGGTTTCGTCCCAAGCGTGCAAGATTAAAGGCGAGGAGTTGTGCCGACATTGCCGGGTAGCCTATCAGTGCGGGCTGGTCCTGTGTTGATGGCGATCTGATCCCGTCGCGTCTTGACGGTCTTGGTCGGGTGTGGATCTCATCCTGAGCAAGGGCGCGGTTTCACGACGAGGAACGTCACCGCTTCGTGCATGAGAAGTCCGTTCAGGTGGATCAAGCGTCTGAAATCATGGAGTAGAACGCCCGCTGATCAGGATGAGCGCCACACTCCGCATGGGGGCCTGGCCACCTCTAGAGCCGCTTCTCGGAGCGTGCGTGATCTAACGAAAGGGTGATCGGGGTAACCGGTCGGCTCGACCGCCTAGAGCAGCACGTCGCGCGCTTGTTGGCGACGTTCCCGGCGCACTGCCGTCGAGAACGTTTAGGCGGGTCAGCGGCGACTTGCCTCGAACATGCGTGCCCGCAGGTTGCCCGCCATCCGCTCGCGGCGCCGGGTCGTTTCGGCGACCTCCCCGGTTGCCGGCACGATTGCCGAGGCGATCTGGAAGTAGCCCGCGCCCTCCGCCCTGGCGGCGACCACCGCCGCGCGGATCTCGACGCGGGCGCGCTGCAGCTCGGCCGTCGCCGCCCCTTCTCGGGCGAGCCCCTGGCGGAGGCGCGCGATGACGACGGCCGACGGCCGGACGCCATCGAGCTCCGCGCCGCCCAGTAGCCAAGGCAAGGCGTGGCAGCGGCCGAGGGCGGCCATGCCTTACCTGCCCGTCCGGGCGCCCAGGTGGTCGCGGGAGACCGCCTGGGTGGCGCGGGGGGCCGGTCGGCAGCGCGTGTCGAACGCGCGCCCGCGCAGGTTGGCCTCGACCTGGGCCCGCGCCCGCCGTACCTGGCGATGATCACCGTCATCCGGGACCAGCGCGGCGCTGAGCTGGCCGTAAGGGATCCCGAGCTGCCGGGCCTCGATCACCGTGTCCCGCACGGCGCAGCTCGCGGCCTCCTGGTCGTGGGTCGAGCGCAGCTCGCGGGCGATGCTGCCCCGGAGCCGCTCCAGCACTTGGCGGGTCCGGGCGCCCCGCTTGCCCGCGAAAAGCGCCATGACCTACTCGACCTCTTCATCGATCAGGTCGGGCGGGATGTCGACCTCGGGATCCAGGGCGTCCGGATCATCGGGGTTCGCGAGCGGGCGCTCGCAGCTGTTGGGGTTGGACTCGAACCACTCTTCGACGGTGCGACGACGATACATGGGTGACCTGCCTTTCGACCCACAGGGTGAATCCGCAGGGTGGCCCTGTCCACGCGAGGTATGTGAGCCACGATCACGACCAGCGACTCGGCTCGACGCAAGGGTCACCCGCTGACGCAGGTTGGCGCAGACGCGGTCGAGGTTGGCCGCCGTCTCCGAACCGCCGGTCGCCACGATCACCGCGTGCGCGACGGTCTTGTGGGCCACACCCTCCGCGCGCGCGGCCAGCAGGTCCGCTGCCAGGGTCCCGCGCAGCTCTGCCAGGTCACGGACCAGCTGCTGCTCGCGGACAAGCAGGACGGCGAGCCCCTCGGCGCGCAGCTGCTCGGCATCGGCGGCGAGCCGGGGCCGACACCGCCCTCCTCGGCGCTCACGTCGACCTTGGCCGTCATCCATCATCTCACGCTGCCGCACAACCGTTTGATTGGGCAAGCCCCTTGAATTGGGCACCCCGCGCCTCGTCTCGGAAACCGCCGGATGGCTCCCACCGACGAGCAGCACTCGCCTCAGGCCGGATGCCAGCGCGCCTCGTCCGCTGCCGTGCTCCGCGCGAGGAGGCCCAGCCGCTCGAGACTGGTGAGGTGTTCACAGCGTCAGCGCGACCGTCCAGCTGCTCTCGGTCTGGTACGCGGACACCCACTCCCACGCCGGGACCAACGAACCCGCACCGTGCGCGCGCGAGCCCGTCGAGAGCCTGTTGCCGAAGACCGAGTTCCGGCACTGACGGCGCGGGCCCCTCCCCGATGGTGGCCCTGCTCTGCCCCGCCACCCGTAATCGACGGCGGCTTACTGCAAGGAAACTGCAACACCACCCGAGAACAGGCGGGAAGAACAGGGACCAACCGGGACGCCGACCCCACGCAAGTCCGCGTGGTCATTGCAGGTGCGCGAGATGGTTAGGGTCTCGCGGTGCGTGGAGTCGGGTTCGATTCCCATGCGCTTCCGTTTACTTCTGCAGAGTTCGCCGGATTCTAGCCGTTCTCTGCCAATTCTCTGCCTCGCGGCGACGCCGGCTGATCGAGGAGCTCCACCGCCTCGCGCGCCACTTCGGGCGCGAGGTGGGCGTAGCGCATCGTCATCTGGATCGTCGAGTGGCCGAGCATCTCCTGGACGGAACGTGTCAACGAGTTTGAGACAGCCGGGATGAACATTCTATGTCGCGACGACGTGGGTGGCGGGCGGTGGAAGAGTTACGCGTTGGGCGAGGTCGGGTAGTACGTGGGCCGGCGGCGGCAGGTTGGAGGGCGCACCCGCGTCGCCGGTGGCGACGGCGACCACGCCCTCGACCTCGACGGTCTCGGTGACGATGGGGTTGATGGTGACCACGGCAGGCGGTAGGCGAACCGTCGGCGCGCCGTTCGGAAAGCGCTCCGGATGGGCTGCGTATGCGCCATCGAGCGCGGACTGGCGTCGCGCCGCGACCTCGGCAACGCGACCGTGGAAGACATCGGCAGGGGTGAACAGGGCGAGGCCCGAGTGGTGATGGTCGTCGTTGTGCCAGGCGAAGAAGCGCGCGAGCCAGCCCCGCGCATGCATGGACCCCGCGAACCGGCCCGGATAGTCGGGCTGGTACTTCATCGTCTTGAAGTGCGCCTCGGCCTGCGGGTTGTCGTTCGAGACCCGCGGCCGGCTAAAGCTGCGCGACGCTCCGAGGGAGTCGAGCAACTGCGCGAGGGTGTCGCTCTTCATCGCGCCGCCGCGGTCGGCGTGGACCTGCAGGCCGGGTTCGACGCCGTGGCGCGCGATGGTCTCGGCGAACAGCTGGGCCGCGAGGTGCTTGCACTCCTTGGTCGCGACCATCCAGCCGACGACGAACCGGCTGAACAGGTCGAGGATGACGTACGCCATCAGGAACACGCCCTTCTCCTCGGTCGCCAGCTTCGTGATGTCCCAGGTCCAGACCTGGTTCGGCGCGGTCGCGGTCACCGTCGGCATCGCGTGGCGGTGCGGGGCGCGCTGGTTGCGTCGGGGTGCCGTCTCGTCGACCTCGGCGAGCACGCGGTACATGGTGCGGATGGACGCGAGGTGGATGCCGCGACTGAGCAGCGCGCCGTAGACTTCGTGCGGCGGCTGGTCGGCGAACTCCGGCAGGTGCAGCGTGTCGAGGATGGCGCGGCGCTCGGCGTCGGGGATGCGGCGGGCGCTCGGAGAGGGCGTCCGTGGCACGATGGCGACCGCCGGCAGGCGCGCGCGGTACAACGACGCGCGGCTCACGCCCACGGCGACGCAGGCGGCATCGACGGGGACCTCCCGGGGGCGGGCTTCGACGAGCGCCATCAGGATGCCTCCTCCGACGGTGCGGGGAGCGCGAGCCCCAGCAGTTCGTGCGCTTTTTTTTGGAGGTCGATGAGCGCGTTCGCGATGCGCAGCCTGTGCTTGAGCGCCTCGTTCTCCTTCGTCACGGCCAGGAGCTCGCGCGCCTTGGCGTCGAGCTTGGGCTTGCGACCCGGCGTGCGCGCGATGAGGCCGACCTCGCCGCCAACGGCGAACTGGTGGCGCCAGCTCGACAGGTGCGAGCTGTAGATGCCCTCCTTGCGCAGCAGCGCCTCGAGCGCACCACGCTCGCCGCTTGCGACAGCAGCCTCGGCCGCCCTGACCAGGCGGAGCTTCTCGGAGGCCGTGAACCGGCGCCGGGTGCCGGGTTGCACGGCCTCGTGCGCGGTCGGCGGCGCAGGGCGCGCGACGGCTTCATGCCGCTCGGGCTCGCCCTTGGAAGGGACGACGTTGCGCGCGGGAACTGGGGATGGCTTGGGCACGAATTTGGGACCATTCTCCGCCACTCGGTACAAAGATATCGAGGAGCGACTGTCTCAAGCAGCATTGGCACAGAGGGGTTGGCGGCTTCGACGCTGCCAGGCTTCGTGGGGTCGCCCTTCTGCGTCAGCACCGCGCCTGCGTAGCCATCGCTGAAGTGTGCGCCGAGGCTCGCCATCGCCTCGTAGTACTCCGGCGTGCCCATCCCGCGCGTCTTGACGATGTCGTCGTGCGCCTTCTGGCTCATCGCGCTGAGGTTGTCGTTGACGTCTTTGGCGACCTTGGTGTCGCTGATCATCGCCTTGGCAATCTCGCGCTCGAAGACCTCACGCTTGGCGCGCAGCTGCGGATCGACGCCCTGGCGCGCCTGGTCCTGCGCCTTGCGGAACTCGACGATGTTGTCGCTGAGGAACTTCGCGAGCTCCGGCGAGCGGTGCAGCTCGGTGGGGAGCTTCTTGTCCGTCACGTTCGCCTCGCGTGCGAGTGCGAAGGCGACATGCGGATCGAGGAGCTGGTCCTTGAGCGCCTGGTCCGTTGACGCCTTGACAAGCTTCTCGTCGAGCTTCGCGCGTTCCGTGATGATGTCGGCCTTGATCTTGTCGATCTCGGCCGGGTCCTTCGCCTTCTTCAGGCTCTCGCGAAGCTCCCAGAGGTCGTCAAACTCGTTGCGGAGCTTCTTCTCGGCGGTCGTCGGCGCGCTGTACGCCACATCGTTGCCGTCGGTCGACAGGTTGATTTCTTGCTGGCGCTTCTACTGAACGAGCTGCTCGTCCTGTACGCGCTTGCTCGCGTCGGCGTCGTTGGTAGGGACCTTCTCGGCGTTCGCCTTGAGCTCGAACGCGTCGCGCCACTCGGGATCGTGCTTCAGCTTTGCCAGATCGGAGTGAGCCTCCCCTCGCTCCTGATCGACCGAAGAGCTCGCCTTCATCTCGAGCTCGGCGAGCTTCTTCATACGGTCTCCGGTGGTGCCCGACTTTGGCTGGGCGTCGGGGAACCGGAGCTCGCCGTCGAAGTTCTCCGCGCGATTCTTGTCGTGCTTCTTCAGGAACGCCTTGAGCTCGGCGCTCCGCTGCTCGGGCGGGATACGGTTCATCGCATCGATCGTGAGCTGGGTGTTCGAACCGACATTCTCGATGCCGGGAACGATTCCCTTCGAGCCCGCGCTCACGCCGTCGCGACTTGCGTGATCGACGATGCTGGCGATCACGGCATCGCGCATCTCCGGCGGGATGCGCTTCAGGATCTCGGGAGCCATGTTGTGGCCGAGTGTCCCGACCATGGCCCCACCGCTGATCGTGATGCCCGGCGGATTGCTCTCGAGGCCGACGACGCGGCCAAACGAGATCACCGGGATGAGCTCCATGTCCAGCGGCGCCTTCTTGAGCGTGTCGTGAATGCCGCCAGGGGAGTCCGGGTTCGAACCGATCGACGGGATGACGCGATCCACGATCCGCTTCGTGCCGTCGCCGTACGTCACTTCGATGACGTTATTACCGGCCGCGTCCTTGATCGGCTTCACCTGGATCACATCCGCTACCGCGAACGTGATCTTGTCGCTGTTGAGCATCTTCTCGTTGCGGTCGACGCGCGAGCCGAGGAACGGATCGAGCTCGCTCGCAATGCGCGCGCGCTCCTGCTGCGCAAGCTCGAGCGGGTGACCTGTTAGCGTACCCGCGGCAAGCTGCGCGTCGAGCTCTGCAACGCGGCCGCGCCGCTCGAGAACGTGCTCGGTCACGATCTCGTGATGTCTGTTCGTGAGCTCGGCCGGGACCGGCTCGTTGGCGTCCACATGCGCGCGAATCTGTGCCTCGACCTGAATCAGGTCATCGCCGAGCGCGGTGCCCTTCTTCGGTCGCGGCATCTGGCCCGCGACCTCGACGTGCGCGGCCTCGCCATGCACGGCGTGCTCCATCGCCCACACGGACGTCGGGCCGCCACCGATGCCGAGCACGCGCTCGCCCTTGAACGCGTTCGGGTCCATCGCAAGCGCTTGTTCGCCCTGGACCATCTTGCCCTGCTGCTGCAAGAGCTCCTTGTCGGCGTGCTTCATCTGCGCCTTGCGATCTTTGGTGTCATGGGTCGACAGCTCGCGGGCGGGGCCCATGCCCGTCGAGATGTCGACGCCCTGGGTCGTCTTGATGAGGACGACCTCGATGATCGGCTTGCCGTGCTCGTCGGTGCCGGTCTGCATCCTCGTCGGGACGCCTACCTCCAACATCTCCTTGCCATTAACAACGACCTTCTTGTACTCGAGCGGGCCCGCGGGGCCATGCGAGTCGATCGTGCCGACGCCGGAGGCATCGCGCTGCGCTGCCACTTGCAGCGCCATCTCGCTCGCCTTCGCGGCCATCGCCGTGCCGTGCTCCGCGATATCGCCCGTCTTGATGCCACCGGTGCCGTAGCTCAGCGCGTCGGCTTCCTGGCCCATCGGCTTGTGGCCGAGCGTGCCCCAGAGCTCGGGCTTGGTGCCGTCTTGGATGCCGATGCGATCGGTGCGCGCCTGCTTCGTGTCGTGCCCGCCGGGCAGGTCACCGTGCGCACCCGCGGCACCCGCGCCACCCATGCCGAAGCTGATCGCCGAGTCGACCGTGATCTCCTTGCGGCCGTTGACCTTGGGCGCGTCCTTCACTTGATCGGCGATGCGTTGTACGACCTCCTGATCCTTCTTCTGGATCGACTGGTTGACCTCGCCCGTGAGCGACTCGACGGCGCTGTTGTGATCGTCCGTCTTGCGCTTCGCCTCCGCATGCGCCGCAGCCCGCTGCTCCTCGGTCACCGAACCGGGGTTCTGCCTAGCCTTCGCTTCCAGCTCCGCCACGTTGTCGTGGACGGAGAACCGCTCGTTGAGCGGGCGTTTGGCCTCGGCTTCGAGCTTGCGGATGTATTCCCAGTCGGCCTTCGTCGTCGCGCTCATCGCGAGCTCGTCGATAACGTCTAGCTCGGCCTTCTTCCCCGACGCCTTGTTCGCGCGGTCTTCGTTCGCGAGTCGCTGCGTATCCTTCGCGAGCTCCTCCGGTGTCATCTTCGGCTTGTTGGGTTCGTGCGCGGCAGCAGCGACGTTCTCGTCGGCGGCCTTCGGAAGCGCCATCTTCTTGCCCTCGGCGACCGTCTCGACTGGACCGCTCCCCGGGCCATGTAGACGCTCGTCCTCGGTCGCGACACGCACCTGGTGTTCTTCGGTGGCGACGCGAGTCTTGGGCTCCTCGGTGGCGACCCGGACCTTCGGGTCGTCCTTCGCATCCGGCGAACCGTGCTTCGCCTCGAGACGTTCGAGCGCCTTGTCGCTCTCGAACTTGTTGCGCACCTCTTCGAGCGACTTGAGCGAGCCCGAGGCGCCGTTGATGTCGCCCTGGATCTGATCCTTGTGGCGCCCCTGCAGCGCGGCCGCGTTCGGATCGGGCACCCATTTGCCGTCTGGCACCGGTGTTCCGTCTGCAGCGGGGGGATTCTTGTGGGTCGGATCCCAGCGGTTGAAGTCGGACATCAGGCCATCGCCGTGGACCTGCGGCGACGTCGGCGTCGCGCGATCGGCGGCCGGAGTCCGTGTTCCTTGATCGTGGTACTCGTCGATCAGACCGAGCTGGTGACCAAGCTCGTGCGCGTGCACCGTGCCGTTTTGCTCGGAGCGGGCCTTTGCCTGGGCGGCTGTCTCGCCAGGGCGAGGCTCCGACCCGACGTACCAGTTCGTCTGATCCGCGCGACCTTCGCCGGCACGCGCGTTCACGGTCATGTGTGCATCGGCCGGGTTGTTGACGAACTCGACGACGACCTGCAAGCGGTCGCCGTTTGGCATCTTGTGCTTCGGATCGTTGTAGTGGGTGTCGACGCCAGCGTGGACGTCGGCCTTGAGCGCTTCGAGCTGAGCGTGGGTGGCCGGCGTGACGGATCCCGGGCCGTTGTGCGCGGCGCCCGTGGCGTCGAGGTAAACCTTGATCGTGACGACCGTGAGGTTCGTTTGCCCTTCGCCCTCGTAGCTGAAGCGTCGCGTGTCGAACTTGCTGTCGATCTGGTAGCCGTACGGTGTGCCATCGGGCTTGACGAGTCTCGCGCCTCCCTGGTCGAGGTCGATCATCTGCTCGGTGCGACGCGTGTTGACGTTCGCGACCTGCTCGGCCTCGCGGGCCTGCAGCTCGTACATCTCGCGGAGCTTGCCCATCTCCGTCTCGTGCGCCGGGCCCTTCTCGACGCCAGTTACGTGATCGAGCTGGTCACGGAGAAGCGGCAGCTCTTCGGTCGACTTCTTGGCTTGCTGCGTGGCCTCGTGGGTCTCCTTGGCAGCTGCTGCGGGATCCTTGGCCGCGAGCTCGGCGTTCTTTGCGTGTGCCTCCTCCGAGGACTTCGTTCCCGTTCCGTGCGTGTCGTTGGTCGCGTTCGCGTGCGCCTCGTCCGCAGCAGCCTTGTTGGCCGTCGCGTGCGCGTCCATCTCCGCCGTCTTGGTCGTGGCGGTGGAGCCGTGCGCATCCATCTCCGCCGTCTTGGTCGTGGCGGTGGAACCGTGCGCGTCCATCTCCGCCGTCTTGGTCGTGGCGGCAGAACCGTGCGCGTCCATCTCCGCCGTCTTGGTCGTGGCGGTGGAGCCGTGCGCATCCATCTCCGCCGTCTTCGTCGTGGCGGTGGTTTGGTGCGTGTCCGCGGTCGCGTGCGAGTCGGTGCCGCCCGCGTGAGAATCGGTGCCGCCAGCGTGCGTCGTGGCCGGCGCCTCGGTCGAGCCGCCTGCGGCGGTCTTTGCCGCCTTCGCCTCGAGCATCGTGCTGACGGCGTCGTGGTACGCCGCCATCTGATCGGCTGGACCGCCACCCTTGGCTGCCACCGCGTCCGCGGCCATCTGGCCGAAGTGCGCGATGTGCTCTTCCTTCATGGTGGTGATGCCATCACCGATGCCCTGAACGGCGGCCTGACCGACGGTCTTGCCCCACTTCTTGGCGATGTCCTCCCACTTTCCTTCGTACATCGAAGGATCCACGGCGGCCGAGCCGATCGCGCCGATGACAGAGTTGTACGAGCCCTTGAGTGCCGCGGTAACGAACGTATCGGGCGGTGCCTTGATCTGCATCGCGGCGGCGCCAGAGCCACCAGAGTTCGGAACCGTGCCGACGAGGCCACCGGCAGCGCCGCCGAGTGCGCCCATGGCGGTGCCCTTGAGCATGTTCTTGAGCCAGTCGCCGAGATCGCGCGACGCGGCCTCGTCGAACGCCGAGTTCGTCGCGCCACCGATCGCACCCGACAGTGCACCTTGCACCATCGCGGCGACCACTGGACCGTACGCCTTGAGCGCCGCGTCGAGGCCCGGGCCGAGGTACTTCATGCCACCTGCGGTCATTGCCTGCAGCAGCGTCTTCGCAGCGTCGATGCCCATGTCCTCGATGCCATAGGCGCCGCCCTGCATCGCCATCTTCACTGCCATCGTCGCTGCACCGCCGGCGAGCGCCGCGATCGCGGCCACGACGAACGGAGCCGCGGCACCTGCCGTGACGATCGAGACGACGACGCCCGCGACCACGCCTGCTGCCGTCGCGAGGTTCTCGGTCACCGCGTTCTTCGACGCGACGTAGTTCGTCTGGTCGAGGTCCTGACGATTCAGGTGCGTGTCGAGCTGTGCCTTCTGCTCGGGCGTGAGCATTCCGCCCTTGTCGAACGCGGCCTTGAGCTCGGCCAGCTTCTCGTGCTCGCGATCGAGGTCCTTGCCCGAGTCGCTGAACACATCCATGACGCCGTTCGACAGCGCATCGCTGCGGTCGAACTTGTACTTGCGCTCTGCTCGCTCGAGCATGCGCTTCTCGTAGTTGGGCTCGCCCGGCTGCGGCTCGCCCTCGAGCATCATCTCGACTTCGAAGCCGTCACGGCCGTCGGGCATCTCGTCTTTGATCGCGGCGTCCATCGATGGGCCGTTCGGATGGCGCTTGTTCCACGCCACGCGGATCGCGTCGACTTCTTTCTGTGACTTGCCCTTGAGCGCGTTCTTGATCGCGTCCTCGTCGGTGCCGATGCCGTCCATCGCGTACTCGAGCTCGAACTCGGGCGGCACCTTGCCGTCCTTGGCGAGCATCTTCGCCTTCTCGAGGTCGAGCCCGCTCATCTCGTCGGCGAGCATCGCGTCGAAGCTCTGTCCGCCCTCACCGCCGTACTTCGCGTTGTACGCGGCGATGATCTGCTTGCGCTGCCACTCGGGCTTGCCTCCGAGCTGCTTGTAGATCGACTTCTCGTCGGTGCCCCAGAACGATTCGGCACCCTCCTTCATCTGGGCGGCCGCAGCGGTCGCGGTGTCGCCGGCGAGGTACGCCTGACACACGTCCTTCTCGGCGCCGCTCATCTTCTTCTCGATGAACTTGTCGAGATCCTCGCCCGTTCGCTCCTTGTACATCAGGCGCACTTTTTCGCGCTCGGCCGGATCCTCGATCGACGCAAGCACCTCGTACATCTTTGCGGAGTCGGTGCTGAAGCTGAGCGTGGCCTCGCCACCGTTCTTGAGCTTCAAGACCTGGCCGACGGCGGAGAATTCCATCGCGCCCTTCATGCCGTCGCGCATGTACTTGCGGTCGACACCTGCGGTGTCGGAAATGCCGTCGGCGATGTCGGTGAGGAAGCCGCCGTGGGTCGCCTGCTCGAGCTTGATCGCGGCGGCCTTGGTCGTGTCGCCCTCCGCATACGCGACGGCAAGGTCCTTGTCGTTGCCGGACATCTCGTCCTTGAGCATCTGCTTGATCGACGTACCGGTGCGACGCTCGAACTCCTCGGCGACCTTGCGGCGCTGCTCGGGATCCTTGATGCCCTCGAGCGTGTCGTGGATGCGCTTCTCGTCGGTGCCGAGACCATCGGCTGCATCGACGAGAGCAGCGGCGGCGGCCTTGACCGGGTCCGCCTTGAGCTGAGCCTTGGCTGCCGCGAGCTCGGTGCCCGACATCTCGCTCTCGAGTGCCTTGTCGAAATCGATGTTGTAGTGGTCCTTGAACGCCTTGCGGATCGCGAAGATCTCGGACGGCGACTTGCCCTTGAGCGTCTCGAAGATCTTCGCTTCGTCGGTGCCGATGCCGTCCATCGCGCCGCGCAGAGCCGCAGCGGCCTTCTCGGCCTCCTTCGGATCGGGTGCCTTCTCGCCCGGCTCGAGAGCCGGCGGCTTGGTCGGATCGAAGACCTCGACCTTGACGTCGCCGAGCTTCGCCTTCATCTCTGCCGCATCCTTGGCGGACAGCTCGCTCTTGAAGAAGTCGGTAAGGCTCTTACCGGTCTGCGACTCGAACTCGTCGTAGATCTTCTGCTTCTGCTCCGACGTCAGGTGAGGGTTATTAAGGACAGCCATCATCTTGTCCTTGTCACCGCTGAACGTGCCGCCCGAGTTGCGAAGCTCGGCAACCGCCGACAGGACCGGATCTCCGGACAGGTGGCCCTTCGCCTCGACGAGCTCGTCGCCTGACATCTCGCTCTTGATATCTGCGTCGAGGTCGCGGCCGGTCTTCGCCTTGTACGCCGCCTTCATCGCCTCGATCTGCTCCGGCGTCTTGCCGCGCATCGCGGCCAGCATCGCCTTCTTGTCGGGCGACTTGTTGCCGAGCCGGTTCTCCTGCTTCATCGCGCGATCGAGCTCGTCGGCAGCCGCCTTGCCCTGCTTCTCGTCGTCTTGCGCCTTCTCGACCTCGGCGATCATCTTTCCGTTGCCGGCCTTGAGCATCTCGAGCTCATCGGACTTCGTGC
Organism: Kofleriaceae bacterium; assembly: GCA_964203225.1. Classification (GTDB taxonomy): domain Bacteria; phylum Myxococcota_A; class Polyangia; order Haliangiales; family Haliangiaceae; genus JABFXX01. The sequence goes on from CAXNMK010000018.1 coordinate 13,668, forward strand.
CGGCGAGCTTCGTGACCGCGGCAGATGCGTCGGTGTAGGCCGTGGCGACCTTCGCGTTCGCAGACTCGGCGGCAACGACCGTCGTGTCCTTCTGACCCTTCTTGATCGCCTCTTGAACCTTGGCCTCGATCGCGTCGGGCTCGAGGTTCTTCGGATCGAGGAGCTTCGCGCGCTCCTCGGCGGCGACGTCGGTCTCCTTCGGCTTCGCACCGGCCGCGTCCTTCGGATCGCCGACGAACTTCGCTGTCTCCGTCGTGGGCTCGCCCGGCTTGGCGTCCTTCTTCGCTTCGGGTGCCGGCGGCGATGCGGTCTCGCCGTAGCCTGCCGGAATCGGCTTGCCTTCCTTGATGTAGTACTCGAGCTGGCTCTTCGCTGCCGCGAGCCGGCTACCGTCTCCGATGTCGTTGAGGAGCGTGCCGACGTGGACCTCGATCTCGAGGACCTTGCCCTTCGTCGTCTCCTCGAGCTTCTTGTGCGCGGCCTCGACGGCAGCGTCGACGATCTTCATCGCCTCGTCGAAGTTCTTGTCGATCGCGACGAGTGCCTTGTCGGCCTCCGCCTTGATCTTGTGCAGCTGCGCGAGCACGAACGCCTGCGCCTGGTGCTCGGCGTCCTGGATCGTGTGATCGAACTTCTTCTCGGTGTCGGTGACCGTCTTGTCGATCGCCTTGCACGTCGAGTCGACCATCTTCTCGAGCGCTTTGAGGTTCTTGTCGTTGCCGGTCGCGAGCTGCTTGCGGGCCGCCTCGACACGCTTGTCGATCGAGCTGACCGCCGCGTCGTAGTCCTTCTGCAGCTTGGTCTCGGCCTCACCCTGTAGCTTGGTGATCTTCGCGTCGCCGTCGGCCTTGAGCTTGGCGATCTGGTCTTCGTTACCCTTGACCGCGTCCTTGAGCTTGGTCTCGCCGGCGGTGAGCTTCGTCTTCAGCTCGTCTTCGGCCTGCTTGATCTTCTGATCGAGCAGCGGGCCGAGAGCTTTGATCTTCTCTTCGATCGCGTTGACCTGGTTCGACGTGACCTTCTTGAGATCGTCGTGGGCGCGCTTGCCCGTGTCCTCGACCTTCTTGGCTTGGGTCTCGGTCTCGGCGCGTACGGCCTTGCCGTTCAGCCGGCCCTTCGTCTCGAGATTCGCAACGCGGGTGGCCGCCGCGTTGATCGCGTTCGATGCCTTGCTCTCGGCGCCGTCGCCGCCCGCGTTGCGGGCCGCTGCCGCTTCCGCCTGGCCTCGTGCCCGCTCGCCCCGTGCGTCGCCGTTCGCCTTGTTCTCGAGACCGGCCGCCTTCGATTCGCCGTCTGTGCGGACCTTGGCCGCGTTCGTCTTCGTGTCGTTGTCGATCTTGGCCAGCTTGACGTCAGCTGCCTTCCAGAGCTTCTCCTTGTCCTTTTCCAGACGCGTCTGGTCGGCGGCGACGTTCTTGCGGACCTCTGCCTGGAGGTTGTCGCGCGCCTTCTCGAGTCCGGCTTTCTGGGTGGTCCAGGACGCCTCGGCAGCCTTCTTGTTCGTCTCTTGCTGCGTCTTGAGGTTGTTGATCTGCTTGGCGGTCTCGCCCTGAAGCGTCTCTTTCTGGGTCGCGAGGCGAGCGGTCAGCTCGGACTTCTTGGCGTCGAACTCGGTCTTGAGCTTCGTCTTGTCCGCGGTCGCCGTGCTCTCGAACTTCTCCTTGAGCGACTCGAGCGTGACGGGGCCTTGCTGGGCCTGCTTCTCCTTGGCCTCGACGGCGGCCTTCGCCTTCTCGGCCTCCGCCTTCTTGCGAATCTCGGCGAGCTTGACGTCGTTCTTCGCCTTGACCTGTGTCGCGATCGCCTGCGCGTCGACAGAGACCTGCGCGCTCTTCGCGAGTTGCTGCGCCTGGGTCTTGGCCTTTGCGGAATCGCGGTCGGCGCGCGCCTTCTCGATGAACCCGTTGATCGCGGTCTGGGTCGCGGTCTGCGGCGGAGGCGGGAGCTCGGGCTTGGGGGCGGGCTTGGCGAACCCACCCGGATGCGCGCCCTTCGACGGCTGCGGCCGGGGCGCTGGCTTTCCGGGCTTGTAGGGAACCTTGTTCCCCTCGGCGTCTTCGATGCCGTCGTCTGCGCCGTGCTCGAGGTCCTGATCGATCAGGAGGCCCATTCCATGACCGTCGACGTGCTTGCCGTCGGTCTTGCCGTTGGGGCCGATGTCGAGGCCGGTCCCGTGACCGTCGACGTGATACGTGTCGGTCTCGCCGTGCGTGGCGGCCTTGTCGTCGTTCGCGACGCCCATGCCGTGCCCGTCGACATGCTTGTCGTCGGTCTTGGCGAGCTTTTTTGTGGGATCGAGGTCGAGGCCGGTGCCATGACCGTCGACGCGCTTGGCGTTCTTCGCCTGGTGCTCGCCCTCGTGCTCGTGCTCGTGCTCCTCGTTTTCGAGGCCGGGGCCGTGCTTGCGGCGGGTGAGGGCGTCGAGGCCGCGATGGAGGGCGTCGAGACCCGTCCCCGAGGACGCATGACCCTCGACGTGGTGCTCGTCCGTCTTGCCTTCGCCGTCGGCCTTCTTCTCCTCGTGCTTGTCCTTGGCCTGTACCTGCTCGTTGTCGGTCTTCTTCGCCTCTTCGCTGGCGGTCTCCTCGGTCTCTTCCTCGGAAGGCGCCTTCTTCTTCGCCTTCTTGCCGTTCTTCGCGTTCTTGGCATCGAGTGCCGCCTCGGCCCCGTCGATGGCAAGTCGGGCGAGTCGACCGCCGCTGCTGCCGACGCCGCCTTCGACGACCTGACGCGCGAGCTGATCGCGATCGTGGAGTCCGTCGAATGCGGACTCGAGACGGCCGCCTTCCGGCTGCTGCTGCAGCGCCACTTCACCGGTGCCGACGCCGATGCCCGTGCCGAGCACCTGTGCGCTCCCCGTGAGCTCGCCGTTGACCTGCTTCTTCTTCGCGAGGAGATCCGGACTGCTGATCTCGGCGTCGATATCGATCTGGTCGTTGATCTGCGTGTGCGCGCCGACTTTGCCCGCGACCTGCTTCTTCTTCGCGAGGAGATCCGGACTGCTGATCTCGGCGTTGATCTCGGTCTGCTCGTTGACCTGCGCGTTGACGCCGAATTTGCCCTCGACCTGCTTCTTCTTCGCGAGCAGGTCGGGCGTCGACACTTCGGCGTCGACAGAGGCGTTGTTCATCTGACCGTGCACCGACGCGCTCGCGTCGGCCGTAGGTTTCTTGCCCTCGAACGACACGTTCGCGTCGACGTGGACGTCGAAGCCGCCAATGCTCGCGTTCAGACCGCCAAGTGGCGACACGCCAACCGCGGAGCCAACGCCAACGTTCGGCTGCGTCCGATTCGCCTTGCCGATCGGCGCGATCGGATCTGCACCGCCGACGATCGAGCGCGCAGCCATGTCGATTGGATTTCCACCGAGCGCGACTTGCGCGAGTCGATCGGCAGCGCTTTCGTCCTCGTGTTGCTGCTCTTCGTTGTCGCGTGACTTGCCCTTTCCCTTGAAGAGCTTCTTCAGCTCCGCTTCAGGACGGTGGGCGCGGTCGTTGTCGTTGCGATGCAGCTTTTCGAGCAGGCTCACCTTAGACCCCTATTAATCCTCAATAATAAGTACTTGGGCGTTCCGGGTTCCCTCCTCGCGGCGTCATTATTTTCGAGCGCGTGTAGGCAACTCCCACACCTCGCCGCCGTGTCGCCTAACCTCCAAGGACCATGGGCGATGTTCGTCTCGGCGATTCGCTTGTGGTCGCACTGGCGGCGCCGCTCGGGATCGATCGCGCCCGACTCGAGCGCCGAGAAACCAATTGACAGCTGCCTTCAACAGGTTGACCCGCGACGCCGACCCATCGATGCTCGCGGCGATGGGTCGGACGTACTTCAAGCTACAGCTGGCACGCGTTCGTCACTCGGCCAGGCTGGCAGCTGCCCGGGGTGGCGTCGCGGTCACCCCCGAACTCATCGCGGCGACGCGCACCGAGCTCACCGACATCGAGACGATGCTGTCGCACATGCGGTACGAGCCGAGCCGGCGCGATGCCCAGCTCGCCGCGTCGATGAACCTGTCCGAAAACCAGCTGGATCTCGTGTGGGGCGTCGTCGCGCGCGCCGTCGATCCGTTGCTGCTCCCACTGCTGCAGCCGATCTGCGGGACCGATGTTCGGCGCGGCCTCTCGATCGCCCACTACTCGACCGTCATGGGGCTGAACGACGAGCGCAGCAGCGAGCTGGCCGACCTCGTCCTTCCCGGACATCCGCTGCGCCGGCACAAGTTCCTGATCGCGCCCGAGGACGCGACCATCGACGTGTGCACGCCACTGACCGTGCCGCCCCGCGTGTGGTCGTACTTGCGAGGCGACGACGAGCCCGAGGAGACGATCGCGAGCTCCGGTGGCCGCGTCGTCGTCCCGAGGGACATCACGCTCGACGAGTCGCAGCAGGCGGCACTCCAGCGCGTGGTTGGTGGACTGAACACGATGGACAAGGTTGTCGTCGTGCTCGAAGGTCCGGTCGGTGCTGGACGCCGGACGGCGGTCGCGCTCGCGGCGGACAAGAGCTCGCGTCCGGTGATCTCGGTTGATCTCACGCGCGTCGCGCCCGGGATGCTCGAGGCGACGCTCGCGTCGCTGATGCGCGAGTGCTTGTTGTCGGATGCCATCCCGGTGATCGCCGAGATCGACGAGCTCACCGTGAAGGAGGGCGAGGTCAACACGGACATTCGAACGCTGGCGCGCGCGATCGAGACAGCGCCGGGCCCGATCGCGGTCACGTCGCGCATGCCTGGCATCGACCTCGGCGTCAGCGATCGCCGGCTCGTGCGCGTGCGCTGGCCGATTCCCGGGACGGCTTCGCGCCGCGAGCTGTGGCAACGCGTCCTCGGCGACGACGAGGGCTCGCTCGGCGTCGGCGAGCTCGACCAGCTCTCGTTGCGCTACCGCCTTGGTCCAGGTGGCATCTTTGGTGGTGCTGCGGCCGCGCGCACCATTCGCGAGGCACGGGACCCCGCATCGCGCGTGACCCCGCACGATCTACAGGAAGGCATTCGCAACAACATCGCCGAGCGGCTCGGAGAGCTCGCGACGCGCGTCGACGTCAAGCAGAAGTGGGATGACCTCGTGCTGCCGCCCGAGACTCTCGAGGATGTGAAGGCGCTGATCGCGCGCGTCAAGTACGCGCACCATGTCTACGAGAAGTGGGGCTTCAAGCAGAAGATGCCGCGCGGCATCGGTGTCGCAGCACTATTCTCGGGGCTGCCCGGCACCGGCAAGACGATGGTGGCCGGTCTGCTCGCGCTCGAGCTCGACCTCGAGCTGTACCAGATCGATCTCTCGAAGGTCATCAGCAAGTGGGTCGGCGAGACCGAGAAGCAGCTCGCCAAGATCTTCGACGCGGCCGAGGCCGGACACGCGCTGCTGCTCTTCGACGAGGCTGACTCGCTGTTCGCCAAGCGCACCGAGGTCAAGTCCGCGGTCGATCGCTACGCGAACCTCGAGGTGAACTTCCTCCTGCAGCGCATCGAGAGCTTCGGGGGCGTCACGATCCTGACCACGAACCTCGACTCGAGCATCGATCCGGCGCTCAAGCGCCGCCTCGCGTCGCACATCGTGTTCCAGAAGCCCGAGCTCGCCGAGAGCATGAAGCTGTGGGAGCAGATGCTCGAGGTCGGGGTCCACGCGCCGCTGGTAAAACCACTCCAGCTCGAGAAGCTCGCGCGGACGTACGAGGCGATGACCGGCGCGAACATCCGCAACGCCGTCCTCGCGGCCGCATTCACCGCTGCGTCCGAGGGGCTTTCGATCTCGCAATCGCACCTCGAGCGTGCCGCGCGCGGCGAGTACCGAGCGATGGGTCGCGTCCTTCGCTAGGGGTATCTCCTACGGCCCGCGTCGAAGAGATGCGTACGCTCCCGCATCGTGACCCGGTCGTTCGCGCGATAAACTTGGGCCGGGCTTCACGCTCCAGCCTTCGAGCCGATAATGAGTGCATACGAACGCGTAATCGCAGCTCCAGGCTCCCTCGCGGCGCGCGAGGCCCTGGCCGCCGATTGGAAAGCGAAGAAGGATCCGCGCGCCGAGCTGATCGAAAAGCAGCTGCGTCTGCGCCAGCACCGCGTCGACAACACCCTGTGGTCCGACGACGCGAACGCGCTCGCTCGCGAGATCAGTGCCCTCGTCAAGAAGCATGGCGCTCCGCGCATAATGACGTTATTACCGGCCGCGTCCTTGATCGGCTTCACCTGGATCACATCCGCTACCGCGAACGTGATCTTGTCGCTGTTGAGCATCTTCTCGTTGCGGTCGACGCGCGAGCCGAGGAACGGATCGAGCTCGCTCGCAATGCGCGCGCGCTCCTGCTGCGCAAGCTCGAGCGGGTGACCTGTTAGCGTACCCGCGGCAAGCTGCGCGTCGAGCTCTGCAACGCGGCCGCGCCGCTCGAGAACGTGCTCGGTCACGATCTCGTGATGTCTGTTCGTGAGCTCGGCCGGGACCGGCTCGTTGGCGTCCACATGCGCGCGAATCTGTGCCTCGACCTGAATCAGGTCATCGCCGAGCGCGGTGCCCTTCTTCGGTCGCGGCATCTGGCCCGCGACCTCGACGTGCGCGGCCTCGCCATGCACGGCGTGCTCCATCGCCCACACGGACGTCGGGCCGCCACCGATGCCGAGCACGCGCTCGCCCTTGAACGCGTTCGGGTCCATCGCGCGCATATTGATCACATCGCGCGCGCCGAAACAAGAGGCTTGCGCGCGAACTCGGCGGGCGACAGCGCGCGCTTGCCGACGAGGTCACAGCCCTCGATGAACAGGTTGAGTTCGGCGGTCGTCAGTTGGATCGCGCGGCCGTCGTCGCGCCACAGCTTCGCGAACGTGCCCTGCTCGAGCCGCTTCTGAAAGATACACAGGCCGGTGCCGTTCCAGACGAGCACCTTGCACAGCTTGCGGCCCTGGTTGACGAACAGGAACAGCTCGCCGCTCAGCGGGTCACGCCCAAGGCCGGTGTGCACCAGCCCGACCAGGCCGTTGTAGCCCTTGCGCAGATCCACCGGCGCGGGGAACGCGAACACCCGCACCGCGCGCGTCGTCCCGAGGATCACGCAAGGCCCCGCAGCAACGTGATCGCATCCGCGAGCGCGACGCCCTCGATCCGCAGCCCGGTCGGCGACACCAGGGTCACCGTGCCGGCCGGCGGCGCGTCGATCACCTCGACGGCGACCATGCGCGCGGTCGCGGCGTTTGGCACCGGCGCCGCCCACCGCTTCAACGTTTCCGCGGGAAGGCCGAGGTCGCGCGCGACGTCGCACCACCACGCGCCGCGGTCGCGGCGGGCCCGTACCCAGGCGGTGATCTGCGCGCGGAGGCGCGCGGGATAGCGCTCGCCGGGGCCTCGTCGTCGGAGGCGCGCCACGCGGCGGGCCAGGTCTCGTCCTGCTCTGTCCATCATCGGACCGGGCAGCGCAGCACGGGCCCGCGATCACGTCATGACGGGGCGAGGCGAGGACTTACGTTGGACGCATGGTCCGAGCGCGCCGGCGCGGCGGGGCTGCGCATTGCCGAGCTGGCGTCAGGTCGCGCTCGACGCCACCTGCGTGAAGGTGACCTCGTCGTCGCCCATGGCCCCTTCGAAGAACCGGATGTCACGGATATGTGCCCGCATGACGTCCTCGCGCATGAGCTCCGTCGCTAGCGCACGGGCGATGTCCAGGTCCTTGCCCCCGCCCGGCGCGAACAGGATCGCGATCTCGACCTGAGGCCCTCTGACGCGCCGCGTGTCGAGGAACTGTAGGCTCTCGTAGTGGCTCGCGAGGCGCTGCAGCTGCGGAGGGGTGACGAGTTCCGCGGCGTACATCAGGCTCTGCATGACCGCGAAGGACAGGCTGAGGTCGGTCTTGGCCTTTATCTCGCCGACGACGGCGGCGGTGCCGTCAGTGAGCAACAGGTCTACACCGCCGGCGCCTGACCAGTTGCTGCCGCGCCGGGGGCGCTCGGCGTCGGTGAAGTCATCCTGCTGTCCCTCGAGTTCGATCGGCCGCTTGCCACGCGGCGTGCGTCGCGGGCTGATCTCGTGCGCGACGTAGCGCAGGGGCGAGGTGAGGCCCGCGAAAGTGAGCCTGCCGCGCGCCGCGCAGCTGGCGACCTGCCGGGCGAACTTCTCGGACTCGGTGATCGAGGCCGCTCCTGCCGTGCCCTTCCGCGCCTCGAACGCGACCGCCTCGTTCTCGTAATCGGCGAAGTCCTGGACCGAACGCCGGAACATCTGCGCGAGCGTCGCGGTGTCCTCGGTCCACTTCTTCGCGAGGTCGACCGCGCTCTCACGCGGGAGCACGCGGAGGATGTCGCATAGGTCGCGCAGCGGGGTGATCTTCACGACCAGCGGGGTGGTCGCCGCGCTCTCGACGCTTGGGCTCTTCACGACGGGGAGCGAGCCGCGATGATCGTCGATATACCGGGTCAACTCGCGCCAGCGGTCCCACTCGTCACGGCGGATCGAGCTTGCGCGGGTGGCCTTGGCCGGATCAGCGTTCGGCAGTACCAGATGCTTGAGTTCGAACCGCTCGCTGGTGTGGAGCGCGGCAACGTGGTCCACGTCCCCATCGTGGACCTTCTTCTCCGTCGCGATGTCGTAGACCGTCGCCGCCTCGGCACCATCGGTCCTCGCGACGACGTTCACGAAGTACCACCGGTCGCCCACCTTGTTTAGCGATCTGCTCATCCCTTCCTCTCCTCTCCTCGGGGGCAGCCGTTCCGCGCTTCGCGCCCGCGTCTGGTTGCCTCACGTTCTCATGCGGCCGACTGGGTGGGTAGCCCCTCGCGTGTGCGTACATGGACACTCGCCACTGGTCACCACGTATCATCGGGCCGCTCCACGGTGCGGCGGAACAGCGAGGCGAAATGTGAAGCGCCCGTGCTGTGGATCGGCACCACCTGACGAGCGTCCAGGCTGTGTGCGAGACGTGCAGCGGCTACGAAGACCAAGCAGGCGGCGGTCGTGGTCGAGGACGTGGTCCGAGACGAGCTCGCGGAGGTCAACTTCCTGCGCACGGCGGCACGCGTCCTGCGCGCCATCGGAGCCGGCGCGTTCTGGCCGGCGCGGTCGTCGGCGTGCAAGTCGTGCCGTACGCGCACCAGAGTTCATAACGTCGCTCCGATCCGAGGTGGGGTGGGTGGCGCGCCTCGACGAGGCTGACGCTCGTGGAATCGATCACTTGCCCGACGGCCGGCAGCGCAGCCCCCACCTTTGACCGATCGCTCGTCGTCGAAGAAATCCGATCAGTTAGCCAGCGCCGTTATGAACTCTGGGTGCGCCGGGATAAACCGGCAGAAAGGAAAGAATGAAAGAGTCTGACGTCGAAGGACGTAGCGAGCCACGACGGCCCCGAGTCATGCGGCGGCACCGGCAACGGTGTCGTCGAAGCGTTTGACAGGGGCATGCACGAGCACGGTATCGAGCTGCGAGATCAATCCATTCGGAGCGCCGACGCTGTCCAGAGAAAGCGGCAGGCAACACGATGGGCATCGCTATGCGAGATGCTCGTCGGCTCTGCGCAGTCAAAGACCCGTCGCGAGTGCAGAACCTTTCTGCGCGAGAACCGGGTGATCCCCACGCCACCTGCGCTGGCAACGCAGATCGCATCGAGAAGGCCATACGTCGATGATGAACGGCAAGGGGAAGTCGGACAGGCCCATCGTACCGACGAAGCGTCCGAACAAAGCGGCGACAGCCGTGGCGGAGGATGTGGAGGGAAGGGGACCTGACCAAGGGGAACGTGGACGAGCAAAACGCGGACCGGACTCAGTGCCGGATGTAGCCGCGCCAAGTGCGCTCGACCGCGTGCGTGAAAGAACGAGACAGGACAAGGAAGTGAAGTTCACTGCGCTCCTGCATCACGTCACCATCGATCGTCTACGCGAGGCGTACCGGCGGCTTCACCGGAACGCGTCACCAGGCGTCGACGGCGTGACATGGGACCAGTACGGCGTGGAGCTCGAGGACAACCTCCTCGAGCTACATGCACGACTGCACCGAGGATCGTACCGAGCGAAGCCCTCACGTAGAACGTACATCCCCAAGGCCGACGGTCGACAACGCCCGCTCGGCATCGCGTCGGTGGAGGACAAGATCGTCCAACGCGCGGTGGTCGAGGTGATGAACGCGATCTACGAGGAGGACTTCGCCGGGTTTTCGTACGGGTTTCGGCCGGGACGTAGCCAGCATCATGCGCTGGATGCGCTCGCCGCCGCGATCAACACGAAGAAGGTGAACTGGGTGCTCGACGCGGACATCCGTGGATTCTTCGACGCCATCGACCACGGCTGGCTAGTGAAGTTCGTCGAGCATCGGATCGGAGGCCGGCGCGTGGTTCGTCTCATCCAGAAGTGGTTGAGCGCCGGGGTCATGGAGCAGGGACGATGGGCGGCAACGGCGGTGGGATCGCCACAGGGTGCGACGGTGTCGCCGCTCCTGGCGAACATCTACCTCCACTACGTCCTCGACCTGTGGGTCCACCAGTGGAGAGGTCGGAACGCTCGCGGTGACCTTGTCATCGTGCGGTACGCCGACGATCTGGCCCTCTGTGCCAATGCTGCTTGAGACAGTCGCTCCTCGATATCTTTGTACCGAGTGGCGGAGAATGGTCCCAAATTCGTGCCCAAGCCATCCCCAGTTCCCGCGCGCAACGTCGTCCCTTCCAAGGGCGAGCCCGAGCGGCATGAAGCCGTCGCGCGCCCTGCGCCGCCGACCGCGCACGAGGCCGTGCAACCCGGCACCCGGCGCCGGTTCACGGCCTCCGAGAAGCTCCGCCTGGTCAGGGCGGCCGAGGCTGCTGTCGCAAGCGGCGAGCGTGGTGCGCTCGAGGCGCTGCTGCGCAAGGAGGGCATCTACAGCTCGCACCTGTCGAGCTGGCGCCACCAGTTCGCCGTTGGCGGCGAGGTCGGCCTCATCGCGCGCACGCCGGGTCGCAAGCCCAAGCTCGACGCCAAGGCGCGCGAGCTCCTGGCCGTGACGAAGGAGAACGAGGCGCTCAAGCACAGGCTGCGCATCGCGAACGCGCTCATCGACCTCCAAAAAAAAGCGCACGAACTGCTGGGGCTCGCGCTCCCCGCACCGTCGGAGGAGGCATCCTGATGGCGCTCGTCGAAGCCCGCCCCCGGGAGGTCCCCGTCGATGCCGCCTGCGTCGCCGTGGGCGTGAGCCGCGCGTCGTTGTACCGCGCGCGCCTGCCGGCGGTCGCCATCGTGCCACGGACGCCCTCTCCGAGCGCCCGCCGCATCCCCGACGCCGAGCGCCGCGCCATCCTCGACACGCTGCACCTGCCGGAGTTCGCCGACCAGCCGCCGCACGAAGTCTACGGCGCGCTGCTCAGTCGCGGCATCCACCTCGCGTCCATCCGCACCATGTACCGCGTGCTCGCCGAGGTCGACGAGACGGCACCCCGACGCAACCAGCGCGCCCCGCACCGCCACGCGATGCCGACGGTGACCGCGACCGCGCCGAACCAGGTCTGGACCTGGGACATCACGAAGCTGGCGACCGAGGAGAAGGGCGTGTTCCTGATGGCGTACGTCATCCTCGACCTGTTCAGCCGGTTCGTCGTCGGCTGGATGGTCGCGACCAAGGAGTGCAAGCACCTCGCGGCCCAGCTGTTCGCCGAGACCATCGCGCGCCACGGCGTCGAACCCGGCCTGCAGGTCCACGCCGACCGCGGCGGCGCGATGAAGAGCGACACCCTCGCGCAGTTGCTCGACTCCCTCGGAGCGTCGCGCAGCTTTAGCCGGCCGCGGGTCTCGAACGACAACCCGCAGGCCGAGGCGCACCTCAAGACGATGAAGTACCAGCCCGACTATCCGGGCCGGTTCGCGGGGTCCATGCATGCGCGGGGCTGGCTCGCGCGCTTCTTCGCCTGGCACAACGACGACCATCACCACTCGGGCCTCGCCCTGTTCACCCCTGCCGATGTCTTCCACGGTCGCGTTGCCGAGGTCGCGGCGCGACGCCAGTCCGCGCTCGATGGCGCATACGCAGCCCATCCGGAGCGCTTTCCGAACGGCGCGCCGACGGTCCGCCTACCGCCTGCCGTGGTCACCATCAACCCCATCGTCACCGAGACCGTCGAGGTCGAGGGCGTGGTCGCCGTCGCCACCGGCGACGCGGGTGCGCCCTCCAACCTGCCGCCGCCGGCCCACGTACTACCCGACCTCGCCCAACGCGTAACTCTTCCACCGCCCGCCACCCACGTCGTCGCGACATAGAATGTTCATCCCGGCTGTCTCAAACTCGTTGACACGTTCCGCGCTCCAGATCATCGACGCGCACACGGTCTACGAGATTGCCAACGCGTCGAAAGACTTCGGCGATAACGGATCGCTGAAGTTCGACCCGAAGCGACCGTATGAAAACATCGGCCTCTCGCGCGAACAGCTCGAGAAGATCGCGCTCGAGACCGGAACGTCCTTCGCCGAGCTAAATGGCGAGACGAAGGGCAAGACACCCGACGCGCAGTCCGACTAGTTCGAGTATCGTTTGCCCCCGTGAGCACCGAAGCCGAGATTCGGATCCGCGTCGCCGACGTGCTCGCCCAGCGCGACGTGCCCATGCAGCCCGTGCTCGCCGCGCTCCAAGCCGGCGGCACGTCATGGTCGTACCTCGGGGTCTCGGCACTGACCGATCGAATGGGCCTGCTCGTGCCGAGCACCCCGGAGGCCTTCAGCGCGCTGCGTCCTGATCTGGCGGTGCCCGAGGTGCCACCCGATGCCCTGTGGCGCGTTCGTATCGCGGGCAGCCAGTTCGAGGTCGGCGTCGCGATCACCGACCTTGTTGGGCCGCGCGAGATGGTGGAGGAGTTCGTGCCGGCACCTGCACGAGAGCCGTGGCTCGGGGCGATCCAGGCCCTGCTGGGGTTCGCCCATGGCTCCATGATGAACTTCACGCGCTGGTACACGGCCCCCCGCGCGACGATGTCCATCAAGTACCCAGATCGTGAGGGTGAGCTCGAGCAGCAATTCGTCCGAGGCATCGACGACGTCGCGGCCCGGCTCGGTATTTCGGCCGCCCAGCGGACGCTGTGGAAGACGATCTATCCGCTCGCAGGTGCCAACGTCGCGCTCTCGGTATCGACGGAGTGCGGGCCGCAAGGTCCCGAACCACGACTCGCAATCCAGTGGGGCGCGAGCACGTGGGACCGGACCATCGACGTGACAAACGCAATCCTCGGCAGGACCTCGGTAGAGGCCCGCGAGTCCGCAGCACGCCTTGGAATGCTCGCTGGAGCGCTCGAGTTCGAACAGCCAAGAGGCCTCGAGATCGTGCTCGGTACGGGGGAGCGTCCCGAAGTCATGGTGTGGCTCGCGCCTAGGTGAGCTGCTGGCTCGACGGCGCCAACAGAGCGGTCAGCCGCGTCGTAGCCAGCGAATCGGGCCGTACTTCGCCTCGAGCGCCTTGCCGGCCTCGGTCGGAACGAAGTGGAAGTTCGTCTCGTCGTAGTACTCCTGACGATCGACCGGGTCTGCCGGATTGGGCTCGAGGTTCACGACCTGCAGCCCCTTGAGGATCGCCGATGCGGGGATCGCCTCGACTCCACGCTCGCTGAGTAGGTTGAAACGCAGATCGAGCTGCCTCAGCCGTTGGGCGGCCGGGTTCGAGCTCAGGGCGACCACATCGTCGTCGACGACACCCTGGCGGTCGAGGTCGAGAGCCTCGATCGTGGCGAGGTGGGCGGCCCGGACAATCTCACCGACGCGCCCCTTCGCCTCTCGGACGTGCAGGCGCGTCAGTGGCGCAGCGGCGCGGAGGTCGTTCCAGTGCTTCAGCAGCGCACCAGCATCGATCGTGATCTCGTCTGGGAATCCGCCCGCGAACTTGATGTTGCTCGCGCCGAGCTCCTCGAGACGTTTGGTCCATTCGGGATGCGAGCGAACCAGGTCGAACGCCTTTTGCCTCTCCGCAGGGCCCGCTGCTGCCGTCTGCAGGTAGATCAGCTGGGCCCGAGGATCGTTGCGTTTCGCGGCGAGCGCCGCGAGCTCGCGCCGCAGCGGATAGTTGCTCGGATCTGCGCCGATGCGCGCGAACAGCGCGTCTTCGTCCGCCCCTGCGCCCGACGACGCCTTGGGTGGCGGAGGAGTATCGAGGTGCCGGATCTTGGTATCGAGCGTCCTGTAGATGTCGGCGACGAGCTCGTTGAGCTGGCGATACCCTTCGGCGACCGCCGGCTCGAGGTGCGACGTGAGGCTGATGGTCTCTTCGATGCTCGACGCGTGGCTCATCACGAGCGGGAGCCCCGTCGCGGTGAGTTGGTTCGTCAGCGCAGCCGCGCTGGCCTTTAGCTCGCGAACACACTTGGTCGCCTGCGCGCTCAGATCCGTGTTCTTCGGGGCCGCGCAGCGCAGATACGAGATGTGTGCAGCGAGCTCCGCGGACACCGCGACGCTCCGGCCGAGCAGTCCTGCCTGCCATGCGGCCTGGAGCACCGGGCTCGACAGGTGCGGCCTCATGAGCTCTGCGAGCGCGGACGACCATGCGGGGAGTCCCGCTGGCGCCGGCATCGGCGGCACGGCAATACCCGCAGCACTCGCGAGCTTCGCGAAGCGCGCGTCGGTCTCGGCGACCGTCGAGTCCTCGATCTTCAGCGCCCGCTGCGAGAACTCGATCGCATGCTTCAGCTCTTTGTCGATCGTGGATGCGTTGCGGTCGAGCAGCTCGCGGCGTGCCACATGCGCGATGCGACGGGCCGGCAAGAATCCGATCGCGAAGGCCGTGCCGGGCGAGACCGTGGCCGCGCCGGGCGAGACCGTGGCCGTGCCGGGCGAAACCGTGGCCGTGCCGGGCGAGACCGTGGCCGCGCCGGCCGCGCGCTCGATTGACTCGACGATCTGCGCCCCGTAGGGTGGGACGGCCTTGACGGTGTCCTCGCTCAGCTGGCGGATGGTCGAATCGAGGATCCAGAACGCGTCCTTGTAGCCGGGCATCGCGTTGCTCGCATGCCACGCGATGTAGACCGACTTTGCCGCTGGTGCCGTTCCGATCGCCAGCTTGCGGATCGCGGCCCCGGGCGGGACCGGGTGGTCCGGCATGGCCGGGAATTCCGCTGCCTCGAGAGCGCTCCACAGCGCGTCGAGTGCGGTCGCCGTGACGCGGCCGGTCCATGAGGTCTTACCGGAGCGCGTGTGCTGATCCAGCCGGGCATCGCCGTTCGCCTCGATCACGAGTTGGCTCCGCCCGAACGGATCTCCGGGATTGCCCTCGCTGCCGACGGCGTAAGCGATTCGGTCTCGCGCCAAACTCATCCTGGCCAGCGTGCGCCGTGACCCCCTGGGGTGTCAACGCCGTGGCTATCCGCTTCGCCGGATACGCGCGCCGCAGGGAGCGCGCATCGCTCGCAAGCTCGCTCGCGCGGTCATCGATTCGGCGCGCTATCGCGAGAACGCTGTATCGGCGGGAACGTACGACGCCTCGAGGACGGGCTCCTGGTTGTGCTGCAGGCGAAGCTCGAAACGGTCGGCATTCTCGATGCCCATCGCGCCCACGAACGCTCCGATCCGCTGGGCAACGTCGGTGCGCGGCCGAAACGTTCGCCACGCGCGCACGAGATGCTCGCCCGGGACGTCGCGGAACACGACGCCGACCTCGTCGACGATACCGGACGCGTCGAACGCGACTCGCACGAGCATCGACCGGGTCGCGCTCGACCATACGGGGAACGTGTCGGCGAAGTAGCGCTGCTGCGCCTCCGCGATGCGGCTCCGCTCCAGGATGCCGGCCACGATGTTGGGGTTGTCGGTGCTCGCGCCGATGCGCATGCTGCGCGCGCCGGAGCTGGCCCAGTGCTCGACGACGTGATCGACGCTCTGCGCCAGCGGCCCCAGACGGGCGCTCGCTTCGCGTGCGACGCTGTCGCTGGCTCCGCGCTCCCCGGCAACCTGCGCGACCGCGCCGACGATCCCATGCTCGATCGAATAGGCGGCCCCTGACGCGAGGACCATCGCGGTGACCGCGACGCCGCTTGGCGATGTGGCACGGCCTTCGACGAACGTGCGCGCGTCGGCACCGGATGCCAGCTCGACCGCGTGGGCGCCGCGTGCGATCGCGTCACCGCCTGGCTCGAGGTGGGTCGTGAGCCCGATCGACTCGAGGTCGCAGCCGAGCACGACCCGGGTCTGGCGGAGCAGCTCGGCGCCGAGCGCGGCGACCAGCGGATGGGAAATGGCGTCGCGGCGCCCGAGGAGCTCGGCAGCAGCACCAAAACGCGCCAGCGGCCAAGGACCCATACCCAGGACCCTAACATGAGGCACGCGATCGAATCTTGGCGTCTACTGTCTTCGGACCATGGGAGCTTCACCGACCGAGGACGAGCGAGCTGGGCTTGATCCACTCCCGTGGGCACACCACGAGAGGCGGCTACAGTGGCGAAGATGGCAACGAAAGAGCGCGGCGCGCGGCGCGAGCGCCGGCAGTACACGGATGAGTTCAGGGCAGGTGCGGTGCGCCTGGTCCTTGAGGAAGGCAAGCAGGTCGCCGAGGTCGCGCGCGATCTGGACCTGACGCCGTCGTCCCTGAGCCTCTGGGTTCGGCATGCGCGTGCGGATCGCACCGGCGGCAAGACCGGGATCACGACCGATGAGCGGGCTGAGTTCGCGGCGATGCGCAAGGAACTCCGGGTCGTGAAGATGGAGCGCGATATCTTTAAAAAAGCCGTGGCCTTCTTCGCGAAGGAGAACGCATGAAGTTCGCGTTCATCCTCGCGGAGAGGGCCACCTGGCCGATCGTCATCATGTGCGCGGTGCTCAAGGTGTCGGCGTCCGGGTTCTATGCGTGGTTGAAGCGTGGGCCGTCGGACCACGACCAGAAGGACGAGCGGCTGAAGGTGAAGATCGCCGCCTCGTTCGCCCAGAGCCGGAAGACGTACGGCAGCCCGCGGGTGCACGCCGATCTCGAGGACGAGCACGTCGGCCGGAATCGGGTCATCCGGCTGATGCGCGAGGGCGAGCTCGTTGCACGGGTTCGCAAACGGTACCGCTCGACGACGATGAGCGCGCACGACCAACCGATCGCCCCGAACGTGCTGAACCGCGAGTTTGAGGCGGCGGCGCCGAACCAGCGCTGGGTGGGTGACACGACCGAGCTGCTGACCCCGACCGGTCGGTTCTACCTCGCGGTCATCGTGGACCTCTACGCCCGGTTCGTCGTCGGGTGGGCGATGAGCGCCGTCAACGACCGGCACCTCACCATGGCCGCGCTGGCGGCGGCCATCAAGCGGCGGCGGCCCGACATCGGGTTGCTCCATCACTCCGACCGGGGCAGCACGTACACCTGCGAGGACTACCGCGAGTTGCTCGAGCAGCACGGGATCGTGTGCAGCATGAGTCGCACGGGCAACTGCTACGACAACGCGGCGATGGAGAGCTGGAACTCGACGTTCAAGTTCGAGCTCGGGGAGACGTTCGAATCGATTCGGCGCGCCAAGGACCTCGCGTTCGACTACATCGAGGTTTTCTACAACCAGCGTCGTCGTCACTCGTCCATCGGCTACGTCGCACCGGCCGAGCACGAGCGGCGCTTCTACGAGAGCCGGGACGCCACCGAACTCGCCGCACGCAAGGCGGCCTGGTGTTCCGTATAACAATATTCATCACGCCGATGTCGTATAGCAATACTCGTTGACTGCGCGGATGATTTCTGTATAACAATACACATGCCGGGCGGTAGGCCAACGAACGACCCGAAGGAGACCCTGGTCGCCGTCCGCTTCTCGGAGCGCCAGCTCGTCGTAGTGCAGCGACGCGCCAAGCACGACGGCTCCTCCCTGTCGGAGGCGATCCGGCGCTGCATCGATGAATGGGCGGTCATCCAACCGGCGCGAACTCGTCAACCCACGCCTGCTGAACGTGAGACCTTCAAGCAGCTCGCGGTAGCATTCGAAACTCCGGCGCGAAGTCGCACGCGTCGGAAGCCGTAACGGCGACACTCCCAACCCGTCTACGGGAGTGGATCAAGCCCAGTCATCAAGAACCTCGGGCACGAGCAGCCGACGATCCTGCTGACCAACGATCGGAAGTCCGGGGCGGCCAAAGTGATCACGACGGACTACGGGTGCCGTCAACACCACGCTCCAGGCACAGCGAGAGTTGCACCTGCGCCCGCACACCGACGCCTTCTTCGCCTGGACCGACGTGGAATACGCACGGGTCAAGCACCAGCGCGGGTTGCTGCGGACCGCCCTCGGCTACGCCGTCCGCCAGCGCGCCGCGATGACCCGCTTCTTCGAAGACGGCCGGCTCCGCCTGACCAACAACGAGGCCGAGCGCGAGCTGATCCGGATCGCCACCGGGCGCAATGCGTGGCTGTTCGTCGGCAGCGAGGATCACGGCCAGGCCGCCGGCAACCTGCTGACGCTGATCGCGTCCGCGCGGCTCCACGGCCTCGACTCGGAGGCCTACCTCCGCGACCTGTTCCGCGTCCTGCCGCACTGGCCCCAGGGCCGCTACCTCGAGCTCGCCCCCAAGTACTGGCTCACCACCCGCGCACGCCTGGAGCCTGCCCAGCTCAAGGCTGAGCTGGGGCCGCTCTCCGTCCCGCCGGAGCTGCCGCCCGCGGCTGAGCAGTCGTCGGCGAGCTGACGTCGGCGGCGCGATCACGCACCGAGGCTGCCATCACGCCGCACGTCGCGGAAGGACGGGGTTCGTGCAGCGAGTACGATTTATGGAGAACGACACGGTCATCAGCAGCCCTGCCGCCAGTTTGCGCTGACCTCACGAAACTCGCCCTCGTCGTTCACGGTGGGGCACAACGTATAGCAGTCGACCCGGTACTCGAACCGCCTGCACTTCGCAACGTCGCGGTCGGCGTCGATCAGCGTCCTGATGCTGCAGCCACGCCAGGTCGCTGTGGAGCGGCGCCTGCTCGCACGGGGTGAGCGCCACGGCGCCGTCGGGCGTCACGCTCGGGCTCCCATCGCCCGGGCTCCCAGCGCCAGGCGCGCCGTCGGGCCCGCCGCCCACGTCGCCATCCGACGCGACAACCACCGCGCCATCCGCGCCAGCGTCGCCCGCGGGACCGCGATCGTCGAGGTGGACGTAGTTCGTGCTGCACGCGGCGAGCGCGCACACGATCAGGGCGAGTTCACGGGGAACACCAGCACCGGGCCTCAGCATGCCTGGCTCATCAGCAAGCCGCGCACCAGCGACGACCGCGACGTGGGCCCCGGGCGCTCGGCCGGCGGCGCCTCAGGTCCACCGGGCTCCGCCCCGCCCTACGCGGCAAGCCGCGCAGGGTACCCACCCCGTTCTCGAGACAGTTTGACAGGCTCTCAGGCCGCCCGGCTCGTGCGGTCGCGGAGATGCCGCGCACCGTACTTCGCACCGGTGTTAGAACGGGCGGATGAAGCGCCTGCCTCGGTCCGCGATCGTCGTGCTCGCTGCCTGCGGCGGGTCCGAGCTCTCGCCGTCGCCGGTCGACCTCGTCGATCGTGCGGCGTACGAGGCCGACCTCACCACCATCGCGGTCCCGCGCAGCCCGGGCGCCTCGGGCTGGCAGGACGTGCAGCGCCTGTGCGCGGACCGGTTCGCCAGCCTCGGCTACGAGGTCGAGCGGCACGCATACGGGACCGGCACCAACGTGATCGGCGTCCGACGTGGCACCTCGAAGCCCGACGAGCGCGTGGTGGTCTCGGCCCACTACGACAGCGTCCCCAACTGCGCGGGCGCCGACGACAACGGCACCGGCGTGGCCGGCACGCTCGAGGCGGCGCGCGTGCTCTCGCTCCGGTCGCACGCGCGCACGCTGGTCGTCGCGTGCTGGGACGAGGAGGAGCGCGGGCTGATCGGCTCGTCGGCGTACGTCGCGCGCGCGCGGGCCGCGGGCGAGGACATCGTCCTCGCGCTGGTGTTCGAGATGATCGGCTACCGCAGCACGGAGCCCAACTCGCAACAGGGCAATGCCACGCTCGAGGCGGTGTTCCCCGACGCCGGCGCGCAGATCGCCGCCAACGACTACCGCGGCGACTTCGCGCTCGTGGTCAACGACGAGACCGCGACGACCGCGGTCACCGATCTGCAGGCGACGGCGATGTCCGTCGGCCTCCCGGTGGTCAACATCTCGCTGCTCGCGCCGCTCAAGACCTCGATCGACGACCTCCGGCGCTCCGATCACGCGCCGTTCTGGGACGCCGACTACCCGGCGCTGTTCATCACCGACACCGCCAACTTCCGCAACCCGCACTATCACTGCCCGCGCGCCGGCGACGACGTGATCGCCGACATCGACTACGACTTCGCGGTCGCGAACACCAAGGTCATCGTCGGCGCGGCGGCCGCGGCGCTCGATCGCTAGGAGTTCGTAGGGCACAGGCCCTCACCTCGAGGGATCCGCTCGACGCCGGCGTCGTCGTGGGCGCCTCAGGTGGCGCCCCGCCGGGAGAGCGGCTCAGGCAGGCAGCGCGAGCGGTAGGCCCTGTGCGCTCGCTCGCCAGAGCTTCAAGAGGTTGTGCGTGGCGCAGACCAGCAGCCACTCACAGCGGGCTTTCAACAGGCCGCGCAGCGAGACGTGGTGGAAGCCACGACAGGCGCGGATCTGCCCGAACACGGGCTCGACGGTCGATTTGCGCCGTGCGTACAGGGCGCGGCCTCGTGGCGTCGAGATTTGGGTATTCATGGCGTCACGCGCGGTCGTGCGCCGCGGCGACGCTGGGTCGACGGGCAGGCCGTTGCTGGCATGGGACCCGACCGCGATGAAGGGCTCGCTACCCAGGTGCACCGCCGCCGCGACGTTCTCGACGGAGAAGTAGCCCGCATCCGCCGTGATCACGGCCGGCACCGCGTTGCAGTTGTCGATCGCGCGCCGCAGCAGGGGTTCGAAGTATTCGGCGTCAGGGGCCTGATTGCTCAGCGCTGCGGCGACGGCGATCTGGTGCGCGTCGTCGACCACGATCTGCCCATTGAACGCCTGCACCCGGCCACCGTCGCGGCTCATGATCCGGCTGTCGGGATCGGGGAAGTTGCGCTGCGCCTTGGGCGTCGGGGTACCTGCCGCATCGGCCGGTGGGGCGTTGCGGGGGAGGTCGCTGTCGACGGCCGGTGGCTCCGGGTCGTTATCATCGAGGTCGGCGGACTGCTGGTCGCGCTGCGCCGCCTTGGTTTCGAACTCGCCTCGCTTGTGCGCCGAGGGCGTCTCGGCCGCCTTCGGTCGAGGTGACCGACACCGGCGTCGGCATGAGCGAGCAGCTGCAGCGGCGGATCTTCGAGCGGCTCTTCACGACCAAGGACGTCGGCAAGGGCATCGGGCGAGGTCGACAGCGCGCCAGGCCGCGGCTCGACGTTCCGCGTCGTGCTGCCGCCGGCCCTCGCCGCGGCCCCCGGGCCACGGGTCCGCGCGCGGACCGTCAGCGTCGCGCCGCCGCACCAGGCCACCGCCCGCCGCGACATCCTGATCGTCGACGACGACGATCGGCTCCGCGACACCCTGGGGCGGACGCTCGACAAGTCCCACGCCGTCACCCTCGCGCGCTCCGGTCGGGACGCGCTCGACCGGTTCGAGGCCGGCGCGCGGTTCGACGTGATCCTGTCGGACCTGATGATGCCGGAGATGCTCGGGATGGAGCTCCACGCCCGGCTGCGCGAGCTCGCGCCGGACCAGGCTGGTCGCATGGTGTTCATGACCGGCGGCGCGTTCACCGCCGACGCCCAGGCGTTCCTCGCCGGCCTGGACAACCCCGCCCTCGAGAAGCCGTTCGAGCTCGCGGTGGTGCGCAAGCTCGTGCTCGAGATCCACCCCCGCGCCGCCCCGCCGACCGGCGAACTCGCCGCCGTCGCGGCCGCGCCGGACCCGCCGGCCGGGTGAGCGGGCGACTGGCCCGCCACGATCCAGTCGCGGACGTGCGCGGCGCCCGTTACAATGGGGCGATGCCGTCCTCTCCTCGCCATGGCCTGGTCGCCGCGCTGCTCGCTGCCGCGGGCTGCGGCGCACCGGCCCCCAGCCTCGACGACCCGGCGCCTCCGGACGCCGCGCTGCCCGCCGCGCCGATCGTCCGGGCCGTCACGCCGTCGCCCGGCGCGGCGCCGGTGGCCCGGTTCGCCGTCGAGGCGCCCGCCGGCACGCGCGTGCTGGTGTACGCGACCGCCGACTGCACCGGCGCGCCGCACGCAGACCTCCCCGCCGAGCAGCTCGCCATGACCGGGTTCGAGCTCGACGTCGCGCCGGGGGTCACCGCCCGGGTGGCCGCGCGGCGCCAGGACGCCGACGGAACGTGGTCGCTGTGCTCCCGCCCCGCCCGCTACGTGCGCGACGAGGGCGGCTTCCAGCGGCTGACGTTCGGCGACGAGTTCAAGGGCCCCCAGCCCGGCGACGATCCGGCGTGCTTCACGATGCCCGCGCAGTGCGTCGGCGAGTACCAGACCGGGGTCCACGCCTGTCCGGGCGACCTCCCCGGCCTGGCCGCCCTCGACAAGTGCAAGTGGACCGTGCTGCACCAGACCAACTGGATGGCGCCCGGGCCGACGCCCACCACCAACGGGGTCAACGCGTTCGTGCCCGGCGAGGTGGAGGTCGCCCCCACGCGCGATGACGGCGTGCTCGTGCTGTCCGCCCACGGCCATGCCCCCGACGGCACCGAGCTGTCGCCGGGCACGAACACGTCGTCGTGGGCGGCGCTGTTCGCCCAGCCGATGGCGACCTGGCTGGCCGGGTACGACTGCCGGTGGGCGACCAACACCACGAGCTGCCCGTTCCGGTCCGGCGCGGTGTACGCGAAGCGCCAGCCCACCGCGGGCGCGCCCGCGAGCGCGCTGACGCGCGGCTTCACCCAGGCCTATGGTCGCTGGGAGGTCCGCGCCCGGCTGCCGAGTGGGCCGGGCTCGTTCCCCGCGCACTGGCTGCTGCCGCAGCAGGGCGCGTGGCCGGAGGCCGGCGAGATCGACCTCATGGAGGCCGGGCGCGACGCCGGCCTGGTCTACCAGACGTTCCACACCGGCTACTGCGACCGCGGCGCGGACCCGTACGAGCCGTCGCCCGAGGCGTGCCGCGCCGGCGGCGGGCAGCGGCTCAAGCTGTCCAAGGGCGCGCTGGTGCGGGCGCGGGCGGCCGCGACGCTGACCGACGCCTACCACGTGTACGCGGTCGACTGGTCACCGGAGCGGCTGCGGTGGATGGTCGACGACGTGGTGACGCTCGAGGTTCCCGCCGGGGAGCTCGCGTACTCGACGTTCACCGACCACGGGCTGCGCTGGCGCGGCGCCGCGCGACCGGTCTCGATCCCCGAGCGCGAGTTCTTCCTGATCCTCAACCAGACCGTGCACGAGGACGGCGGCCCGCTCAACCCCTACGGCTTCGTCCCCCAGCACCAGGTCATCGACTACGTCCGCGTGTTCGCCACCTGCACCGCGCCCGACCAGTTCTGCCCGGAGGGCTCGGCGTTCGACGGCGACGACGGCCGCTGCTACCCGCTGACCGGCGACGCGGCGCCGACGCCATCGCCGTGCGCGCGCCGACCGACCCTGGGCGGGCTGACGGACATCGATCCGGACACCTACAGCACGTGCACCGACCCCTGCCCGTTCGGCGGCTGGTTCAGCGGCACCACGTGCGAGATCATGACCGTCCCCCAGGGCGACTCGTGGTTCTACACGACCGGCGACGGCGTCAAGCGCATGTACTGGACCGACCCGACCGCGACCTGCACCGCGGCGCTCGACGGCCCGTCGGCGACCCTGGTCCAGGTCGGCGACCACGACGGCGCGAACTGCCACCTCGACCCGACCCTGCCCGGGGTGACCTACGGCGCCTCGGGCGCGGGCTTCCACTACACGCCGGTCTGCACGCACCACTGAGCGCACCCGAGCGAGCGCGCCAGGGCAGCGCGCCATCGCAGCGCCCCATCGCAGCGCCCCCGCGTCAGCCTGCTGCCGTCACCGTCACCGTCGAGGCCGGCGCGGCCCGCGCCGGGCCGGGTCATTGCCGCAGCGCGCACGCGCCGCCGGCGCACTGGCCCGGGGCCGAGCCACAGCGCAGGCCGCCGCCGCACGCGCCGTCGCACGTCGCTCTATGCGCTCGCCGCGACCCTGTGAGCGAACGGCGGGCGCGGTACCATCGCAGCGTGCGCTTCCGCTTTGGCGGCTTCGAGCTCGATGGCCGCGAGGGCAGGCTGTGGCGCGGCGCCGAGGAGGTCGAGCTCCAGCCCAAGGTGGCCGACGCACTCCGCCTGTTCGTCGAGCACGCCGGCGTGCTGCTCACTCGCGAGGAGCTGCTCGCGGCGCTGTGGCCGGGCGTGCACGTCAGCGACGACGCGCTCCAGCAGGTGGTGCGCAAGCTGCGCCGCGCGCTCGGCGACGACCCCCGCACCCCGACGTTCGTGGTGACCGCCCTCAAGCGCGGCTACCGGTTCGCGGCCGAGGTCGAGGTGGTGGCGGACCCGCCGCCGCCGCCCTTGCCGCCGCCGCCGCCCTTGCCGCCGCCGCCGCCGCCGCCCTTGCCGCCGTCGCCGCCCTTGCCGCCGTCGCCACCGCCGGCGCCGCCGCCCTTGCCGCCGTCGCCACCGCCACCGCCACCGCCACCGCCACCGCCACCGCCACCGCGGTCCCGCCACCGCCGGCTCGCCGTCGCCGTCGCCGCGACCGCCGCCGTCGCCGCCGCCGTCCTCGCCCTCGGCGGCGCTCGCGCTCGTCGGCCCCACCTCGGCCCGTGCACCTCGCGCCGCCTCACCCACACCCACGAGCGCGAGCAGAGGGCACCTTCGTTGATCAGGCGATCGTGTTCGTCGGCAACGACCCCGCCGAGGGTCAGTACGACCTGTTCGTGACCTCGCGGCGCGGTGAGGGGCGCCTCCGCCTCACCCACACGCCCGGCGAGGAGTTCAAGCCGCAGGCGTCGCCCGACGGCGCGTCGATCCTCTACTCGCGCGCCGACCCCGGCGGCGTCGCCCTGTGGGAGATCGCGCCCACCGGCGGCACCGCGCGCCTCGTTGTCGACGCCGCGATCTACGGCGCCTGGTCGCCCGACGGCGCCCGGATCGCGTACGTCGCGCTCGCCGCCGACGGGACCCGCCACCTCGCCGTGCGCCGCCACGACGGCGGCGACGACGAGCACGCGCTCGGCGACGTCTCGCCCGACGTCACCTCGGTCGGCTGGTCGCCGCGCGGCGACCTCCTGTCGTACGTCGACGGCCACACCGCCTGGGTGGTCCCGGTCGATGGCGGCGCGCCGCGCGCCGTCACCCCGCGCGCCGAGTACCTGCGGTCGTGCGGGTGGGCCGGCGCCGACGCGCTGGTCTGCGACGGCAACCTCCTCGGACGCTCCAACCTGTGGTGGATCCCGCTCGGTGGCGCGCCGGTCCCGCTCACCGGCGGCGCCGGCGGCCTCTACCACCCGGTGGTGTCCGCCGCGGGCGACGTCCTGTACACCGCCGAGAACAAGCAGCAGCAGGTCCTGGTCGTCGACGAGTCCGGCGCCGCGCACCCGGTCGCCACCACCACCGCGATCGAGTGCATCGACGCCGATCCGACCGGCGCGGCGATCGCGTTCACCGACTACGACCCCCCCCCCGGCGGCACCGAGGTGGTGTTCCAGGATCTCGTCGCGGGGAGCCGCGACGTGGTCGGGCCGGGGCGCTGCCCGCGCTTCGCCCACGCGGGCGGCCGGGTCGCGTACCTGCGCGGCGACGGCGACCGCGAGCGTCTCTGGCTCCAGGACCTCCGCCCGGGCGCGAGCCGGGCGCTCGGGGGCCCCGACCTGACGCCGATCGCCGCGCCGGCCTGGAGTCCGGACGACTCCTGGATCGCGGTCGCGACCACGGCCGGGATGCAGCGCGTCGAGGTCGCCAGCGGCCGGTCGACGATCCTGGCCCGGGGGAGCTTCGGCAACGCCGAGATCTCGCCGGATGGCACGGCGGTCGCCGCGGCCCGTGACGGCGTGGTCGAGCGGATCGACGCGGGCGGCGCGGGGACCACGTCCACCCACATCCCGGCCAGCTACCGCGCCCGCCCGACCTGGACGGCCACCGGGATCACCACCCTCCAGGACGAACGGCACGCGCCGGTCCTGGTCACCTACACCCCAGCCGGCATCGAGATGTCCCGCCGGCTCGTCCCCCGCAATGCCGACGCCAGCACCTGGGGCACCTTCGAGGCCGTGCCCCAACCGACCGGTTGGGTGGTGGTCCAGACCCGCTACGAGAGCGACCTCCATCTCCTGTCCAGCTGCCTGAAATAACAGGCAGGCGCTTCGGGTGCCGGCCCTCCCGAGAACAGGCCTCGCGAAGCGATTGAAATGCCATAAGTCGGCGAGCGGTCGGCGAGCGGTCAGGCGCGCCGACCGCTCCAGGCCTGACAATGGGCGCATGCGATCGTTACTGCGCACCGCCCCGCTCCTCCTGTTCGCCTGCAACTGCGTCCAACGGCACGAGACCAGCCCCCGTGACGCCAACCTGACCTCCTCCACCGATGGCCACCCGCCGCCGGGCGGCGACCTGCCGGCCTTCCCCGGCGCCGAGGGCTTCGGCGCCTTCGCGACCGGCGGCCGTGGTGGGGAGGTGTGCTACGTGACCACCCTGGCCGCGTCAGGCGCCGGCAGCCTGCAGGACTGCGTCAGCCGCGTCACCCCCACCTACGTCCTGTTCCAGGTCAGCGGCGTGATCGACGGCCCGGTCCAGCTGACGCGGCCGGACGTCACGATCGCCGGGCAGACCTCGCCCGGCGGCGTCACGATCCGTGGCGGCCTGATCTGCGACAACATCTACGAGCCGGGCAGCGACTGTCGCAACCTCGTCCTCCGCCACCTCCGCTCCCGCCAGGCCGACAGCGACACCCTGCGCCTCGGCGGCACCGTGGACGTGATCGTCGATCACTGCTCGTTCGCCGGCGCGCAGGACGAGACGATCGAGATCTCGCGCTCGCACCGCATCACGATCCAGGAGAGCGTGATCGCCGAGCCGATCGGCGCCCACTACCACTGGGGTGGCGTGCTGCTCAACTACTCGACCACCGCCCACCCGCTCGGCGAGATCACGCTCCACCACGACGTCTGGAACGGCGTCTTCGGCCGCCTCCCCGAGATCAGCTGCGAGGAGAACGGCGACGCGCCCGGCACCGACTGCGCCGGCCACGTCATCGAACTCGAGCTCGCCTCGAATCTGATGTTCGACGTCAGCGACCCGATCTGGCACAACCGCTGCGTCGGCAACAACGAGGGCAACGACTGCCCGGCCTCCGACGCCAACGTCCAGCTCGCGCTCGACTGGGTCGACAACGTGATGATGCGCCGCTCGGGCGCCGGCGACGCGCCGATGATCGAGCCGGCGGTCGTGGCCGCGCCGCACAGCCAAGTCTACTACGCCGGCAACCGGCTCTACGTGGGCGCCGCCGGCAGCTACGCCGACCTGCCGGTGCCGAGCCGCGGCGCGCGCCTGCCGTTCCCCGCCGTCACCGCCACGCCCGCCGCCGAGGTCGTCGCGCACGTCCGCGCCCGCGCCGGCGCGTTCCCGCGCGACGCGATGGACACCCGGCTCGCCGGCTACCTCGACGGCCCCGTCGACGATCGGCCGGCGTCGTGGGTCAACGAGCAGGGCATCGACCGCGGCGACGGCCTCACCGTCGACCCCGCGCCGCCCGCGCCGCCCGCCGATGGCGACGGCGACGGCATGCCCGACGCCTGGGAGACCGCGCACGGCCTCGATCCCACGACCCCGGGCGCGAACGCGGCCAGCGGCCTGTGCGCCACCGGCTACCCCGACCTCGAGTGCTACCTCAACGAGCTCGCCAACGCGCTGGTGACCCCGTGACGATCTGCCCGCTTCGATCGCGTCGGCGCGACTCGCGTATCGCGCGTGCTCGACTCGCGCACGGTGCCGCGGCGCGCCATGGCTCATCTCACGCCTCTGCCGCCTGGCGCGGGGGTTGCTCTGGATCTGGACTGGATGACGACGTCGTGGAGCACCCCGCGCTTTGCGCCGTTCGCCGAGATCGCCGCGTGCGCGGCGCCAGCGTGACCACCACGCGCGCGCGGCCTGGTCTGCGGCGCCCGGGCGCTCTAGCCACCGGGACGATCCGCGCGGCGCGACGTCAATCGATCGAACACGACAGGAGGAACACTGCAATGGGCCATGAATCACCCACTCACACCGACGAGGGCCTCGCCCTCGCCAACCGCGGCGTCTCGGTGCTGCGCGACGGCACCCAGCTCGCCACCAACGCGCACGAGGCCCAGATGGCGCTGCAGGGCGTCCACCTGTACACCGACGCCGGGGCAGTCGGCAGGGGCCTGGGCATGGAGGCCCCGATCGCCAACACCCTCGTGCGGTCGCCGCTGCCCTCCGTCGGCATGCCCGATGCGATCCCCTGATCGCCCTTGCGCAGCTTCGGCGCCGGCCTCGGCCTCGCCGGCGGCGCGCTCCAGGCGATCACCGGCGTGCGCAACGGCGCCCGCGCCCTGCACAACGGCGACGGCGACGGCGTGAGGGACAGCGCGTTCACCACGGCGCGCGGCCTCACCACCGCGATCAGCGGCGGCGACGCGCTGCGCGGCGGCACCAACTCGCGCGCGCTCGGGACGCTGGGCGGCGCGCTCGAGATCGGGCAAGGGCTGCACAACCGGCACACCGGCGGCGACACCCAGCAGGGCCGACTCGCCAGCGACGATCCCAGCGCGCAGGGCCGTTACCAGCTCTGGCACGGCGCCGCGTCGATCGCCGGCACCCGCCCGGGCGCATGGGGAATCGCCGGGCGCGCCGCCGGGCTCGGCCTCAACATCGGCAACAACATGGTGCGCGCGGCCGAGCAGTCGTCGGTCGATCACGCCGACTTCGGCCGCGACTCGGCCGGCAACGAGATCGACTCGTCGACGGCCGCCGCCAACGAAGGCAACGAGGTCCAACAGTACGTCGGCCACGGCCAACTCGGCGCCATCGCCGGCGGGGCCGCCACCGTCGGGCAGTCGTGGCTCAACACCGCGGAGGTCGCCGGCAACCGGATCGGTGACTGGGCGTCGCGGGTGTTCTGATGATCAACCCGATCTCCGGCTGGTCGTGGAACTTCGCCGACGGCATGATCTACCTGTTCCCGCCCGAGGGGATCGAGGTCGGCGGCATTCACGATACCGAGCGTGTGCGGCCCGTGCTCGACCCGGAGTCGCTGATCCGCGCGCTGCCGGTGCCCGACGACTACGCGATCACCGGCGTGTCGCCGGTTGAACAGCTGCTGACGCGCGAGGGCGAGTACGCGATCCTGGCGACGGTGTGGGGCACCCAGGCCGGCCAGGAGCTCGTCCGCACGGTCGGCGCCGTCTACGGCGACGACTTCCAGGCGGTGATCGTCGGGACCGCGCGCCGGCCCGACCACGTCACCTCGATCGCGGCGCACGTCCGCACGCTCGTCGTCCACGACCAGCACTTCCTCGGCGTCCGCCGGCGACGCTTTCGCTACCAGCGGCCGCGAGGCTGGGACGAGCGGTTCGTCGCACCGTTCCACGTCCACCACGGCTCGCCCGACGGCGCGGTGATCGTGGTGCACCCGGCGGTCCCCGGCGGCGCCGATCTCGAGCACATCCACCGGACCGTCGCCGCGATGGCCGGCGACGAACGGATCGAGATGCCGGCGGAGACGGCGCCGGAGCCCGCCGACGCCGCCGCCGGGCTCGACGGCGCGAGCTTCACGGTGGTCGGGCGCGCGCGGACCCTGGTCGCGGTGTTCCTCGGCGACGACCGCTACTCGTACCCGATCACGCTCGCCTGCCCCAACGCCGCCGCGGCGAGCGCCACCGCGACGCTGCGCGCGCTGATCCGCACCGTCGAGCCGCTGCCGCGGGCGCGGATCGCCTTCTCCGCGGCGTCGCCGGCGGCGTTCACGCACTGGGCGGAGTGACCGTGAGCTACTGCGGCGCGCCCTGCGTGATCCAGCCGGGAATCGTGAGGTAGCTCGAGTCGAGGTCGGTCGCGAAGGTCGCGTTCGGGGGGGCCAGCGGGCCCTCGTAGCGCGGCCACACGAGCAGGAGCGAGCTCGCGGGCGCGGCCGGATCCACGCAGCCCGGCATGGCCATGATCGAGGTGAAGACGGTGGCGACCGGCAGGTCGAACCAGGCGCGCCGTCGATGGTCGCGCCCGCGCGCCCACCCGCCTCGACGGTCCTCGTGGATCTGCGCGCCGGGGGCGGGAAGTTCGCGTTCCCCGAGAGCCAGGCGTTGGGCCAGCCTCGCCGCCGCACGTAGCGGTTGATCGCCAACCTTGCCCGTTACGACGGCTTCCGCTGAGATCAGCGTTTCGCCTCGGGGATCGCGATGGGCGTACCGTCGAGCAACCGCCCCTCGATCCGCCAGCACGTGCCGACCTCGCGGACCCACTCCTCGGCCAGGTGCCACAGGTCGCGGGCCAGCCGGTCGAGCGGGTAGGCATCCGTCGGCGTCATGGCCCAGCCGCAGTAGGTCATGGTAGCCGTGCCCTCACCGTCGATGCTCAGGTAGCAAACCGCGGGCATCCACGCCGTGGCCTTGACCTTGCGGGTTCGACACGCGACGAGGTAAGCGAGTGGGCCCGTGAACTTCGTGGGCGTCTTCTTCGGCTTCGCCGGCCGCTTCTTCGGCTGCGGCTTCGTTGCCATGGTGGGTTCCTTCAGGTGCGCTTGACCACGACGGGGTATGCGCTTGGCGGCCCATGACGGCCCAACGTGCGACCACCAGCGATGGCGATCGAGCACGTCATCACCGAGCGCGAACGATCGGTCATGGAAGTGGGCTCCCGTCGGTGTTCAGCGACTCCTGTCCACCCTGTCGTACATCTTCGCAGGTCGATTCATGGGGTTCACCACGCTGCGCGTGCGTACGCGCTCCCCGTCGCGCTGTAGATGACGAGCCGGTACTTCTGCCTGCCCTCCCGCGAGTTCAGGAACAGCGTCCCGCCCGAGCTCGAGCCATCCGGACGGAAGTCGATCGGAAAGTCGAGCGCGGTGTTCTCGACGACGGTCGCCACGCCCGCCGCCGCGTAGGGCGTGACGCTCGCTCCGCGGACGACGATCGTCCGGGGCAACGTGGTCTGCTCGACGATCTGCCAGCAGTTGATCGCCGGCGGCCCCGGGTTGCAGAGGCTGGCGTCGGGCGTCCGCATGCCGGCCTCGCTGAACTGCCAGAGCATGACGGTGTTCGGCACCGTCGCCGCGGGGCCCGTGACCTCGACGCGGTGCCAGCGGCGCGTCGACACCGCGCGCATCCTGGCGAGGTTGAGCGTCGCGTTGATCTGATCCGCGACGGAGCGCGGGTTCGCCGTGTACGGCGTGGAGGCCACCCCCGTGATCAGCGCGGCGATGATGCCGAGGATCGCGACGACGACCATGATCTCGACGAGGGTGAAGCCGCGGGAGGGGTGGCGAGTGGGGCGCATGGGCTACTTTCCGAACTGGAGCTTCTGCTGCTTGCCGTCGACACTGCTGATCATGAACCTGGCGTTGATCCCGCCGGCGCCGTCCATGTCGCACTCGGCGATCAGGTACCACCACGCCCCGGCGGGGATGGCCATCGTGAAGCCGGGCGGGGTCGGCGTCGTGAGGGCGTCGCCGGTGGTGATCTCGTACGAGCAGTACAGGGTCGTCGACGGGGGATCGATGTGCAGCGCGTCCCAGTCGCTCCCCACCGTGAGGCAGGTCGCGCGGAAGTTGATGCCGGCCCGGGATGGCGCGGACGGGCACTTCGCCGCGCTCCTGTAGAGCCCGGTGGGGGACTCCATCTTGAGCTGCTCGAGCTTGACCCCGATCTCCCCCATCATCGCGCTCACCTCGGACTGGTGCTTCGCCTTCCCCGTCTCGCGGAAGAACGAGGGGATCGCGATCGCCGCCAGGATCGCGATCACCGCGACCACGATCATCAGTTCCACCAGCGTGAAGCCGCCCGGGCGGCGGACGCGTCGAGCTCGAGTGCGCACGATCATGCTCCTTCTCGACCGCGCTGCGGTCGTCCGGTCTCCACCGCGGCTGGAGCACGATCGGCGCGGCATCACCGCACCACCCGTCCGTCGGTGTCGAACTCCACGAGGTTTTTTTGTTTGACGTCCCCGCGCGCCGCCGCCCGCGTCCGCGAGCGGGGCCACGGTCAGCATCGTGCCGACCACGACCTTGTTCAGTATATTCGAGACCTTCATCGTTCCTCCTGCCTTGACGGCAGGGACCGTAGACGGCCAGGCACAGGGCGGCAAACACGCCGCCTCATGGAGAGGCCCCGTTCACGCACCCCGGGGCTGCGCCCGCGACCGCGCGCAGCGCCTCCGCGCACGCCGGGCCGGCCGCGCCGGGCTCGGCCCCGGTCGACCACCCCTGGCGCGCGGCGGCGAGCTTCGCCACGAGGTCCGCCCGGACCGCGGCGGGGAGTTCGGCGCACGTGGCGAGCGCCCGCTCGTACCGGACGCAATCCGGCGGGGTCGCCGCGTCGAGCCACGCCAGCGCGGCGTCGAGGCGAGAGCGCGCCGCGGGCGCGAGGCGGTCCTTGCACCCACGCGGAGCGTCGAGCGAGGGGGTCTCCCGCAGGCAGCGCCGCACCTCCGGGGGCCACGCGTCCGCGGTGCACCGCGCGGCGATCACCTCGGCCGTCGCCGCCGCCAGGCCGTCCTCACCAGGGGGCGCATCCGCCACGAGCA
The DNA here is from genome assembly GCA_964203225.1 of Kofleriaceae bacterium. Lineage (GTDB taxonomy): Bacteria > Myxococcota_A > Polyangia > Haliangiales > Haliangiaceae > JABFXX01. Next base: position 46,194 of record CAXNMK010000018.1, read on the forward strand.
GCGCCCGCGCGTGGGCGCTGACCTCGGCGCACGTCGGGGCCTCGCGCTCGCGCTCGCGGCAGCCCGCGCTCGGCCCCGCGACGCCCACCACCAGCGCGCAGTGCGTGGCGATGGCGCGGCGGACGCGCCCGCGTGGGGGCTCAGCAGCCATCGTTCTTGTTGCCGTTGTTGTCCATGCCACCGAGCTGCTCGGGCATGCACGCCGAGCCGCCGTTGTAGAGCACGAGCTCCTGGACCTGCTTGGGGGTCTCGGGCATCGCGGTGCACGTGACCACGATGTAGAGCTGCATGTCGTTGTCGACGGAGGGGTTGTCGGGGCCGCTCGCCTCGTCGGCGTTGTCCTTGATGTACACCTCGAAGTCCCAGGAGCCGTTCCCGTCGAGGTCGTGGCTCCCGATCGCGTCGGACAGCCAGCTTGGCTCCGAGGTGTCCCCGCCCGCCGACGCGGCGATGGCCGGCCCCCACTGGCTCTGGCTGGCGGCGACCGCCACCCGCGCCGCGGCCAGCCCGCCCTCGGCGCAGTACAGCGCCGCCATCCCCGAGCGCATCACGCCGGTCGCACGGGTGGACGACATCTGCATGGACGCCAGCACCGAGCCGCCCGCGAGGAGCGCCGCGACGATGATGACGGTCACGAGCATCGCGCTGCCGCGCTCGGGGGCGCGCCGGCGCGTCCCGGTGATCGTCATCGCACACCTCCCAGGTTCCGGATCTCGATGACGGACGTCAGGACGCGACGGCGGTACCCGTCGAAGCCTCCGGGCGGCGGGGTCGGCGTGTGGTTGGCGAGCAACGGCGGCGCGTACTGCAACTTGCCCAGCAGCGGCGCGACCGTGCGCGCGACCAGCCCGAGCCGCACCGCGCGGAGGACCGCGGTGGGTGCGAGCGGGGAGTCGGCGGCGTGGTTCCCGACCCACTCGTCGTCGTTACCGCCGGCACCGACCTCGGTGATCCCGTCGCCGGTGGCGTCGGTCCCGATCTCGACCTGGAAGTCCTCGACACCCTCGGCGAGCGGCTCGGCGACCGCCGGGCCGCTGCCATCGGGGTCCATCCACAGCGTCGGCACCCCATCGAGCGGGGCGACCGCGAACATCGCGTTGCGCACCCGGACCGCCAGGGCCCCGCGCGCGTACACCGTGTCGCCGCTCGGGAACGCGGTCAGCGGCGTGCACGCCGACGAGGTCTGGACCCGGAGCTCGGTCGCGCTGTTGACGCCGCCGACGTAGACGATGTGACCGACGCTGAAGTTGGTGACCAGGAGCGCGTCGCCCGCGCGGAAGCCGGTCGCGTCCGCGAGCTGGATCACGGCGGCGCCGCGCGCGAACGGCGCGATCGTCGAGGACACCACGGCGCCGGAGGCGAACACCATGCGGAGCGTGTCGGTGCCCCCCGGCCCGGTCCCATCACCGTGGGCGATCGGCCCGATCTCGCACGAGCGGATGTCCTGGATCAGCCCGGAAGGGACGCCCGGGCTCCCGCCGCGGAAGGCGTCCGCGATGAAGTCCATCGAGGCCCGCGCCGCGCCCTCGGCGCCGATTGACTGGCGCTGCGACCGGTACCCGTTCGTGAGCGCGACCGCGACCGACAGGGCGCCCGCGACGACGAACGAGAAGATCACGAGCGAGACCATCAGCTCCACGAGCGTGAACCCGCCCTGGCCGCGGCGGCGTCGGATCACCAGATCCTCCGCGAGCGGACCACGACCTGCGTGGGCCGGCCCGCCTCCGACCACGCGACCGTGACCGCGAGCTCGTCGAACCCGACGCCCGCCGCCGCCAGCCACGAGCGGGTGTAGGCGCCACCGGTCACCACCAAGCCGCTCGCGTCGAGGCCGGCCACGGACTCCGTGCCGAGGGTGCGGGAGGTCCGCAGATGCTCGAGCTGGTCCTGCGCGAGGACGCTGGCCTCGGTGGCGCGGCGCGAACCGCCCGCGGCGCTGGTGCTGGCCTTGTACAGCGCGAGCAGGCCGATCAAGGCGATCGACATGACCAGCATCGACACCATGACTTCGATCAGGGTGAAGCCCGCGCTCGCCGGGGGTGGGGTACGACGGCGCACGTTCACATGCTCCGTAGCCACAGCAAGCGGCGCACCTTGCCGGCGGTGACCGAGCTCGGCGACTCGCCCGTCGTCGGGTTGACCGAGATCGCCAGGCGCTCGGCCTTGTCCTTCGAGACGCTGTAGACCACCGAGCCGATCGTCTGGATCGAGCCTGCGCCGCCGCGCGTCGCCACCATCGCCAGCAGTTTGCCGTTCGTGACGTTGACCTGGTAGACGTGGCCGGTGTTGGTGTTGCCGGTGCCGTAGCCGGTGAGGCTGCTGTCGTTGACGTCGCTGGTGTCGGTCGAGATCAGGATCTGGTCACCGACGACGATCGCCTGCCCGAACCCCTTCTCGCCGGCGCCGAGCGTCACCCTCCACGGCACGTACGGGGGCGACGAGTTCTCGGTCAGGGGCGCCTTGGCCACCGGTGTGGACAGCGACAGCGCCACCGCGAGCTGGTTGCTCGCGCTCCACAACGTGGTCGCCGCGAGGTCCGCGTAGCCGCCCGAGGTCAGGAGGGCGTACAGCGCGCCACCATCGACGCTGTAGATGGTCGGCGACACGCCGAACGGGTGGCGATCCGTGCTGTGGCGGAACAGCGGCACGGTCGCGCCGTGGCGGCTGATGCCGGTGGCCGCGTCGACCTGCCACACGTCGCCGTACAGCGTACCGAACACGACGTCGCTGATGGTGCCAGCGCCGGCCTTGTCGACGTACACGGCGCCGCCCGGGATGGCGGTCTGCGGAGGCGCGGAGGCGTCGCGGCCGACCGGGGTCGGCTTCGGGGGGAGCAGGTAGGCGTTTCGCCACGCGGCCGCGCCGGTCTCCATGTCGATCGCGGTCACCACGTTGCCCACGCCGCCCGTGCCGCCGTTGTTGGTGTGGACGAACGCGAGCGTCTTGTTGAGGCCGGCGAACCGCACCGGGCCCGCGCTCAGGACCAGGCCCTGCCCGGTCTCGAACGCGCCGCGGGTGGTCGCGCTGGGCAGCGCGTACTCCCACACGATGGTCGGGTCGAACGGGTTGGTCACGTCGAGCGCGGTCACCGAGGGCATGTGGCCGGCCGTCGCGGGGTCACCGCTCCCGGTCTGGAACATCAGGAGCGTGCGGAAGCTCTTGGTGCCCGAGCGGGTGAAGTCACCGAACACGTCCATCACGCGCGGCGAGCCATCCACCTTCGCGGTGTTGCGGCGGAGGTACGGCAGCTGGAGGCGCGGCACGAACCCCCACAGCTCGCGGCCGATCCGGTCGCAGCCGGTGCCCGGCTGAACGCTCACGCACACCGCGTGGAGCATGCCGTCCGACGCGCCGAAGAACGCGACCTTCGGCCGGGTCACGCCCGCGACCAGGCTCGACGGCACGATCGCCACCGTCGACCGGTCCACGCCGCCGAGCTTCGGGACGAACGTCCCGGAGGCTGCGGGCTCCTCGATGCCCGCGATCACCCGCTTGAGCAGCAGGTGGAAGTCGGTGTTGACCGTCCCGCCGTCGAGGTTGATCGCCGCCTTGAGGGCGGTGTTGCCCACCGCGGTCTGGTCCATCACGACCCGCGGCGGGTTGGCCCCGGCGGCGGTGTGCGTGAAGATCGTGCGGCAGTTGCCGCCCCCCGCGCCGAACCGGCTGGCACCACACCCGGTGTAGCTGTTCGCGGTGTTCGGGAGCATGTCCGCCGCGTCGAAGATCATTTTCGGCCCCGAGAAGTCGCGCTGCTCGGTGGTCACGGTGTCGGCCTGGACCGCGCGCATGTGGCCCAGCACGTCGGGGAACCGGAACGCCGCGCCCTGGCCGTCCGCGTTCATCTTGAGCGTGGTCGGCGGAGGCGTGATCTTGACGAACGAACCCTGCACCAGCGACGACCGCGCTTCGATCACCGAGGTGATCGGGCTCGAGCGGGTGACCTCGAGCACCTGCGTCTTGATCGGGGGCTCGCCGAGCAGCAGCAGGGTCTGCAGGATCACCTTCGTGCCCGCCACAGCGCCGCTGACGTCGTGGCCGGCGACGTAGACGATGTTGCCCTTCGCCGTGTTGTTGTCCTTGTAGCCGCGCGTGGCGTAGTCACCCGTGACCATCGTGCGCGCAGTCGCTGGCGTCGCCAGCTTCGTCAGATCGAGGCTCGACACCGCCGAGATCAGCGCCGCCACACCGGGCTTGTAGCGTGACGGCGCCCCCGTCTTGGCGTTCGGCAGGAAGCTGTCGACTAAGCCCCCATCGTTGTACCAGCTGAAGTCGCCGGGCTGCGCGAACGGATCGCCGGGTTCGGCGTAGTAGACGCACTGCGAGCCCTTCAGGCGCACCGGATCGCTGCAGTTGGGGAGGTACGTGCTGGTGTAGGGGGCGGCGGCGAAGTTCTTGTCGATGCCCCACCAGGACGGATTCGCCCCACATCCGGTGCCGCTCGCGACGCAGGTCAGAAACTGGCCGAGCGCGGTGCCGCGAGCGGACATGCTCCCGTTATAGTACCCGCCCTCGAACGAGTGGATGGACTGGCACTCGGCCATCAGACCGGTCTGGTTGTCGAGGAACGACGCGATCTTCGTGATCACGCCCAGCTCGCCGGAGTTGACGTCGGCAATCTTCGTGGAGGTGGTCTCCCAGTGCGGGGTCCACAACATCTTGTAGTTCGCGACGTTGAGCTTGCCGCTCGCGAGGTCCGCGAAGTCGAACGTGTCGTAGATCTGGCCGGCCACGCCACCGCGCGGACACTTCGCGGGATTGCTCACGTTTTTCCCGCCCGGCGGGCAGCCGCCCGCGCCCGTGAACCCGAGGCCGGCGTTCTTGAGGTATCGCTGCAGGATCCCGTCCGACACTACTTTCGTCGTGCCGGCCACGAACAGCTTGACTCCGCCACCTACGAACGACGGCACCGGGACCGGCGCGACCGCCGGGGTCACGGACAGCACGAGCGTGGTGGAGTTCGGCACGCTGGCGACGGTGAAAGTGCCGTTGTAGGCGGGCACGCTGACGTTCGTCACCTCCGCGACCTGGCCGACCAGGAGGCCGTGCGCCGAGCTGGTGCGCAGCACGATCGTGGTCCCGGTGTGGACCGCGCCGGCGCGCGTCACCGAGCCGGTCCCCGACACCCCGAGCGGGGCGATGGACCCGGTGTCGACGGTGAACCACTTGGTGCCGGAGACCGTGACGATCCGGAAAGTGCCGTTGTAGCCGGAGTTGCTGATCCCGGACAGCTTCACCCACTCGCCGGGCGCGAGGCCGTGGTCCTTCTTCGTGGTGATCGTGACGATCATCCCGGCCTTGGACGCGCCCCCCTTGGACTGCTTGTCGATCGTCTGGCTCTTGTTGTCGATGCTGGTCGCCGACACACCACCGGAGGTGGCGAGCAGCGCGAGCCGGGGCGGCGCGTCGGTGAACGTCTTCGGGGCGGGCGCCGTGAACACCGCGTTCGCGCGGTGGATGCGGACGTAGCCGCCGTTGTCCGTCCCGAAGTTGCACGTGCCGGCGTTCACCCGGAACGGCGCGAAGTCGATGTTGTTGCCCTGCGAGTCCTTCGCGATCAGCGTGCCGCGCAGGAGGCGCAGGAACGTGGGCGCGTCGGTGTCCGCGATGATGAACGGCGCGCCGCCGTAGCGCACGCGGTTGACGTTCTTCGCCGTCGTCGCGCTCTTGGTGATGGTGAGCTGCGCGTAGCCCGGGTAGATCTCCGGGTGCGTGCCGCCCGCGAAGTCCATGGTGTCGTTCGTGGAGATCGGGACGTCCGCGTTCGCCGAGGCGTTGTTGACCAGCGACACCGGCGGCGGCGCGGGCGACGGCGCGTTGTCGTAGACCTCGAAGTCGCAGCCATCGACCCACCGCGTGTCCGCGGCGGGCGCCGGGTTGACGCTGATGTTGGTCGGCGTGCACCGGTTGGGCGACCGCTTTGTGTCCCGGAAGGCGTAGTGGACCTCGATCAGGCCGGTGATCCCGAGCGCGACCTTGTGCTTCTCGAGGTACGCGTTCGCGCGCAGCACGTTGTAGACGAGGCCGTACACCGAGACCGCGCCGCACTCGGACTGGTAGACCGACGTGGTCGGCAAGATCAGCGAGCCGGTGTTGAACGTCTTGTCCGCGGCGGCCGGCGCGACCGTGGCCGCGACGATCAACGCGCTCAGGCCGAGATGCTGGATGCGGGTGAGCTGCGCGTGGATCTTCGGCATCACCCACCAGACTAGGAGAAACGACCTTCACTCTGCAAGAACCGTTGTGCAAATCCCGTAAAATTCTGCGTACATTTCGTACACTTGCGCACTTCCCACTCATTTTGATCGAGTAGCATCGATGACTTGACATCCGCCCGCGCGATGGCGCGGGCGTGGATCTCGTCCTGAGCAAGGGCGCGGATGTCACGACGAGGAACGTCACCGCTTCGTGCATGAGAAGTCCGTCGGAGTGGCTCAAGTTTCTGAAATCATGGAGTAGAGTGCCCGGTGATCAGGATGAGAGCCACACCCGATGGCGCGGCGCGCACGCGCACGATCTGCGCAGCGGGGCGCGTCAGCCGTCGAGCGGGTTGTCGCCGCGCTGCTCGATCACCACGCGCTTGGCGGAGCCGAGCGCGCGCCGCGACATCCCGTTGATCTCCATCCCGGTGCGCAGCTCGTAGATGAACGCCGCCATGTCCTCGAGGCACTCGGCCGGGCGCCTGGCGAGCGCGCGCAGGATCAGCGTCTCGAGCGCGCTGTCCAGGTTCTCGACCAGCGACGACGGCGCGCGCGGGACCTCCTCGAGGTGGCCCGCCAGGATCTTCTGCACCGGGCCATCCCACGGCACCTGGCCGCACACCAGCTCGTACAGCAGGATGCCCACGCCGTGGAAGTCGCTCGACGGGGACGCGGGCTCGGCGCGGATCCGCTCGGGCGCCACGTAGATCGATCCCACGATGATTTTCGCGCTCACCGGACGTCGATGGGGTCCCCCCCTTGAATCTGGACACGTGTGACGTGACAAGGCGGATTTCCGGGTCTGGCGGAGGGAGTCCGATGGTCGGGCTCATGAGGGTCTCCGCTGGCGTCAAGCACCGCGAAGATCCTCGCCACCTCCGACGTATCCACCTTTCTGCGCAACCCGTCCGTCTCGTCTCACCCTGGCCTCGACGCCGACGGATTGTTCAGCCGGCGATCTCACGATGCGAACGCGAGACATCGGCCTCGAACTGGGCCCGCAGAGCGCGAGCCCGAACAGGCGCGAGCAGGTCGACGCCCACCCGCGAGAGTCGCGCGGTCGTGGTCTCCCGGTCGTTCGCGGAAAGTGCGGCCAAGCCCAACACTGCCCTGCGCTGCAAGTCAGAACCGATAGGACGCGCGCAAATAGCCCGTCACGCCGGTCACCGTCGGGTCGGTCATCGGCGTGCCGCTCGCGCTGGTGGTCAGCGTCTGGCGCGACAGGAACAGGCTGCCGAGGGCGAACCAGTCCCGGTTGAACCGGTAGTACAGGTTGCCGCCGGCCGACAGGATCGTGCCCTTCGAGGAGCCGAAGCAGGTCCGGATCTCCGTGCACGTGGTGCCGGCCGCCGAGTCCTTGGTGGACGCGTAGCTGACCTCGGCCTCCCACTCGCCGTGGCCGTTGCGCAGCTCGCGCGCGGCGAACGTGCGGACCGCGAGCACCTCGCTGCGCTGGAACGCCACGGTCCCGATCCCGAACGAGCGGGCGACGTCGAGGCCGAGGCGGAGGTTCGCGATCGAGCGTCGATCGGTGAACGCCGCGTAGACGTCGACGCCCTGGGCCTTGTCGAGGGTGTAGGTGGTGTCGCCCGCGCCCACGGGGATCGTGACGCCCGGGCGGTGGCGGTACGCGACCTGGGTCGACAGCTCGAACCGCTGGAGTTCGCCGAGGCCCGCCGACGCGCCGACCCGGCCGACGTTGGTGCCGAGCCGCCGGAAGTACGTTTCGTTCTGCACCACGCTTGCGCCGGTCGGGCTCAGGTCGGGCTCGGCGAGGAACGCGTTGGCCTGGACCGCGAGCGTGTCGACGTCGACGCGGTTGAGGTTCGCGGTGACGCGCAGCCGCGGGCTCGGCTTGTAGTTGGCGCCGAGCGACAGGTTGGTCAGGCCCGCGCCCAGCGAACCGACCGCGTCGACGAGGGCGAAGTGGTAGATGTCGAGCGCGGCGCCGCTCCGGTAGTAGCCCGTCGACGTCGCGAACACCCGGGGCTGCTCGCCGGCGACCGGGACCAGCGCGACGCCACCGATCGCGCCGTACGTGCTGCTCGTCCGGTACGCGGCGCCGAACCCGCCGACCCCGACGAACCGCCCGGCGGAGTTGCCGTCGTTGTCCTTGAGCGGCTGGTAGTCGGTGGTGATCGAACGCGACCCGCGCAGCGGGAACAGGCCGGCGAACCCGATCAGCGTGACCTTGCGCGACTTCGCGTAGTCGACGCGCAGGCCGTCGAACCGCACGGCGCCGAGGTCGGCCACCCACTGGCGCCCCAGGAAGATGTCGCTGCGCTTGCCGGGGCGGAACACCCACAGCTCGCGGATGTCGTACTCGTTGGTGCCGTTGAAGCCGGACTGGATCCGCGTCGGGTCCTCGGAGATGGTGCCGAGGCCGACCGCGTTCTCCGGGGTGTTGACCATGCGGGCGCGCGCATCCACGCGCGCCTCCCACCGGCCGCCGCGGAGGTGGCGGAAGTCGGTCTGGAGCCGGAGCTCGGTGAACATCCGCGAGAACCGCGCGCTGTTGTCGCCGAGCATCGGACCATAGGCGCCGCCGCTCTCGGTGTACGCGAACGAGCTCGAGGACAGACTGCCCTGGATCAGGGTGCGGTCTTCGGTGCTTTCGGTGTCGACCTTGTCGACGAAGAACCGGTCCTTCTCGAACAGGCTCGCCTTCTTGGTCGTGCCCTGGTCCTTGCCCGACAGGTTCTGCTTCTCGAAGTCGTCATCGTCCTCGTCGCTGTCGTCCTCGTCGTCCTCGTCGTCCTCGTCGTCCTCGCTGTCGTCGTCTGCCTCATCGTCGCTGTCGTCCTCGTCCTCGGCGGCCGTGACGTCGGGGCGCGCCTTGCGCGCGAAGGCCGGTGACGGCGCGAGCGCGAGGGCCGCCAGCGCGAGCGTGAGCAGGCGCATCAGCGACACACGGACTCCCGCCCGTACGACACCGGGGCCGGCAGCCACGAGTTGGGGCTGTGACAGCCCGCGCACGCGGACTGCGTGATGTGGTTGTTGGGATCGGTCCCGGCGCCACCCCCGCCGCGGCCGGCGCGCGCGACCGCGTCGTCGCGGTGGCAGTTCACGCACTGCGGCGCGATCACGGCGAAGTTGCCGTTCCGGTGGCAGTCGAAGCACGCGACGGTGCGGTGCACGCCCGTCAGGTTGCAGCCAACCCGGCTGTGATCGAACCGCGCCGGCGCGAACGACCACTGGGTGTGGCACTCACCGCAGCGCGGCGACAGCCCGTTCGAGTGGATGTCGTCCTGGCGGTGGCAGTTGATGCACAGGTTGCCGGAGCCCGCGAGCGGGCGGTTGTCGCGGTGGCAGCGCTCGCAGGCGATGTTGGTGTGGGCGCCGCGCAGCGCGAAGTCGCCCACGTCATGGAGCGGCTTGATGTCCTCCCACGTGCGCGTCGAGTGGCACTGCTCGCAGGCGTTGCCGAACTGGCCGCGGTGGACCGCCGGCTCGGGGTGGCAGCCGGCGCAGTTGGTGGGGCGCGGCTTGAACGTCACCGACGGGTGGCAGTCCGCGCAGGTGACCTGGAGGTGCCCGCCGTCGATGCGGAACTTCGACATCGAGTTGTGGTTGAAGATGTTGTCGCCGGTCTCGACGTGGCACTGCTCGCACTTCGTGCCGAGCCGGCCCTTGTGGGCATCGTCCTCGGCGTGGCAGCCCGACGCCGCGCACGTGATCTCGGCGGCGACATAGTCGCGCTGCGGGTGGCACGACTCGCAGTTGTTGTCCTTGTGCGCGCCCTTGAGCTGGAAGCCGTCGACCTCACCCTTGTGGGGCTTGGGGAACGGCTGGTCGTGATCGAACCGCAGCGCGTCCCAGATGCCGGGGCTGTGGCAGGCCTCGCAGTCGGAGCTGAGCGTCCCCTTGTGCAGCGAGTCCTCGTGGCACTTGGTGTTCGACGCGCAGCCGGTGGGGATGGGCTCGAACGAGGTCGTGCCCTTCTTGCGGCCGGTGTGACAGTCCGCGCACGGGACGCTCTTGTGGCCCTTGACCAGCGGGAACTTCGACGCGGGGCCGTGATACAGCTCCGTCATCTTCGCCTCCTTGACGCCGACCATGCCGGCGCCCTGGTGGCAGTTGAGGCACTGGCCGCTCTTCCACTTGCCCTCGTGGACCTTCTTGTGGGCGTGGCAGTCCATGCAGGCCGCGCTCGGTAGCTTCTCGAAGTCCTTGGGCGACGAGCCACGGTGGCAGTCGCGACACGTGATCTGGTTGTGCTTGCCGGTCAGGGGGAACTTGGCGCGCGTGGCGTGGTTGTACGCGTTGGGCTTCCACGAGCTGGTCGGGTGGCAGGTGCCGCACCTGGGCGGCGAGCCGTACTCGGCGAACCGCTCGCCGTGCTCGTTGTCCTTGGCGTGGCACTGCTCGCACGCGCCGACCGGCTTGGCCTCGCCGAGTTGCTGGGTGTGACAGTCGGTGCACTTGATCTTGGCGTGGGCGCCGAGGTTGAACCGCGAGCGCGCGGTGTGGTCGAAGAACGGCATGTCCGCCGCGTAGCGCTGCTTGAACGACTTGAACGTGGGCGAGTGGCACCACTCGCACTCGCGCTTGCCGAACAGGTGGCCGTCGTGGGTGCTCTTGTGGCAGCCGCTGTTGCCGCAGCTGTCCGGGTCCTGGAACGGCAGGTTGAACTGCGCCTTGGGGTGGCACTTCGTGCACGACACGTCGAGGTGCGAGCCGAGGATCGGCATGCCCGCGTCCTTGCGGTCATCGTGGTTGAAGTCGAGGACCCGCTTCTCCGGCTTCCACACACTCTCGGTGTGGCAGCGCTCGCACTTGAGCATGTCGCGCCGCTCGAACTTGTGGGGCTGGTCGTTGCCGTGGCAGCCCGACGAGCCGCACAGCGTGTCCGTGCCCATGTAGGTCTTGAGGCCGGCCTTGTTCTTGGCCTTGTGGCAGTCCTTGCAGTCGGTGGAGGCGTGCTTGCCGTTGAGCTTCCAGCCGGTCAGGTCGTGGTCGAAGCTCTGCTCGCCGCCCTTCACGGACTTCCAGCCCATGATGTCGAAGCCGCGGCCCTTGTGATCCGCGTGGCAGGTCTTGCAGGGCTTGCCCTTGACCGCCGAGGACGCGTGGAAGCCCTTGCCGGCGTTGATCCGCCCCGCGAGGTCCTGGTGGTCGTGACAGCCCAGGCACTTCTGGTCCGCGACCTCGCGCGCGCCGTCGACGTGACAGGCGTTGCATTGATCCTTGGTGTCGAGGGTGGCGTGGCTCTGGGACAGCGGGCCCGGTGAGCTCGAGAAGAAGTCGTCCGCCGCCGCCTGGCCGCGCATGGCCAGCAGCAATCCCATCACGACGGAGATCGCGAGCGAGATCCGCTGCATCACCGTCAGCGTAGCAGCGTTACCAGCCCGCACGCGACCAGGAGATGTAGATGTGAGCGATCGAGAACCCGGTCAGGAGGACCGTGAACGGCACGTGGACCTTCTTCCACGAGTTGAGGAGCAGCTGCGCCTTTGGTGCGACAACTTGCCGCCGCGCGATCACGATCATCCGCCCCGCGCGCCGCGCGAGCAGCCCCCGGGTCCGGCGGTCGACGCCAAGCTGCTTGAGCCGGCCGCGGCGGGCCCACGTGCGCGGAACCTTGCCGATGTCCTGGAAGATCAACCACCACAGCGCGCGCAGCATGCTCGGCGAACGACCGACCACCTGGGCGGCCGCGCGCTGCACGGCGAGCTCGCGGTCGATCTCGGCCATCCCGACGGTGAAGTACGGCCGGTGCTGCTGGAAGAACCGCTCGTGATCGAGCTCCTCGAGCTCGACGCCGCTCGAGAGGCCGGGGACCTGCGTGTAGAGGTAGCGCCCGAGGAACCCGCTGACGACGACGATCACCATGCTCCAGAACGCGGCCGACACCCACGAGTCGAGGCGCAGCACCGAGTGGAGCGCGATGAACATCGGGCCCACGGTCCCGGCCATCAGGTGGAAGTCGAACCACATCGTGTTCGAGGCCAGCCACCGGAACACCTTGATGCGCCGGAACATCGGATAGATCGCGGCCACCAGCATCATGCCCGTGCCGACCAGGCCGCAGTACGTCGACAGCTGGTCGCCGCACCGGTAGACGACCTTCTCGACGATCAGCTCGACGGGCACGTCGGCATACTCGGGGCGCGCGGCCACCTGCGAGAACAGGTACGACATCGTCGGCGCGTAGTGGCGGAGCAGCACCTCGCCGCACGCGACCAGGAACGCGAAGATCCCGAGCATCCACATCAGCAGCGGCGCGTAGCGGCCGCGCTTGACCTTGGCGATCCCGCCCGAGCGCACGGCGAGCCCCTCGGTGAACGGCATCACGGGCAGCAGCTCGCGCTTGTCCTTGCGCGCGAGGTCGTGGTCGTACCCCGCGGCGGCGAGCGCCGGCAGCTTGGGCGCGCGCTCGCGGAACAGGTCGTACGCGTTGACCTCGATCAGCGAGCCGGTCGGGCACGCCGACACACACGCCTGGTCACCGTAGGATGCGCAGTGGTCGCACTTGTTGGCGATCCGGCGCGCGCGGGCAACGCGCGGCGTGCCCGGCCCGAACGTCAGCGAGCCCTTCTTGTCGAGGCGGAGCTTGAAGTCCTCCTTGAACGTCGGGGCGTCGGGCTCGACCTCGATCATGTCGATCGCGCCGTACGGGCAGCTCTGCGCACACGCGGTGCACCCGGTGCAGGTCGCCTCGTTGATCACGACCTCCTTGCGCTTCTCGTCGTACTTGATCGAGTCGTACGCACACGGATCGATGCAGCGCTGGTCGGTACACGTGCGGCATGTGTAGACGAAGTCGAGCATCCCGAGCTGGTAGCCGCCGAGGGTCAGCCGGCGGGCGCCGTAGCGGTCCTCGCACGCCTCCTCGCACAGCTTGCAGTCGATGCACAGGTCGAGCTGGCGCACGCGCACCATCTCGCCCGACACGCTGATGCCCTGGCGAACAAAGAAGTCGAGCAGCTCCTGCTTGACCCCGGACACCCACGCCAGCCGCTCCTTCGCCACCGACAGCGCGCGGCGGAGGCGGGTCTCGAACACCGGGAACCGGACCGCGAGCTCGGCGATCCAGCGGTGATCGATCACGACGAGCACTGACGGTGCGGTGGTGTAGAACGCGATCGGCTGGCCCCGCGACGCGGACAGCGCGCCCGAGTTGAACAGGTCGTGCTCGAGAAACAGCGCGACGTTCTTGAGAGCGATCCGCGCGAGCGGCGCCGGCTTGAGCAGCGACTCATCCTCGCGCTCCTCCTTGGAGGCGGTCTCGTGGGCGATCTGCTGCGCGCGCCGCTCGGTCAGCCCGTGCTCGGTGAACACCGCGGCGGCGACCTGGCCGCGCGCGACATGAATGATCGGCGCCGGGGCGCCGTTCGCGAGGCTGATCGGATCGAGCACGAACATGTCGCGCTCGAGCCGGCGCAGGGAGATCCCGCCCTGGGACATCGCGTGGGCGAGGTCGTCGTTGCCGACCCCCTCGAACAGCGGCAGCGCCCGGACGAGCGCATAGTCCGGGTGCATGCCGGGTGATAGCATTGCGCCCGCTCCGACCGAGGCGTTGCGCTGGATGGCCAAGTTCGACATCTCGCCTGAAAGGGACGCGTGCACCGCCGGGGTGTGGGGCTGCGGCCTCACGGTGGAGGATGCGAAAGCAAGCACCGTGCCCGCCCCACGCTCGCGTCGTTCGAGCTGTGATCATACACGGTTGCGCGCACAAGATCAGGAACGGGGGACGCTCGACCGGGGAGCGCACTCCCAGAGCCCCGGGCCAGGCCCCAGGCGGCGCACTCTCGCACGCACCCTCGCACGCACGCTCGCGGCGACGGTGGCGCTGGGGGTCGCCGCGGAAACGTTGATGGGCGTGGCGGCCGCCCAGCCGGTCGTGATCCCGGACCCGCCGCCCCGCCGCAGCCCCCCCACGGTCGGGCCCGCAGGCTTCCGGGACAGCGCGGACCTCGATGGCACGTACGTGTGGCTCGGCCCGACCGGCGCCGCGGCACGCGTGGACGGCGCGTCGGACTCCACGGTGGGAGGCGTGGCCGCCGTCCTGGTGGTGCGCGAGGCCTCCTCGTTCGCCGTCCGCGGCGGCGCGCTCGGCGCCACCCTGTGGACGGAGCGCGCAGGAGGGCGACTGTGGCTGGACGCGGTGGTCGGGACCCGGGTGGGCGGAGGTGGCCAGCCCGGCCGCGGCATCCTCGTGGGCCTGTCGGCGGGTCCCCTGGTCGAACTCGCCCCCACCGAGCACCCCCGGATGGGCGGGAGCGTGGGGATGTGGGCGTTCGTGGGCATCACCCCCTACGCCCGGATCGGGGCCGCCAGCGAGATCGGGGCGTTCGCGGAGATCGGAGTCCACCTGATGCTGCCGGTCCTGCGTCACTGAGGGTTGACAGGGTCGACGCTGGCTTGATACCTAAGCGCCAGTCGCGGGGCGTAGCGCAGCCTGGTAGCGCACTTGGTTCGGGACCAAGGGGTCGCAGGTTCAAATCCTGTCGCCCCGACTAACTGACCCGCGGAGACCTTGCACCGTCTCCGCGGGTTTTCTTCGTCGGGTGTTTTTTGGGCGTAACGTGGAGGGATCATGGTTGCGGGCGCGGTGCCACTACGAACCTCTTCGAAGTTGTCGGTCCTCGTGGTCGATGACGAGCAAGACATCCGCGAGTACCTGCAGGACTTCCTGCAATCCGAAGGGTTCGAGGTCACGACGCTGGCCGATCCGTCCCTCGCCGTCGAGCGGATCCGGGGCGAGGTGTTCCACCTGGTCGTCCTCGATCTGATGATGCCGAAGATCTCGGGGCTCGATCTGCTCCAGCAGATCCGCAGCGTCGACGACGACATCGCGGTCATCATCCTGACCGGCTATCCGTCGGTGGAGACCGCCTCGGCGTCGATCCAGCACGAGGTGTCGGCGTACATCCACAAGCCCTTCACTCCGCAGGAGTTCCGCGAGGTGGTCACGCGGATCGCGAAGAAGAAGGGGCTCGTGCTCCGGCGCGAGGACGAGCTCCACGCCGCGATCGGCCGCCAGATCCGCGACCTCCGCAAGTCGCGCGGACTCACGCTCAAGCAGATGGCCCGCCGGACCAACCTGTCGGTGTCGCTGCTCTCCCAGATCGAGCGCGCCGAGTCGAGCGCGTCGGTGTCATCGCTGTTCAAGGTGGCGACCGCCCTCGACGTGCGGCTGACCGACCTGTTCGCCGGCTACTGAGCGGCCGCCGGCGCGGGCCGTGCGTGCTAGCGTGCGCGCGTGCTGGCCAAGATCTCGCCCTCGATCCTGTCCGCGGACTTCGGCCGACTCGCCGAGGAGGTCCGCGCGATCGGCAGCGCGGACTACGTCCACGTCGACGTCATGGACGGCCACTTCGTGCCGAACCTGACGATCGGCCCGATCGTGATCGAGGCCGTCCGCCGGGCGACCACCCTGCCCCTCGACGTCCACCTGATGATCGAGAACGCCGAACGCTGGGTCGCCGCCTACGCGAAGGCCGGCGCCGACATCATCGGCGTCCACGTCGAGGGCACCGTCCACCTGCACCGCACACTCGGCCAGATCCGCGACCTCGGCAAGAAGCCGTGCGTGGTGCTCAACCCGGCCACCCCGCTCGAGGCGATCGAGTACGTGCTCGGCGACGTCGCGCAGGTGCTGATCATGTCGGTCAACCCGGGGTTCGGCGGGCAGAGCTTCATCCCGAGCCAGCTCGGCAAGATCCGCCGCCTGCGGCAGATGCTCGACGCGCGGGGCCTCGACGTCGACA
This sequence comes from Kofleriaceae bacterium, assembly GCA_964203225.1. GTDB lineage: Bacteria > Myxococcota_A > Polyangia > Haliangiales > Haliangiaceae > JABFXX01. The sequence goes on from CAXNMK010000018.1 coordinate 62,104, forward strand.
TCGAGGTCGATGGTGGCATCAAGCTCGACAACATCGCCGAGGTCTGCGCGGCGGGCGCCAACGTGATCGTCAGCGGCTCGGGCGTGTTCGGCACACCGGACTACGCCGCGACGATCGCGGAGATGCGCCGCCGCGGCCAGGCCGCCCTCGATGCCGGCGCGCGCGTGATCTGAGCCCTCCCCGCGTGCACGTGAGACGTGCACGTGCCACGAACCGGGGTGATGCTGAACGGCTGGTCCGCTGGGGTTGGCGTCGGTCCGCGTGCACCAGCAGTCCCCACCGTCGTGCACGTGTACGAGCATGTGACACCTGACACGCGCACGGTCCTGAACGGGGTCTGCTATGCGAGCGGACGGACCAGGCGCGCCAGGTAGAACGCGTCGGCCTCGGGCGGCCACGTGCGGTGCTCCTCGACCAGTTCGAGCCCGCTGCGCGAGACCAGCGCCGCGATCTGCTCGGGGCCCTCGGCGCGCGTGAACGTGCACACCGAGTAGACCAGCGTGCCGCCGGGCGCGAGCCGCGGCAGCACGGCATCGAGGAGCTGGCGCTGCAGCTGCGCGAGCCGCGGGACATCGGCGCTCTGCAGGCGCCACTTCGCGTCGGGGTGGCGGCGTAGCACGCCGAGCCCCGAGCACGGCGCATCGAGGATGATCAGGTCGTAGGCGGCGGCGAGGGGCGCGGCCGGATCGAGCAGGTCGCACGTGATCGTGCGAATCGAGCGCAGGCCAAGGCGCGATGCGGTCTGCGCGAGCAGCCCGAGCTTGGTGACCGAGAGGTCGGCTGCGTCGATCTGGCCGGCGTCGTCGATCAGCTCGGCGAGGTGGGTGGACTTGCCGCCCACGCCGGCGCACGCATCGAGGATCCGCAGGCCCGGGCGCGGCGCGGCGGCGATCGCGACGCACTGGGCGCCCGTGTCCTGCACGGTCCAGCGGCCCGCCATGAACGCGGCGTTCTTCGCCGGATCCCCGAGGCCCTCGAGGCGCAGCGCCATCGGCGCGGCGGCGATCGGCGCGCTCGGCACGCCCGCCTTCTCGAGCTCGGCCGCGACCGCATCGCGCGTGGCGCGCAGGCGGTTGACGCGCGCGACGATCGGCGCCGACCGCGCGAACGCCTCCGCGAGCGCGGACAGGGCCGTGTGCCGGTCGCCCGGCGTGACGGTCACCGCCTGCGGGCGGGTCACGTCGCCGGCAACCCCCACCGCATCCGCTGCCGCGGTCGCCGCCGCCAGGCCGGCGATCGCGACCGCATCGGCCGCGTCCGCGCGCGCGTCGATCACGGCACCGGCGACCGCCACCGGCTCCAGGTCGGCGATCGCGACCGCATCGGCCGCCGCGGTTCCGGCCACCGCCGCCGCCTGCGCGCCGCGCACGTCCGGGTCCCCCACCGAGGTCAGCGTCGGCACGCCGTCACGGCAGGCCGCGGACAGCTCGTCGAGAATCCACCTCGGCAGTGAGTACGCGATCTCCAGGCGGACCAGCGGATCGGTGCTCTCGGGCAACGCCGGCTCGCCGCCGTCCGCGAGCTTGCGCAGCACCGCGTTGGTGAACCCGGCGAGGGGCGTGCCGCCGAGCGCGCGCGCCGCGCTGACCGCGTCGTCGATCACGGCGTAGTGTGGGACGCGGTCGAGGAACACCAGCTGGTAGGCCGCGACCCGCAGCGCGGTCAGCACCTTGGGCGGCGTCTTGCCGAGCTTGGTGTGCGCCGCGAGCGCGCGATCGAGGCGGCGGCGGTGGCGCAGCACGCCGTAGACCAGCTCGGCGGCGAGCCGGCGGTCGCGATCCTCGAGGCCGGCGCGCGCGAGCTCGCCGTCGAGGGCGGGCGTGGCCCACGCCTTGTCCTTGTCGATGCGGTCGAGCACGCGCCGCGCGACCTCGCGCGCGCCGATGGTCACGCCCGCGCCGCGGCTCATCTCGACACCACGGCGGGCTCCAGGACCGGCTGGCGCAGCACGTCGCCGACGGCGATCCCGCGCCCGGCCGCGAACTGCGCCGCGGTCAGGCGCTTGCGGCCCGGAGCCTGGATCTCGCGGATCACGGCGAGGTCCTCGCCGCACACGACGTGGAGGCCGGCGTCGTCGATCGCCACCACCGTGCCCGGCACCTCGGTGCCCGGCGGGCGCCCCCGGTCCACCGCGCGGAACAGCTTGACGACCTGGCCACGGTGGAGCGCCTGCGCCCCCGGCCACGGATCGACGCCGCGGATCCGGGCGGCCAGCGCGCGCGCCGGCTGCGTGAAGTCGATGTGGCCATGCGTCTTGTCGAGCATGGCGGCGTGGGTCGCCCCGGCGTGGTCCTGCGGCACCGCGTGGGCGCGGCCCTCCGCGATCGCGGTCAGCGCCTCGAGCAGCGCCTGCGCACCGATCGGCGCCAGCCGCGCGAGCAGCTCGCCCGAGGTCTCGTGCGGATCGATCGTCACACGCCGCTCGAGGAGCACGGGGCCGGTGTCCATGCCCTCGTCGAGCTGCATGATGGCGACGCCGGTCTCCGGGTCGCCGTTGATCACCGCCCACTGCACCGGCGCCGCGCCGCGATAGCGCGGCAGCAGCGAGCCGTGGACGTTGAGGCAGCCGCGCGGCAGCGCCTCGAGCACCGCCTTCGGGAGGATCTTGCCGTACGCGACCACCACCGCCAGCTCGGCACCGCTCGCGGCGAGCGCCGCGGCGAGTTCGCCGGTGCGGGCGGACGTCGGCTGGCGCACCGGCAGGCCGAGCTCGAGCGCGCAGGTCTTGACGGCAGGCGCCGCGAGCTGCCCCCCGCGCCCGGCCGGCTTGTCGGGTTGGGACACGACGAGCGCGACCTCGTGGTGAGCCGCGAGGGCGCGCAGGCACGGGACGGCGAACTCGGGCGACCCCATGAACACGACGCGCATCGCCGTGCGGTCTACCACACTACGCGCGCCTACTCGAACAGGTTGGACAGGTAGGTCTGGCGCAGCCGGTCGTCGCGCAGCACGCGGAACGCCTCGTCGATCACGTTGTTGATGTCGTCGAGCTCGAGCGCGAGCTCGCGCCGCAGATCGTGAGGGAACACGTCGGGGGCGAAGTCGCGACGGGCGGCCTGGTAGGCGCGGCGGATCTCGAACGCGGTGGCGTCCCGGCGCACGCCGAGCAGCGCGAAGTAGTCAGCCTCGGCGACCAGCTGCCAGCGCGCGCGGACGCGCTCGCGATCGATCACCAGGTCGGTCTCGCCGACCAGCGCGGTGTTGTCGTCGGGGACCTCGGTGTCGGTGCGACGCGCGGTCGCGAGGCCGAGCACGCACAGGCCCCACGCGAGCGGCAGCACGTCCGCGACGTCGACGCCGGCGCCGCGGGCCACGGTGGCGAGGTCCGCCTGCGCGTCGAACGCGGCGAGCGCGCCGCGCTCCTCGGGCGCGAGGTCACCGAGGTTGATGATGCCGCCGAGGCGCTCGCGATCCGGAACCTCGATCACCGTCGAGGGTGGCCCGAGCAGGCGCTCGAGCGTGGGGCGATCGAGCTTGCGGCGCACGCCTTCGAGGATCAGCGCCGCGGGGTGCCGCGACAGCCGGATCCGCTCTGCGCACGGCGTCGCGTCGACCGACGATGTGGTAGGTGCCGCGGTCCCAGCTGAACAGCGAGTAGATGATGTCCTCGACGTGGCGGCGCACGGCGGGCAGCAGCTCGCGCCGCTTCATGTAGCCGAGGTCGACGAGGATCTCGCCCATCCGGCGGCCGGACTCCGCGACCATGCCCTGGCAGCGCTCGTACTGCGCCGCGGTGATCTTGCCCTCGCGCACGAGCAACTCGCCCATGCGATCGCGGACCTCGCTCGACGACGCGAACACCGGGCGCCCCTGATCGAAGTGGATCACCTTCTCGGCGTCGCCGCGGCGGAACCCGACCCGCCCCGTCGAGCCCTGCGCGAACATCTTCGCGAGTAGCATCGCCGTGTCGGACAGCCCGCGCACGACCTCGCCGGTGTCGGGCAGCCCACGCTCGCGGATCTGGCTGTCCCACGTGCCGGGCGCGGTGGTGGCATCGCGGCCATCCCCGGTGCGCACGACCGCGCGCGCCTCGATCTCGGTGACGCCGCGATCGAGCACGGGCTCCTCGGCGAGGGACGCGAGATCGATCTCGGTGTGGTGATCGTGCCGGGGGGCGAGATCGACCGCGGGCCCGGCCGGAGCGTCGCCGGCGCCCTGGAACAGGCGCTGCGCCATCATCGACATCTTCGCGCGCAGCTGGCGGGCGAAGTCACGGGTCTGAGGCGGCCGGCCATGATCGGCCGCGACCTCGGCCGCGACCTCGGCCGCGACCTCGGCCGTAACGTCGGCCGCGACCTCGGCCGGGTGGGCGCGCGGCGGCGGCGTCTCGTCTTCCATGCCGGGCAGGTCGGCGAGCACGTCGAACTGCGCGTCGCGCGAGGGCGGGGGCGCGTCGTCGCCGAGCACCATGGCGTCGTCGAACGCGTCGAGGTCGCGGGCCTGGGAGGCGCGGACCGAGCGCTCGATGAGCTGCGCGAGCGGCAGCGTCCCGGCCCACTCGTCGACGACATTCGCGGCCTGCGCGCCCGCTCTGACCGGCGTCGCGGTCACGGCGGACGGGATCGCGAGCGGGCTGGCACCGTCGAGGCCGTCGCCCTCCGGTCCATCGCCGATCACCAGCGTGGGCTCGCGCGCGGCCGGCGCCACCCAGCCGCCCCTCGCGGCCGGCGCCTCGTCGGTGTGGGCCGGCGGCCGGGGCTCGGGCGCGGTGGCGCCCGGTAACGGACCCGTCGACGTCACCGTCTTGTGCGCGCCTCCCGCGGCGCCTGCGCGCCCGTCGGCCGCCGCCAGCTGGTGGAGGCGCGAGGCGGTGCCCGACGCGGCGCCGATCACCTCGCCGGCCTCGTCGATCAGCGCGGCGGTGTTGCCGGGCTTCCACGCCCCCACCGGCGACGGCTCGGCATCGAGTGGCGGCGCGTGGATCCGCGGGCGGATCTGGATCGGCGGCGGCAGCGGATCGGCCTCGTCGCCGTGGCTGTCCGTCTCCTCGAGCACGATCGAGTCCTGCACCGCGTTCCGGCGCGAGCGCCGCGAGGTATCCTCGTCGGCGGGGTCGCGCGATGCGGCGCGGATCGCAGGTGCCGCGGCCGCGCGGGCCGCGCGGACAGTCTCGAGTGAGGTCCCCACCGCGTAGCGGAGCGCGTTGACGGCGGGCGGGGCGATCACGAACCGTTCGGGCTTGATCTCGGTCGCATCGAGCAGCGAGCGGACCGGGCCGGTCTCGTCGCCGATCAGCACGATCGCCACGAGGCCCGGCGCGACCATGCCCCGCAGCGCCTCGACGAGCGCCGCGGCGTCGCCGTCCGCGAGGGTGGCGGTGACCACCACGACCTGGGGCCGCCGCGCCTCGAACAGATCGATGGTGTCGTCGCCACCGGTGCTGGTCAGCACGTCGAGCGCGCCCTGGGCGAGCGGCTCGGCGAGCGCGCCGACCAGCGCCGCCGTCCGAGGCGGGTCGGCGACGATCAGGACACAAGGCTGGGTGGACGACGGTTCCAACACGCGACTCCCCGGCGGAGGCGCCGAGTATACAACGGTCCCCGTCCCCTACAGCGACGACAGCGGGTCGACGTCGAGGCTGACCCGCACCGTGCTCGCGACCTCGACGGTGGTCAGGCTGCGGGCGACCCGCCGCAGGGCGTGCCGGTCGGCGCTGCGCAGCCAGATCTGCCACCGCGACCGCCCCCGGAGCCGCGCCAGGGGGGCCGGCACGGGCCCGCGAATCTCGACCTCGGCGCCGGTGGTGCTGACATCGGGGCGGCGGGCCACCCCCTCGGCGATCTCGGCGAGCCGCTGGGCCACCCCGGCCACCTCGTGCTCGTCGGCGCCGTCGATGCGGACGGCGATCAGGCGCCCGAACGGCGGGTAGCCGAGCTCCTCGCGCTCCGCGAGTTCGGCCGCGTAGAACATCGCGTAGTCGTGGGCAGCCGCCGCGACCACGGCGGGCGACCCGGGCCGGTAGGTCTGGATCAGCACCTTGCCCGGGCGATCCCCGCGCCCCGCCCGGCCCGCGACCTGGGCGAGCAGCTGGAACGTGCGCTCCGAGGCGCGGAAGTCCGGGATGTTGAGGCCGGTATCCGCGCACAGGACGCCGACCAGCGTGACGCCCGGGAAGTCGTGGCCCTTGGTCACCATCTGGGTGCCGACCAGCACGTCCACCTCCCGGCGCGCGACCTTCGACAGCACGGCCTCGATCTTCGAGCCGCTGGCGACGTCGCGATCGAGCCGCGCGACCCGCGCCTGCGGGAACGCGGTGGCCACGGCAGCGGCGACCTTCTCGGTGCCGAGCCCCTTGCGCTCGATCGTGTCCCGGGCGTGACAGCTCGGGCACGCATCGGGCACGCGCGCCTGGTGCACGCAGTAGTGGCAGCTCAGCCGATCGTTGTGCCGGTGGTAGGTCAGCGACACCGAGCAGTTCGGGCAGCGGAACGCGTGGCCGCACGAGCGGCACAGCACGAACGTCGCGAACCCGCGCCGGTTGAGGAACAGGATCGTCTGGTCACCGGCCGCGAGGGTCTCGGCGATCGCCGTGCGCAGCGGCGCGGACAGGAACCCGTCGGGGTCCGGCAGGTGCGTCCGCAGATCGATGATCTCGACGCTCGGCATCGGGCGCGACATCGGCCGCTCGGTCAGCACGAGCTTGCCGTAGGTGCCCTTCTCCGCGTGGGTGGCGCTCTCGAGGCTGGGCGTGCCCGAGCCGAGCACGCACACCGCGCCGGCCCGCTGCGCCCGGACGAGCGCGACATCGCGCCCGTGGTACTTGACGCCCTCGTCCTGCTTGTACGAGCCGTCGTGCTCCTCGTCGACGACGACCACGCCGAGATCGGTGAGCGGCGCGAACACCGCCGACCGCGCGCCCACGGCGATCCGCGCTTCGCCGCGCCGCAGCCGCGACCACTCGCCGAACCGCGCCTGCTCGGTCAGGCCGGAGTGGAGGATCGCGACCTGATCTCCGAACCGCCCGCGGAACCGCGCGGCGAGCTGCGGGGTCAGCGAGATCTCGGGGACCAGCACGAGCGCGGTCCGGCCGACGGCGAGCGCCTCGGCGATCACGCGCAGGTAGACCTCGGTCTTGCCGCTGCCCGTGACGCCGTGCAAGAGGAACGGGGCGAACGTGCGGCGCAGAGCCACCGACGCGACCTCGCCCGGGGACACCGCCGCAACGTTGGAGGTGGCGTCGGCTGCCGTGGCCGGGGTGCGCCCGAGCAGCGCATCGGTGATCACCCCGACGGCGTGAGCCTGCTCGCCGGTCAGCTGCGGCGGCCCGCTGACGTGCATGTCGGCGCCGGTGGTCACCGCCTCGATCGGCCGCTCGCGATCGAACACCTCGACGAGGCCGGCCTTGAGGAGCTCGCGCACCGCGCCCCTGGCGCCGGGCACCTGCTGCTCGAGGACGTCGATCGGCAGCGCGCCGCCGTGCGCGGCCGCCGCGGGCGCCGCGAGCGCCTCGACCACGAACAGCCGCTTGGGCGCGCGCCCACACGCCGCCCGCGCCGCGGCGAGCTCCCCGACCAGCCGCACCACGCGCTCGCGCTTGAGCCGGACGCGCGAGATCGCGCGCTGATCGCGGACCTCGGCGAGCCCGTGCGTGACGAGCGCGTCGATGATTCGCTTGACCGCGTCGCTCGCGCCGGCCACCGGCATGTCCGCGTCCGCGAGCCGGACCAGCATCACCCTCTGCTTGGCCGGCAGCGCCGCACCCTCCCCGTCCGCGACCTCGCGCCCGCGCGCCGTCAAGCCGTACACGCTCCTGGCGCCGACGCCGCTGCCCGCGGGCAGCGCCACACGCATCGCCTCGCCGGGCGGCGCCTCGTAGTAGTCGGCCATCCACAGGCACAGCTCGACCAGCTCCGGGGACAGCGCGGGCTCGTCGTCGAGGACCTCGCTGATCTCGATCGGACGCACACCCTCGGGGGCAGCGGTGTTCGCGCGCACGACCACGCCGGTGACCTTGCGGGCGCCGAACCGGACCAGGACGCGCGCGCCGATCACGGCCTTGCCCGCGAGGTGGCGCGGCACCGCGTAGTGGTAGCGGCCGGGGACCGCGAGGGTCACCGCGACCTCGACCAACGCGCTGGCGGCGGGATCCACGCGCGGACGGTACCACCCGGCCCTGATCGGCGTCGCGGACCGCCCGGGCGAGGTACGCTCGGGCGCGCCGCATCGCCATGGCCGAGCTCCGCCCGTTCCCGCCGTCTGCACGTCGCCGCGCCCTCGCGCGGGCGGCCGGGCTGACCGCCGTGAGCCCGCTGCTGGTCGGGGGTGTGGCCTGCGCCGCGGCGATGCTCGCGATCGCCGTGCTCGGCCGCGCGCTGGTCGCCCGGCTCGGCGCGTGGCTGGCCGCGGTCGTCGCGGCGGAGGCCGCCGCGCTCGCGCCGGGCGCCGCGGCTCGCGCGGTGCTCACGCTCGGGCTCCCCGCGCTCGCCACGATCGGGCTCGCCGCCCTCGCCGCCCACGTGATCCAGACGCGCGCCCCGTGGCTGCCGCGCCGCCACGTGCCGGGCGCGCACGGCTGCCGGCGGCGCGCGCCGCCCGCGCGGGCCTCGAGCTGGCAGCGATCGCGCTGATCGGCGGCGTCGCCGTCGGCTGGCTGTGGTGGGCCGCGCCGCAGCTCGCCGCGCTGGGCACCGCGGCAGCGGGCGGCGGCGAGGCGCCGGCTGGCGCGATGGCCCTGCTGCGCGGGTTCGGCGTGGCGCTCGCGATCGCGTGGATCGCGGTGGGCGTGGTCGACGCGGTGGTCCGCCACGGCCAGCTCGCGCGCGCGCTGTTCATGACGGCCACCGAGCGCCGCGAGGACGAGCGCCTGAGCGGCGCCGATCCGCGCTGGCGCCGGGCGCGCGCCGAACGCGCGGGCACCCGTGCGCCCTCCACACCGCGCGCGGCGGTAGCCACCGCGGCGGTGCTGCTCCTCGGCGACGGGCTCGCGGTCGCGATCGCGTGGGAGCCCGCGCGGCAGCCGGTGCCCCGTCGAACGGCACGCGGCGCCGGCCCGACGGCCACGCAGCTACTCGCCCTCGCGCGCCGGCTCGCCGTCCCGGTCCACCACGACCCGGCGCTCGCGGCGGCCCTCGCGGACGCCGACGGGCCGGTCCCGGCCGCGCACTGGCCGCGCCTCGCCGAGATCATCGCGGCCACGCGCCCGCGCTGACTGGCCGTCATGACATGAAGTACGTCACCTCGACGCGCTCGCCGCCCTCGCCGGTCCGTCTGGTCGTCGAGCCAAGGGTCGCCAAGGCGCAGACCGCCTGATATCCAAACACCCTCTCAGAGCGCGCCGCGGACCCGTGCGGCGAGCGCGATCGCCAGGCTCGCGATCAGCGCGGCCGTCATCATCACGAGCGCCGCCGGCACCGCGGCCGCCGCAGGGGTCGCCGCGCCCGTGCGCCCCGCGACCCGGAGCCCCGCGCCGATCGCGAGCTGGACGACCGCCGCCGTGACCAGCCACGGCACCGCGAGCCCGACCGCGGCGGGCACCAGGCCGGCCAGCCCTGCCAGTACGCGCGGCTGGACGGTCGCGAGCGCCGGGATGGCGCGGTGGCTGTCGAGGATCGCCGCCACCACCGCGACGTGGCCGTCGATGCCGACGAACACCGCCGCCGCGAGCAGCGCGAACAGCGCGCCGTACGGCCCCGGCTGGGGCGACGCGGCGAGGTCGACCAGCCGCCCGGCGATCGCCGCGGCGAGCAGCGGTACCGCCGCCAGCACGCCGAGCGTCGCGCCGATCACCAGCTCGCGCCCGAGCACCAGCCACACGGCGACCTCCGGCGGCAGCGGCGCCAGGGTGGCGGTCCAGAGCCCGACGGTGACCGCCAGCCCGAGCATGACCAGCCGCGGCAGGCCACCGACGAGCGTGGCCACCACGAGCACCGCGGCGGCCCCGCGCGCCGCGAGCACCAGCAGCCACACCGGGGACTCCGGCGACGCGCCCACGCCCTACCCTGCGCCGATCGCGGTCACCAGCGGCCACAGCGTGCTGGCAAACGCCGCGAGCTGCCGCGCGATCGACGGCCCAAACACCACGATCGCGGCGCCCACCGCCGCGACCCGCGGCACCACCCCGAGCGCTGGATCCTGGATCTGCGTGAACGCGGTCAGCAGCCCCGACACCACCCCGGCCACCAGCGCGGCCACCAGCAGCGGTGCGGCGAGCAGCAGCGCCAGCAGGAACCCCTCGCGGAGGAGCGTCACCAGGTTGTGCGTCACACGTACCCCCGCAGCAGGCTGTCGACCAGGAGGCGCCAGCCATCGACCGCGACGAACAGCAGCAGCTTGAGCGGCAGCGCCACCACCTGCGGCGAGGTCGTCGCCAGCCCGAGCGCGGCCAGCGCGAGCCCGATCAGTAGATCCAGCACGAGGAACGGCACGAACACCAGCACCGCGATCGCGAACGCCTCGCGCAGCTCCGTGGTGAGGAACGCCGGCGCGAGCACCCGCAGCTCGTCCGGCGCGGCGGCGTGGCCCATCCGCGCAGCGAGCTCGACGAACGTCGCGCGATCGCGCTCTGCCGCGTGGCGCGCGAGAAACCGCCGGAGCGGCCCGAGCGCGCGCGCGACCTGCGCGAGTTCGGCGTGGCGGCTCGCGGGCATCAGCGCGCGGAGCGCGGCCTCGAGCTCGAGCGGCGCGGTCACGACGGGTGCGGCTGCGGCCCCCGGCGCGGTTCCGATCCCGGCTGACGTCCCGGCTGACGTCCCGGCTGACGTCCCGGCTGACGTCCCGGCTGACGTCCCGGCTGACGTCCCGGCTGACGTCCTTGTCGGGGGCGCGGTCCCGGGGACGGTCCCCGGTGCGGGCGCGGGCGCGGGCGCGGTCCCGGGAACGGTCCCCGGTGCGGGTACGGTCCGGGGTGCGGTCCCAGGCTCCGACGCTGCGGCCTGTACCATCTCGACCGCGACCGGCGCCATCACGAACGCCGTGAGCACCAGCGACAGCCCCATCACGATCAGCCCCGAGGGTGCGTCGGTGGCGCCGAGCGCGTTGCGCAGCAGCGACAGCACCACGGACACCTTCACGAAGCTGGTCAGCATCAGCGCGACCAGCGGCACCACCGCGACCAGCCCGAGCAGCGCCAGGCTCCCCCCATCCCCACCCATGATCAGGCCCCCTCGTGCTCGCGGACGGCATCCGGCGTGCGCGCCTCCGACGGTGGCAGCGGCACCGCCGCTCCGGGCGCCGCTTCCCCCTGCCCGTCGCGCAGCCCGCGCCGGTGCCCCCACGCTTGCTTGACCAGGTCCCCGAACGACGGCCGGGTGCTCATCCGCGCGCGGACCTCGTCCCCGTCGAGCTCGGTCAGCACGGACAGCCCCATCTCGCTGGTGCCGACCAGCAGGGTCTTGCCCGCCACCTCGATCACGTACAGCGAACGTCGCGGCTCGAGGGGCACGCGCGCCACGACGTCGAGCAGATGCGCGCCGCGCACCCGGCCGGTCGACAGCGCGCGTCCGAGCAGCCGGACCACCACGAACGCGGCCACACACACGGCGGCGAGCACGACCACCGAGGTCACCAGCAGATCGCCATAACTCGCAGGCCCCCCTCCACTCATGTCCCCCCTCGAGTACCAGGGCCCCCTGACACGCACCGGAGCCCACCGAGACCCTGGGTCGCCGGCCGGCACGTCCCGACGCCTTGGCCAGAGGCCGCCGGCAGCCATGCGACGGGCTAGCGAGGGCGTCGAGGCTGGCCGGCCTCGAACAGCCACCGCGACGCGCGGGGCTCCGCGGTCCGGCCGGATGGTGCACGGGAGGCCCGCCCGCGGCCGCCCCGTGTCGCCGCGCACCGGCGCTGAGCTCCACACGCGGCCCATGATGGCCGGGCCGAAACGCAGTCCGCCCCGGCGAATCAGGGCCGGGGCGGCATCACCAGCGTGCGCGTGTGCGCTAGAGTCTCAGTTGCAGGCGTTCTGGTTAGCCGCCAGGACGATGTCGCCCGCATTGCGGGGGTTGATGGTGCGCACGTCGTCGTTGACCTGCACGTGCATCACGCCCGTGAACGTTCGAGTAACAGGTATCGACCACGACCGGCGACGCCAGCGGGCTGAACGCGAACGACTCGTCGTCGGCGAGGACGGTCATGCCGTTGGTGTCGGTCAGCTCGACCTTGCCCGAGCCGGCGTTGTTGTTGGTGACCTTGACGTTCGCGCAGGCGGACGAGGACGCCCTCCCACGGCTCACCGGCGGCGCCGATGGTCGCGAGGGTGCCGGCCGTCGCGGTGGTCTGCCGGGGTGGGCGCCGCGCCGGGGGCCGTGATGCCCGAGATGATCGGGTTGACGACCTCGGTGACGGTGTCGCCGACCGGGGCCGCGCCCGTCGCGCCGAGGTCGAACTCGTCGACGCTGCCGACGATGCTGACGCGCACGCCGATCACGAGGGCCGCGTCGGGAGGCAGCGCCGGGTTGGTCGCCGCGCCGGTGTTACCGGTGTAGACGTAGACGCCGTTGCTGGCCGCGCCCTGGAGCGCGTCGGCGACCCAGAAGCCCTTGTTGCCACCGATGTCGTCGCGCGCCGTCACGAACACGTTGGTCAGGTTGACCAGCTCGGGGACCACGGTCGAGGTCTGGATCTCGACCACCGAGGTCGCGAGCGGGAGACAGCCGGTGCCGCCGGTGACCAGGTCGGCCGCGCTGCGCGGGATCACCAGGTCGTTGAAGAAGTAGTCACCAACGCCGGTGATGCTGGCGTAGCAAGTGCCGAGCACGGACGTGGTCGGCAGCTCGACCAGTGCCGACTGCACGCGGGCGAACCCGGTGGTGCGGAACTCGGTCGAGTCCGGGCCCGGGGTCGAGCCAAACGGCAAGATCGCGCGGGTCTGGCGCGCGTTGGTGAGCGAGACCAGGACGCCCTCCCACTTCTCGTACTCGGCCTCACGCGTCGGGCGGTCCATGGCGGCGAGCGCGACCGCGTCGACGGTCGCAGGCGCGGGGACCGTGCCCGGGCTCAGCTTCGTGATCACCATGGCGCCGCCTTCGATGGGCTTGAGCTCGGTCACGGTGCGCCCGCTCATGTCAGCCGTCAGCGCGAACTCGTCCTTGACCGCGCTCGAGATGTCGACGACGTCGCCCACCGCGAGGAGCGCGACCTGATCGAGCGGCGCGCCGAACACCTTGATGCCCGAGAACGCGCCACCGCCCGGCTCCTGCACGAACAGATCGCCGGTGCGGTTGCCGAAGCTGTCGATCGCGGTGACGACGACGCCCTTGACCGACACCTGGGTACCGGCCGCCATCGCGTCGGCCTGGATCTCCTGGATGGTCACGTCCGAAGCGATCGGGCCTCCGTCGCCGGTCGGCGCCCCATCGACACCACCACCACCACCGCCGCCGCCGCCACCATCGTCGCGGCACGCCGCGAACAGGGAACACGAGAGGGCAAGGACAAGGGTCGAGGTGCGAAGCATGAGCTCTCCAGGCAAAGGAACGCGCGGGGAGGCGCGCGCGGCGGTTATGGCCGAAGTCGGCGCCGGTTGTATAGCCAAAACAAAGCCCGCCTATGCGGCGGGCGTCACACGACTCCGTGAATGTTTCGCGACGGAGCCGGAGACCGGCCCGAGCGCGGGATGCTTACGCCTGGCCGTTGAGGCCGACGAGCTCGATGAACGCCATCGGAGCCGCGTCGCCCTTGCGGACGCGCGTCTTGAGGACGCGGGTGTAGCCACCCTTGCGGGTCGCGAAGTGCGGCGCAATCTCGGTGAACAGCCGGCTGACCGCCTCCGGCGTGCGAAGTGTCAGGCGCGCCAGCCGGCGAGCGTGAACGATCTTGGCCTTCTCCGCCTGCGTCGCCTGGTCGCCCTTGGCCACGAGCTCGTGGACCGAGACGCCGAGGGTGATGGTCGCCTCGGCGAACCCGCGCAGCTCCTTGGCCTTCGCCTCGGTGGTCTCGATCCGACCATGGGTCAGAAGCGAGGTCACCAGGTTGTTGAACAGAGCGGAGCGGTGCGTGCTGTTGCGGCCGAGCTTCCGGCCAGAGTTACGGTGGCGCATGGCGATCTCTTCGGTAGGTGGTCTAGCAGCGCGTGAACGCTGAAATCAGGGATTCGTGAGGCCTGGAAGCCCGATCAGGGCTTCTTCAGCGGGTTCGGGCCGGGCCAGTTATCGAGCTTCATGCCCAGCTGCAGGCCCATCTCGGCGAGCAGCTCCTTGATCTCCTTCAGCGACTTGCGGCCGAAGTTCTTGGTCTTGAGCATCTCGGACTCGGTCTTCTGGACCAGCTCGCCGATGTACTTGATGTTGGCGTTCTGGAGGCAGTTCGCCGAGCGCACCGACAGCTCGAGCTCGTCGACCGTGCGCCACAGGTTCTCGTTGACGGCTTCTCGGCCACCTCGTCGCGCGGAGCCTCGACCGGCTCTGCCATCTCCTCGAAGTTGATGAACAGGTTGAGCTGCTCCTTGAGGATCTTGGCGGCGTACGCGACGGCGTCGTCGGGGCGGACCGAGCCGTTGGTCCATGACCTCGAGGGTGAGCTTGTCGTAGTCCGTCTGCTGACCGACGCGGGCGTTGGTCACGATGAAGTTGACCTTGCGGATCGGCGAGAACAGCGCATCGATCGCGATGGTGCCGACCGGGAGGTCCGTCGAGTGGCGATCGGCCGGCGCGTACCCGCGGCCGGTGGCGATCGTCAGCTCCATCGCGACCTTGCCGTCCTTCGACAGCGTGCAGATCCGATGATCGGGATTGAGGCAGGTGACGCCATCGACGAGCGCGAGGTCACCCGCGGTGATCACGCCCTCGCCCTGCTTGTCGAGCCGGACCGTGTAGCTCTTGTCGGCCTCGACCTTGAACAGGGTCTCCTTGAGGTTGAGGATGATGTCGGTCACATCCTCGACGACGCCCGGGAGCGCCGTGAACTCGTGGAGCGCACCCTCGATCGCGATGTGCGTGATCGCTGCGCCCTGGAGCGACGACAGCAGGATACGTCGCAGCGCGACGCCGAGCGTCGTGCCGAAGCCACGCTCGAGCGGCTCGCAGCTGAACTTGCCGTAGGTGTCCGAGCGCTCCTCGATCTCCAGCGTCCGAGGACGGATGAGATCGCGCCAGTTCTTGGCCATGAACGCAGTCTGCTCGGGGGTCGGTTCCATCGTCATCTCCTGTTGTCGGCTCGCTTTCATCACGGCCGACGCGCCATGCAGGGTTCGAATCCTGCCGTTCGGGTCGCCACTGGCGACCGGAAGAATGACCGGCGACCGCCCCGACCCCAGAACGGGGACGGCGCGAGCGCCGGACACACCAAAACACCGGACAGCGACCGACACCATCGGTGCCGGCCGCCTGGGCCTACTTCGAGTAGAGCTCGATGATGAGCTGCTCGCGGATCGGCAGGGTCACGTCCTCGCGGGACGGGAGCTGCGTGATCGCGCCGCGGAAGTTGTCCTTGTCCATCTGGATCCACTGCGGCACGCCGCGGCGGTCGACGGCGGCGAGCGCCTCGTTGATGCGGGCAATCTTCTGCGACGACTCGCGGACCTGAACCACATCCTTGACGCGGATCAGGTACGACGGGATGTTCACCTTCTTGTCGTTGATGGTGAAGTGACCGTGGCGAACCAGCTGGCGTGCCTCGGCGTGGTCCGAGGCGAAGCCCATCCGGTAGACCACGTTGTCCAGGCGGCGCTCGAGGAGCTGGACCAGGATGTGGCCCGACACGCCCTTCGCGCGGATCGCCTTGTGGTAGTAGCCGCGGAACTGCTTCTCGGCGATCCCGTAGATGCGCTTGACCTTCTGCTTCTCGCGCAGCTGCTCGCCGTAGTCCGACCGCTTGCGACGGCGGCTCTGCCCGTGCTGACCCGGCGGATACGAGCGCCGCTCGTACCCGCACTTGTCAGTGTAGCAACGCTCTCCCTTGAGGAAGAGCTTCATGTCCTCACGCCGGCAGAGCCGACAAACTGCACCCGTATAGCGAGCCATGGTCTCTAGTTCCTTCGCGAGGTGATCAGACGCGACGACGCTTGCGCGGCCGACAACCGTTGTGCGGCACGGGCGTCACGTCCCGGATGAGGTTGATCTTGAAACCAGCGGCGTTGAGCGCGCGCAGGGCCGACTCACGACCCGAGCCCGGGCCGTTGACGTACACGGTGACGTTGCGGACGCCGTGCTCCATCGCCTTCTTCGCGGCGTCCTCGGCCGCGAGCTGAGCGGCGAACGGCGTCGACTTGCGCGAGCCCTTGAACCCGCACGTACCAGCGGAGGACCAGGCAACCACGTTGCCCGAGACGTCCGTGATGGAGACGATGGTGTTGTTGAACGTCGCAGAGATGTGCGCGACGCCGGTCTGGATGTTCTTCCGGACCTTCTTCTTCTGCTTGCCCTTGACTTGGCTCATCGATCGTCTCCGGTCACTTCTTCGTCACGGCGCCGAGCTTCTTCACGGCCATGCGACGCGCCCCTTGCGGGTACGAGCGTTGGTGTGGGTGCGCTGACCACGAACCGGGAGGTTCCGGCGGTGGCGGCTGCCGCGGTAGCTGTTGAGGTCGATCAGCCGCTTGATCGCGAGTTGCGTATCACGGCGGAGGTCACCCTCGACGCGATAGTTGGCCTCGATGGCGTCACGGATCTTGCGAACGTCGGCCTCGTCGAGGTCGTCGCTCTTCTTGTCGGGCGAGACGCCCGCGCGATCGAGCACGACGTTGGCCGCGTGGCGGCCAAGGCCATAAATGTAGGTGAGAGCGATCTCGATCCGCTTGTTACGCGGGAGGTCGACGCCTGAGATGCGAGCCATGACTTCCTCTTAACCCTGGCGCTGCTTGTGACGCGCGTTGGTGCAGATGACACGGACGATGCCCTTGCGCTTGATGATCTTGCACTTCGGGCAGATGGGTTTGACGGACGCTCGAACCTTCATGGACTTTTCGCTCTCGGAGGTGATCT
Organism: Kofleriaceae bacterium; assembly: GCA_964203225.1. Taxonomy (GTDB): domain Bacteria; phylum Myxococcota_A; class Polyangia; order Haliangiales; family Haliangiaceae; genus JABFXX01. Next base: position 78,960 of record CAXNMK010000018.1, read on the forward strand.
AAGCTGGGGTTCCAGGAAAACCGGGGATGGATGAGGGGCGGGTGAGCACCCAGGGTCCCTCGTCGGTGATCGCGATCGTGTGCTCGAAGTGCGCAGACATCGAGCGATCTTTGGTCACGGCAGTCCAGTCGTCGTCGAGAACCTCTACTTCAGGGGTCCCGGCATTTACCATGGGTTCGACGGCGATGACAAGGCCGGTTTTCAGGCGTTTCTCCGTACCTGGCTTACCCCAGTTCGGAACCTGCGGATCCTCGTGCATCTGCCGCCCAATTCCATGGCCGACAAATTGACGGACGACCGAATAACCACGTGATTCCACGTAGCTCTGCACTGCATAGCCGAGATCGCCCAGGCGGTTGCCCGGACGACAGAGGGAGATCGCTGCCTCGAGAGAATCGCGCGCGGCGTCCACCAGGCGACGCTTCTCGGGGGAGACCGCCCCCACACACACGGTCCGCGCGGTGTCCGCGCAGAAGCCGTGCTTGAAGATCCCGAAGTCGATCCCGATGATGTCCCCGTCCGCGAGGACGTGGGCCTTGTTCGGGATCCCGTGCACCACGACGCTGTTGATCGAGGTGCACAGCACGGCTGGATAACCGTGGTAGCCGAGAAAGGCGCTGGTGACCTTGTGCTTGTCAATCCCTCGGTGGGCGAGCTTGTCCAGCTCCGAGGTCGACACGCCGGGCTTGGCCGCCGCGCAGACCTCCTCGAGGATCGCTGCGGCCACCAGGCCTGCCTCGCGCATGAGCCGGAGCTCATCGCTGCTCTTGAGGTGAATCCTCACGAGCCTTCAGCGCGGGCGGTCGGCCACGCGGCCGCGGACCCGCGGCCCCTTGGGACCGGCGAAGCCTTCGTAGTTCCGCGTGATGAGGTGCGACTCGATCTGCTGGACGGTGTCGAGAGCGACGCCGACCACGATCAAGAGCCCCGTGCCGCCGAACTGGAACGGGACGCTCAGGTACTTCTGCAGCAGCGCCGGGATCATGCAGACCACGGACAGGTACAGCGCACCCGCGAACGTGATCCGGGACAGCACGCGCTCGATGTACTGAGCGGTGTGCTTGCCCGGGCGGATGCCCGGGATGAAGCCGCCAGACTTCTTCAGGTTATCCGCCACGTCGACCGGGTTGAACACGACCGACGTATAGAAGAACGCGAAGAACACGACCATGATCGTGAAGATCAAGTTGTAACGCCAGTCCGTCGGGTTCAGCACCGAGGCGAACTCCTGCATCCAGCCCGAGTTCGCCATGTTGGCGATCTGGGACGGGAACATCAGGATCGACGAAGCGAAGATCGGCGGGATCACACCGGAGACGTTGATCTTGAGCGGCAGATAGCTCTGCGCCCCCGAGTACATCTTCCGCCCGACCTGCCGCTTCGTGTACTGGACCGGGATCCGCCGGTGCGCCCGCTCGAAGAAGCAGATGGCCGCGATCGTGATGACGACGAGGACGACGATGAAGACGACCGTCAGGCCACCGACCGAACCCGTGCCGCCGCCGACGACGAACTGCGTGACCGCGTCGGGCATCGCCGCGACGATGCCGGCGAAGATGATCATCGAGGAGCCGTTACCGATCCCCTTGTCCGTGATCAGCTCGCCCATCCACATGATGACGGCCGTGCCGGTCGTCATCGTGAGCACCGTGATCAGGTGGAACGCCAGGCCGGGGTCGACGACGACCTCGGCCCCGCCACGCGAGAGGCTCTCGACGTAGCTGGCCGCGAACCACGCCTGCACCGCCGCCACGACGATCGTGCCGTAGCGGGTGTACTGGTTGATCTTCTTCCTGCCCTGCTCGCCCTCCTTGTTGAGCTGGTCGAGCTTGGGCACGACGACCGTGAGCAGCTGCATCACGATCGAGGACGTCACGTACGGCATGATGCCGAGCGTGAACAAGGAGAACTGCTGCAGCGCGCCGCCCGAGAACATGTCGAACATGCCGAGGAACGAGCCGGTGCCTCCCTTGGAGACCACGTGCTGCATCTCGACGCGGTTGACGCCCGGGATCGTGATGAACACGCCCACGCGATAGATCGCGAGGATCGCGAGCGTGAACAAGATCCGCCGGCGGAGCTCCGGGACCTTGGCGATATTTGCGAACGTACCGGCCACCAGGTTGTTCCTAGCCCGCGACGATCTCGATCGTACCACCGGCCGCCGCGATCTTCTCCTTGGCGGCCGAGGACGCGCGGTGCGCCTTCACGGTGAGCTTCTTGGTGAGCTCGCCGTCGCCGAGGATCTTGATCGTGTCGACCAGCTTCGGAACGAGACCGAGGCCGCGGAGCACGCCGATGTCGACCGTCGCGCCCGTCTCGAACAGGGCCTCGAGGGTGGACACGTTGATCGGGAAGGCCTCGACGCGGTTCATGTTCTTGAACCCGCGCTTGGGAACGCGGCGCGGCATGGGCATCTGACCACCCTCGAACGCGTAGCGCGCGCCGTGGTGACCGGACCGGGCCTTCTGGCCCTTGACGCCCTTACCGGACGTCTTGCCCGTACCCGAGCCGCGACCACGGCCGAGCCGCTTCTTCTTCTTGGTCGCGCCGGGGTTCGGGTGGAGGTTGTGAAGCGAAATCGTGTCGTCAGACATTGGGAGCTTTCCCGAACGCGCAGAGCAATCTGGCGCGGTTTCTTGGTGAGGGCAACTGAGTAGCCCGGGACCCGGCGAGACGCCAGGAAAACCGGGCCGTGGTCTTAGTCCGCGGACTCGACCGTGACCAGGTGGCTGACCTTGCGGATCATGCCACGGATCGACGGGGTGTCCTGGAGCACGACCGACTTGTGCGGACCGCGGAGGCCCAGACCCGCGAGGGTCAGGTTCTGCGTTGCCGAGCGGCCGATGCCGCTCTTGACCTGCGTGACCTTGAGTTTGATCGCCATGAGTACCTGCTTGAGCCCTTACGAGCGCGCCGCGGTGATGATGCCCTTGAAGTCGGACACGCTCTTGCCGCGCGTCTTCGCCACCTGCTCGGCCGAGCGGAGCGCCTTGAGCGCCACGATCGTCGCGTGGATGACGTTATGCTTGTTGGACGTCCCGATCGACTTGGTCAGGATGTCCGTGATGCCCGCGACCTCGAGAACGGGACGGCAGCCGCCGCCCGCGATCACGCCGGTACCGGGGGACGCCGGGCGGAGCAGAACCTGCGCCGCGCCGAAGAAGCCCACGATGTCGTGCGGGATGGTGCCGCCCACCAGGGGCACCTTGAACAGGTTGCGCTTGGCGCGGTCGGTGCCCTTGCGGATCGCCTCGGGGACCTCGTTGGCCTTGCCGAGACCGGCGCCGACGTAACCGTGCTGGTCGCCAACGACGACGAGCGCCGAGAACGAGAACCGGCGGCCGCCCTTGACGACCTTCGCGACGCGATTGATGTGGACGACGCGGTCGACCAGTTCGCCAACTTCTTCAGGATTGATCAGCATTATCGTCCTTAGAACTCGAGACCGGCGTCACGAGCGCCATCGGCGACTTCCTTGACGCGGCCGTGGAAGATGAACCCGTTGCGATCGAACACGACCGACGTCACGCCGGCCGCCTTCAGCTTGTCGCCGATGGCCTTGCCGACCGCGCGAGCGCGCTCCTTCTTGGGCTTACCCGCGACGACGCCCTTGAGCGCCGCCTCGAGCTCGCTGGCCGACGCGAGCACGCGGCCCGACGTATCGTCGACCGCCTGCACGTAGACGTAGCGGGCAGAGCGAAACACGCTGAGGCGCGGACGCTCGGTGGTACCGGTGACCCGGAGGCGAATGTGCGCCTTGCGACGCAGCCGCTTACGGGTCTTCTCGTTTGCAATCTTGACGTGACCAGCCATGACACTTTTCTCCTGCTCGCTCCTTGGGTGAGCCGCCGTTTCATGGGCGGGCTCGGAGCGGGCGAACTACTTACCAGCGGTCTTTCCCGCCTTACGGATGATCGTCTCTTCGATGTACTTCACGCCCTTGCCCTTGTAGGGCTCGGGGGCGCGGAAGCTGCGGATCTTCGAGGCCGCGGCGCCCAGCGCCTGGCGGTCGATGCCCGAGAGGATCAGCTGGTTCTTGTCGACCTTCGCCGCGACGCCCTCGGGGAGGGCGAACTCGACGGGGTGCGAGTAACCGAGCGCGAACACGATCTTCGTGCCCTTGACCTCGGCCTTGTAGCCGACGCCGTTGATCTCGAGGGTGCGCGTGAAGCCGTTGGTCACGCCGGTCAGCATGTTGCCGACCAGGGCGCGCATCAGGCCGTGCGCCGCGCGCTGCGGGCCCGCGTTGCCCTTGCGCTCGAACACGACGATGTCCTGACCGTCGTCGTCCTTGGTCTGCTTGATCTCGATGTCCTTGTGGCGCTTGAGGGACAGCGTCCCCTTCGGCCCCTTGCAGGACACGTTGTCGTTCGTGATCGAGACCTGAACGCCCTTGGGCAGAACGAGTGGCTTACGTCCGATTCGAGACATGACTCACCAGACCTCGCACAGGACTTCACCGCCGACGCCCTTGGTGCGGGCTTCCTTGTCGGTCATGACGCCCTGCGACGTGGAAAGAATGGCAATGCCCAGGCCGTTGCGGACGCGGGGCACCTTGGTGGCCGGCACGTACGTGCGCTGCCCGGGACGCGACACGCGGCGCATGCCGGTGATGGCGTTACCGGACGCGGACGCGCGGCCGTCGTAGCGCAGGGACAGCTTGAGCATGCCCTGCTTGTTGTCCTCGGACGAGGAGACACCCTGGACGAAGCCCTCGTCGCGCAGGATCTCGGCGATCCGGAGCTTGAGGTTCGAACGCGGGCACTCGATCACCTGCTTGCGGGCGCGGATGCCGTTGCGGATGCGGGCGAGGAAATCAGCGATTGGATCGGTCATCGACATGGGTTCGTCTCACCAGCTCGACTTGATGACGCCAGGGATATCACCGCGGAGCGCGAGCTCACGGAAGCAGAGACGGCACATCTCGAACTTGCGGAGGTACGCGCGCGAACGGCCACAGCGCTTGCAACGGTTCTTGATACGAACCTTGAACTTGTGCTTCTTGGGAAGCAGATCGACCAGCTTGCTCATATTGCCTTTACGCCGTAGCCCCGGCGGACGGAGCGGCCTGGACCGGAGCCGCAGCGCGGAACGGCATGCCGAGGTGGGTGAGGAGCGCACGCCCTTCGGCGTCGGTCCCGGCGGTCGTCACGATGCTGATGTTCATCCCCTTGATGGAGTCGATCTTGTCGTACTCGATCTCCGGGAAGATGATCTGCTCCTTGACGCCCATGGTGAAGTTGCCACGGCCGTCGAACCCACGCGGCGAGACGCCGCGGAAGTCGCGAACGCGCGGGAGCGCGACGTTCAGCAGGCGGTCGAGGAACTCCCACATCCGCTCGCGGCGGAGGGTCACCATCACGCCGATCTTCTGGCCCTTGCGGAGCTTGAAGACCGCGATGTCTTTCTTGGCCTTCGAGACCACCGGCGACTGGCCGGTGATGAGCTTGAGCTCCTCGACGCCGTTGTCGATCATCTTGGGCTCTTCCTTGGCTTTGCCGAGGCCCATGTTGACCGTCACCTTGACGATGCGCGGGACCTGCATGACCGAGGAGTAGTTGAACTCCTGGACCATCGCGGGCGCGACCGTGGTGTCGTACTTCGCTTTCAGCCTGGGGGCCTTCTCGCGCTTGTACTTCGGGGCCGGCCCCGTCTGGACCGGCGCCTTCTTCTTGCTCTCACCCTTGGCCTTCGCCGACTTCTCCTTCTTGGGAGCGTCGCCGCCGGTGGGCTTATCGTTCTCGTTCGCCATGGTGCGTGCTGCCTTCTATAGGTGACTCAGCCCAGGCCGGCGGCCGGGAACTTCGTCCCCGACTTCACGCCGACGCGGACCTTCAGGTCACCGTCATTGACGATCTTGGTACGTGTGCCGCGAGAGGTGCTCTCGTCGTACAGCGCAACGTTGGAAATGTGGATCGAGCCCTCTTTCTCGACGATGCCACCCTGCGGGTTCTGCTGGGTAGCCTTCGAGTGGCGCTTGACGAGCGCGACCTTCTCGACCACGACGCGAGCGCCGTTGACCCGAAGGATCTTGCCGCGCTTGCCCTTGTGGGCTCCGGCGATGACGACGACGGTGTCGCCCTTACGAACGTGCGCCATGACTACAGGACCTCCGGCGCCAGCGAGATGATCTTCATGAATCGCTTGGCGCGCAGCTCACGAGCGACCGGCCCAAAGATGCGGGTGCCGATCGGCTCGTTCTCCTTGTTGATGAGGACGGCCGAATTTCCGTCGAACTTGATGTAGCTGCCGTCGGTGCGCGCGAGCTCGCGGCGGGTCCGGACGATGACCGCTCGCGCGACCTCGCCCTTCTTCACCTTCGCGCCCGGAATCGCCTCGCGGATCGACACGATGATGATATCGCCGATCGTGGCGTACCGGCGGCGCGAGCCGCCCAGCACCTTGATGCAGAACACCTTCTTGGCGCCGCTGTTGTCAGCGACGTCCAGGACCGAGGTCATCTGGATCACGACGCACCCTCCACGGCCTTGGTGATGGTGCGGAGCAGGCGCCAGCGCTTGGTCTTCGACATCGGGCGAGACTCGATGATCTCGACGGTGTCACCGACCTTCGCCGAGCTGTTCTCGTCGTGCACGTGATACTTCACGCGGCGAGTCAGGAACTTGTGGAAGCGACGATCGCGGACACGACGCACGACCGTCACGACAATCGTCTTCTCCATGTTGCAGGAGGTGACGTTGCCCACGATCACGCGGCGGCTGCCACGGTTGTCGCTCGTCTCGGTGGTCTCGGTGGCCATGGCTTACTCTGCCTTCTTCGACTTCTGAGCCTGCGTCTCGAGGCCAAGCTCGCGCTGACGCAGGATGGTGAGGATCTTGGCGATCTCGCGGCGCCTCGTGGACAGCTGCGCGGTCGACGTGACCTGGTTCGTGTGCTGCCCGAGCTGGAGGCGGAACAGCTCGTCGCGAGTGCGCGCCAGCGAGGCGCGCAGGTCGGCGTCCGGCTGGTCGCGAAGCTGCTCGAGGACGATGATCTGCTTGCTCATAGGACAGGCTCCCGGGAGACGAGCTGAGTGTTGACGCTCAGCTTGTGGTGCGCGCGCTCGAACGCGATCTTGGCGATCTCCTGCGAGACCCCCTCGACCTCGAAGATCACGCGACCCGGCCTGACCACGGCGACCCAGCCCTCGACGCCGCCCTTACCGGTACCCATGCGGGTCTCGGCAGGCTTCTTGGTGACGGGGTGGTCGGGAAACACGCGGATGTAGATCTTTCCGAGCTTCTTGACGTGGCGCGAGATGGCGACGCGAGCCGCCTCGATCTGGCGGGAGGTGATCCAGCCCGGCGACGTGACCTGGAGGCCGAAATCGCCGAACGAGACCTGATCGCCGCCCTTCGCGCGACCGGCGAGGTGTCCCTTGTGGGACTTGCGGAACTTGCTTCGCTTGGGTGAGAGCATCGACATGGGAAGACTCCAGGATCCTTAGGTCCGAGGCGCCGTACGAGGGGCGTTCGGATCCTTGCGCGGCGCAGGAAGCACTTCGCCGTGGAAGACCCACGCCTTGACGCCGATGCTGCCGTAGGTGGTGTGGGCTTCGGTGAAGCCGTACTCGATGTCGGCGCGGAGGGTGTGAAGGGGCACGCGGCCCTCCTTGTACCACTCCCGACGGCACATCTCAGCACCGCCAAGGCGCCCGCTGGAGGCAACCTTGATGCCCTTCGCGCCAAACTTCATGGCGGTCTGGGTTGCCTTCTTCATGGCGCGGCGGAACGCGATCCGGCGCTCGAGCTGCGTCGCGATGTTCTCGGCGACGAGCTGGGCGTTGGTCTCGGCCTTGCGGACCTCGATGATGTTGAGGAACACCTCGTTCTCCGTGAGCGCCTGGACCTCCTTCTTGAGGGTCTCGACGCCCGCGCCACGCTTGCCGATCACGATCCCCGGACGAGCCGTGTGGATGTTGATCTTGGCCTTGTTCGCCGCGCGCTCGATCTCGATGTACGAGACGCCCGCGTGGTGGAGCTTCTTCTTGATGAAGGCCTTGAGCTTGAGGTCCTCGTGGAGCCACTTCGCGTAGTTCTTCGTCTCGAACCAGCGCGACGACCAGGTCTTGATGATTCCGAGGCGGAAGCCAATCGGATGAGTTTTCTGACCCATGTTGCGCCCTACTTCTCGTCGGTGACAACCACCGTGAGGTGGCTGGTGCGGTGGTTGATGCGATTCGCGCGACCCATGGACCGCGGCATCCAGCGCTTGGCGATCGCGCCGCCATCGACGGCGATGATGTGGATGCGGAGCTCGTCGACGGAGACGTCCTCGCGGTCCTCGGCATTCGCCGCGGCGCTCTTGATCGCCTTCGAGATGATGCCCGCCGCCTTCTTCGGCATCAGGTCGAGGAGGCCGACGGCCGCCTCGACGCTCTTGCCACGGACGAGGTTCGCCACCACGCGCATCTTGCGCGGCGACATCGAGATACCCCTGACGAGTGAACGTGCCTGCATGGCGGACCTACTTCTTCCGCTCGCCGGTGTGGCCGTGGAAGGTGCGGGTGAGCGAGAACTCGCCGAGCTTGTGGCCGACCATCTGCTCGGTGATGAACACGGGGACGAACTTGCGACCGTTGTGGATCGCGAAGGTCAGGCCGACCATGTCCGGGGTGACCATCGAACGGCGCGAGTACGTGATGATCACGCGCTTGTTCGGGTTGGTCTCCTTCTGCGCGGCCACGATCTTCTTCGCGAGATACTTCTCGACGAAGGGGCCCTTCTTGAGTGAACGCGGCATCTCTACTTGCTCCGGCGGCGGATGATGAATTGCTCGGTCCGCTTGTTGTGACGAGTCTTGAGGCCCTTGGCCTTCTGGCCCCACGGGCTGCATGGGTGACGACCGCCCGACGAGCGACCCTCACCGCCACCCATCGGGTGGTCAACGGGGTTCATCGAGACGCCGCGCTGGTGGGGGCGGATGCCCTTCCACCGACGGCGGCCGGCCTTGCCCCACTGGATGTTCGCGTGCTCCGAGTTGCCGATGGTGCCGATGGTGGCACGGCAATCGATGTGCACGCGGCGCATCTCGCCCGATGGCATCCGCAGAGTGGCCCAGGTGCCCTCCTTCGCCATCAGGGTGACGCGGGTACCCGCCGAGCGACCGATCTGCGCGCCGCGGCCCTGGCGGAGCTCGACAGCGTGGATCTCGGTACCGATCGGGATGAACTTGAGCGGCAGCGAGTTGCCCGGCTTGATATCGGCCGTGTTGGCCGAGATCACCGTGTCACCGACCGCGATCTTGGCGGGGGCCAGGATGTAGGCCTTCTCGCCGTCCAGGTACTGCAGCAGCGCGAGGCGCGCCGAGCGGTTCGGATCGTACTCGATGGCGAGGACGGTCGCCGGCACGCCGGTCTTGCGGCGCTTGAAGTCGACGATCCGGTAGCGCTGCTTGTGACCACCGCCGCGGAACCGCGAGGTGATGCGGCCGTGGTTGTTGCGGCCAGCGGTCGCGGACTTCTGGGCGAGCAGGCTCTTCTCGGGGGTACCCTTGGTGACCTCACCGAAGTCCTGCGAGGACATGCCGCGCCGACCAGGCGAGGTCGGCTTGTACTTCTTGATCGCCATCTCAGACTCCCTCGAAGAACTCGATGTTGTCGCCGGCCTTGAGGGTCACGAACGCCTTCTTCCAGGCGGGACGCTGACCCGAGAACCGACCCACGCGCTTGACCTTGCCGCGCATGATGAGCGTGCGGACGTCGGTCACGGTGACCTTGAACAGGTCCTGCACCGCGCGGCGAATCTCGATCTTGTTCGCGTCGCGAGCGACCTCGAACACGACCTGCTGCTTGTACGCGTCACCCTCGGCCGGAGCCGTGGCGGCGCCACCGGTCTCGCGGAGGCGAGCCGACTTCTCCGTGAGGAGCGGACGCTTGATGATGGACTGAGCTGCGCGCATGACTCTTACTCGCTCGCTTCCGGCTTGAGCGCGGTCGTGATGGTATCGACGGCCGCCTTGGTCAGCAGCAGCGTCTCGTGGCGGAGGATGTCATACACGTTGAGACCCTCGGGCGCGAGCCACTGCGACGCGGCCAGGTTCTTCGCGCCACGGACGAGGTTGCCGTTGTCCTTGGCGTCGATGATCAGGGCCTTGTTGCCGGTGCCGAGCGCCGACAGCGCCGTGGCGACCGACTTGGTCTTGCCGTCCGTCGAGAAGTTCTCGAGGACGATGATCTTGTTCTGGAGCGCGCGGAGCGACAGCGCCGAGCGCAGGGCCGACTTCTTGGCCTTGCGCGGCATGTTGTACTCGTAGCTGCGCGGCTTGGGGCCGAACACCGAGCCACCACCGACCCAGTGCGGCGCCTGCTTGGAGCCCTGGCGCGCCTGGCCGGTGCCCTTCTGCTTCCACACCTTCTTGGCCGACCCGCGGACCTCGCCGATGCGCTTGGTCGAGGCGGTCCCGGCGCGGCGCTTCGCGAGTTGCCACTTCACGACCTCCCAGAGGAGGTGCTCGTGGATCTCGGCGCCGAACACGGCGTCGTCGAGGTCGATCGACCCGACGCTCTTACCGGAAGTATTCTTGACGTCTAGCTTGGCCATGGTCGTTACTTTCAGGTCTTGATCTCGACGTCGACGCCGGCCGACAGGTCGAGCTTCATCAGCGCGTCGAGGGTCTGCTGGGTCGGCTCGAGGATGTCGAGGAGCCGCTTGTGGGTGCGGATCTCGAACTGCTCACGCGACTTCTTGTCGGTGTGCGGCGACCGCAGCACGCAGTACTTGTTGATCTTGGTCGGCAGCGGGATCGGGCCGGCGATCTTGGCGCCGGTGCGCTTGGCGGTCTCCACGATCTCGCCAGCGGACTGGTCGAGCAGCTTGTGGTCGTACGCCTTCAGGCGGATGCGGATACGAGGAGTCGTCATGGGATTGCCTTGTCTCTCTCGACTACTTCTTGGTCTTCTCGACGACGAGCGTGTCGGCCAGGATCTTGGTCACGACACCGGCGCCGACCGTCTTGCCACCCTCGCGAATCGCGAACCGGAGGCCCTCCTCGCACGCCACCGGCGACACGAGCTGGACGTCGACCTTGATGTTGTCGCCCGGCATCACCATCTCGGTGCCGGCCGGCAGCGTCACGGTGCCCGTGACGTCCGTGGTGCGGAAGTAGAACTGCGGACGGTAGCCCTGGAAGAACGGCGTGTGACGGCCACCCTCCTCTTTCTTCAGGACGTACATCTCGCAGGTGAAGTGGTCGTGCGGCGGCACCGAGTTCTTCTTCGCGAGCACCATCCCGCGCTCGATCTCCTCGCGCTTCGTGCCGCGCAGCAGCACGCCGACGTTGTCGCCAGCCTGGCCCTGGTCCAGCAGCTTGCGGAACATCTCCACGCCCGTGCACACCGTGTTCTGCGTCGGCCCCAGGCCCACGATGTCGAGCTCGTCGCCGACCTTCACGATGCCACGCTCGATGCGGCCCGTGACGACCGTGCCTCGCCCCGTGATCGTGAACACGTCCTCGACCGGCATCAGGAACGGCTTGTCCAGCTCGCGCGTCGGCTGAGGGATGAACGAGTCGCACGCCTCCAGCAGCTTCGTGATCGACGCCGTGCCGTAGTCCGACGCCTCGCCCTCGAGCGCCTTGAGCGCCGAGCCGCGGATGATCGGGGTGTCGTCGCCCTTGTACCCGTTCTTGTCGAGCAGCTCGCGCAGCTCCATCTCGACCAGGTCCAGCAGCTCCTCGTCGCCCTTGCCGATCATGTCGCACTTGTTCAGGTACACCACCATCGCGGGGATGTTGACCTGGCGCCCGAGCAGCACGTGCTCGCGCGTCTGCGGCATCGGGCCGTCCGGCGCCGACACCACGAGGATCGCGCCGTCCATCTGCGCCGCGCCCGTGATCATGTTCTTGATGTAGTCGGCGTGGCCCGGGCAGTCGACGTGCGCGTAGTGGCGCTTGTCGGACTCGTACTCCACGTGCGCGGTGGAGATCGTGATGCCGCGAGCCTTCTCTTCCGGAGCCTTGTCGATCTGGTCGAACGCCGTGAACTTCGCGAAGCCCTTGGTCGCCTGGACCTTGGTGATCGCCGCCGTCAACGTGGTCTTGCCGTGGTCGACGTGGCCGATCGTGCCGATGTTGACGTGGGGCTTGTTGCGGACGAATTTCTCTTTGGACACGGCGTTCTCTCCAGGAGGAATCAGAAGGATCAGAGCGAGATCAGGTCGTTGCGGAGCTGGCTCGGGACTTCAGCGTAGTGGTCGAACTCGAGTGCGTACGTTGCGCGGCCCTTGGTCCGGGACCGAAGATCGGTCGCGTAGCCGAACATGGACGCCATGGGTACAAAACAGGCGACGGTCTGTACACCAGGCCGGGCGCTAATTCCAGCGACTTTTCCGCGTCTGGCATGCAAATCGCCGAGGACGTCGCCAACGTGATGTTCCGGGGTGACCACCTCGAGCGACATCATCGGCTCGAGAAGGGTCGGTCCGGCCTTGGTCGCGGCGGCCACAAAAGCCTTTGAACCCGCGACCTTGAACGCGTAGTGGTTGGAGTCCACGGGGTGGTAGCTGCCGCCGATGACCTGGACCCGGAGATCTGTCATCGGGTGGCCGGCCAGGACGCCCCGCTCGACCGCCTCGGCGACGCCTGCCTCGACGGCGGGAGCGTGCTCGTGGGGGATATCGCTCTGCGGGGCCCGGTTCTCGTAGATGTAGCCGCCGCCGCGGTCCGTGGGCTCCACGACCAGGCGGACGTGGCCGTACTCGCCACGGGGGCCACCGGGCCCACTGGCGACGCGGACGAACCGGTTCTCCCCGTCCGCGCGGCGGGTGATGGTCTCGCGGTAGGCCACGCGAGGGGCCCCCACGCGAGCCTGAACCCCGAACTCCCGGAGGAGGCGGTCCACGATGATCTCGAGGTGGAGCTCGCCCATCCCGGCGATCACGATCTGCCCAGTGTCCAGGTCCGTACTCACCCGGAACGAGGGATCTTCAATCGACAGCCGCTCGAGCGCGTGAGCGAGCTTCGCCTGATCTGCGTCGGTCTCGAGCTCGATGGTCACGCCCATCACCGGGCTGGGCACGGCCATCGGGTCGAGCAGGATCGGGGACCGGGGATCACACAGGGTGTCGCCGGTGGCGAGGCGGGCGCCCGCGCCCGGGACCGGCCCGGCCGACACCATGGCGCCGATCATCCCGGCCTCGACCTGGCGGATGTCCTCGCGGTGGTTGGCGAACATCCGCACCAGCCGGCCGACCTGCTCGAGGTGGCCGCGGGTGGCGTCGAGGACGACGTCGCCGACCCGGAGGCAACCCGCGTAGACGCGGACGAACGAGAGCTGGCTGCCAGCCTCGTCGTACTGGACCTTGAACACCAGCGCGGCGAGCGGCTGGTCGTCGCCGACCGTGCGGGTCAGCGTGGGCGCACCGGCCGGCTCGGCGACGTCGCGACCGCGCACGGTGGCGAGGTCCTCGGGCGACGGAAGGTAGGCGAGCACGGCATCCAGCAGGTTGTGGATGCCCTGGTTGTGAAATGCGGAGCCGAGCAGCGTCGGGACACCCCGCCCGGTGAGGGTGACGCGGCGGAGCGCAGCGTGGATGGACTCGGCCGACAGGTCGCGGCCCGACACCCAGGCCGCCATCAGCTGGTCGTCGACCTCGGCCAGCGCCTCGATCATCGCCTCGCGGGCACGGCTGGCCGCGACGACCTGGTCGTGCGGGATCGGCCCGTCCGTGAACGGCGCCCCGAAGGAGCTGGTGCCCCAGGTGCGGGCGCGCATCGCGATCAGGTCGATGCAGCCGGCGAACTCGTTGCCGATCCCGACCCCGAGCTGGATGACGATCGGATGCGCCGCGAGCCGCGCCGTGATCTCGGCGACCACGCGCGCAGGATCAGCGCCCTCGCGGTCGCACTTGTTGATGAACGCCAGGCGCGCGATCCCGTAGCGATCGGCCTGGCGCCACACGGTCTCGCTCTGCGATTCGACGCCCTCGACCGCGGAGAACACCGCGATCGCGCCGTCGAGAACGCGCAGCGATCGCTCGACCTCCATCGTGAAGTCGACATGGCCCGGAGTGTCGATCAGGTTGACCACGTGCTGCTTCCACTCGAACGTGGTCGCGGCCGCGGTGATCGAGATCCCCCGCTCCTGCTCCTGGGTCATCCAGTCGGTGACCGTGGAGCCGTCCTCGACCTCGCCCAGGCGGGAGGTCGAGCCCGTGGAGAACAAGATCCGCTCCGTCGTCGTGGTCTTACCCGCGTCGACGTGCGCCATGATCCCGATGTTTCGGGTCATCGCGAGTGGTACCTTGCGGGCCTCGTTCTTCACGGCGGTTCTCTGGACGGAGAGCCAGGCCGCGGGGCCCAAGGGTCGAGCCTGAGATCCGACAGCCCGGTGGGCGTCAGCAGTCAGGCTCACTGAGCTCGGCGGTTTGGCAGATGCCACCTCCCGAGCCCCGCGAACAGGAGCAGTTCGTCTGGTTCGATACGACCTGGGGTTACCAGCGGTAGTGAGCGAACGCCTTGTTGGCGTCGGCCATCTTGTGGACGTCTTCGCGCTTCTTGACCGCGTTGCCACGGTTCTGAGCGGCGTCCACGATCTCGTTCGCGAGGCGATCCATCATCGTCTTCTCGTTGCGGCCGCGCGCGTACTCGACGAGCCAACGCATGCCGAGAGCGAGCGAGCGGTCCGGGCGAACATCGACCGGCACCTGGTACGTCGACCCACCAACGCGGCGGCTCTTGACCTCGACGCGGGGGCGGACGTTCGCGAGCGCGCGCTCCCACACCTTCAACGGATCGTCCTTGGCCCGCTCGGCGACCATGTCGAACGCCTTGTAGACGATGCCCTCGGCAACCGCCTTCTTGCCGTCGCGCATGACGACGTTGACGAACTTGGTCAGGCGGCGGCGCACGTCGACCGGAGCGTCAGTGTACTTCGGGTCCGGGAGGACCTTGCGCTTGGGAACTTCACCTTTACGGGGCATGACGATCTTTCCTCAGCTTACTTCGGGCGCTTGGCGCCGTACTTCGACCGGCTCTGCTTGCGGTTCTGGACACCGGTCGTGTCGAGCGTGCCGCGGATGATGTGATAGC
>CAXNMK010000019.1:0-91710 GCA_964203225.1 Kofleriaceae bacterium
CGCGGCGAACCGCGCCGGGTGACCAGGCTGCCCGCCGCGCTTGCGCCGCTTGCCGCGCTTGGCCTGGACAGGTCGCGTGCCGGGCTGATCCGACGAGGGCGGCTTGGACGAGTTCTGGGAGTTCTTCCCCAGCCTCGCCTCCAGCTCGACGATCTTCGCCAGCGCGCCCGCCAGCTGCTGTTGCAGCGTTGCGACCAGCGCGACGAGTTCGTCGTATGTGGGCGGTGTCGAGATCTTGCTATTCAGATCCGATTGCCGCGGATGTCAAGAGGGTCGTGAACGGTTACTGGCAACGAACCTTGTGGGTGCTTGGTGCTCGCGAATGAGTTAGTCGGTCTTCGGGTTGGTCTTCACGATGTCTGCTTGGATTTTGAACTCTTTTGCGTTCGCGAGTCCGAGCGTGAATAGATTAATGAAAAAGGTTCCGACCGAAGAACCGACGGAGATTGAGACGTTTTGCACGGCGTCGCCGTTGTTGGACGCAATGTAGTCGGCGAGCAACTCGGAGGCATCGAACGTCCCCGTGTAGTCGAAGACGGTGAGCTTGCTGGCCTCGATGTGCTTGACGACTCGGACCTGCCCGGGAAGTTGATTGAGGACGAGGGGGACGCTGCCGCGACCGCTGATCTTGGCGTACGTGCATCCAGCCGTAGTCGAGGTTACGAGCGCCAGCGCGAATACGCTCGAGGTGAAAAATGGAACGATATTTGTATGATTCATAATGGTGCCAGATTGTCTATTGTTTATCGAGAACGCGTAAACGCGTATGGCGAAAGATTGTTGTGCGGCCGGTTCCGCTTCGACGAGTGTCGATTGCGCCAGATCGGGCCCGCGCCGATTTGGTCAATAGGCAACGGATGCGCGTTGGCGTCTGCGATTCGCTCAGCTCCACATCTCAGCGCGCGTTGATGATCGCTGACCCGCATCGACCAGCGGACCGTGACCCCGGTAGCTGGCACGCTCCGATCGTGTCGTGGTTGCCAAGGTCGACATCGTAGATCGTCACGCCGATCGGGCCCGAAGACGGCACCTCCACGATGAAGGTGCAGCTGAACGCATCCTGACACTGCCCGCGTGAGAACTGACCCGGCTCGGCGACGAGGCCGCTGCTCCCGTAACATCGTTGCCCGAGGGCAGAGTTGGTGCAGAGCGCGACGTCGGGAGCCCCGCCGAACGCATCCCACGCGACGCCTTTGGGTTTATGGGCGTCGACCGCCACGGTGATGGTCACGGTGCGCGATGAGGGCTGCCCGAGCGCACTGGTAGGTCCAGCAAGGGAGACGCAGAGCACGAGGCCGATGGAGCGTAGTTGCATGTCGTGAATCTTTCAGAGTGTTGGCGCCTGGGTGTCGTCGGACTCGTCGATGCGCTCATGCAGCGGGTTCGGCGGCGACTTCGATACCCGCCTCGTGCCTCGTGTCCTCGCTGTGGGCGATTGGAACTCGACACGTTGAACCAGGCTATTTGGGATGCTTGCCTGGGCGTAGCTGGTGGATGGTCGTCAGTGTCGGAGGAGTCTGCCTGTCACGAGGCTGGTGGAGAACACCGAGGCTCACGGTGACACCCCCGGGATGAGACCTCAAGGGTTGTTTTCAAAGAACGACTCCTGAGGTCTCTCGCGCCCAGGGCACCGAGATCTCCGCCTTGGCCTCGGCCTGGGTTCGCTGCGAGCGGCGGCGGGGGCCGTCACGCCTCGCCGATCGGTCCGCCCCGCGGGCTGCCCGGCCCGGCGCCAGCCCCGTCCGCCGGCGGTCCGCCTCACGACGAAGCGGTGGCGCTCGGCAATCCGCGCCTCGACGGGCCGGGGGCGGGCCCGGTGCGCCCGCCCGTGATACGTCACCCCATGGCCGTATCCGCTCCTCCCGTGGCTGCCCTGGTGCCCCACGACGTCGTGTCGCCGTTCGGCACGCGCTCCGATCCGTACTACTGGCTGCGCGACGACGCTCGCGAGGCGCCCGCGGTGATCGGGTACGTGGAGGCGGAGAACGCCTACACCGAGGCGATGCTGGCGCCGGTGCGGCCGCTCGAGGACACGCTGCTGGCCGAGATGCGGGCGCGGATCCAGGAGGACGACAGCTCGGTGCCCGTGCTCGACCGCGGGTACTGGTACTACGTCCGGTTCGAGGCCGGGAAGCAGTACCCGATCTACGCGCGCAAGCACGGCACGCTGGAGGCGCCCGAGGAGGTCCTGATCGACGGCAACGTGCTCGCGGCCGGCCACGCCTTCTTCAAGGTCGGCGGCTACGACGTCAGCGCGGATGGCCGGCTGCTGGCGTGGGCCGAGGACACCGTCGGCCGCAACCAGTTCACCCTGCGCGTGAAGGACCTGGCCACCGGCACCGTGCTGCCGGATACCGCCACCAACGTCAGCGGCGCGATCGCGTGGGCGGCCGACAACGTCACGCTGTTCTTCGGTGGCAAGGACGAGGTCACGCTGCGCCAGGACCGCGTGTTCCGGCTCGCGCTCGGCGGCACGCCCGTGCTGGTCCACCACGAGCAGGACGGCCAGTACTACGTCAGCGTCAGCACGACCAAGTCGCACCGCTACGTCGTGATCAGCATGCGCTCGACCACCAACGCCGAGGTCCTGCTGATCGACTCGCTGGCGCCGACCTCGCCGGGGCGGGTGTTCATCCCGCGCTCGAAGGACCACCTGTACAGCGTCGAGCACGTGGGCGAGCGGTTCGTGGTCCGCACCAACGACGCGGCCAAGAACTTCCGCATCGTGGAGGTCCCGCTCGCGACCGCCGCGGATCGCAGCACGTGGACGGACGTGATCGCGCACCGCGCCGACACGCTGGTGGAGAACGTCGCGGTCTACGACACGGTGATCGCCGCGTCGGTGCGCACGGGTGGGCTGCGCAAGGTGGAGGTCCGGCCGGCGGACAAGGCGCCGTTCTTCATCGACGCCACCGACCCCACGTACGTGATGGGCGTGTCGGACACCCCCGATCCGGCGTCGACCAGGGTCCGCTACACCTACGACTCGCTGACCCAGCCGGCGTCGGTGTACGAGCTCGATCTGCTCACCGGCGCGCGCGCGCTGCTCAAGCAGCAGCCGGTGCCGACGTTCGACCCCACGCGCTACAAGAGCGCGTACCTGCACGCGACCGCCGCCGACGGCACGCGGATCCCGGTGTCCGTGGTCCACCACGTCGACACCAAGCTCGATGGCACGGCGCCGCTCATGGTCTACGGCTACGGCTCGTACGGCATGGCGATGGAGCCCTCCTTCGGCGGCGGGCGGATCAGCCTGCTCGACCGCGGCTGGGTCTACGCGATCGCCCACATCCGCGGCGGCCAGGAGATGGGCCGCGGCTGGTACGAGGACGGCAAGCTCCAGCGCAAGGTCAACACGTTCACGGACTTCATCGCCGCCACCGAGCACCTGGTGGCGACCGGCCACGGCGCCCGGGACAAGGTGTTCGCGATGGGCGGCAGCGCCGGCGGCCTGCTGGTCGGCGCGATCGCCAACATGCGCCCGGACCTGTACCGCGGCATCGTGTCGTTCGTGCCGTTCGTCGACGTGGTGACCACCATGCTCGACGAGTCGATCCCGCTGACCACCAACGAGTTCGACGAGTGGGGCAACCCGGCCGTGGACAAGCCGGCCTACGACTACATGCTGTCGTACTCGCCCTACGACAACATCAAGCCGACGGCCTACCCGGCGATCTACTGCCGGACCGGCCTGTGGGACAGCCAGGTCCAGTACTGGGAGCCGGCCAAGTGGGTGGCCCGGCTGCGCGCCACCAAGCGCGACGGCAATTTGCTGCTCCTCGACACCAACATGAAGGCCGGCCACGGCGGTGCCTCGGGCCGGTTCGACGCCCTGCGCGAGGTCGCCCGGGCGTACGCGTTCATGCTGATGGTGCAGGGCCAGCCCGACGCCCGCTGACTGCAAACGACAGGTTGCTACCGTCCGCGCCCCGGACGGCGGTATACACGGCGCCATGCGTCTTCTCCTGGCGGCAATGTTCGTGGCGTCCCTCGGGGCGTGTGGGTCCCCTGCGCGGGACAATGGCGATGGTGGAGCCGGCACCGCGGACGCGTGCAGCGGCCTCGAGTGCCGGATCGCGGACTGCGAGGCTCGCGGGCTCCCGCCGACGACCATCACCGGCACGGTCTACGCGCCGAATCAGGAGCTTGCCCTGTACGGTGCGACGGTCTACATCCCGAGCGCCGATCCGGGGCCGCTGGTCGACGGCGTGGCGTGCACGCGCTGTCAGGCCACGCTGCCGGGGGGCGCGGTGGCGAACACGGTGTCGGGTACGGCCGGCGAGTTCACGCTCACCAACGTGCCGAGCGGCCGCAACATCCCGCTGGTGATCCAGATCGGCAAGTGGCGTCGCCAGGTCGACATCGTCGACGTCCAGGAGTGCACGGCGAACGCGCTACCGAAGGCGCTGACCTCGCTGCCCAAGAATCGCACCCAGGGCGACCTGCCGCGGATCGCGATCGCCACGGGCAGCTGCGACGCGCTCGAGTGCCTGGTCAAGAAGATCGGCGTCGATGCCTCCGAGTTCACGCCCGACAGCGGGCCGGGCCGCGTCCACCTGTTCGCCAGCAACGGTGCGAACAAGCTCGCGGACAGCACGGCGCTCGGTACGGCGGCATCGCTGTGGGGCGACCTCGACAAGCTCAAGGAGTACGACGTGGCGCTGTTCTCGTGCGAGTGCAGCCAGCGCGCCAACGAGAAGCCGCAGGCGATGATGGACAACGTCAAGGCGTTCGCCGACCTCGGCGGCCGCGTGTTCATGTCGCACTACCACAACGTCTGGATCGACGGCGAGGACGGCGTCCCCGCCCACGCGCCCGCGGTGTGGCCGGAGATCGCCGACTGCTCGGCGGACTCGACGGTGTCCGGCAACGGCATCATCGACACCGTCAACAACCCCAAGGGCTCGGCGTTCTCCGCGTGGATGCAGGTGGTCGCGGCCACCGCCACCACGGGGCAGTTCCCGATCCTCGAGGGCAAGCGGACCTGCAACAGCATCGACAACTTCAAGGCCGAGCGCTGGGTGTACGCGCAGTCGGGCTCCACGCAGTACCCGCAGATCTTCCAGTTCTCGACGCCGAACGAGGTGCCCGAGGCGGATCGCTGCGGCAAGGTCGTGATGTCGGACATGCACGTCGCGTCCGGCTCGACGTCGAGCTCGGGTACCGGGTTCCCGGGCGGCTGCTCGTCGGCCGCGATGACCGCGCAGGAGAAGGCCCTCGCGTTCATGATCTTCGACATCTCGTCCTGCGTCGGCCCGATCTTCTGAACGACGATCGGCGGGACGCTCCGCAACCCGCTCAACCTCGGTGACGGCGCGGACCTCGGCGCGGTCGCCGTGACGGGCGAGCTGTCGACGGTGACGTCGACGGACGGCGACTCGCACGACACGAACGTCAGCGCGGTCGCGCTCGCGGTGCGCGGCGCCGGCGCGATCCAGCCGTACGCCGCGCTGCTGGTGCCGCTCGACGACCTGTTCTCGGACATCTACTCGGTGGCGATCCGCGTCGGCGGCGCCGCGACGTTCTGATCCTCCGACGATCGCGGGGCGCCGGCAGCAGGGGTGTCCCGCGCGGCGCCCCGTGCGCTGGAGATCAGAACGCGGTGTCGTCGGTCTTGCGGCCCGGTGACCAGCGCTTGGTGCCGATCAGCGGGTGGTCGATGTACGCCGTGCCCGTGAGGTCCGGGTTGAGGTTCGCCGACACCCGGACCGTCGTCGCCGCGTAGGTCAGCGTGACCAGCGTGGTCGCGCCCGCCGACTTCACGAGGACGGTGTCGCCGGCGTCGTTGAGGCTGAGCGAGCCGGTCGAGGCGACGAAGAAGTTGTCGACGCCGTTGCACGCCGGGACGCCGCCGCCCCACACCACCACGGCCTTGCCGGGGGCGAGGGTGAGCGAGCCGGTCTGCGACGCGGCGAACGCGTGGCGCGGCTGGCCGAACGTGACGGCGGCGCTGTCCCAGATCGACACGCCCGTCAGGTCGAGCGTCTTGGTCGACACGTTGACGAGTTCGATGAACTCGTCCTTGCTGTCGGTGGTCGCGCCGTCGCAGTTGGTGTCGGCCGTGTTGTCGGCGCCCATGTACTCGTTGATCTTGAGGTCGCCGATCGCGGGCGCCTCCGGGGTCCCGCCGCCGCCGCCCATGGTGCACACCGAGGGAGCCGCGTCGTTGCAGGTGTAGCCGGTCTCGACCTCGCACTTCGGGCTGCAGCCGTCGCCCGCGGTGCTGTTGCCGTCGTCGCAGAAGTCGAGCAGGTCGAGCGCGCCGTCGCCGCAGGTGGTGGCCGAGGCGATCACGCGGACCTCGTAGGTGCCGAGCGCCGCGGCGTCGACGCCGTCGACGGTGACGTAGTAGGTGCCGGCGGGCAGCTTGGTGTAGGCGAGCGCCTCGCTCTCCATGGTCACGCCGTCGTTGCTGCAGCCATCGGGCGAGCCCGTGAACTCCTTGATCTCGGTGCCGACATCGCACGCGGCCGACGTGACGCGGATGATCGCGTCGAAGCTGACGGAGCTCGGCAGCAGCACGAACACGTCGCGCTCGTCGGTGGTCGTGAACGACCACACGTGGTCGTTGCCGGCGCCGGGCGCCGGATCGCTGCCGTCGCACGGGGCGGCCGCGACCTGGCTGGTGCTGCCGGTGGTGTCGCCGGTGCCGCTGCCGGTCAGGTTGCCCTGGCCGTCGACCGCGAGCGTGATCACGAACGGGTCCGCGCAGGTGCCCAGGGCGCCCGGGTTCTGCGGGGTGCACACCGAGGGCGCGCCCGCGCAGGTGAAGCCGCCCTCGACCGAGCAGCCCGAGCTGCAGCCATCGTCGCTCGCGGTGTTGGCGTCGTCGCACGCCTCGGTCTGGCCGATCACGCCGTCGCCGCACACGTCCATCGGGCCGTCCTCGATCCGGCAGATCTTGCTGCAGCCATCACCCTCGGTGGTGTTGCCGTCGTCGCACTCCTCGGCGCCTTCGACGATCTGGTTGCCGCAGCGGGGCGGGGTTCCGGAGCCGGGGCCGGCGGCGTCGGGGCTGCAGGCCGCGAGCGGCAGGGCGCCCGCCAGGAGGGACAGGAGGAGGGTCGAACGCATGCTCATGAGCGGCCCATTTATCATGGACCGCCGGGGCCCGTGCGAACGATCTTTGGACGGGCTTCGACCGGTGTTCGGTCCCTCGGCCTCCGTCGGGGCGGGCGTGGCGTTGCGCACACGGGTGGTCCGGGCGGATACCCGGGGCATGGCGAAGGCTCACACGTCCTGGAAGGTGCTCCCCCACGGCCCGATCGAGACGCTGACCGAGCGGCTGTGGCGGGTCGAGGGCTCGCTGCGGGGATGCCGCTCAAGCGCGTGATGTCGATCGCGAAGAAGGACGACGGCACGGTCGTGATCCACAACGCGATCGCGCTCGACGACGCCGCGATGGCCGCGATCGAGGCGTGGGGCCCGGTCCGGACCCTGATCGTGCCGAACGCGTTCCACCGCCTCGACGCCGGCGTGTTCCACGCGCGCTACCCCGACGCCGCGGTCGTGTGCCCGCCCGGCGCGCGCGCCAAGGTCACCGAGGTGGTGCCGGTGACCGCGACGTACAGGGACGTCCCGGCCGACGGCGCCGTGGAGATGGTCACGCTCGAGGGCACCAAGGGCCGCGAGGGCGTGATGATCGTGCGCGACGCCGGCGGCACCAGCCTGGTGTTCAACGACGCCGTGTTCAACATGCCCCATGTCGGCGGGTTCTCCGGGTTCGTGTTCAAGCACGTGACCGCCTCGACGGGCGGGCCCCGCGTGTCGCGCCTGATGAAGCTGCTCGCGATCAGCGACAAGGCCGCGTTCCGCGCGCACCTCGAGCGGCTCGCCGCGCTGCCGGACCTGCGCCGGATCGTGGTGTCCCACCACGAGACCCTCACCGACGATCCCGCGGGCACGCTCGCGCGCGTCGCGGCCGGCCTGTGACCTGACGGGCCCGACCCTCACGCCACGCGCCGGGTCCCGGCGGTGCCGTGCTACGGTTCCCCCATGGGCGCGGTCCACCGGCCGGTTCGTCACCACGACTTCGACGCGTACCTCGCGCTCCGCGCGTACTCCAACGTGCGCCTCGAGTACTGGGGCGGTGAGATCTACGCGATGGCGGGTGGGTCGGCCGAGCACTCGCGGCTGTCCGCCGCGATGACCGCGATGCTCTACCTGCGGCGCCGCGCTGGCTGCACCGCGCTCGAGTCGAACGTGTCGATCCGGCCGCTCGCCAGCGAGCGGGCGACGTATGCGGACGCGGTCCTCGTCTGTGGTCCGTATGAGTTCCATCCGGGCGATCGCAACCGCGAGACCATCACGAATCCGTCGGTCGTCGTCGAGGTGCTCAGCGACTCCACCGCCGAGGACGACCTGACCACCAAGTTCGATCACTACCAGCTCGCGCCGTCGCTGACCGACTACGTGCTGGTCTGGCAGGACCAGCAGCGCGTCGAGGTGCGCAGCCGGCGCGACGACGGCTGGCTGGTCCGGACCTTGGGCCCGGGAGACACCGTCCAGCTCCAGGCCGGCGTCGTGTTCACGGTGGACGAGCTGTACGCGACGTAGGGGGCGCATGCGCGGCGGCCCTGTGACGTTCCCCGTTGCGTGGCGCGCGCGGCCCAGCGAGGCATCGCCCGATGCGCCGCCTCGCCCTCGCCGTGTGTGCCGTCCTCGTCGGCTGCGGAGGCTCCGCCGGCGCGACGCGACCCCGGGCGACCTGATGGTCGTCGCGCTCAACGCACCGGACGACGGCAGGGCCGACGGGTGCGGCGCGTGTGTGGCAGTCACCGGGCCGGCGGGCGAGGTCACGGTGCGGATCGTCGACTCGTGCTCGGAGTGCGCGGCCGGCGATCTCGATCTGTCCGCCGAGGCGTTCTCGCGGATCTCGCCGCTGTCGGCGGGCCGCGTGGCGATCACGTGGCGCGAGGTGCCGTGCGACGTCGGCGGCCCGCTCGGCTACCACGTCAAGGACGGCTCGAGCCAGTACTGGACCGCGATCCAGGTCCGCAACCACCGCTACCCGATCGCGCGCCTCGAGGCCGAGCAGGGCGGGGCGTACGTCGACATCCCGCGGCTGTCATGAACCACTTCGTCGCCGAGGGCGGCCTCGGCGTCGGCCCCTACGCGCTGCGCGTCACCGACACCCGCGGCCACGTGGTCGAGGACACCGGCATCGCGGTCGGGGACGACGTCACGCGCACGGGCGCGGGGCAGTTCCCGGTCTGTCCGTGAGCGCGCGGGGTTCGCGAGCGCCGACGCATGCGGCGAGGTTCATCCGAACGGATCGAGCAGCGCCACACCCAGCCCCGTGAAGTCGGCGGTGTTGCGCGTGGCGACGGGGCTGCCCGCGACCAGCGCGGTGGCGGCGATCAGGAGATCGGCGAGCGGGCGCGGGCGTCCGGCCTGCTCGGTGCGATGACGGAGCTGACCGGCGGCGCGCGCGACCGCGGCGTCGAGGGGGAGCACATGATGCGCGGGCGAGGCGAGCATGCTCTCGAGCCACGCCAGCAGTCGCTCACGACGGCGATCGGGGGCGCGCGCGATGCCGAACTCGAGCTCCATGATCGTGATCGCGCTGATCCGGATCGACTCCTGGGCGCCGAGCCACGCGACGACGCCGGGGTGGGGCGTGCGCTTGACCAGCTCGCTGAGGACGTTGGTGTCGACGAGGAACATCAGTCCTCGCCGAGCGCCGGGACGTCGCGATCCTCGACGACGCGCATGGGCAACTCCAGCGCGAGGTCCTCGCCGGCCTTGAGCGCCTCGACGGTCTCGAGCCAGCGCTGCATCGCCGTCGGTCGCGGCATGCTCGCGAGGGTCTGGAGCCGCTGGTAGTCCGCGATCGAGAGCACCACGGCCACGGCCTCACCGCGGTTCTCGATCACCTGCGGTCCGCCGCGGGTGTCGACCAGCAGCGCGGACAGCCGCGCCTTGGCTTCGGAAATGCTCCACGACATGACCAGGTTCAAGTCTAGTAGTGACCATCAATCTGGTCAAGTCGCGCGACGCCGGCCGTCCCGCACGGGTGGCCACGGTCCTCGCCAGAGGGCGGCGGTCCCCGGTCAGGGTGGCCGCAAGTTGCGCAGAATCAGCGCGTTAGGTGTTGCCCGGACGGGATCGACCCTTGCAGGCGACTGGCTCACCGTGTCGACCCTCGCCCGCCTCGCCGTCCTCGCCCTGCTGACCTCGTGCGCCACCGATGGCCCGGACGCGCCCGCCGATGACGACATGGGGGCCGGGGGGGACCTCGGGCTCGGTGACATGTCCGAGGCCGACTCCAAGGCCGATGGTGACTGGGGCGAGGCGCTGCTGTGCAAGCCGCTGCCGGTGCTGCCGCCGCTGGTCAGCCCCAAGATCACGCTGTCGATCGACGGCCTGACCCTGCACCTGACCGACGCGGCCACCGGGTTCGACAAGGTCTACCCGGTCGGGCCCGGCGTGATCGAGACCGACCCGCTCAAGCCCGAGTTCGGGGAGTCGCTGTCGTACTTCCCGGTGATCGCGACCCAGCGCCAGGACTTCTCGATCACGCCGTCGACCATCCAGCCGTGCAAGACGTGGTGGACCGACGCCGCGACCGGCGAGAAGAAGCCGGTGTTCGCCGGCCTGCCGTTCCTCAGCTTCTACGGCAACTACGCGATCCACGGGCCGATCGACAACTTCCGCGCGCCCAGCGGCGGCTCGCTCCGCCGCGGCTACGTCTCGCACGGCTGCTTCCGCATGGAGGCCGCCGACATCCTCGAGGTCTACGCGCGGATCAAGGGCGTGGCCAAGGTGCCCGTCCGCCTGCAGCGCGAGCCGGAGCGGCTCCCCGCCCGGACCAAGGTCGACGTCGCGAGCAAGTGGATCGGCGCCGAGTGCACCGCCGACACCGAGTGTGGCTTCACCAGCGGGTTCTGCGCGAAGAACCCGCTGACCGAGAAGGGGTTCTGCAGCGCGCGCTGCACCACGACCTGTGCCGATCGCCCGGGCTCGCCGATGACGTTCTGCGTCGCGGACCCGAACGCGCCCGGCAAGGGCATGTGCGTGGCCAAGGCCCGGCAGGAGAACGCCGAGTGTCGCCCGTACGACCACCAGCGCGTGGCGACCCAGGTGCCGCGGTTCAACCGGATCACGACCAGGGCCGACGTCTGCCAGCCCGCCTCGCGCGGCTGGATCGGTGACCACTGCCTGACCGCCACCGACTGCGGCTCCGGCACCAGCTGCAAAGGTGCCCGCCCGCGCGCCGATGGCTCGATGGCCCCGGGCGTGTGCACCGTCGGCTGCGAGCGGTTCTGCGCCGACATGCCGGGCACCGCCGACACGTTCTGCGCGAAGTCCACGCTGACCCCGGGCTCGGCGGGCTCGTGCCTCCGCCAGTGCACGCCGAGCTCGAACGCGTCCGAGTGCCCGACCGACATGGCGTGCCTGCCGGCGCAGCGCGCGGGCCTGACGCCCGTCACGCGCTACGTCTGCCGGTTCGACTGAGGCCCGGTCGCGCGCGTCGCGCGCTGGCCAGCCGGGTGCCGGGGATCGATGCACGTCATGAAGGTCTGCCGGCTCGTCGCCGCCGTCGTCGTCACCGCCCTGCTCGCGCTCGCCCCGGCCTGCGTCACGTCCGGGGAGGCGGACCCGTCCGCCGACGAGCTGGCCGAGCTCGACGCCTGGGCCGCCACCGCGGACGGCAAGGCCGACGCGCCGCCCTCGTACGCCGAGGTGATCGCGTGGCTGCGCGTGGGACGTGTCCCGCAGCTGCACGCCGTGAGCGGTCGGGCGTAGGATGGGCGCCACTCTCTGGGGGTAGCTGTCATGAATCCTGTCTCGCTGATCTCGACTCCTCGGTCCCTGCGCACCGTCCTCGCGGCCGCGCTCCTCTCGCTCGCCGCCTGCGGTGGTGCGCGCTCGCCGTACGCCACCACCGGGGGCGCGCTCGAGCTCTCGAAGGTCGTGCTCTACCGCAACGGGGTGGGCTACTTCGAGCGCGGCGGCAAGGTCGATGGCGACACGCTGACCATCCGCGTCCGCAAGGATCAGGTCAACGACCTGCTCAAGAGCCTCACCGTGGTCGAGCGCTCGGGCGGCCGCGCCGTCTCGATCTCGATGCCGCTCGATCCGCGGTCGTGGGCGAACGCGGCGATCACCACCCTCGGACCCGGCAGCGGCAGCCTCGCCGAGGTGCTCGACAAGCTGCGCGGCACCGACGTCACGCTGCGCACCACCGACGGCGACCGGATCCGCGGCCGGATCACGATCGTCGAGACGATCCAGACCCGCCACGGCGACGACGAGGACGAGGGCGTCGAGTCCGACTTCCAGGTCACGCTGCTCGCGGGCAAGCGGCTCAGCGTGGTCCGCCTGTCCAAGGTCACCGGCCTGACGCTGCACAACGGCGACATCGCGATGCAGTTCCAGCGCAGCCTCGACGCCACCGCGGGCGAGGGCATGTTCCAGCAGGTGGACGTGACCATCCGCCTCGCGGGCAAGCGGGAGAAGGATCTGCTCGTCAGCTACGTGGTCAGTGCGCCGATGTGGAAGCCGACCTACCGCGTGGTGCTGCCCGAGACCGGCAAGGGCCAGGCGCTGCTGCAGGGCTGGGCGGTGGTCGACAACACCACCGGCGAGGACTGGCGCGACGTCCGGCTCGCCCTGACCTCGGGCGCGCCGATCGCGTTCCGCTACGATCTCCACACCCCGCGCGACGTCGTGCGCACCGATCTGTCGTCGATCGGCACCCAGCGGCGCGCCACGGTGTCGGTCGGCGAGGCCGGGTACGCACAGCCCTCGCCCGAGGCGGTGGCGGCGCCGTCGCCGCCCATGCCCGCCCCGGCGGCCAGCAACGGCTACGGCCGCGGCGGCATGGCGAAGGACAAGGCGGCGAAGGCCGGTCGCGCGCCGGCCGGGAGGAGCGCCCCGTCGCCCCCGCGAGGAGCGCCGATGGAGATGGACGAGGAGATGGCCGCCGGCGAGGCCGGCGATATGCCGTTCGACGACGACCTGCTCGATCAGCAGAATGCGGTCGATGCCGAGACGCTCGCGCGCTCGATGTCGGCCAACACCAAGGCCAAGAGCATCAGCGGCCTGTCGCGCTACGACCTCGCGGACAAGCTGACCGTCCCCGATGGCACCTCGACGATGGTCGCGATCATCAACGAGAAGGTCGAGGGCGAGGAGACGTTCCTGTTCCGGCCGGGCGGGGCGGGGCAGGGCTACGAGGCCAACCCGTACCGCGTGATCCGGTTCAAGAACTCGACGCCGTTCGCGCTCGAGTCCGGCCCGATCTCGATCTACGCGGGCGGCAGCTTCGTCGGCGAGGGCATCAGCGAGCCGGTCAGCGCCGGCGTCGCGGTGACGATCCCGTTCGCCGTCGAGGGCAGCCTGCTCGTCAACTCGCGCCAGCAGTACGGCGGCGACGAGATGCGCCTCGTCAAGATCGTGCGCGGCGTGATGGAGGTGGAGACGTTCTCGCGGCGCAAGACCACGTGGGAGGTCACCGCGCAGCAGGCGCGCAAGGAGGACACCACGCTGTACGTCCGCCACACGAAGGCCGGCGGCAGCTTCACGCTGGTGCCGCGCCCCTCCGGCACCGAGGACCTGCCGGACGCCTACTTGATCCCGATCAAGCTCGCCGGCGGTGCCGTGACCGCGTCGCTCGACGTCGTCGAGCAGACCCCGTCGCGCAGCTCGCTGTCGATCTGGGACAGCCGCTCGATCACGCTGCTCGAGGGCATCCTCGCGCAGGGCACTCTCGATCGCGGCATCCGCGCCAAGCTCGAGCCGATCGTGAAGCTGCGCCAGGAGATCGGCCGGATCGACACCGAGATCCAGGGGAAGACCAGCACGCGCCTCGAGCTCGATCAGCGCGCGCAGGAGTCCCGCGCCAACCTCGAGGCGATCAAGAAGGACCCGGCCGCCGGCGCGCTGCGCAAGCGGCTGTCGGACCGCCTCGAGCAGTTCACCAAGGACGGCGACCGTCTCGGTCGCGAGCTGGTCGAGCTGCAGACCCGCCGCACCGAGAAGAAGATCACGCTCGAGGACGCGATGCAGAACCTCGAGCTGATCCCGCGCGAGCCGCTGTCGCCGAAGCCGTGAGCCGCGGCGGCCGCGCCGTCAGCCGCGCCGCACGGACGTGATCTCCACCGGCGTGACCGGCGCGTCCTTGGCGAACGGGCCGCTCGCGCCGGTCGGCACCGCCTTGATCCGGTCGACCACGTCCATCCCTTCGGTGACGCGGCCGAACACGGTGTAGCCCCAGCCCTGGGCGTTCTTGCCGGTGTGGTCGAGGAACGCGTTGTCGACCACGTTGACGAAGAACTGCGCGGTCGCCGAGTGGGGGTCGCCGGTGCGCGCCATCGCCACCGTGCCGCGCGTGTTGCGCAGGCCATTGTCGGCCTCGCTCGCGACCGGAGCCAGCGTGGGCTTGCGCTCGAGGGCCTGGTCGAAGCCGCCGCCCTGGACCATGAACGTCGGGATCACGCGGTGGAACAGCGTGCCGTCGTAGTGCTGCGCATCGACGTAGCGCAGGATGTTCGCGACGGAGTGGGGCGCCTTCACGGGATCGAGCTCGATCGTGAACGCGCCGAGGTTGGTGGTGACGACGATGACGGGGGCGGCCATGGCGAGGAGCCTACCGCGACCACCCGCGCGCGCGGTACCGTGCACCCGTGATGCGCCTCGTGGGCCTGCCGCGGCTGCTCGTGGTCTCCGCGTGCGACCGAGGCGACGTCCCGGGCCCACGCGGCGGCTCGTCCGCACTCGCGCCCGCGCGACGTCGACGCGGCGCTTCGGGCTCGAAGCTCAGGCCTCGGTCAGACCTGGTTCAGGCTCGGTCACGTCTCCAGATGCAGCGGGACGTCGAGCGTGACGCGCGCGCCGCCGCCGCCATCGACCGAGACCCGGGCTCGAAGCTGGCGGCTGAGCGAGCGGATCAGCTCGGCGCCGAGGGTGGCGCCGCCCCGGGCGTCGAGCACCGGTGGTGATCCCTCGCCGGCATCGGTGACCGAGATGCGCAGCCGGTCGCCGTCGAGCGTGAGCTCGACGCGCACGTCGCAGTCCTCCGGCAGCCGCCGGGGGGCCCGCCGCGGAGCCGATGCGCGGGGAATGCCGTACTTGACCGCGTTGGTGATCAGCTCATTGAGCGCCATCGCGAGCGGCACCGCCTGCACGAGCTCGACCTCGATCTCGTCGCCGACCACGTGCACCCGGGCGTCGGGCGCCATCGAGTCGCGCACGTACGCGCTCAGCGTCGTGAGGTAGGCCCGCAGGCCAATCCGTCCGAGTGACTCGACGCCGTAGATCTGCTCGTGCAGGAGGGCCATCGACCGGACCCGGTGGACGGAGTCGAGGAGCAGGGCGCGGGTCTCGGCCGTGATCCCCCGTTCGCTCTGCAGCATCAGCAGGCTCGAGATGATCTGCAGGTTGTTCTTGACCCGGTGGTGAATCTCCTTGAGCAGGGTCGCCTTCTCGTCGAGGGATCGACGAATGGCGCGCTCGGCGGTCAGGCGTTCGGTGATGTCCGTGAGGCCCACCAGCATCTGGCGTTCTCCGCCCGCGCCGAGGCCGACCAGGTTGATCTCGGCCTCGAAGCCGCTGCCGTCGCCTCGGATCACCTGCACCGTCGGCCCGCTGGCCATGCGCGTTCCATGCTGTGCGGCCTCGAAGCTGACCATCAGCGCGTCGGGCCGGACCTGGTCCTCGGCGGGGACCAGCTCGTGCACGCCGCGGCCGACGAGCGCGGTCTCGGTACAGCGGAACAGCGCGAGCGCGCCTTCGTTGGCCTGCACGATCCGGTGCGCCGCGTCGACGATCAGGGTGGCCTGCGGTCCGTGGCGGAACATGTTCGAGAACCGCTGCTCGCTGAGGGCCAGCGCGCGGTTACTCTCGGCGACGCTGGACTCGAGCTGCTTGACTGCGGTGATGTCCATGACGTGGGCCACGATCCATCCCGGGGAGCCGTCGGTGTGCCGCACGAGCGCGATCGAGGTCACGGTATCGATCACGGCTCCGGCCTTGGTCCGGAACCGCTTCTCCACCTGGAACCTGTCGAGCTCGCCCGCGAGCAGCCGGTTACCCAGCGCGATCTCCTGCGCTCGATCGCGCGCGTCGCTGATCTGTCCGACGCTCAGCGCGCACAGGTCATCGTGGGCGTAGCCGACCAGCGCACAGAACGCCGCGTTGGCGTGGCGGATCCGACCGAGCAGATCGGACAGCACCATCCCGATCGGTGCGCCCTCGAATGCTGCGGCGAACATCGATCCGTCGCTGTGGTCGTCGACGACCTGGGCCTCGGAGCGCAGCTGATGGGCGGTCCACACCAGCTCCGTGGCATAGCGGTGGAGGGGCCGAGGCGGCGCGTCGCGAACGATCCGCACCGGTGTGTCACCGGGGAGCTCCCCGGACTCGAAGGCGTCGAGCAGTTCGTCTGCCCGCATCGCGCGCACGGCGTCGCCGTCCCCGACCCAGAACGTGTGCGTCCGCTGGCGATCGGCCTTGTTGAACGCAGAGGAGATCGGAGCACCACGCACAGACCCCCGATCGTACCAGTTTATTCTCGTGCAGACCACGACCGGGGGGCGGCTGCGCTGACCCGACCCACCGCAGGCTCGTCGCCTCCGCGCTGAAGCCCTCGGACCGCCCCGAGGGGATCCCGGCGCGGCTCACGCTGCTCGCTGACCCGTGATCGTCGTCGAGCGTTCAACAGAGGGGGGCCCTGGTCACGACCACGACCACGACCACGACGCAGGGACAGCGCCAGATCTGCCCGGGCGCGGCAGCAGGTGCGGCGCGCGTTCTCGGGGCACGCCCGCGCGAAGGCGGACGTGGTACGTCACGAGCGTGCGCCGCGCTCCGCTGCTGTCCCTCGTCCTCGTCCTCGCGTGCTCTGGCCCCCGCGCCGCCACCACGCCGGTCGCGCCGGCGGCGCCCACGCCCGTGGTGACCGCGCCCATGTCGGTGGCCGCGCCCGTCGCGGTGGTCGCGCCCGTCGCGGTGGGGGCGTCCGTCGCGGATCCCGCGCTCGCCCCGGTGGCTCCCGCCGTGATCGCGCAGGCCAAGGCCGCGCTGCTCGCCGCGCACGGCGCCGCTCACCAGGCGCGGATCGAGCGCGGCGTGGACCAGGTGGCCGCGCTGTGGCGCGCCGGGGACGGGGACCTCGTCGCGTTCGTGACCGCGCAGTTCGCCGTGGATCAGGCCGCGCAGGACGCGCTGTTCGGCCGGCTCGAGGCGACCATCGAGCAGATCAACGGCCACTTCCTCGAGCTCGGCCGCACGGTGCGGTGGGCGGTCGAGGTCGAGAGCGGGCCGATCCTGCCCGTCGACCGCCTGCTGTCCGCGTACGACGCGAGCGCCCACGTGATCGACGACCTGTTCACCACCAAGGTGGCGTTCGCGGCGCTGCTCAACTTTCCGCTGACCACGCTCGCCGATCGGCTGCGCGACGCGAGGGGCTACACCCGCCGTGGGTGGGCCGAGGTCCGCCTGACCGGCAAGTTCGACGCGCGCGTGCCAGGCGAGCTCGAGGCCGCGGCGAGCGGCGCGGAGGTCGCCGCCGATGCGTACATCGCCGGCTACAACGTGTGGATGCACCACGTCGTCGGGTCGGGTGGGGGCCGCCTGTTCCCCGCGGGCAAGCGGCTGATCAGCCACTGGAACCTGCGCGACGAGCTCAAGGCGAACTACGCCGCCAAGGACGGCCTGCCCAAGCAGCGGCTGATCGCGGCGGTGATGGAGCGGATCGTGACGCAGTCGATCCCGCGCGCGGTGATCGACAACCCGCGCCTCGACTGGGATCCGGTCGCGAACACGGTGACGGCGGCCGCGGCGGGTAGCCTCGAGGCCGACGCCCCGGCCGACCGGGCGACCACGCCCTCGACGGATCCCGAGCCCAACACGCGGTTCGCGCAGGTGCTCGCGCACTTCCGCGCGGCGCGCGCCATCGACGCGTTCTCGCCGATCGCGCCCACGTACATCGAGCGCGCCTTCGACGCCGCCGAGCTCCCCGAGGCGCGCGTGCGCGCGATGCTGGTCGAGATCCTGAGCTCCCCGCTGGCCGCGAAGGCCGCGCAGGAGATGGTGACCAAGCTCGGCCGCCCGCTCGAGCCGCACGACCTCTGGTACGAGTTCGGAGGTGGCGCCACCGACGAGCGCATGCTCGACCAGGCGACCCGCACGCGCTACCCCACGGCGGCCGCGTTCTCGAAGGACCTGCCGCGGATCCTGCGCGGCCTCGGGTTCGCGCCGGCGCGCGCGACGCTACCTCGCCGGCAAGATCGCGGTCGATCCCTCGCGTGGTGCGGGCCACGCGATGGGCGCGGAGCGGCGCGGCGACCAGGCCCACCTGCGCACCCGCGTCGAGGCGGGCGGGATGGACTACAAGGGCTACAACATCGCGGTCCACGAGCTCGGCCACAACGTCGAGCAGACGTTCTCGCTCTACGACATCGATCACACGCTGCTCGCGGGCGTGCCGAACACCGCGTTCACCGAGGCGCTCGCGTTCCTGTTCCAGGCGCGCGATCTCGAGCTGCTCGGGCAGCCGAAGCCCGGCGGCGATGCCGAGCGGCTGCGCGTCCTCGACGCGTACTGGAACACCCGCGAGATCGCGGGCTCGGCGCTCGTCGAGATGGACGTGTGGCACTGGCTGTACGACCACCCGCAGGCGACCGCGGCCGAGCTGCGTGACGCGACGGTGCGGATCGCGCGCGACACCTGGGACCGCTACTACGCGCCCACGCTCGGCGGCAAGGGCACGGCCCTGCTCGGCATCTACAGCCACACGATCGCGTCGCCGCTGTACCTGTTCAACTACGTCGTCGGGCACCTGATCGCGTTCCAGGTCGAGGAGCACGTCGCCGGCAAGGACACGGTGACGTTCGCCAGGGAGTTCGAGCGGGTGTGCCGGATCGGGGCGATCCTGCCCGACGCGTGGATGACCCAGGCGACCGGCAAGCCGGTCAGCACGGCGCCGCTGCTCGAGGCGACGGCGCGGGCGCTGACGCGCTAAGCTGCCAGGCGTGATCCGGCCCCTGGTCGTCGCGCTCGTGCTCGCCGGGTGTGGGCGCGTCGACTTCGATGCGCGGATGGACGCCCTCGTGGACACGGGGGAGGTGGGCCCGGCGGACATGTTCGTCATCGGTGGGTACGTCGACTCGATCGGGCGCGACGAGGTGTGGCGCTCCCCGGATGGCGCGACGTGGGCGCTCGCCGGCCGGCTGCCCGCGGTGCGCGGGTCCCTCGCCGGGGTCGTGTTCCGCGGCGAGCTACTCGTGATGGGCGGCTCGGAGTTCCTGGACGGCCCGACGTTCGACAACGTGTGGGCCTCGCGTGACGGCGTGACGTGGACGGTCCGCGGGGTGCTGCCGTCCGGCGCGAGCGCGCAGGGCGTCGCGGTGTTCGAGGATCGCGTGTGGCTGGTCGGCGCGATCGTGCAGGGCTCGAGCTTCACGACGACGGTGTGGTCCTCGGCGGATGGTGCGAGCTGGACGATCCATCCATCGCTGCCGGTCGCGCTGCACTCGGCGGAGCTGGTGGTCCACGATGGCGCGCTGTGGTCGGTGGGTGGCCACGAGGCCACGATGCAGAGCACGGAGGTGATGCGGCTCGAGCCCGGCGGTTCGTGGACGCGGGTCGGCGTGCTGCCGGTCGCTGGCGAGTACCACAGCGTGCTCGAGCGCGGTGGTCTCATGTGGGCGGCGGGCGGCAGCGGCCTGAAGGACCGCGTGGTGGCCTCCCCCGACGGGGTGACCTGGACCGACCACGGGCTCATGCCGGCGCCGCGCGAGCACCTGACGCTGCTGGAGCGCCCGGAGGGGGTGTGGGCGGTGGGCGGGCTGCCCGGGCAGACCTGGCGCTCCGACGACGGGGTGACGTGGGAGGCGCGCGGTGCCCTGCCGGAGCTGATCTACCTCACCGCCGTGGTGCTGTTCGCGCCCCCGGCGAGCTGACGCGGGCCCTGTATGCTGGGTCCGGTGACCGCTCCCGCCTTTCTCGAGATTCCCGACGCCGCGACCGGCGCGCGCCAGATCCCGCTGACGGGTGCGGGCGTCATGCTCGGCGCCGACGCCGCGTGTGACGTGGTGCTGCCCGGGCTCGCGGCACGCCACGCGCGGCTCGAGGTGGTGGCGGGGGCGCACCACGTGCGCGCCGAGGGCGACAGCGCAGTGCGGCTCGGGGACGCCGTGATCGCCGCGGACGTACCGCTTGTCCTCCACGACGGCGACGTGCTCCAGCTCGGCGCGCTCGTGGTGGTGTACCGGAACCCACTGGCATCGCGGATCGCGGCGGTGCAGCACTTCGCCACGCCGCCCGGCACGGCGCTGCTGACGATCGGGCGAGCCGGCGCGGACATCGTGCTCGAGCAGGCGCTGGTGGCGCGCCACCACGCGGACCTGGCGTGGGAGGGCGGCCACCACGTCCTGCGCGATCGTGCCTCGGCGAACGGCACGTGGGTCAACGGGACGCGGCTGCGCGGGGAGCGCGTGCTGGCGCGCGGCGATGTGGTGCAGATCGGCACGTTCCGCCTGACCTACGACGGCGACAGCCTCGACTCGTACGATCAGCGCGGGGCGATCCGGATCGACGCCACCGCGATCGAGCGCCGGGTCGGCGGGCGCGCGCTGCTGACGCCCACCACGCTGTCGATCGAGCCGTGCGAGTTCGTGGCGATCGTCGGTGGCAGCGGCGCCGGCAAGTCCACGCTGATGACCGCGCTGTGCGGGTTCAACCGCGCCACCGGCGGCACGGTCACGCTCAATGGCGACGACCTGTACGCCAACTACGACGCCTACCGCGCCGTGATCGGGTTCGTGCCACAGGACGACATCCTCCACCGCGCGCTGACCGTGGCGCGCGCGCTCCACCACGCGGCCCAGCTCCGGCTGCCCGCTGACACCAGCCCCGCCGAGATCGCCGCGCGGATCACGGCGGTGCTCGCGGCCGTGGAGATGAGCGCCCACGCGGACAAGCGGATCGAGGACCTGTCGGGCGGGCAGCGCAAGCGGGTATCGATCGCGTGCGAGCTGCTCGCCGATCCGGTGCTGCTGTTCCTCGACGAGCCGACCTCCGGCCTCGACCCGGGGCTCGAGCGCAAGCTGATGCAGACGCTGCGCAAGCTCGCCGATGGCGGCCGCACGATCGTCCTGGTCACCCACGCCACCCAGAACCTCGGGCTGTGCGACCACGTCGCGTTCGTCGCCGCCGGGCAGGTGGTCTACTTCGGCCCGCCGGCGCAGGCACTCACCCACTTCGGCGTGGCGGACATGGCCGACGTGTACGGGCTGACCGACGACGCATTGGCCGTCGAGGCGTGGGTGGAGCGCTACCGAGGCTCGCTGCAGTACCAAGCATACGCCGTGGACCGGCCCGCGCGCGCGCCGGCCGCCCCCACCTCCGGGCAGCGCGTGGCGGCGGTGGCCGGGCGCCGGGGCCCGGCGCAGTCGCGCGCGCGCCAGCTCCAGATCCTGTGCCGGCGCTACGCCGAGCTGGTCCTCGCCGATCGGCGAAATCTCATGTTGCTGCTGCTGCAGGCGCCGGTGATCGGCCTGTTGCTCGCGATGGTGTCCCGCACGGACGGGCTGACCGAGAGCCGGCTCGAGGCCAAGAAGCTGATCTTCCTGCTCGCGACCACCGGGGTGTGGTTCGGCGTGATCAACTCGGCGCGCGAGATCTGCAAGGAGGCCCACGTCCTCCGGCGCGAGCGCCTCGCCGGGCTCCACGTCGGCCCGTACGTCGGGTCCAAGCTGATCGTGCTCGCCGCGCTCGTGCTGATCCAGAGCGCGGTCCTGCTCGCGGTGGTCGCCGCGCGGACCACGCTGCCCGCGCGCGGCGTGCTGCTGCCGCCGGTGCTCGAGCTGTACGTCACGATCGCGCTCGCCGGCCTCGCGGGCACCGGCCTCGGCCTGTGCCTGTCGGCGGTGGCGACCACGCCCGACAAGGCGACCAGCCTGATCCCGATCGTGCTGGTGCCACAGGTGGTGTTCGCCGGCATCATGTTCGCGCTGCACGGGCCGACCGAGGTGCTGTCGATGGCCGTGGCGGCGCGCGCCGCCGTCGACGCGCTGAGCGCCACCATCGACACCAACGCGCTGTCGACGCCGATCAACCTGATCCCCGCCGAGCCGCGCTACGCCCCGGTCGCGGCCACCGTGCTCGTGGCGTGGGGCGCGCTGGTGGCGCAGATGCTCGCGTTCACGACGCTGGCGTGGTGGGCGCTGCGGCGGCGGGCCTGAGAGACGGTGAAACCGTCTCGAAACCGGGGTGGGAACCCTGCGCGGCTTGCCGCGGAGGGCGGGGTGGAGCCCCGTGGAACTGACGAGCGCCGTCAGCTGTACATGTAGATCACGGCGCCGATCGGGATCAGCAGCCCCGCGCCCACGAACCACTTGCCGCGGCCGCCGATCCCGGGCTTGCCCTTCATCATCGTCATGCCGGTGATCGCGAGCGTCATCAGCGCGAGCGCGAACAGGTCCGCGACGTAGGTCCACGCGCCCTTGAGGTTGTTGAGGTGCAGCGCGTTGACCTGGAACAGCACCGCGCGGCGGCCGAGCGTCTTGAGCAGGCCGCGGCCGGTGTCGATCCGCACGCGCGCCTCCTGGCCATCGGTCAGGAACACCCGCAGCTCGTGCTCGTTCTCCTGGAAGTGCCCACGGACCTGCGTCGGGTCGAGCGCCAGCGCGCGCACGACCTGGGTCTCCATCTCGGCCAGGGAGCCGGTCAGCGGCCCGACCTCGACGGTGCGCTGGTCGA
This sequence comes from Kofleriaceae bacterium, assembly GCA_964203225.1. Taxonomy (GTDB): domain Bacteria; phylum Myxococcota_A; class Polyangia; order Haliangiales; family Haliangiaceae; genus JABFXX01. The sequence continues at coordinate 22,708 of CAXNMK010000019.1, forward strand.
ACGTGTAGTTCGGGTTCCAGTCCTCGATGTGGTTGACGGCGATCCCGGACAGCCCGTACGCGAGCGTCAGCGCCACGGCCACGTAGCCGATGTCCCGGTGGAGGATCCGGAACCACTTGCGCCACTTCACGGCGCGGCTACTTCTTGTCGCGGAACACGGCGCCGGTGCCGGCGAGCTGCACGAGCGCCATCGGCTTCACGCTGGCGGGGTCGAACGGCTTGCCGTACTCCTTGGCCTGGTACTCGGCGTACTCCTTGGACTCCTCGAGGTTGAGCTCGCGGACCGAGACCTCGCCCTGGGCGACGGCGTACTTGCCCTTGGCGTCGACGGGGAACACCATCTCGCCGTCGGTGACCTTGAACTTGAGCTTGGCGCCCGGCTGGCCGCCCGCCAGCTCGAACCAGCAGCCGCGCTTGGGGCACACGTCGAGGACCATGCCCTCGACGCGGACCGTCTTGCCCTTGAACGAGGCCGGGTCGGCGAGGAGCGCGTCGACGTCGACGGTGTCGGTCAGCGACACGCCCGTGCCGAACTTCTGACCCTCGAGCGCCACAGCGGGTGCGGCGACGGCGACGGCCGTGGCCGTGGTCCCCTCGGCGACCTTCTCGGTGGTCATCGAGGTCGGTGCCGCGGCGGTGACCGGCTCGGCCTTGCCCGGGGTCGGGCCCTTGTCGCAGGCGGCGAGCAGGGACGTGGACAGGAGCAGGCTGTGCAGGACGCTCCGCGGGACGCTGCGCGGGACGCTGTGCAGGACGCTGTGCAGGACGCTGTGCAGGACGCTGTGCAGGACGCTGTGCAGGACAATGAGCTTCGACATCGTCGGCGGAGAATGCGGCGGGAGGCGGGGGCTGTCAACGCGGGAGTGCCTGGCCGCCCCTCACCCCGCTGCCTCGATGACGCCGCAGGCGCGCGCGCGCGCGCGAGGCGGGCGCCGCGCTCATGTGGTGAGCAAGGCGAGCAGATCGGCGGCATGATCCGCGATCCCGTCGGGCTGCGCCGCCACGAGGCTCGAGCGCGGGCGGAACCCCCAGCTCACCGCGAACGCTCGCATCCCCGCGGCGCGCGCCGTCGCCACATCGGACGGGGCGTCCCCGACCAGCGCGCAGCGCGCCGGTGGCACATCGAGCGCGTCAGCGAGCGCCAGGGCCGCCGTGGGGTCGGGCTTGAGCGGCACGCCGGGACGGTGGCCGACGATCGCCGCGAACGGCCACGCCGCGAGCCGCCGCGCCGCGATCGCCACGGTCAGATCGTGCGGCTTGTTGCTGATCACGGCGAGGCGGACGCCCTGCTCGACCAGGGCGTCGAGCACCGGCCCGAGGCCCGGGTAGAGCACGGTGTGGGCCGCGGGTGCGACCGCGTAGTGGTGCTGGAACCGCGCGAGGATGCCATCGACGAGCGGGGCGGCGACCGCCTGCGCCACCAGGTGCCGGGCGCCGCCGCCGACCCAGCCGCGGAGCGACGTCCGCGGCGGCCGGGTCAGGCCGTGGTCGTCGAACGCCCGGTCGAGGGCCTCGGCGATGTCCTCGAGCGAGTCGACGAGCGTCCCGTCGAGGTCGAACAGCACGGCGTCCAGCATCGGCATCCCCCTCCCCACGTCATCACATCGTCCTACGTGCATCCACCCCTCGGCCGGGGCAGGCTTCGGCAATCGATGGATTGTGCATAAACCGTACACCCGCCGGCCCGGTGCGGGTCCCCTCGTTCGCGTAACATCGCCGAAGCGTGACCGAGGACGATCCTCTCGTCGATACCATCGTTGCGGACCGGTACCGGATCATCCGCAAGATCGGCGAGGGCGGGATGAGCGTGGTGTTCGAGGCCCAGCACATCAAGCTGGCCCGCGCGTTCGCGCTCAAGGGCCTGCTGCCGCACCTGTGTGACAACGAGGAGGTCGTCCAGCGGTTCGAGCGCGAGGCCGAGCTGCTCGGCAGCCTCCGCCACCCGAACATCGTCGACATCTCGGACTGGTGCACGCTCCCCGATGGCTCGCCGTGCATGGTGCTCGAGTTCCTCCACGGCGCCGCGCTGATCGTGCGCATGCATCGCGCGCAGCTGCCGTGGGACGGCATCCTCCGGGTCGCCGAGCAGTCGATGTCGGCGCTCGCGCTCGCGCACCGGCTCGGGATCACGCACCGCGATCTCAAGCCCGAGAACATCTTCATCTCGATCGATGACGTCGGCGAAGAGCGGGTCAAGCTGCTCGACTTCGGCATCTCGAAGCTGCGCGGCGTCAACCGGCTGTCCGGCGTCCACAAGATGCTCGGCACGCCCTCGTACATGTCGCCGGAGCAGGCGCAGGGCCTGACCGACCAGATCGGCCCCACGACCGACTGCTGGGCGATGGGCGCGATCCTCTACGAGATGGCCACGCAGCGGGTCGCGTTCCGGGGCGAGACCCTGATGGACACGCTCACGCAGATCATCTCGAAGCCGCCCGATCCGATGAACCTGTACCGCCGCGACGTGCCGCCGGCGTTCCAGGAGCTGATCGACTGCACGCTCACCACCGACGACAGCAAGCGGATCCAGTCGATCGAGGAGATGCGCGACCGTCTGCGCCTCGCCCTCGACCCGCGCACGATCAGCCGCGTGTCCACGCCCGTGATCGGCGTCCCGCGCCCCGCGCCGATGGAGCTCCGGCCGCTGGCAGCTCCACCGCTGCTGACCCCCGGCCCCAAGCCCCAGCCCCCGAAGACCCCGCTGCCCGGCGAGCTGACCGCGGTCCGCCCGCAGACCCCGGTGTCGCTCGAGGCGTCGCCGGCGTCAGGTGGGCGCCGCTGGATGGTGATCATGCTGGTCGTGCTGATCCTGGTCGGGTTGGGGAACGTGGCGATCGCGCTCCTGCTGTAGCGGGGAGATGGATCGGCCGTGAGGGCGATTGAGATGTTCGTTCGCGGGCCCTAAAGTCCCGGCCGTGAAGGCCCCTCGACTGTCCGCCGCCCTCCTGTCGATCGTCACCGCATGTGGCGGTGCGCCGCGCCCGACGCCGCTGCCGCCGCCGTCCACGGCCGGCTACCAGCCCGCCATCGAGCCGCGGTCTCCGGCGCAGCTCCTCGCCGCGCGCGTGGTCGCGCTGCGGACCCGGGCCGAGGACAACCCGCTGCTCGCTGCGTGGTCGGGGCCCCACGGGGGCGTCCCGCCGTGGCCCGAGGCCAAGGTCGCGGCGTTCCCGGCGGCGTTCGAGCTCGGGCTCGCGCTCCAGGCGGCCGAGGTCGAGCAGATCGCGGCGAGCACTGCGCCGCCCACGTTCGCGAATGTGCTCGTGCCGCTCCAGGATCTCGCGCGTCACCAGGACCGCGCCGAGACGTTGTTCTCGGTGCTGTCGAGCAGCCTCAACACGCCCGAGGTCCAGGCGGTCGATCGCGCGTGGTCGCCGAAGATGGCGGCCGCCGCCGACGCGATCACGTTCAACCCGACGCTGTTCGCCCGCCTCGAGGCGGTGTACGCCGCGAGCACGACCGCGGGCCTCACGCCCGAGCAGCAGCGGCTCGTCAAGCTCACGTACGAGCGGTTCGTGCAGGGCGGCGCGCGGCTGTCGTCCGCGCAGCAGGCCGAGCTCGGCCGCATCAACCAGGACCTCGCGGTCGCGTTCTCGGACTTCAGCACCAAGGTGCTCGCCGACGAGAACACGTGGGTCGTCCTCGGCAAGGACGACCTCGCCGGCCTGCCCGCCGATCTGGTCGCCGCGTCGCGGGCCGCCGCCGCCCTGCGCAACCTCCCCGACGCATGGGTCGTGGTCAACACGCGGTCGAGCGTGGACCCGTTCCTCGCCACGTCCACCCGCCGCGACCTGCGCGAGAAGGTGTGGAAGGCGTTCAAGGACCGCGGCGACACCGGTGGCGCGAACGACACCAACGCGCTGATCGGGACGATCGTCGGGATGCGCCAGGCGCGCGCCACGCTGCTCGGGTTCCCGACCCACGCGCACTGGCGCATGGTCAACACGATGGCGGTCGATCCCGCCAAGGCCGATGCGCTGATGAAGCGCGTGTGGCCGGCCGCCGTCGCGCGCGTGCGCGAGGAGGTGGCCGACATGCAGAAGCTCGCGCGCAAGACCGACAAGAAGCTGACGATCGAGCCGTGGGACTACCTGTTCTACGCGGAGAAGGTGCGCAAGCAGAAGTACGCGCTCGATCAGAACGCGCTCAAGCCGTACTTCGAGCTGAACAACATGATCGCCGCCTCGTTCTACATGGCGGAGCAGCTGTATGGCCTGGCGTTCAAGGAGATCAGCGGCACCGTGCCGGTGTTCCACCCCGACGTCCGCGTGTGGGAGGTCTCGGACAAGGCCACCGGCGCGTACCGCGGCCTGTTCTACGGCGACTACTTCGCGCGCGCGGGCAAGCGCTCGGGCGCGTGGGCGCAGGGCTACCAGGGCCGCGAGACGTTCACCGGCGCCACGCGCACGCCGATCACGTCGAACAACAACAACTTCGTCAAGGGCGCCCCCGGCGATCCCGTGCTGATCTCCCTCGACGACGCGCAGACCCTGTTCCACGAGTTCGGCCACGCGCTCCACGGCCTGCTGTCCGAGGTCACCTACCCGGGCCTCGCCGGCACGCCGCGCGACTTCGTCGAGTACCCGTCGCAGGTCCACGAGATGTGGGTGCTGACGCGCCCGGTCCTCGACAAGTTCGGGCGCCACTACAAGACCGGTCAGGCGATGCCGCCGGCGCTGATCCAGAAGATCGAGGCGTCCAAGCGGTTCAACCAGGGCTACGCCACCGTCGAGTACCTGTCGTCGGCGCTCGTCGACATGGCGCTCCACATGACGACCGGGCCGATCGACGCCGACGCGTTCGAGCGCGATACGCTCGCGGCCCTCGGGGCCCCGCGCGAGGTGGTGATGCGCCACCGCCTGCCGCAGTTCCTCCACCTGTTCTCCAGCGATGCGTACTCCGCCGGCTACTACAGCTACCTGTGGTCCGAGGTGATGGACGCCGACACCCGCCAGGCGTTCGCCGAGGCCAAGGACGTGTTCGACCCCGCCACCGCCGCCAGGCTGCGGCAGTTCATCCTCGCCCCCGGCAACTCCACCGATCGCACCGAGGCGTACCGCTCGTTCCGCGGCCGCGATCCCGACGTCAAGGCGCTCCTCGACAAGCGCGGCTTCCCCACCAGGAACTGATCATGGCTACCGACTACGCCTTCGACACCCTGTTCCGCGCGGCCTCGCCGACGGTGCTCCTCGCGGCCTACTTCGACCCCGATCACCTCGCGGGTCAGGACAGGCTCGCCCAGTTCGGCAGCCGCGTCGTGCTGTCCGACGACGACTCCACCGCGCGCCGCACCACGAGCTGGCGCGTGACCTCGCAGAAGCCGCTGCCCGTGTACGTCCGCCCGTTCGTCAGCGGATCGACGCTCCAGTACGTCGAGACCATGGTGTGGCGGAAGGCCGATGACGCCATCGACCTCACCGTCCTGCCCGAGCTGCTCGGCGGCAAGGTCCAGGTCGCCGGCGTCTACAAGGTCGAGACCGTCGGCCCCGGCCAGCTTCGCCGGCGCTACACCGGCAGCGTCACCGCGAACGTGACGCTGCTGTCCGGCAAGATCGAGCGCGGCATCATCGGCGAGATGAAGGAGGGCGTTCCGATCATGACGGCCAGCACCCAGCGCTGGCTTGATCAGCAGCGGACCTGAGCGTCAGGACCAAGGCCGGTCAGGACCGGCGCTGATCGCCGACCGCGACCTCGCGCCACTGCCCGGGGGCGAGGTCGTCGAGCCGGTGGTCGCCGATCACCGCGCGCACGAGCCGCAGCGTGGGCAGGCCGACCGCCGCCGTCATCCGGCGGACCTGGCGGTTGCGGCCCTCGCGAATCGTCAGCTCGAGCCAGGCATCGGGGACGGACTTGCGAAACCGGATCGGTGGGTCGCGCGGCCACATCCACCCCGGCTCCGGGATCACGCGCGCCTCCGCGGGCAGGGTCGGGCCGTCCTTGAGGACGAGCCCTGTGCGGAGCTGATCGAGCGCGGTCTCGGTCGGCGTGCCCTCGACCTGGGCGAGGTAGGTCTTGGGCGCCTTCCAGCGCGGATCGGTCAGCCGCTGGTTGAGCAGGCCGTCGTCGGTCAGGAGCAGCAGGCCCTCGCTGTCGTGGTCGAGGCGGCCGGCGACGTACACGCGCGGGGGCAGCCCGAGCCCGGCGAGCGTGGGGCGAGGAGGGTCCTGGTCGTCGGTGAACTTGCAGTGGACGAGGTACGGCTTGTTGAGCGCGATCAGCACCGGCCTCGGGACTGTACGCCGGGTGGCCCTGCGAAACCCGCTCGGGGGCGACGTGACGCGTGGCCGGTTCCAGATCAAGCTGACCAGCGATGTCCCTGATCCGGCCCCTGATCTTCACCGCGATCATGGGGCTGCTGGTGTGGTTCGTGTGGTGGCGCCTGGTCCGCCGCACGGGGTTGCGGGGGTGGGCGCGGATCGCGGCGACGGTGGCGATCGCGGCGCCCGGTGGTGTTGCTCGCCCACCAGCCCCGGCAGGTGCGCGCCGCGGCGCCGTACGGTGTGGATCTCCAGCTCTCCGGCCACACCCATGGCGGGCAGGTGTGGCCGTGGCACTACCTGGTGTCGCTCCAGCAGGGCGGGTTCGTCGCCGGGCGCTACCAGGTCGGATCCACGCAGCTGTACGTCAGCCGCGGCCCGTCGTACTGGGGCCCGCCGATCCGCGTGGGCGCGCCACCCGAGATCACGCGCGTGATCCTCGAGGGCTCCGCGGCGTAGATCGCGCCCTCCTCGGGACCGGACGCGCCCGCGCCCGCGCACGCGCCCGAACGTCCGGGCGAACACGACCGCGCGGCTCTCGCGGGTGGGTGTCGACCTGCTCGCGCCGAACAACCACCGACGCCTGCGCGAGCGTTGAAAGGTTACGTGCGGGGGTGCGAGTGCCTATCGTCATCACGCTCGCTGGTCTGGCGCCAGCCGCTACGCCGCTGGGGCGACGGACTGCGGACCGGTGCCGGTCGGCCGCCGCGCCTCACGCGCTGAGCCAGATCCAGACGCAGGCCAGGTGGGCGAGCGCGAGGTAGCCGACAACCGGGTAGGACTCGGGCCCGTTCGCGAACCGCATCCGTGCCAGGGGCATGAAGGTGGTCATCTCGGGTCGGCGGCGACCGGATCCAGACGCGGTGCATCGGCGCCCGCGTGGGGCCTCCCGACGTAGACCGTGCGCGAGCAGAAGCTCCCGGAGGGGAAGGGCGCAGACCGCCGCGAGCGGAGGGCCGTGAGCCGTGCGGCTGTCCGGAAGACGGACAGTACCTCGTTGAAATCGACCACCGGATGCCGGATTGTGTTGACGGAGCTGCGCGGACCCGCCTCGAGGCGGTCGAGACCGCGCTTTCTGCGCGAGGCGCGCGCGTGTGATGTGCCCGCCCGTCTCGGCTACTCCAGTCCCGCGGGACGACGGCGGCGCCCGTCGCCGCCGAGCTGGATTCGGTCCAGTCCCGCGAAACGACGGCGGCGGCCGCAGACGCCGAGCTGGATTCGGTCCAGTCCCGCGGGACGACGGCGGCGGCCGCAGACGCCGCGCCGGCCTTGCCCTCGTCCCGCGGAACGATGGCAGCGCGCCCGGATGCCGAGCCGGGTTCGGCCCAGCCCCGCGGGACGACCACCGCGCAAGCCGCCCCGCATGAGCGTGACGCACGCCCGTCGACGACCACCCACGCGCCCGCGGCCTCGGCGAGATCGAGTGCGACCTCGGCGACATCCCCGGCGGGCACGCGCGGGAGGCCGGCGACGCTGGCGAGCACGCACACCACGCTCTGCTCGATCGCCTCGTCGGGGCGGCCGCGCACCATCAGCGTGTGCGGGACCCGGCTCTTGAACCGCTTGTGCAGCACGTGCAGGACGACCGCGAGCTTGCCGGCGCCGTCGGGGCCGTGCGCGATCGCGAGTGGGCCCCGGCGCAGGCGCTCGGCCAGGCGCTCGCTCGCGTCGTCGCGGCCGACGAACACCGCCGGCGGGTTCGGGACCCGCATCGCGAGCGGCAGCACGACGCGCGCCATCGGGCGTCATCTTCGCACAGTGCAAGCCCCTGGATCGTCTGCGGTTCCCCGAGGTACCGCGAGGGGGAAGCCCGCGAGCAGATCGTAGTCCCAGTCGGTGTGGACCTTGGTGTAGCGGGACACCACGCCGGTGGTCGCGTCGACCGACAGGCTCGGGTTCTCGGGCGGGTCCCCGGCGAGCTCGTTGCCACGGCCGACGAGGACCTCGAACAGGCGCGCGTAGGGCCGGGCGGCGGCCTCGACGTTCGCGAGCGTGGAGCGCACCACCGCGCGATCCGGGGTGCCGTCGCCGGTCAGCCAGCGGGGCAGCGCGGACTTCATCGGCTCGTCGTCGTCGAGGCCGAAGTCGTTGAACTTCTTCGCGCGGTCGGCGTCGCTGGTGATGTCCGTCAGGGGGACGTCGAAGCCCCGGTGGCGGGTGGAGTGGCCGCCGGGCGGGACCGCGAAGCCGGGGTGGCCGGTCAGGGTGGCGAGTGGTGGTCGCGCGCGTGGTACCGCCCCGCTCGGTCCGCCGCCCCTGCCGTGCTCACTCGGCCGAGTCGAGCGAGGGGCAGCGGGTCGCGAACAGGTGGCCCGTGATCGTCCCGGTCGGGAACGTCAGGCTGAGGTCGAGGGCGACGAACGTCGCGCTGTAGGCGACGGCGGTGAGCTCGACCGTGGAGGCGGCCGCCGGGGCCGGGGATCCCCCGAGCAGGTCGCCCTTGAAGTCGATCAGGCTGGCGGGCGAGGTCAGCGCGGTGGGCCCGGACGGGACCGGCGCGCGGCCGAGGATCAGCGTGTAGTCGGGCGTCGGCGAGTTCATCGACGGGCAGCCGGGCGCGGCGCCCGCGTAGGCCTCGATGTAGAGCGTGTCGCCCGCCGCCGAGGTGGTGACGCCATGGTAGGCGGCGTCGAGGGTGCGCGTGGTTCCGCCGAACGTGGCGGTGAGCCGCGTGATCCGGCACGCGCCCTCGCACACGTCGAACGCGGAGGAGCCGTCGGCCGGCGGGGCGTCGATCCCGGCCGCGCCGCCATCGTCCCCCCCACACGCCCCGAGGGCGGCGGCGATCAGGATCCGGGGGACACCACCAGGCGGGGTCAACATGTGGTGGCTGTACCACCGCACCCCGCGCGCGTTCCAGCGCGAACCCGCGGGGCCTACTTCTTCGCGACCTTCTTGAACTTGAGCGTCATGCGATCGCTCTCGCCGATCTCGGTGTACGTCGCCTTGTCCTTGTCACCCTCGGCGAAGTTCGGCGGCAGGGTCCACACACCCTTCTCGTAGTCCTTGGTGTCCTTCGGGTTGGCGTTGATCTCGGCCTTCTCGACGAGCTCGAAGCCGGCGGCGGTGACCTGCTCGATCACCCACGCCTCGGGCAGGTAGCCTTTCCCGGCGCTGTCCTCGGCCTTGGCGTCAGGCTTCGCGCGGTGCGCGACCACGCCGAACGTGCCGCCGTCCTTGAGCGCCGCGTGGATCGCGGCGAGGTTGCGGGGGAGCTCCTTGCGGCGCACCCAGTTGTGCATCTCGCGGATCGCGAGCGCGAGGTCGGCGGTGCCGGCCGGCGCGAGCTCGAACGTGTCACCGGCGATCGTGGCGCGCTGGACCTTGCCGTACAGCGCGGGCGACTTCGCGAGGTCGAAGTCGAGGCGCTTGCCGAACACCGTCGACATCTTGTCGGCCGGGCCGTTCGCGTCGGGACCGGCGGCGACAAGCTTGCCCTTGGCCGCGACCAGCGGCGCGAGCAGCTCGGTGTACCAGCCCCCACCCGCGCCAACCTCGATCACGGTGGACGCCGGCGTGATGCCGAACAACGTGAGCGTCTCGATCGGGTGGCGCGCGGCGTCGCGGTCCTTGTTGCCGGCCTCGCGGTGCGGGCTCGCGAGGATCGCGGTCAGCGCCGCCTTGGCGTCGGCGTACGTCCCGTCGCGGAGGGCCTCGATCTGCGTCTCCATCTCGGGCGTGAACCGCGCCTTCTCGGTGGCGGCGTCGGCGATCGCCTTCTCGATCGCCTTGGCGACCTTCTCGGCCTCGGAGGGGGCGGCGACCGCGGAGCCCGAGCCCGCGGCGGAGCCCGTGGCGGAGCCCGTGGCCGATCCGGAGCCGGTGGCGACGGCGGGCGTGGGCTCGGCGTCCTTCTTCTTGCAGCCACCGGTCAGAGCGAGCGTGACGAACAGGGCGCCGGAGGCGGCGCGGAGCAGCTTGTGCATGCCGCCTGGGTAGCGCGTCGTCGGGCCACGGGCCAGCGCACCGACCAGGAACCCTGCGCAGCGGCCGTCGTCGCCGGTGTCAGTCGACCATGAACCAGCGCGCGCCCGCCGTGACCTCCATGTGGAAGTGGTTGCGGTGGGCGCGATTGTGGTTGGGCGTGAGCACGACGTTGAACAGGCGCGCGGCCACGGCCTCGCACAGGATCGCGCGGATCCGCAGCGCGGCCGGGGTCTTCTTGCGGGGGCGCGCGTCCGTGCCGCACGTGAGCGCGCCGATCCGGCCGTGGAAGTCGTCATCGACGTCGAGGACCACGCCGTCGGCGTCGATCATCCGGCCCACGTCGATCGCCATCGCGCCGGCGTGCCGCGTGCCCTGCTTGTCCTCGGGCCAGCTCTTCGAGGGCGGCCGCCACATCGAGTAGTGGCGGACCTCGACGATGCCGTGGCGCGCGAGGATCTGCGCGAGGTCGTCGAGCGCGAGCACCAGGCGGCAGTCCGCCACCTCCCACCGCGAGGTCGCGCGTGTTTCCTCGGGCTGATCGGTGCGAAACGTCACGCCGCGCAGCGGGGCCGTCAGCCGGACCGGCGCCAGCACGCCGCGCGCCGGCTCTTCCTCGCGCTCGAACGACACCCCGCGGGTGGTCAGCTCCGCCACACACGCATCGGGCTCGATCGCCCCGTAGCGGTACGCCGCGGTGGTGGTCGCGTCGATCGAGCTGGCGACCCGCGCGCGGCGCGCGCGCTTCTTGTTCGGCCGCGCGTCTGCGTCGTCGGGCGCGGCCACCCCGGCGAGCACGCCGAGGAGCGCGAGCACGGACGTCGCGCGGGTGGACATCGCGTCAGACCATAACCCAGGCCCGGCCGCAGGAGATCGCGCCCGGGGACGACCTCAGAACAGGAACGTGTCGCCCTCGGACCCAGCCGCTTCCATGGTGACGGCCTCGCCGAGGACGAAGGTCGCCGCGTACTCCAGATCCAGCCACAGGCAGAACAGACCGCCGCCCACCTCGATCGAAACCGGCTGAATCGAGCGGTTGGGCACCGGCACGAGCCGGACCGCCCGCAGCACGACCGGCACCGACATGCCGACATCGACCCCGCGGCGCAGGAGCGCGTTCTTGAAGCGTCCAACGACCTGGTTGGTCAGCTCGGCGATCCAGTCGCGTGACGGACCGTCGCCGAGCGGGTTCGAGGCGACGAGGGCTGCATCGGTCGCCGTGATGACCACAGATCCGGACAGGGTGCCGCCGGTGAAGCCGAGCACGCCGCACAGGCCGGTGGCATCCGCCGGGACGGGTTCGGCGTCCGCGCTGGGGACGTTGTAGGCCGCGAACAGCTCGTGCGCACTGACGGTGAGAAGCGCGCGGCAGAGGTCATCGTGGATGGTCGACATGGTCAGCTCCTGAAGCAGGCCGGGTGTGAAGCAGGTGGACGGCACCGAGGGACAGCGGTGGGAGTGCCCTGGCGGCGCTCGTGCTCAGTTGGCGGGTCCAACGGGGAGTGATGGGATGCGCGTGCTCTGCGGTCGGCGGGGATGGCGCCGAGGGCGAGCATGCCCACGAGCCAGCCCACGAGGCCGTACCGCGCGATGTGCCGGCCCCGGTGGGCGATGACGTCGGGTCGAGGCGCCGAAACGGCAGGCGGGAGTCCGTCGGCATGGAGCACGAAGGGGGAACCGGCCGGCCGCCCGTCCTGTAAAGTCTGCGCGAGCAGCGGTCCCGCGGGGCAGGGGCGAGGGCCTCGCCCCCACCGCGGAGGGCGGGCTCGAGCTGGCGTGCGCGCGCGTGACGCAGGGCAACGATCGTACGTGGTCCGTGCACCGCACGTGGCAGCGGCGGGGCGGCTTCGATCGCGACTCGTACGCGGGGGCGGCGTTCGCGTCGGGCTTCTTCGCCGCGATCACGGGTGGCGTCCTGCTCGGCGTCTGCCTGAGCGACTCCTACGACGTCGATTGCGCGTGGACCGCAGCCGCGGCGCCGCTGGCCCTGGCCGTCGGCTACGGCCTGATCCGTCGCACGATGACAAGGCCCCCAAAGCTGATCGCGCGCGATCGCAGCGGGGCCACGATCGCGCTCGGTGACGTGCTCCAGACCGAGCCGACCGCATGTGACACGCTGCGCGATCTCGCGATCGGCACCGCGAGCGGTACGTCGCCGGAGGCGGCGCTCGGGGCCGAGTCGCCGGAGCCGCAGCGGCTCGTCGAGGCCGGCGCGCGCCACCTCCCGCTCGCGGGGACGCGGGCGACACTCACAGTCGAGGACGCCGAGCTGTGGGCGACCACAGGTCAGCTGTGGGCGGTCGACGCGGACGGCGTGGCCCACCAGGTCACGATCGATCGCTGCGCCACGCTCCGGCCGTTCGCGCCGCGCATGTCGCCCACGGTCCGCACGCCGTTCGACCAGGCCTGCCCGCCGCTGGCGACCTCGACGTCCACGTCGACGACGGGCACCCCCGCGGCACCGGAGGCCGGCACACCCATGCGATGACTCGGCCATGGACAATCCGCGCCCGCGACGCCCCTTGACCTCCTCGTGGGACAGTCCGGCCGAGCTCGACGCGATCCGGGTGTTCGCCGCCGTCGCCGAGCTCAGGAGCGTTCGCGGCGCTGCCCAGGTGCTCCGGATGCGCCGCAGGTGCGCGCGGCGATCGAGCTGCTGCTCGAGCGCTTCACGCTCCCCGGACTGACCATTGTCCCACCTGGTGGTCAAAATGCTCCCACAGGGCGGATTGCGCCATGGAGGTGGCGTGCCCACGCTGCGGTGATGTCCACGATCCTCCTGACCGGCGCGACCGGCAGCGTCTCCTCCGCGGTGATCCACGCCCTCCAGGGCGCGGGCCACCACCTGATCGGGCTCGTGCGCGACCCCGCGAAGGCCACGGCCCTCGCGGCGCAGGGCGTCGAGCTGCGCACGGGCGATCTGTCCCACCTGAGGACGCTCGAGGGCGCGTTCGCCGGCGTTGACGTCGCGTTCCTGCTCGCCCCCCCGGCTGCCCTCGCGCCGTTCCAGTCCTCGAATGCGCTGTGGGCCGCGAAGGGCGCCGGCGTCAAGCACGTCGTGCGCATGTCCGCGGTCGGCGCGGCGCACGACGCCCCGAACCTCAACAGCCGCATGCACGCCCTGTCGGATGCCGAACTCGCGGGGGCCGGCATCCCGTTCACGATCGTGAAGCCGCACTTCTTCATGCAGAACCTGCTGATGGCGGCGCACTCCGTCCGCGAGCAGGGCACGATCTACTTCGCGCTCGGCGACGCGAAGCTGCCGATGATCGACGTGCGCGACATCGCCACCACGGTCGCGGCGATCCTGGCAGCCCCGGCGCCTCACGCTGGCAAGACCTACACGCTGACCGGCCCCTCCGCCATCGGGATGGACGCGGTGGCCGCCGCGATCGGTGAGGCGGTCGGCAAGCCGGTCGCGTACGTCCCGGTGCCGGTCGCCGCGATGGTCGAGACGATGACGAACATGGGCCTCGACGACTACACGCAGGTCTCGATGCGCGACTACCTGACGTCTTACGCGAAGGGCTGGGCGTCCGAGGTCACGTCCGCCGTGCAGCAGATCAGCGGCTCGGCGCCGCGCGGCATCGGCGAGTTCGCGCGCGACTTCGCGGCCGCGTTCGGCAAGGCCTGACGCGCCATCACCGCTGCCTGGCGCGTGTGAGCACACGCTGCACGGAGCAGACATCGCGCCGAGCACCGGGCGGGCAGGGCCCCGACGGGGACATCCGGCGATGCGCCTCGGCTCAGAACGCGGCGCCGACGCCAGCCTGCACGATCAGCGGGTTGACCCACACGCTCATGTTCGCGGTGCCGACCTCGACCGTGTCGAACAGCGGGAGCTGCGGGGTGCGGACGAACACGTGCGTGACGCTCGCGCGCGCGAGCATCAGCGCGATGAACTTGACGTCGAGGCGCGCGAACCAGCGCTCGGTGAGGTTCGCCTGCAGGCCGGCCTGGAGCACGAGGCCCGGCGCGGGAGAGACGGTGAAGTCCGGTTGCCGGACCTCGATCAGCGTGGGGTTGGTGACCCTGGCGTCCATCGCGAGCAGCACGGACAGGCCGGCGCCGACGTACGGAGTGAACCGGCCGCGCGTGGGCAGCGAGTAGACGGCGGTCACCGTCGGCGGCGCGGCCTTGGCCTCGCCGAGCTCGGGCCCGAGCGGCATCACGCCGGTCGGGATGCCGAGCGCCTCGGGGGCGAGGGACTCGTTCGCGAGCGTGCCGGTGGCGGTGAACTTGACGGTGAACGGGACGCCGAGCACGAGCTCGAGGGCGAGCCGCTGCTGCAGCCACGGGAGGCGGTAGCCCACGATCAGCGCCGGGATGGTGGCGGAGCTGACCCCGGCGCCCGAGCCGGCGATCGGGCCGTTGTCGACGGCGAGGCTCGCGGCGCCATCGACGTCGGCGAGCGCCAGCTCGCGCGAGCTCTCGAGCGTGGCGACGTGCGCGACGCCGCCCCACGCGTAGAACCGGCGCGCGGCGCGGGCCGGGCGCGTGCTGGGCGGGGTCGGCTCCGGGCGCGCGGCGTCCTCGGCGACGGCGGACTCGCCGGTCAGCGGCGGTGGGTCCGGCTCCGGCTCCATCTCGATCTCGGGGTCCGGCTCGACGACCGGGGGCCTGGCCTTGGCCTTGGCCCTCGCCTTCGCGCGCGGCCGCGGCTTGGCCTTCGTCGTGGCGTTCGCGCGCCGACCCCTGCGACCGCCGGCGGCCGCGGGATCGACCGGGGCCAGCATGGCGAGGGCCACCCCGGCGGCGAGCCACCACGTGCGGCTCACGGCACTCCACGCACGCACCGCGACCGCTGCTCGGCCACGCTCGCGGCGAGCCACCAGGCGCGGTTCACAGCGCGCCTCCGCGCACGAGCGGGGACAGCAGCTGGAGGTGCATCTCGCCCGCGGGCAGGATGATCTTGACGGTGCCGCCGATGCCGAGCGGTGCGTCGATGGTGACCTCGACGGGGACGTCGGCGACGTTGCTGACGGTGATCGCGATCCGGCCGTCCGGCAGGAACGTCAGCGGGCCCTCGAGCGTGACCGCGAGCGGCTTGCTGTGGAGATCGTGGTCGGACAGCGTGACGCGCATGTCGGGCGCGTCCATGTAGAGCTCGAGTTGCGCGATCAGCGTGGGGACGCCGCCGCGGTCGATGACGTGGCCGATCACGGGGCCGGCCGCGGGCTCGCGTACGCGCATCACGGCGGTGCCGGTGTCCGTGCCGATGCTGATGCCGACGGTGGCCGACATCGACACGCTGGTCGCGTACATCGCCTGCGGGGTCAGCATCGCGGGGATGCATCGCGGCGCGCGGGTGCCATCGGGCAGGGGGCAGTCGGTCGACAGCGCGCCCAGCGCGACCGGCAGCGCGCCCTGGAGGTAGATGCAGGCCTCGGTCTCGGAGGTGCCGGGCAGGCAGTCGGTGCCCTCGAACCGCGCGCTGCTGATCGAGCCCGTGGTGTCGACGATCCGCATCGCCGCGCGGTTGCCGTCGTAGGTGGCCTCGCCGCCGTCGAGGTAGCCCGAGCCGTTGATGTCGCTGTACGGGCCGGTCTCGGTGACCATGAAGGTCGCCGCGTTCGCGGGCGCGCCGAGGAACGGGATCACGAGGTTGCTGCCGCCGCCATCGCCACCCTCTGTGCCGTTGAGCGGGTCGAAGTTCGCGACGCCGCCCACGCCGCAGATCTCGCCGCCATCGCAGCTGTCGTTGCCGCCGCTGACCAGCGTCAGGCGGTAGCGGGTGTCGGGGATCCACGGCAGGTCCGGGATGAACGAGATCGCGCGATCGTGGACGAGCAGCGAGCCGGGCACCGCGGACAGGCAGCCGCCGGAGGCATCGGTGATCTCCACGCGTACGCTGCCGGTGCCGCACGCGGTGCCGAGGGTGAACGAGCTCGCCGTCATCGGCTGGCTGAACGAGGCGACCACGGGCTGGTTCGAGGGCAGCGTGAACGGCTGGTAGACGTCGTCGCTGCCGAACCCGCCGGCGCACTGGCCGGAGATGCCGCCACCGCCGCCCGTCAGCGCGCACGGCACGCCGGGGTGGATGGCGACCGCGGTGGGCGAGACGCCGGTGCCGACCAGCCGGGGCGTGTTGAACTGGAGGCCGGTGGTCGCCTGCAGCTCGTTGCCGGCGAGGTCGGTGATGCCCGCCATCACCACGCGGTAGGTGCTGTTGTACGCGAGCGAGGTGAGCGGCCGGATCACGATCGCGGCGCCCTGGCTCTCGAGCACGGCCGGGACCACCCCGCCGGTGGTGTTCTCGAGCCGGATGCCGGCGCGGGCGCGGTCGAGGTCGACCGGCTCGCTGAAGATCACGGTGACGCCTGCGTCGACGGCGTGGTCGGCGCTGCCGTTCGCAGGCGAGGTGGCGGTCACCTCGGGCGGCGCGGTGTCGGTGCCGAGCGTGGCGGCAGGATCGGCCGGAGCAGTGATGAGCTCGAGGACGAAGTTGGTCGGTGCCTTCGTGATGCCGAGCAGGTCGAGATCCATCGAGGCGACCACCTCGATCGCGAGCACGCCATCGGTCGCGGTCACCACGCCGGCGGCCTGGATCCCGAGGATGGTCTGGGTCAGCACCGCGTTGCCGATCGGATCGCGCGCGTAGACGGCGAGGTCGAGGGTGAGGTCCGCGTGCAGCGGGGCCCGGGCGTTCTCGGGCACCTGGTCGGCGGGCTGGTACGCGTTGCGGAAGATCCGCCCGCCGCTGTCGGTGAGGATCTCGATCTCGATGTCGCCGGTCGACAGGCCGAGCGGGATCTCGCCGCCGAGCGCGACCTCGAGGCCGCTCGCGGACATCCGCTGGCCGCGCCGGATCACGAACGCGATCGGCCCGCCGAGCGCCTTCGGATCCCCGAGCTCGGCGGCCAGCGCGCTCGGTGCGAGCGTGGACTCCTCGCGCCCGATCAGCGGCTTGTCGAGCACGATCACGTTGCGCGCGCTGCCGGTGCGCGAGGAGGCGGGGCCGGGATCGGCGGGGCCGCGCGTCCGCAGGCGCTGGGCGGTGGCGCCGGGCCCCAGGCTCGCCTGCGGGGTCAGCGTGGTGCTCGTGGGCTGCACCGGCTGGCCGCCGAGATCGAGCAGGCGCCCGCCGATGCGGAGCACGTACGGCGTGCCGGCGTCCAGGTCCTCGATGGGATCGATCGCCACGTGGATGCCCTCGTGGACGAGCGTGACCGGGACCTGCGTGGTGCCGGCGAGCAGCTCGATCGCGCCGCTGCCCATCACGACGGTGCGCGGATCGAGCGGCTCGGAGAACGTCAGCCGGATCGTCGAGGTCTCGACCAGCGGGCGCCGCCGGGTGGCGGGATCGCCCGCGCTCGCCGGGGCGCCGCCGTCGATCGCGATCAGCGTGGGCGCGGCGGCGCGAGGGCGGGTGCTGCGCGTGGTGAAGCTCAGCAGCGGGCCGGTGGCGGGCAGGTTGGCGGCCGCCGGCAGCAGGGCGGGGCGCGCGTACACCGCGTAGGTGGTGCCCTCGGCGAGCGCCGCGCCGGACCACGACACCGTCGCTCCGTCGGGAGACACCTCGGCCATGGCCGCGACCGGCCCCTCGGGCCCGACCAGGCACAGCGCGCCCGTGATCTGCGCGCCGCTGCCGGTGCACGGGCCGAGCGCGCTGGCCGCGATCGGATCGGAGAACGTCAGCACGATCCGGCTGCCGACCGGCACGTCGAGCTGCTGGTCGACGGGGAACGTGAAGATCACGCCGGGCGTGGCCGTCGACAGCGGCGCCACCGGATCACCACAGGCAGAGCTCACCGCGGCGATCGACGCCGTGACGCACACCGCAACCCCACGCAGGCGACCCGAGAGCACGTCCCAGGGTATCCCGAGGACGGCCGGCGCAGCGCGTGGTTTCGTCACGGTTCGCGCGGGCGCGCGGGCCGCGCTCGCTCGTGACGCACTGCGGTATGGACCTGACCGGCGGCGCCTCGCGCAGGTCGCGCAGGTCGCGCACGGCGCGGCGCACGGGCGAGATCTCTCCCGATGCGCCGCGCGGATGTCGAAAACTTGCCCGCATCGCGGGGGTGCCATAGGGCTTTGGGTGCGCACCATGATGCACTCATCGAAGTACCGCGACCGTCGCCCGGCCCTGGCCGAGGCCCCGCCGCAGGCGTCTGATGCGGGCGCCGAGGGCGAGGCCCGCCCGCCGGCCGTCCTGCGCGGCACCGCGCGCGGCCTCGAGATCCACGTCGATGGCAGCGCCTCGATCGACGCCATCATGGGCGCGGTCTCGGCCCGCCTCGAGGAGGCCCCCACGTTCTTCCGGGGCAGCGACGTGCGGATCCAGGTCGACGCCGGCCCCCTGCCGATCGGCTGCCTGTCCCGCCTCGATGACATCGCCGTCCGCTACGAGCTGCGGATCGTCGAGGTCGGCGCCGTCAAGAAGGTGCGCGCGACCAGCGCGGACCGCGACGCCGTCCCGACGCCGAACCTCGCCGCGGGCTCCGCACCGGCCGCCACGCCGCACCGGGCGGTCGCCCCGGCCACCGAGTCCGGGCCGAGCGCCGCCACCATGACGGCCGTCGCCGTGACCGCCGCCGCCACGGCTGCCGCCACCGCGGCTGCCACGGCCGCCGCCACGGCCGCCGCCACCGCGGCCAGCGACGCCGTCGCTGCCGGCGAGGCCGCCGCGCTCGCCGCCGGCGAGGCCGCCGCGCTCGCCGCCGGCGAGGCCGCCGCGCTCGCCGCCCGCGAGGCCGCCGCGCTCGCGCGCGCGAGGCCGCCGCGCTCGCCGCCCGCGAGGCCGCCGCGCTCGCCGCGCGCGAGGCCGCCGCGCTCGCCGCCCGCGAGGCCGCCGCGCTCGCCGCCCGCGAGGCCGCCGCCGTGACCGCGTCGGCCGCCGTGGAGGACGAGGTCGTCGCCGTCGCCGCGCCGGTCGTGATTCCCGCCGTCGCCGTCGCCGCCACCCCTGCGTCCGCCGCCGCCGTCGCCGAGGCGCTCGCGCCGGGCGCCCGCCTGGTGATCGGCCCGGTCCGATCGGGCGTGATCCTCGAGCACACCGGCCACCTGATCATCTTCGGCGACGTCAACCCGGGCGCCGAGGTCCGCGCCACCGGCAACATCGTCGTCCTCGGTCGCCTCAAGGGCATGGCCCACGCCGGCATCGGCCGCGACCTCGGGTTCATCCTCGCGCTCCGCCTCGAGCCGCAGCAGCTGCGGATCTGCCGCAAGGTCGCCCGCGCGGGTGACAGCGACCAGGCCGCGACCGACGCCGAGATCGCCTACTGCACGGGCGACTCGATCGTTGTCGAGCGGTACCTCGGCAAGCTGCCGAAGAACCTCGCCTCGAGCATCTAGCGGCTGCGCTTCCTGGCTTCGCTTCCTGCCCGCTTCCCCCGCCGTCCTTTCCCCGCACACGCTTTTCAAGGAGACACACCATGGGTCGAGCCATCGTCATCACATCCGGCAAGGGAGGCGTCGGCAAGACGACCACCACGAGCAACCTCGGCGCCGCGCTCGCGCAGCTGGGGTACTCGGTGGTGCTCGTCGACGCCGACACCGGCCTGCGCAACCTCGACGTCGTGATGGGGCTCGAGAACCGGATCGTCTACCACTCGGTCGACGTGATCCGCGGCAAGTGTGCGCTCGCGAAGGCGCTGATCAAGGACCGCCGCATCGAGGGCCTGTGGCTGCTCCCGGCGTCGCAGACCGACGACAAGGACGCGGTCACCCCCGATGACATGCGCGCGCTCGTACACGAGCTCAAGAACACGCACGACTTCGTGCTGATCGACTGCCCGGCCGGCATCGAGCAGGGCTTCAAGAACGCGATCGCCGGGGCCGACGAGGCCGTCGTCGTCGCCACCCCGGAGGTGTCGTCGATCCGTGACGCCGACCGCGTCGTCGGGCTGCTCGCCCAGGCGGACGTCCCGGCGCGCCTGGTCGTCAACCGGATCTCCGCCACCCTCGTGAAGCGCGGCGACATGCTCTCGCAGTCCGACGTGATCGAGATCCTCGCGCTCGAGATGATCGGCGCGATCCCGCTCGACGATCAGGTGATCGCCACCACCAACAGGGGCGTCCCCGCGGTGCTCGAGGGCAAGTCCCTCGCCGCCAAGGAGTTCGTGCGGATCGCGAAGAAGCTCGCGGGCCACGAGGTCGAGGACAGGGAGGCCGTCGGCTTCTTCACCCGCATCGGCCGCGCGCTCGGCCTGGCTGCGAGCCCGGCGTGAGCGCGGTGAGGACTCCCGTCATGTGGACCCAGTTCAAGAACTTCCTCTCGGGCAAGTCGAGCAGCCAGGTCGCCAAGGGCCGGCTCCACCTCGTCCTCGCCCACGATCGTTCGGGCCTCGAGGGTGGCAAGCTCCAGGAGATGCGCGAGGAGATCGCCAAGGTGATCGCCAGGTACGTCAAGATCGACGCCGAGGCCGTCGAGATCCAGATCGAGACCCGGAGCCGGCAGACCCAGCTCACCGTCTCGTCCGCGATCTCGACGCGCTGACACTCGCGACGACGTGCCGGGCCGTCAGGGGGACGGCCGCTACAGGAGCTGGCAGGCGGCAGTACTGTCGACCGCCCACAGCGAGCGCTCGGGCAGCTCGTCCCAGTGCTCGTCGGTGAGCTGCTCGCTGGCGATCGTGATCGAGGCCGTGCGCGCCTTTCCGTGGCGCATCAGCACGTGCAGCGATCGGCCGAGGCGGTGGGCGTACAGGCGCTGGCCGCACGAGATCAGGAAGTTCGCGGACCCGAGCTCCGGGATGGCGTGCAGCTCGCGCACCGCGGCGACAAGCCCGGCCTCGGGGGCCGCGGCCTCGTCGATCCGCGTCGCGACGAACGCGAGCAGCCGCTCGCTGTCGGTGTCGCCCTCGATCTCGGCGAGGCGCGCCGGGCTGATGCGCTCGACCAGCTGGCCGATGTGCGCGATCGTGCCGTTGTGTGCGAACGCCAGGTTGCCTCGCACGAACGGGTGCGTGTTGGCGAGCGAGGTGGCGCCGACGGTCTTCTGCCGGATGTGCGCGATGATCACGCGCGCGCGAGCGGCATCGACCACCGCCTCGAACTGGCTGCACGTCTGCGCAGACGCCGTGCTGCGGTGGACGCGCCACGCATCGTCGTCGTGGATGGCGACGCCCCAGCCATCGGGGTGCTCGCGCGACAGCGCCCACAGGCTGCGCGGGGCATCCCGGAGCAGCGTGCGCGTCTCGACAGGCTGAGCCGCGACCAAGCCGACCATCCGGCACATCTCGCTCATCGTACGGGGCCGCGCGGGCCGGGCGAGTTTTCTTTTTCGTCGTAGGCTGTGCGTGTGTCCGACGCGCTCCCGTTCCCGCGCAGCATCTGCCATCAGTGCACACACCTGCGCCTGGTGCGGAGCGGCAAGGGCTCGGTGTTCCTGATGTGCCAGGAGCCATCGCTGCCGAAATACCCGCCGCAGCCGGTCGTCGCGTGTGGCCGGTTCACCGCGATGCCACCGCCTCCCGCCGCCAGCTGACGCGGTCAGCGCCGCCGCTTGCGCACGACTGCCGTCACGGCCGACAGCGCGAGCGTGGTGGTCAGCGCGAACGTCGCCGCGCCGAGCAGGAACGGCATCATCTGGCTGATCGCGTCGGGGTTCTTGTGCACGCCCGCCGACAGGATGCCGAGCATCACGACCGCGGTCACCACCGCGCCGATCGCCACCGCGATCGACAGTCGCACCAGCCGGCCGCGGCGATCGAGGATGTCGACCTCCGGCACCGAGCCGTCGCCGGGCAGGTCCGTGGGATCGTCTTGCCGGATCACGCCCTGAGGACAGCGCGGACCGGCCGCGGTTGCAAGGCCTGCCGGCCAACCCCGCCCAGGGTCAGCGAACCCGTCCGCCGCGGCGGGCGCGATCGCCGCGGTCCGTGCCACGGGGCTCCGCACCCGCCCCACGCGGCCCGCCTCGAAGGGGCCCCACGTCACTCCCGGTCGAGTTCGATTCTCGAACGCTCGGTCGTGCCCACCCCGGTTTCTGCCCGGTTCTCAGCCGCTCAGCGGTGGTCGTGGGCGTTTGTGCTCGGGCGCCGGGGCCGGATGTGGTGGAATGCCGCCATGAAGCGCGTGCTCGTGGTGGGGGCTCTGCTGGTGCCCTCGCTCGCCTCGGCCCACATCCACCTGACGTTCCCGACGTCCCGCACCGACAACGTTCAGGGGGATCCGCAAAAGGCGGAGCACTGCGGGACCGTCGGCTACAGCCGGGCCGCGAACCCCACGCGGATCTCGACGTTCCTGCCCGGGCAGACGATCACCGTGACCTGGGCCGAGTCCATCCAGCACCCGGGCTGGTTCCGGATCGCGTTCCAGCCCGATGGTGAGGTGTTCGGCCTCCCGCCCGCCAGCACCGGACCCACGGGTGGGGGCGCCGCGTCGAACTTCCCCACCGCCAACCAGGAGGGCGTCGACGCGGCCAACAACAGCATCGTGCTCGTCGACCGGATCCCCGACGGGATGACCACCCAGTCGATCACGCTGCCGAACATGGAGTGCTCGAACTGCACCCTCCAGTTCATCCAGGTGATGACGGACAGCGCGCCGTACACCGTCGATACGCTCAGCAACGACATCTACTTCAACTGCGCGGACCTCGTGCTCGCGGCGAACGCGCCCGACGCCGGCCCGGGCGCCACGGTCGACGCGGGGGTGACCGGTGATGCCCCGGCCGCCGGTGGTGGCGGCACCGATCCGGTCCAGGGCGGCTGCGCGGTCGGCGGCTCGTCCGGCCTCGTCGGCGGGCTCGCGCTCGGGCTGGCGCTCGTCGGCGTGCGCCGTCGTCGGCGCGCGGTCGGGTAAGCACGGCCTGGCCATTCGCGGCCCGATGCGCACGACGCTGTGACGCCGGTGTGCCGTGCCGTGCTGGTTGCGGGGGCCTCGGCGGCGCGGCACGATCCGCGTGATGCCGCGCTCCTCCCTGATCCTCGCGAGCGCGCTCGCCGGCCTGCTGCTCGCCGGTACCGCGCGCGCCGAGGCGGTGGTGGCCCCGGCGATCCCCGACGAGCGGTGCGCCATCGCGCCCGGCGTCCAGGCCGCGGGGTTTCGCCACACCCGGAGCCGGATGATCCGCCGGTCCGGGGCGTCCAACCACCGCGGCATCGACGTGATCGCCACGGACACCGATCCGGTGCAGCACGTCGCCGGCAAGCTCGCGTACGGCAAGGTCGACAAGGACATCGAGGACGAGGACGCCGAGGTGTTCGCCTGCAGCGCGGGCCAGTGGCGCTCGCTCGGCACGGCGCGCACCGACGACGATGGCCGGTTCGCGCTCACGCTCGAGGGCCCGGCCCGCCTGGCACCCGGGCTGCGTGACCTCTACGTGGCCGCCCGCGGGGACGCCTCCGGCGCGACCTTCGTGGCGTACGTCGCGCGCCCGGGCGAGCACGTCGTGGTCACCGACGTCGATGGCACGATCACGTGGTCCGAGAACGCGATCATCAAGTCCGCGATCAAGGGCAGCGACATCCGGCCGCGGCCGAACGCACCCGCCGGGCTGCGCGCGAGCTCGCACGTGGTGGTGTACGTGACCGCGCGCGGCGACGTGTTCACCGAGGTCACGCGCCAGTGGCTGACCCGCCACGGGTTCCCGCGCGGCGTGATGCGGCTGTCGCGCGGGGCGTTCGCGCGCCCGGGCGCGAAGGCGATCACCTACAAGACGTCGGTGCTCGCGCAGCTGTCGGTCCCGATCATCGCGGGCATCGGGAACCGCCAGAGCGACATCGTCGCGTACACGCGGGCGGGCGTGCCCGCGAAGCAGATCCTGATCCACCTGCCGGCCTACGCGGACGAGGTGCGTGCGGATCTCGCGGCCGGCAAGGCGATCGGGTTCGCGGACCACGCGGGGCTGCCCGCGCTGCTGCCGGCCGCGCCGCGGCGCTGATGCGTGGATGACCCCGCCCCGCTCCGGGGCACCGCCTCGATCGGCGCGGCGCCGCGAGATGCGTCAGTTCCCCGGGGCTCCGCCCCGCCCTACGCGGCAAGCCGCGCAGGGTTCCCACCCCGGTCTCGAGACTGTTTCACAGTCTCTCAGGTCCGCGCCCGGCCCGTCACTCGAGCAGGCGCGGTCCGCCGCCGCTGGGGCCGCTCTCGACGGGGCGGTGCAGCACGACGGTGAGGCCGGCCTCGCGGCCCGCGGCGTGCGCGGCGTTGACCCGGACCTGGCGGGTGCGCGTGGTGATCCGCGGGTGGCGGGCGCGGTAGTAGCGGTCGAGCCCGGCGTCGCCGACCCACACCAGGCCGGTGCCGCGGAGCTCGGTGCGCTCGGCGCCGAGCTTCTCGCGGAAGCCGCGGACCACGCCGGCCTGGTAGGCGAGGCGATCGCGGCCGCTGCGCACGCGCTTGTCCGTGCGGTTCTCCGTCCACAGCCGCTCGGCGGTGGCGAGCAGGAACGCGTACACGTGCGCGGCCATCTCCACGTTGGGCCGCGTGCCGACGATCTCGAACACCGAGCCGTGCTTGCCGGTGCGGGGCAGGTAGACCGGCACGCGGATCACCTTGACGAAGAAGTACTCGGCGAGCAGCACCACGATGTCGGACTCGACGCGGTTGACCCGCTTCGCCGGATCGCCGAGGTAGCGCACCTCGTACCCGGCGGTGGCGTGGGCGGTGGTGACCTCGATGTTGTGGCGGAGCATCAGCTCGTGCGCCTTGCGCATCGCGAGCTCGGCCTCGTGCTGGTTGGAGCTGCCGGCGAGCGCGAGCAGCTTGCGGATCCGGTCGAGCACGCGGTCGACCTCGACGGGCGACGTGGTGGCGACCGGCGCGCCGGCCGCCCGCGGATCGATGCCGCGGTCCGCGCACACCTGCTGGAACACCTCGCCGTGCGGCGGCTCGTGGGCGCCGCCGAGGATCTCGTCGACGAACTGGTGCGCCATCTCGTGCTCGAGCACGCCGATCACGTCGGGCCACGGCGCCTCGAGCACGAGCTTGCTCCCGAGCTCGATCGTGCGGACGGCGCGGACCCACTGCCCGTGCAGCGTCGCCCGCGACGCGATGGCGAGCACCGGCCGGCTCAGCCGCGAGCCGAACTTGATCTGGTTGATGCCCTGGTACTCGAGCACCAGCTCGCGCAGGAGCGCGTGCTCGAGCTCGGCGGCCAGCACCTCGGGTTGCGGATCGGCGTCGTGTGGCGCGGACACACCTCGAACCTAGCGCCTGGCTCCGACACTGACACGCCCGAACCGTACGCGTGATCCCGGTCCGGATGTGCGAGGATGCGCGCCGCTCATGGGCCGCTGGAGACGTCGCTGGGTGATCGTCGGTGCGCTGGTCGGCGCGGTCGCCGCGGGGGGCGTGCTCCTCGGGATGACCGTGGTCAACCGCATCGAGACCGGGACGTGGGAGGTGCCCGACACCGAGGACTTCGTCCGCATCGTGCGCCCGGCCGCGCCCGTGCCCGCGCGGACGATCTTCCTCGAGCGGCGGGTGGTCGAGCTGTCGCCCGGCCGCGACGACGCGCCGGCGCGCGTGTCGAGCGTGGTCCTGAGCGCCGCCAACCGGTCTGGTCAAGCTGCCGGGCTGGAAGGGCGGCGACGCGAAGTGGAAGAAGGTCGTGACCTGCGTGAAGGCGCTGTTCGCGCCGTTCGACGTCGAGGTCACGGACGTCGCGCCCACCCACACGAACTACGCCCTGGTGGTGGTCGGCGGGGTGCCGGCGGACGTCGGGGTCGCCAACAAGCGTGTCGGCGGGCTGGCCCCGTTCTCGGGCGGCGTGATCCCCACCCCGATCGTGTTCGCGTTCAGCGGTGCTCTCCACAACGACGTGCAGGCGGTGTGCGAGACCGTGGGCATGGAGGTCGCCCACGCGTACGGCCTCGACCACGCGTTCGCGTGCAAGGACGTGATGACCTACCTGACCGGCTGCGGTCCCAAGAAGTTCGTCGACAAGGACGCGCCGTGCGGGGAGACCGAGGCGCGCGCTTGCGAGGGCGGCAAGCCGACCCAGAACTCGGTCCGCCACCTCCTGGGCGTGTTCGGCCCGCGTCCCGCGCCGGTCCCGCCGGCGGCCGCCGGCAGCAGCAGCGGGACCCCGGCGAAGACCCCGGTGAAGACCCCGGCGAAGACCCCGGTGAAGACCCCGGCCACGAAGACCGGCAAGACGGCCACCAGGACCGGCACCTGACAGGCTGTGAACCAGTCTCGAAACCGGGGTGGGGAATCCTGCGCGGCTTGCCGCGCAGGGCGGGGCGGACCACGTGGACCGGACGGGCCCAGGGCGTGGGGTCTCGGCCGAGGCGGCCTTGGAGCCCTGAGGGGTCGTGTCGCACAGCTGTCAAAGGGTCGTCATCGAAGCGATCAATCGTTGACTCCAACCCCGACCACAGGGCGCGCGCATCTGAACGTGAGGAATTCCGTGTAGCAAGACATCGCGATCGCGACGCTCATCTTGGTCGGGTCTCGCTTGAGGAGTGAGAGTGCGTAGCGGATCGTCGTCGGTCAGGCGCTCACGCTCACGCTCGTTCGCCGGAGGCCGAACTCCCTGTCAGACCCTTGGCGGGCGGTCGGCGGCGGCGGTGTCTAAGAGCTGTTGCCTCGACCGTGTGAATCTACCCGGACCCCTGTCCGGACCGTCCGGAACACGGTGCCGTAGCACTCGATGATCGACGAGCTGAGCTGAACCTCGCGGTCCGTCTCGACGGCGCGCACCCACAGCCTCCAGCCGGTGCCGGTGGCCGCCTGCGCGCGATGTAGCGAGAGCCCGTCGGTGCGGACGATCGTCGACGCAGGCTGGAGGGCGAACGGCGGCGAGAGCTCTCGGATCGCGGCGTCGAGGCCCGTGAAGCTCGGGATCAGCTCGGGGAGCGTGAGCGTGATGGGCGTGGTGGCGAACACCGTCGCGCAGTGGTCGGAGGACTGGTAGGCGAGGTATCGCGGGGGGCTCACGCCGCTCGCGAGCCGCGCCTTCATGTCGTGGAGGAGGTTGTGTCCGAGGGCCGCGACCAGCGGCCCGCGCGCCACGATGCTGCCATCGACGTGCCAGTGCTGGCTGTCGACGGGGACGTCCCCCGGCTCGAAGTACTGGATCTTCGAGTCGACGTAGACGTGGAGCTTGTCGCCCGTGAGGTGCTCGTGCATGGCCACGAGCACGCTCCGGGTCAGGGGGCCAGCCAGCAGGAGGGCCTCTGCGAGGGGACACCAGCAGAAGGTGACGCCGTCGTCGCGCACCTCCTCCTGGGTCGGGAGCGGCAGGACCCGCTCCACGACGTAGAGGTTCGGAAACGTGGCCTCGAACTCCGCAATCGGCCCTGGTGCCTCGAGTCGATGGTCATCGAGGGTGCTGGGCCGCATCTCCTCGACGGTCCTCGGCGGCGCGCTTGCCGGGGCGTTCGCGCGCGTGCTCGTCGAACCGTGGTAGGCGCCCTCTCCGGTGAACGGGGCGATCTGCTGCGTCTCGATGGAGTGATGCTTGTTGAGAGAGGTCAGGTTCATCGCTTACACCGGCGCGAAGTCGAACATGGTCTGAACGTACTGGAGCTTGGCCGCGGGGTCCTGCGAGAGCCGGATGACCTCCGGGACTCGGTCCGGCAGGTCCTCGTCGGAGCTGTGCGCGAGCTGGCCCTCGAGATACCGAGCGGGCAACCCGAAGGACCGGTTGTAGGCGACGTTGGAGATGACCTCTCCGGTCTGGGGACGGCGTAGCACCGGGAGCGGAGCCCAGTCGTGCTCGAGGAAGAAGCTCTCCGCGCCGCGCCTGAGGGAGAAGCCGAGCCGCTGCATCCGCTCGAGCCACGGAGGGTCGCCGATCTGCCAGAGGCCGCGACCACACAGGAGGTGCTGCGAGTGCGTCACCGCCAGACCGTGTCGGACGAGGTGGTCTCGGGCGTAGTTCTCCACGATCTTGGCGAGGAAGAACCGCGAGAGACTCCGGCCGCGGAGTTCCTTGGCCACGACGAAGTTCGCGATGTGGTGATATCCCCTGGGCTTGAAGCGATCGAGCTCCGGAAACGCG
The DNA here is from genome assembly GCA_964203225.1 of Kofleriaceae bacterium. Lineage (GTDB taxonomy): Bacteria > Myxococcota_A > Polyangia > Haliangiales > Haliangiaceae > JABFXX01. The sequence continues at coordinate 50,785 of CAXNMK010000019.1, forward strand.
AATCGGTCGAACCACTTCTGCTCGGGCTCGTCTTCGTTCGGCTGCGCGAAGTCCACCGTCTCGCGGATCGTCGAGTGGCGCAGGTTGTTGTAGCGGCCCGTGAAGAAGAACAGCGTGTCCTTGCTCCGGCCGACGAGGATGGTGCCGAGGATCTCGCTCCGGTCGGGGCCCACGGCGCGCGACAGGACGAACCGGTGGCCCGTGAGCCCCCAGATGTGGGCGACGCCGTACGGGGAGATGATCTCACGCTGCACGCGCTCGACGACCTGCGGCGGCAGATGCCCCCCCCGATCCTGGCGTGCGTCCTCGAGCGATCGGCAGAGCAACGACGAGACCGCGCGCGCGATCTCGGGCACGGCGCTCGAGGCGATCCCCAGCTCCATGCCGTCCTCGAGGGGCACGTAGCGCGGGGCGGTGGGGCTTCGCGAGGCCTCATGGCGGATGTAGGCCTCGCGCAGGACGCGCGTCGAGACGAAGCGATCGTCGGGCTCGAGGTTGATGTACTTGTCGAGCGTGCGGCCTTGCATCCTGCCGTCGCGACACCTCGTGATGGCGTCGATCACGCTCTGCTCGAGCCGCGCGTCGCGCGGGCCCTGCAGCGACACCTTCGGCGAGTGGCCGGGAGCCTCGAAGCTCACTCCAGCCTTCGTGCGGAGGCTCCGATCCGCTCCGCTCGAGAGCAACATGTCGACGATGTCCCGGTGACCTCGTCGCTTCGCGAGGACGAGCGGGGCGTAGCCATCATGGTTCTGGAGGTCGATCTCGGCGCCGACCCGGAGCAGGACGCTGGCGAGCTCCGATCGGCCCTCGCACGCGGCGCGGAGGAGCGCCGTGTTGCCGTCCGCATTCCGGACGTTGAGGTCGACGCCGGCTTCGATCAGCGTCACCGCGATGTCGTGGTAGTTCTCGCTCACCGCCCAGATGAGGGGGGACTCGTCGCGCTCCTCGAGGCGCACGTCGAGCCCTCCCTGTCGGTGCAGCTTCTCGAGCAACTCGACGAGCTTGGCGGGGGCGTCACGGTGCGCCTCGGGACACGGCATCCACGGACTGTCTCGCTTGACGTCGCGGTGTTCAAGTGGCGAGAGGGCGAGGTAGCATCGACGCGGGGCGCCATGACGGCAGCCCATCTCGCCGGGCGAGTGTCGCAGTCGTGCGCAGGGAATCCGCACCCGCCGTGTGAACGGGCGGCCAATTCGCTACCGTCGTTCGACGGTGAACGGTTAGATCTCTCGATGACGCTCGCGCGCGACACTCACTGCTCGTATTGCGGCGCCCGCTACGACGAGCCCCTCACCTACCCGCGGACGTGCAAGGCCTGCTCGACCGAGGTCTGGGCGAACCCCATCCCGGTCAGCGTGATCCTCCTGCCCGTGCTCACGGCAGGCCGGACGGGGCTCCTCGTGGTGCGACGAGCCATCCAGCCGAGGCAAGGCAAGCTCGCTCTCGTGGGTGGCTTCCTCGAGGAGCACGAGACGTGGGCAGAAGGCGGCGTGCGGGAGCTCCGCGAGGAGACAGGGGTCGTGATGAGCCCCGACGCCCTCGCGCCGTTCTGGTTCACCTCGACGGAGCCCCGGCCCAACCGGGTGCTCCTGTTCTCCACGGCGCAGCCCGTGTCGGCCGCGTCGTTCGCGCCGTTCGTCGCCTCCTCCGAGACGGACGAGCGAGGTCTGGTGTTCGGTCCAGGGGGCCTCGAGGACGTGTTCGCGTTCCCGCTCCATGTGAACGCCGCCCGCCGGTACTTCGCCGCACACGGCCTCGACGGTGAGCACGGCTACGTCACGGTGTGAGCGGTTCGCGTCGATCGCGTCAGGGATCGAGCGCGATCGCTCGCCGTAGCAGGCGCTCCTCGCCGTCGAGATCGCCAGCCAGATCGTGGAGGTCGGCGTAGCGGCGGAGCATGATCGGGTTCGCGGGGTCGAGCTCGAGCGCCCGCTCGAACGCGGCGCGGGCAGCCGGCCAGTCCCACGTGATGTTGAGCAGCAGGTAGGCGCGAGCCGCGTGGACCTCGGCCAGGTCCGGGCCCAGGGCCAGCGCATGCTCGGCCAGCTCGAGCGACCGGGTGACGTGAACCCGGCCCTGCGTGGCGGTGGCGGCGAACTCGCGCAGGCCGGCCGGGAGTTCAGCCGCAGGCTGGTCTGGACGTGGTGGAACGAGCGGGCGAGCAGGGGGTCCACGTGCGCGGCGCGCAGCTCGGCGGCCAGCGAGGCGGCCATCGTGGCGTCGGTGACCCACAGGAGCCCCGTGGGTGCGGCCCGGGCCAGCACCCGCCGCTCGCCCACGTGCCCCCGCGCGCCGAGGATCTGGAGCAGGCGCTGCGACGGCCTGCGCGGAGCGTCGGCCGCCTGCGCGGAGCGTCGGCCGCCTGCGCGGAGCGTCGGCCGCCTGCGCGGAGCGTCGGCCGCCTGCGCGGAGCGTCGGCCGCCTGCGCCGTCCGTCGAGGGGCCCAGGTCAGCGCTGGCGCGCCGCGGCGAGCCGCTCGTCGATGAAGCGCAGCAGCTTGTGGCCGCGCGCCTCCCAGGTGTAGTCGGCGGCGGTGCGCAGGGCGCCCGCGACCAGGCGCTCCTGCAGCGGCGCCGAGGCCAGCACGTGCTGGAGGCCCGCGACGGCGGCGTCGTGGTCGTCCGGTCGCACCAGCCAGGCGTTCTCGTCGTGGACCAGCAGCCCCTCGGTGTCGGGCGCCTGCGGGCCGAACAGGGTGCGGCCGGCGGCCAGGTACAGGAACAGCTTCATCGGCAGGACGGTGGTGCTCTGCAGCGGCCCCAGCGTCGGCGGGATCATCAGCACGTCGGACGCGTAGAGGAACTTCGGGACGTCCGCGAACGCCTGCCACGGGAACAGCCGCACGTTCTCGACGCCGCGCGCGATCCGCTCGATCTCGCCCTCGCCCTCGGAGCCGACCAGCAGGAACAGGACGTCGGGCATCCGGTGCGCGAGGTCGATCACCATGCCGAGGCCCTTGGCCACGGTGACCCGGCCCGTGTACGTCACGACCTTGCGGTGGGGGGGCAGGCCGAGCATGGCGAGCGCGGCGTCGCGCGGCAGCCGCGGCTCCATGCGCGCGGGCTCGAACCCGTTGTGGAACACCTCGACTCGCTCGGGCGCGACGCCGATGTCGACGTAGCTGGCCTTCGCATGGTCGGAGTGGACCACCGCACCGAGGAAGTTCGGGCGGCGCATCGCGGCGCGGAACACCGGGGTGGTGAGCTTGTACTGCGTGGGCCACGGCCGGTGGGTCTCGTAGATGACGCGGTGGCCGGCGGCGAGGCTGCCGAGCAGGGTGGGGATGTTGCGGGTGTAGACCAGGTCGAACTCGCGGATGCTGCGCGCGAGGCTCGAGCGCAGGCCGTGCGCGACCTTCTCGATCGCGCGGTGCGAGGGGAACGCCGAGCGCAGGTGGGCGACCTCGAACGTCGGCGCGACGCCGTAGTATGCGTAGATGTCCTCGGCGGTGGCCGGCGCGCGCGTCACGTGACGTGGCAGGAACAGCACCACCTCGGCGCCCGCGCGGGTCATCCCGGCGATGTTGTTGATCGCCTGCTCGCTGCTGGTCTCGGTGCTCGGCAGGGGCTCGTCCAGCAGGTAGGCGATGCGCATGGATCGGCCGGCTTATAGCACCGCCCTGGGGTGGGTGTTACGGTCGCGCACCATGGTGGCCCCGGTGGATGTGATCGACCTGCCGCTGGCGGGCCTGCGGCTCGTCACGCCGCGCGTGTTCCGCGACGAGCGCGGGTTGTTCGTCGAGACCTACCGCGAGACCTCGTACCGCGCCGCCGGCATCGACGTGGCGTTCGTCCAGGACAACCACTCGCGGTCGCAGCGCGGCACCCTGCGCGGGATGCACTTCCAGACCGCGCCGGGCCAGGCCAAGCTGGTGCGCTGCGCGGCCGGCGTGATCTTCGACGTCGCCGTCGACATCCGCCCGGGCTCGCCCACGTACGGCCAGTGGCATGGCGTCACCCTCGACGCCGAGCAGCACCACCAGCTCTACGTCCCGGTCGGGTTCGCGCACGGGTTCTGCGTGCTGTCCGACACCGCCGACGTCACCTACAAGGTGTCGAGCATCTACGACGCCGCCACCGAGAGCGGCTTCCATCACGCCGATCCGGACGTCGGTATCGTGTGGCCTGTCGCCGAGCCGCTGGTGTCCGGCCGCGACCAGCAGGCGCCGCGCCTGCGCGATCTGCGCCTCTCCGGAGCCCCGCCGTGAGGGTGTGGGTCGCCGGGGCGCGCGGGCTGCTCGGGCAGGCCGTGGTCGGCCAGCTCGTGGCGCAGGGGACGTGATCACGTCGCCACCGATCGCGACGTCGACCTCACCGATGCCGCCGCGGTGGACGCGTTCGCGGCGGCCGAGCCGTTCACCCACGTGATCAACTGCGCGGCGTACACCGCGGTCGACCGCTGCGAGACCGAGGAGGACCTCGCCCGCCAGGTCAACGCCGACGCGCCAGGCCACCTCGCCCGCGCCGCGCGCGCCCGCGGGGCCGTGCTCGTCCACGTCTCCACCGATTACGTGTTCGCCGGCGATGGCCACGCGCCCTACCGCGAGGACGACCCGACCGGGCCGGTCAGCGCGTACGGGCGCACCAAGCTGCTCGGCGAGCAGCGGCTGTTCGCCGCGATCGGCGACGGCGCGGGCTACGTGGTCCGCACCTCGTGGCTGTTCGGCGCCGGCGGCCCGTGCTTCCCGGCCACCATGCTGCGGCTGTTCGGCGAGCGCCCCGAGGTCCGCGTGGTCGACGACCAGCACGGCCGCCCCACCTACGCGCCCGATCTCGCGGCCGCGCTGATCGCGCTCGCGGAGCGCCGGCCGGCGCCGGGCGTCTACCAGTTCGCCAACGCCGAGCCGACCACGTGGTTCCAGCTCGCGCTCGCCACCCGCGCGGCGGCGGCGGCGCTCGGCCGGCACTTCGACGTGACGGTGATGCCCGTGCCCTCGACGGCGTACCCCACACCCGCGAAGCGGCCGGCGTGGAGCGTGCTCGCGACCGACAAGCTCGAGGCGGCGCTCGGAGCGGCACCGCCGTCGTGGCGCCCGGGGCTGGGCGCGCTGGTCGCCGCGCTGCTGACTACTTGAGGGTGTCGGTCTTGCCGTTGAACGACAGCGGGTGCTCGATCTCGGCGCCCGCGTCCGCGGCGGGGAACGTCCAGCGCGCGGCGACCTTCTCGATGCAGGTGGCGACGCCCGCGGGCAGGGTGCCCTCGATGAAGGCGCCGGCGACCGCGCCGGACGGCTCGATCATCAGCTTGAGCGCGGCCGACGACGCGGTGCGCTTGGCGGCCGGGACGCGCAGCCAGCAGTACTCGAGCTCGGCGGTCTTGTCGGCGACGACCTTGAGCGCCTGGGTCTGCGTGATCGACATCGCCACGAACGTCTCTTCCTCGACGTCGGGGGTCGCCATGGTCTTGGCGCCGAGCGCGTAGTCCGCGCCGAAGTTGAACTTCACCTCGGCGTCCTTGACCGGGATGATCGCGGAGGCGGGCTGGGCCGCGACCGCCGGGGCCTTGGCGCGAAGACCCACGCGCTTGCCCGCGTCGGCCGAGGAGGAGATGGTGGCGACGGCGACGACGGCGAGGGCGATGGTCTTCATGCACCTACCTTTGAGCACTCCACGTGCCAGGATCGGCGCGGAGCGGATCCCAGCGGATCCGTGGACTTACCGCTGATCGGCAACTCGACAAGCCACGGGCTTGCCGTCGCCAGCGACAGCCGGCCCCGGTCTGCCGTCACCAGTGGGGCCCCCGTCCGCGGTCGCAGGTCAGTTGGCGCCGGCGATCATCGTGCTCACCGCCTCGACGGCCCATGCCCGGTCGATCCGGCGCTGGCCCGGCCGCGGCTGGGCGTGGGGGCTGTGGGTCAGCCGCTCGTACGCCGGGAGCGGGCTCGACAGCAGGGACGGCTCCTCGCCGCGGACGTCGAACATCAGCCAGCGCAGCACGCCGGCCTCACCACCGGCCTCGGTGCCAGGCTCGGGCGGGATCCATGCGCTCGAACAGCAGCACGCGATCGAGGTCGGGCTCGGGCAGCGACGCCAGCAGCAGCACCTTGGTCATCTCGACCGGGCCCGTCCGCGAGGCTCGGCGTCGAGGATCTTCACCTTCTCGATCAGGGCGTTGAGCGAGGGCACCACGCGCTGCGTCCCGACCGTGTTGCCGACGGCGTCGAACAGGCGCTCGGCCTCGTCCTGGGCCTGATCGCCACCGGGCACGACCACGCAGTAGAAGTCGCGATCGGGATCGTGGACCAGGACGCGCGCCGCGAGCTGGGTGCGCCGGCCGCAGTCACACGCCAGCGTGTTGAGCTCGCCGAGCAGCAGGCGCAGCTTGGCCTCGGGCTCGGTGCGGGTGTTGATGCTCTGGATCAGCTCGCACGGGCTGGTGCGGCCGCAGGCCGGGCATTCGACGACGGTGGTGCCCTTGATGGTCACGGCGGGGTGGATACCGCGATTCGCGATCGCGCGCGCACGTGCGGCGCGTCAGGAAGGCGCATCGTCGTGCCGCGCGGCGATCGGAGCGTACCCATGAAGCGAGCCCGCGTGTCCCTGGCCTCGGTCCTGGGTGGTCGCATGTGGCGGCGGGGATGACCCCCTCGACAGCGCGCTGCGGGGCATCTACGCGATCGACACCTGGACCGAGAACACGATGGGGTGTGGCGCCGAGGGCCCCTCGACCCTCGCCGCCGAGACCGACAGGTTGTTCGACGTCGAGGGCGTGGCGTTGTTCGGCCAGCAGTTCATCAACGCGAACCGCTGCGTCGACCTCGCCACGTGCCAGGCCGAGGTCGCCGACGACACCATCACCTCGGCAGCGGCTGGGCGTTCGAGGAGGGCAGCGACAGCGCCGGCTGGACCGGCTCCACGGTGGTCGCCGGTTCGGGCGGCCCGGACACCGCGTGCGCGGGCACCGTCACCGACCCCGTGATGCCGTCCGCGGCCGCTGGCCAGGTCCGGATCGTGAGCGAGACCCGCTCGGCGTCCGGGGTCGCTCGCGCCGCCGACGGCCTCTGCGACACCGACGCGGCGAGGGCGGCGGTCGCCGGCCAGCCGTGCGAGGTGCTCGAGGTCGTGACCAGGACGCTCGACGAGCCGCTGGCGGCGCTACTTCGGCTTGTGCGCGAGCCGCTTGGTCGTGCCGTCCTCGAGCTGGACGTCGATCGTCGAGGCCGCCGCCGTGGTGACCACCAGCTTGCCGAACTTCACGTGTGTCAGCTCCTGGCCGACGACGAAGCTGCCGCTGGCGGTGTATGGCGCGGGGCCGGAGGGCGCGGGCGCCGCCTCGGTGCGGGGCTCGAGCACGCCCTTGATCACGGCGAGCAGGGCGCGGCGCTGCTCGGGCGCGCGGTGGTACTCGGCCACCAGCTGCACGCGCGCGAGCAGCTCCTGCTCGATCGCGGTGAACGCATCCCAGATGTGCGCCAGGTCCTTGGCGGCCACCGACCACGCACACGCGCGGGCGGCCTCGGGGATCCGGTGGTCGTAGCCGAACGTCTCGTTGCGCGCGGCGGTGCAGTCCTTGGCCACGAGCTTGGCCTGGGCGACAGCGTCGGCGCTCCGGGTGGCGAGCCACGCCTCGGCCGCCTCGAGCGCGAGCTGGGGCCGGCGGTCGTCGGCGCGCTTGCTTTCCCATTCCGCGAGCACGAGCTGGCGGGTGGCCGCGATCGCCGCGCGGAGGAGCAGGTCAGGATCCTGATCGCCGAGGTTCGCCGCCCAGGCCGAGTCCGGGAGGCCCTTCACCGTGTCGCCGCGGATCGCGGCCAGCCGAGCGAGCTTCTCTTGGAGCACGTCCGGACGGTACCAAACACCGGCCGCCGCGCGAGGCACCCGCGCGAGGATCCGCGCGCGGCGTCCCCATGGGAGCCTGTGGGAGAATGATGGTGATCAACGTCCAAGGCGTGCGCGTGCCCACCCTGCTGTACGGCACGGCCTGGAAGGAGGACGCCACCGAGGGGCTGGTCGCCGAGGCCCTCGACGCCGGGTTCCGCGGCTTCGACACCGCCAACCAGCGCAAGCACTACCACGAGGCCGGCGTGGGCCAGGCGGTCGAGGCCAAGCTGCGCGAGGGCTTCCTCCGCCGCGACGAGCTGTTCCTCCAGACCAAGTTCACGTTCGAAGATGGCCAGGACCACCGGCTGCCCTACGACCCAGCCACCCCGATCGCCGCGCAGGTGGCCGCCTCGTTCGCGAGCTCCCTCGCGCACCTCGGGGTCGACACCCTCGACAGCCTGATCCTCCACGGTCCGTCGCGGCGCGAGGGCCTCGGGCCCGATGATCACGCGGCGTGGCGCGCGATGGAGGCGCTCGCCCACGAGGGGCGCGTGCGGCTGCTCGGAATCAGCAACGCCACCGCCGCGCAGGTCTCCGAGCTGGTGGCGTTCGCCGAGGTGGCTCCCGCGTTCGTGCAGAACCGCTGCTACGCCGCGCGCGGCTGGGACCGCGAGGTCCGCGCCGTGTGTGACGACCACGGGCTGGTCTACCAGGGGTTCTCGCTGCTGACCGCGAATCGTCAGGTGCTGACCCGGCCCCCCGTCAGCGAGATCGCGGCCCGGCATGGCGTGACCCCGGCGCAGCTGGTGCTGCGGTTCGCCCAGCAGCTCGGGATGGTGCCGCTGACCGGCACGCGCGATCCCGTGCACATGCAGGAGGACCTCGCGATCCACGCCGTGCAGCTCGACGCCGACGAGCTGGCCGTCGTGTTCGCCGCGGGCTAGTGAACGATCATGCCGCGCGGGAGCGACAGGTCGTTCTTCTGCTCGCGCTCGACGACCTTGAGCTGGACCAGGTTGATCAGCCGCTTCTCGTCGACGACGGTGCCCTTGTCGGGCAGGTGCATCCCGCTCGAGCCGAGCTCGGGCGAGAACACGATCGGGGTGCCGGTGCCGTTGTAGCCGAGCTGCACGAGCGCGTCGGGCTCGAACTTCATGCACTGCTTCTCGCAGCAGTGGAACGAGGCCTTCACGCGATAGAAGCCCTCGGGCGGCAGCGCGTGCAGCGCGGTCGGATCGAAGTCCTCCGGCAGCGTGTAGCCGTTGGCGGCGAACTGCGCGCGGTTGTGGTTCCAGCGCTCGGGGAAGTACACGCCGGGGCCGGGGTTGCCGTGGTTGTGGAAGTAGATGAAGCGGTCCGCCTCGACGCCGCCGATCGGCTTGACGGTGCGGTACAGGCCACAGGGAGGGAGCTCGGGCTTTGCCACGGCAACATCATGATGCCAACCGGGGCGTCCGGCCAGCCCCCGGGTGACGTTCGCGGGCCTGGGGGGGCCCCGGGGGGGCCCGGGCTCAGCCGGGGTCGTCGGTCGCCGGTGGGACGGCCGGAGGCGGCGCCACCAGGGTGGCGACCGCGCCGGCGAGGCGGGTGGCGGCGACCGGCTTGGCGAGGTGGAGCTGGAAGCCCGACTCGAGGGCGCGGCGGCGATCCTCCGCGCTCGCGAGGGCGGACACGGCGGCGGCGGGGATGTTCGCGCCGCTGGTGTCGCGGCGCAGCGCGAGGATGAACGCATAGCCGTCCTCGCCGGGCATCGCGAGGTCGCACAGGATCACCTGGGCGGAGAATTGCCCGAGCACGCCCAGCCCGGTGGCAGCCGAGCGTGCGGTGCGAACGTCGGCGCCGAGCGCGGTGAGCGCGGCCGCGCAGGTCTCGCGGGTGTCGTCGTCGTCGTCGTCGTCGTGGATAGCGTTGGTGTGCTCGCCTGCCTTCATGAGGGTCGCCCGCCCCGCTGCGCCCTTGGTGATCCGCCGGCGCCCCATCGATGGGGACCTCGCGCTATCGAGACCCGTGTGTGAACGTCTTCGAGGGCGAGCGCAAGGGCCTGATCGTGCGCGGCCCCGGTGCTGGCCGGGTCGGCGCATCGCCTGCACGGTTCGGCGCCGGGATTCGTTCGCGACCGTGCGCTGGTGCCTGACCTCCGGGCGGGCGTGCTCCCGTTCGTCCGGGGCCGCGCCGCCCCGATCGGGGTCCCGGGTCACCGCATCGCGCGGCCCATGACGCGCCGCGTGCACCCATGATCTCGCCCACCTGCGCGTGGCCCCAGCGCGGCACCGCCGTTGCAGTCCAGGTCTCGGACAATGAGGTACTTCGTCGCTGCGCTGGTCGTGCTCGCGTTCGCGGGCTGCTCGGCCACCCTGGACGAGGGGGAGGGCACCGCCCCCACGATCGAGATCTCCAGCCCGCAGCGCGGCACCCAGATCGACGGCAGCACCGTGACCGTGACCGGCGTGGTCACGGACGACGGCCCGGTCACCCTCACCGTGGCCGGCACCGTGGTCACCCCGGCCGCCGATGGCTCGTTCTCGACGACCCTCACCGTGACCCCCGGCCTCGAGTTGATCGAGACCCACGCCCGCGACCGCGGCGGCAACGAGGCGCGCGACGTCCGCGCGGTGATGTCCGGCCCGCTGGCGCCCACCGATGGCAGCCGCGCCGCCCCGGTCGCCGCGCGCGCCGGCACCGCCGCGATCGCGGCCGTCGGCGCCCTGATGGCCGAGACCGCCGAGGCGATCGACTTCACCGCCGCCGTCAAGGCGATGAACCCGGTCTACGACAACGACGGCTGCCTCGGCGCCAAGGTCAACGTCACCAGCGTCACGCTGTCGAACATCGACGTCGCGCTCGTGCCCCGCGCCGGCGGCCTCGCCACCGAGGTCGTGATCGACGACGTCGCGGTGCGCGCGAGCGCGAGCTACAAGGTCGCCTGCATCGGCGGCAGCACGACGATCACCCTGCGCGCCGCGAAGGCCCGCATCAAGGGCACGCTCGGCGCCGCGGTCACCGGCACCACCCTCGCCACCTCGATGACCGGCGCGTCCGTGACCCTCGAGGGGTTCGCGCTCGACGCCAGCGGCATCCCGGGCGCGCTCGAGGATCTGTTCCGCGGCCAGGTCCGCACCGCCGTCGAGAAGGCGCTCACCCAGGTGATCCGCGACCGCGCGCCCGGCATGGCCGACGCGGCGCTCGCGAACATGCTGGCCCAGCCGTTCAGCGCTGGCCTCCTCGGCCACGCCACCCGCATCACGGTGCTGCCGCGCGAGGTCACGCTGTCCGCCGAGGGCCTGTACGTCGCCGTCGACACCCAGGTCCGCGTCACCGGCGGCGAGGGCGGCATGTTCGTGTCCAGCGCCACGCCCGTGTCCGCCGCGCTGATGCCGAGCACCGGCGTCGGCCTCGCGGTCGCCGATGATCTCGCCAACCAGCTGTTCGCCGGCCTGTGGGCCGCCGACGCGTTCGAGCAGCACCTGACGGTCGATCAGATCGGCGTCGTCGCGTCGCTGATCGACGACAGCGCCGCCTCCCTCGACCTGGCGTTCGCCCTGCCGCCCACCGTCCGGTCCGCCGACGGCGCGCTCGAGCTCGCCATCGGCGACATGCTCCTGACCGTGCGCGACGCCAGCGGCGCCGAGCTGCAGACCCTGGCCCTGTCCCTCCGCACCTCGATCGCCGCCACCGCGACCAACGGCACCGTCGCGCTCACCCTCGGGCAGCCCACCGTGTTCGCCCAGATCCTGTCGCAGAGCGCCGCCGTCTCCGACCCGCTGACCGCCGACAAGGTCGAGGGCATCGTGACCGGCGCGTGGGGCCTCGTCCGCGGCCAGGCCGAGACCGCGCTCGCCAGCCTCCCGCTCCCCTCGGTCGGGGGCGTGGCGTTTGGCACGCCGTCGGTCACCGGCATCGCCGGCTTCGTGATCGCCGACCTCGCGATGCCGTGAGGCGCGATCGGGCAGGGCGTCCGCGCCGCGCCGGGCGCCGCTCGCTCAGCGCTCGACGCCGCAAGCGCCGGTCATGGCTCGATCAGAGCTCGGCGCCGCAGGCGCCGGTCACCGTGCAGTCGCAGCCGGCGGGCGCGGTGCAGGTGTTCGTGATCAGGCCGGTCTCGTAGAACGCCTTCATCATGTCGGTGGTGGCCTGCTTGTTGCGGATGCCGCCGTGGACGGAGTTGTCGGGCGGCGCCTCGTTGGTGGGCGGGATCGTGGCGCCGAGGCCGAAGTCGTAGATCACCATGCCCGACGACACCGGGCCGGTCACGCCCTCGACGCCGTACGGGATGTACGGCGACGGGGTGAGGACCGGGATGCCCATCGTGCGCGCCTGGTACTCGCTGCCGAGGTTCGAGACCTCGTCGTCGGCGATCGCGATCTGCATGAGGATCTTCTTGGCGGCCGTGCCGGGGAAGCCGGTGGTGGTGATCACGTCGGCGACGCCCGTCGGCTCCGTGCGGTCCCACTGCTGCTGCATCAGGTTGATCATCAGGACCGCGTCGAGCGAGTCCGGGTACGCGCCGATCAGCGCGGTGCGGTACTGCGGCCAGTCGCGCGAGCGCTCGAGCAGCAGCGAGTAGTTGATCGCGCCGACCTGCACGACGCACTTCTCGATCAGCGGATCGATCGCGCACACCGTCGTGCCCATGATCCCGCCCTGCGAGATCCCGTAGTAGTAGATCTTCGTCGGGTCGACGAGCGACACCGTGGTGTTGCCGACGACCTTGGTCAGCAGCCGGCTCGCCAGCGGGCCGCGCGCGATCTGCGACAGCGCGATGTGGTTCATCATCCCCTGGATCAGCACGTCGAAGATGCCGTAGCCCTTGTTGGCGTCGTTGAGCGCGAGGACGATGTTGGGGACGTCCGAGCTCGCCATGCCGCGCATGTCCGTGCCGAGGCCGATCGCGCACACCTCGGCGGCCGCGTTGCGCATGCCGCTCGACGGGACCTGGTCGATCGCCTCGCCGAACAGGCCGTGGCCGTAGATGATCACCGGCACCGGGGTGGCGGCGTCGAGCGCGCACTGCGGGATGATCGCGGTGAACGGCACGCGATAGGTGCCGGTCGCGCATCGGCTTGCCGTCGTCGTCACGGGTGAGCTGCGTCGAGGGCTGGTAGCTGCCGCCGTTGGTGAGGAACAGCGGTGCGTCGTAGTGGCCGTTGATCCGGCGGGCGAACCGCGCGTCCCCGAGATCGGGCTCGCCGTCGACCACGAAGTCGAGGTTGGCGGCGTTGGTGCCGATCACGGCCAGCGCGGCGGCGCGGGCGTCGACGAGGTCGGCGCGGACGGTCTCGCGCGACTGCGTGGTGAAGTCCCACGCGACCACGAGGTCCTCCTTGGCGATACCGTGGACCGCGAGCGCCTCGAAGATCGCCGGGTACCGCCCGCGGACCCGCTCCAGCAGCGGGTGCGTGGTGTTCTCGCCGGACACCAGCGCGGCGAACCCCTCGGGGATCGGCAGCTCGACGCCGCCCTGGCCCTTGAGCGTCTTCTTGATCGCGACCACGTAGCGGTGGCTGCCCGCGAGCAGCTTGGTCGGGCGGATGAACAGCGCCTGGCTCGCCGGCGTGTCCACGCCGCGCGCGTCGACCTCGGCGTAGTGGGGCATCAGCTCGCCGGTCTCCATGTCGATGAGCACGGTCGGGCTCGCTGGCAGCAGGCTGTCGCCGATGCTGGTGAAGTGGGCGAGGTTGGTGTCGTCGACGCCGGTCTCGAACGCGATCACCGGCGGCGCGGCGGACGAGAACCCGTCGAACTTCGTGTACAGCGCGGGCTCGACCGGCACGCCATCGATGTTGGTCGGCAGGGTGCCGGTGGGGATGTCGAGCCGGCGGCCGGTCAGCGTGGTGGCGTCGTCGATCTCGTAGATCGACGACGGCCACGGCGTCATGCAGCGCGCGCCGCCGAGCGGGTTGCAGTGATCCGGCGTGGCCAGATCGGTGTCACCGCCACAGGCGGCAGCGAGGAGCAGCGTGCTGAGGACGAGCGTGCGGGGCATGGCGGCCGGTGACACTAGCTCAAACGGCCGCCGGGCCGTGGACGATCGAACGCGACCTGTGGGCCCGGGAGTGCGGGCCCCCAACCGGCCGCCGATGCCGAACCGACCGGCTGTGAGGCTGCGCACCTTCGTGCACATCGTGTGTCGATGTGTGCTCGACAGCGGACCCCAGCGATCCGGGAGCCGCCGGCCACCCGAGTAGCCGGTGTTCGATCGTGACGCGGCAACTAGCGGAGATCGCCTTGGGTCTTGCGCGCCGGCGCTGGCACTGGCATTGCTCGAACCTAGATCCGCCATGCGCACCCTTGCCGCCCTCGCTCTCGCGTCCACGACGCTCCTCGCTGCCCCCCGCATCGCTGCTGCCGCCGAGACCTGCTCGGCCGCCGAGGTGATGGTCGTGCTCGACAAGTCGAGCTCGATGGTGACGGGCTCGATCGCCGGCGTCACCAAGTGGGACACTGCCGTGGCCGGGCTGGGCGAGGTGCTGACCGCCTACGAGACCAAGGCGCAGTTCGGTCTGATGACGTTCCCGGCGTCCACCGGTCAGTGCGCCCCCGGCGAGGTCGATGTCCAGCCCGCCTCGGACAACAAGGCTGCGATCCTGGCGGCGCTGTCGACGCCTCCGCCGAGCGGCGGTTTCTACACGCCGATGTCGCAGACCCTCGCGGCCGCGGCCGCGCGTCCCGACCTGACGAGCACCGGTGGCGACCGCCACGTGGTGATGATCTCCGACGGCTGGCAGTACTGCGTGCCCTACCTGTCCGAGACCCGGTTCGACGGCGTCACGGCGGTCGAGTCGCTCAACACCGCCGGCGTCACCACCTGGGTGGTCGGCTTCGGTGATGCGGTCGATACCCTCGCGCTCAACCGGATGGCGGTCGCCGCCGGCACCGCGAAGGCGAACTGCAACGTCGCCCAGACCGATGCCGCAGCCGCCGACAACTGCTACTTCCAGGTCGACAACGCGGTCGAGTTGGTCGCCGCGCTCTCGCAGATCGCCGGCACGATCTCGGCCGAGACCTGCGACGGCGTCGACAACAACTGCGACGGCGTCATCGACGAGAACCTGACCCGCAGCTGCCAGAACGCGTGTGGCGCGGCGGGCACCGAGACCTGCGCGGCCGGCGGCTGGAGCACCTGCGAGGTGCCGGCCGTCCCGACCGAGACCTGCGACGGCGTCGACAACGACTGCGACGGCCAGATCGACGAGCCCGGCGCCGACCTCTGCCCCTCGGGCGAGGTCTGCAACGCCGGCGCGTGCGAGCCCACCACCGGGTTCGAGCCCGAGGGCGAGCCGGCCGGCTGCTCGTGTGACTCGTCGGGCGTGCCGAGCTCCGGCGCCCTCCTGCCGTTCGCGGCGATGGGCCTCGTCCTGCTCCGCCGCCGCCGCCGCTAGTCGCCGCGGGGCTCGCCCCGCTGCGTGAACATGGCCCCGAAGCGCACCCTGACCCGGTGCGCTTCGGTCGTTTTCGGCGAGCCCGTCGCTAGAACGTCCGCGCGCGCAGCCGCAGGGCCTTCGCGATCACCGAGACCGAGGACGGGCTGATCGCGAGCGCCGCGTTCATCGGTGACAGCAGCCAGCCGGTGAACGGGGAGAGCAGACCGGCCGCGATCGGGATGCCGGCGGCGTTGTCGATGAACGCGAAGATCGACCTCCCCGCGCACGCCCTGGCCGGTCACCGAGGCGAACCCGGCCACGTCACCGAGGGGCACGCCCCGTTCGTTCGCACCACGCTGGTCGAGCGCATCCGCGACGATCGCGCTCATCCATGGGCTCCACCCGGTCGTCCCGAAGCTCTCGCCCGCGGAGTCCGCAGTGTACGCGAAGCAGCGCGCGGCCGGATCGGTCCACGCCTGCGGGAACGGCGCCTGCATCGTCATGTACGCGTCGAACGCGGTGTTCGCGCGGCCCTCGAGGATCGCGCCCTGGTCATCGGTCACGATCCGCGCCCACACGTGCGCGAGCAGCGCGAACCCGGCGTGGCGCTCGGTCCAGAACGCCCCGGTGTCCGCGGGCTTCCACATCGCAGCGACCCGGGCGGACATGCGAGCGCGATGACACCCGGGGCGCGTCGAGAGGACCGGACTGTTCGTGCGCAATCCCGGTGGATCACCGGCGGATCGGGGCGTCGCGAACGGTCGTCCGGGGTGCGCCCGGGACCCACGGACATTCGCGGCTGTGGCAGATTGCGCTGGATGCGCCTGCTCTCGCTCCTCGGGATCGCTCTCACCCTGGTCGTCACCGCCGCGCCGCACGCGCAGGCGGCGCCGCTCGCGGGGCACGACTTCATCACCGAGGCGCGCGCGCTGCTGGTGCTCGGCGCGTGCGCGGACGGCCCGCCGCCCGCGGTCAAGCCCACCGTCCACGCCGCGCACTGCAAGGCCATGCGCGCGGCCCAGGACGCGTACAAGCAGAGCTGGCTGGGCGCCGCGCGCACGTTCTTCGCCGCGCACGTGCCGGCGGGGATCCCGAAGACCGTCGTCTACCCGTTCGCCGGTGGGGACCTGTCCACCGCGCTCGCGGTGTTCCCCGACGCCGACGAGATCACCACGCTGTCGCTCGAGCCCGCGGGGGATCCGCGCGCGCACACCCGGCTGACCGCGGGCCAGACCAAGGCCGCGCTCGCGACCGTGCAGGCCGAGCTGTCGTCGCTGTACCGCGCGAACTTCTCGGTGACGATGAACATGATCACCGCCATGCGCGGTGGGAAGCTGCCCACGCAGCTGATCTTCGGGCTGTCGGCGCTGTGGATCCACGGCTACGAGCCGGTGTCGCTGCGCTACTTCGACGTCGGCGACGACGGCGCGCTGCGCTACCTCACCGACGAGGACGTCGCCGCGGCCGAGGTGCTGCGCGACGCGGGCAAGCGCAACCGCGTGTTCGCGAACATCGAGCTGCGGTTCAAGAAGCCGGGCGGGCGCGAGCAGATCTATCGCCACATCATGGCGAACCTCGACGACGCGCACCTCGCGAAGGCGCCGGGTCCGCTCAAGTACCTCGAGAGCAAGGGCACCGTCGCGGCGATGACGAAGGCGGCGAGTTATCTCCTCTCGTTCGGCGAGTTCGCCACGATGCGGACGTTCGTGATCGATCACGTGGCGTGGATGGTGTCGGACTCGACCGGGCTCCCGCCGGCGGTCGGCACGGCGGCCGGGTTCGAGTACGAGACCCACGGCACGTTCGAGACCTCGAACATGAAGGCCGGCGGCGCGGTGGCGCCCGCGTGGAAGGCGATGTTCGCGGCGCAGCCCCGGCGCGCGCTGCCGTTCCGGTTCGGCTACCCCGACGGCAAGTTCCGCGGGCACCTGATCGTCATGCGCAAGCCGGCGCGCTGAGGCACCGATCCCGACGACGCGAACCCGGCGATCTGCGGGAGCGACGATGGTGACGCGTGTGACGACTGCGTGATCGGCACGGACGGCCTCGGCGCCCAGGTCGATGCGCTGCCGGCCAACGATGGCCCGGACCTCGACGCGGATGGCCAGTGTGATGCGTCGGATGCCGACGATGACGGGGATGGCCTGGTCGACACGGCCGATCGCTGCCCGACCGAGGCCGAGGACAAGGACGGGTTCCAGGACGACGACGGCTGCGCTGACCTGGACAACGACGGCGATGGCATCGCCGATCCGGCCGACCGCTGCCCGCTCGAGGCCGGGGTCGCGGCGATGGCCGGCTGTCCTGACCCCGGCCGCGACGGGGACGGCGTGGTCGATCGGCTCGACAATTGCCCGAGCGAGGCGGGGACGGCCGTCAACCAGGGCTGCGCGACCGCACAGCTGGTCCAGATCATCGACGACAAGCTCGTCCTGATCGACTCGGTGTACTTCAAGACCGACCGCGCGGTGATCGAGCCCGCGTCGCTGAGGCTGCTGGAGAACGTCGCCGCGGTCCTCGCGTCGCACCCCGCGATCCGGATCCGGGTCGAGGGCCACACCGACAACCAGGGCAAGGCCGGGCACAACCGCGACCTGTCGCAGCGGCGGGCCGAGGCGGTGGTCGCGTTCCTCGTGAAGGCGGGCGTCGAGCCCGGCCGCCTCGAGGCGCAGGGCTACGGCGACGCCCAGCCGGTCGCGGACAACAAGACGGTGATGGGACGGGCGACCAACCGCCGCGTCGTGTTCACGATGCTCGAGGGCGGCGCCGGCGTGACGAACCAGCAGACCGGGCCCGGCGTCGAGACCATCGACCGCTGATCACCCGAGCTGCTGCGACGCTGGCGCCATGCACGGGCGCTGGCGCCACGCAACAAGGGTGTCGATCGCGGTGACGCTCGCTGCGGGGCGACTGCGTCGACGGCACGCTGGATGCACCGCGCCGAGGCCTGTACCTGCGCGCGCGGCGCGCATCCAACCAAGGAGTCAGCGATGGGCGCGAACAGCGACAAGGTCAAGGGCAAGGCGAAGCAGGTCAAGGGCAAGGCGAAGCAGGTCGAGGGCCGGCTCACCGGCGACGGCGTACGCAAGATGCAGGGCGCGGCCGAGGAGACCAAGGGCGACCTCAAGGGCGCGGTCGACCGCGCGGTCACGCGCGTGAAGGCCGGGGTGACCCGCACCAAGGCCAGGATCCAGCGCGGTGCGAGCCGGGCCCGCGCGACGGCATCCTCCCGCAGCCGGGGGCGCTGAGCCAGCGCCGGGCTCAAGGGGGCTAGAGGCCGAGCGCCTTGGCGACCTGCTTGATCGCCTCGGACTCGTGAGGCGACAGGCGCCCGTCCGCGGACGCGGCGTCGAACAGCTCCTCGATCAGCGCCTGCTTGTCGTCGGTCGACAGGGCCTGGACGATCGGCTCGGCCAGGTCCCAGCCCTCGAGCTCGATCACCTGCCGGCGCTCGGCGTCCGAGAGCGCGAGCCGCGTCATCATCTCGTCGAGGAACGTCCGCTCGGTGTCGGTCATCATGCCGTCCGCCACGAGGACCTTGGAGACGAGGAGACACTTCGCGACGTTGCCGGTCATCCCCGGCATCCTACCCCCGGACGCTAGGCCCAGCCCAGCAGGGGGCAGGTGATCCGGAGCGCGGCGAGGATCAGCAGGAAGCCGATCACGTCGAACACGATCCCGGCCCGGACCATCTCCCCGATCGAGACCCGGCCCGTCGCGTACGCGAGCGCGTTGGGCGCGGTCGAGATCGGCATCATGAAGCCGAACGATGCGCCCATCGTGGCGCCGAGCACGGCGGGGATCGGCGAGCCTCCCGCGGCGGCCGCGAGCGCGCCGGCGAGCGGGGCCATCAGCGTCGCGGTGGCGGTGTTGCTGGTCGCCTCGGACAGCGCGATCGCCACCGCCGTGACCAGCGCGGTGATGCCCCACGTCGACGATGCGCCGGTGGCCTCGACGAACGCGCGGCCCCACTCGGCGGCGAGCCCGGTGGTGCGCGCCAGGTCCCCGAGCAGGATGCCGCCGCCGAACAGCAGGATCACGCCCCACTCGATGCGGGTCGCCTCCGTCCACGTCAGCGCCGGCCGGCGCGTGTGCGGGTGCGCCGGGTCGTGCCCGGGGAGCACGAACAGCAGGCACCCGGCGAGCAGCGCGACCACCTCCTCGGTGAGGTGCCCCTCGGCCCACCGCGTGGCGGCGCTGTCCGGCGCGACCAGGCCGAGCACGGTGGGCGCGAGCCAGCCGACGATGGCCGTGCCGATCGCGATCACCACTGCGCGCTCGCCCGCGTTCCATGGCCGCACCTGCTCGACCGGCATCGGCGGGAGCGGCTGCCCGCGGCGGACGCCGAACATCCAGGCGAGCACCGCGCACAGCCCCACCATCATCACGAGGCCCATCGGCACGCCGACCGCCATCCACTCGACGAAGCCGAGCGGCACGCCGCGCTTGTCGAGCTCGGCGATGCCGATCAGGTTCGGCGGGGTGCCGACCGGGGTGCCGAGGCCGCCCACCGAGGCGCCCCACGCGACGGCCAGCACCAGCGCGGCGCCGAACCGGTCGCGGCCGATCGCCTCGCGCGGCGGCGCCACGGACAGCGCGATCGGCAGCAGGATCGCGGTCGCCGCGGCATTCGACATCATCATCGACAGGACGAACGCCGTCAGCGCGAGGACGATCAGCAGGGACAGCCGCCCGCGCGCCTTCCGCACCATCGCGCGGCCCACCCGCTCGCCGAGGCCGTGGACGTGCATCGCCTCCGCGACGAAGAACGAGCCCACGAACAGGAACAGCAGCGGGGTGCCGAACGAGCCGAACGCCTGCTTCGGCGTGGCGAGGCCGGTCAGCACGGCGCCGACCGCGGCGAGCAGCGCGACCGCCGCCATCGGCAGCGCCTCGGTCAGCCACCAGCTCACGCACAGCACCATCAGGAACACGAGCGCGGGCGAGGCGCTGTCCCGCGCGAGCAGCGCGAGCCCGCCCGCGAGCACGGGGCCCAGGGCCAGGCCGAGCTGGCGCTTGCGGCGCTCGAGGGCCTCGCCCGGCAGTTCGTCGACGTCCATGCGCTCGCATCCTACACACGGCCCCCTCGGGTAGAGCGTGGCCATGTGCCGGAACATCCGCCCGACGAGGTCGCGGCGGCCGCGCGCCGAGCGGCACGCACCAGGCGCTGTTCGCCGCGGCGGTCGCCGCGATCGCCGCGATCACGCGCCGGCTGGTCGACTCGCTCGAGACCGCGGCGCCGCCGAAGAACCGCGAGATCGAGGCGGCCCGGGCGCGCGCGAACAGCGCGCACCGCTACGCGCGCTGAGAGGTTGCGGAGCAGGCTCGAAGACGGGGTGGGAACCCTGCGCGGCTTGCCGCGTAGGGCGGAGCCCCGTGGAACGGAGTCACTGCCCGAGCGCGGCCGCGACGGCCTTGTCGAACGCGGCGCGCTTGTCCTCCGCGAGCGTGAGCCGGCAGCGCTCGAACTTCTGCAGCTCGCCGGCGTACGTGACGTGGCACGCGATCGGCTCGGCGGCCCACGCGCCGGTCCGGCACGCCTCGAGGTACGCGGCCTGCAGCTTCGGCCGCAGCGCGGTCATCGTCGCCTCCATCGCGGCGCGCCGGGTGGCGTCCATGTTCGCGAGGTTCTGCGCGATGTACGTCGCGACCGCCGGACCGAGGGCGTCGCACGTGGGCGCGGGCGCAGCCGGATCGAGCGTGACGGACGGCGCGGTGGGCGTGGGCGGGGTGGCGGGCGGGGCGCCCCCGTTCGACAGCGCGGGGATCGCGATCTGGAGCAGGGCGAGTGCCTCCGGGCCCTTCGCCGCGTAGTCCGCGTACACCATCGCGCCCTGCGGCTCGAGCCGGCCGGTGCCTGCGCCCGCCTGGGCGAGGTACGCCAGGATCGCCCTCGCGCGGGCGAGGTCCCCCTTGGCCGCCTCGGCGGTCGGCGCGCTCAGCGTGCCGTGGAGGATCAGCGGATCCGCGAGCTCGGCGCTGGCGAGGATGGTCCGCTGGGGCGAGACGCTGCGGATCGCGAGCGGATCCCGCGGGTGCAGATCGGCGGCCCACGCGGGCGCGGGCCCGGTCGCGGCGACCTCGGCCTTCCACGCGGCGGGCTCCACGCCGGCGCCCCCGCGCGACACCACCACGAGCGTGTCGGTCCCGAGCAGCGCGGCCGAGGCGATGGTCGCCCCATCGAGGCCGAGCTGGACGAGGCTGCCGTCGACGGTGACCTGCGCGCCGGCACCGCGCGCCGCGAACGCGCTCAGGCACGCGGTGACCTTGGCGTGCGGCAGGCCGTGCGCGACCACGCCGAGCGTGCCGGCCGGCAGCTCGCCCTGCTTGACCAGGGTCAGGCTGGTGAGCTCGCGCACCAGGTCGAGCCCGCACGTCTCCTTGACGTTCGCGAGCAGGCCGGCCGCATCGGCGGTCGCGAGCGCCACGGCCGTGTCGAACAGGGGCCACGTGCGTGCGCGCGCGAGGTCGAGGTGGACCACCAGATCGGGGCTCGCCGGCAGCAGCCGGAAGCCGGTGCTGTCCACGACGCCACCGCTCGGGCGAGCCTTGCATGCACCGAGTGCGAGCGCGAGCGAGGCCACGGCGAGGGCCGCGGCCCTCATGCCGCGAGCACCCGATCGAGCTCGCCCGACGCGATCAGCCCCGCGAGGTCATCCGCGCCGCCGATCAGGGTGCCCTTGACGAACACCATCGGGAACGTGGGCCAGCCCGCCCACATCTTGAGCGCGGTCCGCGGCCGCCACCCGCCGACGTAGCTGCCGTACTCGAGGTAGTGGAACGCCACGCCCTTGGCGGTCAGCAGCTTGCGCGCGCGCTTCGGGTGCGGGTTCTGCTTCATGCCGACGACGACCACGGCGTGGCCGGTGATCGCGGCCTCGACCTCGGTGATGATGTCGTGGTGGTGGGTCGCGACCTTGTCGCGGATGGCGGCGTGAACGCGGGTCTCGGGCAGGAGCGAGCGGGGCATCGTGCGGACCGTATACCCGAGACCCGGGCCGCGGGCGAACCGTTCATCGACCGTGGACCAGGCCGGACCGGGCCCGCCGGGCCGCCCCTCCGCCGCCGGGCGCGCTACGATGAAGTTGCCCGATGATCCCGGTGCCGTTCATGCGCGTGTGGTGGTGCTTCGGGATGGTCGTCGCGTTCGTGGCCTGCCGGGGCGGGTTCGATGCCACGGTCGACGCCGGCGACGCGGGCGACGCCGGCGACGCGGCTGACGCGCGCGTGCTCCTCGACGGCCCGAGCACGACGCTCGACGCGGGCGACGGCGGCATGGTGATGTCGCGCGCGGTGTCCGCCGGCGGGGCTCACGCCTGCGCCGTCGTCGACGGCGCGCTGTGATGCTGGGGCCGCAACGACGAGGGGCAGATCGGGTTGGGCAGCTACACGACCACCCCGCTGGCGCCGTTCACCTCGGGGACGTTCACCGACTGGACCGCGTTCTCGATGTCCCGGTTCCACGCCTGCGGCCAGCGCGCGCGACGGCGGCGTGTGGTGCGCGGGCGAGAACACGTACGGGCAGGTCGGGACCGGCGACACCATGCGGCGCTACGCGTGGACCCAGGTCTCGCTGCCGTGACGTTCGCCGGCGTGCTGGTCGCGGACCGGCGGACCGCGTGGACCGCCGTCCCGCTGCCGTGATCAGTCCGCGGTGAACTGCGGGTGCGCGGCGAGCGCCGCCTCGAGCTCGGCGTGGCGCGCCGGGTCGACGTCGGCGGCGAATGGCTTGCTCGAGCGAGCCCGCCGCGCGAGCCAGGCGGCGTCGAGGAGCGAGTGCGCGGCGAGCGCGGGATCGCCGGGCACCAGCGCGATCGTGGTCTCCTCCTTGGGGCCCGAGGGCACGCCGCGCGCGACGTGGAACCCGGCGAGCAGCAGCGACGTCCGGATCGCCGTCGAGGCGGTGTACGTGAACAGCTCGGCGGGCCGGGCCAGGTGGGCGCGCACGCGGGACAGCGCCGCGAGCGACCACATCGGGCCGTCGACCTTGGCGGAGAACGGATCGTAGAAGATCACGTCGGGCGCGGGCTGCGCGGCGAGGTGCTCGAGGAAGTCTCCCTCGACGAGCGTCCACGTCAGGCCGGGCCGCGCGTACGCGCCCCGGGTGGCGAGCACGTGCGGGCCGGCGTGGCGCAGGTGGGCGAACGGGCCGGTGTTCGCGAGCGCGAGCCGCAGCGCATCGAGATCGCGCTCGAAGCTGATCAGCTCCACCGGCGCGTGCCCGGGGCGCGCGTCGAGGGCGCGCACCAGCGCCATCGCGTTGTGCGCGGCGCCGAGGCCGACGTCCCACACCACGAGCGGGCGATCGCGCGGGCGATCGCGCGGGAGATCGAGGGAGGCCAGCAGCGCGGACTGCGCCACGTACACCTGCTCGGCCTCGCGGTCGGGGTGGTTGACCGAGTGCATGATCTCGCGCGAGGCGGTGTGGACGATGCTCGCGAACCCGAGGGTGTTGGTGTGGATCGCGAACGCGCCGCGCTCGGGCACGCGGGTCGGCCGCGCCGGCGGGGCCGGGCGGGGCGGGTTGTCGAGATCGACCAGGCCCAGCACCTGCCGCTGGGCGTCGTAGTACGCGCGGAACGTGCCCGCGGCGATGTGGCCGCGGATGTCCTTCATCATCGAGGCGTAGAACCGCAGGTTGTGGAACGCGAGCAGGCTCCACCCGAGCGGCTCGCCCGCCTTGACCAGGTGGTGCAGGTACGACCGCGTGTACACGGTGCACGCCTCGCACGGGCAGCTCGCGTCGAGCGGCTCGGCGGACAGCCGGTAGATGCCGCGGCGCAGATCGATCCGCCCGCGCGGCGTGAACGCCCGGCCGTGCTGCGCCCACGCGGTGGGCAGGATGCAGTCGAACATGTCGACGCCGCGGTGCACCGCCTCGAGCAGATCGAGTGGCGTGCCCACGCCCATCAGGTAGCGCGGCTTGTGATCGGGCAGCAGCGGCGCGGTCAGCTCGGTGATGTCCTCGCGAAGGGCCTTGCTCTCGCCGACGGCGAGCCCGCCGATCGCGTAGCCATCGAAGCTGTCCATCGCGGTCAGCGCCGCGGCGCTCGCCCGGCGGAGGTCGGGGAAGCACGCGCCCTGCACGATCGCGAACAGCGCCTGGGGCGAGCCCTCGCGCGCGGCGAGCGAGCGGGCGGCCCATCGGTGGGTCAGCTCCATCGCGGCGCGGGCGTCGGCGTGGCCGCTGCGCGCGTCGATGCACTGGTCGAGCACCATCATGATGTCGCTGCCGATCGATCGCTGCATCGCGATCGACGTCTCGGGCGTCAGCAGCACGGGGCCGAACGCGGCGCCCTGCTCGGTGATCGCCCGGTCGTCCTCGAGCGAGAACATCTGGAACCCGCCCGAGTCGGTCAGGATCGAGCCCTTCCAGCCCATCCACGGGTGCAGCCCGCCGAATCGCTCGAACACGTCGGGGCCGGGTCGCTGGAGCAGGTGGTAGGTGTTCGCGAGCAGCACGCCGGCGCCGAGCGCGCGCAGCTGCTCGAGGTTGGCGTTGGGCTGCGTGCGCACGGTCCCGCGCGTGCCCACCGGCATGAACACGGGCGTCTCGATCTGCCCGTGCAGGGTGGTCAGCGTGCCGGCGCGCGCGCGGGAGCCAGCCTGCGTCGCGCGCAGCTCGAATCGCATGGGGCGCAG
Source organism: Kofleriaceae bacterium (assembly GCA_964203225.1). GTDB lineage: Bacteria > Myxococcota_A > Polyangia > Haliangiales > Haliangiaceae > JABFXX01. The sequence continues at coordinate 75,548 of CAXNMK010000019.1, forward strand.
GTTGTAGCGCGAAGCCCGCGCGGTCTGCTCTGCTGGGGCGTGCGCGTTGACGTCCTCACCAGCGGCATCTGGCAGACCACCACGACGATCCTGTCGGCCGACGGGGTGTGCGTGGTGGTGGACCCCGCGTACTTCCCGCGCGAGCTCGAGGCGATCGCCGCGCGGGTGCGCGCTCTCGGCACCGCTGCCGCCGTGGTGTTCACCCACGGCCACTGGGACCACGTGATCGGTCACCACGCGCTGCCGGGCGCCCCGGTGTGGCTGTCGGCCGCGCTCGACGCCGCGATCACCGCCGGGGATCCGCGCGCCGCGCGCTACCTCGCCGACGCCGCCGAGTTCGACTCGAAGTGGTACGTGCCGCGCCCGGTCCCCCACGCCTGGCCTCCCGATCGCCGCCCGCTCGCCGACGGCGCCGCCCTCGCCGCCGGCCCGCTCGCGCTGACCGCGCTCCACCTCCCCGGGCACAGCCCCGATGGCCTCGGCCTGGTCGCCGCCGACGTCCTGCTCGTCGGGGATCACCTGTCCCCGTGCGAGATCCCGTTCGTCGACGACCACGCCGCGTACCGCGCCACGCTCGTCCGCCTGTGTGGCGTGCTCGATGTCGTGCGCGAGGTCATCCCCGGCCACGGTCCGCGCCTGACCGCCGCCGAGGCGCGCGCGATCGCCGTCGCCGACCTCGCCTACCTCGACGAGCTCGCGGAGCGCATCGCGGGCGGCGACTTCGCGGGGGCCCGGGACATGGCGCTGCCGCGGGCGGCCAGCGTGGTCGGCATGCGCGACGCGCACCTGGCCAACGTGGCGAAGCTCGCGCCGTGAGGCCTGGACCAGCACGGAAGGCGCAGGTTCATCGAGCTGCGCGCGCGGCCCGGCGCTGTCGAACGTGCGCGCGGTACTCGTCGAGGGACATGGTCTCCGCGGTCCCGTCCTCGACCTCGGCGCCGCGCCGTTCGATCTCGGCATCCCATGCCACGGCCGACGCCGGATCGGGCGCCTCATCGAGGCTGCGCAGGAGCTCGAGGGCGAACCTGGCGCGCTGCTCGACCGGGAGGCGGAGCAGCTCCGTGAGCATGTCGGGGGCAGCCACACCGTGATTCTAGCACTCGACCGGCGGACCGACTCCGAGAACCGGGGCATGACGCCCGGCGCGGGATCCGGGGGATCCGGGGGCGCGGCGCTTGCGCCGGAGGCACGCCCACAACAAACTCGCCGGGGCATGGGCTCCCTTCGTCGCGCAGCCACCGTCGCGTTCGCGGTCCTGACCTGGCTCGCCGCTGTCGCTCCCGCCGACGCCCAGCCGCGCCGCCGCATGCGCGTGGTCGACGTCTGCGAGAGCGGCCCCGGCGTCAAGCTCGTCACGATGGGCGTGGGCTCGCTGATCTGGGAGCGCCACGGCCACATCGCGCTGTGCCACTGCCTCGGCGAGGAGCAGCGGTCCCAGAACGTTTGCTACAACTACGGGATCGGCGACTTCCAGCACCCGCTGCAGATGGGGTGGGGGTTCTTCCGGGCCAACAAGAGCTTCTGGGTCGGCAAGCAGGACCCCGAGGAGATGGCCTGGATCTACCAGTACAACGACCGCACGATCTGGGTGCAGAGCCTGCCGCTCACCGCCGCGCAGCAGAAGCAGGTGATCGACAAGCTCGAGCTCGACGTCCTCGAGGACAACAAGCACTACTCCTACGATCACTTCTGGGACAACTGCACCACGCGCGTGCGCGACGTGATCGACGACGCCACCGGCGGCGCGCTGCGGTCGATGACCGAGACCACCGATGACCGCACGATCCGCGACCTCGCCCGCGAGGGGTTCTACGGGATCCCGAACTCGCAGATCGCGCTGCTGATCACCGACATCGCGATGGGGCGCGTCACCGATCACGTGCCGAGCTACTGGGAGCGGATGTTCCTGCCGGACTACCTGCGCGAGGCCGTGCAGACGAAGTGGGGCGTCGAGCCACGCGTGGTCTACCAGCGCCAGGGCGCACCCGCGCAGAAGGACGGCCCGAGTGGCCGGCTGTGGTTCGCGCTGATCGCGGTGCTGCTGACCGCGCCCGCGTGGGCGACCCGACTGTGGGGCCGGTTCCAGCGCACGGGCCTGGCGATCGCCGTGATCCCACCCGTGCTCCTGGGCCTGGTGTTCTGGGCGCTCGCGATCGTCAGCCCGCTGCCGTACGTGCGGTGGAACGAGACCTGCCTGACCCTGATGCCGTTCGATCTGCTGCTGCTGGTGCTGCCGGTGGCGAAGCGGCAGGCCTACGCGAAGGGCCGGGTGATCATGCTCGTGGGGGTCGCCGCGCTGCTGCTGGTGAATGTCCTCAAGGCGCCGATCTGGCCGACCTGGCTGTGGGCGCTGGTCCCGAACCTCGTGGTGGCGTTCCTTCCCACGACCGGATTCCGGGGTCGCCGCGCGCGTTAGCTCACCGCGAGCGATCGTCGGTTTCCCTCGACAATCGACGTGATCGGCGGCATCAACAAGGTTCCTGCTGCGGGGGCTGACTCCTCTGGTGTCGACGCCGTGTCGCGCCCAGCCGGCCAAGGTGAGGACCACGACAGAGGTTCAGCATGTCTGAAGGTACGATCAAGTGGCTCACGGGTGGCGAGCGCCGCGTCGGCCGCACGGGCGCACCTCACTGACAGGGCGCGGACTCGGCGGCCGGCGCGTACACCGTGGGCACGCCGTCGCGCAGGTAGCTCGCGAGGAAGCAGCCGTACTGGTACCGGACGGCCGGCAGCTGCCGGTAGATCTGGTGGGCGTCCTCGAGGCCGCCGTCCTCGTACTGCACCACCACCGCGGTGGTCGGCGCGCCCGTGGTGCCCGCGCGGTTGCCGGTGATCGGATAGGCGACGAGGCCGCCGAGGTCGTCGAGCGCGAGAGCGTCCTGCGTGCCCTGCCACACCAGCTCGCCCGCCTGGCGGTTGCCGTAGGCGAGGGCGCCGGCGTCGAACACCGGGTTCGGGAAGTAGCGATCGCCCTCGCCGATCGGCTGGTACACGTGGCGCGCCGGGATCCCGGGCAGCGGGCGGCGCGCGATCCGCGCCATCGACGCGCCCGGATCCGCGATCTCCCAGCCGAGGCCGAGCAGCGCGAGCGTGGGGTGCATGAACGACAGCGGCTCGGGCTCGACGCCGAGGATGCCCGCGAGCAGGCTGCGCGCGCCGACCACGATGTCGGTGTCGAGGATCATCATGTTCCAGAACCCCCCCGCGCCGAACGGCGTGAGCGCGCCGTAGCGCGGCTCGACGGCGCCGATCATGTTCGTGTACATGCCGCCCATCGAGTGACCGCCGGCGACCAGCTTGTCCGGGGCGAACGTGTGCGCCGTGGCCCCGCCCGGCAGCGCGACGCCGGTGCATCCCACGACGACGCTGGCCGGGATCTCGAGCGCGAGCAGCGCGTCGAGGAGTAGCCGCTGCTCGAACACGCCCTGCTGGAACGTGGACGGGAACGCGTGGAGGTTGTTGAGGTTGAGGTACGCGAACGGGCTCGCGTTGACCAGCCGCTCGGGGTTGAGCGGGAGCGCGGCGGCGGCGGCGGCGATCCCGCGACGCCCGACCACCACGCCCGGCCCCTCGCCGACCTGGGTGGGGCCGTCGAGCACGAGCGTGGGGCCCTCGTCGACGAGATCGAACGACGCGCCGCCGGAGCCGTGGAAGTACTGCCACAGCGGCCAGCCGCCCGCCGGCATCGTGGCCTTCGGGAGCGTGATCACGATCGGCACCGTCATCGCGCCCTGGGCGATCGGCGTGCCGGCCGCGTCGAGGGCGAACGTGCCCTCGGTGTTGAACGGCGCCTCGCCGCGCTGGAACTGCGGGAGCGTCACGGTGCCGGTCAGCTCGCAGATGTCGGCGTGGGTGGCGCCGTCGCCGGGAGCGATCGCGAGGTCCTGGATGGTCGCCGTGGTGCTGGCGCGGATCGCCTCGGAGCGCGCGCGCAGCAGCGCCTGCTCGTCGCCGGTGGTGAACACCGTGGCGACCAGGACCTCGTCGGGAGCGAGGCCGAGCGCGGGCAGCGCGTCCCACAGCGGGGCGTACAGCGCCGTGGCCGCGTCCGAGGGCGAGCGCCCCGCCGCGAGCCGGGCGAACGCGGGCGGGACCGCGGTGTCGGGGGCGAACGCGCGGGTCAGGACGAACGCGTAGCGGGTGTGCGCGCGGAGCACGATGCCGGGGCGCGGCGCGAGCGCCACCAGGCCGGGGCCCGTGAACGCGTCATCCAGGAGGGTCTGCGACACCATCGGATACAGCGCGCCGCGCTCGTCGGAGGTCGGATCGATGTCGACGAGCAGGGCGGGCGCGTCGGGCGTCGCGGTGATCACGTCGGTGAGCGCGCGGGCCGGCGGCGTTCCGGTGAACCGGAACCACGCGATCGGCAGGGTGGGGAACCCGGCGCGCTCGACAGCGCCGGCGAGCAGGTCGTTGACCACCGGCAGGTTGCGCGGGTTGGGGAACCCGGCGAGGTCGGGGAGCCCGGCGGCGGTCAGCCGGAGATCTGACGGGAACGGCAGGTCCCAGAACGTGTCGCCGGCGAGCGGGGCGTCGAGCTCGAACGCCACGGTGGCGGCGGGCGCGGCGGGGTCCGAGCAGGCCGGGACCAGCAGGGCGGCGAGGGTGGCAGCGAGGGCAGCGCGCATGGACCAGGGTGGTACTGCGGCGGCCGGGGCCCCGTCGATCCATACGTTCGGCCGCCGCTCGTTCGGGCACCCGCACCCGAGCGGCCGGACCACGGCAGGCCTGTCGGTGTACGTGTCACCTCGCCCATCCTGCACGCACCTGCTGCGCAGGATCGCCTCGCTCGTGCGCCAGGTCGCGGCCGCGTGAGGGTGGCGCCCGGCGGCGAACTGCCTGATCTTCTTGGGCTCTCTACCTGAGGCGCCGTCGTGAGTGGGGCGCGGTGGTGGCATGGCGGCTGCGGCGCCGCTGCGCCATGGACCAGCTCGCCGCCGCGCTCGCGCTGCTCACGACCCAGCACGAGGACATCGGTGGGCTCCTCGACGAGCTGGCGGCCTCGACCGATCCGGCGCGGCGCACCACGGCGGTGACGGCGCTCGTGGATCAGCTCACCCTCCACCTCGCGGTGGAGCAGGAGCTGCTCTACCCGGGCGCGTCGGCCGTGATCTCGGCCGACGTCCTGCGGGAGCTGCTCGACGAGCACCTCGCGATCAAGCGCGAGCTCGCCGATCTGTTGTGGCTCGAGCACGACGACAGCCGGTTCACGCCGAAGCTCGTGAGCCTGCGCCGCCTGGTCGAGATGCACGAGGCGTGGCAGGAGAGCGAGCTGTTCGCGCGCGTGCCGGCCGGGCTCGACGGCGCCGCCAGGGCGATGCTCGCGGCGCAGCTGCACGCCTGGTTCGACGACGCCAGCCTGGTCGCCTCCGCGGCCTGAGCGTATGGTGTGCCGTCGATGACGGCCCCGTTCGCGCGCGCCTCGCTGCTCGACCTCCTCGCGCACCTCGACGCGCAGCTCGCCGCCGGCGCCGCCGCGGTCACGATCGCGGTGCTCGATCCGGACCTCGGGCGCGGTCGCTACGCCGGGGAGCGGGTCGAGATCGCCGGCGCCAGCTACGTCCACCGGCCGTTCCGGTTGTGGGTCGATCTCGCCGAGCGGCGCGGGCTGCGGCTGCGCACGCCCCGGCCCGGCACTCCGCCGCTGATCGAGCTGACGTTCGAGCCGCTCGATCGCGCCGCCGAGATCGGGGCGCAGGTCCGGGCGAGCGGGGACGACCGCACCGAGTGGTACGGCGCGGTCTCGCCGTTCGCGCGGATCTCCAAGCTGGAGGATCCCGGGTTCCTGCTCGACATGGCGGACGCGCTCGGCCGGATCGCGCTGCCGCCGGGGGCGCGCGTGCTCGATCTCGGCGTCAACACCGGGGACGAGCTCGCGCTGCTGCTCGCGCTGGTGCCGGCGCTGCGCCAGGGCACGCTGGTCGGGGTGGATCACAGCGCGTCGGCGCTGGCGGTGTGCCGGGACCGGCTGCCCGGCGTCCAGCTCCACCAGGCGGACCTCGGCGCGCTCGGCGCGCTCGGGCTCGGCCGGTTCGATCTCGTGCTGTCGATCGGCACGCTGCAGAGCCCGGGCGTCGACGACCGCGTGGTGCTGCGGCAGCTCGTGCAGGACCACCTGACGCCGCGCGGCGCGGTGATCCTCGGGTTCCCGAACTGCCGCTACATCGACGGCGAGGTCGAGCACGGCACGCGGATGAAGAACTTCCGCCAGCCCGAGCTCGGCCTGCTGATCAAGGACATCGCGTTCTACCGGAAGTACCTCCAGCAGCACGATCGCCAGGTGTTCGTGACCGGCAACCAGTACCTGCTGGTCACCGGCGTCGCGGCGCGCTGAGAGACGGTGGAACAGTCTCGAGAACGGAGTGGGAACGTGGGAACCCTGCGCGGCTTGCCGCGTGGGGCGGGGGCGGCGCGTTCGTGGGACCGCGGCGCGCACTCGAACGGGGAGGGGATCGCCGCCGCGTGCCGCGGGGGGCGGAGATCGGCCCCGTGGGTTCGACCGTACGGCGGCTGCACAGGTCATGCGCCGTGACACGGTTGTCGTGGATCGCCGTCGGGCCTCCAACTCGGGGCCGGTAACTGCACAGAATCGCAGTCGAAGCACGCGGCACGGCCCGTGCTGAAGGGGCAGGGCGGAGGCCCTGATGACGTTCCGTGTCCTGATCGCCCTGTCCCTGACCACCGCCTGCGGTGCGGGCGGCGCCGACTCCTTCGGCGGTGACTTCGGGAGCCCCTCGGCCGACGCCGGCGCCGGTGGGAGCGCTGGCTGCCTGTCGTCCAACGAGTGCCCGACCGGCTGGACGTGCAGCGAGTTCGGCCAGTGCGAGGCGCCGACCACGCCGCCGACCGGGGATGGGGGCGTGCCCCCGCCGGAGGTCGAGTACGCGATCGGCGCGCCGATCAGCTCGGGCCGCTACATCTACGTCGCGATGACCGAGCAGGACCAGCTCGCGCGCATCGACGGCCAGACCCTGGCCGTGCGCTCGACCGCGGTCGGTGCGTCGCCGCGCGTGGTGCGGACGATCCCGGGCTCGGATGGCGCGGTCGTCCTCGATTCGATCAACGGCACCGCCCACGTGGTGCGGCCGGCCGGCGACGGCGACACCGTCAAGGTGCTCGCCACGCTGCCCAACCTCAACCGCGTCGACATCGATCCGTCGGGCCGCTACGCGGTGGTGTGGTTCGACCTCGCGCGCCACCTCGAGGACAACAGCATCGGCGGCGTCGGCAGCTTCCAGGACGTCACGGTGATCGCGCTGGCGCCCGGCGTCGAGCGCGCCGTCAACCTGACCGTGGGCTTCCGCCCCCGCGAGGTGCAGTTCGATGCCGCGGGCACGCGCGCCTACGTGATCACCCAGGACGGCGTGTCCGTGGTCGATCTCGGCTACGCCACCACCAACGGCCCCGCCATCGTGCCGCCGATCCCGGTCGCCGATCCGCTGGTGGATCCCGAGGACATCGAGGTCAACGTGGTCGCCACCGGCACCTACGCGGCGGTGCGGCAGGCCGGCGAGAGCGCGCTGCGGATCGTCGACGTCGGCGGGCTCGAGCCGGGCCGCACGTGGCTGATCCCGCTCGCGTCGCCCGCGACCGACATCGACCTGGCGCCCGATGGCAGCCGGGTCTACGCCGTCGAGCGCGCGGCCAGGCAGCTCGCGATCGTCGACGTCCCCGCGGACGCCCTCGATCCGGCCGGCGTCGAGAGCATCGACCTCGCGACCGCCAGCGTGGGCTCGTTCGTGCTGTCCGCGGACGGCCGCCGCGGGCTGATGTTCACCAACGCCACCTCCGACGAGCGGATCACGCTGATCAAGCTCGACGAGGCGGGGTTCCCGCAGCTGACGTGGCCGCTCAAGAAGTCGGTGCGCGCCGCCGGCCTCGCGCCGAACGGCACCAGCGCGATCGTACTGCACGCCAAGGCGTTCGGGGATCCGGCCACCGCGAGCAGCGTCGACGAGTACATCGATCGTAGCTACGGCTACTCGCTGCTCGATCTCGGCACCGGGTTCGCCAAGCTCCAGGTCACGCCGGTCGATCCGGGCGCGTTCGCCTACGCCCCGGACGGCAGCAAGGCGTACGTCGCGCTCGACGGCGGCGACGCCGTGACCGCGACCCGCGCGCTGCAGACCGTGACGACCACGACCGGGGTGGTCATCAGCACGGCGCTCGGCTCGCCCCCTGCGGCGGTCGGCATCCTGCCCACCGTCGGCAAGGCGTTCACCGCCCAGCGCCACCCGCTCGGCCGGGTGACGTTCGTCGACATCCTGTCCAGCGAGGTCCGGACCGTCACCGGCTTCGACCTCAACAGCCAGATCGTGGAGTGACCGCCATGCGATGTTCTCCTGCCTCTCCTGCTTCCCCTGCGCGGGCCGTGGCCCTCGCCCTCGCCGCGTGCGCGGCGCTCACCCCCGCGTGTACCTGGGAGGACGATCGCCCGATCGCCTGGGACCGCGACCGGACCCTCCTCGGCCCGATCCCGCTCAAGAGCCAGGTCGCGTACGTCGACTCGGCGCTCGATCGCGTGACGCTTGCTCGACCTCGCGAACGACCGGCCCGTGATCACCACCTCGGCGATCGGCCGGCGCGCGATGATCGCGGTGCCCAGCCCGGACCGCCACCGCCTGTTCGTGATCACGCGCGGCGAGGAGGCGATCAAGCGCGGGCAGATCGACCAGCCGCCGATGCTGTGGTCACTCGAGACCGACGCCCCGGACGTCGCTCCCGTCGCCTACGCGATCGGCTCGCCGTTCGATCGCATCGCGGTCTCGCCGGACAACAACACCGCGATCGCCTACTTCTCGGCGACGGGCCCCGACGCCGCGGGGTTCTTCCGCAACCCCAACGAGATCGCGATCGTCGATCTGACACGCCCGCCCGGCGACGACAACCCCACGCTCAAGACCATCCGCTCGTTCGGATCGGTCCCGGAGGGCATCTCGCTGTCGCCGCCGATGATCGTGCCGGGCGCACAGACCGCCACGCCGCGCACGTTCGCGTTCATCCTGTCGTCGAACAACCTGACCGTGCTCGACACCGCCAACCCGGGCCGCCGCGAGATCACGATCCGCCTCGACCTCGGCGGCCAGGCCGTCGTGCCGCGCGAGGTGGTGTTCGCGCCGAAGACCGCGAGTGCGTACGTCCGCAGCGACAACGCGCGCGACGTCCTCCAGGTCATCCTCCAGGGCATCCCGCCCGCCACCACCGACGGCAACGACTACCGCCCGCAGCTCGCCGAGCTCGGCGCCGGCGGCGGCCCCACCGACATCGCGGTCTACGACGACGCCTCCGGGCGGCGCTACATCCTGGCCGCCACCCCGAACACCCGCGAGGTCGTCGTGATCGACGCCGACACTGCCCAGTTCCGCGCAGTGCCGGTCGCCGATCCGATCGATCGCATCGTGCTGTTCCCGACCGGGACCGACGAGCCGCCGCACAAGGCGCTGTTCGCGTCGATCGGCTCGAAGCTGCCCCGCGTCCACGTGCTCGATCTGACCAACATCACCGACCCGCTGACCCAGGCCAGCCTGCGCCGGATCGACCTCGAGAAGGGCGTGCGCGACGTGGTCCCGGTTCCGGGCCGCGACCTCGCGATGCTGGTCCACGACGACAACCGCACCGTGCTCGGCCTGCTCGACATGGACACCGAGTCGACCTCGCCGCTGCTCGGCGTGGGCCGCCTCGACTCGTACGACTTTTCGCCGGACGGCGCCTACCTGATCGGGGCCACGCCCACCACCGCGCGGATCGGGTTCGTCGCGCTCGACAACCTGCACCCGACCGACTTCCGCCTCGACACCGTCCCGACCCGCGTGATCGCGACCGCCAACGACAAGGTGTTCGTCGATCACGGCGACCCGCTCGGGCACGCCACGATCATCCCGTCGCCGACGGCGACCCGCGAGGAGGCCACCGTGCTGACCGGCTTCCTCACCCTGAACCTGCTCGATCAGGAGCCCTGACATGCGCCCCCTCCCGCACCTCGCCACCCTCGCGCTCGGCATCGCGCCCGTGATCGCGCCCGCCCTCGCGGCGGCCGAGACCAACGACGAGATCACGATGGGCTCGTCGATCCGCGCGCTCCGCAGCGACAGCGCCAACGCCGTCACCTCCGACAGCCTGGGCGGTGGCCATCTCGGCTACGCGCGTGAGCTGCCGATCGACCTGGTCCCGGGGCTGCACCTGTGGGCGACCGCCGGTCTCGGCTGGGGCAACGCCACCGGGATGCTGTTCGGCTCGATGTTCGGCACGATGACCACCGAGATCGACACGCTGGCGCTGACCGCCGGTGGCCGGGCGGTCTACACGCTCCACCCGAACCTCGCGGTCAGCGGCCGGCTCGAGCTCGGCAGCGCTCGCACCGAGCTCACCCTCGACGACACGCTGTCCGATGCTGCGTGGGCCGGGGTGGCGAGCTCGGCGCTCGCGGTGGACCTCGCGCTCCTGGCGCGGCCCCAGATCGCGATCGGCCTGCGGTTCGAGCTCGGCTACGTCACCGCGACCGCTCCCGCGCTGGCGCCGCGCGGCCCCCGCGAGGAGGACACGATCGTGCTGCCGGAGATGCCATCGTCGTTCGGCTCGCTCGATCTCGGCGGCCGCTACGTGTCATTCAGCTTGCTCACTCGGTTCTAGGTGATCGAGGTGCTCGGGTTCTCCGGCATCGACGTCACCGTCAGCAAGCCGGTGGTGGTGGTGGCGGCGAGGGCGAGGGTGACGAGCAGGTTGCGGGTGAAGCGCATGGGAGACTCCGTGATGAGAGGTGGTTGCGGTGCGCATAACGAGGGAGCCAGCGCGCGATGGCCCGCGCGATCGCGAGCTGCATGGTGGCGACAATGAAGTGACGTTCAGGCCGCGAGTGACTGCGTGTGGTCGTCCCCCGACCCTCCGGCCGAGGCACGCTGTCCGAGTTCCGGACATATGATCGATGAGCGTCCAGCCGGCGGACGCCGCGTCGCCCGACACGCTCCCACGTCGTCGAGATGTCTCGAGCGGGCGCACGGCACGGTCCCTGCGTCCAATCGTCGGCGAACATGCTCGCGGCTCAACTCTCGCCGACGCCAGCGCGCGCGTATGCCCGCCGCCAGCCGGAAGACGAAACGCTCTACGGCGTGGTCCGCGACCATCTCCCGGCGCTCCTCGAGCGTGCCCGCGATCACTCCGAGCACGGGTTCGGCTATCCGCGCTTCGTCGAGCGCGAGTTCGAGAAGTTCCTCGCCTGTGGCCTGCTCTGCAACGGCTTCGTGCGCGTGCGCTGTGACCACTGCGCCGACGAGCGGCTGGTCGCGTTCTCGTGCAAGACCCGCGGCTTCTGCCCGTCGTGCACGAGTCGCCGGATGGCCGGCACCGCGGCCCACATCGTCGATCGCGTGCTGCCTGCTGTCCCGTACCGCCAGTGGGTGCTGTCGTTGCCGCGGCAGGTCCGGTTCCTCATCGCCCGCGACCCCGACCTCCTCACGCAGGTCCTCGGCGTGTTCCTGCGCAAGGTGTTCGCCTGGCAACGTCGCCGCGCGCGCGCCCACGGCATCGACGATCCACAATGTGGCGCCGTCACGTTCATCCAGCGGTTCGGCTCGCTGCTCAACCTCAACTGCCACGCTCACGCCCTGCTCCCCGACGGTGTGTTCGTGGCCGGCCCGGACGGCGCCGTCTCGTTTCAGCCGCTGCCCCCGCCGTGGGACGACGACGTCGTCCGGCTGCTCGAGCAGATCGCCCGTGCGATCCACCGCGTCGTTCAGCGCCGCCTCGCGCTCGAAGGCGACGACGCTCCGCCGGATCTGCTCGCATCCGAACAAGCCGAGGCCGTGGCCAGCCTCCCCGGTGCGGGCCGCGCCGCGGTGCCCAGGCCCGGCCACCGGTCCGCGTTCCTCGATGGCTACTCGCTCCACGCCGATCGCCTCGTCGATGCCGAGGATCGCGAGGGCCTCGAGCGGCTGTGCCGATACGGCGCCCGCTCGCCGGTCGCCAGCTCCCGGCTGTCGCGCGATCCGGCGGGTCGGGTCGTGATGACCCTCAAGCGTCCGTTGCGCGACGGTCGCACCGAGCTCGCGTTCACGCCTGTCGAGTTTCTGCGTCGGCTCGCGACCCTGATTCCACCGCCGCGATCTCATCTCACGCGCTATCACGGCGTGTTCGCACCCCACCACGCGCTCCGCGCCGCCGTCGTTCCTGCGGATGCCTCCGCGTCGGACGACCTCGCCGGAACTCGCCCCGGCCCGCTCCGTCGGCTCGCCTGGGCCGCGCTCATGAAGCGCGTGTTCGCGATCGACGTCCTGAGTCTGCGACACCTGCGGCGGCGCCATGCGCATCCTCGCCGTGCTCCCCGCCGGCGACGCCAGCCACGCCATCCTCCAGCACCTCGGCCTCCCGACCGAGCCGCCCGATCCCTGCGCACTCGCACCTCCTCCGCCGTGGTTCGACGGCGCAGTGATCGAGCCCGCTACCGATCCCATCCCCTCCACGCAGGCGGGATGAGCGCCCAGCTGCGTCCGCGGCCCGCTCTGGAGCCCAGCATTGTAACGCTGCTTACATTGCGCGCGGCATCGATCCACCCGGTCATCCGCCCCCAGGCTGGCCGCTCGGAGGCCACCGAGCCGAAACCACGGTTTGTTTTACTGTGCGCCAGACGAAGACGGACGAGGAGGATGACATGTAGAGCTGAAACCTCGTGTAGTGCCCCAGCAGGAGATGGACCTGCCCGGCAAGGAGTAGCGACCCAGCCGGTACCGAGTGTTGCGTGGTCCGACGGCGACGTCGGCTGCGAAGCGTACACAGGGAGTGCGAAGCCATGCGATCGAGCCTCGACAGAAACAAATCGCGGGAGTCGGCGACGCTAGTAAACGGCGCCGACTACATCGGAGCCTCGCCATCGCGAGAGGCCGAGATCCCGCCGGGGCCATAGGAGCATGGCGCACGCACATGGGGGCACCCGGAAACCTGGGAGGTCTCGTCGTTTTCACCAAGAACGCGGGAAGGACAACCCGCTGATCAAGTCCAGGCGTCACGTCGGGTGCGCGACGTGGTGAGCGAACATACGCACCGATTGATGATACCGCGGAACGAAGGAAACGAAGTGAAGCGGGACGAACGACGAGACGTCGGAACTCCCCATAGTACCGATGAAGCGGGGGAACCAACCCAAGGGACCCCGTGGAGGGAAGGGGATAAGAGTCAGGCGTGGGAATCGCAGGAGAGAAAGATGAAGGGGACACAGACCCTCGACAACGTCTCAACGAAACTTCAGCGAATAGCAGAGCTGGCGAGAACGGCCCCGCAGATGGCCATTCGTACGCTGGCCCATCATATTGACGTGGAGTTTCTCCGCGTCGCTTATCAGCAAACACGCAAGGACGGGGCGGTGGGCGTCGACGATCAGACGGCAGCGGTGTGGGCAGCTGACCTGGAGAGCAATCTCCTGTCACTGCTCAACCGCTTCAAGTCGGGTACGTATCGTGCGCCACCCGTCCGTCGCGTGGAGATCCCGAAGGAAGATGGGACCACTCGGCCCATCGGGATCCCGACGTTTGAAGACAAAGTGCTTCAGCGCGCGGTTGTGATGGTGCTGAACGCCGTTTACGAGCAGGACTTCTTGGATTGCTCGTACGGCTTCCGGCCCGGTAGGTCGGCCCACCAGGCGATCGATTCGCTCTGGAAAGGTCTGATGGGCATGCAAGGTGGCTGGGTGATCGATCTCGACATCCAGAAATTTTTCGACAGTGTCGATCATGGGCATCTTCGAACCATTCTCGATCAGCGGGTACGTGACGGCGTGATTCGGCGTTCCATCGACAAGTGGTTGAAGGCGGGAGTGCAGCAGGACGGGATCCGTTGGTTCCCGGATGGCGGCACCCCGCAAGGCGGCGTGATCTCCCCGTTGCTCGCGAACATCTACCTGCACGAAGTTCTCGACGTCTGGTTCGAGCGCGAGGTTCGACCTCGACTCGGCGGATCAGCGCATCTGATCCGTTATGCCGATGATGTTGCGATCGTATTCGAGCGGGAGGAAGATGCGAGACGCGTGATGGCCGTGCTGGTGAAGCGATTCGCCAAGTACGGGCTCACGGTCCATCCCGAGAAGACCAAGCTCATCGACTTCCGGAAACCAGGCAGCGGGCCTGACCCCGGGAGCTTCGACCTGCTGGGCCTCACGCATTTCTGGGGACGTTCCCGGAACGGCTGGTGGGTGGTCCAACGGAAGACTTCAGGCAACCGCTTCGGGCGCGCACTACAGCGCGTCGCCGACTGGTGCAGTAGGAACCGTCATCTTCCCGTCCGCAAGCAGCATGAGATGCTCGTGAAGAAGGTGGCGGGTCACTACAACTACTTCGGCATCACTGGGAACGGCCGGGCACTCGGACGCTTCTTGCACGAGGTGAAACGTGTCTGGCGCACGTGGCTTGATCGCCGCTCGCGTCGAGGACACATGAATTGGGCCAGGTTCAAGCTGCTCAGCAGCCTGTACCCACTCCCAACTCCGCGCATCGTGCACAGCGTCTACCGCCCGTAGCGAACGGGTGTGGATCTGATCCTGAGCAGCGTCGAGGAGATCCGGAACGCGGCGTAGCGCGCCGTGTCGCTTGAAAGGTGGGGCAGAGCCGTGCCATCGAGGGTTTACCAAGACGCCTTGACGGAAGGATGCCCCGTGACTCGCATCGTGATCGAACTGCCGGATCAACACAAGCACCTCGCGCTCGCTCTGCAGACGATGGCGGAACACGTCGAACGCCTCGGCGCGGGCGGTGCGGATGGAAAGTCGATCGATTACGCGAGGATCGAACGCGAAATCGGGGCGGCGGCGGCGGCCGTGGAACGTGCGGCCCATCAAGGGCTCCTTGCGGGGCTCGATCTCGACGTCGACACCGTGGTGATCGACGGCGCGCGGCACACGCGCGTCGGGCGATACGACGGCGCGTACCACACGATGGCCGGCTCGGTGAGCGTGCCCCGCTCGCTCTATCGCCGCGATGGTGAGCGCAACAGCAAGGTCGTCGACACGATCAGCTTGCGCGCGGGCGTTGTGGCCGATGGCTGGCTGCCCCAGACGGCACGCGCGATGGCCCACCACGTTCAGGGCGGCACGGCACGGGATGCCGCGGCGAGCGCCGCCGAGAGTGGCCGGCTCGTCTACTCGCGCTGCAGCTTCGACCGCGTCACGCACGCCGTCGGGGAACTTTACGGCGATCATAACGTCGACATCGAGGACGCGTTGATCACGGCCTTCGAGCCGCCCGAGGCGGCACGGAGTGTCAGCGTGGGCCTCGACCGCGTCTCGCTGCCGACGATCGAGCCGCGGCCGCGGCCGGCGGGGCGCCCCAAGGCGGGTGCGCCGAAGCGCCCGATCACCGTCGCCTGGCGCATGATGTGGGTCGCCACGGTCACCCTGCATGATCGCAACGGGGACGCGCTGCACACCATCCGGTACGGGGCGATGCCCGACGACGGCTGCGAGAGCCTGCTCCATGGCGCCGCCGGGGACGTCAACGAGTTGCTGCGCAAGCGCCCCCGGCTCAAGGTCTGCTTGCTGAGCGACGGCGCGCACGATCTCGTCGAGGCCCTCGCGACCGAGGTCGGCGAACGCGTCGATCGCGAGGTCGCGCAGGCGGTCGACTTCTGGCACCTCATCGAGAAACTGGGTGCCGCGGCGCGCCTCCTGGAGGGCGATCACGCGCGGCACCTGGCGCGCTGGCGGCTCCGGTTGCTCAACGTCGAGCACGCCGCGCGCGACATCCTGGACGAGCTGCGTGCTTCGGGCCGCGAGCACGTGCGGCTGGGCGACACGGCCCCCGTCCACGAGGCGATCACCTACCTCGCCAACCACCACACCAAGATGAACTACGCCGCCCACCGCGCCGCAGGGCTGCCGATCGGCAGCGGCAACACGGAAGCGACCTGCAAGACCCTCGTCGACGTCCGCATGAAGCGAGCAGGCTCACGCTGGAACCTCACGACCGCTCGGCACGTCGTCCATCTGCGCGCGCTCGCAACGAGCGACCGGTGGGGCGACGCGATGACGATCACGCTGCGACCGCTACGAAAGTCGGTACGCATTGCGGCATGATCAGGATGAGAGCCACACCCCAGCGAACCCCACGCACTGAAGAGCCGGATGCGGGAGATCCGCAAGTCCGGTTCTGTGGGAGCCCCGGGGCCAAAATCCCGGGGCCACCCGA
>CAXNMK010000020.1:0-17500 GCA_964203225.1 Kofleriaceae bacterium
CGGGGAAGCCCGGCACGACCTCACCGTGATACATGTTCCAGCCGTCCTTGCCCGCGAAGTCCTGCCCGATGTCGCGGCCCGCGAGTGATGCCGCCGGTCCCAGCCGGTCGTTGCCGGCGGGATACTTGTCGTCGTGGTGGACGCAGAACAGGAACGGGTCCGCCGTGTCCCACGGAACCCCCAGACGCAGCGTTCCGAGAATGGCAGTCATCGGTCGCACGCTAACCCCGCCGGACGACCTGCGCGACCCCGGACGACGGCAACGGTGCGTTCCAGCGGTCCGGCCGGCCGGCGCCGCACCGGTGCGTGCCACGCGGGCGCGCGGTCGGGTGTGGGCGATCGCCCCGGGCCGGGCGCATGGTGAGCCCGATGTCCCTGTCCGCGGTCACCCCGCTGCCGAGCGCCGCGATGGTTGATCCGGCCGTGCCCCCGCTCCACGTGCCCCGGCGCGCGAGCGTGATCGGCTCGCGGCGGTGGGTGTTCACGCTCGCGGCGATGACGGGCGTGACCGCGCTCTCGATCGACATGAGCCTGCCCGCGCAGCCCACGCTGGCGCGCGTGTTCGATGTCACCGCGGACACCGCCCAGCTCAACCTCAGCCTGTTCATGATCGGCTTCGCGATCGCGCAGCTGGTGATGGGCTACGCCTCGGACGTGTGGGGCCGCCGCCGCATCTTGCTCGGCGGGCTCGCGCTCTACACCCTGGCCGCGCTCGCCTGTGCGGCCGCCCCCACCATCGAGGTCGTCCTCGCGTGCCGTGTGCTGCAGGGCATCGGCGCCTCGGGCGCGCCCGTGGTCGCCCGCGCGATGGTGCGCGACACCCAGCCCGCCGCCGCCGCGGCGCGCCTGCTGTCGACCATGCTCGCCACGCTCGCGCTCGCGCCGATGCTCGCGCCCTCGCTCGGGGGCGTGCTGCTCGCCGCGTTCGGCTGGCGCGCGGTGTTCGCCACACTCGCGGTGAGCGGCGGCATCCTGCTCGTGCTCGCGCACCAGACGCTGAGCGAGACGCTGACCCACGACCGGCGACTGCAGGCCTCCCCGGGTGGGCTGGTTCGCGGCTACCGCACGTTCTTTGCCACGCCGGGCACGCGGCTGCCGATGCTGATCAGCTGCACCTCGTTCGCGGGGCAGTTCGCGTACATCGCCGTGTCGCCGTTCGTGCTGATGCAGGGCTACGGGGCGTCGACCCAGGCGTTCGGCATCTACTTCGGATCCACCGCGCTCGCGCTGATGCTCGGCTCGATCGGCGGCGCGCGGATGCTGCGCGCGGGCCGGTCGCTGCGGGGCATGATCCTGCTCGGCACCTCGCTGATCTTCGTCGGGGCGGTGCTGATCACGGTCGGGACGCGCGTGCCCGGGTTCGGGATCGCCGGGTTCCTCGCACCGATGATCCTGTACTTCTTCGGCGTTGGCCTCGCGGCACCGAGCGCCTCGGCCCTCGCGCTCGAGCCAGTCGCGCACATCGCCGGCACCGCCTCCGCGGCCATCGGCTTCCTGACGATGATCTCGGGCGCGCTTGCCGGCTACGCCACGGCGCTGATCGGCGGGAGTGATCCGCGGACGTTCGCGCTCGTCGTCACCGTCATGGGCGCCACCGCCGCGGCCCTCGGCCTCGCG
Source organism: Kofleriaceae bacterium (assembly GCA_964203225.1). Lineage (GTDB taxonomy): Bacteria > Myxococcota_A > Polyangia > Haliangiales > Haliangiaceae > JABFXX01. The sequence goes on from CAXNMK010000020.1 coordinate 1,618, forward strand.
GTCGCACGCCACCCGCCCCCCCGTCGCTGATTCAGAAGCAGCAGGAGTCGCGGTAGCCGCAGGTCGCGCAGCGATCGTGCGCGTGCTCCGGCGCAGCGGCGACCGGGGGTGGCGGGGCGTGCGAGCGCGCAACGTAGGCGGCCGGCGGGAGGGTGCCACGAGGGTAATGCTCGATGCGTGAAGAGCCTACCCGCGCCGTCTGACGCATCAGGACATCCGCCAGTACGTATCTTTGATCTAGATAACTCAGGGCCCGCGAATGGACACATCGATCGATGATCGCGGGCGAGCCGCCTCGCGAGCGAGGCGCGACGAGGGAGCGTACCCGTCGATACGCGACCGAGGAGCAACGACGCCCCCGGGGATGGATCGACCGCGAGGGCGATCGAGATGTCCATTCGCGGGCCCTTACATCGTCGACGGCGCGAGGCCAGCGGCCGGGCCCGGGACCAGCGTGGGCCAGGTCTGGCCGGTCGTCGGGTCGACGAGCGTGACGTGGTCCTGGTGGACCCGCGCGGTGGTGTAGAGCGTGCGCAGCGCGCGCGTCAGGGGCATCGACTGGTAGCGCTCCGGGTAGCGAGCGCGCAGGGCAGTGCGCACCGCGCGCCCGTGCCGGGTGCTCATCGCGGGGAACAGGTGGTGCTCCACGTGGAAGCCGAAGTCGAGGGTCAGCCACTCGAGCACGCGCGGCAGCGTGACCGACAGCGAGTTCACCAGCGGATCGTTCTGCTCGGGCGTGAGCGGGCTGAGGCCGTGGTTCGACATGATGAACACCATCACCACCGCGTTCGCGATCGGCAGCGGGATCAGGTAGACGAACACGAACGGCACGACCCCGACGAGCACCGCGACCGCGGCCCAGAACCCGACGGCGAGCCCGAACTCTGCGAGCGCGCGGCGGTGGAGGCCCGCGGACAGCACGCCCTTGTCGCGCGCCTTCCACAGCATCTTCTGGCTCTGCCCGGTGAACCCGAAGAACAGGCTGAGCAGCGACATCAGGCGGCGGCGCCCGAGCCCGAAGTGATCGGCCATCCACCGCCTCGTGCGATCGGCCTCGTACTCGTCGAGCGTCGGGTACATGTCCGGATCGCGCCCGGGGATGCTGCACTGGTTGTGGTGGGTGCGGTTGTGCCAGCCGGTCCACACCGTCGGCGGTAGCGTGAACGGCAGCAGGCACACCCAGCCGAGGACGCGGATCGCGCGGCGGCCGCGCACCACACCGCCGTGCAGCAACTCGTGGCCGAGGAACACGATGCCCGCGAGGCTCAGGCCGATCACGATCGAGACCAGCGGCCAGGCGAGCGCCCGCACGTGACCCGCGGCGAGCGCCCACGCGAGCGTGGTGATCACCGCGGCGTGGAAGGGGAGCCAGAGCAGGCGCGACCGCGCGGGCTGGAACACCGCTGCAGGCAGCGCGGGCTTGATGGCGCGGCTGTAGTCTGTGATCGAGCGAAGCTGCATCTGCGATCGATCAGAGCATGCACCTCCGGAACCGAACGCCACGATCCCTCCACGATCCCTCCACGATCCCGCCACGATCCCGCCACGAGCCCGCCACGATCCCTCCATGATCCCACCACGAGCCCACCACGCTCCCGCCACGATCCCGCCACGATCCCCGCCACGATCCCCGCCACGATCCCCGCCACGATCCCCGCAGCATCTCGTGACCGCGCGATGGCGCGCGGCGCTCCCGCCGCGCTACGGCGCCGCGCCCGCGCCCGAACCCGAACCCGCGCCCGCGCCCGCGCCGCGCCAGCCCGCCCCGCCCCAGCCCTGCCCCCGCTGCTCCCGCTCCAGCCGCCGCTGCTCGCGGGATGCCCGCCGCTTCTCGAGCGACACGCGCAGCTCCTCGGTCGAGATCTCGCCGTTGTGATCGGCGTCGAGCGTCTCCATCTCGAACCGCCGCGCCATCCGTAGATCGGACAGCTCGTCGATCATCACCTTGCCATCGCCGTTGGCGTCGAGCCGGGTGTGCATGTCCTCGGCGCGTGCGAGCTGGCCCGCGGCGAACTCCTCGGGGGTGATCTCGCCGTCGCCGTTGGTGTCGAGCATCCCGCGGCGATCCTCGCGGCGGACGCCGCGATCACCCTCGGCCGGCGGCTCGCGGTTCGCCTCGGCGTCGCCCGGCGGCAGCCCCGGGCGGGTGCGCGGCAGATCGATCTTGCCCGAGCGATGCACCCCGGTGCCACCGGTGGTGGCCGCGGCGCTGCCCGCGGAGGGCGCCGGCGCGTCGGTCTTGCAGGCGGAGACGAGCGCGAGGGTCGAGAGGAGCGCGAGGCAGCACTTCATGCATCTCCGTTACAGCAAGGGCCGGACCCAGTTGCAAGTGTTCGCCAGGACTCAGTTCCACGGGGCTCCGCCCCGCCCTACGCGGCAAGCCGCGCAGGGTTTCCACCCCGGTCTCGAGACTGTTTCACAGTCTCTCAGGTCCGCTCACAGCGCATCGGCCCCTGGCTGCCGATCTGGCAGCACCGGGATGGCCGCGGGTGCGGGGCCCGCTGCCGTCAGGTCGCCTGCCTCGCGCCGATCAGCTTGATCCCGGCACACGCGAGCACCGCCGCCAGGCCGAACCGCAGGTAGCGCAGATCGGCGAGCACCCCCGCGAGCACGACGTAGAGCGCGCGCAGGCCGAGGATGGCCAGCAGGTTCGAGCGGTAGATCAGGAACGGCTCCTCGGTCACCGCGAACGCCGCTGGTGCCGAGTCGATCGCGAACACGATGTCCGTGAGCTCGATGGCGATCAGCGCGAGCATCAGCGGCGTCGCCACGAGCTTGCCACTCTCGCGCACGAGGAAGTGGTGGCCGTGGAGTTCGCGGGTCCACGCCAGGTGCCGCTCGAGCCACAGCACGACCGGGCTGTCGGTGTCCTCTGCGGGCGGCGCCCGCAGCAGCTTGACCGCGGCCACCACGACGACGCCGCCGAACACGTAGGTCAGCGTGTGCCAGCGCTGGATCGCCGCGGCGCCGGCGAAGATCAGCGCGCCGCGCGTGAAAACCGCTTCGAGGATGCCCCATGTCAGCACCCGCCGCTGCTCGAGCTGCGGGATCTTGAGGGAGGTGAACACCAGCAGGAACACGAACAGGTTGTCGACGGACAGGCTGTTCTCGAGCAGGTAGGCAGCGAGGACCTCCTGCCCCGCGGTCGCCCCGAACCGGACCCACACGAACGCGTTGAACGCGAGCGCGATCGTGATTCACACCAGCGTCCACGCCACCGCCCGGCGCCTGGCGTCGACGTGGTCTCCGCGGTGGGCGAACAGGTCGATCGAGACCAACGTCAGCACGACGATCGCGAGGATCGCCCAGGCGTAGGCCGGGACCGCGAGATGAGCCATCTTCCCGTGCCTGGCAACCTGCACCGCGCGTGCCTGCGCGGCAGGTGCCTGCGCGGCAGATGCCTGCGCGGCAGATGCCTGCGCGGCAGATGCCTGCGCGGCAGATGCCTGCGCGGCAGATGCCTGCGCGGCAGATGCCTGCGCGGCAGATGCCTGCGCGGCAGATGCCTGCGCGGCAGATGATCACGCGCCGCCGTCGCGCAGTGCGTGCCGGCGAGCGCCCCGGGCCCTGCGCTCGGTGCGAGGTTCTCGGGGGTGGCTCAGCGCGTGGCGGCGCTGCGGGGCGCGCGCGCCATCCACAGCACGTGCGGCGGGCCCGCCGCCTTGCGCGCGGTCACGTGGTGCAGCGTCACGTGGAAGCCCACGCCCTTGAGCCGGCCGGTGAACGCCGGATCATCACCGACCGACCACACGCCGAGCATGCCGCCCGGCACCAGCGCACGGCGCGCGCGCTTGAGCCCCTCGGCCCCGTACAGCCGGGCGTTGGCGGGCGCGGTGAATGCATCCGGACCGTTGTCGACGTCGAGCAGGATCGCGTCGTACTCACCATCGGCTTCGTCGATCATGCGCGTGACGTCGGTGACAACGGCCGTGACCCGGGGATCCTCGAGCGGCCGCGCTGCGAGGTCCGCGAGCGGGCCGCGGTTCCACGCCACCACCTCGGGGAGCAGCTCCGCGATCTCGACGCGCGCATCCGCCGGCACCGCGGACAGCGCCGCGCGGGTGGTGAACCCCATGCCGAGGCCGCCGATCAACACGCGGGCGCCTGCCTTGTCGGCGAGCCCCGCACAGCCGAGCCGGGCGAGCTCCTCTTCCGAGTGATGCATGCGGGAGTTCATCAGCTCCAGGCCATGCAGGCGGATGGCGTACTCGTCACCACGGCGAGTGAGCACGAGCTCACCGGAAGGTAGCGTCGCACGCCCGAGCTGTTGCCACGGGATCACGCTGACATGGTACCAGCGACGACACCGCCGCACGCCCCCCACGCGCGCGGATCGGGGTAGGCTCGACCGCGGTGGTTCCCGTGGTACCAGGGGCCGAGGGGCTCCCCCCCCTCGATGCGTTCGCCCGGATGGTCGGCGTGGTCGAGGGCAAGGCGATGCCCCGGCTGTTCGTCCTCCTCGGCCAGTGCGACCCCGCCGACGATCATGGCGAGCAGCTGCTCGCGCTCGAGCAACTCGGGCGGTTCATCGTAGCCGGTCCGCCTACCCCCGGCGCGGACCACCCGGCGATCGGGCGCCTGGGCCTGCTGGTCGATGCCCTCGAGCGGGTGCCGGCCGCGTGCGCCCGGTTCGAGGGCACCGTGCATGCGGTGCTCGGCCGCACGCGGGCGATCAAGCTGCTCGCCGAGGTCGGCATGCCGAACGAGCGCGGGCTGTGGGCCGAGACCACGGACCGGCTGGCGCGGCGGCTGCTGCCCGAGGCGCCCGCACCCCACGAGCTGTGGATGCTGGTCAGCCGGATCATCCGCTCGCTCGACGATCTGACGTGGCTCGGCCCGGCGGCGGATCCGCTGCTGCACCGGCTGGCGGCGATCGGCGCCACCGCGTGGGCGCCGCTGCGCGCGTCCGTGATCGACGCCATCAGCATGATCACCACGCGGATCGCGGCGCTCGGCATGGCCGAGGCGTTCCGCTCGCGCACCGCCGTCAGCGGCATCCGCGACTCGCCGCTGTACCACCTCACCCGCGCCCGCCCGCAGGAGATGCCCGCGCTGATCGCCGCAGCGCGCACCCACCTCGACCACGTCCGGGTCGCGCTCGAGGAGCGCGGCGTCTCGATCGACGTCGTGTACTCGCTCGACTCGATCGAGCGGGGGCTCAGCCGGATCGAGCTGCTGCTACCGTTCGCGGATCCCGACGACGAGCTCGAGCCGACCTACGAGATCCGCGCGGTGATCGCCGCGGTCGGCCGCGGGCTGGTCGGCGCGCGCAGCTTCACCCAGCTGATGAGCGACAACCTGCGCCTGCTCGCGCGCAAGGTGATCGAGCGCGCAGGCCGCACCGGCGAGCACTACGTGACGTCGTCGAAGCGCGAGTACTGGAAGATGATGGCGTCGGCCGCCGGGGGCGGGGTGCTCACCTGCGGCACCGCGGCCGGCAAGTTCCTCGTCAAGTGGGGCCACTGGCCGCTGTTCATCGACGGGATGCTGTCCTCGGTGGTGTACGCCGGCAGCTTCATCATCATGCAGCTGCTCGGGTTCACGCTCGCGACCAAGCAGCCGTCGATGACCGCGGCCGCGCTCGCCGGCACCATCCGCGAGAGCGCCGGGCCCGGCCGGCTCGACGCGCTCGTGCCGCTGATCGCCCGGATCGCCCGCTCGCAGTTCGCGGCCGCCGTCGGCAACGTGGGCGCCGTGATCGTGACCTCGACCGCGGTCGACCAGATCCTGCAACGCGTGCGTGGCGCCCCGTTCCTCGATGCCGCGAGCTCGACCACGACGATCGCCTCGTTCGATCCGATCGGATCGCTCACGGTGCTCTACGCCGCGCTCACCGGCGTGCTGCTGTGGATGTCGAGCCTGGTCGCGGGCTGGTTCGAGAACTGGGTGGTGTACCGGCGGCTGCCCGAGGCGATCGAGCACCATCGCTACCGGGAGCGGCTCGGCCGCGAGCGGATGGCGCGGTGGGCGCGGTTCCTCGAGTCCCAGGCGGCCGGGTTCGGTGGCTCGATCGCGCTCGGGTTCCTGCTCGGCCTGCTGCCGGTGTTCGCGAAGTTCTTCGGCCTCCCGCTCGACGTCCGCCATGTCACGCTGTCTGCCGGATCGCTCACGTTCGCGATCTCCTCGCTCGGCACCGACGCGGTCAGCTCGGGCCCGGTGCTGCGCGCGTTCGCCGGGATCGGCCTGATCGGCCTGCTCAACTTCGGCGTGAGCTTCGCCCTCGCCCTGGTGGTTGCGCTGCGCGCCCGCGACGTCCAGCGCGGCGAGCGCCGCACCCTGCCGGCCGCCGTCCTGCGGCGCCTGATCACGCGCCCGCTCGAGTTCTTCTACCCGCCGCGCGAGATCCCCGGCGAGCCACCGCCCCGGGCGACGCCGCCCTGACCGCCGGCCCCGGGCCCGGCGCACCTGACGTATTCTGGGCCGCATGGCCCGCCGCGCCCAGCTCGATCCCAGCCTCGCCGTGCGCATCATCGGCGCGCGGGAGCTCCGCTACGCCACCCCCGCCGACCCCCACGAGGACCGCCCTGCCCACGTGCGCGCCGCGTCGGGTCTCGCGATGCACCAGGGCCGGCTGGTCGTGGTCCAGGACGATGCGCAGTTCCTCGCGGTGGTCGCCGATCGCGAGGTCACGGCGGTCAAGCTGCCGCGCGGGCGCGATGGCCGCCGCCGGTTCGAGGTCGCGCTCGGCAACAAGCTCGACAAGCTCGACCTCGAGTCGTGCGTGGTGATCGATGACGAGCTGTGGGCGTTCGGCTCGGGGTCGCGGCCCGAGCGCGAGCAGATCTGCATCGTCGAGGGCGGCGCGGCGCGCGTGCGGGATGCCGCCCCGCTCCATCGCATGCTCCGCGACGCGATCGGCAGCGAGCTCAACCTCGAGGGCTGTGCGCGGGTCGGCGACGAGCTGTGGCTGTTCCACCGCGGCAACACCGGCCCCACCGACGTCGGGCCCGCGGTCGCGCGCCTGCGCCTGGCCGAGGTCCGCCCCTGGCTGACCGCCGTGGGTCGCTTGCCGGAGCACGTGATCGTCGAGCTCTACGACCTCGGCGCGATCGACGGGCAGCGCCTCGGGTTCACCGACGCGGTCGCCCACGACGGCCGCGTGTTCTACCTCGCCGCCGCGGAGGCCTCGGCCGATGCGGTCGCCGATGGCCCCGTGCTGGGCTCGCAGCTCGGGGTGATCGACGCCGAGGTCCGCGCGGCCGTGCTCGTGGGCCCGCGCGGCGAGGCGATCAAGGCCGAGGGCCTCGCCTTCGACGCGACCCATCCCGACGGACGGCGCGCGTGGATCGCGCTCGATCCCGATGATCCCGAGCTGCCGTCGACGCTGCTCGCGGCCGACCTCGTCGGCCCGTGGTGACTCGGTTCCACGGGGCTACGCTCCGCCCTCAGGGCCCGCGAATGGACATCTCGATCGCCCTCGCGGTCGATCCATCCCCGGGGGCGTCGTTGCTCCTCGGTCGCGTACCGACGGGTACGCTCCCTCGTCGCGCCTCGCCCGCGGGGCGGCTCGCCCGCGATCATCGATCGAGTTGTCCATTCGCGGGCCCTGAGCGGCACGCCACGCGGGATTCCCACCCCGGGTTCGAGACTGGTTCACCGTCTCTCAGCGCCGGCGCCGCGCGCACAGCCCGAGCAGCAGCAGCGCGAGCGCGGCGCCCGGGCCCTGCGCCCCACCGGTCGCGCAGCCGCCCTCGACCGGGCCCTCCACGCAGTCGCGATCGCGCTCGCCGGTGCACCCCTCGGCGCAGCAGCCATCGTCGTCGACACACGCCGTGATCGCCTGGATCACACACGCGGCATCACACGTCGCCGCGCTACCGACGAGCACGTTCGGCGCACACGCGGTGGCCGCGCGCTGATCACACGCGCTCGGGCAGGTGCCCGGCGGGTCGCAGGTCTCGCCCGTGTCGACGACGGCGTTGGCGCACTGGTTGGCGATCGGATCGAACGTGATCGTCACCTCGACGTGACCGCCGCTGGTCAGCGCGGACTGCACCTCGGGCGCCGGGCCCTTGGTGAACGTGAACGTGCCCTGGTTGTTCTGGCCGCTCGCGGTGGAGTTGCCGTCGGCGGTCTCCATGCGGAGCGTGTAGAGGCCATCCGGCACCGGGGCGCCCAGGGCATCGGTCCCATCCCAGACGGCCTCGAGCGTGGCGCCGTGATCGAGCCGGGTCGCCCCGCTGATCGCATCCACGTCGGCCGGGCCGGCCATGTTCGTCCACGCGACCAGGTGGTCCTTGCGGTCGCCGGCCCACCGGCCGATCGTCTTGACGAACGTCGCGCCCGGGCCCTCGATCCACACCGCCACGATGTTCTTCGGCGCGTAGATCGCCCCCACCGGGGTGGTCTTGAACGACACCGTCAACTGGGGCTCGGCCCCCACCCCCGAGGTCAGCGCCCCCAGGACGAGCAGCGCGAGACCGCCAGGACGCAGGGCGTTGAGCATGGACGCGAGCATAAGCAAGATCGCGGCCCACGCCGCGCATCGATGATCACGCACCGATCACCACGCGCCGGACAGGGACAGGCTGGGGCCAGCGCCGGTCGCGCCGACGCCCACGGTCCACCCGGCCTGCTCGGCGCGCCACCGCTTCCAGCTACCCCGGGGCAGCGTGTACGCCGACAGCGGCCCGACCGGGTAGCTGATCGCGAACGACACCAGGCCGGTGGTCGCCCCGTGCCGCTCCCACAGCAGCGCCATCCCGCCGAGGTTGAGCGCCATCCCGCCGAGGTGGGTCAGCCAGAACAGCCGGCGCTCCGTGGTCGCGAGCCGGGTCAGCGTGGCGCGCAGGGCGGTGCGGTCGGCGCAGCGATCGGACAGCGGCGCCGGGACGTCGACGCGGAGCGGCATCACCAGGCGCGACGCGAACCCGAGCCCGGCCTTCGCCGCGCCGACGTAGAGCGTGTCGCGGTAGCTGGGGTCGAACGTCCCGAGCGGGTTGACCTCGAGCGCCGCGAGCACCACCTGGCCCGCCGAGGAGGCGCCGAACGCGAGCGTCCACCCGAGGTTCCATCGGTAGGTCGCGCGCTCGGCATCGACGAGGTGAGTCCGCAGCGCATCGGCCTCGCGTGCACAGGCGTCCTCGGCATGGGCGGGCGGCGGCGCCCAGAGGCCCGCGCCGATCACACCCGCGACCGCACCGACGAGCACCCGGCCTCGCATCGGCCTTGACTGTAACGCGACCACCGCGAGCGTGGTGCGGGGCACGCCGGGCATCCACACGTCGCGGAGAGGATCCGTTCATGGACCACGCGTACGCCGCGTGCTGGGCGTGGGTCGCCCACGCGAGGTCGGCGTCGCGGACCATCGCCGCGAGCTCGGTCCCCAGCGCCCGTGAGCGGAGCCGCTTCTCGACGATCCGTGCGCCACCCCGGAACGCCGCGTGGACCAGCGACGCCCCCGCGGAGCGATCGGAGATCCCGACCACGGTGTCGTACGCGTGCAGCGCGGCCAGCGCCTCGAGGCCGTTCGTGATCACGCGCTGGACCAGCGCGAGTTCGCCGCCCCCGTGGCCCTCGCCGCGCGCGATCGTCACGGCCTCTTCGAGCGCGACGGGCGACGCGTTCGCCACCGAGAGCACCAGCGGGCCCCCGGCACGCGCGGCCGCCACGATCACGTCGACGTCCGACCAGTCGAAGAACACCTCGATCGCCGTCGCGCCGAGCCAGTCGAGCCGCTCCACGCCGCGCTCGTCGGTGGCCACCGCGATCACCTTGACGCGCCGATCCGCGGCGTGCCCGATCACGCGTGACGCCCAGCTCCAGGGCAGCTGGGACAGCTTGACCGCATCACACGAGGCGTCCGCGGCGGCATCGATCGCGGCCAGCGCGCGCTCGATTGCTGCGAGCTTCCCGCAGTCGAGCGCCGCGACCATGAAGGGCGGATGGGTCACGCCCACCGGGCGCCCGAGACCGATGGAGTCCATCCCTCCATGGATCGGCCATCGGATCGGCCATCGGATCGGCCATCGGATCGGCCATCGGATCGGCCATCGGATCGGCCATCACGCGTGCCTGCGGAGCCCCCGGGTCAGCCCGGCGCCGGCGGCGCCGGCGGCGGCGGCTCGGCGAGGGGGGCCGAGGTGCATGCGGTCGTGGGCCGCATCGAACCCGGTGCGGGCGGCGTCCTCGGGCCAGACCAGGGACACCACGAAGGCCACCGCGAACGCGAGGGGCACCGTGATCACGCCCGGGTTCTTGAGCGCGATCACGGGCTCGGCGTGGCCGAGCAGGTCCTTCCACACCGTCGGAGACAGCGTGATCAGCAGCAACGAGCTGACCGTGCCCGTCACCATGCTCGCCACCGCGCCGCGCGTGGTCAGCCGCCGCCAGCTCATCGAGAGCAGCAGTGCGGGGAAGTTGGCGCTCGCGGCGATCGCGAATGCGAGCCCGACCATGAACGCCACGTTCTGCTGCTGGAACGCGATGCCGAGCACGATCGCGATCGCGGCGAGGCCGACGGTCGCGAACCGGGCGACGCGCAGCTGCTCGCGCTCCTCGATCTTGCCGTCGCGCACGACGTGGCCCCACAGATCGTGCGCGAGCGCCGCCGCCCCCGACAGCGTCAGCCCGGCGACCACCGCGAGGATCGTCGCGAACGCGACCGCCGAGATGAACCCGAGGAACCCGGTCCCGCCGAGCACCTCGGCGAGCAGCGGCGCCGCCATGTTGTAGCCGGGGTTCGCGGCCTTGATCGCGTCGCGCCCGACCAGCACGGCCGCGCCGAACCCGAGGATGAACGTGACCAGGTAGAACCCACCGATCAGGCTCGTCGCGTACGCCACCGAGCGGCGCGCGGTGCGCGCATCCGGCACCGTGTAGAACCGCATCAGGATGTGCGGCAGCCCGGCGGTGCCGAACATCAGCGCGATCCCGAGCGACACCGCCTCGAGCGGCTGTGCCACCAGCTCGCCCGGCGCGAGCACGCCATCGCCGTACATCCTGCGCGCCTCGGCGAACAGCGCGAGCGGGTTCATCCCGAACTTCGCGAGCACGAGCACCGCGAGCAGCGACGCGCCCGCGAGCAGCAGGCACGCCTTGATGATCTGCACCCACGTCGTCGCGATCATCCCGCCGAACAGCACGTACAGCAGCATCACCGCCCCGACCAGCACGACCGCGACCTCGTACGACAGCCCGAACAGCAGGTGGATCAGGCTGCCCGCGCCCACCATCTGCGCGATCAGGTAGATCGTCACCACCGCGAGCGTGCTCACCGCCGCGGCGATCCGCACCGGGCGCTGGCGCAGCCGGTACGCCACCGCGTCGGCGAACGTGTACTTGCCGAGGTTGCGCAGCGGCTCGGCGATCAGGAACGTGATCACGGGCCAGCCGACCAGCCAGCCGACCGAGTAGATCAGCCCGTCGAACCCCGACTTCGAGACCAGACCCGCGATCCCGAGGAAGCTCGCCGCGCTCATGTAGTCGCCCGCGAGGGCGAACCCGTTCTGCGCCGCCGTCACCTGCCCTCCGGCCGCGAAGAAGTCACTCGCGGTGCGAGTCTTGCGCGCTGCCCACCACGTGATCGCGAGCGTGACCCCGACGAACCCGAGGAACCACGTGATCGCCACCGCGCTCGGCTGCCCGAGCGCGCTCGCCACCGCGGCCGCCGCGCCGCTCACGCGCTCCTCGCCTGCTCCGCCGCGTCGCGCAGCTCCGCCACCGCAGGATCGTACCGGCGGTTCGCCCACCGCACGTACAGCGTGGTCAGCACCGGCGCGAGCACGATCACACACGCCCCGACGACGATGCCGACGCTGACCCGCCCACCGGCCAGCAGCGTCCCGGCGGTCGGCTTGCCGAACGCGACCAGCGCGATGAAGCCGAAGTAGCCGAGCATCATCACGAGCGTGAGCGCCGCGCCGATGCGGAACCGCCGCCGCACGAGCGCCTCGAGCCGGTCCCGCGTCCCTTGGTCCATGCCGCAGCGTAGCCCAGAGGGCGATCCGCCCGGCAGACCGTGTGCACCGACGAGCGCACGCACGGAGCGTCGCGCGCCCGTCGCGCGCCCGGCGCCGCGCCCGGCGCCGCGCCCGTCGCCGCGCCGTCGCCGCGCCCGTCGCCGCGCCCGGCGCCGCCTCCCGGGCCGGCGCCCGCCACCCGGGCCGGCGCCCGCCTCCCGGGCCGGCGCCCGCCTCCCGGGCCGGCGCCCGCCTCCCGGGCCGGCGCCCGCCTCCCGGGCCGGCGCCCGCCTCCCGGGCCGGCGCCCGCCTCCCGGGCCGGCGCCCGCCACCGCGGCCGCGGTTCCGGTACTCTCGCTGAATGCCCGCGACCCTCCCCGCGTTCTCGCGCGGCCTCAAGCTCGTCCGCGTCGGCGTGTTCCTGATGCTGCTGCAGCTCGTGCTGTCGGTCGTCGTCGGGGTCAAGTCGGGCATGAGCAACGACCGGGAGGGCGCCCGCGACGCCTTCCAGTGGCTCCAGTACCTGCTGCTCGCGCACGGCGCCGCGACCATGATCATGCTGATCGGCGTGGCGGGCGGCCTGACCGAACTCGCGCGCACGCGCATCGACACCCGCGGCCTGGTCACCGCGACGGCGGGGTTTCTGATCGCCACGGCGGCGCTCGCGTGGGCCTACCACCTGTTCGCGGCGTTCGTGGACATCGCGTTCGATCCCGACGCCTCGCTCGAGGCGATCGTGGAGAGCGCGCACGACCTCGAGGGCGTCAAGTACGTGGTGATCGTCAAGGACGTCGCCTACGCGCTCGGCCTGATGGCGGTGCTCCGCACCGTGCGGGAGTCCGCGGCGGCGAGTGATCAGCTGGCGCTGCGCGACGAGGCGGCGCGCATGGGCCGCGCGGTGCTGGTCATGCTGATCGGCGACCTGTTCTACCAGCTCACCTACGGCCTCGGCGGCAGCGTCGGGATCACGGGCCTGATCGGCTCGCTGCTGGTCGGCGTGTACTGGATCTGGTGCCACGTGCGCCTGGTCCGGTTCCTCGAGAACGCCGCGCACTTCATGAACGAACCCCACAACCTCCCCACCGCGACGGCGATGCGGATGCCCGCCGAGAACGCGCCCGCGCCCCGCGCCCCGGCCCCGCGCACGTCACAGCCGGTCATCCCGGCCCGCGCCGCGGCGGGTCCCGTGGTGGTCCCCACCTACGCACCGTCCCCGCCCCCACCGGCGCCGCGCGCCGCCGGGGCCGCCGATGAGGATGACGCCGTCGACGGCCCTCGCCTCCTGGGCTGACCGACCCGCACGCCGAACGCCCGCAGCGGCAGCGCCCCGCACCTCACCGCGACGGCGAGCTCGACCGCACCCGCGAGCTCGACCGCACCCGCGAGCTCGACCGCACCCGCGAGCTCGACCGCACCCGCACCCGCGACGGCCCCCGCACCCGCCAACCGAGGCCGCAGTGAGCGGAGTCAGGCCACGGTCGGCCGCTCGACCAGCGCGGCCAGCTTGGCCATCGACATCTGCCAGCCGAGCTCGTTGTCCGCGCGGGACACGCGCGGGGGCACGTTCGCGTGGACCGCCGTCAACCTGGTGCCACCGTCGGCATCGGCGAACTCGAACGTGATCGTCATCGGCTCGCGCATCCCCGGAGCGGCGGACTCGAACGCCACCGCCCAGACCACCCGCCGGTCGGGGACCAGTGCCACGAACCGCCCCTCGAACGTGTCGGTGTTCCCGGACGTCTTGCCGATGCGCGTCGGGGCGTCGTACGTCAGCGAGATCCGGAACGTCCCACCCTCGCGCGGCTCGAACGCGTGCACGTGGCTCGACATGTCGTCCGGCACCATCCAGGTCGCCACCGCCTGCGCGTCCACGAGCGCGCGATGTGGACCGCGATGTGGACCGCGATGTGGACCGCGATGCGGGTGTCGACGGGCGGCGCGGGCTCAGCGGGCACGGGCGGCCAGCAGGGCCAACACGCGCTGCTCGATCTCGCGGGCGTCGTGCGCGCCCTCGATCTCCCAGCCCTCGAGCGAGAAGTAGCGCCTGGCGCCCCGCCGCGCCCCGGCGAGCTCGAGGCAGTAGTCGAACCCGCCCTCGCTGCACGCGCGCGCCCGCGCGGTCACCTTGTCCTTGTCGCCGGTGTGCGGATAGACCAGCCGCAGCTGATCGCCGTGCGCCTCGAACTTGAACAGCTCGTGGGCGCCGCGCCACTGCGCCGCCTGCTGGAAGATCCCGATCGACTCCGAGCTGATCGCCACGAACACCTCGACGGTGTCGCGCTCGCCGCGCGGGATGTGATCGATCCAGATCCGGTCGAGGGCGAGGCTGGCGGTCGCGGGGCCGGCGGTCGGCCCATCGTCGGCGATCAGCCGGTGGCCGGCGTACGCCACGCCACCGAGGGCCAGGATCACGAACAGTCGGTTCATCGGGACCTCCGTGCCTCGGAGCGTAGTCGAAGTCACGCCGGCCGGCCGGCCGAAATCGCTGCGGGGTGGCGCGACGGTCGTGTAGATTGCGCGCGATGCGCCCCGCCCTGCTCCTCGTGCTCGGCGCGTGTGGCAGCAGCGCCGGGGTGGGCGCCGATGAACCGCCCGCCACGTTCGACGCTGGCGCCGACGCCGTGCGCGCACCCGACGCCTCCACCTGCGGCACCCGCGCCGGCGTCCGCGGCCATACCTCCCGCAGCATCGTGGCGGGCGGCCTGACCCGCACCTACGAGGTCTACCTCCCCCCGGGCGCTGATCCGGCCACCCCGTTGCCGCTGGTGTTCGTGCACCACGGCTACACCATGTCGGGCCAGGCGATGCTCGATCTCACCGAGTACGCCGCGCTCGCGGACAGCGAGGGCATCGCCGTGGTGTTCCCCGATGGCCAGGGCGGCGCCAACTCCGGGGGCGCCCCGTGGAACGTCGGCGCCGACGTCTGCAACAGCACCGCCGGCGCACCGCCGGTCGCCGAGGGCGACGACTTCGCGATGCTCGACGCCATCACCGCGGATCTCGCCGAGCAGCAGTGCCTCGACCGCGATCACGTGTTCCTCACCGGCTTCTCGATGGGCGGCTACTTCGCCAACCACGTGGGCTGCGAGCGCCCCGACATCCGCGCGATCGCGCCACACTCCGGAGGCTCGCACGACCTCGACGCCTGCCCCGTCGCGATCAAGCCCGTGATCTTGTTCCACGGCACCGCCGACGCGTTCGTCCCAGTCTCGTGTGGCCGCACCGCCGCGGACCGGTGGGCCGAGCACAACGGCTGCGCCACCACCACCACCAGCCGCAGCGTCACCGGCGGCACCTGCAAGCGTTACGACGGCTGCCCCGCAGGCGGCCAGGTCGAGCTGTGCGAGCTCACCCTGATGGGGCACTGCTGGGCGGGCGGCCCGCTGCTCAGCGGCGTCTACGCCTGCCCCACCTACGCCAGCGCCACCGCGCTCGAGTGGGACTTCTTCAAGACCTACGCCTGGTAGTCCGCATCAGGTTCCCGGGAGCGTCCAGTCGCGCGTGCCGCGTGCGCAGCCAGTAGCGCTGCGTGCCTCCTCCCGCAGCCAGCGAGTCGATGCCACCGTGGCGATGCGGCCTCGGGCTCGAGGTCGTCGCAGCGCCAGCCACGGACGCGCCAGATCGCGCCCCCTGGCCCGGCCAAGCGGGTCAAGGCCACCGTGACGAGGCGGACGGGCCTGCGAGGGTGTCCAACCACGCGAGGCACCGCCGGCGCAAGGCACCGCCGGCCCCGTCGGACATCGCGCGTGAACCCGACCACGAGTCCGAGCCCACCGTGGCAACGCGGCCCATCGCTCGACGTGGTCCGCGAGCGGGCGGCGCTGCGTGCTCGGGAACCGCGTGCACCGACTGGCCTCGTCGCCCGCGCCCCCGATCTCCCGGTGCAGCAGCTCGACGCGCATCAAAGTCGACGAGCGCGAGCTCCGTGCGGGCGGCCCAGGGTTCCAGGTCGAGGACGTGTCGGCTGGCTCGACTCGACCAAG
>CAXNMK010000020.1:25000-86119 GCA_964203225.1 Kofleriaceae bacterium
CGCCCGTTCCTGACGGCGTTCGGGGACGCCGATCCGGTGACGCGCGGCGCCGACCTGCTCCTCCAGGTGATGATCCCCGGCGCCGCCGGCCAGCCGCACACGACGATCGCGCGCGGTGGCCACTTCGTGCAGGAGGATGCTGGCGAGGAACTCGCCGCCGTGGTCGCGGCGTTCGTCGCCAGCACCCCCTGAGAGAGCCGCGCGGGTGCGAGCGCACCCGCACCCGACCGCTCGATGGTCGCGTCGTGGGCGAGGACCGAGCCCCCGTAGGCACCGCGGGCTTCGCCGCCACACACATCCATGTCACGCCACCCTGCGGACCACGGCCCCCCCTTGGTGCGGTCGCGTCGCGCCGACCCTGGGCTCATGCCGCCCCGCGGCCCACGCCCCGAACCCCGCGGCCCACGCCCCGAACCCCGCGGCCCACGCCCCGAACCCCGCGGCCCACGCCCCGACGCCGCGGCCCACGCCCCGAACTCCGCGGCCCACGCCCCGAACTCCGCGGCCCACGCCCCGAACCCCGCGGCCCACGCCCCGACCGCCTCCGCCCGCGCCCCGAACTCCGCGGCCCGCGCCCCGAACGCCGCGGCCCGCGCCCCGAACGCCGCGGCCCGCGCCCCGACCGCCGCGGCCCACGCCCCGACGCCGCGGCCCACGCCCCGACGCCGCGGCCCACGCCCCGAACGCCGCGGCCCGCGCCCCGAACGCCGCGGCCCGCGCCCCGACGCCGCCGGACGGGAGCTACCCATCGACACCGTCGCCGTGGCACGCTGGGGCGCAGCGATGACGATCTTCAAGATCTGCACGGACGAGGAGTGGCGCGCCGCGGAGGTGGCCGGTGTGTTCGCGGGGGCCGCGATCGATCTCGCGGACGGCTTCATCCACTTCTCGACGCGCGCGCAGGTCGAGGAGACCGCACGCCGCCACTTCGCCGGCCGCGACGGACTGGTGCTGGTCGCGATCGACGCAGACCATCTCGGTCCGGCACTGCGCTGGGAGCCGTCGCGGGGCGGAGACCTGTTCCCGCACCTCCACGAACCGCTCCCCACGACCGCCGCCACGCGCGTCGACTCGCTGCCCCGCGGCGAGGGTGGCGAGCACGTGTTCCCGTGGGCGTGACGCACCGGGTGCCAGGCCGGCGAGCCGCGCGAGGAGCCGCCCTCGAGTTCAGCGTCCGGAGTGGTGAAGACGCTCGCGGCCAGGGACCGTAGCGTCGTGAGCGTGTGCGGCGTCGAGAGGCAACGCGGGGAGGTGACGATCGCGTCCCGGCTCCGGATCGTCGTCGTCGTCGCTCGCAGCGTCGGGGCGGTTCGCCGGGGAGACGACGTGCGCGGCGGGTGCCGGAGCGTCGTCGTCGCGGGCGGCGCGGCAGCCGGCCGTCAGGTCAGCTGCGGCAGCCCTGGATCTCGCCGGCGTTGCTCGCCCCGGTGGACAGGCACGCGGCGGCCGCGCGGATGACCATCTCGCGGGTGGGGAGGTAGCAGCTGCCATCCTTCGCGGTCTGGCTGATCCACTTGATCAGGCCGGTGCGCCAGGCCCACAGGCGCGCGCCCGAGGCGTCGCCGTAGGCGGTGGGGTCGGAGTAGTCGTCGTTCCAGTTGAAGAACGAGCCACCCCAGCTGGTCTCGGCGTTGAGCTTCACGAGCTCCGCGGGGGCGTCGGCCATGATGGTCTCGAACCGGATGGCGGCGGCCTGCATGCAGCGGCGGCCAGCGTCGGTGCCGTCCTCGAAGTTGTAGGTCGGGTTGTGACCGCCGGTCCACTTCTG
The DNA here is from genome assembly GCA_964203225.1 of Kofleriaceae bacterium. Classification (GTDB taxonomy): domain Bacteria; phylum Myxococcota_A; class Polyangia; order Haliangiales; family Haliangiaceae; genus JABFXX01. Next base: position 26,769 of record CAXNMK010000020.1, read on the forward strand.
CCAGAACTCGGTGCCGCCGAGGTTGAACTCGCCGCCATCGGGGTAGTCGTAGCTGGTCGGGGCCGCGGTGCCAGCCGGGAACGAGATGTGGGCGAGGGTGACGTCGCGGGCCTCGGCGTAGGGGTCGGCGGCGACGTCGCAGCGGGCGGCCGTGGCCTCGTGGAGCTGGCGGAACGCCGTGGGCCCGACGTAGGAGATCGCGTCGACCTCGGCGATATCGTCGAACAGGTCGTCGTCGGCGGAGCCGAACCTGCCATCGGGGCCGTTGCGGTGCTCGACCAGGTTGGCGGCTGCGCGGCTGTGGAGACCGGCGGCCTCGAGCGCCTCGGTGTCGCCGCCCTCGTTGAGGAAGGTGACGATCGCCTGCTGCTCGCACGCGGTCAACTCGTCGCCGTCGGCCTTGCCGTCGACCACGCCGGCCTCGTCGATGCCATCGGGGGAGGCCTGATCGGCGACGCAGCCGGTGAAGGCGACCAGGGACATGGCGAGGAGCGTGGCGTGGCGCATGTCCGGTGGGATGAGCAAGAGCTGCGCCGATGCAGGGCCTCATGATCTCATGGACATGGCCGTGGCAGACGGAGTTGCCGGCGGACCGCGTGGTCGGGGACAGCGACCATCACGGCTGCCGGTCGGGGTGAAACCGGGGGCGCGAGCGCGGGTCTCCCCAGGATGCGCCGCACCACTGGTCGCCTCGAGGTGCTGGGCCCTGCGAGGGGGCGCCGCTCCGTTCGCCCCGCACGCCCCACGCCTCGCCGGCGGGTCCATGGTGTGGTGGTCGTCGCGCTCGCAGCCGCGTGTGGGCCGGCAGGATCCGCCACCCCGATCAACCCGGGACCGGCGCAGCCCACGCACGCGGGCGGCCCCGCCGCCACGCCACCAACCCCGCACGCGCCAGGGCCCCGCGCGGCCGCATCGGTGATCCGGCGCGCGGCCCGGAGCGCGCCCGCGGCCTCGTTCAGCGGCGAGGTGGCGCGCTCAGGGCGTGCGCCCTGCGCGGTGACGCGGGCTGGTCACTTGAGCGCGCAGCGGAAGCCAAGGTCGATGCGCCCGTCGTGGCCGCCGCGCTCGTGCAGGAGCAGGCCTCCGACGCCGGGCACGTTGTCGTACGAGCCACCTCGCCTGCTGTGGTAGCGGTTGGCGGAGGCACTCTCCGAAATCCCCTCGGGGTCGACACACGGCTGGGCGCAGACCGGCTCGAAATCGGTGTACCAGTCGGACACCCACTCGCTGACGTTGCCGATCATGTCCTCGACGCCATGGGGGCTCGCACCCGCGGGGTGGGTCCCGACCGGGGCCGGCCGGTACGCGCCTGGAGCCAGACACTCGCGCACGTGCGCGCGCTCGCAGGTACGGGGCGCGTCGCCCCACGGCTGGACCCGCAAGTCCGCCGGGCCGCGCGCACGGCGCCGGCGAGCTCGCCGCCCGACCACGCCGCGAGGTCGGCCTTGCCGCTGCCGAGCGCCGCCGGCAAGCCCGCTCGCCGATCAGCTCGGCAGAACGCCGGCGATCCGCTTGCGCAGCTCCAGCATCGACGCGGTCCATGTCGAATCCTTGCGCCACCGCTGCGCGAGCTCGGAGCGCTGCGACGTCACGCGATCGAGCGTGTTGGTGGCGAGCTTCACGAGCGCCGCGGATGGCTTGACGGCGTGCGTGCGCACCCACTGGTCGACCGCCTCGACCTGGCTACCGCGCGGGCGCCCCTGCAGCCGGGCCACCACCTCGCAGGCGGCGATCGCCTGGCAGGCGAGCTCGGCGTGCAGCTCGTCGTCCTCGGCATCCTCGACCGACGTCAGCGTCTCGTGGACGAACGACAGGTCGTCGCTATCCACCAGGTCGCTGGACCAGTCCCACGCGGCGTCGTTCTCGAACGCCCCCGTTCCCCATGCACCCATCACGATCGCTAGCTATCTGCTCCGCACCCGCGGGGTCAAGAAGACCGTGAGCGAGCGCGATCTTCGTCGAGGAATTGCCGCGGCGCGTCGTGTCGGAGCACCGCGTCACCACACCCGGGCTGGATTTTTCGCGTGGCAGCGATCCGGACCTCCGGCAGATCCTGCGCGGCCGCGCGGGACGGTACCCTCGTCGGCCATGACGCGTGGAGATCGTGAACTCGACATGGTGGACATCGCGTGGCGCGTGCTGCGGCAGCACGGCTTCGATCCGGAGCCCCCGCCGGACGGGCCGTTCGACGACGCCCGCCTCGATGACGTGGAGGACCTGCGCGCCCTGCGGTGGTCGTCGATCGACAACCAGGAGTCGCGCGATCTCGATCAGGTCGAGGTCGCCGAGCCGCTGCCCGGCGGGCGGATCCGGCTGCGGGTCGGCATCGCGGACGTGGATGCCTACGTCGCGAAGGACTCGCCGATCGATCGCCACGCGCGCACCAACGCCGCGACGCTCTACACCGGCGCCGCGATCTTCCCGATGCTGCCCGAGGTGCTGTCGACCGGCCGCACGTCGCTGCTGCCGGGCGTGGACCGGCTCGTGGTGGTCACCGAGCTGTGCGTGCGCGCCGACGGCTCGCTCGAGGATGACGCCACGCGCGTCTACCCCGCCCTCGTGCGCAACCACGCCAAGCTGGTGTACGAGAAGGTCGGCGCGTGGCTCGAGGGCACCGGCCGCGCCCCCGAGGATCCCGACATCGCCGCGCAGGTCCGCCTGCAGGACGAGATCGTGCAGCGCATGCGGCGCCGCCGCTACGAGCACGGCGCCCTCGAGCTCGACACCATCGAGGCGCGCCCGGTCACGCAGGACGGCCGCGTCGTCGACCTCGTGCTGATCCACAAGAGCCGCGCGCGCGAGCTCGTCGAGGACCTGATGATCGCGGCCAACAGCGCGACCGCGCGCTACCTCGAGCGCTGCGGCAGCTCGTCGATCCGCCGCGTGGTCCGCGCGCCGCGCCGGTGGGACCGCATCGTCGAGCTCGCGCGCAGCCTCGGCGCCGACCTGCCCACCGCGCCGAGCGCCCCCGCCCTCGGTGCATTCCTCGCCGCCCGCCGCGTCGCCGATCCGGACCGGTTCGCGGACCTGTCGCTGTCCGTGGTCAAGCTGCTCGGCCCCGGCGAGTACGTGCTCCAGCGCGCCACCGATCCGGACGTCGGGCACTTCGGGCTCGCCGTCGAGGACTACACCCACTCGACCGCGCCCAACCGGCGGTTCCCGGACCTCGTCACGCAGCGGCTGCTCAAGAGCGCGGCCGCGCGCACCTCCGCGCCGTACGGCGACGCCGAGCTCGCCGCCCTCGCCACCCACTGCACCACCCGCGAGGACGCCGCGCGCAAGGTGGAGCGGACCATGCGCAAGGTCGGCGCCGCGCTGCTGCTGTCGTCGCGGATCGGCGACGAGTTCGACGCGATCGTCACCGGCGCCTCGCCCAAGGGCACGTTCGCGCGCCTGGTGCGGCCCGCCGCCGAGGGCCGGATCGTGACCGGCGAGCGCGGCCTCGACGTCGGCGATCGCGTGCGCGTGCGGCTGCTCGAGACCGACCCCGAGCGCGGGTTCATCGACTTCGCAGCGATCTAGAGATCGCTGAAGCGATCGTTGCGGGCGCCGTTGGTGCGATCCCAGTGCAGCGTGATGTTGACCGAGCCGTTGAGCGAGAGCGGCTCGGCGTAGGCGAGCCGCGACAGCTGCTGGAAGTCGAGCGGATCGAGCTGGCTCTCGTCGGGGAGCGGCAGCGCGCGCTTCGTGACCGAGAACGACACCGACAGGTCCACGTGCCCACCGAGCTGGACCTCGAGGAACGGGGACGCGGACAGGCTGTGGCGACGCAGGGGGCGCAGCATCTGCGAACTCGCCGTCACCGAGATGCCGATGCCGACGCGGTCCTGGCGGAGCGTCCCGCTCGCGATGAACCCGTGCACGGGGTACTGCGCGAACGTCTCCTTCAGCTCGTTCCGCAAGTGGTAGCGCTCGACCTGGTGGCCGGCGAAGTACATCAGCGACAGCCGGTTGCCGCGCGGATCGTCGGCGGCGTAGCGGTCCCACTCCACGCCCAGGCGCGAGCCCGCCGCGTAGGCGAACTGGCCGTTGGGGTCGTCGCGCGCCACCCGGGCCACCCCGCCGAGCGACCACCGATCGTCGAGGAGCCGCGCGCCGCGGAGCCTCGCGCCGGTGTTCCACTGCCGCTGATCGAGGGACACCTCGGTGCCATCGTCGAGGGTGAGCGGCGGCTGCTGGTTCACGTTGCCCCAGCCCGACACCTGGGCCTCGATGCGCGTCCGGCGGGTCAGGCGGGACACGCCGAGCTCGGCGTAGCCCGAGTACGAGCGGAACCGCTCGGTCCGGCTCCCCGAGCTGCCGAGCGACAGCGACACGTCCCACGGCGAGGTGTCGCGCGGGCGCTTCGCGAGGTCCGCGGCCGGCGCCGCGAACGTGACGGTGACGGCCTCGGGGTAGCGCGCGCCGACGAACAGCGCGAGCCCGCGCAGGAACGCGGGCTGGAGCTGTGCGCGCTGCGCGTCGTCGGTGGCGCGGGTGTCGAGGTCGACGTCGAGCTCCACCACGTGCGGGGCGCCGGGGACGCGGCCGACGAACCGCAGGTGCATGCGGTCGACCAGCGCGACCTCGGTGGCAGCCGCGTACACCACGATCTCGGCGGTGGCGCGCGGCGCGGCGCGCAGCACCGGGTGCGCATCGATGAACCCGAGCAGGAACGCCGGGCACGCCTTGGTGCGGCCCTCCGCCTCGCACTCGATCCGCACGCCGAGGGGCGCGCCGGGCGCCGCGGCAGCCGCGTGGGGGCCTGCGCCCAGCGCGGCGACCACGACGAGCAGCGCCGCGAGATACACGCGTCGCGGCGGAGGCGCGAGCTCAGTGCGCGGCACCCGCACCTGCGGCGGAGCCCGGGGCTGCGCCCGCACCCGCGGCGGAGGCCGGCGATCCCGCGCCCGATCCCGCGCCCGCACCGGATCCCGCGCCCCCGGCGTCCCCCGAGCCCTCACCCGCGGCGGAGCCCGCCTGCGGGACCAGATCCTCGTAGCGCGGGAAGCACGCCCGCACCGCGCCCTCGTCGCTCGCGGTCAGCACGCAGTCGATCAGCTGGCTGCGCTTGCCCGCGGCGAGGTCGGTGCGGCAGTCCGCGAGAGCGCGGTCCTCGATCGACGCCGAGTAGGTCACGCCCGCGGCCTTCGACATCGTGGTCAGCGTCGCCCGCGCCTTGACCAGGAACAGCTTGCAGTCGTCCGCGGTGTTCGCGGTCGCGCCCGGAGCCCCCGGGCGCGCTTGCCGCACCCTGGCTCGCGGTCGGCTGGGTCCGCGAGTCTTCACAGGCGGCGAGCAGGGCGACGACGAGGAGCAGGCGCACGCGGGCGCAGCGTATCCCGGCGCACGCCGGTGCGCCACATCCAGAAACGCGCTCGGTGGCGCCCGTGCTCAGGCCGTGATCGCGGCGATCGCGCGGGTCAGCCGCTGCTGGGGCTCGCTCGGCTCGACGGTCTGCATCGCGACCAGCGTCACGAGATCACCCTCGACCTGCATCTCGCCGGCGAGGAACGCCTGCACGCCCGCGGCGGCGTCGCCCTCGACGAAGATGGTCCGCGCGAGCGCCTCGCTCACGGTCAGCGAGGTCGGCGCGCCCGGGCGGTGGCCCTGCAGGAACAGGCCGTCCTCGAGATAGATCGCGGTGCTGCCGGTGGGCGAGGTCACGGTGACGTTGACCTTGGCGGCCTTCATCGCGGGCGGGATCTGGAGGTCGCCGGCGGCGGCGATCAGCGCGTCGACCTGGGTGAACCACGCGGGGGACAGGAACGGGTAGCTCATGCGCGCTCGTATACACCGCGCCCGCGGGCCGAGGCTGGTTCGGCGCGCAAAGGGCGCTTCACCGTGGCGCGTAGCGCGGCGGCGCGACGACGACACGACATCAGCGGGGCGCCGTGGCGCGGGGACGCGGCGACACGCGCGCGAAGCATCGCCCATGCCACGCCGACTGCTAGGCTCGTGGGATGCGCCGCGCGTCCCTGTCACTGCTCGTGGGTGTGATCGCGCTCGGCGCCTGCGCGGAGCCGGTCGGCACCGGCGCGGCGACGTCGAGCGTGCACCCCGCGCTCGCATCGGCGACGGTGGTGACAGACGTGGTCAGCCTGGTGCAGCCGGTGGGGACGTACCGCCGGTGGACGCTGGTGCTGACCGCGGACCCGCCGGGGACGGCGTGCGAGCGGATCGGCGCGCCGCTGGTCAGCGTGGACATCTACACGATCTTCGAGTCGGCCCCGCGCGGCCAGATCCCGCTATCGCGCACCCCGCCGCCGGTGGTGTTCCCGTCCGCGTACGTCACGCTCACCGACGGCGCGGCGATGGACGGCGGGCTCGACATCCCGCTCGCGGCGAGCACCGGCCTCGATCGGCACGCTCGACGGCCAGGGCGTGATCGACGGCGTCAACCAAGCCGATCGCGATCACGTTCGACGCGCCGACCTGCGCGCCGTGACGCGCCGGCGGGCCAGGGTCCCGCCGGTCCTCAGCCGCCGCTCGGCAGCGCGAGGCGGCGCAGGCGCACGATCAGATCGGCGACGAACTGCCGGAGCTGGACCGCCGACACGCCGTCGGGGAGCGAGAGCCCGTCGGGGATCTGCACCTCGGACAGCAACCACGCGAGGGTGGCCGGCGTGCACCCGCCGTCCTTCACGAGCGCCACCGGCAGCGCGTCCTCGATGCGATGGCCGGCGCGCTCGAGGCACAGCAGATCGACCAGGTCGCGCTCCTCCGCGCGACCGACCAGCGTCGTCAGCTTGTTGGCCAGGATCTCGGCGGCGCTGTCGAACACGATGCCGTCGCGCTCGAGCTTGACGGAGCCCGCCGGCGGCTGGAGGTCACGGACGAGGTCGATGACGACCGCGTCACCGCCTGCGAGCCAGCACGGCGCGCAGGAACCCCGGCGCCTCCTGGCGGATCGTCAAGTGCCCGGCCATCGCGGCGGCGATGTCCTGCAGGACGAACTTGCCGCGCTCGAACGCGCTGGCATCGGAGGTGAACAGGTCGAGGTCGTCCGTGGTCCGGTGGCCGAGGTGAAACCCGGCGAGCGCGCCACCGCCGGTCAGGAAGAACCCGCGCTCGCGGCGGAAGAACTCCGTCAGGACCTCGGCCTGGAGCGGCGACAGCCGGCTAGTAGGCGGTGAGGAGGCCATCGGTCCGCCAACCTTCGATGAGGAAGGTCCAGAAGCCATACCTCCGGCCGATGCGACGGCGCAGGCCCGGGAGCTCGCGGGCGACGGTCGCGGGCGTCACGAAGGTCCACACGTCGAGGTCCCGGGCCTCGCGGAGCATCTTGCCGAGGAGCCGATCGCGCGCGGGTGCCGGTGGGCCCGCCAGGATCGCCTGGAGCTCGGCGATCGAGACGTCCTCGTCCCACAGGAAGTACGGCCGCAGGTCGCCCTGGGCCATGTCCGTGGTCAGCTGCCTCACGCGTGCATGATACCCCAGCGTGGCGGCGGGCGCCTCGCCCCCGACTCGGCGCCCAGGGCGCGGACGTCGATGTTGTGTTGGTTTCGCCGGACCCCGGGCTGCGCCCTGAGCTCGCCCGCCCGCAGCGAGAGTGCCCAGCTCACGGGCGAACGAGGTCCGCGGCGATCGCCGTGGAGGCGGGGATCGCCGGCGCACGGCGCGATGGTGAACCAAGTTATCCACACAAGTTGTGTTGGTTTCGCCGGACCCCTTGCTGCGAACGTGCCGGTCGTGCGGATCGCGACCAACCCGATCCAGCGCGCGGCCGTCAGAGCTTCCATGTCCAGACGTCCCGGTTCCGATGGCGGGCCCCGCCCCCCTCTCCAAGCTGCACGTGGCACGACGACCACGCGCCGGCTCCGGCTGCACCTGCCCGCGCTGGCCGTCAGCTACGCGCTGGTCGCGGCGTGCTCGGCGAGCGACCCGGATGCGGGGGCCGGCGTCGACGCGGGCACGACCGACTGCACGGCGCCGCTGGTCACGCTCAAGACCGGGCCGGACGCGACCTGCGCCGGCGGCAACGAGCACCGCTGGCCGATCGGCCTGGCGCCCGGGGCATGTCATGGCTGGACCGCGACCGACACCTCGGGCCGCGTCCACGAGAACTCGGCCAGCGCGATCACCTGCAACACCGACGGCTCGTTCGAGTTCACCCAGTACGCAGGCAACCTCGGCTGCTCCGGGAGCGGCGTGACCAAGCGGTACGTGGCCGATGCGTGCACCCAGGACACGCCGCCCAGCCTGTACACCGTCGCCGTCGACCTCACCTGCTGCACCGATCCCACGAGCGCGGCATGCATCACGGGCGTCCCGTCAACGTCCGTGGCCGGCGCGACGGTGTATCTCGACGGTCAGGCCTGCATGAACTGACCAGCCCACGGCATCGGCGCGACACCGCGATCGGCGGCGAGCACGACAGCGTGGAGGTCCGCTGCCGGGTTCAGGTCCTGGAGCGCGTCAGTCGCGCTCGGCGCACACATCACCCCGGTGATGGCGCTGGTGGAACGAGTTCGTCGAGAGGCGCGCCCGGGGGCCGATGAGATGGCTTGCGCGCGATGTAGAGCGCGCCGATCGCCATCACGCTGGCGGCGCCCGCGACCGCGATCCACGAGCGGCGGGTGACGAGCATGAGGGTCAGGCTGGCGAGCATCGAGCCCCACGCCGCGAGCTTGGCGCCGAGGGGGATCACGCGATGGTGGCGCCAGGCGCGCAGGCGCGGCCCGAACCGCGGGTGGTGGAGCAGCCAGCGCCTCGAGGCGGGCCGAGCTCTTCGAGAACGCCCACAGCGAGATCAGCAGGAACGGCGTCGTTGGCAGCACCGGCAGGACCGCGCCGAGCACCCCGAGGCCCACGAACAGCAGGCCGGTGACGAGGTAGGCCGCGCGCCTGGCACCCTTCAGCACCGGCGGAGTCTACGCGAAGCTCAGCGCTTGATCTTGTCGTTGGTCGGATCGAACAGCGGCCGCAGCGACGCCTTGACCGGGTAGAACGCGCCCGCGATCTCGACGTCCCAGGCGCCGGCGTCGATCCACGCCTGGTCGAGGGCCACACCGCCGGCATCGATCATCGCGAGGCCGACCGCGCCGCCGAGCGTGTGGCCGTACGAGGCCGCGCGCACGTAGCCGACGGCCGTGCCGTCGCGGCGCACCGGCTCGGCGTGGAACAGCTGCGGCAGCGGATCGGTGACCAGGACCTGCAGCAGCCGGCGGGTCAGCGCGCCCTTGGCCTTGACCGCGAGCACCGCGTCCTTGCCGAGGAACCCGCCCGGCTTCTTGAGGTCCGCCGCGAACCCGAGGCCGACCTCGAGCAGGTTGTCGGTGTTGTCGATGTCGTGGCCGTAGTCCCGGTAGCCCTTCTCCATCCGGCAGCTCGCGAGCGTCTTGAGGCCCGCGTGCACGAGGCCCACGCCCTGCCCCGCCGCCACCAGCAGGTCGTAGACGTGGAGCGCCTGCTCGGTGGGGATGTACAGCTCGTAGCCGAGCTCGCCGAGGTACGTGATGCGGATGCACAGCACCTTGGCGTAGCCGATGTCGATCGTGCGCGCGTGGCGGAACGGGAACGCCTCGTTGCCCATGTCCGCCGCGGTCACCGCCTGCATCAGCTCGCGCGACCGCGGGCCCTGGATGTTGAGCTGCGCGTAGGCCCCGGTCTGGTCGCTGATGAACGCGTGGGCGTCGCCGAACTGGCGCTTCATCCAGGTCAGGCTGTGGCGGTGGGTGTTGTCGGAGGACACGACCCAGAACGTCTCGTCGTCGAGCTTGGTCACCGTCAGGTCGGCCTGGAGGCCGCCCGCGTCGTCGAGCCACTGGGTGTACGTGATGGTGTTGACCGGCCCGTCGACGTTGCCCGCGCTGATCCAGTTGAGCAGCCGCCCCGCCTCGCGCCCCTCGACGAGGAACTTCGACATGAACGACATGTCCATCAGGATCACGCCCTCGCGCGCGGCGGTGTGCTCGACAGCCCACTGGGCCCACCAGTGCGGGCGGCCCCAGGTGTGCTGCTCGACGCGTGTTCCGGCCCGGCAGGTACCAGTCCGCGCCCTCCCAGCCGCTGACGTCGCGGAAGTACGCGCCGCGCGCCGCGAGGCGATCGTAGAACGGCGACAGCTTGGCGCCGCGCGCGGTCTCCATGGCGTGGGTCGGGTAGTGGGTCTTGTAGACCATGCCGAGCGACTCGACGGTGCGCTCGGCGCGGTAGCGCGCGGTGGTCTGGTACGGCTGCAGGCGATCGATGTTCATGCCGGTGACGTCGACGTCGGGCTTGCCGGTCATGATCCAGTGCGCGAGCACGCGCCCCATCCCGCCGCCGGTGAGGATGCCGATCGAGTTGAGGCCGGCGGCGACGAAGTAGTTCTTGAGCTCGGGCGCCTCGCCCACGCACGGGCGCAGATCGGCGGTGAAGCTCTCGGGGCCGCAGAAGAACTTCTTCACGCCCGCGGTCAGCGAGATCGGCACGCGCGCCATCGCCCGCTCGACGTACGGGCCCATGCGGTCCCAGTCCGGCTGGATCTCGCCGAACGAGAAGTCCTGCGGGACCCGGCCCACGTTCCACGGCGCGCACACCGGCTCGAACAGGCCGATCATCAGGCCGCCGACCTCCTCGCGGTAGTAGCCGTGCGAGGCCGGATCCTCGAGCACGGGCCACGACGGATCGATCTCCTTGATGCGCTCGGTGATCAGGTAGTAGTGCTCGGCCGCCTGCAGCGGGATGGTGACGCCGGACAGCTCGCCGAGCTGGCGCGCCCACATGCCCGCGCAGTTGACGACGTACTCGGCCTCGATCGTCCCCGCCGAGGTGGTGACGCCGGTGACCGCACCACGGTGCTTCGTCACGCCGGTGACGGTGACGCCCTCGATGATCCGCGCGCCCTGCGCCCGCGCGCCCTTGGCGAGCGCCATCGTGACCCCGACCGGATCGACGCGGCCGTCCTCCTTCACGTAGAACCCGGCGTGGAGGTCCCGGACCTCGGCGAGCGGGAACAGCTCCTTGACCTGCCCCGGCGAGATCTCGTGGACGTCGACGCCGCACAGCCGGTTGAACGCGGACACCCGGCGGTACTCCTCGAGACGATCGGCATCGGCCGCGACCTCGATGAAGCCGACCGGCTTGAACCCGGTGGCCTGGCCGGTCTCGGCCTCGAGCCGCGTGTAGAGGTCGCGCGTGTACGTGCGCATCTCCGTGGAGGTCTCCGACGACGAGCCGAACGTGACCATCAGCCCGGCGGCGTGCCAGGTGGTGCCCGAGGTCAGCCGATCGCGCTCGAGCAGGACGACGTCCTTCCAGCCCGCGTGCGCGAGGTGGTACGCGACGGAGCAGCCGATGATGCCGCCACCGACGATGACGACGCGGGCGCGCTGGGGGATCTCGGGGACAGACATGGCGGCGCACGATACCGCAGCCGCGGATCGCGGGCGCTCCCGCGGACGCGCGCCGCGCCCGACTTGCTGATAGGCTCGTGGGCCATGGGCGCGAACCGGCCAGGCGACCCTCCCCCGGCCCCGCACGGGGCGACGGTGGGCACCAGCGCAGGCAGCCAGGGGCCGTCGGGCGACGGCGAGCTGACCCCCGGCATGATGGTGGGCGAGTACCGGATCGAGGGCGTGCTCGGCGAGGGCGGCATGGGCCGGGTCTACGCGGCGACGCACCCGGTGATCGCCAAGCGCGCGGCGATCAAGGTGCTCCACCCCGAGCTGTCGCGCCACGCCGAGTCGGTGGATCGGTTCGCGCAGGAGGCGCGCTCGGTCAACCAGATCGGCCACCCCAACATCGTCGACATCTTCGCGTTCGGCGCGCTGCCCGATGGGCGCTGCTACTTCGTCATGGAGTGGCTGCGCGGGACCAGCCTGCGCGACCGGCTGCGCAAGACCTGGGTCCCGCTGCCCGAGGGGCTTGCCATCCTCGACACGATCGCACTCGCACTCGAGGCCGCGCACGACAAGGGCATCGTCCACCGCGATCTCAAGCCCGATAACGTCTTCCTCGTCGAGGTCAAGGGTGCGGCCCCGACGGTCAAGCTGCTCGACTTCGGCATCGCCAAGCTGCTCGGCACCGACGAGAACCGCCTCGAGCGCACCCGCACCGGCTCCCTGATGGGGACGCCGGCGTACATCTCGCCGGAGCAGGCGCGCGGCCAGGACGTCGACCACCGGACCGACATCTACGCGCTCGGCGCGGTCGCGTACGAGCTGGCCACCGGCCGCCTGCCATTCCCCGCCCAGACCGCCGCCGACATGATCGCGCAGCACCTGATGGCGCCGCCGCCGTCGGCGCGGGTGATGGCGCCGACCACGCCGCCCGAGCTCGACCAGCTGATCATCGCGATGTTGGACAAGCACGCGAGCGCGCGGCCGACGCTGCCGCAGGTGCGCGCGGTGATCGCGCAGCTGCGCGCTCGCGCCGTGTTCGCCGCAGGCGCGGCCCAGGCGTGGCCGGCCGGCGCGCCCGCGCCCGGTCAGGTGACGCCCGCGCCCCACACGCCGCCGCCGCTGTACACGCCGCCGCCCGGCGCGCCGGTGACCGGGATGTCGGTGTCCGCGTACGGCGCCGCGTCGCAGACCTCTGCCGGCGACCCGCCACGTCGGCGCTCGCGGGTGCCGCTGGTGCTGGGGAGCGTGGTGCTGGTGGGCGTGGTCGCCGCCGCCGTGGCGGTGGGCCTGTCCGGCGGCGGCCGCCCCGTGCCCGCGCCGCCAGCCGCTGCACCGGCCGGAGCGCCGCCTCTCGGCGATGCGGGCCCAGCGGCCTCCACCGTACCGCCCCTCGATGCCCCGGCCGCGCCGCCCTCGATGCCGCGCGGCGCCGCGGCGCCGCCCCGGACGCCGCCGCCACGGCGCCCGCGGGGATGCCGGCGCGCCGGCCGCCGACGCCGCGTCATCGACGACCAAGAACCGCCCGCGCCCGCAGCGGCCGCCACCCACGCCGACCGAGGATACCGATGCGCCGATGTGACCCCACGAGCCCCGTGACCCGCCACGTGCTGGTGCTCGCCACCGTGCTGGCCGCGCCCGCTGCCATGCTGTTGGCGCCCGCCGCGTGGGCGCAGCCCGCGAACGCGACCTCGACCTCCGACGCGGCGTACACCGAGGCGCGCCGGCTCTACGACCTCCAGGAATGGGACCAGGCGATCGCCAAGTCGAGGCGTACGGCTTGCGCGCCGAGGCGCGCTCGCTGTTCAACATCGCGCAGGCGTACCGGCTCAAGAAGGACTGCGCGAGCGCGCTCGGGTTCTACAAGACGTTCAAGCGCAACTACCCGCGCGAGCGCAACGTCGACAAGTTCATCGTCGAGATGGAGGCGTGCGCCAAGGCCACGCCGGCAACCGGGACCGGCACCACCACCGGTGCGGGGCCCACCACCGGTGCGGAGCCCACCACCGGTGCGGGGCCCACCACCGGTGCGGGGCCCACCACCGGTGGGGGGACCGGGGCCGGGACCACCTCCGGGGCCGGGACCACCTCCGGGGCCGGGACCACCTCCAGGGCCGGGACCGCCTCCGGGACCGGGGCCACCTCCGGGGCCGGGACCACCTCCGGGGCCGGGACCACCTCCGGGACCGGGACCGACCTCCGGGGCCGGGACCGCCTCCGGGGCCGGGACCATCGGCCGGACCGCTCCGGGGCCGGGACCACCTCCGGGGCCGGGACCGCCTCCGGGGCCGGCGTCACCGCCGGCACAGGCTCGGCTTCCGGGACCGGAGCTGGAACCACCACCGGCGCTGGTGCCACCGCGGGTGCCGGTACTGGTTCCACGACGGGCACCGGCGCAGGTTCCGCGATGGGTACGGTCTCCACGCCCGCGATCACGACCACGCCCACCCGCCCCGGCGGCACCGAGGTCACCGCACCGCTGTCCCGGCCCCCGACGGGGCCTTCGCCGACGGGGGCCGCGCGCGCGAGCGCCGGGCCGAGCACATCGTCGTCCGGTTCTCGGACGACCCGCATGACCGGGCTCGCGGTCGCCGGGGTCGGCGGCGCGCTGGTCGTGACCGGGGCGATGTTCGCGCTGAAGGCGTGGTCCGCCGGGAGCGACGCCGAGGCGCTGACGCCTGGCAGCACGTGGGACCCGGCGATCGAGGACCGCGGTCAGCGCGCAGAGACCCGCGCGTGGGTCACGCTGGGCCTCGGCGGCGCGGCGATCGTCGGCGGCACCGTGCTCTACCTGCGCGGGCGGCCCGGCGAGCGGCCTCCATCGGTGAGCCTGCGGCCGGCGCCCGGCGGTGCCGCGCTCGTGTGGGCGGGAGGGTTCTGAGCATGCTGCGATTCACCTGGCTCGCCTCCCTGCTCGCCGCTGGCTGCTACGCGCCCGACGTCGACCCGTGCACGCTGATCTGCAGCGCCGATCGCGCATGCCCGGGCGAGCTCACGTGCAACCCGCAGCGGATGTGCACGGCGGAGATGGCCGACGTCTGCACGGGCTACGCGCCCGACGTCGACCCGTGCACGCTGATCTGCAGCGCCGATCGCGCATGCCCGGGCGAGCTCACGTGCAACCCGCAGCGGATGTGCACGGCGGAGATGGCCGACGTCTGCACGGGCGTGTTGCCGGACGCGATCACCGTTCGGTCGCTCGACATCAGCGCCTCGCCGCAGGCCGGCATCGCCGTGGTGTTCACCGACGCCGAGGGCGCACAGGTGGCGGAGTTGACCACCGACAGCGACGGCCTGGCGTCGGCCTATCTGCCTCCGGGCGGAGCGGTCACCACGATCGAGCCTAGGAACACCGCGCCCCAGAGCTACGACATCACGACCTTCATCGATCCGCCGGCGGGCGTCGTTCTCGACGTTCAGGGGAAGCACGACCCCGCGGCGCGCACGATCCCGGTGACGTTCACGCCCCAGAACGCTGCCGCTGACCATGTCCTGCTCTCGACCTGTGGGCCCTCGTTGCGCGTCGGCAGCAATACCAGTGTCGAGTCACGCGAGTTTGTTATCGATGTCCTCGACGGCTGTTCGCCCGACGTGTTCGTCCGCGTCGGGGGCGCGAGCTCGATCGCGGTTGCACCGGACCGGATCGCGGTTGCACCGGCGGTGACCGGGCCGACGCTGCAGGTGGGCGAGGAGGCGTGGAGGGCGCCCGTCGTGACCACCCTCGTTCCGGTCGTCGCGGACGCCCTCGTCAACCTCGACCTCGAGGTGGAAGCGATCCCGTGGGTCACCACGCCGGTCGCGCAGGGCGACCCGCTGGTCAGCCGGACCATTCGAGGCAACGCGACGCCGCAGACCTGGCCAATCCCGGCAGAAGTCAACGTGACGAGTCGCGTGACCTTCACGCTGCCGCCCGGCGGCCCGCAGGTGGTGACCGAGCGCCTCGACGGCCTCGGTCGAAATTACACCGTCGACCTGGGGCCGCGCACCCTCCCGCCGGTGTTTGCGTCGGGCATCGACCCCGCGAGCCGGGAGATCGGGTGGGCCCAGAGTGTCCCGGCGGAAACCCCGGTCACGACGCCCACCCTCGCGGTCGGCAAGATGACGTTCTCCCGGACGCTCGCGAACGGCGTGCACGCGGTCCGGTGGCGGCTGATCGCGCCCGGCTCCGCTTTCGGCGCGGCAGGCACCGACGGGAACTACACGCTTCCGGTTCCGGACCTCGCCGGCGATCGCGAGTACGAATTTGACGTCAACACGAGCTTCGAGAGCGTCGTGATGACGCTCTATGGCTTCGATCCGACCCTCATCGACGAGGTTCGCGCCCGGCTCGGGCGCCCGGCGAACGCCGTCAATCTGTTCGAGATCGACGCCCTCCTTTGGTTCACGACGACCCGCAGCCCGTGATCAGTCGATCCAGCCCATCTCGCGGGCATGGTTGACGTACTTGCGGGTGACGTTCCAGACGAGCCAGTTGCCGCCGCGGCCGACCAGCACCCACGGGGTGTACGCGTAGAGCGACGCGGTCGCGTGATTGGTCGGGGTGACGGTCAGGGGATCGAGGGTCCGGTCCGGCACGCTCTTGAGCCACAGGCCGGTGCCGTCGACCGAGCCGTCGTACCACTTGCGCAGGGTGTCGGCGCCGCACTCGAGCTGGTTGGCGAGGCCCGCGTACGCCGAGTAACACGCCTGGCCGTCGTGGCAGCCGCAGCCGAGCGCGGCGTTGATCCGCGAGTTGCTCGGGCGGGCCGACTTGCTGACCAGGGTCGCCTCGACCTGCATGCGCGCCAGCAGGACGATCGGGCTGATCCGGTGGTTGGTCCCCGCGTCCACGATCATCTGGGCCGCGGACTTGCCGCCGGCCTGGTAGGTGGCGAGCCACGAGGTGTTGTCGTACGGGGACGCCTCCAGGAACGCCTGGACCTCCGCCACCGTCATCGAGGTGTGGTCCGTGAACACCGCGTCGCTGATCACGTCGTGGCGGCTGAACGTGGCATCGGCCTCGTCGGCCTTGCCGTCGCCGGTCCCGACCTCGAAGTCGGCGGGCTCGTCGTGCTCCCCGGTGTAATCGTCCCCCGTCATACAGCCCGTCAGGACAGCGACCAGGATCAGCGTCATGCGGCGCATGCCTCCCTGTCCTGCAAGGTCGCGCCCATGGCGAGCCGCGTCAGGAGACGACGCAAGTGCATGAAAGTGCCCGGATCGACCCCGGTGCAGATCCCGGCGTCGGGCCATCGCAGCTGCGACCGCCGGCCGCCGGACTCGCCACGGGACGGCACCCCCGGCCTGGGGACTCCACCCTCACCCGGCCCCGGTCCGTCCGGCGTCGGGAACCCCGCCACCGCGCACCTTGTTCGCCGGCGCCATCCGTGCGAACCCACCGGGCATGAGCGACCACCACACCGACTTCCAGGGCTCGATCGAGGCCGCGATCACCACCGCCATCCAGGGCAAGCTCCCGGACGCCGCGGTCGAGGTGTCCGGCGGCGGCGGCCACTGGAACATCGGGGTGGTGTCGACCGGGTTCGCCGGCAAGAGCATGCTCGAGCAGCAGCGGCTGGTGCTCGGGGCGATCAAGCACCTGATCAACGGCGCCAACCCGCCGGTCCACGCGGTCGACACGCTCAAGACCCGCACGCCCTGAGCGCGCACCACAGGTGAGCGCTCAGGGCCGCGCCGCGCTCGAGCCGCGCGAGCTCCAGGCAAGGGAGGGCGCGCGCCCGGCAGTTATCCACAGCAAGACTCTACGTCCCCCTCGACAACATCGCGTGGCGAAGTGATCGCAGGTACTTGACCGTGCCGGAGCGACACCAGCCGACAGCACTCGACACGCGAACTGGGGGGATCGAAGGGGGCATCGCAGCGTCAGCCGGCACCGGGACTGCCGGGCGAGCGCCCTCGCCTGCTCCTGGTCGTCGGCGCGCACGGCCTTCGCGAGGGCTGTAACAAGGCTTGCCACGGCGCGTTTTGCTCGGCCGGCCCGAAATATGCGCCACGCAGGGCACGCGGCACGCCGGCGCGATGGCGATCGACGTGGGCCGGATGATCGACGCCGACGGGGGGTCCTCGACGTCGAGGACGACTTCCACGGCCGGATCGGCGCCCGCACGTGCGGCAAGGCTGCGCGCCCCCGCAAGACCACCCCGGCCGCGCTGCGGATCCGCGAGATCCTGTGCGAGGCCGTGGCTGCGCGCCTGTTCAACGATGCGCATGCGCGCGCCGATGAGGTAAACTGTGCGGGGTGCGATGGATGGTGGCTGCCTGTCTCGTACTCGGGAGCTGCGGCGACGAGCGCTCGGCCGCTCGCACGCCCGATCGGCGCGCCGAGCTCGAGCGCCGGCTGCGCGAGGAGGCGGGCGAGCCCTTGCACGCGGCGGCGGCCGCCTATCGCGAGCTGATGGGCGAGCACCCCGACGCGCTCCGCAAGGTCGCCGACGCCTACGGGCGTCGCGGCGAGCCGGCCGCGCAGTTCGAGGTGCTGCGGGCCTTGCTCTTGCGCGGCGAGGGCACCACCGCGGAGCGGCTGACCGCGATCGAGCTGGCGCGTCGGCTCGGTCGCGTCGACGATGCCACGTACGCGGCCGGGCTCGGGTGGCTCGAGCAGGCGCTGGCTGGCGATCCGTGGTGCCGCACGTTCGCCCAGCTCGTCGCCTGGACCGACGGCCGCCCGGAGCACGCGCGCGCGCTCGACCGGGCGCTCGCGGGGTGCCCGCGCGACTTCGAACGCGCGGGCTGGTACGCCTCCCGTGCGTCGCAGCCCGGCGGTCAGGGCGCCGCCGATGCGTGTCAGGCGGTCGTGCACGGCGAGGTCGAGCTGGCGCGCGCTTGCGTCGAGGGCGGTGACGCGGGATGGCGACAGCGCGTCGCCCGGGCCGCGCTGGGCGAGGATCCGGTGGGGCACCTGACGGCGGCGGCGCGCGAATCCGAGGTCACCGCCTTCGTGCTGCTCCGGCTCGCGCAGACGCCCGGCGTCGCGACCGCGGAGCGCTGCGCGGCCCTGGTCCGCGCGCGGACGATCGAGCTGGGCTGGCTCCCCACGGCGGGGGCCGCCAGCGCCGTGAAGGGCCGCTACGACGCCCTCGAGCGCGCGGGCGCCTGCCCTCCATGAGGCGAGTCTGATTGAGCCCCTCTCTCGGCGACGAGGGGTGAACGATTACGTACCAGTACGCACACCAACGAAAGAGGCGAGGATCATGGGACAGGGATCACAGAAGGAGCCGGCACCGCCAGCGAAGGAGCCCGCGAGCGAGCAGCGCAAGGCGGAGCCGACCACCGCGGCGCCCGTCATGGAGGGAGGCGTCGACTTCGCGGGCCTCGACGCCGCGTACGACAAGGCCGAGAACGCGAACAACGCGTTGATGGAACGGCGCGCGATCGGGATCCGCGAGGTGCTCGGCAACCTCCAGGAGGCCGACTCGCCGGACCTCACCGACGAGCTGATGAAGACCCTCGCGATCGCCGCGCTCGGTCTCGCGAGTGGCTACGTGACCGCCGCCGTGACGGGCAAGCTGGTCGCCGAGACGGCCGTCGCGCTGACCAACGCCGTCCAGACCGCCCTCGACGATGGCCTCAAGGACGCGGTCATGAAGGTCGGCGCCAAGCTCGCCGAGGTCGAAGGGCAGTCGAAGCCGACGTTCTTCGCGAGTCAGGAAGACGGGCTGGTCTCGCTCAAGCAGTCGGCAGCCGACAAGATCGCGGACAAGAAGCTCGCCGCCAAGGGCAAGGTCAGCGCGACGGCGAAGGACCAGCAGGCCTCGGAGCTGGCGAAGCAGATCGCCGGCGCCGACCAGTTCCGGACCGCGACGAACGCGACCGCGGACTCCGCGCGCAACATCCAGTACCAGCAGAGCCTCGCGAAGTGGATGAACGTGCAGTCGCAGAGCAAGCTCGGCCAGACGAAGGGGGGCAACACCGACCTCGGCAAGGCCGTCGACATGTCGCCCACGGATCACTACACGCAGCGGGGCGCCGCCGGCGTGATCTACGTCGCCTTCGGGATGCACCCGGCCTCGCGCCCGTTTGCGGTGTCCGGAGAGCGCGACACCATATGGGTCCGCGGGATGACCTCGGCGGCCCGCGATCGCATCAAGAGTACGCCGATCAAGGACCTCGGCATGCCCATCGTCGCGAGTGGCTACATCTACGACGGGTTCCTCGACGGGCTGTCGGTGTCGTTTGGCGGCAACGAGATCGCGATGGGCAAGAACGAGGGTGGGGGCTGCTACGCGTACGGCGACGAGGACGCCCTCGAGGCGCTGAAGAAGGCCGCGAACAAGACCTCCGCGGCCGAGGCCGCCCGGGTGATCCTCGACCAGGACATCGGCATGTCGACGCTGGCCGACGCGGACATGAGATGACGCTCGCCGCCGCACTCCTGCTCGTCCGCGAGGGACGCATCGACGACGCGGAGCTCGCAGGTCAGGCCCTGACGGGGCCCGCGCGCGTGCGCCTGGAGCTCGCGATCGCGCAGGCGCGAGGGGACGGGCCGCGTGCGCTCGAGCGCGCCGCGCTGCTGTGGCACGGCTGCGACGTCGATCCGACGGTGCTGGCCGTGCTGGTTCACCACGCGCATCCCGAGCTCGGCGACGCCGCCGCCCAGCTGCTCATGCGCACCGCGAGCGACGTCGCCTATGACATCGCCGCGGCCTGGCGCACGCTCGCGGAGCGGCCGGGGGATCTCGACGCGTGGCGCGACGTGCTGTCGTCGCTGATCGCCCGGGGCCGCGAGCTGGACGCCGTCGATGGCGTCGCGCGGGCGCTCGGCGAGCGCCAGGCGGACTTCGATCTGTGGGCGCTGCTGACGACGATCTTGCTCGGCTACCGGCGCCGCCCCGGCCTCCACGCGGCGATCGAGCTCGGGCGTCGCGCGTTCCCGCAGGCCCCGGAGGCCTGTGCGACCTCGGCGATGATCCTCCTCGGCCTCGGGGAGCTCGAGCAGGCGGCCGCCGAGCTCGACGAGATCGGCCATCGCGCGTCCGATCATCCGCTGGTGGTCGCGGCGCGCAGCGCGATGGCCGACGCCGTGGGCACCGCCCGTGAGTGACGCGGGGATGCCAGGCGAGGTCGAGGTGTCCCCGCTCCAGGCGCGGATCACGCGCGAGCGGATCCGGCTGCAGCTCGCCAGCGGACTGCTCGATCGCGCCGAGGGTCAGCGGACGCTCGCCCGGTTGACCCGCGCGATCAACGAGGCCGTGGAGCCCGAGCCGATCAAGGCGCTCGCGCGCCGCCTCGGGGTCGACCGGCGGGGCGAGGACTTCCTCGCGTTCGTGATCGCGTGCTGCACGGATCCGAGCAGTGCGGCGGCGCTGCTCCGGCTGCAAGGGCCGTCCAGCGCGCACGGCGCGACGGTCGCCTCGTACGTCGCGGTCTCGGGCGTGGCCGACGACGCCCGCGTCCTCGCGCTCGCGCTCGCGGCCGATCACCCGCTCGTCGAGCTCGCCGTGCTCGAGGCCCGGGGCGACACCACGATCACGCCCGCGCTCACGGTGTGGGCGGTGAGTCCGCGCGTGGCTCGCTTTCTGCTCGGCAGCGAGGTCGTGGGCGCGCCGCTGCTGCGCGTCGAGGTGCCGGAGCTCGCGCTGTTCGACGAGGCGCAGCGCGGGGAGCTCGACGCGCTCGCGCGCGTACTCGACAAGGCGACGCCGCTGACGGTGGTGCTCGAGGGCCCGGTCGGCAGCGGCCGCGCGACCGCGGTGGCCGCCGCGGCGCGAACGCTCGGGCGCGCGGCGGTGCTGCTGCCGCTCGATCGGCTGGATCGGTCGGTCGAGGTCCTCGAGGACGGGTTGCGCGCGCTGCGGCGAGAGGCCGCCCTGACCGGCGCGGTCGTGGTGATCCGCGGCGTCGAGGAGCTCGACGGGGCGGACGACCAGCCGCGACGGCGACGCCTCGAGCAGTTCGTCGCGGAGTTCCCGGGGCCGCTCGTGGTCACGACCACGTTCGCCGGACAGGCGATGCGGTTCGAGGGCGAGCTGGTCCGCCGGGCCTGGGCGCCATCGAAGGCGGATGCGCGCCGCAACATGTGGAGCGTGTTGCTCGCGCATGAGGACCCCGCACACGAGCTCTCGGAGCCCGAGCTCGACGAGCTCGGGCATCGCTACACCATCGGCGCGGGCACGATGCGCAAGGCGATCGGCACGGCGCGGCTGGCGTCGCGGCGCCCGCTGACCATGGCGGCCGTCGTCGCGGCGCTCCGGCAGCTCACGTCCGAGCGCCTCACCGGGCTGACCACGCTCGTCACCGTGAGCCAGGACTGGGAGCATCTCGTGCTCGCGCGCGACACGCGGGAGCAGATCGCCGCGCTGATCGCCCGCGTGCGGCTGAGCCATCAGGTCCTCGATCGCTGGGGGCTGGGCAAGCGGGTCGGTCGAGCCACCGGCGTGGCGGCCTTGTTCAGCGGGCCACCGGGGACCGGGAAGACGATGGTCGCCGGGCTGGTCGCCAAGGAGCTGGGGCTCGACCTCCACCAGATCGAGCTGTCGCAGGTGCTCTCGAAGTGGATCGGCGAGACCGAGAAGCAGCTCGCCAAGATCTTCGACGCCGCCGGCACCGGCCACTGTCTGCTGCTGTTCGACGAGGCCGACGCCCTGTTCACCAAGCGGACCGAGGTCAAGTCGTCCAATGATCGCTACTCGAACCTCGAGGTCAACTTCCTCCTTCAGCGCATGGAGGCGTTTCGCGGGATCGTGATCCTGACGACCAACCTCGACGCGTCGATGGATCCCGCCTTCAAGCGACGCCTGGCCTCGCACGTCGTGTTCTGGCCGCCCGACGAGGAGGAGCGCGACCGGCTGTGGCGCAGCTACCTGTCCGCGGACATTCCGCTCGGCGGCGCGCTCGACATCGACCGGCTGGTCCAGGAGTTTCCGGACCTCTCGGGTGCCCACATCCGCAACGCGGTGCTGTCGGCGGCGTTCGCGGCCGCGGCCGGCAACAAGCACGTGACCCAGGCCGCGCTCGAGTCCGCCGCCCGGAACGAGTACGCGACGATGGGCCGGGTGCTCGCGCGCGGCGCGCGGACGCCGTGAGCGCGCGGCGACGCCGGGCCCACGCGCTGACCTCGGCCATCCCACCTCCGGCCTGCGCGGAGGCGGTGACGACCCAGCAGGTCCATGGGGGGACCGGCCCGGGCCTCGCCCCGTGAGGTCGCGGCGGGTGGCCACTGTCCTCGCCAGACGGCCCAAGACCCCGACCGACGTTGCGTTCGTAAGAACGACTGATGCTGCGTTGGTCGCAGTGCCCGGGTGCCCATTCGGCGAGCCGCGCTCGGTCTGGCGCGAGGCCGGAGATCGGGGCCGGTGGCGGCCAGGCTCACGCCGCAACGACGTACGCGTGACTACGCGAGCGCTGGGGGCGATGAACAATGCGCGGGCGCGCGTACGGGTCAGGCGACAGGGGCAGCGACCGGCACACCAGCAAACCGCCGCAGCCAGGACGTGCCTGCAGTGGGCTTGATCCACTCCCGTGGACGGGTTGCCTACGTCGCCATCAAGTCCCGCGGCGCGGGCGACGGCGCGCAGCGGGTGCTGTGACGTCCATCCTGCTCGCGAGGGCGGCGGCGCCGACCCTTTCATCGACCTCGCCGGCGGCGACTACCGCCTCGCCGCTGAGGCCGAGGCGCGCGATGCCGGCGAGGCGCTGGCCGCGAGCTACGCGATCGACCCGTTCGACCCGTTCGACCCGTTCGACCCGTTCGACCCGTTCGGCCACGCCCGCGGCGCCGGCGGTACATGGGACGTCGGCGCCTTCGAAGTACCGTCGCCGTACCGCCCGGCGATCGCGGTATCTGGGGGGTTCGCCGGAGCCCGGACGCGTCGGCGCGAGCTGCGCGGTCAGCGCGTCGGCGCGAGCTGCGCGGCGATCGAGTCGCGCGTGATCGGGTGGTAGGAGGACCGCGCCTGCGCGAACGTGGTGCGCGCGAGCGCGAGCCAGAACGCGTTCTCGCGGGCCATCGCCTCGTAGACGCGCCCGACCAGGTACCGGCGCCCGACCCGCGCCGCGTACGCCGCCACCGTGGGCGCCGCGGACCGCACGTCGGCGCGCACCACGATCGGCAGCCAGCGCCCGGCGAGCACCGCGTTCGGTGAGCCCGTGAGGTGGAACGCCGCATCGAGCGCCTCCACGCGCGCGCGCGGCAGCTCGGCCGGCAGGACCTCGAGGAACGCCAGCCAGTCGGGGACGGTCCAGCTCGCCGCCGCCGGCAGCGTCCCGGCGTCCACGAACGCCCGCGCGTGGCCGGTCAGCTCGGTCAGGCGCGCGGACACCGCCGGCGCCGCGCCCTCCGGAACGCCCGGCTGGTGCAGCCAGTCCGCGAGGCTCCACGGCTGGGGCGCGGCCGCGAACAGCGGCGCCGCATCGCGCTCGAACGTGGCCGAGTCGCTCGACTGGAACGCCAGCCGCTCGAACCGCGCGCGCAGGAACGCATCGAACGCCGGGCGTCCGAACGCCTGCTCCATGGTGCGCAGCAGCAGCGAGCCCTTCTCGTACGCGATGTCGCCGGGCGCCTCCTCGGGGTCGCGCGTCGAGGGGAAGTCGAGCGCGAGGCGGGTGTCCGGGTTGGCCTTGCCCTCGCGGGCGAGCACGGCGTCGAGGTCCATCCGGCCGGTCGCCCACTCGAGGTCGGCGCCGCCGGGGCCGCGCAGCTCCTCCATGATCCGGCGCTCGACGTACGTCGTGATGCCCTCGTTGAGCCACAGGTCGTTCCAGGTGGCGCCGGTGACGAGGTTGCCCGACCACGAGTGCGCGAGCTCGTGCGCGATCAGCGAGACCAGCGCGCGATCGCCGTTGATCACCGTCGGGGTGAGGAACGTGAGCCGCGGGTTCTCCATGCCGCCGAACGGGAAGCTCGGGGGCAGCACGAGGATGTCGTAGCGGCCCCACCGGTACGGGCCGTACAGCCGCTCGGCCGCCGCCATCATCGCGTCGACCTCGGCGAACTCGGCGACCGCCGCGTCGGCCACGCCGGGCTCGGCGTACACGCCGGTGCGCGGGCCGATCGGCTTGAACGTGAACGCACCGACGGCGAGCGCCATCAGGTACGACGGGATCGGCCGGTCCTGCGCGAACCGCCACACGCCGTCGGCGGGCGGCGACTGCGGGTTGTGCGCGCTCATCAGCGCCCACAGCCCCGGCGGCACGTGGATCGTCGCGTCGTAGGTGAACCGCACGCCCGGCGAGTCCTGGAGCGGGATCCAGCTCCGCGCGAGGATCGCCTGCGACTGCGTGAACAGCATCGGCGCGCGCTTGCCGGCGGTGCCCGCGGGCTCGAGCCACAGCAGCGCCGACGCGTCGGGCCGCGTGTGGTAGCGGACGACGATGCAGTCGCTCGCGAGCTGCACGGTGAGCGCCTGCCCGCGCACGGGATCGACGGGTCCGAGCGTGAACGGGCGCGGCTGCGCCTGCGCGCAGTCGGTGACCTCCTCGATGTCGAGGCCGCTGGTGTCGAGCACCACCTCGGGCGCGCCCGGCTCGACGCGGGTCAGCTCGAGCCGCGCGGTGCCGGTCAGCCGCCGGGTCGTGAAGTCGACGTCGAGCTCGAGGGTCAGGTGCCGGACCCGCACCCGCTCGGGGCGCGCCTGCGAGTGCGGATCACGAACCACCGGAGCGGCGACCGGCGGGGCGGCGACCGGCGGCGTGGCGACCGGTGCGCTCGCGCTCCCCGCCAGCGGGACGACCACCGGGGGCGCCGGCGCGGGCTCGCGCGCCTTGCACGCGGCGGCGATCAGCAGGATCCAGGCAGCGGCTCGGCTCACCGCCGGACCATGCCCGCTCCCCCGCCCCGCATCAACGCCGAACCGGGCCTACTCGGTGCGCGCCGCGAGCTCCTTCTCCATGTCGGCGAGGTAGGTGTCGATCTGCGGCGCGCGCGGCACCTGGCACTCGCCCTGCTGCGTCAGCGTGGCCTCCCACTTCCAGTAGCCCGGCGGCTTCGGCGGCGCGGGCTGCTTGCGGCGCCAGTACCACAGCCGCGCCTCGCGCACGCCCGGCGGGTACGGGGTGGCGGCGAGCCCGTAATCGTTGGTCCACAGATAGAACCGGGGCACGACGTCGCCCTGCTTCGCCGCGAGCCCGAGGATCCGGCGCAGCGCGGGCGGATCGGTGGCGAGGAATGCGCGGAGCGCCGCGAACGAGGTCTCCGCACACGCGACCGCCGCCGGCCGCGCGGTGGCCTTGTTCGGCTCGTCCTCGCCAGGCGCGAGGACGCCGGCCTCGGGATAGAACCCCCACAGCACGTCGCCGGGGTAGTCGATGTCCGCGGTCCCGACGTACGGCCAGTACTCGGCGCCGGCGAGGTCGTAGCCGCCCTGCGTGAACAGCGCCATCGGCGCCTTCGCCACAGGGGCAACCGGGGCCGGCGCGACCGGGGGCGGGGTGACCGGCGGCGCCGCGGGGGCGCCACACGCGATCAGGACGACGAGCCACCCACCCCGGATTCGATCGAGACGCATGGGCGCGACCTTCGTCGATCCGGCGCGGTCCGCGCAAGCGCGCAGGCTACGGTCAGGTCACGGATAGATGATCTCGAAGTCGTCGCCGACGGTGCCATACGCGCGCGGCGTGCACGCCGTGGCGGTGACCACGCCGCCAGTGACGGTGCCGGTGCACGCGGGCCGGGTCAGGTTCGAGGTCGTGCCGAGGCCGCCGCCGCAGTCGCCACTGTTGTTGGCGTCGACGCAGATGCGGAGCGGCGCCGAGACGCTGCGGTTGCCGAGGTTGTCGGTGGCGACGGCGGCGACGCACGCCCAGCCCTCGTCGACGTTGTTGGCGACGGTGTCGAACGCGTAGCCGAGGCAGTTGAACATGTCGACCTGGCCGATGCCGAACACCTGGGGCTCGTCGGTGAACGGCGTATCGATCGCGACGGTCGCGAACAGCTCGCCGAAGCACAGCGGCTCCGGGGCCTCCGTGGCGTCCCCCTCGTCGCAGCGACCGCCGTTGGACGAGCCGATGGAGTCGGGCAGGAACGACGCCCCGCCGCCGCCGGGGACCGCCTCGAGCGTGACGAGGGCGGCCTCGGTCGCGAGCACTGGCGTGGCGGTCGGCTTGATGTCCGGGTTGATGTTGTCGCAGGAGCCGTTGCCGTCGGTGTCGACCACCAGCGGGCGGGTGGTGTCATCGAGGACGTACATCTGCACGCGCTGCACGCCCGCGTACGGGATGTACAGCGTGGTGTTGGCCGTGCCCGTGTTCGGCAGGTCGGTCGCGCGCGCGCGGAGTTCGATCAGCTGCGGCACCACCTCGCCATCGTTCGGCGCGTCGCCGCCCAGCGGGTCGAAGTCGGCGCTGCACGTGAACCCCGCGGGGGTGGTGCTGGTCGCGATCAGCCGCACGTTCGGCGGATCGAACGCGACCAGCGGCGGCGCGTTGTCGAGGGTGACGGCGAACCCGCGCTGGCCCTGCGTGCCGATGCTGTCGATCGCGCGCACGAGGATGGTCGGCGCGACCACGCCCGCGAGCGTGGCGGTGTCGTAGACGCCGATCCAGGTGTCCGAGGTCGGGGTCACGCGCGCCATCGGGATCGTGCCGCTCGCCCCGATCGTCGCCGTCACGGAGTCGACGCCGTCCGGATCGGTGACAGTGACCTCGAGGCGCATCACGCCCGCGATCAGCGCGCCGGCGGTCGGCGCGACCACCGTGATGTCGGGCTCCGACGAGTTCGTCGGACCGTCGAGCGTCACGCCACCATCGGTGACGCCACCATCGGTGACGCCACCGTCGGTGGTGCCGCCATCGCCGGAGCTGTCGGTCGTGCCGCCATCGCCGACCGGCGGCGCATCGACGAGGCTGCCCGGCGGCGGCGTGTACCCGCCCCCATCGTCACCGCCACACGCGGCGACCGCACCGAGGGACACCAGCGACCAAAGGACCGACCGCACGAGAGAGTTGCGCACGAAGTCATTGTCGCCCCGGGGTTGGACCGGGGGCAACTCCATGGCGCATCCGCCGGACCGGATCCGCCGACCAGGTGTGCAAGATTCGTACACCCCATGGCCGGGAGGCATGGCGGTCAGGAGCAATCAGTACAGCCCGAGCACCTTCGTCGAGATCAGGTGCACCACGCCCAGCAGGCTCTCGCCGGCGATCAGCCCCGACGACACCGGGACGACGTAGCTCCCGAGCTGCGGGAACTTGCGGCGGATCACCTCGGCCACGAACGCGCCGATGCACATGCCGAGCGTGTTCGAGAACGGCACCACCATCGCGAGCCCGATCCCGAACGCCGAGGGCAGGTAGGCCCGGGCGCGCGAGGACACGGCCTTCTCGATCAGCGTCAGGCCGATGCCGAGGGCGAGGCCGACCAGGATCGCGATCTTCTTGGAGGACGCCAGCGCCGAGATGCCGCCGACGAACGCCTTCGACACACCCGCCCACACCGTGCACGACGGCGCCGGCCACTCCGCGGTGCCGAGCATCGCTGGATCGATGACGAGGTAGAACAGCGGCACGATGATCGCCGCGCCGGCGAGCACGCCGAACAGCTGCGCGTAGACCTGGTGGCGCGGCTTGGCGCCGAGCAGCCAGCCGGTCTTGAGCGTGGTCAGCAGATCCGCGGCGTGGAGGCCGATGCCGCCCGTCACGTTGGCGGACATGATGTTGCCGACCATGTTCCCCGGCGTGATCGCGCCGTAGATCATCTGGGTCACCGGGCCGAGCGCCTTGGTGGGCGTGACGTCGGTCTCGCCGGTCACGCGCGACGCGACGAACCCCATCAGCACCGCCAGCGGCACGGCGAGCACCCCCGCCCACACCGGGATCCCGAACATCAGGTACATCAGCGCGAC
This sequence comes from Kofleriaceae bacterium, assembly GCA_964203225.1. GTDB lineage: Bacteria > Myxococcota_A > Polyangia > Haliangiales > Haliangiaceae > JABFXX01. The sequence goes on from CAXNMK010000020.1 coordinate 54,847, forward strand.
GATCGCGGGGGTGAGCAGCACGAGGCCGGCCGGGAACCACCAGTCGGGCGCCTCGACCGCACCGATGCCCTCGGCGCCGCGCGCCCGCTTGGCCGGATCGAACAGCGCGCTCATCCCCGTCAGCGCGCGGCCCAGGCTCTTGTAATCGAGCGCGAACGAGGTCAGGCCCGCGGCCACCAGGATCGCCGCGCCCGGCCACAGCGTCCAGTCGATGATGCCCGTGTAGCTGACCGCCTCGCCCTTCATCACCGGGATCAGCTGACGTTCGAACAGCAGCGGCGCGATCACGACGTAGTTGACGAGGCCACCGAGCAGCAGCGACCACGCGGTGCGGAACGACATCAGCGCCCCCGCGCCGACCAGCACGACCTCCGTCTTGATCGACAGCGTCCACGCCATGAAGCCCTGGCCCATCATCGACAGGCTGGGGGCCCACTTCTCGGGGAGCCACGTGCCCCCGACCAGCCTCGGCAGGACATCGCGGAACACCGTGACGAGCGCGCCGACGAGACCGCCCCAGCCGAGCGCCGCCGCCGCGCTCGAGCCCGCGCCCCGCGCAGTGGCGTGGATGGTCTGGATGGTCTCGGCGGTGGCGGTGCCGGTCGGGAACGGGAGCGCCTCCTTGTTGATCAGCTGCCGCTTGATCGGGATCGCGGCGATCACCCCGAGCGCGGCGATCACCGCGAACCACAGCACCAGGCCGAACTTGTCCGGCCGCACCGTGGTCACCATCAGGAGCGCGCCGAACGCCGCCGCGTTGCCGCCGGCGGTCATGTAACCGGCGCCCGAGGCCACCGTGGTCAGCGCGTTGTTCTCGAGCACGCCCAGCGGCCGCTTGACGAGCCCGATCACCTCCCCGAACCGGAACACCGCGAACGCCAGGATGCAGGCGGTCAGCGTCACCCCGAGGCTCCAGCCGGTCTTGAAGAACACGTAGATGTTCGACAGCGACATCACGCCGCCGATCAGCGTGCCGACGATCACGGCGCGCAGCGTCAGGTTGGGCGCGTCGGGCTGGTAGACGTCGCGGAGCCATACCTCCTCGGGATCCTCGACGGGCAGCGCGTCCGCCCCGCGGGCGAGGGTCGCGGTCGGCAGCGGAGCAGGTGCGGCGGGGCTGGTCACGGCACGCGCACGTTAGGGGGTCCCCCGCGCGCCGGGCAAGTCCGGACGCAGCGCGTGGGCGGTCCGGACGTGCACAGACCGCTGGCAGGCCTCGCCAAGGGGCGCAAGCTGGAATCCTCCCGGAGTGCAGATCCCCCCAACCTTTGGAATCATTACAAGAATCTGATTCACGTGCAGACGAGGCCCGGATAGGGCAAGGTACCCCTCCTTATGGAGACGCAAAACGACACCGTCAGCACCGAGTCCCCGAGCACCAGCGGCGCCAGCCGCTTCGAGGAGCTCCAGCACATGGTCGCGGGCATGGAAGCTGACTTCAAGAAGTTCTACGGCGACGGCAACAAGGCCGCGGGCACCCGCGTCCGCAACGCGATGCAGGAGCTGAAGACGTTCGCGCAGAACGTCCGCACCGAGGTCACCACGCTCAAGAACTCCCCCGCGGGCTCCGAGAAGGCGTAACGCCGTCCGGGAGGAAGGCCTCCACCCTCTCGAACGTCCGTGGTCCGAGGCGTCCCCGCGCGCCCCCTCGCTCCCACGCGCGCCCACGCGCGTAGGATGGATCCTCGACCATGGACGCCTCCTTCTGGCTCGAGCGCTGGCAACAGGGCAGGATCGGCTTTCACGAAGGGAAGCCGAACGCCCTGCTCGTCCGTCACCTCGACCGGCTCAGCGGGCACCGCGTGCTCGTTCCCATGTGCGGCAAGGCCGAGGATCTCGCGTTCCTCGCTGCGCACGGCCACACCGTCCTCGGCCTCGAGCTGGTCGAGGATGCCGTGCGTGCGTTCTTCGCGGAGCACGCGCTCGAGCCCACGGTCACGCAGCGCGGATCACTCGCGATCTACACCGCCGGCCGGATCACCCTGATCGCCGGAGACCTGTTCGCCGTCACCCGTGACGACGTCGAGGGCTCCGGCGGGCCGATCGACGGGGTGTACGACCGCGCTGCGCTGATCGCGCTGCCCCCCGACCTCCGCCACCGCTATCTCGACCAGCTGCGCGCGCTCGCCGCCCCGGGCACCCCCGGGCTGCTGGTGACGTTCGAACACACGACCGGGAGCGGCCCGCCGTTCTCGATTCCGCCCGACCTCGTCGGCGGCGCTGTATCCCCACGCCGAGCTGCTCGAGTCCCCCTCGTCGCCGGCGGGCCTGCAGGGTGGACCGGCCACCGAGCACGTGTTCGCGGTCCAGCTATAGTCCGCGCAGATGAAGCAGCACGCCCCGGCGACCGAGCGCAACCGCGAGCCGATCCGCGAGGTCCTCGCGCGGGAGTTCCCCGAGACCGGCACGGTCCTCGAGATCGCCAGCGGATCCGGCGAGCACGCCGTGCACTTCGCCGCCGCGTTCCCCGCGCTGACCTGGCAGCCCACCGACCCCGACGCCACCGCGGTCGCCAGCATCGCCGCCTGGCGCGCCGAGGCCGCGCTCCCGAACCTCGCCGCCCCGCTCACGCTCGATGTCGTCGGCGAGCCGTGGCCGGTCGCCCACGCCGACGCGATCGTCTGCATCAACATGGTCCACATCTCCCCGTGGGAGGCCTCCCTGGCGCTGTTCGCGGGCGCTGGCCGGATCCTCGGCGCGGGCGCCCTGCTCTACCTGTACGGCCCGTTCCGGTTCGACGGCGTGACCGCGCCCTCCAACCTCACGTTCGAGGACTGGCTGCACGCCCGGGACCCGCGGTTCGGGGTCCGCGACGTGCGCGACCTGAGCGTCGCCGCCAGCGCCCACGGCCTCGTGCTGGAGGGCGCCGTCGCGATGCCCGCGAACAACCACTCGCTGCTGTTCCGCCGCCGGGCCCCCCGGCTGCCCTGAGGGACGGCTCGAAACCGGGGTGGGAACCCTGCACGGCATGCGGCCGCGGCCTCGGTCGGAACGGGTGGACGGGTGTCTGATCGTCGGTCAGGAACGCGCTACGCTGCTGTCGCATGAGCGAGGGGGACCGCCGCGAGGACGCGGCGCTCGACGGCACGCTGCCCGGCCTCCGGGGCGAAGCCGCCACCGGCGCGACGGCCGCCCCGCCCGTCGCGGCCCACCGCTTGCCCGGCCCGCACCAGTTCGCGCGCGCCGACCTCGGCACCGACGCCACCCTCGCGCCCGCGTCGACGCTCGCCGGCGCGGACGGCACGCTGCCCTTGCCCGCGGGCGCCGGCGTCCCCGGCGCAGCGCCCAAGGCACGGACCCTGCCAGGCGCGGGCATCCTCGCGCGCGGGCTCCAGCCGCCTCCCGGCCTGGCCGTGACCGCCGCCTGCGGGACCGGGCGCGGGTTCGACGAGACCATGGCCGCGCCTGCTGCGCCGCACGCGCCGACCTTGCCGGGCCCGCACACCGTCGTCGATCTGCCGTCGCTGTCGCCGGTCGACGATGCCGCGTACTCGATCGGCCCCGAGATCGCCCGCGGCGGCATGGGCAAGATCCTGTCCGCGCGCGATCGCCGGCTGCGCCGCGACGTGGTGATCAAGGTGACCCGCGGCGGGTCCGCCGGCATCGATCCGCGGTTCGAGCGCGAGGCGCTGATCACCGCGCGCCTCCAGCACCCGTCGATCGTGCGCGTGTACGACGCCGGCATCCTCGGAGACGGGCGCGCGTTCTATGCGATGGAGCGGGTCCGCGGGCGCTCGCTCGAGGTCGTGCTCGGGGAGACCTCCGCGCTGCGCGACCGGCTCGCGCTGCTGCCCCACGCGATCGCGGTGTGCGACGCGCTCGCCTACGCCCACAGCGAGGGCGTGCTCCACCGCGATCTCAAGCCCGCGAACATCCTGCTCGGCCCGTTCGGCGAGACCGTGGTGATCGACTGGGGCCTCGCCAAGGATCTGCGCGCGCCCGACGGCGGCCTCGCGCCCTCGGACGCGCGGCTCCCCATCGATCCCTCGGCCAGCGGCCCCCCGCGCGCCAGCGGCGAGCGGAGCGCCACCACGACAGACGGCGTGCAGCTGACGATGGACGGCGCCGTCATGGGCACGCCGTCGTACATGGCGCCCGAGCAGGCGCGCGGCGAGGCCGCCGACGAGCGCAGCGACATCTACGCGCTCGGGGCGCTGCTCTACACGATGCTGACCGGCGTGCCGCCCCACCGCGGGGCCACCACGTCGGAGGTGCTGGTCCAGGTCGCGGCGGGCGCGCACGAGCCGATCGCGCAGCGCGAGCCGCAGCTGCCCCCCGAGCTCGCGACGATCGTCGAGCACGCGCTGGCGCTCGCACCCGGTGACCGCCCCGCCAGCGCACGCGAGCTCGCCGAGGAGCTGCGCCGGTTCACCGCCGGCAAGCTGGTCGCCAGCCACGTGTACTCGCCGTGGGTGCTGTTCCGGAGGTGGCTGCGCAAGCACCGCGTCCCGGTCGCGATCGGCGGCCTCGCCCTCGTGACGCTCGCCGTCGGAGGTGCGCTGTCGGTGCGCGCGGTGGTGGTGGAGCGCGACATCGCCACGCTGGCCGAGGCCAACGCGCAGATCGCCCGCACCGAGGCCGAGAACAAGCGCGACGAGCTCGTGATCCGCGATCTCGCCGGCGGCGTGCTCGTCAGCGATCCGAGCGCGGCCGCGGCGTGGCTGACCCACCTCTCGGACCGGGCACTCGCGTGGCCCGAGGCGCACGATCTCGCCGTGGCCGCCGCCGCGCAGGGCCTCGCCCGCGTGCTGCGCGGCCACACCGCCGATGTCGAGCACGTCGTGCTGGTCGACGCGACGCACGTGCTGAGCGCGAGTGACGACGGCACGGTGCGCCTGTGGGACCTGACCACCGAGACCTCGATCGTGTTCCCCGGCCACCGCGGCCCGATCGAGAACATCGCGATCTCGCCCGATCACCGCTGGGCCGCCAGCGGCGGCACCGACGGCACGGTCCGGCTGTGGGATCTGGCCGCCCGGACCGGACGCGAGCTGCTGCCCCGCCACAAGCTCGCCGTGCGCGACGTCGGGTTCTCGCCGGACGGCACGCGGCTGGTGTCGACCGGCGAGGAGGGCACGCTCCAGGTGTACGACGTCGCCACCGGCGCGGGCAGGATCCTCGCGCGCCACACCCACGGGTTCCGTCCGGCGGTGTGGACGCCCGACGGCGCGCACATCATCGCGGGCGGCTTCGACGGCTCGCTCGGCGTGTTCGACGCGGTCACCGGCGGCGTGATGGGCAAGGGCATGGACACCGAGATCCGCTGCCTCGCGCTGTCCCCCGACGGCACCCGGCTCGCCGTCGGCGACGAGAACGGGGTCGTCTCGCTGTGGTCAGCCGACCTGCGCACCCACGACGTCATCGGCTCGCACGTCGAGGTGGTGCGCGACGTGCGGTTCTCGCCGGATGGGCAGGCGGTGCTGTCGTCGGGCGGCAGCACCGTCGTGCAGATCTATGACATCCCGACCCGGACCCTGCGCACCCTCGATGGCAACGCCGACGGCATCAAGGACCTCGCGCTGTCACCCGACGGCGCCCACGTCGCGACCGCCGGGCTCGACGCCACGGTGCGCGTGTGGCCGTTCGCCGGTGGCGCCCCGCGCGTGCTGCGCGGCCACGGCGTCGAGGTCAAGGGCGTGGTGTTCCTCCCCGACGGCCGCCTGGTGTCGGCGGCCGAGGACGACCACCTGCGCGTGTGGACGCTCGATCCCGGCGTGCCGCCGACCGGCGTGCCGCTGCGCGCGTGGATCGAGCGCCACACCAGCGCCCTGGTCGGCGTCGGCGTCGACCACCGCCCGTGAGAGACTGTGATCGCGGGCGCTACTTCGTCGCCGCGGGCGCCGCCGCGAGCGGCATGCCGTACAGGTCGAACATCGCGGGCGCGCCGAGGCCGAGCTTGTCGAGCCCCGCGCCGATGTTCGCCAGGTCGCCGACCACCGCGAGGATCAGCCGGTCGGCGGGGACGACGGCCTTGACCACCGCCTTGACGTCCTTCGCCGTGACCTTGCGGACCTGGGCGGCGTAGCGGGCGTACCAGTCGAGCGGCAGGCCGTGCATCACGAGCTCGGCGAACGCGCCGGTGGTCGCGCTGTTGGTGTCGAACATCGCGGGCAGCGCGCGGATGATGTTCTGCTTGGACTTCTCGAGCTCCTCGGCGGGGACGTCGGTGGTGCCGAGTTCGGCGACCATCTTGAGCGTCTCCTCGAGGCCCTGCGCCGTCGACGGCGTGACGATCGCGGTGCCGATCACGAACGGCCCGCGCGCGAGCCGCCAGTCCTGCGACGCGTTCGCGCCGTAGGTGATGCCGAGCTGCTCGCGCAGCCGCTGCACGAGGCGGCTGGTGAAGCCGTCGCCGAGCGTGGTGCGGAACACCTCGAACGCGGGGTAGCGCCGGTCCTTCCGATCGAGCCCGAGCAGGCCGATCCGGACGTCGGACTGCGCGGCGTCCTTGCGATCGACGAGCAAGAGGCGGCTGCCGGCCTTCGCCGGCGTGACCACCGGGCGAGGCGCGGGCGTCGCCGTCTTCGAGCGCCAGGCGCCGAGGCTGGCATCGAGCTTGGCCTTGATCTTCTTCGTGTCGACGTCACCAGCGACGATGATCGTCATGGTCGCCGGGTTCCAGCGCTGGGCGTAGAACGCCTGCGCGTCGGCGATCGTCAGGGTCGCGAACTGTTCGCGCACGCCGCCGGGCGGGTGGCCGTAGGGCGTGCCCATCCCGTAGATCGCGGCCTGCAGCATCAGCGCCGCGACCTCGCGCGGGCGATCACGCCGCAGCTCGAGCGCGGTGGCCCGGTCGCCCTTCACGCGGTCGAACTCCTTGGCCTCGAACGCCGGCTGGGTGAGCAGCTTCGTCACGAGGTCGAGGGTGGGGTCGAGGGTCTTGGCGAGCGTGTCGACCGAGACCATCGCAGCGTCGACGCCGACGCCGATGCCGATCGAGGCGCCGAGCCGGTCGGACTCCTCGGCGATCCCGATCGCGGACAGGCCGCCCGCGCCCTCGTCGAGGAGGTCGCTGGTGAACGACGCGAGGCCGCCCTTGCCGGCGGGGTCGAGCGCGGAGCCCGCACCCGGGATCAGCACCTGCATCGAGACGATCGGCAGCGCGTGATTCTCGATCACGATCAGCCCGGCCCCGTTGGCGAGCTTGAGCCGCTTCGCGACGGGAGGCTTGAACGCGGGCTCCGTGGTCGGCGCCGGCGGGGTGGCCCAGTCGGTGATGCCCGAGGTCGCGAACACCGGGCTCACCTGCGGGGTCGGCGGCGGCGCCGCGGGCTTCGCGGCGGCGATCGGAGCGAGCGCGAGCTGCGCCATGGCGAGGGAGGCGAACAGCGCGGAGCGCCGCATCGGGGTACGCATCGGGGGACGCATCGGGGTACGCATCGGGGTACGCATCAGCGGGTCTCCTGCGGCTTCTTGCCGGGGCGGATCGTGAGGGTCACGCGCGCGTTCACCTTGAGGTACGCGGCCGCGGCGGCCTGGACCTGGGCCGGCGTCACGGCGCGACGGCGGGCGAGGTCCTTGGCGAAGTAGTCGGGGTCGCTGGCCAGCACGTCGTAGCTGGCGAGCTGGATCGCGCGCTGGAGCGTGGGCTCGAGGCCGGCCAGGAACGCCGCCTCCTGCGAGTTCTTGGCGCGCTCGAGCTCGGCGTCCGTCGGCGGCGTCGCCGCGATCTTCGCGATCTCCTCGGAGATCTCCTTCGTCAGCCGCTTCGGATCGACGCCCTGCTTCGCGGTGGCCTCGACCTGGAACGTGCCGGCGATCTCCTCGCCGTGGAACCCGACGTCGACGCTCTGCGCGATCTTCTCGTCGTAGACCAGCCGCTTGTAGAGCCGGCTCGACTTGCCCTCGCCGAGGATCGCGGCGAGCGCGTCGAGCGCGGCCTCGTCCTTCGTGAAGCCGGCCGGGCCACGCCACGACAGGTACACGCGCGGCACCTGCACGTCGTCGGTGGTGTCGATCACGATCTCCTTCGTGATCGGCGCCGGGGTCTTGTAGGTCGGGCGCGCCGGCGTGGGCGCGCGCGGGATCCACGCGAAGTACTTGTCGACGAGGCGCTTGACCTCGGCGAACTTGACGTCACCCGCGATCACGAGCGTCGCGTTGCTGGGGACATAGTAGGTCTTGAAGAACGTGGCGACGTCCTTCACGGCGGCGGCCTCGAGGTCCGCCGGGTAGCCGATCGTCGACCAGTGGTAGCCGTGGTCCTTGGGCCACAGCGCCTCCTGGATCAGCAGCTCGGCCATCCCGTAGGGCTGGTTCTCGTAGCTCTGGCGGCGCTCGTTGAGGACGACGTCGCGCTGGTTGTCGAGCTTGGGCTGATCGAAGGTGTCGAGGAGCCCGACCAGGCGGTCCGACTCCATCCACAGCATCTGCTCGAGGAAGTTCGCGCCCGCGACGTTCTGGTACACGGTCATGTCGCTCGACGTGAACGCGTTCGACCAGCCGCCGGCCGCCTCGAGGAGGCGATCCATCAGGCCGTCCGGCAGGTGGGTCGAGCCCTTGAACATCAGGTGCTCGAACAGGTGCGCGAAGCCCGTGCGCTTGGCCACCTCGTCCTTCGAGCCGACCTTGAACCACAGCACCTCGTAGACCGTGGGCGCCTTGGCGTCCTCGATCACGTAGACCTCGAGGCCGTTGGCCAGCGTGAACGTCTGGTACGCGATCCGGGGCTCGGGGGCAGGCTTCGGCGCGGGCGCCAGAGCCGCGGCGGGCGCGTTGGCCGCGGCCACGGGGGCGAGCACGGCGAGCGCGAGCGCGGCGCTCGCGAACAGGGAGGGCAGTCGTCTCATGGAGCGGGACAGTACCGCGTTCGATGCGCCACGTGGCAGCTCGGCGCTACACTGCGCCCGCGACGATGAGCACCGAGCCGACCGCCCCCACCGATCCCACCCCGGCCCTCACTCCGTTCGAGCTGATCGGCGGCGCCGAGTGCGTGCTCGCCCTCGCCGAGCGGTTCTACGAGGTGATGGATGAGCGCGAGCCGGCGCTCGCGCAGCTCCACGAGTGCGACGCGCAGGGCCGCGTGGCCCGCGGCTCGCGCGACCGGTTCGGGCTGTTCCTGATCGGCTGGCTCGGCGGACCGCAGGACTACATGGCGACACACGGCCACCCGCGGCTGCGCATGCGCCACGGCAAGGTGGCCGTGAATGTGGCGATGCGCGATGCGTGGCTACGCTGCATGGCGACGGCGATGGACGACCTCGCGGTGGCGCCGACGGTGCGCCCGCACCTCGATCAGCGGTTCGCCGAGGTCGCGGACTTCCTCCGCAACACAGACCGCTGACGCCCCCGGAGCCGGCGGACGCCCACGGAGACCGCGGACGCCCCCGGAGACGGCTGACGCTCGCGCCGGGGCGAGCGCGCCACCCACCACGGCCCTGCCGCATCGCGCGCGTGCACCACGATGACGTCGAGCCCGATGGGATCGAGCTCCGCGTCTGGTGTGACCAGGTGCAGGCCATGACGGGCCGCCGCCGCGAGGCCGTCATCGGCGCTATCGAGTGCCTGGAATCCCATGCCCCGAGTGTGCCGCGCTATAAGGCACGCGTGGAGCGAGTTGTCCCCGCATCGCCCGAGCCCCGCGCGATGTGCCTGCGGTGCCGCCGCCCGCAGCGCGTGTGTTACTGCGCCGCGCTGCCCCGGCTCGACACCCGCACCAGGGTGGTCCTGCTCCAGCACCCGCGCGAACGCGACATGCCGATCGGCACCGCGCGCATGGCCAGCCTGTGCCTGCCCCACTCCGAGCTGCACGTCGGCGTGCGGTGGGGCGAGAGCCCGGCCCTCGCCGCCGCGCTCGCCGATCCGGCCTACCCGCCGATCCTGCTGTACCCGGGGCCGGGCGCGAAGGACATCCTGCACGATCCGCCCACCGGCCCGGTCACGCTGGTCGTCGTCGACGGCACGTGGTCGCAGGCCAAGAACGTGGTCCGCGACAACCCGGTGCTCCACGCGCTGCCGCGCTACGCGTTCGACACCCCCGAGCCCTCGCACTACCGGATCCGCCGCGAGCCGCGCGCCGAGTACGTGTCCACCATCGAGGCGCTGATGCACGTGCTCGGCGTGCTCGAGGGCGATGCCCCGCGGTTCCGCGCGCTCCTCGATCCGCTCAACGCGATGGTCGATGCGCAGCTCGCCTGCCAGGAGGCCGCGCCGGTCCGTCGCGTGCGCCACCCCCGCCCGCCCCGCCCGCCGCGACGCCCCCTGCCTGACGCCCTCGAGGCGCGGTGGGACGACCTCGTGTGCATCGTCGGCGAGGCCAACGCGTGGCCCTACCAGGACGGCGAGCCGGGCCAGCGCGACGAGCTCGTGCACTGGCTCGCCCACCGCCCGAGCACCGGCGCCACCTTCGAGATGGTGGTCGCCCCGGCGGGCGCGCTGTCGCCGACGACGAGCTTCCACATCCAGGTCCCCGAGGAGCGCCTGCTCGCCGGCGCCGCCCTGTCCGCGCTGTTCGAGGCGTTCGCCGCGTGGTCGCGCCCGACCGACGTCGTGTGCACGTGGGGCCACCACGGGCCGCAGCTGCTGACCGACGCCGGCGGCCCGCTGTCCACCGAGCGCCTCGACCTGCGCGCCGCGGCCCAGAAGTTCACCAACCAGAAGCTCGGCAGCCTCGCGGACTACGCAGCCTCGCTCGGCTCGGTCGGCGCGCCGCTCGGCGAGGGTCGCGGCGGCCAGCGGCTCGCCCAGCTCGCGCACATCCTCGCGACCTGGCACCGCGGGTAGGCGACCAGCGGATCGAGGTCCTACCTGAGGATGATTCGCTCGTGTGGTCCTGCATCGGCTGAGCTCGAACGCCTTTGCCTCACGTCGAACAGGAGCGCATGGGTCGACCAGCGTGGAAGACTCGTCGAGGAGCGTCGAACACTCGTCGAGGAGCGTCGATAGGATTCGCCAAAGGCGCGGGAGCTACGTCTGCGCGGCCTCGGCCTCCACCTCGCGACACAGGTCGGTGAGCCCGATGACCTCGACGCCGCTCGCGAGGGGCCAGCGGTCCTGGCCCGGATCGTCCACGAAGCGCCGCGCCGGCGCCAGGTCCTCGCAGGCCGCGTGAAAGCCGCGCTCGGCCTTCGGCGCCAGGCTGCGCTTGACCTCGATCGCCCACAGCGAGCCATCCGGCCAGGCGAGCAGGAGGTCGACCTCGGCACCTCCGGAGGTCCGGTAGTAGTGGCAGGTCGCCGATGGCGCCGCGGCCACCACGTTCTCGATCACCATGCCCTCGAAGCTGGCGCCGACGACGGGGTGGCCGAGCAGCGCATCGAGGTTCGCGATCCCGAGGAGCGCGTGGACGAGGCCGCTATCGCGCACGTAGACCCTGGGCGACTTCACGAGGCGCTTGCCCACGTTTGCGTGCCAGGGCGGCAGGCGGCGTACGAGCAGCAGATCGACGGGCTCCGAGGGCGTCCGGGTCAGAGCACGGTCGCGAGCTGCGCCATGGCGATCCGCCACAGCTTGACGTAGCGATGGGGGTCGGTGACCGCGGCGTCCGCCCACGCGACCACCGAGTGCGCGCGGATCCCGAAGGCGCGCGTGAAGGTGCGCGGCCACTGACGCCACCACGCGAGGATGAACGCGGACAGCGCGTCACGCGCCCGGCCGGTCGGCTGGGACGCGATCGCGGCGTGGACCGCGGCGGTCATGTCGTCGACGGAGGGGCCGCGCGCGACGGATCGGGCGCCCCCAGGGGCAGGCCCGCATCCCGCAACGTCTGCCACGGATCGCTCACTCGTGGACGCGAGCGCGGTGCCACGCGTGGAGCTAGACCGCACCCGGTTCGAGCGCTTCCTCGCACGCGCCGCCGATGCGCTCGTGGGTGACTGGGTGCTCGTCGGTGGTGCGGCGGCGGCGGTGTGGTTCGCTCCGGGCCGCGTGACCGAGGACATCGGAACTCCGCGGCGATGTTCCTGAAGTTCAAGCTCGGCCGGCTGGGCGAGCAGGACCTCGATGACTGCCTGGCGCTACTCGCGTGGGGGGACGCGCACGGCGAGCCCGTCGATCGGGCGCGCGTGGCGGACGCCCGACACGGCGCTCGCCGGGACGCCCGACACGGCGCTGGTCGAGCGCCGCGAGCACCTCGCCGCCGCGCTCGGCGCGTGACCGCGCCCCCCTCCCCGTGCGGTTCGAGGAGTTCGCCTCGGCGACGGGTGCGGACTCGCGTTACCCTCCGAGGGGCATGGCTCGAATCCGATACGTCACCGACCAGGGCTGGCAGGCGATCGAGCTGCAACCGCACCAGGGCGTCGGGCGACATCCGAGCAACGTGATCCAGCTGCTCGACACCATCGTCAGCAAGGAGCACTGCATCATCGAGCAGCAGGCGCCGTCGATGGTGCTCCATGATCTCGGCAGCATGAACGGCACGTTCGTCAACGGCGAGCGGGTCGCGGGCGCGCGCACCCTGCGTCACGGCGACGAGATCCGGCTGGGGAACACCACGCTCCAGTTCGACGACGGGGCCACGCCCTTCCACGTCGCGGCACCACCACCGTCGCCGGGCGTGATCCATCACCCGTTCGTCGCGAACTTCGATCCCGCCACCGGCGCCCCCCTGACAGGGGGCACCCCCCAGTGGATGGTCAAGAAGCGCACGGCCGGCGCGATCGAGGTGCCGGCCCACGATCATCTGGTCAAGGTCGACAACTCCAAGCACTCGATCGGCCAGCAGGTCGCCGCGCAGAGCAAGGAGTTCCTGCCGTTCGACGAGGCCGCCCGCGACAACGCCGCGCTGCGCCTGGACTACGAGCGGCTGCGCATCACGTGGGAGCTGCTCCGCGAGATCGGCCTCGAGCGCGACCTCGACGCGCTGGTGGCGAAGATCCTCATGGCGCTGTTCCGGTTCGTGGATGCCGATCGCGGCGTGATCCTCCTCAAGGAGCCCGACGGGACCCTCAAGCCGCGCGCCCACCGCCGCCGCGACGGCGGGACCGTGCCGATCAACATCTCGTCGACGATCCTCGCGCACGTCACCCGGGAGCGCGCCGGCGTGATGACCCACGATGCAGGGGCGGACTTCGGCGCCGGTGGCAAGTCCATGTTCATCAACCGCATCACGAGCGCGATCGTCGTGCCGCTGCTCCACGATACGGAGGTGATCGGCGCGCTGTGGCTCGACTCCGAGAGGCTCGCCTCGTTCAAGCCCAAGGACCTCGAGCTGCTGACCGCGATCGGCAACCAGGTCGCGATGCTGATCTCGAACACGCTGCTCGGCCTCAAGGTGCAGCAGGAGATCATGACGCGCGATCGGTTCTCGCGGCTGCTCTCGCCCAACGTCGCCGAGCAGGTGATCTCGGGCAAGCTCGACATCAAGAAGGGCGGCATCCACGTCCCGATGGCCACCGTGTTCAACAGCGACCTCCGCGGGTTCACGCGGATGAGCGAGGAGACGACCGCCGAGGCGATGGTCGAGCTGTTGAACGAGTACTTCGAGCTGATGGTCGAGTGCATCTTCAACTTCGAGGGCACGCTCGACAAGTTCATGGGCGACGGCATCATGGCCTTCTGGGGCGCGCCCGCCTTCCACGCCGACGATGCGGGCCGCAGCGTGCAATGCGCGCTCGAGCAGCTGGAGGTCCTCGACCAGCTCAACGCGCACCGGGCCTCGTCCGGCGCGCCCCCGCTCGCGGCGGGCATCGGGATCCACACCGGCTCGCTGATCTCGGGCTACGTCGGCAGCTCCAAGTCGCTCTCGTACACCGTCATCGGCGACACCGTGAACACGAGCGCGCGCCTGTGCGGCATCGCGGCAGGGGGCCAGATCCTCGTGTCCGAGGCGACGGCGAACCACCTCGGCGGGCGGTTCCCGCTGACGTCACTCCCCGATGTCGCGCTCAAGGGCAAGGAGCATCCGATGAAGATCTTCGAGGTTCGCCGCTGAGCCACGGTCGGGCCCTCGGCGCGTGACACCGGCCACGACGGCGTCGGCAGCGGCAGCGCGCCAGGGGGAGCTCGGCACGTCCCGCGTGACGACCCTCGACCTCATCGACGCAGGGCGCGCCCCCTCGAGTCCGACGCCCCGGGCCGACGCTCACCGCGTGAACGCGCCGGTCAGTAGTACCAGGGCACCCCGGACCAGTCCGGCGCACGCTTCTCGAGGAACGCGTCGCGGCCCTCCGTGGCCTCGGGGGTGCCGTAGGCGAGGCGGGTGGCCTCGCCGGCGAACAGCTGCTGTCCCACGACGCCGTCGTCGGCGAGGTTGAAGGCGTACTTGAGCATGCGGACGGCGGTGGGGCTCTTGCCGAGGACCTTCTCGCCCCACACGATCGCGGTGTTCTCGAGCTCGGCGTGTGGCACGACGGCGTTGACGGCGCCCATCGCGGCGGCCTGGTCGGCGGTGTACGCGTCGCCGAGGAAGAAGATCTCCCGCGCCTTCTTCTGGCCGACCAGCTTGGCGAGGTAGGCCGATCCATAGCCGCCGTCGAAGCTCGCGACGTCGGCGTCGGTCTGCTTGAACATCCCGTGCTCCTGGCTCGCGATCGTCATGTCGCACACGACGTGCAGGCTGTGCCCACCGCCGGCGGCCCAGCCCGGGACCACGGCGATCACGACCTTGGGCATGAAGCGGATCAGGCGCTGGACCTCGAGGATGTGCAGGCGCCCGAGCCTGGCGAGGTCGGGGACCTTGGGGCCGTCGGCGGGCGAGGCTCCGGCGACCTCGTAGCGGTAGCCGTGCTCGCCGCGGATGCGCTGGTCGCCGCCGGAGCAGAACGCCCAGCCCCCGTCCCTGGGCGACGGGCCGTTGCCGGTGAGGAGCACGACGCCGACGTCGCTCGAGGTGCGCGCGTGCTCGAGCGCGGCGTACAGCTCGTCGACGGTGTGCGGCCGGAACGCGTTGCGTACCTCGGGCCGGTTGAACGCGACGCGCACCATCCCGAGGCGGACGTGGCGGTGGTAGGTGATGTCCGTCAGCTGCTCGAAGCCGGGGACGAGGCGCCACTGGGATGCGTCGAAGATCTCGCTGACCATGCGGCGCACCCTATGCGAGGAACGGCCCGCGGCCAAGGGGAGCGCGGGGCTCAGACACCACGTCACCACGTATCCACGCAGCGTCCGTCTACCGGACATCCGGCTCACGCTCCGGAGCCAGCGCCTTCCCCGGAACCGGCACCGGATCTGGAGACGCCTCGAAGCTCGATCCCCGCGTGCCATGCGGGCGATCGTCGGGTATGCCTGTGCGGATGGCGCGTCATCTGCACCTGCTCGCGGCGGCGGTGACCGACCGGACGTTCGCGCGCACGCGCCTCGACGACCGCGCGGTGTGGGTCGGCAAGTGCATCCACTGCAACAGCAAGCTCGTCGTCGCCGACGACGGCCGGTCCCTCGGGGAAGCGACCCTCGAGCACATCGTCCCACAGACGCGCGGGGGCACCAGCGAGATCACGAACCTGGCGGTCGCGTGCGGGCGCTGCAATCGCGAGAAGGGCAAGCGCCACGACCACAAGCACGGTGAGCGGCTCGGCGCGGTGGTCGCGACGCTGCAGGCGCGCCGTGCCGAGCGCTGGCGCGATCCGGACGTCGTGGGGATGGCCGTGCGCCTCGCGCCCGTGCTGCGGGTCGAGGCCTGACGAGGCGAGGCCTGGGGTCGCGGTCCCCTCGATCACGTCCGCGCAGTGCGTGCGCGCAGGGCACGGCGCTTCGACAGCTCGACGCCGATCGCGTCGAGGCCGTGCGCGTTGGCGGCGGCGAGCGCGGAGCCCTGGCCGCAGAACGGATCGACCAGCGTGCGCGCGCCGGTGCTCGCGATGAACGCGGCGGCGGCGGTGCACGCGGCGCTGCCCATCGCGCGCGACCAGCTCATGGTGCCGAGCGCGGGCAGGACGTCGGGCGTGGAGGTGCCGGGGTGCAGGCGGCGCGCGCGGCTGACGCACAGCAGGTGCGCGTAGGCCGGCCGGCCGAACGTGATCTTGCCGGCCGGGACCCGGCACACGATCTTGTGGAACAGCAGGTGGCTGCCGGCGGCGTCGGCGCCGCACAGCACGAGGTGGCCCTTGTCGATCCAGCGGCCGTCGTGCTTGACGTCGGTCTGGTAGAACATCGCGACCGCGTCGTCGGCGACGGTGCGGCACACCAGCGCCACGGTGTCGACGAACCACCGCTTCCAGCCGTCGACGCCGAGCGTCAGCTCGCTGTGATCGGGCAGCGAGGTGAACACCGCGTGATCGGCGGGCAGCGGGCCCTGCGCCAGGAACGCGAGGGCGTCCCCGATGTGCACGACCCGCGACGGCGCGGGAGGCGTGGGCTCGCTCATGTGCGCGCACCCTACCCCGGGCGCGCCGGTCGCGGCAGGCTCCGTTCCACGAGGCTCCGCCCCGCCCTACGCGGCAAGCCGCGCAGGGTTCCCACCCCGGTTTCGAGACTGTTTCACCGTCTCTCAGGCGGCGGCGACCAGGCCCTCCTTGCGGAGCTTGCGCAGCAGGCTCTTGAGCTGCTTGTCGTCGAGCGCGAGCAGGGTCTGCACGGCCTCGGGCCACAGCGTGATCGGGGTCCCGGCGGGCGGCGACAGGGTCGGGGCGTTGGACTGGGCCATGAGGTTCAATAGAACCATCCCCGGGCCGCCGCGCCGCGCCCTGATCGGGCAGGTTCGGGCGAGGCGATCCCGGCCCACCTGCCCGATCGGGTCAGCGGATCGCGGTGACCACGAGGGCGCGTTGCTTGCCGGGGAGCTGCAGCAGGGCCTCGTCAGCGACCCGCTGCCCGAGGAGCGCGCGCCCGAGCGGCGAGCCCGGCGTCACCACCTGGACGCCGCCGGTCAGCACGCTCCCGCCGCCGTGGGGCGCGAGGAAGTAGACGTGCGCGACATCCTCGTCGCCCACGGTCTCGGCGACGTCGACCAGCGCCGACAGCGCGACCGGATCGCCGGCGCCGAACACACGCAGCGCGAGCGCCGTGACGGCCGCGACGCCCGCCTCGAGATCGGCCACGCGCTGGGCCTGGCCGCGGGCGAGGTAGCTCTGCTCGAGGCCACGGGTGTCCTTGTCGTTCTCGGGCTTCGCCTCCTCGTGGGTGGCGCCCTCGATGGCGGCGGCGTGGGCGGCCTGGGCCGCGGCGAGCGCGGAGGTCAGCTGCGCGAGGAGCTCGGTGCGCAGCGCGCCCTTGGTGAGTGCCTTCACACGCGCCACCTCAGACCTCGACGTCGCTGAACAGATCCGTGGAGAAGTACCGCTCCATGCGATCGCACATCACGGTCGCGATCGTCTTGGCCGGCCCGAGCCGGCGCGCCATCACCCGGGCCGCCGCCAGGTTGAGGCCGCTCGACGGGCCGACCGGGAGGCCACGGCTGCACAGCTCGCGGGCCGCCGCGAGCGCCTCGCGCTCGTCGATCCGGATATCGTCGTCGAGGCCGATCTCCGCGCCGTCGAGGATCGTCGACAGGCCCTCGATCACGCCCGGGATCCCGCCGCACACCTCCGGCTGACCGGAGAAGCACGCCGAGCCCTTCTCCGGAATCGCCTTGGCGATCCGCGTGGGGTGGCCGGCCTCGCGCAGCGCGCGCGCGATCCCCATCAGCGTGCCCGCGGTGCCGACGCCCGCGACGAACCCATGGATCGTCGTACCGACCTGCTGGATCAGCTCGGGGCCGGTCTCGCGCTGGTGCGCGCGGGCGTTGAGCGGGTTCTCGAACTGCCGGGTCAGGAACACCCGCGGATCCGCCGCCGCCATCCGGCGGGTCTCCTCGATCGCACCGAGGACGCCGAGCTCGCGCGGCGTCAGCACCACCTCGCCGCCGAACCGCTTGATCATCAGCAGGCGCTCGCGGCTGACGTTGTCCGGCATCACCGCGCGGAACGGCACACCTACCACGGCGCACGACATCGCGAGCGAGATCGAGGTGGAGCCACTCGAGGCCTCGCACACGATCGTGTTCTCGGTGATCGCGCCGGTCTCGATGCCGTGGCCGAGGATGAACGCGGCGACCCGGTCCTTGGTCGAGCCCGAGGGCAGCAGGTACTCGAGCTTGAGCCAGATCGTGCAGCCGGTGGCCTCGTCGGCGTACGGGATCGCGATGGTCCGCGCGGCCATCCTGATCAGCGCGGCCTTGCGTTCAGCGAGGGACATACGGTGGGACCCTACGCCAGGGCCATGCGCGTTGATAGCCCCCGCCAGCGACGCACGGGCGTATGATGGTCGCCTCGTGCGCAAGCCCACGCTGCCACCACCGACCCATGCGATCCGCCGCGTCCTCGAGCACCGCGAGGTCTCGGTGGTGTTCCAGCCGATCGTCGACCTCAAGACCCGCAAGCTGTTCGCGTACGAGTCGCTCGCACGCACCAGCGCCCCGGAGTTCGCCGGGCCGATGGAGCTGTTCGCGGCGGCTCACGACCACGGGTGCACCGGTGAGCTCGGACGGCTGCTCCGCGAGATGTCGATCGCGGCGTGCCCGCACCACCCGCTGTTCATCAACATCCACCCGTCGGAGCTCAACGATCGCTACCTCGTCCAGCCCGACGACCCGCTCTTCCGCCACGACTTCGACCTCTACCTCGAGATCACCGAGGCGGTGCCGCTGTCGCACTACCACCTGTGCCAGTCGATGCTGCACGAGGTGCGCGGCCGCGGCGTCCACCTCGTCGTCGACGATCTCGGCGCCGGCTACTCGAACCTCAAGTACATCGCGGATCTCGCGCCGCGGATCGTCAAGCTCGATCGAAGGCTGATCGCGGGGCTGACGCAGCAGTCACGCCTGTTCCGGCTGGTCACCGGCATCGTGGAGCTGTGCACCAAGCTCGACGCGCAGGTGGTCGCCGAGGGCATCGAGACCGTCGAGGAGCTCGAGGCCGTGATCGACACCGGCGCCCGCTACGGGCAGGGCTACCTGCTCGCGCGGCCGGCGTTGCCGCTGCCGGCGGTGACCTGGCCAGAGCAGGTCACCAAGGCCCGGCGACTCACCCGCAGCATCAAGGTCGTGCGCGACCCCAGGGCGCCACATCCCGGCCCGCGCGACCCGTCGCAGCCGCCCGCGATCGAGACCGCGCCCCCGCACCCGAAATCCCGCACCCGCACGCGCTGAGGGATCGCGCAGCAAGCCCGAGCGGGGGGGCGTGGGGCATAGACGTTAATCGTCCAAGATGGTCTGGAAGATTGGAGTGTATCACCAGCGTAGTCCGAAACGTTGCCCCATGGCGATCGGAGGATCTGGATGGGAGCCTGGATGACGCCACACGCAGCCACCTGGACCTCGCCGGCGACTGGCCGATGATCGAGGCGCAACGGCCGCCGAACTGGCGGGAGCTGGCGGCGATCCACGGTGTCAGCCCGAAGCGGCAGCAGGCGCAACTCGGGACGAAGGTCACAGACGTCGTGGTGCCGTTGCGCATGGTGCTGCACCACGTGGCGACCAACATGTCGCTGAAGACCACCGCGGCGATCGCGGCCGCGGCCGGGTTGATCGACATCTCCGCGGTGGCGCTGCACCTATGGATGCGGCGGTTCGGGCCGTTCTCGACGGCGCTGCTCGCGGCGCTCTCGCGCGTGGCGAGGGACTTCACGGCGGCGCGCTGGGCCGGGTACGAGCTGGTGGTCGTCGATGCCAGCACCGTGCGCGCCCGGGCAGCAAGGGCACGACGGCGCGCGTCCACTACGCGCTGCGGTTGACGAACCTCCAGATCGTCGATGTCGCCGTGACCGACGAGAAGGGCGGCGAGACGTTCAAGCGCCTCGCGCCGATCGCGAAGCGCGGCCAGCTCTGGATCGGTGACCGTGGCTATGCCAGCCCGCCCGGCGTCGCGGCGATCACCAAGAAAGGTGCCGCGGTGCTGGTGCGGGTCAACCGCGGCGCACTCCCGCTCTACGACATCCATGGATCGCTGCTCGATGTGCGCGCGAAGCTGTCGCAGCTGCGGCTGGGCGTCCCGCGCGGGTGGGCGGCGTGCATCCCGACGGCAAGCCGCCGATCCGTGAGTGGCTGTGTGCCGTGCGGTTGCCGCCCGACCAGGCCGCGGAGGCGCGGACGCGGCTCAAGCGCGAGCAAGGCGCCGACCTCACCCCCGAGTCGCAGGAGATGGCGGAGTTCGTCGTCCTGTTCACGACCCTGCCGCGCGACCGGCTGATGGCGAATGGGTGGATCGACACGACGAATGTCAGCTACCGTGCCAGCGTGAGGCACCCGTGGCGGCGCACGTGGTGGCTGCCCCTCGCCCTCGCGATCGCGTGCTCGTACCACGACGTTCCGGGTGACCGGCGCGTCGAGCGCTCGTTCACCGTCACCTCGGTCGCGAGCTCGCCGCTGGAGGTCGTGCGCGCGCCGTCGGACTGCGCCACCGAGACGGTGGTGGTCGCGCCGAGCGCCTCGTCGAGCGCGTCCCGGCGCCATCGCGCGGATGTCGCGTGCCTGGCGAAGCTCGCGGTGGGGGCCACCGTCGCGTTCGAGCAGCAGCGCGAGAAGCAGGGCTGCGTACCGGGCATGGTCTACTACCCGCTGCTCGGCGCGCATATCTCACGATCGCGGAGGTGGAGATCGTCGGCGCCGATCGACGACATGGGTCGGATGATGGTTATGCGGAGCAGGTCAAATAGACTCTATCCGACCGCGACATGGGGCTGCTACTGTCGCCGCCGTGCGGAATAGACAAAATCAAGGGCCGGGAACGGAGTCGTCGCGCGCCACCGAGACGCAGCCTGCGCCGGGCAAGCGCACCCTGGTGCAGCGGGTCTATGGTGCGGTTCCGCGCAGCACTCGATCCGACGCTGACGCGCCGGCGGTGCAGAGGCGCGGCGCCGTGGGCACGGGCGACGCGGAGCGCCTCGGCGGCGATGCGTCGACCGCCAACGTCGAGCGCATCGCGGCTGAAGGCACGACGGGGGCCGGCAAGGCCCTCCCCCATCTCGACTGGATCCAGGCGGCGTTCGGCGGTCACGATGTCCGCGGAATCCAGGCTCACGTCGGCGGGCCGGCGGCGGTCGCGAGCGAGCGACTGCAGGCGACCGCGTACGCCAGCGGCAACGACGTGGCGTTCAAGGAGTCGCCGAGCCTGCACACGGCGGCGCACGAGGCCGCACACGTTGTGCAGCAGCGGGCCGGGGTGCACCTGAAAGGTGGGCTCGATACACCCGGGGACTCGTACGAACGCCATGCCGACGCCGTGGCGGACGCGGTGGTCGCCGGCCAGTCGGCCGAGGGCCTGCTCGGTGACATCGGTGCCGGTGGTGGCGGCCGCGCGGTCCAGAGGCAGGAGGCCCCACCACCGGGCGGGGCGGTGATGCGTAGCCCGCAACCCGCTGCGGCAGCCGACCACGCTACCGCTGCGCCCGGTTCGGGCTCGGCGCTGCCCGACAGCTTGCGCGGCAAATTCGAATCATCGCTCGGCGCAGACCTGTCGGGCGTGCGCATCCACGCTGGCGAAGCCTCCGCGACGGCTGCCGATGCGGTGAGCGCCAAGGCGTACACGGTCGGCAACGACATCCACTTCGCGGCTGGCGAATACAATCCATCGTCGAGGGCGGGCGAGCAGCTGCTCGCGCACGAGGTCGCGCACACGGTGCAGCAGGCCGGCTCTGTTGGGCACGCGCCGCAATACAAGCTCGAGGTGAGTACGCCCGGTGATGCGGCGGAGGTCGAAGCCGATCGGTCGGCCGAAGCGATGGTCGCGGGCCGGCCGGCGGCGGTGCAGGCGCGTGGCGCGGGCGTGATGCGTACCCCGCAGCCTGGTGCCGCCGCGCAGACGTCGGCGACGCCCGCTCCGGCGGCTGCGCCCGCCCATGCCGCCGCGCCCGCCGCTGGTGCCCATCCCGGCGCGCCGGCCGTGTCTCCGGAGGTGGCACACACGATCGCGCAGATCCGCACATCACTGCAACGCCTCCGCAATTGTGAGATTGGCGAGAGGGAGGGCCATACCCGGCTGATTCGAATACACGAGGGGCTTGGCCAGGGCGGAGAGCATCAGGGTGAGGTGCAGGCAGGCGTCGATCGACTCGTCGCGCACACTTCGGATGCTGTCGCCAACGCGAGGCAGAGCGTCGGGGAGTCGGTCGACCGTGCAGCCAACACCGTCAATCGATGGCTCCACCCGCTGGCCTCTCTGGTTCACGATCACCCTCGAATTGTTGCTGCGGCATCGGCAGTGGGAACGGTAGTTACCGCGCCAGGCGCAATCGCAGCGAATGTCGCAACACGTGTCATGGGGGGAGGCCCGTCGGCTGGCCCGCAGGCGCCGCAGCCGCACTACATCGACAGAAACGTCCAGATTCCGCCGATAGAGATGTGGGAGGGCGTCGAAGCCTCGCTGCACCGCGCAAATGTGGCTCTGACAGCGTTCCAGGCGTCGCCAAACCAGCCGTCGCTTGCTCTGGTACAGACTTCCGTAGAGGCAGCGCGTACCCAGTTCGAAACATGCACGCGACGGGTCCACGAGTACACGGAGCGAACGCAGCACGGGGCCGAGATCGCGTCGACGGGGCTCGAGGTTTTCAGTGCTGCGTGCATCGCAATTGGCGGACTTGTGCTCATCCCTGCAATGGCGGCCGCCGCAACCGGTGTGGCGGCTGGCGCCGCCGCGAGCACGACAGCCGTTGCATTGACGACCGGCGCCTTCGCGGGCGCGACGACGGCAGCTGTCGGGGGCGGTCAGCTGGGAGCCCGTCATGCGATGGGCGAACACATCTCCGGCCATGACCTTCTGGACGTGGTCTTCGATGTGTTGACCGCATCGGTTACAGGGGTGGTCAGCTGTCTCCTTTCGGGGCCGCTGACGCAGCGGTTCACGCGCGCGTTGGGCGGTAAGTTGGTGCTGGCGGCTTCCGAGTCGCAGCTCCTGGCCCTTGCCGAGCGCTCGGGCGGAAGTGCGACGACTCGCGCGGTCGCAGCATGGCTCGAAACGCGGGGACGCGCGTGGCTGATCGACCGCTGCACCAACGCCATCATTACCCCGATCAACACGGCGGTAGGAGCGGTGATCCATCTCGCCCATCAAGATCCCAACCACCACATGACCGTCGATCAGTTCTGCGATCAAGTCGTTCATGACGTGATGCACCCAGACGTGATCGGAATGTTGCTCAGCGACACCCACCACCATATTGGGCATGCACCGACCCCCGGCGCTCCGTCCGCGCACTCCAACGAGCCGGCGCAAGCGCCAGCGGCGGCAGCCCCGCACGAGACGCCTGCGGAACCGGCCACTTCCCGAGGAGCGACGCCGCACGAGCCGCTCCCCAGAGGTCCCGCACCGTCGGAATTCTCGAGCCCTCGCCCGGCCGCGGCGCCGGCGGAGCACGTCGCACCCATGGGCCCCCAACCCGCGCCGCTTCCGCCGCTGCACATGAATTCGCCGGAGCCGGCGCCGCCGCTTGCGCCGCTGCACATGAATTCGCCGGAGGCACAGGCCGCCATCGCGCGGGGGAGGACAGCGGCGCTTCCCGAGATGCCTGCGGCGGCAACGCCCGCGCGGCTGCGTCCAGCAGAGCTTCCCGAGATGCCTGCGCCGACCCATCCGTCGGAGCTCCCCGACATGCGCACCCTCGATCCGAGGCGGCGCGGTGAAGTAGCGCCGTTGCGGCCAGCCGTGCTTGCCGACATGCCAGCGACCGAAGCGCCCGCGCGGCTGCGGCCAGCGGTACTTCCCGACATGCCAGCGCCGGAAGCGCCCGCTGCCCTGTCAGCGTCGCCGCGCGCGCAGGCTGCGCCGGGATCAGAAGAGGTGGGTCAGACGACACTCGGCGAGCGAGTATTCCGCCAGCCTGACGGGACCGTTGTTGGCGAATCTGGGCGCACCCCCAACCGGTACGAAGATCCTCACGGCAACGTGCACTTCCCGAGTGAGCCGGGCGCGAGCGTTACCCGCAGCGAACGAGACAGCCGTCTCGGCACTCGTACCGGAGAGAGCGTGCACGAACGTAACGCTGCCGAAGCCGCCGGGCTGGATACAAATCCAAACACGCCGCGTCCGAGCGGCCCCGAGGAGGTGGCCAATCCTGCTTCGGCCGACTATCGCGAGCAGGGGCGCGCCCAGCAGCAATCTCGTGACTTGGTACGCAGCATCCCAGAGGGGACAGTGGGTCAGCTTAGCGCTGGCCCTGAAGCCGCTTCTGCTGGTTATGACAGCCTGAATAGGGGCGGCGGTGCGATGAGGCCGCTAGGCGTCCGTGAGGTGCCGGGACGCGGGCGGGTCAATGTCGCCGAAGTGGATCCTCGCGCGATGTCTGCCACACCTGGTGGGGGAGTCACGAACAATCTCAGCGGCGAGGTGGCAAACGGTGCAATGGCGTTCATGCAAAATCACCCAGAGCGCGCGGCCGAGATGGGCTATCGCATGTACCGGGACAGATCAACCGGCAGAGTCATCGTCGAGTATCCGTCTGCGGCGCACATGAACGCCACACAGGAGGCTACCGGGAGGGGCTTGGGTGGCCACGAGTTCCCAGACGCTGATCCGCTCCACCCAGGCGAGCTGTCCCCACAGCAACTCGACGCCGCGCACGCCTCTGGTGCAGTTCCGCTGGGGGAAGGCGGGCAGTTCCGTGTGCACGATGCGTTTACGCACGCAATGGGCGACCAGCTGCTTCCCGCTCCCGTGGCGAGAAGCCTGCAACAGCACTATCAGGCACAAGCAGAGATCCAGGGGCTCGCGAGGAATTTGCCGCCGGAGCAGGCTGCCGAAATCAACGGGCTGCTTCGCGACCATCAGGATTTGATGGGCATGATGGAGGGTCAGAACGATCAGCTCCTCCTTGATCTCGCGGGACGAAATCCTAACCCGGAGCGCGTGGCAGCAACGCTCGGTCGGATATCAAACGGGGCAAACGGTCAGGGCGCGTCCCCGAACTCTCTGCGTCAAGCTCTGGCAGAGCGAGCCCAGACTGCGACCGGGCCGATGCGTTCGGCGCTGGACCAGTCAGTCGCAGTTCTCGATCGCCAAACGCCAATGTCTCCGGATGCGCTGAATGCACACGCACGCGAGCTCATCGCGCACGTGCAGAATCCGGGTACGAGTTCGACTCGAGCGGATGGTGGCGTGGAGCGCACTCCCGTAGCCGGTGCCGAAACGGCGGGCGACGGCGCATAGCGGCGCTCCCAGCCCTATGCGCTCATCGACGCGGTGTCGCGGCTGGTGCCTGGCGTGCTCGGCGAGGCGAAATTTCTGGGATCACCGGAGCGATTTCAGGCACCTGCGCTGCGAGAATGAGGGGATCCGTCAGGGTGCAATCTTTTCTCCGCCAGCGGCGCGAGGCGCTGCAGTTCGAGGCGGTCCGCGACCCGCGTCAGCGGCGGGGCCGACGGTGGTCGGCGCGGACGCTGCTGGCGACGACGGTGACGGCGTTGCTCATGCAGGCGCGGAGCCTGCGGGCCGCGGAGCGGCTGAGCGAAGACCTCGCCGGGGGACGGCTCCAGGGGCTGGTGCGGCGGGTGCCCGATTCGACGCTGGGTGACTTTCTTGCTGAGGTCTCGCCGGGGCAGGTGCGTCGCCACGTACGAGCGCACATCCTGGCGGAGCACCGGCGCAAGGCGCTCGAGCCGACGGTGTTACCGCATCCGCGCCATCGCCGTGGACGGTAAGTGCGTCGCGACGCTCGATCACGCGGCGAACCGGGACTGCCAGCGGCAGTCGGGCGCCAAGGAACAGGGGCCGCACTGGCTGTACCGGGTGGTCAACGCGACGCTGATCTCGTCCGCGGCGGCGGTGTGCATCGACCAGCAGCCGATCCCGGCGAAGACCAACGACATGGGGGTGTTCCCGAGCTTCTTCGCGGGACTGCTGAGCACCTACGGGCGCGCCAACCTGTTCGAGGTGGTGACCATGGACGCGGGATTCTGCTCGGAGCACAACGCCCGGCTCGTCGACGACGCAGGCAGGGGTACTGGATCTCGCTCAAGGACAATCAGCCCGAGCTGCGACGCGAGGCCGAACGCGTTCTGCTCGCGCAGGCCCTGCGGTGCGAACCCGAGGCACAGACGGTCTGGGAGAGTGATTCGTCGCGCGGTTGGATTCGTCGCCAGCTGTGGCGCACCGACAAGATGGCAGCGTGGGCCCCGTGGACGCACCTGCGCCAGGTAGTGCTCGTGCGCGTGCTCGCCCGCGACGGTCGCGACGGTCCCGAGCGGGTGCTCGAGGACCGCTACTACGTGACCAACCTGGTGCGCGGTCGGCTCGACGGCAACGCGATGCTGGGGCTGGTGCGGGCGCACTGGCGAATCGAGAACAACCTGCACGGTACGCTCGATATCCGGCTGGCAGGAGGACCGCGGTCTCGGCGGCGAGCGCGGCAGCGGGCTGCCGGTGACCGCGTTGCTGCGTGTGTGCTCGCCTACAACCTGCTGTCGGTGATGCGCGCCGTGCATCTGCGCACCGTCGAGGCACGTGCCGCGACGTGGGATCAGCTCCGCAATTGGGTCCGCGACGCGATGGTCTGGCCGGACCTCGCCGGCGATGACGTGGAGGCGCTGCCCGCCTCGCACCTGATCCGCCCGCTCCCTCACGTGTCCACCGCGCTGCCGTTGCGCCTACGCCGTACCGCCCAGATCACGCTGGGGTGGGGCCTGTGCGCAATGCTCCGCCGGGCGGTAGGCCCGGCCGGGTGCGCGCAGTCGCAGGCGCTGCGCCAGCGACTTTCGAGCACCCCTGAGTTTGCAGGGGGAGAGATCCGCGATTCTGGTGGTATCGTAAGAGGCTCGAGATGAAGGAACGCCGCAACCTACAGCCCGGTGTGGTCCCTGCGCTCGAGGTCAACAGCATTGGGTGCGGCTCTTTTGCGACGCCTTCAGCGCCGACGCAAAGCGAACGCTGCCGTGCGCATAGCGCACGATCGGCGGTCGGAGGGGGGAGCGAATGCGAGTACAAACGTTGGCTACACAAGCGGCCGTCAGCAAAGCCTGGCCCGCACGACGGAGCCAGGCGGTGACCTCAAGATCGAGGTGGCCACCCAGCCCGGGCGCACCCAGCTGGTGAACGTCACCATGGGCAAGGATGCCGACGGCGATCCCGCCGCGTTCATCTGGTCCAAGGCCGGCACGTTCGCGGCCGTGCCCGATCTGGTGGCGCTGCTCAGGCTCAACATGCAGCTCACGTACGGCCGCGCGGCGCTGCGGGGCGAGGACATCGTCATCCTGCATGCACTCCTCGATGGCTCCGCTGATCTCGCCGAGGTCGGCAAGGCCGTCTACTTCGTTGCCAAGGCCGCCGATGAGCTCGAGCGCGGCGTGTACGGTGCCACCGTCGACGCCCTGTAGGAAGGACGCACCATGACCAACCGATTCGTCTCGATCGTCACGCTCGTGCTCACGCTGGTCGCGCTCACCTTTGCGGGATGCGCCAAGCCGACCACCACCTCGCAGAAGGCGCGCTACCAGCGGGTGAAGGACCGCCTGGACGCCGTGGCCACCAAGTCGCCCGCCCTGCGCGAGGGGATCAGCTCAAGATCGCCGAGCTCGACCGCGACATGACCGCCGCCGAGGACAAGGGTGGCGCCGAGACTGCATCGCGTGCGGCCGCGGTGGCCTCGCGCGCCGAGGCCGTCACGACCGCGGGTGACCGGCCCCGAGCCCGGCCTGCGCCGCGATCGGACGCCGGGGCGCCCGCGCCGGGCGCAAGCTGGGGGGGCGCCCACGACCGGGGCGGCTGGCGGCAAGCTGGGCGATCGGCGGCGCCGGCGGCTGGCGGCAAGCTGGGCGATCCGGCGGCGCCGGCGGCTGGCGGCAAGCTGGGCGATCCGGCGGCACCGGCGGGCAGCTCGGGATTCGGCGGCAGCGCCAGCGGCCTGCCGCGCCCACGCCGGCACCGGCCGGCACCGGCCGCACCGGCCGCACCGGCCGCAGCGGCTTCGGCGGGCAGTAACGGGAGGAGCCACGCTGCGCCGCCGAGCGTCGGTGGCGGGGCGCAGGCCCAGCCCCACTCGAGCGGGTCCGCCGTTCGCCGTGTGCGCGGTCTCATCCGCCGTTGACATCGACGGCGCGAGCCGCGAGCCTGGACCGATGAGGCACGCGTGGTTGGCGTTCGTGGTCGTCGAACACGACACGTGGCACCGGGTGCTCGCGCGCGTCGCCCTCGTCGAGGCTGCGCCATGACCATCGACGAGCTCCAGCGCCTGGTGCGCCGCTGCCACGATCAGCACTTCACGCGGACCGAACTGCGCGAGCGCCTCCGCGATCTGAGCAACGAGGTCGCCGAGCTGACCCACTACCGTGACCACCCCAACCTGGTCGAGGAGATCGGCGACGCGGGCTGGAGCCTGCTGCAGCTCTGCAACGAGCTCAGGCCTCGACTTCGGCGAGCTCGTAGCCGCGACGGTGACCAAGCTCGACGCGCGCCCGCGCGGCCGGAAGGTGGCGCTGATCGGGACGTCGGCCAACCCCGTCACCAACGCCCACCTGACGATGGCCCTCGAGATCCTCGCGCTCACGGACGTCGACGAGGTGTGGCTGTACCTGGTGGGCGAGCATCCGTGGGGCAAGAAGCTGCTGCCTGCCGAGCACCGCCTCGAGATGGTGCGGCGCGCGATCGCCCGGTACCCGAAGCTGCGCGTGTGCGACTTCGAGATGGTGCACGGACCGCGCATCTACCCGGAGACGCGCGAGACCGCGGAGATCCTCCGCGACCACTTCCTGCCCGCGCACCCCGGCTACCAGTTCTCGTGGGTGATGGGCAGCGACGTGGCGCAGACCTTCGAGCAATGGAAGGCCGCCGACTGGATGGCGGCGCACCTGCGGTTCTGGGTCATCCACCGGCTCGGGTACGACTGGGACAAGCCGAACTCGCTGCTGGCCGGCGACGCGCACGTGTACCTGCGCGACAACGTGGTCACCTCGAACATCTCGTCGTCGCTCGTGCGCGAGCGCGGCAAGAACTACGAGCACGCCAAGCTGGTCGCGCTGGTGCCCGAGGTGGTCTGGGACTACCTCGTCGAGCACCGCCTGCTGGATCCGGACGCGCTGGGATAGCCGCCGAACGGGCTGCACACCATCAGGTGTTGGTCGATATCCCCGTGGATGGGAATCCACGGGGCGTACGACGCGGCTCTCCGGGGCATCGAGACCGCCAGCGATCGGCTGCAGCGCGCTGCGGTCAAGACCGCTCGTCCCGATGCGGGCGCCGACATCGGCGCCGCCGCGGACCGCATCCTGGCGAAGCACGAGCTCCGCGCCGGGGTGGCGACCATCCGGACGGCCGATGACATGGTCGGTACGCTGATCGACATCGTCGCCTGAGCTATGCGCGGAACGGGCGGCATACCACAGTCCACCCGCTATGCGCTGGCGCCGCCGCAGGTGTCGCAGACCAGGACGTCGATCGCGAACACGCGCTTCATGAGCGCAGCCCAGGCGAGCCGACGGAGCGGGCCGGTGCGAGTTCCGGCGAGGTCGTCCGACGCGGAGGCATCCCCAGGCACGACGGCGGCGCGGAGCGCGTGGTGGGGTGCGAACACGCCGTGATCGCGCGTGAGATGAGATCGCGGCGGTGGAATCAAGGTCGCGAGCCGACGGAGAAACTCGACAGGCGTGAACGCGAGCTCGGTGCGACCGTCGCGCAACGGACGCTTGAGGCTCATCACCACCCGTCCGGATGGATCGCGCGACAGCCGGGAGCTGGCGACCGGCGAGCGGGCGCCGGATCGGCACAGCCGCTCGAGGCCCTCGCGATCCTCGGCATCGATGAGCCGATCGGCGTGGAGCGAGTAGCCCTCGAGGAACGCGGACCGGTGGCCGGGCCTGGGCACCGCGCCGCGGCCCGCACCGGGGAGGCTGGCCACGGCCTCGGCGTGTTCGGAGGCGAGCAGATCCGGCGGAGCGTCGTCGCCTTCGAGCGCGAGGCGGCGCTGAACGAGGCGGTGGACCGCGCGGGCGATCTGCTCGAGCAGGCGGACGACGTCGTCGTCCCACGGCGGGGGCAGCGGATGAAACGCGACGGCGCCGTCCGGGCCGGCCGCGAACACACCGTCGGGGAGCAGGGCGTGGGCGTGGCAGTTGAGGTTGAGCAGCGAGCCGAACCGCTGGACGAACGTGACGGCGCCGCACGGCGGATCGTCGATGCCGTGGGCGCGCGCGCGGCGACGTTGCCAGGCGAACACCTTGCGCAGGAACACGCCGAGGACCTGCGTGAGGAGGTCGGTGTCGCGGGCGATGAGGAACCGGACCTGCCGCGGCAACGACAGCACCCACTGGCGGTACGGGACGAGCAGGCAGCACGCGATCGACGAGGTGGGCCGCGGTGCCGGCCATCCGGCGACTCGTGCACGACGGGCAGAAGCCGCGGGTCTTGCACGAGAACGCGACGATGCGCGCGCATCGCCTCGTTGTGCGCGCTCCGCCACCTGCCGCTCGACAAGATCCCGTTGCACGTTACGCGCACACCGGAGGATCCGTCCGACGCTCGGGAAGGTGCGACGTATCGAGGCGCGTACTGGTTGAGCTGCGCAGGTGTCCCTGTTCTTCGAGGAAGCCCTGGTCCTCCTGCGTGATGGAGGGGTGCGCTTCGTGGTCGTCGGCGGCACCGCTGTGATCCTCCATGGGGTGCCGCGTACGACCGCCGACCTCGACCTCGTGGTCGACCTGGAACCCGGCAACCTCCGGCGCCTCGTCTCGGCGATGAACCGGCTCGGCTATCGGCCGCGGGCACCGGTGGAACCGGCCGATCTGTGCGATCCGGATCTGCGTCGGGCCTGGATCGAGGACAAGGGGATGCGCGCGTTCACGTTCCACCTGCCCGGCCACCCCCTCTCCGACATCGACATCCTGATCGACAGTCCTCTCGACTTCGCCGAGCTCTCGGTCGGGGCCGAACGAGTGAATGCCGGTGGCCTGACGCTGCACATCGCGGGTCTGGAGGATCTGATCCGGATGAAGGAGGTCGCTGCCCGCGACCAAGACCTGGCCGACGCCGATGCCCTTCGCCGCCTGCTGGAGGATCGCCGTCGTGGATGAGGTGGTCCGCAAGCGCGGATTTTCGCATGCCTACTCGATGGAGCAGCTGCGCGCATTCCGTGACGTTCCGGCCGAGGACAAG
Source organism: Kofleriaceae bacterium (assembly GCA_964203225.1). Classification (GTDB taxonomy): domain Bacteria; phylum Myxococcota_A; class Polyangia; order Haliangiales; family Haliangiaceae; genus JABFXX01. The sequence continues at coordinate 85,767 of CAXNMK010000020.1, forward strand.
CTTCGTTGGTTAGAGGGGATGAGGCGCTTCCTCGAGCGATCGCTCACGCCGGAGAAGCTCCAGATCATGCAACGCTTTCGTCGCGGCGATCTCTAGCCCGGATCATTGTGCGCCACGAGGTGGCGTTGTCCCAGTGGGATGCGCGACCGGCTAGCGAATTCGGAGATATGCGCAGTTCGCCGTGATCGCGCCCCAGTGCGTCAACTGCCACCGCGACGACGGCGTCGCGCGCGCGGGTCGCCTCGGCGTCGGCCAGGACGCGCTGGTCCTCCGCCCGCACGCTCTGCTCCTGCGCCGCCCGCTCGGCGTTGCGGATGACGATCACGCCGACCATCGCGGCGGTGAGCAGGCTC
>CAXNMK010000021.1:0-78620 GCA_964203225.1 Kofleriaceae bacterium
GGCAGCACCGCCGGCCGCCCGCTGTCCGTGCTGCGGTCGTTCACCGCGCCGGCCGCCGAGCTCGCCGACGACGCCGAGGCGTGGCGCGGCGGCATCGAGGCCGCGGTGTCGGGCCTGCTCGCGCTGATCGGCGTGGACGCGGACCCGATGCGCAGCCGCGAGCACGTGCTGCTGTCGACGATCCTCGATCAGGCGTGGCGGGCCGGCCGCAGCCTCGATCTCGCCGGGCTGATCGGCCAGACGATGAAGCCCGGGTTCACCCAGGTCGGCGCGTTCGACCTCGAGACCTTCTTCCCTGCCAAGGACCGCAGCGAGCTCGCGCTCGCGCTCAACACGCTCCTGGCGTCACCCTCGTTCGCGGCGTGGGCCGAGGGCGAGCCGCTCGACATCGCGAGGCTGCTGTACGGCGCCGATGGCAAGCCGCGGATCGCGGTGCTGTCGATCGCCCACCTGTCCGACGCCGAGCGGATGTTCTTCGTCACCCTGCTGCTCCAGCAGGTGGTCGCGTGGATGCGGACCCGCACAGCAACTCCTGGGCGGCCGGTTCGAGGCGATGCCCGGCCAGGACCAGGCCGCCGCGGTGATGCTCGACGAGCTGGCCCGGTGGGCCGGCGCGCTGCGCACGCTCCGCCCGTGAGGTTCCCGACCGCGACAGCGTGCGTGGCGGTCACCTGACAGGCACGCTCGCGACCGCGAGCGAACGGCTACGGTCGAGGCATGCAGACTCCGATGGGCGGGCTGGGTGGACCGCCGACGCAATCACCCCCGCCGATGCCTCCGCCCCCGCCCGCGCCGCGCGCCGCCTCCGAGCGAGGTGTCGTCAAGATCCGGGTGTTCACGCTGATCGTGGGTGGCCTGCTGCTCCTGATCACGGGCTTCACCCACGTCGTGTATGGCGGCAACGTCGGCATCACGGTGTGCGCCAAGGACGGCTGGTCGCTCGGCGATACGTTCGTCGACCTCGACGACTTCATCGGCAAGCCGCTGCTCGCCAACCTCGATCGCGCGCGCGTGCTGCGTGCGATGTTCTCCTGCGGGACCCTCCAGCGCCCGGAGCTGTGACGTCGCGCGACCCATGCGGGCGCGCTAGGATGCGCGCGTGATGTCTCCGCGTGATGGCTGGATGGTGCCCCCGGGCCTCGACGCGCTGATTGCCCCCCGGTCCCGCGAGGAGGTGCTGGCGAGCATCGCGCGCGACGAGCCGGTCGTGATCCACGGCCTCGCCGCCTCGGTCGCGGCGCTGACCGCGCTGCCGTTCCTGGCCTCGCTCGAGGCGCTGCTGCGGTCGTGGCCCGAGCAGGTCGTGGTCCACCTCCCGGATCTCGCTGACGAGGCCAGCTCGATCACCGCCGCGCCGCGCGACGCCCACAAGCTGTTCGCGAACGGCATGGGCCTGCGGTTCGACGACGTCCACGCGCTGTCGCCGGTGCTCGAGGCGTGGCTCGGGGCGCTCCGCCGTGACCTCGGCCTGTCCGCGCTGACGCAGGGCCGCTGCCTGGTCTACGCGACCGCCGCCGGCCACGGCACCGCCGCCCACTGCGACCAGAACATCAACGTCGTGCTGCAGCTGTCCGGCACCAAGACCTGGTGGCTGGCGCCGAACCATCACGTCCGCCGACCGCTCACCCGCCACACGATGGGCCTGCCGATGGACGCCGAGCTCGCGAGCTACGCGCCCGACGGCATGCCGTCGGAGATGCCCGCCGACCAGCGCGCGATCGTGCTCGAGGCCGGCTCGCTGCTGGTGGTCCCGCGCGGCATGTGGCACGCCACCGACGCGGCCACCGACGCGATGTCGCTCAACTTCACCTACAGCGCCCCGACCTGGATCGACCTGGTCACCGCGGCGCTGCGCGGCCGGCTCGCGCAGTCCGAGGCGTGGCGCGAGACCGCGGCCCCGGGTGACGCGGCGACGTTCGAGGCGCTGCTGCGCGAACTCGCGGACGACGTCCCGCACTGGACCGCCGAGGACATCCTCGCGGTCACCGAGGCCGACGGCGGCTGAGCGCTTGTGGGGCGTTTACGCCCTGTGGGCGCTCGTGATCGCCCTGCGCGCCGCCGTGTCGGGTGGCTCAGCTACCTGTGATCGCGGCGGGTGAACAGCCACGCGCCGCCACCGCCCTTCGTGGCCGCGAGATCGTCGTCGGGGTATTCGACGGTGTCGGCCGGGGCGCGGGTGCCGACCTCGAGATCGCGGGCCGGGCGATCGCTCCGGGTGACGAGCTGATGTCCGTTCCGCGCGCCCGCGGGGAAGCCCGCGCACGTGCCGGCGACCAGGACCTGCTCGCCCTCGTGGGATCGCTACCGCGCCAAGCCGTGGATGCAGGGCTGGACGGTCTGACGCCGGCGGCGGCGACGCGCTAGACGAACCGCGCGTCGAGCTTGGTGAGCTGGCTGGTGAAGCCCTCCTCCTGCATCGGCGTGACCTGGTCGCTGTGCATCACGTCGAGCGTGACCGTCATGCGGACGGTGTCGCCCCGCGCGGCGAACGCCACCGCGATCTCGCTCTCGTAGATCTCGACGCCCGGGAGGACGTCGATGACGTTGGTGAGCACGATCCGCGCGTGCGGCTCCACGAGCGTGCACCGCGAGCTCGTGGCGAGCGAGACCGGCGCCCCCATCCGGGTCATCGCCGCGACCATCTCGGGGGTGTCGGCGTTCATGTCGTAGCGCAGCGTGCCGCCCGCGGGCGCTCTCGGTCCCTAGCGCGCGTCGAAGCGGTCGAGGTTCATCACCTTCGTCCACGCCTTGGCGAACTCGCGCACGAGCTTGGCCTGGCCATCCACCGACGCGTAGACCTCCGCCACGGCGCGCAGCTCGGAGTTCGAGCCGAAGATCAGGTCAACCGGGGTCGCCGTCCACCGGAGCTTGCCGGTCGCGCGATCGTGGCCCTCGTAGATACCCTCGGCCGTCGACTTGCTCCACCTGGTGGACATGTCGAGCAGGTTGACGAAGAAGTCGTTCGACAGCGTGCCCGGGCGCGCGGTGAACACGCCGTGGCGCGCCTGGCCCGCGTTGGCGTCGAGGGCGCGCAGGCCGCCGACCAGCGCGGTCATCTCGGGCACGGTCAGCCGCAGCAGGCTCGCCTTGTCGACGAGCAGCTCGGCCGGCGACAGCCGCTGGCCGGGGGTGTAGAAGTTGCGGAACCCGTCGGCCGCCGGCTCGAGCGCCGCGAACGACGTGACGTCGGTCTGCGCCTGCGACGGCGTCGGCGCGGCCCGGGAGTGAACCCGACCTGCGCGTCGACGCCCGCCGCCTTCGCGGCCTTCTCGACGGCGGCCGCGCCGCCGAGCACGATCACGTCGGCGAGCGAGACCTGCTTGCCGCCCTTCGCGGTCCGGTTGAACTCCTTCTGCACGACCTCGAGCTTCGCGAGCACCTTCGCCAGCTCGGCTGGATCGTTGATCGCCCAGTCCTTCTGCGGGGCGAGCCGCACGCGCGCGCCGTTGGCACCGCCGCGCGCGTCGGTGTGGCGGAACGTCGACGCCGACGCCCACGCCGTGCGCACCAGTTCGGGGACGGTCAGGCCGGTGGCGAGGATCTTCGCCTTGAGGGCGGTCGCATCCTTCGCATCGATCAGCGCGTGGGTGACCTTGGGCAGCGGGTCCTGCCAGATCAGATCTTCGCTCGGGACGGCCGCGCCGAGGTAGCGCGACTTCGGCCCCAGATCGCGGTGGGTCAGCTTGAACCACGCCTTGGCGAACGCGAGCCGGAACTCCTCGGGGTCATCGAGCCACCGCTTCGTGATCGCGCCGTAGGCGGGATCGAGCTTGAGCGCGAGATCGGTCGTGAACATGATCGGCGCATGGCGCTTCGACGTGTCGTGCGCGTCGGGCACGAGCTTCGCGCCCTGCCCGTTCGCTGGGATCCACTGGGTCGCGCCGGCCGGGCTCTTGGTCTTCACCCACTCGTAGGCGTAGAGGTTCTTCAGGTAGTCGTGGGTCCACGCGACCGGGTTCATGGTCCACGCGCCCTCGAGGCCGCTGGTCACCGTGTCGCCGGCGTTGCCCTTCCCGCACTTGTTGTCCCAGCCGGTGCCCTGGTTCTCGATGCCGGCCGCGGCCGGCTCGACGCCCACGCAGTTCGCCGGCGCGTGCGCGCCGTGCGCCTTGCCGAACGTGTGGCCACCGGCGATCAGCGCGACGGTCTCCTCGTCGTTCATCGCCATCCGGCCGAACGTCTCGCGGATGTCCCGCGCGGCCAGCAGCGGATCCGGGTTGCCGTTCGGGCCCTCCGGGTTGACGTAGATCAGGCCCATCTGGACGGCCGCGAGCGGCTTCTTGAGCTGGCGATCGCCGCTGTAGCGCTTGTCGTCGAGGAACTTCGACTCGGGGCCCCAGTACACCAGGTCGGGCTCCCAGTCGTCGGGGCGGCCGCCGGCGAACCCGAACGTCTTGAAGCCCATCGACTCCATCGCGACGTTCCCGGTGAGGACCATCAGATCGCCCCACGAGAGGTTCTGGCCGTACTTCTGCTTGACCGGCCACAGCAGGCGGCGCGCCTTGTCGAGGTTGGTGTTATCGGGCCACGAGTTGAGCGGCTCGAATCGCTGCTGCGCGCCATCCGCGCCGCCGCGGCCATCGTTGACCCGGTACGTCCCGGCGCCGTGCCAGGCCATGCGCACGAAGAACGGGCCGTAGTTGCCGTAGTCGGGCGGCCACCAGTCCTGCTTGGTGGTCAGGACCTTCTGGATGTCCGCGCGCACCGCGGCGAGGTCGAGGCGCGCGAACGCCTTGGCGTAGTCGAACCCCGCGCCCAGCGGGTTGGACTCGGCGGCGTGCTTGCGGAGCGGCGCCAGATCGAGCTGGTCGGGCCACCAGAACTGGATCGCGCGCGGCTGCTCGGTCGAGGACGCGACGGCAGCGGAGGGCGCGGCCGGGGGTGCGGCGGTGACGGCCGCCGTGGCGGCCGGGGACGCGGCCGCTGAGGTCGTGGCGCCGGGCGCGCGCGCACCACAGCCTGCGGCCGCGGCCACCGCGACGGCGAACAGCGAAAGCTCGTGAGGTTCTTCATCATTCTGATACTCCTTGAGCTCGTTGACTCGCCTGGGTCCGCTCGACACGGAGCGACGGAGGCACACGCTCTGGTTACCGTGTAAACGATGGCCAGGTGACCCAGATTCGTGACAGGACGACATAACGAAAACCTAACGGTCTGATAGGAATCTTCGATGAGCCGCGCATTTGCCTGCGCCCGGGCGCGGCGTTGGGGCCCGCGAATGGACAACTCGATCGATGAGTCGCGGGCGAGGCGCGCCGAGGGAGCGTGACCCGTCGGTCCGCGACCGACGAGCAACGACGCCCCCGGGGATGGATCGACCGCGAGGGCGATCGAGATGTCCAGTCGCGGGCCCTTAGCTTCGGGGCCGGCGCAGCGCGCTCCACACCACGTGCGGCGAGCCTCCGGCCCGCGGGCCATGCGGATCCACAGCAGGGTCATGTGCTCGAGGTGCAGCGCCTGAACCAGCTCCGCCCATGTCGACCGGCTCGAAGCCGACATCCGTGATCAGCGAGGCGACCCGCGCCTTGGCGGCCCCGTCGTCCCCACAGAACAGCATCGCTGGACGGGTGTCGTAGCCGGGGCACACGGGATCGATGAAGTTCTCGAAGCCGTAGATGCTGAACGCCTTGACCACGTGCGCGGCCGGCACGAGCCCCTGGATGACCTGGCTCCCGGCGCGCTCGCTGCGCAGGCCGTGGGTCAGCCCCGGGCCCACCGGGTTGGTGCAGTCGACCAGCACCTTGCCGGCGAGGGCGTCGCCGAGGGGCCGGAGCACGCCTTCGGCCGCGGCATACGGCGTGGCGAGGAACACCACCTCTGCTGCCGCGACCGCGTCGGCGAGCGGCCGCGCCGACAGCCGTGGCGACCCGGCGAGCGCGCGAGCCAGGCTGGCCGACCCCTCGCGGGCCTCGGCGAGCACGACCTCGTGCCCGGCGTCCGCGAGCCGCGTGGCCAGGGCAGCGCCGACGTTGCCTGCGCCGATGAATGCGATCCTCATGCGACCTCCTGCCGTGGGTGAACGAGTTCCAAGACTCGCACGCCGCCGCGCGCTCGCGGCCTGGCCGCCCCACGTTCGATGCGCCAGACTGCGGATTCGTGGCGACGCAACCGACGCCTCTCCCGACGACCCGACCCATGCGTGGCTGTCGTCGCTCGCCCCGCACGTCGCCGCGGTGAGCCCGCGCGCGTAGCCCTCACCGCCACCGGGCGAGCGCGTGCACGCGGGGTTCCAGCTCGGGCTGTCAATGTCGGCGTTCCGGTTCGGACATCTCGATGCCTGAAGGACCGGCGATCTGGCGGGCCAAGGTCTCACGCGGCCGAAGGAGCGTCAGGGCGCGATGAGGGGCTGCACCGCGTGCGACGTCCCGGGCATCGCGGTACTCACGAGGTCGATGGCTAACTCCCAGCATGCCTGCCCCCGCGCCCAGCTCCAGCCTCCGCTCGTTCCTCGAGATCTCGTACGACGAGCTCGAGGAGCTCAACCTCGAGTCCAAGCAGCCTTCGCGCTCGGCCGCGGGCCCAGCCCGACGCCGCTCCGCGAGGAGCGGATGAAGTACCTGCCGCGACGAGAAGCGGATCAAGGCGGTCACCGTGTGCTTCACCGACCTCGAGGGTCGGCTGCACATGCTCGACTACGACAAGAAGTTCCTGCTCGGCAGCGCCGACAACCTGACGTTCGACGGCAGCTCGATCCGCGGGTTCTCGGCCCAGGCGCGAGTCGCGACCTGCGCCTCGGCATCGACTGGCCGGCGTTCTACTGGCTGCCGTCGGACGTGTTCGGCGCGGGCAAGGTCCTCGTGTTCGGCGAGGTCCTCGAGCGCGACGGCACGCCGTACGCGGGCGACATCCGCGGCCGCCTCAAGGCCTACGCGGACAAGCTGTTCGCCAAGGACGGCACCGTGTGCAACGTCGCCCACGAGGTCGAGGGGTTCCTGTTCAAGGGCCGTGACGCCGAGCGGCACTACCACGAGACCGGCGCGTTCGAGTTCATCTCGACCGGCGGCTACTACCACTCGCTGCCCGGCGATCCGCTCCGCACGTTCATCGACCGCGCCGCCGAGGCGCAGCGCGCGATGGGCTTCGAGAACGAGAAGGACCACCCCGAGGTCGCGCCGTCGCAGTTCGAGATGAACTTCAAGTACGCCGACGCGGTGATCGCCGCCGACCACGTCCAGCTCTACAAGCTGCTCGCCCGCCAGGTCGCCAGCCAGCTCGGCATGACGGCCTCGTTCCTGCCCAAGCCGGTCACCGGCGTCAACGGCAACGGCATGCACACCAACCTGTCGCTGGCGAAGAAGGGCGTGAACCTGTTCCACGACAAGAAGGGCAAGGACGGGCTCTCGAAGGCGGGCTGGGACTTCATCGGCCGCGTGCTCGGCGTCGCGCCGCGACATCTGCCTGGTGCTCAACCCGTCGGTGAACTCGTACCGCCGGCTCGATCCGCACTTCGAGGCGCCCAACCAGATCAAGGCGTCCAGCGCCGTCGACCGCGGCTCGATGGTGCGCATCCCGCTCGGCAACGAGCACTCGCGCGCGCGTCGAGGTCCGCAGCGTCGGCGCCGGACGCCAACCCGTACATGTCCGTCTTACACGATCGCTGCGCGCGGGCACTCGAAGGCCCACGCGCGAACCGTGTCGACCGCCAAGGTGCGCCCGCGCCCGCTACCTGCCCCACAACATCGAGGACGCGATCCAGCTGTTCCAGAGCAGCGCGTGGGTCAACGAAGAGCCTGTTCGGCGAGCGTCGTGCACGCCAAGTTCGCCGAGCTCAAGACCGCCCAGGCCGATCGCTGCCCCAAGGCCCTCGGCGCGCGCGTGAAGACCAGCGAGATCCAGTTCCACCACGAGGTCACGAACCAGTACCTGTGGAGCCAGTTCTGAACACGCCGTGAGGGGTCCGGCGAACCCAGCACAACGTGCTGTGGATAACTCACCGCCCCTGCCGCCGATCGCGCCCCACGACCGCGAGGAACCCGGCTACAACCAGGGTGACCCTCCGGAGGCCCCCATGAAGCTCGTCAGCACCCTGCTCGTCGCAACCTCGGTCTGCGTTGCCAGCGCGGACGCGAAGCCCGCCCTGTCGACCTACGACATCGCGTCGTACAAGCTGCCGGCGGGCTACAAGGTCGCCGAGACCTCGCCCCTGCTGCACAAGTTCAACAAGGTGCAGGGCTCGTCGTACTGCGCGGTGACGCTCCTGGCCGCGCTGCCCAGCGTGGGCACCGTGCAGCAGGACTTCGACGCGGAGTGGGCGCTGACCGGCACGCTGCTGACGCTTGGCACCCCGACGGCGAAGCCGGCCGCCGGCCGATCCGGGTGGCAGGCGGTCGTCGGGACCTCCTCGTTCAGCCAGGGCTCGTACAGCGGCCGCGCGGTGCTGACCACGCTCAGCGGCGGCGGCCGGCGGTTCAGCGTGCTGCTGCTCAGCAACAAGCTCGCGGCGTGTACGGACGACTACGGCACGCTGGTCGCGAGCCTGGTCCTGCCCGCGGTGAGTGCGCCCTCCGCCGGGGCGCCGCCGCCCGCCCCGCCTGCCCCGCCTGCGACACCGGGGTCGACGACGGCGAGCCCGTACCGGTTCACCTCGACGACGTTCCAGGAGGGCTGGACCTCGACCCAGCACCCGGGCTGGGTGCAGGTCACCAGCGGCGCGTTCACGGTGCGCCTGCACGACCCGGTCGCGTTCACCGACGACACCCGCCGCCTCGACCCGAGCGCGCGCGTCCAGCACCTGTGGAACCAGCTGATCGCGCCGCGGTACCGCGCGGCGAACCTGACCATCGCACCCACCGAGCACGGCGTCGGCAAGCCCTCGTTCGGCGAGGCCGACGTGACCGAGGTGGGCACCAACCGGTCCGCCCACGTCGCGCTGCTGACCACCAGCGAGAACGGCTCGGCCTACGTCATCGAGGTCGTGGCCCCCGACGTCGCGAGCCTCCGCACGAAGTTTCCGACCTACGACCAGATCAAGGCGATGACCGGGTTCAACAAGTTCCAGGTCGACGCCGCCGAGCTGCGGGGCACCTGGGAGAACAGCTCGGCCGCCTACGGGATGTACTACTCGACGGTCACCGGCAACTTCGCCGGGATGCGGGGCGCCTCGGTCTACGACAAGTTCACGTTCGACGGCGGCCGCTACGTCTACGAGGCCCTCGGCGTGAGCACCGGCGGCGGGGTGTCCACCGTCCAGCGGGGCACCGAGAAGGGCACGTTCGAGGTCACCGGCTGGGAGGCGACGACCACCGACGCCACCGGCAAGGTCACGAAGTACTTCGTGCAATACGAGGCCATCCGCGGCGGCCGCCTGCTCGTCCTCCAGAACAAGCAGTACAGCGGGATGCGGTACGTGCTGGCGAAGACCCGGTAGCCGGCAGCGTCAGGTCGCAGTGACCCTACCGGTCGAGCGTCATGCGGTGCTTGGCCGCCAGCGCGTCGACCTCGGCGAGCGAGCCGCCCGTGTACTCCGTGAGCCGGCCGGTGTCGAAGAACTTCACGGACCAGGTGCGGCCGTTGTCGGCGGTCCGGGCCTCGATACTCTTCTTGTCGCCGCTGTATCGTCGGATCATCGCAGCTCCTGTCCGTGGTGAGCGCCGATGCTACCGGTAGCGGGCCTGCTTGGCGATCAGCTCGCGCCACGCGGCTGGCGCCATCAGCCTGCGATGGATCGAGGGGCTCGAGCGCCGCGGCAGGAGGTTGGGCGCGGTCCGCGTCGACGGCGCCAGCGCCGCGACGGCCAGAGTGCAGCCGCGCGGCGCCGGTGCGGCCTCCATCCGCGGCACCGTCCGCCACCAGTTGACCAGCATCGTGACGCGCGGCCAGCGGCCCGGTCGTCCGGGCAGGACGCCGTGGAGCAGCGCTCCCGGGAACATGCCGAACCGACCGCGGCGCGGGTGCACGGCGATCCCTGCGCGCGGCGCTGACGTGCGCGAGGGCGCGGCGTCCAGGATGACGGTCGGCCCCCCGGCGTCGCTCAGGTACAGGATCGAGGCCAGGTCGGGCGACACGACCCTGCGCCGGATGCCTTCGTCGCGGTCGAAGTGGAAGGGGAACCCCGCGTCGGTCGTCGTCGACCGGAACCACCACTCGGCGCCGATGAACGCGTCCCCCCGGGGCACGAACGTGCGCAGGCGGTGGATCACCTGCTCGAACAGGAGGCGCGGAGGCGCGGCGAGGGCGTACCAGTGCGTGCCCCCGTCCCCAGGCGCCGGGGGACGCGCCTGGAACTCGATGATCTGGGCCCGGAGTTCGCCGATCACGTGCGCCGGAGACGGCACCCTCGATCGGCCGAGATCCTCGACAGCGTGTGGTCCCCCATCACGGCCTCGCGCGCGTCGACGACGTGTCCACGGCCCGATTGTACGGCAGGCAGCCGCCGCTCGTGGTTAGCATCGCCGCATGCTGCGCTACGCGCCTCGCCTCGTCGCGCCCCGGACCTCGCCTCCCGAGGCGCTCGTCGAGCCGCTGATCGAGGATCCACCGACGAGCCCGCTCGGCGAGCACGAGCTGATCCCGGAGGTCGCGTGGATGGTCGAGCGCGACGGCGCCTTCGTCCACGTCCTCGCCACCGAGCGCGCAGACCTCGAGGCGATGCGCGGCTCCGCGATCGAGACCGTGCTCGATGGCGAGCTCGCCAGCGAGGTCCTCGAGGACGTCCCCGGCGACACCTTCGCCACCACCGGCACGTACGCGGCCGAACTCCTGCTCGACGGCGACCACCTCGCCGAGATCCACGGCATCCTCGACGCCAAGGTGTACCTGGCCGCGGCACCCTACCGCGGCCGCTTCCTGTTCGGGGGCGTGCGCGGCGGCGTCGACGCGATGCGTGCGTTCGTCGCCCACGCCCGGCGTGAACACGACGCGGCTCCGCCCCTCGAGCGGATCAGCCCGGTCACGCTGCTGGTGCGCGACGGGGCACCGCAAGCGGTCATCGGCGAGCTTCAGCTCGTCGCCCTCGCGCAGGCCATGGGCGAGCGCTAGCCAGCGCCCGAGGCCAGATGCCCCACGGGCGCCATCTGTCGTCCTACTGGCCGGACTTCTGCCGGCGGCGCTTGAGGAGCTTGCGGTTGGCGAGCTCGCGCTGGCGGATGAGGATGTTCAGCTCGGCGAGGGCGAGGGCGTCGAGGTCGGCGGCGACCAAGGTCTTGGTGGGGGCGGGGGTGCTCATGATGGCGGCAGGGTATCAGATCGTCGACGAGCACGGCGATGGATTGGGGCTCCAAGCGCGGCGGCTCGAGGCGCGCGCCGAACCCCGCTCGGCGTCACGCGCGGGGCTCGCCGTCCCTGTAGTCGATTGCTCCCCGTCGGGGCCGGCGATCGCTTGGAGCTTCTGCGAGCCGCGCCGAAAACGAAGCGGCCCCGGAGATTTCTCTCCGAGGCCGTCGTTCCTTCAGGGCTCCGCATGGGGAGCCGCTTGCGAACCGCTCTCTGAGGCTCTCCGCGGGACGGGTAGCCGAGAGTCGCGCCGTCCAGCCGAGAGCGAGCCCCTGAGATTCCGCAGGGTTGACGTGGCCGAGCCGGGACGGCCCTCTGCGTTCGCGCCGTCCAGTCGCGCATGGGCCGGCACCCCCGACTGTCTGGTCAGCGCCGGGGAGCGCCACGGTGCGCGCCCGTTGCCCGGTGGGCTCGGCTTCGGGTCCCAGCCGCCCCGGAGCCGCGGGGGCCTTGCTCGGGCGCACCTGGCGCGACCTGGGCCCCCACGGGCGAATGGCCGCTTTACTACGGAAGCGGCTATTCGCGGTCACAGTTGCTCGCGAGAAATGACCCACCTGCGTGATCGGCGAGCGGCGATGGTCGCCGGGCAGTGCAAAAGACGCGGCCATGCTCGGTGTGTCGACGCTGGTTCGAGCCTGACGTTCGCGTAGGCGATCGCCAGCGAACCTGTGGCGCGACAACGTGCAAGAAGGCGCGGCGCAAACGGACCCACCGTGAGTGGCGGGCGGCGAACCCCGGCGACGACCGCCATCGACGTTGGCGGGAGGCGATCGACGCGGCGAAGACGGCGCCGACCTCGGTGCGGGTGCCGCCGGCCGCGAACGCGGCGCCACCGGTCGCGGGAGTGCCCTGGGATGTCGTGCAATCCGAGATGCAGGTGGAAGGTCGCGTAATCCTTGCGGGAGTAGTCGGAGTAATCGGGTCATACGTACAAACCGAGATACGCAGTCAAGTGCTCGATGCTGCGATGGAATTCGGCAGACAAGCCCCCCGGGTCGAGCAAACCCAGATGGAGGGTTTTCCGTAGCCGCGGCAGCGTGGCGGCGTGGAGATCGACCTGCACCGGCTCGAGCTGCGGCACGAGGATCTGCGGATCCGTGACGGCGCCCGTCGGCGACGGTTGATCGCGTCGATCGCCGAGGGCGAGCGGCTGGTGCTGATCGACGGCTACCTGCGGGTCGAGGCGCTGCACCGGCTCGGCCGCGACACGGTGCGCGCGATCGCGTGGCCGGTGACGGAGCCCGAGGCGTTGGTCCACCACCACCACCTCGCGGCCACCGCGCACACCGCGATCGAGGACGCCTGGCTGCTCGCACGGCTGCGGACGCACGGGCTGTCGTTCGACGACCTCGCCGCACGCCTGTGCCGCTCGAAGAGCTGGGTGTCGCGCCGGCTCGCGCTGCTTGATGCGCTGTCCACGCGCGCGTCGTGCTCGCCGTGCGCCGAAGGTCGCGGAAACGTGGGGGAGAAACGCAACGGCCCGGAGATCGCTCTCCGAGGCCGCTGTTCAAAAGTGCGGGGTCGCGTTTCCGCGACCCCGCGTGAATGGCTCAAAAACTGTCTGCCTTACGTTGCGCCATAAACATACGTAACCAACCGAATTCGTTGCGTTCACGCTGTTGACCAGCGGGTCACCCCTGCAGCGTATTCGGTCCGGCCGCGCGCAGGAGACGGTAGTCCTGCGCGGCCTGCCACGCGGTCGCGAAGGAGCACGAGGCCTTCCGCGCGATGTCAGCGATGGACAGGTCGGGCCCGTGCTCGAGCGCGGTCCACACGTCGGCGCGAAACGACGGGCCCATCAGCACACGGTTTCGGTAGCCCGCGTGACGCCGCACCAGGACCTCCGGTGGAAGCACGTCCTCGTGGCGATCGCGGAGGGTGCCCTTGGGCACGCGCAGCTTCGACCCGGTGAAGCGCTCATCCTCGCCGCGTCGTTTGACCTGGAACTCGGTCCCCGTCGGCAAGAGCTCGATCGGCGCCCCGTCGTAGGCCCCTCCGAGACGGGCGAGACGACGGTCCTTCTTGAGCCACGTCGCGATGGCCGACCAGTAGGCCCGAACGCGCTCGGACGGATGGGCGCCCACGAGGCGCACGAGCCGGTCGGCGTTCACGTGCGTGTGATGCACGCCGAGCCAGGTGGTCAGCACGGCGAGCACGCGGAGATCACCGTCGTCCATGCCGAGGACGGAGGCGTGCAAGAGCGTGCTCTCGATCTCCGCGTCGGCCTCTGCCTTCGCGGCGAAGTTCATCCCGATGCCCACCATGCGCGCTGTCAGATCGCGCTGCGCGGGCGTCGGCTCGGGGGAGGTCGCGCGGCTAAACGCCATGACCGAGCCTCCGCGCGAGGTCGGCGACCGTCGCCCGCACATGCGCAGGCCACAGCTCGTTTCCGTCCTGCAGCTCGAGCCACGGCATGCACTCGGCAAGCTCCTCCGCGGTCGGCGCGAGCGCGATGCAGTCGGGCAGATCGGTGCCGCGATCACAGAGCGCGAACAGCTTGCTCTTGAGCAAGTCGGACCTGCCGAGCGTGCCGAGGACGAGGGCTTGCCCTTCGAAGATGCGCTGCACACGCTCGCGCCACCCAGCGGGCAGAACCTCGCCGAGCTGCATCGGACCGTTGTTGAGCCAGTCGTCCTGCAGGTCGACGCCGGCCTGGCGCTGCGCCTTCGCGAAGTCGCGCGCAGCCGAGGCGATCTCCCGCGGTAGCTCAGGCACCAGGATGTCGAAGTCGCGCGTAGGCCGCTGGATGACGCCCATGAGCCCGAGCGCCGAGCCACCGATGACGACGCCCTCGAAGCGCAGGCCGAGCCCGAGCAGGTGGCGGTCGAAGGCTTCGATGGTCGGGCGGGGCAGCATGGGTTTCTCGATCGAGTATCGGATAATCCGATACCACCCTGCGCCAGGCCGAGCCTTTCGTCAAGCGGCTGTCCCACCTGGCGCCCCGGAGCCGCGTTCACCCCACCCATGAGCCACGCTGTCGAACGTGCCCCGACCCCAAGCCCGGCGATATATTCACGGTCTTGGACGCCGAGCCCACCGACGACCTGCCGCTCATCCGCTGCGCCGTGTACACGCGGCAGTCGGTGGTGCGCGTCGGCGACGATCCTGCCCTCGCGTCCTGCGCCGTGTAGCGCACCCTGTGCACCGAGTTCATCCGCTCGATGGCCTGGAGGGGCTCGTACCCGATCGGCGAGCGCTTCGACGACGAGGGCTACAGCGGCGCGACCATCGAACGCCCCAGCCTGGAGAGGCTCATCGCGCGCATCCAGGACGGCGACATCCAGCGCGTCATCGTCTACCGGCTCGATCGCCTCACGCGGAAGCTCACCGACTGGGCGTTGCTCGTGCGGGTGTTCGAGCGGTTCAACGTCGGCCTCACGGTCGTGCACGGCGCCATCGACGCCGAGGCCGGCTCCCTCGCGCGGCTGCAGCTCAACCTGCTCGCGACCTTCGCCGAGCTGGAGCGCGACATGATCGGCGAGCGTCTGGCCGACGCCCGCGCCACGAAGAAGGCCCGCGGAGAACGCGCCGCAGGTCGCGTGCCTCTTGGCTACGCCGCGGATCCGAAGACGAAGCAGCTCGTCATCGTCGAGTCGGAGGCGACCGTCGTGCGCTGGTTCTTCACGGAGGCCGGGAGCGGCAAGTCGACCGCCGAGCTTGTCGCGCGAGCGAACGCTCTCCGGCTCATCGCGAAGAACGGCAAGCGGGGCGAGTGGTCAGCGCGCTCCGTTCTGCGCCTCCTGCAGAACCCCGTGTACGCCGGTCGTCGCCCCGATGGCGCGGCCGCAGTGCACACCGCGCTCTTGCCTGTGGTCCTCTACGGAGTGGGCTTGATCCACTCCCGTGGGCACACCACGAGAGGCGGCTACAGTGGCGAAGATGGCAACGAAAGAGCGCGGCGCGCGGCGCGAGCGCCGGCAGTACACGGATGAGTTCAGGGCAGGTGCGGTGCGCCTGGTCCTTGAGGAAGGCAAGCAGGTCGCCGAGGTCGCGCGCGATCTGGACCTGACGCCGTCGTCCCTGAGCCTCTGGGTTCGGCATGCGCGTGCGGATCGCACCGGCGGCAAGACCGGGATCACGACCGATGAGCGGGCTGAGTTCGCGGCGATGCGCAAGGAACTCCGGGTCGTGAAGATGGAGCGCGATATCTTAAAAAAAGCCGTGGCCTTCTTCGCGAAGGAGAACGCATGAAGTTCGCGTTCATCCTCGCGGAGAGGGCCACCTGGCCGATCGTCATCATGTGCGCGGTGCTCAAGGTGTCGGCGTCCGGGTTCTATGCGTGGTTGAAGCGTGGGCCGTCGGACCACGACCAGAAGGACGAGCGGCTGAAGGTGAAGATCGCCGCCTCGTTCGCCCAGAGCCGGAAGACGTACGGCAGCCCGCGGGTGCACGCCGATCTCGAGGACGAGCACGTCGGCCGGAATCGGGTCATCCGGCTGATGCGCGAGGGCGAGCTCGTTGCACGGGTTCGCAAACGGTACCGCTCGACGACGATGAGCGCGCACGACCAACCGATCGCCCCGAACGTGCTGAACCGCGAGTTTGAGGCGGCGGCGCCGAACCAGCGCTGGGTGGGTGACACGACCGAGCTGCTGACCCCGACCGGTCGGTTCTACCTCGCGGTCATCGTGGACCTCTACGCCCGGTTCGTCGTCGGGTGGGCGATGAGCGCCGTCAACGACCGGCACCTCACCATGGCCGCGCTGGCGGCGGCCATCAAGCGGCGGCGGCCCGACATCGGGTTGCTCCATCACTCCGACCGGGGCAGCACGTACACCTGCGAGGACTACCGCGAGTTGCTCGAGCAGCACGGGATCGTGTGCAGCATGAGTCGCACGGGCAACTGCTACGACAACGCGGCGATGGAGAGCTGGAACTCGACGTTCAAGTTCGAGCTCGGGGAGACGTTCGAATCGATTCGGCGCGCCAAGGACCTCGCGTTCGACTACATCGAGGTGTTCTACAACCAGCGTCGTCGTCACTCGTCCATCGGCTACGTCGCACCGGCCGAGCACGAGCGGCGCTTCTACGAGAGCCGGGACGCCACCGAACTCGCCGCACGCAAGGCGGCCTGGTGTTCCGTATAACAATATTCATCACGCCGATGTCGTATAGCAATACTCGTTGACTGCGCGGATGATTTCTGTATAACAATACACATGCCGGGCGGTAGGCCAACGAACGACCCGAAGGAGACCCTGGTCGCCGTCCGCTTCTCGGAGCGCCAGCTCGTCGTAGTGCAGCGACGCGCCAAGCACGACGGCTCCTCCCTGTCGGAGGCGATCCGGCGCTGCATCGATGAATGGGCGGTCATCCAACCGGCGCGAACTCGTCAACCCACGCCTGCTGAACGTGAGACCTTCAAGCAGCTCGCGGTAGCATTCGAAACTCCGGCGCGAAGTCGCACGCGTCGGAAGCCGTAACGGCGACACTCCCAACCCGTCTACGGGAGTGGATCAAGCCCAGAGCGCGTGCAGACAGCGATCGTCGCACGCAAGACGAGAGCCACCACGACGCGATCGAAGGTCGACGAGCGCGACGATCCTTTCCTCCTTCGCGGCCTGCTGGTCTGCGAAGGGTGCGGCCGCACGATGACGACCTCGATGAGCACCGCGCTCACCAAGAAGACCGCCCCGAAAGCGCCGCGCTACTACCGAGGCCGCACCGACGGCTGCGACGGCGGTCAGATCGCGGCCAGCGCTGTCGAAGGCATGGTCCTCGATGCGCTTCGCCGGCCCCAGTGGAACTGGCCCGACTCGGCAAAGGAGCGACTCGGCAAAGGAGCGACTCGCGCTGCTCGCCTCGACGTGGGACGTGCTCTGGCCGCAGAACCGGCGCCGCGCGCTCGCCGACGTGTTCGAGACGATGACGTGGCGTTCGCGAACGAACCGGCTGCTGGTGCGACTCCGCGTGGCGGCGAGCCACCCCGGCACGGACGAGACCGCCACCGGCTGAGGCTCCGGCACCGCGCCGGCGTAGGCCGCAAGGGCCCTGGCGCTCGGGAAGCGGGCGCGCGGTCGATCGCGCGCAGGCCGTTGCCGGGCTCCTGGACGCGCCGTCACAGCGTCGCGCGTTGACCGCGCACGGATCTCAGCCGTGGCTGAACCCATAGACGGCGAGCAGGCCGTAGGCCACAGCCATGAAGGCGCCTGCGAAGCGCAGCACGCCCAGCGTCGTGCGAACCTGTGACGGAAGGTGCTGCTGCTGGCAGAACTCGGCGCGGCCCGCGTGGCTCAAGGTGTGATTGAGGGCCACGAAGATCGCGTGCGCTGCGACGCCGCCCGAGAGCACCGACAGCAGCTTCAGGTTACCCGCACTGAAATAGGTCATCGAGCCCACCAGCACCGCGATACCCAGGCCGAAGCTCGCCTCCATGCGGTGAAAGATCATGCCAATGCTCGTCCAGCGGAGCGTGTCCTCCGACGGAGAGTTCGCGAGGACGGCCCGCAGCGGATAGCGGAAGAGAAAGCGGAGCGCCCAGTCGTTGAAGGAAAAGAACGCGCCGAACATCACGAGGTAGTTCAGCGCGAAGAAGTACAAGGCATAGGTGAGGACGGTCTCGAACGGCATGGGTCGTGGCTCCTGGTCTCTTACGTCGCGCGGTGGTTGAGGTGTGCGGTCGCGTGGTCGTGGGGCCTCGGAGGGCGCGCTCAGCTCGCAGCGGTCTTCGGCCCGCGCACGACGCGCTCCTCGAGTCCCCGAAGGACGATGAGGAACAGTCCGCCCATCATCCGGGACATCATCGTCTTGCCCATCAACCAGCCGATGGGCCCGAACTTCACCTCGAAGTCCATGCTCATCTTCGCGCACGACCGCCCCGCATCGACGGGCTCCACGCTGAGAGTGGCGATGGCCTTGTTGAGGGGAAGCGAGAACTCCGAGAGCTCGGCCCGGTAGAATCGACCGTCTTGCCAGTCGATGACCTTCTCGACCACCGAGGTTTCGTCCTGGAAGTGGCAACGCCTGCACGCGCCGACGCCCGCGGTGGCGTCGCTGAGCACGTCCATCTTGCTGACGCGGGGATGGAAGTCGTCGATGTGCATGAAGCGCCCGAGGACTGCCCAGACCCGGTCAGCGGACGCCTCGATGTCGATGCTGCGTTCGGTCGTGATCACGTGGACGTGTCCATGGTTGCCGCGAATCTAACCGATCAGTTAGATTGGCGTCAAGCGGGCCGACATCGACGTCGGACGTGTAAGGTCCAGTCAGGAACGAGAGGAACCACGTGGGACGAAAGAAGGGCTACGAACCAGGAGACCTCGTCGAATCCGCGATGGCGCTGTTCCACGCGCACGGCTTCGCCGGCACCTCGACGCAGATGCTGGTGGAGAAGCTCGGCGTGAACCGCAACAGCATGTACGCGGAGTTCGGCAGCAAGCAGGCGCTCTTCGACGCGGCTCTGCGGCGGTACGAGCAGCAGTTCATGAACGACGTCTTCGGCCAGCTCGAAGCCGCCGACGCTGGCCTCGACTCGATCGCCGCGCTGTTCGAGCGCTTCGGCAAGGATGCCGCGGGCCCCGCCTCGGGACTTGGCTGCCTCCTCTGCAATACGGCGGTAGAGCTCGCGGGCGACGATTCCAGCGGGGAACCCTTCGTCCAGCGATACTTCGGGCGCGTTCAGGCCGCCTTCCAGAATGCCTTGGCCAACGCCCGACGAGCGGGAGACCTCCAGCTTGGCGTCGTGGCCGTGGACGAAGCGCGTTTCCTGACGGCAACCGCCCTGGGCATCTTCGTCATGGTGCGTGCGCGCACGGCGCCCATCGTCGTACAAGGCTCGGCTCGGGTGGCGAAGCGCCATCTCGACGGCCTGCGGGCCAAGAAACCGTGAGAGGGCGACGGGCAGGTGAGTCGGCCCGGCCAGCGTGCGAGGCGCGGTCACGAGGTTGGGCGCGGCGTGATCGGCAGCAGCGCGCTGGCCAGTTAAACGTCAGCGGCTCCGTCCCAGAAAAACGGGCTCCGCTGTTGACCGCTCTCGGTTCCTCTCTCCCCGCGGGCCAGAAGAGAGAGCGCGGACGCCGTCCAGAGCGCCCTCGTCGCGCGCTCCTTCACGCCCGTGGCGCTCTCTGCGCGAACGCTGTCCACGCGCGCGTCGTGCTCGCGGAGCGCCGAAGGTCGCGGAAACGTGGGGGAGAAACGCAACGGCCCCGGAGATTTCTCTCCGAGGCCGTCGTTCCTTCAGGGCTCCGGAGGAGGGCTTCGAACCCCCGACCCGGCGGTTAACAGCCGCCTGCTCTACCCCTGAGCTACTCCGGAATGAGGTGCCGGATAGATGCCATCCCTGGCGGGCGCCCGTCAAGCCACCAGGCGCGCCGTGTTGCGGGAGCGGTCCAAGGCCGGCCGGAGGTCCGCCCCACGTCTCCGCGGAGACGGTCCCGTGCCCGACCGACCGCCCCACGTCTCCGCGGAGACGGTCCCGTGCCCGACCGACCGCCCCACGTCTCCGCGGAGACGGTCCCGTGCCCGACCGACCGCCCCACGTCTCCGCGGAGACGGTCCCGTGCCCGACCGACCGCCCCGCGTCTCCGCGGAGACGGTCCCGTGCCCGACCGTCCGCCCCGCGTCTCCGGCTGACGTCGCCCCGACCGACCGCCCCACGTCTCCGCGGAGACGGTCCCGTGCCCGACCGACCGCCCCACGTCTCCGCGGAGACGGTCCCGTGCCCGACCGACCGCCCCACGTCTCCGCGGAGACGGTCCCGTGCCCGACCGACCGCCCCGCGTCTCCGCGGAGACGTCCCACGTGCCCGACCGCCCGCCCCGCGTCTCCGGCTGACGTTGCCCGACCGACCGCCCCGCGGCGCCGCGGAGACGTCGCAGGAGGCCGGTTCACCACACCGCGGGCCGCGTGGCGGACCTCACGACGCCCCCGGATCTGGGCGGGGGGACCTGGGCGAGCCGCAGCGCCGCCGCGCGCCGAGGACGACCGGCCCTGCCCTGCCTCGCCCCGATCAGCGCCCCGCGAACGCGGCCTCGAGGGCGGCGAGGTCGAGCTTGCCCATGGTCATCAGGGCGGCGAACGCGCGCTCGCGACCGGCCTGATCGGGGCTGGCGAGCAGCGCCGTCATGCTGCCCGGCGGCTTGCCCGAGCGGTTGGCACCGCCCTCGGGATAGTGCGCGACGGCGGTGGTGCGGCCGCCGAACAGCTGGGTGTAGAAGGCCGCGGCGGCCTCCGCCTGATCGTCGAACCAGAAGCACGGCACGATCCGCTGCGTGGACATGGCGGCACCCGATCGTGAGAGGCTGACGATCAGGATCTGATGGGCAAGGCCGAGCAGCGACAGAAGGACAAGGCCCGAGCGCTGGCGAAGGCCGACGCGCGCCACCGCGTGGTGCTGCGCGTGTACCAGGGGTGCGACGAGCGCGGCCGGGCAACGCTGGGGGCGCTGGCGGAGACCGGCGTGACGCCGTCCTGCCGGGAGGGCTGCGCCCACTGCTGCAACCTCGAGATCCCGATGAGCCGCGCCGAGGGCGAGACGCTGGTGGCGTGGCTGCGGGAGCAGGCGCCCGCCCGGCTCGACGTGGTCCGCGAGCGCCTGCGCGGCTGGCTCGCCTGGTATCGCACCGACTACCCGCGCCTCGTCGCTGCGGGGATGACGCGCACCGACATCTTCTTCCGCCACGCGCCGCCGTGCGCGCTGCTCGAGGACAACCGCTGCGGCGCCTACGCGGTGCGGCCGATCACGTGTCGGACTCACCTCGTGACCTCGCCCGTGGAGGTGTGTGATCCGGCGGTCGGCACCGGCGACGTGGACATGCTGCTCGCCGTCGCGATCGCCACGCGGGACCACGTCGCCGAGCTGCGTCATGTGATCGCGCAGCAGGGCGGCAGCTACCTGGCGTCGATCCACCTGCTGCCGGAGTGGCTCGCCCACCTGCTCGAGGTCGAGCTCGAGCCGTGGCGCGGGGCACCGGCGCTCGACCTCGGCGCCTGACGCCGCTCAGTACGGCGTGCCGTCCTTGTGCGTGTAGCGCGCGCCCCCCGAGGTCTTCTCGTACGCGAGGTCGACGTCGGGGTAGCTCGCGCCATCGCGGGGATCGCGGTTGCTCATCTCGAGGTAGCGCACCGGGCGATCGCTGCGGTTGACGAGCTGGTGGCCGTTGGCCACGCCCGCGGGGAAGCCGGCGCACATGCCGGTGGTCAGCAGCGGCTCGCCCTCGTCGGTGACGAGCACGACCTCACCCTCGACGACGAACACCAGCTCGTCCTCGAAGGTGTGGTGATGCCGCATCGCGGACTCCTTGCCCGGCGGCAGCGTGGTCAGGTTGACGCCGATCTTCGTCAGGCCGAGGGCGTCGCCGAGCGCGCGCTTCTCGCGGGGCAGCACCCGCGAGGCGAACGGCTCGGGGTAGCCCGAGGTGGTGCGGGGCGAGACGGAGGCGGGATCGAGGGCAGGTCGCGTGAGCGGCATGGGCTCGTGACTGTGCCCCGCCCGCCTGCGGTCGCCCGCGCGCGGTCGATGCGAGAAGGCTCAGCTCGCGGAGCGGACGAGCGCGGGGCGCGTGCCCCACGGCTGCCGCCCGATCAGCTCGTCGGCGCGCCGCCGCTGCTCCGGATCGAGGCGACTGTCGACGGCGGCGGTGAACCACGCGGCGAGCTCGGCGGCGGTCGCGAACCTGTCGCGCGGGTCCTTGGCGAGGCCGAGCGCGATCACGCGATCGACGTCGGCGGGGACCGGCGCGAGGATCGACGGCTGCGTCGGGATCCGGTAGACGACCTCGTACAGCGTGGTCGGCACGTCCTTGCCGGTGAACGCCGGGTGGCCGGTGACGGCGCGGAACAGGATCGCCGCGAGCGAGTACACGTCGGCGCGGTGGTCCACGTCCTCGCCGCGCGCCTGCTCGGGCGCCATGTACGCGGGCGTGCCCACGATGTGGCCCCTGGTCAGGGTGCCCGAGCCGCCGGCCTTGCTGACGCCGAAGTCGAGGATCTTCCAGGTGTGGCTGCCCGCCACCTCGGCGAGGAACACGTTGTGGGGCTTGAGGTCGCGGTGGACGATGCCAGCGACCCGCGCTGCCTCGAGCCCGAGCGCGACCTCCGCGATCACCTGGCGCGCCGCGGGGAGCTGGAGCCGGCGCTGCCGCCGGAGCTGGTGCGCGAGGTCGTGGCCACGCAGGCGCTCCATCGCGATGAACGGGATCTCGCCGGCGGTGGTCCCGACCGCGAGCACCCGCACCACGTACGGCGTGTCGAGCCGCGCTGCCATCTCGGCCTCGCGGATGAACCGCTGCACCGAGGTGGGGTCGGCGAGCGTGCCGGGGTGGAGCAGCTTGACCGCGGCCTCGCGGCGGTCGGCCTCGCCGTGCGCCTCGTAGACCTCGCCCATGCCGCCGCGCCCGATCAGCACGCCGAGCCGGAACCCACCGACCACCTGATCCGTGAACCGGCCCGGGCCACCGATCTTGAGGGCGCGATCGAGCTCGGCGCGGGCCTCGGCGAGCAGCGCGTCACGCTGGGCCATGCCGCGCACCGCGGACTCGAGCTTGTTCATCGCCTCGAGGGTGACCCTCTGCGACAGCCGCGCCGTCAGGAACGCGATGAAGTAGAGGGACTCGATGATGACGAACAGGGCGACCTGGTTCTCGAGCGCCAGCGCCCCCATCGAGATCACGCCGCGGTCGACGAGGTGGCCGGTGACCACGGCGAATGCCAGCCCGCCGTGGCTGACCGCGATCACCAGGTACATCGCGAGGGAGACCCCCCGGTCCGCGCCGAGGCTGAAGAAGTAGATGCCGTAGACCAGCATCGCGGCCACCGGCGAGGCGATGCCCCAGTAGTAGACGCCGGACATCGAGCCGGCGACCAGCATCAGCGACGGGACCAGCAGCTGGCGCTGCGCGTACGACGCGGCGTCGCGCACGATCAGCAGGATCCAGAGCGCGCCGAGCGCGCCGAGCCCCGACCCGATCACCACGGTGCGCTGCGCGATCGCATCGCCGCGCGCGACCAGCGCCGCGATCGCCCCGGTGATGCACAGGCCGAGGGCGACCTTGACGAACACCCGCGCACGCTCGATCTCGTCGTGCCGCATTGCCTCGACCGGCGACGACGTGGTCCTCGACTCGGACAGCTTGGTCATCGACGCGGCGGACCGCGAGGCGGGCTTGGCCCCGCGGAGGGGGAGCTGCTGGGTGGGGAGGTGGTGGACCGGATCCGGCAGCTTCGGCGGCGACACCGCCGCGAGCGAGCGCGTGGGCTCCGGGTCGGGGCCGAGGTCCGCGCCGTGGCTGGCGTGGTCGTCGTCGGGGCCGAGATCCGCGCCGTGGGCGGGACCGCGGCGGCCCGCGACCGTGGCGTGGCCGGCGTCAGTGCCCTCGAGATCGTCATCGCCCCCGAGGTCATCATCGCCCCCGAGGTCGGTATCGGGCGGCAGCGGGCCCAGATCGACCGTCGGCCGGTCGTCGTCGAAGACCCGGTCACCCACGGGCAAAGCATACCCTGTCAGGGCGCCGCCCGCGATGTTCCAGGTCGCGGGCAGCTCACACGCCGCGCAGGCCGACGGGGTCGCCGGCGCCGTCGCCGTCCCCGCCCCACGCGGCACGCGGCACGCGGCGCAGGGTCCGCACGTCCGCTCCCCTGGTCGAGCTTGCGCCGCCCGTGCTCAGGGCGCGGGCCGCCGCCTCAGAGCGGCATGGGCTGGTCGCCCCAGCTCGCGCAGCGCGCGAACGCCAGATCGGTGCAGCTGCACCCGGTCGGCGTGCAGGTGCAGTTGTCGCCGGTGTAGACGGCGGCGCAGTCGAACCGCGCCGCGCACGCGCTCTCGGTGGTCAGCGCCTCGCACAGCGCGGCCGGGCACGCGCTGGCCGGGATGCAGTAGCCGGTGTAGCAGCCGCTGGCGCCGATGCCGGCCACGGTGTTCGCCGGGCACGCGGGCGGCGCCGCGTCGCAGGTGGCCTGGCCGCAGGTGCCGGGATCCGCGGGACCACACGCAGCCGCGGGGATGCAGTAGCCCGTCCAGCAGCCGTCGAGGATGCCGGCGACGGTGCCGGTCGGGCACGCCGGCTCGCCGGTCAGGCAGGTGATCGGGCCGGTGCAGGCGCCAGGGTCGCCGGTGGTCGTCGGGACGCAGGTCGGGTAGCACTGGCCCGGGGGCAGCATGCCGCCCGCAGTCGGATCCATCGTGTCGCACTGCTCGACGCAGGTGTAGCCAGGGCCGCAGTCGACGTTCGCGCACGAGTAGCTGTCCGGCACGCACATCGGCGCGCACGCGGCGTCACACGGGCCATTCTGGCCGTCGCACGGGTAGCACTGCTCCTCGCAGTGCGAGCCCTGGCCGCAGTCGATTAGATCGCAGCCGCGGGTGGTGGGCTCGGGGGCGCAGCGCACGAACTCGGGCGCCACCAGCTCGTTCGGCGCGCCGGTCGAGAAGTACGGCGAGCAGTCCTCGCGCTGCGAGCACGCCTCGGCGCCGAGGACCCAGCAGCTGACATCCAGCTCGGTGATCGCCGGCGCGATCGCCCAGCAGCCCTTGAAGTTCTGGACGCCCGGCGCGTCGGCGTACGGGCCGTACTCGTCGTACGCGGCCTGGCAGCCGGCCTGCGCGATGCACGAGCGCTCGTCGAGGCCGTCGCAGCTCGAGTAGCACTGCGCCCAGTTCGGCAGCGGGCGCGAGGTCCGCGGTGCCGGATCCACCGGAGCCGCCCGAGCCCGTGCCGGTCATGCCGTCCGGGGTGCCCGGCGCGCTGCCGCCATCCTGCGGCAGGGGGGGCGGCACGTCTTCATCGGGGTCGCCACCCTGCGGCGGGGACGCGCACGGGCCGCACGTGTCGTCGCACGGCGGGTAGTAGCCGCCGAACGCCTCGCAGGTGCCGGTGTACGGGTTGCGGAGCATGTTCGGCTCGGCGAGGGTCCCGTAGCCATCGTAGGCGCACGGATCGTCGTCACCATCCCCGAAGTACAGGTCGCAGCCGCCGAGGGCGATGAGGACGAGCAAGCCGAGTCTGTTCATGGTGAAGCTCCGTTGAGCAAGGGTCGAGCCACGATCCGAGGAGAGCAGTCTCGCACACTTACAGGATTGACTCTCAGATATTCGAGACCTGGGCCCCGCCGATCGGGTGGTTTTCGCGGAGCGGCCTTGTGCCGGACAGGAGGGCCTCATTAGATCGCGCCCCCGATGCATCCGCTGCTCGCGTTCCTCTGCTTCGTCCGGATCCTGTTTGGCAGGAAGCTCCCGGCGGAGGCGGTCGCCTTCTTGCCGGAGGGCGCCGCGCCGCCCAGGCAGCTGCCGTCCTCCACCCCGGAACCCAAGGTGGTCGACGCCGCGGCGGCCGCCGCGAAGGCCGAGAAGGCCGTCGAGAAGGCCGCGAACGAGGTGGCCAAGGCCGCGGCCAAGGCCGAGGACCGCAAGGCGTCGACCGCGCAGAACCACCGCGACGGCGCGCTCGCCCTGCTCGCCCTGCTCCAGCGCGAGGGCCGGCTCGTCGACTTCCTGCGCGAGCCGCTCGACGGGTTCTCCGACGCCGACATCGGCGCGGCCGCGCGCGACGTCCACCGCGGCTGCGGCAAGGTGCTCGCGCAGCACCTGACGCTCGAGCCCGTGATGCCCGGCGAGGAGGAGGCCCAGGTCGCCGTGCCCAAGGGCTTCGACCCGGCGGAGATCCGGCTGATCGGCGAGGCCCGGGGCGAGCCGCCGTTCAAGGGCACGCTTCGCCACCATGGGTGGCGCGTGGTACAGGCAACGCTCCCTCAGCTGGCGGATGGCGTCGATCGCACGGTGATCGCGCCCGCGGAAGTCGAGCTCGGCGCATGAAGATCCTCGGAATCGATCTCGGAACCACCAACTCCGCCCTCGCCGTCGCCAGCGACGACGAGCCGGCGCGGTCGCTCGGCATCAACCAGGTGGTCGGCCCCGGCGAGACCGCCGAGCGTCCCACCCTGCCCTCGTTCCTCCTGCTCCCGAGCGAGCTCGAGGTGCCGGCCAGCCAGCTCCAGCTGCCGTGGTCCACGCCGCTGCGCTACACGGTCGGCACGTTCGCGCGCGAGCGCGGCGCCGAGCTGCCGCACCGCCTGGTGTCGAGCGCGAAGTCGTGGCTGTGCAACCCCTCGATCGACCGCACCGCGCAGGTGCTGCCGTTCCGCGGCGCGCAGCGCGAGCTCGACAAGGACATGGAGGGCGGCGAGCGCGTGTCGCCGGTCAACGCGAGCGCGCGCTACCTGGCGCACCTGCGCGCCGCGTGGGACGACACCCACCCCGACGATCCTGCCGACGAGCAGGACGTGCTGGTCACCGTGCCCGCGTCGTTCGATCCGGTGGCGCGCGAGCTCACCGTGGTCGCGGCCCGCGAGGCCGGGTTCGACAAGGTCACGCTCCTCGAGGAGCCGCAGGCCGCGTTCTACGCGTACCTGGCCGCGCGCGGCGATGCCTGGCGCAAGGACCTGGCGCCCGGCGACGTCGTCCTCGTGTTCGACATCGGCGGCGGCACCACCGACTTCTCGCTGATCGAGGTCGCCGAGCACGAGGGCAGCCTGTCGCTCGAGCGGATCGCCGTGGGGGATCACATCCTGCTCGGCGGCGACAACATGGACCTCGCGCTCGCCGCGATCGCGACCAGGCAGATCACGGACGCGGGCAAGGCGCTCGACGCGCTCCAGCAGCGCGCGCTCGTGCACGCATGCCGCCGCGCCAAGGAGCAGCTGCTCGGCGACACGCCGCCCAGGGCGGTCCCGGTCGCCGTGCTCGGCCGCGGCAGCAAGCTGATCGGCGGCACGATGAAGGCCGAGATCACGCGGGAGCAGGCCGAGCAGATGCTCGTCGAGGGGTTCTTTCCGCAGGTCGAGGCAGGCGCGCTGGCGCAGAAGCGCCGCTCGGCGGGTCTCCGCGAGATGGGCCTGCCCTACGCCCACGATCCCGCGATCACCCGCCACCTCGCCGAGTTCCTCGGCCGGTTCGGGCGGATGCCCACCGCCGTGCTGTTCAACGGCGGCGTGATGAAGGCGCCCAAGCTCCAGGAGCGCGTGGTCGGCCTGCTCCGCGCGTGGTCGGGCAAGGACGTCCAGATCCTCGCGGGCGCGGACCTCGATCTCGCCGTCGCGCTGGGCGCCGCGCACTACGGCCAGGTCCGGCGCGGCAAGGGCGTGCGGATCCGCGGTGGCACCGCGCGGTCGTTCTACATCGGCATCGAGAGCGCGATGCCCGCGATCCCCGGGTTCGCCCCGCCGGTGAAGGCGCTGTGCGTGGCGCCCGCGGGCCTCGAGGAGGGCTCCACCGTCGAGCTGCCCGACGACGAGCTCGGCCTGGTGGTCGGCGAGACGTCGAACTTCCGGTTCTTCGCCGCGGCCAACCGCAAGGACGATGGCGCCGGCGCGCTGATCGACGCCGACGCCCCGGGCCTGGCCGAGCTCGACCCCGTCGAGAAGCACGTCGCCGCCGACGGCGAGCGCACGCCCGGCGAGTTCGTGCCGGTCCGCCTCGAGGCGCACGTCACCGAGCTCGGCACCCTCGAGCTGTGGTGCGTCGCGCGCGATGGCCGCGGCCGCTGGAAGCTCGAGTACTCGGTCCGCGAGCGCGAGTAGCGCGGTCGTCCGGGTTCCGGACGAGGGCGGCCGAGGCCCGGACGCGCCGGCCGGACATGGCGCGCCGGCGTGAGGACATTCGCGGGGTTGGCGGCGCCACGGCCCGGCACGCCGGCCGCAGTGGGTGCCGCGCATGTCCAACCGCCTCGCGCTCACGTCCCTCGCCCTGTCCGCCCTCCTCGCGCTCCCCGCCTGCGGAGACGAGCCCCTCGCCGGCCCCGACGCTGGCCCGCCGCTCGCCCCGGTGACCGACCTGCACGGGCGGTTCGCCCTGCAGAGCACGTACACGCTCGAGGAGGCCCCGCCGGAGGTGGCGGACGTCCTCGCGGCGCTCGCGGAAGCGACCGCGGGCCCCGACGATCCGAGCCGCTACCTGGTCGACCTCGTGGTCAGCCGCCTGCCCGACGGCGACGTCCGGTGGGTGGCGCAGTTCCTCGCGCCGTCGATCGCCGCCTATCTCCAGGGCCACGTCGACGACATCGCGCCCCGGCTCGCCCCCGGTGTGCGCGCCCTCGCGGCGGGGCTCACCACGATCGCCACGCAGTTCGGCACGCGCGAGGAGCTCGACATCGACGCCCAGGGCGGGGCGCGCCGGACGCTCACGGCGCTCGAGTTCGCGGGGCGGGTGGTCGACATGCCGCGCGTGTCGGTGACCGCGCAGGCGACCCTCGAGACCCGCACCACGCCGGCCAGCACCGAGCTGCGCGCGGTGATCAGCGATCACGCGCTGCGCCTCGACTACAGCCAGCTGCTGCGGCTCGGGTTCGACCGCGCCGTGATCCCCGCCGTGGTGCCGGACGCCATCGACCTCGGCGGTGCGCTCGCCGCGCTGGTCGACTGCGAGCGGCTGGGCGCCCTGCTCGCCGAGCACCTCGCGATCGGCTCGACGGGGCTGTACGCGCGCGCGTGCACGCTCGGTCTCGCGGCCGCGGCGGCCGAGATCGACGGCCGGATGCCGCGTGAGGTGACGCTGATGCTGTCGGCCCACGGCTCGGCGCGCGCGGTCGACGCCGATCGCGACGGCCAGATCGACACGCTGCAGACCGGCGCGTGGGAAGGCGCCGGCGTCCGGGGCACGTTCGGTGGGGCGCTGCGATGAGCCAGGGCCGCGCTATACTCGCCGTCATGAATCACGGTGATGACGGCCCCGTTCAGACCATCGCCGACTACGTCCACGTCGAGGAGCACTCCGAGATCAAGCACGAGTTCATCGACGGCGTGATCCGCGCGATGAGCGGCGGCACGCTCGAGCACTCACGGCTCGCCTCGGCGGTGATCGTGACGCTGTCGAACCTGCTGCGCGCCGCTGGCCGCCCGTGTGTGGTGCTGACCTCGGACGCGCGCGTCCACGTCGAGGCCGCCAACGTGATCACCTACCCCGACGTGTCCGTGGTGTGCGGGCCGTCGGTCAGCCGCGGCCCCGATCCACACGCGCTGCACAACCCGCTGGTGATCGTCGAGGTCACGAGTCCGAGCACCGAGCGCTACGACCGCGGTCGCAAGTTCGCGCGCTACCGCCGCCTGCCCAGCCTGCAGGAGTACGTGCTGGTGTCCCACCGCGAGCGGCTGATCGAGGTATTCCGGCGGGGCCCGGCCGGTGATGCAGGTGGCGACGACACCGACGGCTGGCCCCTCGCCGCGCGCGGCCTGGCAGGGCAGCAGGTGGAGCTGACATCGATCGGGTGCCGGCTGTCCGTCGATGACATCTACGACGATCCGCGCGCGCTGACCTCGTAACCGGCCTGGCATCGCCCCATGATCACCAGCCCGACCTACGCCCTCGCGCACACGTTCCTGCCGAACCTCCTCCGGGTGAAGTCGGCGGGCTCGCTGCTCGGGGTGATCGAGCGCAAGGAGAAGTACTTCTTCGACGCGGTCTGGGCCCAGGCCCACCTCACCCACGTGCCCACGCTGGTGTCCGCGCTGCGAGATGGGCTGCGGATCGGCGTGGTCGAGTTGCCCGCGCCGCGCGAGCCCGGCGAGGCGTACTTCGCCGGCATCGTCGCGAAGGTCAGCGATCTCGCGATGTCGCGGTACTTCACGCTCGAGCAGGAGTACGTGATCTCCACGGCGTCCACGCGCACGCTGCTGTGCGAGCGCGATGGCACCCGCCACACCAAGCACGGCGAGGGCTCGCCGATCACGGGCAATGCCGAGGTCGACGGGGCGGCGTTCATCGACGCGATCGTGGCGCAGATCGGCCGGAAGCCGTGGTGAGCGTGGACGCCGGGTCCGCGTCGACCGCGTCGACCGCGTCGACCGCGTCGACCGCGTCGACCGCGTCGACCGCGCCGGCCGCGCCGGGGGCCGCGCCCACGGTCCCGCTCCCGCCGGCGGACGCCGCGGGGCGCACGCTGATCCACGGCCTGTTCTCGCGCGACCTGCCCCGCGAGCACGGCTTCGAGCCGCTGACCGTGGAGGGCGCGCTGCCCGCCAGCCTGCGAGGCACGCTGTACCGCAACGGGCCCGGGCAGTTCGGCGTCGCCGGCCGCCGCTATGGTCACCCGTTCGAGGGGGACGGCGCGGTCACAGCGGTCCGGTTTGCGGACGGTGCAGCGCTGGGCGCGGCGCGGATCCACGCCACGGCCGGGCTCGTCCGCGAGCGCGCCGCCGGGGCGATGCTGTACGGCACCAGGGCGCCGTGGCCGCGCCGGCTGCGAAACCTCGTCCGCGGCGAGGACAAGAACACCGCGAACACCAGCGTCCTCGCGTGGCAGGGGCGGCTGTTCGCGCTGATGGAGGCCGGCCTGCCCACCGAGGTCGACCCGCGGGACCTCCACACCCTCGGCGAGACCGACCTCGGCTGCGTCCGGGGCATGCTCACCGCTCACCCGCACCGCGTCGCGGCCCGCGCAGCGACGTACGCGTTCGGCCTCGGCTACGGCCGCGTGACCCAGCTCCACCTCTACGAGCTTCCGGACGTCGGCCCTGCGCGCCGGCTCGGCAGCGTGCCGCTCGCCGGGCCGCCGATGCTGCACGACTTCATCGCGACCGACACGCACCTGGTGTTCTTCGTGTCACCGGTGCGCGTCGACGTCGCCCGGGTCCTCACCGCGCGCGGCGCCTTCGCGGACCTGTTCCGCTGGCAGCCCGAGCACGGCACCGAGGTGATCTGCGTGCCGATCGACCGGCCCGCCGAGGTGATCCGGTTCACCGTGGCGCCGTTCTTCCAGTGGCACTTCGCGAACGCGTTCTCGCGGGGGGGCGAGCTCGTGATCGACCACGTGCGGTACCCGGACTTCCGCTCGTTCGGTGAACTCGGCGCGCTCGGTGCCCACCAGGGTCCGGGCAGCGCGGCCCCCGTCGTGGAGAACGGCACGCTCCACCGCGCCACCATCGACCTCGCGGCCCGCAGGCTCCGCAGCGAGCCCCTGTGCGACCAGCCGTGCGAGTTTCCCACCGTCGCACCCGGGCGCGAGGGCACCGCGGGCGCCACCACATACGTGGTGCTCGGCGATCTCGCCGCGATCGGCGCCATCGATGCGCGCGGACGCGTGACCCGCCACGCCCTGCCCGCCGGGCAGTGCATCACCGAGGCGCTGTTCGTCGCCGCCGAGCCCGCCGGGCAGGCCGCGGCGGACGGCCCGGGCCACCTCCTCGCGCTCGGCCACACCACCGACCGGGCGTTCGTGGCCATCTACGACGCCGCGCGGATCCCCGACGGGCCGGTGGCGCGGGTGTGGCTCGACCACCACGTGCCCATCACGTTCCACGGCACGTGGGTGCCGGCGTCGGCGACGGCCTGACGGTTGCCCCGAGTGAGCCGGGCGGATGCGGGCCATCCAGGCCTGTCCGGGCGTCCCGGATCTGCGGTACGTACGAGCCGTCGTGCCCGCGCGCTACCTGATCGGCATCGACCTCGGAACCACCAACTCCGCGGTCGCGTCCGTCGACACCGCCGCGGCCGATCCGCGCGTGCGGGTGTTCGAGGTGCCGCAGCTGGTGGCGCCCGGCGAGGTCGCGCCGCGCCGGCAGCTGCCGTCGTTCGTGTACCTCGCGGGCGAGATCGATCTCGCGCCGCACGAGACGTCGCTGCCGTGGCGGGTGGTGGCGCCGGTCGCGCGCGACATCCAGGCCGCGGTGTCCACCGAGCTGCGGCCGGTGGTGGGCGAGCTCGCGCGCAACCAGGGCGCGCGCATGGCGTCGCGCATGATCGCGAGCGCGAAGTCGTGGCTGTGCCACCCGGGCGTCGATCGCCAGGCCGCGATCCTGCCGTGGGGCGACAGCGACGGCCCCAAGCTGTCCCCGGTCGCGGCCCAGGCGCTGGTGCTCGGCCACCTCCGCGATGCGTGGGACCATGCCCACCCGGGCGCCCCGATGGCCGACCAGGAGGTCCTCGTCACCGTGCCCGCCTCGTTCGACGAGGCCGCGCGCGAGCTGACGCTGCAGGCCGCGAGCAAGGCCGGCCTGCCGCCGGTGGTCCTCCTCGAGGAGCCTCAGGCGGCGTTCTACGCCTGGATCGATGCGCGGGGAGCCACGGGCCACAAGGGGCTCGCGCCGGGCGAGCGAATCCTGGTGTTCGACGTCGGCGGCGGCACCACCGACTTCACGCTGATCGAGGTCGACGCCAGCGGTGATGGCTTCACGCGCACCGCGGTCGGTGATCACCTGCTGCTCGGCGGTGACAACCTCGACCTCACGCTCGCGAAGCTGGTCGAGCAGCGCATCATCGGCAAGAGCGGCAAGAAGCTCGACGCGCTCCAGTGGCATGGCCTGGTCCACGCGTGCCGGCTCGCCAAGGAGACGCTGCTCGGCGACGCGCCGCCCGAGGCCGCGCCGATCGTGGTGCAGAGCCGCGGCGCCAAGCTGATCGGCGGCACGCTGCGCGACGAGGTCACGCGCGCCGAGCTGCACCAGGTGCTGTTCGACGGGTTCTTCCCGCTGGTCGCCAAGGATGCGCCGCTCGCCCGCGGCCGCGGCGGGCTCCAGGAATTCGGCCTGCCGTACGCGAGTGATCCGGCGGTCACGCGACACCTCGCCGCGTTCCTCGCGCGCCACGAGGCGACCCACGTGCACGCGGTGCTGTTCAACGGCGGTGCGATGACGCCGCCCTCGCTGCGCGCGCGCGTGCTCGCCCAGATCGGCCAGTGGCAGGACGGCGCCCCGCGCGAACTGCCCACGCCGATGCCCGAGATGGCGGTCGCCCAGGGCGCCGCCTGCTACGGCCTCGTGCGGCGCGGCCTCGCGGCCCGCATCAAGGGCGGCACGCCGCGTGCGTTCTACGTGGGCGTCGAGGCGAGCGGCGCGGGCCACAGCGCGCACGCGCGGCTCGCCGTGTGCCTCGCCCCGCCCGGCCTCGAGGATGGCGCCCGGATCCAGCTCGCGCGCGACTTCCAGCTCGTCACCAACCGCCCGGTCAGCTTCCGCCTGTACTCATCGAGCACGCGCGCGGACCAGCCGGGCGCGCTCGTCCCGATCGGCGATGGCCAGGCCGAGACCCTCGACGACGGCTCCGACCTGCTCGAGCTGCCGCCGATCGTCTCGGTGCTGCGCGCGCGCGGCCGCGGCGAGGTCACGGTCCGCCTCGAGGTGCACATCACCGAGCTCGGCGCGCTCGAGATCTACTGCGTGGACCGCGAGGCCACCGGCGAGACCTGGAAGCTCGCGTTCGACATGCGCTCCGGCGGCGCCGCGCCCACCGGCAAGGACGCCGCCGACGCGGCCCCCCACCCCGCCACCGAGACCGCGAAGGCGCGGGTCCAGGCCGCGTTCCGCACCGGCGACGGGCTCGCCACGCTGACCAAGGACCTCGAGATGCTGCTCGAAGCCCGCCGCGACGACTGGTCGATGATGACCGCGCGCGCGCTGTTCGACGCGTTGATCGAGGTCGCCGCCGATCGGAAGAAGACCGCCGATCACGAGCAGCGCTGGCTCAACCTCGCCGGCTTCCTGCTGCGCCCCGGCACCGGCGCGCCGCTCGACACCTGGCGCGCCCGCGTGATGTGGGGCGTATTCAACGAGAACCTGGTGTTCCCGAAGAGCGAGACCAACAAGCTCGGCTGGTGGATCGTGTGGCGGCGGATCGCCGGGGGCCTGTCCCAGGGCCAGCAGGACCAGTTCTACGACCGGCTGTCCAGGCTGCTGCTGCCCAACACGCTGCAGGCCAAGAAGCTCGCCGACGCCAAGGCCAGCAAGCAGGAGCTCGCGGAGATCTGGCGCGTGGTCGCCAGCCTCGAGCGGATCGCCGTGGGCAGCAAGCTCAAGCTCGGCGACGAGCTGATGCGCCGGATGGAGACCCGCAAGGGCCGCGAGGACGGCACGCACCTGTGGGCGCTGTCCCGCGTCGGCGCGCGCGTGCCGCTGTACGGGCCGCTCAACGCGGTGGTCGCCCCGGCCAAGGTCCGCGCGTGGGTGACGCAGCTCGTCGCCTGGGACTGGCCCGAGCCCGACAAGGTCGCATTCCCGCTCGCGCAGCTCGCGCGGCGCACCGGGGATCGCACGCGCGATCTGGACGAGGCCACCCGCACCACGCTCACCGCCGCCGTGCGCGCGATGCCGGGCGGGGACCGCGCCGCCGTGCTGATCGAGCAGGTGGTCGCGCTCGAGGCTCGCGAGGAGCGCGTCGCCCTCGGCGACACCCTGCCCGCCGGCCTCAAGCTCGTGATCGACGACGATCGCCCGCCCGAGGCGCGCTAGCCGATCGCGCCGCTCGGCCGGAACGACCGCAGCCGCACCACGACCGCGAGCAGATCCTCGCGGGGCTCGCCACGGCGGAGGGCGCCGTCGACGAGCAACTGGGCCAGGCGCGGGCCGGCCGGCGCCTGATCGCGAAGCGCCTCCCGGAACGCCGCGTCGTCTTCTCCCCGCACCCCCGACGACGCGATCACGAGCAGCCCGTCGAGGGGCAGCGTGGTCTCGCCGCGGGTCGCCATCTGCAGGCTGGCGCTGGGCGCGCCGCTGCCGCCTCCGAGCGCGATCAGCGCGGGGCGCCGGCCGCTCTGCGAGCCCTGCGGGACCTTCGCGAGATCGTAGGCGACCGCGCCGATCACGAACGCGCCGGGATGGCCCGCGCTCGCCCACCCGATGCGCTGGACATCCGCGTCGAGCACCGCGTCGAGCACCGCGTCGAGCACCGCGACGAACGCCGCGATCGGCTCGCCGACCCGCATCACGCCATCCGCGCTCGCGCGCAGGCTGGCCACCAGCTCGTCGAGGCTGACGGCAACCTCCCCGCTGGTGGCCGCGGAGAACGCGCCGGTCAGGGCGGCGGTCGCGAGCGCGGAGGCGACGCCATGCGCCTGAGCCTCGGTGACGAGCACCGCGAGCCGGCCATCGCCGAGCAGCGCGGCGGACCACGCAGCGGCGGTCGTCTGGGCCGCGCTGCGATACTCGACCGCCACGCTCCACCGGCCGAGCTCGTCGTCGCGCGACGACGTCGCCTGCAGCCGCATCGCCTGCGCGACCTCGACCTCGCGCGCGATCTCGCCCTCCTCGGCCGCGGCCCGCGCGAGCGCCGCGTAGGTCACGGCCCGGGCGGCCGCGCGCGCCGACTCCAGCACCAGGCCGCGCTCGGCCTCGCGCAGGGCCGCCTGGTGATCCGCCTCGACGAGGCCGACCAGCGCGCCACGATCGACGAGCGGTACCAGCAGCGTCGCACCGTGCGTGGCGACCAGCGCTTCGAGCGGCGCGCGCAGAGCGCCGAGGCGGAGGGTGGCGAGATCGCCAGGCGCCACCGCGTCGCCGTGGGTGGCGAGCCAGCCGGCGACCTCGGGCGCGAGGGGCCACCGCGCGCCGGAGGTGATGTCGACGAGCTGGTCCCCCTCCATGCGCCACACCGCGCGGACCTCGATGCCGACGGAGCGCCACAGACCGGCGAGACGCTCGGCGACGACCAGCTCCTGCTCGATGTCGGCGATCCGCGCCACGAACTCCTCGAGCGCGCGCTGCCCGGCGACCCGCACCGGCCGCTGGGCGTCGAGCATCCACGTGACCGCGAGGGCGATCGTCCACACGATCGTCGCGAGCCACACCAGCGAGAGCGGTTCGCCGCCATCGAGGGCGAGTGCGAGGATGCCGACCACGACGGTGGCGACCGCGCCGCCGAGCAGCTCCGCGAGCACGCCCTGGTCGATGCCCTGCGGCCGCAGCAGGTCGGTCCGGGTGACCATGAAGATCGCGGTGACCGCGGCGAGCAGCGCCGGCAACCACACGATCGGATAGCTCCCCCACACGCCGTGGACGAGCAGCAGATCGAGCGAGCCGAACGCGCACAGCCCGAACACGATCAGCAGCATCCGCGCCACGCCCCGCCGCTCGCCACGCGTGCCCGATCGCCGCACGATCACGCTGCCGACGATCAGCCACACCGCGAACTGCGAGACCGTCAGCCCGGTCAGCGGGCCGGCCTGGGTGTAGAGCAGCCCCGAGGGCAGGCGCTGCACGCCCGGTACCATCCACGGCGTGCCCCAGCACAGCGCGAGCAGCACCGTGCCGATCGCCGCCGCCAGGCGCGCGATCCAGCGGTAGCGCTCGAGCTGGCCACTGACCCCGAGCAGCACCAGCAGCAAGTTCGCGCCGACCAGCGAGACCGGGCCGAACCCCATGCGCAGCAGGCGGGTCGCGAGATCGGGATCGCTGGTGCACGCCGACACCGTCGAGCAGATCGACCACGGCAGGACCGTGATCGCCGCGCCCGCGACGCCGAGCCGCAGCACGCGGTCCCCGCGCACCAGGGCCGCCAGCACCGCGACCGTGGCGAGCGCGAGCGCGAGCACCAGGTACGGCAGGCACAACCAGGACCAGGTCAGCGCGGCCACGCGAGACGCTACCCTGGATCGGGCCCCCGGCGGGCGGCCGATGGCGCCGGTCGCGCGCTCACGGGGTTCAGGGCGTGTCGAGGCGGACGCTCAGCGAGTAGCGGTTGTAGGCGCACGCGCCTTCGCACGCGCCCTCGGTGGACGGCACCACCCGGAGGGCGTAGGCCGCGCCGGGCGTGATCGGCGCCTTCACGCACAGGCGGGTCTCTCCATCGTCGGCGGGGTCGTTGTCGCACGGCGTGGCGGCCACGACCTCCGCGCCGGCCTCGTCGAGCAGCACGAGCGTGAGCGCCTCGAACGCGGTCGAGAACACGAGCCGCGCGTCCACCCCGACGGCCGTGCAGTTGTCCGCGCTCGTGAACTGGTACCAGTCCGCGGCGTCGCCCTCCGGCGAGCACCCCAGCACGTCGGTCACGGGCGTCACACACCCGGGGGTGCCGCCGAGCAGGGGCTGCGCGGCGGACCGCTCGTCGTTGGGCTCGATCTCGTTGGTGTCGGGGTCGCACGCGAACGGCAGGGCCGCGCTGGCGAGCACACACACCGCGTCCGGACCATTGCAGGCCAACCCGTCGGGGCACAGCTGCTCGGGACCGCACAGGTACGCGCCCGGCGTGACCTCGGGGGTGCACGCAGCGAGCGCGAGCGTGGCGATCAGCGGGGCCATCCACGAGGTGCGCATCAGAAGCTCCACATCCCGCCGAGGACCGCGCCACCCGCCGCCGGGCCGACGGTCGGGACCGCGCGCGCCGCGCGGGGACGGAGCACGGTGGTCTCGGAGGGCGGCTCGGTGACGATCAGGGCGACGACCGCGCCGACCAGCAGGGCCCCTCCGACGCTGTAGGCGACGATCGCCCGGGTGCGCGAACGCTCGGCGTGGGCGAACAGCGCGGCGTCGTCGGCGGTCCACGCCTCGCCCCCGAACACGTCCGACGACACCTTGTCCGAGGCGCTCTTGCCGTCGAGGTGGAAGTACAGGCCGAGCCCGGACACGACCGCCGCCCCGGCGACCAGCCCCCCGAGGAGGAGCTTGTTCTCGGTGGTGCGCTCGCCCGGGGTCACGATCGTGATCGTGTCCTCGGCGTGCACGGCAGGAGGGGCGAGCGCCATCAGCAGCGCGAGAGGCAGGAGCCGGGACCCAGGCATCATCCCAGGCACCTTGGCCCGCAGCCCCCACGTGGTCAAGCGACCCACACCGCGCGATCGCTGTTCCACGGGGCTCCGCCCCGCCCTACGCGGCAAGCCGCGCAGGGTTCCCTCCCCGATTCGAGACGGTTTCACAGTCACTCGGTCCGCTCACCGGGTGCGGTCCGCGCGCGGCGCGGTGGGCCGGCGCGGAGGGATTCGTGGCAGAATGAAGGCGGTGTCCCGTCACGCGCCTCGGTACCGCCTCGATCTCGCCGCCAGGGCCCTGCCCCTGCTCGGGGGTGAGCCCGTGGTGTGCCGGACCAAGAACGTGTCCGACGTCGGCCTGTCGCTCGACACCGCGGCGTGGCTCCCCCTCGGCACGCGACTCGCGATCTCGCTGTTCGAGCCATCGAGCGGCACCGCCGTCGAGGTGATCGGCGACGTCGTCCGCGAGGCGAACCCGCCGAGCTGGACGCTCGGGGTGCTGCTCGTCGAGCCGCCGCCGGAGTGGGAGCTGGTGGTCGCCACCGCGGCCCGGGCCTCGGCCCCGATCGACAAGCCGACCCGGCGGCTGCGCGTGCTCGTGATCGGGGATAATCACCGGCAGCGCGGCGCGATGGCGCTGTACGTGACGAGCGGCTGGGACGTCCTGTTCGCCACCACCACCGCGAGTATCAGCGAGGTGATGAACCACCGGGTCGAGCTCGACGCCGTGATCGCCGAGCTCGATGCGGACGATCCACGCGTCCCCGAGATCATGGGGCCCCTCCGCACCTCGCAGCCCCGCGCCCGCCGCATCGTGCGCAGCAGCGGCCGCGGTAGCTCCCCGCTCGTGCACCGGTTCGTCGATCGCGACGCCGGGCTGGCGGCGCTCGTCGACGCGATCACGGCTCCCCTGCCCACCGGATGACCATGGCCCGACGCCCCCGCCTCGCCAGCCTCGCGCTCGGCGCCCTGCTCACGCTGACCGCGCTCGCCGCCATCAGCGATGTCGCGTTCGCCCAGGAGGCCGAGCAGGGAGAGGCCGCGCCGCCGGCCCCCGACAAGCCCGACCCCGGCGCCGCGATGAAGCTCGTGATGGCGTACGCGCTCGCGCTCGCCGGCCTCGGGATGGTCGGCGTCGCGGTCGCCGAGACGCTCAAGAACAACGTCCCCTACCCGGCCGCGAAGTTCGGCATGATCAACATGCTTCGCACGCAGCCGAACAACGCCGAGATCATGTGCCGGACCATGCCGGGCACGTTCTACGAGGCGATCGGCGCCGCGTTCAAGACCGCCGCCCTGATCGGGCCCGCCGATCTCGCGCTCTACCAAACCGCGACTCGGCCGTCCTACGACGGCGGCGCGATCGGGGTGAACACGAAGTGGAAGACCGCGTTCGGCAAGGCCAAGCTCGGCGGGATGGCAGCCGGCGGCGGCCTCGCGCTGGTCGCCTCGGGCGGCGTGGTGCCGATCCCCGTGGTCCTGCTGGTGCTGCTCGTGATCGCCGGCCTGGTGCGGCTGGCCATCCACAAGGCAGCGATCGAGCGGACGCTGATGCTCGCCCGCGCCGAGATCATCCCGGAGCTCGACGCCGCCCTCGCCAGCGGCCGCTACGTCTTCCCGCCGCGACCCGAGCAGTAGGCGCGCGGGGTCCTCGGCCGGTGCGCCTCAGCCTCAGCCGGTGCGGCTCAGCCGCAGCCGGTGCGCCTCAGCCGAAATCGTCGCCGAGGCCGTCCTGGAGGTGTGTGATCGCCGAGCGCTGGCGATCGAGCACGTCGCGGAGCTGGCGCTGCGTCATCTCCTCGCGCATGCGCGAAGCACGGTCGCGGGCGGCGCGCGCCACGGCGGCAAGCGAGACCACCCGCGCGACGGTCGATGACGCCTGGAGCGCGGCCTCGAGGACGACCGCCTGGTCCGTGGGATCGCGAAACGCGCGCTCGATGGCGATCACCACCCGCTCGAACACGCGCTCGGCGTCGGCGAGGACGATCTCCTCGGTGTCGCCCCACGCCAGGCGCCGGGACACCGCGTCGTGCAGGGACAGATCGAGCCCGGGCGCGGACTCGCCGCCGACCGCCAGCATCGCGAGCAGTCCGTCGAACACCTCGGCACCTGGCAACTCGCGGTCCCCGTTCTCGGCGGTGTCGAGCACCTCGTCGCGCAGGACGCGCACCGCCTCCACCATGCTGGTCCTCGGCATGTTCACCACTCCGTGGTGCCGCGGGATCCCCACGGCAGGCTGACATCGGCGCTGGTGGCGAGCCGCCGCTCGAGGCCAGCGCGCTTGCGTTCGACCTGGGCGACCCGATCGCGGAGCTGGGCGGTGACCGCCTGGGCCTCGCGCAGCCGGTCCGCGTACGGGGCGGCCGCCTCGAGAACGAGCCCGGTGACCGCGCCGACCAGCCGCTGGTGCGCGCTCGACAGCACGCGGAGCACGCGGGTGCGCACGCCGGCGCTCGCGGCCAGCTGCTGCACGCTCGTGGTCACGACCATGCGCGCCTGCTCGAGCGCATCGAACAGCGGCATCACTCCGGCCTCGTCGACCGTGCGGATGCCATACAGGTCGCGGGCGGCGTGGACCGCCGCGCTGAAGCTCGCGACATCGTCGGTGGCGACCGCCCCGAGCGCGCTCAGCGCCTGGTGCGCGAGCTCGGCGCGCGGGGGCGTCCGAGTGTGCGCGATCGTGACCACGTGCTCGATCGCCGACCGCACCTCGGCGGTCTCGCCGGTGCTGGTGACCGGGCGGTCCGGGCGCAGGAACGGGATCGTCGGGTTATCGATGAACCGATCAGCCGTGTCGTCGAGGGGCTCGGTGCTGTGCGCCCGGATCTCGGCGACCGCCTGCGTCGCCGTGTGGAGCTGGATCAGCGCCTCGTCGACGTGGCGCAGCCGCTCCGCGAGGAGCCCGCCGAGCGCGAGCTCCGCCACCACGAGCGCGCGGCTGACCGCGACGTCGACCAGGAACCCGAGCTCGGGCTCGAGGCCGCGCAGCTCGTCGACGACCGCGCGCGCGCTGCCCCCGAGGATGTCCATCATCGCGCGCAGCGGGGCCCAGTCGCCGCCCTGCTCGAACCAGCCGCCAGCGAGGTTCTGGGCGAACGTCCACACGTTCACCCCCGTCGACTTCTCGAGGTCGTGGAAGATCGCCTGGCACAGGTTGAGGCCAACCAGCTCGAGCGCGTCGGCGGGTTCGAGCCCGCGCACGATCGGGTTCCTGGTCAGGCCCTTGTCGCGCGCGAACTGGAGGAACCGCTGCCGGCGCTGCCACCAGGCGATCGCCCCGCTGCTGCGCACCATCGCGGTGGTGCTCGGGACCATCGCCGGCGTCTCGATCACGATCGCGGTGACGTTGTCGCCGCCGCCGCCGCGCAGGGCGAGGTCGATCAGGTCCCGTGCCACGTGCTCGGGCGCGTCGCCGGAGCCGAGCACGTACTGGATGCCGTCGGCCGAGGCGTAGCCATACAGGCCGTCGGAGCACAGCATCACGCGATCGCCGGGCTTGAGCTCGACGTCGACCACGTCGACGCGGGCGACGGGCCGGGCGCCGAGGTTGCGGGACAGCACGTTCTTGTACGGGTGGCGCTCCGCCTCGTCGGGCGAGAGCATGCCGCGGCCGACCAGCTCCTCGACGATCGTGTGATCGCGGGTCAGCGCCTGGAGCCGGCCCTGGCGCAGCAGATATGCGCGGCTGTCGCCGACGTGGGCGACCACGAGGTGGGTGGTGTCGACCAGCAAGCACGCGACCACGGTGGTGCCCATGCCGTGGCGCTCGGGGCTCGCCTGGGACGCGCCGAACACCGCGGCGGTGCCGCTCTGGATCGCGGCCTCGATCAGCGCCCGCGGCTCGAGCGAGCCCCGGCGCGCGGCGACGAAGCCGTGGATCGCGTCGCGCGCGGTCTGGGAGGCCACGTCGCCCGCGTTGGCGCCGCCCATCCCGTCGAGGACCACGAACAGCCCGCGCTCGGGATCGACGATCAGCGAGTCCTCGTTGTTGGTCCGGACCTTGCCCACGTGGGTATCGCCGGCGACCCGCACGGCGCCGCGGGTGGGCGTGGTGCTGGGGGCGGTCACGACAGCGAACCCTCGCGGGTGTTGCCCAGGATCTCGTGGTACTGGGCCAGCCGGCGGCCGAGCTCGTCGGCGATCAGGTCGTTGACCACCCGGGCGGTGCTCGCCGTGACCCGGGTCAGCAGCAGGGTCAGCTCGGCGCCCGCCGTGGTGCCGGCGCCCTGCTCCTGCGCGACCTGGGCGGCGGTGTCGCCGATCGAGACCAGCATCGCGAGCACCGAGGCCGGGCTCTGCGCCTCGGCCGCGCGCATCGCGAGGAACGTGTGCAGGAACGCCCGGTGGAGCCCGAGATCGCCGGTCGCGATGAAGTTGCCGAGGTGCTCGAGCACCGCACCGATCTGGGACCGCGCCGTGGCCACGTCGAGCCGGCCGAGCGAAGGATCGAGCGTGGCGCGCAGCTCGAGCAGGCGCTCGAGGATGCTGGGCCGCAGCGCTTCGTAGGCGCTCGCGAGTGGCGCCATCGGCGGCATCTCGGACATCCGGGACATCCACCACATCGTACACCGGCCTGCGGGCCCGGAGAAAGCGCGTGGGGTGGTAGGCTGGACGAGGGATGCCGCAGAATCCGCAGGAGGGGCGCGTGCTCGTCGTCGACGACGAGCCGATGGTGCGGGAGACGCTCGGCCAGGTGCTGTCCGACGAGGGGTACGTCGTCGACCTCGCCGTCGACGGCGAGAGCGCCCTCGAGCGGGTCACCGCCGCCCGCCCCGACGCCATCCTGCTCGACCTGATGATGCCCGGCATGAATGGCCGGCAGTTCCTCCAGGCCCTGCGCGAGAACCCGGCGTGGACGGGCGTGCAGGTGCTGATCATGACCGCCGTGCACGGCCTCAACGTCAACCTCCAGCAGCTCGGCGCGAGCGAGGTCGTGGAGAAGCCATTCAACGTCGACGAGCTCCTCAACAAGGTCGCCCTCGCCGTCTATCGCTCGCGTGACGCCCACGACCCGAGCCAGCCGATCCCGGTCACGCCCCTGGTGCCGCCCCCGGCGCCCGAGGCGGAGCGCGGTGTCGTGCTGATCGTCGAGCACGATCGCGCGCGCCTCCAGCAGCTGGACCTGATGCTGTCGGCGCGCGGCTACACTGTGGTGTCGATGACGCGCTCGCTGGTCCAGATCTCCCGCCTCGCGCGCGCGCTCCAGCCGCGGGCGATCCTGCTCGATCTCAAGTCCGAGGGTGTCCACGACCTGGTCGCGGATCTGCGGTCCGCCAAGGAGCTCGATGACATCCCGCTGCTCGTGTTCGCACGCGACGGCGGCGCCGAGGTGATCGGCGCGGACCTGCTCGCCGAGGCCGCGGACATCGACCTGATCAACTTCGTCGAGCGGCAGCGCGGCGGCTAGCCCGCGGGTCAGTCGCCCATCGCGGCGCCGCCGCCGCGGGGATCCGAGGTGCCGCTCCAGCC
Organism: Kofleriaceae bacterium; assembly: GCA_964203225.1. GTDB lineage: Bacteria > Myxococcota_A > Polyangia > Haliangiales > Haliangiaceae > JABFXX01. Next base: position 43,056 of record CAXNMK010000021.1, read on the forward strand.
CTGCGGCGTGCGCACGATCGCGGTCACCGCGGCGAACTCGCGTGGCGACGGCCGGTGCTCGACGTTGTAGCCGAGCTCGCGGAGCGTCGTATCGGCCTCGCGGCTGATCGAGGCTGGCTGGATCAGCACCACGTCCGGCAGGTGCTGGTGGTGGATGCGCGGCAGAGCGACGGCGACGGCGGCGTTCTGGCCGTAGTCGATCACGTTCGAGATGGTCTGCCACACGGCGGTGATGATGCGCGGCCCGCCTCCCGCCCCGGCGACCAGGACGACCTCACCCTTGGGCCCCTCGACGATCGACGGCGACATCGAGGACAGCATCCGCTTGCCCGGCTCGATCTTGTTGCGCTGCCACTGCACGAGCCCGAACGTGTTCGCGGTGCCGGGCTTGGAGGTGAAGTCGTCCATCTCGTTGTTGAGCAGGAACCCGTTCACGGTCACGCCGCTGCCCCACGACGTGTTGAGCGTGGTGGTCAGCGCGACCGCCATCCCCTTGCCATCGACGACCGACAGGTTGGTGGTGTGGTCGCCCTCGAGCAGCGGCTTGACATCGTCGGACTTCGACGCGCGTGGCCCGATGGTCGCCGCGAGCTTGTCCTGGTACCCCTGCGACAGCAGCTTGCCGAGCGGCATGTCCTTGACGAACGCGGGATCCCCGAGCAGCTGGTTGCGCGCCGCGAACGCGCGCCGCCACACCTCGGTCAGGGTGCGGATGTGGTCGGCGCCGTGCCACGGCAGCTTGCCGAGGTCGATGCCGCGCAGCATGCCCGCGGTCATCGCGAGCACGAGCCCACCCGACGACGGTGGCGGCATCGAGATCACGCGGTGGCCGCGGTACGGAAACCGCAGCGGCTCGCGCCACACCACCTTGTAGCCGGCGAGGTCAGCGGCCGTGATGATGCCCTTGCCAGCCTCCATCTCGGCGACGATCGCGGCGGCGGTCTCGCCCTGGTAGAACCCGGCGGCGCCGCGATCGCGGATCCGCTCGAGCGCGACGGCAAGCGCAGGGATCTTGACCGTGGCGCCGAGCGCGAGTGGCACGCCGCCCGGCACCCAGATCGCACCGGTCGCGGGGAACGCCTGGAGCCGGTCCGCGCGGTACGCGATCGACTCGGCGAGCTCGGGCTCGACGGTGAAGCCGTCACGCGCGAGCTTGATCGAGGGCTCGACCAGCGCCTTCCACGGCATCTTGCCGAGCTTCTTGTGGAGCGCAGCGAGGCCGGCGACCGAGCCCGGCACGCCCGACGCGCGGTGCCCGATCAGCGAGTCCTTGGTCGGCTTGCCGTCGGGACCGATGTACATGTCCGCGGTGGCCGCCGCCGGCGCGGTCTCGCGGAAGTCGAGCGCGAGCGCCTTGCCCTTGCCCACCCGCACCACCGCGAACCCGCCGCCGCCGAGGTTGCCGGCGGTGGGATGCGTGACCGCGAGCGCGAACGAGGTGGCGACCGCGGCGTCGACGGCGTTGCCCCCTGCGGAGATGACGTCGCGCCCGACCGCGGTCGCCTGCGCCGACTCCGAGGCGACCATGAACGTCTTGCCCGTACCCGCGACCTCCGGCTCCTCGCCGGTGCCCGACGCGTCGGTGCGGAACACCGGGTCCTTGACCGGGCCCTGCGTGAACGGCGACGGCGCCGGGGCCGCATCGACCGGGACGGGCGGCGGCGCCGGGGCATCGGCCGGGATCGCCGCGTCGACGAGCACGGACGGCGGCGCCGTCACGACCGGCGCGGGGGCGGCGGGCGGCGCGCTCCCCGAGCACGCGACGAGCGTGGCCGTGAGCGTGGCGACGAGCAGGCGAGCGGCGGAGGTCCTCACCGCCGCATCCTGACACGACCGCGGGTGCGATACCCTGGGTGTCATGTTCGCTCCCGAGGTGTACGCCGCGCGCCGCCAGGCCTTCATGGACAAGCTCGGGCCCCGCGCGGTCGCGATCGTCCACTCGCTGCCCGAGGCCACGCGCAACGGCGACGCGCACCACGCATTCCGTCAGCACTCCGACGTCCTCTACCTGGCCGGCCTCGACGAGCCCGACACCACGCTGATCCTCCGGCCCGGCGCCGACAAGGACCGCGTCGTCATGTTCGTGCGCCCGCGCGACCCCGAGACCGCGGTGTGGGACGGCCCGCGCGCCGGCCTCGAGGGCGCGGTCGCGCGCCACGGCGCCGAGGTGGCCCACCCCGCCGCCGAGCTGCCCGGCAAGCTGTGGGAGCTGATCGCCAACTGCGACGAGCTCCACCACAGCCTCGGCCTCGATCGCGACATGGACGCGCTCGTCGGCGCCGCGCTCGTGCGGCTGCGCCGCCTCGAGAAGAAGGGCAAGGGCGCCCCGCGCGCGGTGGTCGATCTCCAGACCTCGCTCCACGAGCTGCGCCTGCACAAGGGCCCCGAGGAGCTCGCCCTGCTCCGCCACGCCGCCGCGATCACGTGCGCCGCCCACGTCGCCGCGATGCGCGCTGGCCGGCCCGGCACCACCGAGTACGAGCTCGCCGCGCTGGTCGACTACACGTTCAAGCGCGCCGGCTCGACCGGCCCGGGCTACCAGTCGATCGTCGGCGCGGGCGCGAACGCGACCATCCTGCACTACATCCGCAACGACCAGACCATCACCGACGACGCGCTCGTGCTCGTCGACGCCGGCGGCGAGATGGACCACTACACCGCGGACATCACGCGGACCTGGCCCGCGAGCGGGCGGTTCACGCCGGCCCAGCGCCAGGTCTACGAGATCGTGCTGGCGACGCAGAAGAGCGCGATCGCCCTCGCCCGCCCCGGCGCCACCATCGACCAGATCCACGACCACTGCGTGGCGCAGCTGACCGCCGGCATGGTGACGCTCGGCCTGCTCGCCGGCCCCGCCGAGGAGCGGATCAAGGACGGCACCTACAAGCGGTTCTACATGCACGGCACCTCGCACTGGCTCGGCCTCGACGTCCACGACGTCGGCCTGTACCGCCAGGGCGGCGTCGCCCGCCCGCTCGCCCCCGGCATGGTGATCACGATCGAGCCCGGCCTCTACATCGCGCCCGACGCCGAGGGCGTCCCTGCCGCGCTGCGCGGCATCGGCGTCCGCATCGAGGACGACATCGCGATCACCGCGACCGGCAACGAGGTGCTGACGGCGGCGTGCCCCAAGGAGATCGCGGAGCTCGAGTCGATCTGCGGCGGCACGTGATCATCGGAGAATCGCGAGGCGATCACCGAGAACAGCGCGCTGGTGGCGAAGCGCGGCGTGGTCGGTGATGGGCCGCGCGGGTTCCGAGTCTCGACGGTGCGCGTCCTGAGTCCCGCCGGCGCGCGTCCTACCCGGGCGTTCGGCCCGGGGTCAGAAGCCACGTCATCACCGGCGCGAGGCCCCCATCACAGACGCCGCGAGGGCAGCCTGCGGTCGTGGCGGACGCGTAGGCTCCGCTGTCCACCTGGTCGCGCACGAACGCCTCCAGCTCCGCCCCCAGCGTGAAGCTCGTCGTCCTGGCCATGGTCATCTGTACGATGAATCAAGTACATCGACGACCGAGGGTTGAGGCCAGGGGCGACGACCAGCGGGGCGGAACGAATGTTCGTGGCCGTCGATCCCTGATGTGCGCAGAGAACACATGCCCCGCCCATGCCGCCGCGAAACCTGGCTCGCAAGACGCCGACCAACCTGTCCCTCCGGTCGGATCTGGTGCGCCGCGCCAAGGAGCTCGGACTGAACCTGTCCGACGTGGTCGATACGGCGCTCGAAGCAGCCATCAAGGCGGCGGAAGGGAAGGCATGGCTGCAGGAGAACCGCGAGGCGTTCACCGAGTACAACACCCTCGTGGCAAAGCGTGGCCTGTTCGGTGATGGGCGGCGCAGGTTCTGATGGCCCGGTTCGACGTCCTCACCGACCTCAAGGGCACGCTCGATCCGCTGCTCCTGGACGTTCAGGCGGACCTGCTCTCGCACCTCGCGACGCGGGTCGTCGTTCCTGCTGGCACCGAAGCGCCGATATCCAGCCACACCGCTCCGCCGCCTCAACCCGGTGATCACGTTCCGGGGCACCGACTACGTCGCCGGGTTCCAGGAGCTCGCCGCGATCTCCACGACCGAGCTGGGCGCCGCCCACGGCAATCTCGCCGGGCATCGCGGTGAGTTGATCGCCGCGCTCGACCTGGTGCTGACGGGCAGCTGACGCCTCGTCGAGGTGGGCATGGCCTGTCGATGCGGGGGGCCGCGCGGGGACCACCACGGCCGCCCGATCGGGTCAGGGCGCGTGATCCAGCGCGCGATTCGCGGCGTCGTCCTCGACGTGGAGCACCGATGAGGCATGTCGCCCTGCCCTGGCTGCTGCTCGCGCTCGGTGTCCTGCTCGCGCATCGCGCCGGCTGGGCAGACGTGAGGCCCGGCCCGGGACCGACGCTCGACCAGCAGCGGGCTGGAGGGACGGTGCCCCGGACGCGCCCTCCGGCGGTCCCCAGCTCGTTGCGCGACGTGCTCGGGGATGAAGTCCAGTCCGGGAACACCCCGGAGCAGCTCCAGCATCGCACCAGCGCGCTGCGCGCGCAGCTCGTCGAGCGCTGCCGCGTCGACGCGACGCCGACGCCGCGCCGGGACGTTCCGGTCCGGGTCCGCCTGGTCACGCGGGCTCGGGTGGGTCGTCGCCGAACAGCGTCCCGACCGCGAGCTCGATCGCGTCGAACGGCTCGGGGCGGACGATCTCGCCGCGCTCGGTGGTCAGCACCGTGATGTCGCCCGGCGCGCTCCACCGCATCACGGTCAGCTGTGCGTCGCGGGTGTCCACGAGCCCGTCGTGCGGGATCTGGGCCTGGTGGTAGATCCGGAGCCTCTTGACCGTGTCGTCGGTCGCGCGCAGCGGGGTGATCACCTCGCACGTCCAGTCCGGCCGGAGCCGCACCGGGAACCCGGAGGGCTGGTCGACGCTGCGCTCGCGGCGCCAGCCCACGACGTCCGGGCGCACGAGGTCACCGCTGTCGAGCAGCACCTCGACCTCGGTCAGGATCCACCACTCTCCCGGACCGCCCGGACCGCCCGGACCGCCCGGACCACCCGCACGACGCTGGTCGGGCGAGCGGACGGCGCCGATGACCCCGGCCTGCGCGCCTTCGTGCTCGCCGCTCGGCGAGGCCTTCTCCACGATCTCGCCGGCGATCAGCTCGTGGAACCGCTGGGCTTCGGGGATCCCGAGGAAGTCCTCGAGCGACGCCCGCCGTCGCGCGGTCTCGCTCATCAGGACCAGTCGACGGCCCACCCCCACGTGGCGCCAGGAGGGTGCCGGTGCCCTGGCCTCGACGCCGGGCACCGCGCCCAACGCGTCACGTGGACGGCGTCTGCCAGGGCCACGGCCACCCGGGCCGCCCGGGGGGCCAGGCTCCGCACCCTCGCCTCGGCCCCCAGGGGGGTGGCGTAACTCGTTGAAACTGCGCAACTCGCGCAATCGTCCGTCTCTCGCGTAACTGACTACAATCACAGTGGTTACGATCGATCCCTGGGAAATGCGCGGCTGGCACGGCCCGTGGATTCATCGACCCCATGCGCAACGCCTGGCTCGCCGCCGCAGTCGTCCTCCTCGCCCCCGCGCTCGCGGCCGGCGAGTTCCGGTCGCTCAAGGCGTCGGGCGCCGCGGCGTACGGCGAGTTCGTCGCCGGGCCGGCCACCATCGACGACCTCCGGTTCGCCCGCCAGGTGCTGCCGCCGTCCGACCGCCCCGAGAGCACGGCCGCGCTGGCCCAGAGCCGGGTGATCTATCTCAACAAGAACGGCGTCACGCTGCAGCCCGGCGTCAACGACGCCCGCACCAACCGGTCCTCGATCGCGTCGGCGCAGACCACGATCCCGGCGTGGGCGGTCAGCGCGACCACCTGGTCGGCCACCGTGTCGTGCATGCGCGACCTGTTCTCGGCGTACGACGTCACGGTGGTCGAGAGCGACCCGGGCAACGTGCCGCACATCGAGGCCGTGTTCGGCGGCTCGCCCGGCCTGCTCGGCATGGACCCGAACGTCGCCGGCGTGTCGCCGTTCACCACCGACTGCAGCGTGATCGAGAACTCGATCGTGTTCACGTTCACCCAGGTCATCCCCGCCGACGCCCGCCTGGCCTGCGAGATCATGGCGCAGGAGGTGGCGCACTCGTTCGGCCTCGACCACGAGCTGCTCGCGTCCGACCCGATGACCTACCTCGAGTACACCGGCGAGCGCTCGTTCAAGAACGAGGTCGCGTCGTGCGGCGAGAGCACGCCGCGCCCGTGCGGCATCAACGGCTCGACCTGCCGCGCCAACCAGAACTCGGTCGCGCTGCTGACCGAGCGGCTCGGCCGCAAGGTCGGCACCGGCGACACCGTCCCGCCGACCGGCTCGATCATGTCGCCGTCGCAGAGCGCCACGGTCCCCCCCGGCTTCATCGTGTACGCCCAGGCCGCCGACAATCAGGGCGTGACCGGCGCGGTGCTGCTGCTCGACGGCATCGAGGTCGACCGCATCGACGGCGATGGCCCCTACGAGTTCATCACCCCGAGCACGCTCGCCGACGGCCTGCACAGCGTGCAGGTCGAGATCGAGGACACCTCGAGCAACGTGGTCCAGACCCAGGAGATCACGGTGACCGTCCAGGAGGGCGCCGCGCCCACCGGCGCCGGCAGCGACGGACCGACGGTCACCGGCGGGTGCGCGGCGTCCGGCGGCGGCAGCCTGGGTGGCGGCCTGGTGCTGGCGCTCGCGGCGCTCGGCCTGCGCCGTCGCCGGCAGCGCTGACGTCGCGCGAGGGTTGACCGCCCCTCACCGAGGGCCGCCGTCCGGTCGCGCGTCGATGGTACGCTGCAATTGTGGCGCTTCTCCTCGGCGCGCAGCGCCGGGATGTCGAGCCCGATCGCGCGGACGCTCTCCGGATCGGCGTCGAACGCCGCCTTGTACTCCGGCGGGTGATGGTGCCGTAGTCAGGGCCGGTGATCGAGGTCAGCACCTCGCGCTGGTAGTCGCCCATCGCGTTGTCGAGGGCCATCCCCTCGCCACCGGAGGTGATCCGGTCGAGGTTGAAGTTCGAGTTGATGCCGCGGTCGACGGCGTAGCGCTCCTCGTCGTAGGCGAGCCCGCTCATCGTGTCCTGCGTCCCGCAGCGGACGATCGCCGCCTGGGGATCGGAGGTCGCGCCGATCGCCTCGATGATCTTGGCCTTGTCGATCCGGGGGATCCGCTCGCGCACGATGGTGCGCCACTCGAGCCACTCGTTGTTGTCGCGCACGGCCGTCGAGCCGGCGGTGGTGGCGTTGCTGTCGGAGAACAGACCTCCGGCGAACCAGAGCAGCTGGCGCTCCAGCTGGTCGCTGGTGTCGATCACGAAGGTCTGGAACGACACCCGCGCACGCCACTCGTCCCTGCCCACCGCCCCACTAGGTTGAGGCGTGGCCGGCGCCGAGCCGCCCGCCCCCGTGGCGCCGCCCGCTCCGGGCCGCCTCTCCGCGGTCGGGGCCGCCACGGCGGGCGCCGCCGCGGGCGCGGGCGTCCGCAGCCGCTTCCAGTTCTCGTAGCGGCGGCGAAGGGTGCCGCCGATCCCGCGCGGGGAGAACTGGGTCACCGTGGTCCAGCTGCCGATCAGCTGCTCGTCCGAGGCGTTCTTCAGCATGTCCTTGATCCGCGCCTCGTCGTCCGAGAACGCACCGGTCGACGCGCGGAGCAGGCTGTTCGACGGTCGTTGCGGTGCTTGACCGCGTTCTCCGCGATCGACTTCTGCGTGGTGGGGGCGATGTCATCCTGGTTGCCCCTGGCCGTGACCACGCGGGTCAGGTCGCCGTCGATCGCGGTCCAGATCTCGTCGCGCAGCCGGGGCTCGATCGCCACCGGGTCGTTCGGGTTGGGATCGGCGGCCGCAGGGGTCGCGGTGGGCGCCGCGGTGGGGGCTGCACCACCGAGGCCTGCGGCCATCGTCGGCGCGGGCGGCCCGGCCGGGGTCGTGCTGGACGCGGCGGACTACGGCGCATGGGGGTTCACCCGCGCCGTGTCGCCGTTGCGGCTCGGCGCGAACGGGGAGTCGCCACCCTCACCGCCGGCGGCTTCGGCGGCGCCCGGACGCAGGTTGAAGTTGAAGATCGCGACCGACTCCTGGAGCACCATCGACCAGCTCCGGCGCGAGCTCGCCTGGATCCGATTGACGGCGCTGTGCTTGAGGAACGCGAGGCGCTCGATCTCCGCGCAGGGGAACATGCCGCGCGCGGGATCATCGCCCGCGACGAGCCCGGTCGACGCCGCGGCCGCGCCGCTGTTGTCGTTGAGCATCTGACGCGCTTGCGCCAGGTGTGCCGGATCATCGGCGAGGGCCGTCAGGATCTGGTTCTGGAGCCGGGTATCCGCCCGTAGCCGGATGAACTCCTCGGGGTCAGCCGGCTCAACGCCTGGATCAGCTCGTCCGCTTCGACGTTGATCTCCGTCGCGTCCTGGCGCGTGGACCGCGCGAACCGATCGACCAGCGCGTAGCTGCCCTCCTCGGTCCCGCCCGCCGCGTCCGAGTCGAGCGCGATCATCGCGTCGCGCCACGTGCCTTCGGACTGGATCGCCGCCTGGAGCCGCCCGAGGTACGCGGGGTCGTTACGCAGCCGAGCCCGCTCGGCGGGCGACATCGCGCGGATGTCGGACAGGATCTTCTCCTCGTCCTCGGTCATGTCGCCGTCGGTCAGGACCGATGCGCGGCGGACGTCCTCCCCCGCGTTCATCACCAGGCCGTGGCGCTCGGACATCTCGGTGCCGCTCATCTCCTCGGCAAGGATCGCCCGGACCGAGGGGTTCTCCGACAGCTCCAGGCACTGCTGCCGCAGGCGATTGTCGATCTCGGTTGACTGAGCGGGGGTCGGCTCCGCGTCGCTGCTCACCACCTCGCGCGTGATCGCGGCCTTGCGGCTGCGGATGTAGCGGGTGAGATCCTGCCGCATGCCGACTTCGTCGGTGTTGTCGACGCCGCCGAGGAACCCGTGGGTGCCGTGCGTGCGCGACTCCAGGCGATCGAACAGGTCGCTCTGGCCCGTCAGGATCCCGTGGATCCGCTGCCACTCGGAGGAGTCATCCCCGAAGGCGCGCAGCCGGTTCATCACCCCGTCGTTGGCGAGCAGGGCACGACGCTCCTCGGCGGTGGCCGATGCGATCGCGTCGTAGACGTCGTTCATGTTGGTGCCGGCCACCGCGGCGGTGATCCGCCGCTCCAGGCTGACCCGGCCGGTGGTCGAGATCTCGACCATCAGCTCGGCCTCGGCCGCGCTCCCGTACATCATGATGGCGCCGCCGGTGCCATCCGCGCCGCCGCCGCCCCCCGAGCCCCCGATCCGGCCACTCGTGGTGTGCGCGAGGTGCTGCTGCATGTAGAAGTTGAGCTCGATCCCGCCCGACTTCCGGCGGAACGCGATGTGGATGAGCCGCTGCTCCTCCTCGGTCCGCCCGTCGATCAGCGCACGGAGCAGCTGGATCTGACCCTCACCATGCAGCAGGTCCCAGATCTCGTTGGCGCGCCGCACCGCCTCCGCGACCGTGAAGTCGGGTCCCACGAGGCTGGCATTGCGCGCGTCGATCACCAGCGCGTCGGTCGGCGTGGGCGGGGCCTCCGTGAGCTCGGCGCTCGAGACCCCGAACCACCCGCCGACCTGGGCCGAGGAGTGGTGCGGCGTGTTCAGCGCGATCGCCACCTGCACGGCGTGCCGGACCGGATCGATCCCGTAGGTCTGGATGTAGAACTCGCGGTAATTGGTCGGCGCGCCCTGGCCTGGCTGAGCCGGGCCGCCCGGACGCGCGCTCGCGTCGTGCTGGGCCATCGGCGCCGCCGCGGCCGCCAGCGACACGCCACCAGGCGCGGGTGCCGTGATGTTCGCCACCGACCTGAGCGCCGTCAGCTTCGCTCCGACCTCGACGAAGTCGCGCTGCTCGCCGACTCGATTGATGTTGGCGAGCGCGTCGAACAGCTCGCGGCTCGGCGCGCGGAACCGGTCCTGCTGTTCGGCGAGGTCGACCGCGGCGTGGGCCGCCACCTCGTTCTCGGCGGTCTGGGTGCGACGCTGCTCGGCCATCGTCCGCCGCGCCGCGACGTCCGAGGCGCGCAGCCCCATCTCGGTGATCAGCGGGTTGTCGCCGCCGAGCGCCTCCGATGCCTTGGCCTGGAGCGCCCCCCCGGCGACGTGCACGAACGCGTTCGCGAGCAGCTCGATCGGCCAGATCCGGGCCAGCCCGAATTTCGTGCGAATCTGGGTGGCGACGTCGTCGGAGATCAGCGCGTGGAACCGGGTCCACGCCGTGCGCGCGCGTGACTCGACGTAGGTCCACGACGCCAGCGCATCCGCCATCGCCTGTGCGCTGTCGTGGATGCTGAGCGAGAGCACCTGACCGCCAACGGTGGTCTCGCGTAGCGCCTGCTCGAGAGGGATCACGCCCTGATCGCCCCGGACCTGGTTGTCGGTCGCGAGGGTGCCCGCGCCGCCGATCACGCCGACCGCGGCCTGAACGACTGACATCCCGAGGATGCGGAGCGCCTCCTGCTGAGGCTGACCGGAGACCTCGCGCGAGATCCGCAGCCGAACGTCCACCCCGAGCTGCTGCGTCTTGGTGGCGAGCGTCGGGCCGGGAGCCTCGTGGGCGCGGTGCAGGAGCGTGACGATCGCCGGCTCGGCTGCGCGCCGCGCGAACGACCGCAGGATCTCAACGACCGTGGCCTCGTTGGTGTAGCACCTCGCCTGGAGCACCGCGTACAGCCGCTGCGGAGTCTGGCCGTAGAGATAGGCATGCCCGTGATCGTTAGCGGCGCCGGCTCGCGTAAGGGCCCGCGAATGGACAGATCGATCGATGATCGCGGGCGAGCTGCCCCGCGGGCGAGGCGCGACGAGGGAGCGTACCCGTCGCTACGCCACCGACGAGCAACGACGCCCCCGGGCATGGATCGACCGCGAGGGCGATCGAGATGTCCATTCGCGGGCCCTGAGGGTTCGGAAGCAATCGCAACGTGCGCCGGATCCGGAGAGTCGCGTCGTTGCAGAACATGCGCAACCACCCGAAGCCGACGCGTCCGCGGGCAACCCAAGGGTGCCGGTGGCGTCGATCCACCGGGCCGCCTTCGCGCACGGCGCAACGCGCACAAGCCGCGGGGGCCGAGCGGGCCGCGGCGCAGATGGCCCGGGTGTTCACGCCGGCGACCGGCGACAACCTGCGGCAGCGCCAGGCGACGGCGTGCCGGTTGCTGGCCGTGGGCGTGCATGGGTACCTGCGCGGGCAGACCCTGGGCGTCGCGCGGCTGCGCGCGTTGTTCGTCAACCTGTAGGGCCCGATCCGGCCGCGCGCGGTCCAGCTGCGGGTGACGCAGGCCCAGGCCGCCGCGTTGGTCCGCGCGGCGAGGCGCTGCGCCGCGTGGTCGAGACGACGATCAGCGGGTGAGGCAGCGGGTGAGGTTCGACGACGTCCGCGTTGACGATGGGACCGGCCAGCGGGTGCCGGCACACGACGCGGAGCGGGTGTCCCCCCCAGCGCTGACGACGCCCGGAGTTGGCCCATCGACGCGGTCCTCGCGCTCGACGAACCGACGAGCTACGCCGGGACGGCCACCAGCGATCTGTCCGAGAGTTCGGACCTATGATCGATGAACGTCCAGCCGGCGGACGCCGCGTCACCCGACACGTTCCCAAGTCGTCGAGATGTCTCGAGCGGGCGCGCGGCACGGTCCCTGCCTGCACGCATCGGCGACCATGCTCGCGGCTCAGCTCTCGCCGACGCCAGCGCGCGCGTATGCCCGCCGCCAGCCGGAGGACGGAACGCTCCACGGCGTCGTCCGCGACCATCTCCCGGCGCTCCTCGAGCGTGCCCGCGATCACTCCGAGCACGGGTTCGGCTATCCGCGCTTCGTCGAGCGGGAGTTCGAGAAGTTCCTCGGCTGTGGCCTGCTCTGCAACGGGTTCGTGCGCGTGCGCTGTGACGACTGCGCCGAGGAGCGGCTGGTCGCGTTCTCGTGCAAGACCCGCGGCTTCTGCCCGTCGTGCACGAGTCGCCGGATGGCCGGCACCGCGGCCCACCTCGTCGATCGCGTGCTCCCGGTCGTCCCGTACCGCCAGTGGGTGCTGTCGTTGCCGCGGCAGGTCCGGTTCCTCATCGCCCGCGACACCGACCTCCTCACGCAGGTCCTCGGCGTGTTCCTGCGCAAGGTGTTCGCCTGGCAACGTCGCCGCGCGCGCGCCCACGGCATCGACGATCCGCAGTGCGGCGCCGTCACGTTCATCCAGCGGTTCGGCTCGCTGCTCAACCTCAACTGCCACGCTCACGCCCTGCTCCCCGACGGTGTGTTCGCGGCCGGCCCGGACGGCGCCGTCGCGTTTCATCCGCTGCCCCCGCCGTGGGACGACGACGTCGTCCGCCTGCTCGAGCAGATCGCCCGTGCGATCCACCGCGTCGTTCAGCGCCGCCTCGCGCTCGAAGGCGACGACGCTCCGCCGGATCTGCTCGCCTCCGAACAAGCCGAGGCCGTGGCCAGCCTCCCCGGTGCGGGCCGCGGCGCGGTGCCCAGGCCCGGCCACCGGTCCGCGTTCCTCGATGGCTACTCGCTCCACGCCGATCGGCTCATCGATGCCGAGGATCGCGAGGGCCTCGAGCGGCTGTGCCGATCCGGCGCCCGCTCGCCGGTCGCCAGCTCCCGGCTGTCGCGCGATCCGGCGGGACGGGTCGTGATGAGCCTCAAGCGTCCGTTGCGCGACGGTCGCACCGAACTCACGTTCACGCCTGTCGAGTTCCTGCGCCGCCTCGCGACGCTGATTCCACCGCCGCGATCTCATCTCACGCGCTATCACGGCGTGTTCGCACCCCACCACGCGCTCCGCGCCGCCGTCGTTCCTGCGGAGTCCTCCGCGTCGGAGGACCTCGCCAGAACTCGCGCCGGCCCACTCCGTCGGCTCGCCTGGGCCGCGCTGATGAAGCGCGTGTTCGCGATCGACGTCCTGAGCTGCGACACCTGCGGCGGCGCCATGCGCATCCTCGCCGTGCTCCCCGCCGGCGACGCCAGCCGCGCCATCCTCCAGCACCTCGGCCTCCCGACCGAGCCGCCCGATCCCTGCGCACTCGCACCTCCTCCTCCGTGGTTCGACGGCGCATGATCGAGCCCGCTACCCATCCCATCCACTCCCAGGGAGGATGAGCGCCCAGCTGCGTCCGCCGCCGGATCGGGAGCCCCGCATTGTAACGCTGCTTACATTTTCGCGCGGCATCGATCCACCCGGTCATCCGCCCCCAGGCTGGCCGCTCGGAGGCCACCGATCCGAAACCACGGTTTGTTTTACTTATGCGCTCGACCGTGAGCTGGTCGGAGCAGTGCCGCCGCCCTGCGTGAGGCGTTGTTCGCAAGCTGCACCACGGCTACGATTCCGCATGCGATCGAGGAACGCGAGCAGGGTCGCGGCAGGATCACGGCTCACCGCGATCCTCCTTGCCGCGTGCATCGCCGGCTGCGGCCGATTCGGGTTCGACGAGCGCGCAACCGATGCTCTCGGCGGCGGTCGCGACGCGTCGCCTGGCCTGGATGACGCCGACGCCGCTGACCGTCCGAACGTGGCGTTTGTTTCCTCGACCCAGCAGACCGCCGCGCTTGGCGGGGTCGCCGGGGCCGACGCCCGATGTCGCGATCTCGCGAGCGCCGCCGGCCTCCCCGGCGAGTTCATCGCGTTCCTGCAAGCCAGCGACGGCGAAGCGCGGGCCCGGCTTGCGGGCTCGCGTGGGTGGGTCGATCGCCGGGGCGTGGCGATCGCCGACGCGCCCGAGGATTTCTTCGGCGACGGCCTCATCCATCCGCTGCGCATCGATGAGCGCGGTCAGGAGCGTTCCCGCGGCGTTTCCTATGTCGCGCGCGACGCCTCATCCGGGTCGAGCTGCGCGGGCTGGACCGATGGCAGCTCCGGCATCGGTTACTCAAGCTTCGTCGACGACGATCTGGTCGATCGCTGGCAGCGAAACTGTTCCGCGGCGGCGCACATCATCTGCCTGGAGATCGGCCACGACGCCCCCGTGACTCCACCGCCGATGGCCGGACGGGTCGCCTTCACGACGGTGGCGCCGTGGCTACCGAGCGGCGGGCTTGCGGCGGCCGATGCGGCCTGCGCCGCCGACGCCGCGACGGCCGGGCTTGGCGGTTCGTTCAAAGCACTCCTGCCGACCTCCAGCGCGACCGCGGGCTCGCGCTTCAGCGCGAGTGGCGGCTCCTGGCGGACGGTCGGCGGGCCCGCGATCACCTCGACCGCGACGGAGTTCATCGGATCGCCCATGGCGCCGTCCCTCGAGACGTTCCTCAACCGCGATGCGCGCGGCGTGGCCCTCACCCCCGGCCTGATCTGGCTCGGGAACAGCACGGCGAATTGCAGCAACTGGAACTCGACGCTGACCACCGCGCCCGCGGGCTTGGGCGAGTCGACCATCGACACCCGCCTGGCCGCGTGGGGTACGTTTCCGTGCGACGCGACGGCGCACGTGCTGTGCCTCGAGGAGTGATCGACAGCGTCGGCGAGGGAGACGTGCTCCACACGGCTTTCATCGCGACAACAACACCGTGATTCGGTCCATGAACCAGCCCGACCCCTGGCGCCCCGCGCATCGAGATGCCCAACGGTGTGCACGCGACGATCTGAGTGCACCCGAAGGAAGAGCGGCCTCCCACCTGCGGCTGAGCACGCCCCCAACCGTCGACCGATCGAGCCCCGAGGCGCACCGATGCCACCCACGCTCCGCCAGCTTCATCTTCTCCACACGCGCCTTGTGACGGGCGGCTTCCTCGAGGTCGGCGAGGCGAACGGCGCGCACGTCTACCTCTGCGCGAGCCGCAACGGTGACCGCGTCGTCACCCTCCGCGAGTCCCCCGACGGCGTCGTGGTGGCCTACCACGCCGACGGCCGCTACGAGGCCACCTGGCGCGTCGCCCCCGACGACCCGCGCCCGGGGCTCTCGCTCTCCGACGTGCTCGACGGCGGGCGCGGGCTCGTCGCGCACGAGGGCCTCCGCTCGCTCGAGCGCTGCCTCTCCGAGGCGCTGCGCGGCGCGGGCCTGTCGTGTGTCGCCTCCGTTCACGAGTCCTTCGTCGACGCGATGCGCCTCGAGCGCCGCGACGCGCGCGGCGGCGTCGCGTGCGAGGTCACGTACGACTACCGCGAGCAGCGCGTCGAACTGCGCCTTTGCGCGAGCGACGCGTGGCCCCTGCCCGCGCCGCTGCCGACCGACGCGGCGCACGAGGGCATCACGCAGATGTGGCACCACGCCGAGCACCGTCGCGCCGAGAGCGAGCCGATGCGTGCGTGGCTGCAGCGACTCGCGCAGACGCTCGCCGAGCACGCCCCCGCGGCACCGCACCCCGGAGGAGCGCCCGCATGATCGCCTCGACGTGGCTCGACCTCGTGGTCGGCCTCGACATTCACTTCGAGATGGTGCCCACGCCGGGGCCCGTCCCTGCGCCCTTGCCGCACCCCTTCGTGGGCATGGTGTTCGACCCCGCGGGCCTCGCCATGGGCAGCACCTGTCGACGGCCACGTGAGTCCGTAGAGAACTGACAGTCGAGCCGATCGAAGGGGGGGTGTCGCCGTGAAAGGGGCGCCGCCGCCAGCTCGGGATGACCGGGATGATCTGTCAGCGCGGCGGCGTGACAGGCGGAGAGAGGCGGAGAGAGGCGGAGAGAGGCACGCCTCGTCCCGCTGGCGGTACGGTTCTATGCGCTCACCGTCCTCCCCCTCGCGCGCGGGGTGATCGTGCGGGCGGGCGAGCGGCCCGTCACCGGTGACGTCAACGACCTCGTCTACCCGGAGACCTACGCCGAGGTGTCGCGCGCGCTCGAAGCCCTGCTCCCCAAGCGTTTCGCGCGCTACTACGGCGGGTTCCACGACGGCGAGCTATGCGCTCGCGCCTGCCTCGGCGACCGGATGATCTCCGCGTGGTAGCGGTCCGGGAACACCGCCCCGCGCCGCCGCACCGGCAGCGCCAGCACCGCGCATAGAGCCGGCCTGACGCCACCATGCGCAGAAATCCCGACCTGGTCCGAGTCGACGGGCACCGGCTGAGGCGAGCTGCTCGGCGTCTTCGAGCACGCGCCGAGGACGAGCGCCGCACTCAGGTACTCGCGAAGGCGAACGAGATTGGTCATCCCGGCATGGTGCCGACGAGTGACGTACGATGGTACGATGGTCCGATGCTCAAGGTCTGTCTCGTCCTCGCCCTCTCCTCCTGTGGCGATGACGCACCTTCGGCGATCGACGCGCCACCCGGATCCGCCGACGCCGCCGGGACGTGCAGCGAGACCGTCGATCGCTGCGCGGGCGAGACGATCTGCATGGGCGGCACCTGCGTCGCCGCGTATCCGCGGACGTACAACTTCTCGAACATCACCGTCACCGCGTCGGGCACGAACGACGGCGCGCCGTGGGATCCGGACTCGAGCCTCGCGGACATCACCGTTTCGATCGAGAACGCGCTCGTGAACATCGCCAACACGCCGGTCCTCACGGATCGCACGATGGGCGAATTTCCGGGACCGTATTCCGTCATGCTCACGGGTGACGGCGCGCTGCTGATCCTCGCCGACGACGATGACGAAGGCGCGACCGAGCAGATCGTCGTGTGCGCGCTCGTCGGCAGACAGGAGCAGCTCGCGCCGTTTCGCACGCGCCGGGTGAGCTGCGCGAACGGTGCGAAGAGCATGATGATGACCGTCACTCCCCAGTAGGCGCTTACTTCTTCTTCGCGAGGTACGTGTCGAGGAACTTCAGATACGCCTCCTGCGCGGCGATCTGATTCTTCTGTTTCTGGAAGCCGTGGCCCTCGTCCTCGAACACGAGGTACTCGACGGGCACGCCGTTCTTCTTCACCGCGGCGACGATCTCGTCGCTCTCGACCTCGAGCACGCGCGGATCGTTCGCGCCCTGCGCCACGAGCAGCGGCTTCTATGCGCTCGCCCATGGTCAGGCTCCGGCACGGTGCGATACCGTCGCCGTATGCGACGGTGGGTGATCGTGGCGGTTGGGGCGGCGGCCGTGCTCGGCGGGGTGATGGGCGGCACTCTGGTGCGTGTCATCGACCAGCGAAGCGAGGGCCTCGAAGCGCTCATCCGCGTCCGGGGGATCGAGGCCGCCATGCTCCGAACCCGGGTTGACGAACTCGAGGCTGCAGCGGGCGATGGCATGACCGAGAAGGTCATCGACCTGTTCGGTGACCACGCAGGTCAACTCAGCGACCACGAGAGCCGCCTCGGGCGCATCGACTCCTTGCTGGAGATCGCCGGCATCGATCGAGTACGCGGCTGGTGGTGCGGACACCTGAGGTGCGGTCGCACTCGGCGCGAGTGCGCAGACCACGAGAAGCGCACGCTGATGCTGGACGGGCCGCAGTTGGACGGAACGGACTGCCGACCCGTGCGGCTGGCATGGTGCCCAGCCGGGAGCAGCATCGCGTGCAGCACGTCGAAGTGTTCCGGCTGCATCGCCACCGAGTAGGCCGATCACGCGTAGGACGCTCCGGGGCAGCCTGAACGCTCCAGTGGCCCTAAGACGCAGGAGGGCGACGCGGGGGCACCCCGGTGCCCGCTCCTGCGCCTGGGCTTCGATCTGCCGCACGATCGCGACCTGTCCCGAGCGGAGGGGAGGTGCCCCGGTTCGAGTGCGCTACGGGCAGCGGAGTGGCAGGCGCCTACTCGTCGCGCTCCAGGCCGGCGAGCACACGTAGGCGCTCGCGGCGCAGGCGGCGCGGGTCGAGATCGGCTCGCCGCAAGTCGCGGAAAGGCATCGCGGGCTTCGCCCCCCCGCTTCTCGAGGCGCCGAGCAGGATCAATGCAGACGGGTACGTTCAGCGCGACCACGCAGTTCGGACTCGACTAGAATTCGAAGCGATGTCGAGGGGGCAACTCGTGCTGGTGGCACTGTTTGCGGGGTGTGCGTCTGGGGGAGCGCCTCGCGCGAAGAGCGTGAACGGCCAACGACGAGCAGCGCCGCGAGGCGACTCAAGCGTCGCTCGCCACTCCTCAGGCCCTCCGGTGAGGGTGACCGCTCTTCCCAGCGGTTGGCACTGCATCAAGAGCGCAGACGTGGTCGAGATGAGCACTTGCTTCAAGACGGCCGACCAGTGCGCGTTTGGCCGGAGTAGGCTCGTCGCTGGGGGGCTCCGTTACGTCGGATGTCTGCCGCAAGCGCGGGCCGCGTGCTTCAGCTACCACGCGAAGCTACAGGCATCGGACACGTTCGATTGTTCCGCTACGATCGCCGCATGTAGCCGGCAACGCGCCTACATCATGTCTGAGGGACGCGCGGACTTCGAGAATGTCCGCGATTGCACTGCCTGGGACTGAGCACGTTGAGGGCAACGAGGGCTCGCCTTCTGCAGGTACCAGCTACCCCTTCCGCTTGTCGCGCGCTTCGATCTCGTCCAGTGCGCGGGTCAGCAACGACCGCACCGCGTCGACGCGTGTGAAGGTCAGGCCGGGGTTATCGCGGTCCATCCGGGCGACGTGCTGATCGAGGCGGGCGATCAGCCCGTTCGGTAGACGGAAGGCTAGCTGCGTCGTGGCGTCCGCGGCATCAACGTTCTTCCGGCGAGGCATCGTCTGTTTCTCCGTCCTGGGGTTCGTCGGGAAGGTCGGCCAGCATGGCGCGCCACCGTTCGAGGTTGTCGGGGGCGAGCTCGCCGGGCGAGGCGACCAGCTCGGGGTACGCGACGATCAGCGCATCGAGGCGACGCAGCGAGCGAGCGACCGCCAGCTCGTCAATCGGGGCGGTGTCGTCGTCGCCCGTGCCAGGGGGCGGGTCGCTCATCCCGCCATCATCCGGGCGATCTGCACCGCAGCGAACGGGCGCCCGTTGCGGGCCTGAAGTCCCCGGCCGTCGAGAGCCGCGGCGATCTTTCGAAGCGAGAGCCCAGCGGAGCGGAGCGCCCGCACCTCCGCGATCACCGCCAGCTCGGCGGGGACATCGATCAGCGTCACCCCGTCGGCGCCGATGGCGAACCCGTAGGGCGCGCGACCGCCGCAGTACTCGCCCGCGCTCGCCTTGTGCTGCATCGCAGCCGCGGTGCGCTCGCCAATCGCCTCACGCTCCCACTGGCCGATCACGGTCAGCATGTTGAGCATCATCCGGCCGGCCGCGCTCCGGGTGTCGACCTGCTCGCCCACCGACATCAGCGCGTAGCGCCCGTCGCGGAAGTAGCCGTCGACCAGATCGCAGAGGTCGCGCACGCTCCGGGTGAGGCGGTCGAGCTTCACGACCAGGAGCGCATCGGCGCGACCGCCGCGCAGCATCGCGAGCGCACGGCCGAGCGCGGGGCGGTCGAGGTTCTTCGCGCTGGCGCCCGCGTCGACCTCGATCGCGACCAACTCGAGATCGAACAGGGCTGCGTACTGCTCGACCTTGGCGCGCTGGGCATCGAGCGACACCCCGTGGTCGGCCTGCTTGTCGGTCGACACCCGGAGATAGGCGACGGTGCGGGTGCGGATCGGGCTGTTCATGCTTCGATTGTAGGTACGCTGGGATTCAACGTCAACCGATGTCGTTACGGCCGGTCCCCGCTGTTACAGGTCTACTGGCTACCGGTGCCGCACATCATCGCGAACTGCCCGACGTTCGGCTCCTTGAAGTGGGCGCTGACCCAGTCAAGGCATGCCGCGCGGTCGGAGGCGATCCCGCTGAGCTCGAGCCGCATCCGGTCGGGCATGACAACGCGAACCTCCCGGGATCCGCTCGTCGACCCGGCGGTCCCAGACCGACCGACGCCTACGCCCGCCGCAAACGCCACAAGGCTAATCCCGGCTCCTACGAGCCCCTGCACCATCGGGTTCATCAAGACCTCCAAGAGCACCATCAGTGAAGCACGTCACCGAGTCCACTCCGCAGCGGAGGAGTCCGAGGCACGAGGGCCATGGGACCGGGGCGCGGCCGGCGAAGGATGGGTTGGCCATCCCGCTGCCCCCTCGATCGTGCGGGTCTCCAGGGGGGCTGGTCTCCGACCGCGGGGTTGGTTCGTGTAAGTTTTTGAATATTTTCGATGAATTACGTGAGATGCGCTCAGCCTGGCGCGTACAGGGCGTTGCTGCGCCCTCGGAGCCCGGCCCGGTAGGGGCTCGCCGCAGCCCTCCCTGGCTGAGACAGGCTCGATGCAGACTCCGGCGAGCCTGAGCGCAGGGCGATTGCAGGCTGATTCGCCCCCCGAGGATCGGCCGGCCCTCCGCGGGGAGCCTGTTCCTGCATTGTTTAACAGGTCGTCATCGCGCGCCACGGGCACAGCGGGTTTCCCAGCGAACTCCGCGTGCTTGCTTGGGAATCGGCGACCGGGAAACTGGTCAGCCTCGCAAGCACGCGGGATCGCGTGGGTCGTCTGTTTTGAGGTGCTAGCGGGTAACACTGTAGGGGTTCGAGTCCCCTCTCGCGCACGAACGTTCTTGCCGGTCACTACCAGACCGGAGCGGCCAGGCCGGCGTGGGAGACCACCCGGCCTGGTCTGCGTTGGCGCTACGCGCCCGGCCACGCGGCGGCGGCGACCTTGCGGTAGAACCAGTGCGGGCCCTGCTCGTCGCCCGGGGCGAACCGTCCGCGCGGCGCGAACCCCGAGCGCAGGCCGCGGCTGACCTGGGCGAGCGCGTCGACGTCCTCGGCGTCCACCTGCGACGACAGCCACCGGCGATCGCGCTCGGCGTGCTTGGCGGGATCGACCGCCCACTGGTACCAGAGGAACCGCGTCGCATCGGGGCGGCCGGGCACCGGCTGGTAGACGTTCACGGACACGCCCCACGGGTAGAAGTTGAGCGTCAGGTTCGGCCACACGAACCACCACAGCGCGAACACGCGGCGGCCGGCCGGATCGTGGAACCGCTCGGGGAGCCACGCGGGATCGAAGCCGTCCTCGGGCCGGGTCGCGTACACCCACTGCAGCACCGCGTCGTCGTGAAGCTCGGTGGTGTAGCTGCCGAGATCGATGGCATCGGCGAGGCCGCCCGGCGGGCGGTGGACGTGACCGATGTGGAACCGGTCGAGGTAGTTCCACGCGTGCTGCTTCCAGTTGCCGATGATCTCGCGCACCTCGGCGGCGGGCAGGCGCTCGGGGGCGGGCGCGGGCATTCGCGCGAGCGAGGCGTCGATCGGCGCGAACGCGTCCGCGAACGGGCGTGCCTCGGGATCGAGGTTGACGAACGTCATCCGCCGCCACGTCGCCGCGGGGAGCGCGGTCAGGTGGTCGCACGGGCGCGGGAACGCGGGCGCGTCCTTGAACCCGGGCTGCGACACGAACCGGCCGCGCGTGTCGAACCGCCGGCCGTGCTGGCCGCACACCAGCGTCGGGCCGCGATCGGCGCCGAGGACGAGCGGATACCACGCGTGGGTGCACGTGTTGGGGAACGCGCGCAGCGTGTCGTCGTCCCAGCCGCGCTGCAGGAACAGCGGGCGGCCGAGCAGCGACACCGGCACGCGCGCGCCGCGCTGTGCGACGCGGTCCTCGAGCGGGCGCGGGTCGGCGCCGTCGGTGGACTCGGGCACCACCTGCCAGGCGTGGCGGAACACGGTGTCGAGCTCGTGTGCGAGGAACTCGGGCTCGGTGAACGCCGCGGCCGGCAGGGTCTCGGCGATGCGGATGTCGGCGTCCACGTGGCAGTCGGCGGGTCCGATCGGCCTTGTCTGCGAAAGCATGCGCCGCCGATCATCTCACGGAGCGGCGGTGCACGTGTCAACCGCGCGCCTGCTCGACACCGCGCATCAGCACGGCGCGGATCCGCAGCAGGCCGCGGTCGTCGCGGTGGAGCGTGTCGTCGGCCGTCGCCGCGCCGACCTCGGCCGCGGCGTCGTCGAGGTGTGGCCACCTCACGGTCGCCACCGCGAGCCGCTCGCCGATCCGCTCGAGGTCGATGAGGTCGATGAGGTCGGCGCGGGTCGCCGCCGGCCGCTCGTGGGCCTGCGCCAGGTGCTGCACGACCGCGGCGGGGGTGTCGAGCGCGATCGCGCCGCGCGGCGTGACCACGAGGGCGGGGACCTCGGACAGGGTGGCGCCCGCCTCACGAACGCCGTTATGCGCGGAAGATCAGGTCCCAGGGCTCGTTCGTCGCGGCGGTGACCGCGGCGTGGCCGTCGGCGGCGTGCCCGACCTCCATCCCGAACGGCTCCAGCGCGGCCTCGATGGTCTCGCGACAGGTCGCCGAATCATCCACGATCAGGGCTCGCCACATGGGCCGATGATAGGACGAAACACGACCGGCCACCACGCCACGAAGGGCCCCACGCCGAAGCGGTGCCTCTTCGACGGGTGACTTGCGGGGGCGGGGGTGGGGCGGGGGGGGCAGAGCTGTCGCCTTGCCCGCGCGCGGGTCTAAGGTTGGCGGCAGCATGCGGGGCCGGGCGGTCATCGATGCGGTGCTGGGGCTGTCCGGGTGCATGATCGGCGGCCGCACCGCCGCGGCGAACGCCCCGCGTACCGGCCCCGAACGATGGGGCACGGAGGCGCCGCCGGCCGGCCACGGGACCGGCGCGCGCGGCGCGGGCGTCACGAGCCTGACAGCCACTCCCCCAGGCACCCCTGCGCGGTCGCGAGCATCACCCGCAACGGCGCGTCGCCGACATCGATGGTGTGCACGATCGCGGCCCAGTCGGCGATCGACAGCTCGCAGAACCCGGTCTCGAGGTAGCACGCGGCGTGCGAGTCGGTGCCGAGCCGCTCGATGTCCGCGCAGGCCGCGTCGTACGCCACGTTGGTCTCGAGCCAGGTCACGAGGCACTGGCGGACGCGCTGCAGCCAGGCCGCGGCCTGCGGGCTGACGCGCGGCTCGGTCACCTGCGCGAACCTCTGGCAGTAGCGACCGACGTAGTCGATCAGGTAAGCGTCGTCGCCGCAGCGCGCCGTGCGCTCGCGGCACGTGTAGTAGTCGCACAGCTGGCAGTCGTCGTGCTCGTCGATGATCGTCGCGCACGCGGCCGGATCCGCGGGCTGCTCGGCGGGCGCGCACGCGGGGACCGGGCACGCCGAGAAGAACCCGAGCCCGCACGCGAGCGCGGCGAACGGACCATCGGCCTTGCCCGCCAGGGTGGGCGCGAGCTCGGCGCAGCTCACCTCGAGCACCTGCGCGGCGATCGCCGCGTCACAGGTCCCGGCGACGACCGGGGCCCCGGCGCCGCACGCCGCGAGGTGCGCCGCGGCGGCCCCACAGGGGTCAGGATCAGGGTCCGCGCACCCGCACACGAGCGAGAGCGCAGGGAGCAGGGTCACGGCGAGCGATCGAAGCGGCATCCGCGTGATCATGTTGTCGAGCCTTCCTGGCGGGACGTGGGAGCGGGTGGTCAGCGCGCGCGCCACAGCAGCCGCGCGAGCCGCACGTCGCGCGCGACATCGGCGACGACCCGCGGCGCAACGCTGATTCCGTGATCTTCGAAGTACGACAGGTTGTGGAAGTTGAAGTCGAGGCTGGTCATCCGGTGACACGACGCGCACGACGTCGTGGGCACGGGCGTCCGGTACGGATCGTTGAGGCGCGCCGCCTGCGCCGGGACCGTGGACGTCTCGAGCACGACCAGGGCGGTGAGCGCGGCCCGGCGCGCGGCGGGCATCGCAGGCAGCGCCTCCTCGAGCTCGGGGTCACCGACGTCGGTCGTGACGTCCTCGCTGAGCGCGAACGCGAACAGCTCGGCGCCGTCGCGGGGATCGTGGATCGCGAGCGGGCTCTGCGTGATCGCGCCGCCCTCGCCCGAGAACCCGACGAACGACCACAGGTTCGCGGCGGCCGGGTTCCGCCCGGTGGGCAGCGAGAACGCGGTGAGCTCGTGGAGCGCCGTCGGTGGGGCGAACCGCGCGAGCAGCGCGCGCAGCCGCGCGTAGAACGCGTCGGCGTCGCCGAGCCCATCGAGCTCGACGCGCGTGTCGAGGCGTCCATGATCAAGCCCAGGCTCGCGCAGCGCGGCAAGCGCGGCGAGCAGGTCGCGTCCGCCCGCGTCGCGCGCGCGCTCGAACTGCTCGAGCAGCGCCGGCTCGAGCGCGGCGAGCCGGGCGCCGGCCTGGAGCCGCGCGCGGACGGCGGCCAGCTCGGGGGCGTCCGGAGCGACGCGGTAGAGCGCGTGGATCGCGCGATCGTCGGCATAGTACGGGCGGACCGTGCTGCCGACCCGGACGTTGCGGACCACCGGCTGCAGCACCAGCCGGACCTGCGGCCAGCACAGGCGGTCCAGCTCGACGGGATCGGCCACCGCGCCGAGCGGCGCGCAGGTCACGAAGCGCGCGGCGACCACGCGCCACTCGTCAGGACGGTTCTCGTCGCCGATCCCCTCGCCGAGCTCGCTGGCGGCGAGCGCGCGATCGACCGTCTCGAGCCAGCTCGCCGGTGCGATGTCCGCGAGCGCGATCCGCGCATCGTCGAGCGGCACGATCAAGGCGAGGTCGCCAGCCGCCGGGAACTCCGCGGCGCCGGCCTCGTCGGCCTTGCCGCCTGCCCCCTCGGCGGGCGCGGCGGTTGGTTCAGCGGCGCACGCGACCACGGCGACCGAGAGCGCGCTGGATGCCAGCCACGCGAGGGGGAGCCAGCGGCGACGGGGAGGCGACATGGCTCGACCCGAGTGCAAGGCGTTCGCCAGCGGTCGCAGCCATCAACCGCGCGAGATCACGAGGCGGTCGCCAGCCGATGGCTGGCGGCCAGCATGGCCTGGCGACAAAAGTTGCCAGTCGAACGTCTTACAATCATCAACGGCCGCGTCCCGCTCCGCCGCGCACCGGGAGGCGCCTGCGCGCTGCGCCCGGCCGCCGCGCCACGGTCGGCGCGCACCTCGGCGCGCACCATCGCCGGCCCGCCTCGGCCCGGCGCCATGCTCGAAAGATGTATCATCTCAAACCTTTGCGGGTCGCCGCCCCTGATCGGTCGTCAGCATCGCGCCCTGCGGGTGGTCGCGGACCGGCTCGAGCGCGGCGACCTCGAGGGTGGCGGTGGGCGACCCGGATGGCCCCTGCGCCAGCCTCGGCTCGAACGGCGGCTCGCCCACCGGCCGAGGCGCGGGGGCCGGCTCGGCGACAGGCGGAAGCGAAGGGCGCGCCGGCGGTGGCGAGGTGGGGCGCTTCGGCATCGGCGCGCGATGCTCCGCGCTTCTGCGTGTTGAGATCCGACGGCCTGGAGGACAGCCAGGTCGCGGAATTGCACGCGGCGGCGACGAGCTAGCTGAGCAGCCCCTGCGTGTCGATGTTGCTGGCCAGCCCCGAAACGCGGATCTCCATGCGTGGTGCTCCCCGGCAGTCGTTGGTCGCGGAACCTGCTAGCGGAGGAGCGACAGCGCCGCCTGCGGCAGCTGGTTGGCCTGGGCGAGGACGGCGAGGCCGGCCTGGCTCAGGATCTGGCCCTTGCTGAGGTTCGCCGTCTCGTTCGCCACGTCGACGTCCCGGATGCGCGAGTTCGCGGCGGCCAGGTTCTCCTGCTGCATCCCGAGGTTGCTGATCGTGATCTGCATGCGGTTCTGCACGGCGCCGACCTTCGCGCGCGCGGACGACAGTTGCTGGATCGCCTTGTCGAACGCGCCGATCGCGTTCTGGGCGTTGGTCACCGTCGACAGGCTGGCGGACGCGATGCGCAGCGACGTCGAGCCGAGCGTCGACGTGGTGAGCCTGGTGATGCTCATCGTCAGGCGGTCGTTGGCGGTGTTCTGCGCGCCGACCTGGAAGGTCAGGCCCGCGGAGGCCGAGCCGTCGAGCAGCTTCTGCCCGTTGAACTCGTTGACCGCGCCGATGCGGTTGACTTCGGCCTGCAGCTGCGTGAACTCGGTCTGGATGTAGCCGCGCTCCGTGTCGCCGATCGTCGAGTTGGCGGACTGGACCGCCAGCTCACGCATGCGGGACACGATGCCCTGCTGCTCGTTCATCCCGCCCTCGGCGACCTGCGACAGCGACACGCCGTCGTTGGCGTTGCGCTGGGCCTGCGCGAGGCCGCGAAGGCTGGCCTTCAAGGCCTCGGAGATCCCGAGGCCGGCGGCGTCGTCTCCGGCGCTGTTGATGCGCTGGCCCGACGACAGACGCCCGATCGAGGCCGCGAGGGCCGCCTGGGTCTTGGACAGGTTGCCCTGGGCATTGAGCGACGCGACGTTGGTGAGAATTGAGATCGCCATTTACATACTCCGTTTTGGGGCTCGGACCTCGTCGGTCCCGCTGGCGTAGTTCGCCCAGCCCCGCGCCTGATACAGGCCTGTATCGTTCTATGCGCTCACAGCGCACGCGCACGAACCCGTTGCAGAGCAGGCCACAGGCGAGGAACTTCTCGAACTCGCGCTCGACGAAACCTGGATAGCCGAACCCGTGCTCGGAGTGATCGCGGGCACGCGCGAGGAGCGCCGGGAGATGGTCGCGGACCACGCCGTAGAGCGTTCCGTCTTCCGGCTGGCGGCGGGCATACGCGCGCGCTGGCGTCGACGAGAGCTGGGCCGCGAGCATGTTCGCCGTTGCGTGCAGGCAGGGACCGTGCCGCGCGCCCGCTCGAGACATCTCGACAACTTGGGAACGTGTCGGGTGACGCGGCGTCCGCCGGCTGGACGTTCATCGATCATATGTCCGAATATCGGACAGAGTGCTGGTGGTCGTCCCGGACGCAGCACGCAGCAGGGGTCGCAAGGGGTCGCAAGGGGTCGCAAGGGGCCGACGGAACCAACGCAACTACCTGCGGATAACGCGCCGCTGGCCCGCCAAGGGCCCGCGCATGGACAAATCGATCGATGATCGCGGGCGAGTCGCCCCGCGGGCGAGCCGCGACGAGGGAGCGTACCCGTCGGTACGCGACCGAGGAGCAACGACCCCCCCGGGGATGGATCGACCGCGAGGGCGATCGAGATGTCCATTCGCGGGCCCTGAGGGCCCGTGCAGAAACAACGTGCGCGTGATGGCGGCTGTCGAGGGTCGACGAAGCGAGCGATCGATATCGGTACCCGCGACGTGATCTACCTCCCGGGTGAAGACCACGATGGAGTCCATCCGGGCGAAGTTTCTCGCGCTCAAGCCAGCGATGGATGAGCGGCTGACGCGGCTGTGGGCGGGCGCCGAGGCCGAAGCGCTGGGCGAGGGCGGGATCTCGGTCGTGGAGGAAGCGACCGGAATGTCGCGCACCACCATCCGGGTGGGGCGCGATGCGCTACGTGAGGGTGTCTCCGCCAACGACGTGGTGAGCGTACGCCGCGCGGGAGGCGGACGGCCGTCGATCGAAACCACGTCGCCTGGGATCATCGTCGCGCTGGAGGGCCTCGTCGATCCGGTGACCCGGGGCGATCCCGAGTCGCCCCTTCGCTGGAGCTCGAAGAGCACCCGCAAGCTGGCCTCGGAACTCGGCGCGCAGGGCTACAAGGTCAGCCCGCAGAAGGTGGGCCAGCTGTTACACGCCAGCGGCTACAGGCTGCAGGCGAACGAGAAGACACTCGAGGGATCGTCGCACCCCGATCGGAACGAGCAGTTCGAGTTCATCAACAGCCGGGTCGACGCGTTCATGCGCAGGAAGTGAACGGGGGCGACAGAGCTTCGCGCAGGAGGTGCAGCGGAACTACCAACAGCAAGGATTGCCCGTCTCCGTTACGGCCCGCGATCTCGACTTGGTAATCGAGGCGGCAAGCGATACCAACGACCAGATCGATGCGGCCGGCGATATGTTTCAGCGCGAACTGGACCAGACAGGCGCCAACGCCAAAGCTTGGGCCGTAGGATTCAGGCGCATGGTTGTCACCAACGGCAACTACGAGCGGGTTCTCGAACCCAAGAGGTGAATGTGCGGAGGGCAGGTGACCTGCCTCCGTTGCCCCCGCCGTGCGCCGTCTGCTTCATTGGATCGAGGGCTAGGGCTCGATGGCTAGCTCAATCGTTGCGCGGTGGCCGTCGGTCTCGTCGCCGGTGCTTGGTCTAGTCGCGATCCGCCCTCGCCTCTGGTCGCCGGTCAGGCCCGCGCGGTAGGATGTCGTCCCTCAGGTTGTTGCAGGGGGCGTGGCCGTGAAGAGCGTTGGCGACAGCTCCAGCTTCTCGTTCTTGGCCCCGTACGGCCCGCTGTACCTGCGGCTGGCAACGGTCGCCGAGCAGGCGCTGGCCGTCGACCCCAGCCTGACGCTGGTCTCGCTGCGCCAGCTCGCCGAGGCGTTCGCCAAGTACGCCGCGGCCAAGGCCGGGCTCCTGGGCGACGCCCGCGGGGCAGCGGAACGACCACGAGTACCGGCTGATCGAGCGGCTGCACACCTGCGTCGCCTCGACGGCGAAGATCGTGCTGCTCGCGGACCGAGGCTTCGGCGACCAGAAGCTGTATCGGTTCCTGCAGACACTCGGCTGGGACTTCGTCATCCGGTTCCGCGGCGTCGTTCAAGTCGAGGACGCCGCTGGGGCACGGCAGCCCGCGAGCGCGTGGCTGCCGCCGAGCGGCCGCGCCACGATGGTCCGCGACGCGCGCGTCACCAACAGCCGGACGCCGGTGCCGGCGATCGTGCTGGTCCACGCGAAGAAGATGAAGGAGGCGTGGTGCCTCGCGACGACCCTCGCCGATCGCAAGGCCGCCGAGGTCGTGAAGCTGTACGGGCGGCGGTTCACGATCGAGGAGACGTTCCGGGATCAGAAGGACCTCCGCTTCGGGCTCGGGTTGTCGGCGACGCACATCGGCGACCCGGCGCGGCGCGACCGGCTGCTGCTCCTGACGGCGATCGCGCACGCGCTGCTGACGCTGCTCGGCGCAGCCGGCGAGGAATGCGGCATGGACCGCATGCTCAAGGTGAACACGGTCAAGCGGCGAACGCTCTCGCTCTTCAAGCAGGGACTCGAGTGGTACGAGGCGCTGCCGAACATGAAGCCCGAGCGGCTCGACCTCCTGATGACGACCTACGATGCGTGCGTTCGTCGCCACGCGATCTTCCGTGAGGTCTTCGGCCTGATTTGAGGGGATGCCTCAGGGTTCTCCCTGCTGCCCTTGTAGTGGCGTTACGATGTGCCATGGACGACTGGATCTGGGGACTCGTCGTGGTGGGGCTCCTCGCCGCAGTTTACTTTGCCGCGATCCCAGGTCGGATCGCTTCGAGTCGGAACCATCCGAACGCGAACGCGATAGCGGTCCTCGGCTTCGTCGGGATGTTCTTCACGGCCAGCATCCTGTGGTGGATCGCGATCGTGTGGGCATACACTGGTCCAGAACGCTCCGCGCACAACCAGGAACCGGTGCCAGCCGGCACGGCAAGTGTCGCGGACGAGATCGAGAAGCTTGCGAACCTACGGGATCGCGGCGTGCTTACCGACGCGGAGTTCGAAGCACAGAAACGATTGCTGCTCCCCGTCGCAGCTGGCGCAAGTATGGCTCGGCCACCCGTCGTGACTGGTCATCCGAAGGTCTTGGCGGATGTGCCATCAACAACCACGGCGACGACCTACCCTCCGAATTGGAGGCGCCACCTGCTGATTATCCTGCTCGCGGTCATGCTCGTCAGCACTGGTGTAGTCGCGCTGGTCGTCTGGCGCCGAGGCGTAAGCGTCAGAACGTCCTCGGCGTCGAAGCGCTCGTCCATGCGCGCGCCATCGGTGAGTCCCCGGCCCTTGGACGTGGCGAACGTCGACCAAGCGTTCCGCGGCCCATACAAACTCGAAGCGTCCTCGACAATGCAAACTGACAAGGGGTACACGTACGTCGTCGACAACCTCTTCGACCACGACGTCGCCACGAGCTGGCAGCCGCGACGAAGCGATCGCCATCCGCAGGTCCTCATCAAATTTCCGGATCAGTTGACGCTGACGTCCATTGAGATCTCGAACGGGTTCCAAGCCTACGACGCAAAGGACGGGGACGAGTTCGTGCTCAACAGTCGTATCGCGCATGCACGCCTGCGATTCGCAGATTCCAGCGAGATCCAGATCCAGTTCGACGTCGATGAACGTATGAAGAAGGTCGACCTCGGCCAGAAGCGAACGCGTGAGGTGACTTTACTCGTCGACGACGTCCACCGCGGCACGAAGTGGCGTGACCTGGCGATATCCGAGATCAGCTTTAGGTATCTCGGTTCGCCGCCGCCGCTCGATTGACTGCTCCTGCGACCGCACGCGGATCTGCGCCGTGCTGGTCCCTACCGCCTCGCGCGCGGAACACTAGCGGAAGAGTAGCGACGGACGCTCCTGCGTGACCGATCAGCGACACCGGGATGAACGCGAGGCCGGCGCGTGCCTGCGGCTGCGGGCTGGCGGTCACCCTGGTCGCGCGCTCAAGCGTGCGGGTGCTTGAACGCGGCCGGGCCGAGCTGCCGGATCGGCAGCTGCTCGATGGGGAGTGCCAATACGTCGCGGTGCGTGCCGAGTCGAGCCGTTCGAACGCCCAGGGCAGGTACGCCCGCGCGAGTACGCAGCGATTCGAGGAGACCCACTGCAGCGGAACTGCAACACCAGCCGAGAACAGACGGAAAAAAACAGGGCCCTCAGGGACGGCGGTGGTCGTGTTGTGCCACTCCGACTTCTTCCGCGTCCCCCCTCAGTTCCCCCCACTTCGCGTGTCGAGTGCTGTCGGCTGGTGTCGCTCCGGCACGGTTAAGTACCTGCGATCACTTCGCCACGCGCTGGGTTCGACGGGGACGTAGAGTCTTGCTGTGGATAACTCCGGCCGCCGCGCGCGGCGCTCCACGGGCCCGTGCACCGGTGTGCGCGAAGGTGCGGTAGCGTGAGGAGGTGACCACGACGTTCGCCGTGTTCGGTGCAGGCGCGGTCGGCTGCTGGGTCGGCGGCATGCTCGCGGTGGGCGGGGCCGAGGTCACGCTGATCGGGCGGGCGCGGGTGATGGGCGAGCTCTGTGGGCGGGCTGACGGTGTCCGCGCTCGACCGCGTGCCGCGCACGGTGCGCCCGACGCTCGCGACCGAGGTCTCGGCGGCCGCGACCGCCGACGTCGTGCTCGTCGGCGTGAAGTCCGCCCAGACGACGGAGGCCGCGGCGGCGCGCGCGCGTGCTCCCTGCGCGGACGGTGGTGATCAGCCTGCAGAACGGTCTCCGCAACACTATGCGCCCGGACGAGGGCGGTCGGATCGACGGGCAGGGCGGAGCCGTCGCCAGACCCCGCGTCGAAGCCGATGCGGCCACACCCTGCGAGCAACGCAGCGCACCCGACGCTTGCCCAGATCCACCCCACGTCCTGGACCATAACATCGCCATGGCGTGGGTGTGGGGCGCCGACCGCACGGGGCGTGGAGTGCCGCCACCGGGACCCAGCGCCAGGGCGGCGCCCTCCGCCAGGTAGGACCAGGAGCGGACCGATGCGCCGGGCATACTGTCCGAGCTCCGGACCTCCACGGCACGCAGGGTTCATCCCCCGCCGTGGCCGTCAGGGCACGAGGGCGAAGTGCGCCAGAACCAGGTGGTAGGTCTCGTCGTCCGGCGGGCTGTCAGCGCCCGCGTGATCGGCGAGCAGCACGAACAGCGCGCGGTAGTAGATTGGCGTCGCCCCCTTCGCCCTCGCCGCGGTCGCCTCGACGTTGGCGACCACCCAGACCAGCCCGCGTTCGGTGCCGGTGGTCACCGGCCCGTCGAGGCGAAGCCGCAGGTTCCAGGCGCGGAGCGCGGAGCGCGCCCTCGCACCCTGGAACAGCTCTCCCGGTGCGCTGCCGGCGAGGACGACGTCCTCGCGAGGTGACCACAGCGCCGCGAGCCCGGCGCGGCCGTCGAGCGCAGCGCGCAGCTGCACCACGGCAGGCTCCTCGGCATCGCGCGCGAGCGCCGCCTCGATCGCGGGCGGCCGCGGTGCCGCGCCCGCCTTCACGCGCCGCGCGAGCTCCTTGTTCGAGACCGCTCGCGCGACCACCGTCATCGTGTCCTCGAACACGTCGCCACCATGGCCGGTCATCACGCCCACGCCCGAGGTGATCACGGCGACCTTCTGCCCACCGACGGTCACGATCCGCTCGGCGACACACCAGGCACCCTCGGGAGTCTCACCCACGAGATGGCGCTTGAGGCGGGCCACCGGCCCGGCCCCCTCCGCGGCGGTGGCGAGCCGCCACACCTCCGGCTCGCCCGTGACGAACGCGCCGCTCGGGAGTCCCAGGAACGACCGCCCGACGTCCGCGGACCTGCCGCACGAGGTCACGAACGGCAGCCGAGGGTCACCCGCCCGCGCATCGCGGACACCACTCACACCGAGCACGATCCCGACCACCGCGAGGCGCCACCACATCCCGCGATCGTATCGCGGGTCCGCCCCTCCGCGCGCCCCACCGTCGCACGCCCCGACGTGGCGGCGCTCCACCCGGTCGGCGGAGGCGGCCGCGGAGAAACCTCACCGGGATCGCCTGGCGTGCTCCACGTGCTCGGTGGTATCGCGCCAGGGATGGCGCGGCGAGCTCCCCCGCGGTCCGGTCGTGCGCGACGGCGCATGGCGCTGGCCGCGTGCGTGCTGTGGCTGGCGGCGTTCGAGCTGCTGCCGTGGCTGCACGTCGCGACCCACCGCCAGGCCGTCGCGCACCGCCACGAGGCCAGCGGCGCGACCGTGTTCGAGCCGGGCGCCGAGGAGGTGGCCCCCCTCCGCGTGCCACCTCCCGGGCATCACCACCCCGACGTCGCGCCCACGGCCTCGGAGGACTCCGGTCTGGACGACGCGCTCGCGCTCGATCCGGCGTACCTCGGGTTCGACGCCACCCTCGCCTCTGACGAGGGTGACGCGGTGTGGCTGAACGCGGCGTACCTCGGGTTCGACGTCGACGTGCGCGCGCCGCGCGGCCCACCCGCAGCCGACCACGACCACGACCACGACCACGACCAGATTGCCGACGCCGGCGCGGCCGACCGCGATCACGATCACGACGCCCCACCGGGCCCGCCCACCGAACCGGACGCGTGTGTACGGCTGGCCACCGCGCTCGCTCACGGGCAGCACAGCCTCGCCCACCACGGTGTCGCGGTCGTCCCGCCGGCCGCCGTCGTCACCACACCGCTCCCGGTCGATCGGCGCCCGAGCTACGTGCTCGCGCAGCGCGCCGTCGCGCCCAGGTCATCGTCACCCCGCCGCGCCGTGGCGCGGGGCCCACCCGTGCCCACGCACGGCTGATCCCCCTCACCGCGAACGAGCGAGCGACGACGTCGCGTGGCCCCCGGCTGCGCGATCTCGGTCGCGCGCGATCGCGCGCGCCTGCGCGCGACGACCGATCACGACTGGACCTGACCCTCATGTTCAAGCTCCCTGCATACGCCGCGGCCGCCACGTCGCTGGCCGCCGCCCTGTCACGCCCCGCCTACGCGCAGCCCGCGCCCACGCCTCCCGCGCCCGTCGCGACGGATCCCGCCGACCCGGCCAGCCCGCCACTGCCCGGCCCCACGCCCGCCACCCCGCCGCCCGCCGACGCCGCACCACCGCCTCCGCCGCCCAGCCCCACCGCGTCGCCACCGGGGCCCACCGCGTCGCCACCGGGGCCCGCCACCGCGTCGCCACCACCGCGGCCGCCGGTCCGCGACGATGAGGCGAGTGAGGTGATCGAGGTCGCCGGCACTCGCACCCGCCGGCCTCGGCCTCGTCCGTGTTCCTCGATCGCCGCGCAGCTGCGCTACCGCGCGCAAGACCCAGTCCGTCGGACCTGCTCCGCCAGATCCCGGGCCTGGCGGTGTCGCAGCACGCCGGCGGCGGCAAGGCGGACCAGTACTTCATCCGCGGGTTCGACGCGGACCACGGGACCGATGTCGCGATCTTCGCGGACGGCGTCCCGGTCAACCTGACGTCGCACGGCCACGGCCAGGGCTACGCCGACTCTCACTGGTTGATCCCCGAGACCATCGCCGTCGGTCGGCGATGCGCAAGGGCCCCTACTCGGCCCGCTACGGCGACTTCTACACCGCCGGCGCGCTCGAGCTGCGAGACCATCGACGAGCGTCCCCGGCCCGACCGATGTGGATCTCCGCCGAGCAGCGCCGCTCGGCGACCGCGCGCCGGCTCGCGCAGTACGATCGCCGCCTGGTCGGCATGGCGAGCCCCGAGCGTGCGCCGCCGCGGGGATCGCGTCGCTGATCGCGCGCGCAGGTCGCGCGAGACGGACGGCCCATTTCGTGTCGCCGCAGGGGTTCCGCCAGGGCAACGCGCTCCTCAAGTGGGCCGGCACGCGTCGGGGCCCGGCGAGCTGCGCCTGCAGACCACCTGGTACGCCGCCCGCTGGCAGCAGTCCGGCCAGCTCCCCGAAGGCGAGATCGCCGCCGGCCGCCTCGATCGGTTCGGCGCCATCGATCCCACCGAGGGCGGCATCGCCGCGCGCGCGAGCGCCCAGCTCGGCTACGCCGTACACGACGACGGCCCGGCGCACGCCACCTGGCGCGTGCTGGCCTACGGCGTCAGCAACCAGCTGCGCCTGTACTCGAACTTCACGCTGTTCGCGCGCGATCAGGAGCACGGTGACCAGATCGAGCAGACCGACCGCCGGCTCGCTGTACGGGCTCGACGCCAGCTACGACCGGACCGTGCACGCCGGCGCCGTCACCGCGCTCGTGACCACGGGCGTCCAGGTCCGCGCCGACGACGTCGAGACGTCGCTGTGGCAGACCGCGCAGCGCGCGCGCCTGGCGGCGTGCTTCGCCGAGGGTGCGAACCCGTGCAACCGCACCGACAACCAGATCCGGACCGTCGTCCGCGTACGGCGAGGCCAACGTGGTGCTCGCGCCGTGGCTGCACGTGCGGCCGGGGCTCCGCATCGACCAGCTGACCTGGGACGTCGAGGACCTCGATCCCGAGACCGTCACGGACCCGGCGCGCACCACCGGCGGCACGGCGCAGCGCGCGATCGTCAGCCCGAAGCTGTCGTTCGAGCTCCACGCCGACGACCACGTCAGCTTCTTCCTCAACGGCGGCGCCGGCTTCCACTCGAACGATGCGCGCGCCGCGGTGCGACAGTGGCGGACCAGGCGCGCTCGCCCGCGCCCTCGGCACCGAGGTCGGCGTCGCGCGTGCGGCTCGCACGCCCGGGCGCGCCTGCCGCCGACGCCTGGTACCTGCGGCTGTCCTCCGAGCAGGTGTGGAGCGGCGACGCCGGGGGGACGGAGCCGTCCGACCCGACCCGGCGGTTCGGCCTCGACATCGAGGGCTCGCTCGACGCGCACGCCGTGGCTCGCGCTCGACGCCAGCGTCACGTGGGCGCGCGCCGACGCTGGTCGCCAACCAGGGCAACGGGGGCGCCCTCGCGCTCGCGCCCCGCTGGATGGGCGCCGCCGGCGCGACGGCGCGCAGCGCACGCGGGCTTCGTGTCGGTGCGGACGCGCGGCATCGCGGACCGGCCCGGCAACGCGGACGGCACGCTGACGGCCGCGGGCTACCTGATCGTCGACGTCATGGCCGGCCGCACGCTCGGCCGCTGGGACCTGAGCCTCACGCTCAGCAACGCGCTGAACGCGGCCTGGCGCGAGGCCCAGTTCGCCGAGGCCTCACGGGTGACGCCCGACCGCGCCCGGTGGTGGAGCAGATGCACTTCACGCCAGGGATCCCGCTGACCGCCACGGTCCAGCTCGCGGGCCAGCTATAGAGGCGCGGCATCGAGGTGGCCAGAGGGCGCGGCTTGCCGGATGATGCTATGCGCTCGACGACGAACCACGGTGGCCCACGCTCCGCATTCGCGACCACCTCGCCCAGCGCCGCATCGCCCAGCGCCGCACCGCGCAGCCCATGGTCCTCGGTTATGCGC
>CAXNMK010000022.1:0-78195 GCA_964203225.1 Kofleriaceae bacterium
CACCGAGCCGAAACCACGGTTTGTTTTACTTATGCGCCCGCGCTCCAGCGTGCGGCGATGGCATCACGGATCCCGCCGAAGCCTGCGACGACGGCAACACCGCGGCCGGCGACGGCTGCTCTGCCAGCTGCTTGTTCGAGAACTGCGGCGACGGCGTGGTCAGCGGCGGCGAGGCCTGTGACGACGCCTGCGAGAGCGCCACGTGCAACCTCGACTGCACCACCCGCACCTGCGGCGACGGCAAGGTCAACGCCACCGCCGGCGAGCAGTGCGACGCGCTCACCGCCAACGCCGACAACCGAGACTGCCGCGCCGACTGCCAGCTCAACACGTGCGGCGATGGCGCGCCTAACACGCTCGGCCCAGCCCACATCGAGGCCTGCGACGACGGCAACGACGTCAACACCGACGGCTGCTCCACCGCATGCACGACTCCGTTCTGCGGCAACGGCATCAAGGATCCCGCCGAGGCGTGCGACGACGGCAATACTGCGGCCGGCGACGGCTGCTCCGCCAGCTGCCTGTTCGAGAGCTGTGGTGACGGCGTGGTCAGCGGCGGCGAGGCCTGTGATGACGGCAACGACGTGAACAGCGACGGCTGCTCCACTGCGTGCACGACTCCGTTTTGCGGCAACGGCATCGTCGATATGGGCGAGCAGTGCGATGACGGCAACGGGAACAACCTCGACGGCTGCCAGACCTCCTGCCTGTACACGCCCAGCCCAGGCTCGAAGATCTGCCTCAACGGCACGACCGGCCGCGGCCGCAGCGTGGCGGTCAACCCGTTCGCGCTACTTACCGCCGCGACCATCGAGTTCTGGTACCGGAGTTCGGATCCGAGCACCCCGGCCACCGCGCAGGTCAACCTGGTCCACTTCCACCCGCTCGCGTACGCGGGCGGCGACTATCCAGGCCTCGTCATCGAGATCGGCGACGCGGGCGCCCTCAGCATGTCATCGCTCACGGGGCGCACTCTCGGGGTCGTAATCGACGCGCGAGGCGGACCGCAGGGCCAGCTCAATGCGCGCGGGTTCGATCTCGACGCCACGTTCCCGGGCTTCGACGAGAAGGGCTGGCACCACTACGCGATCGTGTTCACGGGGAGCCTGCAGCGCGCGTGGGTCGATGGCGTCGAGCTCACGACGACCATGCAGCGCGACAGCTCGCAAGCGACGACGTTCGCCTCTGCGTTCGGGGCGAACTTCACCAGCGTGTTCGGCTCGCTGTACTTGTCGCTCGGCTACTTTGCGCGGGACAGCATCCGTTACGTACGCGGCGGCATGTCGGACCTCCGCGTGTCCAACACCGCCCGTTACTCGAGCACCTTCACGCCGCCGTTCCGGGCCACGGCGGATGCGAGCACCCTGCTCCTTCTGCCCATGAACGAGGGCGTGGGGACGACCTCGTTCGACCGCAGCGGCAATGCCTACGACGTCACCTGGTCAGGTGGCACGTCATGGTCCGGCCTGCTGCTGCCCTGCCCGTAGGGGATGTGCACCTCGGCAGGCGTGGTCCACGCGGCGCTAAGCCGGGGCGCCGTCTGGGATTGTCGTGATGAACTCGAGCCGTCGCGGCGACGAGTGACCTCAGCCCGATCGCCGGCCGCAGACCATGTCCCGCGAGCATCGACCTAGGCTACGCTGGGCTCGCGCCCGCAGAAATCGTCGCTCGGGAACTATGCGCGGGGCTGACGGCGGGAGCCCGGTCCGGGAGCGCGGGCCGATCTGGATCGCGGACTGCGAGGCATCCCGCGTGACGCTGCGATCGTCGAGCCCGACCAGCGACAGCGCGGCCAGCGAGCCGAGCGAGGCGAGCGTGGGCAGCGGTCCGGTCGACATGTCGACGTCGTACGCCTCGACGACGCCATCGGCGCTCGCGGCGGCAAGCGCGGCGGCCGGCGAGGTCGGGTAGGTGTCGGCGATGGCGACGGCGAGCAGGCTCGCGGGCGCCACCGCGAGCACGATCGGTTCGCTATGCGCTCAACGGCCAGCGCCAGCAGGTCAAGTTCCAGTCCGACTACCTGGTCCCGAGCTACGTGTCCACGCAGATGACGACGCGCCAGACGGTGACGACGCTTGGCAAGATCATCCTCGAGGCCGACACGTCGACCAAGCTACCGATGTACTGCTCGGAGTTCGCGTGGCACATGCTCGCGCTGTCGTCCTGCACCGAGGCCGACATCCGCAACGCGCCGGCCGCGGGCGCCGCGTGCGTCGACGAGGTGTTCGCCCCCGCCCCGCTGGTGGCCGCGAACGACAACGAGGTCGGCATGGCCGACGGCCCGCTGCTCAGCCTGCTGGCGACGCCCGCCGCCGACCGCGAGACGCTGCTCGCCACGGTGTTCGCCACCGGCGACGCCGCGAAGCTGTCCTCCGGTCACCGCGCGGTGGCCGAGGCGGTCGCCCCGCTGATGGGCCCGCTGTCGCAGTTGTTCGGCGCCCGCGCCGCCGGCGCCTCGGTCACCGACACCGCGGGTGTCGCCGGCCAGCTCAACGCCAGCATGCCGAACAACTACTCGCCGACCACGTTCCTCGCCCAGGCGATGGGCGCCGATGACCAGCGCCCGGTCGACTACGTCGCCACCGTCGCGTTCGTCAACGCGGGTGGCTACGCGAAGGCCAGGACGCTCGCGTCGCAGCCGGTCCCCTGAACGCAGCCCTCGACGACCCCGGCCCGCGCCGCGCCTGACCCGCGCGGCGCTCGGCGGTCCGGACCACGGTGACCTGGCCGGCCCCGTCCTGTACCCTGCGCGCCATGGCCCTGCCTGCCACGCTCCGCCGGTTCACGATCACGCTCGCCGACGCCGATCGGGGCGTCTACGAGACGCTCGACTGGCGCGTCCCTCAGCACCCGTCCGAGAGCGAGCGCCACCTGGTCGCGCGGGTGCTGGCGCGCGCGCTCGAGCACACCGAGGGGCTCGAGTTCTCGAAGGGCGGGCTGTCCGACGACGACGAGCCGGCGCTGGTCCAGAAGAACCTGCGCGGCGAGTGGATGGCCTGGATCGAGATCGGCTCGCCCGCGCCGGACCGCCTGCACCGCGCGAGCAAGCTGGCGCCGCGCGTGGTGGTCTACGCGTGGAAGAACGTCGACCTGCTCGTCGAGGCTGTCACCGAGGCCGACATCCACCGCGCCGACGAGCTCGCGATCCGGCAGCTGCCACCCGAGCTGCTCGATGGCGTGGCCGCCACGCTCGATCGCCAGAACGCCTGGGACCTGTCGGTCACCGGCGGGCAGCTGTACCTGACGATCGGCGCGAAGCTGTTCGAGGGCGTCGTCGAGATCCGCACCCTCGGCTGAGGGGTTGGGCATCCTGCCGGAGCTGGTCGCAAGCCGGCTCGGGATGATCGCCGGGCTCGGCAGCGTGGGTCCGGAGCCCACGGCACCACGTCGCGCTGGTGTGCTTCGAAGGACGTATCAGCGACGAATCGATGCACGCCCCGAGCGTGTGGATCATGCCATTCGAGCGCATCGCGAAGTTCAAGCGCGCCTACAAGGGAGGGCGAACCAACGTCTCCTGAGCTGCGATCGTCGGCGAGGGCGAGGTCTTCAAGAACGCGTGGCACCTCATCGAGGGGACCAAGTGCTTCAAGTCGCAGCTCGGTCCGAACGTCAACGAGTCGATCATGACGATCGTCGCCGCGCGCCAGCTTTCTGGCCGGGTGGGTTCACGGCGCTGGCCGCCGTCAACGCGGCAGCCCAGCTCCCAAACCGGCGCCGTCCCGCGACGTAGAGGTTGGCGTTGCGGCGCATGATTCGCGCCGAGTTCACGGGCAGGCCCTTCGCGACGTCATCACGGATCGCGGCGATCACCGCGTCCTTCGTCCACGTGAGGGTCTCCGGAGGCGAGCACCCGGCCGCCTCGAACGCAGCCTTCCACCCTCCGAAGTGCCTACGCGCTCCGGACGCCACGATCGGATGATCGCCCGCGCGCAGCGCCTTGCCCCCAGTGACCGCGAGCTTGCGGATTCTGTCCAGAACCTCGTCGGCGCTCAGCGCGGCTTGCTTCTCGTCCCCGTAGTTGAAACCGGCCTGCTCGATGGCGGCTCCCCAGGATCCGAAGAACCGTACGGCGGCGGCATAGAGCCAGTCCCCGCGGTTGGCGCCCGAGCTGAGGCTCTTGCCCACGGCGGCCCGACGTCGGATCTCGACGAGCGCTTCCTCAGGCTGCTGCTGTTTCTTGTTCGCCGGCATCACCGTTGCGGTAGACCGAGCGGGCGTGGTCCGTCAATCGGGGATGATAGATTTCACCGTCTGGCTCAGTTCGACGGGCTCAAGTGGTCCAGCGCTTCCATCCCCGCATTCATCGCCACCTTGAGCCGCTTGAACATCGCCACGAGTTGCGCGTCGGGCGGCTGATCCGGTCGCCGTTCGGTGTCGTCCCGCCGCCGCGGCGTCTCGATCGCCTGCCAGGTCGCAAGCTCGACGCCGCGCAGCCTCAGGACCCCATCCGGCGAGCAGAGCACGTGCGCTTCAGGCTCGCCCTGCCAGCCGAGGATCTCGGGCAGGCCTCGTCTCCCCTCGCGCACCTGCTCGTCGGGCACGACGGCCTCGACGCCTTCGAGGCGGCCGATGGTCTCGCGAGCCCACCGCGCCCACACGGGCGGAGCCGGCAACGGGATCTCCTTGCCCCATGGCGTCGAGGCTCGCAGCGTCACGTCGACGCGAAGCCACGGGCGCTTGGTCTTGGGCTCTCGCTTGTCGGGACCGAGCAGCGTCTCGAGCATGTCCCCTTCGTTCGTCACGGTTCGCGCGACATGGAGCGCATCCCACCGGAACTTGAGCGCAGCCGTGACGTGAAACGGCTCGGCGTGTTGGCCCCCGAACGGCATGACGGCAGACTTGCAGATCCGGTCGGTCGATCTCAGGTCGAGCGTCTCGTCGATCGGGGACGAGCACGACCACCGCGCGCCGCACGGCGGGTTCTCGGCAAGCCCCCAACCGAGGCGTGGGCCAGCGCGAGTTGCCGCGCCGTCGACGAGCCGGCGCTCACCGCCGCACTCACCATCCATCGCCGCCGACCTCGACGGCCGCGTCTGGCAGCTCGACCAGGGCTTCCTCGCCGGCCGCGTCGTCACCGTCGTCGCGACCTCGCGCACCCGGCGTCGCCGCCGCGGTGAGGTGCCACCGCCGACCATCCCGTTCGATCCCGCCGGCGCCCTGCTCGACAGAGCCGCCGGCCGGCCGGCGCGCCACCGCAAGGAGAAGCCGTGACCTACCTCGAAGCCTTCGAGCTCAAGGAGCCCCCGTTCGCCAAGGAGATCGCCGACGCCGACCTCTGGCTGCCCACCTCCAGGCAGGCCGTCGCCGACGGCCTCCTCGACGCGCTCACCGAGCCCGCCTCGGTGATGCTCGTCGGCGAGCCCGGCGTCGGCAAGACCTACTCGCACAACGCCACCCTTGGCCGCCGCGACTTCTACCGGCAGCTCGGGCTCGCGCTCGGGCTCGCGCCCGCCGCCACCGCCGGCACCTGCCGGACCGAACGTCGTGACCGGCGCGATCCCCCGCCCGTACGTCCACAACGCCGCCGGCGGCCGTCCGGTCGCCGAGGATGTCGCCGTCACCAGCTCACCGAGCCCCGGGTCTGAATCGTTGCGACG
The DNA here is from genome assembly GCA_964203225.1 of Kofleriaceae bacterium. Taxonomy (GTDB): domain Bacteria; phylum Myxococcota_A; class Polyangia; order Haliangiales; family Haliangiaceae; genus JABFXX01. The sequence goes on from CAXNMK010000022.1 coordinate 5,598, forward strand.
CTCCGCGACGACGGCAGGTGCCCGACGCCGCCCGCGGCGAGTTCGCCACCCGTGCCACGAGCTGGGCCCGCGGCTACCTCGACACCCCGACAGTCATCGCCCAGCGCTGACGACGTCGGGAGTGGGCGCCACTCCCGCGCAGCGCAGGCGGTGATGTCAGACCGATCGCGTAGATCCCGGGGCGTGCGGATCTACTTCGTGGGCAGTCACGCGACCGGGAAGACCACCCTCTGCCGGTACGTCAGCCGGCGCTACGGGCTGCCCATGATCAGCGAGGTCGCGCGCGCGGTCCTCGCCGAGATGGAGACCGGGCTCGACGCGCTCCGCACCGACATGGACCTGGTCGCCGAGTACCAGGAGCGCGTGTTCGCGCGCCAGGTCGCGGTCGAGAAGCTGCACGCCGGCCGGTTCGTGTCGGATCGCGCATTCGACAACCTCGCCTACGTCGCCGAGCACACCACCAACGCCGCCGCGATGATGAACGACGAGCGGTTCCACGACTACATGAAGTGGGTCCGCGAGGGCGTGGTGTTCTTCCTGCGCCCGCACCAGAGCCTCCTCAAGGAGGACGGCGTGCGCGCGGGCGTGTCGTGGGACTCGGTCGTCCGCATCGACGGCATGGTCAAGCTGATGCTCGAGCAGCACCGGATCAGCTACCTGCCGATCGAGAGCGTCTCGATGCAGGAGCGCGTTCGCGCGGTCGAGTTCGTCCTGTCGCGCTGTGGCGTCGAGATGCCTGCCACCGCCACCGCCACCGCCACCCCGCGGCGCCGCGCCCACACCGTCCCGCCGGTCGCCACCGCCCCCGACGTGCTCAAGGCCAGCATCGACTCGTGGCCGTACGCGCTGCTCGACGGCGGCGACCACGAGGCCTAGGCCGCCCGGGGTGTCGTCGGTGACGTGGTATCATCCGCGCGGCGCATGGCCGACGACACACTCTCCTCGTTGCATATCGGCCCGCTCGAGTCGCGGGTCGGCGTCTTCCGCGACAAGCCCGAGGCGCGGGGGTTCACCCAGCTCCGGCAGGAGCTCCGCGACTCCGGCCGCGGCGAGCTGCTCGCCGAGCTGTGCGTGACGTGGGCGCCGCACGAGCGCGATCCGGTGCGCGCCGCCGAGGCGTGGTCCGAGGCAGGCGAGGCGATGGCCGTGCTCGGCGAGCACGCGACCGCCGCCCTGTACCTGCGCAGCGCGCTCGAGCTCGATGCCACCAACGAGCGCGCCGCGGATCGCCTGCTCGAGCTGCTCGAGCTCACGGATCCGGCCGCCGCCGTCGAGGTCCTCGAACTGGTGCTCGGCGAGCTCGCGAACAAGGCCGGCGGCCAGGGCGCGAAGGCCAGGGCCGAGGTCACCGCGCGCCGGGCCGCGCACCACCGCAAGGCCGCCGAGCTGTGGAACGATCACCTCGGCCGCGTCGACCGCGCGCTGTGGCACTTTCAGCAGGCGTGGAAGCTCGAGCCGCAGCGCACCGAGGCCCTCGAGGCCGCGCGCGCACTGTACCTGTCACTCGGCGACGACGCGATGGTGGCGAAGCTCTACCAGGCCGAGCTCGACGTGCTCGGCAGCGCCACCGCGACCGCGGGCCGCCGCGCGCAGCTCCGCCACGAGCTCGGCGTGCTCGCCCTGCGCGGCACGGACCTCGAGGCCGCCGCGACCCACCTCGAGGAGGCCGCGCGCCTGGCGCCGAGCTCGCTCGAGATCTCCGAGAAGCTCGCCGAGGTGTACGCGAGCCCGGGGTTCCGCGATGGCGCGGAGCTCCAGCCGTGGCGGCACAAGGCCGGCGAGCTGTTCGTCGAGCTCGGGCGCCAGCGCCTGAACACCCGCGACGACGCGACCGGCATCAACTACCTGCGCCGCGCCGTCGGCGTGGATCCGTTCTCCAAGGGCAGCGCGGACGCGCTCCAGCAGGCGCTGTCGGAGAGCTCGCAGTGGGCGGAGCTCGATCGCGCGCTGCGCCACCGCAGCGCCATCCTGACCGAGCCGGCCGAGTGCGCCGAGGTGCTGCGCCGCCGCGCCGCGCTGTACCGCACGCAGATGCCGAACCGGCCCGCGCTGATCGAAGTGCTGACCGACCTCGTCGCGTACGAGCAGCCCGGCAGCAAGCCCGCGCGCGAGCTGCGCGAGCTGCTGCGCGAGGACCAGGACTGGGAGGCGATGTCCCGGCTGATGGAGGCCGAGATCAACGCGCTCGGCCAGGACCCGGCGACCCCGGCCGTTCTGCTGGTCCGCGAGATCCTCGAGCTCGCCACCGTCGCGCGCGAGCACATGGGCGATCGCGATCGCGCGGCGGAGCTGCTGCACCAGGCGCTCGGCGTCGATCCCATGCACGAGGAGGCCCTCGCCCGCTACGTCGACCACTTCCGCGAGCGTCGGGACTGGCGCGGCCTGATCGACCTCTACGAGTTCGCGCTCGACAACGCGCGCGAGGGTGGCGCCGCCGCCGACGAGCTGGTCCGCCGGCTCGAGGAGATCGCGCAGTTCGCCGAGCTCCGGCTCGGAGACATCGACCGCTCGCTCGACGCGTGGAACCGGATCGCCGCGATCGAGCCGTCCAGCCCCAAGGTCGCCGAGGCGCATCGCCGCCTGACCGCGCGCTCGAAGATGTGGCAGCAGCTGGTCGCCAGCCTCGAGCACGAGCTCGCCATGGCCGGCGATCCGATCTCCCGCCTCGGCGTCCTCAAGAAGATGGCGCAGACCTACCGCGAGCGGCAGATCGATCCGCGCCGCGCCATCGACCTCTACGAGCAGGTGCTCGCCGACACCCCCGACGACGATGCCACACTCAAGGCGCTGATGGAGCTGTACGAGCGCGAGGGTGACGATGCCGGGCTCGCGCGCTCGCTGCGCCGCCAGCTCGAGCTCGAGGAGCGCCGCGTGAGCGCCGCGATGCACCGCGCCGGCAAGGCGCCCGATGCCCCTCGCGAGTGGCCGGTGGCCAGGCGCGCCGAGCGCCTGACGATGCTGCGCCGGCTGGCCGTGCTGTTCGAGACCCGGCTCGCCGACGTCGACGGCGTGGTCTACGCGACCTCCGCCGTGCTCGAGCTGATCCCTGGCGACCGCGACGCCCTCGAGCGGATCGAGCGCGTGCTCGAGAAGGCCGGCGACCCGCGCCTCGAGCAGACGCTCGAGTACCACGTGGCCGCCGCCAGCTCGCCCGGCGAGCGCGCCAAGCTCCTCAAGCGCCTCGCCCGCCTCGCGGTCGCCCGCGGCGACGAGCTCGCCACCCTCGATCGCTGGGAGCAGACGCTGCGCGCGTCGCCCTCCGATCCGGACGCTCTCGCCGCGCTGGTGGCGCTGTACGAGCGCCACCAGCGGTGGCCCGAGCTCGCCCAGGTCCTCGAGCGCCAGGACGGCGGCAAGCCGCTGCCCTCGCCGGGCACCCCCGAGGCCGCGCTGCGCGCCGGCGAGCTCGAGCGGTACGCGCTGGTGCTCGACGTCCGCCTGCGCGATGGGGCGCGCGCGATCACCGCGTGGAGCCGGCTGCTCGAGCTGACGCCGCGCAACCGGGGCGCGCTCGACGCACTCGTCCGCCTGTACCGCGGCACCTCGAAGTGGCGCGAACTCGCCGACGTGCTCGGCACGCAGGTCGCGTCGTTCGCGCAGCTCGGGCTGCCCGAGGATCGCGAGCACGCGTGCCAGGCCGCGGCCCTCCGCGCGGCGCTCCTCGAGGACAAGCTCGGCGCGCCCGGCGAGGCGATCAAGACGCTCGAGCACCTGATCCGCGAGCTCAACCCGAACCACCTCGAGGCGCACACCGCGCTGCGCCGGCTGCACGAGGCGCGCGGCGACTTCGACGCCGCCGTGCGCGTCGCCGAGCGCGAGATGTACCTGTCCCCCGAGGCGATCCAGAAGGTCGCGCGCGGGCTCGAGATCGGCATGATCTGCCGCGACCGCCTCGCCAACCCCACGCGCGCGCTGCAGGCGTTCACGCGCGTGCTCGAGCTCGATCCCGACCAGGAGGAGGCGCTCGCCGCGGCGGCGGAGCTGCTCGCGCGGCTCGGCGAGCGGAAGGACGTACGTCGCCGCGCTCGAGCGGATGCTCGCGCTCCTGCCCGGCCGCGACACGCCCGGCACGCCCGCGGCCGAGAGCGACGACTGGTCCGAGACCCGGCGCGGCCTGGTCCAGAAGATCGCCGCGGCGACCGCCGACAAGCTCGCCGATCCCAAGGGCGCGTTCCGCTGGTGGCGGCGCGCCCACGACGAGGCGCCGGACGATCAGACCCTCGCCGACGTGCGCCGCGCCGCCGAGGCGTACGGCCTGTGGCGCGAGCTGGCCGAGGTGCTGACCACCGAGCGGCCGCGGATCCAGGCGACCAGCGCCGCGCGGTTCGTCGATCTGTCCCGCGAGCACGCCGCGCTCCTCGAGCGCCGCCTCGGCGACAAGCCGCGGGCGATGGCCGTGCTCGCCGAGGCGCTCGCGCAGGCCCCACGCGACGGCTCCCTGCTCGCCGAGATCGAGCGGCTCGCCGCCGAGATCGATGGCCGCCCGGTGTGGCGGGCCGTGCTCGATGCGTACGACGTCGCGCTGTCCGCGGCGACGCCCGCCGAGCGGGTCGACCTCCACCTCCGCCGCGCGCGCATCCTCGACGAGCGGACCGCGGATCCCCGCGGCGCGATCAGCGACGTGCTCGCCGCGTTCTCGTGGTCTCCCGACAAGGACGACGTCCGCGAGGGCGTCCGCACCGTGCTGCTCGGCCTCGCCGGCAAGACCCGCGCGTGGACCGACGTGATCAGCCTCGACGGGGCGCTCGTCGAGCGCGCGGGCACCACCGCCCGCCGCGTCGAGCTGCTGCGCCGCAAGGCCGCCGTGATCGAGGAGCAGCTCAAGGACGCCCCGCGCGCGTTCCGCACGCACCTGATCGCGCTGCTGCTCGAGCCGGACAACAACGACACCACCAGCCACCTGTGGCGGCTCGCCCGCGTGATCGGCAAGTACCGCGACGCCGACCGCACGCCTCCGCAGGAGTCACCGTCCGCGCTGATCCACGCGGACAGCGTGCTCGCCGCGATGGCCGCCGCGGCGCCGATCACCATCGCCGCGCCACCGATCAAGACGCTGATCCCGAAGCGCGCGTCCACCGAGCCGCTCGCCGACGGCGAGCTCGCCATGGTCGGCGACATCGGAGACGTCACCGAGGCCGAGCTCCGGATCGGCGACTCGACGCAGCCACTCAACCTGAACGACATCGAGACGCCGAAGGTCCCGGTGGCGGAGTTCGTCGCCGAGAACGCGACGATGCTGCTCGACCACGTCGAGCTGCGGAGCATGATCGTCTCGCCGCGCCTCGCGCCCGGCGCCAAGGGCCCGCCGCCGCCGCCCGCTCGCTCGCCCGAGATCCGCCCGCCCGCCCCGGGCCTCGGCCGCCCGACGTCGGCCACGCAGGCGCCCCCGCTGCCCGGCCTCGGCCGCCCGAAGTCGTCGACACAGGCGCCGCCGCTGCCCGGCCTGGGCCGCCCGAAGTCGTCGACGCAGGCGCCGCCGCTGCCCGGCCTGGGCCGCCCGAAGTCGTCGACACAGGCGCCGCCGCTGCCGAAGAAGGCGCAGGCGTCCGTCCGCCGCGCGCCGCTGCCGACCTTGCCGAACCGCGCGTTCGAGTCCCCGTGGGAGGAGCTCGCGGTCGCGTACGAGGGGCTGCCGGTGACCGAGCCCGGCGCTCGCCTGCGCTGGCTGTACCGCGCCGCCGAGGTGTGGGAGACCGGCGGCAAGGACATCACGCGCGCGTTCGACGCGCTCGCGCGCGCGTTCACCCAGGCCCGCACCACCACCGGGGCGGGCGCCGACGCCGACGCCGAGGTCCGCGCGCGGCTCCACCGGCTCGCGCAGGAGCACAAGGCGTGGGACCGGTTGGCCGCGCTCTACGAGGGCATGGCCGAGCGCGCCGACACCGCCCCGGCCGCCGCCGATCTCCTGATGGAGGTCGCGACCATCCGCGCCGAGCAGAAGCGCCCGCGCGAGGCGGAAGGGCAGCTGCGCCGCGTCCTCGGCATGCTGCCCGGCGAGACCGTCGCCCGCGCGCGCCTCGAGGAGCTGTACCGGGGTGAGGGCCGCTGGGTCGAGCTCGCCACCTCACTCGAGGAGCGCACCGATCCGCGCCTCGGCACCGCCGCGCGCGAGTCCGAGCGGCCGCAGCTGCTGCGCGAGCTCGCCGCGATCTACACCGAGCGCATCCAGCGCCCCCACGACGCGATCGACGCGCTCGAGCGGCTGCGGTTGCACGCGCCCGACGACACCGGCCTGCTGTTCCGGCTCGCCGGGCTGTACGGCAGCGTCGGCCGGTGGTCCAAGGTCGTCGAGACGCTCGCCCGCGTGGGCGAGGTCGCCGAGGGCAGCCCCGAGGCGCGCGACGCGCTCCGGCGGATCGCCGCGATCTACGAGAAGGAGCTCGAGCTGCCCGAGCGCGCGCTCGACGCGTACCGGCAGATCGTCCAGACCTGGCCCGACGATACCGATGCGTGGACCACGCTCGATCGCCTGCACCAGGCGAGCGGGCGGTGGAGCGACCTCGCCGACGTGCTGCGCCGCCGCGCCGCGCTCGAGCGCGAGCCGGCCGCCCGCGCCGCGCTGCTCGCCCGCCGCGCCGCCGTGCTGATGGATCACCTCGACAGCGCCGAGGAAGCCGCCGCCACGCTGCGCCACGCGCGGACCGTGGCCCCGGACGATCCGGCGCTCGCCGAGCAACTCGTCGCCGCGCTCGTCAGGGCGGGCCGCGAGCGCGAGGCCGCGGCGATCCTCGAGGGGCGCATCGACGTGCTCGTCGCGTCCGAGCCCGGCGAGAGCGTGCCCCGCGGCGATCTCGCGGCGCTCTACATCCGGCTCGCGCAGATCCGGTTCGAGCGGCTCGCCGATCGGGCGGGCGCGCGCGCCGCGATCGACCACGCGCTCGCGCTGGTGCCCGAGCACCCGACGGCGCTCGCGGTGCTGACCGGCGTGGCGTCCCTCGATGACGATCCGCGCGTGTTCGCGGAGGCGACCCTCCGCGAGGCCGACGTGGCCAAGGACGACGACGTCCGGATCGCCGCGCTGATGACCGCCGGCGACGTGCTGCAAGCGCGGGTCGGCGACACGGCGATGGCGCGCGCGGTCTACGAGCGCGTGCTCGCGATCCGCCCGTACCACGCGGACGCCACGTGGGCGCTCGCCGGCCTGATCGAGAAGGGCGGCGATCCGGACACCGCCGCGGCCCTGCTCGAGAAGCGGCTCGAGGACGAGTCGCTGACGCCGCCGGAGAAGGCCCGCATCATGTCCCAGCTCGCGGCGCTGTCGCGGGCCGCGGGCGTGGAGCCCGCCGCCGAGCGCCGCCTGCTCGAGGCCCTCGGCTGCGTGCCCGATCACATCCCCGCGGTGATCGCACTCGCGGACCTGTACGCCGACGCCGCGCGGTGGACCGACCTCGAGGCGTTCCTGCGCGAGACGCTGGACGCCGGCGGCCTGGCCGGCGCACCGGCCGCGCTGATCGCGGACTTGCACCGCCGGCTCGCCACCGCCCACGAGAAGCTCGGGCGCGATGAGGACGCGTACCAGACGCTGGTCGCCGCGGACCGCCTGCACCGCGGGCACTTGCTGATCAAGCTCGCCCTCGGGGAGAACCGGTACAAGGCGCGGCGCTGGCGCGAGGCTGCGCTCCACCTGTCGCCGCTCGCCACCCACGAGGACGCGGCGCGCTACCCGACCGAGGTCGCGCAGGGCCTGCACCACGCCGCGCTCGCGGAGATCCGCAGCCTGCGCCCGGAGAACGCGCCGCCGCTGTACGCGCGCGCGCTCGAGCTCAAGCCGAGCTACGCGCCCGCGCTCCAGGCGCTCGCCGAACTCGCGATGGAGCAAGGCGATCACAGGAAGGCCGCCGATCTGCTGACCCGGCAGGCGACCGCCACCGAGGATCCCGGCGAGCGGCTGCGGCTGTTCGAAGCGCTCGGCGACATGGCGCTGCGGATGCTCGCGGACACCGACCGGGCGCGCACATGCTACGCCGCGGCCGTCGGCGCCGCGCAGCCGCTCGACGCGCGGCACGTGCCGCTACTCGAGAAGCTGCGCGAGCGCCAGGACCTCGCGCGCGATCACGCGGGCGCCGCCCGCACCGGCGAGCTGATGGCGGCGTTCGGCGGCGCGGCCACCGAGCGCGCGGCCCGCCACGTGCGCGCTGCCCGCGACTACGTGGCCGCCGGCGATCGGATCCGCGCGCGCGGCGCCGTGGACCGCGCGGTCGAGGCCGATCCGTACGACATCGACGCGGTCGACCTCGCATCGGGCCTCGCGATCGACCACAGCGACGTCGACGCGGCGGCGACCATGCTGACCCGCCTGCTCACGGCCAAGGAGGATCGCACCGCCGGCCAGACGCCGCGCAAGGCGATGCTGTCGTACCGGCTCGGGCACGCGCGCCACCAGCGCGGCGACACCCGCCAGGCGCTGGTCGCGTACGAGCGCGCGATCCAGCTCGCGCCGCTGTCCGACGGCGCGACCTCGGCGCGTCGTGGCCTGGTCGAGCTCGCCCGCGCCACCGACGACCCCGGCAAGAAGGAACAGGTGCTCGGGCACCTCGCCGCGATCACCGGCGCGACCGGCACCCTGGCTGACCTGCTCGCGTGGGCCGAGGAGCTGCGCCGCCAGAACAAGGGCGACGCGGGCCGCGCGACCCTCGAGCTCGCGCAGGCGTGTGGCCACACCATCGACGTGCACCAGAGCGCGTTCCTGTCGGTCCACAAGGCGTACGTCCTGCGCGACGACGAGTCGTACAAGGGCGCGCTCGAGGCGTCCGAGCGCGCGCTCCTGAACGATCCGTCCGAGGTCGGCCCGTCCGCGGCCGCGCTCGCGCCGCTGGCGGCGACGCTCGCCGAGGCCGCGGCGCTGCTGTGGCCCGACACCGACGAGGCGCTCGCGCGCGCGGGCCTGCGCGGCGCGCGCCGGATCCCGGCGACGCTCAAGGCGCCGGCGACGGCGATGTTCTCGCGCTTGACCAGCACGCTCGGCATCGGCGCCGTGATCGTCTATCAGCACGAGCATCCGCACGCGGGCGACGGCCCCGACGTCACCGTGGTCGCCGCGGCGACGCCGGTGATCGTGCTCGGCCCGCGCCTGGTCGGCGAACCGAGCCCGGCGCGGCCGGCACGCTCGCCCCCGACGTGGTGCGGGCGCAGCTCGCGCGCGCGGTCGAGCTGACCCGCCCCGACCACGTGGTGTTCGCGGGCCTGCCCCGGGCGGATGCGACGCGGCTGCTGGCCTCGGTGGCGCGCCTGTTCGGCCCGCCGGCGCTGCGCGCGAGCGCGGCGGCGCTGGTGGTGGACGAGGACGTCCAGCGCGGGCATGACGAGCTGGTCCGGGCCGCGCTGTCGGTCAAGCTGCGGACCCGGCTCGAGCTGCTGCTCGCGACGGCGCCCGCGTCGCTGCTCGACGTGGCCTACCACCTCGCCGCGTGCGAGCGCACCGCCGATCGCGCCGCGCTGCTGGTCGGTGGGGATCCCCGCACGATCGTGGCCCACGCCACGGCCCGCGGCGCCGGCGTCCGCCACCTGATCGCGGCGCTCGGTCAGCCCGGGTGGATGGCCCTGCGGACGCGGCTCGGCGTCGGCGTCCGCTGACCGCACCGGCGTCCGCTGACCGCACCGGCGTCCGCTGACCGCACCGGCGTCCGCTGACCGGCCCCGGCACCCCACGCGGGGCGCGGGGGCGGTGTGCTACCGTTCGTGCCGCATGTACCTGGGCATCGTCAAGGGAACGGTGGTCGCCGAGCGCAAGGCCGCGGGCCTCGAGGGCACCAAGCTCCTCCTGGTCCAGCCGGTCGACGAGCACGGCGCGCCCACAGGCGACATCCACGCCGCGGTCGACCGCGTCCAGGCCGGCGTCGGCGACCTGGTCTACCTGGTCGGCTCGCGCGAGGCCGCCCTCGCCTGTGACCCGTGGTTCGTGCCGGTCGACGCCGCGATCGTCGGCATCGTCGACGGCATCGACGTCCCCGGAGCGTCGTCGTGAGGTGCTGCCGCGTGGTCGGCCCGATGTGGGCGACCGCCAAGCACCCCGCCTACGCCGGCCGCACGCTGTTCGTGGTCCAGCCCCTCGACGCCGAGGGCCAGGACGTCGGCGCCAGCTTCGTCGCCGTCGACAACGTCCAGGCCGGGGTCGGCGACAAGGTCCTGGTCCTCACCGAGGGCACCGGCGTCCGCCAGATCCTCAAGGCCGGGGACATCGTCCCGATCCGGTCGCTGATCGTCGGCATCGTCGACCAGGTCGACGTCCCGAGCGACGTCGAGGGCGCGAGCGCGTGAAGGCCGCCGCCCCGCTCCGCCACCAGGTCGCCGAGGTCGCGCGCCACCTCCACACCCGCGGCTGGGTCGCCAACCACGACGGCAACGTCACCGCCCGCGATGGCGGCCGCTACCTCGCCACCCCCACCGCCACGTCCAAGCGGCTGATCTCCGACCGCGACCTGATCGAGCTCGATCCCAAGGGCGCGGTCGTCGGCGCCGGCAAGGTGTTCGGCGAGATCGGCCTGCACCTGACGGTCTACGAGCGCCGCCCGGACGTCGGCTGCGTGGTCCACGCCCACCCTCCCCACGCCACGGCGATCAGCGCGTCTCGGGGCAACCCGATCGAGCTGCCGTTCATCGCCGAGGCGGTGGTGTCGCTCGGCGCCCGGATCCCCAAGATCCCCTACGCCCAGCCCGGCGACCCCGCCAAGCAGGCCCTCGCCCCGTGGTGCGAACTGGTCGACGTGGTGCTGCTCGGCAACCACGGCGTCCTCGCGTGGGGCGCCGACCCCGAGCAGGCGCTGATGCGCCTCGAGCTGGTCGAGCACCTGGCCCGGATCGCGATCGCGGCCGCCCCCCTGGGCGGGGTCGAGCCGCTGCCCGCGTCCGCGATCGCGCCGCTGCTCGCCGCCCGCGCCAAGGCCGGCATCGGCCGCGCCGCCGACAAGGCGGTCGAGACCTCCGCGATGCTGCTCGGCGGCGGCACCGGCAGCAGCACGGGCAGCACCCGACTCGCCCCCGGCGCCCCGATCGTCGCGTGCGCCCCGGCGCCGCACGCCTCCGTCGCCACGATCGCCCCGGGCGGTCAGCCGCACGACCTCGCCGCGCTGGTCCGCGACGAGATCCTGCGCGCCCTCAAGAGCTGAGCCCGCTTCCGAGCTGAGGGGTCGGCGCTGTGGGGGGAGGCGGGGAGGCGGGGAGGCGGGGAGGCGGGGATGCTTTCCCATTCGTCCCATTCCCTGGCCGGTGGCTGGACGGTCAGCGCAAGAGGTCCGGCGCCGCTGCGGTGATGGCCGGCACTCGGGGGAGGCGGGGACGCGTTCCCATTCATCCCATTCCCTGGCCGGTGGCTGGACGGTCGGCGCAAGAGGTCCGCCGCCGCTGCGGTGATGGCCAGCGCTCGGACGAGCAACGGGGCGAATGGGAAAGCGTCCCTAGATCGAACCGGTCTTGCGGACCTGGCGGCCCTTGCGCTCGCAGATCCGGGTGCCGTCGAACACCTCGACCCCGCGGGCCCAGGCATGGCTGCCGCCGCTGCCCGACAGCCCGAGGTGGTGGCCCCGGCGGCCGACGAACAGGTCGAGCTGCTTGCCCTTGATCGCGCCGCCGACGTCATCAGCGACCACGCAGCCATCGTGCACGAACCCTCCCCACGGCGCGCGGCCGGGCATGGTGCGGCCCTCGAGGACCGGGACGTACAACAGCGTGCCCAGCTTGATCACCCGGGGGTCGACGGCCACGGTGCGGAACGGCTGGAGCGCGCGGCCGGTGCCGGCGGTGCCCCAGGTGGCGCTGGTGACCTTGAAGCACGGCGACCGGCCACAGCGGCACGTGCCCCAGATGTTCAGCACCCGGCCGTCCTTGAGCTTGCCTGTGCCCTGCATCTCGAGCTGGCCCGCGAACTCGCGGGTGACCTCGGCGATCTGCTCGCACGAGCGGCCCTCGTAGACCGGCACCAGCTCGGGCATCACGATCGAGGCGAGCTCACCAACCTCGTCCGGGTCCCCGGCTGGGTGGGCCTCGGGGTCGCCGTCGTCCGGCGCGCCGGCCGAGGCGAGCAGGTTGTCGTTCGCGGCCGCGGCCCGGGCGGCCCGCTGCTTGGCGGCGAGGCGGGCGACCGACCGCGAGGTCACCTCCTCCTCGCCGATCATGTAATAGAACGTGATGTTGAACGCGCCGATCGGCGCGGGCTCGGCATGGACGTCCGGCGCCGACGCGACGGCCTCCACCGGGGCGGGCGGGGTGACCGGCGGGACGGCAACCGGGCTCTGCTTGGCCTCGCAGCCCGCCAGCCCGAGCCCGACCGCGAGCATCGCCGGGCCGAGCCGACCGAGCCGACGTGCCAGGCCGGTCACCAGGCCGGTCACCAGGCCGGTCAGAACATCACCGAGGCGCGTGCAGGCGCGCGCGCCGGCTCGCAGGACCTGGGTGAATGCGCGGCGGCTGGTGGACTCGGGGACCATGAGGGCCCAGGGGGTTGTGCCCTGGCCCCACAAGTCTAGCCTCGATCGTCCGCCCGCCCGACCGCCCCGGCCCGAAAAGCACACCCCCGGGGGCGGTTCTATAGATGAATCAATTCGAGCACTTGAGATCAGATGTCCACAGATCAAGACCGCGTGGCACCCGAGTTGGGGTCGAGCTCGCGCGGCCAGGACCCGACGCAACGGTACCGGCGCGAGGCGAGCCGTACGAGCCCGGCGCCGAGCTCCTCAGAACCGCGCCTGCAGCGTGGCGTTGACGCCGAGCTGGTTGAACTCGCCGAACGCGTAGCCGAATGCGCAGGTGTCGGGGTCCGAGCACACGCGGGTATAGGTGCTCTGATTTCCGTCGTAGCTGTAGAACACCTCCAGGATCGCGCTGAACACCCGGGCGAAGTCGACCTTCGCGCTGGTCTTGAGCGCGATCTGGGGCACCGCCGACTCACCCTCGGGGAGGATGTTGATCAGGGTGGTGATGTTGTTGTTGCGGAACACCGCGGTCGACTCGCCCGTCACGGCCGAGCCGGGGATGCCCTTGGGCGACTTGAGGGTCGCCGGCTGCTCGACGCCCGCGATCACGCCGAGGGTCAGCCAGTCGTTCCAGTTGCGGTCCACGCCCACCGCCGCGAAGTAGTTCGGCGAGGTGGTGTAGATGTCCGGGAAGTCCGAGTAGGTCGGCAGGCTCGGCTGGCTGTGGAGGATGTACGCCAGGTCGCGGTAGCTGAGGTCGAGCCGGAACCGGTACCGGTCCTTCTTCACGCGCAGGTTGAGGTCGCCCGCCATGCCGGTCTGAACCCGGGTCGCCCCGGTGGTCTCGGGGTCCTTGAGGGTCTGCCCCATCACCGTGAACTCGGACTGGGCCAGCCACGACAGACCGCCCGGGTACTTCTCGGGGTCGAACAGGCCGCTGACCCGCTCGTTGTTGAACTTGTAGAGCCGGTAGTCGATCGACGACCGGACCGGCATGTCCTTGTGGACCGAGAGCTGGGCGGAGGCGCCGAACAGCTGAACCTTCTGGTCCTGGACGTCCTGGAGCTCGTTGTAGCCGCGGTCGAAGTAGCCGCCGTTGACCTCGAACCGGACCAGGTCGGACAGGTCGATACCCGCGCCGGCCAGGCCGGCCAGCGAGGCCTTCTGCTCGCCGTCATTGGGGTCGACGATGATGCCGCTCTTGGCGCCGACGAACGCGTACATCCCGTCGGTGTCGTACTGGACCTTGAAGCCCGGGGTCGACGACTTCGAGCGCGCGTACTCGGGGTTACCACCCCACGACAGCCGGTAGCTGTAGCCGAGCCGCATGCGATCGGCCGACACCGGGAACGCGGTGAAGCTGAGGCGGGTCGGATCCTTGTGGGTCGGATCCTTCCAGTTCGAGATCGTCATCCACGTGCCAGCGTCGGCCAGCGAGATGTTGTTCTCGGACAGCTCGTTGATGCGCAGGACGAACGCACCCTCGGCCTGGAGGTGACCCTTCTGGTAGTTGCGGTACAGGGTCGCGTGCGACAGCGTCTCGAACCCCGAGAACCGGGTGTCGTAGTTGTCGAAGAACAGCACGCCGAGCGAGTTCGGCGCGCCGAACCGCCAGCCCGGGACGCTCGGGATGGTCTCGCCGGGCTTGGCGAGGATGTTCTCGTTCGTGATCGTGAACGCCAGGCGGGTGTCGAAGAACCCGCCGTCGCCGGTCAACTCCGGGTCCTTGTCCTTGCCGCCGGCACCGCCGCCGGCGGTCTTGTCAGCCGCCTCCTTGCCCGCGCGCTCGGCGGCTTCCTTGGCGGCGCGCTCGGTCAAGATCCGGGCGACCTCGCGATCGACGATCTCGCGCACGGCGGCCTCGTCGAGCGGGGCGCCCGCCGGGGCCGGAGGCGCGGTGGGGTCCACGCCCTGCGCGGATGCAACGAGCGGAGCGGCGATCACCGCGGCGACGACGAAACGGGTCAAGCTATCCACGAGGCCTCTTGTAGTGCTCACAGGGTCACGTCACTCGCGCCGCGCGGGAAGATGATCCACACGTTGAACGAGCCGATGTTGACAGGACGGACGATGCCGACGATCCGCGTCAGGTTGGTGCCGACCAGCGTCGCCGGGTCGGTGGTGAAGTCGGTGCCCTGGGTGATCACGTTGATCAGGTTCTTGGTCCCGCACGAGTCACCGGTGCCGGTCGGATCGATCTGCCACTGCTTGTAGGTCGTGTACTCCTCGCCGAGGTCGCACACGAACGGGTTGGTGATCGAGATCGCGGCCGACTCGTTGCGCTCGAAGTTGATCATCCCGGTCGGGCTCGACAGCGGGCCGAACCAGGCGACGTCGAACGGCACCGCGGGAGGCACGCGCGCCGCGTCGACCTCGGGCGGGTCCGAGGCGTACGTGCGCGGGAACCCGACCTCGGACAGGCCGTTGAACTCGGACAGGCCGCCGGTGAACCGGTTGACCGTGCGCCCGACCACGAGCGGATCGCCGAACTGGTCGCGCGGCGCCGAAAACGTGAACACCAGCATGTGGTCGTACGACCCGGCGGTGCACGGCGGCGTGCCGGCGGCGTCGGCGCACAGCACGTCGCTGAGCGTGTAGCCCTGCGCGTAGGTGCTGGTGATCACCAGCCGCCCGTTCGCGCCGTGGCGCGAGGCGTCCACGGCGATCTGCTTGTCGGTCAGCGGCGTCAGCGACAGCGCGTCGATCGCGGCCTCGTCGCGCGGGGTCTGGAGGTCGCGGACGAACGGGTCGCGGTACCACAGCGTCGGCGAGGTGCCGGCGACCGCGCCGTACGCGTAGGCCGGCCCGAGGCCCTCGCCATCGTCGAACCACAGCGTGGTCGGCCCGAGCACGCTCGCCGGCAGCGTGACGGTCTGGTTGCTCGCGATGCCCGCGGTCATCGGGACCGTCGACAGCGGCATCTGCCCGAACGCCGGGGTGATGGTGCCGAGGAACTGCGCGTAGACGTTGACCGGGCGCTCGAACGACGCGTCGATCAGCCCGCGGCTGTCGAACGCCTCGACGTCGAACGTCACGGTGCGCGCGGTGTCGGCGAGGCGCGCGTCGACCGAGCCCAGGTCCGTCGGGGTCCGGATGGTGATGCGGAGCGACTGCGTCCCCTCGAGGGGGTCGCGCACATCGGTGCAGCCACCGACCGCACCGGACAGGACGCCGAGCGCGAGGGTGGGCAGGACCTGCTTCATCATGATGGCGCTCCTCATGCGGTCGCGGCTCACTCGAACACCGGGAGAATCCGGCCGTCGTGCCCGTCGATCAGCCCGACCGTGCCGTCGGGGAGGTTGACCTTGCCGAGGCACGAGATCGCGCCGTACTTCTCGGCGATCTTGACCGGCGGGTCGACCGTGTCGTCGAGCTGGTCGACGCACGGGTTCTGCTTGCGGAGGTAGACCCGGAGCGCGTCACGGAGCGAGATGCCGGTGTCCTGCTTCGAGCTGTTGCGCTTGAGGACCTCGAACCCCGAGCCGCCGGCGGCGATGTAGTCGTTGACCGCGACGCGGTACAGGCTCTCGGGCACCAGCGGCGCGCACGTGCTCGGGTTGATCGGGCCGTCCACGGTGTCGCGGCAGCCGTCGCCGATCGAGATGTTCTTCGCGCACGCGCCGCGCTCGCCATTGGGGCCGCAGATGCCGTTGCACACCATGTCGAACGCGATGCCGGACACCTGGGCCTGCGTGCGGCAGCCGCGCTGCGCCGACCGGCGCGCCACGAAGTCCAGGGTCTCCTGGACCTCGGCGCCGGACAGGTACATCACCGTGATCGAGTTCTCGAACGGGAACACGTTGAACATCTGCTCGATGGTCAACGGGCCGCGCTCGAAGTCGGCGCGGATGCCGAGCGAGTTGGTGATCGCGAACTCGGCCTCGACGCCCTCGGTCAGCTGCATCGAGCGGGCGACCATGTTGCCGAGCTGGCTGTCGCCCCCCGAGGGGTCGGTGCGCTGGATCTTCTGGACGCTGTCGGTCTCGGCCTTGTCGACGAACGCGAACACCCCGTTGAGGTCGATCTCCTGGCTGATCTGGACCGAGTACGGCCACATCAAGTTCGCGACGTCCGGGTCCTCGGGGATGCACGGGACGCCGTCGCACAGCTTCGAGTCGACCGGGATGTTGTCGAAGTTGAAGGAGGTGATGCGGCTGCGGCGGGCCGGGTCCCAGTTGGCCTCGCCAACGCGGACGACCACGTCGAGCCGGCCGACGAACTTCGCGAACGCGCCCGAGTGGACCAGGATCGTCTGGTGGCCCTCGTCGTCGTTCGTGATCAGCTTCGGCGGGTCGGTGACGATGTGGAGGTGGCCGCCGAGGATGAGGTCGACGCCCGACAGGGTCTCGCGGGAGAACGCCTCGTTCGGATCGTCGACCTGCGCGGCCGTCAGGTCCTCGTCCTCCTCGAGCCCAAGGTGGCTGACGACCACGATCACGTCGGACACCGGCCGGAGCAGGCGGACGTAGGCCTCGAGGGTCTGCGCGTCGTCGAGCGGGCGGAACCCGAGCGAGTTACCACCCTCGAAGATCGACGAGATCGTGCTCGTGTTCCCCATGCCGATCACGGAGACCTTGAGCCCCTGGACGTCGTACATGACGAACGGCGGGATCACGTCGCGGAGCGACCGGCCATCGGGGTTCTGCGCGCCGGGCGGCGGGTTGTCCCAGGCGTAGTTGGCAGCGAGCAGCGGGAAGCTGCCCCAGTTGTCGATCTTGTCGAACAGGTTGCGGGCGCCGAGGTCGAACTCGTGGTTGCCGACCGCGGCGGCGTCCATGCCCGCGAGGGACAGGGCGCGCATCTCGGCCTCGCCCTTGAACAGGTTGAACACCGGCGCGCCCTGGAAGCAGTCGCCGGAGTCGAGCCACAGCGAGCGATTCGAGCTCGCGCGGATCCGCTTGGCGAGGGTCGCCATCCGGGCGATCCCGCCAAACGGCGCGACCTGCAGGCCATCCTGCCGGTCGAACGAGTTCGGGACCATGTTGTACGGGAACAGCCGCGAGTGGATGTCCGACGTATGGATGAAGGTCAGCCGGATGTCCTGGCCGACCAGGTTCGGCTGCTCCTGCGTGACCGTGCACGCTCCGGAGAGCGCGGCCGACAGCGCGGCAGCGAACCCGACGACGACCAGACGACGGTGCATGGGGGCGCGTCATATCCCAGCCAGTCGTTTTTCAGCAAGCCCGGACGCGGGTGGGATCGCCCTGTGGTCTACTCCGCGACGCCATGCCGCGCGCGAAGATCGTCTGCACCCTCGGTCCCGCCTCGTCGACCCCGGAGCGCATCGGCGAGCTCATCGATGCCGGGATGAACGTCGCCCGCCTCAACTTCTCGCACGGCAGCCACGAGGACCACGCGCGGATGCTGGGGATCGTCCGCAGCGAGGCCGACAGGCGCGGCAAGGCCGTCGCCGCCCTCCTGGACCTGCAGGGCCCCAAGATCCGGGTCGGCCGGTTCACCAACGGCCAGATCGAGCTGCGCCCCGGCGCCGAGTTCACGATCACCACCGAGCCGTGCATGGGCGACGAGAAGCGAGTGTCGACCAGCTACACCCTGCTGCCGTCCGACGTGAAGCCCGGCGACCAGATCCTGCTCGACGACGGCTACCTGGGGCTCGCCGTGACCGCGGTCGACGGCAGGGACGTCCGCACCGTCGTCGTCGCTGGCGGAATCCTGAAGAACAACAAGGGCATCAACCTGCCCGGCGTCGACGTCTCGGCCCCCGCCCTGTCCGAGAAGGACCGGACGGATATCGGGTTCGCCCTCCGCCACGGGGTGGACTACGTGGCGCTGTCGTTCGTGCGCCGCGCCGAGGACGTGGTCGAGGCCAAGCGCCTGTTGACGGTCGATGGCGTGTCGATCCCGGTGATCGCCAAGATCGAGAAGCCGCAGGCGCTCGAGCGGCTCGGCGAGATCATCGACGTCTCCGACGGCATCATGGTCGCGCGTGGCGACCTCGGCGTGGAGCTTGGCCCCGAGAAGGTCCCGCTGTGGCAGAAGCGGATCATCGAGGAGACCAACAAGCGCGGCAAGATCGTCATCACCGCGACGCAGATGCTCGAGTCGATGATCACGCAGCCGCGCCCGACCCGCGCCGAGGCGTCCGACGTCGCGAACGCCGTGCTCGACGCCACCGACGCGCTGATGCTGTCGGGCGAGACCGCGTCCGGGGCGCACCCCGTCGAGGCGGTCAAGACGATGGCGCGCATCATCGACGAGATCGAGAAGAGCGCCTATTACAAGGCCGAGCATCAGGTGCCGGACATGCAGCTCGCGATCTCCGCGAACGCGATCGCCCACGCCGCGTACACCGCCGCCAAGGCGATGAAGCTCCGCACGATCGTGGCGGTCTCGGACTCGGGCGGCGCCGCTCGCCTGCTCAGCGAGTACCGCCCCGAGGCCAACGTCGTCGTGCTGACCACCGACGAGGTCAGCTTCCGCCGGCTCGCGCTGGTGTGGGGCGTCACGCCCGTGCTGGTCGGCCCGTCGTCGTCGACCGAGGAGCTGCTCGACCGGGTCGAGGCCACCCTGATCGAGCGCAACCTCGCGCAGCCTGGGGAGAACGTGCTGATCACGATGGCGGTCCCGGTCGGCGCGGGGCTCCAGACCAACGTCCTGAAGATCCATCAGATCCAGCACTGAGGCGGAGTTGATCCGGTTCGCCGGGCGGCGCTGAAACTGCGCAGGTTTCGCGCAGGCACCCCCGGCTCGTCGCAGGCGAAAACCTACACGTTGCGAGGGGTTGAGCGATCGTACCGGGCGCGCTACCATGTAACGGCGTGGCCCAGACTCCTCGACCAGCGCCCGATGCCATGAGCATCGGTACGATCCTCCTCGGGAAGTACCGGGTGGAGTCGATCCTCGGCGAGGGCGGGATGGGCGTGGTCGCCGAGTGCACCCACCTGCAGCTCAACGAGCGCGTCGCGATCAAGATGCTGCGGCAGGACCTGTCGCTCAATCGCGAAGCCACCGAGCGGTTCATGCGCGAGGCGCAGGCCGCGGTGAAGCTCAAGAGCGAATACGTCGCGCGGGTGTCGGACGTCGGCACGTTCGAGAGCGGCATCCCGTACATGGTCATGGAGTTCCTCGAGGGCCATGACCTCGGTGCGCTCCTCGTCGAGCGCGGTCGGCTGCCGGTGCCGTGGGCCGCCGAGCTCGTGCTCCAGACCTGCGAGGCGCTCGCCGAGGCGCACTCGCTCGGCATCGTGCACCGCGACATCAAGCCGGCGAACCTGTTCGTCACGTGGCGCCCCGATGGCACCGCGCTGATCAAGGTGCTCGACTTCGGGATCTCGAAGTCGTCGATGGGCACCGACATGCACCTGACGCAGACGCAGTCGCTGCTCGGCACGCCCGCGTACATGTCCCCCGAGCAGATGCGATCCGCGCGTGCCGTCGATGGGCGCACGGACATGTGGTCGCTTGGAACGGTGCTGTACGAGCTCGTCGAGGGGCGCAAGCCGTTCGAGGCCGACTCGTTCTCCGAGATGTGCGTCAAGGTCGCGGTCGACGCGCCCTCGCCGATGGTCCACGCGCCGCACGAGCTGCAGGAGGTGATCCTGCGCTGCCTCGCGAAGGCGCCCGAGCAGCGGTACGCCAACATGGCGGAGTTCGGGCGCGAGCTCGTGCCGTTCGTTCAGGACGGCCACCAGGGCGCGATGCTCGTCGAGCGCATGCAGCGGATGCTGCGCCGCGGAGCCGGCTCCGGTGGTGACTTCGACGTCTCGACCGGCGTCAACATGCGCGTGCCCACGGGCATCCGCGACATCAACAGCTCGCCGGTGCGGGTGCCCACGCAGCCCGCGATGCACGTCGCCGATGCCCGCCGCTCCTCCCCGGATGGCGGTAGCTGGCACGGTGGCTCCGAGCCGAACCTGTCACCGTGGCACGGTGGCTCCGAGCCGGCGGGGAGCGCGCTCCTCACGCCGCAAGCGCCCGGCGCGGGCGCACCGTTGGTCACCAGCGCCGAGTCGCCCGCACCCCGGCGCGGGCCGGTCATCCTGATCGGCATGCTCCTGACCGGCGTGGCCGGCATCGCGATCGCGATGACCCTCCAGGGCACCCAGGTCGACACGAGCGCCGGGCCCGCCGCCGCCGACATCCCCTGGACCGCGCCCGCCGGCGCCCCCACCGTCAGCGCGCCCGCGAGCGGGACCGCGGACACCTCCATGGCGGGCAGCGCAGCGGCGGGCCGTGGCTCCGCAGGCAGCACCGCAGGCAGTGGCTCCGCAGGCAGCACCGCAGGCAGTGGCTCCGCAGGCAGCGCCGAGGGCAGTGGCGCCGCAGGCAGCGCCGCGGGCAGTGGCGCCGCAGGCAGCGCCGCGGGCAGTGGCGCCGCAGGCAGCACCGAAGGCAGTGGCGCCGCAGGCAGCGCAGTGGCGGGCAGTGGCGCCGCAGGCAGCACCGAAGGCAGTGGCTCCCTAGGCAGCGTCGAGGGCAGTGCGGCCGCAGGCAGCGCAGCGGCGGGCAGTGGCGCCGCAGGCAGCGCCGAGGGCAGCGCGGCACCCGCGCTCGGTGCGGGCAGCGCCGAGGGCAGCGCGGCACCCGCGCTCGGTGCGGGCAGCCGCGCAGGCAAGACCGGCGCGGGCAAGACCGGCGCAGGCAAGACCGGCGCAGGCAAGGTCATCATCGATGCCAACCCGCTCGACAGGCGGCCCGTGGTTCGCCCCCCGAAGGCGGACTGCGATCCGTTCGAGAACCCGCACGGCTGCCCCGGCTCGCGGCGGAACTGACCTCGCCGGCAGAGCACCTGATACGCTGCCGCCATGCGGACCCGCGCGCTCCTGCTCGCGCTCGTCGTGACGAGCCAGACCATCCCGAGCGCGGCCGACGCGCCCGCCGACACCCCTCGAGATGTCGCGCGCGCCGACCGGCTGTTCGACGAGGCCAAGCAGCTCCAGGCGACCGATCTCGCCGGGGCGTGCGCGAAGTTCGAGGCCTCGCTCGCGCTCAACCCGCAGGCGATCGGGACGCTCCTCAACGTGGCGAGCTGCGATCAGGCGCTCGGCCGGATCGCCGCGGCGCACGCGCGGTTCCGCGAGGCCCAGGCCCGCGCCCGGGAGCAGGGCCGTGACGTGGAGCGGGAGGCCGCCTCCGCGCGCCTGGCCGAGCTCGCGCCCCGGCTGCCGCTGGTCACGGTGACGTTCGCACAGCCGCCTCGAC
This sequence comes from Kofleriaceae bacterium, assembly GCA_964203225.1. GTDB lineage: Bacteria > Myxococcota_A > Polyangia > Haliangiales > Haliangiaceae > JABFXX01. The sequence continues at coordinate 27,167 of CAXNMK010000022.1, forward strand.
CCGGCACCCGGCTGGTGATCGACGAGCACGCGATCGCCCTGACCGCCCTGGTGGACCTGCCGCTCGACCCGGGCACCCACGAGGTGGTCGTCAGCGCCCCCGGCCACCTCCCGTTCCGCGCCTCGGTACGCGCATTCGAGGGCCGCCGATCGACGGTCACCCTCCCGGCGCTCGAGCGCGCCGTCACCGCGGCGAGCTCGCGCCGCCGCCTGGGCCTCGTCACCGCCGGGGGCGGGGTCGTGGCCCTCGGCGCGGCGGCGGTGATCGGCGTGGTCGCCCACGGTCGCTACCAGGCCCCGTTCGACGACGGCGCGTGCTGGGACCGCGCGGAGGGCCGGGCCCAGTGCACGCCCGCCGGCTACGGGGCCACCATCAGCGCACGCACTCTCGGCGTGGTCGGCTCGGTGGTGACGGGCGTCGGCCTGACCGCGGTGGTCATCGGGAGCTACCTGTGGCTGCGGACGCCCGAGGGCGCGCGCGAGCCGGCAGTCAGCCTGATCCCGAGCGTGACCCTCGATCAGGCGGGGATCGCGGCGGTCGGGCGCTTCTGATAACCCCACTCGCCGGGGTAACCTCCTCACATGGTAATGCGAATGCGGGGCGCCCTGGTGCTCGTCTGTGCGCTGGCGGGTGCCGCGACGGCCGACACCAAGGCGGCCGACCAGCTGTTCTCCGAGGGTCGCGCGGCACTCGCCGCGAACAACCCCGCGGAGGCGTGCAAGAAATTCGAGGCGGCGATCAAGCTCGACGGCACGGCGACCGGTACGATGCTCAACCTCGGGCTGTGTTACGAGAAGCTGCGCAAGTACGCCACCTCGCTCGACTGGTTCCGCAGGGCGCAGACCGCGGCCACCGAGAACCACCTGGGCGACTACGAGAAGGCCGCCAAGGAGCACACCCTCGAGCTGCGTGACCTCGTCAACACGCTGCACATCACGGTCGAGGGCGCTGACCAGGCAGAGGTCGAGGTCGGTGGTCGGCAGGTGCGCCCGACCGACTATGGTCGCTTCGAGGTCGATCCCGGTGCGCTCGAGATCGTGGCGCACGCCCCGGGCAAGCGACCGTTCACGCAGACGATCGACGTCCCCGAGCGCACCAAGAACGACGTCCACCAGGCGATCGAGGTCCGGATCGACCTGACGCAGGCCGTGATCCCCGTGTTCGTCGACCGAGGCGCGGGCCGGCGCAAGGCGGCGCTGTTCGTCGGCGCCGGCGGCGTCGCCGCCCTCGCGTTCACGGGCATCTACGGCGTCGTCCAGAAGGGCAAGTTCGACGATGCCGAGGGCAATCCGACCACGCAGAACCGGATCAGGAAGCAGGTCCGGTACGTCGGCACCAGCGTCTTCATCGTCGGCGCCGGCCTGGTCAGCGCCGCTGCGTTTGTGTACTTCACCGCGGACGGCAAGGAGCAGGTGTCCGACGGCACCGCGTTCGCGCCGGTGATCACGCGCGACCAGCTCGGGCTCGCCGTCTCCGGCAGCTTCTAGGGAGCGCCCGAACGGCGAGCGAACCGAGCACGTGCCCCTTGTCTCGTGCTCGGCGGCTGCTCGGTGTCAGGGTCGCAAGGCCGCGCGAGGCCCGCCACTCGCAGGTCATCCCCGTGCCAGATTCGTGACACGTGCGGGTGTACGTGACACGTGCAGGTGCACGTGACACGTGCAGGTGCACGCGCGGAGGTCGCAGCTAGATCCGGGCGAGCAGGCGCTGCGCGGTCGCCCGCTGATGCTCCCCGGCGCGGATGTCGGTCACGACCGACGTCAGCGCGGCGTGGGCGGCGGCGCCCTGCCCTTCCGCGAGCAGCACGCGCCCGCGCGTCAGCTCGCTCAGCACGCGGGCCTCGGGCTCGCGCCGCGGATCGAGCTGGCTCGCCGCAGGGAGCAGCTCGGCCTCGAGCACCCGCCGCGCCTCCGCGACCTCACCGGTCTCGGCCAGCGCGGCCACGCGGATGGCGGCCGCGCGGAGCTGCCAGCGCGGGCGCGCGGGGCGCGGCAGCACCGCGAGGTCGACCTCGGCGAGCGTGACGAGCGCGGCCGGCCATGCCTCCTGGATCGCCTGCGCGAGCGCGCGGTGGATCAGGTGCGGCACCCGCGCCGCCGCGGGCTTCGTGCGCGCGAGCGCGCGCTCGGTCAGCGCGAGCAAGCGCGGCGCATCGCCGTGGGACACCGCACGGCTGAGCGCGGCATCGGTGGTCAGCACCCGGAACACCCACCAGATCACGTAGACGAAGCCGAGGCCGATCGCCATCCACGCCTTGCCGGTGGTGGAGGTCTCCGCGGACCACGCGAGCACGCCGTAGACGCCGGTCATCGCGATCGGCACGCCGAACCGCAGCACGAAGGACGTCACGTGTTCCATGGCTGTCGCCCTTGGATGCCGGCCTACGCCCGGAGGTGACGGGAGATCCGCAGCGCGGTCTCGAGCGCCTGCTCGTAGTTGAGGCGCGGATCGACGCGGGTCTTGTACGCCCGCTCGAGGTCGATCTCGGCGAGGCCTCGCGAGCCGCCGATGCACTCGGTGACATCCTCGCCGGTCAGCTCGATGTGGACCCCGCCGAGCCGCGAGCCGAGCTCGGTGTGGAGCGTGAAGCTCTGCTCGAGCTCGTCGACGATGTTGTCGAACCGGCGGGTCTTGATGCCGCCGGGCGTGGTCTCGGTGTTGCCATGCATCGGATCGCACACCCACAGCGCGGTGCGGCCGGCGCCGCGCACCGCCTCGACGAGCGCGGGCAGCTTGCTGCGGACCTGCGTGGCGCCCATCCGGTGGATCAGCGTGATCCGCCCCGGCTCGCGCTCGGGATCGAGGACGTCGAGCAGCCCGAGCAGCCAGTCGGTGGTCATCGCCGGCCCGATCTTGATGCCCATCGGGTTGCGGAGGCCGCGGTGGAACTCGACGTGCGCGCCGTCGAGCTGCGCGGTGCGCATGCCGATCCACGGGAAGTGGGTCGACAGGTTGTACCAGCCCTGGCGGCGCGGCACCTGCCGGGTCTGCGCCTGCTCGTACGTCAGCGCGAGCGCCTCGTGGCTGGTGTAGAAGTCCACGCGCCGCAGGACCTCGGAGTCCGCGCCGCTGACGGCCGCGACGAAGTCGAGCGACTCGCGGATCGCGTCGACGATCTTTGCGTATTGCGCGCGCGCCTGGCCCTGCGCGAACGTCACGTCCCAGTTCTCGGGGTGGTGCAGGTCGGCGAACCCACCGTCGATCAGGCCGCGGATGAAGTTGAGCGTCAGGCCCGCGCGCTCGTAGGCGCGCAGCATCAGCGTGGGATCCGGCTCGCGATCGGCGGCGGTGAACGCGTCGCGGTTGACGAGGTCGCCGCGGTACGCGGGCAGCGTGACGTCGCCGCGGGTCTCGGTGTCGGTCGAGCGCGGCTTGGCGTACTGCCCGGCGATCCGCCCGATCCGGACCACCGGCTTGCGGGTGCCGTGGACGAGCACGAGGCTCATCTGCAGCAGGATCTTGAGCTTGCCGGCGATCGCGTCGGAGCGGCAGTCGTCGAAGCTCTCGGCGCAGTCGCCGCCCTGAAGCACGAATGCCTCGCCGCGCGCGGCCTTCGCGAGCTGGCCGCGCAGCTGCTCGACCTCCCACGACGTCACGAGCGGCGGTAGCTGGCCCATCTCCGCGAGCACGCGGGCGAGCGCCGCGGGATCGCCATAGGTGACCTGCTGGGCGGCCGGACGCTGGGTCCAGCTGGTGGGGGACCAGGTCATTCGGTGGGCTCCTCGGTGCGAGACGTGGGGGCCGCCGGCGCGCCACACGAGACCGGGCGCCCGCCCGGGATCGCCAGGCGGGGTGCGGCGGGCGTGTAGAGCGTCGCGGGGTCGATGGTGCCCGTGCGGGTGCGCAGGACGGCGGCGATCGCGTCGCGCATGATCACGTCGGTCACCTTGACCGATCCGCCGGGCAGCTTCAGCCGCCCGATCAGCCCGTCTCCGCCGGATGCGAGGAAGTCGCTGGTCACGAGCTTGTACGAGGCGGTGTCGACCAGCGGGTTGCCGCCGATCTTGATCTCGATCGCGAGCGCCGGGCCCTGGCAGTACGCGCGCGCGGACAGGCCACCCCACGACAGGATGCCGCCGCCGCGCTGGAGGTTCGAGGTCACGAGCTTGCGCAGGTGCGCCCCCTTGACGTCGACGAGCGCGAACCGGTTGTCGAACGGCATCGCCTCGTACAGGCCGCCGTAGGTGAGCGGGCCCGCCGGGATGTCCGCGCGCAGGCCACCGCCGTTGGTGACCGCCACGTGGGTGCCGCGGTTGGCCTGGAGCATCAGGTCGGTGACCCAGTTGCCCTGCGCGGACTCGCTGCCGTAGGACCTGGTGACCGGCCCGCCGAGCGTGATGCCGAGCTTCTCGTCGCGGATCTTCGCCGCGGGCGCGACCGCCGCGTCGACGATCTGCTGGATCTCGGCGACCGGCGTGACCGGCAGGCCCTCGTAGGTTCCAGGCGAACACGCGGACAGCGGCAACGGGTTGCCGGCGTTGGCCCCGGTCGGCTCGCCCTCGCACAGCATGCGCGGCTTGTGGATCTTGACCGAGGTGACGTGCCCGTCGGCGCTGACGCGCAGGTCGACGCGGCCGAACGCGCGGCCCGACGAGTACGACTCGATGACGGCGATGTCGTTGATCCGGTGCGCGACCGCCGCGTGCGTGTGGCCGGCGACGATCACGTCGACGGTGTTGCGCGGGAGCTCCTCGATCAGCTTGATCAGCTCCTCGTTGCGCTCGCACGACTCGGTGTTGTTCGGGTGGTCGAGATCGTTACAGCGCGTACCGATGTGCGCGGTGACCAGGATCAGCTGCGCGCCCTGCGCGCGGAGCTGGCGGGCCTGCTCGATGACCGCGATCGCGATGGGCGGCTTCATCACCAGGCCCGCGAAGTTGGCGGGCATCGTGGTGAACGGCGTGGCCTCGGTGGAGGCGCCGATCAGCCCGAGCTTGAGGCCGGCGACCTCGACGATCGTCGACGGCGGCATGTTCGGCCACTTGATGCGGTTGCCGCTCTGGGTATCCGAGATGTTGGCGACCAGGAGCGGGAACTTCGCCTCGGCGGCACGCGCCTTGAGCGCTCCACGGGCATCGTCCTCGATGGAGCGCGGCACGGTCAGCGGGCCCTCGGGGCCGAAGTCGAACTCGTGGTTGCCCACGGCGGCGGCGGTGTAGCCGATCGCGTTGTAGGCGTGGATCACGGCCGCGCCCTCGTTGAGGTTCGACTCGAGCGTGCCCTGGAACATGTCGCCGCCGTCGAGCAGCACCACGCCCCCGCCGTCGGCCGCGCGCGCTGCGCGGAGGTTGGTGACGTACCCGGCGAGCAGCGGCAGCCGATCGAGCGCGCCGTGCAGATCGTTGGTGCCGATGATCGAGATCGTTCGCGCGCCCTGCTTGCGCTGCGGCGGCGAGCTCGGCCCGGTGCCGCTCGTCGACGACGGCGAGGATGCCGGCTGCGAGCACGCGAGCAGGCAGCACAGCGCGACGAACACCCTTCTCATATGCCGCGCACTCTACCTCGGATCGGGGGCCGCGCCGGCCTCGCCGGAGCCGTCGGCGGACGGCCGGGCCGAAGGCTCGTCACCCTCGGCTTCGTCCGTCGCGGCCTCGTCCATCGCGGCCTCGTCGAGCGCGCGCAAGGCGGCGGTCAGCTCGGCCTCCGCGGCCCGCTCCTCGTCGGTGCTGGCCCCGTCGCCGGCCGCGCGCAGGTGGGCGACCGCGGGCTCGAACTCGATCTCGATCGAGGTCTGGCCGTCGGCGCGCACGGTCGCGAACGCCACGCCCCCGCCGCCGAGCGCACACGCGAGCCGGTCCCCGGCGATCGCGCGCCGGATCCGCGGGCCACACGCCACCGGCTGGGGCGCCCCGAGCGCCCCGACCTCGGCAGTCAGGTACGCGGTGAGCGGCGCGGTGTCGATCACGAGCCCGTCCACGGCCCACACCCACGCGCCCTGCGGATCGCGCGCGGTGACGATCGGGAGGGTGGGGCCATCGGCGAGATCGGCGACGCACACGTCGACGAGGCCGAGGCAGCGCGCGCGGACGCGCTGGCCGAACCGGTCGGCGAGCGTGACCTCGATCGCAGCGGCCAGCGCGGGCCGGTCCCGGCTGTCGGGCGCACCGCACGCGGCCGCGAGCACGGCGCCGGCGACCACCGCCACCGGGTGTGGTGTGCACCCACGAGCCATCGTCATGATTCGTAACATGGCCAGACCAGGGACGATCCCCCCTGGCCGCGCTGCCGGCGGCCCGCGGCGGGGCCACCGCCCCGCGGCGCGCGGGCAGGCGGCCCGGGGCCGCAGGGCGATCGCTCCGGCCAGACCGCGAAGGGGAGAATAAACCGGGCTAGGCTCCCGTCCACGTCCGGTAATCCAGGAGGATCGATGCGTTTGATGCGTTCACACCTGTCTCGGTGGCTGCTCACGGCTGGCCTCGTCACCTCGTCCCTCGTCGGCGCTGTCGAGGTCGCCGACGCCCAGCCCACCGTCCGCGACCACCGCGGCGGGAATGGCAAGGGCCGCGGCCGGGTCCAGGTCAACGTCAACGTCAACGTCAACGTCGGCCCGACCCAGGCCCCGCCGCCGCCGCGCGAGGAGCGCGTCAACGGCCGCCGCCGTGGCCAGGTCTGGGTCAGCGGACACTGGGACTGGCGCGGCGGGCGCTGGGACTGGGTCGCTGGCCGCTGGGAGAAGCGCCAGCGCGGCAAGAAGTGGCGCGCGGTCCAGTGGGAGAACCGCAACGGCACCTGGGCCCGCGTCGATGGGACCTGGGAGACCTACGATGACCGCCCCCGCGCCGCGCCGCCCGCGCCGCGCCAGGAGGCCTCGGCCCCGCGCACCGGCTTCGTCTGGGTTCGCGGCGAGTGGCAGTGGGACGACGACGAGTGGCAGTGGCAGCCCGGCCGCTGGGAGCGCGAGCGCACCAACCAGCGCTGGCGCGAGCCGCGCTGGGAGCAGCAGAACGGGTTCTGGGTCCGCGTCGACGGCTCGTGGGAAGAGACGCCGCGCTACCCCTCCGCCGCGCCGCCCGCGCCGCGCGACGAGAGGTTCAGCCCGCGCCGCGGCTACGTGTGGGTCCGCGGCAACTGGGACTGGCGCAGCGGCGACTACCAGTGGGTCCCCGGACACTGGGAGCGCGAGAAGGCCGCGATGGTGTGGAGCGAGGGCCGCTGGGATCTCCGCAACGGCCGCTACGAGTGGATCGCCGGCAGCTGGGGCCCCGCCCCGATGCCGCCGCAGCCCCGCCCCCCCGGCGTCAACGTCCACGTCGGCGGCACCGTCGGTGTCTCGGTCGGCGGCGGCAGCATGAGCGGGGGCGTCACCGTCACCAGCGGCTCGCAGCCGATGCCGTACCCGACCGCGCCGCCGCCCGCCCTCCGCGAGGAGACCTGGCAGCCCCGCGCGGGCTACGTGTTCGTCCGCGGCAACCACCGCTGGAACAACGGCAACTACGACTGGGTCCCGGGTCACTGGGAGCGGGAGCGCGCGAACCAGCGCTGGACCGAGGGCCGCTGGGAGCTCCGCAACGGCCGCTGGGAGTGGATCGCGGGCGGGTGGAACACCGCGGCACAGCCGCCGGCGCCCTCCCCGCCGCCCCCGCCGGCCCCGACCCCGACCCCGACGCGCCCGCCGGCCCCGACCCCGGCGCCCCCGCCGGCCCCGAGCCCGCCGCCCCCACCGCCCCCGCCGGTGGTGACCGGTCCGACAGCGCCCCCACCGGCCCCGCCGGCCGAAGCGGTGCAGCCGCGCGCTGGCTACGTGTTCGTCCGCGGCAACCACCGCTGGAACAACGGCGGCTACGAGTGGGTCCCCGGCCACTGGGAGAGGCAGCGCGCCAGCAGCCGGTGGGTCGACGCCCGCTGGGAGCAGCGCGGCAACGTGTGGGTGTTCGTCGAGGGTGGCTGGCGCTAGCGATCGGTCGCGGCGCTTCGTTCGGTTCGGCGCGCGCCGGGTCAGCCGCGGGTCACCAGCTGCGGCGGAACAGCGGCAGCCGGACCTCGACGCCGCGCTCGCCGCGGTAGGACGCCGGCGCCATCTCGACGTCGGGCAGCTCGAGCTGCATCACGTGCCCGGCGATGCCAAGATGGAGGCGCGCCTGGATCCGCGCCACGCCGGCGGTGAAGTGAACGTCGCCGGCGAATCGCAGCGTGAGCAGCCGCTCGCCGCTGTCGGCGCCGCCGAGGCGAACCCGCGCGAGCCGGCGCCGCCCGTCGAACCGCACGCCGAGCATGTCGCTCGACAGCACGTCGAGGTGAGACCCGAGCAGGTTGCCGAGCTCGGTCAGCTCGTCGGTGATCTGCTCCGAGAGCTTGAGGCGCGGGCCGGTCTGCACCGTCGGCCACAGCCGCTCGTAGAGCGCCGGGCACGCGACCCCCATCGGGCCCTCGGCCGCGTGGGCCGGATCGTCGGCGTGTGCGACGCCGCCCCGCACGACCAGCGCCACCACCGCCGGCGCGAGGATCGCCGCCACGCCGCGCGCGCGGACCGCCCCGGTGCGTCCCACGGTCCCGAGGATCCGCCTGTCGTCGCGCATGCTTCTGTGAGCGAGCCTACAGGACGCGTGGTAAAGCACGGTCATGAAGCGCCAGTTGGTCCGGACATTGTTCCAGTGGTTCCGGTCGACCGTGCCCCGGTCCGTGGTCGTGACGACGGCGACCCTCCTCGGCCTGGCTGCCTGCAAGCAGGCGGCGCCCTCCCCCGAGCCCACGCAGGTCACGGCGCCGATGGCGGCGCCCGCCGGCAGCGCGGCCCCTGCCGGCAGCGCGGCCCCTGCCGGCAGCGCGGCGGCCGATCCGTGGTCGCGGCCCGCGACCAGACGGGAGCCGCTCGCCCGCGCGTTCCTGTGGGGCCTCGACAAGGACGGCATCACCAGCTACGCGCTCGGCACCATCCACATCGGCGTCGACGCCGCGGCGCGGCTGCCCGACGTGGTGTTCGCTCGACTCGACGGCGCGCCCGCGTTCGCGATGGAGACCGACCTGTCCGACACCTCGCTGATGAAGTCGCTCGAGTGCATCGGGTGCTCGCTGCGCAAGGACCTCGGCGAGGCGAGCTGGAAGAAGCTCGAGACCGCGCTCGGCGCGAACGCCGCGGCTGGCCTCGATCGCATGAAGCCGATGGTCGCGGCGACCATGCTGGCGCTGCAGGGGCTGCCGATGACGGCTCCGATGGACGGCACGCTCCTCGCGCGGGCGCAGGGCAAGGGCAAGGCCATCGCGTACCTCGAGCCCGCGTCGAAGCAGGCCGCGCTGCTCGAGAAGTGGATGAACGTGAAGGCGCTGACGACGATGCTCGCCGACTTCGAGGGCGCCAAGCGGCACTCGCAGGCCATGCTCGACGCCTACATCGCCGGTGACGACGTCAAGATGGTCGCGCTGGCCGACGAGGAGAAGGCCGACTCCCTCGCGCACGGCTACACCGAGGCGGAGTACGCGGCGTCGATGAACGACATGCTGTACGAGCGCAACGCGAGCTGGATCGCGCCGATCGAGAAGCTCCACGCCGGTGGGGGCGCGTTCATCGCGGTCGGCGCGATGCACCTGGTGGGCCCGAAGAACGTGCTCGAGTTGCTCGCCGCCCGGGGCTTCCGTGTGACGCGCGTCGCACCCTGACGGGGTGGCGCCGGTCCTGCGAGAAACCCTGGCCAGGGCCGCCGGTGCGCGGGCATACTCGCCGCCCATGCACTGTCGTCTCGCCGCCGGTCTGCTGCTGTCCCTCGTCGCCTGTGGCTCGGACTCGGGGGGCGCCATCGACGCCGCCACGGTCGATGCCTCCTCGCTCAACGGCGAGGTCTACGCTGTCGACTGGGGCCCGGTGCCGGTGGCGCCAGGCGTCGAGGGGACCAAGTGCGTCAACCTCCGGCTGTCGAACACCAGCGCGATCCAGGTCAACCAGCTCCGCAACACGCTCGGCATCGGCTCGCACCACCTGATCGTCTACAAGGACGACATGGAGACGGTGGAGCGGACCACGCCGTACGACTGCCAGCCGTTCTCGGGTGCGCTCAACCTCAGCGGCATGGTCGCGCCGATCATGATCACCCAGAAGGCGGAGGACACGCTCCGGCTGCCCGCCGCGGTCGCGTACACGCTCGCGCCGGCGCAGATGATCCGCATCGAGATGCACTACATCAACAGCACCGACGCGCCGATCGAGGTCAGCGCGAAGTCGGAGTTCTTCGCGGCGCGGCCCGAGGACATCCAGCACGAGGCGAACATCCTGTTCATCGGCACGCCCGACATCGACATCGCGCCGGGCGAGTCCAAGGACGTGCAGGCGTACTTCAACGCCACGCGCGCCCGCCTCGACGTCAGCGGCATGAAGTTCTTCGCGATCACCGGCCACACCCACAAGATGGGCACCAACGTGACCGTCGGGACCGCGGCCACCAGCGGCGGCGCCCGGACCTCGGTGTACGCCCCGGCGCCGTTCCGGTGGGACGAGCCGGAGACCAGGGTCCACGCGCCGGAGTTCGAGCTGCCGGTCGGCGGCGGGTTCGACATCAAGTGCAGCTACACCAACACGACGAGCCAGCGCATCGGGTTCGGCGAGTCGGCCAACGACGAGATGTGCTTCTTCTGGGCGTACTACTATCCGTCGCGCGGCGCCCACGTGTGCGTCCACGCGACCTACAACGGCACCGAGGTCGACATCTGCTGCCCCGACGCCGGCGCCGTGTGCCAGCAGCTCGAGGGCCAGCTCTAGAACCAGTGCCGGTCAGCCCAGCCGCGCACGCAGCAGCGCCGCGAACGCGGTCAGCACCGGCGGCGGGATCTCGTGGCCCCCGGGGAAGGGGACCCAGGTGACCTCGGCGCCCGCCGCCGCGAGCCCGTCGCGCAGCGCCTCGGCGATCGCGAACGGCAGCAGGCCATCGGACCGCCCGTGCGACAGCAGCACCGGGACCCCGGCGAGGGTCGGCATCCGCGGGCCCCACACGGACTGCGCGAGCAGCGTGCCCGACATCAGCACCAGCCCGGCCGGCGGCGTGGCCTGGTGCAGCGCGACGTCGAGCGCGAGCATCGCGCCCTGCGAGAACCCGCCGAGGACGAGCTGCCCGGCCGGCACCGCGAGCACCGCGAGCAGGGCCTCGAGGTGCGCGCGCGCCTCCACCAGCCCGTCCGGGACCTCGTCGCGGCGGTCGCGCGCCGTGCCCCGGCGCAGCTCCTCCTCGAGGCGCGCGAGATCGAGTCGCCACCACGCGCGCGCGTCGCCGTACAGGCCGCCGAGCTCGATCGGCGCCTCCGGGAACACGAACCGCGTGCGCGGCACGTCGAGGTAGCGCGCGAGCGCGACGAGGTCGTCGCCGGGCGCGCCGAACCCGTGCAGCAGCACGACGGTGGTGAGGGCATCGGCGGGGCCGACGATGTGCGTGGTCAGGCCCGCGAGCGCCTGCGTGGTCACCTGGGAGGTCACGGGCGGAGGGTACCAGCGCCGGCGCCGCGCTGATCGGATCGCGTCGCGCGACCACACACGTGCCACGTGGCACGAGCGCGGTCCGGAGCTCCGGCCCGCATCGCGGCCAGATGCCTCCCGGGCCGCCCGAGCCCCGAGCCGCGACGGGGAGGTCGCGGGTGTCGTCGTCCTCGCTGTCGTCCATCACGAGGTCGCGCTCCGGCGCGGCGCCGATCTCGGGGGCGCGGGCCTCGAGCGCGTCGAACCAGGTCTGGCCCTCCTCGAGCGCAGCGGGATCGAGCCGTGGCCCGCGGTCGCCGCCGCGGTCCGCGGCCAGCCCGATCAAGTCGAGCGTCGGCGCCGACCGGGTATCGAAGGTCTCGTCGAGCTCGGACTCGACATCGGCCGCGGACAGGGCGTCGACGCCGGGGTCCTCGACGTCGAACTCGTGCACGTCGCCGAGCACCTGCACCGGGTCCGCCGGATCGACCGCGTAGCGATCCGGGATGACGGTCGGCGCGCGGTCGAGTGCGCGGCTGCGGGCCCGATCACGCGCGCGGTCGATCCGCGCAGCGCGCGCGGGATCCACGACCATCGCAGGCCGCGCGTGGCGCGTGCGCTTGAGCTTGCGGTACGTCACGGCGGCGATGCCGCCTCCCACGCCGAGCAGCACCCACGTCGAGACCGGTGGAGCTCACATGCTCGATGACCGGAGCATGCCGCGTGCCGGTGGGTGATCGACGGTCCCTGGCCCGCGCGCGCCCGGGGCGCGGTCCCGCGCGCGCCCGCGCACGAGCGCGGTCCTGCCGCGCGGAGGGCCCCCTCACGGCCCGATCTCCGTCGACGAGCGACCCGCGCCTGGGGTAGCCTGAGCGCCTCGCGCGCGCGTACGAGCAGGGGCAGGTAGTCCCGGATGGCCAACCCGTTCATCCTCGCCGCGGCGCTCCGCCGGACCGTGGCGATCGTGTGCCCCCACTGCCGGCACAAGAAGCTGGTCGAGAACCGGCCGGCCCACCACCGCGTGTGCCCGCGCTGCAAGAAGCCGTTCCCCGATCCGCTGGCCGCCAGGGCGGCGCGCAGGCGATGACGGGCGCCCGGCCATGACCGGCTCGCGCATCCTCGTCGAGCTGGTCGTCGTGCTCGGCACCGCCGCGGTGGTCACCGTGGTGTTCCAGGCGCTGCGCCTGCCGGTCGTACTGGGCTACGTGCTCGCCGGCCTGCTGATCGGCCCGCACGTGCCGGTGCCGCTGGTCGCGAGCGCCTCGCTCGTGCACCTGATCGCCGCCGCCACCCTGGCGCCGCGGTTCGCCCTCGAGGTCGGGCTGACGGGCACGCCCGCGCGCGTCGCGATCGTCGCGCTCGCCGCCGCCGTGGCCACCCCGTTCCTGGTCAGCCTGGTCCGCCGGATCGTGGTGATCTCGCGGCTGCTCGCGCTCGAGATCATCCCGGCCTCGGACGCGACCCTCGATCTCGGGCGCGCGCCGCGCCGGGCGATGCTCGCGGTGTTCGAGCTCGGCCTCGGGCTCCTCGTCGTCGTCCCGGTGGTCGCCGCCACCCAGCCGTTCGTGCCGGGCGGGCCGATCGTGATCGGCGTGGTCGTGCTCGGCCTCGTGCTGCTCGCCCGCCGCTCGCTGCGGGACTTCGACGGCCACGTGCGCGCCGGCAGCGAGCTGATCCTCGAGCTGCTGTCCCAGCCACGCGAGGCGCAGCGGGCCGCGCTCGGCGAGGTCGAGCACGTGCTGCCCGGGTTCGGCGGCCTCGCCTCGATCACGCTGACGCCCACGTCGCCGGCGATTGGCCGCTCGCTCGCCGATCTCGATCTGCGCGCGCAGACGGGCGCCACCGTGCTCGCGATCGCGCGCGGCCGCGGCGGCATGGCCACGCCGTCCCCCACCGAGCTCCTGCGCGTGGGCGACGCCCTCGCCCTCGCTGGCTCGGCCGAGGCGATCAGCGCCGCGCGCGACTTGCTCGAGCTACCCGGCACCGCCGCCACCTGAGAGACGGTGAAACAGTCTCGAAACCCGGGTGGGAACCCTGCGCGGCGTGCCGCGTGGGGCGGGGGCGGCCCCCCGGTGGGACGAAGGGCTGCCGGGTCAGGCGCCGCGCAGCAGGGCGCCGATCAGGCCGAGCAGCTCCTTCTCGACGATCCGCGCCTTGATCACGACCTCGGCGCCGATCGCGATCACGCTGACCGTGGACAGCACCGCCTTGAGGCTCGCGGCGAGGTCGGGGACCGCGGCCTTGGCCGTGAGCTCGGTCGTGGCCCTGGTCGCCATCGCCGTCGCGTCCGCCGCCGAGGCCAGCACGATGTGCAGCTCGGGCGCGAGCACGCCACCCCGGGTGGACAGCGCGCCGTAGCCGCTGGTCGCCTTGGCGCCGTCGAACTCCTCGGGCCTGGTGCTCACGCCCCACACCGCAGCCCGGGTGTCGAGCTTGCGGAGGAACGGGCCGACCTTGCCGCGCGCGAGCGCCTTGTTGCCCCCGGTCCACGCCTGCAGCTGCGCGCGATCCGTGAACGTCAGCGGCACGGCGATCACGTCCTTGCCGAGCCAGCGTACGAACAGCCGGTCGGCGCCGACCGCGAGCTGCGTGATGCCGCCCGCGCGCGTGACTGCGATGGTGGCGGCGGCGGCGCTCTGCGCGTTGGCCACGCCCTCCATGCAGGTCGCGATGCGCGCCTCGTCGAGCCCCTTGACCGCGACGTACAGCGCGCCCGCCGCCTGGTCCTTGTCGGCGCCGATCACCACCGCCTCGATCGCGGTCAGCGGGTCGAACCCGCAGGTGGCCTTGACCAGCGCGAGCCCGTCCCGCAGCTCGGGCTGCTTGGCGAGCAGCAGCGGGAGCAGCATCTTGAACGACGAGGTCCGCGTGAGCTGCGTCAGGTCGAGGCCGACCAGCACCTCGGTGGTCGCGGGCAGCCCGGCCCGGGCCGCGGCCCACGCCTTCGCGGGATCCGCGGCGGCGACCGCCGGCCGCAGGCAGGCGACGGCAACGAGGGTGGCGGCGAGCGCGCGGGGGAGCATGCCCGATGAGACTAGCAGGCGAGCCCCGGCATTCACGCGCCGACGCACGTGCATGCGCGCCGGCTCACCCTCGGGCTCCGTTCCACGGTGCTGCGCCCTGCCCTTCGCGGCAAGCCGCGCAGAGTTCCCACCGCGGGTTCGAGACTGCTTCGACCCCGACCCCGACCCCGACCCCGACCCCGCGCCAGTCACGCGCGCGCCCGCGCCACCCTGACGCCGGTCACACCCCGGCGCCGCCGATCGCGCGCCGCGCCGCCGCCGGGCGCCAGCCACCACCCGCCACCCGCAGCCAGAACAGCACCGCGCCCGCGACGATCTCGAGCGCGAGGCCGATCCAGCCGCCGACCACGCCGAGCCCGGCGTGGACCCCGAGCAGCCACGCCCGCGGCGGGGTGGTCAGCCAGGAGGTCGCGAGCCCGACGACGGCGGCGAACCGCACGTCGCTGGCGACGCGGAGGATGCCGCGCGCGATCACGCTGGCGGCGTCCGCCGCGAGGAACGCGAGGCTGACGTGCACGAGCACGGTCGCGCGCGCGGCGAGCGCGCCGTCCCCGGCCGCCATCGCGGTCGCGATCGACCCGCCGACCAGGGCGTACGCCACGCACACGCCGCTCGCGTACAGCCCGCCGATCGTGATCGCCCGGCGCGCCACGCGCGGCACGAGATCGTCGCGATCCCCGCCGACCGCCTGCCCGACGAGCACCACAGCGGTCTTTGTGAGCGCGTGCGCAGTCGTCGATGCGCGACAAACGCGTGCGAGCGGTGACGCCGGTGCGCCATCGATCACGGACGCTCCACGGACGCTGGATGATGGGCGCGCACGCGCACGTGAGCAGGATCGCCTGCGAGGATCGCCTGCGAGGATCGCCTGGAGGGTCGCCTGGAGGGTCGCTGATCGAGCGCTGCCAGGTGCGAGCCGCGCGTGATCGCCCGCTCGCGGACCTGCGCCGCAGGGGCACCAGCCCGAGGTGGATCCCGGTGCGCGGCGCCGCGCCAGCCTCGACAGGGAGATCTCCTTGGCAGGGGCAACCGAGCGCCGACACCCACGCGCCAGGCGCCTCCCCCGTGCCCTGGTCGTCCGCGCAAGAAATTGAAATACCTCGCGGATCGGCCCCCGGCGCGCGTCCGGTCGGCGCGTCGAGGGCGGTCGCGGGCCCCTGACTCCGCCCCCTTTGCACGATGTGCAGGCCGGGAATGCGCGATCCCGGGCGGCGGTTGACAGGCCGCGCCGCGGGGAGTCTCCTCGCCACCCGCTCCTGCTTCCCCTCCCCCCCTTTCCCCCCTCCCCCCTCCCCCTGCCCCGCGCCTCGCGAGAACGCCATGTCCGATCGCCTCACCGACGACGTCACGAAGTACCAGGCCCGGTTCCAGAGCCTCAAGGCCGAGGTCGGCAAGGTCCTGGTCGGCCAGGACGAGATGCTGCACCGGCTGCTGCTCGGCCTCCTGGCGGGTGGGCACGTCCTGCTCGAAGGCGTGCCCGGCCTCGCCAAGACGCTGGTCGTGCGCACCCTCGCGGACGCGCTCGACGGCACGTTCAGCCGCATCCAGTTCACGCCCGACATGCTGCCGGGCGACGTGGTCGGCACCCAGATCTACAACCCGCGCGAGGGCAACTACACCGTCAAGAAGGGGCCGGTGTTCGGCAACTTCATCCTCGCCGACGAGATCAACCGCGCCCCCGCCAAGGTCCAGTCCGCGCTGCTCGAGGCGATGCAGGAGCGGCAGGTCACCCTCGGCGATCAGACGTTCCGCCTCACCGATCCGTTCCTCGTCCTCGCGACGATGAACCCGATCGAGCAGGAGGGCACCTACCCGCTGCCCGAGGCGCAGCTCGACCGGTTCATGCTCAAGGTCAAGGTCGGCTATCCGACCAAGGACGACGAGGTCAAGATCATCGACCGCATGGCGGGCGCCGGCGCCGAACCCACCGCGAGCCAGATGATGACGTGCGAGGAGATCCTCGCGGCGCGCGACGTGGTCAAGCAGATCTTCGTCGACGACAAGGTCAAGCGCTACGCGGTGGACCTGGTGGCGTGCACGCGCGATCCGAAGGCGGCGGGCCTGCCGCAGCTCGCGCCGCTGATCGACAACGGCGCGTCGGTGCGCGCCTCGATCGCGCTGATCAAGGTGGCCAAGGCCCAGGCCGTGCTGCTCGGCCGCACGTACATCTCGCCGCACGACGTCAAGAGCGTGGCGCACGACGTGCTCCGGCACCGCCTGCTCGTCAGCTACGAGGCCGAGGCGCAGGGCAAGACCACGGATCACGTGATCACCCAGATCCTCGAGAACGTCCCGGTTCCCTGAGCCGCCATGCTGCCCGCTGACATCGCGCAGGCGGTCAGGCGCATCCAGTTCGTCACGGGCCGCCAGGTGGCGGACGTGATGGCAGGTGCGTACCTGTCCGTGTTCAAGGGACGCGGCATGGAGTTCGACGAGGTGCGCCCGTACGTGCCCGGCGACGACGTGCGCGCGATCGACTGGAACGTGACCGCGCGCACCGGCGAACCCCACATCAAGCGGTTCGTCGAGGAGCGCGAGCTGACCGTGATGCTGCTCGTCGACGTCAGCGCCTCGCAGGACTTCGGCTCGGGGCGGCGCAGCAAGCTCGAGGCCGCGGTCGAGCTGTCCGCGCTGCTCGCGATGAGCGCCGTCCAGAACGGCGACAAGGTCGGCATGCTGCTGTTCCACGGCGGCGCGGACCTCTACATCCCGCCGCGCAAGGGCGGCAAGCACGCGCTGCGGATCGTCCGCGAGGTGCTCGCGCGCGGCGCGGAGACGCCCACGGGCCTGACCGCACGCCGCTCGCTGCTCGAGCTGCCCCGCGCCGTGCGCGCCTGGTGGAAGAAGCTGCAGGACAGGACGCGCGGCCCCGCGCAGGTCGGCCGGCGCGCGACCAGCATCTCCGCCGCCCTCGAGTTCTGCCGGCAGGTGCTGCCGCGCCGCGCGGTGATGTTCCTGATCTCCGACTTCCTCGACGACGGTTACCTCCAGGTGCTCCGCCACGCCAACCGCAAGCACGACGTCGTGGCCGCGCTGATCACCGATCCGCGCGAGGCGGAGATGCCCCCCGCCGGGCTGGTCACGCTCGAGGACGCCGAGTCCGGGCGCACGCGCCTGGTCGACACCCGCAGCGCCGCGTTCCGCGACGAGCTGGGCCGCCGCGCCCGCACGCGCCAGGACGAGCTGCGCGATCAGCTGCGCGCGACCGGCATGGACCTGGTCGTGTTCGACGCCGCCGGGTCGATGGTCGATCCGCTGCTCCGGTACTTCCGCGAGCGCGAGCGGAGGCTGCGCCGATGACGCGGCTGCTCGTGCTGACCCTGGTGGCCGCGCTCGGCTGCGGCGGCGGGACCGCGCCCAGCACCACGGCCACCGCCGCGCCCACGCCCACGGCGGACGCGATCGCGAAGCTCACCGAGAACGGCCCGGTCAAGGCCACCGTCCAGGTGTGGCCGGCGAAGCCCTCGCTCACCGACGCGATCTACCTGCGCCTCGAGATCACGGCGCCCGCCGGCGTGCAGATCGACGCGCCGTTCCAGGAGGCGGGTGATCAGCGGCTCGGGCGGTTCCGCGTCGTCGGGTTCGTGCGCGACACCCGGCGGACGGCCGATGGCGGCGCGGTCCACGAGCAGACGTACACGCTCGAGGCGCCCACGAGCGGTCGCCACCGGATCCCGCCGCTGCGGCTGACCATGCTCGACGGACGCACGGGCGCCGGCTCGGCCGCCACCGGCGCGCAGGAGCTGCTGACCGACGAGGTCCCGCTCGAGGTCGCCCCGGTGCCCACCGAGCAGGCGACCAGGGCGCTCGCGCCCGCGCTCGGCGAGCTCGATCCGGACGTCGGCAAGACCAGCTGGGTCGTGATCCTCGGCCTCGTCAGCGGCGCGCTCGTGCTCGTCACCGGCACCGCGCTCGCCGTGCGCGGGCTGCGCGTGCGCCGCCGCGTCCAGCTCCAGCGCTCGGCATACGAGGAGGCGGTGGCGCGGCTGCGCGAGCTCGAGAGCGCGGGCGCGCCCGACGTCGAGGCCGCGGACGCGTGGTTCGTGCGGCTGTCCGCGATCGTACGCCGCTACCTCGAGCACCGCTACGAGATCCGCGCGCCCGAGCTGACCACCGAGGAGTTCCTCCAGGTGGCCACCGCGCGCGCGGAGCTGACCACCGAGCACCGCGGCCTGCTGACCTCGTTCCTCGGGCGGTGCGACCGCGTGAAGTTCGCGGGCTACCGGCCCGATGCGGAGGAGTCGATCGCCACGCTGACCGCGGCGCGCGCATTCGTCGAGGACACGCGGCTGCAGGACCCGACGCGGCTACAGGGAGAGGTGGCCGCATGAGGGGCATCGAGCTCGCCAGCCCCGCGATGCTGCTCGTCGCGCTGCTCGCCGCGCCCGCCGTGTGGTGGTCGGTGCGCAGCTCGGGGCGCGTCCTGTTCTCGTCGCTGCGGGCGCTCCCGCTCGGCGGCCACACCTGGCGATCCCGCCTCGCGTGGGTACCCGACGCGCTCGCCGGCCTGACCGTGGTGGCGCTCGCGATCGCGCTCGCCGGGCCACGCGCCGGCGACCAGAGCGCGCGGATCCGCCGCGAGGGCATCGCGATCATGATGGCGGTCGACGTGTCGGGCTCGATGCGCGCGCTCGACCTGTCCGAGAACAACCGCGAGTTGACGCGGCTCGACGCGGTCAAGGAAGTGTTCGAGAGGTTCGTGTTCGGCGGCAAGCGGCTCGCCGGCCGGTCCGACGACGCGATCGGGCTGGTCGCGTTCGCGCGGTACGCCGACACGCGCGCCCCGCTGACGCTCGACCACGGCAACCTCGCTGCGGCCGTCCGCCAGCTGGAGTTCGCCGAGCAGCAGGAGGACGGCACCGCGATCGGCGCCGGGCTCGAACTCGCCGTCACCCGGCTCGCGGAGTTCAAGGCGAGCCAGCCCGGCGTGGGGCGGATCGTCATCCTCCTCACCGATGGTGAATCCAACGTCCACGACATCGACGAGGACACCGCGATCGAGGACGCGATCAAGGCGGGCATCAAGGTCTACACGATCGGCGCGGGCACCACGGGCATCGCCCCGATCCGCGTCCCGCGCCCGGACGGCTCGAGCGACCTGATGCAGATGCAGGTCTCGATCGACGAGACCACCCTGCGCGCGATCGCGGACAAGACCGGCGGCCAGTACTTCCGCGCCACCGACAACGCCAGCCTCACCCGCATCTACGGGCAGATCGATCAGCTCGAGCGCACGACCATCGAGCAGGATCAGTTCACCCAGTACCACCAGTACTACGGCTGGTTCGTCGCCGCGGCGATGGGGCTCCTCGTGCTCGCCCTGCTGCTGCGCGGCACCGTGCTGCGGAGGCTCCCGTGATCGACTGGACGTTCGTTCACGTCGAGCGCATCCATCTCGTGTGGGTCGCGCTCGCGATCCTCGGACTGCTGGTGGTCCTCGAGCTGCGCACGCGGACCGCGATGATCGCGTTCCTGTCACCGGTGATGCAGCGGCGCCTGACCGCGCAGGCGAGCACCCGCCGCAGCGCGGTGCGGCTCGCCCTGGTGCTGGTGACGATGCTCGCGTCGATCGGCGCGCTGATGCGCCCGCAGGTGCGCGGCGCGATGGAGACCGTCACCGCCTCGACCAGCGCGGCCGACGTGATGTTCGTGATCGACACCTCGCGCTCGATGCTCGCCGAGGACGTCGGCCCCAACCGGCTCGCCCGCGCCAGGGCCGAGATCGGGCAACTGGTGACCCAGCTCGTCGATCACCGCGTGGGCCTGGTCGCGTTCGCCGGCCGCGCCGTCCCGGTCTGCCCGCTCACCCCCGATCACGCGTTCTTCGGCAGCGTGCTCGCGACCATCGACACCCGCAGCGCGGGCCGCGGCGGCACCAAGATCGGCGAGGCGATCAAGGTGGCGGTCCGCGGGTTTCCGGTCGGCGGGGGCGCCAAGCTGATCATCCTGATCTCCGACGGCGACGACCAGGATGCGTACTCCGAGGAGGCCGCCAAGGCCGCGCGCGACGCCGGCGTGAAGATCATCACGGTCGGGTTCGGCAGCGAGGCCGGCAGCGCGATCACGCTGACCGATCCGCAGACCGGCGCCAGGCAGACGCTGATGCACGATGGCGCGCCCGTGATCTCCAGGCTCAACGGCGAGCAGCTCCGCACGATCGCGCTCGTCACCGAGGGCGCGTACATCCCCGCCGGCACCAGCGCCCTCGACCTCGACGCGATCATGGCGAGCCACGTCCAGCCGATGGTGCGCGCGGCCAGCGACGGGGCCAAGCGCCGGATCCCCGCCGAGCAGTTCCAGTGGTTCGTGCTCGTCGCCCTGATCGCCCTGATCGCCGCGCTGTGGGTCGGCGCCGGCGCCGGCGAGCACCGCCGCCCCGGGAGGACGTCATGACCCGCATCACCACGCGCGTGCTGCTCTCGATCGTGCTGGGGCTCGCGCTCGTGCTCGGCTGCGGCGGTGAGCACCGCGCCGCCCGGGACACGTACAATCGCGGCGTCGCCGCGCTCGCGAAAGGCGAGCTCGAGGACGCCGAGAAGCTCCTGCTCGACGCGCGCAGCCAGGCCGGTCTCGATCCCGCGCTGCGGTTCCACGCCGCCTACGAGCTTGGCGTCGCATACGCCGCCCACGCGGACAAGGTCAAGGCGGGCGCCGAGCCCGACCTGGCGCAGGCGCTCGCGCTCGCCCAGCAGGCGCTGTCGTGGTTCAACGATGCGGCGCGGCTGCGCAAGGACGACACCGCCACCCAGGCCAACCTCGCGGTCATGCGCGCGCGGGTGCAGGCGCTCGGCGACGAGCTGCGCGCCGGCGAGGGCAAGCTCGAGGCGCGCCTCGATCAGCTGATCTCCGACGAGCGCGACGTCCTCGACGAGGCGCGCGCCGCGTGGGCCCAGATCCAGGCGAGCGGCGGCACCGACCCGCTCGCGCAGCAGGGCCCGCTGACCCGGCTCGCCGATCGCGAGCGCGGCATCGTGGCCGAGGTCGGCGTGGTGGCGGACATGGCCGCCGACGAGATCGATGCGATCGGCAAGAAGCCCGAGGACCAGCGCACCGACGAGGAGAAGGTCCGCGTCGTCGTGCTCAAGAACGTGGACCTCTACTTGCTCGAGGCGCGCAGCCGGATCGCCGAGGCGCGCCACAAGCTGCAGGAGCTGGCGGCCGAGGACGGCGTCGGCCGCGCCGAGGCCGCGCTGGTCGCGCTCAAGCGCGCGCGCGAGCAGCTGCTCGATCCGGTGACCGTGCTCCGCGGGGTGGCCCAGGAGCAGGTCGCGCTGGCGCAGGAGACGGCGTACGCGGGTGCGGCGACCGGCGCGGTCAAGCTCGACCTCGCGGGCCCCGCCCCCACGCCCGAGCAGCTGCCCGCGTGGCTCGCCGCGCCGCAGATCGCCGGCCGCCAGGGCACGCTGCGCGATCGCCTCCTCGAGGTCCAGGCGCGCATGCAGGCCGGCATCGAGGCCGGCGCCGCGCCCGTCGCCCCCGCTCCCCCCGGGGCCCCCGCCTCCCCCGGAGCCGCCGGCGCCCCTGCACCGGATCCCGCGCAGGCCAAGCTCCTCGAGCGCGTGCGCGCCGCCCTGCCCGCGGTGGGCGAGGCGAGCGCCGCGATGGAGCGCGCCCGCGCCGCCCTCGCCGAGCCCAAGCTCGCGGTCGCGATCGATGAGGAGCGCGCCGCGCTCGAGGCCCTCGCCCGCGCGATCGAGCAGTTCGCCGATCTCAAGCAGACCATCGAGCTCGCGTACGCGGACCAGAAGCAGCTCGTCACGCTGCTCGCGCCCGAGGCGGAGAAGCAGCTGCCCGCGGACAAGCGCGCCACCGACACCCGCGACGCGCTCGCCCGCAACCTCGCGCGGATGCCGCGGCTCAAGGAGCTGATCGCCGACGAGGTCACCGCGCTCGAGGCCGAGGTCGAATCGTCCGGAGCCGCCGCGCAGCCCGCACCGACGCCCGGGGCTGGCAGCGGCAGCGCGGGCGCGCCGGATCCCGCGCAGCAGGCAGCCGAGCAGCTCGCGCAGAACAAGCAGAGGCTGACCCGCGCCGAGGAGCTGCGCGGCCAGGCCCAGGCCGCGCTCGACCAGCTCGGCACGGCGCTCGCCCGCGGCCCCGATCCGCGCGTGCCGGCCGCCGACGGCGAGGCCAAGCTGGCCGAGCTGCGGCGACTGTTCTTCTCGGTGATCGAGCACCTCCAGCAGCTGATCCGTGACCAGGGCGAGACCCGCGATCAGACGACGTCGGTCGACGGCATGGATCCGTTCGGCCGCGAGGCCAAGCTGCCCGGCTTGATCGGCCGGCAGACCGGCCACGGCGAGATGGCCACCTCGATCACCGATGCGCTCGCGGCGCAGGCCGACGCGGCCGCGCAGCAGAAGGGGCCGCCGCCGCAGGGTGCGCCCGATCCCAAGGCGCTGTCGGCGGCCGCCGCCGAGGTCCGCCTCGCCCAGGGCGAGATGAGCGACGCCGACCGCGTGCTCGCCAGGGCCCGTGACGCGACCACCACCAGCGAGCGCCTGCTGCCGGCCACGGAGAGCCAGGCCCGGGCGATCGAGCACCTCGAGGCCGCGCTGCGCCTGCTCCAGCCCCCGCAGAAGCAGGACCCCAAGCCGCAGGACCCGAAGCCGCAGGACGACAAGCAGCCGGGCGAGCAGGACAAGGACAAGCCGCAGGAGCCGCAGGCCGGTGGCGCGAGCCAGCGCGCCAAGGACATGGACGCCAGCCGCCAGAAGGAGCGCCGGCAGCGCGAGCAGGCCGCCGATCCGGTCGACAAGGACTGGTAAGAAGGATCGCCGATGGCCGCGCCGCCTCTCCCCGTGAGCTCCCCCCGGATCGCCCGCCGCGCGCCCGCGCTGCTCGGGCTCGCGCTCGTGCTGCTCGTGCTCGGAGGATCCGCGCGGCTCGCCGCCGCCGAGCCCGCCGCGCAGTTTCGGCTCGGGGGCGGCCAGCCGTACGTCGGCATGCCGGTCCAGCTCGATCTCGTGGTCGAAGGCCTCGCCGAGAGCCCCGCGCCCGCTCAGCCCGCGCTCGGGATCCCCGGCGTCACCGTGACGCCGATGGGGGTGACGCCCGATACGCGGCGGACGGTGCAGATCATCAACGGCCGGCGCTCGGACGCGGTCCAGGTGACGTGGATGCTGCGCTGGCGCCTCGAGGTCAGCAAGGCCGGCCGGCTCCGCATCCCGGCGACCACCGTGGTGCAGGGCACCACGCGCGTGACCGCGCCCGCCGGCGAGGTGGACGTCGAGACCGTGCCGACCAGCGACGCGATGAAGATCGCAGTCGAGCTGCCCCAGCGGCCCGTGTTCGTCGGCGAGACCGTCCCCGTCACGCTGACGTGGACGTTCCGCGCCCAGCCCCAGGACCAGACGTTCTCCGTCCCGATGCTCGCCGGCGACGCGTTCAGCGCGAGCGCCCCCCCGGCGACCGATCCGCGCGCCCGCACGATCACGCTGTCGGCCGGCGCCAAGGACCTCGCGCTGCCGTACACGCTCGACGAGGTCGACGTCGGCGGCGTGCGCCACAACCGCCTGTCTGTGACGCTGTTCGTCGCCCCGCGCCAGACCGGCGCGATCGCGATCCCGCCGGCTGCCGTGGTCGCGGCGCTCCCCGTCGGGCGCGCGGACTTCTTCGGCACCGCCCCGACCCGGCTGTTCCGCGCGACCGACATCCCGCGCACGCTCGAGGTCAAGGCGCTCCCCGAGAGCGGCCGCCCGCCCACGTTCGCCGGCGCCGTCGGTGACCAGTTCTCGATCGAGGTGCGGACCAGCCGCTCCGTGGTGTCGCGCGGCGAGCCCGTCGACCTCGACGTCATGGTCAAGAGCAACCAGCCGCTCGACACGCTGTCGCTCGGCAAGCTCGACGGCGAGGGCCGCCTGCCGAAGGACAGGTTCTCGGTGCCGGCCGAGCCGCCGACCGGCGAGCTCGCCGATCAGGGCAAGACCAAGCGGTTCAAGATCACCGCCCAGGTCGTCGGCCCCGCGACCGAGATCCCGGCGCTCGCGTTCAGCTACTTCGATCCGGTCAAGGGCGCCTACCAGACCATCCACTCCGAGCCGATCGCGCTGTCGGTGCGCGGCAGCACCATCGTGGGCGCGGGTGACGTGGTGTCCGGAAGCCGGACATCCCCGGGAGCTCCCACCGCCGCGTCCGTCGACGATGGCGCCCTGGTCAACGCGGAGCTCGCGCTGTCGAGCGTGAGCGCGGCGCACGACCGGCCGATCGGCGGCGCGCTGCTGTGGCTGCTGGTGGGCCTGCTCCACGGCGTCCCCCTCGCCCTGTTCGGGCTCCGCACGTGGCAGCTGCGCACGCGCGACGCGCGCGAGGACGCCGCGGAGGTCCGCGCCGCGCGCCGCCGTGTCGAGGAGCTGCTCGCCAGCGCGGGCACCACGCCAGCCCGCGACATCGCCGGGCCGCTCGGCGGGGCGCTGCGCGAGCTCGCGCGGGTGCTCGGCGCGCCGGCGCGGAGGCCGGCCTGCTCGCCCGCACCCGTGACTGCGTACTGACCGCCAAGGCGGCCAGCAGCCGCTCACCGCGGCGGTCCGCGGCGACGTCGCGTGCCGGCTGCCGCGACCGGCTCACCGGACCACGCGCGACGCCTGGCCGCGCGCAGCAGCGCCGTGCTCGCCTGCTCGTCGCCACCGCCGCGCTCGCCGCGCCCGGCCGCGCGGTCGCGGGGCCGCTCGACGATGGCCGCGCCGCCTACCAGGAGGCGATGACCCGGACCGGCGCCGCCTCGCAGCGGCGCGCCGCGTTCGCCCGCGCCGCCACCTCGCTCGCCGAGGCCGCGCGCGCCCTGCCCGGCCGTCCCGAGCTGCTCGCCGACTGGGGCAACGCCGCGCTCGGCGGCGGCGACGTCGCGACCGCCACCCTCGCGTACCGGCGCGCGCTCGCGATCGATGCGACAGATCGGGGCTCGCCACGGCCTGGTGTGGCTGCGTGGCCGCCAGCCCGAGGCGTTCCGCCCGCGGGCCGACACCGGCGCGACGGCGACCCTGCTGTTCTTCCACGCCTGGCCGCGCGCCCACCGCCTGCTCGTCGGCGCGGCGGCGTTCGCGTGTGTGCTGCTGCTGCTGGTCCCGTGGGGTGGCCGCCGGCGCGGCAGCCTGACCGGCCTCGCCGCGCTGCCGCTGGCCGTGTGGCTCGCGATGGTGACCTCGGTCCTGCTCGAGGATCGCCACGCTGACGACGCGGTGGTGATGGACGACGTGGTGATGCGCGCGGCCGACAGCGCCGGCGCCCCGGCCACTCTCGGGCAGCCCATCCCGCGCGGCGCGGAGGTCACGATCGTCGAGGCTCGTGATGCGTGGACCCGGATCCGGATCGCGAGCGGCGCGGCGGGCTGGGTCCCGGGCGGCGCGGTCGAGCGCGTCCTGCGCTGACACGGTAGCCTCGGCGCATGGCGCTCGAGCTCCGCGCCGTCCACCCCGGCGAGCGCGCGCCTGCCAGGAGGCGATGTTCCACGCAGACACCGCGATCGCCGGCGGCGCGCCGGCTCACACGCACCCGCAGGGACCCGCGTGAGACGATGCGCGCGTGTGGCTCCGCTCGCTCGTCGGTCTCGTGCTCGCCGTCCTGGCCGGCTGCCCCCTGCCTGCGGCGCGGCCAGTTGCCCCGGGCGCCAGCGTCGCACGACCTCCCGGTCCAGCCCCGGGGGACGACGCACCGGCGCCGGGCACGGCCGTCACGTGGGCGCGCGTCCGCACCGCCGCGGACGTCCCCGCCGCGCCCGTCCCCGGCGCCTTCCGCCTGCACCTGATCGACGTCGGCACCGGCCTCGCGCTGCTCGTGCAGGGCCACGACTTCACGCTGCTCTACGACGCCGGCACCAACGATCGCGACGAGCGGCCGCTCCGCGTGGTCGCCTACCTGGCGGCCGCGCTCGGCGCGTCGGGCGACGACACCTGCGTCGATCCGGGGGCCGCCGCGCCGACGACGCGCCGCCGCATCGATCACGTGGTGCTCTCGCACCCGCACCTCGATCACGCGTCGGCGCTCGAGCTGGTGCTCCACTGCTACGACGTCGGCCACGTGTGGGACGCGGGCCGCATCAACGAGGCGGTGTTCTATCGCGAGCTGCTCGCCACCATCGCGCGCAGCGCGGCCAGCTACCACACCGCCGCGGACGTACCGGCCGACCACGCGGTCATGGTCAAGGGGCTCGCGATCACCCTGCCGCGGTGGCAGCGGTTCAGCGAGGGGGATGCGGTCGAGCTCGGCGAGCGCGCCCGGTTCACGGTCCTCCACGCCGACGCCAAGGCGCGGCCCGATCCCAACCAGAACTCGCTCGTGCTGGCGGTCGAGCTCGGGGCGCGCCGGCTGCTGCTGGTCGGCGATGCGGAGTCCGGCGCGCGGCGGCCGCCGTCGGACGAGCCGGGGGACGTCGAGGCGTTCCTGCTCGATCACCACGCGCCGGCGCTCCGCGCGGACATCCTGCAGGTCGGCCATCACGGCTCGATGACGTCGAGCCGGCGCGCGTTCCTCGAGGCCGTCCAGCCGTCCCTCGCGCTGGTGTCGAGCGGCCCCCGGCGGTACGGCACCCGGGTGCTCCCCGATGCCGAGGTGATCGAGGAGCTCGGCCGGATCGGGGCGACCATCCTGCGGACCGACGAGCACGATGGCGCGTGCCCGGTGACCGGCCGGATCGGCGGCGACCGGGGCCCGGGCGGCTGCGACAGCTGGGCGATCACCCTGCCGCCGTGAGCGCCGAGGAGCACGGCCGAGTCATCGACGCACGGCCATCACATCGAGCGCCGCCTGCGCGGCGCAGACGGCGTGTGCTGCGGTTCGAGACCCGGCTCGCCGCCGTCCGGGTCGCACGGCGCGAGCCGCGCGGTGGATCGGCGGCGTGGCCGAGACCCGCGCGCAGCGCGAGCTCCGGGCCCGGCTCACCGAGGAGCACGACCGGTACGTGGACCTGACGGGCTCGGTCCCGAGCGGTGCTCAGCTCGCTGGTGCGCCACGGCGATGGCCCGGTCACTCTTCACCACCAAGGAGATCGGCAAGGGCACCGGCCTCGGGCTCGCGACCGTGTACGGGATCGTGCAGCAGCACGCGGGCCGGATCGAGCTCGAGAGCGAGGTCGGCACGGGCACGACGTTCACGGTCCTGCTGCCGCGGATCGCGGGGACCGTGACCCAGCCCGAGAAGGTGATCGCGCCCGAGGTGCGCCCCCACGGCAAGGGCGAGGTGATCCTGTTCGTCGAGGACGACCCGGCCGTCCGCACGATCGGGGTCAAGGTGCTCGAGCGCCTCGGCTATCGCGTGATCCAGGCCCCGACCGGCGCGGACGCACTGACCGCGTGGCGCGCCCACGCCCCCGAGATCCAGCTGCTGATCACGGACATGGTGATGCCCGGCGGGATGTCCGGCGACGAGCTCGCCGAGCTGCTGCTCGCGGAGCGGCCCGGGCTGCCAGTGATCTACACGAGCGGGTACGCGCCGACGTTCGCCGCGAAGCATGCGCACGACGGCACGAGCTTCCTGCCCAAGCCGTTCAGACCCGAGGAGCTGTCCCGCCTGCTCGGCAGGGTACTCGGCGCGTGATTCGCTGACGATCGTCGCGCTGCGGATCAGGTTGACGGGGCTCCGCCCCGCCCTTTGCGGCGAGCCGCGCAGGGTTCCCACCTCACGATCCTACACAAGTCACCCCCCATCCCCTGGTTGGTCAGCGGAGGTCCTGGCGCGGTGCGCCACCCGGTCCCCGTCGCGAAGGCATCGACGGATGACGGATGCGCGGTGCGGCTGCCTGACCCGTTCGAAGCGGCGGCCGGCGCGGACCAGCGTCGGGGGCGTGGCAGTCGGCCAGCCCGCCGCCGTCCTTGAGGGCGTTCGATCCACGCGCGGGGCTCACCCACGACGGCGAGACCCGGGCCGCGGCGGCGAGCATGTCGCTCCCGACGTAGAGCGCGGGGCGCTCGCAGCAGGCTCCGGAGGGCGGCGGGGGATGGCGGTCTCGCGGGACCCCGCCGAGGGATGTCCGGGATTCGGACGACAACCTGACGCGAAGTTTTAATCGTGTCGATTTCAGTTGACGGGAATTCCGGGGCCACCTGGGCGCGGGGCGCGGAGGGGCGCCGCACACGCTCCCCATTCGCACCAGCTCGAGCCCTGCGCGTCGTTCGGTGGGGCCACCCGTGGTTCGTCGGCGAACGAGCGCCCTTCGTCGCGCTGAGCGCATCTCCGGGGCGCCGAAATTCGCGTGGTACCAAGGATCACGCGCGGGTGATGCGCGAGGAGAACGACGATGTTCACCGGTGGGGTCACGACGGACGAGCACGACGAGCAGGGCGCCGCCGCCGGGCGGAGTCACGAGGCTGGGCCCCGGTGGCAGGTGGTGCTCCGGCGCCTCGAGGAGATCGCGCGGACGCGCGGTGAAGCTCGAGGCGATCGAGAGCGCGCTGATCCTCGAGGCCGACGCGTGTGACCTGCATCGGCACCTGGGCTACGGCTCGCTCGCCGAGCTGCTCGAGCGCCACCTGCACTACTCGAGACATGCGGCGAACGAGCGCATCCGCGTCGCGCGCGAGCTGCAGGCGCTCCCGCAGCTGCGCGCGGCCTTCCAGGCGGGCGCGCTGTCGTTCGCGCACGTCCGCGAGCTGACGCGGATCGCCACGCCGCGGACCGAGCAGGCCTACCTCGCGGCCGCCGCTGGCAAGACGTCACGCCAGGTGCAGCAGCTGTGCTCGGGCAAGAAGGCCGGCGATGCGCCCGACGCGTACGCGGCCCCCGCATCGCGCCGCCGCCGACGCTGCACGCGGTGACCACCTGCCGGACGTGCCAGCGCGCCACCGCCAGCGCCGTCGGCAGCGCCGAGCCCCTCACGCCCGCGCAGCGCGACCGCGCGCTGTGCGACGCGATCCACGTCGGCGACCTCGAGACCAGCGACCGCACGCGGCCGACGCTCACTGTGCCCAATGCGATCCGGCGCAAGGTCGCCATCGCCTGCCACCACGCGTGTGTGGTCCCGGGCTGCCGCAGCCGGCGCTTCCTGACCATCCACCACCTGCGCTACCAGGCCCACGGCGGGGGCCACACCGTCGAGAACTGCATCCAGCTGTGTCACGCCCACCATGATCGCCTCCACGCGGGGCACCTGCGCATCGAAGGCACCGCGCCTCATGCCCTCGAGGTCGCGTGGCGGCACCCGGCGACCAGCGACGAGCAGGAGGCGGGTGCGGGACCCTGGGTGTGGCGCCGCGTGCCTCCGGAGCCGGTCCGCCCGCGGGCGCGGGGCGTGACGTAGCATGCGTGGTGGACCGCCGCTGCGTCGCGCGAGGCGTCCGCACGTGCGCGGCGCGCGACGCTCAGCGGCCTGGCCAAGCCGTGGCCCCCTCGCCGAGATCGTCGTGCCGTGCTGCGCGGGGCGCCACCGGATCGCGCGGGCGGTGCCCGCCGTCCGGAGCTTCTGCGAGCGCCCCGCGGTCTACGTCGGGAGGCCCCAGCGCGAGCGCGGCGCCAGGCGCCACGCGTGGTGCACGGTCTGGCCACGCGGTGTTCCTGAGATGTGATCGATGATGAGGTTCCCACCCCGTGTTCGAGACTGGTTAACCGTCTCTCAGCCGCTCGCGCTGACCGAGAAGCTGAGGTTCTTCTCCTCGGTCGCCGTCGGGAACACGACGTCCGACAGCACGTTCTTGATGCACGCGCCGAGCGGGGTGCCGTTGATGGCGGCCGGCTCGAACTCGACCGTCTTGGACCGGCCGGTCGTGGCGACCGTCATCTTGACCTGCATCTTCGCGGCGGGCGCGCCGTGGGTGACGGCGCACTTCCTCATGCTCCCGATGTTGCCCTGGAGGGCGACGTTGTACGGGTTCCGCGCCGGGGGCGTCGGCGTCGGATGCCGCTTGACGACCGGATCCCGGTCGGGTCCGGGGCCATCGACGGGCGGCGGCGTGACCGCGGAGCCGGTTCCCGCGAGCGGCGCGTAGGGCGTGACCGCGCGGTCCGGGCCCAGATCGGGCTCGCGGCCGGTCGACTCCGACGTGATGTTCACCACCGCGGGCGGCTGCTGGTTCTGCATCTGCTTCCACACCAGGAACAGCGCGGTGGCGGTGATCGCGAGCATGCCGACCGCGATCAGCGGCCACACGATGCTGCGCCCGGCCCGGTGCGTGACGACCGTCAGGCCGGGCGGCAGCGACCCGGGAGACAGCGCCTGCAGCGCCACGCCCGACACGCTCGACTCCGCGCCGAACGGCAGCGGCGTGGCCTGCGTGCTCTGCCCCGCGAAGTCGCGGGTCTCCTGGGGCGGGCGCGTGGCCCGGAACTCCATCGGCGCCTCGTTGACCGTGGAGTCGACCGCCGGGAACTCGTCGTCCTCGTCGTCCATCTCGGACTCGGAGGGCTCGTCGTGCGCGATCAGCGGCATCGTCGAGCGGCTCGCGTCCGCGCCGGCCTTGAGGTTGACCGCGCCGGCGACCCGGGCGCTGCGCCGCGCGAGGTCCGCGCGGAACTCTTCCTGCACGAAGTCGCTGATGTCGCCCTGGGTCCAGGTCCGGCCGAGCGGCGCGAGCGCATCGAGAACGGCGGTGCCGAACTGGCGAGCGGTGTCGAACCGGCGGTCCGGATCGCGATCGAGCGCCTGGGCGAGCACGAGGGCGAGCGGCGCGGGCACGTCCGCGCGGTAGCGCCGAACGTCGGGGATCGGCTGCTCCATCACCGCGCGGAACGTCAGGTAGTCGGTCTTGCGCTGGAACAGGCGCCGGAGCGCCAGCATCTCGAACACGCACACGCCGAGCGCGAACACGTCGGCGCGGCGGTCGAGCATGCCGCCGCGCAGCTGCTCGGGTGACATGTACGCGTACTTGCCCTTGACCGTGCCGGTCTTGGTCTGCGCAGACGCGTCCTTGACCTTCGCGATGCCGAAGTCGAGGACCTTCGCGACGCCGGACTCGGTGAGGAAGATGTTCGACGGCGTGACGTCGCGGTGGACGAGGCCGACGTTCTCGCCGCCGCGGTCGCGCAGTTCGTGGGCGTAGTGGAGCGCGTCGGAGGTCTGCTGGACGATGCCGCCGACGAACCCGAACTCGAGCTGCTCCTGCGCCTTGGACTTCTTGCGGAGCAGCGGGAGGAGGGTGACGCCCTCCATGTACTCCATGACGATGTAGAGCTGCCCGTCGGTCTCGCCGAGCTCGTAGACCTGACAGATGTTGGCGTGGGACAGCCTCGAGGCCAGCCGCGCCTCGGCGATCAGCATCTGCCGGAACCGCGCGTCATCGGCCAGGTGCGGGAGGATCCGCTTGACCACGACCATCTTCTCGAAGCCCGCGGCGCCCTCGAGGCGGGCGAGGAAGATCTCGCCCATGCCGCCGGTGGCGATGCGCGCCAGGAGCTCGTACCGACCCAGCCGGGTCGGGGCTTGCACCCCCGGGTTACCCATCCGACCAACATGCTAGCAGACCCCCGTCGCCCCGCGCCTGGCCTCCATCGACATACCGCCGACCGCGCCGACCTCCGAGGTATACAGGCAGGACATGCGCTTCGAGCTGCACTGCCACTCGACCTTCTCCGATGGCGCCGAGCCCCCGGACCAGGTCGCCGCGCGCGCCGCCGCGCGCGCGGTCGAGGTGTTCGCCCTGACCGACCACGACACCTGTGAGGGAGCCGGCGTCACCGTCCCCGGGGCCCGCGTCGTCCGCGGCGTCGAGATCTCGTGCGACGACCACGGCCGCACCATCCACGTGCTCGCGTACGACCGCGGCGGGGCGTGGGGCCCGCTCGAGGCCCGGCTCGCCGGGGTGCGGACCGCCCGGGTCAACCGGCTGCGCGTGATGGCCGCCCGCCTCCAGCAGCGCGGGATCACGATCGACATCGAGCGGCTGATCGCGCAGGCCGGCGCACGCGCGGTGGGCCGCCCCGATCTGGCGCGCGCGATGGTCGAGGTCGGCGCCGTCGCCTCCATGCGCGATGCGTTCACGCGCCACCTCCACGACGGCGGCCCGGTCGACGTGCCCAACGAGGCCCTGCCCCTGACCGAGGCGCTCGCCCTCGGCCGCGACGCGAACGCCGCGATGGCGCTCGCCCACCCGCACCTGTACGAGGACCGCGCTCACCGGCTGTTCCGCGACCACCAGGCCGACGGGCTGACCGGCGTGGAGGCGTGGAGCGGGATGTACGACGCGCGCGAGCGCGGGCGGTGGACCCAGCTCGCCGATCAGCGCGGCCTGGTGTGCACCGCGGGCTCGGACTGGCATGGCCCCGGTGAGGCGGTGACCGCCCCCGGCGTCGATCTACCGGCGGACCGCTCGGCCGCCCTGCTCGCCTGGCTCGGGCTCGCGTAGGCGCGCTGGTCCGGACTACGGCACGGCTGCGCGCAGCGCCATCACCGCGCC
The DNA here is from genome assembly GCA_964203225.1 of Kofleriaceae bacterium. Taxonomy (GTDB): domain Bacteria; phylum Myxococcota_A; class Polyangia; order Haliangiales; family Haliangiaceae; genus JABFXX01. Next base: position 59,878 of record CAXNMK010000022.1, read on the forward strand.
GAGGCCTTCGTCGCAGGTCGGGCGGATCTGCGCCGGCGGCAGCACGAACCCGCTGCCGCCCTTGGGCCGCAGCTCGAGGGTGTAGCTGAGCGCCTTCGCCTCGCCGTAGGCCCAGTCGGTCATCGTGCCGGCGGCCGGGTACAGCGCGGCGCCGGGCTGGAGCGTGTAGCGCGTCCCGTGCGGCGCCGCCATCGCGGCCCCGATCCGCTCGCCGATCGCGGCCAGCCGCGCGCGGTCCGGCGCGCTGGTGGTGGTGTAGTTCCACGGGTAGAGGATCAGCTGCCCGTAGCTGTGGACGTCGAGGTGAAGCGCGACCGCCTCGCGCTGGACGAGGTCGCGCAGCGCGCGCGACTCGGGCTCGGAGAACGCGGCGGTGCCGGCGTAGGTCTCCGAGCGCTCGCTCTTGCTGGCGCCACGCCCTCCCCACGCGACGCCGAAGTTGCGGTTGAGGTCGACGCCGTGGGTGCCGCGGCGGTTCTTGCGCCAGTAGCGGTTGCTGCCCCACGAGTGCTGGTATCCGTCGGGGTTGGCGACCGGGACCACCCACAGCTCGGTGCGGTCGACGAACGCGCGGATCTCCGGATCGCGCGCGTAGCCGCGGATCAGGCGGTCAGCCACGCACGTGGTCACCATCGAGGTGATCCACTCGCGCGCGTGCTGCGTGCCGTTGACCAGCATCGGCACCGCGCCCGGCGCCGTCCCGCCGATCCGCAGCGCCCACAGCGGGCGACCCTCGATCGACCTCCCGATCGACTCCATCGACACCTGCCCCGGCGCCCCCTGGCCCGGCGCGATCGACGCCAGCTCGCGCAGGTGGGCAGTGATCGCCTCGTAGTCCTTGTAGTCGGCGAACCAGTCGTCGCCCGGGCGGGCCGCCGCAGGGTCACGAAGGCGCGCGGCCTCGATCCGCGCGACCGCGTCGATGTCGGGGACCAGCACCTCGTAGGCGACGCCGGCCGCGGCCAGCCCGGGGAGCGCGGTCGACGGGACCACGACGTCGAGCGGGAGCTGCGGCCCGCGCGCCTCGCTCCACACGTCGACGGCGACCGCCTCGGCGCGCGCGCACGCATCGGCGGTGGTGCAGGCGACCCGGATCGCCACGCGCACGGGCGGCGGCGCGACCGGCCGGGCGAGCACGCTGGCGAGCAGCGCGGCGCCGGCGAGGGCGGTCAGCCCGACCGGGCGCCAGGTCGCGGCGAGGTGATCGACGCCGGGGAGCAGGACACGTGCGGGGCGGGCCACGCCTTCATCCTAGCGCGCGGGCGGGCCACCGGCAGGGACGGCCGCCGAGGGCCTGCACCGCTCCCCCCGCAGGGGCTCCAACCCCCGCCCCGAGCGGCACGTCACGCCGGGTCCCCTCGTCCCAACCCCGGGTCCCCTCGTCCCAACCCCGGGTCCCCTCGTCCCAACCCCGGGTCGCCCCCTGCTCCGCAAGCCGTCAGGGTGGGAGCTCGAGCAATTCGCGCTGGTACGCGCCGAGCGCGCGCGCGTAGTCAGCCAGCCTGTCGGGTCCGTCGGGCCGGGCGACCTCGAGCGCGCACCCGAGCAGCGTGGCCACGGCCAGCCGCGGGTGGCCGGCATCGAGCAGCGCGAGGCCGAGGAAGGCCGCGTACGGGGCGTACGCCGGATCACCCGCGATCGCCTGACCGAGCACCCCCACCGCATCGTCCGCGCGGCCGACGTTGCGCAGCGTCGAGCCGTACCCGACGGCGAACGCCCGCATCAGCGCAGCGGGCACGCCGAGCAGCGATGCCTGCTCGTAGTGGCGGATCGCCTCGGGCTCGCGCCCCGCCCGGTCGTGCGCGAACGCGGCCTCGAGCTGCGCCTCGGCGTCGTCGGGGTGCGCGACCACGAGCACCTGCGCCGCCGTCCCGTGCTCCGCGTGGCGACCGGCCTCGCGCAGCGCACGCACCTCGGCGACCGTCACCGCGCACGCGCCTTCGCCGCCGGCGCCTTGCCCACCTTCGCCGCCGGCGCCTTGCCCACCTTCGCCGCCGGCGCCTTGCCCGTCTTCGCCGCCGGCGCCTTGCCCGCCTTCGCCGCCGGCGTGCGGACCGCGCGCCGGCGTGCGGACCGGCGCCGCCGCGCTGCTCGGCGCAGTCTGGCCGAGCACGACGATCCGCAGGTACTCGGCCTCGGTCACCGGTTGCACCGACAGCCGCATCCCCTTGCGGAGCACGAGCATGTCAGCGAGCGGCGGGTCCGCGCGCAGCCGATCCATCGAGACCAGGTGCGACAGCGTGGCCACGTACGCGACCTCGACGCAGTCCCACTGGGACGTGGCCCGCGTCGCCTTCGGATCGAAGTACGGACTCGCCGGATCGAACTGGGTCTCGTCGATGACCCCGGTCCGGACCACGCGCGCGAGGCCGGCGACGCCCGGCGGCGTGGCGTTCGAGTGGTGGAACAGGACCTCGTCACCGACCTGCATCTCGCGCATGTAGTTGCGCGCCATGTAGTTGCGAACGCCCGTCCACGGCTCGACCTTGACGCGCGCGAGATCGGCGATCGAGAACGCATCGGGCTCGGACTTCATCAGCCAGTGCCGCTTCAGCATGGCGGCGACCTTGCCACATCAGCGCCGTCGCACGCTACGCGCCAACGGGCACGCCGACCTCGAGCGTCCGCACCGGCACGTCCCGCGCGACCGCGCGCAGCTCGTCGGCGAACCCGGTCAGGTTGATGTTGAACGACATCTCGGTCGGCGCGCCGAGCGGGCGGAAGAAGTCGTCGTAATGCGTGGGCACGACCAGCTTCGGATCGAGCGCGCGGACGATCCGCTCGAGGTAGCGCGGCGTGAACCGCCGCCCCGCGGCACCGCACAGGAACACGTCGACGCCGCGATCGACGATCTCGTCCTCGAGCAGATCCGCCGAGCCCTGGTGGTACAGCCGCGTCCCGCCGACCTCGATGCACAGCCCCCACACCTGGCCGCACCGGTACGCCTGCGGGATGAGCTCGCCCGCGTGCTCGCACGTCAGCTCGCCGCTGTACGGGATGCCGATCCCGAGCTGGAGCCGGGAGTGCAGGCTCGGGACGAAGTGGAACCGGAATGGTCCGACCTCGTACGAGCGCTTCGGCTCGACCACCACCGCCCGGGCCGCGAGGCCATGCAGGCCGAGCAGGTGCTCGACCGAGCGAGATCCATAGACCGGGCAGCCGAACCGGCGGGCGATCGCGGGCACGTCGAGCGCGTGATCGAAGTGGGTGTGGCCGACCAGGACCGCGTCGGCGCGGTCGATCCAGCGCGCCACCAGCGCCTCGGACGACGGCACCACCCGCCGCAGCGCCACGGCGGCGAGCGGCACGCGCGTGACGTACGGATCGATCCAGATCACGGTGCCCTGGTAGGCGATCCGGAACCCGGCGGTGCCGAACCACGTCAGCTCGAGCCCGGCGGGCAGCGGCGACGGCCCGGCCCAGGCGAGCTGGCGCGCGGTCGCGTGATCGCTGCGCCGCTGCCGCCGCGCGGTCGCGAGGTAGCGCAGGCCGGCGCCGAGGTGGCCAAGCGGCGCGAGGCGAGCGAGCGGACCACCCATCGCGCCGATTTTAGCCCGCCCGCTGCCTCCCGCGCGCGCCCGGGGGGCGCTACAACGACACCACCTTTCACGAAGGAGTCACTGATGGCGTTCATCCTCCCCGAGCTCCCCTGGGCCAAAGATGCTTTTGGGTCGACCATGTCGGCCGAGACGATCGACTACCACTACGGCAAGCACCACAAGGCGTACGTCGACAACCTCAACAAGTTCGCCGAGGGGACCCAGTACGCCTCGATGTCGCTCGAGGAGGTCATCAAGGCGTCCGTCGGCCAGGCGTCCGAGAAGAAGATCTTCAACAACTCGGCGCAGGTGTGGAACCACACCTTCTTCTGGAACTCGATCGCCCCCAGCGCCGGCGGTAACCCGACCGGCGCGATCGCCGCGGCGATCGACGCGGCGTTCGGTAGCTTCGCTGACTTCAAGACCAAGTTCTCCGAGGCCGCGGCCGGCCAGTTCGGCTCGGGCTGGGCGTGGCTGGTCAAGAACGCGGACGGCACGCTCGCGATCGAGACCAGCGCGAACGCCGAGACCCCGTTCGCACTCGGCAAGACCTGCATCCTCACGCTCGACGTGTGGGAGCACGCGTACTACGTCGACTACCGCAACGCGCGGCCCAAGTTCATCGAGGCGTACTGGACGCTGGTGAACTGGGACTTCGCGAACAAGAACTTCGCGTAGGCTACTTGTTCGCGCGCTTCGCCCGGAGCTCGTCGCGATACCGGATCGCCATCTCGAGCTCCTCGGTCGAGTACAGTTTGCCCGCGAGCGCGGTCTGCGCCTCGACGGCCAGCGCGGTCAGCTCGTCGACCATCTCCTTCGATGGCGCGACCACGGCGATGCCCTTGCGGAGCAGCGTCTTCTGCGCGTCGGCGTTGGTCCTGCGGATCACCGCGCGCGCCTTCTTCTGGCTATGCTTCGCGACCGCCGCGAGTGTCTTCTGGTCCTCTGCCGAGACCGCCTTCACGGCTTCGAGGGAGAACACGGTCGCGCCGATCGCGTAGACCATCGGCATCGAGGTCATGAACCTGACCTTCGTGTGCCACTGCAGCGCGATCGCACCGAGCGGCGAGCTGAAGCACGCGTTGATCCGGCCAGAGGTCAGCGCCGGACCGATCTCGGGGATGGAGAGCGGGACGCCATCGAGCCCGAGCTTCCGGGACACGCTCGTGCCGAGCTCGTCAGTGCCGAGCAGGGGCAGCTTCTGCTGCCGGAGCTCGGCCAACGTCGTGACCTTCGCCTTCGAGAACAGGTAGATCCATCCGACCTCGCCGCGCTCGCCGAGGCGAAAGCCCTTGGCCTCGAACTTGTTCTGGAAGTAGGGCCACATCTTCGTCGCGACGTGGTCGACCTCGTCGAGCGTCGCGAACAGCATCGGCATCTGGAGGACGAGGATCGCCGGATCGATCTGCGCGAGGCCCATCGCGGTGAGCGCGGCGCCGTCGAGCTGGCCCAGCTTGATCTTGCGGACGTAGTCGCGCTCGTCGCCCTGCTGACCGCCCGCGAAGTACTTGATGGTCACGCGCTTGTCGGTTCGCTCGGCGATCTCGAGCGCAGCGCCCTCGAGCAACTGCATCCACGGGCTGCCCGACGGCGCGAGGGTCGCGATCCGAAGCTGCTTGGACTCGGCCATCGCAGGACGCGGAGCGAGTGCGGCGATCGCCAGACCGACGATGGACAGGAGAAGTGAACCCATCTCGACGACGTTACACCCGGCTCGCCGCCCAGGGCGGTATCGTTCTCGCCATGAAGGACGGCCCCGGGGCGACCGAGGTGGCGACTCGCGGCGAAGGGCGGCACACCGCCGCCGAGGGCAGCGCGGCCGGCTCCGATGGAGCAGGTGGGCGCACCGGCGAGCGCGGGCTGCGGGAGGCACCGGCCGACCGCTACCGCCGCGGTGCTCGGGCCCTGGCTCCTCGAGCGGATCGGCGCGATGCCGGTCACGATCGTCGTCGATGCGCAGGGCGTGCTGCTGCGGGCGCCGGGCATCGCCGGCGACGAGACGCGCACGCTGGTGGTCGCGGCGCTCTACGTGGCCGCCCTGATCCTCGCCGCGGCGCTGATGGGGCACGGCATGCGCGCCCGCGAACGCGCGGCCAAGCGGCACCTGCACGTGCAGGCCTGGCAGCTGCGGCAGCTCGTGCCGCGCTAGCCGCGAACCGACGACGACAGGCGCGCGCGGGCGGCGGTGACGCGCGGCAGCACGTGCTCGAGCGCCCACGCGGCCGGCCGCGCCGGCAGGCGGGTCAGCAGCGCCAGCGTGACCGAGGTCAGCAGCGCCTGGTGCGCGAGGCCGGTCACGACGGGCTCGTGGTTATCGACGATGGGGCGCGCCGGGCCGAGCGCACCGCGGATCGCGCGCAGCAGCGCTGTGCCGGTGCGGGGCAGCCCGCCGGGCGTGGGCAGCGGGCGCTGGGCCTCGCGCACGGCGAGCTCGGCCTGGACGCGCGCGAGCTGGGCCGGCGTGGCGCGGCGACCGCGCGGGCGAGCTGCTCGGCGGCCGCGACCACCGCCAGCGCGGGATCCGCCGGCACCCCGGCCGTCACGCCGCAGCGCGGGCAGGCGGGCTGAGTGGCCACGTTGTACGCGCACTTGCAGGTCGGACAGTGGAGGTAGCTCATCCCGCTTCCACCCTCGGCTCGCCGGACCACCGGCGCAAGTTTTCAGTCCGGGCGCCGGGCGAACGGGAACTCGACGCGGTGGATCGTCCCGAGCTCGGGGCACACCAGCAGCACGCCATCCACCTCGAACGCGACATGGTACTCGAGCAGCTGCCGGCGGGTGGCCGCGGTCGACAGCCGGGGCGCCTCGGCGCCGGTCTTGACCTCGGCGACCAGCAGCTCGCCGTCGGCCTCCACCAGGTAGTCCGCCCGCAGCTCGGTCTCGTGGGGCTCGCCGTCGACGAGCGGCGCCCACCACGTGCGAGGCTGGCGCGCGACGATCCGGAACCCGGCCTCGCGCAGCATGTCCGCGGCGTCGTCCTCGCCCGCACCCGCCCTCGCCGCCCGCACCCGCGCCCGCCACGAGCCCCGCCACCCGCGCACCAGCCGCCCGAGCACGAGCGCGACCAGAGCGCCGCCGAGCACCGCCGTCGCGAGCAGGAGCGTCTCGGTGGTCACACGCCGATCATGGCGCGCCCGTCTGACGTCGGGCGGCGCGCAGCCGTCACCGGTCGACAGGCGACGATGTCGAGTGGTGGCCGGCGACGGGCCTGCGGACCTGCCGCGACGGCGAGGGCGCCGAGGTCGGCGGGTCAGTCGCCTGCGCAGACGCGATTGCGGCCGAGGCGCTTTGCCTCCAGGAGCCGCAGGTCGGCCGTGTCGAGCAAGCGCTCGGGGGTCGCCTGGGGGCCGAGCTCGTCGATCCGCGCGACGCCGAGGCTCAGCGTGACGCGGAGCGGTCCGCGGGTGGTCGGCACCACGAGCTGCTCGACCGACGCCGGGCGCTTGCCCCCCGCGCCCGCGCGCCGTCCCGACCCATCGGTCAGGACCGCGCCGCGCGGCGCCGGCGCCGGATCGCGAGCAGCGCAAGACCGAGCAGCGACGATGCGCCCGGCGCGGTGCCACCACCAACCTGGCAGCCGCCGTCGGAGCCGTCGCCCGCCGGGTCGCCGGACCCACTGCCGCTGCCGCCACCGGGCTCGGTCAGCGCGGTCACACGCAGCGCGTCGAACGCGATCCGCTGGCCGGCGGTGCCGGTGTCGTCGCCGAGCTCGACGTACTCGTCGCCCGAGCCGTCGAGGTCGAACGCGCCGAGGTCGACCCAGCCGGCGGCCGTGGTCTGATCGATCGTGACGGTGTCCGTCGCCCCGCCGTGGAACACGCGGTAGCGCGCTGCGGTGGCGGCGCCGCCCTCGACGGAGACCTCGAGGCTGACGCGCACGGGCGCGGTGGGGCGCAGCAGCCAGCGCGCGAAGTTCGAGGGCGCGGCCGCCGCCGTGGAGCTGGTCCACTCGCTGGTGCCGCCGCTGCCGGTGGTCTCGCGGCGCCAGTAGCGCGGATCGCCGGCGGCCAGGTAACATGCGTCGCGCTGCTCGATCAGGCCGGACGCGGGAAGATCGGCACAGCGATCGGCGGTGGCCCAGAACGCCGGGCCCATCTCGTTGTAGATGTCGATCGCGTTGTCGCGGTAGCCGGCCGCGCGCGCGTTGCACAGCGAGCTGCCGGAGCAGCAGCCGTTGTAGCGACACGCGAGGAAGTCGGCCCACTGCTCGGTCAGCGGATCGCCGGCGACCATCGGGACCTCGTTGATCCAGCCGGTCGCGCCCATCCAGTCATCGATGCCGGCGATCGATTGCTGCATGCGCTCGATCACGAACTCGACCGCCTGCGCGGTGTTGCCCTCGACGGTCAGGATCGTCGGGCCGTAGGTCGACAGCGTCTGCGCGTAGGTCCCGGCATCGAACTGGAACATGCCGAGGCCGCCCTGCTGGTCAGCGCACGGACCATCCGCCGAACCGGCGATGATCGGGCCGCCGTCGCACGACGTCGACGCGGGGCCCTGGCACGCCCACGTCGCCTCCGACCAGCAGTGCGCGAAGCCGGTCTCGCTGATCGCGATGCCGCCGAGCAGCGCGGCGTTGTGGACGCCCATCTCGGCCGCCGCGTCGCGGATCAGCGCGGCGCGCGCCATGCGCTGGGCCGCAGTCAGGTCCTGGGACACCTCCGCGGTCGGGAGCTCCTCCGTCGCACATCCCGCGAACGGCAGGGCCGCGAACGGCAGGGCCGCGAACGGCAGGGCCGCGAACGGCAGGGCCGCGAACGGCAGGGCCGCGAACGGCAGGGCCGCGAACGGCAGGACCGAGAACCACGCACGCAGGGTCGAGGGGGCCACGTCGACAGTCTAGGAAATCAGCGACGCTGGCGTCGACTGGCGACCGGATCTGCCACCGCGGACGCCGATCGCCCACGGCTGTCTGCACACAGGCGCGGCGCGTTCCGCCGGTCAGGGCCGCGGGGGGGGGGGCTCCACGCCTGCTCCACGGGGCGAGCCCCGACCGAGCCCGGCCCCGACGGTGGTTCGACCTGTGCGGCGGCGCAGGCGCACGCCCTGTCAGCGGCGGCGCAGGCGCACGCCCTGTCAGCGGCGGCGCAGGCGCACCCCCTGTCAGCGCCGGCGCAGGCGCACGCCCTGTCAGCGCCGGCGCAGGCGCACGCCCTGTCAGCGCCGGCGCAGGCGCGTGCCCTGGGGGGGCGTCACGGTGGTGTCGCCGGGCAGCTCGCCGAGCTTGGCCTTGACCACGGTGCGGCCCGCGCCCTTGCGCGCGACCTCGAGGTCGATCGTGGTGCCGGGGGTGATCATCGCGATCGTGTTGCGCAGCACGTCGCTCGACCGGACCTCGGTGCCGTTGATCGCCGTGATCACGTCGCCCTCCTGGAGCCCCGCGCGCGCGGCCGGGCTGTCGGCCTGGATGCCCGCGACCACCGCACCCCGGGTCGCCGCGAGCTGCTCCCTGCTCGCGAGCGCGGCGGTGACCGTGGCGATGTTGATGCCCAGGTAGCCGCGCACGACCTTCCCGTCCTTGACGAGCATGTCCATGATCGGCCGCGCCATGTTGCTCGGGATCGCGAAGCCGATGCCGGCGTAGCCGCCGGACTTCGATGCGATCGCGGTGTTGATCCCGATCAGCTCCCCGCGCAGGTTGACGAGCGCGCCGCCCGAGTTGCCCGGGTTGATCGCGGCGTCGGTCTGGATGAAGTCCTCGTACTCCTCGATGCCCATGCCGCCGCGGCCCTTGGCCGAGACGATGCCCATCGTCACGCTCTTGCCGACCCCGAACGGATCGCCGACCGCGAGCACCACCTCGCCGAGCCGGAGCCGCGTGGAGTCGCCGAACGCGAGCGGCCGCAGCGTGGGCACCTTGCCCTCGAGCTGGAGCACCGCGAGGTCGGCCTTGGGGTCCTCGCCGACGAGCTTCGCGGAGACGTCCGTGCCGTCGTGGAGCGTCACGGTGATCTCGGTGGCGCCCTTGACCACGTGCGCGTTGGTCAGGATCCGCCCGCCGGCGGTGACCACCACGCCCGAGCCCTTGCTCATGCCGAACCGCTCGCGGGGCTGCATGCCGTGGAGCGGCGAGTCCGGATCCGTGAACAACGGATCGTAGCTCGCGGGGCCGCGCGCGACGGAGCGCGTCGAGATGTTGACCACGCTGTCGACCACGCGCTCGGCGATGTCCGGGATCGACGCGTCGGTGAGCGCCACCGACGAGGGCGGCGCGACGATCGGCATGGGGGTAGCGAACACCAGCGAAGGCCCGGCGTGGAGCGCGGCGCCAGCGCCGACGAGGCCAGCCAGGGTGGCAGCAGCGAGAACGGTGCGTAGCGAGCTCATGTGCGTGATTCCTCCATGGACGGTTCGAGCAGGTTCGAACCACAGACCGGTCCGCGGGTTGCCCGTATTCCGGAAACACGCCCCCCTGTCCGGACAGGCGGTGTGCGCGTCCGCACAGCCAGCTCGTACCGGCCTCTGCCTCCCCGGTTCACCACCCCGTCAGCGATCCACGCACGGGGTCGACGGTTCGCCGGCCCCACGCGTGGCCACGCAAGGTGTCGACGTCTCGACGGTCCCATGCAGCCCCCTCCGGCGGGGACCAGCTATCCACACACGTTGAGCTGTCGCTGGCCCCCTCCCACGCCTCGCACGTCGGCCGTTCGAGACCAGTTATCCACAACAAGTTGTGTTGGGTTCGCCGGACCCCGGCGCCCCCCCCTCGATTTCTGTGCGGCGATGCGCGGTACCGTGGCACGCGGTAGGGTTGACTTGATGACTGCCGCCGTCAAAGCCGTGCTCGAACACGCCAGGCGCCTCTCCCCCGAGGAACTGGCCGAGCTGCGTGCCGAGCTGGACGCGCTTGAGGATCCTGCGTGGGCCGCGGCGTGGAAGACCGAGCTCGATCGGCGATGGGCCGCGTACGAGTCGGGTGAGGCCGGCGAACCGGCCGAGGACGTGATCGCCGAGATCAGGACCGAGTTGCGCGCCGCACGACCGTGACGTGGCGTGTGATCATGCAGCCCGAGGCCACGCTCGAGCTCAAGCACGAGGCGGAGACGTACGGGTAGCGCCTGGTCGACGAGGTGGACGCGGTGCGCGAATGGCTGCGCAAGATGCCCTTGCGCGACCAGCAGTGGCCCACCGATCCGTCCTATCGGCGTGCCGTGGTCAACGACTTCCCGTGCATCGTCTTCGACCGCATCGATGAGGCCCGTCGGACGGTGGTCATCGTTGCGCTCGCGCCGACAAGCAAGGAACCTGGCTACTGGCGCGGACGGTAGACGGCACCGATGCGCTGGACCCGAACGATGACGGGGAACCTCAGAGCCTGAGATCACCCGACCCACGGCGTCGATCTCGTGATCGACCTCCGGCTCAGCGACATCCCGCTGTTCGTCGCCGTCTTCCCGCTCGAGGAGTTTTACTGCCCACCCGCGGATGTCCTCGCGGTCGAGGTTCGCCGGTGACAGCGCGGGCACGGCAACGCCGTCGACCACGCCACCGGGTTCAAGGCCGACGTCTACATCGCGTTCGATGACCTCCACCGCTGGGGCCTCGCACACCGGCGCGTCCTCGATATGGATGGGCTCCAGGTGCCGATCGCGCCTGCGGAGTACGTGGTTCTCCGGAAGCTCGAGTACTTCCGCGAGGGCGGCTCCGGCAAGCACCTGCGCGACATCCGGTCGATGCTCGACGTTTCAGGAGACAGCCTGGACCGGCCCTTCCTCGACGAGCAGATCCACCTGCGCGGGCTCGAGGCTGCGTGGGCGGCGGTGAACCCGCACGGACCCTGGAGCCAGCCCCAGCGCTCGTCAGCCGCGCCGAACCGCCGGGTCGAGCACGTCCGTCAGGGCGGCGAGCCCGCCGGTGAGCCGGGGACCGCCGGGACCACGCCCGATCGGTCCGGGGGTTATCCACAGCAAGTTGTGTTGGTTTCGCCGGCCCCCTGGCGGGCGTGCTCAGGGAGCGGGCGCGGCCGGCGCCGCCACGGGCGCGGCCGGAGCAGGCGTGGGCGCGGCCGGCGCCGCCGCGGGCGCGGGTGCCTTGACCGCAGGCGCGGGTGCCTTGACCGCAGGCGCGGGTGCCTTGACCGCAGGCGCGGCCGCCGCAGGCGCGTTGACCGCGGGCGCAGCACCCGCGGGGGCCGCACCGGTCGGCGCAGGTGCCTTGACCGGGGGCGCCGCAGCACCCGTCGGCGCGGGCGCAGGCGCAGTACCCGTCGGCGCGGCGGCCGAGCCCGCGGCCGGCGCCATGCCGTGGCCGTGGGGATCCGCCCCCGGCATGCCGTGCGGCGCGCCGCCGGGCGCGAGGCCACCCGGCGCGAGGCCACCCGGCGCGGGGCCACCCGGTGCGATCGGCGCGTTGCCGAACGGGTTGCCCTTGGGATCGACGCTCTGCACCGGGTTGTCGCTGAACACCGTGGCGATGTCCTGTTCGGTGCGCTGCGCGACGTCCTTGCGGACGGCGGCCGGCACGCGCGTGCGCGGCGTCATGATCAGGTACTCGGACTCGCCCTTGGGCGGATTCGCCGGATCGAGCACACCCCCCGCGGGCAGCTCGGCCGTCTTCTCGCGCTTGTAGAGCGCGAGCGTGCCGAGCAGCGCGCCGCGCTCGTCCTTGTAGGTGAGCGTGACGACGGGCTCGACGCCGTCGAGCTTGGTGCCCGCCGCGTACTCGACCGGGCGCAGGTTGTTCGCGTTGTCGATGAAGTTCGCGAGCGTCTGGTTGGTCTTCTTGGTCGCCGGATCGCCCCAGGTCTTGACCTGCTGGCCCTCGGCACCCGCGGTCACGCGCACCGCGGTCTTGGTCTTGCCGCCGGCCGCGATGGTGACGCTCTCGACCTTGGTGATGTCGAAGCCCTTCGGATCCTGGAGCTGCAGGTTCGAGATGCCGGTCTCGATCGAGGCCACCATGTCGCGCGACAGCACGTACACCTTGCCGGACGCCGGCTCGATCGCGTAGCGATCCGTGCCGCCGTACACCGAGCCACCGAGCAGGAACGTCCGCGGCCCGCCGGCCTTGAAGGTCACCGTGACGGTGGTCTTCGCGTCGTCGAGCTTGAAGTCCTTCTTGGCCTGGGCGTCCGGAGCACCGAGGTCGCGCAGCGCGCGCGCCGCGGCGTATGCCTTGATCACCTTGTCGCCGCCGTCGCCGAGCGGGAACTCGCGCGTCTTGCGCTGCTCTTCCTCGACCATGACCGGCGGCGGGGTGGCGCTGCCGCTGCCCGCGCCCGCGCCCGCGCCCGAGCCCGCAGCCCGAGCCCGCCGCGCTGCCCGCTGCCGAGCCCGCCGCGCTGCCCGCTGCCGAGCCCGCCGCGCTGCCCGCTGCCGAGCCGCCGCCGGCATCGACGGGAGCGGGCGGCGTCGGCGCCGGCTTGGAGACCTTCGTGATCGTCGTGTCGAGGCCCCACCAGTAGGCCTTGTCCCCGGCGCCGCGGCGCTCGAGCCGCACGATCTTCTTGTCGCTCTTGTACTCGACCGAGACCAGATCGGCGTCGGCCTTGTCCCACAGGACCACCGCGCCGAGGTTCGGCTTCGTCGACGTGTCGCGGGTCCAGGTGCGATACCCGTACACGAGCATCACGACCAGCAGCACGCCGTGGATCAGGGCTCCCTTCATGGCGTCACCTCGCTCTTGCTCTTGCTGTTCTTGCGCTTGCGCCGCGCCCACGTGCCGACCAGGCCGAGCGTGAGCACCACGACGGGCCCGCCGACGACGGTCAGCGAGAACCACTTCGCGTCCTGCCCCTTCGTGTGCTTGATCGGCTTGTCGTCCTCGGACACCACCTCGCCGGAGAACACCTCCTCGCCGCCGAGCCAGCGGATCGAGTCCTCGAGCAGTGGCCCGGACACCAGCACCACCGCCGCGCGGCCCATGCCGCTCTGCACGAGCGCGTCCGCGAACAGGTCGGCGTCCGCGAACACGAGGGCGCGGTAGCCGTCGACGCCCTTGCCGTCGGCGCCCTTGACCTTCGGGCCCTCGAGCGCCGCGCCGAGGTTCCAGCGCTGGCGCTTTTCGGTCGTCGGATCGAACGTGAAGTTGTTGTTGTAGTCGAGGAAGGAGGACTCCATCGAGCGGATCGTGATCGTCTTGGTCGGCGCGGTGCCGCCCGGCGTGAACGGGGCGTCCTCGAGGGCGCCGGCGTCGATCAGGATCAGGCCCTTGTCGACCGAGCGCGACAGCGCCGTGGTCGATGCGTGCGCCGAGAACTGCGTGGTGATCGCGAACCGCCGATCGGCCGGCGTCCCGCGCTGCGGCAGGAACGCCTTGTCGTCGGTCAGGTCGCCCGGGTTGAACCGCAGGCCGAGGCGGCCCTCCAGCGCGCCCAGGCTGGGCTCGCTCTTCGGATCGAGCGCGACCAGCAGCCGGCCGCCCCGCGCGAGGTAGCGATCGAGCGCGTCCCACTCGGCGGCCTGCAGCGGCACGGTGGGCGCCAGCAGGATCACGACGGTGGCATCCTCGGGCACGTTGCCCGCGAGGTCGATCAGCCCGAGGTCCTTGACCTCGTAGTTGAGCTCGCCGAGGCGCTTCTTCAGCACGGTGGTGCGGCGCTCGGGCACGCGCCCCTTGAGATCGGGCGGCACCGAGTCCGGGTCGTTGATCTCGCCGTGGCCGGTCATCACGTACGCCTTGCGCTTGTCGCGCACGAGCTTCATCAGCAGCGAGTTGACCTCGCGGTCGAGGTTGCGCAGCTTGCTCGCGCCCTTGCGCGCCTTCTCGGCGTCGGTGTCGACCTCGAGGTTCTGGGACTTCTCCTTGTCGCCCTCGCCACGGACGACGACGATCACGCCGTCCTTGGTGACCTTGTGCTTGCCCGCGAGCTCCGCGTTCAGGTAGCGGTCGTGCTCCTCGACGACGATCTTGCCACCACCGGAGGCGAGCGCCTGGAAGTAGCCCTTGACCTGCTCCTTGACCTCGTTGACCTGCGGGAAGAACAGCAGGACCTTGATCACGTCGGGGCTGGCCGCGACGATGTTCTTCGTCGAGGCGCCCGGCGCGCTGGTCTTGAAGTAGCTGAGGTCGCGCTGGACGTTGCGCTCCTTGGCGACGTTGCACGTCACCATCAGGAGCCCGGTCGCGAGCGCGATCGTCAGCCCCGACCACGACACGTCGCGCACGCGGTAGAGCTCGACGCCGGCGTCATCACCGCCGCCCGCGAGATCGAACGATCCGCGCAGCGCCTGGCCGAGCGCGAGCTCGACGATCAGCACCGGCATGATCGAGATGAACAGGGTGAGCGCCCACAGCACCGACACCGCGCCCTCGAACCGGTTCGCGCCGGCCTCGGTCAGCGACAGCTTGGCCAGGCCCCAGTTCGTGGTCAGGGCGTAGAGGACGAGAGCGACGAGGGTGCCGACCTGGCACAGCAGCAGGACGCCCTCGACCTTGCGGCGCGCGCCAGCGGTGCTGACGAACGTCCAGGCGCGCACGCCGGTCACGGCGATCACCAGCACCACGCCGAGCATGGTCGTGACGCCGCGGATGCTCGAGTCGAACCCGAACAGCCGCTCGCCGAGGAAGATCAGGGCCAGGCCGACGCCGAGCGTCAGCGACAGCCACCACGGGGATGCAGTTCTCATTGCCATCGCTTCGCCTCCAGCGTCTTCACGGCGAGGAGCAGGAAGAAGTAGGTCACCGCGAGGTAGTAGACGACGTCCTTGAGGTTCAGCACGCCGCGCATGAACCCGTTCTGGAAGTGGATCCACCACAGGTCGAGCTCCTGCAGCACGCCCTGGACCGGCGCGTCGAGGCGCTTCGCGAACACGAACAGGAAGCACATGATCAGCGTGATCGCGGTGGCCGCGAGCGCCGCCACGACCTGGCTCTTCGCGAGCGCCGAGCCGAACAGCCCGATCGCCAGCGCCGCGCAGCCGAGCAGGAACAGCCCGAGGTAGCCGACGAGCACCTGCCCGCCGCTGATCTTGCCGTTCACCTTGACGAGCATCGGCATGTAGAACGACAGCGAGAGCACGACCGCGAGGAACGTGGCGGCGGCGAGGAACTTGCCGGCGATGATCTCGGCGTCGCGCACGGGCGACGTCGTGAGCAGCACGATCGAGTGGTTCTGCCGCTCCTCCGCGAGCAGCCGGAACGCCAGCAGGATGGCCGCGGCCATGGTGGTGCCGCTCGACAGCCAGAAGAACCGCTCGAGGACCATCGCGGACAGCTGCTCGCCGGACATCGCGTGGGCCTGGAACAGGATGCCCTGCACGAGCAGGATCACCGCCGACAGCACCCACGCGAACGGCGAGCGCGTGTACGCGCCGAGCTCGCGGCGGTAGATGATGCTAGTTGCTCGCATCGGACCCTCCGACCAGGCGGATGAACGTGTTCTCGAGCTCGCTGCGCGAGTAGTCGAGCTTGATCAGGTCGAGCTTGGCCTCGACGACGGCGCGGCTGACGTCCGCGCGGCAGTCGTGGGTGGTCGACAGGGAGAACAGCAGGCCGCCGCCCTGGTCGTACGGCTCGGCGACGCTCTTGACGCCGTCGACCTTGGCGAGCACGCGCTTGATCTGGCCCTTCGGGTCGTCGCCCGCGGGAGCGCGCACCGTCACCGTGATCGCGCGGATCTCGCTCTCGCTCGAGGCGAGATCCTGCTCGCTGCCCGAGCCGAGCAGCGCGCCCTTGCCGAGGATGAGCAGCCGGTCACAGGTCTGGCTGATCTCGGTCAGGATGTGGCTCGAGATCAGGACCGTGTGGTTCTGCTTGAGATCGTGGATCAGCGTTCGCATCTCCACGATCTGCATCGGGTCGAGCCCGCGGGTGGGCTCGTCGAGGATCAGGAACTTGGGCTGGTGGATGATCGCCTGGGCGAGCCCCACGCGCTGGCGGAAGCCGTGCGACAGGGTCCCGATCAGGTCCTCGGACACGTCCCCGAGGTCCGTGATGTCGAGGACGTCGGGCATCCGGCGCTTGACCTGCCCGCGCGACATCCCGCGCAGCTCCCCGGCGAACGCCAGGTAGTCCACGACGGTCATGTCCATGTAGAGCGGTGGGTGCTCCGGCAGGAACCCGATCCGCTTGCGGACCTCGTGCGGCTCGGCCACGGCATCGACGCCCCCGATCTCGATCGTCCCCGAGGACGGCCGCAGATCGCAGGCAAGGATGCGCAGCGCCGTCGTCTTGCCGGCGCCGTTGAGCCCCAGAAATCCGACCGTCTCACCGTCCGCGATCTCGAACGAGATCTTGGAGAGTGCCTGTTTCGCCCCGTAGTACTTGGACAGATTCGATGCTCGAATCATTCGACCTCGCGTGCGCCATGGGCGCGTAATCGCTGCGTTTCGTAATCGTTACCGGCGCGGGAGTCAAGTCTTCGTGGAGCCCCTGACCGGACGGGCCCCCCGCGATGTTCCCGGCTCCCCCGGGTTTTCGACGCCGGGGCAGACCGCCCCGCCGCTCCACCGCCGATCGCGAGGAGTCCGACGGAGCGGCGCCCCGCACCGGCCGCGCCTCGGCGTCCCAACCTGTGATCGCCGCGGGGGCACGTACGGGTTGATCAAGGACGGCAGGTCCCGTATGCCGTGGCGGATGGAGATCGCGCGGCACGACCGCCGGGCCGCCCCGCGAACGCTGCTGCTGCTGGCCGCGGCGCTCGCCGGGGCCGCCGCCCTCGCGATGGTGCTGATCGATGGCCCGGTCGCGCGGCGGGTCGGCCTCCACGAGCCACTCGCGCTGTGGGACCGCGTGCTGCTCGTCCTCGACACCGCGACCGGCCTCGAGGCGTTCTCGCACCTGACGTCGATCGCGCTGGTCCTCGGCATGGTGATCGCGGTGGCGGTGCCGCGCTGGCGCGGGCAGGCGCCCGTGTGGATGTGGATCGCCGCCACCCACCTGCTGTCCCGGGTCGCCACCCTCGAGCTCAAGCTGGCGACCGAGCGGCTGCGCCCCGGCGCCTGGCTGGCGAAGGGCGGCGCCTCGTTCTTCCGGGACGGGCTGTCGTTCCCGTCGGGGCACGTCGCGATCTACGCCAGCCTGATCGTGCCGCTCGCCGTGGCGGTGCCGCGCGCGCGCCCGCTGCTCGCGGTCGTCGCGTTCTCGATGGCCGCGCGGGTCGGCGTCAACGCCCACTTCGTCTCGGACACGTTCGCCGCGCTCGCGCTGGTGCTGGTCGTCAGCTGGGCGACGAGCTGGGCGATCCGGCCGCTGCCGCCCGCGCATCGGCCCGGACATCGGCCCGGACATCGGCCCGCGTGACGACGAGCGTGCCGGCGACGATCAGCGCGGCGCCGCCGAGCGTCCACGCGGTGGGCGCGTGCGCGAACACCATCCACTGCCACGCCATCGCGAACGCGACCTGGACGAAGCCCACCGACATCGCCCGGGCGGCGCGCTCGATCACGAGCGCCATGGTCAGGAACACCTGCCCGAGCTGGGTCGCGAGGCCGATCGCGAGCAGCAGCCCCCACTCGGTGGCGGTCGGGGGCACCCAGGTGACCAGCGCCCACGGCAGCGCGAGCGGGGTGGCGACGATCGGGAAGTACAGCACGATCACGAGCGGGTGCTCGGTGCGCGCGAGCTGGCGGACCGTGACGTACGCGAACGACGCGCACACCGTCCCGGCGAGCGCGGCGCCGACGCCGACCGGATCGACCCCCGCACCGCTCGGGTGCACGATCAGGGTGACGCCCGCGATCCCGCACACCAGCGCGATCGCGGTGGTCCAGCCCACGGGCTCGCGCAGCAGCCACCACGCCAGCAGCGCCGTCAGCAGCGGCGTGGTGTTCTGGATCGTGGTGGCATCCGCGAGCGGCAGCACGGCAAAGCCGTAGAACAGGCACCAGAGCGAAATCAT
>CAXNMK010000023.1:0-72007 GCA_964203225.1 Kofleriaceae bacterium
CATAAGTAAAACAAACCGTGGTTTCGGCTCGGTGGCCTCCGAGCGGCCAGCCTGGGGGCGGATGACCGGGTGGATCGATGCCGCGCGCAATGTAAGCAGCGTTACAACGCTGGGCTCCAGAGCGGGCCGCGGACGCAGCTGGGCGCTCATCCCGCCTGCGTGGAGGGGAGGGGATCGGTAGCGGGCTCGATCATGCGCCGTCGAACCACGGCGGAGGAGGTGCGAGTGCGCAGGGATCGGGCGGCTCGGTCGGGAGGCCGAGGTGCTGGAGGATGGCGCGGCTGGCGTCGCCGGCGGGGAGCACGGCGAGGATGCGCATGGCGCCGCCGCAGGTGTCGCAGACTCAGGACGTCGATCGCGAACACGCGCTTCATCAGCGCGGCCCAGGCGAGCCGACGGAGCGGGCCGGCGCGCGTTCCGGCGAGGTCCTCCGACGCGGAGGCATCCCCAGGAACGACGGCGGCGCGGAGCGCGTGGTGGGGTGCGAACACGCCGTGAAAGCGCGTGAGATGAGATCGCGGCGGTGGAATCAGGGTCGCGAGCCGACGCAGAAACTCGACAGGCGTGAACGCGAGCTCGGTGCGACCGTCGCGCAACGGACGCTTGAGGCTCATCACGACCCGTCCCGCCGGATCGCGCGACAGCCGGGAGCTGGCGACCGGCGAGCGGGCGCCGTATCGGCACAGCCGCTCGAGGCCCTCGCGATCCTCGGCATCGATGAGCCGATCGGCGTGGAGCGAGTAGCCATCGAGGAACGCGGACCGGTGGCCGGGCCTGGGCACCGCGCCGCGGCCCGCACCGGGGAGGCTGGCCACGGCCTCGGCTTGTTCGGAGGCGAGCAGATCCGGCGGAGCGTCGTCGCCTTCGAGCGCGAGGCGGCGCTGAACGACGCGGTGGATCGCGCGGGCGATCTGCTCGAGCAGCCGGACGACGTCGTCGTCCCACGGCGGGGGCAGCGGATGAAACGCGACGGCGCCGTCCGGGCCGGCCGCGAACACACCGTCGGGGAGCAGGGCGTGGGCGTGGCAGTTGAGGTTGAGCAGCGAGCCGAACCGCTGGATGAACGTGACGGCGCCGCACTGTGGATCGTCGATGCCGTGGGCGCGCGCGCGGCGACGTTGCCAGGCGAACACCTTGCGCAGGAACACGCCGAGGACCTGCGTGAGGAGGTCGGGGTCGCGGGCGATGCAGGAACCGGACCTGCCGCGGCAACGACAGCACCCACTGGCGGTACGGGACGACCGGGCAGCACGCGATCGACGAGGTGGGCCGCGGTGCCGGCCATCCGGCGACTCGTGCACGACGGGCAGAAGCCGCGGGTCTTGCACGAGAACGCGACCAGCCGCTCCTCGGCGCAGTGGTCACAGCGCACGCGCACGAACCCGTTGCAGAGCAGGCCACAGGCGAGGAACTTCTCGAACTCGCGCTCGACGAAGCGCGGATAGCCGAACCCGTGCTCGGAGTGATCGCGGGCACGCTCGAGGAGCGCCGGGAGATGGTCGCGGACGACGCCGTAGAGCGTTCCGTCCTCCGGCTGGCGGCGGGCATACGCGCGCGCTGGCGTCGGCGAGAGCTGAGCCGCGAGCATGGTCGCCGGTGCGTGCAGGCAGGGACCGTGCCGCGCGCCCGCTCGAGACATCTCGACAACTTGGGAGCGTGTCGGGTGACGCGGCGTCCGCCGGCTGGACGTTCATCGATCATAGGTCCGAACCTCGGACAGATCGCTGGTGGCCGTCCCTGCGTAGCTCGTCGGTTCGTCGAGCGCGAGCACCGCGTCGATGGGCCAACTCCTGGCGTCGTCAGCGCTGGGGGGGACACCCGCTCCGCGTCGTGTGCCGGCACCCGCTGGCCGGTCCCATCGTGAACGCGGCCGTCGTCGAACCTCACCCGCTGCCTCACCCGCTGATCGTCGTCTCGACCACGCGGCGCAGCGCCTCGCCGCGCGGACCAACGCGGCGGCCTGGGCCTGCGTGACCCGCAGCTGGACCGCGCGCGGCCGGATCGGGGCGTACAGCTTGACGAACAACGCGCGCAGCCGCGCGCAGCCCAGGGGCTGCCCGAGCAGGTACCCATGCACGAGCACGGCCAGCAACCGGTACGCCGTGGCCTGGCGCTGCCGCGGACCGTCGCCGGTCGCCGGCGTGAACACCCGGGCCATCTGCGCCGCGGCCCGCTCGGCCCCCGCGGCCTGTGCGCGTTGCGGCGTGCGCGAAGGCAGCCCGGTGGATCAACGCCACCGGTGCCCCTGGGTAGACTGCGGACGCGTCGGCTTCGGGTGGTTGCGCATGGTTTGCAACGACGCGACTCTCAGGATCCGGCGCACGTTGCAAATGCTTCCGAACCCCTACGCGAGCCGGCGCCGCCAACGATCACGGGCATGCGGTGCACCCGGGGGTGGCCTCGGCGTGGAGTTGACCCGCTCGCCCGAGGGCGTGTCGCAGCCGGGTGCGGCCTGCGTGCGCGCGGCGTACGCGGCGGTCCGGTTCCCGCGGTTCGGCGCCGGCGATCAGGCGATCCGACTGATCTGGCCGTTCGAGCTGCGCTGAGCTACTCGAACCGGATCGTGCGGTAGCCGAACAGGCGGACGCGCTTGGCGTAGAGGTCGAGCAGGAACAGCCCGACGACCACGAGCAGCGCGTACGGCCACAGGTCCTGGGTGTACGTGACCGCCTCGCCGGGCGCGGTCTTCCACACGGCCGGGGCCGGGGCCTGGTCGGTGCCGCCGGACACCTGGGCGGCGTGGCGCAGCGGCGCCGGATCCGGCGTGGTGCGCAGGTACTCGAGCGGGTAGGACAGGGCGACCGCGCCGAGCGACTCGGCGACGGTCTTGCCATCGCGCTGGTGGACGGCCTTGAGGAGGTAGCTGCCGTACGTCTGGATCCGGAAGTCCGCGGTGTAGCGGCCGGCGGCGGTCTGCTCCATGGGCAGCTCCTGGGTGACCTTGTTCGTCGCCGGATCGATCACCTGGAGCCGGGTGTCGAGCGCGTTGACGAACCGGTCCGCCGAGTCGATGGCATCGACGGTGACCTGCGCGCGGCCGTCGGCGACCTTGGCGACCAGCTCGTAGCTATCGTAGACCTTGCGCCGCATCGTCGAGCGGACCACCTGGGCCCAGAACTTCGGGTATCCGCCCCAGCGGATCCAGTCGACCGCCCACCGGTTCTTGACGTCCGAGGTCCACGCCACCGAGGTCCCGGCGCCGAGGCGCCAGCGGGCGAGCAGGGGCTCGCCGAGCACGTCGGAGATCAGGATGGTCTCGGCGGTCGGCTTGGGCTTGGTGGTGACGTAGCCACGCAGCGGCGGGGCGTTCTCCACGCCCGTGCCTTCGATCGCCTCGACCTTCTTGGCGACGCGCGCGTAGACCACGTCCTCGACGAGCTGGCTCTTCTGCGCCTCCTGGGTCTCCTTCATGAAGATCTTGGGGAGCGCGCCGAGGTCCTCGACCATGTAGAGCCGGCCATCGCCGCCGTCGGCGATCATCGACAGGAGGTTCCGATCGGCGCCCTGCACGCCGACGCAGGACACCGTGATCCGGGCGCCGCGCATGTCCTGCAGCAGCTCCGGGATGCCCTCGGCGGGGGCCTCGCCGTCGGACAGCACGATCACGTGCTTCACCTTGGCGTTGATGCCCTGCAGGATCTCGAACGCCTCCTGGAGGCCGGGGCGGATGTTGGTGCCGCCGCCCGACTGCAGGCGCGAGATGTCGGCGGAGATCCGCATCCGGCTGGCGGCCCGCTGCGGCCGGACCAGCACCGAGGCCTCGCTGTCGAACACGACCACGGTGAGGTAGTCGTTGGGGGACAGCACCTCGGTGGTGACGCGGGCGGACTCCTTGGCGGCCTCGAGCTTGGCGCCCTGCATCGAGCCCGAGCGGTCGATCACGAGGGCGAGCGCGATGTCGGGCTGGTCCTTGATCTTCTCGGAGTCGAACCGCACCGGCATGATCTGCTCGATGCGGGTGTTCTCGTAGCCACCCGAGCCGAACGAGTCCTCTCCGCCGGCCATGATCAGGCCGCCGCCCATGGCCGAGACGTAGGTGTCGAGCGCGGCCATCTGGCCGGCGCCCATCAGGTGCGCGGGCACGTCGGACACCAGCACGAGATCGTACTTCTCGAGCTCCTTGGCGCTCGCCGGGATGCCGGTGGGGCCGCGCACGGTGACGTCGATCTGCTCGTGCTCGAGCGCCTTCTGGAGGTACCCGGCGGCGCCGGGCTCGCGGAGGATGCCCCCCTCGACGTACAGCACGCTCGGCTTGCCGCGCACCGGCGCGGTCATCACGGCCTCGTTGTTGGCCTTCTCGGTGTCCCTGGCGAACCGGGCGAGCCGCAGCTTGTACGTGGTGGCGCCGGCGCGCTTGGCGTCGGACTTGAACTTGACCAGGTTCTTGCCCTCGCGCAGCTCCACGGTCTTGCTCGGCTCGAGCGGATTCGGAAACTCGTCCTGCTGGAGCGTCAGGGTGGCAGTCTGGGGCTCGGTCGACCACACCTCGGCGGTGACCTCGAACGGCTGGCCCACCTTGACCTCGTCGGGGACGAGCACGCCCGCGACCCGGATCTCGCTGGTCTTGTCCTGGTCGAACGTCCGCCACGACACCTTCACGCCGAGCTCCTTGGCCCGGTAGGCCTCGGTGGCGACGTCGCCAACGGTCTGGTTGCCGTCGGACACGATCACGATCCGGGGCAGGTACCCGTCGGGGAACAGGCCGTAGGCGAGCTGCATCGCGGCCTGGGTGTCGGTGCCGGCGCCAGCGCCGACGTGGCGCGTGATCGCGGTGGACAGGGCGGCGCTGCCGTCCGCGCGCGCGACCCGCGGCTTCTCCGCGAACGTGACCAGCTGGAGGTTGCCCTCGCCGCGGGCGGCGGCCACCTCGTCGACGTAGGCCCGCGCGGCGTCGAGTTGCCTGGCGGACACCGAGTCCGAGACATCGACGAGGACGACCGTGGACACCTTGCTCTGCTCGGTGATCCACGACGGGCGCGCGAGCGCGAATGCCACGGCGATCACGACCAGCGACCGCAGCGTGGCCTGCACGACCTGCTGGAGGATCGACAGGTCGGTCAGCGACAGCACGCGGAGGACGAAGAACGCGGGGACCACGGCCGCCAGCAGCAGCCAGCTCGGGGCGAGCAGGTCGATCGGCCGGGCGCCGGTGAACGGCAGGTGATGGAGGGTGAGGGCGGTGCGGTCGCCGATCCAGCCGGCGATCAGCAGGTAGAGGCCGATCGCCGCCGCGACCGCGACCCCGAGCCGCAGCAGCGCGGCGGGCCGCACGAGCGAGCGGAGCGTGCGTGACGTGGACATCAGACGGTGATCCGGCGGTGGTAGGTGACCCACTCGGCCACGATCAGGCCCAGGGCGAGGAGGATCAGGTAGATCCACAGCTTCTGGCTGCGGCTGATCGCGAACGGCTCGGGCGCGGCGAGCGTGGTGCCGCCGAGGGTGAACTCGGTGGACGGGGCGATGTCGGACTCGGTCGTCGATGATAGATTTGCGGCCAGCTCGATGCGGGCGATCACGGCGCCGTCGGCGCGGGCCGCGAGGTCGTAGTAGCCGACCTTGCTGGCGTAGAACGTCGCCAGGCCCTCGATCACCGGCGTCTTCGTGACCACGCCATCGGGCCCGGTCGCCTCGGCCTCGGTCGCGCCGACCACGCCGTCGAGCGGCACGCGCTGGCGCTGCCCGGTGGTGTACGTCGTCAGGAGGTCGGTGGTGTCGCCGGCGAACCAGTCGAGCGTGTTGACCAGCAGCATCGGGAACGCGACGCGCATCGGCAGGTCGGTCGCGCCGTCGCGGCCGGTCGACGGCAGCGAGAACCCGAACGCCACCAGCTTGCGCTTGCCATCGCGGCGGGCGACCACCAGCGGGTCCCGCACCGAGTAGGCGAGGGCGGACTCGCCCTTCCGCGGATCGACGGTGAACACGCTGCTCCGGTCCATGTAGACGTCGGACAGGGTGACGTAGCGCATCACCGGGTGGTCCTCGTCGATCTCGGTGATCCGCGGCCCCGCCGCCTCGCCGCGCACGGTGAACGGGTTGTGCTCGCCCTGCGGGTGGAAGAACAGCAGGCTGGTCGGCGGCATCGGCAGGACCGCCGGCGTGTGCTCGTCGAACACCACCACGTCCATGCCGTCGGCGATGCTCGGCCGCGCGTCGTACTCGGCGGGCGATACCTTGAGCGGCTCGACGTTGTCGTAGACCAGCAGCGCGCCCTCGAGGAACAGGTTGTCGTCGGTCACCATCAGCACCTTCTGCTTGGTGCGGGCGGGCAGCAGCGCGTAGGCCTCGTCGTCGAGCGGGAACGGGTCCGAGCCGCCCGGGCCCTCGGCGGGCTGCAGCGACACGCGCAGCCGGTTGTCGGTGCTGGCGGGCAGCTCCGCATAGATCTTGCGGAGGCGCTCGCCGGGGGCGAGGTCGATCGCGCGGCTGTCGACGTTGGTGGTGCCGTTGTAGAGCCGCAGCTGGCGGTGCGCGGGCTCGCTGCCGAAGTTCTGGATCTCGACGTAGACCTCGTACGCGGCCTTGTTCGCGATGTAGCGCCGCACGTTGAAGGCGATCACGCCGACGTTGTCGCTGCGTCGCCCCACGGGGACGTAGCGGACGTCGACGCTCGACAGGTCGACCGCGGCGAGGTTCGCCGGGGCGCCGGCGACCGGCGTGGTCCAGCTGACCAGGCCGAGCTGCGCCTCGGGGAACGCGCCGTCCGAGATCACGACGATCAGCGGGTTCGGGCGATCGCGCAGGGCATCGGCCGCGGCGCCGAGCGCGCGCGTCAGGTCGGCGGGGGTGTCGGAGGGCGTGATGCCGTCGATGATCTTGGTCAGCATCGGCGCGTCGGTGGTGAACCGCGACATCGGCGTGGCCTGGCCATCGACCTTCATCACGAGCGCGAGGTCGCCGCCGCCCATCGAGCTGACCAGCGCCTTGGCGCGCTCCCTGGCGACGTCCATGCGCGAGCGCGCGCCGGCCTCGTCGCCGTCCATCGCCGTCATCGACGCCGAGGCGTCGAGCAGGACCACCACGTTGCGCGCCTTGCGCGAGCTGCCGCCGAGCGTCGGATCGAGCGCCGCGAACAGGACGAGGCCGAGGATCAGCAGGATCAGCAGCAGCGAGACCAGCCGCTTGAGCTGCTTCCACAGCGCGCTGGCGTCCTTCTGCTCGAGGACGCGCTGCCACAGGCGCGCGAACGGCACCTCGAAGCGGCGGCGCCGCATCTTGATGATGTAGGCGCTGACCGTGAGCAGCGCGGCGCCGCCAGCGATCCACGCCCACACGGCGAACGGGAGAGGGCCCATGAAGTTCATGCGGCGATCACCTCAGGAACCCACCGGAGCGGAAGATCTTGAGCACGAGATCGTCGAATGGGATCGACGTGTGCGTGCGGAAGAACGGCATCGCGTACTTCGTGCAGTACGCCTCGAGCTCCTTGCAGTAGCGCTCGTGCTCGCGCTGGTAGGCCTCGAGCAGCGACTTCGAGATCGTGACCTCGCGGGTCTCGCCGGTCTCGCAGTCGACGAGGGCGAGGTCGCCCACCAGGTTCGGCTCGGCCTCGCGCTTGTCGTAGACCTGGAGCACGAACGGCTCGAACTTGTTGTAGCGGAGCGTGTTGAGGCCCTGCTCGAAGCCGTCGGGGTCGTAGAAGTCCGAGATCACGACGGCGAGGCCGCGCCGCTTGTTCTGCGCGACGAACGCCTTCATGCACTCGGCGAGCTCGGTCTTGCCGCCGAGGTCGCACGTGCGCAGGAACTCGAACACGCGGTGGATCCGGTTCTTGCCGCGCGCCGGCGGCATCCGGTCGACCAGCGTGCCGGCGAACGGGATGATCGCGACGCGATCGAGGTTCGCGAGCCCGACGTAGGTCAGCGCGGCGCCGACCTGCATCGCGTAGTGCAGCTTGGGCAGCGGGGAGCCGATCGCCATCGAGTCCGAGACGTCGACGAGGATGTAGATGTGGAGGTCCTCCTCCTCCTCGAACAGGCGGAGCAGGAGCTTGTCGAGCCGGCCGTACAGGTTCCAGTCGATGTAGCGAAAGTCGTCGCCGCGCGCGTAGGTCCGGTGGTCCGCGAACTCGATGCCCGAGCCGACCTTGCGCGTGCGGCGCTCGGCGCGGATCGCGCCCGAGAACACCTTGCGCGACACCATGTGGAGGTGCTCGAGCGTCTTCAAGAACCGCTCGTCGAACAGCTCGGACCGATCCTGCACGCGCCGGGCGCGCTCGCGATCGACGTTGCTGACGCGCGGCGCGTCGCTGGGGCGGGGCGTGGCCACGCTCACGCCTCTTTGGTGGCCTTGAGGATCTCCGCGATGATCGCGTCGGCGCGGATGCCCTCCGCCTCGCCCTCGAAGTTGAGGATCAACCGGTGGCGCAGGGCGGGCGCGGCGACGTAGCGGATGTCGTCGATCGCGACCGCGTAGCGGCCCTCCAGCAGCGCGCGGATCTTGGCCGCGAGGATCACGGACTGGAGGCCGCGCGGCGAGGCGCCGTAGCGGAGGTACTGCTTGCTGGTGGCGGTCGCCTCGGGGTTCTCCGGGTGCGTCGCGAGGACCACGCGCACCGCGTAGTCCTGGATCTGGCGGGCGAGGGGGACCTTGCGCACGAGCTCGCGCATCTCCAGGATGCGCGCCTTCTCGATCACGGCCCTGGGCCTGGGCACGTCGTCGGTGGTGGTGCGGTCGAGGATCGTGTGGAGCGCCTCGCGGCTCGGGTACTCGACGACCAGCTTGAAGAAGAACCGGTCGAGCTGCGCCTCGGGGAGCGGGTAGGTGCCCTCCATCTCGAGCGGGTTCTGCGTGGCGAGCACGAAGAACGGCTGCTCGAGCTTGTAGGTCTGCTTGGCGACCGTGACCGAGCCCTCGCTCATCGCCTCGAGCAGCGCCGACTGGGTCTTCGGCGTCGCGCGGTTGATCTCGTCGGCGAGCACGATGTTCGCGAAGATCGGGCCCTTCTGGAACTCGAACACCTTCTGGCCGTTCTGCTCCGTGATGACGTTGGTCCCGACGATGTCGGCCGGCATCAGGTCGGGCGTGAACTGCACGCGCGAGAACGAGGCGTGGATGGTCTCGGCCAGCGTCCTCACCAGCATGGTCTTGCCGAGGCCGGGGACGCCCTCGAGCAGCGCGTGGCCACCGCCGAGGAGGCACATCACGACGCCCTCGACGATCTTGTCCTGGCCGACGATCATCGTCCCGATCTCCTGGCGCAGGCGCGTGAGGTCGGTGGTGAACGCGGAGACGGCGGCTTCGACGTCGCGCGGGGGGGCGGAGGTGGCCTGGCTCATGGAGTGTCCTGCTGGGGTGACGGGGCCACGGCGGGCCCGCTCGCGGCCGGGCCCTCGCCCGTGGCCGAGCTCGGGCTGCCGCCCGCGCTTGGATGGATCTTCGCGAAGTAGCGCTTCACGTAATACTTGTAGCTCGACGGTAGCTTCTCGTTGCGCATCACCTCTTCGACGATCTTCTGGTAGTCGGCGTAGACCTTCTGGTAGCCGACCGACGCGAAGCCCTTCTGCGCGGCCGACAGGATGGTCTCGCGGCGGCTCGTGCCCTTGCCGCCCTGCGTGCCCTGCAGGTCCTCGTCCTTGGTGTTGCCGGACTTCTGCGTCGAGTCGCCGACGAGGTTGTCGTCGTGGCCGGTGCCGGCCTCGGTCCCGTTGCCGTTCTGACCCTGGCCGTTGGGGCCGTTCTGGCCCTGACCCTGGCCTTGCCCCTGGCCCTGGCCGCCCTTGCCGCCGGGCTGGCCTTGCCCTGGCTTCCACGCCTGGCCCGAGCCCTTCTGACCGCGCGCGCGGGCCTGAAAGTCCTTGTTCTTGCCCTGCTTGTTGAATGGGTCGTTGGGGCCCTTGTTGCCCTTCTGCTTGGCGCGGCGCATCGCCTCGCGGAGGTCGTCCATCTGCGACGACATCTTCTTCTGGGTGGCCTGCTTGCGCTGGTCCTTGTCGACCTTCCCGGTCTCGCGTGCGGCGTCCTTGAGCTTCTGGGACGCCTGCTGCTGGCGCTCCTTCTCCTCGGCGTCCTGCTCCTCCGGCTTCTTGCTCGGATCGGGCTTGGGCTGGTCGAGGTTCTCGGCCGCCTGCTCGAGGTCCTTCTGCAGCCGCTTGAGCGCCTCGCGCTGGCCGGACTCCTGCTGCTCCTGCTGCTCCTTCTGGAGCCGCTGGAGCTCGTCCTTCTTGTTCTGGAGCTGGCGCTCGGCGGTCAGCTGCTCCTTCTCGGTCTTGGCCTGCTGCTTGTCCTTCTCGAGCCGGCGGATCTGGTCCTCCAGCTTGTTCTGCTGCTGGGTCTGCTTGTCCTGCTGCTGCTGCTCCTGCGCCGCCATCTGCTTGGCGACCTGCTCGAGCTTGTTCTGCAGCTGCTGCTTGTCCTTCTCGGACAGCGGCTGCTGCTTCTCGAGCTCGTCGAGCTTGTTCTGCAACTCCTGCTTGTCCTGCTCCGACGCCTGCGGATCGGCCTGCTTCTCCGCGAGCTGCTTCTCGAGCTCCTTCTTCATCTCCTTCTGCTGGTCCTCGAGCGCCTGCGGATCGAGCTTCTGCGCCAGCTTCTCGAGCTCCTTCTGGGCCTGCTCGAGGTCCTTCTTCTCGAGCGCCTGGCCGAGCTCCTTGGTGACCGGCTCCTTCGCGAGCTCCTTGCCGAGCTCGGCCATCCGCTTGTCGATCTCGGCCTGGTCGGGCTCGGCGCCCTTGCTCAGGGACTCCTCGGCCTTGGTCAACGCGTCGAGCAGCTCCTCCTTGGAGATCTTGCCCTGCATCGCTTCGTCGAGCAGCTGCTCGATCTTCGTTGCGAACTCGTCGAGCTCGGGGACCTTGTCGCGCTGGGCCTGATCGCGGAGCTGGGCGAGCAGGCGCTCGATGTACGCGCGCTCGTCGGGCTCGAGGTCGAGCGCGCCGGGGGGCTTGTTGCGCTCGTCCTTTGGATCGAGCACCTCGAACGGCACCGGCCCGAGGACGCGCTCGCCGATCACCACGGTGATCGTCGTCGTGCCGATCGGCGCGTCGGCCGGCAGCTGCGCCTCGATCCGGGTGGCGCGCCAGTCGAGCACGGTGAGGTGGAGGGTGCGCTCGGGGCCGAGTTCGGGGCCGAGTTCGGGGCCGAGGTAGACGTGGGCGTTGCCGGGGACGAACCCGCGCTCGGGCGGCGACCGCATCCGCAGGTCTGCGCGCCGAGCGAGGCGCTCGCCGGCAGGCCCGGGACCGGCGCGCGGAGGCCGGCGAGGAGGTTCTTGCCCTCGAGGGCGATCACCTCGCCGGGGCGGGCGGCCTCGGGCACGGCGCGGTACAGCGCGGGCGCGCGATCGGGGAGCTGGATGAACAGGCCGCCGGCGAGGGCGGACACCAGCACGAACATGCCGGCGGCGCGGAGGTCGCGCGGTTCGTGGATCGGCGCGGCGGCGACGATGTTCGCGCGGGGGACGGCGCGGACGCCGTCCTTGATCGCGGCGACCATCAGGTCGTGGGTCTCCTCGGCCGAGGCCGGGCCGCGCGCGAGCGTGCGCGCGAACGCGATCGCGGTCGACAGCCGGTCCGCGAGGTTCGACGCGCGGTCGATCCGGCGGGCGACCAGCTCGTCGTCGATCCGGCGCGCGGCCCCGAGTCCCGCGCCGACCAGGATCAGCGCGAGCGAGGCCACGACGAGCAGGATCCCGGTGGTCGGGCTGACCACCTCCACGCGGATCGCGAAGATCGAGGCCAGCGCCCCGGCGGCGGCGAGGATGGTCGCGGTCGCGGCACCCTCGAGGGCCCACTGGACCCTCATGCGGAGGCGGGCCCTGCCGATCAGGCGCTGGATCGCCGACGTATCAGTAGCTTGCACGAAGGGCTCCTACGCGACCGGACCCCGAGAGGCCCGCACCTGCGTTCCAACGTCCGAGGATAGCACCAAGATTCCACGCGCCACCCCGGGCTTCGGTCTATCTGCCGGCGCCGGTCGCACGGGTGAGACATCTGAGGCCCGGTCGCGTTGCCTGCGACCTGGCGCACCTACACGTGGGTGCGCGTGGACGCTCGATCAGCGTCCTAGAGCGTGAAGCTGCCGATCGAGAACTTGTTGCTCGTGGTGTCGAGGATCTCGAAGGTGTCCCGGGCGCGCGGCGTCGGCAGCAGCGACTTGAGGCCCTGCAGCCGGCTGGCCTCGGTGATCACGAAGTAGCGGCGGCCGAGCGGGGCGCGCGTGCGGTCGCCCAGGTACTTGTTGAACTCGACGTTGTCGGTCTTGTTGAACTGGGTCTTGTTCTCGGGGATCACGCCCCAGATCTCGCCGCCCGACCAGAAGTTCTCGCCGCGCCAGTACAGCTGCCAGCCGATCAGCCGATCGGCGTCGACCGCGCGGATCGGCGGGGAGGGCGGGCGGCCCCCGCGGGCGGCGCGCGCTTTCTGGGCGGCGGTCGCATCGGCAGCCCGGGCGATCAGGGGCGCGAGCCTGGCGCGCTCTCCGGGCGCGAGCGTGACGGTGACCCGGTGGTCGCCGATCGCCGTGGCGGTGCCGACCAGCGTGAGCTGCTGGTCGGTGACGCGCTCGTCGTCCTTGCGGAGCTCGACCGTGATCGTCATCGGCTGCCCCACCTGCAGGCTGTCCGGGATCATGGTCTCGAACGACCACGTCTCGCCGGCGCCCGCCCAGTCCGCGCGCAGCTGCTGCGGCGTGAAGTAGACGACCTTCTGGCCGTAGATCGAGCGCTGCTCGTAGTAGGTGCGGGCGGCGTCGCGCATGCCCCAGTGGGTGCCCGCGTGTGGCATGTAGACCTGGAGCGCCCACACGCAGATCGCGAGGCCGACCGCGCCGACGGCGAGCGTGCCGAGACGCACCCACCGGGTCGCGAGCAGCGGGATGGCGACGGCCCCCGCGAGGCCGAGCACGAGGAAGCCGTCCGACGGATCGACCGACCACGGCTCGGCGCTCGGCCACGGGCGATCGTAGCGGAACACGAACATCTCGATCCAGCGCTCGGGCTCGTGCATCAGGTCGCGGCACACGAGCAGGACGATCGCCACGCCGAGCATGGCGTACAGCGGGTGGAGGCGTTCGCGACCGCTCGCGATGTCGTCGAGGAGGAACGCCACCAGCAGGGCGAGCGGCGGGACCGCCGGCAGGATGTAGTGGTGGAACTTGGTCTGGACCAGGCTGAACAGGGCGAACGCGACGATCGCCCACAGCAGCATCATGAACCGCACGCGGCCTTCGCGCGTGTCGAGCCGCGCGCGGAAGAACGCCGCTGCCAGTGCCGCGGGCAGGAGCGCGGCCCACAGCCACATGCCGTGACCGACGATGTTCGTGTAGTACTCGAACGTGCCGGGCGAGTTGTCGACGCCCACGGCCGCGCGATTGAGCACGTGCGTGATCAGGTACTCGTCGATGAACCGCAGACCGTCCTTGAGGTACATCGCGACGTGCCACGGCACCGCGGTGATGGCGATCAGGATCAGGCCGCGCTTGAGCTCGAACGCGCCCTCGTAGAGTGCGCGCCAGCGGCCGAGCAGGAGCACGTGCAGCGCGCCGACGCCGCCGACCACGGTGAACCCCGGCGGGCCCTTGGCGAGCAGCGACAGCCCGAGCAGCGAGTAGCAGCCGAGCAGGTAGACCTGCCGCATCGTCGTCAGCGGAGCGACCCCGAGCAGCCGCGCCACGACATCCGTGCCGCCGCGGCGGCGCCAGGCCCAGCCGAACGCCGAGGTCCACGGGCGGTGCCACATCGAGACCAGGCCGAGCAGCATCAGCCCGGGCAGCCAGATCGCCGGGGTGATCCGCACCCCGCGCACTGCGAGCTGCGGCGACGACAGGAAGTACACGACGTAGTAGGCGGCCTGGAGCACCACGACGCCCCCGACCAGCCCCAGCATGACGTGGCGCGCGTCGAGGGGGATCCGGCGCCGCCCGACGTGCGTCAGCGGGAGGATCGGCCGCTCGCCATCCTCGACCGCGAGCGTGAACAGCGCGATCGAGCCGATGCTACACGCGACCATCAGCATGTCGGGCATCGCGTTGCGCGAGATCATCGCGTACATCGGCGCGCTGCCGACGGTGAGGAGCCCCAGCCAGGCCAGGCGCCGGCTGAGCAGCCGCGCCAGCATCCACCACAGGAGCGCGAGGCCGAACACCGCGCCGAGCACGAACGGGATCCGGATCCCGAACATGATCTTGGGGCTGTCGACCATCTCGCCCGAGTAGCCGCCGTCGTCGACGCCGACCGCCTTGAGGCCGGCCGCCATCGCCCAGAACTGGAGCACCGGCTTGCTGCGGAACCCCTCGTTGTCGTTCGGCTCGCCCGACATCGTGCCGCGCCAGGTGGTGCGCACGAGGTCGTGATTCTCGAGCATCTCGCGCGCGACCTCGCCGTAGTGGGTCTCCCACGGATCGACGAGCGTGTAGCGCCAGATGCCGGGCACCAGGATCGCGAGCGCGACCAGGACGACCAGCGCGAGCTCGAACCCGAGCGGGCGCGGGCGCGCTGACACCACATGCGCGGCGGGGAGCGGGGCCTCCATCGGGGGCGAACCTAGCACGGCGGGCCGCGGTGGTAAGATCGGGGCGGTGTCCCGGTTCCCCGATGTCTCCGCCGCTGGCGCGGCTGTCCCGGCCTCCATCTTCGCGCGCCTGCGCGAGCACCTCGCCCGGTTCCCGGGGGATGTCATCCCGCTCCAGATTGGCGACACCCACCTCGCGCCGCCGACGAGGCTCGACGAGCTTCCGTGGGCCGACGCCGCGCCCGGCGAGCTGTACGCCTACGGCAACCCGGGCGGATGGGCGCCGCTGTGCGAGGCGATCGCCGCCAAGGCGCGCGTCCACAACGGGATCACCGTGGACGCCAGCGCCGAGGTCCAGGTCACCGTTGGCGCGACCCACGCGCTGGCGTGCGCGGTCCAGGCGCTGTGTGATCCCGGTGACGAGCTGATCCTGCTGACGCCGCGGTGGCCGTTGATCCGCGGCATCGCGCTCGCGCACGGCGTGCAGCCCGTGGAAGTCGCCGCGGCGCCGGCCGATCCCGCGGTGATGGTGGCGCGGCTCGAGGCCGCGATCACCCCGCGGACCGCGGCGATCTACCTCGCCACGCCGAACAACCCCGACGGCGCGATGATGACCGCGCCGGTGCTGACCGCGATCGCCCAGCTCGCGGAGCGTCACGCGCTGTGGATCCTCGCCGACGAGGTCTACGAGCACTACGGCTACGACGCCGCGCACGTCTCGATCGCGTCGCTGCCGGGCGCCGCTGCGCGCACGATCAGCGTGTACTCGTTTGCCAAGAGCTACGCCCAGGCCGGGCTGCGCGTCGGCTACGCGCTCGGCTCGGCGGCCGCGATCGCGACCCTGCGCAAGCTCGTCAACCACAGCGTCTACAACGTGCCGGTCGCGATGCAGCGCGCCGCGCTCGGGGCGCTGACCGGCGGCGCGCCGTTCCTCGCCGCGGCGCGGGCCACGTATCTCGCGGCGCGCGATCGGGCGCGCGCGCGGCTGGTGGCGCCGGCCGACGTGCCCGCGGGTGGTGCGTACCTGTGGGCGGACTTCGCCCGCTGGAGCGGCGCCGACTGCATGCCCGTGCTCGAGCGGTGCGCGGCCGCCGGCGTGCTGCTCGCGCCGGGCAGTGCGTTCGGCGCGGCGTGCGGCAGTCACGCGCGCCTGTGCTTCACGGGCGTGGCGGCCGACCGCCTCGACGAGGGCATCGACCGGATCAACGCGGTGCTCGAGGCGTGGTGAGCGGCGCGCCGCCGCCCCAACGGGGGCCCGCGCACGCGCGTGCGCTCGCCCACCTGCCCGTCGACGAGTCGGCGGCGCGCTCGCGCACGAGTCCGCGCACGTGATCGACCGCGCTCTCGCCGAGGCGGTGTTCGCGGACGCGGTGCGCGCCTGTGATCCGGCGCGCCTGGTGCGCGAGGCGGTGGCCGCGCCCGCGCTCGCGGGCTGGCTCGGGGGGTGGTGGGGGCTCGCCGTGGGCAAGGCCGCGCTCGCGATGGCGCGCGGCGCGGGGCCGGTGGCGCGCGGGCTGGTGATCGCGCCGGTGGCGGGGGAGGTGCCCGCGGGCTGGGACCTGATCGTCGCCGCGCACCCGGTTCCCGATGCCCGCTCGGTGCGCGCCGGCGCCGCCGCGCTCGCGCTCTTCGAGGACGCCGCGCCGCCGTTGCGCGTGCTCGCGCTGGTCTCCGGCGGCGCGTCGTCGCTGCTCGAGGTCCCGCGGGGCGACCTCGCGGCGCTGGTCGCGACTACCAGCGCGCTCGCCGCCGCGGGCGCGCCGATCGCGGAGCTCAACGCGGTGCGGACCGCGCTGTCGGCGATCAAGGGTGGTCAGCTCGCCGCGCGGTGCGCCGTGCCCATCGCCACGCTCGCGATCAGCGACGTCGTCGGCGATGATCCTGCGGTGATCGGGTCGGGGCCGACGGTGCGGCCTCCGGGCGCCGCCGACCTCGCGGCGCTGCGTGCGGCCGGTCGCTCACGGGCGGGGGAGATCCTCGACGCGTACGGTGTGGCGCGGCCGGCCGCGCTGCGCGCCCGCGCACCGGAAGCGCGTGGAGGCCGGGCCACGCGCGCCCTCGAACGCATCGACGGAGGGGCAGGCGAGGGCGGCGCAGCCGCAGCCGAGATCGGAGCCGAGACCGCTGCCGCCGCCGCCGCCGCCACCGCCGCCGCGGCCGCCATCTCCACTGAGCTTGCGGTGCTGCTCGCGCCGCTCGCCGCGTTCGCGGAGGCCGCCCACGCGGCGCTGGTGGCCCGCGGCGTACCCGCGCGGCTGCTCGCCACGCCCCTCGTGGGCGACGTCCACGCGGTCGCGGCCGTGCTCGCGGCGACCTCCGGCCCCCTCGTGGCCTGGGGCGAGCCGACCGTGCGGCTGCCGGCGGCGCACGGGCAGGGCGGGCGGGCCCAGCAGCTCGCCCTCGCGCTGGCGGCCCTGCTCCGCGGCGGGACGCGGTCCGCGCTCGTGATCGGCAGCGACGGCGTCGACGGGCCGGCGCCGACGAGCCGACCCACCCCCGCGGGCGCGTTCGTCGATGGCACGACCTGGGACGCGATCGAGGCCGCCGAGATCGACCCTGCGGCCGCACTCGCGCGCTGCGCCGCCGGGCCGGCGCTCGCCGCCGTCGGCGCGCTGGTCGTGACCGGCCCGACGGGCGTCAACCACGCCGACCTGGTGCTGATCGCCTGATCCTGGCGCGGGATCCGCCGGCGCTGCGCGCGAGCGGTCGGCGCGGGCACACGGATCCGGAGGTTGCGGTTGGTGTTATGAAGGCAGCGTGTCCACCTGGACCACGCTGTCCGTCCTCGACTGGACCTCGAAGCGCTTCACCGAGGCCGGCATCGGCGGGGCGCGCCTCGAGGCCCAGCTCCTCCTCGCGCAGGTGCTCCAGTGCACGCGGATCCAGCTCTACACCGCGTTCGACAAGCCGCTCGGAGAGGTGGAGCTGGCCGCGTACCGCGCGCTGATCAAGCGGCGACTCGCCGGCGAGCCGGTGGCCTACCTGCTCGGCGATCACGAGTTCTGGGGCCTGCCGCTGTATGTCGACGCCTCGGTGCTGATCCCGCGGCCCGACACCGAGACGGTGATCGAGGTCGCCAAGGCGCTGCTGCCCGAGCCCGCGCGGCCGCGGCGCGTGCTCGACCTGTGCACGGGCTCGGGCGCGATCGCGCTGGCGCTCGCCAAGGAGCTGCCCGAGGCGACCGTGATCGCGACCGACCTGTCCCCTGAGGCGGTGGCCATCGCGCGGCGCAACGCCGAGCGCAACGGCCTCGCCGGGCGCGTCGAGATCCGCCAGGGTGACCTGTTCGCGCCGGTCGCGGGCGAGCAGTTCGACCTGATCGCCTCGAACCCGCCGTACATCGAGTCCGCGCTGATCCCGACCCTGTCCGCCGAGGTCCGCCGCGAGCCGGTGCTCGCCCTCGACGGGGGCGCCGACGGCCTGGTGTTCTACGACCGGATCACGGCCGCCGTGCTCGCGTACCTGGCGCCGGGCGGCGTGCTCGTGGTCGAGCACGGCTACGACCAGGCGGAGCCCGTGGCTGCGCGGTTCCGCGCTGCCGGCCTCGAGGATGTCGCGCTGGTCCATGACCTCGGCAAGAACCCGCGCGTGACCTCGGGCCGCCGCCCGCGCTGAGCGTCCGGACGCGCCGGGCGCCCGCACGTGGTCGCGGGCCACAGCCCGCGCTGAGCGTCCGGACGCGCCGGGCGCCCGCACGTGGTCGCGGGCCACAGCCCGGGTGATCGTGCAACGGGGGCCGCCGCGCACGCGCACCACGTCGCCGCACGCAGCGTGTAGCATCGTGCGTGTGAACCGGCTGTTGCTCGTCTGCGCGCTGCTCGCCGGCACGCGGCTGGCCGCCGGCCAGGCGGCGCCACTCGCACCCCCGCCGTCCCCGCCCTCGCCGCCGGCACCCCCGCCGCAGCCATCCCCGACGCCCGGCCAGCCTTCGCCGCCGCCCGACGCACGTCCGCCCTCGGCGGAGCCCGGCACACGCGCGCGGCTACCTCCCACCGCTGTCCCGTCGGCCACCGTGCCCGTGCCGCCGCCTCGCCCGGCGACGCAGTCGCGATTCTCGCGGGACCAGGCGAAGCGGGCGTCCGCACACGCGGAGGCGATGTGCGCCGCGCGGGATCCCGGCTGCGACTGGCTCGCCACGCGCGGCGGGCTGGAGCGGCAGACCATGCTGCGCGCGCTCACGGCCCGCGGCTACACGCTCGATCCGTCGCCGTGGGACAAGGTCGTCGGCAAGATCCACATCTACAACGAGGACGTGTTCGCCGAGGGGCACCGCCTCCTCAAGCTCCTCAACCACTTCCACATCACGACCAAGGACCACACGATCCGGATCGACGTCGTGATCCGGACGGGCGAGGTCTACACGCCCGAGCGCGTGCAGGAGACCGAGCGCCGCCTGCGCGATCCGCTGTTCAGCTCGGTGATCGTCGTCGTGCCGGTGACCTCGGCCATGCCCGGCACCGTCGATCTGCTGGTCATCACGCGCGACATCTGGAGCCTGCGGCTCAACACCCAGTACACGTTCCAGCAGGGCACGCTGACCGACCTCGCGATGTCGCTGTCCGAGAACAACTTCGCCGGGCGCCGCAACGTGCTCGCGGCCGCGTTCACGATGGACCAGGGCCAGGTCGCGACCGGCCCGCTGTTCATCGACAAGAACGTCCTCGGCGAGCACCTCGAACTGCGCGCGCGCGCGAACACGATCCTCAACCGCGACGCGCTCCTCGGCGACGGCCGCGCGGAAGGGGAGGGCAGCTCGAGCGACGTGCGGCTCAGCAAGGTGCTGTGGAAGCTGTCGAGCCCGTGGGGCGGCAGCGTCGCGTTCTCGCACCGGTCCGCGATCGAGCGCGCGTTCGACGGCCTCGACCTTCGCCAGGTCCGCTGCGTGGCCGGCGACGAGGGTTGCACGTTTCTCGACGCGGAGACCGCCGCGACCACCCCGGCCGGCGAGAAGTTGCCGCTGCTCTACCGGTCCCGCGTGTGGGGCGTGACCGCGTCAGCGGTGCGGCAGTGGGGCAGCCAGCTCAAGCACCTGGTCACCGTCGGTCACACCGTCGACAGCATCGGTGGCGAGACCACCGGCCTGTTCGACGGAACCGCTGCGCAGCGCGCGCTGTTCGAGGCTTCGGTGCTGCCCCCGATCGAGGTCAACTCGGCGCCGTTCGTCGGCTACTCGCTGTTTCGTCCCGAGTTCCGCACGCGCCGCAACGTCCAGACCTACGACCTCGCCGAGGATCTCCGGATCGGCCCCGATCTCGACGTCACGCTCGGCGTGGGGACGACCTGGCTCGGCTCGACCCGCAACTTCCTGCGCAGCGGGATCTCCGGCGGCTGGACCATCCCGTGGGGTCGCGATGGATCGGCGCGGCTCGCCGCTTCGTACTCCACCCGCTACCAGGACGGGCAGCTCAACGACAACCTCGCCCGCGTGAGCACCCGCGTGGTGTCCCCGGTGTTCGGGTCCGTGCGCCTCGTCATGGAGACCACCGTCGCGACGCGGTGGGACGATCGCCGGCAGCGGTTCTTCTCGATCGGCTCGGACAATGGCCTGCGCGGCTACCGGATCAACCAGTTCATCGGGCGGCGCCTGGCCAACGCGCAGGTCGAGTTGCGGACGCAGCCGCGTGCGCTGTGGGTCCTGCGGCTCGGCGGTGTGCTGTTCTACGACGTCGGTGATGCCGGGCGGACCGTCGGCGACCTGTCGCTCCACCACGACGTCGGCATCGGCCTCCGCTCGCTGCTGCCGCAGACCTCGCGCGAGCTGTTCCGCTTCGATCTCGCGTTCCCGCTCGACGGTCCCGACGCCGGCCTGCCGCGGTTCATCGCGGGCTTCCAGTCCGAATTCTGACCGCATCACGCGGATCACCCGGACCTCGCGCGGAGGTTTCCTGTGCTCATCACCGTCGGCGCTGATGCCGTGCTGTGAGCGCCAGGTCCGCTACTTGAACGGCCGTGGCGTCATCGGGGCGTTCGCGAACGTCAGGTTCTTCGCGATCGCCTGGGCCAGCGCGAGGCGACGCGGCGCTTCGGTGCCGACCACGCGCACGTAGCACGGCGCATCGTCGTCGATGAACAGCAGGCCCTGGCCGTGGTGATCGAGTGCCTTGGCGCCGACCGAGACCTCGGCGGCATTCTCGGGAGCGCGGGTGGGCGCCACCGGGCCGGCGTCGATGGTCGACTTGACCCCCGCGCTGGGCTTGACGCCCGGCGTGGGGCCAGCGTCGGAGGCGACGTTGTATGACTCCATCAGTTCGGCGCTGGTGCGGGTGTACTGCGCGAACAACTGGTCCGCGCGCTCCTTCATGCCGTCGCGGCAGTCGAAGTCGAACGTCCAGTACTCCGGGAACTTCGCCGCGACCTCGTACGAGCACGGGTGCGGGACGCCGCGCGGCACCGACGACGGGCTGTCCAGCTGACGCGCCGGAGCCCCGAGCAGTTGACCGACCACCTCGGCGGTGACGATCGAGTCACACGCGAACTTCTCGGGGTAGACGCCGGCGAGCTTGCGTTCGGGATCGGCAGCCTTGGGTTTGGCCTGGCCTCCGCTCTCGGAGCTGCAGGCGACGAGGACGAGCAGGGGAGTGAGGGCGGTACCGCGCATCAGCCGCGACGACGTTACCAGTGCCGGGGGCCGCGCTCAATCCGATGCGGCCACGCGTGTCGTGGCGTCGTACACGAGGCGGAGCTCGGTGACCTCGGCGATCGCCTCCGCGAGCACCAGCAGGGGGCCCGGGTGGCGGGCCTCGTCGAGGTGGATCACCCCACCGACGCGGCGCTCGACGTAGGCGACGTACAGGCCCCGGCGGGCAGCGACCACCACCGCCTTGAGATGGAACAGAGGGATCGCCTGCCGCCGGCGCACCCCGAGCACTCGCTGCTCGCTGCGCAGGAGGCCGTCCTCGCGGTCGAACACGAGGCGGCGGCGCAGGGTCCCCAGTAGCAGCCCACCGGCCAGGCCGGTGATCCCGGGGAGTAGCGCCCACACCGCACCGACGGTGACCAGGTACCCCCCGCCGGCGGCGATCGCCCAGCCGGTCCATGCGGTTCCGCGGGTCAGCGCGAGCTCGACCCGCGTCGCGGTGCGCGAGCGGATCTGCACCGAGCCGAGCCATTCGAGCACAGGACATAGCCTACGGCCTGGAAGTCGACCTGACCAGCGGGCCCGGGACGAGCGGTCGTGACCGCCCCACGTGCCGTGCGCTCACGAGTCCTGACCACGGGCCGCGCCAACTACCTGCCGCGAATCGCGGGCCGTGACGCCACGGAGGCATGGTGGCGCGACGGCTCGCGGGGATGCACGCGAGGGCCAGTGCCCTCGTCAAGCAGTCCGTCGACGCCGCCGGTCCACCGCCGCCGCCGCCGTGGGTCGGTGGGTCGGTGGGTCGGTGGGTCGGTGGGTCGGTGGATCGGTCAGTCGCCACCGTCATCACCGCCGCCGCCGTCGTCGCCGTCGCCACCGCTCCCCTCGCCACCGGAGCTCTCGGCGCCGGCGTCACCGCCGCCGTCGCCTCCGGGGCCACGCAGCTCGCGCTGCCGACCGCCGCGACCGCGCCGCCGCCGCCGGCGGCGCTTGCGCAGCGGCTGTCCATCCGGCCCGAGCATCGGCGGGCCGCCATCGCGCGCGCCCCACCGTCGCCGCCGCCGCCCTCGCGCGCCGGGGCAGCCATGGGTGGTGCCTCGCCGGCGCCACCACGACCGCCACGGCCACCGCGCCACCTGGCGCCGCACCCTGGCCGCCACGCCGGCGCCGGCGACGACGCGCGGCGCGCCGTCGACGCGGGCGCTGCCGGTGCTCGCGCCGACCCAGGCGCCGCCGCCGCTGCCGCCGTTGCCGTTGCCGCCGTTGCCGTTGCCGCCGCCGGTGCCGCCGGTGCCGCCGGTGCCGCCGGTGCCGCCGGTGCCGCCGCCCGGGCGCGGGCCGCCCTGCGGGCGTCCGCTGCGCTCGAACCGCTCGAAGTTGCGTTCCCAGCGGCGCGTCTTCTTCCCGCGGCGCCGGGGCATCCCCGCGTCGTTCGGGTTGGCCGAGGCGATCGGGGAGCCGGCAAGCCGCATCGGGCCGCGTACGTACTCGACGAGCGGGCCGCCCGCACCGGCACGACGCGGCTGCGCGTCGCCGCCCAGGCCGGTCGACAGCACCGGCGTGGTGAACGCGCTCCTGGGCGGGATCATCGCCCGCCGCTTGCGCCGCCGCCGGCGTCGCCGCCGCCGGGCCTCGGCCGAGGTGGTGTCGCTGGTGTCGCTGGTGTCCTCGTCGACGCGGGGCACCCGCAGCTTGGGCACCTTCGGCACCTTCTTGCGCGCGAGCACGGTGATCTCGCCGGGGCCCTCGACGCCCTCTTCGGCTAGCTCGGCCGCGGTCTTGTCGATGACCTCGATGTCGTCGTCATCGTCATCGTCATCGTCATCGTCATCGTCATCGCCATCGCCATCGCCATCGCCGTCCTCGTCGTCGTCCTCGTCGTCGTCGTCGTCGTCGTCATCGTCGTCGTCGTCGTCATCGTCATCGTCGTCGTCGTCGTCGTCGTCATCGTCGTCGTCGTCGTCATCGTCATCGTCGTCGACGGCGGGCGCCTCCTCGGCGATCGCCTTCTTCCGGGTCACCACCGCGACGGCGGCAGGGGCCGGCGCGATGGCCGCAGCGGCGACCGCGGCGACGGCCGGGCCGTGGCCGTTCGACCGGGCCGGCGCGGTGGCGGGCAGGGCGGGGGCCGGGGGATGGGCTGCGACGCTGGCCGGGCCCGGGGTGCTCGCGCTGCTCCCGCCGCTGCGGCGAAGCACCGTGGCCGGCGCCGCGGGTTTGCCGGCGGCGAGCACGGGCCCGCGGCCCTCGGCCGCGACCGGCAGGGTGGGCGCGGGCTGGTCGATGCGGACCACGCGCGCCTTGATCTCGCGGCGCGGCTTGACCTCCACCTGATCGTCATCGAGCAGGCGGGTCAGCGACGCGCCGAGGCGGGCGGCCACGCTGGACGCCGCGAGCGCGGCCTCCTTCGAGCGCAGGCAGTTGTCACACCGCCCGCACAGCGGCGGCTCGGGCTCGCCGAGGTACTGCAGGATCACCTGGTTGCGGCAGCCCGGCGCGCGGACGTACGCGAGCAGGGCGTCGAGGCGCTGCCGATCGGCGATCCGCCGCGCCTCGTACTGGCGCGCGCGATCCATCAGCTCGTCGCGCGACGGTGCCGGATCGGCG
Organism: Kofleriaceae bacterium; assembly: GCA_964203225.1. Taxonomy (GTDB): domain Bacteria; phylum Myxococcota_A; class Polyangia; order Haliangiales; family Haliangiaceae; genus JABFXX01. The sequence goes on from CAXNMK010000023.1 coordinate 23,629, forward strand.
ACGTAGAACACGCCGCCCTCCGCCTCGGTGACGAACCCCTCGTCCTTGAGGAGGCCGAGCACGGTGCGCGTGCGCTGCTGGCCGACGCTCGACGACAGCGCCACGTTCTCGATGCTCGGCAGCGTCTCGTCGTCGCCGGCGCGGGTGCCCTGCCGGCGCATCGCGGTGAACGCCTCGAGGGTGTCGTACACCATCTTGACCTGGCGCTTGGTCGGGTACGTCCCGGTCAGGAAGTACTCCTGGATCGCCACGTCGTCGGGCGAGAACAGCAGCACGCAGCGCGCGGGCTTGCCATCGCGACCACCGCGGCCGGCCTCCTGGGCGTACGCCTCGAGCGAGCCGGGCACGTGATAGTGGATGACGTTGCGGACGTTGGCCTTGTCGACGCCGAGGCCGAACGCGTTGGTCGCGACCATCACGAGGTCGCTCGACGCCATGAACCGCTGCTGCGAGTCGTCGCGCTCGCTCTTGTTGAGGCGCCCGTGGTACTTGGCGGTCGGGATGCCCCAGCGCGTCAGCGCCTCGTAGAGCTCCTCGACCTTCTTGACCGTCGCGCAGTAGACGATGCCGGGACGCGGCAGCTTCTTGAGCAGCGTGACGAGCGTCCGCATCTTCTCATCTTCGTCGTGGAAGATGATGACCTCGTAGTGGAGGTTCGGGCGATCGAAGGTCGTGGTGACCGTCGTCGCCTTCTCGATGCCGAGCTGGAACAGGATGTCGTCGCGGACGTGGGGCGGAGCGGTCGCCGTGGTGGCGAGCACCGGCGGGCGACCGACCTCCTCGAGCGCCTTGCGGAGCGACAGGTACGCCGGGCGGAAGTCGTGGCCCCACTGGGACACGCAGTGCGCCTCGTCGACGACGAACCGGGACACGCCGACCCCGCCGCACGCCTCGCGCAGGTAGACGCGGAACTCCGGGTCCGCCATCCGCTCGGGGGTGGTCAGCAGCAGCTTGCCGCCGGGCGCCTTGACCAGCAGGTCGACCTCACGGCGCTGACGCACGGTCAGCGTGGAGTCGATCTTGGCCGCCGCGATCCCCTTGGACACCATCTTGTCGAGCTGATCCTTGATCAGCGCGATCAGCGGGCTCACCACCACGGTGATGCCCGGGACGACCATCGAGGTCAGCTGATAGAGCAGCGACTTGCCGCTGCCGGTGGGCATCACCGCGAGCAGGTCCTCGCCGTTGAGCAGGTGCTCGAACGCCTCGGCCTGACCGGGGCGGAACGTCTTGAGGCCCATGGCCTTCTGCGCGATGCCGAGCAGCGCGCCGACCCTGGGTGGCAGGTTCGCCCCCTCCGGGGGGACCGGGCCATCGAGTGTGTACTCGATCGGCGGCAGCCGGGGCGCCGGCGCGGGCGCCGGGTCCTTCTTCCTCGCCGAACGGCTCGCCCGGGCGGGCGCGACGACCGGGGCGGGCGCGACGACCGGGGCGGGTGCGACGACCGGGGCGGGCGCGACGACCGGGGCGGGCGCGACGACCTCCAGCGCCTCGACCGGCGGCGGCTCGAGCCTCTCCGGCTCGATCTTGGCCGGCTTCACGGGCTTCGAGGCCGCGGCCCGTGGGGACGCCGACGCGTCGGCGCGTACCTCGGGCGTCACCGCGCGCGCGATGGGACGCTTCGGCTTGTCGGCCGGAGCCTTGGTGGATGTGGTCACTTTGGACCCTGAGCGCTTGGTCGTGGACATCGGGTGACCACGTCTCCTATCTGCCTCTCACCACCCGCCGTCAGGTCCCGGAAACGAATCCTCCGGACCATCCAGCGAGCGAGCACAGCTCGCGAGGAGCCAGCGCCTGCCCAATCAAGACCACACGGACCCCTCCAGCGGCAAGCGGAGATCGATACGATTTGGGGAACGGTGTGCCGATCCGAGTGGAACCCAGGTGTTATGACGGCAGTCCCATGGCCAGCGACCGCCCGGTCCGGGAGGCCGAAAACCGCCTCGAGAGGTTCAACGCCGACCGCGACCGGCTGCTCGCCGAGGTCGAGCGCCGTGTCGTCGCGCGCAAGGTCGCCGAGGCCCGCGCCGGCGGTGACAGCTCACTCGAGTACGTGATCAACGACGTCGCGCACAACGAGATCCGCCGCCTCGAGGCGAGCGGCAGCGGCGTCGACCGCTGGCGCGAGCTGTCGCGCCGGCTGCTCGGGATGAACGACCAGGAGAAGATCGCCGAGCTGCGCGCGCTGGTCCGCTACTACGGCCAGGACGTGGTCGGCAACTTTGACAAGCGCGTCTACAAGTTCGCGACCGGCGTGGCGCCGGCGCTACTCGGGTTCGTGTTCAACCCGATGACGAGCGTGCGCCAGGGCATGTCCACCCTGCGCAACCTCGACGCGCGGATCACGGCCGAGGGCGAGCTCGATCTCGTGCGCGCGTGCGCCGAGCGCGGGACGATCGTCGTCACCCCCACCCACTCGTCGAACATGGACTCGCCGGCGATCGGCCTCGCGCTGACCCGCGCGGGCCTGCCGCCCGTGACGTACGGCGCCGGCAAGAATCTATTTTCGAACCCGTTCGTCTCGTTCTTCATGCGCAACCTCGGCGCGTACCGCGTCGATCGCCGCCTCAAGTTCGAGCTCTACAAGGATGTGCTCAAGGAGTACTCGACCGTCCTCCTCGAGCACAGCTACCACTCGCTGTTCTTCCCCGGGGGCACGCGCAGCCGCTCGAACCTGGTCGAGAAGCAGCTCAAGCTCGGCCTCCTCGGCACCACCGTCACCGCGTACAAGAACAACCTGCGCGAAGGCGCCGCCACGAAGCGGATCTACATCGTGCCGGCGACCATCAACTACCGGCTCGTCCTCGAGGCGGAGACGCTGATCGCCGACTACCTCGCGGAGACCGGGAAGAGCCGCTACATCATCACCGACGACGAGTTCAGCCGGGTCGGCCGCATCCTCGAGTTCTTCCGCAAGATCCTCGTCCACGAGGGCTCGGTGGTGGTCCGGTTCGGGCGCCCGCTCGACGTGTTCGGTAACGACATCACCGACGACGGTGACTCGATCGACCGCGCCGGCCGGGTGGTCGATCCCGCGAGCTTCGTGCGCGGCGCCGACGGCGAGGTCACCGACGACGATCAGCGCGATGCCGAGTACACGCGCGCGCTCGGGCGCAAGCTCGCGGCCGTGTACCCGAAGCTGACGGTGTTCCACTCGACGCACCTGGTCGCGCGTGCGCTGTTCGACGCCATCGCCGCCAACGTCGGCACGCGCGACATCTACCGCCTGCTGCGCGCCCCCGCGGCCCAGCTCGGCGTGCGCCGCGAGGACGCGCTCGTGTACCTCGCGCGGCTGCGCGCGCGGCTCGCCGCGAACCCTGCCCTCGGCAGCGAGCACCCCGGCTACTCGGGCGAGTCCGACGAGGCCAAGCTCGACGACGCGGTCCACGGCCTCGGCACCTACCACACGCGCCCGGCGGTGACGTCGGCAGGGCGGGATGCTCCAGGTCGACGACGTGAAGCTGCTGTACTACTACCAGAACCGGACCGCCCACATCCCGGCGGACGCGCCCGGCGGGGAGGCGCGCACGTGAGCGCGGGCGCACCCGCCGCGGGGCGGACCGGCCGCGGCGAGACCGTCGGCATCGTCGGGGCGGGCACGTTCGGCACCGCGCTTGGGTCGGTGCTCGCGCGCGCCGGGCGCCGGGTCGTCCTGTGGTCGCGCGATGCCGCGATCGTCGACGCGATCCAGACTCAGCGCTCGAATCCGCGCGTGCCGCACGCCCTGCTGTCCGCGCCGCTCGAGGCCACCGTCGATCCGCGCTGGCTCGCGGCCGAGGCGCGGTTCATCGTGCTCGCGGTGACGTCGACCAACGTCCGCGATCGCGCCCGCGAGCTCGGGGACGTGCTCGACGGCAGCCACATCGTCGTGCACGCGATCGGCGCGCTCGCCGCGCCCACCAACGAGCGGGTGTCCGAGGTCATGGTCGCCGGGCTCCCCACCCTCAAGGTCGGCGCGCTCGCCGGGCCGGCGCTGCCCGGCGACCTGCTCGAGGGCCAGTTCTCGTCGCTGGTCGTGGCGTCCGCGTTCGACGAGGTCGTCAGCGAAGCGCGCCGGCTGCTCAACGCACCTCCGGTGCTCCGCGTGTACGGCTCCAAGGATCTGGTGGGCGTCGAACTCGCGTCCGCGCTGTCGGGGGCGTACGTCGTCGCGCTCGGCCTCGCCGACGGTCTCGGCATGGGCGCCGGCCCGCGGGCGGTGCTGATCACCCGCGCGATCGCGGAGGCCTCGCGCCTGGGCGTTGCGCTCGGCGCCGATCCGCGCACGTTCGCGGGCCTCGCGGGCCTCGGCAACATCCTGGTCCGCGCCGGCAGCGAGCGCTCGGCGGACTACGCCCATGGCCGCGCGCTCCGCGCTCGGCGCCGAGCCCGCGGATCCGGCACGCACCGAGGGCACCCGCGCGGCGATCGCCAGCGTCGCGCTCGCGGCGCGCGTCAAGGTGCGGCTGCCGCTGCTCGCCGGGGTGGCGGGGGTGGTGGAGGGTACGCTGCCGCCCAGGGCTGCCGCGCAGCTGATCGGCGACCACGTCGCCACCGAGGAGTGAGCCCCGCCCGCGGCGGCGGCAGCTCACCTCGGCCTCACCTCGGCCTCACCTCGGCCTCACATCGGGGCGAGCGTGAGAGCGAGCTGGTACGGGCTGGTCGCGCCGGCGAGGCCGCTCTTGACCTCGACCACGTAGTCCCCGGCCGTGAGGGCGGGGCAGGCCGGGCTGGCGGCGGGGCACACGATGGTCTCGTTGTCCGCGAACCCGACCGACTGCGCGACCAGGGTGCCGGCGCTGTCGAGCAGGCGGAGATCGAGGTCGCCGATCGCCGTCGAGAACACGATGCCGATGCGGACGGACGCGGTGCCGGCGGGGACCGTGAACGTGTAGTAGTCGACGTCGGCCGGCTCGGCGGCGCAGATCGCGGCGGTGCCGGTCTCCCCGGTCATGATCGCGGCGGCCTCGGCGAGCGAGTTGTTCGGCTCGAGGTAGTCGCACTGCTCCACCGTGTACGGAGCGTCGGGTGCGGCATCCACCGGGATGGCGTCATCCGAGAAGTCGAGGATCTGCGAGCAGCCCGCGACCGGGCCGGTCACGAGGGCGACCGCGAGGCAGGCGAGGCACTCCCGAAGCATGGCCACACGCTAGCCGTCTGCTCACGAGATCGTCAAGAGATCTGGGGGACTTAGCTCATCCCATCGGCTTGACCGACGCAGGCCTCAACGGTAGGGTCCCCGCCTCTTCTCCGACGAAGGCGCGTGCTCGCATGTACCTGCAAGACCTCATCTTCACGCTGCAGAAGTTCTGGGCCGATCACGGCTGCGTCGTCGAACAACCGGTCGACGTGGAGGTCGGTGCCGGGACGTTCCACCCGGCCACGTTCCTGCGCGTCCTCGGGCCCGAGCCCTGGAACGCGGCGTTTGCACAGTTCTGCCGCCGCCCGTCGGACGGCCGCTACGGCGAGAACCCGAACCGCGGCGGCGCCTACTACCAGTTCCAGGTCGGCCTCAAGCCGAGCCCGCTGCACGTCCAGGACCTCTACCTGGACTCGCTGCGCGCGATCGGCCTCGATCCTGCGGCCCACGACATCCGGTTCGTCGAGGACGACTGGGAGTCGCCCACTCTCGGTGCGTGGGGCCTCGGCTGGGAGGTGTGGTGTGACGGCATGGAGGTCACGCAGTTCACGTACTTCCAGCAGGCCGGCGGCATCGACCTGATGCCGGTCACCGCGGAGCTGACGTACGGCGTCGAGCGCATCGCGATGTACCTGCAGAACGTCGACAGCATGTACGACCTCAGGTGGGACAAGAACGTCACGTACGGCCAGCTCCGCAAGCCGTGGGAGGTCGAGTACTCGACGTACCACTTCGAGGAGCTCCGCCCCGAGATCTCGTTCGCGAGCTTCGACACGTTCGAGGGTGAGTGCAAGCGCCTGCTCGCGCGCCAGGTGAGCGGGGCGCCTGCGCCGCTCGTGCTGCCCGCCTACGAGTTCTGCATGAAGGCGTCCCACGCGTTCAACTCGCTCGACGCGCGCGGCGCGATCAGCGTCACCGAGCGCCAGCGGTTCATCGGGCGCGTGCGCGGCATGGCCAAGGCGTGCGCCGAGACGTACGTCGCCTCGCGCGCGAACCTCGGGTTCCCGCTGTTGCCTCCACACCTGCAGCAGGCCGCCGTCGAGGCGTACCGCGGCGCGGCCGAGGCGGGCGTCAACGCCGGTGCGCTCGCCGCGGCGCGCGCCGTCGCCCCCCACGCCGAGGAGATCGCCCATGCCGTCTGATCTGCTGTTCGAGATCGGGTGTGAAGAGATTCCGGCGCGCATGCTCGCTCGCCAGCTCGTGGACCTGCCCGCGCTCGTCGAGCAGAAGCTCGCCGCCGCCCGGTTGGGCCACAAGGGCGTCCGCTCGCTCGGCACGCCTCGCCGCCTCGCGGTGATCGTCAAGCAGGTCGCCGACCGCCAGCCGGACCTCCACGACGAGGTGGTCGGGCCGCCGGTGTCCGCGGCGTTCGCCGCCGACGGCACGCTGACCAAGGCCGGGCAGGGGTTCGCCGCGAAGAACGGCGTCGCACCCGAGAGCCTCCAGAACAAGGAGGTCGCGGGCAAGAAGGGCCAGTACGTCGTGGCCGTCCGCCACGCCGTCGGCCAGGACGCGCGTGCGCTGATCCCGGCGCTGCTCGCCGACATCGCCGCCTCGATCGCGTGGCCCAAGTCCCAGCGCTGGGGGTGGTCCGAGACCACGTTCGTCCGCCCGGTGCAGTGGCTGGTGTCGCTCTACGGCGGCGAGGTCGTCCCGCTGACCTGGGCCGGCCAGACCGCCGGTCGCCACAGCCGCGGCCACCGGTTCCTGTCGCCGGGCACCGTCGAGATCGCGTCGCCGGAGCACTACGTCGAGGCGCTGCGTGGCGCCCACGTCGTCGTCGATCCCGAGGCCCGCAAGGACCTCGTCCGTGCGGAGCTGCGCCGCCTCGAGGCCGCCACCGGCCTGCGCGTCCGCCCCGACGAGGGGCTGCTCGGCGAGGTCATCCACCTCGGCGAGTACCCGGTCGGCATCGTCGGCGAGTTCGATCCGCGCTTCCTCGACATCCCCGAGGAGATCGTGGTGACCTCGATGCGCACGCATCAGCGCTACTTCGCGATGGAGCAGCCCTCGGGCGCGCTCGCGAACAAGTTCGCCACGATGATGGCGACCATCGTCAAGGATCCCGTGGTCGTCCAGCAGGGCAACCAGAAGGTGATCGCGTCGCGGCTGTCGGACGGCACGTTCTTCGTTGCCGAGGACCGCAAGAAGTCGTTCGAGGCGTGGAACGACAAGCTCGACCAGGTCGTGTTCCAGGCCAAGCTCGGCGCGGACGCCAAGATGATCGGCCACAAGGTGCGCCGGCTCGAGGTCATCGCCGCCGCGGTCGCCACGGCCGCCGGGGCCGACGTCGAGACCGCCCGCGCCGCCGCGCGCGTGTGCAAGGCGGACCTCGCGTCCCACGCCGTCGGGGAGTTCCCCGAGCTGCAGGGGATCATGGGCCGCCACTACGCCAAGGACTTCGGGCTGCCCGCGGCGATCGGCACCGCGATCGACGAGCACTGGTGGCCGAAGGGGCAGGGCGCGGCGCTGCCGACGTCCGACGCCGGCGCGCTGCTCGCGCTCGCCGACCGCATGGACACGATCGTCGGCTGCTTCGCCGTCGGCCTCGAGCCGAGCGGCTCGGCGGACCCGTTCGGCCTGCGCCGCGCGGCGATCGGCATCTGGCAGATCCTGCTCGCCCGCCCGGCGTGGTCGAGCCTGTGGACGACGCTGTTCGCGGCGACCCGCGACGCCCTCGCCGCCCAGGGGGTGGTCATCAAGGACGCGACCTCGCTCGACGAGTTCTTCCGCGCCCGCCTGCGCGGCATCCTGATCGACGGCGGCATCCCGCCGCAGGACGCGGACGCGGCGCTCGCGCAGGAGTTCCGCGATCCCGTGGACGCGCGCGCCCGCGCGCTGGCGTGCGCGAACATCAGCAAGGACGCGCGGGAGGTGTTCAAGCGCGTCGCCAACATCCTCGACGACGCTCGCGGCAAGGGCCTCGTCGGGGCGCCCGCCGTCGATCCCGCGAAGTTCGTCAGCGACACCGAGCGCAACCTGCATGGGGCCGTCGGCGAGGCGCAGGCGCGCGAGCTGACCGCGCGCACGGCGCACGACTACCCCGCGGTGTTCGAGTCACTCGAGCGGCTGCGGCCCACGGTCGCCGCGTTCTTCGACAAGGGCGGCGTGATGGTGATGGATCCGGACGCGGCGCTCCGCGACAACCGGCTCGCGCTGCTCCGCTGGTTCGTCGAGCCGTACCTGCGGATCGCGGACTTCCGCCTGCTCGCCGGCGGAGGGGCGTCGTGAAGTTCGTCCGCCAGTTCGGCGGCGGCTCCGCCGAGGGGCGCGCCACGGACAAGATGCTCCTCGGCGGCAAGGGCGCGAACCTCGCCGAGATGGCGTCGCTCGGGCTCCCCGTCCCGCCGGGCTTCACGATCACCACGGACGTGTGCCGCCACGTGATGGCGCACGGAGTAGGCGTCGGCCCCGCGGGTCGAATCGAGTTCGACCCGCTCCGTCACGGGCCGGACGGCCTGACGGACGAGGTGATGCAGGCGCTCGCGCAGGTCGAGAAGCTGACCGGCACGGCGTTCGGTGATCCGGTCACGCCGCTGCTGCTCAGCGTGCGCTCGGGCGGTCCGGCGTCGATGCCGGGCATGATGGACACGATCCTCAACCTCGGCCTCAACGACACCACCGTCGCCGCGCTCGCCGCCGCCTCGGGCAGCGCGGTGTTCGCGTGGGACTGCTACCGCCGGTTCGTGGGCATGTACGGCGAGGTCGTGCTCGGCGTGGTCGCCGCGAGCGAGTCCGACGAGGCCCCGCTCGACAAGATCCTCGACGACGTCAAGCGCACCCACAAGGCCAACCGCGACCAGGACCTGACCGAGGTCGCGCTGCGCGACGCGGTCGCCCGGTTCAAGGCGGAGATCCTGCGCGTCACCGGGGCGCCGTTCCCCGATGACGTCGGCACCCAGCTGTGGGGCGCGATCGGCGCCGTGTTCGGCTCGTGGAACAACCCGCGCGCCGAGTACTACCGCCGCATGCACGACCTGCCCCACGCATGGGGCACCGCGGTCAACGTGCAGGCGATGGTGTTCGGCAACCTCGGGGACGACTGCGCCACCGGCGTGGCGTTCACGCGCAACCCGGCGACCGGCACCCCCGAGCTGTACGGCGAGTTCCTCACCAACGCGCAGGGCGAGGACGTGGTCGCGGGCATCCGCACCCCCGAGCCGCTCTCCGCGCTCGCGAAGCTCCTGCCTGCCGCACACGCCGCGCTCGTGGCCAACGCGCGCCTGCTCGAGGATCACTTCCGCGACATGCAGGATCTCGAGTTCACGATCCAGCACGGCACGCTCTACATGCTGCAGACGCGCAGCGGCAAGCGCACCGGCACGGCGATGGTCAAGGTCGCGGTCGACATGGTCGCCGAGGGCAAGCTGACCACCCGCGAGGCGGTCGCGCGCATCGATCCGAACAAGCTCGACGAGGTGCTCCACCCGACGATCGATCCCCGGGCCCGGCCGGCGACGGCCGCCAAGGGGCTGCCGGCATCGCCCGGCGCGGCGATCGGCCGGATCGTGTTCACCGCGAACGCCGCGGCCGAGTGGGCGCACAAGGGCGAGCGCGTGATCCTCGTCCGCACCGACACCTCGCCCGAGGACATCCACGGCATGAAAGCCGCCGCCGGCATCCTGACGGCGCGCGGCGGTATGACCAGCCACGCCGCCGTCGTGGCGCGCGGCATGGGCAAGTGCTGCGTGACCTCGTGCACGGCGCTGCGCGTCGACGCGGCCCGCAAGACCGCGAGCATCATCGCGAACGCCACCAGCCCGGAGATCCGGCTCAAGGAGGGTGACACGCTGACGCTCGACGGCTCGACGGGGGAGGTGTTCCTCGGCCCGGCGCCGCTGGTGCCCGCGCGGATGGGCGCCGAGCTCGGCACCCTGATGCAGTGGGTCGACGACATCCGCACGCTCAAGGTCCGCACCAACGCCGACACCCCGACCGACGCCCGCACCGCGCGCAGCTTCGGTGCCGAGGGCATCGGCCTGTGCCGCACCGAGCACATGTTCTTCCAGCCCGAGCGCCTGCTCGCGGTGCGCGAGATGATCCTCGCCGCCGACGAGGCGGGCCGGCGGGCGGCGCTCGCGAAGATCCTGCCGATGCAGCGCGGCGACTTCGCCGAGCTGTTCCGCGTGATGGACGGCCTGCCGGTCACGATCCGGCTGCTCGATCCGCCGCTCCACGAGTTCCTGCCGCACACGCCCAAGGAGATCGACGAGGTGTCCGCCGACCTCGGCGCCGCCCCTGGCGTGATCGCGGCGAAGGTCGCCGAGCTCACCGAGGCCAACCCGATGCTCGGGCACCGCGGCTGCCGGCTCGCGATCACCTACCCCGAGATCTACGAGATCCAGGCGCAGGCGATCGGCGAGGCCGCGGCCGAGTGCCACCGCGCCGGGGTGGTGGTCCACCCCGAGATCATGATCCCGCTGGTGATGGCGCCCACCGAGCTCGCCCGGCTCCGCGCCCTGGTGGCCCGCGTGCTGGACGTGGCCCTCGCCGGGACCGGCCTGGCGTACACGATCGGCACCATGATCGAGCTGCCACGCGCGTGCCTGGTGGCCGACAAGATCGCCGTCCACGCCGACTTCTTCTCGTTCGGCACCAACGACCTGACGCAGACCACGTTCGGGCTGTCGCGCGACGATGCCGGGCGGTTCCTGCCCGAGTACGTCGACAAGGGCCTGCTCCCCACGGACCCGTTCGTCGCCCTCGACCAGGAGGGCGTCGGCGCCCTGATCGAGCTCGGGGTGCGCGGCGGTCGGTCGACCAAGCCCGGCCTCAAGGTCGGGATCTGCGGCGAGCACGGCGGAGAGCCGAGCTCGGTCGAGTTCTGCCACCGCGCAGGGTTCGACTACGTCTCGTGCTCGCCGTTCCGCGTGCCCATCGCCCGGGTGGCGGCGGCGCGCGCCGTCCTCGCTGCGGAGTCCTCGAAGTGATCAAGCCCACGAACGTCCTCCCCCTCCAGGCAACCCGCCCGGCCCGTGCGGGGTCGAAGCGGCACCCCATGTCTCTGGCCATGTCCCCGGCGCGGCGCTCGCTGTTCTCGCTGGCCCTGACGACCGGGCTCGCCGGCGTGCTCGGCGCGTGCACCGCCGATGCGGAGGACGTCCGGCCCACCGAGGCCGACCTGTTCTTCCCGACCGGGATCGTGGTCGCGCCGGATGACTCCGTCGCGTTCGTGGTCAACGCCAACTCCGAGCTCCGCTACGACTCCGGCACGATCAGCGTGCTCGAGCTCGCGACGGTCGACGAGGTGGTCGCCGCGTGGACCGGCGCCGGCGCCGTGCCGGAGGGCTGCGAGCAGGACCTCGACCGTACCGAGACCCTGACGTGCGACGAGAGCCTGTTCATCCGGCAGCGCGCGGGGGTGCGGATCGGCAACTTCGCCACCGACGTCGCCCTGCAGGACCTGGGCGAGGGGCGCCTGCGGCTGATGATCCCGACCCGCGGTGACCCGTCGATCACGTGGGCCGAGTGGGACGGCTCGAGGCTCCAGTGCAGCGCCAGCGGCGACGGGGGCTTCGGTCAGTGCGACGGCGAGCACCGCCTGTCGTTCCTCCTCAACGACGCCGACCAGCCCGGCTTGCCCGAGGAGCCGTTCAGCGTCCATGCGGATAGCGCCGGGGAGTACGCGATCGTCACGCACCTCTCGAACGGCGCGGTCACGCTCGTCGACTCGCCGAAGACCGGCGAGGTCCGGATCGCGGACGTCCTCACCGGCGTGTTCGGGGCGGACCCGCTGACCGGGCAGCGCGGCGCGACCGGCGTGGTCGGGCGGCCGAGCTCGGGCCCGGGTATCGTGTACGTCGGTAGTCGCTCCGAGGATCGGGTCCAGACCTTCACGGTCGGGCGCCCGGTCAACAACGCGGCGCCGTTCCTGCTGCCGGGCTCGTGGTTCTTTCTCGAGACCGTCGGCGAGGCCAGCGGTGGTGAGTCCACGGACACCCGCGGCATGGCGTTCTCGCCGGATGGCTCGCGGCTATACCTGGTCAACCGCCGGCCGCCGTCGCTGCAGATCCTCGACACCACGATCAGCGACGCGGGCTACCCGCTCAACAAGCCGATCGGCGCGACCGACATCTGCCGGCAGGCGTCGACGGTGACGCTCGCGGGCACCGGCGACGATGAGCGCGCCTACGTGACGTGCTTCCAGGACGGCCAGGTCTACGTGGTCGACCCGCGCGGGGCGGTGTCCGTCGAGGACATCCTGCTCGTCGGCCGCGGCCCGTACGCGACGGCCTCGGCGCGCACGCGCAACAAGCTGCTGGTGACCAACTTCCTCGAGGATACGGTCGCCGTGATCGACATCGCCCCCGGCTCGCCCACGCGCAACCGCGTGGTGCTCCGGATCGGCAAGCCGAGGGCTCTGTGAACGTGTTCAACAAGCTCCCCCGTCCTGGCCAGACCTCGCTCCGGCGGATCTGGCTGCTCGGCCTCGTCGGCGCGCTCGGCTTCGTCGCCTGCGGCGACACCACCACCTCGGCGGTGAGCCAGCTCAACCTCGACCGCCCGGTCGACATCACGTTCGCGTGTTACGGCGGCCTCCGGCTGACCGGCGGCGCCGACGCGACCCTCGAGCAGGAGGTCACCGTCACGGCGCAGCCGCTCGAGGCCTGCACCATCCGCTCGGGGCCGCGCGAGAGTGGCGCGCCGCTGCCGCAGCCCGCGGGCCAGGAGAACCTGACCATCGAGGGTGCCGTCCCGATCCCGGGCTCGGCCTGGTACGGCTTCATCCTCCAGGGTGGCCCGGGCACCGTGGCGATCGCGCAGTTCGCGACCAAGCCGTCCTCGGGGTTCGCCGGCGGCGACGTCAACGTGCTCGACGCCAATCCGTTGACCCCTGGCAAGAACGGGATCAGCGTCGGGGAGGACCCGATCGCCATCGCGACCGACAAGGTCGGCTGCTTCGCGGTGGTCGCGAACGGTGGCTCGTGTGACCTGTCGGGCCTCGACATCAACACCGCGCTCGACTCCGACCCCGACGTCGAGGTCCAGCGGATCGCGATCAAGAACGCGGCCGGCGAGGTCCTGCTGGCCCGCCCGGCGGCGATGGCGGCGGAGCCCGCGGGCGGCACGATCGGCGAGAGCTGCCCCGCGACCCCGACGGGCCTGGTCTACCTCGCGTTCCCGGCCTGCCACCTGGTGGCGGCGGTCGACAGCGCGACCGGCACGGTCGTCGCCGGCATCGACTACAGCTCGGGCACGCCGACCCTCACCGATGGCAACGTCAGCTGTCCCACCGAGTGCGGTGGTGGTGGTCCGCCCACCGCGGGCCCGCGCCCGGTCACCCTCGATCTCGAGTACGACGCGCGCTACGATCTGCGCCGGCTCGTGATCGGCGCCGACAACCTCGCCGCCGTGACGGTGGTCGAGCTCGGCGCCGACGCGCTCCCGCTGTCGGCCCGCCAGGTCGCGCTCGAGAACACCACCGGCTCGCTCGGCATCACCCACATCGCGCTCGCCCCGCAGATCGGCATGGGCGGTAACCTCGGCATCGTCAACGACGACATCGCGAGCGGCGGGCAGTTCCAGTTCGCGTACGCGATCACCACCGACGACACGATCCGCGTCGCCGACGTGCTCGCGCTGGGCCGTGAGTGCGACACCCAGGTCGATCCGCGCCTGATCAACAGCGTCACCGACGTCGCGGACCTGTCCTGCTGGCCCGTCGGCGGTGCGAGCACGCCTGCCCGCCGCGCCGGTGCCCGGGGCCCCGGCATCGAGCTGCCCGGCCGCAACATCCCGACCTCGCTCGAGCTGTTCCGGTCGCTGGAGATCGCGAACGACACCCGCTCGACGTCGCCGCTCAAGCTGGTCGGCTACTTCGGCATCGTCAGCTCGACCTCCGGCGCGACCTACGTGGTCAACGTCGATGACGACGATTACGGCGACTACGAGAACCCGAGCTCGCCGCTCGAGATCGACGTGCCGCTCGCGATCGCCCACCAGCTCCGCGACGCGGTGCCGCTGCGCGGCCTGCTCGCGAACAGCGAGGACGAGGAGGGCACGGTCACGCGGATCTGCGAGACCACCGGCCCGGATCCGGACTCGGACGCCGGCAACTTCGGCGGCCCGCGCGCGACCGCGGTGCCCACGCGCAACATCCCGGGGACCAGCATCGCGCCCGAGAAGGCCGGCGAGCTGCCGAGCATCCGCCAGGTGCTGTGCGAGGGCTCGGACTCGTCGCGCCCCGTGTCGGAGCTCGGGTTCGCGGCGCCGGACGCGATCCGCGACGCCGCGTTTCCGGATGTCCGCGCGATCCGCGACGAGACGTGGACGCTGACCTGGGAGGGCTCGGTGTCGAACGACACCGGCTCCACCGACGTCGACGGCCCGGCCGTGCGCGTCGGCCAGATGGTGGTGGATGGTGGCGGCATGCGGATCGTCGACCAGACGGCGCCGTTCTGCGCGGCCGGCGTCGAGCCGTTCGACATCGTCCAGATGCGCGGCTGTGATGCCTCGTTCGGCGACGCCCAGTGCCCCCTCGGCTACACCTGCTATGTCCACCCCGAGACCCAGATCGCGGGCTTTGGCGCGTGCATGCTCGACGACGAGGCCTCCCGCCTCGCCGATGCCTGCAAGGCATTCTTGACCTCCACGCGCCGGTACACCGTCCAGCGCGCGGCGAGTGGCGAGCTGAGGCTGCTGGCGCGCAAGAGCGTGCTGCGCACCACTCCGCTGACTGGATGCGTGGACGACACGCAGTGCGAGGCGCTCGGCGACTTCGCGGCCCAGCTCGCGAGCTCGGCGCAGCCGGTCGACGACACCACCGCCGATGACCCGCGCACGTACCGCTGCGAGGCGGATCCGGATCGCGCGCCGCTGACCGCGGCCGGCAACACCGGCAAGCGCTGCATCGAGGTGTGCGAGGAGAGCAGCGACTGCTCGACGGGGCGGGTGTGCCAGGATGGCTACTGCATGGAGGGCGTCACGCCGCCGCAGTCGTGCGTGAATGCGCCCCAGCGGTTCGAGCTGCGCGTCCACGATGCGTTCGCCGCGGTCGGCAGCCGCAGCGGCTTCCTCCACGACACCATCCGCGACGCGACCACCGGCACGTGCCGGCGCGATCCGGAGGCCCACCCGTACGACACGGGCCGGATCTCGCTGGCGCCGCCTGTGTGTGACCCGGCGGCCGATCCGCGCACCGGCCGGCTGCCCGATGGCAGCTACGAGCCCAACCCGTGCGCGCTCACGGTCGACCAGACCGAGTACGCGCCGGTCTACGCGGACGCCGCCTGCACCCTGGCCGACCCGGCGACCGCGATGGTGACCCGCGCGGCGCCCGCCGTACGCTACCGCAACCGCGGCCTGACCGCGACCGTCGTCGACCCGACCTACCCGGGCGACGCGAGCTGCATCCGCGACCGCGAGGGCACGCTCGGGGCCGTCCCGCTGGTGTTCCCGGGGTTCCAGCTGACCTGGCGCCAGACCGGCGGGTTCGTCCCGGTGACGCTGCCGCTGTCGCCCGCGCCAGCATTCCCGGTCAAGGTCGTGCGCGGCCCGACCGACAGCGTGTGGGTGGTCGACGAGGGCGACTACTTGTCGACCTCGGCCTCGCTGGCATCGACCCGGGGGCGCGTCTACCGGATCGAGATCCAGGCGCCCGCGCTGATCAACATCCTCGAGTAGGTCAAAAGGTTGCCCCCGACCCCCCATGCGCGGAAGGCTCGGGGGTATGTCCAGCCGCGAGCCCGATCTCTACAAGGACAAGGTCGAGGTCAGCCTCGATGGCAGGCAGATCTTCTACCTGTTCTTCGGCGGGGCCGTGGTGGTGGGGGTGGTGTTCGTCCTCGGCGTGCTGGTCGGCCGCCGCGTCGAGGCGCGCGGTCACATCGATCGCGCGCGCACGCACGCCGCCGCGGATCCACTCGCGGCGCTCGATCGGCTCGAGGGCAACGGCGGGCTGACGTTCCGCGGCGCGCTCACCGGCAAGGAGTCGACCAGCGACGTCGAGCGCACGATCGGTGACCTCGAGAAGGCGCGCGCCGACAAGAAGGCCGACAACGGCACCGACCGCGCCGAGCCGTCCGCGGCGAGGTCCGAGCCACCCCCGCCGCCCGAGAAGCCCGAGAAGCCGCTGGCCAAGACCGAGAAGCCCGAGAAGCCGCCGGCCAGGACCGAGAAGCCCGAGAAGCCCGAGAAGCCCGAGAAGCCCGCGGCCAAGACGGACAAGGTGGACCCGGCGGACGCGGATCGCCGCTGGACGCTCCAGCTGTCGTCGTTCCAGGACCGCGCGGAGGCCGAGGCGTTCCTGGCCGGCATCAAGGCGCAGGGCTACTCGGCGCAGATCAAGGAGGCCCAGGTCGAGGGCAAGGGTACGTTCTACCGGGTGCGGATGGGGACGTTCCGATCGGTCGAGAACGCGAACGCCGCGAAGGCGGACTTCGAGCGCGATGCGAAGAAGTCCGCGTCCGTCATGAAGCTGTGAGCCGCGGCGCGCCCGACGCCGGCTGATCTACGCCAGCGGCGCCAGCTCGCTGACCCACGCCGGCCGGCTGGCGTCGTCGCTGTCGGTCACGACCACGAGCGCCGCGCCGTGCGGCCACGGATGAGGGCGCTCCGCCGGTGCGCGCAGGGCGACCGCGGTGGCGCCGGCGAGGCGGGCCTCGAGCAGGGCGCGCCGGGGCCGGCGCTCGATCACGGCGATCTTGCCGAGCCGGGTCACCAGCGCCGCCTCGAGCTCGGCGTCGGTGCGGCCATCGCGGGCCACGCGCCAGGCTCCGCCCGGGGGCGCCGCGGTGGGGCCGCCCAGCACGCGCGCGGCCACCGGTGCGTTGCCGTCGAGCAGCGCGGTGACCGTGGTGCGCAGCCGGACCCGGCCGCCCGAGCGCCGGAGCATGGCGTGGCGGCCCAGCTCGCCCTGGCCGAGACCCTCGGTCCAGTCCCCGAGCATCTGCCCGAGGCGGGAGAGCGCGACCGCAGGCTCGCCGATCACGTGGAGGGCGTACAGCGCGGTCAGCGCGCGGCGCGCGGCGGTGGGCAGGCCGAGCCTGTGTGCGAGTTCGCCGAGCTCGGTGTCGGCCGGGACGACCGGGACCTCACCATCCACGCCACGCGCGAACTCGGTGCCAAACGCGACCAGCGGATCGCGCCAGGCGCGCGCGCGGGCACCGCCGAGCGTGCCCCCAGCACGGGGGCGGCCGGCGCGGCGACCGACGCGAGCGGGGCGGGCGATCCGGGCACGGCGCTCGGGGCGCTCGCTGCCTCGGGTCGACTCGGGCGCGCTCGCGCCGCCGGCGCGCTCGCGCATCGCGCGCAGCTTGTCCGCGGTGGCCTCGAGGGGGGCGGCCGGTGCGTCTCCGTCGGCGGGCGCGGCGAGCGGGGCCCCGGCGCCGCCGATCGACACGCGCCACGGCTTGGCGGCATCGTCGGTCCAGCCGAGCAGGCTGACGTCCTCACCGGCCGCGAGCTGCGCGAGGTGGGTGCCCGGCGTCCACGGCGCGTCGATCACGGCGAGGGAGTGGGCGAAGCAGTGCAGTCGCACGAGGCCGCGCGGCGTGACCAGCACGATCACCGGGGACGACGGGTGGCAGATCACGTCCTCGACCGGAGCGCCGACGTAGTGGCGGAACGGGCGGCCGTCGGACAGGCGGTAGATGAACACCTCGTCGCTGCCCGGCCGCGTCACCCACAGGTGGCCCTGCGCCGCGCCGACGGTGCGCGGCGGCGGGGGGAGCTGGAGCTGGAGCCGCAGCAGCGGGCGCCCCGAGACCGCGTCCCACACCTCGAGCTTGCGCAGCAGGCCGAGCAGCACCTGGTTGCGCTCGAGCCCGACGGCGAACTCGACCGGGCCGCCCGGGTCGACGGTCTGGGTCGCGAGTGAGCGCCCGGCGCCGCGCACGATCTGCACCCGCTTGTGGTCGGTGGACAGCAGCACCAGCCGCTGGCCGGACACGGCCGCGAGCCGCATGGGCGCCTGGAGGTCGAGCCGGGCGATCGCGTCGAGGTAGGGCGGCTGGTGGAGCTGGACCCGCGGCTCGGGGCCCTGGGCGACGGACACCAGCAGCGACGGGGGCCCGACGAACGCGAGCTCGATGTCGTCGCTGTCGAGCGTGAGCTGCCCGACGGGCGGAGCTGCGCCGGCGGCCAGGAGAACGGCCTTGCGCCCGTGGCGCAGGAGGGCCCACTGGCCGTCAGGGGACGTGCGGATCATTCTGCCGGAGCGTAGCTCCGGATTCGCTTCACCAGCTCGGCCACGACCTGCGGCTTGCCTTCGAGCTGCGGGCTGGGCGGCATCATCGGGCTCTTGCCCACGCCGGGGCCGCCCTTGACGATGGCGGTGGCGATCTGCGCGTCGGAGACGCTCGCCTGCCAGGCGGCATCGTGATAATTGCGCGGCTTCGGCACGAGCGTCGCGCCCCCGATGCCATCGCCCTTCCCCTCGGGGCCGTGGCAGGTCGCGCACAGCGTGCCGAACAGATGGTTGGCCTCGTCGAGCGGGCTCACCGCGGCGACCGGCGGCGAGGCGGCCGCGGGCCGGGCGTTCGGGCCGGTCTCGGGCTTCGCGTTCGGACGACCGGACGTGGCGGCGGGGGGCTGGTCGTTCTTGCCGCACGCGGCGGCGACGAGGAGACAGGCGACGACGGCGAGGCAACGCATGGTGATAGCCTCGCGCGCGACGCCGCCGCGGTCAATGCGGCGTGATGCCTCGCGCGGGCGTCGGCGCTCACTCCGTGGCGTGCGCGCGGGACCAGGTCTGGAGCAGGCGCCCGGCGGCGACCGTCAGCTTGACCTCGTGGACCGCCGGCACGCCGTCGCAGTCGAGGTCCCCGGTGGCGCGCAGCACGGCGCTGATGCCGGACGGGTCCGGGACGTACTGGTACGCGTACCGGTACGGAGCGTCGATGGTGAACCCCAGCTCGCGCCAGCCGGGAGCGCTCCACGTCGCCGGATCGGGCGCACAGGCGCCCCCTTGCTCGCAGCAGGGCGAACTCGGCGTCGGCCCGGCCGGGGTGGGGGGCAACTTGCCCGTCGCGGTGTAGGTGGTCGCGACCCGGTCCACGAGGTAGGCGAGCAGGTCGTCGGCCTCCTGCGCGCGGGTGCTGCTGGTGCACGCGCGCCGGGCAGACGGGCAGGTCGCGATCGCGCACAGGGCCGCCAGCAGCAGGACGTAGCGGAGCCGACGCCACCACATGAGGGGTCGGACCCTACCAGATGGCGCCCCCCGCAGCAGGAATCAACCGATCTGTCGTAGCATTCCCGGTCACCGCCGATGGTCTCTGTCGTGAGCCCCGCCGACCCCTCGAACCTCGACCCCGCGCTGCGGGCGATCCTCGACGCGCTGCTCGAGGGTTGCCAGGTGCTCGACCACGATCTCCGCCACGTGTTCATCAACGACGTGGCCGTGCGTGCGATCGGCCGCCCGCGCGAGGAGGTGCTCGGTCGCACGCTCCTCGCGCTGGTGCCCGGGCTCGCGGACAGCGCGGCCCATGCGGCGGTCGCGCGGTGCCTGCGCGAGCAGGTCGCCAGCCACGTCGACCTCGCGCTCCCCGATCCCGCGGGCGAGCTCGCCGTGTACGAGGCGCGCATCCTGCCCGTGCCCACCGGCGTGCTGATCCTGACGGTCGAGATCACGGAGCGGCGCCGCGCGGAGACCGCGCTGGTCCGGACCCAGCGCGCGCTCCTCACCCGGTCCGCGATCAGCCAGTCCCTGGTCGGCGCGACCGACGAGCAGGGGCTGATGACCGAGGTCTGCCACATCCTCGTCCGCGCCGGCTACCGGCAGGCGTGGATCGGCGTGGTGGATCCCGGGACCGTGGAGGTCAGCGCCGTGACGAGCGCGGGCGCGGGGCCGATCGACGCCGGCGTGCCGACGCGCGCCCTGCGCACGGGCGCGGCCGAGATCACCCGCCGCTCCGCCCCGGGCGCTGCTCCGTCGACGATCGCGCTGCCCGTCGCCATCGATGGCGGGCCGGTCACGTGCGCGCTCACGATCCACGCCGCCGAGTCCGATGCCTTCGACGAGGCCGAGGTGGAGCTGCTCACCGAGATCGCCGCTGACCTCGGCTTCGGCATCGAGACCGTGCGCACCCGCGTGGCGCAGCGGCGCGGCGCCGAGGAGCTCAAGCGGACCCAGGCGCAGTTCATCGCGGCGCAGCGCCTCGAGGCGGTCGCGCGGCTGGCCGGCGGCATCGCCCACGACTTCAACAACATCCTGTCCGTGATCATGAGCTACGCGGACTTCAGCCTCGAGTCTCTGGCCGACGACGATCCGCTGCGCGACGACCTGCAGACGATCCAGGACGCGGCCGTGCGCGCGGCCACGCTCACCCGCCAGCTGCTGGCGTTCAGCCGCACCCAGGTGCTCCAGCCGCGGGTGCTCCAGCTCAACCAGGTCATCACGGAGCTGCAGAAGCTCGTCGGGCGGCGTGATCGGCGAGGACGTCGTGCCTCGAGCTGCGGCTCGCGCCGGAGCTCGGGACGGTGCACGCCGACCCTGGCCAGATCGAGCAGGTGCTGATGAACCTGTTCGTCAACGCGCGCGACGCGATGCCCCAGGGTGGCACCCTCATCGTCGAGACCGCGCGGATCGAGGTCGGTGCCGCCGAGGCGGTCCACGATGCGCGGCCCGGTGCCTACGTGATGATCTCGGTCACCGACGACGGTGCGGGCATGACCGCCGAGGCGCGGCAGCACGCGTTCGAGCCGTTCTTCACCACCAAGTCAAATGGGCGCGGCACCGGGCTCGGCCTCGCCACCGTGCACGGCATCGTCACGCAGAGCGGGGGGGCCGTGTCGATCGAGAGCGAGCTGGGGCAGGGGACCACGGTGATGGTGCTCCTGCCCGAGCTCCGCGCCGCGGGTGCGGCGGAGGCGGCCCTCTCCCCGGTGAGTGGGCGGCCCGGCGGTGCCGAGGTGATCCTGCTCGTCGAGGACTCGCCCGCGGTCCGTCGGGTCGCCGAGCGGATCCTGCGCGCCGGTGGGTACACCCTGCTGGTCGCCGAGGGCGGCCCCGAGGCGCTGCGGATCGCGGCGGCGCACCCGGGGGCGATCGACCTGCTGCTGACCGACGTCGTGATGCCCCAGATGAGTGGGCGGGAGCTCGCCGAGCGGCTCGTGGCGTTGCGTCCGACGACGCGCATCCTCTACATGTCCGGGTACACCGACGACGCGATCGTCCACCACGGCGTGAGCGACATGGGCGTGCAGCTGTTACCCAAGCCGTTCACGGCCGGCGCCCTCGGGCGGCGCGTGCGCGACGTGCTCGATGCACCGGTGCAGGCCGTGCCCGCGCGCGGCGGCTAGCGTCGCCGGCGCCGCTCCTTGTGCGGGCGCCGGTCCTCGTGCTCGACGCGCGTGGTGAACGCCTCGATGATGCCGGCGGTGTAGCGCGGCGCCTCGAGCTGCGGCGCGTGGCCGACGCCGCGCATCACCACCAGCTCCGCGCGCGGCAGCGCCTTGACGAGATCCTCCGCGACGCGCTTGTCGATGATGCGGTCCTGCTCGCCGTGGAGGACGAGCACCGGCCGGTCGATGTGCGTGATGTCGCACGGCACGCCCTGGTCGCCGTCAGCGAGCACGAACCCGCGGAACAGCTTGTGGAGGCGATCGGCGCGGCGCGCACGCTCGACGATCACGTGGCGGATCACCGCGCGGCCCACCGGCGGAGGGCGCTCGAGGGCGAGCTCCATGAACCGGTCGACGTCGGCCTCGCGCGGGATCAGCGGGTTCTCGCCGCCGATCCACCCGCGCGCGGGCCCGGCGTGGATGTCGCGCCCGATCGACGCCACCAGCACGAGCGCGGCGACGCGGTCCGGGTAGCTCGCGGCCAGCCGCAGCGCCACGCCGCCGCCCATCGAGTTCCCGCACATCACCGCCCGATCGATGTCGGCGTGATCGAGTGCGCGCAGCACCGCCTCGGCGTGGTGGCGGATGCTGGCCGCCTCCTCGGGGATGTCGGCGGAGGCACCGTGGCCCGGCAGGTCCACCATCACGATGCCGCGCGCGCGCGGGATCAGCGCGGACAGCATCAGCCAGGTCTCCTTGTCGCCGCCGAACCCGTGCATGCACGCCAGCGGCAGGCCGCGCTTGCCGGCCCGCGCCGCGTACGCGATCCCCTCGGGGGTGGTCCGGGCCTCGATCCCGGCGGCGACCGCGACGGTGCGCTGCAGGGTGCGTAGCTGCAGACCGCCGAGCTGCGCCTCGAGCTGGGAACCCGCGAGCCGGTCGCGCCACGTCTTACGCCGCGCGGGAGGTGTCACGGCAGGGGCGGCGCCACGGCCGGGGCGGACGTGGCGGGCGAGAGCGCCGCGACGAACGCGAGCAGCGCGGTGCGCTCGTCGGGGGTGAGCACGACCGGGTGGAGGTCGACGATGCTCGGGTCCGCGCCCTGGCCGGTGCCGCCGGCGAGGTGCCAGTCGATCGCGGCGGTCAGGCTCGGCGCCTGGCCCGCGTGAAAGAACCCGGGGCGCTGGGCGGCGCCGCGGAGGCTCGGCGTGCGGAACGCGCCCTGCGCGCGCGCATCGAGCCGGCCGCGGCCCTCGTCGGGGGGCAGGAGCAGCCCGAGGCGGTGGTAGCCGAGGTCCGTGTACAGCGGCGGGACGTGGCAGGTCGCGCACAGGGCCTTGCCGGTGAACACCTGGTAGCCGAGCTTGAGCGCCGGCGGCACCGCGGGTTCGCGCTCGAGGCGGTCCCACGTGGCGTCGCCGCTGTAGCGCGTCATCACGTACGCCCCGAGCGCCGTGGCGGCCGTGGCGGCGGTGGCCCCGCCGGTGCGCGCGAAGTGCGCGTGGTAGACGGGCAGGGCATCGAGGCGGGCCACGCTGACTGCGAGGTCATCCCCGAGCTGGCCGCGCGCGTGGGCGGGCAGGTGGTCCGCGAGGCCCGGGTACCGGCCGTCCCAGCCGAGCTCGCGCACCCAGCCGAGGTTGACGAGCGAGGGCGCGCGTCGGAGGTTCGGCTTGCCCGCGGCGGTGGGCTGCGGGGCGGCGCCCGCGAACCCGGCGCCGGGGACGTGACACGTCGCGCACGCGACGGCGCCCGTCGACGACATCCGCGGGTCATGGAACAGCAGCTCGCCCAGCATGACCGCCTCGGGCGACACGCCGTCGATCGCGGGCGGGGCGGGCAGGCCCGCGGGCACACCCGGCAGGGGCGGGGCCAGCGGCAGCGTGACCTCGGTGCCGGCATCGGCGGGGACGAGGGCCACGGCGCCCGCGTCGCGGCGGGCGGACGGCTCGGCGGGCTTCTTGTCGGCGGCCTTGGGGCAGCCCCCGAGGACCGCGGCGGCGGTGACGATGGCGGCGATCAGCGCGGCGGGGCGGGTCACGGCGGCGCGAGCCTACCCCACGCGGGGACCGCATCCAGCACGCGGAGCACGTTGCCCCCGAGGATCTTCTCGAGCATGCGCGTCGGCACGCCGCGTCGGGACAGCGCGACCGTCAGGTTCGGCATCGCGGCGATGTCCTCGAGCCCCTCGGGCGGAACGACGAAGCCGTCGAAGTCCGAGCCGAGCGCGGGCACGTCCTCGCCCGCGACGTCGATCACGTGCAGCAGGTGGTCGACGACGGCGTCGATCGACGCACCTCCGAGGAACCGCCGCGCGAAGATGATGCCGACGCAGCCGCCCTTGTCGGCGATCGCCCGGATCTGCGCGTCGTCGATGTTGCGCCAGTGCGCGTGCACGCCGAGCACGCCGGTGTGCGAGACGATCGGCGGGACCGTCGCCAGCTCGAGCGCGTCGAAGAACCCGCGGCGGTTGATGTGCGCGAGGTCGACGATCACGCCGGTGCGCTCGCACTCGCGCACGACGTCGCGCCCGAACGCGGTGAGGCCGGCGGTGGCGTCCGCACCCCTGCCCTTGGCGGGTCGGCCGATCGCGTTCTCGGAGAAGTGGAGCAGCCCGAGGTAGCGCACGCCGCGGCGCGAGAACGCCTCGATGGTGTCGAGGTCGCCCTCGAGCGCCTGGCCACCTTCGATGCCGCCGAGTGCGGCGAGCCGGCCGGCGGCCTTGGCGGCGCGGACGTCGGCGCCGGTGCGCGTCCAGGTCAGATCGGCGGGGTGCGCTGCCATCGCGTGGTCGAGTGCGTCGAGCTGCGTCGCGACCGCCTTCGCGCAGCCGCGCACGGGGTACGGCGCGGTCCAGAAGCTGAAGAACTGCCCGGCCATGCCGCCCTCGCGCATGCGCGGCAGATCGACGTGGCCGATGTAGTTCACCCGCCGCGGCATCGGGCGGTCGTGGCGCGCGGCGAGGTCGTAGCCGAGCTTGTCCATCAGCTTCGCGGTGTCCGCGTGCAGATCGAGCACATGGACCTCGGCGTGGAGCGCGCGCGCCTCATCGAGGGTCAGGCTCATCGCGGTGGGCTCATGCGATCGCGCGCGACGTCGAGTACGGTCAGCGCGCTGTCGACGCGGTTGAACGGCGGCATGATGTAGACGCCCTGCACGCGGTGCTTGATCGCGCCGAGCGCCTCCTGCGCGATCCGGATCCCCTCGGCGCGGGCCAGCGGTCCCCCGCCGACCTTGGCCATCCGTTCGCGGTACTCCGTCGGGATCTGCATGCCGGGCACCTCGTGGTGGAGGAACTCGGCGTTGCGGTGCGAGGCCAGCGGCAGGATGCCGACCATCACGGGGAGTCCGAGCGGCGCGATGTCGTCGAGGAACCGCTCGAGTGTGCGCGGATCGTAGACCGGCTGGGTCATCACGATCTCGGCGCCCGCGGCCTTCTTCTCCTCGAGGCGGCGCAGCTCCCGCTCGCGGTCGTGGGCGGCCGGCTCGGCGCCGGTCGCGAGCACGAACGAGGTGGGCTCGCACTCCTTGCCCGCGGGATCGACGCCGGCGTTGAGCCCGGACGCGACGCGCAGCAGGCCGATCGAGTCGACGTCGTAGACCGGCGTGGAGAACGGGTAGTCGCCCATCTTCGGCGGATCGCCCGTGATGATCACGAGGTCGCGCAGCCCGAGGCCCTGCGCGCCGAGAAGGTGCGCGACGAGGCCGAGGAAGCTGCGATCGCGCGCGCACACGTGGAGGATCGGCTCCACGGTGGTCTCGGCGGCGAGTCGCGCGCACACCGCGATGTTCGCCATCCGCGCCGACGCACGTGGCCCATCGGCGATGTTGACGATGTCGACGCCACCGGCGAGCAGCTCCGCGACCTGCTGCGTGGTCTTCGTCAGGTCGCTGGACGCGGGCGCGGTCAGCTCGACCGACACCAGGAACTCGCCGGCCGCGATCCGCGCGCCCATCCGGCTGCGCTCGGCGAGCGGGACCTTCGCCGGGCGCAGTGCGGCGACGGACGGCGCGTCCGGGCGCGCCGAGGTCACGGAGATGCCGCCGTGCTCCGCCTGCTCGCCGCGCGGATCCGGGTGTTCGCCGCGCAGCATGCGGACCGCGCCCAGCATCGCGCGCGTGTGCGCGGGGGTGGTGCCGCAGCAGCCGCCGATCAGCTGCACGCCGCTCTTGAGCATGCGGCGCGCGAACACCCCGAAGTGCTCGGGGTTGGCGACGTACAGGGTCCGGCCCTCGACGGTGGCGGGCAGCCCGGCGTTGGGCTGGGCGACCACAGGGCGGCCGCGGCCGACCATGCCGATCGCGACCTGGTAGAGCTCGGCGGGCCCGACCCCGCAGTTGCCGCCGATCACGTCGGCGCCGGCGGCGATCAGGCGGTCCGCGATCTCGGCCGGCGGCAGGCCGCCCTCGGCCATGCCCCTGGCGTCGAACATCATCATCGCGATCACCGGCACGCGCGGCCCGCGCTGCTTGGAGACCTCGATCGCGGCCTCGATCTCGAGGATCGAGCCGAACGTCTCGAGCATGATGGCATCGACGCCGGCGAGGACCAGGGTGTCGATCTGCTCGGCGAGCGCGAACCGCGCGAGCTTGCGCTCCGAGGCGCTGGCGACGCCGAACCGCACGCCGGTGGGGCCGACCGCGCCGGCGACGTACGTGCGCTCCCCCGCGACCGACCGCGCGAGCTCGACGGCGGCGCGGTTGATCGTGCCCACCTGGTCGGCGAGGCCGTGGCGCGCGAGGGAGATCCGGTTCGAGCCGAACGTGTTGGTCTCGATCAGCTGCGCCCCGGCCTGCACGTAGTCGCGGTGGACGGTGCGGATCAGCTCGGGCTGGCTGAGGTTGAGCTCGTCGTAGCTGCGCGTGTGGAGGACGCCGCGCTCGTACAGCAGCGAGCCCATGGCGCCGTCGAGCAGCACCGGGCCGGTCGCGATCTCCTCGATGAGGGTCGGCTTCACGAGCGGAACTCGCGGCCGGACAACCCGAGGGACCCGAGCTGGCGGCGGACGGCGCGCAGGGCGTCGCTGCGGCCGACCTGGGCGAGGTGTCCGCCATCGAACCAGTGGACCCCGACGCCCCAGTGGGCGGCGAGCTCCTCGGCGTGGGCGGGAGGGGTGATCCGATCGCCGCGCCCGCCGATCACCGCGAGCCGCGCGGGCGGGAGCCGGACCGGGCGCGTGGTCGGGGTGTGGACCGCGAACGCATCGGCGAGCAGGTCCAGGGTGATGCCGGCCTTCTGCGCGCGCAGGCGCGCCGGGCTGGCCTCGCCGTGGCTCCACATCAGGCGCGCCATCGACACCGCCGGGATCATCGCGACGGCGAACTCGAGCCCACCCGGGTCGGTCGGCCCGGCGACGCTCGCCCACAGGCCGGTCGTGTAGCCGCCGAGGGACATGCCGATCGCGCCGATCGCGCTGGCGCCCCGCGCGCGCAGCACGAGGGCGAGCGCGCGCAGGTCGTGGATCGCCTGGCCGAACGCCTCGTTGGTGCGAAGCGGGTTGGGGGAGGGGAACAGCGCCCCCGAGCGGCCCAGCCCGTCGCCGGGCGCGCGCGCGCCGTGATATGGCAGCACGAACGCAGCGACGTCGAAGCCGTGTCGCAGCCAGTACGGCACCGCGAACGCGCGGGCGGTGACCCAGTGGTTGCCGCCGCCCCAGCCGTGGAGCAGGACGATCGTGGGGCGGCCGCGGCCGGAGGTCCACCACCGCGCGTGG
Organism: Kofleriaceae bacterium; assembly: GCA_964203225.1. Lineage (GTDB taxonomy): Bacteria > Myxococcota_A > Polyangia > Haliangiales > Haliangiaceae > JABFXX01. Next base: position 50,683 of record CAXNMK010000023.1, read on the forward strand.
GCGGTCAGGTTCTCGCTGACGGTGAGGTGGAGGTCGCGGGCGGCGGCGTGGAACGGCTCGTACTCGGACGCGAATGCGAGGTCCGCGATCTGGGTGCCGAGCGGGCCCTCGCCCTGCGGCGCGATCCGGACCGTCGGCAGCGACGGCGCCGGAAAGAACCGGCTCGGGGTGCCCAGGGTGTCGGCGGTGTAGGCACGGGTGAGCTCGACGAGGCGCGCGCGGGCGTCGACCTCCGGGGCCAGGCGCGGGGTGCGCGGCGCCATGCGGCGCTCCATCAGGCGGACCACGCTCCGGTCGAGCGCGGCGCTGGCGCGGGTCATCAGGTTGGCCACGATGGTCCAAACCTACCCTAATCGGGTCGCCCCCGCAGGTCCCCGGCCGCCGCGCCGGTGCAGGTGAATTCGATCCGCGCTATCACCGTCGACATGACCGCGATGCACCGCTCGAGCCCTGCGCGGGGCACCTCCCCGCTGGTCACCCTCGCCGCGGTGGCGTCCCTCGCGGGCATCGCGGCTGCGGACACGTTCGGCGGGTTCTCGGGCGTGGATCGGCCGTACCTCGTCAACCAGGACCGGATCTGCACCCCGCTGGTGGTCGATCTGGGCCTCGCGAGCGGCGCGCCGGCGTGCCAGAAGGTCGCGGCCGACGTGGTCGCGAAGCTGTCGATCAAGCCGCCGGCCGCCCAGCGCGGCGCCAAGGCCGCGTTCACCGCCACCGCGGCGGGCACGTCCCTGACGGTCGCGCGCGGCACGGGCGACGTCGTGGTGGCGTGGACGGCGATCGACCCGATCCTCAAGGTCGTCGAGGTCTACGCCAGCCAGTACGAAGATCGCGTCGCGGTGGCGTACACGCTGCGCCGGCTCGGCAAGGAGGTCACCGACGTGGTCGCGTTCGATCTCGGCCGGTCGGGCAAGGCGCCCGTCGGGCCCGGGATCCCGACCGGCCCCGCGCCCACCGCGGCCCCCGATGATCCCGCGGTCACCAGGGCGGTCACCGCGGCGCGCGCGGCGAGCAAGGGCAAGGCCGTCGCCGCCTGGCGCGCGGTGCTCGCGGTCGCGCCGCACCACGGCGAGGCGCTCTACCGGGTCGCCACTGCGCAGCTCGCGGGCAAGCGGAAGGCCGAGGCGCTCGCGACGCTGGCCCAGCTCGCCGCGTCCCCGCGCCCCGACGCGATCGAGTGGCTGATCGAGGCGCGGTTCGCTGCCGCGTTCGCGGCGCTGCGGTCGGATCTGGCGTTCCGCGCGCACGTCGGGCTCGATCGCAAGGGCACCGGCGCCTACGAGCGCCTGATGGGGTTCGGCGGCCAGTGGGAGCAGACCGGCACCAGCTGTGATCGTCCCGAGGTCCGGTTCACCGTCAGCCGCGACCGCGTGGTCAAGATCCGCGTGGTGTCGCGCTGCGAGGGCCGGACGTCCAGCCTGCCGTTCAAGGGCACGTGGCGGCTCGACGGTGCGGGCAGCCAGGTCATCTTGACGTTCCCGACCCGCGGCAAGGCGGTCGACGCCAAGGACGAGGCGGCGTGCGTGTTCGAGACCGCCGGCGACGAGGACGCGCTGCGCTGTGCGCTCGATCGCGACCTCGAGTTCGTCGTCCTGCCGACGCGTCGCTAGCGGGCAGGATCCGGGCCTACATCTACGGTGGTGGCGGTGCCCCGCCTGTGAGCTGGGGCGGCATCGGGCGGGTCGAGCGAGCTGGTTCCGCGTCCTGTGATCTAACGCTCACCTGCGGTGAACGCCCGAGCGGGGGGCGGCGACTAAGACCTTCACACGATATGCTCTCCGTGGTGAAGCGCGACACGGGCCCGACGGCCGCCCTCGGGCCCGCCGACGAGGCGGACCTGATCGAGCGCTGCCGCGCCGACGAGCGGGCCGCCCACGAGGAGCTGTATCACCGGTTCCGTCGCCCGGTCGCCGCCAACCTCTACCGCGTCCTCGGCGACCGCACCGACCTCGACGACCTCGTCCAGGAGGTGTTCGTGATCGCGTTCCGCGGGCTTGCTCGGTTTCGCGGGGACGCGCGGCTGTCGACCTGGCTGTACCGGATCTGCGTGAACGTCGCACTCGGCCGGATCCGCACGCGCAAGCGCAAGCCGCCGCCGATCGGCGTGGCCGATCTCGACGCCGCGCATGCCGATCCGAGCCTGGTCGAGCGTCCGGAGACGCCCGAGCGAGCGCTCCAGCGCCGCGAGGATCAGGCGCGCGTGTACGCCGCTCTCGAGCAGCTCGCGCCCAAGAAGCGGATCGTGCTGTACCTGCACGAGATCGAGGGGCTCGACCTCAAGGAGATCGCGTACCTGGTCGAGTCCAACCCGGTGACCGTGCGCACCCGGCTGTTCTACGCGCGCCGCGAGTTCTACGCCCTGATCGCCCGCGATGCGGCGCTCTCGGATCCGCCGCTCGCGCCGCTGGCGGAGGACGCATGAGCCACGTCGCGCCCACGCGGTTCGCCGATGCGTTCGCCGGGCGGCTGTCGCCGGCCGAGCGCGCCGCGGACGAGGCCCATGTCCGCGGCTGCTCGCGGTGCGCTGCCGAGCAGGCGCGCGTCGTCCGCGCGAGCGATAGCTTCGCCACGATCCGCGCGCTGCCGGCCCCGGAGGTGCCGTGGGACGCCGTCCGCGCGCGCGTCCACTGGGAGGTCTCGAAGGAGAAGCGCCTCGGCACCGGCGAGCTCGTCGCGCGGCGGCGCTGGCCGTGGACGATCGCCGGGCTCGCGGTGGCCGCGGGCGTGACCGCCCTGGTCGTCACGCGCGCCGACGCGCCGGCGCCCGCGCCGATCGCACACGCGCCTGCCGCGAGCCGGATCGCGCCGGCCCCCGAGGCGCGCGCGCGCCCCGCGCCGCTGGTCGGGCTGGTCAGCCGGAGCGCCGGCGAGATCCGCGTCGATGGTGCACCGGTGGCGGACCTGTACGCCCGCGTCCTCGCGGCGGGCAGCGTGGTGGCCACCGGCGAGGGCCGGCTCGACGTCCAGTTCGGCGACGGCAGCGCGCTCGCGCTTGGCCCGCGCTCCACCGTCGAGCTGCGCCGGTTCGACGCCGAGGCCGTCGAGCTGGTCGTGCGTGGCACCCTCGACGTCGAGGTCGCGCCGCGCGCCCCCGGGCAGCGGTTCGTCGTGATCGCCGGCGACCGCGAGGTCGTCGTGCGCGGCACCCAGTTCCGCGTCGAGCACGGCGCCGAGGGCACCGCGGTCGCGTGTCGCCATGGCCTCGTCGTGGTGCGCGATCCACAGGCGGAGGTCGAGGTCGGCGCGGCGCGGCGGATCGCGCTGCCCGCGGCGGCGCCGCTGTCGCCCGCCCGCGTCGAGCCGCTCACCGTCGACGAGCTCGATGCGCTCGCGGCCGCGACCCCGCTGCGCGGGCCGCTGTGGGATCCCACCGCGCTGCTCGCCAGCTCGGCGCCGCTGTCGGTCGAGGGTGGTGCGCGCGCGGTCCGGCTCGACGGCGTCGAGATCGGGCTCGCACCGCTCGTGGTGCGCGTGATGCCGGGCCGCCACACGGTCGAGGCCGCCGACAGCGCGGGCCGGTTCCGCCGCGCCGGCTGGGTCGATGTCGCGGCGCCCTCCACCGGTGCGGCCACGCGGCCAGCGCGCCACGTGCTCCCCGCCGAGCCGCGCACCGATGAGCGAACCGCGAGCAGCGACCAGCGGCGCCGCCAGCTCCGCGATGGCATCGATCGCACGCGCCTCGCGCGGTGCGTGCGCTCGATCGCGAGGTCCGGGCTGACCGGCACCTACGTGCAGATCGAGATCGCCGTCGATGGCTCCGGCGCCGTCGACTACCTCAACGTGATCGACACCGATCTGCCGGCGGCGACCACGCGCTGCGTGCAGACGGTGCTCGACGGGGTCCGGTTCGGCGGCGGCGCGTCCGCGAGCTGGCGCGAGCGCATCGACCTCTAGGGTCCGGCGGCGGCGCTTCAGAACCGGATGCCGACGGTCACGCGCGCGGCCCGGAACTCCGAGTTCGAGGAGGGCGTGCCGCCGATCGGGTCGAGCGGGCCGCCCCCGCCGGGGCCGACGTCGTAGACCGGCTGGATGGTGGCCTGATCCTCGACCGAGCGCTCGCCGATCCGCAGATCGAGGCCGACGGTCAGGCCATCCTCGGCGCGGTACTCGAGGCCGACGCCTGCCTCCACGCGCTGCGCATCGGCGGAGATGCCGTACGACGGGATCGAGGCGTGATCGACGCCGAGGCCGAGCAGCACCGTCGGCACCAGCCGGCGCGCGGCGCCGAGGTGCGCGATGTCGACCAGCACGAGGGCGGTGACCTGCCGGATGCTCACGTCCGGGCCGCCATCGATCCGCCCGACCTCGAGCTGCGCCGACAGGCGCGGGCTGATCCGGAGGCGGCCGTACACACCGTACGCGCTGCTCGCGTCCTCACCCGCATCGGCCTCGGCGCGGCTGCTGGTGGAGCCGAGCTGGACGCCGGCCGACAGCGGGCCGGCCTCGGCGCGCGCGGACAGGAGGAGCGGGAGGGCGAAGGCGGCGACGGTGGGGAGCGAAAGCGCGTGGCGCATGTGGCCGTACTCGAGCACGCCGCGTGCCGGCGCCAACTGCCCGAAACGCGGATGGCCTCCGCCGCGGTCGCTCAGAAACCTGAGGTCAGCCGGGGAGGTCGTCGTGGTTTTCGCGGGGCGCCACCCCGCGTGGTCAGTCCCACGGTGGCTCCGCCCCCGCCCCACGCGGCAAGCCGCGTAGGGCCCCAACCCTCGGCCGAGGTTGGTTCACAAACTCTCAGAGACCGGCGAACGTGCCGTCGAGCAGGCCGTACGTGACGGTCAACGAGCCGCCGAAGAACAGCTCGCCGCTGTCGGAGGCCACGGTGCCCGCGAGCCGCAGGCCCGAGGCCTGGTTCATGAACATCGTGTAGCCCGCCTCGGCGCCGATCCGCATCGCGACCGGGGCGTTCTCCTGACCCTCGAGCTGGCCCTCGTCGGACAGCCTCACGGTCGCCGACACGTCGAGCGCGCCCAGCGGATCGCCGTGCTCGCCGTACACGAACCGGCGCAGTCGCGCGGTCGCGCCGAGCGCCCACGGCGACGGCTGCTGCTCGGGCCCTTCGGTGGGGGCGAACAGGCGCATCCGCGCGTACGCGGTGCCCGACAGCTCGGCCTTGTCCTCGGCGAGCTGCTGGCCGTAGCTCGCCTGCGCGAGCAGCAGCTCGACCCGACCGCGCTGCGGGAGCGCCGGGCCGGTCGTGGTGGGGTCTGCGGGGTCGGGGCGAATCAGGTACCCCTCGCCGATGACGATCTGGACGTCGAGGCCGCTCGGGCGGAGGAACAGCTGGGTGTCGCGGAGCACGGTCAGCAGCTCGTACGCCAGGCTCGCGTCGGGCTCGCCGAGGAGGATGCCGGCCTCGCGCAGGATCGCCACGGTGGCGACCAGGGCAGGGTGGCCCGAGCGCTCGCCGCGCAGGCCCCACCACGCGAGCTGCAGCCGCTTTGCGGTGCCCGCATCGATCGGCTTGCCGAGCGCGCGCGCCGCCCCGAGGATCCGGCCGAGGCGCCGCACGCGGATCGCGCCGCCCACGTCGAGCACGCGGCCGTAACCACCGCCGAGCGCGACCTGGACGTCGGCGTACGTGCGCGAGTCCTTGAAGTCGTTATTCGGATCGTCGTCGTCGACGTACGACAGGTAGTTGAGCTGCAGGCCCGCGGCCGCCTTGCCGATGCCGTACAGCGCGCCGCGGTAGAACCGCGCCTCGCCGCCGCCATCGAGCGTGACCTGCAGGCCGCGCGTCTGCTGCCGGCCCTCCGGGCTGATGAATCCGGCGACCACGTGGCCCCCGGCGTCGAAGCCCCACGCCATCTCCTCGCGCTCGATCCGCTTCTGGTACCGGCCGCTGACGTCGCCGTCGAACTGCGAGCGCTTGCGGACGGTGTCGTACGCGAACGTCGTGGTGCCCGCCGCGAACTGGAGGCGGTCGTATGCCGCCAGCGTGTCCTCGGGCAGGTCGGGGCCCGCGGGGATCGCGCCGCTCGCGGGACGATCGCCGAGGAGCCCGCTGCCGACCGCGCCGCCGGTGTCGCCGCTGCCGGTGTCGCCGCCGCCGGTCGTGGTGCCCGCGCCGGTCGTGGTGCCCGCGCCGGTGTCGCCGCCGCCGGTCGTGGTGCCCGCGCCGGTGGAGCCGGCGCCGGTCGTGGTGCCCGCGCCGGTGGAGCCGGCGCCGGTCGTGGTGCCCGCGCCGGTGGAGCCGGCGCCGGTCGTGGTCGTGCCACCACCGGTCTTTGTGGCGCCGCCGCCGGTGGTGGTGCCCGCACCCGCGGTGCCGCCGCCGGTGGTCGTGCCGCCGCCGGTGGTCGTGCCCCCGCCGGTGGTGGTGCCACCGCCAGTGGTCGTGCCGCCGCCGGTGGTGGTGCCCCCGCCGGTCGCGCTGGCGCCGAGCTTGGAGAGCGCCTTCTTCGCGAGGTCGCGCGTGACCTTGTCGCGGGCGACGTCGTTCGCCACCCGCTGCAGCGGCGCGACCGCGCTGGCGTCACCCATGTTACCGAGGCCCTCGATCGCGATCTCGCCGATGATGTCGAACGTCTCGCTCTCGGCGAGCTTGATCAGCACCGGGATGGCGCGCTTGTCCTTGCTGGCGACCAGCTTGCGCGCGGCCTCGCGGCGCTTCTCCTTCCACGCCGAGCGGTCCATGTCGGACGGCTGCGCGTCGATCAGCTTGGTCAGCGCCGGGACGTCGGCGGGCTGCGCGTGGGCCGGTGCGGCCGCGAGAGCGAACAGGGCCGTGGTCACGCCGGTGAGGGCGAGCCGCGCGAGCAGGGTGGGGGAGTTCATCAGTCCTCTCCCAGGCGCAGGCAGTAGAAGTCGCTGGTGTCGGGGTCGGTCGAGCTGTCGCTGCGCAGCTGATCGCACGTCGAGGCGGCGACGCACGCGGTGACCAGGCCCTGGCGGTCGGCGGTCAGCTCGCCGATGTCGTCCACGCAGGTGCCCCAGTCGATCCGGTCCGGGTGGGACAGCGGGATCGCGCCGCAATCGACCAGCCGCCAGCACGCGCCCTCGGGCGTCAGCTCGGCGTCGGGGCAGTCGGTCAGCTCGCCACCGGAGGCGCACAGGGCGCGGGCCCCACCCGCGACATCATCACCGGCGCCGCAGCCGGTGGCAGCGAGCACGAGGCCCGCGAGGAGAAAACCCTTCATCACCGCGCATCTTACTCATAACCGCCGGGGTGGCGCGCGGGGAGGGCGAGCGTTCCCACGGGGGTGGCGCGCGGTGGGCGGCGAGCGATCCCACGGGGCGGGCCGCGTCGGTGCCCACCCCAAGGGCCCGCGAATGGACAACTCGATCGATGATCGCGGGCGAGCCGCCCCGCGGGCGAGGAGCGACGACGCCCCCGGGGATGGATCGACCGCGAGGGCGATCGAGATGTCCATTCGCGGGCCCCACGTGCCGCTTCGCTTCGCGACCCCGCAGGTCGCGGAGCCCCAGCCTGGTGTCGGGGCATGGCCCGAGGTGCTCCACCCCGGTGCGGGGCGTGCGGCGGACGATGTCGGGCGTGGGCGGCCGACTTCAGGTGGTGACGGGCAGCTTCTTCTTGCGCACGAGGCGGTCGAGCGGCACGTCCGGGATGCTCGCGGCCACCAGCTCGGCGACGTCCATCACCTGGATCTTCTCGTCCATGTTCCGCTGCTTCATGCCGTCGGTCAGCATGATGTTGCAGAACGGGCAGGCCACCGCGACGGCGCTCACGCCCGAAGCGATCACCTCGTCGGTGCGGTTGAGGTTCACGCGCTCGCCGTCGTGCTCCTCCATGAACATCCGCCCGCCGCCCGCTCCGCAGCAGAAGCCGTGGCGCTTGCTGCGCTCGAGCTCCTTGATGCCGCCGGGCGCGCCGACCGCGGCCAGCACGTTGCGGGGCGCGTCGTACTCGCCGTTCCAGCGGCCGAGGTAGCAGCTGTCGTGGTAGGTCAGCGTCTCGACGGGGGACTTGTCGGACTTGAGCGCGCCGCTCTTGAACAGGTGGTCGAGCAGCTGGGTGTGGTGGATGACCTCGAAGTTGCCGCCGAACTGCGGGTAGTCCTGCTTGAGCGTGTGCAGGCAGTGCGGGCAGCTGGTCAGGACCTTCTTGGCGTTGACGCTCTTGAGGGTCTCGACGTTCTGCTCCGCGAGCGCCTGGAACAGCATCTCGTTGCCGGCGCGGCGGGCCACGTCGCCCGTGCACGCCTCCTGGTGGCCGAGGACGGCGAAGTCGACGCCCGCGGTGTTGAGGATCTTCACCATCGCGCGAGTCTGCTTGATGATGCGGGTGTCGAACGCGCCCGCGCAGCCGACCCACAGGATGTACTCGGGGTCCGGATTGTCCTCGATCAGCGGCACGTCGAGGCCCTTGGCCCAGTCCATCCGCTGGTCGGCGGCGATGCCCCACGGGTTCGACTGCCGCTCCATGTTGCGGAACGTGCGCTGGAGCTCGGCCGGGGTCTTCTCCTGCTCGAGCACCAGGTTCTGCCGCATCTGGATGATCTTGACGGGGTGCTCGATGAACACCGGGCACACCTCCTGACACGCGCCGCAGGTGGTGCACGCCCACAGGGTGTCCTCCTGGACGCGGCCACCGGTCAGCCGCGGCATCGCCGCGCTGTCGGCCTTGAGCTGCGCGAGGCGCGCGCGCGCGTCGGTCAGGTCCGGGTGCGGGTGGGCGTCGTCGAAGCCGTGGCCGCTCGCGTACTCGGCGAGGCCGGCGACCTCCTTCTCGGTGTCCGCGATCTTCGCGCGGATGCCGACCCGGTCGAGCATCTCGTAGCGGATGTCGTGGATCAGCTGCATCGGCGACAGGTTCTTGCCGGTGTTGTACGCGGGGCAGTAGTTCGAGCAGCGGGCGCACTCGGTGCACGCGTAGGTGTCGAGCAGGCTCTTCCACGACAGCTGCTCGAACTTGCCGACGCCCCACTGGGTCTCGTCCTCGAGGTTCAGCTTCGGCAGGTCCATCTTCCGGTCGCTGCGGTTGCGCGCGAAGATGTTGGGCAGCGCCCCGAGCAGGTGGATGTGCTTGGAGTAGGGGAGGTAATTGAGGAACGTCAGCAGGATCAGGATGTGGAGCCAGTAGCCGAGCGTCGCGCCGCGGTGCGCGGACGCGCCGTCCATCGGGGCCAGCGCGTGGCCGAGCGCGTTCGACAGCGGCATGTACGCGCGGCCACCGTCGCCGGAGGTCAGCGCGCCCGCGACCTCGTAGCCGTGGAAGATGAAGTGCGTGACCATCAGCGAGCCGATCGCGCCGAGGATGAGGCCGGCGTCGAGGCTCCACGGGATCAGGCGCGGCTGGACGATCGTCCGGCGGATCACCGCCCAGATGATCATCAGCAGCACCATGCCGTTCATGACGTCGATCAGGAGATACAGCGGCTTGTACAGGAGGTCCGGCAGCAGCCGCAGTGACACCTGCGGGATCAGGCCGGACACCAGGATGTCGACCGTCGCGATCGTGATCACGAGGAAGCCCCAGAAGATGAACAGGTGGTGCTTGCTGGTCCGGTGCTGCGGGCCCTCCTCGGCGACCTTCTTCTGGGCGAAGAAGTAGATGCCAACGTCCATCAGCCGTCCCGGCAGGTCGTCGAGGCGGGGGCGTGGATCGGCCACACCCTCGGCCACCGCGGAGCCGAACACCCACACGGTACGAGCGAAGAACGCGACCGACGCCGCGAGCAGGAACAGCAAGAGGATGTGACTCACGACGACGTGGAGATATCATGCGTTCGCCGGATTGTCATGGCGGTGCGCGGGTTTGCTCCACCTCGTGGGGGCGCGGTGTTCGGTCGCGCGGCAGCCTGCCCGGGGGGCTCGCCGGCGCGTCGGCTCCAGGCCGTCGCCAGCGTACGGCGCCCGCGAGGGGGCCCACGTAACCGTTGTCGGCGCGCGGCCGAACCTCCATGGAGAACAGACGTGGTGAACGACGAGTTCAACATCCTGGTCGTCAGCGACCTGCACTTCGGCGAGGAGTTGCTCCCCGGGGCGTCGCTCGCGCGGCGGCGCGCCGTCGAGATCGCGGCGACCGCGTTCCGCGAGTTCCTGCGGTTCCACGCGGTGCGGCGGCGGGACGGCCGGCCGTGGCGGCTGGTGATCGCGGGTGATCTGTTCGACTTCATGTCGGTGGTGGTGCCCGGGCTGCCCGGGCGTCCTCCCCGCACCGCGGACGAGCGCCGGTTCGGCCTCCAGCGGGGTGCGCTGCCGGGCGTCGAGCGGATGCGCCTGATCTCGGCCGGCCACACGTCGCTGCTCGCCGAGCTCGGGCGGTTCGCCGCCGCCGGCCACCGCATCGACATCGTCGTGGGCAACCACGACGTCGAGCTGATCGCCCCCCGAGGTCGATCCCCGTGATCCGCGATCCGGCGAGCTGACCGCCGTCATCGGCCCCGTGGTACGTCCGTCCCCGTGAGCCGGTCGCCGTCCGAGACGCCGCTGATGCGGCAGTACCTCGAGGTCAAGGAGGGGCACGCCGACGCCATCGTCCTGTTCCGGCTCGGGGACTTCTACGAGATGTTCTTCGAGGACGCCGTCCTCGCGGCGCGCCTGCTCGATCTGACGCTGACCTCGCGCGACAAGGGCAAGGAGGACGGCGTGCCGATGTGCGGCGTTCCGCACCACGCCGCGCGCGGCTACATCGCGAAGCTGACCGACCTCGGCCACAAGGTCGTGATCTGCGAGCAGACCGAGGACGCCAAGCTCGCCAAGGGCCTGGTCAAGCGCGAGGTCGTCCGCATCGTCACCCCGGGGATCGTCCTCGACGACGACGTCCTCGAGCCCAAGCGCCCGCGCTACGTCGCCGCGCTGGTGCCCGGCACGGGCGTCCACAAGGACGCGGTCGGCCTCGCGTACCTCGACGTCACCACGGGCGAGCTCGCCGCCACCGTGATCCCGCCGGCCGGCGTGATCGACGAATTGACCCGCGTCGCCCCGCGCGAGGTCCTGTGCGCGCCCGAGCTCCTCGGCGAGTCGGCGAAGGCGCCGTCGCTCGCCCCGCTGCGCGCGCGCTATCCCGCGCCGTGGAACGTTGCCCCGATCCCGTCGGAGGCCGCGGCCCGCACCATCCTCGGCGCGCTCGTGATCGTGGAGCCCACCGTGGCGCTCGCCCCGCGCGAGCTCGCCGTGCGCGCGGCCGCCGCCGTGGTCGCCTACGCGCGCACCACCCAGCCCACGGGCGTCCTGCCGGTCACCCGCCTCGATCTCTACCAGCCGGGCGACAGCGTCGTCCTCGACGAGGCGGCGATCGCCAACCTCGAGCTGGTCGAGACCCTGATCGGCAAGCGCACCCAGGGCTCGCTGCTCGACGTCATCGACGCCACCGCCACCGCCACCGGCGGCCGGCTGCTCCGCCGGTGGCTGCTGTACCCGCTCGTCGACGTCGCCCACATCCGCCGCCGCCAGGATGCGATCGCGTGGCTGATCGAGCGGCCCGCCCTCGGAGAGGCGGTGCGCCGCGCGCTCGGCAAGCTCGCGGATCTCGAGCGCCTCGCCGGCAAGGCCACCCTCGGCGTCGCCACCCCGCGCGACCTCGGCCGCCTGCGCGACACGCTGACCCAGCTGCCTGCCCTGATCGCCGTGGTCGCCGGCGGTCAGGATCCGCTCGCCCCGCTGCCCGTGCTGCTCGATCTCACCGCCTGCACCCACCCGGCGCTGCCCGCGCTCGCCGCCCGGCTCGCCGCCGCGATCGTCGACGATCCACCCGCGATGCTCAAGGACGGCGGCGTGATCCGCGCCGGCCTCGATCCGCAGGTCGACGAGTGCCGCCGCCTCGCCGATGGTGGCAAGGACCAGATCCTCGCCATCGAGGAGCGCGAGCAGCAGGCCTCGGGCATCGGCAGCCTCAAGGTCCGCTACAACCGCGTGTTCGGCTACTACATCGAGGTCACCAGGACCCACCTCGGCAAGGTCCCGAAGCACTTCATCCGCAAGCAGACCATCGCCAACGGCGAGCGGTTCGTCACCGCCGAGCTGTCTGACCTCGAGCGCAAGGTCCTCGCCGCCGAGGAGACGCTGTCCACCCGCGAGGCCGAGCTGTTCCGCGCCGAGGTCACCGCGATCGCCCTGGTCGCGCGCGAGGTCGCCGCCGCCGGCGCCGCGCTGGCGGTGCTGGATGTGTGCGGCGGCCTCGCCGACGTCGCCGCCCGCCGCGGCTACTGCCGCCCCGTCGTCGACGACGACCTCGTCCTCGACATCGTGGACGGCCGCCACCCCGTGATCGAGGCGCTGCTGCCGTCCGGGACATTTGTACCCAACGACTGCCGCCTCGATCCCGACGCCGAGCAGCTCGTCCTGATCACCGGCCCCAACATGGCCGGCAAGTCGACGTACATGCGCCAGGTCGCGCAGATCGCGCTGCTCGCCCAGATCGGCAGCTTCGTCCCCGCGAAGTCCGCCCGGATCGGCGTGTGCGACCGCGTGTTCACCCGCGTCGGCGCCGCCGACAACCTGTCGCGCGGCGACTCGACGTTCATGGTCGAGATGCGCGAGACCGCCTCGATCCTCGCCAAGGCCACCCGCCGGTCCCTGGTCATCCTCGACGAGGTCGGCCGCGGGACGTCCACGTTCGACGGCGTCGCGATCGCGTGGGCGGTGTCCGAGTACCTCCACGACGCGATCGGCGCGCGCACCCTGTTCGCCACCCACTACCACGAGCTCGTCGCCCTCGCCGACGGCCGCCCGCGCGTCCGCAACATCTCGGTCGCCGTGCGCGAGCACAAGGGCGAGATCGTGTTCCTCCGCCGCGTGATCCCCGGCGGTGCGAACAAGAGCTACGGCATCGACGTCGCCCGGCTCGCGGGCTTGCCCGCCAAGGTGATCACCCGCTCGCGGGCGATCATGAACCAGCTCGAGGGCGGCTCGCACCTCGGCGGCTCCCCGCAGCTGTCCCTGCTGTCCGCGATCACGCCGGTGGTGGAAGCGCCCGCGCCCGCGCCGCCGTCGCCGGTGCTCGTCAGGCTCGCCGCGCTCGACATCAACTCGATGACGCCACTCCAGGCGCTGCAGCTGCTGGCCGAGCTCAAGACGCTGGTTTGACTCGGGGTCGAGCAGTCGTCGTCATCGACCTTCGGTTCACGAACTGCTGCGGGCGCACTTCGGCCACGGTCGATGATAGGTCGCGGTTGCGTTGTTCAGTCAGGATGCACACGTTCGAGCGCAACGATGACACACGACGAGCTGGATCCAGACCTTCGGGGCTAGTGGCGGATCACCGAGACGTCGCAGTGGGTGAACGACGGCCTCGACGATCTCGGAACCGCGTTGATCTCGCTCACCGGCTACGCGGACCGGCTGCGCATGCACTGCCTGCTCGCGTACGTCAACGTGAAGCCGACGAAGACCGGCGCTTCGTTCACGTCGGAGGGCGCCTGGGAGTACGACCAGATGACCAGCGCCGGCAACGCCGCTGCCCGCTGCAACGTCTCCGCCGGGTCGAGCGCGAGGCCCCCGATCTCGAGGCGGCGCAGCGCCGTCAGGTGCTCGAGCCCGGGGCGGTCCCGGCCGGGCGCGTGCTCGACCGTCAGCGAGCGCAGCGTCGCCGCCGCGCCGACGTCACCGGGGAGCGACGGCGAGCAGCGCAGCTCCACCTGCTCCAGCCCCGGTTGCGCGATCAGCCTCGCCAGCCCCGCACCGACGTCGAGCTCCTCGATCGCGAGCTCGCGCAGCGCCGGGAAGTCGCACGCCGGCACCGCCAGCCGCTCCCTCGACGAGCCGATGAGCTTCAGGACGCGCAGCGCACGCAGCGCGCCGACGTCATCGGGCAGCCCCGACGGAGAGCTCGCGTCCTGGCGGAGCGTGAGGCTGAGGAGTCCCGGGAGGCTCGCGAACCCGGCGCCCTCGAAGCGCCACGCGCCCATCAGCAGGAGGCTGGTCAGCTCGGGCAGGGTCTCGATGCCGGCGGGGCCCGGGCCGCGCACCCGCAGCTCGGCGACGGCGCGGAAGCGCGCGAGCCCCGGTCGTCCGAGGGCGCCCGGATCGCCGCCGACCCGGAGCACCCGCAGCCTGGCATCGGTCGCGACGTGTTCGTCGTCGGCCCGCGCCCGCGCACGACGATCAGGGTTCCTGTCTGGAGCATCGTGGAGGCCTCCTATGGGCCCCATGAGGTGTTCGCGTCTTCCTCGCCATCGCCGTGGTGGCCCAACGTCGGGCGATCGGGCATCGACCGGAGAACACATGTAGAGCTCGTCGCCCGACCCGGTGCTAGTGCACTCCTGCGCACCCATCGTTCCTTCGGGGCACGCACACATGTACTCGACTGGCCCCGCCCGCGGCGGCGGGTCGTACAACGCGCTCCTGCGAAAACTCTACGGACCTGTTTTACGACGCAAAAAAACGCATGTGGCTCGGGGCGCGGATGCGAATCCCACGCCCCTCGCGCGCAGTGCTCTACGAGAGTCCGACCTATCTCGCGCTGCTCGCTCGAATCGCCGCGAATCCGCGGCGGCTGCGCGAGGCCCGAGGGTGGACGCAGGAAGAATGTGCAGGGCGCTGCGGACAGCTTGCGCCCGCGCTCCTGCGCCGCATCGAGGCAGGGGTGGGGAGGGGGAAGGGCAACGTCACGACGCTGACGCTCGCGCGCCTGTGCGACGGGCTCGAACTGGATGGTGACGAGTTCTTGCGGACTGCACCGCCGCTCCCGAAGCGAAGGCCGGGGCGACCACGCACGCCCACGGACTGACCCCCACGCCCGTGCTGACCCCCGCGAACGCGCAGTCGGCGAGTCCCCCAGGCGATGCCAACGCCTACCCCGAACTGCAGACAAAAGGGCAGTGTTCGCCCTCGCCCGGCGATGGACCCGTCGCGCGCCTGAAGGTACCGTCCGCGGCGATGCCCGCTGCGCTCGACGATCCCGCCCTCGCTGCCCTGCTCTGCTCTGAACTCCTCACCGCCGCGGAACTCAAGACCCTCTGCCAGTCGCGCGGCTTTCCGCTCGCCGGTGTCGGCAAGGACGCCCTCGCGAAGTCGTCGTCAGCGCGCTTCCTCGAGCCCGTCGGCGTCGTCGAAGCGATGGCCGCGCTCGAACCCCGCTGGCTCAAGGTCCTGCATCTCGTCGCCGCTGCAGCGGAGCCCGTGTCGCTGCGCGTCGTCGCGCGGGCCATCGACCCCGCCATGCGCAGCATCTACGCGAGGTTCGACTTCCGCTCGCTGTGGCGCGAGGCGTCCAACGGGCTGCTCTCCCGCGGCGTGGCGCTCGCCGTGGAGCGCGCCGACGAGCACGGTGACAAGAGCCGCTTCGCGCGGTTCCATCTGGTGTTCCCGTCAACCTTCGCGCGGTTCCTGCCGCCCTTCCCCGTCGAGGTCCACAGCGTCCAGGGCGCCGCGCGCCAGGGCGACCTCGATGACATTCTGGCCCGCGCGGTCGGCCTGTTCGCCGGGGCGAAGCCGCGCGCGGGCACCGACGCGCTCGCCTCCCAGATCGCCGCGACGATCACCCTCAAGGCAGGCGTCCTGAGCCTCTCCGGCGTCGACCAGCCCGACGGCGCGCGCATCGCACAGCGCGCGTACACGCTCTTTCAGACTGGCCTCCCCACACCCAGGACCGCGACGGTCCCGACGGGTTCCGTTGCCGTCCAGATCCTGGGCAGCCTCGCGACCGCGACCGCGTGCACGGCCGACTCGCTCAGCGTTGCCCTCTCCGAACTGGGCTTCGAAGTGAAGCCCCCCGACGTCCGGAGCTTCCTCGACGATGGCGTCGCCGCGGGCTTCGTCCTGCGCTTCGATCGTCCGCGACGCGACCCGATTTTTCGCCTCCCATCCTCGGCCCCGGCCACCACGCGCGGAACGCTCGGACTCGCGACCTCTCCGAAGGGCGCTCGGGTCATTCCGGCCGAGTCCGGTATCGGTCCCCTCCTCCAGGCCGCCTCCGTGGCGCGCGCCTCCGTCGCCGACGGCGCCATCGTCATCGAGCCCGATCCGGTGCGCCTCGGACGAGCATGGCATCTCTGCGCGCCTACGGTGCGGGCGAGCCTCGTCGCTGCGTCTCGCGCCTTCCGCGACGCCGCCGAACTCGTCGAGAGCCGCGGCGGCCAGGTCGTCGTGCACCAGGGACTGAGCCTGCTCCGCATCGAGGACGCCGGGCTCTACGCGCTGCTCGAGCATCGCTTCGCCGACGCCGTTCGTCCCGTCGACGGGCGCTACCTCGCGTGCCTCGCGGGGCGGCTCGACGAGGTGCTCGCGATGGCCCGCAAAGAGGGCTACGTCGCGCGGAGGTCGCCGTGACCGCCCTCACCCCACTCCCCCCGTCGGCGCTCAAGGGGCTCGAACTGCACCCCGCGTCGGCGGTCGACCTCCGTCGTGACCTGTACCTGTTCGTCGACTTCGTTCGTCGCGAAGGCCTCAAGCGCGCCCATCGAAGCAACGGCATCCCCAAGGGTCCGGCGCTCAAGCTCGCGAAGCTTCTGTCGTGGGCCGGCGAGCCCGGCGCGATCGAGCGCGATGGGGAGGGCGACTGGTCGGACTACATCTCGCGCGTCGCTCGCGACCTCGGGCTGGTGAGCTTCGATGTGGAGGGCAGCTACGCGGGGTACTCCAGCAACGAGCCGTCGTTTCCCGACAATCACGTCACGGTGAACGAGACGCACTTCGACGCCTGGCTCGCCTCATCGCCGCTCAAGAAGGAGCGGGCGATCCTCGACAAACTGGTCGAGACGGCGCCGAGTGAGTTCTTCGACGGGCCGCAACTCTTCCATCGGGAGCCGCGCTTCGATTCCTGGGGTAGCGCGACGGGGCCGCACTCGCGGATGACGTTTCCACCGGTGCGCAAGCGGCTCCTCGAACTCCTGGCCGCGCTGCCAACGGGCGCGTGGCTGCCGATGGAGGCGCTTATCCAACACGTCAAGACGACGGCGCGGGCGGCCATCCTGTCGCCGGATCTCAAGCTCCGACCGACCAGGGAACAGTCAGCCTGGAATCAGCGACTCGGCAAGACCGTTCGCGCCGAGCACGATGACCTGTATCAAAACTTCCGGGAGATCTCTCCTATGGTCTCCCGATCCGAGGCGCTGACCGAGGCGACCGCGAACGTCTATGAGCGGGTGGAAGGTCGTTATCTCCAGTACTTCCTTCAGGGGGTTCCGTACCAGTGCGGCTTCGTCGACCTCGCGCTGGTGAAGCTCGGCACCCGCTCGCACCGCGACACTCTGCCGCTCGAGCGCGTGCGCGCCTTCCGGCTCGCGCCGAAGCTGGCGCAGGTGGTCCGCGGTGACCCCTCCCTCGACCGTGTGTCCGTGACCGTGCTCGCGGACTTCAATGTGATCGTCGAGGCCCCGTCCTGGCCCGATCGCGAGCTCGATCAGCTCAACCGCTGTTGTCTCCCGGTGAAGGAGGAGTGGCCGACGCACGCGCTGCGCATCGACCGCAAGCGGGTGCTCGCGTGGGTTGCTGCGCATCCCGAGGCGCCGCCCATCGCGCCGGCGCTCCAGGCGCTCACCGGCCGCGCGCTGCCGGGCAACGTCGCTGCGGAACTCGACGCCTGGTCGGGCCACGCGGAGAAGCTCACCGTGCTGAAGGACGTGACGTTGGTCGAGCTGCTGGGCCCCGACGCCGACGCGGTGCGCGCCGAACTCGGCAAGCTGGTGCTGGCTGAGAGTCCCACAGGCTTCGCCGTGACGCGTGACGCCGAGCGCACCGTCGCCGTGCTGGAGCAGCGCCAGCGCGTGCCCCGCGTCGTCGCCCACAGGCCCACGAGCTTCGCGCCCGGTGAGGGGCGTCTGTGCACGCCAGCGCGCGCGCCTCGTGCGCCCGCGGCCCCGAAGCGGCGTCGCGCGACCTTCGCGATCGATGATCTCGTGGGGTGTCGCAGCGACGACCCCAAACTTCTGCGGGCGCTGTTCGACGCGCTCGATGCGGTGGGTCACGGACCACGGTTGATCGCGGCCGAAGGGCTGCTGCTGGTGCGGGCGACGGACCTGCCCCGCGTGCGGGCGGCGCTCCGAACGCTCGCCGACCGCTTCGACGTCGAGGAGACCCGGTAGGGAGCCGTGGCCGACGACGACGCCGACCACCCGTTGATCGTGCAGCGCGACGGGAAGCTGCTCGTCGAGGTCGAGGGGCCCGCGTACCCGGAGGTGCGCGAGGCCCTGGGCGGCTTCGCGCAGCTAGAGCGCTCGCCCGAGCGCATTCACACCTATCGCCTCACCGCACTCTCGCTCTGGAACGCCGCCGCGGTCGGACTCGACTACGAGTCCGTCGCGCGAGTGCTCACGCGCTGGTCGCGCTACCCGGTGCCGGACGAGGTGCTCGACCTCGTGCGGGATCAGCTCTCGCGGTTCGGGCGCACACGGCTCGTGCGGGGCGCGGACGACGAGCTGCTCCTGACGAGCGACGATGCTTCGGTGCTGGGCCTCGCGGGCGCGGACGGTCCCACGGCGGCGCTGTTTCGGCGGCGCGACGCGGGGGGCGCTGCCATCGCGGCGAAGGACCGCGGTGCGCTCAAGCAGGCGATGGTGCGCCTGGGCTATCCCGTCGAGGACCTCTGCGGCTACGTCGACGGCGCGCCGCTGGCGATCGCGCTCCGTGACCGCGACGGGCGCGGCCGGCCCTTCGCGCTGCGCGCCTACCAGGCGGCGGCCGTCGAGGCCTTCCACGTGGGCGGCGGCGTGCGCGGCGGCGCCGGCGTGGTGGTGCTCGCGTGCGGCGCGGGCAAGACCGTCGTGGGCATCGGCGCGATGAGCCGCGTCGGGGCGCGCACGCTGGTGCTCACGACGAGCACCTTCGCCGCGCGCCAATGGATTCGCGAGATCATCGACAAGACGCACGTCCCGGTAGAGGCGGTCGGGGAGTACACCGGAACCCGCAAGGACGTGCGCCCCATCACGGTGGCGACGTACCAGATGCTCACCCATCGGACTTCGAGCGAAGGGGAGTTTTCGCACCTGAAGCTGTTGCGTGATGCCGGCTGGGGCCTGGTGATCTACGACGAGGTGCACATGCTGCCGGCGCCGGTGTTCCGGGCGACGGCGGAGCTTCAGGCGCGTCGGCGACTGGGGCTGACGGCGACGCTCGTGCGCGAAGACGGCCGCGAGGACGACGTCTTCGCTCTGATCGGCCCGAAGCGCTTCGAGTTGCCCTGGAAGGTGCTCGAACAGCAGGGCTTCATCGCCGAGGCGACCTGTACCGAGGTGCGGGTGGAGCTGTCGCGCGAGCGTCGCGTGGCCCACGCGCTGGCGCCGAAGCGGGACCGCTTCCGCCTCGCGGCGGAGAACCCGGCCAAGGGTCCGCTCGTGGCGCGATTGCTCGCGGAGCACGCCGGGGTGCCGGCGCTGGTGATCGGGCAGTTCCTGGACCAGATCGGCGAGCTATCGCGCGAGCTCGGACTGCCGCTCATCACGGGGGCCACGCCGCAGGTCGAGCGCGAGCGGTTGTTCGATCGCTTCCGGCGCGGCGAAGAGCGGGCGCTGGTGGTGTCGAAGGTGGCGAACTTCGCCATCGACCTGCCCGACGCCGGGCTGCTCATCCAGGTCTCCGGGACCTTCGGATCGCGCCAGGAGGAGGCCCAGCGGCTAGGCCGCGTGCTGCGACCGAAGGCGCGTCCGTCGCGGTTCTACACGCTGGTGTCGCGCGACTCAGTGGAGCAGGAGTTCGCGGCGAAGCGCCAGATGTTCCTGGTCGAGCAGGGTTATCGGTACGACATCGTGGCGGGTGATGATCTCGCGGTCGGAGCGTCAAAGCCGTTCTAGGATTCCGGACGGCGACACGCCGAAAGCAAGGATAGGTAAGGGCCCGCGAATGGACAAATCGATCGATGATCGCGGGCGAGCCGCCCCGCGGGCGAGGCGCGACGAGGGAGCGTACCCGTCGGTACGCGACCGAGGAGCAACGACGCCCCCGGGGATGGATCGACCGCGAGGTCGATCGAGATGTCCATTCGCGGGCCCTTACCACACGATGGCCGGATCGGTGAGTATGCCGCGTTCGCTCTATCGCCGCGGGCAACGGAGACGCCATCGGGGAGGGGCTCGACATGTCTCGACCCTGGCGGATGACACCGGTTCGTGGTGGTAGCCTGCCCGCCATCATGCGCGCCGATGGACGTCGTCCCGATCAACTCCGCCCTCTCGAGATCATCCCGCACTACCAGAAGCACGCGGAGGGGTCCGCGCTGATCAAGCTCGGCGACACCTGGGTCATCTGCGCGGCCAGCGTCGAGGAGAAGGTGCCGGCGTGGATGACCGGCAAGGGCAAGGGCTGGCTGACCGCCGAGTACGCGATGCTGCCGCGCTCGACACACACCCGCACCGGCCGCGATCCCGGCGGCCGCGGCAAGGAGATCCAGCGATTGATCGGCCGGTCGCTGCGCGCGGCCGTCGATCTCACCGCGCTCGGCGAGCGCACGATCAACGTCGATTGCGACGTGCTGTGCGCGGACGGCGGCACGCGGGTCGCCTCGATCACCGGCGCCTGGGTCGCCCTCGCGCTCGCGATCGCCAAGCTCGTCCAGACCGGCAAGCTCAAGGACCGATCGGCGCTGATGCCGCCGGTCGCGGCGGTCTCGGTCGGCGTCGTCGGCGGCGAGGTCGTGCTCGACCTGCCGTACCTCGAGGATGCCAAGGCGGACGTCGACATGAATGTCGTCGGCGGTGAGGACGGCGCCCTGATCGAGGTGCAGGGCACCGCCGAGCGCGGAACCTTCGATCGCAAGCAGCTCGACGCGATGCTCGATCTCGCCGCGGTCGGCATCAAGGAGCTCGCGATGGCGCAGCGCAAGGTCATCGGATGAAGCGCCCGCTCGTGTTCGCGACCCGCAACAAGGGCAAGCTTGTCGAGCTCCGCCAGCTGTTGCCCGGCGTCGACGTGCTCAGCACCGACGAAGCAGCTCAGCGCCTCGGCATCGAGATCACCGAGGTCATCGAGGACGCCGACACCTTCGTTGGCAACGCGATCAAGAAGGCCCGTGAAGTCTCGCGCGCGACGAGCCTGCCGGCCCTGGCCGACGACAGCGGCCTCGAGGTCGACGCTCTCGGCGGCGCTCCTGGCGTCTACAGCGCGCGCTACGCCGGCGAAGGCGCAGGGGACGCGGCGAACAACACGAAGCTGCTCGCCGCGCTCGCCAGCGTCCCCCCGGACAAGCGCACCGCTCGATTTCGCGCCGTGCTCGCGTTCGCGGACGTCATGGGCCCACTGGGCAGCGAGACCATCACGGCCGACGGTGTGTGCGAGGGCGTCCTGCTCGATGCTCCGCGTGGTTCCGGAGGCTTTGGATACGACCCGCTGTTCCTGTTCCCGGAGCTCGGCCAGACGTTCGCCGAGCTCGGCGTCGGAACCAAGGGCGACCTCTCACATCGCGCGAAGGCGATGCGGGCGATCGAGCCGCGCCTGCTGTCGTATCTGCAGCAGGCAAACGATCAATAGTTCGACGATCGGCTACCCGGTTGGG
>CAXNMK010000024.1:0-67848 GCA_964203225.1 Kofleriaceae bacterium
CCGGAAAGATGTCGCGCGAATGGAGACACCACTTCACCACGTGCGCGTCCTCATCAGCGTGCTGTTGACGCTGACCGTCAGCCCGTGGCTCCTCGGCCGGCACGGCCGCGTGAACATCGGCGCATGGCGGGCGTCGAACTCGGCAGGCAGCACACGCACGGCCAGGGCGCGAGGGTGGCGTGCGGGTCAAGGCGATCGGCGTGGCCTGCGTGCTCGGAGCCCTGGCGGGGGCCGCCGGCGCCCAGCCCGCCGGGCCGCCGCCACCGTCGGCGCCGTCGATGCCGAGGTACGCGGGGCCCCCGGTCGGGGCGCTCGACATGCCGTGCTTCGTGCGCGTCGAGATCGAGCGCCGGCAGCAAGGCCCCGACGTGCGTCTGCGGTTCGTGCTCACCAACACCGAGCCCGCGCCCGTCACGTTCACCCTGCGCGGCGGGTGCGCGGGGGGTCGTCACGGTGCAGGGCCCGTCCGGCCGGTACGGGCCGGCGCGCGCGATCGTGTGCCGCGACGACCAGCCTGGGGCGCCCGCGGCGCGTACGCAGTCGCCCGGTGGGTAGTCAGGGCTGCGCGCGGACGATCCGGGTGCGCCGCTCGAGCTGGGCGCCGAGCGCGCCGCCGTGCAGGTACATCAGGTAGTAGCTCGACGGCAGCCGGGCGAGCGCGGCCTCGGAGCGCGCGACGATCTCGGTGTGCGATGGCTTCGGCGCGCCGCGCTCGCGCACGTAGCTCCAGCCGCCCGTCGGCTCGAGCCGCTGCGACAGCACCGGGTGCTTCTTCATCGCGTCCGTCCACCGCCCGTCGAACAGCTCGGTCATCGCGATCGGGCGGCGGGTGGCAGCGTCGAGCAGCGCGGGCGGCAGCTTGCCGGTGCGCTTGAGATCCTCGCCGACGAGGCGGACGTCCGGCGTGAACAGGCCGGGCGGCTCCCACACGTTGACCGGCGTCAGGTAGCCGACCAGGCCAATGTCGGGGCCGATGAACCAGGTGTCGGCGAGCGGCCGCGCGTCGCTCTCGATCAGGCGATACACCTGCGTGATCATCCCCATGTGGAAGCGATCCTCCTGGGCGATCGCCGCCGGCGGCGTGTGCGTCAGGCAGGCCCACGCCTCCTCCCACAGCGCGGCCGTCTTGGGCTTGACCCACAGCTTGCTGCCGCGCGCGCGGTAGCTGAAGATCGTGTACCGCATGTCGATGCGGACCTGGTACGCGAGCGTGGCGACCACCACCAGCGCCGCCGCGCCACCGGCGAGCCGCCACGGCCACGCGCGGGCGTCGGCGGTCGTCGCCGCCTGGGCGCGCCGCCACAGCGCATCGGCCGCCCACAGCCACACCCCCGGCAGCGCGATCCAGATCGGCAGCCAGTAGCGGACGTTCGGCATTTATGCGCGAGACCTACGTCCAGCAGATCCAGCGCCAGTTCACGCTGATGTCCGGCATGACCCGCGAGGTGCTCGCGTTCGCGCGCGGCGACACCGACCTCGTCGTCCGCAAGGTCTACATGCACCGGTTCGGCGAGGACCTCGCCACGCAGCTCGGCGCGGCCGTCGCAGGCCGCGGCATCGACCTCCACGTCGAGACCCGCTACGACGGCATCGCGTACTTCGACGAGCAGAAGCTGATGCGCGTGTTCCACAACCTGACGAGCAACGCCGCCGAGGCGATGCCCGACGGCGGGACGCTGCGGGTGCTGCTCGCGAAGGACGTCGCGCAGAGGCCCGACGGTCACGGCCGTCCGGGCCACGCGCAGCTGCTGATCCAGGTCACCGACACCGGTCCTGGCATCCCGGCGGCGGTGCACGGGCGGCTGTTCGAGCTGTTCGCGACCGGCCGCAAGGGCGGCACCGGCCTCGGCCTCGCGATCGTCAAGCGCATCGTCGACAACCACCAGGGCACGATCCGGTGTGTCACCGGCCCGGGCGGCACCACCTTCGAGATCCGGCTGCCCCTCGAGCGCCCGCACCACGACGCGGACTAGGCGCCAGGTTCGGACATGCTCGCGCTGCGCGGCATCGACAAGGCCGATGGCGCGTGGCGCGCGCTCACCGGCGTGTCGCTCGAGGTCGCGGCGGGCGAGGCGGTGCTGCTATGCGCCGACGAGGCGCGCCGGACCGGCTCGACCGCGTTCCCCGAGCTCACCCGCAGCGCCGAGCTGCACGGTGGGTGGTTTCCACGCGTCACGGAGGGAACCCTCCGCCTGTCCGAGCTCGATGCGCTCCTCCTGGGCGGGGCGGACGCGTCGTGGCGCACCACGGCCAACCTCGTCGGGGGGCTGCCGCAGGAGCGGCAGGAGCGGCTGACGCAGCCCTTCCACCTGTTCGTGATCGACCGCCTGCGCGCATGGGCCACGCACGGCGTGCTCGAGCGCGAGATCGTCGCCGGCGAGTTCGCCTGGAGGGCCGATCGATTCCGCGCCACCGACCGGAGCCGCGCGCTGCTCGACCACGGGCTCGGCGGCGTGGGTGATGCGCCGCCGCTCCATGTCGGTGGGTGCCGCGTGAACGACACCGCGTCGCCGTGGGTCCGGATCGAGGACGACGCGGGCTGGCGACTCGCGCTGCACGGTCGTCCCTGACGGCACGCACCACCGACGGGTTGCCCAAGGACCCCGTGACCTCGGCCATCGCGGCGAGCAGGTTCGACATCAACGCATGGAGCTCCGCCCCGCCGTGAGCCATGGCCGCCCGCCCCGCCCCCGCGTATGATCGCGAGGTGCAGGCCAGCGCCTTCGACGAGCGCACGTTCTTCCAGGCAATCGCCGGAAGTGGCGCCCGCGCCTTGTTGATCGGCCGCCGCGCCTTGATCGCCCTGGGCCTGCCAGTGATGACCCGCGACTACGACTTCTGGATCCACGCTGACGACGCGGCGCTGTTCAACGCCGCCCTCGCCCCGCTCGAGCTCCACCCCACCCGGAGCCCCGACGCCGCCCGCCAGGTTGGCCGGTACGTTCTCGAGGGCGACGAGCACGTGGACGTCCTGGTGGCGCGTGCCGTCGGGACCATCGATGGCGAGCTGGTGAGCTTCGACGATGTGTGGCGGCGTCGCGAGCAGGTCGTCATCGACGGGGACCTCCCCGTGGCGATCCCCTGCATCGACGATCTGGTCCGCACGAAGAAGTTCGCCGCCAGGCCGCGCGATGCGGACGACATCCGGTGGCTCCTTCGCCTGAAGGAGACGCCGTGAAGACCGCCCCCACGCTGTCGGCCGCCGATCGTGCCGAGCTCGCCGCCGACGAGGAGCGCGCGCTCTCGCCCGAGGAGTTCGCCGCGCGGGTCGCCACGCCCTGGACCGCGCAGGAGATCGAGGACTTCGATGCCCTGTGCGCCTGGTTCCGCCGGCGCTACCCGACGCCGTGGCTGCGCTTGCAGGCGACCCGACGGCTCGCCTCGCAGTGGCCGCGCTGACCACGGGACGAAGCAACCAGGATGCCGCCAACCTTCGCCGAGGCCATCCAGCTCATGTCCGGCGACTCGGCGACGGGATGTGTGCTGACGGCGGGTGCGAGGCGACTGCCCATCCACGGCTCGGGCGACCCGCTCACCAGCGGCCCCTGCGATGCCGACCCTGCTCGGGCCTGGCGGCGCGGGTGATGCGCCGACGCTCCATGTCGGTGGTTGTCTCGTGAACGACCCCACCTCGCCGTAGGTTCGCATCGAGGACGCTGCGGGCTGGCGGCTCGCGCGGCACAGGGCTCTCGGGTTAACCGTGCCGCGCAGAGGTCAACCGCGGGACGGCGCCGCCGCCCGGCGTGAGGCCGCGCGTGGGCCTGGCCTGGGTCCCGGCACCTCGTCGACGGACACCAGCCCGTGTCGCCGCCACCCGACCGTCAGCAGCCACGTCCGCGGGAGCCACCCGAACAGCGCCATGTAGCCCGGCGGCAGCGTGTCCAGCCGAAGAATCGGCCCGCGCTCCTTCCACCCGCCGAACATCACCGCCGTCGAGTACGGATCCAGCGTCCAGCCGCGCGCGAACGGACGCTGGTCCTCCCGGTGCTTCCGCCAGTTGTTCAGAACGTATGCGAGCGCGTGGCGCGCCTGCTTTGGCGACCGGATGATCTCCGCGTGGTACCGGTCCGGGAACACCGCCCCGCGCCGCCGCACGGGCAGCGCCCGGCTGATCACCGCGTTGATCTGCTTCGCCGCGCTGATCTGGAACGCCTTCATCCCCCGCGCCAGCGCCTGCTTGCTCGCCGCCTCGACGAGCAGGTGGATGTGCGACTGCTGCACGCTCGCGTGCACGATCCGGCAGTCCTCCCACTTCGCCGCGACGATCGTCGCCGTGCGGATCGCCGCGTACAGCCGCCGCTTCCGCAGCCCCCCGCCCTCGACGATGTCGCCGTGCACCCGCAGCACCACGTGCACCGGCTCCGTCGCCTTGAACGCCTCCCGCGCCTTGTGAGGTGACCCCGCCCGCGCGCCCTTCGGGGGCCGGCCCACCTTCCGCGCCCCGGGCTTCCGCCGGCGCTTCGCCGCTGGCGCGAACAACTCACCCTGCGGACGCCCCGCCCGTCCCTTCAGCACGCGCCACCGCGGACGCCGACTGGTGCCCTTCACCATGCAGCCATCCTGTGCACCCGCTCAGTGCCATTCAACGTATTTCTCCGATATTTTTTCGAGACCCCGATGCTGGCAGTTGAGGCCTGGTGCGGGGGTGGGTACAGATCACGTACATCGCTGACACGTCAGCCTTCGGACAGCCCTGACACTTCATGCGGAAGGACTCGCCGACGATCTCGACGCGGTGGCAGTCCGCGCGGTGTGGACGCGTCGGGGCGATCGACGGCCGCGCGCGTCAACCCGACCAACCTCTACGCGCGCCAGCGGCTCGCCGCATACGGACGTGTTACGGTGAGGCTTCATGCACCCGTCCTGTCTGACACGCCGTGCGGCGACCGCGCTCGGATTGGTGATGGGGCTGGCCGGCGGGGGTCGTCCCGCCGCCGCTCAATGCACGACCTGAGTGAACCCAGCGCTCCCGGGTGGAGCGAACGGAGTCGAGGAGGCGGTGGCCAAGGACGCGTGGTCGATCAGCGGCCGTGCGGGCTACACGTTCGTGCCGTACGGCAAGCTGCAGCAAGGCACGACCGAGGCGGCCAACCCGAACGAGCTCGCGATCGATGTCCACCTGGGCACGGCCCAGCTTCAGGTCTCGGCGCCCACTGGCACCACGCTCGACCTCCAGCTGCCGTTCGGTTCGCTGACCACCTCGTCCATCCTGGGGCGCCGCACAGATCAGGGCCTCGGGGATCTCGAGGTTCGGGCGCGTCAAGGGCTCGGTCGATGGCTGTCCCGCCCCACCACGAGCATCACGCTGGGCGGCGTGGTTCCCTCCGGACCCTACGTCGCGCGCAGCGGGGCCGCCAACCTGGCGCCCGAGGCGAACGCCCTGACCCTGGGTCGCGGGGTTGTGTGGGGCATCGCCGAGATTGACAGCCGCCTCGGCCTCACGCCCCGGACCTCGATGGTTGCCCAGCTCAGCGGGCGGGTCCCCCTCGGCCGCGCCAGCGACGGCTTTGACTGGGGTCCCGAGCTACGGGCAACCGCAGGTGTTCAGATCGCCTCGATCACGCCCTGGCTGTCCGCGGTCGCGTCGACGGACGTGCAGTGGCGGGCCGGGGCGACCGAGCCGGATCCGTTCATGCAGCAAGCCCGCCTGACCTCGGCCAACGTTGGCGGGCTGCAGTGGTCGGTGTCTCCCGCCGCCTGGTTCAAGCTACCCGGTGGGATGTCGCTGGTCGCCGGGCTCCGGATCCCCGTGATCAACGACGTCACGGGCAATCAGCTGGTGCCGCAGACTGGCGGCTTCGTTGCGCTGTCGTACGCCGCGCGGCTCGGCCGCCCACCGGCGCCTGCGATCGCTGCGCCCGCGGCCAGCCACCAGATCACGGTGGTCGACTACTGGGCGACGTGGTGCGCACCGTGCACAGAGATCTCGCGGGCGCTGGCCGCCGCGTCGGCGCGGTGGCCCGACGTCCGGATCATCAAGATCGACGCGACCGAGTGGCCTGGTGAACAGGCGCCCGTGCTTCCGACCGGAGCACAAGGCCTCCCCGTGATCGAGATCTTCGATCGAACGGGAGCCCGGATCGAGCTATTGACCGGCGCGGACGCGCTCCGGGTCGTCGAGGTCGTGGATCGCCAGAGGAGAGCCACCAAATGAGTCGAGCAATGAGTCGAGCAATGAGTCGAGCAATGAGTCGAGCAATGAGTCGAGCAATGAGTCGAGCAATGAGTCGAGCAATGAGTCGAGCAATGAGTCGAGCAATGAGTCGAGCGATGAATCCAGCGATGCGTGCAGCACGCCTGTCCCTGTCGGGTGCGTTCGCGATGATCGCGGCGTGTGGGAGCAGCGAGTCAGGCCCCGCGAGCTCACCTGGCGACGCAGACCCGGTGGTGGCGGACACCAACCTGCCGGCCATCGACGCCGCCCAGATCGGGTTGCCGACCTGGATGCTCGAGGACATCCAACCTGCGAGTCCCCGGGTGGGCCAGACCTATGGCCTGGCGACGTTCAACCAGAAGATCATCATCGTCTCGCTCCTCGAAGGTTTTTGAAGTGGTTGCCGGTCCCAGGCTGGGACCCTCAAGACGCTGTCCGAGCAACTGATCGCCGAGGGCTATCCGGTGGAGGTCGTCGTGCTGTCCGATCAGAACGCGACCGACTTCGTGACCCTCGTCCCGTTCTCGATCTTCCGGGACCCGAGCCCGGGGCGCCAGGCCTGGGCAGAGATGCAGGCAGGTGCGGTCAAGCACGACACGTTCGTGTTCGACAAGACCGGCACGCGCACCCTGTTCTGGGACGCAAGCTCGGAGAGCTTCAGCACCCTCACCGCGGATCTCCGTGCGGCGGTGGAGGCGATCGGGCGCTGAACGCCGGGGACCTCGGTGAGCCCGGTGCGCCGCGTGACCGTTGCGCGAGCCACGCCGCTCCGCTCGATCACGGCTCGGCCGCTGGTGCGTGTCCGGCCGCGCTCGGCTGAGCTCAGCGCAGCTCGAACGTCCGGCCCTGCTCGCGGTCGCGGGCGCAGCGGACCGAGTCGGCGGCGCACTGGATGCGGAGCTCGGCGGAGCTATCGGGCGAGCGGAACCGGTCGTAGGCGGCGAGCGCGGCCTCGGCGAGCGGGTGCCCGAGGCCGCCGAGCGCGGTGGCCTGGCTGCGCAGGAGATCCGGATCGCGCGGGGACAGGGCGAGGCCGCGGGTGGCCGCGTCGAGGGCGCCCGCGTTGTCGCCGGTCGAGCCGAGCACACGCGCGAGCATCATCCACGCGGTGGCGTTCTCGGGGGCACGCTCGGTGCACGTCTTCGCGGGCGCGACGGCTTCCTCCCAGCGCCACACGCGGGCGAGGGCGTCGGTGGCGATCGCGTCGAGCACCGGTGGGCCGGGGGCGGGCAGCAGCGCGCGCGCCTCGGCGACCAGGGCGAGCGCGTCGTCCGCCCGCCCCTGCCTGGCCGCGACCCAGCCGAGCTGGACCAGGACCATCGCGCGGGCCTTGCGGTCGGCCGGGGTCTGGCCGACCGGGACGGCGGCGAGCGCGGCGTCGAGGACGGCGCGGGCCTCCTCGAGGCGCTCGGTCACGGTGCCGACCAGCGCCATGCCGTGCTCGTACAGGCGCTCCCAGCGTGGCCGCAGACTGGCGGCGGTCGGCCGCGCGCCGGCGCCGAGCTGGACGCGCGCCTCGGCGATCTCGGTGATCGGCTGGGGGCGGCACGGATCGAGCGTGACGTCGCGCGCGCCCGCCGCGCCGGACAGGAACGCCGCGCCCTCGGTGGTGCGCGCGGTGGAGCACACGATCGCCTGCATCTTGAGGGTGCGGCTGCGGTGGCGCAGGCGGGCCGTCACGGTCAGCGGCAGCCGCGAGGGGGCCAGCGTGGCGGGGATATCGAAGGCGTAGCGGGTGACCTGGGCCTCGCGCGGGGCGAGCGTCTGGGTGGCGATCTGCGTGCGGAACGCCGCCATCTCGTGCTGCTCGAGGATCTTGCCCTGCTCGTTCACCACGAGCGTGCGCAGCACGTGGGTGTCCTCGTCGGCGGGATCCTCGGCGTGGGTCAGCCCCGAGGCGGCGATCCGCACCCCGGCGCGATCGGTGACCTCGACCTCGACCCAGGTGTCCTGGATGTCGAGCACGCCGCCCGGGAACCGGTGCCCCGCGCCCAGGTTGCGGAGCACGACGTCGAGCGACAGCCGCGTACCCGGGACGATCGGCGCGCCATCGGCCGGCAGGTGCCAGGTCGCGCCACCCGGCGCCTCGAGCCGCGCGCCCGCCACGTCGATCGACGCGACGCCGACGAGCTTGGTGCGCAGCCGCGCGAGGTGCGCGTCGTCGCCGCGCATGCCCGCCATCCAGGTGTGGCCCCCGAGGAACCGGTGCGACGCGATCGTGCCGCCGTGCGCGCCCGCCTCCTCCGCCGACGCGGGCTCGCGCTCCATGTGGCAGTCGATGCAGGTCTGCTTGGTGACCGTGTCGACGCGCATCATGCCGTTGCCGGTGTAGGCCGAGCCGCGCCACATGCCGGACTCGTCGAGGCCGGACAGGTGGACGGGCATGCCCATGTCCGCCGAAATGAACCCGCGGTGGCAGCCGACGCACAGCTCGGTGCCCTGCGAGCGCAGCTGAACCTGGCGCTTGTGGCGCGCGACCGAGCCGGCGTCGTCGACGTTCGGCGCCTCCATCGGGGCGCGCGACCACACGTAGCTGCCGTTGCCGTCCTTCGTGGTCTCGGTGATGCCGTGGCACAGCCGGCACGTGACGCCGGAGTGCGCGCGCAGGTCCTCGGCGGGGATGGCTCCCCCCGAGGTCATCAGCCCGTCGACCATCAGCGGCATGTCGTGGCAGCCGCCGCAGTGGCGGCTCGCCGGCGCGCCGAGGTCGTGGCGGACCTGCTCGACGTTGGCGCGGTAGATCGGGTTACCGAACGACGCGAACGAGTGCGCGCTGGTCGCCCACTGCGCCGCCGCGTCCGGGTGGCAGGTCGCGCAGCTGTCGACGTCGGCGAGCTGCGTGCCGTCGGACACCGCCTCGGGACCGGTGGCCCCGGTCCCGGCGAGCGCCACCAGGCTCGGCGCGAACGCGCCCGGCACCGACGGCAGGCGCGGCGTGGCCAGGCGCGCGGTCACCACCGGATCGACGGCGCGCGGCGCCTCGGCGCTGCCGCACGCGGCCAGGAACCCGAGCGCCCCGGCTGCCGTGAACGTGGCGATCCGCGCGAGCCGGGTGGCGGTCCGGCTGGCGGTCCGCGTGGCGGTCCCGGTGGCGGTCGGCGCGGCGGTCCCGGTGGCGGTCGGCGCGGCGGTCCGCGTGGCGGTCCCGGTGGCGGTCCCGGTGGCGGTCCCGGTGGCGGTCCCGGTGGCGGTCCCGGTGGCGGTGGTGTCGACGCGGCGGGGCATCATCGTCTCCGGGTTCGCTATCGGGCCGGTGGCGCCGCTCAGCTCCGCTTGCGGCCGACGACGCGGGACAGGCCGAGCAGCGCGAGGCCGGCGAGCGCGCCGAACCCGAAGCTCATGGCGCGCGGGCCGGGCGGCGTGGCGAACCCGCCACCCCCACCACCGCGCGACGGCGACGGCGCCGGCGCCGGGCGCGGGGCCCTGCGTGCCTTCTTCACGCCGATCTCCCACAGGTCACGCTGGATCAGGGTCGGCAGCGCGAGCTGGCCGCGCGGCACGTACGCGAGCTTGCTCGCGGCGATCGTGTTCTGCGCGCCCCCGTCGGGCGGACCGCCCCACACGCCGCGCTGCGGGCTCTTGCAGGTGATGGCGCCGGTCCACCAGTGGCGGATCGCGTAGCGCGCCTGGAAGAAGTTCTGGCTCGACGGCACGGCGCCGTACTCGAGCCCCTTGCCCCTCCAGTTCTCGCGCCCGCCGCTGATCGGCGCCGCCTCGCGGAACCGCAGGTCATCGGTCATGTCGGTCTTGCCGTAGCGCGCGTGCAGGCGGGTCAGCACGTAGTAGCCCTGCGCGATCTGGCCGCCGAGGACGTCGCCGCCGAGCGTGAACATGTCCGCGTCCGCGGGGACCTGCGGCGGGCACGGGTCGCACTTGAGCTGCGGCTGCGCCGTCCACGCGTACTCGGTGACGACCGCGCGCGGGTTCTTCTCGAGGGTCTTGTCGAACAGCGCGGCGTAGAACTCACCGAACCGGGTGCGGACCGCGTCCTTGACGTCGAAGTTGGTCGGGATCGTGACGTTGGGGTAGTTCGCGACCTCGTAGCGCTTGTCGGGCGAGATGATGTTGACGATCAGGTCCTGCGTGCCGGTGGAGTTGGCCATGCCGAGCCGGATCGGCAGCGCGAACTCGTCGCTGTCGTAGTGGAACCGGAGCGGCGACAGCACGGCGCGGTTGCCCTCGAACGTCACCTTCTTGGGATCGACCTTCGCGACGAAGAACTTCGAGCCGGCCTCGACGTACGGGCGCAGCAGCGGCTCCGCCCCGGCGGGGATCTGGTAGCCGTTGTCGCGCAGCCACATCTCGAGGCCGGTGGCCTCCTTGGCCGACAGGATCAGGATCTTGTACTCGCCGACCTGGAACTGGGCCTCGATCTTGACCGTGCTCTTGCGGAGCTCGCGCTCCTCGGACATTCCCCGGCCCGCCGCGCTCGGCGCCATCGACATGTCGGACGACTCGTCGCGATCGGGGCGCGGCACCGGGCACGGGTTCTGCTCCCAGTACTCGACCAGGCGCGGCGACCCCAGCGAGTCGACGTTGGCGATCACGTGGCGCGGCAGGGTCTTGACCTCGCTCTCCTTGAGCACGACCGGGACCGGCACCACCATCGCGAAGTCTGCGAGCGGGCCCTTGTAGTCGTTCTGCATCGACAGCACGGTGCGCGTGCCCTGCCGCATCAGCACGACCTGGGTGGCGTCGGCGGCCAGCTTCTCGCCGGAGCCGCTGACGTAGAAGCCGCAGAACGCGTCGGCGGTGCCGGCGGTGCCGGCCAGCGCGAGCGCCACGGCGCCCAGCGAGATCGCGAGTTTGCTCATGAGTTCCCCTGCTCTCCTTGCATGCGTCCGTGGTCTAACGCTCGGCCCCCGCCGGTCGGTCTACCAATGCCTGTGAATGCCCCGTGAACGCGCTGTCACGACCCGCTGGCGCGGCGGCGGCGGCGGCGCCCCAGGACGAGGCCCGCGCCGACGACCACCAGCCCCCCGAGCATCCCATGGGGCTCGGTGGTCTGGCACCCGCAGCCGCCCTTCTTGGCGGGGGTCGCCGGGGTCGCCGGGGTCGAGCCCGCAGCCCCGGCGCCCGCACTTCCGGTGCTCGGGGCGGTGCTCGGGGCGGTGCTCGGGGCGCCCGCGGTGCCGCCAGCCTGCGCCCGGACCCCGATCTCGGGGACGTCCGTGGTCACCGCGGCGGCGAGCTGGACGGTGCCGCGGGGCGCGTACGCGAGGTCGAGCGCGGCCTTGGTGCCGCCGCCCTGGAACCCCGGGCGCGACGCGACCTCCGACGGCGGCCCGCCCCACACGCCGCGCTGCGGCTTGTCGCACTTGATCGGCCCGGTCCACGGGTACCGGATCGCGTAGCGGCCCTGGAAGTTGTTGTAGTCCGACGGCTTCGACCGCTCCTCGAGCTTGCCGCCCTCGCGCATCTCGCGCCCGCCGACGATCGGCCCGACCTCCTTGAACCGCAGGTCGTCCGTGATGTCCTTGCCGTACCGCGCGTGGAGCCGGGTCAGCACGAAGTCCGCGTTCTGGTACGGCGCGACCTGCCCGCCGGGGCCGTCGAGCACGTCGGCGCCGAGGGTGAGGAAGTCGCCCTGGTCGAGCGCCGGCCCCGGGCACGGGTCACAGGTGGTCGCCTGCCACGCGTACTCGGTGATCACCGCGCGCGGGTTCTTCTCGACGGTCTTGTCGAACAGCGCGGCGTAGAACGCGCCGAACCTGTCGCGCACGTCGGGCGTGACGTCGATGTTGGTCGGGATCGTGACGTTGGCGTAGTTGGCCACCTCGTAGCGCTGCTGCGGCGCGAGCACGTTGACGATCAGGTCCTGGGTGCCCGACGAGTTGGCGAGACCGAGCCGGATCGGCAGCGCGAACTCGTCGCTGTCGTAGTGAAACCGCAGCGGGGATAGCCGGGCGCGGTTGCCCTCGAACGTGACCTTGGTCGGGTCGACCTTGGCGACGAAGAACTTGGACCCCGCCTCCACGTACGGGCGGAGCAGCGGCTCGGCACCGGCGGGGATCTTGTAGTTCTCCTGGCGCAGCCAGGTGTCGAGCCCGGTCGAGTCCTTGGCCGACAGGATCACGATCTGGTACTCGCCGACGGTGAACTGGGCCTCGACGGTGACGCCGAGGCCGCCGCCGCGCACGCTACTCTCCTCCATCGCCATCGCTACCCCCGCCGGCATCGCCACACTCTTGTCGTGGGGGGGATCCGGGTTACACGGGTCCTGCTCCCAGTACTCGACGAGCCGGGGCGCGCCCATCGCCTCGACCTTGGCGAACACGTCGCGCGGCAGCGTCTTGACGTCCGCCTCCTTGAGCACGACCGGCACCGGGATGACCATCGCGAACTGCGACGGCGGCCCCTGGTAGTTGTTCTGCATCGACAGCACCGTGCGCGTACCCTTGCGCATCAGCACCACCTGGGTGGCGTCGTTGAACAGGGCCTGGTCCCCGCCGGCGACGTAGAACCCGCAGAACGCGTCAGCGACGTGCGGGGTGGCCAGGGTGAGGCCGATGCCGAGGGCGGCGGCGAGCGTGGTGCGGACGGTCATGGTGCGAGCATAGACGCTCGCCGGGCTGCGATCCTTGGATCGGCGGGCCGGATCAGGCCGCGGGGGCGTCGGGGCCGGCAGCCGGGCGGGGCACCACGAACACGTACAACAGCGCCGCCACGACCAGCACGCTGCCGGCGATCGCGCTCTCGGCCGGGTTCGAGCGGATCTGCGAGTACGCGATCCACGCCGACAGCGCGATGAACGCGATCGGCGTGACCGGGTAGCCCCACGTGCGGTACGCGGCGCGCAGCCCGCGGCGCCGCAGCACGAACACCGACGCCACCGTCAGGGCCGCGAAGATCGCGAGCGAGAACCCGACGTACCGCATCAGCTTGCCGAGGTCGCCGACGAGCACGAACGCGGTGGCGATCACGCCCTGCGTGAGCACCGCCACCACCGGCACGCCGCGGCGGTTGTGCCGCGCGAGCACCGGCGGCAGGCCGCGATCGGCCGCCATCGCGGCGTACACGCGCGGACCGGCCATCACCATCGCGCTCACCGAGGACACCAGCGCGATCGCGATCACCGAGCTGACGAGGTGGCCCGCGCTCGCGCCGAACAGCGCCTTCGCGGCGCGGTCCCCGACCTCGTACACCGGGCCGCCGCCGTCGACGCCGCCGAGCACGCGCGCTGGCACCGCGTAGAGGAACACCAGGTTGAGCAGGACGTACAGCGCCATCACGGTGCCGGTCCCGAGCAGGAGCGCGCGCGGCAGGTTGCGCTCGGGCTGCTCCACCTCGTCGGCGATGTACGCGGCCGAGTTCCACCCGGAGTACGCGAAGCTGACGTACATCAGCGAGGTCGCGAACGCGGTGGTGCCGAGGTTGGCGAGGCCGCCCTGCTGGCTCGCGAAGTTGCCCCAGCTGCCGTCACCGACGAGCAGGCCGGCCCCGATGATCAGCGCGATCAGCACCACCTTGGCGGCGGTGAACACCGCCTGCACCGTCCCGCCCACCTTGGTGTCGAACGAGTGGAGCGCGGTGATCGCCGCGATCAGCGCGATCGCCACCACCTGCTGCGGCCCGAACGTGATCAGGCCGTGCACCCACGGGGCACCCCCGAGGGACGGCACCAGCGTGGTCACGTAGTAGGAGAACGCGAGCGCCGCGGTGGCGATCGGCGCCGAGAACCCGGCGGTCAGCGACACGCACCCGCTCATGAACCCGACGACCGGGTGGAACGCCTCGCGGAGGTAGACGTACTCGCCGCCGGCGCGCGGCATGATCGAGCCGAGCTCGGCGTAGGCCGCGGCCCCGCACAGCGCGAGCACGCCGCCGACCACCCAGCACGCCAGGATCGTCAGGGGATCGTGGAGGCTGGCGGCCTGGAACCCGGTGCTGGTGAACACCCCGGTCCCGATCATGTTGGCGATCACGATCGCCGCGGTCACGGCCAGGCCGAGCCGGCGTTTCGGTGGGGTCACGCGGGCACATTCCCACACGTGCCCGGGGCGCGCACGCTACGGGATCGGCTGGAGCGTCACCTTGACGGTGCGGCGCGCGCCCTGGGTCGAGATCACGAGCTCGACC
Organism: Kofleriaceae bacterium; assembly: GCA_964203225.1. Taxonomy (GTDB): domain Bacteria; phylum Myxococcota_A; class Polyangia; order Haliangiales; family Haliangiaceae; genus JABFXX01. The sequence goes on from CAXNMK010000024.1 coordinate 14,234, forward strand.
TCATCGCCGACCTTGTGCGCGTCGATCGCGCGGAACAGGTCCCCGGAGCGCTTCACGTCGGTCTGGTCGATCCGCACGATCACGTCCCCGATCGCCCATCCGCCCTGCGCCGGCACGGTGCCCTTGAGCCCGGCCTTGTCCGCCGCACCGCCCGCCGCGACGCCGAGGATCACGACGCCCTCGATGCCCTGCTGGCGGGCGACCTGGTCGGACAGGATGTTGATGCCGAGGCCCGGGCGCACGAGCTTGCCGTCGCGCAGCAACTGCGGGACGATCGCGTTGATGGTGTCGACGGGCACCGCGAACCCGATGCCCGCGTTGGCGCCCGACGGCGAGTAGATCGCGGTGTTGATGCCGATCAGCCGGCCCGCGCTGTCGAGCAAGGGCCCACCGGAGTTACCCGGGTTGATCGACGCATCGGTCTGGATCACGTCGAAGATCGACCGCTGAGTCATGCTCTTGATCTCGCGGCCCAGGCCCGAGATCACGCCCGTGGTCAGCGTCTGGTCGAGCCCGAACGGGTTGCCGATCGCGAGCACCTTGGCGCCGACCTTGAGCGCCGAGGACTGGCCGATCGGCAGCGGCAGCAGCTTCTGGGCGGGCGCGTCGATGCGCAGGACCGCGAGGTCCTTGTCCGGCGCCGTCCCGACGATGCTGGCGGCATAGGTGGTGCCGTCGTTGAGGGTGACCGACGCGCGGTTGCCATGCGCGATCACGTGGAAGTTCGTGATGATGTGCCCGGTCTGATCCCACACGAAGCCCGAGCCGGTGCCCTGGGGGATCTCGGTGACGTCGAGCGTCATCCGGTCGCGGTGCGCCTCGAGGCTGGTGATGTGGACCACCGAGCGCGAGAACTTCTCGAACACGTCGATGGTGGTCTGCTCGTCGGCGCCGAGCTTGTCGTCGGAGCGCATCGCGACCGGGCGCGGCTCCACCGAGATCACGCGCATCGGCTGGCGCCGCTGCTGGATCACGGTGAACACCAGCGCGCCTGCGACGAGCAGGAGCAGCACGGCGAGGAGCTTGGTCAGCAGGCCCTCGCCGGGGTGGCGTGGCGGTGAGGTGGGTCGGCTCACGGGATGCATGGAGTGTGGCATGGAGGGTACCGGGGGGACTACCGCGGCTGTCGCCGCCGGCATTCCCGCGGTCCGCCCGGCCCCGCAGCGCCCCACCTGCGTCAGTGCGAGGCGAGGAAGTGCTCGGCCTCGAGCGCCGCCGCGCAGCCCGAGCCGGCCGCGGTGATCGCCTGGCGGTACTTCTTGTCCTGGCAGTCGCCGGCCGCGAACACCCCGGGGATCGAGGTGTACGTGGTGCCGGGCGTCGTGATGATGTAGCCCTGCTCGTCGGTGGCCACCTGGCCGCCGAGGAACGCGGTGTTGGGGATGTGGCCGATCGCGAAGAACAGGCCGGCGGCCGGGATGTCGCGCTCGACGCCGGTCTTGAGGTCGGCGACGCGGACCACCTCGACGGCGCTGGTGCCGCTGACGCTCAGCACCTTGTGCGACAGCAGCATCTCGATCTTCGGATTGGCCTTCGCGCGCGCCTGCATGATCGCGGAGGCGCGCAGCTCGTCGCGGCGGTGGACGATGTAGACCTTCGACGCGAACTTGGTGAGGAAGCTGGCCTCCTCCATCGCCGAGTCACCGCCGCCGACCACGAACATCGGCTTGTTGCGGAACATCGGCAGCGCGCCGTCGCACACGGCGCACGCGGATACGCCCTTCTGCCACAGCTCGCCATCGCGGGTGCCCGGGACGTCGTCGCGCTTGGCGGTGGCGCCGGTCGCGATGATGATCGCGCGTGCCTCGCCCTCCTGCTCGTCGGTGGAGTACCGGAACGGGCCGCGCGACAGGTCGATCTTGGTCACCGTCTCGGTGAAGATCCGGGTGCCGAACCGCACCGACTGCGCGCGGAACCGCTCGGTCAGCTCGGTGCCGTCGACGCCCTCGGGGAAGCCCGGGAAGTTCTCGACCTCGGTCGTGGTGGTCAGCTGGCCCCCGGCGGCGATGCCCCCGGCCATGAAGCCCTCGAACAGGACGGGGTTCAGGTTCGCGCGCGCAGCGTAGATCGCGGCGGTGTGGGCGGCCGGTCCGCTTCCGATGATGACGACGTTCTCGGGCATGGGCGCAGATCTAGCAAGCAAGCGCACATCGTGTAAACGACGGCGATCGCTTGTGACCGCTCGAGCGCTGAGGGATCCTCGTCGTTGCATGGAGCTGACCTGTCTCGCGCAACTCGAGCGGTCGCACCGCCGCCACGACGAGGTCCTCGCCGCCCTGCTCGACGCCGCGCGCCGGTTCGCGGCCGGCCGCCCCGACGCCGATGACCACCACCGCATCGAGGACGCGCTCCGCTACTTCGAGCGCGCGGTGCCCCGGCACTTCCTCGACGAGGAGGTCTCGGTATTCCCGCGGCTCGCGACCCGGCGCCCCGACCTCGCCGCCGAGTTGACCGCCCTCGCTGCCGAGCATCCCACGCAGCTCGCCCTCCAGCAGGCGGTCGCGACCGCAGCGCACGGGCTCGACGATCAGGCCCGACCGGCCGCGGGCAAGGCGCTGCTCGAGGCGGCCGACCAGCTCGCGGCGGCGCACCGCGCCCACGTGGCGCGCGAGGACGTGCTGCTCGCGGCGGCGGCGGTTGCGCTGACCGCGCAGGACGATGTCGAGATCTCCCGCGAGATGGAGGACCGCCGCGGCGGTGGCGGTGGTCGCGGTGGCGGCGGCGGTGGCGGCGGTGGCGGCGGTGGCGGTGGTGGCGGCGGCGGCGGTCGCGGCAGCGGTGGCGGCGGTGCCGGCGCGGCGGCGGTGGCGGCGGTCGAGGCAGCGGTGACGGCGGTGCCGGTGCCGGTGCCGGCGGCGGTGGCGGCGGTGCCGGTCGCGGTCCCGGTGCCGGCGGCGGTGGCGGCGGCGGTCGCGGCAGCGGTGGCGGTGGCGGTGGCGGCGGTGCCGGTCGCGGTCCCGGCGGCGGTCCCGGTGCCGGCGGCGGTGGCGGCGGCGGTCGCGGTTCCGGTGGCGGCGGCGGTCGCGGTTCCGTCGGCGGTGGCGGCGGCGGTCCCGGTGCCGGCGGCGGTGGCGGCGGCGGTCGCGGTGCCGGCGGCGGTGGCGGGGGCGGTGGCGGTGGCGGCGGTGGCGGCGGTCGCGGGCCCGGTTCCGGCGGCGGTGGCGGCGGCGGTCGCGGTTCCGGTGGCGGCGGCGGTCGCGGTTCCGTCGGCGGTGGCGGCGGCGGTCGCGGTCCCGGCGGCGGTGCCGGGCGCGGCGGCGGTGCCGGTCCCGGTTCCGGCGGCGGTGCCGGGCGCGGTCCCGGCCCCGGCTGACCTCCCGCGCGGCGGCGGTGCCGGCCCCGGCTGACATCCCGCGCGGCGGCGGTCGAGCGCGGGCTACTTCTTGTCGTCGGAGGCGGCCGTCGCGGCCTTCGCCGCCTGGGCCTTGCGCTCGACTTCCTCGTCCTGCTTGCGGCGGCGCTCGGCGGCCTCCGCCTCCTCCTGGGCCTCGCGCTCGCGCCTGGCGATCGCGATCGGGTCGTCCTTGGGGTCCGTGGGGGCGGCCTTCTTGGCCTCGACCTTGGGTGCGGCCGCCACCGGCTCCTCCTTGAGGATCACGCGCAGCTTCTCCTGGGCCTCCTGCCAGGTCGGCGTCATGGTCTCGGCCGGCTTCCCGGACGTGCGGAGCCGGACGATCAGGTAGACGGCGCCGGCGGCCAGCAGCATCGCGCTCCACTGGGCGAACGTCAGCCCGAGGTGGCGCGGGTCGCTCGACACCGGGCGCAGGTACTCGAGGAAGAACCGGACCGGCGCGTACAGCCCGCACACCAGCGCCGCCACCGTGCCGGCGGCCGGCCGCTTGCCGGGCCGGAACGCGATCCACAGGACCAGGAGGTTGACCGGGACGAGGTAGAGGAACTCGATCAGGCCGAGGTTCCACGCCAGGAGGGTGTCCCCGACGGGGCGGTGGTCCTGGATCAGCTGCTGGACCACCTCGTTGTTGAACGTCTTCGGGTACTCCATCGCGAGGAATGCCCACGACGAGCCCGGATCGACCCACGCCCCGACGTGGTCGCTCACCACGGTGCAGCCGATCCGCCCGATCGAGAACGCCGGCAGCAGGCCGACGCCGGTGACGTCGAGCATCATCCGCGCGGGCAGCCGGCGCCACCACGTGAAGATCGCGAACCCGATGGTCCCACCGATGAACCCGCCGAACGACGAGATGCCGTCCCAGATCCGCAGCGGCAGCGGCCAGTTGCTGAACCACAGCGGCTCGGGCAGGAACCACCAGCTCGGCGGGGCGTTGTCCACGACCGCGCCGATCCGGTGCCAGTCGTAGGCGACCATGTTGAACAGGTGGGCGCCGAGGAAGCCGCTCACCATGACCCAGGTCAGCAGGGCGCGGATGTTGTCGTCGCTGACCTTGTGCCACTCGGCGTACAGCCGGAGCAGCCAGGCGCCGAACAGGACGCCGCCGGCCACGATCAGGCCGAACGACTGGATCGGGCCGATCGCACCCAGGTGGACGAACGGGAAGGCCGCGGCGGACGCGGCGGCGGGCAGGAGCAGCGCGGCGGACATGCGCCGGCGAGCCTACACCAGGCCGGCGCGCGCGCTATGCTCCGGGCGTGATCTGGGCTCCGTTCGTGCTGGCGCTCCTCCTGGGGGTGATCGTCTCTGCGGGTCTCTACGTCGCGTACCTGTGGCCCGCCGTCGAGCCTGCGGATCCGGACGAGGCTCCGGAGACGGACGCGGACACCGCCGAGGCGAACGCAGCGGCTGCCACGGTCAGCGACGAGGCACCGGCGACGTGATGCACGCCGCGCGCCGCTCCCTCGCCGTGGCGGCGGCGCTCGCCCTCGCCCCGCGCGTCCCCCCGGCCGGCGCCGCCCCGGGTGGCCAGGTCGTGCGGGTCGAGCACTACGACCCGACCACGATGCCCGTCCGCGGCCCCGTCGACGCGCTCGTCACCGTCGAGGTGTACTTCGCGCCCTCGGTCAACTCGCAGCGGTTCGCGGCGTTCCGGCTGATCGAGCAGCTCCAGCAGCGCCATCCGACCAGCGTGCGCGTGATCTACCGGGTGGTCCGGCGCGGCGCGCAGCCCCCGGGGCCGCTCCTGCCCACGCTCGCGCTCGAGGCGTACGCCCAGGGCCGGTTCTTCGAGTTCGTCGGGCTCGTCCAGGCACAGCGCCAGAGCCTGACGCGCGAGCAGATGCTCGAGCTCGGGCGCCGGGTCGGGCTCGACGTCGCGCGCGCCGAGCGGGCGATCAGCGACGACCGCTACCGCGACGTCCTCGACGCCAACGAGCGCCGCCTCGAGCGGCTGCACGGCACGACCTCGCCGATGGTGTTCTTCAACAGCAAGCCGGCCCCGCGCTCGCTGTCATCGATGGGCGAGACCGAGTACGAGGCCGCGTACGCCGACGCGCTCGAGCGGGCCCGCGACCTCGTCGACCGCGGGGTCGCCCGCCCGGACCTGCCCGCCGTGTTCGACGCGCGCGCGCTCCAGGCCGAGGCGCCCCTGGTGATCACGAGCGGCGCCACCGACGGCGATGAGCTGGCGGCCGAGTCGTTCGATCACCCCCTCGCCGCCCCGCCCCTGGCGATCGCCGGGATGCCCGCGTTCGGCGACGGCGCCCGGGACGCGCTGCCGGTGATCCTGGTGTGCCGCCCCACCGACCCGACCTGCCTCAACGCGATGAGGTTCGCCCGGCGGATCGCCGATACGTTCCGCGGCGAGGTCCGGATCGTGTGGGCGCCGTTCTTCGACGTCACGCGCGACGACGCCGCGGCGCTGACGCTGCTCGCCGATGCCGCGCTGTGCGCCGAGCGCATCGGGTCGAGCCCGGACGATCTCGACGCCTCCCCCGGCTGGGCCTGGATGACCGAGACCTACCTGCAGCTGGTCCGGACCCCGCCCCGCAGCGGCTCCCCCGAGGCCCTGATCGACAGCGTGGCCGCCCGCCTCGGCGTCGACGGACGGCAGCTGTCGGCCTGTCGGGCGAGGCTGGCCAGCACCAGCCTCGAGTGGATCGTCCAGGCCCGGCGGGCGGGGGTGGCCTCGGCCCCGGCCGTGGTGATCGGCGGCCGGATCTACCCCGGGCTGTGGGACGCGAGCCTGGTCCAGCAGCTGGTCGAGGTCGAACTGGCCCCCGGTGTGCTCGGCCGATGCGCGACGACCGGCTGCGAGTGATGTTAGATTGCCGGAGATGGAGCTCTCGTTTGCGGCCCTGACCGACATCGGTCGCCTGCGCAAACACAACGAGGACAACTTCCTCATCGACAAGAAGCTCCGGCTGTTCATGGTCGCCGACGGCATGGGGGGCCACGCCGCGGGCGAGGTCGCCTCCTCGATCGCCGTCCACGAGATCCGTGACGCGGTGAACAACCGCCGGGACCTGATCGACCGCTACCGCGTCGATCACCCGGGCGTGCAGGTCTACGAGATCCTGCAGGTGCTCGAGCACGCCGTGCAGGCCGCGTGCGGCGCCGTCCACGCGCGCGCGCAAGCCGAGGCCGACAAGCGCGGCATGGGCACCACCGCCACCGTGCTCCTGATCGCGGGCTCCGGCGACCAGCTGCGCGGCTTCATCGCCCACGTCGGCGACAGCCGCGTCTACCTCGCGCGCCAGAACCAGTGCCACGTGCTCACCGAGGACCACTCGCTGATGAACGAGCTGGTCCGGCGGGGCAAGCTCAACCGCGAGCAGATCGACAGCTCACCCTACAAGCAGTACAAGAACGCGGTCACGCGCGCCGTCGGGATCTACAGCTCGGTCGAGGTCGACACCTTCGACTTCGACATCCTGCCCGGCGACCGGTTCCTGCTCGCCTCCGACGGCATGTACGCGCACGTCCAGGACGACGAGCTCCCGGCTCAGCTCGCCGCCGGCGAGGTCCGCGACGTCCCGCCCCAGCTGATCGAGCGCGCCAACGCCGGCGGCGGCCACGACAACATCACCGCGGTCGTGGTCCGCGTCAGCGACAGCGACACCGCCGATCACGCGGCCCGATCGACGGAGGTCAACCTCAAGCTCGAGGTCCTCAAGGGCATGCAGATGTTCCGGTTCCTCGCCTACAAGGAGCTGGTCCGGATCTCGAACGTGGCCGACATGATCGAGCCCGCTGCGCAGCAGGTGGTGTTCCACGTCGGCGAGCCCGGCGAGGCGATGTACGTGGTGCTGGCCGGCAGCGTGCGGCTGACCAAGGGCGAGAAGGCCGTCGCCGAGCTCGGCCGCGGGCAGCACTTCGGCGAGATGGCGCTGGTCGAGCGCTCGGTCCGCTCGCTGACCGCCACCGCCACCGCCGGCACGCGCCTGCTCGTGATCACCCGCAAGGAGTTCTACGAGCTCATCAAGCGCGAGCCCGCGACGGCCGTGAAGATGCTGTGGAGCTTCGTCCAGGTGCTCGGCCAGCGGCTGCGCAAGACCACGGCCGACCTGGCCGAGACGCGGGCGGCGCAGGGCATCCTCGTCGACGCGCCTGACGAGAGCCTGTTTCAGGACTGAGCCGCGCAGGCAGCCGCGTGGCGGCCACATCGGCCGACCAGGCGCTGCGAGGCTAGCCGCGCATCGCGGGCGGCGCCTGGACCAGCTCGATCAGCACGCCCTCCCCGCCCAGCGGCAGCGCGCCCCCGTCCCCCTTGGGGTGGATGAAGCACACGTCGTGGCCCGCCGCGCCCCTGCGGATGCCGCCCGGGGTGAACCGCACGCCCTGCTCGCCCAGCCACGCCACCGCCGCCGCCAGATCGTCGACCCACAGGCCGACGTGGTTGAGGCGGGGCTCGTGGACGCGGGGCGCACGCGCCGGATCGATCGGCTCCATCAGGTCGATCTCGACGCCCGCGATCGAGAGGATGTCCTCGTCGACGTTCTCCGTCTCGCTGCGGTAGGTGCCCGTGACCGGCAGCCCGAACAGGTCGACCCACAGGTGGCGGAGCGGGGCCTTGCTCGGCGCGCCGATCGCGATCTGCTGGACGCCGAGGATGCGGAACGGACGGGGGGTCACGGGGGTCAGGGGGTCGGGGGGTCGGGGGGGTCGGGGGGGTCGGGGGTCGGGGGTCGGGGTCGGGGTCGGGGGGGTCGGGGGGATGACGGTCATCGGCGGGCCTCCCGGACCTCGGCGAGGGTGCGCAGCCCGGGGCGCGGCGCGTTGACGAGGATCGCCATGTTGCCCCAGATCCGCTCCGACGGCGCGAACATCGGATCCTTGGCGGCCAGCACCCACGGATCGTCGGGGTCCCACATGCCGCAGTGGACCACCACCTCGTCGCCGACCGCGAGGCTGGTGACGTCCGTGCCGACCGCCCACACCACGCCGCTCGCGTCGGATCCGCTGATGTGAACGTCCTCGAGCTCGCCTCGCTTCTGGCGGGGCTTGATCACATCGATGGGGATCTCCATCGCGGCCCAGACGTTGTTGTCGTTGACGCCGGCGGCCATCACGTTGACGAGCACGTCGAGCGGGCCGAGCGCCGGGACCGGGACGGACTCCTCCTGGAACGCGCCCTGGGGCTCGCCGAACCGCTCGGCGCGGATCCCCTGCGCCCACATGAGGTCGGGGACCACGCCGAGGTCAGGAGCGGGGCTGGAGATGTCGCTCGACACGACGCGTCAAGCTTACGCGATCTCCTCAGGAGACAGCGCACCTCACGCCGATCTCGCCCCGGACGGCGCTCAGCGCGCGGGGCCCTCGCCGGTCACAGCGAGGCGGCCGGCACCGGCAGCTTGCGCAGCGCGCCGTTGCCGTTCGGGCTGACCTGGTCGAGCTCGAGATCCGACTCGACGAGGGCCCCGCTCGACAGCGCACCGTCGAAGCCATCGAACGAGATCACACGCGACGGGTCGATCTGCGAGAGCCGATAGAGGTCGGTGTACGCCTCGAAGATCTCCGGTCGCTGGCGCAGCACCTGGTACGCGCGGCCGACGGCCTTGAGGCTCTCGGTCTTGGCGCGGGCCTCGAGCTCCGCGACGTTCTGCTCGGTGCGGGCGAGCAGCAGCGCGGCGTCCGTGCGGCCGCGCTCCTCGTACTCGGCCTTGGCGACCTCGAGCTTGGCGGCGACGGCCTCGAACATCTGGCGCGTGACCTCGGGGCGGAACTCGACGTTCATGATCCGCACCTCACCGATCTCGATGCCATAGGCGAGCATGGTCTTGCGGACCGACGTGGTGAGTGCGGCCGATAGCTCGGGCGCGCTGCGCAGGAACATCGCGCGCTCCTTGCCGGCGAGCTCGGCGGCGGCGTCGTGGATGGTGGTGCTCTCCAGCGCCTGCTCCCAGTCGTCCACCGAGAACAGCGCGCGCTCGCCGTCGCGGATCCGGAACGTGACGCGCAGGTCGACCTGGACCAGCGTGCCCTGGCTGTCGTTGGACTCGATGCGCCCAAACATGCGCTCGTCCCACTGGCGGCTGATGGTGATGAACCGATCCTGCGGCAGCAGGCGCGAGCCCCGAACGCCCGCGTCGGTGGCGCGGCGGTGGAGCTTGCCGAACCGGAGCTGGAGGACCTCGTGGCCCTCGGGGTTCAGCACGGCGAGGCGGTTCCACAGGAACACGATCACGGCGACCACACCGGGGGCGGCGATGATGCCGAGGAACATCTCGAGATCGAACTTCATGGGTTAGCTCCGGACGGTGGGCTGGTGGTTCACATAGACGCGCCGCGAGCCGCCGAGCAGCTCGATGCGCCTGCGGGCGACGTAGTCGCGGAGGACGCCCTGATCGGCGAGGGTCGCGAGCTCGCCCCCGACGGTGCGGATCTCGGACTCCACCGCGAGGGCGCGGGCGTTGGCGATCGCGACCGCCTGCTCGGCGGCCAGGGTGCGCTGCTGCGACGACAGCTCGGTGCGCGCGACGAGCGCGTTGGCCTCGGACTCCGCCGTGATCACGGCATTGAGAGCGTCGATCAGCTCCTCGGGCGGGTCGATCTGGATCAGGTCGACGGCGACGACGACGATGCCGTACTCCTCGTGGGCCGTGCCCTTCATCGCGTCCTGGATCCGCAGCTGGAGCTCGGACATCCGCAGGCGCAGTGCGGTGTACGCCGACAGCTCCTCGGCCCGCTGCGCGAACCGCGCGACCTGCTCGCGGACGGTCAGCTGGAACAGGCCGGCGAGGTGCTCGATCGCGTCCTTGGAGTCCGCGAGGAACCGCGCCGCGCGCGCCTCGTCGACCTTGAACCGCAGCCGCGCGTTGACGCGGATCCGGGTGCCATCGGCGGCGAGCGCCTCGATCGCGGTGTTCTTGTCGTCGAACGCGAGGCTGCGCTCGGCGAGCGAGAGGACGTTCGGGTGGGCCCACGGCGCCTTGCCGTGGAGCCCGGGGGGGAACGTGCGGACGGCGCCGTGCTCGTCGGTGACGAACTTGCCGAACACGGTGAGCACGCCGACCGTGCCGTTGTCGACGCGGAAGGCCCCGCGCCAGAAGCCGTAGAGGGCGACCAGCGCGACACCGATCGCGAGGCCGACGAAGAACGAGGTGGTGAGAGCAGGCATGGGAGCTCCGGTCAGAGGGGCTTGAGAGGAAACAGGTTGGAGGACCGCGCCGGGTACGCGCCGTAGGCGGGTGCCGGCGGGGCATCGGCGTGGGGCACGGCGTCGTCCTCCGCGGGGGTCGCCCGCGCGTAGGCCACGGCCAGGCCGCGGTTGACCTGGACGACGTCGTCGTTGAAGTGCACGTGGGCGTGCTCGACATCCGGCAACTGCGCGACCTTCTCGGGGCTATCGACGACCCAGCCGTTGGGGACGCGCTTGTGGGGCGGGATCTCGACGCCGACGACCAGCGCGCCGAGGCCGATGAAGCAGCCTTCACCGACGATCGAGTCGTGCACGATCGCCTTGAAGCCGACGAACGTGCGCGCGCCGATCATGCACGGGCCGTGGACGAGCGCCTGGTGGGCCAGCGAGCAGTCCGGACCCAGCCAGATCGCCCAGCGCCGGCCCTCGACCATCACCCACTTGTCCTTGAGGGCGTGAATCACCACGCCGTCCTGCACGTTCGATCGGTCGCCGATGTAGAACGGCGCGCCCTCGTCGGCGCGGACCGAGGTGTCGGCCGCGACGTTGACCTCGCGCCCGATCTCGACCCAGCCGATCACCGAGGCGGTCGGGTGGACGTACGCGGAGGCGTGGATCTTCGGCCGGGTGCGCACGTGGCGCGACCACACCGCCTGGTCGCGCGAGGACACGCCCTCCACGGTCTCGTGCCCGGGCTCGAGGCGCCCGCTCTGGGACACCACCGCCCGGATCGTGGGGCTCGGCCGCAGGATCGGGCCGGCCTTCTCCTTCGCGCTCGCCCGCGTCTCGAGCAGGTGGTCGACGTACATCACGGCGCAGCCGACCGCGAGGCCCGTGATCAGGTTGCCGAGGAGCGTGCCCACGGCCGCGGCGATGAACGCCACCGCGTGGAGCTTGTGGTGCTTGAGCTTGTCGACCAGCAGCTTGATCTTGATCAGGCGCCACGCGATCACGACGAGCAGGCCGGCGAGCGCCGCGATCGGGATCACGGCGAGCGACTTGCCGAAGAAGTAGGTGGCGCCGGCGAGCAGCACGCCGTGGTGGATCGCCGCCATCCGCGTCCGCGCGCCCGCCTGCTGGTTGACGGACGAGCGCACGATCACGCCGGCGAGCGGCATGCCGCCGAACAGCCCCGAGGCGAGGTTGCCGATGCCCTGGCCGAACAGCTCCGTGTTGGCGTCGTAGCCTGACTTGCCGCCGGACATGTCGTCGACGGCCTTGGCCGAGATCAGCGACTCGGCGCCCGACAGCACCGCGAGCGGCAGCGCCATCACGATCAGCGACAGCCAGTCCATGCCGGGCGCCAGCAGCGGCAGGCCGAGCGCCACGTTGTCGAGGTTGACCTCGCCGACGCGGACCACCGACCAGTCGAGCTCGTACGCGATGAAGGTCGCGATGATGATGCCGAGCAGCGCGGACGGGAAGCTCTTGAGGTGGGCGAGCCCGACGGTGATCCACGTGACGAGCAGCGCGCACACGACGGACAGCCACTCGACCTGGCGGAGCCAGTCCATCGCCCAGAAGTTCTGGATCATGTGCCAGACCTCCAGATCCGACTGCGCCCCGAGGAGGATCGGGATCTGCTGGTCGAGCAACTTGAGGCCGACGCCGGTGGTGAACCCGGCGAGCACGACCTTGGGGAGGAGGTTCGCGAGCTTGCCGTAGCCCGCCACGGCGATCACGAGCGAGACCACGCCGCACACCAGCGCCGCGGCGGCCGCACCGCCCATGCCGAACCTGGCGACGAGGCCGAACACCAGGACGTTGAGGGCGGCGGCCGGGCCGCTGACCTGGTAGTTCGAGCCACCGAACGCAGCGGCGAACACGCCGCCGATCGCGCCCGCGATCAGCCCGGAGCTCGCGGGGAGCCCGGCGGCCAGCGCGAGCGCGACGTTGAGCGGAATGGCGACGGTGGCGACGGTCAGGCCCGCGAGCAGATCGGCCGAGGTGAGGCCCTGCGCGCCGACCTCGGCCCAGCGATCGCGCAGGTTGGAGGTGATGTCTCCGAGGCCGGAGGCCTGGGTGGAGGTGGAGCGAGCGGGACGGTTGGTGTTCAGCTTGGACAGGCGCGCACGGGCGAGCGTGGATTCACGCTCGGCCATACGACCAGGCGAGTGGCGCATGGAGTTCCGCGGAGGAATGAAGAGATGAGCGGACGACCAGTGGCGAGGCTCGGGCCCGCTGACCGGTCCTGGATGCTCGCCGTGGGCGTGCGAGGCGCCGCGTGCGAGGCGCCGCTCCGGCGCGCTCCTCGACGGAGCACGCGGCGCAGCACGACGCCATCGGCGATGGATCGCGCGCCCCGGGGGGGCATCGAGGGCCGGGTCAGCGGACCCGGCGTGCGCTCATATCAGCCGTCGAACCGAGAACCGCGACGGATGCGGCGCCAGCGCGCCGGCGAGCACGCGCGTGGGCGCGTGGACGTGCGTGAACACCACCACGCGCGTGGACGCGGGCGGGACGGCATCGGGGGGCGGCGTGCGCGTGGAGCCCGCGACCGCGTGGACCTCCTCGTGCCCCTCGTGATCCTCGCGCTCCTCGTTGCTGTTCGCCGCCGACGGGACCTGGACCCCGAGGATGGCGGCCCGGGTCATCGCGCCATACCAGCACGCCGGGAGCACCAGCACGAGGAACACGCTCAGCGAGAGCGTGACCAGGCGGCGGAGCCGGATGCGGCCGACGGAGGAAGGGACGAGGCGGGACAGCACGGACTTCAACGACCTGTCAGCGAACCTGACGCAGCGTGCAGGTTGTTCCTGCCTATTCGAATTTTCGAACGCAGGCCACCGGTTTTTTGCATCAATCGCTGACCAGGCGGCCGCTGCGCGGCACTTGTTCGATGGGAGGTGAGCGCCGTCCTCCCCCGCTGCGCGTCGTGCGGGCCTCGCTCGTCGTTGTCCGACCAGGTCGCTCCGCGCCTGGTCGTCCGATGCGGCAGCCTCGCGGCTGCCTGGTCATCTCGATCCACCGCTGCGCGGTGTTCCTTCGCGGTGCGGAGATCTCTGTCCTCGCCCGCTCCGAGGGCTGTGGGCGTCGCTCTCGATCGGATCTCCAGCAGGCTCGCGCCCGCTGGTGCCGCTCAGTCGGCGTTATCCGGCTCGACGAAGCACCACTTGATGTCCGGGACCCGCGCGCGGAGCCGGACCTCGAATGCGTTGATGTGGCCCACGAGCTGGGTGGTCTCGAGCCCCGGCTGGAACTCGACCTTCATCGCCACCAGGATCTCGCCCGGCCCCTGCTGCACGGTCAGGACGCGGTGGACCTTGACGATCTGCGGGTCGGCCGCGGCGAGCTCGCCGATCGCCGCCACCAGCGAGGGATCGGCGGCCTCGCCGATCAACAGGCTCTTGATCTCGCGGGCCAGGAAGATCGCGACGCCGACCAGCACGATGCCGATGGCGAGCGAGCCGATGGCGTCCCACCGACCATCGTTGGTCTGCCTGGCGAGGATCAGCGCGGCGCCGGCGAGCACGAGGCCGAGCACCGCCGCGCTGTTCTCGCCGAACACGACCACCAGGTCCGAGTCCTTGGTGTCGCGCAGGTAGCGCAGGAACGGCGTGGTCCCGCGGCGGGCGTTCATCGCCTTGATGTTGCCGAGGGTGGCCCAGCCTTCGAGCAGGATCGCGACGCCGAGGATGGCGAGCGCGATGCCGATGTCACCGACCGGCTTCCGGGATGCTGCAGCTTGTGGACGCCCTCGTACACCGAGAACATGCCGCCGCCCGAGAACAGCAGCAGCGCCACGACGAACGAGTAGAAGTACATCTGCCGCCCGTGCCCGAGCGGGTGGGTGGCATCCGGGGGCCGCTGGCTCTGGCTGATCCCGAACAGCAGCAGCAGCTGGTTGCCGCAGTCGGCGAACGAGTGGAGCGTCTCGGCGAGCATCGCGCCCGAGCCGGTGATGGCGGCCCCCACGCCCTTGCTGGCCGCGATCACCAGGTTGACGACCAGCGACTTGATGACCTCGCTCCGGGAACCCGCCATTACTTGATCATCCTCGACAGCTCCTTGAACTCGTCGGAGCCCGCCTGCCCGAGTAGATCGAACACCACCGTCTCGGTGCAGGTGACCAGGGCGCCGACTGCGCGCGCGAGCTCGAGGCCCGTGCGCCAGGTGCCCTGGGTCCGGCTGCACACCGCGTCTGCGATCACGTGGACGCCGGTGGCCGGCCCCACGAGGTCCCGCACGGTCTGGTAGACGCAGATGTGCGTCTCCATGCCGCACACCAGCCACTGCTCGCGCGTCATCAGCGCGCCGATCTTCTCGGCCGGGGGCAGCGCCTGGAACGCCGCCGACGCCGCGGCCGAGAACTCGAGCTTCTCGAACCGGTAGACGTCGGCGCCCTCGCCCTCCGCGGCCGCGAGCGCGGAGGCCAGCTCCGGCACCGTGGGGCCGAGGCCCCGCGGGTACTGCTCGCTGACCACGATCGGCAGGCCGAGCCGCGCGGCGGTGGCGATCAGGATCCGCGTGTTGCGGAGCAGCGACGCCACGACCTCGGGCGGCATCACCGCCGCGAGGCGCTCCTGCACGTCGACGACCAGGAGCGCGGCCCGCGAGCGGAGCAGCCGCTCACGCCGGCGGATGTACTCGACCTCGAGAAGCTCGCTCATGGCGCGGCCTACCCCTGCGCCCGCGCGAGCGTCGCCAGGGCGTCGGTCAGCCGCTGCTTGCGGGTCTGCTCCTCGGCGAGGCGGGCGCGCTGCTCGGCGACCACCTCCTCGGGGGCGCGCGCGAGGAACTCGGCGTTGCCGAGCTTCTTCTCGAGCCCGCCGATCTCCTTGTCGGCCTTGCCGATGTCCTTCTCGATCCGCTTCTTCTCGGCGACCACGTCGATCATCGCGCCGAGCGGCATCACGAGCTCGACGTCGGAGGTGATGACCTCCTTGCCGGCCACGCCCTCGATCGCGTCCGCGCCGTCGTCCGCGTGGGCGGTGAAGCCGTCGGCGGAGCCGGCGAACCGGACGCCGATCACCGACTTGACGCGCGCGGTCCGCTCGATCGCGTCCTTGTAGCGGGTCAGCGTGTCCGCCGCCGCGCCGCTCTTGACGCGGATGCCGACCGGCACCGACTGCGCCGGCGCCACGCCGTACGTCGCCTTGAGCATGCGGCAGCCGATCGCCACGTCCTGCACGAGCTTCATCTCGGCCTCGGCGGCCGCGTCGACGAACGCCGCATCGCTGCGCGGGAACACCGTGATCATCAGCGAGCCCGGCAGCTGCGACGGCTTCGGCAGCTTCTGCCAGATCTCCTCGGTCACGTACGGCGCGAACGGGTGGAGCAGCCGCATCGTGATCTCGAGCGTGGTCGCGAGCACGCCCTGGACGTGGTGCCGGCGGGCAGCCTTGGCCGCGTCCTGCACGAGGTCCTCGCTCTGGTGCAGGTGCGGCTTGGCGAGCTCGATGTACCAGTCACACAGCTCGTGCCACACGAAGTGGTAGATCGCGTTCGCGGCGTCGGAGAACCGGAACCCCTCGAGCGCGGTATTCACCTCGGCGCACGTCGCCTGCAGGCGCGACAGGATCCACCGCTCCGGCAGGCCGAGCGCGGCGCGGCCGGCGGGCCCCGCGGCGGACGAGCCGGGGCTGTGCCCCGGCGAGGGGATCGCGATCTGCGCCTCGAACCGCTCGGGATCGAAGCCGTCCATGTTCATCAGCGCGAACCGCGAGGCGTTCCACAGCTTGTTGATGAAGTTGCGGTAACCCTCGACGCGGTCGATCGACAACCGGATGTAGCGCCCGCTGGTGTTGAGCGCCGCGAGCGCGAACCGCATCGCATCGGCGCCCATCGGCGGGATGCCCTTGGGGAAGTTGCGCTTGATCGCCTTCTTGACGCCGTCCGGATCGGGCGGCTTCTCGACGTCGACGCGCTCGAGCAGGACCTCCTGCGTGGCGCCGTGGATGACGTCGAGCGGATCGAGCACGTTGCCCTTCGTCTTCGACATCTTGTCCCCGTTCTCGTCGGTGACGATCGAGGTCAGGTAGACCGTGCGGAACGGGACCTTGCCGGTGAAGTGGAGGCCCAGCATCATCATGCGGGCGACCCAGAAGAAGATGATGTCGGGGCCGGTGACGAGGACGTTGTTCGGATAGAACGTCGACAGCTCGCGCGTCTTCTCCGGCCAGCCGAGCGTGGAGAACGGCCACAGGCCCGACGAGAACCAGGTGTCGAGGATGTCCTCGTCCTGCGTCGGGTCGGCCTTGCCGCAGGTGCTTGCACGCCGTGGGCGTCGTCGCGCGCGACGGTGATCGCGCCGCAGTCGCAGTACCAGGCCGGGATCCGATGGCCCCACCACAGCTGGCGCGAGATGCACCAGTCGCGGATGTTGTTCATCCAGTGCATGTACGTCTTCGTCCACAGCTCGGGGACGAACTTGGTCTTGCCTTGCTCGACGGCCGCGGCGGCCTTCTCCGCGAGCGGCGCGGCCTTGACCCACCACTGGTCCATCAGCATCGGCTCGATCACCGCGCCGGAGCGCTGGCTGCGCCCGCGCGGGACCTTGTAGTCCTTGACCGCGACGAGGAAGCCCTCGGCTTCGAGGTCGGCGACCACCGCCTTGCGGGCCTCGTCGACGGTGAGGCCGACGTACTTCTCGGGCACCGGCGCGCACATGCGGCCCTTGGCGTCGATCACCTGGATCACGGGCAGGCCGGCGCGCTGGCCGATCTCGAAGTCGTTGGGGTCGTGGGCGGGGGTGACCTTGACGGCGCCCGAGCCGAACGCGGGATCCGGCCAGCTGTCCGCGATGATCGGGATCTGGCGGCCTGTCAGCGGCAGCGTGACGAGCTTGCCGATCGCGTCCGTGTAGCGGACGTCCGACGGGTTCACGGCGACCGCGGTGTCACCGAGCATCGTCTCGGGGCGCGTGGTCGCGACCACGATCTCGCCGGTGCCGTCCGCGTACGGATAGCGGATCTCCCACAGGTGCCCGTTCTCCTCGGCGGTGTCGACCTCGAGGTCCGACACCACCGTCTCGCTCGCGGGATCCCAGTTGATCATCCGCTTGGCGCGGAAGATCAGGCCTTCCTCGTGGAGCCGGACGAACGCCTCGACGACCGCCTTGTTCGAGCGCTCGTCCATGGTGAACCGCTCGCGCTCCCAGTCGAGCGAGAAGCCCATCAGCTTCTCCTGCTCGCTGATCCGGCTGCCGCTGCGCTCCTTCCACGCCCACGCGCGGCGCATGAACTCCTCGCGGCCGAGGTCGAACCGGGTCTGGTTCTCGCGCCGCTTGAGATCCTTCTCGAGCAGCACGTGGACCGCGATCGACGCGTGGTCGATGCCGGGCATCCACATCGCGTTGAACCCCTGCATGCGCTTCCAGCGCATCAGGATGTCCTGCATCGTGGAGCCGAGCGCGTGCCCGATGTGCAGGCTGCCCGTCACGTTGGGCGGGGGCAGCGTGATCGAGTACGGCACGTTGGCTGCCGCCTCGTCCGCGTGGAAGAACCCGTTCTCCAGCCAGAACCGAAGCCAGCGCGGCTCGACCTCCGACGGATCGTACTGCTTGGGGAGCGCCGACGACGTTGTCACGGGGCGAACGCTAACACGAAGCGCCCGGACCGCAGCGTCGTGGCCGTGTTACGCCGTGCGCTTCGACGCGAGATCCTGCAGGTTCTCGCGGATGATCTGCTCGGCGAGGACGGGCACGACCTCCCACACCACGCGCTCGACGACCTCGGCCGACAGCTTGAGCAGCGCGGCCAGCTCGGGGCTGCCCTCCTGCAGGCCGGTCTGCTCGGCGAGCCGGGCGGCCATGGTCTGGAGGGCGCGCTCGACGATGGCTGACTTCTTCGTCATCGATCCGGTGACCATGGGGGCTCGATTCGTCTGGAGGAACAGGTTCAGGCTCGAGGCGGCAGGCGCGGAAGCAACGGGCGCGCGCAGGCCCGCGGGCGCGGCGGGGGTGGGCGGCGCGGGCGCGATCGGCGGGACCGCCATCACGGGGGTGTTCGCGGGCCCGGCGGGCGGGTTGCCCGCGGGAAGCTTGAGCGAGGGCATGACCTGATCGTGGCCGAGCGCGGCGATTGGGCGCCGGGCACGGCGGGCGCCGGCGCGGGCGCGGCGGCGACCGCGGCGGCTGCGGCCACGGCGGCCACGGCGGGCGCGGCGGCTGCGGCGGCTGCGAGGCCCTGCTGGGCAGCGGCGCCCTCACCGGGCTTGGCGACGCCTGACGCGGCCTTGGTGACGATCTCGGAGACCTTCTCCAGCATCGTCTGCGAGTCCCAGGGCTTGGGCAGGTTGGCGTCGGCGCCGACCTGGACGCCCTTGGCGCTGTCGTACGGCGCGCCGTTGCCCACCAGGATCACCACCGGCACGTCGGCCGTGGCGGCGTCGGACTTGAGCGCGAGGCACAGATCGTAGCCGGACTTGCCCTGCATCACCGAGTCGGCGAGCACGATCGTCGGCTTGCCACTCTTGGCCTTGGCCAGCGCGTCGTCGACGTTGCGCGCGCCGACGTACGTGAACTCGGTCCCGCGGAAGGTGATGTCCGCGACCTGCTGCATGGTCGCGCTGTCATCGACGCACAAAACAATCTTGCTCACGTAGGTCCTCCCAGAAAACTCAGCCGTACCCGCCACTCCACCCAGCCGCTTCGCGCCCCTCGTTGGTAACACGCACCTCGCGCGACGGTCAAACCAACTGCCGGGAATCCGTGGCGGTTTGGCGCGTCAGGGGCCCGCCCGGGCGGTCGTGAGCCGGCCGGACGTGCTAGAACCCGCGGCCTCATGCCGACCCACCACACGCCCGTCCACCTCGCGGCGGCGGAGGCTGTCGCAGCCCACGCGGGCGTGGCCGCCACCGACCTCAAGGTCGAGGCCCCGCCCCGCCCCGAGATGGGCGATCTCGCCGTCGGCTGCTTCGCGATCGCCAAGGCCCAGAAGACCAGCCCGGCGGACGTCGCGCGGGACATCGCCGCCGCGTTCCAGCCCACGGCATGGCTCGACAGCGCGACCGCGGCCGGCCCGTTCGTCAACTTCAAGGTCAACCGCGCGCACGCCCTGCGCTGGCTGTGCGACGCGTCCATGCGCGGCCGGCTGATCCCGACCGAGCACGGCACCGGCCAGACCATCTGCATCGACTACTCGTCGCCCAACATCTCCAAGCACCTCGCCTACCACCACATCCGCGGCACCACGATCGGCCACGCACTCGCGCAGATGTTCCGGTCGCTCGGCTACCGCGTGATCGGCATCAACTTCCTCGGCGACTGGGGCACCACCCACGGCATGCTCCTCGCGGCGTACCAGCGGTGGGGCGCCGAGGAGCCGCTCGACGTCAGCAAGCTCAACGCGCTGTACGTGAAGTTCCGCGACGCGATGAAGACGCAGCCCGACCTCGAGCAGCAGGGCCGCCTCTACTTCAAGCGCCTCGAGGACGGCGAGCCGGAGATCCGCGCCCTCTGGCAGCGGTTCCGCGACATCTCGTGGGCCGAGTTCGCCGGCATCTACGAGATGCTCGGCATCAAGTTCGACGAGGTCCGCGGCGAGAGCGCGTACGAGCCCGACATGCCTGGCGTGTTCGAGGAGCTGCGGCCGCTGCTGACGATCAGCGAGGGCGCGCACGTGGTCGAGCTCGAGGGCGAGAAGGCCCCGATCCTGCTCAAGACCAAGGACGGCACCACGCTGTACGCCACGCGCGACGTCGCCGCCGCCACGTACCGCTGGCACACCTATCACCCCACGCGCTCGCTCTACGTCGTGGATCGCGGCCAGGCCACCCACTTCCGCCAGCTGTTCAAGCTGCTCGCCAAGGCCGGCCACGCCTGGTCCGCGCGCTGCGAGCACGTGCCGTACGGCCTGATCCGGCTCGGCGGCAAGAAGACCGCCACCCGGCTCGGCAACGTCGTGCTGATGCGCGACGTGTTCCAGATCGCACAGGAGGAGGTCCGCGAGGTGATCGCCCGCGTCAACCCGACGCTCCCCCCCGAGGTGATCGCCGAGGTCGCGCAGCAGGTCGGCATCGGCGCGGTCGTGTTCGCGAACCTCGCCACCCACCGCGACAAGGACATCGACTTCGACCTCGAGAAGGCGACCTCGCTCGACGGCGACTCCGGCCCGTACATCCAGTACAGCCACGCTCGCTGCGCCTCGATCGCCCGCAAGGCCGCGCGCGAGACCGGCGACGTGGTCGACTCGATCGAGGGCATCGAGTTCGCCGCCCTCACCCACGACGCCGAGTGGGCGGTCGCCAAGAAGCTCCTCGAGCTCCCCGACATCGTCGTCCGCGCGGCGGACAACAGCGAGCCGCACCTGGTCTGCCACTACCTGCTCCAGCTCGCGGCCGAGTTCTCGCGCTGGTACACGCAGGGCAACGGCGATCCGTCGCTGCGCGTGCTCGCCGGCGACGCCACCGTCCGCCGCGCGCGCCTCGCGCTGGTCGCCGCGGTGCAGGGCGCGTTCGCGACGGGCCTGAGCTTGCTCGGCATGGGCGCTCCGCAGCAGATGTGACACCGCGAGCCGTCCGGCCGGATCGGCAGGCCGATGGTCCCCGCCGCCGGTGTGGGCCATCAGGCCCGGTCGGTGGCCCAGGGGGGCTCAGGTCAGTGGCCCAGAGGGGCTCAGGTCAGGCGCCGAGCTTGAGGCTGATCAGGCGGTTCACCGACACGCCTTGCTCGGCCGCCTCCATGGCGAGCGCGCGATGCTGCTGCGGCGGGACGCGCAGGGCGATCCGCCCCTTGTACTCGTGAAGTGAAAGCGGTACGGGCGGGTTCTCCCTGGCCTTCGCCATGTCGGCGAGCACCTCGCCGACCAGCTTCGTGATCCCGCGCAGCGCGTCTACCTGCATTGGCTCGAGCCAGCTCAGCGACGGGAACTCGGCCACGAGGCCGACGTACTCCTGATCGTCCTCGGACCAGATCACGCGGTACGTGTACTTCTCGGGCGACGGCATCGGGGACTTCGACTTCACCATGGGGGCTCCTCGCTCACTTCTTCGAACGCTCGGCGGCCGCGCTCGCCGCCAGCTTGTCGAGCGCGGCGACGACCTGGCGGACCTGATAGGGCTTGGCCCGCCCGCTCGTGTTCTGGATGTTGATCCGTGGGTTACCCGGCCACGGTGTCCGGAAGATGAAGTGACGGCTCCCGGCATTCCGGGGCTTGCCGAACTAGTGCGCGCACACCCTGAACAGATCGGCGAACCGGATCGCCCGCCCGGCCACCATGTCCGCGACGACGTCCTCGATCCTCGTCACGCATTGACAATATCACTATTGATATCATTAACAACGGGCAACCGGTGCAGGTGGCGCCGTCGGACGCCAGCGTCCGGTAGGCGGCCCGCGGCCGGACATCGCCGCCAGAATTTCGCGGGCTTGCAGATGGCCCGCGACGAGCAGGTGACCACGCGCTAGGATGGAGGAGCCATGGAGCCGGACCCCCCGCGCAAGGTGTGGACCTACGACGACCTCGTCGCCCTGGGCGCGTACGAGGACGGGCAGAAGTACGAGATCTTCGACGGCGAGCTGGTCGTGAGCCCGGGGCCCCAGCTGCGGCACCAGCGGATCTCCGCGAACCTCGCCGCGATCCTGCGCCGCGAGCTGCAGGACCGCCGGATCGCCGAGGTGCTGAGCACGCCGTTCGACGTCATCCTCGGCCCGTCGCGGGTCGTGATGCCCGACTTCCTCGTCGTCGCGGCCGCTCGCCGCTCGATCCTGCAGAAGCACGCAGCCGTCGGCGCACCCGATATCGTGATCGAGATCCTGTCACCGTCGAACGCCAAGCACGACCGCGTGCGCAAGCGCCGGTTCTACGCGCGCGCCAAGATCCGCGAGTACTGGATCGTCGATCTCGAGAGCGACACCGTCGAGGTGCTGGCGCTGGTGGACGGCGGCCTCAGCTACCGGCAGGTCGGGTTCTACGCCAGCGACGAGCGGCTGCGCAGCACCGTGTTCGAGCTCGATCTCGACGTCGGCGAGGTGTTCGCCCTGCCCTTCGACGACGCGTGAGCATGCGACGCACTCTCGACCCCGAGGTGGGGCCCCTGCGGGCCGTGCCCCGCGGGTCGGGGCCGTGCCCCGCGGAAGGCCTCAGACCTTGCCGAGCGAGCCCGGCGGCCGCCCGGCCTTGCCGCCGAGGATCACGAGCACGAGCAGCGTCAGGACATAGGGCGCGAGCTGCGCGAGCTCGTGCGGGATGCCGACGGCGGCGACCTGGAGCTGGATGTTGAGCGCCTCGGCGAGCGCCACGCCCACGCACCCGAGGGCGGCGAGCTGGGGGCGCCAGCCGGCGAGGATCACCATCGCGAGCGCGATGTAGCCCCGGCCACCGGACATGTCCGCGACGAACCCGCCGACCGACAGCGACAGCTGCGCCCCACCCGCGCCGGCGAGCGCGCCCCCGACCAGCGCCGCGGCCTGGCGCGCGCGCACCGGCGCCACCCCGACGGCGATCAGCGCGTCCGGGCGATCACCGGCGGCGCGCAGGCGCAGGCCCCAGCGGGTGCGGGCGATCGCGAGCGGCAAGCCCACCGCCGCGCCGAGCGCGATCCACGTGATCGGGTTGGCGACCACGGCGGTGCCGACGCCCTCCACCGGCGGCGAGTTCGCGCCCTCGCCGTACAGCAGCTGGAGCAGGAACCGGGTGCCGCCGAGCGCGAGCAGGTTGAGCGCGACGCCGACGATCACCTGATCGGCGCCGAGCCGCAGCGCGAGCGTGACCTGGACCAGCGCGACCAGCGCGCCGGCCGCCATGCCGCCGCCGATGCCGAGCACCGGCGAGCCGGTGGCGTGCGCGACCGCGGCGGCGGCGAACGCGCCGAACAGGAGCTTGGCCTCGAGGGCGAGGTCGATCAGGCCGGCGCGCTCGGTGACCGCGCCGCCCATCGCGGCGAGCGCGTACGGCAGCGCGATCCGGATCACCTGCGCGAGGAACGCGAGCGACAGCAGCTGGGCGATCATCGCGGGCCTCCTGCCGCCGCGGGTGCGTGCGGCGGTCGGTGCCCGCCGGGGCCTCGCACGCCGGCGACGTTGGTCGTCCGCATCCGGACCGCGATCGCGCCCTGCCCGATCATGGCGCATCTCCCGCGGTCGCCGCGGTCGCCGCGGTCGCCGCCGTCGCCGCGGTCGCCGCCGTCGCCGCGGACTGGCGCAGCAGCGCGCGCCGGCGCACCCACGGCCCGGCGCCCGCGACCGCGAGCACCACCACGCCCTGCAGCATCTCGGTCAGCTCCTTGGGCACGAGGTCCCCGACGGCGAGCCCGCCGGCGGACAGGAACGCGAGCACGAGCGCGGCGACGCCGACGCCGAGCGGGTGCGTGCGCCCGAGCAGCGCGACGCTGATGCCGAGCAGGCCGGTGCCGCGGCCGAGCCCCTCCTCGAACGCGTGCTTGTGCCCGAGCACGAGGTTGCCGGCGGCCAGGCCCGCGAGCGCGCCCGACGCCAGCATCACCATCAACCGCACCCGGTCCACGCGGATGCCGGCGGTGCGCGCCGCCGCGGGCTCGGCGCCGACCGCGCGCCACGCCTGGCCCCAGGTGGTGCGCCCGCGCAGCCACCACAGCCCCGCGATCGCCGCGACCGAGAGCGCCAGGCTCGCGTTGACCGCGCTGCCGCCGAACCCGAGCCGCGGCAGCTCGGCGGCGCGGAGGATCGCCGCGCCGCGCGTGGTCCCGCCGCGGAACAGCAGCTCGTTGCCGATCCACAGGACCACGCCCGCGACGATCGCGTTGAGCAGGATCGACGTGATCACCTCGTGCGCGCCGCGGTACACGCGCAGCGCGCCGATCACGCCGCCGACCAGCGCGCCGGCCGCCGCGCCCGCGCCGAGGCACGCCGGCACCGCGAGCACGGCCGGCGTCCCGGCGGGGAGCGCCCCGCCGACGACCGCGCACGCGAGCACGCCCGCGCTGACCTGCCCCTCGACGCCGATGTTGAACAGCCCGGCCTCGAGCGCGAGCGCCACCGCGAGGCCGGTCAGCACCAGGCCGGTCGCCTTGTAGAGCACCTGGCCGAGCAGGTACGGATCGCCGGCGGTGCGCACCAGCATCT
Source organism: Kofleriaceae bacterium (assembly GCA_964203225.1). GTDB lineage: Bacteria > Myxococcota_A > Polyangia > Haliangiales > Haliangiaceae > JABFXX01. The sequence continues at coordinate 38,711 of CAXNMK010000024.1, forward strand.
GCGCCCACACGTGGCCGGGCGCCTTGCCCGCCGCGAGCATCAGCAGGCTGCCGATCGCGAGCGAGGCAAGCAGCGCGATCAGCGCCGCCGCCAGCTCGTCGCGGGCCGTCCCTGATGGGCGCAGCCAGCTCACGTGCGCCCTCCGGCGTCCGGGTCCGCACCCGCACCCGCACCCGCACCCGCACCCGCACCCGCACCCGCACCCCCCGGCACCCCGGTCATCAGGGCGCCGAGGGCGGCGCGGGCATCCGCGGTGTGGAGCTGAGCGCCGGCGCGCTCGCCGACGATCTGGCCGCGCAGCAGCACCACCACGCGGTGACACACGGCGAGCAACTCGTCGAGGTCCGCGCTGATCACGAGCACCCCGGCGGTGCGCGCCGCGTCGCACAGCTGGCCGTGGATGCGCGCGACCGCGCCGGAGATCGACGCCGCGCGTGGGCTGGACCGCGAGCACCAGCCGCAGCCCCGGCCGCGACAGCTCGCGTCCGACCACCACCTTCTGCTGGTTGCCGCCCGACAGCGCACGCACGGCGGTCGTCGCCACCGGCGGGCGGATGTCGAGAGCGGCGATCTGCGCCGCCGCGTGGGCCCGCACGCGCGCGCGATCGATCCGCCAGCGACCGGTGATGTCCCGCCGCCCGAGCGCGAGGTTGTCCTCGATCGATCTGTCGAGCAGCAGGCCGCCGTGCTGGCGGTCCTCGGGGATGTGGGCGAGCCCGACCGCGAGCCGCGCGCCCGGCGAAGCGCGGGTGACGTCGGTGCCCGCCAGCGTGATCCGGCCGCGCGCGAGGGGCGCCAGGCCCGCGATCGCGTGCGCGAGCTCGCGCTGGCCGTTGCCGTCGACGCCCGCGACCCCGACGATCTCGCCGGCGCGCACCGCGAGATCGATGCCCCGGAGTCAGCGGCGCCGCGAGGGCCACCGGCACCACCGAGCGCCCCGAGCGCGGCGCCGGTGACCGCGAGCACCACGGGCGCATCGGCCGGCGGCGGCGGTGCGGGCGTGGCGGGGGCCATCTCGGCGCCGACCATCGCGCGGGCGATCACGACGGGATCGAGCGGCGCGTCCGCCGTCGAGAACGTGGCCACGGTGGCGCCCGCGCGCAGCACGGTGACGTCGTCGGCCACCGCGCGCACCTCGTCGAGCTTGTGCGTGACGAGCACGATCGCGGTACCCGCGGCGGCGAGCGAGCGCAGCCGCGCCAGCAGCCCGTCCACCTCGATCGGCGTGAGCACCGCGGTGGGCTCGTCGAGGATCAGCACGCGCGCGCCGTGGTGGAGCGCGGCCACGATCTCCGCGCGCTGCCCCGCGCCGAGCGGCAGCGCCCCGGCCGCGGCCGCGGGCTCGATCGGCAGCCCGACCTTGTCCCCCAGCGTCCGCAGCGCGCGCGCGGTGTCCGCGAGGTGCAGCACCGCCCCGCCCTCGCAGCCGAGCACCGCATTCTCGACCACGGTCAGCGTGGCAGCGGACGCCCCGTGCTGCTGCACGATCCCGATGCCCGCCGCGCGCGCGGCCGTGCGGTCCCAGCGCGCGAGCTCGTGGCGCACGCCGTCGATCACGAGCGCGCCGCGGTCCCCGCGCACGACGCCGGCGAGGATGCGGACCAGGTTGCTCTTGCCCGCGCCGTTCTCGCCGACGAGCGCGTGCACGGTCCCCGGGCGGAGCGCGATGGTCGCGCCGCGCAGCGCCACACACGCGCCGTACGCCTTGTCGAGCGTGGCCTCGATCACGAGCGGCGCGCTCATCGGGACGGCACCACGATCCGGCCCGCGACGATGTCCGCGCCGAGCGCGCGCACCCGCTGCACCACCTCGAGCGGCACGAGGTGGCGGGTGCGCTCGTCGGCGACGAACCCCACGCCGCCCTCGGCGAGCCCGAGCTCGCGCACGCCGCCGTGGAACCGCCCGGCCACCACGTCGCGGATCACCTCGACCACGGCGACGTCCACGCCCTTGACCATGCTCGTGATCACGCAGCACGGCGCCTGGTCGTGCTGATCGGAGTCCACGCCGATCGCGAACGCGCGGTGGTGCCGCGCCGCCGCGAACACGCCGTCCCCGGTCTTGCCCGCGGCGTGGAAGATCACGTCGGCGCCGCGATCGTACTGCGCGCTCGCGAGCACCTGCCCGAGCCCCGGATCGGCGAACGCCTTGGGCTCGGTGCCGGCGTACGCGGACAGCACCTCGCAGGTCGGGCACACGTGGCGGACGCCGGCGGCGTAGCCCGCCTCGAACTTCCGGATCAGCGGGATCTTCATGCCGCCGACGAACCCGACGACGTGGGTGCGCGACACCAGCGCCGCGAGCGCGCCGACGAGGAAGCTGCCCTCGTGCTCGCGGAACGCCAGGCCGGCGAGGTTGGGCAGCGCGCGCACGCCCTCCGACGGCGTGTAGTCGATGCCGGCGAACGCGACCCGCGGGAACTGCGCGGCGAGCGCCTCGAGGTCGGGGCCGAAGATGAACCCCACGCCGATCACGAGATCGACGCCGCGCGCGGCGAGCGACCGCAGCGCGGTCTCGCGATCGGCGCCCTCGCTGGGCTCGACGAACACCACGCGCACGCCGAGCTCGACCTCGGCGCGCTGGAGCCCGCGCCACGCCGCCTCGTTGAACGAGCCGTCGTTCTTGCCGCCGACGTCGAACACCAGCCCGACCTCGACGCCCACCCCGGCCGGCACGGCCCGGGCCGGCACGGCGATCGCGCCGATCCCGACGAGCAGGACGTTCGCGAGGGCGAGGAGCCCGATCAGGCGGCGTGGTGTCACCGCCGACCACCGTAGTACGAAACGAAGGCGCCCGGGTCAGGGGCGCCGCGAGCCAAGCGAGGGCGTGGGGCCGCGCCGTCAGCGCGCCGCGCTCACAGGATCGGGCTGCTCGAGCAGGCCGAGATCTCCATGATCAGGTACAGCAGCACGCGCTCCTGCGGGTACAGGCCAGCGTGGGCCGAGCCGGCGGTCTGGAACGCGGTGTAGAGCACCTTGCCGCAGCCGGTCGGCTGGTAGGTCACGGCGATCGGCTTGTTCAGGGAACCCGGCACGAACGAGTTGCTGCCGGTGACCCACGCCTTGGGCTGATCGTAGACCGGCAGGCTCTGCGCATCGACGCCGAGCTGCACCGGGTTGATCTTCTTGATCCAGTTGTAGAGGTCGGTCACGAGGAAGGCGTTCGCGTTGTACATGGTGACGCCCGCGCCGCTCTCGGTCGGGCCGCTCTGGAGGCCGAGCCACGCGTTGAGCTCGGGGTCGAGCGCCTTGCCGTCCGGGGCGTCGTAGCTCCCACCGTCCGAGTCGCCGACCGTGGTCAGCGTGCCCGTGAACGTGGCCGGGTCGTAGGTGCCGACGCTGTCCGCGCCCGAGTCGCCGAGCTCGAGCTGCTGCGGGAACGCTCGATCCGCGATCTCGCCGCTCCAGTCGGTGACGTAGAGCTTGCCGCCCTCGCTGACGTAGCGGCGGATGTTCGCGAGCACGGCCTGGTCCTGCAGCAGGGTGTTGACCTCGCTGCTGATGCCGGCCTGGCACGGGAAGAAGATGATGTGGTACTTGCGCATCTCCGCGATGTTCTGCAGCAGGTACGCGACGGTGCCCGGCGAAGTGCCGGCGCCGCTGTGCTCGAACAGCGCCATCTCCGGCCCCATCTCGCCGGCCGGCCCGGAGAACGTGTTCGCGTTGAGGGTACCGATGCCGAGCTTGGCGAGGACGTCCTCGATGTTGTCGTTGGTCCCCTGCGCGAGCGCGATCCGCGGCATGTAGCGGCCGGTCTGCGGGTCCCACACCGACGGCAGCGTGGTCTGCTGCGCGGTCATGTCGAGCGTGCCGAGCTGCAGCTCGTACTCGGACTCGACGCGGAACTGGCCCTTCTGGATCACGACCCAGTAGCGGCCGGGGGTGACGTCGATCTGGAAGCTGCCGTCGGCGCCGGTCAGGATGCCGCCCTGCGGAACGTCGACGCACGCCTCGCAGTACACGCCGTCCGGGATCGGCGCGGGCCGGGTGGTGGTGACGTACACCAGCGCGCCCGCGATCGGGATCTCCTGGCCGGGGGCGGCCTGGCCGGGGCCCTGGTTGGGCGCCCACACCTTGCCGGTGATCGAGGCGTAGTTGCCGCCGCTGGCGTCAACGGTGGGACCGCCGTCACCGTCACCGCCACCGCCACCGTCGTTCCGGTCCGCGGGCCCACAGGCCGCCAGGACCATGGTGATCACCAGCACTGTCTTTGCGTAGGCGCTCATCTGCCCCGCATCCTAGGGGAGGCCGCGTCGTGATCAAGGGAAAACTGCTAGCAAGTCCTGGGGCTTGACCCTGACGTTCCGGGGTGCTGTGCTACGTTCACGTCGCAGGGTGGGCGGTAACACCGCATCATCCTTGCGCTCACAGGAGAGGCCCATGGGAATCATCAGCTTCATCAAGGGTGGCGTCGGCGAGCTCGCGATCGCCCGCCCGGACGCCGCCAAGGACCAGTGGGTCTACAAGCACCCGGACCAGACCATCCCGTGGAAGGCGCAGCTCACCGTCGACTCCGACGAGGTCGCGCTGTTCTTCAAGGACGGCAAGTACGTCGGCAGCTTCTCGGCCGGCCGCCACACCCTGGACGCCTCCAACATCCCGTTCCTCGGTCAGCTGATCGACAAGTTCACGGGCGGCAACGTCTTCATCTGCGAGGTGTTCTTCGTCACGACGCGCGAGCTCGCGTCGATCAAGTTCGGCACCTCGATCGGTGACGTCCAGGACCCGCAGACCCAGCTCCGCGTCCGCCTCATGGTCCACGGCGAGTTCAGCGCCCGCGTCATCGACCCGACCAAGCTCGTGATCGGCCTGGTCGGCCAGCGCGCGACCACCAACGAGGGCTTCATCGGCTGGTTCAAGAGCCAGGTCCAGAAGACGATGAAGGACGGCATCGCCGAGCTGATCGTCAAGCAGAGCTGGCCGATCATGAAGGTCACCTCGGGCGCCTACACCGACGAGATCGAGGAGTCGACGCTCGGCGGCGTGCGGCGCCACATCGAGCCCTACGGCGTCGAGATCATCCGGTTCGGCGACTTCTCGATCTCGATGGACCAGGCCGACAAGGACCGCCTCGACAAGCTCGTCGAGCGCATGGCCTACGTCAACGCCTCGGGCGGCATGGCCGGCTACCAGCAGCTCGCGCAGGCCGAGATGATGATGGGCGCGGCCGAGGGCATGAAGAAGGGCGGCGATGGCGGCGGCGCGTTCCAGGGCGCCGGCATCGGCATGGGCTTCGCGATGGCAGGCCAGATGGCGGGCATGATGGGCAACGCCAACGCGCAGAAGCCGGCCGCCCCGGGCGACACCCGCGAGGCGATCATGTCGACCCTCAAGCAGCTCGGCGAGCTCAAGGCGGCCGGCATCCTCACCGAGACCGAGTTCGAGACGAAGAAGAAAGAGCTGCTCGCGAAGCTGTAGCCGCAGCAATCAGTCGAGCCGCGCGGCCGCGAGCGGCACGCGCCGGGACCTCGAGCGCGCGCGAGGCCGCCTCGATCAGGGACGCGCGCACCGCCGCGGGCAGCGTGTCGAGGTCGCCGCCGGTGAAGTAGCAGAGCGCCTTCTGCGCGACCAGCGGGTTGAACGCCGGCCCGAACAGCGCGCCGCCCGCCCCCAGGATCGCGGCCAGGTCGACGCCATGGGAGAGCAGTGCGGCCACGTCGAAGTAGTCCTTGGCCTCGATGCGCTGGAGCAGCGCCTTGATCTTGGTGCCAGCGAGGTCGAGCGCAGACGCCACGCGGAGCACCCCATCGTCGGTGCGCGCGGGCTCCCCTACCCGCCCGAACCGCAGCCCGCCAAAGAACGACAGCTTGACGTCCTGGCCATCGCGCCGGACCAGCACCGTCCGCGTGTCCGCGCCCTCCTGCAAGGTCCGGGCATCCCGCAGCAGCGGCAGCGCGCGGTCGAGCTCGCCGTGATCGAGCCCATCGTGCGCGAAGAAGTCGAAGTCGATCGACTGGCGGTGCCCGTACCGCAGCGCGAGGCCGGTGCCGCCGTACAGCACGAACCGCCCGGGCACCGCGGCGAGCTCGGGCCACAGCGTCCGCTGCGGCGGGAGGAGGATGTCGAGCCGCGGGGCGAGGGTCATGCGACCTGCCGGGTCGGCATCGGGGGCGGCGGCTGACCGTGGAGCCGCAGGTGCCAGAAGTTCCACGAGCGCTCGTCCAGCACCCCGGGCGGCGCGGTGTCGAGGGCCTCGCGAAACGCCGCCTCGCCCACGACGGTCATGGCGGCCCGAACGTCATCGTACGTGCCGAGCTGCATGAGCTGGCACAGGAGATAGGCCGGCCGCTCGAGCGTCTGCGCAGGGGGCTTCCACCACACGTAGCGCCGGGCCAGCTCGTCCATGAGCGCGTCGCCTGCCACCCCGCAAGCCTACCACCTCGTGGATGCGCGGCTTGACCTCCCCGCGAGTTCCGAGCGAAGACATCCCGCAGATGTCCCGCCTCGACAACCGCGCCTACTACGACGACTTCGCCGGCTGGTACGAGCGCGAGCGCCACCTGCCCTACCACCGGATGCTCGACGACCTCGAGGTCGAGGTGGTCCAGCGCTACGCCGCGGGCAAGGACGTCCTCGAGGTCGGCTGCGGCACGGGCCTGATCCTCGACCGCGTCAGCGAGTTCGCCAGCACGGCGGTCGGCATCGACCTGTCGGGCGGCATGCTCGCCAGGGCGGCCCGGCGCGGCCTCGCCGTCGCGCAGGCGTCCGCCACCGACCTGCCGATCGCGACCGCCTCGGTCGACGTCGCCTATTCGTTCAAGGTCCTCGCCCACATCCCGGACATCGAGGGCGCGATGCGCGAGATGGCGCGCGTCGTGCGGCCGGGCGGATACGTGATCGCCGAGTTCTACAACGCGCGCTCGATCCGCCGCCTCGTCAAGGCGCTCAAGCCGCCCACCGCGGTCAGCGCGAACACCCACGACGAGCACGTGTTCACGCGCTACGACGACGCCAAGGCGATCCAGCGCTACCTCCCCGCCGACCTCGACTGGGTCAAGACCCGCGGCATCCGCGTGATCACGCCGCTCGCCAAGGTGCTCGAGGTCCCCGTCCTCGGGCGCGCCGTGCGGTGGGCCGAGCACAAGCTCGCGGACCTGCCCGGCGCGCGCGACGTGGGTGGGTTCCTGGTCGCGATCTGCCAGAAGCGCTGAGCGACCCCGACCGCACGACCGCGTCCCGACCCTTCAAGCGGTCCCGCCAATGGCCAGATGGGCGTCGCGCCATGGGTCGAGGACACCCGCCAGGAGGCTCCTGTTTCGCGCGTTTTCCTGCTCAGGAAAATAATCCAAAGCGGTGCAGCGGGCGGCCGCGATCGTCACCGAGCTGTTCGCCAAGGCCACGAGCCCCGGCGCCTTGCGCATGCGCGAGCACGCGCTCGCCACCGCGGACATGCGGGTCGACCTCGCGCTCGAGCTGCTGCGCGAGATGTTTCACGACGACGGCTGACGCCGGAAGCGGTCCGGATCGCACGGATCCGCGGTGGCGGCGGCTGCCTCCTGGAGCCCGCGCAGTGGACCGTCTGGCGGCCAGGCGACATCGCGGGCACGAGGCCCCAGCCCGCGAGGACGCGAGGAGCCACGATGGCGTCAGCGCGGGCCGAGGGCGCGGGCGAGGGTCGCGGCCTGTTCGGCGGCGGCGGTGCGCCCCGCCCGGGTCAGCGTTCGCGCGAGCAGCTCCCAGGTGAGTGCGTACCGCCGGTGGATCTCGGTGGCGTACTCGTCCTCGCGCCCCGGCCGCGCGGTGCCGATGTCGTAGCCCTCGAACACGCGCTGGTTCTCGAGGACGATCGCCTCGACCGAAGGTAGCGCGGTGCCTCGGGGCAACACCCGAAGCGACGTACCGTGGAGGTAGGTGGGCAGCACCGCGGCAACCGCGATGGTCACGGGATCGCGCGTGCGCTCGACGAACACGGGCCGCCCGCGCGCGAGCAGGTCCGCGACGACCGCAACGGCGGACGCACCCGGTGGGACGCGGACCCCGCGCCGGCGCAGGCGCTCGACGTACCAGGGCTTGCTCGTGAAGTCCCACGCGACCACGGTGACGTCGGGCCGCTCACCGAGTGCGGCCTGGAGGTACAGGAGCGAGGCGTACTCGTAGTCCTGGGCGGCAAACACAACCGCATTCGGCGGCATTGAATGGAGCACGTTGCGCGCGTACTGCTCGACCGTGGCGGTGTGCACCCGCGCCAGCCGGGGTAGCGCGCTGCCGGCCATGGCGCCCAGCCCCAGCGTCGCCACGAGCGCACAGGCTGCCCGCTCACTCACGCGCGCGAACGTGAGTCTTCGTGTGAGCGCACTCATGCCAACCGCCGCGGGGACCGCAAGGAGCTGCGCGGGCAGCACGTAGAACCGCTCGCACACGTAGAGCCCGATCCCCACGGGTTCGATGTTGAACCGCGTGACGAGGACCGGCCCGGCGATCACCCAGGACAGCACGAGGGTGGCCCATGCGGTGCGCGTCTCCTGGGTCGGCGTCCTTCTCGGCCGAATCCTCCGCGAGCCGAGCGTCGCCAGGCCGAGCGCGAGCGGGGCCCACAGCCAGCTCCGCCCGAGCATCGCCGCAAGCGCCATGAGCTGCGCGCCGACCGGGACCGGAGCGTCGGTGGCCGCGAACGCGCCCGCCCCGCCGAAGTCCCGGCGGGTCACGAACCCGACCAGATCGTCGAAGCGTCCGCGCGGTCCCCCACGACAGCGGCGTGTCCGGCGCCGCGAGGAGGTACGCATACGGCAGGAGGCCGACCACCAGCCCCACGAGCGCGAGCGTGGGTGCCAGCACCGCCCGATCCTCCCGGGCGGCCCGGACCACCCCGAGCAGGCCAACCGGCGCGAGCAGCGTGCACGTCAGGTGGTTCGACACGCCGAGCCCGGCGACGAGGCCGAGCGCGAGTGCGCGCCACCGCCCACGCAGCGGGCCGCCGCTCGACGCCAGCCACAGCACCGCGGCGACCACGAGCGTGTTGAGGGCGAACACCTCGGCGCGCATCCCGATCCGCATGAACGCCGGGGCCGCGGCGAGCAGCGCGGTGGCGATCGTCGCCGCGAGCGGGCGCGCGCCCCACGCGCGACACGCGGCGTGTGTCACGAGCAGCGCGGCCCCCGCGATCAGCGCCGTGGCGATCGCCGCGGCGTGCGCGGGGCCATGCGCCGGCAGCCACGCGAACGCGCGCAGGTAGAGGACGTACAGCGGGTACCCGGATGGGTGCGCGGCACCGCCGGTGACGGACAGGGTCGCGAACTCCGCATTGTCGCCATCGACGACGTGCGCGGGCGCGAGCACCGCGTAGAGCCCGACCGCGACCAGCGCGAGCAGGCCGCCATGGTCGAGTGCGCAGGTGGCGAGGCGCCCGGTGCGCGGGTGCTCAGCCATGAGCGCACACTCCTGCATGGACGTTGCCTGCAGCAGCCGCGGGCCACGACGCCGACGGACGCGGGACCGAGCGCGCCCCGGGCGTCATCGTCGCGCACCCGCGCGCGCCTGCGCGACGAGCTGCCGGACGCGGCCGCCGAGCTGCGGATCATCGACGCACGGGGCGAGGTGCGCCTCGACCTCGGCGGCGCGCCCCACCGCGAGGAGCGCGAGCCCGAGGTTGAACCGGTTGGTGCAGCTGCGCGGCTCGAGGATGAACGCCTGCTCGAATGCTGCGAGGGCCTCGACCGGCTCGTTCGCGGCGAGCGCGACCTTGCCCAGCGTCCGCACCGCGTGCGCGTTGCGCCGGAACGTGGCGCCCGTTCGCGCCCAGCGCAGCGCCTCCGCGGTCTCGCCGTCCTCGAGCTGCAGCAGCGCCAGGTTCGACATCGCCATGCTGTCCCCGCCCTCGGCGGCCTCGCGCATGAGCGCCCGCGCCTGCACACGGTCGCGCCGCAGGAGGAACAGCGCCTGCTGCAGCAGCAAGCGTGGCGCCCGCGCGTGGCGCAGCCCCTCGGACAGCACGGCCTGGACTACCTCCGGACCGGCGCCGAGCTCGCGCTCGATCGCCTCGGCGTAGCTGGCCCACGCCCGGCCGTCACGCGGGCTGGCCTCGGTGGCCCGCGCCCACAGCGTGTGCGAGGCGCGCCAGCTCCCCTGGGCGTCGAACGAGCGCAAGCTGGCGGCCACCACGATGGCGCCGACGAGCGCACGCCGCGGCAGCGGGCGGGGAATCCGCGCGAGCCCGGCGGCCGCGATCAGCGCGAGGCCGAGCGAGGGGAACAGCACGTAGCGGTCGGCGATCAGGACCATCTTCAGCGGCAGGATCAGGTGGCTGACCGGGACCCACCCGACCAGCCAGATCACCGCGCCGGCCCGCACCTCGGCGGGTGGACGCCACCAGCCGCGGCCGGGCACCAGCGCCACCGCGAGCAGGGCCGCGAGCCCGGCCGCGCCGACCACCAGATCGAGCGCGCTCGGCCCGTCGAGGCTGAGCGGATACGACACGGCATTGCGTGCGGTCATCAGCGCCGCGCGCAGGTAGAAGCCGTGGACGCCGATCACCATCGCGAGCCTGCCCGCCGGGGCCCCGCTCGCATCGCCGACCACCGCCGCCTCGCGCGCGACCATCAGCACGGGCACGAACGCGACCACGCCCACCGCGCCGATCACGCCGAGCCCGACCAGGCTCCGGCGCCAGCGCACGCGACGCGCCGGCAGGGTCAGCTCGAGCCCCGCGAGCGCGGCGATCGCGAACGCGCCGGGCGCCTTGCCCCACACCGTGCACACCGCCGTCACGGCGGCGAGCCCGAGCCAGGCCGCGCGGCCGCCGGCGCGAAACCGCGCGTACGCGAGCGCCGTGCTGCCCGCGAGGGCGAGCGCGAGCAGCCCCTTGCGCTCGCTGACCCACGCCACCGACTCGGCGTGAGTCGGGTGGAGCGCCCACAGCAGCACGCACAGCCCGGCCACGCGGCGCTCGATCCCGAAGGCCGCGAGGGCCTCGAACCACAGCACGAGGCCCGCGACGTAGAGGACGAGGTTGGTGAGGTGGTGACCGCCGTACCACGTGCCCCAGACCGCGAAGTCGAGCATCACCGACAGGTCGCGGACCGGCAGGTACTCGGGGGTGAGCACGAACCGCCGCGGCGAGGACAGATCGAAAAACATCGTCCGCACCGACGCCCATGACGCGTCCTGCACGATCCAGTTGTCCGCGACCAGCCACGGGTCGTCGAGGTTGACCAGGCCACGGCCCAGCGTGGGCGCGTAGATCGCGACCACGAGCCCGATCGCCAGCACCAGGAGTGCACCGCCCGGGTCCCGCTCGATCCGCGCACGCACGGCGGCGAGGCCGCGGGTCACGCTGCGGATCCCGCGGGGCGCGCCGTCACCGCCGCACCGGCCCGAGTTCGCCCGCGACCGCGCGCGCGAACGCGGCGTCCTCGCGCAGCCCCGCGGCCTCGAGCTTGCGCCCGAGCAGCAGCCACGCCGACTCGTAGCGAAGATGGATCGCGGTGGCGAACTCGTCGTCGTCGCCCGGCCGCGGGTAGCCGAGCTGGAACCGCTCGAACACCTGCTTGTTCTCGGCCAGCACCGCCGCCAGCGGCGGGATCGGGGTCCCGCGCGGCAGCACCTTGATCAGCGTGCCGAGCTGGTAGCCGGGCAGCTCGCCGAGCAGGGTCTCGGACACCGCATCGCGCGCGCGCGCGATGAACACCGGCCGATCGTGCGCGAGCAGGTACTCCACCACGCGCACGATCGGGGGCGCGCTGCCCTCGGGCTGGAACACCCCGCGGGCGGTGAGCCGCCGCGCGTACCACGGCATCGGCGTCAGCTGCCACGCCACCAGGGTCACGTCCTGCCGCACGCCGAGGGCCCACTGCACGTAGCTGGTCCCGAAGTACTCGTCGTCCTGGCCGACGAACAGCACCGCGTTCGGCGGCAGCGTCGCCAGCACGTTGCGGGCGTACTGCTCGACCGCGGGCGTGTGCATCCGGCGCACGTGCGGCAGCGACAGCCCCGCCGTCAGCACCAGGCCGAGCGTCGCGGCGAGCGCGGTGCCGGTGCGCGCGGTCACCCGCACCCGCCGGACCAGCGGCGCCATCGCGCCGAGGCCGACCGCGATCGGCACCGCGAGCAGCAGCGCCGGCAGCACGTGGAACCGCTGGCACACGTAGAGGCCGAGCCCGACGGGCTCGATGTTGAACTTGAGCGACACCAGCGGGCCCGCGAGCAGCCACGACACCGCGAGCGCGCCCCAGGCCCACCGGGTCTCGTCCGTCGGGACCGTCCGCGCGCCGGACAGCTCCGCCAGACGCTCCGCCAGATCAAGCGTGGCGAGACCGAGCACGCCCGGCGCCCACAGCCAGGTCCGCCCGAGCGTGCCCGCGAGCGCGCCGAGCTGCGCCGTGGCGGGCACCACCTTGTCGGTCGGCAGGAACGAGCCGGCGCCGCCGTAGTCGCGGCGGGTCACCATGCCGTAGAGGTCGTCGAGAGAGCGCACGGTCCCCCACGACAGCGGCGTGTCGGCGGTGACCAACAGGTAGACGTACGGCGTCACGCCCAGCGCGAGCCCGCCCAGCGCGAGCCCGAGCGCGGTGGGTGCCCTGCCCTCGCGCGCCGCCCGGACCACGCCGAGGACGCCGACCGGCGTCACCAGCGTGCAAGTGAGGTGGTTCGACATGCCGAGCCCGGCGACGAGGCCGAGTGCGAGCGCGCGCCAGCCCCCGCGCAGCGGCCCGCCGACCGCCGCCAGCCACAGCACCGTCGCCACGACCAGGCAGTTGAGGCCGAACACCTCGGCGCGCGTCCCGATCCGGATCGCGATCGGCGCGCCCGCGAACATCGCGGCGGTGAGGGTCGCCGTCAGCGGCCGTGCGCCCCACGCCCGGCACGCGGCCTGGAGCATCACGATCGCCCCGGCGCCGATGATCGCGTTCGCGAGGGCCGCGGTGTGGGCCGGGGTCGAGCCCGGCAGCCACTGCATCGCGCGCAGCCACAAGAGATACAGCGGGTAGCCCGAGGGGTGCGCGGTCCCGCCGATCAGCCCGAGCGTGGAGAACTCCGCGTTGTCGCCGTCCACGATGTGCGCCGGGGCGAGCCACTCGTACAGCACCAGCGTGGCGAGCCCGAGCAGCCCCCCGCGCTCGATCAGCGCCGTGCGCCAGACATCCCCGCGCGTTGGCGCGCCGGTCACGGGCAGTCGACCGTGACCGGGCCGCGGTTGTTGCCCTCGCGACACTCGAGGTTGCTCCCGGTCCCGTCGCCCCGATCATCGACCACCACCGTCCCCGCGCCGGCGCCCGCGGTCCACGCGCACGAGACCTCGGTGCAGGTCGCCGGGGCGAGCGTCTGCGTGGTGCTCGCGGTGCAAGCGAGCACGGGCGGCGGGCCGTCCGCGTAGACCGCGATCGCCAGGCCGGCGGCGACCGGCTCGGTGCCGCGATTGCAGACCTCGGCCACCACCAGCGCCTCGCCGGGCCCCGTGCACGTGACCTTGGTCTGCCTGACGGTGAGGTCGGGGATCGCGCCCGCGGTCTGGCCCTCGCCCGGCGAGGTCTGGCGGAAGTTGTTGAGCTCGGGCTGCGACCAGTTCGTGACCCACTGGCTGGTGCGCGGGACGCGGCCCGCCACGTCGACGTTGGTGACGCTGAATGCGTGCTGGTTCCAGATCCCGCGGGTGTTGACCCAGCGGTCCACGGTGTCGGCGAGCACGCGGATGCCGGTGAGCTCGGTGCCCGGGTGGGACGCGCGGCACACCTGGCCGGCCGGCGACGGCCCCGCGATCGGATCGGCGCACACGAAGCCATCGCCCCCGCAGGCCGGCGCTGTCAGCGCAGCGGCAGCGGCCGAGCGGGGCCCCAGGCTGCTCGCGCCCGCACGGGGTCGCCGACGGGACAGTCCGCGTCGTCGAGGCACTGGACGCCGTCGAAGATCGGATCGAGCGCGGGGCAGATCACGTTGCAGTTGGTGTTCGAGGTGCTCACGATCTCGGCGTTGAAGTCCGCGTCGACGTCCGCGATCACTGGCTGCTCGTACCAGGTGCACGACGTGCGGAACCGCGAGTACAGCACCTGCCCCGTGATGCCGTCGTAGACGCGGGTGAAGCACTCGTCGCCGTACACGACCTCGGCGCGATCGTCGCCGTCGAAGTCGAACACGGTCGAGCCGGTGCGGTTCGACGAGAAGTCCTGGGACTGCCGCACCCACGCGATGCCGTCGGTGCGCAGCGACGGGCAGCTCGCTGGATCGGGCGTGCCCGCGCAGTCCGGATCGAACACCTGGTACGCGCTCGCGCCGGCCGAGGCGACCTCGGCGCGACCGTCGCCGTCGAAGTCCGCGATGGTCGGTGGTCCGCCGAGCCCGACCGCGGCCCCCGGCGCCCCTGCCCCGACCATGTTCGCGCTGAACACCTCGCGGCCGAACCGGTTGAACACCTTGACCACGCCGGCCCCGGCGACCGGATACACGACCGCCAGCTCGGGCACCCCGTCGCGCGTGGTGCGATCGTCGGCGCCCGCCTGCGGGTAGGTGCCGAAGTCCGCGATCGCGGTGTGGCCGTTGGTGGCCCCTGGCAGCGCCTGGGTCGCCACCCACCGGCGGCCCACGCGGTCCCACTCGTAGAGCTGGCTGCCGGTGACGAGCTCGGGGCTGCCGTTGCCGTCGAGGTCGGCGACCACGGGCAGGTACCCGGTGCCGATCACGTCCACGCTCCCCGCGATCGACTCGTCGATGGTCGCCCCGGTCGCGCCGTCATAAACCGCGCCGTAGAACAGCACCTCGGGCACGCCGTCGTCGTCGAGATCGTGGATGGACGGGCCGGCCCAGTTGCACAGGGTGTCGCCGAACGTCGAGGTGGTCTCCCACAGAACCGTCCAGCCCTGCGCCCCGAGCGTGAACGCGACGAGGCCTCCCTGGGTGCGCGCCGCGACGATCTCCGGGGTCGCGTCGATGCCACCGAGATCCGCGATCGCCACCGAGGCGGACGCGACCAGCGTCGGGCTGGCCAGCGTCGCCTGCTGGGTGCACGTGCGCCCATCGATCACGCGGAGGACGCCGAAGTAACGCGGGTCCGTCCCCCGGCACGACTCGTCGCCACCGTCGGTGAAGTTGTACGACGTGAACACGATCGACGGCGTGGAGAACTCGCCCTGGCGATAGAACGTCGCGACCATGGGCGTGGCCAGGACGTTCTTGTGGTCGAGGTAGTCGTCGCCCGCGGGCGGCCCGATCCACTCGCACTGCGCCGCCGGAAAGAACACCCCGGGCACTGGCTCGCGGCGGCACTCCGGGTCAGCGCCGGCCGCACCGGGGCCGACCCCCCACGGGATGCACTCCCCGGCCGCGCCGGAGGTGTCGCAGTACGCATCCGTCGTGCAGGCGTCGCTCGACGAGCACGGCGCGGGCGGGGGCACGCAGGCGTCGTAGCGGCAGACCTCGGCCCCGAGGCACGGCGCGGCGGGCGCGCAGGCGCCGCCCGGACCGTCCGGCCCCCCACCGGCGCCGTTGCAGTCACATCCGGGGCCGAACGAGGCGGTCAGCAGGACGACGAGGGCGAGCCAGCGCATCGGCTCCGCATGGTACGCGCCACCCGCGGATCTGTCATCGCCGGGACGGCGCGAGCCGATCCGCGAGCTCGTAGGCCTCGGCCGCGCGCGTCGCCTGCCCGGCTCGATCGAGCGCATCCCCGAGCCGACGCCAGAGGATCGCGTAGCCAACGTGGACCGCAGTCGCCCAGTCGTCATGGAGGCCGGGAAACGCGTAGTCGAGGGCGAACCGGCCGAACAGCTCGCGGTTGATCCGGACGACCTCATCCAGCGACGGCGCGCGCACCCCGTGAGGCAGGATGTGCATCAACACGCCGTAGGGATAGCGGTCGTAGCCGGGGATGTCGGCCGCGGCCTGGTTGACCGCTCCGAACAGGGGCCGGCCGAGCGCGTGGACCTGCGCGGCGATCTGGGCGCGGACATCGCCCGCCCCGATCTCGAGGTGCAGGCCCGCGCGATCGAGCTTCGAGCGGTACCAGTCCCAGTGGGCGGTCTGCCAGCGCACGAACACGACATCGGGCCGCTCGCCACGCGCGAGCTGGAGGTACCGGAAGCCGACGTCCAGCTCGTCGATCACGCCGATCACCACCGCCTGCGGGGGAAGCGAGCGCAGGGTGTTGCGGACCGCCAGCTCCATCGCGGGCGAGTGAAACCGCTGGACGTAAGGCAGTGAACTCACCGCCGCCGCGGCGAGCACCAGGCTCACGAACAGCGGTGCACACCGGCGAAACAGCGGTGACACGTCGAGGTACCGTGCGAGCGCGGCACCGGCGAGGTCCAGGCCGACCGCCACTGGGATCGTGACGAGGAGCATCGGCAGCAGGTGGAAGCGCCGGACGGTCCACAGCCCCATCGCATCGAGCTGCATGTCGAACCGCGCGACGAGCAGCGGCCCGGCCAGCACCAGGGTGACCGCGAGGGCGAGCCACCCCGCGCGCGGCTCGCCCTGATCCGACCGGCGAAGGCGCACCACGACAGCGGTCGCGCCGACGAAGGGCAGCACCCACAGCCACGCGCGGCCCAGCGTGCGGACGAACTCGGCGACGTGGTCGCTCCACGCGACCTCCTGCCCGAGGCTCGAGAACCCGAACGGCCCCCCGTACACGCGGCGGAGCACGATGTCGGCCAGATCCGGGATCGTTCGTCCGGTGTCCGCCACGACATCAGGTGGTCCGGCGCCACGAACAGGTACAGATGGGGCGCGAGACCCACCCCGAACCCGACGACTGCGGCGAAGGCGCCCTGCCAGGGGGGGCGCTCGCGGCAGCCACGGACCACGCCGAGGAGCCCGACGGGGGCAACGAGCGCGCAGGTCATGTGGTTCGAGAGGCCCAGCCCGGCCACCAGGCCGAGCGCGCCTGCGCGACGCCACCCCTGCAGCGGCCCGCCCGCCGCGGCGAGCCACACCACGAGCGCGGCGACGAGGTTATTGAGCGCGAAGGCTTCCGCGGAGGTGTTGTAGCGGACGACCAGCGGCGCGACGGCATACACGCCGACCGCGAGCGTGGCGGCGAGCGCGCGAGCACCCCAGGCACGACATGCAGCGTGCAGGACGAGCACCTGCGCGACGCCGAGAATCGCCGTCGCGAGGGCAGCCGTGTGGGCGGGGCTCGAACCGGGTAACCACGACCACAGGCGCAACCACAGCACGTACGCCGGATACCCCGACGGATGCGCGATGCCACCCAGCGCACCGAGGGTGGCGAACTCCGCGGTGTCGTTCTCGGTGACGTACGGGCAGGCCAGCCACGCATACAGGACGGCGACGAGGACGGCGAGCGCACCGCCGCGCTCGAGCACGATGGACCGCAGCTGATCACGAACCGCGGGACGCACGCCATCAAACTACACGCCGCCTCGGCGGGTGTCAGGGATCCGCGCCAGCGGAGAGCGCACGAGGGCGCGGCCCCGCACGCGGCGAGAACGGCTTCAACGCTCGCGGGGCGCGAGCTGGCCAGCGAGCTCGTAGGCGCTCGCGGCCGGGCCACGCTGCCCCGCACGCGCCAGCGCGTCGCCGAGCCGGCGCCACACCCCGGCGTAGTTCTGGTGCATCCAGGTCGCGGTCTCGTCGTCAGGTCCAGGCAAGGGGTAGGCCAGGTCGAACCGCCCGAACAGCTCGCGGTTCAACGCGACGATGTGCTCCAGGGAAGGCAAGGCCTCGCCCCGGGGGAGCACGCGCATGAGCACGCCGTGCGGGTAGCGAGCGAGTGGATCCAGGTGGTGGCTGTGCCCGATGCCGGTGAACAGCGGCCGCCCGGACGCCAGGATCTGGTCCACCAGCCGCAGCTTGTAGTCTTCACCATCGCCAGGTGTGAACGCGAGGCCGAACGGCACCAGCCGCCGCCGGTACCAGTCGATCGTCATGGCCTCCCAGCGGAAGAACAGGACGTCGGGACGGAGCCCGCGGGCGATCTGGAGGTACCGGATGCCGACGTCCAGCTCGTTGACCGCGCCGATCACGACGGCCCGCGGAGGCAACGACGCAAGCACGTTCCGCACCTCGTTCTCCATCGCCGGCGACTGGAACCGCGCGAGGTACGGCAGCGTCGTCACGGCCGTGGTGGCGAGCGCGAGCGCCGCGATCACGCCGAGGACGGCGGGCTCCGCGAACCGCGCGGACATCCGCGGCAGGCTCCACCGCAGCCCGCGCTCGAACCCGAGGGAGACCGGCACCACGAGCAGAAGCGCGGGGAGCAGGTGGAACCGCCGCGTGATCCACAGGCCGATGCCGTCGAGGGCCACGTCGAACCGCGTCGCGAGGATCGGGCCGGCGAGGACGATCGAGACCGCGAGCGCGATCCATGCGGCCCGCCCTTCCACCGTCGGTCGAGCGATCTCGGCCACGAGGGTCAGGATGCCGACGGCGAAGGAGCAGCCATAGCCACGTCCGCGCGAGCGTGTGAACGAGCTCGAGCAGGTTCGCACTGGCGGGGATGTGTGCGCCCGCGCCGCTGAACGCGAACGGGCCACCATAAGCGCGCCGCAGGAACAGGTCGAGCAGGTCCCCCAGGCCACGCGGCGCACGCCAGCTCATCAGGTTCTCGGGGGCGTTCAGCAGGTAGAGGTACGGCAACAGCCCAACGACGACACCGACGCACGCGACCGGGACGATGCGGGGCCACGACGACTGGCGCGCCGCCCGGGCGATGCCGAGCAGGCCGATCGGCGCCACCAGCACGCACGTGAGGTGGTTCGAGAGGCCGAGCCCGGCGACCAGCCCGAGAGCCGCCGCGCGCGCGACGCTGCGTAGCGGGACCGCGTCCGCCGCGAGCCACAGCACGAGCGCGACGACGAGATGGTTGAGCGCGAACACCTCGCCAAGGGTGTGGTAGCGCGCGATCAACGGGGCGAAGGCGTAGAGGCCCACCGCGGCGGTGGCCGCGAGCGGGCGCGCCCCCCAGGCGCGCGACGCCGCATACATCACGAGCACCACCAGCGCGCCGAGCAACCCCGTCGCGATCGACGCCGCGTGGGCGGGGCTCGCGGCCGGCAGCCACGACCACGCGCGAAGCCACAGCAGGTGGAGCGGGTAGCCGGGGGGATGCGCGATGCCGCCGGCGGCGCTCAGCGTGGAGAACTCCGCCTGGTCATTCTCGACGATGTAGGGGTTCGCCTGCCAGATGTAGAACACGAGGACGGCCAGCGTCAGCGCGCCGCCGCGCTGGAACGCGAGCGACCGCAGGTGGCGACGCCAGGCCGGGCCCATCCCCTGGACGGTACACGCCCCACCCCGGATCTGGCATAGTCGAGCCGTGGGGAAGATCCTGGTCGTCGACGACGAACAGTCGATGCGCGAGTTTCTGATGATCTGCCTGCGCCGGGAAGGGCACGAGCCGACCGTCGCCGCCTCCGGCAAGGACGCGCTCGACAAGCTCCGCGACCATCCGTTCGACCTGGTGCTCACGGATCTCCGGATCCCGGGGGACATCGACGGGCTCGGCATCCTGCGCGCGGTCAAGGGGGGTGGCGTCCGCCGCGCCGAGCGGCCGGGCACCAAGCCCGCGCCGATCGACCCCGAGGTGATCCTGATGACGGCGTTCGCGTCCGCTGACACCGCCCTCGCGGCGATGAAGCAGGGCGCGTACGACTACCTGACCAAGCCGTTCAACGTCGACGAGATCAACGCGGTGATCGCCCGCGCGCTCGAGAAGCGGGCCCTGCGCGAGGAGAACCTCGCCCTCAAGGACCAGATCGCGGGCCGCGTCCGGCTCGGCAACCTGCTCGGCAAGAGCCGGCCGATGCAGCAGCTGTTCGAGCTGATCGGCAAGATCCACTCGGCCCGCACCAGCGTCCTCATCACCGGCGAGAGCGGCACCGGCAAGGAGCTGGTCGCGCGCGCGCTCCACACCGAGGGCAGCCGCGCCCCGCGCCCGTTCGTGGCGGTCAACTGCGGCGCCATCCCCGGCGACCTGCTCGAGTCCGAGCTGTTCGGACACAAGAAGGGCGCGTTCACCGGCGCCATCGCGGACCAGCCCGGCCTGTTCCGGCAGGCCGACGGCGGGACGCTGTTCCTCGACGAGATCGGTGACATGCCGCTCGGGCTCCAGGTCAAGCTGCTGCGCGCGCTCCAGGAGCGCAAGATCAAGGCGGTCGGCGCCGCCGAGGAGGTCGAGATCGACGTGCGCGTGATCGCCGCGACCAACCGCGATCTCGCCGCCGAGGTCGCCCGCGGCGCGTTCCGCGCGGACCTCTACTACAGGCTCGACGTGATCGAGATCCGCATCCCACCATTGCGCGAGCGCCGCGAGGACATCGCGCTGCTCGTCGACCACTTCCTGCGTCGGTTCGGCGCCGAGCACGGGCGCGTGCTGCACATGACACCGGACGCGCTGCGCCGGCTCGAGGGCTACGACTTCCCGGGGAACGTGCGGGAGCTGGAGAACCTGCTCGAGCGTGCCGTTGCGCTGTCGAGCGGCCCGACGCTCGGGCCGAACGATCTACCCGAGGTCCGCAAGACCCAGCCCGTGCCCGAGGTCGCCGGCGCCTTCCCTGCCGACGGTCTCGATCTCGACCGCTTGCTGGCCGATGTGGAGCGCGGGTGGGTGGTGCGCGCACTCGAGCACACCGGTGGGGTCCGCAAGCGCGCCGCGACCGTGCTGGGCATCAGCTTCCGCTCCCTGCGCTACCGGCTGGCCAAGCTCGGGCTCGACAAGGGCGACGAGCCGGTCGACGAGCTCGAGTGACCGCGGTGGACTACCCGAGCGCTACCCGACGACCGGCTGGAATCTCGGTGACAGCGCCGAGATTGAGCAACCCGAGTGACAATTTTTGTCACTCCGCGGGAGCCTCGCCCGCCCGGCGGCCCCAGGAGCGGCGTGCGCCTCGCAGAAACTTATGGCACGTGCGTTGCTTGCGGTACGGTTGAACTTTCACCAAAGAGGTCATATGCGTCTGATTCGTAATCTCAAGCAGCGCGGCTTCACTCTGATCGAACTCATGATCGTCGTGGCGATCATCGGCATCCTCGCGGCCGTCGCGATCCCGGCGTTCATGGACTACATCAAGAAGTCCAAGTCGGCCGAGGCCTCGCTGAACCTCAACAAGATCGGCAAGAACCTCAAGTCGGACGTTCGACGCCGAACCAGGCGTTCCCGACCGGCGCGGGTGGCATCGGCGGCGCCATCGCTGCCCGACGGCCGATGGCACCACCGGTCGGCTGCTGCGGCGGCGTCGGCATCCCCGGTCGGACAGGCCGCGGCCAACACCGAGATCGTCAACAACAAGTGCAGCGCCAAGCCGGCTGACTTCACGGGGGACTCTGGCTGGCAGGACGCTCGAGTTCACGGTCAACGAGCCGAGCCAGTACAAGTACACCTACGCCGCGACCGCTCCGACGGGCGCGACGGCCAACGTGGTCGCCAACGCGATCGGCGACCTCGACTGCAACGGCACCAGCTCGACCTGGACGCTCCAGGCGACCGCGATCGCTGCGGGCTCGTCCATCCAGGGCGCCGCGACCTCGCTGATCGCGCCCCCGAAGGGCTCGTTCTGAGCTGACAATCCGGCGAACAATCGCCGGGCTCGTCGGGTACGCCGCCCTGCAGTAGATGGCACCTCTATTTTGTCATGCAGGAAGCAGCGATTGGTCGTCGTGAAACATGCGCGCTTGCGCACGTCGAAATTCGCAGCATGGGCATATCCGAGGATGTGCCGAAGTCCGGAAGGAGTTATGATGTTTAAACTCAAGCAGCGCGGATTCACTCTGATCGAACTCATGATCGTCGTGGCGATCATCGGCATCCTCGCGGCCGTCGCGATCCCGGCGTTCATGGACTACATCAAGAAGGCCAAGTCGTCCGAGGCCTCGCTCAACCTCAACAAGATCGGCAAGAACCTCAAGTCGACGTTCGATGCCGAACAGGCGTTCCCCGGCACCAGCGGCAAACTCGCGCCGACAGCCGATGGCAACGTCGGCGGCTGCTGCGGCGGCGTCGGCGTCCCCGTGGGTGGGGCGGCCAGCACCAAGATCGTCAACAAGTGCAGCGCCAAACCGGCTGACTTCACGGGGGACTCTGGCTGGCAGGACCTCGAGTTCACGGTCAACGAGCCGAGCCAGTACAAGTACACCTACGCCGCGACCGCTCCGACGGGCGCGACGGCCAACGTGGTCGCCAACGCGATCGGCGACCTCGACTGCAACGGCACCAGCTCGACCTGGACGCTCCAGGCGACCGCGATCGCTGCGGGCTCGTCCATCCAGGGCGCCGCGACCTCGCTGATCGCGCCCCCAAAGGGCTCGTTCTAAGCTCACGATCCGGCGAACAATCGCCGGGCTCGTCGGTCGCGCCACCCTGCGATAGGTGGCGTTCCTGTTCTCGGTGCACGGAGTGAGGTAATGCGACGCGCGTGAAGCTCGTTGTCCCGCTACTGGTGGCGGCCCTCTCGTTCGGCGGGGCGCGCGTCGCACGCCAGGGCGCCGTCACCGAGCGCAAGCTCGAGGACACCAACCCACCGCCCTACGCCCCGAGCGTGGGCTCCGCCCGCCTGCTGTCGCTCGGATACACCGAGCTACTCGGGGATCTGCTCTACATCCGGATGCGTGGGTACTACGGCGAGTGGTACGGCACGAAGGCTGACGGCGTGGCCGCGCTGCTCGCCGAGGCGATCACCGCGCCTCGATCCGAGCTGGGAGCGAATCTACGAGTTCGGCAGCAATGCGATGACGATCGCCGAACTCGGTGATCGGTCACCCCGATCCTCCTGCGCGCGCTCGCCCTCGTCGAGCTCGGCATGCGCGAGTTCCCGGCGAGCCACGTACTGCCGATGCTCGCCGGTCAGATCTACCTCCAGGATCTGAAGACCCAGGACGAGGTGCAGCGGAAGGCGTGGGACGAGAAGGGCGTTCTCCTGATCGAGTCCGCGATCCGCAAGCCGGGCGCCCCGCTCCAGCTCGCGTCCTATGCCGCCCACGTCCGCTCGAAGCTCGGCCAGCGCGATCGCGCCTCCCAGGGGCTACGCGAGCTGCTGCTGGTCACCAGGGACCCGCGGGCCCGCGCCAAGCTGCTCGACCGCCTGGCCGAGGTCGAGGGCGCGAACGCGGACGAAGCGCGGAATTGCTCACCGCGCGCAAGGCCTTCGAGACGGCGTGGAAGGCCGAGCGTCCGGCGGTCAAGCCGTCGATGTACCTGGTGGTCGGGGCTCCGCCGAGGCCCGGCTTCAACCTTGACGATCTGGCCACCGGTGGCCGCGATCTGATGACGTTCAAGGAGTTCGAGCAACTCGAGCCGCTGATTCCCTCCGCGGGAAGCGCCTCGGGCCCCACCGAGGCGGGTGCTGCAGTCCCCTCGGTCGCCGTCCCCGGCGGTGGACAGGTGTCCGGACACTGACGCGTCACGGGACTGGGCGCCGTCCCGACCGCATCAGCTGCTGACGTATACTGGCGGGAATGACTCGCCCGCTCACCACGTCAAGCGTGGCGCCGTTCCTGTTCGGGTCCGGGCTTGCAGCCTCTAAGTTATCAGGTGGGATGGCTGCGCGAGTTCCGACCCGTGTTCGGCGCAAGCACCTCGGCGTCGGCCGCCGTGCTCGCGATCTTCATCGGTGGCCTCGGGTTCGGGGGCTGGCTACTCGGCCGCAGGGTCGATGCCGTCCCGCGCCCGCTCGCGTTCTACGCCAAGCTCGAGCTCACGATCGCCGCCAGCGCGGCCGTCAGCCCTCTGCTGCTCTCCCTCGTGCGATCCATCTACATCGCAGCAGGGGGTACCCTCGCGCTGGGCATGGGCGCGGGCACCGCACTACGGATCGTGCTCGCCGCCCTCGTGCTCGCCGTCCCCACGATCGCCATGGGAGGCACGCTCGCGGCAGCGACTCGTGCGATCGCGGGTGAATCGGACGTCCGCCGGCGACGCCTCGCGATCCTGTACGGGACCAACACGCTGGGCGCCGTGGTGGGCGCGCTCCTGGCGACGTTCTTCCTCCTCGAGGTGATCGGCACTCGCCGAACGATCTGGGTCGCAGCGCTCGTCAACGCTCTGATCGCGATGCTCGCACTGCGCCGGGCACGGGAGGCGGATGCCAGCCGGGGCAGGAGGTGCCGGAGAATCGGCCGCAGCATCGGGTCCGGGTGTGCCGGCCGCGCTTCCCCGTCCAGTCGTGCTCGTCGCATCCGCGCTGGCGGGCTTCGTGTTCTTCTTGATGGAGATGACGTGGTACCGGATGCTCGGGCCGATCCTCGGAGGGACCGTGTTCACGTTCGGCTGATCACTCGCGATCGCGTTGCTGGGCATCGGGGTGGGCGGGCTCATGTACGCACTCCTCGGTGAGAGCCGCCCCGCGACGGTGCGGGGGCTCGCCTGACCTGTCTCGTCGAGGCGCTGGGACTTGCCGTCGCCTGGTCGCTGGGAGACCGTCGCCTACATGGCGGGAATGGCGCGCGGCGCGTCCGTGCTCGGATTCGCCGGGACCAGGTCGCGTCATGGGCATGCTGGCATTTCTGCCGTCGCTGCTCAGCGGCATCCAGTTTCCGCTGCTCGTCAACCTCCTCGGCCGCGGGACGCGCGGGCGTTGGACGCGAGCTGGGCCTCGTCTACGCGACCAACACCATCGGTGCGATCGCGGGCTCCCTGCTCGGTGGCTTCGTGCTGTTGCCGACGCTCGGTGCGCTGGGTTGCTGGGAGCTCGCCACCGGCATCCTGCTGCTGCTCGGTCTCGCAGCCGCGGCGCTCGGCCAGCGGCCACATGGGCGCCAGGGGATTCTCCCCATCTGCGCACTCGCGGGCACGGTGGTGTTACTGATGACGACGACGGGACCGACCACGGTCTGGCGTCACTCGGCGATCGGCGCCGGTCGTGGTGAGCTACCGGCGACGCCCGCGGGTGCAGCGGCAAACGCGGCCGCACGTCGGCGACAGCTCGTCTGGCAAACCGACGGAGTCGAGTCGAGCGTGGCGCTGGTCGCCTCGACCGGGCTCGCCTTCGTGGTGAATGGCAAGGTCGACGGTGGGTTCCAGGTCGACGCAGCAACCCAGATGATGGGTGGCCTGGTCGGTGCAGCACTCCATCCCGCGCCGAGGCGAGCGCTCGTCATCGGCCTGGGCACCGGCGAGACCGCCGGGTGGCTCGCCGATGCCCCTGGCATCGAGCACGTCGATGTCGTCGAGCTGGAGCCTGCGATCCTCGAGGTCGCCCGGCGTGGCGCGGCGATCAATCGCGACGTCCTCCACAATCCCAAGGTGAGCATCCACATCGGCGATGCGCGTGAGCACCTGCTCGTCAGCTCTGCACGCTACGACCTGATCTTCTCGGAGCCCTCGAATCCGTATCGCGCGGGCGTCTCGAGCCTGTTCACGCGCGAGTTCTACGCCGCGGCGCGGTCACGGCTCGCCCCGGGGGGGCTGTTCCTCCAGTGGACCCAGGCGTACGAGGTGGACGGATCGACCCTGGCGACCATCTGCGCCACCTTGGCGACGGCCTTCCCCTCGACCCAGGCTTGGCGGCTCGCGGCCAACGACCTGTTGCTGGTGAGCTCCGCCGAACCCGTCCGGATCGATGTGGCAGCGAAGTCGCCGGCGCCGTCGACTCGGAGGTCATCGCGACAGCGCTCGACTTCGCGTGGAGGCGTCGGAGGCGTGGAAGGGTTCCTCGCGCACTACGTCGGTGGGCAACGGCTCGCCGACGAGATCGCTGGCCGGGCTCGCGGCGAGCTCAACACCGACGACCGCACCCTCATCGAGTTCGCGTTTGCGCGCACGCTCGGCCAAGCGAGCGGATCCAACGAGGAATCCCTGCGCTCGATCGCGACCGAGCTCGGCGATGATCGGCCCGAGGTCGTCGGGACGATCGACTGGGACCGCTACATGGAGCTGCGAGCCTACGTGGACGCCAACTCACGGATCAGCATGCCGCTGCCCGAGACGGTTCCGCCTGCATCGCGCGCAC
This sequence comes from Kofleriaceae bacterium, assembly GCA_964203225.1. Taxonomy (GTDB): domain Bacteria; phylum Myxococcota_A; class Polyangia; order Haliangiales; family Haliangiaceae; genus JABFXX01. The sequence continues at coordinate 64,539 of CAXNMK010000024.1, forward strand.
GTGCGGCGTCCCGCGCCGCGTATGTCGCGGGCAACCTCGGAGCCGCGCTCGCCGCCTGGCGCGGCCAGGCTGAGCCGCCGCGCAGCGACGGTGACCGGCGGCTCCTCGGTGAGTGCTTGGCCGATGCGGGTGATGAGGCCGCGCTCGTCGAGGCCGCAGCGCTCCGTGCGCACCATCCCGTCGAGGCGGACCTGATCACGGGCACGATGTACGCGCGGCGGAGGCAGTTCGACCAAGCCGCGCGCGCCTTCGTCGCTGGCTTCACCCGACTGCGGGCGACTGCGATGGTCGATGTATCGATGGTCCAGCGAGGGCTGCGTGCGGCGCGCCAGGTCGGCATCGCCGCCCCGCTCGAGGCCCCCCGTCTGGTCGACGTGCTTCTCGAGCCGTTCAGCCTCTACGCTGCCGAGAGCACCCGGGTGGCGGCACTGCTGCCGATCGCCGATGCAGCGGGCGACGCTACGCTCGCCAAGGCGTTGGAGACGATCGAGCCCGACGTTCCCAGGTCGCTACCGCTGCTTGCGCGCCGAGTGGCACTCTACCGATTGCTTCGCCACCCTCGACTCGCGGCGGCGGAGGAGGACCTGCGCGTTTCCCTCGAGGAACAGCCCCAGCCGCTGATGCGGGACATCAGCGACATGAAGGCGGCCGACGAGCGAACACCGGACGAGCGGCCGCGCGGCTCCCGCTGATCCTGGCAGCGGGGAGGAGGCCGCGTCGGTCGACATCGAGACGCTTCCTGCGGCCGGCGCGCCTGTGCCCCCCGCGCCTTGAATCGCGCGCGAGCAGGCCACGGCGATGTACGTGGTTGAGCCGGATCGGGCCGCTCGGCGGCCGCGCAGCGCCGCGCAGGCCGGCGGCAGTGCTGCGCGCCCGGCTCTCGCGGTTGCATCGCTGGTCACGCGTCGTCTTCCGCAGGATACTGCCACGCTCGTCCTGTACCCGTGGGTCGCGCCCACGATTGCAATCTCGGCGGATCGACAACGCCGAACTGACGACCCTCGGTCACGTCGGCGCGGCGTGCCCCACACCCACGGGCTCCCCGCTGTATCTCGCTGCGGCTGCGCGCGACCGCCTGGATCCCGCGCATGCCTCGGCGCACGCGGCGGCGCTCGCGACGGCGGTGCTTGGCGCCGCGCAGATCGCCGCGGCCGCTACGCGGCGTGCCGGCGTGGAGGAGGCGGCGCGCTCGCCGCCACCGCCGCCGCCGCGCTGTTCGCGGGCGCGGCTCACCGGTGCTGCGCCACAACTCCGAGACCGAAGTGTTCGCCCTCAACGGGCTGGTTGTGGCCACCGTGCTCTGGCTCTCCGCCGCGCGGGGGCCCGTGCACGGCCTGGCGCGGGTCGCGCGCGCTCGGCCTGGTCGGCCGGGCTCGGCCTCGCGGACCACGTGACCTGCGTCCTGGCCGCGCCCGTCGGGCTCCGCGGCGCGGTGCGCGGCGTCGGCGTGCTGGGCTGGGCTGCGCGGCGGCGCCCTGCTCGCAACCGCGGGGCCGTGCAGAGGCGCTGCTCTCTTCCGGCCTGGCCTCCCTGGCCGCGGACACGGCGGTGTCGTGGGGGACCATCGACTCGCTGCAAGCGCTGGTGCGCCACTTCCTCCGCGAGGACTACGGCGGCCCCGGCGCGTTCTCGCCCCGCGGCGGGGAGCTCGCCCCGCTCCGGCAGCTCGCGGTGTTCGCCAGCGAGCTCGGACGGCAGTGGGTCTGGCTCCCGGTCGCCGCCGGGCTCGTCGCTCTCGGCGCGCAGATCGCGCAGCGGAGCCCGGTGAGGCCGAGTGCGGACACCGAGGCAGGTCCGGTCGCCGGGCGCGCACGCATCGAGCCTCGCGCGGGCTGGATCGCCCTCCTCGCCGCCTTCGTGCTCGCCGGCCCGCTGCTGGTCGCGCGGTTCGACGTGTTCCCCGCGGGCCTCAACATGTACGCGCTGCGGCGGTTCTACCTGCTGCCCGCGCTGCTCCTCGCCCCCGCGGTCGCCCTCGCGCTGGAGCACCTGGTCCGCCGCGGCTCGGCGCGGCTCGTCGGGGGCCGCGCCGCCACCATCCTCGTCGCCCTCGTCGCCACCGTGGGCCTGGCCGTGGTGGCGGCGCCGTCGCTGTCGTACGTCCGGCGGACCCACTCTCCGGCGCTGCAGAAGGCGCTCGAGAAGCACTCCGGCGGCTCGCATCGCCGACGCGCGGTGCTCATCCACTCGCAGGGCGCCGTTCACTACGGCATCGGCTACCTGCAGGTCGCCGAGGCCTGCGCCCTTGACGTGACCGCGGTGAGTGTGGCCGCAGGTCGGCTCCGCGTGGTACCGGGCACGCCTCGCCCGGGCCGGCATCACGCCCGCGCGGCCGGTGCGCGAGCTGTCGAGCGTCTACATCGCCGAGGTCGTGCTCGCCGCGGGCCGACCGCTCTACGTGGACGCCATGCAGGCGAACATCCTGTCCTCGTTCCCGACCGTGCCTTACGGCGTCGTGTTCGAGGTGCTCCCGCGCGGGGCCACCCGCCCGCCGATCAAGGAGGTGCTGCGAACCATCGAGGCCCTGTTCGCGAGCTTCGACCTGGCCTACCCGCGCCCCGGTGGCGACGACGACTTCGCGACGGCGATCCACGAGTCCTACGCGCGGACGTGGACGATCCTGACGGAAGCGCTGCTCGCGGCCGGCGATCGCGAACTCGCGGTGCGCGCACACGCGATCGGCGAGCAGCTCGCTCCGAAGCGGGACTGCCAGCACTCGCCCCTGCTACTTCGGCAGCTTGTCGGAGTAGTCCTTGATCGCCTTCTCGGTCGCATCAGGCTTGATGTCGACGGAGAAGCTCTCACGGATGCCGAACTCGTTGTTGACCAGCGTGATGCGGTGCTTGCCCGCGCTCAGCTTGATCGCGCGCTGAGGCGTGTTGAGCCCGGTGGCCGCGCCGTCGATGTAGATCTCGCACGACGGCTTCGAGCCGAGCATCAGCGTGCCCTGCCCCTTGGGCTTGGTGTCGGCGACCACGTCCGGCCTGGTCGGGTCCGGCCTGGTCGGGTCCGGCCTGGTCGGGTCCGGCCTGGTCGGGTCCGGCCTGGTCGTGCCCGGCTTGGTCGTGTCCGGGCGCGTGATCGGGCCGGTCCCGCCACTGGTCACCTTGGTGCCGTCCGGCTTGGTGGTGTCCGGGGCGATCGCCACGCCGGCGCCCGCCTTCTCGAGCGGGATGACGACCCGCTGCTCCGGGGCGCCCGAGATCACGAGCGGCCGGTTGACCGACACGTACCCCGACTTCTCGAACAGCACCTGGTAGCTGAGGCGCGGGTCGAGCGGCGCCTTGGCGGGCGCAGGCCCGAGCAGCTC
>CAXNMK010000025.1:0-66275 GCA_964203225.1 Kofleriaceae bacterium
CGGCCGCGCGCAGGCGGGCGATCCGGTCGGGGCCCTGCTGCCAGCGCGCGAGGCCGTCGCGCCAGGTCGCCGCGGTGCGGGCCGCGAGCTCGTCGACGGTGATGCCCTCGCGCTGGGCCTGCGCCGGGTCGATCCACGGTGCGAAGTCAGTCGGGGCGAGGTTCGGGAACGTCAGCGCGAGGTTGCCGAGGTCGCCCTTGGGGTCGATCGCGATCACCGGCACGCCGTCGAGGAGCGCCTCCTCGAGGAGCGCCAGGCACGGGCCGGGCTTGCCGGAGCCGGTCATGTCCACACACACGCCGTGGGTGGTCAGGTCCCGGGCGTCGTCCAGGATCGGGTGCTCGAGGACGGCGCCGGTGGCGAGGTCGTGGCGCGTGCCGAGGTCGAACACGCCGAGCGGCTCGTGATCGACGGACGGGGGCGCCATGCGGCGGGGGATGCCGCAGGCCGTGTATCCTGCGCAGCATGTGCGCCCTCGAGCTCCCCCGGTCCCACCTTCGCGTCCTCCACGAGCACGCCGTGCGGCTGATCGAGCGCCGCAAGCCCGGCACGGATCTCGAGGTGGCGGCGCGCGAGCTGCTGGTGACGTTCCACGACAGCTGCCTGCAGGCCGGCCTCGACGGCGCTCTTGCGGCCATCGCGCAGGCGTTCGCGCCGCTCGACCTCGTCGATGGCTCGGCGCTGGCCAACCACGACAAGCTCGTGGCCGCCGTCGTGGCGCAGCTCCAGACCAAGGACCTCGACGGGCCGGGGCCGCGCAACGCCCGCCCGGGCCAGCTCTCCGACAGCGTGGTCGCCGCGCTCGGGCTGACCGTGGTCGATGACGTCGAGCGCACGGTCACCCTCGACGACACGGTCCGGCGCGATGCCGTGGCCGCGATGACCCGCGTGGTCGCAGACGCCCTCGCGCTGCCGCACCTGCGCGAGACCATCATCCGGATGTCCCGGGCCGCGTGCCCCGAGCAGTACATCATCCCGTTCGGCAAGCTCGCTGCGCAGCTCGACGATCAGGGACAGAAGCTGCTCAAGACCCCGAAGGTGCCGCTCGACGCGGTGCAGGCGGTCCAGCGGCTGTTCCACGAGGCGCGCACCAAGGTGTTCGACCGGATGGTCCGCGCCGCGCTCGATGGCGCCCAGGCCGTGATCTCCAAGGTCGATCCCACCGCGGCGGCGCGGCTCGACGAGCCGGTCTCGCTCCGGCTGACCCCGCGCGATGTCGCGTGCCTGCGGGTGGCGGACGCCCGCGTGATCAAGGCGACGAACACCGTGGTCGCCGCGCTGGTCGCGACGCTGTCCGAGGTCGCGGGGCTGGCGTTCCGGGCGGCCGAGATCCCGGTCCGGCCGTACGCGGCCAGCCAGACCTTCGCGGTCGGTGAGGTGCTGTCCCACCCCAAGTTCGGGCAGGGCACGGTCACGCTCGTCCAGGTGCAGCGGATCGACGTCGAGTTCGAGGACGGGACCCACACGCTGGTCCACGCGCGCACGCCGGCGTAGCGCGGGGTGCTACGCGTCAGGGGCGAAGCGAGGGCACCGTGCGGTTTCCCGGTCGGCGCAAGCACACGCACTACTTCCCCGTCCACGCTCGCGATCCGCTGTTCCAGCACGCGGGCGTCGATGGTCCCCCGGTGCGGACCCACGTCGTCGGCGTGGACCAGACGCTGGTCGACATCGACGCACGCGTGCCGGAGGAGCTGATCCCCCGGTACGCGCTGCCGAAGGGCGCGTCGACGGTGATCCCCAACGACCTCGCGGCCCGGCTGTACGACGAGCTGCTCGCCGACAAGCTGATCCAGTACGAGTTCGCCGGCGGGACCGTGGGCAACACGCTCCACAACTACTCGCTGCTCGCGGACGGCGCGTCGATCCTGCTCGGCGTGATGAGCGAGAACATCCGGATCGGCACGTCCGGGTACCGCTACCTGTCGAACACCTCGAGCCGCGTCAACCTCGATCACCTGCAGCCCGTGGACGGGCCGATCGGCCGCTGCTTCGCGCTGGTCACGCCCGACGGCGAGCGGACGTTCGCGATCAGCGAGGGCAAGATGAACGCGCTGCGGCCCGACAGCATCCCGCCCGCCGCGTTCGACGACGCCTCGGCGCTCGTGATCTCGGCGTACCTGCTGCGCGGCAAGCCCGGCGATCCGATGCCCGAGGCCACGGCGCGTGCGGTGGCGCTCGCGCGCGAGCGGGGCGTGCCGGTGGTGCTCACGCTCGGCACCCGGTTCGTGATCGCGGAGCGCCCGGAGTTCTGGCGCGCGTTCATCACCGAGCACGTCGACATCATCGCGATGAACGAGGAGGAGGCCGAGGCGCTCACCGGCGCCGCCGATCCGCTGCTCGCGTGTGATCGCGCGCTCGAGCTGTGCGACCTCGTGCTGTGCACGGCCGGCCCCTCGGGGCTCTACCTCGCGGGCTACACCGACGAGGCGGTCGTGCGCGAGACCCGCTACCCGCTGCTCCCCGGCGCGATCCCGGAGTTCAACCGCCACGAGTTCAGCCGGCCGATGCTGCGGTCGGCGTGCTCGACCCCGGTCAAGGTGTTCGCGCACATCGCCCCCTACCACGGCGGGCCCGAGCGGATCACGAGCACCAACGGCGCCGGGGATGCCGCGCTGTCGGCGCTGCTCCACGACATGGCCGCGAACCGCTACCACCGCGGGCGGGTGCCGAACTCGGCCAAGCACGTGCGCGAGTTCCTCACCTACTCGTCGATGAGCCAGGTGTGCCGCTACGCGAACCGGGTCAGCTACGAGGTGCTCGCACAGTCGGCACCGCGGCTGACCCGCGGGCTGCCCGAGCGCGAGGAAGGTCTCGACGACGAGGCGTACTGGGCGCGCTGAGACGGGGGCCACCCTGCATCGGGTACGACACGTTCACGGACAGCCCGCGCTCGGGCTGCGGGAGCACGAGGCTCCGCAGCACGGAGGCCACACATTCGCCCACGGCGTCGCCGAGCCCGGTGGCGGTCGCCGTGGTGACGCGCCCGTTCGCACCGCGCTGGAAGATGCCGCGCAGGGCGGGCGACGGGCACGACACCGGCGCGGAGCGCGAGCAGGTCGCGCCCGCGTCATCACGTCCGCCGGTCGAACGGGCTGATCCGCGCCGGTGGGGCGATCCGGAACTCGCTGCCGGCGCACGGATCGGCCTGGCGCGAGCCGCCGCGGCCCTCCGGGATCATCGGCGGCGGGTTGTCAGGTGCGACCTCGGGAGGCTGGGCGCGCGTCGGGGTGACGACGGGCGCAAGCTCGGGTTCGCCCTCGTTGCAGGGCTGTGCCCGCAGCCGAGCGCTCCGGCCGCCACCACGGCGCCGAGGGTGACGAGCACGCCGGCCGCGGGGAGGGGACCGGGACGGGGGCGCGAGGACGAGTGGGAGTTCAAGCCCGGCCAGGTCGGCTGGGGCACCTACGAGCGGATGCTCGACACCCTGCAGGCCGCGCTCGTCCCGGGGCCCTACCTCCTCGGCGAGCGGTTCACGATGGCGGACGTGCTCCTCGGCGGGACGCTGCGATGGATGCTGCAGTTCAAGAGGATCGAGGACCGCCCGGGGTTCCAGGCCTACGCCGACCGGCTCGGCGCGCGCCCGGCGGCCCAGGTGTCCCAGCGCAAGAACGCCGAGATCGCGGCGGCGCACGGCCTCGGTCGCTAGGTCACATCACGTATGGTGCGCACCATGGCCGCCAGCATCACCGTCGACGCGTACCTCGCCGCTCTGCCCGAGGACCGCCGCGCAGCCCTCACCAAGGTGCGCGCCCTCGTGCGCGCGCGCCTGCCCGCGGGGTTCGAGGAGGGGATCCAGTTCGGGATGATCAGCTGGTCGATCCCGCTGACGCGCTATCCCGAGACCTACAACAAGAAGCCGCTGATGGTGGCCGCGCTCGCGTCGCAGACCCACCACCTCGCGCTCTACCTGATGCACCTCTACCAGGACGCGGAGCTGATGCGCGCGTTCCGCACCGGTTTCGAGACGGCCGGCAAGAAGCTCGACATGGGCAAGTCGTGCATCCGGTTCCGCAGCGCCGACGCCCTCGCGCTCGACGTGATCGACGCGTCGCTCGGCAAGGTCACCGTCGAGGGCTTCATCGCCGCGTACGAGCGGTCGCGCCGCGCGTCGAGTAACCCGGTGACCGCGCGCGGCGCTGCCAACGCGGCCCGCAGCCGCCGCAAGCAGGCCGGACGCTCGCCCAAGGCGAACAAGCCCGACAAGTCGATCATGCCGAAGGCCAAGCCCGACAAGCGCCGGCACGTCAAGCGCAAGTAGTCCGGCACCTCGGGTTTTTCGCGGCCATGCTGCGCGATTGTGAGCAGCCAGCCCGCGCAGGGCGCCCCTGGCGCGCGTTAACGTCGGGCGTATGGAGCGAACTCCTGGGTCAGGCCACGTTGTCATCGCGTTACTGGGAGTCGCTGCGTGGATCGGGGAGGCGCGCGGCGATCAGCTGCCCTCACCGCCGCCGGAGGGGATAGAAAATCCGGACGAGATGGAGGCGCCGGAGGAGGTGGAGGAGCCCGATCCGGAGGAGATGCCGACCCCGCCCGTCGTCGAGAATTTCCCGGTCGCGCCCTCGCTGCCGAACGTGATTCCCCGCGCGATGTCGTGGCAGCCCGATCCGGCCGAGGCGGTCCCACCGGCGGGCTGGCGGTTCATGGTGTCCGACCTCACGCTGTTCCGTCTCAACCCGGTCGGGCTCGAGACCCGCGTCCGGATCGGCATGCAGAAGCGCCTCTACTACTCCGAGGAGGCCGTCGAGAAGAACAACTTCGTGTTCCTCGGCGCGTTCCCGCGGCTCAACCCGGCGAGCGTGCACGCGGGCCTCGGCGTCGAGGTCCAGCCGATGTCCATCCTCAACGTCCGCGCGTTCTACAACGTGCAGCAGTACTTCGGCACGTTCGGATTCCTCCAGTCGTTCGAGTCGCCGACGGCGAACTACTCGGACAGCACGCTCAAGGCGCTGCGCGACAGCCAGGACCGCCCGCCTCAGACCGGCCAGCTCCGCCAGCTCTCGGTGCAGCCGCTGGTCCAGCTCAAGCTCGGTGCGGTCGCGGTGCGCGCGCTGTTCCAGTTCGACTACTGGCAGATCGCCCGGGTGCGGGACGGGAGCACCACCGCGTACGAGCCCACCGTCGACACGCTGCTCCCCGACGGCGGCTGGACGATGTCGACCGACACCGACGTCCTCTACACCGGGCGCAAGGGCCTCGCGATCGGCGTGCGCCACTCGTTCGTGCGGCCGTTCTACAAGCAGAAGCACTTCGCGGCGACCGACGCGACCGAGGCGGAGAACCAGGCGGCGTTCGCGGGCTACAAGGGCGCCAACAGCCACCAGCGCGTGGGCCTGTTTGCCGCGTACACGTTCAAGGACCTCGGCCCCTCGAAGTTCAACAAGCCGACGGTGATCCTGGTCGCGTCCTGGTACGGGTCGCACCGCTACCGCACGGGCGTGCCCGATGCTGGATCGGAGCAACCGATGGACATGGGGCCGGCCGCAAACGAGAACTACGTCAGCCGCTACATGCCGTACCTGGTCCTCGGCTTCGCGTTCGAGTCCGACTTCCTCAGCCTGATGCGACGCTGACGGGCGCGAGGTCGGCCCACGTGGCGCCGGCCTCCACCCCGACCACGAGCGGGAGCTCGAGCTCGAACGCGTGGGTCATCGCGTGCGCGGCGGTCCGCGCGGCGGCGGCCAGCTCGGCGGCCGGGACCTCGAACAGGACCTCGTCGACGTCCGTACCGATCACGGCGACCGCGCGGGCGGGCGCGCCGGCGACAGGCGATCGACGGGGACGACCCGGAACCCGCTCGCGAGGATGTTCGTGGCCGAGGCGACGAGCGTGCGATCCATGGCGACAGCCGGAGCTCTACCCCACGACGTCGGGCGCGAACCGGCCCGGGCACAGGCGCTGCGCCTCGGCCCACGGATCCGCGGCGTCGCGGATCACGGGGAACGTGAACGGCAGCGCGAGCTCGGTGACGAACTCGGGCGGCGCGGGCGCGAGCACGAGCTGGCGCAGCAGCGCCACCGCGATCGGGTACCAGCGGCCGGGCTCGCCGCGCCAGCGCACGTGGATGCGGTGGCCCGGCTGGTCGGCATCGGCGCGCAGGAACGCGACCTCCTCGGCGAGCACCGCCTCGAACGCCTCCACCGACACCCGCCCGTGCTGGACCTCGGCCCACAGCTCCCAGCGCGAGCGCTCGGTGGTGGCGAGGTCGTCCATGATGCGGACGCCCACGGCCTCGCCGCGCGCGCTCCGCAGCGTGGAGGGCAGCGCGACGCAGCCGTTCCCGGCCAGCCAGTCCGCGAGGTACTGGAGCGCCTGGAACACGTTGTAGCGGACCTCCACCGGATCGTCGTTGGTGATCACGGCGGAGGCGGCGAGGTCCGCGGCGAGCACGCCGCGCAGGTAGCGCGGATCGTCGGGGGTGAGCCCGGGCGCGTCGCCGCCGGAGACGAACGCCAGCAGCGGCGCTTGCTCGGCGGGATCGGGCACCAGGGCGCGCACCAGCGCCTCGAGCGATCCCTCGTCCGCCCCCTCGGGTGCATCCTCGCGAGCCGCGCGCTCGCGCCGGCGCCATGCCTCGACCAGCGCGAGGCCGATCCGCACGAAGTCCGGGTGCGCGACCCAGAACCCGTCGAGCCCGCGCCGGAGTTGGGTCACGACGTCCTTGATGAACCCGACCATGCTGACCGCGAACGAGGCCGGATCGTCCTCCTCGAACAGCACGCCGTACATGCCGCCGAGCTTGAGCGCGCCGAGCGGTCCGAGCTCGCGGACCAGGATGCGGTGCGACTCGCGGATGTTGTTGATGACGATGTTGGGATCCGCCTTGACCGGGATCCGGTAGCGCGGGTCGGCGCGGAACAGGCGCGCCGTCGAGGCGAGGAAGTCGTGCCAGCCGAGGCTGCCGCCGACGAAGTACGGGTGCAGCGCGGTGGCGATCTCGCGGATCCGGAAGATCGCGCGCGGGTTCTCGAACACCACCATCACGCGCACGCTGCCGGCGACGTACGCCGGGTGGCGCGCGGCGACCGCGGCCTCGGTGACCGCGATCAGGTGCGCGAGGTACGCGGCCTCCTCCTCGGTCTCGAGCTTGGGGAAGTAGATGGCCAGCGCCTCGGGGCGGGTGCGGTTGTGCCAGACGTGCAGCACCAGATCGATCAGGTGGAGGGGCAGGGGCTCGCCGTCCAGCAGGTGGCTGCCGTCGGGGAGCGCGAGCCCGGGCACCCGCTTGATCGGCCGCGCGCGGCCCTCGTCGGCGAGCCGGTAGAGCTTGCCGCGGGCGGCATCCTCGACGGCGAGCGTGCCGTCGAAGCAGCCGAGCAGGTTGTCGCAGGCGCGCAGGAAGTTCGCCATGATCGGCGTCTTGCTGTCCTCGTCGTCGGCGCCCCACCGCGGCACCTGCCCGGACGCCGCCACCAGCTCACCGACGATCGCGGGCTCGTCGGGCCGCCGCCTGTGCAGGGCGTTCATCGCGTTGATGGACATGCGCGCGCTGTCGGGCGGGCCGAACAGCGTGACCTGCTCGCCGGCGAGGAACGCGGGCACGGTGACAGGCGGCGCGGGCGCGGGTGGCACGGGCCCGAGGACGATCCGGCCGCTCGCATCGCGCGCGCCGATCATCGTGTGGTAGCCGGGATCCTCGTAGGCGAGCGCGCGGTTGGCCTCGACGAGCGCGGCGGTGCCGGCATCGAGGAACGCGCGGTCGACGACGCGCTGGGCGAGCACGGCGGCGAGCCGATCGCGGGTGGCGCGGTACACCTCGACGATCAAGGCGAGCGCCTCGTCGGTGAGCAGGTGGCCGAACTCGGCGCGCAGCCCGGGTGCCACCCGCAGGCCCGGCACGGCGGGCACGGCCTCGGCGGTGGACCACAGGCGCTCGCGCAGCGGCGCGGGCAGGAAGTCGAGGTAGAGCGTCATGCGGGGACCCGATCAGAGCACGGATCGAGGGACGCTTTCCCATTCGTCCCAGGTCTCGTCCGTCTGGCGGCCACGCCTCCTGTCCGTCCACCGGCCAGGACATGGGACACCTGGGCAAGCGTCCCCTCCCTCCGCGGCTTGGGCTAGGCTCCGCCCCCATGGATCTCGCGACCTCCCCCTCCGCGGCCGCCGCGTACGAGCTCGTCCAGACCCTGCAGCGCCGGATGGTGGACGCGCAGGAGGGCGTGGCCCGCGGGGTCGGGGCCGCCGACCGGTTCACCGAGGTGACGTGGGTGCGCGACGGCGGCCGCCACGGCGGCGGCTCGCGCTGGGGCATCGCCGACACCGGCGTGTTCGATCGTGCCTCGGTCAACGTGTCGCAGGTCCACTACGCCGACGAGCCCGCCCGCACGCTGGCCTCGGCGACCGCGCTGTCGACGATCATCCACCCGCGCCACCCGCACGCGCCGTCGGTGCACGTCCACGTCAGCTGGACCGAGATGCGCGATGGCCGCGGCTACTGGCGGATCATGGCCGACCTCAACCCCGCGATCGCGGATAGCGCGGCGGGCGCGCGATTCACCGAGGTCATGCGCGCGGCGCTCGGCGTGCTCCACGCGGATGCCGCCCACCAGGGAGAGCGCTACTTCTTCATTCCCGCCCTCGGCCGTCATCGCGGCATCTCGCACGTCTACCTCGAGCAACACGCCACCGCGGATGCCGCGGCGGACCTCGCCCTCGCGCGTGCGGTGGCGACCGCCGCCATCGACACCCACGCCGCGATCGTGGCCGCCGCGCTCGCCGCCCATGGCGCGCCCACCGCCGACGAGCGCGCGCGCCAGCTCGCCTACCACACGCTCTACCTGCTCCAGGTGCTCACGCTCGATCGCGGCACCACCTCGGGCCTGCTGATCCATGATCAGAACGACGTCGGCATCCTCGGCTCGCTGCCCTCGCACGTCGACCGCGCGCTGCTCGCCACCTGGCGCGCCCGGGTCCCCGCGCCGGTCGAGTTGCTGGTCGACGCCCTGCTCGCGGCGCTGCCGCCGGGCGACGGCGCGGTGGAGGTCACCGAGGCTGCCAAGCGCGCGCTCGCGAGCGCGGTGCGCGGCTTCTACCGGGCCCACCCGGGCGCACTCGAGCTCCAGGCGCGCGGCGACGTGATCCCGCCAACGGTGGCCAACCACACCTGAGGCCAGGTCGCCATCGGTCGACGTCAGGTCGCCGCGAGCACGAGCAGCGTCGACGTGCCGTGCGCGAGCAGCTTGCCGTCGGTGCTCCACACCGAGCCCTCGCACGTGAGGATCTGGCGGCCGCGCGAGATGATGCGGCCCTCGGCGCGCACGCGCCCGGTGGTCGGGGTGATCGGCCGGACCATGTTGGCCTTGGTCTCGATCGTCGAGTAGCTGCTGCCGGGGGGCAGCGTCGACAGCCCGGCCGAGCCCGTCACGCTGTCGACCAGGGCCATCGCCCACCCGCCGTGGACCGCGCCCATCGGGTTGCGCTGCCCGGGCCCGGGCTCGCCCTCGAACACGGCGAACCCGTCGCCGACCTCGACCAGCCAGAACGCCAGCAGCTCGCAGATCGGCGCCTGGGGGAGCGCGCCGTCGATCATCGCCTGCAGGATCTGCCGGCCGGACAGCCCGGCGATCTGCCCGGGCTCCGCCACGCCGTACGCGTACGTCTTCGACTCCGCCATCCAACCTCCACCACCCATCATACGGGAGCGCGCGGCGGTGCGCCCGCTTACGCGTCGGGCTCGTCGGAGGCGCCAGCGCGGCGCAGGCCCTCGAGATCGAGGATCTCGATCTGCCCGTAGGCCACCCGCAGCAGGCCACGCGCCTCGTAGTCCTTGAGCACCGTGTTGACGGTCTGGCGCGACGAGCCGAGCATGGTCGCGAGCTGCTCCTGCCGGAGCTCCACGATCCGGCGGCTGCGATCGCGCCACTCCCCGTGGGCGCCCGCGGTCACCAGCAGCCGCCGCGCGAGGCGTATGGCGAGCGGCAGCCCGACCGCATCCTCGAGGGCGGCGAACGTCAGGCGGAGCTTGGTGGCCAGCAGCAGGCCGAGGTCGCGCCAGTAGCGGGGCTGGGCGTCGAGCAGCGCCTCGAGGGCGGCCGGCGGCACGCGCAGCACGGTCGCGGCGCTCTGGGCGGTGGCGTCGTGGGTGCGGGGCGAGCCATCGAACACCGAGATCTCGCCGAACCAGCCCGGCGGCTCGACCAGCGCGAGGAGGACCTCCTTGCCGGTGTCGGTGATGCCGGTGACGCGGATGCTGCCGTCGACGGCCGCGTACAGGCCATCCGGCGGGTCGCCGCGGGAGAACAGCCGCTCGCCCGGCACCAGGGCGCGCACCACGGCGGCGTCCAGGAGGCCCTGCTGCAGGGCGTCGGGCAGCCCCACGAACCACCGTCCCGAGCGGAGGCCCTCGATGTACCGGCTCCGGGCCCTGGCGTCCACGTCGGTCCACCGATGGTGGCCGAGTGTCGGCCCGGCGACAATCCTCGATCCCGGTCGATCGCATGGTGCCGGGGTGAAGACCCTGACCGACCACCTCTCGACCTACGCGACGTACCACCGCGATCGGCGGAACATCGCCACCCACTTCGTCGGGGTCCCGATGATCTTCCTCGCGGTGGTGACGCTGCTGTCGCGCCCGGCGGTGGACCTCGGGGGCATCCCGGGCTCGCCCGCGCTGCTGGTGTCCGCGGGCGCGCTCGCGTTCTACCTGCGCCTGGACCTCCGGTTCGGCGCCGTGATGACCGCGCTGACCGGGCTCGCGCTGTGGGGCGGGGCGGGGATCGCGGCGCGCTCGACGGGGGTGTGGCTCGGCACCGGGCTGGGCCTGTTCGGGGTGGGCTGGGTGATCCAGTTCGTCGGCCACTACTTCGAGGGCAAGAAGCCGGCGTTCGTCGATGATCTGATCGGGCTCCTGGTCGGCCCGCTGTTCGTGGTCGCCGAGGCCGGGTTCGCGCTCCGGCTGCGCCCCGCGGTCCAGGCCGCGATCGAGCACCGCGCCGGCCCGACCCGCGCGGCCACCGCGGCTGCGCCCCTCGCCGAGGTCTGACCACCGGCGCTCCCGCGGCCTCGGCACGCGCATGGCGCCCCGCTCGTCCGGACGCTCGACGCCGGTGTTCAGCAGCCTGCCCAGGTCGTGCGCAGGAACGCGACGATCTCGACGTCGAGCTGCGGCAGGTAGGCCGCGCGATCGAAGCCCGGCGGGTCCTGCGACGGTGGGACCGCGGGGGACACCATCGCAGGCGGGCGCCGGCGGGAACGAGCGCTGGAACGCGTGGTGCCCGGCGCCGGGGACCACCTGCTGATCGAGCCGGCACCCGGCCGGCAGGCCGCGCGTGATGAACGCGGCGTGGGGCGCGAGCGCATCGCGCGCGCCCGTGCGCAGCAGGATCAGCGCCGTGACCCGGGGATCGCACTCGACGGCGATCGCCCGCGACACCCCGTCGGGCTGCTCGGTGGGGGCGAGCGCGGCTGCCCGCCGGCGACCGCGAGCGCGGTGTACGCGCCGATCGAGTGCCCGCGCACGGCGATCCCGGTCGCGGGGATCCTGGGCGCGAGGGCGGGGTCTGCGAGCACGGCGTCGATCACTCGGCGCACGTGGCGCGGCCGGCCGGCCAGGTTCGCGGGCGTGCCCGCCAGCGCGTCGTCGCTGCGGCTGTTGCCCGGGTGCTCGACCAGCGCCACCGCGAACCCCGCGCGGACGAGGTGGGCCGCGGTGGTGCGGTGGGTCCACGGCGGGCCGCTGTTGCCGTGGCTGATCACCACCAGCCGCGCCGCGGGACTGGCGAGCGGGGCCTCGCGCGCGACGCTCAGCTCGGATGGCCCGAACCGCTCGATGCGCTCGATGCGCTCCTCGGCCCCGGTGGGGTAGAGCAGCCACGCCGGGATCCCGACGCCCTGGACGGGATCGACGGCAGCCAGGGCGCACAGCCCGACGTGCGAGCCCACGAGCGACGGTGGCACCACGCCGCGACGCCAGCACGCGGCCGAGGCCGGGTTGACGCCGGTCACCTCGATTGTTATCGTAAAATTACGATGGGATCAGTGGCCGCACCCGAGCCCTCCTGCTGCGCGCCGGCGCGCGCCGAGGCCGATCTGCGGCCGATCGAGGGGGCCGAGGCGGACGACGAGCTGGCGTCCCTGGCCAAGGCGCTCGGCCACCCCGCCCGGGTGAAGATCCTCCGCCTGCTGGTCCGCCTGGACGGCTGTGTCTGTGGCGACATCGTCGACCAGCTGCCGCTGGCACAATCGACGGTGTCCCAGCACCTCAAGGTGCTCAAGGATGCCGGCCTGATCCGCGGCGACGTGGACGGGCCCAGGATCTGCTACTGCATCGAACCCCGCGCGCTGCGTCGGCTCAAGGCGTTGATCGGCGGCCTGTGAGCGCCGATGCGCAACCTTGGTATCGTTCATCGGCGATTGAAATGACGCTGGCGACCCGCGCCGTCGTCGCTGCCACCTGACCCCTGGATCTCCATGCCCCCTCGCACCGCCGTCGCCGGCAAGCTCTCGTTCCTCGATCGGTACCTGACGCTGTGGATCTTCACGGCGATGGGGGCCGGCGTCGCGCTCGGCGCGATCGCGCCCGGGTTCACCACCGCGCTCGAGCGGCTGAGCGTGGGGACCACGTCGATCCCGATCGCCATCGGCCTGGTGCTGATGATGTACCCGCCGCTCGCCAAGGTCCGCTACGAGGAGCTCGGCAAGGTGCTGCGCAACAAGCGGGTGCTGGCGCTCTCGCTGGTCCAGAACTGGGTGATCGGGCCGCTGCTGATGTTCGGGCTGGCGGTGGTGTTCCTGCGCGATCGGCCCGAGTACATGCTCGGCCTGATCCTGATCGGCCTCGCGCGGTGCATCGCGATGGTGATCGTGTGGAACGACCTCGCGAAGGGCGACACCGAGTACTGCGCCGGGCTGGTCGCGTTCAACTCGATCTTCCAGGTCCTGTTCTTCTCGGTCTACGCGTACGTGTTCGCGACCGTGCTGCCGCGCTGGCTCGGCCTCGACAGCGCCGTGGTCGACATCTCGATCGGCGAGATCGCGCGGAGCGTCGCCCTCTACCTGGGCCTCCCGTTCGCGGCCGGCTACCTGACCCGGCGCGTGCTGGTCAGCGCGCGCGGGCGCGCCTGGTACGAGGGCCACTTCATCCCCCGGATCAGCCCGCTGACGCTGATCGCGCTGCTGTTCACGATCGTCGTGATGTTCTCGCTCAAGGGCGAGGCGATCGTGCAGCTGCCGCTCGACGTGGTGCGGATCGCGGTGCCGCTGCTGATCTACTTCGTCGTGATGTTCGCGATCTCGTTCGTGATGGCCAGGCGGGTGGGCGCGGACTACGCCCGGTCCGCGACGCTGTCGTTCACCGCCGCATCGAACAACTTCGAGCTGGCGATCGCGGTGGCGATCGCCAGCTTCGGCATCCACAGCGGCGCGGCCTTCGCGGCGGTGATCGGCCCGCTCGTCGAGGTCCCCGCGCTGATCGGCCTCGTCCACGTGTCGCTGTGGGCGCAGCGCCGGTTCTACCCCACCGCCCCCGGGGCGATCTCGCCATGAGCACCCCGCACCTGCTGTTCCTGTGCGTCGCCAACTCCGCCCGCAGCCAGATGGCGGAGGGGCTCGCGCGGGCGCTGCTCGCGGACCGCGTCCCGCCGGCCCCCCCGATCTCTGTGTTCAGCGCGGGCAGCGCGCCGTCGCGGGTCAACCCGTACGCGATCGAGGTCATGCGCGAGCGCGGGATCGACCTGACCACGCACCACGCCAAGGCGGTGGACACCATCGATCCGGCGACGGTCGGCACCGTGATCACGCTGTGCGCCGAGGAGGTGTGCCCGGTGGTCCTCGGGCAGGCGACCCGCCTGCACTGGCCGATCCCGGATCCGGCGAGCTCCGATCCGACGATCTCGCGGGAGGTCATGCTCGACCGGTTCCGCGCGGCGCGGGACACCCTCGAGGCCAGGCTCGTGGCATTCGTCGCCACGTTGCCCTGAGAGACTGTGAACCAGTCTCGAAAAACGGGGTGGGAACCCTGCGCGGCTTGCCGCGTAGGGCGGGGCGGAGCCCCGTGGAACTGAGCCCCTGGGCGGTTGGCTGCGTCCTTTCGGCCGGGTGTCCGTCTTCGTCATCAGGAGGTATGACCATGAACGAGAACATGCACGAGACGCCCACCGCCGCGATCCCCCTGTCGACCCCGGACGAGGTCCGCGCCGCGGTGCGCGACCAGTACGGCAAGGTCGCGCGCTCGGAGGTCCCCCTGGGCTGCGCGCCCAGCTGCTGCGCGCCCGGGGCCAGCGCCAGCCGCGCGCTCGGCTACTCGGCCGACGAGCTCGCGGCGGTCCCCGAGGGCGCGAACCTGGGGCTCGGGTGCGGCAACCCGCAGGCGATCGCCGCGCTCCGGCCGGGCGAGGCCGTCCTCGACCTCGGCGCCGGCGGCGGCTTCGACTGCTTCCTGGCCGCGCGTCAGGTCGGCGCCACCGGCCGCGTGATCGGCGTGGACATGACGCCCGACATGGTGACCCGTGCGCGGGCCAACGCGAGCCGGCTCGCGGCGACCAACGTGGAGTTCCGGCTCGGCGAGATCGAGCACCTGCCGGTGGCGGACACGAGCATCGATGTCATCCTGTCCAACTGCGTGATCAACCTGTCGCCCGACAAGGCCGCGGTGTTCCAGGACGCGTTCCGCGTGCTGCGCGCCGGCGGGCGCCTGGCGATCTCCGACGTGGTGACCACCTCGCCGCTGCCGGAGGCGCTCGCGCGCGACGTCCTGGCGCTCACGGGGTGCGTGTCGGGGGCGGCCAGCGTGGACACCCTGCGCGCGCTGCTGCGGGGCGCCGGGTTCGAGCAGATCCGGATCGAGGTGAAGCCCGAGAGCCGGGCGTTCATCCGTGACTGGCTGCCTGGCTCCGGCGTCGAGGACCACGTCGCCTCGGCGACCATCGAGGCGGTCAAGCCGGGTGGCCCCACGGCCTGCTGCGGGCCGGCGTGCTGCCCGCCGGAGCCGGGCGCGTGATCACCCCGGCGGCACGCGGGGCCTGGCGCGACCTCGAGGCGACGCTCCGGCCGTTCATCGCTCGCCGGATCCGCGTCGCCGCCGACGTCGACGACGTGCTGCAGGACGTGTTCCTCCGGATGCAGCGCGGGCTCGCCGGGCTGCGCGACGAGGAGCGGTTCGGGCCGTGGGCGTACCAGGTGGCGCGCAGCGCGATCGCCGATCACCTGCGCACCTCCGCGCGCCATCCCGCGAGCGAGGGCGCCGCCCCGCCGGATCTGCCGGCCCGCGCGCCGACCGACGACGACGCCCTCGAGCGCGAGGTCGCGCGCTACGTCATCCCGTTCGTGGCGATGCTGCCGTCGCCCTACCGCGAGGCGCTGACGCTCACCGAGCTCGAGGGCCTGACCCAGCGCGAGGCGGCGGCGCTCCTCGGCCTCTCGCTGTCCGGCATGAAGTCGCGCGTGCAGCGGGGCCGGCTGCTGCTGCGGCGAGCGCTCGAGGACTGCTGTCACATCGCCCTGGATGCTCGCGGCCGCGTGATCGGCTGCGAGCCCCGCCCGGATGGCCGGCTGCCCGCGAGTTGCTGCACGTGAGCGAGTGGCTGGTCACGTGGGCGCGCACCCACGCCCCGGCGCTGGCCGGTGGCCTGCTCGTCGTCGTGGATCGTGCCGGCGCGATCACGGCACATGTCCTGCCGACCCTGGCCGCCGCGTGTCAGTACGCCGATGACGTCGTCGCCGAGCTCGATCCGCCGGACACGACCGCGGTCGTCCTCGACGCAGCGTACGTGGTGGTCCACCGCGGGGCGCACTACGCCGCGCGCCGCGGTGGCCCCCCCTCGCGCGGGTGATCCCGGCGGAGCCGTGGCGGTCAGGGCGGGAGGGCGAGGGCGCGTGCGGCATCGAGCGCAGCCCGGACGGCGGTCGCGACCACGTTGACCGAGTACGGCCTGGACAGCCGTGGATGTTGCCACCGCTCTGCGTGACGATGCCGAGCGGCCCCACCGGATCGGCCGCTGCCAGCAGGCCGCAAGGGCCGGTGGTGGGTTGCGGGCCTCGGCCATGAGAGAATCGCGATCCAGTGGATCTTCTGACGGGCCTCCAGCGCACCACGTTCACCGACGGCGGGACCTCCTGTGACGTGTTCGTGGGGGGGCGCGGCCCGGCCGTGATCGTGATGCACGAGATCCCGAACCTCCACCCCGGGGTGCTGGCGTTCGGGCGGCGCGTGATGGCCGCCGGGTTCACCGTGTACATGCCATCGCTGTTCGGCGAGCCGGGCGCCCCGGTGACCGTCGGGTCGAACCTGCGGTCGGTGGCGCGCGCGTGTGTGTCCCGCGAGTTCGCGACCTGGGCGACCCACCGCACGAGCCCGGTCACCGGGTGGCTGCGCGCGCTCGCGCGGGACGCCCATGCCGCGTGTGGGGGGCCCGGCGTCGGCGCGCTCGGCATGTGCCTGACCGGCGGGTTCGCGCTCGCGATGATGGTCGACGACGTGGTCGTCGCGCCGGTGCTGAGCCAGCCCTCGGTGCCGTTCCCCGTCACCGCGGCGATGCGCCGCGATCTCGGGATCGACGACGCTGACCTCGCGCGGATCCGCGCGCGCACGGACGTGTGTGTGATGGGGCTGCGGTTCACCGGCGATCCGCTGGTCCCGGCGGCGCGGTTCGAGCGGCTGCGCGCGGAGCTCGGCGACCGGTTCCTCGCGATCGAGATCGACTCGCGCCCGGGCAACCCGCACGGGATCCGGCGGCTCGCGCACTCGGTGCTCGCCCACGACTACGTCGACACGCCCGGGCACCCGACGCGGGTCGCGCTCGAGCGGGTGCTCGCGTTCTTTCGCGAGCGCCTGGCGCCGTAGCGCCTCACCGCCCGCGATCAGGGCGCGAACACGAGCGGCGTGCGGAACGTCAGGCCGCCGGTGACGTGGAACGCGCCGAGGTCCGAGGCGACGTCGCGGACGCCGGCTTCGACGTACAGGCCGATCGCGTACGTGCCGAGGAACAGGCCGCGCGGCTCGATGCCCACGCCGCTGGCGTACAGCTCCGCGGACAGCCGCCCGGAGGCGCCGATCCCGACGTGGTCCTGATCGAACGCGCTGCTGGCGAGGTACTCGCCGCGGCCCGACGCCCAGGTCCGCCAGAAGGTGCCCTGCGACAGCGTGTGGCCGACCTCGAGGTACGCGCCGCCGTAGGCCGCCGTGTTGCTGTCGCCCATCACGCTGGTGTCGTCGGCGACGCCGAGCACCGCGCCGAACACGCCGACGCCGACGTCGGTGTTCGTGGGGTCCGGAGACAGCGATGCCCAGTGGATGCCGATCGCGCCGCCCACGCCCTGCGCGAACCCGCGCGAGGAGCTCGCGCCACTCGCGCCGAGATCGATCTTGAGCGGCATCATGATCCGCGGCCCCGGGCGCCGGCGGTAGCGCCGCGGCGAGCTCGCCACGCCGACGCTGGGCCCCGCGCGGTGGTCGCGGACGACGGGCGCCGGGGCGGCGACCGGCGGGGGCTCGCGGTGATCGCGGATCACGGCGTCGGCGTGGGCGGCGGACGCGCCGGCGGAGGAGGCAGCGAGGGCAGCGGCGAAGGTGAGGCGAAAGTGCATGCGCCAGGTGAGTCCACGCGCCGTGCCACCTCGGTGGATCCCCCACGGACCGCGCAACCGTCACGGACACCCCGGGTTCCGGCGGGCTGGCGTGAACACGGGTTGACACCCGTGGCTGCGACGCAGCACGCGCGCCGGCCGTGGTGGTCAGCGGGCGACCGGCTGGAACGTCGCGCTCCACGCCAGGCCATCCCCGCGCTGGCCCTGGTCGCCGTCGCCCCCGCGCGAGGCCGCGCCGGCGGCATCGAGCGCGCAGGTGAACGCGCCCCCGGTCCGCGCCGTCCGCCACTGCGTGCCCGCGCCGACCTGGGTGGGGCCGAGCCGATCGATGCGGGTGCCATCACCAAGCTGCCCGCTGGTGTTCTGGCCCCAGCTCCACAGCGTGCCGTCCGCCTGCACGCCACACGCATGGTCCCGGCCGACGCGGACCTGCTGCCAGCTCGCCGTCCCGATCGGGACCGGCGTCAGCCGCGTGGCCTGGCTGTCGTCGCCGGGGGCGAGCCCCCAGCACCACAGGGTGCCGTCGGTCCGCACGCCGCACGCCCGCTGACCGCCACCTGCGCCCAGTCCGTGGCGGTCCCGATCTGCAGGGGCACCGGCCGGTCGAGCATGTTGCCGGTGCCGAGCGTCCCGCCGCTGCCCTCGCCCCAGCACCACAGCGTGCCGTCGCCGAGTACCGTACACGCACCGGTCCGACTCAGGCTGAGCGAGCGGGGCGCGCCGGCTGCGCCACCGTCGCCGCCATCCCCAGCGCCGCCGTCGCCGGTCAGGTCGCCGGGGGTGACCTCGTCGAACCCGAGGCGGCACCCGCCGAGCGCGAGGCCCCCCGCGAGGCCGACGGCGTGCAGGCCCGACCGGGTGGGCGCCACGTGAATTCAGACCGCGTCTCGCCAGGTGGGCGCTTCACGCTACACACGGGTGTGACCTCGTCCCTGGTGTGGCTGCGCCGCGACCTCCGCTTGCACGATCACCCGCCGCTGACGGCCGCGCTCGCTGCGGGCGGGCCCGTGGTGCTCGTGTACTGCGTCGACCCGCGCGACCTCGGTCTGGCCCACGTGGGCGGGTTCCCCCGGGTGGGCGCCGCCCGGTGGCAGTTCCTGCTCGACAGCCTCGCGGAGCTGCGCACGGCGTGCCGGGCGCGTGGCGGCGAGCTGGTGGTGCGGGTGGGGCGCCCCGAGGACGAGCTGCCCGCGATCGCGCAGGCCGTCGGGGCCGCGCGGGTGTTCCACCACCCGGAGATCGCGAGCGAGGAGCGGGCGGTCGAGCAGGCGGTCGCCCGGGCGCTCGTCCCGGTCGGGGCGCGCCTCGAGGCGTGTGGCAGCCACGCGCTGCTCCACCCCGACGATCTGCCGTTCGCGATCCCCGATCTGCCGGAGCTGTTCACCGCGTTCCGTCAGCGGATCGAGCGGCTGACCCCGCGCGCGGCGCTGACCACACCCGCGGCGCTCCCCCCGCTGCCACCCGGCGTGGCACCGGGCTCCATCCCGTCGCTCGCGGAACTCGGCGTGACCGCGGCTCCGCCCGATCCGCGTGCGCTGTTCTCGCCGCGCGGAGGCGAGGCCGCCGGGCTCGAGCGGCTGACCTCGTGGGCGTTCGACCTGGGCGCGCTCGGCACGTACAAGCAGACGCGGGACGGCCTGCTGCGCGCCGACGACTCGAGCAAGCTCGGGCCGTGGCTGGCGCTCGGGTGCCTGTCCCCGCGCACGGTGTACGAGGCGGTGCGGCGGTTCGAGGCCGAGCGCGGCGCGAGCACCTCGACGTACTGGCTGATCTTCGAGCTGTACTGGCGCGACTACTTCCGGCTCGTCGTGGCGAAGCACGGCGATCGGGTGTTCCACGCGGGTGGGCTGGTCGGCGCGCGGATCGCCTGGCGCGACGATCCCGCCGCGCTCGAGGCGTGGTGCACGGGCCACACCGGGTTCCCGCTGGTCGACGCGGCGATGCGCGAGCTTCTCGCCACCGGGTACACCAGCAACCGCGCGCGCCAGTACGTCGCGTGCTTCCTGACCAAGCACCTCGGGCTCGACTGGCGCCTCGGCGCGGCGTGGTTCGAAGCGCAGCTCGTCGACCACGACGTCCACAGCAACTGGGGCAACTGGGCGTACGCGGCGGGGGTGGGCAACGACGGGCGCGGCTTCCGGCTGTTCAACCTGCGCAAGCAGGCGCTCGAGCACGACACCGACGGCGCGTTCGTGCGGCACTGGATCCCCGCGCTCGCGCGGATCCCCGCCGACCGGATCCACCACCCCGACGAGGTCCCGGCCGACGAGCTGGCGGCCGTCGGCGTGGTGCTCGGGCGCGACTACCCGCGGCCGATCATCGAGCTGACCGCCGCCGTCGAGCGCAGCCGGGTGGCGTACGAGGCGGCGATGGCGGCGGTGCCCCGCAAGCCCGGGCAGCGCGACCGGCGCCGCCCTGGGTAGCCGCCCGGCGCCGCCCGGGGTCGCGACGTTTACGCGCCGCTGATGCCGCCCCGACACCGTGGCCGTCGCCTCGGCGTCGGCGGACGTCTCCGCGGACGTGACCAGCTCGGCGATCCGCCCGACCCGCTCCGCGGCACGGTCGTCGAGGAGGCCGAGCGTGGACCGGCGTCGGGGTCGTGGCGCTCGGCCAGCCCGCCGCCGTCCTTGAGGGCGTTCGATCCACGCGCGGGGCTCACCCACGACGGCGAGACCCGGGCCGCGGCGGCGCGCATGGCGATCCCGACGTAGAGCGCGGGGCGCTCGCAGAAGGATCCGGAGGGCGGTGGAGGATGTCGGTCTCGCGGGACCCCGCCGATGGATGTCCGAGATTCGGACGACCACCTGACGCGAAGGTTGAATCGTGTCGATTTCAGTTGACGGGGATTTCGGGGCCACCTGGGCGCGGGGCGCGGAGGGGCGCCGCACCGCTCCCCATTCGCACCAGCGCGGGCCCTGCGCGTCGTTCGGTGGGGACCCGTGGTTCGTCGGCGAACGAGCGCCCGTCGTCGCGCTGAGCGCATCTCCGGGGCACCGAAATTCACGTGATACCAAGGATCACGCGTGGGTGATGCGCGAGGAGATCGACGATGCTCACCGGTGGGGTCACGACCGACGCGCACGACGCGCAGGGCGCAGCCGCCGGGCGGCGTCACGAGGCGGGGCCCCGGTGGCAGGTGGTGCTCCGGCGCCTCGAGGAGATCGCGCGGACGCGGGTGAAGCTCGAAGCGGTCGAGAGCGCGCTGATCCTCGAGGCCGACGCGTGTGACCTGCATCGACACCTGGGCTACGGCTCGCTCGCCGAGCGGCTCGAGCGCCACCTGCACTATTCCCGCCACGCGGCGAACGAGCGCATCCGCGTCGCGCGCGAGCGGCAGGCGATCCCGCAGCTGCGCGCGGCCTTCCAGGCGGGCGCGCTGCCGTTCGCGCACGTCCGCGAGCTGACGCGGATCGCCACGCTGCGGACCGAGCAAGCGTACCTCGCGGCCACCGCCGGCAAGACGTCACGCCAGGTGCCGCAGCTGTGCTCGGGGAAGCAGGCCGGCGATGCGCCCGACGCGCCGCCGGATCCAGCGCTGGTCAAGCACCTCGTCGTCGTCGAGCTGGGCGGCGAGGCGTTCGCGATGTGGCGGCGGGCGCCCCAGGTGCTCGAGGACGAGGTGGGCGAGCGGCTGTCCATGGACGAGCTGGTGATGCAGCTGTGCGCGCAGGCGGTCGCGCCGGCGGTGGCCGCCGAGGTGGAAGCGCGTCCCCATGGCGCACCGGCGCCTGAGGTCGATTCGGACCGGTCCCGCGGGACCGCCACCGCCGTGCCGACCGCGGCGATCGCCATGCCGATCGGGGCCGCCGTCGAGATCGAAGAGGCCCGGTCCCGCGGGACCGGCGAGGCGAGACGGAACGCCAGCCCGGCGCCCACGGCAGCGCCCCGCGCGCGCACGCGCGTGCCCGGCCCCCGCGTCGCGCCACCGCCGACGCTGCACGCGGTGACCACGCGCAGGACGTGCCAGCGCGCCACCGCCAGCGCCGTCGGCAGCGCCGAGCCCCTCACCCCCGGGCAGCGCGACCGCGCGCTGTGCGACGCGATCCACGTCGGCGACCTCGAGACCAGCGACCGCACGCGGCCGACGCTCACCGTGCCCAATGCGATCCGGCGCAAGGTCGCCATCGCCTGCCACCACGCGTGTGTGGTCCCGGGCTGCCGCAGCCGCCGCTTCCTGACCATCCACCACCTGCGCTACCAGGCCCACGGCGGGGGCCACACCGTCGAGAACTGCATCCAGCTGTGTTTCGCCCACCATGATCGCGTCCATCAGGGGCAGCTGCGCATCGAGGGCACCGCGCCTCATGCCCTCGAGGTCGCGTGGCGGCACCCGGCGTCGAACGAGGAGCTGGAGGCGGGTGCCGGACCCTGGGTGTGGCGCCGCGTGCCCCCGGAGCCGGTCCGCCCGGGGCGCGGGGCGTGACGCCGCACGCGCGGTGGACCGCCGCTGCGTCGCGCGAGGCGTCCGCACGTGCGCGGCGCGCGACGCTCGGCGGCCAGGCCCAGCCGTGGCCCCCCTCCCCGAGCGCATCGAGCCGTGCTGCGCGGGGCGCCACCGGATCGCGCGGGCGGGGCCCGCCGTCCGGAGCTTCTGCGAGCGCCACGCGGTCTACGTCGGGAGGCCCCAGCGCGAGCGCGGCACCCGCACTCCACGCGTCGTACACGGTGTGCTCCCTCGGGTGTGTGCCTGAGATGTGCCTGAGAGGTGATCGATGATGGGGTTCCCACCCCGGTTTCGAGACTGTTTCTCAGTCTCTCAGTACGCGAGCTGGAGCTGCACGCGGATCTGGTGGCGCGCTGCGTCCGTGTCTTCCTTCCACAGGTAGAAGTAGTCGGCCTGCAGCTTGAGGTCGTGCTTCTGCCAGTCGTAGTTGAGACCGCCGCCGAGCTCGTGGTGGCGCTCCTCGAGTGCGGGATCGGTCTCGCCGCGCGGGCGGAACTCGCCGTAGCGCCCGACCTGGCCTGGTTCGGGGCGGCGTCAGGCGGGGCCGCGGAGCAGCACGTGCAGGCGCACGACCTCCGCGTCGGCGAACCGTCGGCTGACGTAGGTGTGGTTGGTGGTGACGGTGGGGCCCCGCTCGACGAGAGCGACCGCGCCGGGCGCCGAGGGCACGCGGAAGAACACCTGCCCGCGGCGGCGGACGTGGACCTCCGCGCCAGGCACGGGGGCCGCGGACGCGTCGACGATCAGCTCGAGCGGCAGGTCGTCGTACACGCGGTCGTGGTGCGCGAGCAGGTAGTCGCCAGCGCGCAGGCGCAGCGCGCGGACACAGCTGATCGCGAGCGTGCGCCCGGTGATCCCGGTGGCGAGCTCGACGAGCTGGGTGGCCAGGGCCGGCGGCAGGGTGGGCGCCTGGTGTTCGTAGCTGCCGCGATCGAGGAGGTCGTAGCGGACGAACCCGGGGGCGAGCGCGGCGCGGACCTGCGCGGCGGCGGCGGGCGCGAGCACGTCGGGCACGATCGTCATCGTCCGCGTGCCGAACAGCGCCTCGATCGACGTCCCCGACGAGGTCCCCGGCGTGGTCACGGGTAGAACCACCCGGCGAGCGAGATCCGCAGGCCCGCGGTGACCTCGCGGACCTGGTGCAGCGAGACATCGCTGACGTCGAACACGACCAGCCGGTTGGCGCGCGGCTCGATCCGCGATGCCGGCCGGATCCGCGCGAGCGCGCCGTCCTCCACCTCGCACGCGTAGAGCTCGAGCTCCCCGCCGACCGGCGGCTCGGGCGAGGGCAGGTAGTAGGCGAACGCGAGCTGGCGTGCGAGTCCCTCCTGGTGATCGGCGTGGGGCAGGAGGTAGTGGCCCACCCGGTACGCATACGCGCGCAGGTCGACCGTGCGGACCGCCTTGCCGGTGATCCGCGCGAGCGGCGGCGCGAGCGCCTCGGCGAACGCGGTGCGCAGCGCCCGCAGCGCCTCGGTGCGGGGCTCGGGAGCCGTCGCCTCGAACGCGTAGAGGTCGGCCTCATAGCGGTCGACCGGCTCCTCCTCGAGCAGCTCGAGCAGCGCCGGCAGCGCGTCCGCGGGCACCGCGTCGTCGAGCACGAGGTGCGGGAACGGGGCGGCGCTCCGCCAGGCCCGGGCGAGCCCGGCCTCGTCCGCGATTGCGTGCTGCCACATGCGTGGAGGTCGTACACGGGCCCCCTCGGCTCGTCCAGGGGATCGGCCGCGCGCCGCGAGGTGCTGCCCCAGGGCGCCCCCAGATCACCCCTCGTTCGCCTGTAAACCCGGGCCAGGCCGTCGATTCGCTGGCCTGATGAGGTCGTCCACGCTGCTCGCCGTCGCCGCACTCGGGCTCGCCGCCCGACGCGCCGCGGCCGCTCCCACCCCGCATGTCGCGGCCGCGGCCACCCCGCGTGTCGCGGCCGCGGTCCCTGCGCGCGTCGGTCCGCCGCCCTCCGCAGCCCCCGGTGCGACGCTGACCGCGCTCAAGGGCGCCGAGCCGGCGGGACCCGCCTCGCTGCGGATCCGCCACCGGGGCGCCCGGCCGGCCGCGCCGCTGCGGTTCGGGATGTCCGTCGACGCGGGCGTTCCCGATGGCGCCAACCTCTCGCTCGTGATGCGGCCGTGGCGACCGCTCCGCGTGCACGCAGGCGGCGGCTACAACGGCATCAGCCAGGGCCTGCGCGCGGGCTTCACGCTGGTCCCCCGGGATGCGTGGTTCTCGCCGTCGATGTCGGTCGACATCGGCCGCTACGAGGAGGGCGACGCCAACGACCTCGCGCGCAGGGTGTCGGGTGATCCGACGTTCTCCGATCCGATGCTCGAGAAGGTCGGCTACCGCTACACCAACGCGCACCTCGGGTTCGAGCTCGGCCGCAAGCACGCCACGTTCTACGTCCACGCGGGCTACAGCTGGCTGTCCGGCAGCCTGCGCAACACCGGGGCCGACAGCGTCGGCACCATCGTCTCCGTCGCCAGCGACCCGGACGTGTCCGTGTGGTCGGTCTCGGCGCGGGTCGGCCTCGTCGTCTACGTCAACTAAGACGAGCCCCTGCCGCCTGTCCGTCGCACCGTCCTGCTCGGCACCTCCGTCCTCGCCTTCGCCGCCGGGTGCCCGCTCCTCGACGTCCAGGTCGAGGTCAGCGAGATCTGCATCTCGTACTCCGGCAACCGCGCCGCTCAGCTCGCGCTGCGCAGCATCCAGCCGCACAGCTTGTACAGCACGCGGGCGCCCACGTTGGCGTCCCATTCGTCACCCTCCGGACTGTCCGACCCCGGCGCGACCTCGTTGAGATCGAAGCCGATGATGCGCTTGCCGGCGAGCACGACCTGCTTGATCAAGAACGCCGCCTGCTGGAACGACAGCCCGCCCGGCACCGGCGTGCCCGTGGACGGGCACAGCGTCGGATCGAGCCCGTCGATGTCGAACGAGATGTAGACCTCGGCCGGCAGCTCGCTCACGATCTGGGCGCACGTTGTGGCCCAGCTCTCGCCGGCGAACGCGCGGTCGGCGAGCGCCGCGTCGGTGAACATCGCCACGCGGGGCGCGGAGGCGGCCGCGAGATCGGCCTCGGCCTTCGCGAAGTCCCGGATGCCGACCTGCACGAGCCGGGTCACCTGCGGGATCCGCGCGAGGACGTTGTTCATGATCGACGCGTGCGACCACTGGAAGCCCTCGTAGGCGTCGCGGAGATCGGCGTGGGCGTCGACGTGCAGCACGCCGAACGCCGCGTGGTCCTGCGCGAGCCGGGAGAGCGCGCCGAACGGCACCGAGTGGTCCCCGCCGAGCACGCCGACCAGCTTGCCGGCGCGCCGCCAGCGATCGACCTCGTCGAACACGTGCTGGTTGAGGCGCTCGCTCGCCGCGTTGACCCGCGCGAGGGCCGCCGCGAGCCCGGGATCGTCGCCGATCCGCCCGCCGACCTCGATGATCCGCTCGGCGTCGGCGCGCGCGGTGGTGTTGAGCTCCTCGATGTCCGCGGGCAGGTCGAGCATGGCGATGCCGGCGCGCCACGGCTCGCCGAGGTCGGCGTCGTACAGGTCGAGCTGGTGGCTGGCCAGGCGGATCGCCGCCGGGCCCTTCGCGGTGCCGGCGCGGTACGAGGTGGTCGCGTCCCACGGCACGGGGATGATCACCAGCCGCGCCTCGGCGGGCGTGGTGGGCAGGCCGAACAGGCCGGCGTCCGCGAGGGGCGCTGCGTCGGGGTCGTGGTCGGCGGTCGCCATGGCGCGCACCCTAGCAAGCGCGGGCGGGATGCGCGCGGCGATCCGCCCGGTTCGGCGCAGGTCGTCCGTGCCAGGCCTTGCGGTCCGGCCCGGGCGGGCTTACGGCTGACCCTGATGTCGCAGCCCCAGCGTCACGAGTTCCAGGCCGAGGTCACCCAGCTCCTCGACCTGATGGTCCACTCCCTCTATTCGGACAAGGAGGTGTTCCTCCGCGAGCTGATCTCGAACGCCTCCGATGCGCTCGACAAGCTCCGGTTCGAGCAGCTCACCAGCCCCGAGCTGGCCCCCGCCGGCGCGCTCGGCGTCCGGCTCGAGGCCAGCGCCGAGGCCCGCACCCTCACCATCCACGACAGCGGGATCGGGATGACCCGCGAGGAGGTGATCGAGAACATCGGCACGATCGCGAAGTCGGGGACCAAGGAGTTCCAGACCGCCGTCAAGGCGGCCCGCACGGGCGACGCGAAGACCGCGGTGCCCGACCTGATCGGCCAGTTCGGCGTCGGCTTCTACTCGGCGTTCATGGTCGCCGCCAAGATCACGCTGACCACCCGCAAGGCCGGCACCACCACCGCGACCCAGTGGGAGTCCGCGGGCGACGGCGCGTACACGATCGGGGAGGGCGAGCGCGCCGAGGCAGGCACGTCGATCACGCTGCACCTGCGCCCGGTCGACACCGAGCACGGCATGCGCGACTACACCGACGAGCAGGTGCTCGGCGACATCGTGAAGCGCTACTCGGACTTCGTCGCGTACCCGGTCCAGCTCGGCGACAAGACGCTCAACTCGATGAAGGCGATCTGGGACCGCCCCAAGGGCGAGGTCACCGACGACGAGTACAAGGAGTTCTACAAGCACATCGCCCACGACTGGACCGATCCACTGCGCAGCATCCCCGTGCGCATGGAGGGCACGATCGAGGCGTACGCACTGCTCTACCTGCCGGGCAAGGCGCCGTTCGACCTGTACAGCCCCGAGATGAAGCGCGGCGTCCAGCTCTACGTCAAGCGCGTGTTCGTGATGGACGAGTGCAAGGAGCTGATGCCGCCGCACCTGCGGTTCGTCAAGGGCGTGGTCGATGCCCACGACCTGTCGCTCAACGTGTCCCGCGAGATCCTGCAGAAGGATCGCCAGATCCAGGTGATCAAGAAGCAGCTCGTCAAGAAGGTGCTCGCCACCCTCGACGAGATGAAGCGCGAGAAGCGCGAGGACTACGTCCAGTTCTGGGCCCAGTTCGGGCCGGCGCTCAAGGAGGGCCTGGTCAACCACGACACCCCGGACAAGGACAAGCTCCTCGATCTGGTCGTCGCCCCGTCGACCCACGACGCCTCCGCGCTGTCCTCGCTCGAGGACTACGTCGGCCGCATGAAGGAAGGCCAGGACGCGATCTACTTCCTGACCGGCGCCTCGAAGGAGGCGGTCGCGCGCTCGCCGCTGCTCGAGGGGTTCCGCGCCGCAGGGCCACGAGGTGCTGCTGTTCTCGGACGCCATCGACGAGCTGTGGCTCGAGCGCGCCCCGCGGTTCAAGGACAAGGCGCTGGTCTCGATCGGCCGCGGCGACGTCAAGCCCGGCTCCGAGGACGAGCAGAAGCAGGCCGCCGAGGCGCTCGCGGACAAGCAGCGAGAGTACGGCGCGCTCCTCACCGCCCTGCGCGTCCACCTCCAGGACGAGGTCAAGGACGTGCGGCTGTCGAGCCGCCTGACGTCGTCGGCGTCGTGCCTGGTGTCGGACGCGGACGACATGACGCCGCGCATGGCGAAGATCTTCGAGCAGCTCGGCCAGGAGGTCCCCTCGGTCAAGCCGGTGCTCGAGCTCAACCCCACGCACCCGGTGTTCCCGAAGCTGCAGGCGATGTTCACCGAGAGCTCCGCGGATCCGCGCCTCGCGACCTACGCGAAGCTGCTGCTCGGCCAGGCCTACCTCGCCGACACCGGCACCGTGCCCGATCCGGTGGCGTTCGCCGCCGCGCTGTCCGACCTGATGCAGCGCGCCTGAGGACACCTACGGGACGAGGTTCGTGCCGCTGCTGATCGCGGCGATCGACACCGCCCCGAGGTAGGCCACCAGGCCCGCCGCGACGAACACCGACGCGCGCGACACCCAGCGCTGATGCCGGTCGCGCCGGGCGATGATCATCTCGGTGGTCGCCACCAGATCGTCCGAGAGATCCTGCGTGACCCAGCGCAGGTGCGTGATCGTGCGGATGCACGCGATCAGCCCGACCAGCACGCACGCGATGCCGACGACCATCAACCCGGCGGCCAGCGAGCCGGCGCGGATCATGTGGGCGCCCGAGAACCCGGTCACCGTGATCGTCAGGCCGCACAGGCCGATCAGCACCTGGGCGTAGGTCTTGACGGTGGTCATCTGGCCGCCGAGGAACTGGATCAGCTGGGCGGGCTGGCCCCTGAACAGCTCGTGTACCCGGCGCGCTTCCTCGCGGACATCCATGGGCGCAAGGAGTAGCGCACCCGCGGCCGGCGCGCTCCGGTGGGCGGGTGCTCAGTTGGTCGCGGGCCGCAGGTCGCGCCACGGCGTGGGGAACCACGCCCACCGGCCGTCGATCCACACCAGGCCGTCGTCGGCCATGCCGCGGGCCTCGCCGGGCGCCACGAATACGAACGTCAGCCCCACCCGGTCCGGCTGGAGGTGCCCGGTGATGTCGCGGTAGCCGCCGGGGAACTGGGACCGCTCGAAGCCGTCGACGGCGCGCGGCGCGAGCGCGGCCGTCACGCCGCGAGCGCGGGCCGTCACTTCATGTCGGCGAGCACGTTGACCGACTCGTCGACCCACGGGTCGCGGGCGAGCGCGTCGCCCCAGCGCTTGAGCCGGTCATCGGGCTTGCCGCTGCCCGACGGCGGCAGGGCGGTGGCCGCCGGATCGGCGATCACCTGGACCGTGAACTTCGCCGGCGCGGCCTTGAAGTCGGGCGAGGCCGCCTCGAGCGCGGCGCGCTGCTGGGTGCGGCGGGCCTCCCACGCGGGCTTCGCGAGCGGCACGCGCGTGTCCGCCATGCGCTGCTTGAGCACGCTGGTCGTTCTCGCGATCTTCGACAGCAGCGGGTTCCTGGTCACGCGGCTTGCGCTGCTCTGCACGAGCGTGGGGACGCTCCACGGCATCATCAGGCGCTTGTACGAGGCGGGCGCGATCTCCGACCACGCGATCGCGTGCTCGAGCTTGCGCTCGCCGCCGTCGATGTGGCCCGCCGGGTCGGGGAGCAGGATGTCCGGCACGACCCCCTTGAGCTGGGTCGACGCGCCGCTGACCCGGAAGAACTGCTGGATCGTCAGCTTGAACACGCCGAGCTCCATCGCGCCGCCGGTCGAGCGGTCGAGATCCGCGAGCGTCTGCACGGTGCCCTTGCCGTGGGTGGGCGCGGTGCCGACGATGATCGCGCGGCCATAGTCCTGGAGCGCGCCCGCGACGATCTCCGACGCCGACGCGCTGAACTTGTCGACCATCACGACCACGGGGCCGTCGAACGCGGTACCGCGGCGATCGTCGTCGAACACCTCGCGCTTGCCCGTGCTGTCCTGGACCTGCACCACGGGGCCCTGGTCGATCAGGTCGCCGGTCATCTCGATGGCGTCGCTCAGCAGCCCGCCGCCGTTGCTGCGCAGATCGAGGATCACGCCCGCGACCTTGCGCGCCTGCATCTCCTCGAGCAGGTGGCGGACGTCGCGGGCGGACGTGCGGCTGTCGCGACCGCCGTAGAAGCTCGGCAGGTGGATGTAGCCGACCGGCGTGCCGCCCTTGCGCTCGAGCACCGCGCCGCGCGCGTAGGCCTCCTCGATCACGACGACGTCGCGCGTGATCGCGATGGTCTCCTCCTGGCCGGTCGGCTTCTGCACGCGCAGCCGGACCACCGTGCCCTTGGGGCCGCGGATCATCTTCACGACCTCGTCGATCCGCAGGTCGAACGTGTCGACCGGCTCCTTGTCGGCCGACGCGACCGACAGGATGAGGTCGCCGGCGCCGAGCCCACCCTGCCGGTAGCTCGCGCCGCCGGGGACGATCTCGTTGACCTCGATGTAGTGGTCGCGCTCGCGCAGCACCGCGCCGATGCCCTCGAGCGAGCCGGTCATGGCGATGTCGAAGTTCGCCTTGTCGGCGGGCGGCATGTACGTCGTGTGGGGATCGAGCGCGCTGGCGACCGCGTTGACGAGGTCCGCCGCGGCGTCGAGGGCGCCGGGGGTGCGCAGCCGCGCGAACCGGCTCGCGTAGGTCTTGGCGATGTCGGTGCGCGCCTTCTCCTCGCGGCCCTCGGCCGTGGCGGGGATCTGGGCGAGCGGCACCGCGCCGCGATCATCGTCGTCGTCGTCGGCGGCCGCCGGCGGCGTCGTGGGAGGGCCCTGCTTCACGGCCTTCGGCGCGCCCTTGCCGGTCGCGGCGCCCCTGGCGGGCTTGTCCTTGTTGTCGAGCCGCGCCTCCATCTGCGCCACCCGCTCGAGCACCTCGAGCTCGAGGCGCTGGCGCCAGCGATCGCGCAGCGCGTCCTCGGTGGCGGCGAGCGCGACCTTGTCGGGATCGATCTCGTAGACCTCCTCGTTGGAGTGGTCGAGCGGGGCGGCGAGCAGCTGGGCGACCAGCTTGTCGACGACGACCACGCGCTCCGCGAACACCGTGGCGCCGGCGTGGGCGAGCGCGAGCTGGCCCGCGCGCAGCTCGTCGTCGATCTGATCGGCGTAGCGCTCCAGCTTCTCGCGGTCGGGCGTGAGCAGGAACATCTTCCCGCCGTCGAGCGCCTTCAGGTAGGCCTCGAACGCCGTCCTCGAGACGCGGTCGTCGATCGTCTTGTGGAGCAGGTGCTGCTCCTGGAGCAGCCGCAGCGTCACCTTGGACAGCGCGGCCTCCCGTGGATCGGGAGGCGGCACAGCCGGCCCCGCGGGCTGCGCCATCACCATCGGCGCCGCCATCGCCTCGGGGGCCCCGCGTGGCGAGTCCTTGGAGGCGGGGGAGCTACCGGAGCAGGCAGCGAGAGCGAGGGTCAGGACGAGACGGGCCCAGGTGCGCGACACGGTCCGGACTGTAGCCCGGCCGGCCTCACCCGACGAGGGGCAGCAGGCGCGCGGGATCATCGCTCTCGATCCAGTCGACGCCGAGGTCGACGAGCCGGCGCGCCTCGTCGTCGGTGTCCGCGGTCGGGGACAGCGGCTTGCCGTTGGTGGAGCCGATCGGGAACAGCGTGTGGGTCCCGATCGCGACCCCGCGCGCGTGCAGGCGCTGGACGGTGCCCTCGCCGATCAGCGTGTGCTCGGCGCCGACCAGGTGGGTGCCCAGCAGGCGGCCGACCAGGTGGGACTCGAGCAGGCGGGTCAGGTAGCGCCGTGGCGGCGCGATCGGGCCGTGGGAGGCGGGCAGGCTGGGCGCGAGCGCGGGCAGCCGCTCGATCACGGGCTGCGCGAAGTCGAGCATGGTGTCGTCGAAGCAGAACCCGCGCGCGAGCCCGGGCCGCAGGCGGCCGAGCGCGCGCAGCTTGAACACGTCGAACGAGGTCACGATCACGCGGTGGGTCGCGTGCGCGGCGGCGAGCACCTCCGCGACGTGGGCGACGATCTCGAGCCCCCACCAGCGCGGCACGTCGACCTTGATCTCGATGTTGATCGCGAGCTTGCCGCCGACCTCCGCGAGCACCTCGGCGAGCAGCGGGATCCGCTCCTCGCGGTCGTAGCGAATCACCACCGGCGCGCCGCGGGTGTCGATCCCCATCGGCAGCTCGCGCCGGATGCGGAGGCGCGACAGCTGGTCCCACGACAGGTGATCGCTGTCGAACGAGCTGCCGGTCAGCCGGCGCAGGTTGTGATCGTGGAGCACCACCACCTGGCGGTCGGCGGTCAGCCGGACGTCGAGCTCGATCGCGGGGACCCCGAGCTCGACCGCGCGGCGGAATCCGGCGAGCGTGTTCTCCTGGTGGAGCGTCGGCACGCCGCGGTGCCCGACCACGAGGGGCCGCGCCTTGATCCCGAGGAACGGGTTCGGGTGGTCCGCGGCGCGCACCTGAGTGAGTGTGCCACCTCCGGGCGGCCGGCATGCGCGCTGGAGCGCGTGTCCGGCTGTCGACGCTGGCCGTGTCGGGCTGTCCACGCCTCGCGCAAGTGTGCGCCGCGCCTGGGTTCGCCGCTGGCGCGCCGGCTGCACGAGGAAACTGGCATGTACACACGAGGGATCGCGGCGCTCGCCAGCGCGCTGGTCGTCGCGGCCGCCACCGCATCGGCGGGCACGGCGACCGGCGCGGGCGCACGCCGGCTGGTGGTGGTGGCCGGGGAGCAGGAGCCGACCGGCTCGCAGGGGCAGGTCGATGCCGCCGAGCTGGCGCGGCTGCGCGCGGCGGTCGACGCCGACCCCAAGGATCGCGCCGCGCGGTTCGCGCTCGTGCGCGGGCTCCAGCGCGCCGGCCAGCGCGAGGACGCCCTCGCGGCGGCGCAGGCGTGGCGGGCCGTGGATGCCTACAACCTGGTCGTGGTCCGCCTGCTCGGCGATCTGTACGGCGAACTCGGCCAGACCGCGAAGGCGCGACGCGCGTACTCGGCGGTGGTCGAGCTGCTGCCCAAGGATGCCGCCGCGCACCGCGCGCTCGCGAGCGTGCTCAAGCAGGCGGGCGACCTCGCGGGTGCGTACGATCGGCTGATCGCCGCGGCGGGCACGGCCACCGCGGATCGCCGGCTCGCGTTCGAGCTCGCCGACGTCGCCGCGCGGCTCGGCCGCACCGAGGAGGCGCGCACCCGGTTCGAGGCGGTGATCGCCGCGCCGGAGACCGCCGATGCGGTGCGCTACCCGGCCAAGCAGCGGCTCGCGCAGCTCTACCAGCAGCAGCGTCGCGCCGCGGCCGACGCGGGCAACACCGCCGAGGCGGCGCGGCTCGCGGCGGCGGTGGGCGAGCTCAAGCTCGCGGGCGGCACCGAGAACGATCTCAAGGTCTACCTGACGTGGGACACCGACCACTCCGACGTCGACCTGTGGGTGACCAACCCGGCGGGCGAAAAAGTCTTCTACTCGCATCGGCAGGGCCGGTACGGCGAGGCGCTGTTCGACGACGTCACCACCGGCTACGGCCCCGAGAGCTTCACGGCGCCGCGCGCCGCGGCCGGGACGTACGTCGTGCAGGTCAACTACTACGGCCGCGGCCGTAGCAACTTCAGCGAGGCGCGTGGCGAGGTCGTGATCGTGCTCGACGAGGGCACGCCGACGGAGCGCAAGCAGGTGCTGCCGTACCGGTTGTTCGACGAGAAGCAGACCGTCACCGTCGCGCGCGTCCAGGTGGGAGCCCCGTGATGACGACCTTCGAGTCCATGTTCCAGCGCACGTTCCAGCGCAGCCTTGGTCGCTGCCTCGGGGCCGCCGTGGCGACCTCGCTCCTTGTCGCGTGCGGGCGCCCCGGCTCGCGCACCGAGGCGATGGCCGTCCAGACCGGCGAGGTCGCGCCCGTGCGCGCGCCGCTCGCGCTCCCGCTGACCGCCGTCACGGTGCGCGGCGAGCTGCTCGTGCAGCGCGGCACCCAGAGCGCGTGGGAGCCGCTCGGCGCGGGCGCGTCGCTGACCGGCGTGCGCACGGTCAAGGCCGTGAG
This sequence comes from Kofleriaceae bacterium, assembly GCA_964203225.1. Lineage (GTDB taxonomy): Bacteria > Myxococcota_A > Polyangia > Haliangiales > Haliangiaceae > JABFXX01. The sequence continues at coordinate 33,249 of CAXNMK010000025.1, forward strand.
GCGCGGCGCCATCGTCGCGCTCGGCGACGCTGCCGCGGCGCCGCTCGTGTACCTGCGCGCCGACGCGGTGATCGAGCTCGGCCAGGATGCCGAGGGCGCGGTCCACGTCAGCGTGGGGGCCGGGCGCGTGCGCCTGCGGCGGGGGCCGGGCGTGCGGACCATCGTCGATACCCGCGGCGGCGGCGTCACCGTGATGGCCGACGTGCTCGTCGATGCGGCGCCCCGCGAGCGCGGCGACGTGGTGCCGACGGGCGTGCGGCCCGACGCGGCCGCGTTCAGCTTCGCGCTCGCGGAGCCCGATGCCGAGGTCGGCGTGGGCCGGATGGAGGCGCGCGGCGCCGCCGATCGGCTGGATCCGCTGGCGCTGCGCGCGCTCCACGTGGACGTCCGCACCACCGGCGATCTCGCCGTCACCGAGGTCACGCACGTGTTCCACAACGGGGCCGACGAGCGCCGCGAGGGCACGTTCCGGTTCCCGCTCCCCGACGGGGCGATGCTGGTCGGCCTCGCGCTCGAGATCGACGGCACGCTCGTCGAGGGTGAGATCGTCGAGCGCGACAAGGCGCGCCAGGTCTACGAGAACATCGTCGACGAGATGCTCGATCCGGCGCTGCTCGAGTGGGAGCAGGGCAACTGGTTCAAGCTGCGGGTGTTCCCGCTCGAGGCGCGCGCGGACAAGCGCGTCGTGATCCGCTACGTCACGCCGCTGGTGCGCGCGGCCGCGGGCTGGGAGTACGCGTACGCGGTCACCGCGCCGCCGCAGACCACGATCGGCGAGCTGACCGTCACCGTCGATGGCCAGCGCGTGCTCGGCCAGCAGGACCTCGCCCAGGGCGTGGACCTGGTGGTGCCGGTCGCGGCGGCCAGGGTCCCGGCGGTGATGCGCGAGACGCGCGGTGATGCGATCTACACGGCGGTGCGGATCGCGCCCGCGCTGGCGGCGGCGGCACCGACCCCGGTGGCCCCCGGTGGCCGTCGGCTCGCGATCGTGTTCGACACCTCGCGCAGCATGCTCGAGGGCCGCGCCCAGGCGCTCGGCGTGCTCGCGACCACGCTGCGGCAGCTGACCCCGGCCGATCGGTTCGTCGTGCTCGCGAGCGACGTCGAGATCGCGCCGAGCGCGGACACGTACGAGCCCGCCACCGCCGACGCGATCGCCCGGGCGCTCGCCCTCGTCGGCGCGATCGAGCCCGACGGTGCCAGCGATCTCGGCGCGGCGCTGCTGGCCGTCGACGCGCGCGACCCGAGCGACGTGATCTACATCGGCGATGGCATCCCGACCTGGGGCGAGCAGCAGCCGGCCGCGCTCGCCGCGCTCGCCGAGGGCATCGGCGCGCCGATCGACGCCGCGCTGATCGGCAAGGGCGCCACCACCGCGCTGTGGGGCGAGCTCTCCGGCCGGACCGGGGGGCGCGCGGTGATCGTCCGCAGCCACACCGACGAGCAGCGGTTCGCGCTCGCGGCGACCACCGCCGGGCTGCCGCGCCTGACCTCGGCGCGCGTGGTGATCATGGGCGCCGGGAGCGCCGGGGCAGCCGGCACCCCGACCACCAGCGTGTTCCCCGCCCACGCGACCACGCTGTTCGCGGGCGACGAGCTGGTGGCGGTGCTGCGCACGCCGGTGGGGCAGCCGGTGCCGGCGGCGGTGCGGCTGACGGGCGTGGTCGCGGGCGCGCCGTACACCCAGGACGTGGCGCTCACGCCCGCCGTGGACACCACGCGCGTGGCGCAGCGGTGGGCGCGCCAGCAGCTCGCGGTGATGGAGGCCACCGAGGCCCCGAAGGAGCAGATCGTCGCGCTGTCCACCGAGCTCGGCGTGATGAGCACGTTCACGTCGCTGCTCGTCCTCGAGAATGACGAGGCCTACCGGCAGTTCCAGATCGCCCGCACGCAGGCCCAGGCGCAGCTCGCGCAGGCGACGCCGCAGGTGCCGCAGGTCACGGGTGGCGACCTCGACACGCTCGGCGCGCGGCGCGCGAGCCTGTCGCCCGACGAGATCCAGCCCGGCGATCCCGAGATCAAGATCCCGGCGCCGCGCGACGCCCGCACCGTGGTGGTCAGCTTCCCGTTCGGCGAGACCAAGCTCGCGGTGTGGGACGCGGACCAGGCCGCGTGGATGGTGCGGTTCCTGATCGACCAGGCCACCGCCGACGGCGTGTACCAGGTGCGGGTGACCATCACGCACGCCGACGGCCGCCTCGAGGTGCTGACCCTGCCGTACACCGTCGACACCAGGGCGCCGCTGGTCGCGCTGACCGCGGCGCGCCAGGGCCGGGGCTATCTCCTGGTGGCGCGCCAGCGCAGCGACGGCGAGAAGCGCAAGGACGCCGATCGCGTCGAGGTGGTGCTCCCCGACGGCACGATCCAGCGCCTCACGCTGACCGCGTGGGGCCGGTTCGAGGGCACGTGGATCCCGGCGGCGCCGCTGACCGCGCCGGTCACGCTCCGGGTGGTGGCGCGCGACAACGCGCTCAATCAGGCGGTCAGCGAGATGGTGATCGCCCCAGGCGTGATCCCGTGACCCGCGCCGCGCACCGTTCGCTCGCGGCGACCTCGCTGACCTCGCTGACCTCGCTGACCTCGCTGACCTCGCTCGCGCTGGTCGGTGCGCTCGGTGCGCTCGGTACGCTCGGTGCGCTCGGGGCGCCGGCCTCCGCCGCTCCCGGCACCGCGCGCCGGGACATCGTCACCCACCTCGGCGAGGTGCGCGCGTGCCGGCCGCTCCCCGGCGGCGACGTCCTCGTCGGGACCGGCGGGGGGCTCGCGCGGCTCGGGCCGGCCGGCGAGGTGCGCGCGGTGTGGACGGCGGTCGATGGCCTGCCGGGCACGCGCATCGACGCGATCGCGGCGCTCGGCGACGAGCTGTGGATCGGCACCGAGCGCGGTGCCGCGCGGGTTGACCTCGCGGGCACGCGGCTGACCGTGCAGCAGCGCGCGAGCGAGCGGGCCGTCCGCGCGGTGGTCCGTCACGCGGGAGCGCGCTACCTCGCGACCTGGGAGGGCGGCGTGGTGCGCCTCGCGGCCGATGGATCGCTGACCCCGGTCCCGATCCGCGGTGGCGGCAGCAAGCCGGCGCGGGCGCGGGTGGCGGCGCTCGCGGTCGCCGGGGGCACGCTGTACGCGGGCACCGCCGGCGGCCTGTTCGCGCTGCGGCGCGGGCAGCTCGAGGCCGTGCCGCTCGAGGCCGTGCTGCTCGCGCCCGTGCCGCTCGCGACCGTGCCGCTCGAGGCCGTGCCGCTCGCGCCCGTGCCGCTCGCGACCGCCGCGCCCGCGACGCTCGAGATCACGGCGCTCGCCGCGCACGGGGATGCGCTGTGGATCGCGACGACGAGCGGCCTTCTCGCGCGCACCAGCGACGGCGCGGTCACCGAACTCGGCGGCGGTGACGTCCGCGCGGTGACCGTCCTCGACGGGCAGATCGTCGTCGCCCTGCTCGGGGGCGGGCTCGCGCGCGCCGATCGCGGGCGGCTGGTTCCGCTCGTCGATGGGCCGGCCGCGCTCGTGCTCGCGGTGACCGTGGCGGGCGGGGAGGGCGGCGCGTGTGCGGGCGGGCTCGATGGCCTCCACGTGCGCGCGGCGGGGCAGGCGCGCTGGCGGGTCGCGACCCCGCCGGTCGGGCTGCCGGCCAACGACGTGTCGGCGCTCGCGGTCGACGGCGCGCGGCTGTGGGTGGGGATGTTCGATCACGGCGTCGCGGTCCGCGAGCTCGGTGCGTGGCGCGCGATCTCGAGCCCGCAGCTCGATCACCGCGTCAACGCGCTGCTCGTCGAGCCGCGGCCCGGCGGCGCGCGGGTGTGGGTGGCCACCGCCACCGGCCTCTCGATCATCGATGAAGCCGGCGGCGGCGCGCGCGTCACGCAGCTCGGCAAGCGCGACGGCCTGCCCGCGCGCGGCGTGCTCTCGCTCGTCCGGATGGCGGACGGGCGGATCCTCGCAGGCACGATGCAGGGCGCGGTGATCCTCGGCGACGGCCGGCCGCAGCCGCTCGGGGCCAAGCAGCAGATCCCGGTCACCAACGTGTGGGCGGTCGCCGAGGACGCCGAGGGCTGGCTGTGGCTCGGCACCACCACCGGCCTGTACCGCGGTCGGCCGGGCGACGAGGTGTGGACCCGCTACGCGGTGGCCACCGGCCACCTGCGCGACGACTGGGTGATGGCGATCGCGGTGCGCGGCTCCTCGCTGTGGGTCGGCACGTACAAGGGCGGCGTCACCCGGTTCGAGCCGGTCGCGCCCGGCAGCGCCGAGGTGCGCGCCACGCCGCTCGGCGACGGCTGGATCAACCCCGGCGGCCTGGCGTGGGATGGCGACGTCCTGCGCGCGGCCACCATGGAGGGCCTGCGCACCGGCGATGGCGCGAGCGCGACCTGGACCGCGAGCGAGGGGCTGCCCGGCCGCGACACCACCGCCACCGCCGTGGTCGGCGACACCCTGTGGATCGCCACCCGCCGCGGCCTGGTCGCCCGCCGGCGCTGACACTCGATCGGCGGATCGCCGTCAGCCGTTCACCAGGTGGCAAACCCTGGACACCCCCGGCACGCGCGATTTCAAGTGGTTGAGCAGTGGTCCGACCCGTGCACATTGGTCGGACCATGCGCACGATGCTGACGACCGCCGCCCTCGCCGCCACCCTGGTCACCACCTCCACCGTCGCCCACGCCCAGCCCGGCCTGGCGCCGCTGGCCGCGCCGAGCGCGCCGGTCGGCGAGCCGGCGGAGCTCAAGAGCCCGGCCACCGCGACCCTGCTCGCGCTCGGCGGCGCGGTGGCGCCGGTCGTGATGATCGCGGTTGGTGGTGAGACCGGCAACGACGCGCTGATCAGCGGCGGCTTCCTCGCCTCGACGCTCACCCCATCGCTCGGGCACTGGTACGCCGGCGAGTTCCTCACCACCGGCATGGCGCTCCGCGGCGTCGGCGGCCTGCTGTTCATCACCGGCGTGGCCCAGGCGCTGTCGGGCGCGTGCTGGGGTGGAGACGACGGGTCCTCCTGCGGCGGCGACGAGGACGACGGCGAGGCGCTGATCCTCCTCGGCGCGGGTGCGTACGTCGGCGGGATGATCTACGACGTCGCGACCGCCGGCGCGGCCGCGCGCCGCTACAACCGCAAGCACGGCGCCCAGATGGCGGTGGCGCCGACCATGATCCCGGCCGCCGGCGGCGCGATGGCGATGGGCATGGGCGTCAGCGGCTCGTTCTGACACCGAGCGCGCCCGGGTCACCTGGCACCACGGGGCACGGCGGTCCTGGCCACCCGGGTGGTCGGCGCACACCGGGCGCGTGTGATTCCAGGGGCCTGGCAACGGCGCACGCGTTGCTCTGTCCCTCACAGCATGTGGAGCCTGCTCGCGTTCGCCGTGATCCTGGTCCCGATTTGCCGGTTCCTGCGTCCCGCCCACCACGCGTGACTTCCTCCTCCAGCCGGGGCCTCGCGATCTCGTAAGCTCGCCGCCGCATGGCGACGATCGAGGTCAACGGCACCACGCTGTACTACGAGGACACCGGGCCGGGCTCGACCGGGCAGACCATCGCGTTCGCGCATGGGCTGCTGTGGGGCACCGAGCTGTTCGCGCCGCAGATCGCGGCGCTCCGCGATCGCTACCGCTGCATCGCGTGGGACCACCGCGGGCAGGGCCGCAGCGCCGCCGATCCGCTGCGCGGGTCGATCGGCATGGAGCTGGTGTGGAAGGACGCGGTGCTGCTGCTCGAGGCGCTCGGCGCCGGGCCGGTCCACTTCGCGGGGCTGTCGATGGGCGGGTTCGTCGCGATGCGGATGGCGGCGCGCCGCCCCGATCTGGTGCGCTCGCTGCTGCTGCTCGAGACCAGCGCCGACCCCGAGCCGCCCGCGAACGTGCCGCGCTACCGGCTGCTCGCGCGCGCGTCGCGCGTGCTCGGCGTGCGCGCGCTCCTCGGCCGCGTGGCGCCGATCATGCTCGCCCGCAGCACCCTCACCGATCCCTCACGGCGCGCCGACGTCGCGCGCTGGGGGGCGATCATGGCGCGCCGGCGCGACATCTGGCGCGCGGTCAACGGCGTGATCGATCGTGCGGGGATCCACGACGAGCTCGGCCGGATCACCGCGCCCACGCTGGTCGTCGTCGGAGACGAGGACGTCGCCACGGTGCCGGCGAAGGCCGAGCGGATCACCGCGGCGATCGCGGGTGCGCGCCTGGTCCGGATTCCTCGGGCGGGGCACTCGTCGTCGGTCGAGCAGCCCGAGGCCGTGACGGCGGCGCTCGCCTCGTTCCTCGCGTCGCTCGCGTGATCCGGCGCTACGCTGTGCCCAGGGAGGCGCATGGCCGCGGTCTTGATCGTCGACGACAGCCTGGCCGTGCGTACCGACCTCGGGGGTGCGCTCGAGGCGGGCGCGGATGGGGTCGTGCGCAAGGACGACCTCGGCGTGGTGCGCGCGCGGGTGCGGGCGCTGCTCCGCTCGTCGAGCTCGATCCGGATCGATGTGGGCAGCCTGCTCACGCCGAAGCGGATCCTCGCCGTCGACGACGATCCGGACTTCCTCGGGCTGCTCGGCGACCGGCTGTACAAGCGCGGCTACGACGTCGCGCGCGCTCGGGCGAGGCGTTCAGCTACTCGGTGTCGCACGATCTGCGCGCCCCGCTGCGCCCCGTCAGCGCGTTCACGCGCAGCCTCCTCGAAGACGCCGGCGGTCAGCTCGGCGCGCGCGGCATCGATCACGCCCGGCGCGTGCTCGCCCCGGCTGCGCGGATGTCGGACCTGATCGACGCGCTGCTCGAGACCGGGTCGATCTGTCGGCGCTGGCTGCGACCTGCCTCGGCGAGCTCGCGCGGCGCGAGTCCGCGCGGCCGGTGCGCGTCCAGACCGAGCCGCACCTGGTGACGCTGGCCGACGCGCGGCTGGTCCGGATCCTGCTCGACAACTTGCTCGGGAACGCGTGGAAGTTCACCGCCGGGTGCGCCGACCCGATGATCGAGGTGGCCGCCACCCGCGACGACCAGGGTGGTGTCACCTACGTGATCAGAGACGATGGGGCGGGCTTCGACATGGCGCACGCCGAGCGCCTGTTCCAGCCGTTCGCGCGGCTCCACATGGATGCCGAGTTCCACGGCACCGGGATCGGCCTCGCCACCGCGCGGCGGATCGTCGAGCGCCACGGTGGACGGATCTGGGCAACCGGAGCGGTGGGAGCGGGTGCGCAGTTCGCGTTCACGCTGCCGGGGCCCTGAACCGGCTCGTCAACCCGCTCGTCGTGGTCCCCTGACGGGGTCCTCGACGGTCCCGCTCAGAGCGGGGGCGCGGAGTACGGGAACGTCGCCGACACGTCCGGGTGGAACTGGTTCGTGTTCGTCGGGTCCGGCGTCTGCAGCGTGCCGGCGTTGTTCATCGCGTTCGACGAGAACAGCACGCCATCGCTGACGAGCGCGACCGCCTGCTGAACCCCCGCACCCGTACCCGCGAGCCCGGTGGGGACCGCCGCGCCGGCCAGCAGGTAGAAGTACGTGATGTCGATGACGTCCTCGTTGAGCTTGCGGCCGCCGCACAGCAGCGGAGCGGTCGCGGAGGCGCCGTCACACAGCGTCAGGTACGCGCTGTCGACCGAGGTGTCGATGCGCATCACGTCGGGGATGAACTGGGCGAACACGCGGTCGGCGTACGCCTGCGCACCGGCCGCGGCGGTCGTGGTCAGCACGGTGCCGGCGAGGCCGCCGCTCTGGAACAGGTTCTCGCCCACCGCTGCGCACTCCAGCCCGGCCGGCTTGGCGCCCGTCACGGCCGTGAGACCGGCGGCGCCGTTGATCAGGCAGGTGCCGAGGTAGATCGCCTTGAGGACGGTCTTGGCCTCGCCGACCACCGCGGTCAGGGTGGTGGCGTCGACGCCCGCGAACGTCGGGGCGGTGGCGTTGTAGCCGGCGAGGAAGCCCTCGCTCAGCAGCAGCGCCTCGTTGATGCCGGGACGCGCGAGCTGCTCGATCTGGCGGTACACCGTCGGCCCCGGGGGCGGCGCATCCGGGGTGACCGCCGCGTCGATCGGGCGCGGAGCGTCCGGCGTCACGGTCGCGGGGCCGTCGTCGCCACAGGCAGTCACGAGCGTGCCGAGAGCGAGCGAGGCGAGGAGGGTGCGGGTGAGGATGCTCATGGTGGTTCCCTGGGTCATGGCGCTCACTCCGGCACCGAGATCGTGGACCACGTGTCGAACACCGTGCCGCCGCCGAGGGCGGCGATCGGGACGTTCAGCACGATGGCGTTGACGTTGTAGTTCTTGGTGAAGTCCGGGGCGCAGCGCGGCGGGTTCCACAGGTTGACGGCGTCGCCGTCGTTGGTGTCGCCCGTGCCGATGACACCCTGGAGCAGCGTCTGGCCCGCGCAGGTCGGGGCGAGCGCCGCGGACGCGTTGCCCGCGCCGCCGGTGCCGCCGAAGAACCGGTTCGCGAGGAAGCCGCGGACCTGGAAGTAGCGGTTGACGTCGAAGTGGAACGAGTCGGCGCGCATGCCGACGAAGTACTTCACGCCGATGCCGCCGACCGTGCCCATGTTCGTGGTGACGGCGGTGTTGGCCTGCGAGGTGGCGAAATCCGTGCTCGCGCCGGTGTGCGTGCCGACGACGGCGCCGTCCTTGAGGACGGTCAGCGTGAGCGCCTGCACGCCCGCGGCGTTCGGGGCGCCCGCCTCGAACCGGAACACGAAGTCGTTCGTGCCGGTCGGGGCCGTGGTCTTGCTCGCGATCTTGGTGACGTGGAACTCGTACCGCGCCTGCGTGCTGAGCGCGTACTGCTTGGTCGGCAGCGAGCGCGGGTTGACGTACATCACCAGCGCCAGATCGGTTCCGGACTTGAACGCGAAGTGGTCGGTCAGGTTGAGCGCGCGGCCCTTGAGGTCCGCCTCGCCGTCATCGTGATCCGAGGCCTGCGCCTGGTGCGCCGTGCCGATCGCGGCGGCGCCAGCGGCCAGCAGCGAGCCGGCGAGCAGAAAGCTGAGTCTCTTCATTTTGTCCCTCCCATGTAATGCGACATGCCATCCATACGAGCCATCCTGCCGCCTGGATCAGACGGACAGTCTCGATCCCGAACCGGCGACCGCTCGTACCCGCCCCATGCGTACCACCGACGATGCAGCCGTGTGTAGCCGCTGGGCGGGTCGTTTCGCCGTGCCCGCGCTGATCGCCGTCGTCGGCCTGGCGCACGCGGTCAACGGACCGACCGCCCTGCCACCAGCCCGTGCGGCGGCGCACACCGTGATCGATCCGGCGACGGCCCTGCGGCGCATCGACGCCGCGGCGATTCGCTACCGGTTCGATATCCAGCCGACGACCGGGTTCGAGGCCGCCGGGGAGCTGGCCGCGCTCGAGGCTCGCGTCCGCGCCGGCGGGGCCACCCCGCTCGACCTCGCCGAGCTGGCCGAGCTCCACGCCGCCCGCGCGCTGCAGGGCGGGGATCCCGCCGACCTCGCGCGCGCCGAGGAGCTCGCCCGTGCATCTCTCGCCGCGCAGCCGGACCCGAGCGCGGCGCCGCTGACCCTGGCGCGCGTGGCCAGCGCCCGCCACCAGTTCCGCGAGGCGATCGCGCTCGCCGAGGACTACCTCGCGCGCAAGCCGTCGCCCGCGGCCCACCTGCTGGTGGCGACCGCCAGCCTCGCCCTCGGCGAGCTGCCCCGCGCGGTCCAGGCCGCGGATGCGGCGCTCGAGGTGCGGCCGTCGAGCGCGGCGTACCTGATGCGCGCGCTCGTGCTCGAGGCGCAGGGGCGCGACGCCGAGGCCACCTACGACTTCGGCCGCGCGATCGCCATCGAGGAGTTCGGCGGGCCGCGCGAGGCGGCGCGGGTGCGCGCGCTGTGGGCGCGGTTCCGGCTGCGTCGCGGCGCATGGGAGGACGCGCGCGTGCTGCTCGCCGAGGCGCTGCGGATCGAACCCGGCGGGCACCTGGCGCTCGCGCTGCGCGGCGAGCTCGCGCTCCGCACCGGCCGGATCGCCGACGCCCGCGCCGGCTTCGAGGAGGCGTTCCGCGCGGCCCGCGAGACCCGCTACCTGATCGATCAGGCGCGCGCGCAGGAGCTCGGCGGTGATGCCGCGGGCGCCGACCGGACCCGCGCGCAGGTCGAGCGGCTGATCCGCACGGAGCTCGCGGCGCGCGGCACCGGCCACCGGCTCGAGCTCGTCGAGCTGCTCGTCGATCGTGGCAGCCCGGCGGCGGTGGCCGAGGCGATCGCGCTGGCGCGCGAGGAGCTCGGCGGCCGCGCGGGTGGCGACACCCGGTTCCAGCTCGCGCGCGCGCTCGCGCGGGCAGGTCAGATCCCGGAGGCCCTGCGCGAGGCCCGTGCCGCCCTCGCCACCGGCGCGCGCGATGCCCGGCTGTACGAGCTGATGGCGCAGCTCGAGCGCGCGCGGCAGCGCCCCCCGGGCCGCGCTCTACGCCACCGAGGCGGCGCGCCTCGATCCGGGCCTCGATCCGGGCCTCGATCCGGGCCTCGATCCGGGCCTCGATCCGGGCCTCGATCCGGGCCTCGATCCGGGCCTCGATCCGGGCCTCGATCCTCGGCCGCCGCACCCTTCGGCCGCCCACGCCTGGCGCCGCCTCGGCATCTCCGTCGGACAAGCGCCATGAGCGACGCGATCCTCCGCGCGGCGCGGCGCCGGCTTCCATGGGTGGTCGCGCTCGCGGTGCTGCTCGGCCTCGGGGCGCGCCCGGCCGCGGCCCACCCGCTCGACATCGGGTACCTCCGGATCGCGACCGAGGGGGCCGCGGTGGACCTCGAGCTCGATCTCGATCTCCGCGGGGCCGCGGCCCTGCTCGGACTCGCCGAGGAGGCCCTCGTGCCCGCCGCGGTGCCCGCGCACGCCGGGGCGCTCGCCGCCGCGTCGTACGCGCTCGCGCCGATCACCACCGCCGCCGGGCCGTGCCGGTTCCTCGCGCCCGTGGCCACCGTGGTGGAGCGGACCGTGCGGCTGACCGCGCGCGCGACCTGCCCGGCTGCCGAGGGGCCGCGGACGTGGAGCCTGCCGGTGGTGCGGTCGGCGCGGGTCGCCCCGACGTTCGAGCTGCTGGTCAAGGAGCGGGTCGGCGGCGAGGAGCGGCTGACCGTCGTCGATCGCGGCGACATCGACATCGAGCTGTCGGCGGGGGGCTCGCTCGGGTTCGTCGCCTTCGTGTGGAGCGGCGTCACCCACATCGGCGCGGCGCCCGCCGAGTGGCACGACGACGGCGGCCTCAAGCTCCCCGACGGCATCGATCACCTGCTGTTCCTCCTCGGGCTCCTGCTGGCGGGTGGCACGCTCGCCCGGCTCGCCGCGGTCGCCAGCGGGTTCACCCTCGGCCACTCGATCACGCTGGCGCTCGCGGTGACGGGCCTCGTCCAGCCGCCCGCGTGGCTGATCGAGCCGCTGATCGCGCTGTCGATCGCGCTGGTCGCCCTCGAGGCGCTGTCGCCGCGGCTCGAGCGCTACCGGTTCTGGGTCGCGACCGGGTTCGGCCTCGTCCACGGCTTCGGATTCGCGCGCGCGCTCGTCGAGCTGCAGCTCTCGACGAAGGGGCTGGTCAGCGCGCTGTTCGGCTACAACCTCGGCGTCGAGATCGGGCAGCTCGCCGTCGTGCTGCTCCTGGCGCCCGCGATCCTGCTGATCCACCGCCACGCCCGCGTCCGCCGGGTGGCCGTGCCGGTGATCGCCGCCGCCGTGACCGCCGCGGGCCTGTACTGGTTCGTCGAGCGGGTGGCCGGTCGCCTCGCCGGCTGACCGCGCGTCCGCCATACTGCCCGCCGATGCAGCAAGACTTCGACTACGTCGTCGTGGGCTCCGGCTTCGGCGGGAGCGTGTCGGCGTGTCGGCTCGCGGAGAAGGGCTACTCGGTCGCCGTGCTCGAGATGGGCAAGCGGTGGACCGAGGCGGACTTCCCGAAGACCAACTGGAACCCGCGGAAGTTCCTCTGGCGCCCCGGGCTCGGGCTGCACGGGTTCTTCAACGTGCGGCCGTTCAAGCACGTGATGATCCTGTGCGGCAACGCCGTCGGGGGCGGCTCGATCACCTACGCCAACACGCTGCTGCCGCCGCCCGACAAGGTGTGGGGCGAGGGCTCGTGGAAGGGGCTCGCGGCGTGGGAGCAGGACATGCCCGCGCACTACGCCACCGCGCGGAGGATGCTCGGCGTGACCGAGAACCGGATCCTCGGCGATGCCGACCACATGTTGCGGAAGATCGCCGACGCGCAGGGCGTGGGCGCGTCGTTCTACCGGACCGACGTCGGCGTGTACTTCGGCCAGGACGGCGACGCGCCCGGCACCACCCGGCCCGATCCGTTCTTCGGCGGTGACGGGCCGGCGCGCACGAGCTGCGTCGGCTGTGGTGGCTGCATGGTCGGCTGCCGGTTCGGCGCCAAGAACACGCTCGACAAGAACTACCTGTACCTCGCCGAGAAGCGGGGTGCGCAGGTCAAGGCCGAGACCCGCGTCGTCGACGTGCGCCCGCGCGGCGCGGCGGACGGCAGCGAGGGCTACGACGTCACGACCGAGCGCTCGACCGCGTGGTTCCGCAAGCAGCGCACCACGATCAGCGCGCGCCACGTGGTCCTCGCCGCGTCCGCGCTCGGCACCATGGACCTGCTGCTGCGGCTCAAGGCCAAGGGCTCGCTGCCGGCGGTGTCGCCGCGGCTCGGCCACGACGTCCGCACCAACGCCGAGTCGATCGTCGGCGTGCGGTTCCCCGGCGCGCGGTTCGACATGTCGAAGGGCATCGCGATCGGCTCGGGCATCCACATCGACGCGTACACGCACATCGAGGCCACCCGCTACTCGCGTGGCGCCGACGCGCTCGGCCTGATCGCCACGCTGCTGGTCGGCGGCAAGGGCTGGGGCCGGATCGGGCGGTGGCTGTGGAGCGCGGTCCGCCACCCGGTGCGGTTCTGGCGGGCGACCTGGCCGTTCGGGTTCGCGCGCCAGACCCTGATCTTCCTCGTCATGCAGACCATCGACGCCACGCTGCGGTTCCGGTTGCGCCGCCACTGGTGGTGGCCGTGGCGGACCATGCTGAGCTCGGACGGCGCGCGGATCCCGACCAACATCCCGGCGGCCAACGTGTTCACCGAGCGTGCGGCCGCGCAGTTCGGCGGCATCCCGATCACGTCGACCACCGAGATCCTGTTCGACCTGCCGACCACCGCGCACTGCATCGGCGGCTGCGTGATGGGCGCGGACGCCGAGCACGGCGTGATCGACGCGCAGCACCGCGTGTTCGGCTACCACGGCCTGTACGTCGTCGATGGGTCGGCCGTGGGCGCCAACCTGGGGGTCAACCCGAGCCTGACCATCACGGCGCTCGCGGAGCGCGCCATGTCGTTCATCCCGCCGATCGGGTAAGACGGGCGCTCGCCATGCGGCTCACGCGCAAGTTCATCGCGGCGCTCGTGATCGGCGTCGCGCTGGTCGCCCTGGTCCAGGGCTACCTGAACTACGAGCGCGAGCGCGGCGTGTTCGACCGCCACCTCCACGGAGAGGCGACCGCCCTCGGCCGTGCGCTCGCCGGCGGCATCTCCTACGTGTGGCACCGCGACGGCGAGGCGGCCGCGCGTGCGTTCCTCGCCACCGCGACATCCGGCCGGGAGACGCTCCAGGCCCGGTGGGTGTGGCTCGACGGGGCGCCGCCCGATGCACCCGCGCGGCCGGGCGCGGAGCTCGCGCCGATGCGCCTGGGCGCGATCGTGTCCACCCGCGATGCGCCCCGTCGGCGCCAGCTCACCTACGTCCCGGTCGACGTCGGCGTCGGGCGCCCCGGCGGGCTCGAGATCGCCCAGTCGCTCGCGCAGCGCGACAGCTACCTCCGGGCGTCGCTGCGCAGCGTCATCGTCGGCACGGTGCTCGCGGTCCTGATCGCGGGCGTGCTCGCGATCGGGCTCGGGATCGTGTTCATCGGGCGACCGGTCAGCCGGCTCGTGCACAAGGCCCGGCGCGTCGGCCTCGGCGACCTGTCGGGGCCGCTCCACCTCGACCAGCGCGACGAGCTCGGCGAGCTCGCGAGCGAGATCAACCTGATGTGCGAGCGGCTCGGGGAGGCCCGCCACGCGCGCGAGCTCGCCACCGAGCAGCTCCGGCACGCCGATCGCCTGACCACCGTGGGCAAGCTCGCCTCCGGGCTCGCCCACGAGCTCGGGACGCCGCTCAACGTGGTCAGCGGGCGCGCCAAGCTGATCGTGCGCCAGGAGGTGGAAGGGGCAGACTGCCTCGACTCGGCGCGGATCATCGCGGAGCAGGCCGACCGGATGACGGCGCTGATCCGCCAGCTCCTCGACTTCGCGCGCCCCCGGGTGCCGTCGAAGGCGCCGCTCAACGTCACCACGGTCGGGGGCCGGGTGTGCGAGCTGGTCGCCACGATCGCCCGGACCGCCGGCGTGACGTTGACCCCGCCCGTGCCTGACGAGACCTTGCGCGTCGACGCGGATGATGGCCAGGTGACCCAGGTGCTGACCAACCTCGTCGTCAACGCGATCCAGGCGACCCCCGCCGGTGGCACGGTGAGCCTTCGACGCGGCCATCGTCGACGCCGATCCTCCGCCGTACGTCGGCACCACCACGCGCCGGTGGATGACGATCGCGGTGCGTGACACCGGCACCGGCATCGACGAGCTGTCGCGCTCGCGCATGTTCGAGCCGTTCTACACGACCAAGGAGGTCGGCTCGGGCACCGGGCTCGGCCTGTCGGTGAGCTGGGGCATCGTGCGCGAGCACGGCGGCTGGATCGACGTCGCCTCGACGCCGGGGCAGGGGGCGACCTTCACGGTCCACCTCCCGCTCGGCCCGCTCGGCGCGTCCACCGGAGGTGTCGCGTGACCATCGCGTTCGTGGTCGACGACGAGCGCGAGATGGTCGACCTGATCGCGCTCGGGCTCAAGAAGCGCGGCGTGACCACCGTCCCGTTCACCACCGGCGCCGAGGCGCTCGGGGCGATCGCGAGTCACGACGTCGACGTGATCATCACGGACCTCCACATGAAGGGCGTGTCCGGGCTCGAGCTGTGCCAGCGCGTGGCGATCGATCGGCCCGACATCCCGGTGCTGGTGCTCACCGCGTTCGGCAGCTTCGAGACGGCGGTCGGCGCGATCCGCGCGGGCGCCTACGACTTCGTCACCAAGCCCGTCGAGATCGAGGCGCTCGCGATCGCGGTGCGCCGGGCCGTCGAGCACCGCGCCCTGCGGGGCGAGCTCCGCCGGCTGCAGGCCGTGGTGGCCAACACCCGGGGGTGCGGCGATCTGATCGGGGCGAGCCCGGCGATGCAGCAGGTGTTCGCGTTGATCGATCAGGTCAGCGCCACCGATGCCACCGTGCTGATCACCGGCGAGGGCGGCACCGGCAAGGCCCTGGTGGCCCGCGCGATCCACGAGCGCTCGCGGCGCACGGACGGGCCGTTCGTCGCGCTCAACTGCGCGGCCGTGCCCGAGTCGCAGCTCGAGGCCGAGCTGTTCGGGGGCGCGCGCCCCGGCGCGTTCGAGCGCGCGGCCGGCGGGACGCTGCTGCTCGCCGAGGTCGGCGACGTGCCGCTCGCCCTCCAGCCGCGCCTGCTGCGCGCGCTGCAAGACCGGCCGGTCCAGCCCGTCGACGTCCGCCTGATCACCGCGAGCAGCCGCGATCTCGAGGAGATGGTCGAGGACAAGCGGTTCCGCGAGGACCTGTTCTACCGGCTCGACGTGATCCACGTGCCGCTGCCGCCGCTGCGGGCCCGGGGCAGCGACGTGCTGCTGCTCGCGCACCACCTGCTGCGCCACCACGCGGCGGTGTTCGACAAGCAGGTCGTGGCGCTGTCCGCGGCGGCCGCGGATCGGATGCTCGCGTACGACTGGCCGGGCAACGTCCGCGAGCTCGGCAACTGCGTCGAGCGGGCGGTCGCCCTCGCGCACTTCGAGGAGATCCAGGTCGAGGATCTCCCCGACAAGGTCCGCACGCAGCCCACCCGCCGCTCGACCTCGCTGTCGGGCACGGACCTGCCGGAGCTGCTGTCCCTCGAGGTCGTCGAGCGCCGCCACGTGCTGCGCGTCCTCGAGGCCTGCCATGGCAACCGCACCGACGCCGCGAAGATGCTCGAGCTCGACCGCAAGACGCTCTACCGCAAGCTCCTGCGGTGGGGCGTGTCGGATGACTGAAGACTGTGGTCTAACCCGCGCGTGGCCCGTGGCACCCGCGATGTCCTGATCGTCGACAACTTCGCCCCCGAGGCCGCGGACCTGCGCGCCACGTTCGACGCGCGGTTCGTGAACCCGCGCGGCACCGGCGTGGACCGGTTCGTGTGGGACTACTGGCACGTCCCCGGGCAGTACACCGCGCTCCGCACGCCCGCGTGGACGTACTTCCCGACGCCGGTCTACGAGGCGTTCCACAACCGCCTGGTCGCGTGGGGCCGCGCCACCCTCGGCTGCCACGACATCTCGCCGCCGTGGCTGTCCAACTACGTCGAGGGCTGTCGCCAGGAGCTGCACGGCGATCTCCCGCACGGCCCGTGGGCGTTCGTGTTCTCGCTCACCCGCTGGCGCCAGCGCACGTTCCGCGGCGGCGAGACCATGCTGCTGCGCGAGCACGTGCTCGACTTCTGGGACGACTTCGCGTCGGTGCGCGGCGTCGAGCAGGCGGAGCTGATCCGCACGATCGAGCCGACGTTCGGGCGGCTGACCGTGTTCGATCCGCGGATCCCGCACGGGGTCCGCGAGGTCACCGGCACCCACGATCCGCGCGAGGGCCGGCTGGTGATCCACGGCTGGTTCGTGCAGCCGCGCCCGTTCGTCGCGGGCCCGCTCCCCACGCGCACCCTGGGCGCGCGCATCGACGAGCTGTCCGGGCAGCTCGGCGGCTACCTCGGCGAGCTCCCGATCGCCGGGCTGTACAGCCTGTCCTTCGACGTCGATCGCCGGGGCGCCGTCAGCGGCGTGCGCGCGCTGTCCGATACCACCCGGGTCCCGCGCGCTCTCGAGCGCCACCGCACGCGCGCCGTGCGGCGGATCCGCGACCACGTGGCCGGCTGGACGTTCGGCGCCCAGAAGGCGCCCAGCCGGGTCACGCTGCCGCTCGTGTTCGAGCGCGGCTGACGGGGGCCGGGCGCGCGGCGGGCGCGCGGGCCGGGATCCGCTGCGACGGTGTGTTGCGATCACCGCCGGTTGTGGCGGGCCCCGGCGAGACCTACGGTCCTGTCCATGCAGATCCAGGTCCGGCGCGCCCACGAGCGCGGTCACGCGAACCACGGCTGGCTCGACAGCCATCACACCTTCTCGTTCGCCGACTACCACGACCCGGCGTTCATGGGCTTCCGGGCGCTGCGCGTGATCAACGAGGACCGCGTGGCCGGCGGCGGCGGGTTCCCGCCTCACAGCCACCGCGACATGGAGATCATCAGCTACGTCCTCGAGGGCGGGCTCGGGCACAAGGACAGCATGGGCACCGGCTCGACGATCCGCCCGGGCGATGTCCAGCGGATGTCCGCGGGCACCGGCGTGTCGCACAGCGAGATGAACGCGTCGAAGACGGACCCGGTCCACTTCCTCCAGATCTGGATCATCCCGGACCGCCGCGGGCACCAGCCCGGCTACGAGCAGAAGGCGTTCGCGCGCGAGGAGCGGCAGGGCCGGCTGCGCGTGGTCGCCTCCCCGGACGGGCGCGACGGCTCGCTGACGATCCACCAGGACGCCACGTTCGCGGCCACGCTGCTCGCGCCCGGAGAGGCGGTGACCCACACGCTGGCCGCGGCGCGCCACGCCTGGATCCAGGTCGTGCGCGGCGCGATCGACGTCGCGGGGGAGCGGCTGTCGGCCGGTGATGGCCTGGCGGCGACCGGCGGCGGCGCCCTCGTGCTGACCGCGAGCACGGACGCCGAGGTGCTGGTGTTCGACCTGGCGTAGCCGGCTCGCCTAGAACCCGAACCCGTACGACGCCGTGACCGTCGTGATCGCGAGGTCACCGATGTCGAGCTCCGGCGAGATGTCGCCGTCGACCTCGTACGGCAGCTGCACCGTGGCGTCGAGCACCTTGCGGTCGGCGCGGATCGTGAGGAACCGGGTCAGCTTCACGCCCGGTCCGTCCTGGCGGATCCGCCCGAGGTGGATGGCGAGCGCCTCGTGGCGACCGCCGGCCAGCGTTCGCGCCATCGCGTCGACGACCACCGTCGCGCGCCCGAGCCATAGCTCGAGTCGGCCCACCGGCGTGACCGCGGCGTGGGTGCCGCTGCTGGTGCCGAACTGCGTCCAGCTCGCGGCCCCGCGCACGCCGCCGAACAGCCCCAGCACGCCGATCCGCCGGAAGCCCACGGCCGCGGTGTACGTCGCCGCGAACCCGAGCTGGCTGGTGCCGATCGCGGACTCGGGCTGGGCGTAGACGATGCCGGCGTGCATCTCGCCAGCGACGTCGTCGACGAACCCGAGGCCGTCGGTGGAGCGCCGGGAGCTCGACAGGCCGCGGTGGCCGACGCGAAACCCGACCACCGCCGCGCTCGTGCCGGCGAGCGGGTCGGGGCCCATCGGGGCGGGCACCTCGGGCACGCTCGACATCCCCGCGTGGACGTCGATCCAGATCGTGGCGCCGAGCGTGGGCACCAGCCGCGACTCGAGCGCCGTGCGCTGCGTGGCGGACATCCGCGGTCGCGCGGGGAGCGCGAACGTGCGCGTGGCGCCGAGCGCGAGCCGGGTTGCCGCGCCACCCGGCTGGGCGTCGAACGCGCGCACGAGGTCCGCGCTCGCGAGGCCCCACGCCGGCCACCGCCCGCCCGCCTCGCCGCCGAGGAGCGCGACCTCGACCCACGCCGCGTCCGCGGCCTCGGGGCTGGCCCCGACGGTGGCGGCGACCTGTACGGCGCGGGCCACGGCGGCGGCGCGGTCGGCCGCGGTCTCGGCGGTGAACCGCTCGCGCAGGGCGGTGGTCAGCTCGGTCCCGGCGCTGGCGAACGTGGCCTCGGCGGCGGTCCAGCTCTCGCTGAACGCGGGGAGCACGGCGTAGGCGTCGCCGCGTTCGCCGCCGGCGGTGTCGGCGCGCCGCACCGCGCCGCTCCAGGTCTGGCCGCCGCGCCGCGCTGTCCACGTCAGCTCGACGACGTAGCGCCCGGTCTGGGTGTCCACCGGGCGCATGCCCGAGCGCGACTCGGTCCGGTAGATCGGGATCTCCGACTCGCCGACCTGCACCGTCGAGCACGACGCGCCGGTCTTGACCAGCTTGCCCGAGTAGCAGGTCAGCGGGTTGCCGAAGCACTCGCGGACCTCGGTGTACGTGTCCTGGCACATGGTCTGGAACACCGGCTTGCGGTCGACGCGCACGAGCACCTGCTCGCTCCACGTGGCCGTGCGCTCGGCGCGCGCGACCTGCACCTCGGCGTCGCAGCGGGTGACCTCGATGGAGACCTCGAGGGTGCCCTGCGCACCGGGGGCGGGCAGGGCGGCGAGGGGGGCGAGCGCGGCACAGTCCTGCGCGCGGGGCCCGGCGAGCGTGACGGCGACACCGCGTGCGTACGGCGCGGCGAGCTCGCGCGCGGCGGGCAGCGCGGCCTCGTCGATCCACGCGCCGACCGCCTGGTGGACCCGGCGCGCGAGGGGCGCCGCCGTGGCTGCGGCCGTGGCGTGCACCTCGCGCGCGTCTCCTTGCAGCGTCGCCACCGGGACGAGCGTGGCCGGGGACAGCTCGGGAAAGGGCGCGAGCGCGCGGGCCTCGCGCAGCTGCGCCCACGGGGCCAGCTTGCTGCCCGGCAGCGCCGCCAGCGCGGTGCTCGCGATCCCGTTCATCGCCTCGGTGATCGCCGCCTCCACCTTCGCGTCGCCGCCGAGGGCGCGCACGCGGTCGCCGGTGGTGTGGAGCTGGGCGAGGATCGCGGCGGGCGTCCCCGACAGGTTGGTCCACGGCCGCGCGAGCCGTACCCGCGCGAGCTCGATCCCGGCGCGGCCGGCCTCGACCTTGGCCACCACCCAGGCGTCGCGCTCCTCCTGATCGAGATCGGGATCGCCGGCGAGGGCGCGCGCGTAGGCGCGCTCGGCCTGCTCGAGCTGGCCGCGCCGGAGCGCGTCGTCGCCGTCGTCGACGTGGCGGAGGTTGCTCCGCACGCAGCCTCCGAGGCTCGCGAACACCACCAGCAGGAGCGCCCCGAGGCCGCTCACGAGGACGTCACCGCGCGCTCTCATCGCGCCATCGTATCGCGAGTCCCTGGCGTCGGGGAGCCGCGCGGCGTCAGGTCCGGAACAGGGGCGGGGCGCTCAGCCGGAGCGCCTCGAACAGCACGGCCACCAGCAGCTCGCGCAGCTCGGCGCGCGGCAGCCGCGGGTTCGCGCACCAGTCGATCGACGCGCTCTCGACGAACCCGATCCAGCCGCGCACGGCCAGCTCGAACCGCGGCTCCCCGCCGAGCAGCCGCGTGAACGGCGACTCGGTGATGAACGACTCGAACATCCGGCGGCGCACGCCCTCCACCACGTCGGCGACCTCGGGATCGCTGCCGA
Source organism: Kofleriaceae bacterium (assembly GCA_964203225.1). Classification (GTDB taxonomy): domain Bacteria; phylum Myxococcota_A; class Polyangia; order Haliangiales; family Haliangiaceae; genus JABFXX01. The sequence goes on from CAXNMK010000025.1 coordinate 53,651, forward strand.
TCCCGCCGCGCATCAGCGACACGAACGCCTTGGCGTGCAGCGTGATGTGATCGAGGTAGGCGTCGAGCGCCGCGCGCGCCCGCTCGATCGGCGGGAGGTCGGCCGGGATGCTCGTCACGGCGGTGACCAGCTCGCCCGCGATCTCGCGGAGCCCGGCCACGTAGAGGTCTCGCTTGGTCGGGAAGTAGTGGTAGAGCAGCCCCTTCGAGATCCTGGCCTCGCGCGCGAGGTCGTCGATCGAGACCTCGTCGTACGAGCGGTCGCTGAAGGTCCGGCGCGCGAGCGCGAGCAGCTGCGCGCGGCGCTCCTCGGCGCCCCGCCGCACGCGGGGCCGCACCGGGGCGCGCGGGGCGCGGCGGGGGGCAGGGCGAGGCGGCATGAGCAGCATCATATCGGAATTGCTGCGCTCTCGCGAGCCTATTGACTTTGGGTCAATAGTGGTCACACTGGACGCATGGGAAATTCCATCGTACCCCGCGACCTCGACGTCGACTTCGCCGCGGTCCCCCGCCACTGGCTCGGCGGCAACGCGACCGGCACGCACATCGCGAACGGCGTCAACATGCTGTTCCCGTGGGGCGAGCGGTTCTTCGTCCGCTCGGTCCACCAGTTCGTCGATCAGGTCGATGACCCGGCGCTCCAGGCGCAGATCAAGGCGTTCTTCGCGCAGGAGGGCCGGCACGCCCGCGCGCATGACCGGTTCAACGCGATCCTGCGCGCGCAGGGCTTCGAGGTCGACGCGTTCCTGGCGAGCTACACGAAGCTCGCCGCCTGGGTCGAGGCGAAGACGCCGCCCAAGCTCCGCCTCGCGGTGACCGCGGCGAGCGAGCACTTCACCGCGATCATGGCCGAGGGCGCGTTCAAGGGCGCGATGCTCGATGCCGCCGCGCCCGAGATGCGCGCGCTCCTCGCGTGGCACGCGGCCGAGGAGATCGAGCACAAGGCCGTCGCGTTCGACGTGCTGCAGGCGATCGATCCGTCGTACGCGCTGCGGCTCGCCGGCCTCGTGATGGCGACCGCGCTCCTCGGCGGGTTCTGGCTGTGGGGGGCGCGCACGCTGCTGCGCCAGGAGGGGATCGGCCTCGTCGCGGCGGTTCGCGCGCAGCGCGCGCTCGAGCGCGACCCGATCGTCCGCACCGTGTTCCTGCGCGGGATCCGCCAGTACCTGCGGCGCGACTTCCATCCCACCGACAACCACGACGACGATCTCGCGCCATCGTGGTTCGCGGCGCGTGGCATGGCGATGCCCGAGGCGGCATGATCGGCGCCATGAACCGGTCGACGTCCCTCACGAACCTCACGGACAAGGTCGTCGTCGTCACCGGGGCGGGTAGCGGCATCGGCCGCGCCACCGCGCTCGCGTTCGCCATGGAGGGCGCCCGCATCGTCGCCACCGACCTCCACCAGGAGCGCCTCGACAGCCTGGCCGCCGAGCTCGGGGCGAGCGCGCTGCTGGTGCGCCAGGTCGACGTCGCCGACCGCGCCGGGATGGCCGCGCTCGCCGCCGCCGTGCACGAGCGCGTGCCCGCCGCCGACGTGGTCGTCAACAACGCCGGCGTCTCGATCGGCGGCCCGTTCCTCGACACCACGCTCGACGACTGGGACTGGCTGCTCGGCATCAACCTGCGCGGCGTGGTCCACGGCTGCCACTTCTTCGCGCCCCGGATGGTGGAGCGGGGCACCGGCCACCTCGTCAACATCGCCAGCATCCTCGGGATCTACGCGGCGCCCAACGTCACCGCGTACGGCGCGAGCAAGTTCGCCGTACTCGGGTTCTCGCAGTCGCTGCGCACCGAGCTCGCGCCCCACGGCGTGAGCGTCACCGCGATCTGCCCGGGCATGATCGACACCCGGATCGTCGCCGACGGGCGGATGACCGGCGCGGTCGCCGGGACCCGGGGCAAGCTGGTCTCCATGTTCAAGAAGGGCCTGCCGCCGGCGGCGGTCGCCGCCGCGATCGTCGACGCGGTCCACACCAACCCGGCGGTCCGCACCGTCGGCAAGGATGCCTGGGCGCTGGCGGCCCTGTCCCGGGTCGCGCCGGCGGCGACGCGCCGCCTCGGTGCGCTCGTCAGCAAGCGGCTGGGCGGATCGTAGCGCGGGCCTACTGGATGACCGTGCCGGGCTGCGACGCCTCGACCGACCACTCGAACGCGTCCGTGATCGCGACCGAGTCGTAGATCCCGTCGCTGGTGTCCCACAGCGCGATCCGCAGCGTGATGACCTCGCCGCCGATCACGTTGCCGGACGTGGTCAACCAGCCGGTGCCGCCGCCGGCCAGGTTCGAGACGCCGCACGAGCCGGGCGCGCCGCTGACCACACCGTTGGGCGCCGGGTTCGCGCCGTCCATGCCGGTGCCGGCGAGCTCGGCCACGCCCGCGCACGTCGAGATCGTGCCGCCGACCGAGTCCACCGTGCAGCCGGTGGGGCCGTTGACGCACTGCTGGAACAGCCCGGTGTCGCCGTAGGCGAGGTTGACGCCGACCGGATAGATCACGCCGGCCGCCGGCGAGTACGTGGCCAGGTTCTTGTCGGCCGGGTTGGCCGGGGTGCCCGCCCACGCGGAGTCGAGCAGCACCACGTAGAAGTCATTGAACGGGCTGCACGTCCACTCCGGAAACTCCGAGCTGAGGAAGTTGGTCTTGAACCGGAAGCTGCGCGCGTTGGAGGGGGTGCGAATCTTCAGCTCGAGCATCACCGGGTCGAACGCCTCGGCGCCGTTCGAATCGGGGCAGCCCGGGGCGTTGGGGACCTGTCCGCCGTTGGTCGCCAGCCAGTCCGCCGGGAACGCGCTGGTGGTGCCGCTGCGCTGCGATGCCTGCTGGAAGTCGACGTGCGCGGGCGCGGTCTGGCCGGGCGCGGCCGCCGAGCCGGTCGATAGCACCGCGAACGAGGCGCCGGCGCGCACGGTGGTGGCGCCGAACGCGGGGCGGATGGCGTGCTGGCCCGGGTCCGGCGTGCCGGTGCCGGACGGCAGGGTCAGCCGCGCGGAGATCACGCCCCACCGGCCGTCGGTCAGGGTCGCGGTCTGGCACAGGTCCATCGCCTGGGCGTAGGCGATCGGGTCGACCGGGTTGGACGCCAGGCCGGCGTCGCAGGTGGCGGCGATCGCGTTGTCGACCATGCCGTCGCAGTCGTCGTCGACGGTGTTCCCGGGGGCCTCGTAGGCGCCGGGGTTGACCAGCACCGCGGTCGCGCAGCCCGCGCCGTCGGCGTCGCAGCAGTCACCCCCGCACGTGGTGTAGCCGTCGCCGTCCTGGTCGAGGTCCTCGTCCGCGGTGCCGCTGCAGTTCTCGTCGATGCCGTTGGCGCACACCTCGGCGACCGGCCGCACCTCGCCCACGCACGGGCCCCACAGGCCGGCGGCGTTGCAGGTCAGGGTGCCGCCCGTGCACGGTCCCACGCCCTCGGTGCCGGCCTGGCCGCTGTAGCAGGCCTGGGTCGCGCCCGGAGCGCACACCGTGGGGGCGTCGGTCCCGCCAGGGCCGCCGTCGGGGGCGGCGCTGAAGCTGGGCCCACACGCGGCGGCCGCCAGCGCGGCGGTCAGGCGCAGGGCCGGGAGGACGTGAGAGGGTATGATCGGGGCCATGAACCAGGGTCGCCTGACATCGCGCGGAGAGCAATGACCGCGTGGCGCAGGGCGGGGCGGCCGTTGACCGGTCCGGGGGGGCGGCATAAGGTCGCGTCGACATGAAGCTAGCGACGCTGCGCGATGGCTCTCGAGATGGTCGCCTCCTCGTCGTGCGCCGCGACGGCGAGACCGCGCTGCCGGCCCCCACGCCCTGGCCCACCCTGCAGCGAGCGCTCGACGACTGGCCGGCCGCCGAGCCCGCCCTGCGCGCGCTCGCGGCCCAGCTCGAGGCCGACCCGGCCGTCGGCATGGCGGTCGATCCGGCCCGCCTCGCCGCGCCCCTGCCGCGCGCCTATGAATGGATCGATGGCTCGGCGTACCTCAACCACGTGATCCTCGTGCGCAAGGCGCGCAACGCGCAGCCGCCGGCGACGCTCGAGACCGATCCGCTGATCTACCAGGGCGGCTCAGGCGACCTGCTCGGCCCGCGCGATGGCATCGAGCTGCACGACCCCGCGTGGGGCCTCGACTACGAGTCCGAGGTCGCGGTGATCCTCGGGGACGTCCCGCTCGGCACCACGGCCGCGGACGCCGGCGCGTACATCCGGCTGGTCGTGCTCGCCAACGACACCACGCTGCGCAACCTGATCCCCGACGAACTCGCCAAGGGCTTCGGGTTCTTCCAGAGCAAGCCAGCCACGGCGTTCTCGCCGTTCGCGCTCACCCCCGACGAGCTCGGCGCCGCCTGGCAGGACGGGCGCCTCCACCTGCGCGTGCGCTCCACGTACAACGGCCAGGTCGTCGGCGACTGCGACGCGGGCCCGGAGATGCACTTCTCCTTCCACGACCTGATCGCGCACCTCGCGAAGACGCGGCGGTACACGGCCGGCACGATCCTCGGCAGCGGCACCGTCTCGAACGCGGATCGCGAGCGCGGCGTGTCCTGCTTCGCCGAGCGCCGGATGATCGAGATCATCGACACCGGCAAGCCGATCACCCCGTTCATGAAGGTCGGCGATCACATCGAGATCGAGGCGTACGACGCCGCGGGCGACCGCCCGTTCGGCACCATCGCGCAGACCGTGGTCGCGGGCGGCGCGCGCACCGTGGTCGGCACCAGCGACGTCGTCGCGGCGACCGGGGAGACCACGTTCACCGAGGGCGTCGCCCCGGACCTCGAGGCTGCGCCCGCCGAGGTCGAGGCTGCGCCCGCCGAGGTCGAGGCTGGGCCGCCGGACGGCACCACCGAGGCCCCGCGCTACGACGGCCCGCTCGGGTCGCAGGAACTCGGCAGCGACGCCCCACCGCCCGAGGTCGTCGCGGAGACCACCGGGGCGGACGCCGGGGCCCCGGAGGAGGCCCTGTCGTGAAGCTCGTCCTCCACAACTACTGGCGCTCGTCCGCGAGCCACCGCGTGCGGATCGGGCTCGGCCTCAAGGGCCTGGCCTACGACTATGTGGTCGTCAACATCATCAAGGCCGAGCAGCACGCCGACGCCTACCGGGCGAAGAACCCGATGGCGCAGGTGCCCACGCTCGAGATCACCGAGGACGACGGCACGATCCACATGATCAACCAGTCGCTGCCGATCCTCGAGTACCTCGAGGACCGGTTTCCGACGCCGCCGATCCTCCCGACCGATCCGTACCTGCGCGCGCGCGCCCGCGGCATCGCCGAGATCGTCAACGCCGGCATCCAGCCGCTCCAGAACCTGTCGACCACCAAGGCGATCAAGCGGCTCGGCGGTGACGACGCGGTGTGGGTCGGCCAGTTCGTCGGCACCGGCCTCGCCGCCCTGGCGCGGGCGGTCGCCGACACCGCCGGCGCGTTCTGCGTGGGTGACATGCCCACGATCGCGGACTGCTGCCTCGTGCCGCAGCTCGCCTCCGCACGCCGGTTCGGCGTCGACGTCGCTGCGTACACCCAGCTGCTCGCGATCGAGCAGCATTGCCTCGCTCTCCCGGCATTCGCGGATGCGATGCCCGACCGTCAGCCCGACGCGATCACGTAGGACTCCACCATGGCCAATCTCGCTCCACTCGGTATCACGCGCCTCGAGGGCATCCATTATTACGTCCGCGACCTCGAGCGCTCGCGGCGGTTCTACGTCGACAAGCTCGACTTCGCCGAGACCTGGCGCTCGTCGACCGAGGTCGAGCAGCAGGGCCGGCAGACCTCCGCCTGCTTCCAGGCCGGCAACATCCAGGTGGTGTGTAGCGAGCCGGTGGGCGACGGCAGCCGCGCCGCCCGGTTCCTCGCCAAGCACCCCGACGGCGTCGGCACGCTGATCTTCGAGGTCGAGGACATCGCGCGCACGTTCGCCCTGCTCGAGGAGCGCGGCGGCACCGCGATCCAGGACGTCCAGACGTTCGAGGACGATGGCGGCACCCTCCGCCAGTTCTCGATCACCACGCCGTTCGGCGACACCACGTTCCGGTTCCGCGAGCGCCGCGGCTATCAGGGCCTGTTCCCGGGTGCGGTCACGCACACCGGCGGCGGATCCAACCGGTTCGGGTTCCAGGACATCGACCACGTCACGTCGAACTTTCAGACCATGAAGCCGATGCTGCTGTGGCTCGAGCACGTGATGGGCTTCGAGCAGCTGTGGCACGTCGAGTTCCACACCTCCGACGTCAATCCCGGCAAGCTGACCGGCTCGGGCCTCAAGTCGATCGTGATGTGGGACCCGATCTCGAACACCAAGTTCGCGAACAACGAGCCGGCGCGCCCGTTCTTCAAGAGCTCGCAGATCAACCTCTTCAACGAGGAGCTGCGCGGCGATGGCGTGCAGCACGTGGCGCTCACCGTCGGGGACATCGTGACCGCGGTGAAGGACCTGCGCGGCGCGGGCGTGTCGTTCATGCCCACCCCGGGCAGCTACTACGACATGCTGCCGGCGCGCATCGAGCAGAGCGGCATCAAGGCGATCGACGAGGACATCGCGGTCCTGCGCGACCTGCAGATCCTCGTCGACGGCGATCACGACCGCGCGTACATGCTGCAGATCTTCCTCAAGGAGAGCTCGGGTCTCTACAAGGACCCGAGCGCCGGGCCGTTCTTCTACGAGATCATCCAGCGCAAGGGCGACCGCGGGTTCGGCGCCGGCAACTTCCGCGCGCTGTTCGAGAGCATCGAGCGCGAGCAGCAGGCCAAGGGTCAGGCGTAGCCATGCTCGACCGGATGGCGGTCGGCGAGATCGCCAAGAAGCACCACATCCAGCTGCGCGGCGCCGCGGGGGAGCTCCGGTTCGAGGAGTGCTTCACGCGCGATGGCTTCGATGGGCCGTACTCCATCCTCTACCACCTGCGCCGCCCGCACGTGCACCGGCTGGCGCCGGCGACCCACGGCTGGGCCGCGCCCACCGCGGTGGCCCCGCGTGCGCTCGCCAAGCGCCACTACAAGTCGTTCGAGCTGCTCGCCGCCGAGGCGCCCGCCGGCCAGGCCCAGATCGACGGGCGGATCCCGCTCGTGTTCAACGACGACATCATCGCGGGCGTCGCGTTCCCGGGGGCCCCGGATCCGGTCTACATCGCCGACGGCGACGCCGACCAGCTGGTCTACATCCACCGCGGCGGCGGCGTCCTGCGCAGCCTGCTCGGCGACGTGCCGTTCCGGCAGGGCGACTACGTGTTCGTCCCGCGCGGCCTGCTGCACCGGTTCCTCCCCGAGGACCCGGGTCAGTACTGGTTCTGGATGTCGCTGACCGCGGGTGTCCACGTGCCGAAGCAGTGGCGCAACGAGGTGGGCCAGCTCCGCATGGACGCGCCGTACTCGCACCGCGACTTCACGCGCCCGGTGTTCGAGGGCCCGCGCGACGAGGGCATCCGCGAGCTCGTGGTCCGCCGGGCCGGTGTGTGGCACGGGTTCTCGATGGCGGACTCGCCGCTCGACGTTGTCGGCTGGGACGGCACGGTCTACCCGTGGGCGTTCCCGATCCTCAACTTCCAGCCGCGCGTGTCCTCGATCCACCTGCCACCGACCTGGCACGGCACGTTCGCCGCCAGGGGCGCCCTGATCTGCAGCTTCGTGCCGCGCCTCGTGGACTTCCACCCCGAGGCCATCCCGTGCCCGTACCCGCACTCGAGCACGCACTGCGACGAGATCATCTTCTACGCCGACGGCAACTTCACCTCGCGGCGCGGGGTGCAGGCCGGATCGATCTCACACCATCCGATGGGCGTGCCGCACGGCCCGCACCCGGGCAGCTACGAGCGGTCGATCGGCGCGACCCGCACGGACGAGCTCGCGGTCATGATCGACACGTTCGCGGCCCTCGCCGTCACGCCGCAGGCGCTCGGCGTCGAGGATCCGGGCTACCAGGACTCGTTCCTCGATCCATGATGCCGCGCGCCCTGGCCGGCCTCACAGCGGGCAGGGGCCGGTTGCGCCGCAGCACGTGAACCCGCACGTCTCCGGGTCGGTCGGGCCGGCGGCGGCGCAGGTGTCCTCGTCACCGCACAGCAGCCCGGCCTCGCCGCACACGCAAAGGCGCCCGAAGCACCGCTCGCCGGCCGCGCAGCAGGCGTCGCCGCACGGTGTCCCCGTGGTGCACGCGCCCGCGGGGGCGCAGCTGGCGGGCACGCCCCCGTCGACGGGCGGGCACCCGATCAGCGTGCACTGCGCCTGGCCGCGTTCGCAGCTGCACGTGTTGCAGCTGTCGGGCGACCACCGCGCGCCCTCGGCGTAGGTGCGCCCATCGACCATGCAGTCTCGCGGCGGCGGCTCGGCCCCGCCACACGCGGGGGGGGCAGCGATGGTCAGGGCGGTGACGACACCGAGGAGCCCGCGCGTGCGCATGGTCCAGCGTACCCCGGGATGACCTCGCTCGGCAGGTGCGCGCCACGGGGAGTCGGCCCTCGGCTGAGCGGTCGCCGCGACGGCCGCGACGGCCGGTTCGGGGACCGCCTCAGCGCGGTCGGGCGGTCGCCTGCACGAACGCCACGAACGCCGCGCCGAACTTCTCGAGCAGCACGCGCGTCGAGGCGTCGGTCAGCTTGCCGTCGGCGTTGAACCGCTCGTGCGCGCGCGGGATCAGCACCTCGGGCTGGCCCATCACCGGCGAGTCGCTATAGACGAAGATGTTCCGCAGGTGGGTCTGCGCGCGGATCGTGCCGGACATCCCGGCCGCCGCGCCGACGATGCCGATCGGCTTGCCCCGCATCGGTGACGTCGCGGGCGGGCGCGAGCACCAGTCGAGCGCGTTCTTGAGCCCGCCCGGGATCGAGTAGTTGTACTCGGGCACCGCGAACACCACGCCATCGGCGGCGGCGATCGCGGCCTTGAGGTCGGTCACCGCCTGGGGATCGCCGAGGTCGCTGTTGAAGATCGGCAGGTCGAGGGACGGGACCAGCGTGAACGTGGAGCCCGCCGGCAGCACCTCACCGACGGTCCGGAGCAGCGCCCGGTTGAGCGAGCCCGTGCGCATGCTGCCGCAGATCCCGAGCAGAGCGACCATGATCGGACCGTACCTCAACCGGCCCACGGTCCGCCGCCCCATCGTCGGACTTCTCCCGGCTCGCCCGTGTGCTAAGGCATGACCATGTTCTTCAGCACGAAGAAGGCTCGGATGCCGCGCCAGGACGAGGCGCTCCCCGGTCGGTCGACCCCGCTGCGCGTCGAGGGCACGCACGTCGTCAACGGCCACCGGTTCACCCCGCCATTCCCGGCGGGCACCGCGCAAGCCATGTTCGGCCTCGGCTGCTTCTGGGGCGCCGAGCGCAAGTTCTGGCAGCAGCCGGGTGTGCACGCGACCGCCGTGGGCTACGCCGCCGGCCTGACCCCGAACCCCACCTACGAGGAGGTGTGCTCGGGCCTGACCGGCCACAACGAGGTCGTCCTCGTGGTCTACGACCCGGCGCAGATCACCTACGCCAGGCTGCTCGCGATGTTCTGGGAGAGCCACGATCCGACCCAGGGCATGCGCCAGGGCAACGACATCGGCACCCAGTACCGCTCGGGCGTCTACACGTTCGACGCCGCCCAGGCCACCACCGCCGAGGCGACGCGGATCGCCTACCAGGGCCGGCTGACCGAGGCCGGCCTCGGCGCGATCACCACCGAGGTCATCCCGGCGTCGACGTTCTTTTACGCCGAGGACTACCACCAGCAGTACCTGAGCAAGAACCCGGGCGGCTACTGCGGCCTCGGCGGCACCGGCGTCAGCTGCCCGATCGGCGCGATCTGATCGCCCTGCGCTGACCGGCTCCCGGGCATCGCCCTCGCGGATCGCCGCCTGGCCTGGATGGCCTGCGTAGCGTGAATGGGCCCGCCGTCCGCCTGTGTCTCCGCGGAGACGTGGGTCGCTCCTGGCTGGGCACGTCGTGGCGGGGCGGAGCGGGGGGGGCGGAGCCGCGCGGCAGAGCGGAGCCGCGCGGCAGGGCGGAGCCGCGCGGCAGGGCGCGTGAGTGTCCGTTCGAATCGCGTCGAAGGCCGCACGCCAGCCTCGAAAACGCGGCCGCTGACCAGCGCGGCCTGGCCCCCGCTGCACGACGCGACCCTGGAATCCCTCGAGCTGCGCTGGTCGTCAGGCGACGCGGAGCTGCGGCTTGCAACGGGCGATGAAGCCCAGCCGCGGTGCCGCGTCATGGTCTTTGCCGTCCGCCGGCTCGACTGTGACCGGACCATGCCGTGGGGCCCCAGCGTCTCGATCAACGAGGTTCGCGGTCCCACCGCCACGAGTGATGGAGGGTTCGGACTCGAGATCGACATGCAGTCAGGCGATGTTCTTCGCATCGAAGCCGCCGCGTTCAGCCTGTCCGCCGCATGCCCAAGGTGCCCCATGGCCGAGGTGCGGGCGCGGGGCCGTCTCCGCGGAGATGCAACCCGTTCGGCGTGGAGGTGCCTCGTGGGAGGTGCCGCGGCGGGCGCCACTACTGCCTGTCGATGGCGGCCTGGTCGGCCTCCTCGCGGTTGCCGTGGGGGCCTGCGTCGGCGTGCGCGTGCGCGTGCGCGTTGTCGTCCGCGCGGATGAGCTCGTCGAGGGCCCAGTCGTAGCGGACGAGGCGCCCGTCCCACCCACACGCCGGGGTCGTTGCGTTGATCGTGAGGTTCTGGTTGGCCGCCTGGATCGCCGGCCAGCCACGGTCGGGTCTTGGCGAGGCCTGGGGCACCGCCGGCTTCGGGGTGCCGTCCGGTGACCGGAACTCGACATCGCCATGCTCGGAAAGCTCGATCGTGAAACCGTAGTCATGGACAAATTTGTGGTGGAAGCTGCACATGGCCAGCAGGTTCTCGAGGCGGGTCTCGCCGCCGTGGGCCCAGTGCTTGATGTGGTGACCCTCGAGAAACACCCGGTTGCCGCAGCCAGGGAACCGGCAGGTGCGATCCCGGTGCAGCAGCGCCCGCTTCATGCTCGCGTGGATCGTCCGCGTGCGCCGCCCGACCGAGGCCACCTCGCCGTTCGCGCCCTCGACGAGCGCCACGACTCCGCAGTCGCACGCGAGCCGCTGCGCCGTCTCCGCGGAGACGCCCGTCCCGCTGCCGACGAGCGCTGCGGGCAGGCCATCGGGTGCGTGTCCGGTCAGGCGCTCGATCGGGATGGTGACGATCAGTTCCGTCGGTGAGCGGTCACGGCGCGTGCCCCGGAGCACGCTCTGTGCGAGCTCGACAAGCGCCTGGGCCCGGTCGAACGCGGTGATGACGGGCTCGGCTGGCGCTGGCCGCTCGCGCACCGCTTCCATCTTCTGCGCGTGCACCACGCGAGGCTGATCGAGCACGAGGTCGGGGAGGATGCCAGCCTCGTCGAGGATGCGATCCAGCCACCCGTCGTCTGCGACCGCATCTGCGGCCACGACCGCACCGGCGACCGGTACCACGACCGCCTCGGCGCCCGGTGCCACGACCGCCTCGGCGCTCGGTGCCACGACCGCTTCGGCGCCCGGTGCCACGACCGCTTCGGCGCCCGGTGCCACGACCGCCTCGGCGCTCGGTGCCACGACCGCTTCGGCGCCCTGTGCCGCGACCGCCTCGGCGCCGGTGACGGCCTCGGCGAAGGCGACTGCCTCCAGAACCCCACGCGTGCCCGGCGTTGCATCCATCCGCGTCACCACCGCGGAGGCACCAACCGTTGTCGCCGTACCCGCCGCCACACCTGGCGCCGTGCCCACCGCGGTCCCCGGTGGCGCGACCGCGGCAGCACGTGCCGTTGCCTCCTCCGCCCCGATCTCCCCATCGGCGTCATGGACCTCGGCCGCGCCGGCCTTGCGCGCGCGCGCGGCGACCGTCAGAGCCTCCCAGACCAGCTCGGCCTCCTCCGGATGCAGGGTCGCCTCCACCCGCACCATACCCCCCTCGAGGGCGTAGCGACGAACGTGGCGCTCCAGACGATCATCGAGAGGAGTGCGGGGCTCACCGCGCTGGATGACCGCGTACTTGCGACACAGGATCTCGAGTTGCTCGCCCGTGGTGTAGCGCGCGTCGTGGAGCAGGATCGGCTCGTTGGCGGGGGTCGCGACGCGCGTGATCGCCCGGACCTTGCAGTACGAGAGCTCGCCGCGGCGGAGCGCATCATCGATGCGCGGCAGCTTCGCGAGCTGTCGTGCGATCCGGACATGCTCCCGCGCCTTGCCGCCCGACCAGCCGAGCCGCCACGACAGCCACGCCGCACACGACCGCGCGCCCTGCCGCACCCATGCCCCGGAGGCGTCGAACACGCGTAGCTCGGTCAGGAGGCGATGCGTGGCGGCGTCGAGGTGCGCGGCCATCTCGGCGATGCGCTCGCCGCGCTCGTCCTCGGCGATCCGAGCGTCCCACACCTCGCCCGCCAGGGAGGCCGACGGCGGAGCCGCGGTGCTGTCGACGATGCCCTCCAGAGCGGGCCCCGATGTCCCGGCGATCGACCCCACGTCCCCCACGCCAGCGTGCAGAGCCTCGTCCATCGCGCGACCTCCATCGTTGTCCATGCCTCATCCATGACACGTGGGTGTGACAGTGAGGATCGTAAAGTGATCGTAAATCTGTCCGGATATCGGACAAGATCGCATGATGGGTTGATGGCAGCCGGCGGTTCGAGGTGGCGGGGGGCGATGCGTGGAGTCGCGGCACTGCGACGAGCCA
>CAXNMK010000026.1:0-60508 GCA_964203225.1 Kofleriaceae bacterium
GCTCGGCGCGGGCGCCCGCTGGCGGGGCCCCCACGGTCGCCTCCACCTCGCGGGCACCGAGGCCGCGTCCGCGTGGCCCGGCTACATGGAGGGCGCGATCGAGGCCGGCGAGCGCGCCGCGCGCGAGGTGCTCGCCGCGCTGCACGGGAGCGCGGCCCCGCCGGCCTCCGCGCCGTGATCGCGCGCACGGACGTGAAATGTTTGCGCGCGCGACGGGGTTTTGCGCGCAGATCCGGAGGCGATTGCCGGCGTGTGTGATCGCCGCGGGGCTAGACTGATCCCGCGGGGCTGCGGTTGATCGAGGGTGGACGCAGGCGGCGGCGGCGATCACAGGACGCGTGATGTCAGGACCCAGGCCCCGAGCCACCCCGTGGTTGCCGATGGTGCTCGGCGTCGCCGTGCTCGCGCTCGGCGTCGTGCTGTTCTGGCGCGGCTGGAGCTTCTACCGGCTCTCGCTCGAGGCGCGCGTCGAGCACCCCGAGTTCCGGACGCTGCGGCCGAGCGGCGTCGTCGGCAACGGCTACGGCTGGGTCGCCGCGCTGCTGATCGTCCTCAACCTGTCGTACCTGGTCCGCCGCCGGCTCGCGGCCGCGCGGCTCGGGCCGATGCGGGTGTGGCTCGACGTCCACGTGTTCACCGGGCTGACCGCGGCGATGCTCGTGACCGCGCACTCGGCGCTCCAGCTGCGGACCCCGATCGCGATGGTGAGCGCGGCGAGCCTCGCGCTGGTGGTGGTGACCGGGCTGATCGGCCGGTTCCTCTACGCGCGGCGCCGGCGGCGCGTCTGCGTGGACGCTGCTCGCTCTCACGTGTGCCCTGTTCGCGGTCGCCGTGGCCGTGCTCGCCGCCCTCGACGTCGATCGCTGGGCCGCGCAGCGCCCCGCCGCCGGCGCGAGCATGGTGGTCTATCTCGCCGACGGCGTCGACGACGCGCGGGCCCAGGCCCTGAGCGCCGAGCTCGCCCGGCTACCCGGCGTCGAGCGCGCGGCGCGGTGCTCCGCGGCGGCGGCCGCGGAGGCGGGGGCCGGCGGGGATGGCCGCGCTGCTGCGCTCGTGGCGCGGCCTGCGCCGGTTCTCCTCGGTGATCGTGGCGCCGGCCGTGCTGCTGCACGGCGGCATCGCCTGGTACTACGGGTACCGCTGGATCTTCGCGTGATCCGGATCCTCACGCTCGTCGTGTGCGTGCTCGCGCTCGCGACCGGGGGGGCGCGCGCGCAGCTGCTGTCGCCCGGCCCGCTGTCGCGCGCGCACGCGCCGCTCGACGGCGACGATCGCTGCGCGAGCTGCCACGCGTCCGGCAAGCAGGTGGTCTCGCGGCTGTGTCTCGGCTGCCACAAGGACCTCGCCGCGCAGATCGCGGCCGGGCGCGGCCTGCACGGCCGGCCGTACCTCGGCGCGCCGTGCGAGCAGTGCCACGTCGAGCACGTCGGCCGGAACGCGAAGCTGGTGCGGTGGCCGGGCGGCGCGATGGACAAGCTCGATCACCGGCTCGCCGGCTACGTGCTCGCCGGCGGCCACCACCCGCCCGGCGTGCCTCGACTGCCACACGAAGCGCTCGCCGCTCGGCGCGCCGGTGTTCGTCGGGACCCCGACCACCTGCGAGGGCTGTCACAAGGATCCGCACCGCGGCGCGTTCGGCGCGGCGTGCGCGCGCTGCCACAACGTCACCGACTGGAAGGCGTTCGACCGCGCCGCGTTCGATCACAAGGTCACGGCCTACCCGCTGACCGGCAAGCACGTCGCGACGCCGTGCGAGCGGTGCCACACCGGGACGCCGCCGACGTGGAAGCCGCTGGCGTTCGCGACCTGCGACGCGTGCCACCCGGATCCCCACGCCGGCGGGTTCCAGCCGCGCGCGTGCACGAGCTGCCACGACACCGCCGGGTGGGCGGTGGCGGACGCCACGATGCGCGGCGCGCACCCCGGGCTGTCGCTCGCCGGCGGCCACGCCTCGGTCGCGTGCGAGCGGTGCCACGACCGCGGCAACGACAAGCCCCCGGCCAAGGGCCGCAGCTGCAAGGGCTGCCACCCGCCGGTCCACCTCGCGAGCTTCGGCGCGCGCTGCGAGAGCTGCCACGCGTCGATCCGGTGGGTCGGCCTGCCCGAGGCCACCGGCCGCGACAACCACGGCAAGACCCGCTACCCGCTTGTCGCCAAGCACGCGCAGGTCGCCTGCGCGAGCCGCCACGCGCGCGCGCGGCCGCCGGCGCGGCGGTGGAAGCAGCTCGCGTTCGACGCGTGCACGGCGTGCCACGCCGACGCCCACGCCGGCGAGTTCGCGGCGCGCGGCGGCGGCGACTGCGCCGGCTGCCACACGCTGCGCGGGTTCCTGCCGACGACGTTCGGCGTGCCGGCCCACGCCACGACCGCGTTCGCGCTCGACGGGCGCCACGTCGCGACGCCGTGCGGCGGCTGCCACCCGGGCGCCCGGCCGCGGCTGGATCTCCGCGTCCCCCGGCAGGCGTGCGCGGACTGCCACGCCAACCCGCACGGCCCGCAGTTCGCGGCCGAGCAGGCGCGCGGCGGGTGCGCGAGCTGCCACACCGCGCGCGACTGGCACCAGCCGAACATCGATCACGCGCGGTGGCCGCTCGTCGACGCGCACGCGCGCACGCCGTGCGCGGGCTGCCATGGCGCCGCGCGCGGCGGCGAGCCGCGGCGTGCCGGGCTGGGCCGATCGCAGAGGGCTGCCACGACGACGTCCACGCCGGCCAGTTCACCCAGGCCAGGCCGGTCAAGGCGTGCGTCGCGTGCCACGCCCCGACCGCCTTCACGATCGCCCGGGCGTTCGACCACGCGCGCCAGGCCGGCTACGCCCTCGAAGGCAAGCACCAGCCGCTGCCGTGCGTGAAGTGCCACGCGGCGAGCGCGCTGCGCGACGGCACCACCGCCGTGCGGTGGCGGCTCGGCTATCGTCGGTGCAAGGACTGCCACGCCAACCCGCACGGAGAGCCCCGATGACGCGCGGCCCGCTGCGGTTCGCCGCGCTCGTGGTGCTGGGGCTCGCCGCGCTCGTGGTGCTGGGGCTCGGCGCCGCGGTCGTCGCGGTGGCGGCGCCCCCGGCCCCCGCGGCGCTGCCGACCCCGCGTCCGACGTTGACCATGCGCGCCCCGGCGCGGCCCGCGCACGGTGGGTTCGTCGCTAACGTGCATTGCGCGGCCTGCCACAGCCCCGCGGGCTGGCGATTGTCGGCGGGCGCAGGGGCGAGCGGCTTCGATCACGATCGCACCGGGTTCCCGCTGCGCGGGCGGCACGCCGCGTCCGCGTGCAGCCAGTGCCACACCGGCGCCGGGGCGCCTGCGACCACCTGCGAGCGCTGCCATCGCGATCCCCACGAGGGCGGCACGACGAGGGCTGCGCCGACTGCCACACGCCGACCGCGTGGCCCGACGCCCAGGCGCTCGAGCAGCACCGGCGGACCCGGATGCCGCTGACCGGGCGGCACGCCCAGCTGCCGTGCGTCGACTGCCACACCCGGCAGGGCGGGCGCACGTTCAGCGACCTGCCGGTCGACTGCTACGCCTGCCATCGTGCCGCCTATCACCGCGCGGATGTCCACCCGGTGCACGACGGGCGGATCGGCGAGCCGACGATCTCGCGCGACTGCGCGCGCTGCCACCAGACCAGCCGGTGGTCGCCGGCGTACGCCGATCCGCTGCTGCTGTCGCCGGTCGCGGTCGCGCGCTCCGGCGAGCACGATGCTCGGTTCGTGCTGTCGAGCGGGAGCCACCGGGCGGCCGCGTGCGCGAGCTGCCACGTCGCGCCGCGGCGGATGAAGGTCGTCCGCTGCGATGGGTGCCACGACGACCGGCGCGCTCCGCCGCCAGCACCGCGCGCGCCACGCCCGCGCGCGGCCGCGGCCTGCCTGCGCTGCCACCCGCAGCGCCCGGCTGATGATGCTGGCGAGCGCACGCGTGAGCGTGGCCACGGTCGCGGCCGTGGTCGCGGCCGTGGTCGCGGCCGCGGGCGCGGCGTCGACCTCGGCGGGCGCCAGAGCCGCGGACGCTCGTGGTCACCGAGATCGCCGGCGGCCGCGCGTACCTCGATGGCGGGCGCGCCGCCGGGGTGACGCCCGGGACGGCGGTGGTGTTCGGCGGGGTCACGCTGGTGGTCGTCGACACCACCGAGCGGACCTGCGTCGTCGACCTCGGCCCGGCCGACCTCGCGCTCGGCGCGCGCGGGATCGCCGAGGTGAACGCGGCCGGTGCCGTCGCCGCGACCGTGCGGCCGGCGCCGCGGCCGGCCGGGTCCTTCGTGGCCAAGTGGCCCGACGTGGTGGTGCCCGCCACCACGCAGACGCCGCGCGCGGTCCGGCTGGGGGCGGGGCGCGCGCCGGGCCGGGCCCAGGTGCTGGTGCTCGGGCAGGCGTTCGGCGCCGTCGATCGCGACGGCGCCAAGGCCCAGGCCGAGGCCCGCGTGATCGCGTCGTACGCGCTGACCACCGAGCAGCCGCTGGCCGCCGACCTCGACGCCTCGGCCCGGCTGTTCAGCGCCGGCGCCGATGGCCAGGCCCGGGTGCCGCTGATCGTGCGCACCGCGCAGCTCCGCTACGGCGGCAGCGCGGATGGCGGCGACCCACGGCTCGCGCTCGGGCGTCTGCGCTACGCGGCGGCGTCGGTCGGCATGCTCGACGGCGTGCGCGCGTCGGCGCGGCTCGGGCGGGTGGAGGTCACCGGGTTCGGCGGCCTGGTCCCCGACCCGCTGAGCGCCCGGCCCTCCACGGCGGCGTCGCGGTTCGGCGCCGAGGTCGGCTACGAGGACGGGGCCTCGGCGTGGCAGCCGCGGGCGTCGGTCACCGCGTATGGCTCGACGTGGGACGGCGCGCTCGACGAGCGGCGGCTGACCGCCAGCGTGTCGGCGCACCGCGCGGCCGTGTTCGTCGATGGCTGGGCCGAGGCCCAGGGGTTCGCGGCGGACAACCCGTGGGGCGCGAGCGCGGTGGAGCTGACCGCCGCGGGTGCGACCGCGCAGTGGCGGCGCGCCGGCACCCACGTCGGCGCCGACCTCACGATGCTCCGCCCCGAGCGCTCGCTGCGGCTGGCCGCCGCGCTGCCGCCGAGCTGGCTGTGCACGCGCGCGCCCCAGCCGGGCGACGTCCCCGACGAGGGGTGCACCGGCGGCGATCGGTGGACGAGCGCGAGCCTGTCGGCGGGGACCCGCGGCGCGCGGTGGTCGGTCGACGCGATCGGAGCGGTCGGCCGCACCAGCGGCGTCACCACCGCGCTCGACAGCTCCGGGTACGTCGCCGGCGAGCTGCGGTTCGGCCCGCGGCGGCTGCTCGCCGGCGTCTCGGCGGGGCAGAGCCGGTTCGCGCGGTGGACCGCCGGGCACGTCGGCGTGGGGCTCGGGCTCGGGCGCGGGCGCGACCTGGCCGTGCGTTACCGCCCCGAGTTGCTCGACTACGTGGCCGCCACCGGGCCCACGCTCCAGCACGCGGTCGCGATCGACGCCCACGCGGCGCTCGCGCGCACGCTCGACGTCACGCTGTCCACGGTCGCCACGACCGGCGCCGATCGCGACGCGGTCGCGGTCCTCACCACCCTCGCCTGGAGGCCTACCCCGTGATCCACCCCACCATGCGTCGTGTGAGCCTCGCGGTCGTCGTCGGGGCGCTCGCCACCTCGGCGTGCCTGCAGTCGCACGACGCCGCGGTCACGGCGATCGCCAGCGAGACCTGCGAGACCTGCCACCTGCCGAGCTACGAGGCGACGTCGACCCCGGTCCACCGCACGACCGGGTTCCCGCTCACCTGCGTCGACTGCCACACCACCGTGAGCTGGCAGCCCGCGCTCGGCCTCCACGTGCCCGAGGCGGTGTTCCCGATCCAGGCGGGCGCGCACGACCGCGTCGCGTGCCAGGGCTGCCACGATCTCGGCCTCGGCGCGGTGTCGACCGCCGGCGCGAACACCGACTGCGTCCAGTGCCACCGCGACTCGCGCTACCAGCAGGACAGCCACGCCGGCGCGATGGGGCCGCTCGGGCAGGCCTACGCCTACCAGGCGGGCGTGCCGAACTTCTGCCTGGTCTGCCACCCCAGCGGGCGCGCCAACAAGCACCCGCGCGACCGGTTCCCGCTGACGGGCGACCACAACGTGGCGTGCGTCCGTTGCCACGATCGCACCACCGGCATGCCGGACACCGACGGCGCGAACACCACGTGCCTGAACAGCGGGTGCCACTCGCTGGCGCGCGAGGACAGCGAGCACGACGGCAGCCGCTACCGCACCGAGCGCGGCGACGGCTCGAACCGCCACTTCTGCCTGGCGTGCCACCCGAGCGGCCGTGGCGAGTGATGTCGACCACCTACCTCGTCCTGCTCGGCCTGATCGCCGCCGCCGGCGTCCCCTACATCGCGTGGACCCGGCTCGAGGCGCGCGCCCACAAGCGCGCCGCCGCGGTCCACGCCGACATCCTTGAGCTCGGCGACGACGCGGTGCCGCCGTCGCTCCACCCGCGGATCGACCTCGACGCCTGCATCGGCTCGGGCGCGTGCGTGCGCGCGTGCCCCGAGGACGGCGTGCTCGGCATCACCGACGGCCGGGCGCGGCTGGTCAACCCGCTGTCGTGCATCGGCCACTCCGCGTGCATGCAGGCGTGCCCGGTCGGCGCGATCTCGCTCGTGTTCGGCACCGAGACCCGCGGCGTCGAGCTGCCGATGCTGACACCGTCGTTCGAGACCAGCTGCCCGGGCATCTACATCATCGGCGAGCTCACCGGCATGGGCCTGATCCGCAACGCGACGATGCAGGGCACGCAGGTCAGCGCCACGATCGCGAAGGCCGGGCGGCGGGGCGCGGCCGGCGATCCGGACGTCCTGATCGTGGGCGCGGGCCCGGCCGGGATCGCGGCCGCACTCGGGTGCCTCGCGCAGGGGTTGAGCGTGACGATCCTCGAGCAGAGCGTGTTCGGGGGCACGATCGCGCACTACCCGCGGGCCAAGGTCGTGATGACGGGCGCGCTCGACCTGCCGGGCTACGGGACCGTGCGCCGCAAGACGATGAGCAAGAGCAGCTGCTCGTGCTGTGGACCGACATCCGCGCGCGGGTCGGCCTCGACCTCCGCGAGGGCACGCGCGTCGACGCGATCCGCAAGGACGGCGCGGGGTGGGCGGTCTCCACCTCGCGCGACGAGGTGCTGCGCGCGCCCAGCATCGTGCTGGCCTCGGCGCCGCGGCGCCCCCCGCCAGCTCGGCGTCCCCGGCGAGGACCTGCCCAAGGTGAGCTACCGCCTGCTCGAGCCGGAGCCGTTCGCCGGGCTGCACGCGCTGGTGGTTGGCGGCGGCAACGCGGCCGCCGACTGCGCGATCGCGCTGGCCGAGGCGGGCGGGTGTGCGTCGGTGGGGCTCAGCTACCGCCGCACCCAGCTCGCGCGCATGCGCGGCTCGGTCCGCGAGCGCTTGATGGCGCTGATCGACGCCGGCCGCGTCACGCCCCACCTCGGCTCCGAGGTGACGCGGATCGCGCCCGATCACGTGGTGCTGCGGACCGGCGCGGCGACCCGCGAGCTGCGCAACGACGCCGTGATCATCCAGATCGGCGGCACCGCCCCGAGCGAGCTGCTGCGGACGATCGGGATCGAGCTGGTCGAGAAGCGCGGCGAGGCGTAGCGCGCTCAGCGCGCGCGGTACGCGACGATCGCGGGGTGCGCGGCGTAGGCGTCACCGAGCGCGGCGAGCTTCGGGTACGGCGCCAGCGTGTCGGCGGTGATGCCGTCGAGCTTGCCCGAGCGGTACTGCGCGACGGCCTCGCCGAGCACGAGGTCGGCGATCGTCAGGGTGGGGCCGGTCAGGAACGGGCCGGGGCCCGCGGCGATCAGGCCCTCGACGTAGCGACACGCGAGCGCGAGCGGGCCGGCGACGAGGGCGCGCCGCATCTCGAGCTTCTTGTCGGCATCGCGCTCGAACAGGCTCGGCGTCAGCGCGTGCGACAGCGTGTCGTTGAACGTGTCGAGCGCGCTGTCGACGACGAACGCCGCGAGTGGGTCGGTCGGGTAGAGGTCGGTCTGCCCGAGGCGCGCCACGTAGCGGAGCATCGCGGAGGTCTGCGTCATCGGCCGGCCATCGACCGACAGCACCGGCACGCTGCCGAGCGGGAACGCGCCCTGCTCGCGCAGGGTCGCGAACTCCGGGAACTTGATCCGGTGATCCTCGAACGGGATCCCGGCGATGGTCAGCGCGATGCGGAGCGGCTCGGCGCGGCCGGGGCCGTCGAAGTAGGTCAGCTGGAGGGCGGGCATGCCCCGGCTATAACACCCCCGGCCCCGCGCCGCGGTGATCAGCCCGGCGCGACGCAGGTGATCGCGCGGCCGTCGCGCGGGTGGGCGAACCGCAGCGCCACCGCCCGCAGCGCGATCGCCACGCTGGCGTCGGCGCGGCCGGCGCTGCCCGGCGCGTAGATCGAGTCGCCGACGATCGGGTGGCCGAGGCACGCGCTCAGGTGCACACGGATCTGGTGGGTGCGGCCGGTCTCGAGCTCGAGGTCGAGGACCGTGGTGGCGTCGGCGTGGCGCGCGACCACGCAGTAGTGCGTGCGCGCGGCCTGGCCGCCGGCGGCGATCGCCACCACGCCGCGCCGGTAGTCACACGCCGGATCGGCGCCGACCGGCGCGTCGATGATGCCGGCGTCCTGCGCGACGTGGCCGTGCACGGTGGCGCGGTAGCGGCGGTGGACGGCGTGCGCCGCGAACGCGCCGCGCAGCGCCTCGTGGATCGCGGCGCGCTTGGCGATCAGCACGAGGCCGCTGGTCGCGCGGTCCAGGCGGTGCGCGGGGTGCGGCCGCCAGCGTGCCCACGGCTGGCTCGGCGTGGCGCCGGCGTGGGCGAGCAGGGCGTTGAGCAGCGTGCCGGTGCGGTATGGGCCGATCGGGTGGACGTGCATGCCGGCCGGCTTGTCGACGACGAGCAGGTCGTCGTCCTCGTGGACGATCACGAGCGCCCGCGGCTCGGGCACCAGCGGCGCGGCGGCGGCGTGGGCGGCCGGATCGATGTCGAGGACGTCGTCGGGGCCGACCGGCTCGCTCATCCGCCCGACGCGGCCGTTGATCGTGATCGCCCCGCGCGTGATCGCCGGGCCGATCGCGCCGACCGCGAGCGTGGCCAGGTGGGCCTTGGCGTGATCGACGAGTCGCACGCGCGCCTACGCCCTGCGCCGGCGGCGGGCGAGCCGCCTCTCGCCGCGCAGGCGGTCATCCGCGGCCGCGGTTTCGGTGCCGGCCGCCGCTGACGGTGGCCGGCTCCCGTGGCGCTCACAGCCGAGCACCGCACGCCTCGCCCGCGATCACCCCGCAGGTCTCGGTCGCCGCGACCGAACATGGGTCCCGCCCGTCCAGCACGATCGCGCCGGTGATGGTGAACGAGGGCTTGTCGTCGGGGCAGAACGAGATGCTCAGGTAGTCGATCGTTCCGTCGAACTGCCAGCCCGCGGTGGCGCAACCGGCGAACGCGTGGCGCAGTGCTTCGATCTCCGTGCTGGGCCCGACCTCGGTCATCATCTGGACCTCGCCACCCTCGGCGCAGGCGCGCACGCCGGATGCCGGCCAGGCGGGCAGGGCGAGCGCCTCGAGGTGGAGGGCGTGGATCTCCGCGTTGGCCGCGGTGACCACGCTGCGTGCGTCGCCGGGGGCCACCGGAGGGGCCTCGGCGCAGGCGCCCGCGCCCACGACCAGCCACCCGATCACCGACGCCGACCGGGCTTGCACGTGCCGAGGGTATCACGCGGCGGTTCATCAGCCGGGGGCGCCGCGACCGGGGGGACGTCACGGGCGGCGTGGGGAACCTCAGAACGTGCAGTCGGTGACCTGCATCCGCGTGTCCATCGCGCCGCCGATCTTGCACGTCACCGTGACGGCGTCGCCGACCTTGATCGCCTTGGCCGTGGGGTCCGCGGCGTCCTTCTAGCCGAACATGATCGTGTTGCCGTCGCCGGCACCTGGTGCCGAAACCCACCCCCGCGCGGACCGATGGCTAGGCGCCGCCGGAAGGCGCCGGCGGCGTCCAGGGCTCGCCCTTGAACAGGCCGCCGCTGGCGAGCTCGTCGAGCATCTGGTCGCGGCGCTTGCCCTTGGCGGGCTCGCCGTTCGCGCTCGCGATCCACTTGAGATAGTCGTTCTGCTGATACTGCGGGCGATCGCGGAACGCATCCATCAGCGTGCGCTTGGTGAGCGCGGCTCGGACGTTGCCCGGCATGGGTTGTGGCATCTGGCTCGGGTGCGAGGCGCGGCTCATGGCCGACGGTGTACACCACAACCCCCCCGCCGCGCAGGCTCGGCGGCGCGCACCTGGCGACGAGGCGTGCGCCGTGGTGTCCGGGGCCGCGGCGCGGTGGTAGGGTGGCGCTCTTGTCGATCTCCGACCCCCTCGAGGTCCTGCTCGCCGATGGCATCATCGACGAGGTCCTCGGTCGCCTGAAGTCCGGCAAGGAGGCCACGATCTCGCTGGTCCGCCGCGGCGACGACGTGATCGCGGCCAAGGTCTACAAGGACCGCGCGACCCGCAGCTTCAAGAACAGCGTCGGGTACAAGGAGGGCCGCAAGGTCCGAAACAGCCGCACCCAGCGCGCGATGGACAGCGGCGGGCAGTTCGGCAAGGACGCCGCCGAGCAGGAGTGGAAGTCCGCCGAGGCCGACGCCCTGTACCGCCTGGTCGACTGCGGCGTGCGGGTGCCCCAGCCGCACCTGTTCTACGAGGGCGTGCTGCTGATGGACCTGGTGTGCGACGCCGAGGGTCGCGCGGCGCCGCGGATGATCGACGTCGCGATCGAGAAGGACAACGCGATCGGCGTCTACGCGGACCTGTGCGCGCAGATCATCTCGATGCTGTGCTGCGATCTGATCCACGGCGATCTGTCGCCGTACAACATCCTCGCCGCCGCCGCGGGCCCGACGATCATCGACTTCCCGCAGGTGGTGTCGGCGGTCCACAACTCGCGCGCCGAGTACTACTTCCTCCGCGACTTCGACAACGTCGTCGGGTTCATCGCCGGCTTCGATCCCGCGCTCGCCGTGCACCGCGCCGACGGTCGGGCGATCTGGCGCGCCTACGTCAGCCGCGATCTGACGCCCGAGTTCGTACCGCCGCCGCCACCGCCGCCCGCGCGACGCGGGGCCCCGACCGCCGGGGCCCCGATCCGCGGCGCGAGGGGCGACCGCCGCCGCGCGGCCCGGGTGGGGGGCCGCGTCCGTTCCGCAGCGACGGTGAGGGGCCGCCGCGGGACGGCGGTGCGCCGCGGGACGGCGGAGGGCCGCCGCGGGACGGTGGTGCGCCGCGTCCGTTCCGTGGTGGTGGGCCCCCTCGCGACGGGGGGGCTCCGCGCGAGGCCGGGCCGGCGCAGCCTCCGGTCCGCGACAGTGGCGGGCGGGCGTACGAGGGCGGGGGGCCGCGTCCGTTCCGCGATGGCGGTGCTCCGCGTCCGGTCCGGGATGGTCGTGGACCGCCGCGCGAAGGTGGTGGTCCGCGTCCGGTCGGCGTTGGGTCTGGTCCACCGCGCGATGCCGGTGGGCCACCGCGCGAGGGTAGTGGGCCGCGCCCGTTCCGCGAGGGTGGTGGCGGGCCACCGCGCGATGCTGGTGGACCGCCGCGCGAGGGTGGCGGGCCGCGCCCGTTCCGCGAGGGTGGTGGCGGGCCACCGCGCGATGCCGGTGGGCCACCGCGCGAGGGTGGCGGGCCGCGCCCGTTCCGCGAGGGTGGTGGCGGTCCACCGCGCGAGGGTGGCGGGCCGCGTCCGTTCCGCGAGGGTGGTGGTCCGCCACGCACGGGCGGTGCGGCCCCGTCCGCGGGAGCGGCGCGTGGGTACGAGCGCGGCGCCCGCGGCCCCGACCCCGCGGCCCCGCGCGCGGAGATCCGCGCGCCCACGCCAGCCCGCCCGGCGGTGGTGCACCTCCGCCGCGGCGCGAGCCGCCGTCCACGAATGCGCCGGGTGAGCGACGCCCGGCCTCGGAGCGGTGGCCGATGCCGGCGGTGGTCGAGCGCTCGTCGCGCCCCGCGGGTGGACCGCGGCGTCGCCCGAAGCGCCGGTTCTAAGCGTCGGTTCTGGCGTCGGGGCGCGAGCGCGGCGACCAGGACCGCGCGCCCGTCGGCGAGCTCCTCGGCGCCGACGATGTGGTCGAGGCCGCGGTCCACGCGGGTGGTATCCGCCCGCCGCCGGGCACCCGACGATGCTGACGTGCGTTGCGGGCAGGCCGCGGCGCGCCATCTCGGCTTCGATCCATGCGACGACACCACGGGCGCGGGGGCCGGCAGGTACGCGCCGTTGCGCTGGGGCGCCCTCCGCGGCCGCGCGGGCGGCGGCGCTCACGCTGGCGCCGGCTGGCGGACCGCCGCCGCGACAGCGAAGTCGCGCGTCGCGGCAGCGCTCGTCGCGCCGAGGGCGGCGGCGGCCGCGGCGATCACCGCGCGGGCCGTCGGTGAGCAGCGCGGCGACCTCGACCACCGGGCAGCCCAGGGTGGCCTGCGACGGCCGCGCACAGCGCGGTGGCGGCGTCGAGCGCGGCCTCGATCTCGGCGGCGGCGAGGCTGGCCGCGTGGCGCACCGTGGCGGCCGCGGCGGGGTGCTCGACCAGCGCCCGCACCGACGCCGCGGACCAGCGACGCCGCAGCTCGGGCACAGCGTGGCCGACCGCCGCGAGCCCGGCGGCGAGGCTGGGCGAGCTCGGCGGCGGCGCCGGGGCGCGCGGCGACCACCGCGAGCGCGCGCGCGTGCGCGGGGGCGAGCAGGGCGCGCGCGGTGGCGAGCAGCGGCGACAGCGCGGGGCGCACGTCGGCGGCAAACGCCAGCAGCTCGAGGGTGGCCTGGATCGGGGCCTCGCCGATCGCGCCGGCGAACGTGTGGACCAGTCGCTGGGGGCCCCACCGCAGCAGGCGCGCGCCGACACCGGGAGCCGAGGCGGTCGCGTGGCGCGCGAGCGCCCCGAGCCAGGCCAGCGCACGCCCGTCGACGAACTCGCCGAGCCGGGTCGGCAGCGCGAGCAGCTCGAGCGCGTGGCGGGCGGGCGCGGTGTCGATCACGAGGGCGTCATGGCGCGGTGCCGCGCGCGCGACCTCGAGCAGCGCGACCAGTTCGTGGATGCCGGCGAAGCCGCTGGTCAGCGCGGCGAGCAGCGGGTTGGTGGCCAGCCGCGGCGCGTGGCCGGGCGCGCTCGCGAGCAGCCGCTCGACGAGGTCGCGCGCGCCGACGCCCGCGTCGGGCACGAGCGCGGCCAGCCGCGGCGTGACCGGGACCACGGCGCTGGTCAGCGCGGGGACGCCGAGGGCGTCGGCCAGCCGGCGCGCGGGATCGAACGTCGTGACGAGCGTGCGCGCGCCGCCGTGCGCGAGCGCGTGGGCGAGGGCCGCGGCGATCGTCGTCTTGCCAACGCCACCGGTGCCGACGATGATCCAGGTCGGGGTGGTCACGCCGCCACCGCCGGCGCGAGCGCGGCGCCGCCTGCGCGGCGGTGGGTGGGGCGTGGTGCGCGCGAGCTCGCAGGTCGGCGCACCGAGCGCCGGGGTGCGCCGCCCGGGCGCGCCCAGCGCGCGAGCTCGTGGGCCGCGGCGGTGAGCGCGGGCACCGCCGCGACGCGCGCGAGCTCGCCGGCGTCGACCGGTGGTGGGCGGTGCACCGCGTTGACGACGATCAGGTCCGGGCGGCGGGGCAGCGCCGCGCACAGCTCCGCGGTCTCGCCCGCGACCAGCGGCTCGGCGAGCGTGACCACGACGAGCTGTGTCCACGCCGGATCGGCGAGCCGGGCCGCGAGCTCCTCGACGAGCGCGCGCGCCCGGCCGGTCGGCGCGAGCGCGCGGAGCAGGCGCACGGTCGCGAGCCACGCCAGGCCATGGCCGGTCGCGGGCATATCGACGACGACGCGCGCGTCGGTCGTGTGGCCCATCGCCGCGAGGAGCAGCGCGACCTCGCGCAGCCCGGGCACGACCGCGGCGAGCCGGCGCACCGCGAACTGCGACATCACCGCCTGCGCGAGCCGGGGCGAGCCGAAGATGTCGCCCGCGGCCTCGAGCAGCGCGCGCTGCTCATCGATCCGGACGCAGTGAACGCCGTCGTCGGTGCCGGCCGGGGAGCCGGTCGGGGAGCTCAGCCCCGCGCCGAGCCCGGGCTCGATCACGAGCCCGCGTGCGCCGCGCGCCTGGGCGAGGGCGGCCAGGCCACGCGCGACCGTGGTCTTGCCGACGCCCCCCTTGCCAAGGACGAGCGTGAGCGGGGTGGTGATCATGCGTCCTCCTTTGAGAGGCCCGCCGGGCCCCTGGGGTTGCAAGACGAACTGTCGTGGGCGGTGAACGATCTGGCCCGGTGTGGGTAGGCTCAGCTGGTGAGGGCGGCCGCCGCGGCGACGCCGCTGGCGTAGGCGAGCTCGACGCGCGCGCCCAGGCACCAGTCGCCGCAGGCGGCGATCCCGGCGGCGCGGTCGACGAGGCACGGCGCGCCGACCGGCGTCTCGACCAGCGCGTAGCGCCAGCGGTGGGCGTCGGTGGTGACCGCCGCCGGTGCGCCGGTGCGTGCGCGGAACGCGGCCACCAGCTGCGCGGCGACCTCGGCGCGCTCGGCCTCGAGGTGCGCGGTCGTCCACGCGGGCGTCGCGTGCAGGGTCCACGCCTCGGTCGGGCCGCGGCCGGGCTTGCTGGTCTCGCGCGCGATCCAGCCCAGCGGATCGTGCTCGACGCGGGCCCCGTCGTACGGCACGTCGACGGGCGCGGCGAACGTCGCCATCGCCGCCCAGCACGGCGTCGACGACCGCGGCGCGCGCGCGCGCGGCGAGCGCGGGCACCGGCAGGAGCGCGGCGGCCTGCTCGGCCCAGCTGTCGATGCCGACCGCGGCGAACGTCCCGCGTCGCCGCCCGCCGCGTCGCGCACCCGCCACCCGCCCCCGACGCGCTCGAGGCGCGCGACCTGCGCGTCGTGGTCGACCGCGAGCTCGCCCGCGAGGTGGCGGACCACCGCGCTCATGCCGGGCACGCCGACGAACCGGGCGCCGGCCGGCGCCGCGCGCACGCCGTCTGCGCCGAGGGTGACGAGCCGCCCGGTCCACGGCGCGGCGACGCCGGCCGCGCACCAGCCATCGACGATCGCGCGGAACCCGGCGTCGTGGGCGGTCAGGTACTGCGCGCCGTGATCGAACTGCGCGTGCTCGGTGCGGCGGTGGGCGAGCCGGCCGCCGTGGCCGCGGCCCTTGTCGAACACGGTGACCGGGCCGTGCGCGGCCAGCGCCCGCGCGGCCGCGAGCCCGGCGATGCCCGCGCCGATCACGGCGGTGGAGGACAGGTCCATGACCGCAGGCTAGCTCGCCCCGGCCGGCCCGGGAGGCACGCCGCGCGGCCCGCGCGTGTGGTGGACGGTCGCGGGCGGGCGCGCGCGCCGCGCTCAGGCGACGCGCTGGTCGTGGGCGGCGAGCATCGCGACGTCGGGCAGCTGGGGCGCGGGCCCGTCCCCGGTCAGGTACCTCAGCGTCGCGGGGTCGAGCTTGGCGTCGGGGGCGTGGGCCTGCACCTGCGCGAGCAGCGCGCGCGCCCGCGCGTCGTCGGTGCCGGCGAGCGGTGCGCCGGTGAGCTGGGTCCACGGCAGCACGCGCACGGTGTTGCCGGGCGTCGACACCAGGTCGACGAACACCGCGCCGTCGTAGGCCGGCGGCAGCCGCCGCGCGATCGCACCGACGACGTCGGCCCACAGCACGATCCGCGATGCGCCGTCCTCGCGGCGCGCGTCGAGGCCCGCGCGCGTCACCTCGGCGCTGCGGAGCGCGTGCGCCACCACGCCCCGCAGGTGCGCCGGCATGGCGGCGGCCCCGAGCGGCGGCGGCAGCGTCCCGCCGGAGCGCGCCGGCGGGGCCGCCTCGACGGCCGCGCGCCCCCGCGGTACCCGTAGGCCGGCGGCAGGCCGGGCGCCGCGCGGGGCGTGAGGGCGACGGGGGCGTCGACCTCGGCGGGCGCGGCCGACGCGAGCGCGAGCACCACGATCCCGAGCACGTGGCTGGCGAGCACGAGCAGCCGCGCGCTCGTGGCGGTGATCCGCAGCGTGTGGCCGTCGGCGTTGAGCATCGGGATCTCGGGGCCGAGCACGAACCCGGTGAGCGCGGTGACGAGCAGCAGCCCGACCGCGGCCAGGTAGCCCTTGCTCGTGAGCCCCTCGCTGACGTCGAGGTCGCGCAGCCGGTTGGTCGCCTGGTAGGTGACGAGCAACCCGAACACGACCGTGCCGGCCAGCGTGACGCCGCCGGCCAGCGTGAACGCGTTGGTCGAGGTCTTGAAGCTGACCGACGCACACTCGCCGGCCGAGCACAGCTTGATCGACAGCAGGTGGATGTTGATGGTCACCATGTCGATGGCGCCGCTGAACCACGGCAGCCAGAACAACCCGAGGCCCACCATTCCCAGGTACAGGGCGAGCGCCCCCAGCAGCACGAGTCGACCACGTGGCATCCCGCCAGGGTACCAGCTCACGGTCCGCCCCCGCGCGGCGGGGCCCGCCAACCGGCGAATGCGGGTTCTGCGCCCTGCGTGCGCGCGCAGGCCGCCGACGCGGGCGCGGCGTCGAGCACGGCGACCGCGCCGCGCGAGACGCGGACGGTGCGTCGCGAGCGTCCGGTCGCCCGCCGCCGCACGCCGCCGCGCGTCGGCGACGCTCGCCGCGAGATCCGGCGGGGACACGGAGACTCGTCGGGCCCGGTGGGGGGGGGCCGACGAGGTTCCGTGGGGCAGAGGGCCGTCGAGGTCGAGGTCGATCGGGGCGGACGCGTGGTCGGTCGAGGGGGAGCGGCCTACGGCCGGACGAAGATGCAGGCGGTCAGCACCGGCACCACGCCGCCGCTGCAGTTGCCGAGGCCGTCGACGAACCCGGAGGGGGGCGCCCACGTCTTGGTGTTGTCGCGGTTGAGGGCGACGTAGACCTCGTCGGTGTCGTACGTGACCTTGTAGACCCAGAAGTAGTCCTCGAGGACGACGGTGCTGCGGGTGCCGCGGCGCAGGGCGGGGTGCAGCGCGCGCAGCGTGCCGGCCTTCTGGGCCGAGGTCAGCGACGCGCGCTCCTCGGCGGTCAGCGCGGTGAACCGGTGCATCTTGCGGTTGTCGGGGTCCTGGCCCCCGGGGGTGCCGATGTCGTCGCCCTGGTACAGCATCGGGATGTTGCCCGGCGAGGTGAACAGGAACGCCTGCGCGAGCCGCAGCCGCTCGTGGCCGCCGCCGGCCTGCTGGGCCTCGGTCAGTGCGCGCACCTGATCGTGGTTGCCGAAGAAGTTGCCCATGATCGCGCCGGGGAACCCGCCGCGGCCGCCCATCGTGTCCTGCGGCGTGAGGTACGCGGTGTCGTTGTAGAGCGCGAAGTCGGCGAGGTTGCGCACGCTGCTCGCGAACGTCAACAGCGCCGCCTTGGTCTGGTTGTAGTACTGCTCGTCGACCTGGCCCTGCACCATGTCCGGCCGGACGTGGTAGCGGGCCCACCCGCCGAGCGACTCGCCGACCATGTAGAACACGCTCGGCTCGACGGTCTGGTCGTGATCGTTGACGGTGGTCTCGATCTCGGCGACGACGGCGGCCTTGAGCGCGCGCACCATCGCGTCGTCCATGTGCTTGAGCGCGTCGGCGCGGAACCCGTCGAGATCGAACTCCTGGATCATCCACAGCGCGTGGTCGACGACCGCCTGCACCGCGGCGGGGCTGCCGCCGAAGTCGAAGTCCGGCATGTCGCTGGTGAACCAGCAGCCGATCCGCGCGATGTCCCAGCGCCCGTCGCACGCGTTGTAGGGGAAGAACCAGCCCTCGTGAGCGCGGAACAGCGCGGCCTCGCGCTGCACGTGGTTGGCGACGAAGTCGGGGATCACGCGGAGGCCGCGGGTGTGGGCCTCGCGGATCAGCGCGTGGAGCTCGGCGGCCGAGCCGAACGCCGGCTCGATCGGCGTGGCGAACCCGAGATCGTCGAGGTGGGTGTAGCCGGTCGCGATCGGGTGGTACGAGTGGTAGCTGGCGAACCGGCGCGGATCGCTGAGCCCGACCGAGGGCTGCGAGCTGTGCGAGTTGATGATCGGCGAGCTGATCCACAGCGTGTTGATCCCCATCGCCTCGAAGTAGCCGTCGCGGATCTTGGCGGTGATGCCGGCGAAGTCGCCGCCTTGCCAGGTGCTGCGCGGGTCGTCGACGCGCGCGAGGTCCCCCACCGTGTTGTCGAGGTTGTTGGTGGGATCGCCGTCGAGGAACCGGTCGGTGACGATCTGGTAGAGGATCGCGTCGTGCCACGTGAAGTCGGCGTACCCGCCATTGCCGATCCACATCGGCACGAACAGCGGGCGCACCGGGCGGGCGGCGTCAGTCCACGCGCGCAGCAGCACGCTGTACTTGCCGGGCGCGAGGTCGGTGCCGCGCAGGGTCAGGGTCTGGGTCGCCGCGTCGAACACCGGCGCGACCGGGACCACCTCGCCGGCCACCCGCATCTCGCTGCGGCCCGGGTCGAGGGCGCCCGCGCCGATGAACCGCGCGACCACCGTGTATGCATCGGCCTCGCGCGTCGTGCACAGCTCGAACTCGCCGACCGTGCGGACCTGGTCACACACGGCCGGGCAGGTCGCCGCGCCGTCGGGGCACGGCCCGGCCAGGTCGGGGTCGTCGGCACCCGGGCAGCCGGCGAGCGCGACGACCAGGGTGGCCGCCAGGGCGCTCCTCCACGTGCCAGAACGCAACATCATACCAGGGCATCAAGCATACGCCGTGCTCGCGCCGGCCGGCCGGGCGATCGTCGTTCCGCGGGGTTGGCGGGGCGATCGGCGGCGCGCGGTGCGCGGGTGTTGCCAAACGCAACGAGGTCCACGTGCCGGCGGCAACGCGCGGTGCACGCGGGGCCTCAGTTCCACGGGGCTCTGCCCCGCCCTACGCGGCAAGCCGCGCAGGCTTCCCACCTCGGTGAAGGCGAGCTCGCGCGCCCCGTCGGCCCAGCGCACCGTGAGGGTGGTGTACGTCGACGCCAGCGCGAGCACGCGCTCGTGCTCGACGAACACCCCGCCCGGCTCGAACGCCACGAGCGGGCCCGCCTCGCGCGTCGGGGTGGCGCCGCTGCCACCGGCGTTGCCCCACGGCAGGCACCCGTCGCTGCCCACCGCCACGTCCTCGAACGGCTCGGTGAACGCCGTGGGGATGCACCCCGCGGTCCCGCTGCCTGTGCCGCCGTCGCGGGCGCGCCCCGCGGCGAGCTCGAGCGCGAACACCTGGTCACACCCGGTCAGGCCGGCAAGGCCGAGCAGCAGAACCGCCGTGCGCCTCACGCGGGCATCGGACTTGATCAACCCGGTGGGGGCGTGAACAGGGCGAGCCCGGCCGCGGTCACGATCAGCACCTGATCGTTCGGCAGCGGCGCGGCGGCGGTGCCTCCGACCGGTCGCCACGCGACCAGCGCGAGCGTGCCGGCGTCGTAGGCGTAGGTCGCGTCACGGCACACCAGCACCAGGTGCCGCGACGTCGCGACCAGCGTTGTGGCGGCGCAGCCCGCGGGCAGGAAGTCCGTGGTGACCGCGAGGTCGCCGGTGCGCCCGAGCCGCACGAGCTCCTCCGACGCGTCGCCCGTGATCGCGGCGCCGCCGTCGGGCAGCGCGGCGACCACGGCGCCCAGGCGCGGGGCCGGCGCGAGCATCGTGACCGCTCCGTCGGCGAGCCGGGTGATGCCCTCGGTCCCCGCGAACACCGCCCCGCGGGCGCCCGCGGCGTCGACGGTGCTGGCGCCGCGGCCGAGCGCGGACAGGTCCGCGCGCAGGGCGACCGTGCTGGCTGCGACCTCGACCACCGGGCTGCCGGTGCCGAGGAACTGGTCGGGGCCGATGGCCACCAGCGCGGCGCCGGTGCGCGCGAACCCGGGCACGTCCGCGAGCTCGACGTAGGCGCCGCTCGGCGCGGTCGTGGTGTCGAACCTCCACAAGGTGCCGGTCGGCTCGTCCGCGACATTGGTGCCCCCGAACAGGTACACGCGGCCGCCGCCACCGACCCCGACCGCGAGCCCGGCGCGCGCGGCGGGCAGGGGCAGCCCCGCGGTCAGCGTGTGATCGAAGGCGTTATAGATCGCGAGGTCATCGGTGGGCGCGCCGGCGGCGGTGCGGCCGCCCGCGAGCACCGCACCGTACGCGAGCGGGCCGACGCCGACATCGGTGATCGCCGCCGGCGCCGCGACCGGCGCAGGCAGGATGTCGAACGGCGGGGCGACGTAGATCGCGACGCGCGCGGTCACCGGGCCGAGCTGCAACGGCGGCGACTGGCCGCCCGCGACGAGCGCGCCGCCGGCATCGAGCGCCTCGACCAGCAACGCCGCGGTCTGGCCGCGCGCCTCGACCTCGAGAACGAGTTCGAAGCCGTCGGCGCCGCGCGTGGCCTCGAGCACGGTCCGCGGGCTGGTCAGGGTGATCCGGAGCCGCGTCACATCGTCGAGCAGCGGCGAGCCCGGTGCGGTCACGAGCGAGAGATCGAGCGTGCCGGTGTCGCCCGCGCACGCCCCGCCCAGAGCCGCGACGAGCACGGCGGCACGGGTCGGCCGGCCGCAGGTCATCGCGCGAGCGCCTCGATCGTGGCGGTCGTGATCCCCGTGACTCGCACCGTCTTGCGCCGCGACGTGATGCCCGCGATCACCTCGATCGCGCTGCGGGGCACGCCGAGGATGCGCGCCAGCAGATCGATGACGGCCTGGTTGGCCTCGCCATCGACCGGTGGGGACGTCACCGCCACCTTGAGCCGCCCGTCGTGCACGGGGCCGAGCTTGGCCCGCGACGCGCGCGGCTGCACGAGCACGTCGAACGTCACCGCGCCGGCCTGCTCGGTGATCTTCACTTGCCGCCGCGGCCGAGTTCGCGCGCGCGCTTGGTCGCGGTCTCGACCGCGTTGATCAGCGTGGTGCGCAGGCCGCCCTGCTCGAGCGTGTGCAGGCCCGCGATCGCGGTGCCACCCGGAGAGGTCACCATGTCCTTGAGGCGGCCGGGGTGCTCGTCGGTCTCGAGCAGCATCTTGGCCGAGCCCATCACCGTCTGCGCGGCGAGCCGCTGCGCGTTGCGGCGCGACAGCCCCATCTTGACGCCGGCGTCGGCGAGCGCCTCGAGGATCAGGAAGATGTACGCGGGCCCTGAGCCCGACAGGCCGGTCACCGCGTCGAGGTGGCTCTCGTCGAGCGTCACCGTGATGCCGACCGCATCGAACACCGCGCGGGCGGTCGCGAGGTCGGCCTCGCTGGCGTGACGGCCCGGCGAGATCGCCGTGGCGCCCGCGCCGACCAGCGCGGGCGTGTTCGGCATCGCGCGGACCACGCGGACGCCGTCGGGCAGGACCGCCTCGATCGCCTCGGTGTCGACCCCCGCGGCGATCGAGATCACGAGCGTGCCGGGGCTCATCTGGTCGGCGACCTCGCGCAGCACCTTGTCGAGGATCTGCGGCTTGACGCTGAAGATCACGAGGTTCGCGGCCTGCACGACCTCCCGGTTCGTCGTGGTGACCCGGATGCCGTAGCTGGCCACGAGCTCGTCGAGACGCTCGCGGCGCGGCGCCGAGGCCGTGACGCCGGCTGCGGGGACGTGGCCGCCGCGCACGAGGCCGCGGATCAGCGCCTCCGCCATGTTGCCAGCGCCGACGAACCCGATCGAGTGGGAGGCGAGGATCGACACAGGCCGGGTGTAACACGCCGTCGGGGCGCCTGCCGGAACGGGCAGGGCGCCGCGACGTGTCGCCACGGCGCTCGGGGTGGATGCCGCTGAGCGCCGACACACTCCGCAACACACCATCTTCGGTCCGCGCCAGCGAAGGGCCCGCGCATGGACATCTCGATCGCCCTCGCGGTCGATCCATCCCGGGGGGCGTCGTTGCTCCTCGGTCGCGTACCGACGGGGGCGCTCGCGCGTCTCGCCTCCCCCGCGGGGCGGCTCGCCCGCGATCATCGATCGAGTTGTCCATTCGCGGGCCCGAGGGTGCGCGCAGCTCCACTGCCGCGCCGCCCGCGCTCGCGCCGCCTCTCCCCCTGGTCGTCGATGTCCCCAACGCCCGCCATCGTGTTGCTCCTCCTCGCCGCCGCCGCGGGTGGCACGGACTCGCCAGCGCAGCCCGCCGCCCAGCCCGCCGGGGGCACGCCCCTCGAGGTCGGCGTGGTCACCGTGACGCCCCGGCCCGTCACGCTGACCCGCGAGCTGTCCGGGCGCACGTCGACCTACCGGATCGCGGAGGTGCGCGCGCGCGTCAACGGGATCGTGCAGAAGCGGCTGTTCGAGGAGGGTGCCGACGTCAAGGCGGGGCAGCCGCTGTTCCGCATCGATCCCGGGCCCTACCGGGCCGCGTTCGAGAGCGCGCATAGCGTCTCTTACGCACAAACTGATCGGCTCGTCATGCCGACCTCGTGGGGTGAATTGTGTAGTTCCACTCGCCGTGGAAGGCGTGAGGCTCGAGGTTCACGAGCGCGAGTTCCTTGTCCGAAACCCGGCGACCCTTCGGATAGATGCGTTCATCAATACGGCGTCGCACGGTGAGGCCCGTCTTCATCGTCGTGGCGGCGATCAGGTTCACGATGACCTGATGGGTGATGAGCGGCTTGCCTCGCCAATTCTTGGTGATGGCCGAGAACAACCGGTGTTCGATCTTGTTCCACTTGCTCGTCCCCGGCGGCAGGTGACAAACAGTGATGGGGAAACCGAGTTCGTCGACGAGTCCCTGTAACTCGAGCTTCCACAGCCGCAGCCGGTAGCCGTTGCTTCCACCACCGTCGGCCGTGATCAGGAGCGAACTCGCGTCGGGATATCTCGGCGCGCCCATCTCCTTCCACCAGGTGCGGATCGTCTGCACTGCGAACTCGCCGGTGTCGTGGCTGAGGCCGACACTGACCCATGCCTCGTTCTCCGCAAGATCGTAGATGCCGTAGGGCGCCGCTTTCCCCTGCTCGGGGTCAACGAAGTCATGGACCTTGACGTCTTCTGGGTCACCGTGGGCTCGGAGTTCGCGGCCTCCGTTCTTGTACTGCCCCACCAGTTCCTTCTTCTTCGTGTCGACGGAGATGACCGGCTCGTTTGCGTCCAGTCGTAGCCGGATCTCCTCGTTGATGTTCTCGAACTGGGCGTTGCGGTCCGGGTGCTGTGCGCCTTCAAGCCGTTTGCGATTCGCCTGAAGGCTATAGCCGAGCTGCTTGAGCAGACGTGACACCAACCTCATGCTCGACGGATGGCCTTGTTCCTTGAGCGCGGCGACGATGTTTCGTTGGCTCCGCGCCGTCCACAAGAGCGGCGACTCCGGATCGCCACGTGTCGTGGACTCGACCAGCGTCTTCAAATCCGAGAGCAACGTCGGGTCCTTCTCCGTCGCCTTCTTGCGGCCGCCACCGGGTCGCCGGCTTCGGTGGAAGCCCAGGGTTGGTGTGGTGCCACCATCGATCGCACGCACTTCCGCGATTCCTTTTCCGATCACGCTCGGCGCCATCCCCGTC
Organism: Kofleriaceae bacterium; assembly: GCA_964203225.1. GTDB lineage: Bacteria > Myxococcota_A > Polyangia > Haliangiales > Haliangiaceae > JABFXX01. The sequence continues at coordinate 23,397 of CAXNMK010000026.1, forward strand.
GCACGAGCCGCAGCCGCGATGCCGCCGTAGCCGAAGGCGATCGCCTCGCTCGACACGAACAGCCTGCGAGCACGCTCCGTCAGGCTGCTCTTCAAGTTCACGTAACGGTCTCGGATCTTCGCTTCTCGAGCCGCGCGTTCCTCCATGAACGTCACCGCTCGCTTCGTCGTAGCGGCTCTCCTGACACGTCTGGTGGGCTTCTTCGCAACGGACTTTCTCGCCCGCCTTTTTGGTAGGCTTCTTCTTGATCGGCTTCGTCATCGGCGCGGCCGATAACGATCCTCTCAGCGGGATAAGTAAACCGTATTATTTATCGGCGGGCCCTAACCGATGTTGAAGTCTTCGCGGGGGTGGTGGGCGCCGCTGCCGTCGGTGAATCGGTCGAGGGTGTAGCGCTCGAAGATCTCGTGCGTGGCGCCGCCGGTGAGCATCTCGGCGTACAGCTTGCCCACGATCGGGGCCATCATGAAGCCGTGGCCGACGAAGCCACACGCGAGGAAGAAGTCGGGGTGGCCGGGGGCGGCGCCGAGGATCGGGTTTCCGTCGGGCGACTGGTCGTACGGCCCGGCCCACTGGCGGAGGATCTTGATGTCGCCGAGGATCGGCATCAGGCGCACCAGGCGGCGGGCGTAGGTCGCGAGGAACTCGAGGGTCGAGCCCATGTCGTAGGTCGCGCCGTGGCTGGGGATGGTGACGCCGCCGACGATCTCGCCGCGCATCGACTGGCTGCAGTACAGGCCGCTCGCGAGCTCGGACACCATCGGGCGGAGGAACGGCTTGAGGGGCTCGCTCGAGCAGATCTCGTGGCGGATCGGATGGGTGGGGACCTCGACGCCGATCAGCTTCGCGAGCACCGGGGACCACGCGCCGGTGGCGTTGATGACGCGGCGCGCGCGCACCACGCCGCGCGGGGTGTGGACGTCGTACCCGCCCGTCGCCACCGGCGTCAGGCCGTCGACGGGCGTCTGCGTGAAGATGCGCGCGCCGAGCACGGCGGCCTGGCGGGCGTAGCCCCACAGGAACGGCCACGGGAACAGGATGCCGTCGCTCGGATTGTAGGCCGCGCCGACGATGCCGCGCAGGTTGATCTCGGGGACGATCGTGCGCGCCTCCTCGGGATCGAGCATCCGCGTCGGCACACCGCACCGGTTCTGCAGCGCGATGTTCTTCTCGAGGCGCGCGACCTCAGCGGTGCTGCGCGCAAGGAACAGGTAGCCGCCCTGGCGGAACCAGACGTTGACGCCGAGGTCGACGGCGAACCGCCGGCACAGCTCGACGGACTCCTGCATCAGGCGGATGTTGATCTCGGTCGACCACTGCTGCCGGATGCCGCCGCCGTTGCGGCCCGACGCCCCCTCGGCGAGGTAGCCGCGCTCGATCACCACGACGTCGGTCAGCCCGCGCTTCGCGAGGTGGTAGGCGATCGACAGCCCGATCACGCCCCCACCGACGATCACGATCTCGGCGTGCGCGGGCAGGGGGCCGCTGGTGCCCTCGAGCGTGGTGGGCAGCTTGATCTCTCCAGACGCGTCGGCGCGCGCCTCGTCGTCCTCGTCGTCGATGCCCGCCTGCATCAGCCGCCCGCCTCGTCGTCCTCGAGGTCGTCGGCGAATCGGTGCGCCGCGGGGTCGCGCGCGAGCAGCTTGATGGGCGTGGGCGCCAGCGGCGGGCGCGACGTGAACGGGCGGATGGTCGCGGGCGGCTGGCCGGTGACACGCGCGAGCTGCAGCGCCACCACGGCGAGGCACTCCTTGCCCTGGCACGGGCCGGTGCCGAACCCGGTGTAGCGCTTGACCTCCTCGATGTCGCGGTAGCCGCGCGCCACGGAGTGCTCGAGGTCCGCGAGGGTCATGTCCTCGCACCGGCACAGGACGATCTTTCCCGACATCAGCCCTCCACCACGCGCGCGCCGATCCGCGCCCCGTGCGCGGCGGCGGCGGCGGGCCCGAGATACCCGGTGACGTCGCCGCACGCCCACACACCCGGGGTGCTCGTGCGGCCGTCGTCGTCGATCACGACGCGGAACCCCCCCGCCGCGGCGTCGAGCAGCACCTGACAGCCATGCTGGCGTGGCCCCTCGGATGCGGGGGCGGGCAGAGCGGCGACCGCGATCACGTCGCAGTCGAGCTTGCCGGCCGCGGTGTCGACGGCGGTCGCCCACCCGCGCCCGCGGGTGCCCACGACGGCCTCGAGCGGGAGCCGCGTGACCTCGGCGCCGGCGGTGCGCAGCGCGGCGGCGAGCGCATCGACATCGGCGGTGATCCGCGGCTCGGCCGGCGGCTCGATGATGCACACCTTGTCGCCTGCGAGGATCCCGTGATCGACGAGCAGGCGGCCGACCGCGCGCGCGGCGATCACGCCGGGGCGATCGTTGTCGGGGAACGGCAGGTTGACCGGGTACCCACCTGTCGCCCAGATCCAGCGCGGTGCCACGACCCGGATCAGGCGGTCGGGGGCGGCCACCGCGAGCACCCCGCCGCGGTCCTCGGGACCGGTGTCCTCGGGGAAATAACCGATCGCGGTGGAGCGCACGAGCACCGTCACTCCGGCCGCGAGCGCGCCCTCCCAGGCCGCATCGGCGTGCGCTCGCCCGGTGCGCGGATCGGTGCGGAGACTGCCGCCCGGCCGCAGTTGATCGTCGACGAGCACGGTCGTGCGGCCCGCGCGCGCGGTCAGCGTCGCCGCCGCGAGCCCGGCCGGGCCGCCGCCGATCACACACACGTCGGGGGTCAGGGTCTCCACCGCGGGCAGGCTGGTGGCCGGCCGGTCCGGCAGCTTGCCCAGGCCCGACAGCTGCCGCACGACCTTGTTCGCGAGCTTGTTGAGCACCGAGGAGCCGGTCATCAGCGTGTGGTGATCCATCCCGCGCGCGAACACGAAGTCGACCGCGCCCAGCAGGTCGATCTCCGCCGACGGGAACGCGTTCTGGGTGCCGACCTCGGCGCCCGGCGTGCACGGCGCAACACACGCTCGCTGGTTGGGCGCGCCGTCGATCCGGACCAGGCAGCCGCTGCAGTGGCCCTCGAGGCAGAAGAACGTGCGCGGCCGGTGGTACTTGAGCGACCGCGACAGGATCCGCGTCCCGCTCGCGAGCGCCGCCGCGGCGAGGCTCTCGTCGGGGTACGCGCGCACGGTGGCCTCGGCGATGCGCACCTCGATGGCACCACCTCGTACGGCTTCGAACCCCGGCAACCGGCGAGCCACCCCATCATTGCTACCCCACCTGTGGCGTCCCGGCGATTCGTGGTGGACGGCAAAACGATCTCACTTCGTTGCGGAAACCGGGACCCGTGGGATACCGTTCCCCCTCGAAAGGACAGGGGATCTCCAAAATGGCGACACCAACCAGGCCGTGCCCGTACTGCGGAGCGGCAGTGCTGACGAACGCGCCGGCATGCGGCACGTGCGGCCGACCCATGCCGCCGATGCAGCAGGGCGCGCCCGCGACCCAGCCCGCGAAGACGATGTTCGGCTACGCCGCGCCGATCATCGCGCAGCAGCCGCCGCAGGGCGCAGGTCCCGGGGCTCCCGGTCCGCAGCCAGGTGGCTTCGCGCCGCCGCAGGCCCAGGGCTACGGTCAGCCGCCGCAGCAGGCGCAGAACCCGTACGGCCAGCCGCCGCCGCAGCAGAACCCGTACGGTCAGCAGCCGCCGCAGCAGGCGCCGAACCCGTACGGCCAGCCGCCGCAGGCGCAGCAGAACCCGTACGGTCAGCAGCCGCCGCAGCAGGCGCCGAACCCGTACGGCCAGCCGCAGGCGCAGCAGAACCCGTACGGGCAGCCGCCGCCGCAGGCGCAGCAGAACCCGTACGGGCAGCAGCCGCCGCAGCAGGCGCCGAACCCGTACGGCCAGCCGCCGCAGGCGCAGCAGAACCCGTACGGTCAGCAGCCGCCGCAGGCGCAGCCGAACCCATACGGTCAGCAGCCACCGCAGGCGCAGCAGAATCCGTACGGCCAGCAGCCGCCGCAGCCGAACCCGTACGGCCAGCCGCCGCCGCAGCCGAACCCGTACGGCCAGCCGCAGGCGCAGGCGAACCCGTATGGCCAGGCGCAGCCGAACCCGTACGGCCAGGCCGACGCCCCGGGCCCGCTCGACAACATCGCGCGCGGCGTGCCGCAGTCGGCGCCGGGCACGATCTTCGGGTTCCCGGTGTCCGCGCTGCGTGACGCCTCGCTCCAGCGCAAGGTGCTGTTCCTCGCCGGCATCGCGCTCGTCGCGTCGATCGTCCTGCCGATCCGGCTCAGCCCGTTCAGGATGCCCCTCCAGGATTTCGGCTGGGACAGCGTCATCTGGCCGCTCGTCGCCGGTGGCCTGTACCTCCTCGTCGCTGCAGCCCCGCCGCACATCCGCGAGAAGGTGCCGCCCGCGGTCCTCCAGTGGATCCCGTTCGCCGTGTCCTACTACGGCATCTTTGCAGCCGGTGGCAGCGGTCCCGGCGGCGGGCTCTACATGATGGGCTACGCCGTGCTGGTGTTCGGGCTGCTGGCGCGCATCGCACACGCCGCAGGACCAGATCGCGCGCATCGTGATCGCGGTCGGCGCCGGCATGATGATCCCCGGGCTTCATCGATATCGCTGACCCGCGCGTTCAAGTTCAGCTTGCACGGCGGTGTGATCTTCGATCGGTGCTGTTCCTGCTGATGTTCGCGGTGTCCGCGATCGGCGTCCTTTGCATCGCGTTCGTGGTGCCGCCGCAGAAGTTGCCCCCGGCGCTCCGCCCGGTCGACTCGCTCGCGCCAGTGTTCGCGGCCGTGCTGATCGGCTGGCTGCCGGTGATGGTCATCCTGATGGGCCTCGGCCTGATGCTCCACATGAAGTTGGGCATCGGCGCCATCCTGATCATGGCGCACATGCTGATCCGGATCGTCGCGTTCTTCGGCGTCCTCATGATGGCCGCCCCGGCCGCGTACGAGGAGGCGATGCGGCTGTTCAAGAAGGGCCCCCAGGCCCCGCCGCCGCAGGGCGGTGGCTACCCGCCGCAGGGCGGTGGCTACCCGCCGCAGGGCGGTGGCTACCCGCCGCAGGGCGGTGGTGGCTACCCGCCGCAGGGCGGTGGTGGCTACCCGCCGCAGCAGGGCGGCGGCGGCTGGCAGCAGCAGTAGCTGCCAGGTTCGCTCCCTGACGTGAGAGGCTCGCACCACGCGGGCCTCTCGCCGGTTTCGGCGATGGATCGGCTACGCTCCGTCGGATGCGTGAACGCGGCCTCGAGTTCAAGGTCGGGCTCCTGATCCTGGTGTCGAGCGCGATCCTGCTCGGCTTCATCTTCGTGCTCGGCAACTTCTCGCTGCGCTCGGGCTTCGAGCTCGAGCTCGACTACGACTACATCGGCAGCCTCCAGCCCGGCGCGCCCGTGAAGGTCTCGGGCATCAAGGTCGGCAAGATCACCGACGTCGAGTTCCGCGGCGGCAAGCTCGATCCGGTGCTCGGCCAGCGCGTGCAGGTGCGGGTCACCGCGTGGGTCGAGGACCGCGTGCGCGACGCGATCCGCGCCGACGCCGAGTTCTTCATCAACACCGCCGGCGTGCTCGGCGAGCAGTACCTCGAGGTCGTGCCGGGCACGGACTGGCAGCAGCCCGCCGATCGCGCCGGGCGCCGTGATCCATGACGCTCGCGTCAAGAACCCGCCGCGCACCGACCTCGTGGTCGCGCGCCTGTACGAGGTGCTCGACGGCGTGTCGAGCGTGCTCCGCGATGACCGCGACGCGATCAAGCACCTGCTCTCGAACAGCGCGAGCGCGGTCGCCGAGCTCAACAAGCTGCTGGTCGACAACCGCACGCAGATCGGCGAGCTGCTGAGCTCGGCGGCGGGGCTGGCGGCCGAGGGCAAGACCACGCTGGCCAAGGTCAACGCCGGCCTCGGCGACGGCAAGCCGGTGGCGAATCTGCTCGCCAGCGCGGACGCCACGCTCGACGCCGCGCGCAGCACGATGACGGAGCTGACGCCGCGCGCCACCGCGCTCCTGACCGACGCCACCCGCGTCACCGGCTTGATCACGGACGCGCGCCTCGCCACGGTCGACCGCGCGCTCGACGGTGCCGCCGGGGTGGTCGGCCGCGCCGGCACGCTGCTCGACAGCTCGAACGCGCTCGTCACCGATCTGCGCGCCGGCAAGGGGACCGCCGGGGCGCTGCTGTCCAAGGACGAGCTGTACAGCGACCTCCGCGAGCTGCTGCGCGACCTCAAGCGCAATCCGTGGAAGTTCTTCTGGAAGGAGTGACGTGAGCCTGCTCGCCCAGGACGAGCGCCTGACCCGGCGGGTCGGCGCGATCACGCTGCTGCTGCTCGCGGCCTCGATCCTGTTCGTGCTGTTCGTGCTCGACCACATCGAGATCGGGTCGCCCACGCGGATCCGGATCTACTTCCACCACAGCGCCGGGCTCCGCGAGCACGCGCCGCTGGTCGTGGGTGGGCAGCCGATCGGCCGGATCGAGGCGCTGATGGCGGTCCCGCGCGGCGCGGCCACCCCGCTCGGTGGTGAGCTCGGCACCGTCGCGGTGGTCACCATCGACGAGGGCGAGGTGTGGAAGGTCCCGGCCGACGCCGAGGTGTTCGTGTCGTCGCGCGGCATCCTGTCCGAGAAGTACCTCGAGGTCGCGGCGCCCCGCGGCGAACCCGGCCCCTCGGTCCGCGAGGGCGAGCAGCTGCGCGGGAGTGACCCGCCGAGCCTCGACACCGTGCTGTCCCGGACGTGGGCGAACATGATCACGTTCCGCGCGTTCGTCGAGGAGGTCGGCCCCGAGTTGACCGCTCTGCGCGAGGGCATCGCGGTGCTCGCCGCGGAGCTCGCCGGGGACCCCGCCGCCGACGCCGCCCTGCTCGCGCGGATCGCGCCGCTCGTGGCCCGGGCGCGCGGGCTGGTCGCCGAGGCCGGCACCACCTACGACCGCGCCCTCGGCGGTCAGCGCGGCACGGACCGGCTCGCCGTCGTGCTCGAGGACACCCGCGCCACCATCACCGCGGTCCGCGCCACGCTCGATCGCCTCGCCCCGATCGTCGCCGCGCTGCGCGAGCGCACGGCCCGCGTGAGCGGCCACCTCGCGGCCCACGATCCCCTCGCACGGCTCGACGAGACGATCACCCGCGCCCGCGCCGTGATCACGAAGCTCGATCCGCTGCTCGCCATCGTGGCCGACCTGCGCGGCCGGCTCGCGCGCGGCGAGGGCTCGCTCGGCCGGATCATGACCGACCCCGAGTTCCCCGAGGACGCCAAGGCGATCGGCAAGGTCCTCAAGCGCCAGCCTTGGCGCGTCATCGGGCGCCCGAAGGACTAGAACCCCGGCGTCTCCATCGGCCCGCTCGACTGCCCGGTGATGAACTGCTGGACGATCGGATCCGCGGACGCGCGCAGCTCGGCGGGCGTGGCGACCGCGTGGACGCAGCCCTGGTAGAGGAACGCGACCAGGTCCGCGATCCCGAAGATCGAGGGCAGGTCGTGCGAGACCACCACCGCGGTCACCCCGAGCTTGTCGGCGAGCTCGCGGATCAGGCGATCGACGCGGCGCGCGCTGACGGGGTCGAGGCCGGTGGTCGGCTCGTCGAACAGCACCACCTCGGGCGACAGCGCCAGGGTGCGCGCGATCGCGGCGCGCTTGCGCATGCCGTCCGACAGCTCGGCGGGGTAGCGCTCGGCGTGCTCGGCCATGTAGACCTGCGCGAGCCGGCGGCGGGCCTCCTCGAGGGCGGCGTCGTGGGACAGCTTGCCGTGCTTGCGCAGGGGCAGGGCGACGTTCTCGGCGAGCGTCATCGAGTCGAACAGCGTGGATGCCTGGAACACCATGCCGATGCGCTTGCGGTAGGGCGCGAGCTGGCGCTCGGTGAGCTGGTCGAGCCGCGTGCCGTCGAACCAGATCTCGCCGGCGTCGATGCGGAGCAGGCCGATCAGGTGCTTGATCGTGACGGACTTGCCGACGCCCGAGGTGCCGATGATGAACATCACCTCGCCCTTGTTCACGGCGAGGCTCATCCCGCGCAGCACCGGCTTGCCGCCGAACGCCTTGTGGACGTCGCGCCACTCGACGAATGCGCGGGCGCCGTCGGGCGTCGCGGGGCGCTGGATCACAGGTCGCCCCCGGTGAGAAACAGCGCCGCCATCGAGATCAGGAAGTCGAGGACGATCACCGCGAACGAGCCGCCGATCACGGCCTGGGTGGTGGCCTGGCCCACGCCCTCGGAGCTGCCGCGCGCGCGCAGGCCGCAGGAGCCGGCGATGATCGGGATGGCGGCGCCGTAGCTGACCGCCTTGACCAGGAACATCACGACGTGGCGGCCGCGGATGGTCCCCATGTCGAAGAAGATCGCCGGGTTCACGCCGAACGACGACTGCGCGGTCAGCCCGCCCGCGAGGTACATCACCGCGCCGCCGAGGACGGACAGCATCACCGTCATCAGCACCGTCGCGACGAACCGCGGCACGATCAGGTAGTCGATCGGCAGCACGCCGCTCATCCGCAGCGCGTCGATCTGCTCGGTCACCTTCATCGACCCGATCTCGGCGGCGATGCCGGCGCCGACGCGGGTGGCCAGCATCAGGGCGGTCAGCGTCGGGCCGAAGTCCGAGACGATCAGGCGGAGGAGCTGGCTGCCGACCTGCGAGTAGTCGCCGGTCACGCGCGCGAGCTGGTTGCACGCCTCGAACGTGATCACCATGCCGATGAAGCCGAGCGTGACCGCGATGAAGATCACGCTCTTGTTGCCGACGGCGTGGAGCTGGCGGACCAGCTCGCCGCGCGGTCGCCCGCGCACGTCGCCGCGCTGCTGGAGCCCGCGGATGATGCCCGCGAGCGTGCCGAGGAGGACCTGCCACAGCTCGACGGCCGCGAGGCTGACGCCCACGATCGCGCCACCCAGACGGGAGATCGATCGCTCGATGCGGGCGGTGATGAAGGAGGCCATGGCTCAGCCCACCAGGTAGGTGAGGAAGAAGTCGAGCAGCATGATCGAGACCGCGGCCGCCACCACCGCGGCGTTGACCGCCTTGCCCACGCCCACCGCGCCGCCGCGCACGGCCACGCCGAAGTAGCAGGAGGACATCGCGATCGCGGCGCCGAACGCGAGGGACTTGTAGACGCCCAGCAGGAAGTCGGCCAGATGTAGATTTTCGGCGAGCGAGTCGTACATGGTCGCGAGGTCGATGCCGAGCATCACGCGCGCCACCAGGCTGGCGCCGACGAGCGCGACCAGGTCGCCGATCACGGTGAGCGCCGCCATCATCACGATCATCGCGATCACGCGCGGCACGACCAGGAACACGACCGGATCGATCGCGAGCGCGCGCAGGCCGTCGAGCTGCTCGGTGACCGTCATCGTCGCGAGCTCGGCGGTGTTGTTGGCGCCGACCCGGCCCGAGAACATCAGCGCGATCAGGATCGGCCCGATCTCGCGCAGCACCGCGTAGCCCGCGCCCCAGCCCGCGAGGGAGGTGGCGCCGAACCTGGTGACGAACGGCGCCGCCTGGAGCAGCATCAGCGCGCCCGCGAAGAACGCGGTCAGCACGACGATCGGCACCGAGCGGTTGCCCATCTTGTGTAGATACTTGACGAGCTCGCGGAGGTCGACGCGCGGCGGCAGCAGCGCGCGCAGCACCTGGCCGGTCAGCACGACGATGCCGCCGACCTCCTGCGCCACCTTGATCGCGCCGGCGCCGAAGCCGGCCAGCGCGCGCTCGCCGATCATCGATCCGCCTTGGCGTCCGCCTGGCGGAGGTCCGCGAGCGGCCCCTCGAGCTCGCCGCGCACGAACTGGCGGACGAGCGGATCGGGGGCGTCGGCGATCGTCGCCGCCGGGCCGCGGTAGATGATCCGGCCCTCGTAGAGGAACGCGATCTCCTCGACGAACCCGGCGAGCGCGACCACGTCCGAGGACACCGCGAGCACGGTGGCGCCGGTGCGCGCCTGATCGGCGGCGAGCAGATCGTAGATCTTCTGCGTCGTCACCGGATCGAGGCCGGCGGTGGGCTCGTCGTAGATCACGATCTCGGCGTCCAGCACGGTGGCGCGCGCGATGCCCACGCGCTTCTTCATGCCGCCCGACAGCTCGCCGGTCAGCTTGTGCTCGCTCCCCGCCAGGCCGACGGCGCGCAGGCGGTCGCGCACGCGCGTGGCGAGCTCGTCGGGCGTGAGGCCGCCGCGCTGCTCGAGCGGGAACGCGACGTTGCGCTCGACCGACAAGAAGTCGAACAGCGCGTAGTTCTGGAACAGCATGCCGATCCGGCGCCGCAGCGGCCCGAGCGCCGCCTCGCTGCGCGCGGTGACGTCCTCGCCGAGCACGTGGATCGACCCGCGCTCGGGCCGCTCGAGGCCGCACACGAGCTTGCAGATCACGCTCTTGCCGGTCGCGGCCGGGCCGATCAGGCCGAGCCGCGCGCCGCTCCGGACCTCGAGATCGATGCCGGTCAGCACCTCGCGCCGGCCGTAGCGCTTGTGCACGCCGGTCAGCTGGATCGTGGCGCTCACGGGCACGCGCCCCCACGCAGCGGGGCGACGATCTCGGCTCGCCGGGCCACGTACTTGGAGTCCGGGGCCTGCGCGGCGAGCCGGGCGAGCGTGGCGCACGCGGCCGCGCGGTCGCCGGCGCGCGCGTGGGTGCGCGCGGCTTCGAACAGCGCGTCGTCGCGCAGGATCGACGCCGGGTAGTCCTCCGGCAGCCGGGCGAACGCGGCGAGCGCGCCCGGCAGGTCGCCGAGGTCGTCGCGCAGCACGCGGCCGAGCTCGAGCTGGGCGTCGTCGAGCCACACCGAGAAGTACGAGCCGGCGCCGAGCGCGACCTCGCGCGTGCGGAGCAGGGCGCGCAGCCGGTCCACCGCGCCGCGCGGATCGCCGAGCGCGCGGGACAGCCGCGCCGCGTGCCAGCGCGCGTCGTCGCGGAGCCCGCTGCCCGGGTGGTCGACGGGGATCCGGTCGTGGTAGCCACGCGCGGCCGCCGGGTTGCCCAGCTCGTGCTCGGTGAGGTCGGCGAGCGCCCACAGGAGGTTGTCCGCGACGGTGGTCTCGGCGAGCGGGGTCAGCAGCTGCGCGAGTTGATCCGCGAGCGCCCGCGGATCGCGCCCGCGCCCGTCGGTGAGCAGCGTCCGCAGCGCATCGCCGGCGGACGGCTCGTCGGGGTAGTCCGTCACCACCCGCCACAGCGCGGTCCATGCCCCGGTCGCGTCGCCCGCAGCCAGCGCGAGGCCGCCGGCGCGGTGGAGCGCGATCGCCGAGGTCGTCGGATCGTCGGGGGCGCGGCGGGGGATGTCGGCGTACGCCGTGATCGCCGCGGGGGTGCGCCCCGCGCGCTCGAGCACCTCGGCCTCGCCGAGCAGCGCGTCGCTGCACGCGGCCCGCGCCCGCCTCGCCGGCCGCAGCGCCCCGCAGCGCGCCTGGGCTGCGCGGTACGCCGCGAGCGCGCCCTCGGTGTCACCGGCATCGGCCCGCGCCTCCGCGACGCTCAGCTCCGACAGGGTCGCCGGGGCGGAGCACGCCGCGACGGTCGCGATCAGCGCGCCGCGCACGAGCGAGGGCAGACCACCGGCCATCACCTACAGCGCTGCGGCGGCGAGCTGGGCGACGATCACGGCGGCCGCGCGCTCGGCGCCCGCGCGATCGACATCGAGGTGGGTGACCGCGCGCAGCCGGTGGGCGCCGGCGGCCCACAGCAGCACGCCGTCGGCGCGCGCGCCGGCGATCACGCGGTCGAGGGCGATGCTGGCGTCGACCTCCATCATCACGATGTTGGTGTGGACGCGGTCGAGGTCGACCCGGGCGTGTGGCGAGCCCGCGATGGCGGCCGCGAGCAGGCGCGCGTGGGCGTGATCCTCCGCGAGGCGCGCGCGGTGGTGCTCGAGCGCGTACAGGCCGGCGGCGGCGAGGATGCCGATCTGGCGCATGCCGCCGCCGTGCATCTTGCGGAGCCGGTGGCAACGCGTGATCAGGTCGCGGCTGCCGGCGACCAGCGAGCCGACGGGCGCGCCGAGGCCCTTGGACAGGCACACGCTGATCGAGTCGAAGCCCGCGCACAGCGTGGCCACGGGCACGCCGGTGGCGACCGCGGCGTTCCACAGCCGCGCGCCGTCGAGGTGGGTCGCCATGCCGAGCGCGTGGGCGGCGGTCGTGACCTCGGCGAGCTGGGCCGGGTCCCAGCAGACGCCGCCGCCCAGGTTGTGGGTGTTCTCGACGGCGACCACCCGGGTCGGCGAGCTGTACGGATCGGCGGGCGACTTGAATGCGGCGCGCACGTCGGCGGCGGTGAACCGGTGCTCGGGCAGGATCTGCGCCTGCACGCCGGCGAGCGCGGCCAGCGCGCCGCTCTCGGACCGCCAGCAGTGGGCGTCGCGCCCCGCGATCACCTCGTCGCCGGGCTTGGTCTGGGCGCGCAGCGCGATCTGGTTGGCCATCGTGCCGCTCGGCACGAACAGCGCCGCCTCGGTGCCGAGCAGCGCGGCGACCTGCTCCTCGAGCCGGCGCGCGGTCGGATCCTCGCCGAACACGTCGTCGCCGACCTCGGCCTCCGCCATCGCGCGGCGCATCGCCGGAGAGGGGCGGGTCACCGCGTCGGACCGCAGGTCGACGATCGTCATGGCCTTCAGCCTAGCGCCAATCCCGGCGCCACACCCGCAGGGGCGCCGTCAGTCCCACGGGGGCTCCGCCCCCGCCCCACGCGGCAAGCCGCATAGGGTCCCCACCCCCGGTCGAGTTTGCTCCGCAACCTCTCAGGGCGTCGACGAGATCGGCGGACCACCCTGGTCGGGCGGCGGCGCGGCCGGCGGCGGGTCCTTGGGTGCGGCCTTCGGAGGATCCTTGGCCGGGGGCGGGGCGGGCGTGCCGAGCTCGGCGCGCAGCTTGCGCTCGAGCCGGGTCAGCATCGCGACCTCGATCCAGTCGGGGCGGTCCTCGATCTGGAGGACGAACCGCACGCTGGTGCGCCCGTCGCGAACGATCGCCATCACCTCGAGCGAGCCCCGGTAGGTCTTGCCCTCGTCGCGCAGCTCGAACAGCACGTAGCCGGCGTCGGCGTCCTTCTCGGTGACCTTGATGTGCTCGTCGACGACGAGGAACCGGACCGCGGTCGGCCACACCTGCTCGCGGGTGTACGCGATCGTCTTCTCGGAGCGCGCGATGCGCGGCCGGCGGCAGCGCGGTCAGCGCGACGGCGACGAGGCTGGCGACCAGGGTACGCATCCCGCCGATGGTACGCTGCGGCGCGGCTGACGCCAGGTTTCCCGGCGTGCGGGGCGTCACGCCGATCACGGCGCTGCGGCGATCCCGGCCGCGCCGTCGTCGGCGGGCGCGCGGCGGAGGTCGCTCCACGACACCCACGGCGAGGCCACGCCCAGCACCCCGAGCCCGACGTACCAGCCGACCTGGAGCAGGTGCTGGGTGATCGCGTAGGCGAGCGCCGAGGCGTGCAGCGGGTGCCCGGCCTGGGTGACGCCGGGGAGGTACAGCGACAGCCCGAGCAGCGTCAGCCACTGGAACTGACCGACCAGGCCAGGCGAGTTCGGCAGGCTGATGCCGACGGCGACGAGGCCCATCACCGCGAGCCCGCCGACGAGGGACAGCGGCAGCCCGAACGCGAGCGCGAGGAGCCACACGCCGATCCCGTTGGCGGTCCAGTACACCAGGCTCCACGCGCAGAACGCGGCGAGGTTCTTGCGGTCCTTGAGCGCGGCGAACCCCCGGATCATGTCGAGCAGCTTGCGCTCGAGCACGCCCGCGATCCGGGGCGCGAGCCGCGGCACCAGCGACAGCCGCAGGCAGAACCGCACCGTCGGCTCGGCGCGCCACAGCGCGAACACGAGGAACACCAGGGCGGCGGCGAACACGCCGAGCGCGGCGTACGCGGTCGGCATCATCCAGCCCGGCGCGCCGGGGCCGCGCAGCGAGAAGAACGCGGCGAACACCAGCAGCGAGATCATCAGGCCGTCGACGATCCGCTCGACGGCGACCGTGCCGAGCGCCGCGGTCGCCGACACGCCGCGCCGGCGCAGCAGGCTCGGCCGCACGAACTCGCCGAGGCGCGCGGGCAGGGCGAGGATCATCATGAAGCCGACCGACGAGATCGCGAGCAGCGGACCGGCCGGGATCCGCACGCCGAGCGGCGCGAGCAGGTGGTTCCACCGCAGCGACCGGCACACATGGACCACGCCCTGGAGCGCGGTCCACGCGACGAGGTACGGCAGGAACGCGGCGAGCTCGAGCTGGCGGAACGCGTGGGCGAGCTCGTGGCGCGCGGTCGGCCCCGGCCACACCAGCCACAGGCACAGGGCGAGCATCCCGAGCGACAGGACGAGGTTCACCGCGAGCTTCACAATGGCCTCATGGCGGGCTCGTCAATCCGGCAGGTCGCCCGCGAGGATCGCGCGCGGCGCGTGGTCGAACAGCCGCGTCACCGCCGCGGCCCCGAGCTTCTTCTCGATCCACGCCAGCCCGGCCGCGGCCTGCTGCAGATCGCCGACCTGGTGAGCGTCGGTGGCGACCGCACACGCGAGCCCGGTCTCGAGGAGGTGGCGCGCGGCCTTGGTCTGGCGGCGGCCGTGGAACCCGGCGACCGCGCCGAGGTCGACCACGAACGCACACACGTTGCGCAGCGAGCGGGCGAGGGCGTCGTCGTCCCACAGCGCGTGGTAGCGCTCGGGGTGGGCGAGGACCGGCAGCTTGCCGGCCATCCGCAGCCGGAACAGCTGGTCCGCCATGCCCGGCGGCATCAGCGGCGGCGGGATCTCCACGAGGAACGCCGGCGTTCCCCGGTACGACGGGATGGCGTCGTCGGTCACCCGCCGGTAGAACACATCATCCCACATGTTCTCGGCCCCCAGCCGCAGCGTGGGATGGCGGGGCTGGCGCAGCGCCTCGAGGGCGGTCAGCGTCGTCTCGATGCGGGCGAGGTCCGGCAGGTACTGCCCGGCCTTCTGGTGGGGCGTCACGCACTGCTCGGTGACCCCCAGGGCCGCCAGGGCGTCGAGCATGGCCACCGCGGTCGCGGGGTCCGGAGCGCCGTCGTCCAGGCCATACAGGACATGGCTGTGGAGATCGACAAAGCCCATCGGTTTGCCCGATGTATCGCAAGGCGCTCCCGCGCACAACATCGCGTTGCCGTGGGAGATCCACCGTGATAATGATCCCAGAGCCATGGCACAGCCCGAGAAGCGTGAAAATTCGGTGTTGTTCTCGCTCCGCGAGCTCCGTCAGATCGAGGACACCCGCGTCCAGGAGGAGGAGCAGGCGGTTCGCTCCGCCGAGGAGCAGAAGGTCCTCGCGAAGGAGACTGCCGAGCGTACCGCCCGCGAGGCCGAGGAGGCCCGCGTCCGCGCCGAGCGCGACGCGCAGCTCGAGATCGAGCGGGCTCGCGAGGGTGCCGAGCGCGAGGCGCGCATGCGCGTCGAGTCAGCCGAGGCTGGTGAGCGCCAGCGCCAGCAGGCCGCGCTCGAACAGCAGCGCCTGCAGCACGAGATGGAGCTGCGCCGCGCTGACATCGCCAAGAAGCGCCCCACGTGGATGCTCGCCGTCACCGGATTCGCCCTGGTCGCTGCCGTCGCGCTGATCTTCTTCGCGGTCGCCCGTATGAAGGACTCCGAGACTGACCGCGCCAAGCGGCAGGAGGCGGAGAAGATCGCGGTGCAGGCGCAGAAGGACATGCAGGAAGCCCAGGAGAAGGTCGAGCGGCTCGCCGCGGACCTCGCGGACCTCGACAAGAAGCTCGGCTCCGCGGTCGACGGCGTGATCGCCGCCCAGACCGACGCCGATCGGGCGAACGCCAAGGCCAACCTCGTCCGCCTCCAGGGGGAGAAGGCGGCGATGGAGCAGCGGATCGCCGAGGCCAAGCAGGCCGCGGCCAAGGCCGAGCGCCGCAAGGGCGTGAAGATCTCGGCCGAGTGCCAGGCCAACCCGCTCGCCAAGGGCTGCATGTAACGCGTCAACCCACCGCGGGCCAGCCGGCTCGCGCGTGACCGTCGCTGTCGTCTCGGGCGCCCCTTCGCGGGCGCCCGTCGTCGTTTTCGGTCTGCAATCGCTGGCGCGGGGGCGTGTCGATCGCTTCATGCAGGCACGCTTCGAAGGCTCGTTGATGACCTCGCTCGCGGAGCTGCGGGCGATCGAGGAGGAGCGGATCGTGGCCGAGCGCGCGGCGGTGATCGAGGCTGCGGCCGCCCGCGACCGCACCCGCCGCGACGCCGAGACCCAGGCCCGGGCGGCGATCGAGGCCGCGGCCGCCACCGCGCGCGCGGCCGTGATCGCGCGCGAACGCGAGCGCGAGACCGCCGAGAGAGCGGCGCGGGTCACCGTCGAGACGGCCGCGGCCGCCGAGCGCGCCCGGCTCGAAGCCGCCCTCGCCCAGGCGCGGCTCGAGGGCGAGCTCGCCCTGCGGCGCGACACCGCGGCGCGGTAGCGACCGACCTGGATGGTCACGGTCACGGTCGCCGCGCTGGTCGCGGCGGCGGGGCTTGGCTGGTACGCGATCGATCGCCAGCGCGCATCGGCGGAGGCGATCTCCGCTCGTCAGGACGCGGAGCGGGCGCGGCGCGCGGCGCGCGAGGAGGCCGCGCAGGCCGGCCGCGAGCTCGAGGGGCTGACCACCCAGCTCGCCAGCCTCGACGGCCGGATCGCGGCGTCGCTCACGGCGTACGAGCGCGCGGCCGATGTGCGCGCCGCGCCGCCGCCGCGGCCCAGCTGCGGGCGCTGCGCGCCGAGCAGGCGGCGATCGAGCACCACAAGGACGACGTCCGGCGCCGTCAGGACAAGCTCGATCGCACGCGCAGGTTCGAGATCAGCGAGAACTGCAAGAAGAACCCGCTGGCCCGTGAGTGCCTGTGACGCGGACGTGACCGTCGGTGCCGGTCGGGAGTGCCTGCCGCGGGGCCTTCGGCGGCGGCGTCCGCGTCAGTGGCTGCAGGCCTCGCCCGACGCCTTCATCGCCTCCGTGGCGTTCTTGCAGGTCGCTGCGAGCGCGGTGCGCCCGTCGGCGGGGGTCGCTGCCCACGAAGTCGCGGTGGCCTCGAACCGCTGCTTGGTCGCGTCGCAGCTGGCCGGCGGCAGCGACGCACACGTCGTGAGCTTGTCGACGGCGACCTGGTAGGCGGCGCACTCCGGCGGGACGGCGGCCGTCGGCGCGGGGACGCAGGTCGCGCACTCCTTGGACTTGGAGGCGGCCAGCGTGAGGGCCGCCGACATCCCGGCGAACGCGAGCACCGTGCGGAGCGTGATCATGGGAGGGAGGGTCGGGGCAACCGGGCGCGCGTGTCAGCCCCACCGCGCGGGCACCGCGATCCCGTCGCGCACCCGCGACCTGCCCCGAGGTGATCGGGCACGCGTGACATGCCGAGCCGGTCACGTAAGGGCCCGCGAACGGACATATCGATCGATGACCGCGGTCGAGCCGCCCCGCGGGCGAGGCGCGACGAGGAAGCGTACCCGTCGGTACGCGACCGAGGAGCAACGACGCCCCCGGGGATGGATCGGCCGTGAGGGCGATTGAGATGTCCGTTCGCGGGCCCTAAGCTCACGGGATGTCGTCGCCGCGCCTGCCGCTCGTGCCACCGGGCCTCCTCGTACCACCCGATCCGACCGGGGCCGCCTCCACCACCGCGCCCTCCGACGATCCGGCGTGCGCGGGCTGCTCGCGCCGCGCGGTGCTCGGCGGGTTCGCCGGGGCGGCGGCGCTACTCGCCCTTGGCTGCGGCACGGACGCCAGCTCGGACGATCTCGTCGACGCGCCGGCGACCGGCGTCGAGGCGTGCGGCCCCGGCCGGGTGTGCGTCGATCTCGGGGACAGCGCCAACGCGGCGCTGCTCGAGGTCGGCGGCGCGCGGGTGATCGACACCACCGCGGGCCGGCTGGTGATCGTGCGCACCACCGCCACCGAGGCGGCGGCGCTGTCGGCGATCTGCACCCACACCGGGTGCACGGTTCGCTACGACCCGACCAACACCCGCCTGACCTGCCCGTGTCACGGCTCGCGGTTCGCGCTCACCGGCGAGGTGCTGCGCTCGCCCGCGACCCGGCCGCTCGCGGTGTTCCCCGCCACGCTCGACGTGACGCGGAACGTGATCGAGATCGTGACCTGAGCTTCGCGACCTGCGCGTCGAACTGCAGCACGAACATCCAGTCGCCGACGACCCGGGCCGACGCGCGCCACTCGCCATTCGCGAGCGGCCGGCTCACGCCCCACGCGCCGAGCGTGTTGTCCGGGTTGTTCGGCGCTGCCAGCACGCTCGTCCCGCGATTCGCGTTGCCGGTGTCGTCGCCTCCGAGCACGTGGGCGCCGTTCCCGACCGCCGCGGTGAGGTGCGCGCGGGCCGCGGGGAGCGAGGTCAGCGTCGTGAAGGTGCCGAGCGAGCCATCGGCCCTGATCGGTGCGCTGTACACGGTGGCGGCGGTGGTGCATGGACCCGCGCCCGTGGTGCAGCCACCGATCACCCACAGGGCGCCATCGTGGATCACCGCGGCGGGGCAGACCAGCGGCCGTGGGGGCGTGCCGGCCAGCGCCCAGCTGCCGACGCCCAGGCCGACATCGACGAGCTTGACGCCGCCTTCGTAGATGACGAGGACGTTGGTCGGGGACACGGATGATCGACAGCGCGTGATCCTCGGGCGCGCTTGCTGCGCGGGGCGGGCGCGCTCATGCTCGGGCCTCGTGCTGGCTCATCGGCTCCTCGATCGCGTGCAGGCGCGCGCCCACGTCGCGGCGCTCGCCGAGGCGCCGGGTGAGTACGCCGAGGCGCTCGCCGCCGAGCTGCGGCCCGCGAACACCCGCGACGACCTCGTGCACGTCGACGCCGCGCTCGCGGACGCGCTCGTGCGCCTCGACCCGCTGACCGAGCGCGTGATGCGGATCGACCTCGAGCACCGGCTCGCCGCCGACTCCTCGCTCGGCCCGCCCACGCGCAAGGTGTTCACGGCCACGGTGCTGCGCTACGCCGGCGCGCTGGGCACGCTCGAGGCACGCGCCCGGGACGCATCCGCGCGGGGCGGGGCGGCGGATCCCGCGGGCGTCGCCGCGGACGTGGTCGCCGCCGCCGCGCGGGCCCTCGGCTCCGCGCCGCGCTGCGCGAGGGCGTACTCGCCGTGATCGTCGCGCGGGCACGCGCCGGCGTGGTGCTCGCCGATGGCCATGCGCGTGATCGCCGCGCCGAGGTGGCCCCGCGCCAGGCGTGGAGCGCGCTCCGGCGCGAGCTCGAGGCGGTCGCCGCCGCACCCGCGCGGCTCGCGGAGGCGCCGCTCGCGACCCGGCTGGCGACCTGGCCCGCGCAGCTCGACGAGCCCGATCCCGCGAGTGAGCCGACGTTCGCGGACCTGATCGAGATGGACTGACGGGCTTCCGCGCGGGCGCACGCCGGGCGAGGCACCGCCGCGCGAACAGGTACGCGCGCGCGGGCCTGCGCGCTGCGTTGCCTGAACCCCACCCCGGTCAGCCGCCGTGGATCACACGCGGGGGGCCCCGTCTCGGTCGCGAACACGACCTCCACTCCGGCGCGGCGGAGGCTCGCCCACGGCACCGCCACCTCGGTGACGCCGCCGCCCTGATCGGGGCGGGGCCTCACGATGCGCATGAGGACCTGATGTTTCCGAACAGCAGAAACCCCGCGTTGCGGCGGGGTTGTCTGGAGGAGCCACCCAGATTTGAACTGGGGAATGGTGGTTTTGCAGACCACTGCCTTACCACTTGGCTATGGCTCCGGGCCCGCAGTTTCTAGCACAGGTGCCGGCCGCACCGAAATGGGTGCGGGGCGGGATCCCGCACGGCACCGGGACCTCGCGCGCGGTCGCGCCCGCCAGCCTGAGCGTGCCGATCGCAAGCGCGGGCGCGGTCACGCTGACGGTCGCGCGCACGGGCACGGTCGGCGACCGCACCCTGACCGCGCAGGGCCGGCCGGCCGGCGTCACCGCCGCGTTCGCCACCAACCCGATCCCCGAAGGCGCCACCACCAGCGAAGTCACGCTGACCGTCGCCGGTGGCACCGCGCCGACCAGCGGGCAGATCACGGTCCGCGCGACCGCCGGCATCACCGAGCGGACCGCGAGCCTGACGTTCGCGTCGACCGCGAACACTCTGTCCGGCAACGTCCGCGGCGATCGCGCGGGCGTGACCGCCGACCTCACCGCGCCGACGCCCGTCGTCGCTGCGACCAAGGGGCTCATGATCGCGATCCTCGACACCCCAACCACGGTGTCTGGCACCAGGTCCGGCACCGGGGACCTGACGTCGCCGGTGGCGGCGTCGCGCGTGGCGGCGTCGCGCGTGGTGCCGCACGCGGTGGCGGCAAGGGTGGCGGCCAGGAGCAGGACACAGGAGGGCCATGCGTGCCGGAGCACCCGCTGCGAGCGTGTCATCGGGATTCCTTTCGAGAGCGGCGCTCCGCGGCCTGGTGCCACGCCAGCGCCTCTCCAACGCCGCTGCGCCGCGAACGTTTACAGGTGATCGCGCGCGCTCACCACGGCCACAGGCTCCACGTGAAGTAGCCACCGGCCAGGACCAGCGCGGTGAGCGCCCACGCCCCGAACAGGTGCAGCACGCGCTCGGGCCACGGGCGCGGGTGCACGCGGACCAGCGCCGCGCCGACGACCGCGCCGCACAGCGCGCCGCCGAGGCCCCACGCGATGTTGCCGAAGAACCCGATCGCGAGCGGCGACGCGGGCCCGAGCGTGAACGCGCCCGACAGCGGGTGGTAGATGAGCCGCGGCCAGCGACCCCAGTCACACGCGGCGTACGCGAACGCGCCGCCGATCACCGCGCACATCGCCATCACGTACGCGCGGTGGGCGCGCGTCATCGGCGCGGGCGTCGGGGGGGGCGAGGCGGTCGTCATTCGGTGGGGCCGGGGTGGCAGCGGGCACACGCGGTGCCCGTCAGCTTGAAGGCGGCGCGTCCATCGTGGCACGGCGCGCAGGTCGACTTGGGCGGCGTGGGTACGTCCGTCAGGGTCCGGCCCGACACGTCGACGTGGCACGCGCGGCACGCGACGACCGCGCCGTCGGGGCCGCGCGCGTGGCGATCGTGGCGGAACGCAGCCCGCACCGACCACGGCGCGGTTGCGCGGCGAGCCGCGCGCTCCTCGATCAGGCCGGGCTGGTGGCAGCCGGTGCACGCGGTGAGCGCCGGCGCCGGGGTGGCGCTCGCGCCGTGGCAGCCGGCGCCGGTACACGCGCGGTGGCCGCGCGGTGGGCGCAGCTGCGCGAGTGGCGTCGACAGGGCGTGGCAGCCGGTGCACGCGCCGGCGTGGGACGCGTGGTCGAGGGCGGCGCCGAACTCGGTGCGCGCTGGCGGCGGACGGTCCGCGCGCAGGTGGCGCCACGGCTCGGTCGCGCTGTGGCACGCACCGCACGTCCGCGGCTGGCGCGCGTGGAAGTCGGCCGCGTGGCAGCCCGCGCACGCCGCGTGCCCGGCGACCTCGACCTCATCGCCGCGCACCGGGTGGCAGCCGGCGCACGTGGCCCCGGCGTGCTCGGCGCGGCGGTGGGTGAACCGCGCGGTCGGGCGCGCGACCTCGAACACCTCGGGGACCTGCGCGTGACACGTGGTGCAACGCGTGGTCAGCGGGAACGCGCGGCCGCCGTCGTGGCACCCGGACACCGCGCAGGTCGCCGCGGTCGGGCGAGGCAGGTCGGCGTCGTCGACCTGCCGCAGCGCGGCGCGGCAGGGCGTGCAGGTCGCGCCTGCCGCCGCGCGCGGCGTGATCCGGGTGCGAGAACGTGGCGCGCACGGTGTCGCGGGTGTTGCGCAGCGGCGGCCGGGGTGACGGCATCGGCGTGTGGCAGCCGCCGCACGCGGCCATCGCCGGGCCTCGGTCGGGCAGCCCGCCGCCGTCGTGGCACCCCGCGCACCGGGCGTGCGCCGCGCGCGTCGCCCCGCTCGCAGGGCCGGTCCGCGGGTGGCAAGCCGCACACGCGACCGCCGCGTGGCGCTGGTGACCAAGGGTGAGCGCGAAGTCGGTGGGGTCGTACGGCGGGAACCCGACCGCGAGCGGGCCGCGGCCGCGCGGCGCCACCAGCACGGCCTCGGCGTGGCAGGTGGTGCACAGGCGCAGCGCGTCGGGCGCGACCGCGAGCGTGGTCCCGCGCGCGATCCGCGCGGGCGGCGGGCCGTGGCACGCGCCGAAGCACGCGGCGTGATCGGGCCGGCCGACGAGGGCCCCGGTCCGCCCGAGCGCGTGGCAGCGCGCGCACGCGATCGCCGGCTGGCCCGCCACGTCGACGTCGCGCGCGTGGACGTCGTGATCGAACCCGGCGGCCGCGGCTGCGGGCTGCGCGCGCGCCGGCGCGGCGACCACGAGCGCGACAAGCACGACCAGGCGCGGCGCCCACGCCGCGGGCGCCGCCATCAGTACACCCCCGACATCATCAGCCGCAGGCTGCGGTAGCCGCTGATCTCCGGCGCCGCGTCGAGCGCGCTCGACAGGTCGTACGCTGCGAACAGCCGCAGCCGCGGGCCAACCCACGCCTCGAGCGTGATCCGCGTGCCGAGCCGGACGTCGGTGGTGGCGACCGCGAGCAGCGGATCCTCGTAGAGGGCCGCGTAGCCGGTGCGCCGCCCGAACAGCTCGACCAGCGACGAGAACCGGCGCGCGCCGAGCGACAGCCGCGCCGCCGCCCCGATCTCGGTGAACGCCTCCTCGCCGCGCGCGGCCTGGGCGGGCAGGGCGCCCGGCTCGCCGCTGACGTCACGCTGCGGCAGCGCGGGCGCGCGATCGGTGTTGCGGTGGAGCGCGCTCAGCGTGAGCGCGAGGGTGCGGCGCAGGCGCAGCTCGACGGCGCCGCCGAGCTCGACGTAGGGCGCCGCGAAGCTGTTCACGATCGCGCCGGTCGCGTCGGTGCCATCGGCGGCGAACGCGCCGCGTACGAGCAGGTCGATGTTCTCCGCGATCAGCGTGCCCGCGCGGACCGAGCCGGTCAGCTGCGGGACCACGGGCCCGAGGTCGAGGTAGCGCCGGGCCGCCATCGGATCCGGATCGGGGACGCTGAGCGCCGGATCCCACTGCCAGTCATCGGCGGTGCGCCGCACCAGCGCGAGCAGGACGTTGGTCACCTGCTGGTAGCGGGCGCGCACCTCGAGCCGCTGGCTCGCGACCTCCCCGTCGAGCGTGCGCACCTGGCCGATCACCGCGATGTCGCGGCGCGGGCGCCAGTCGGCCTGCAGCAGCGCGCTCGCGGTGGCGGGCTGCGCGGCGGCCGTGCTCGGGCGGGCGGGGCCGATGCGCAGCAGCTCGCCGGCGACGGCGATCGGCAGCGGGCGGGGCAGCCCGCGCAGGTCGAAGCGCAGCGCCGCGCCGCTCACCGTCGGGCGTGTGTCGACCAGCTCGCGGGTGTAGTCGGCGTGGCGGAGGCCCGCGTACGCCGACGCGGTCACGAGCGCGCCGTCGTAGGCGACCAGCGCGCCGTCGAGGTGCGTGATCCACGGGCCGTAGACGTGCTGGCTGCCCGCGCGCAGTCGCAGCTGCGACAGCCGCCAGCGCGCGGGCAGCAGATCGCGGACCTCGGCCCAGCCGGTGCGGATCTCGACGCCCGAGCGCTCGAACCAGGTCGCGATCGGCGGTGCGACCTCGACCTGCGGCCCGGCCTCCGGCTGGTAGCGCAGCCGGCGCGCGGCCTGGAACCGCAGCTGGACGTACGACGACAGCCCGGCGAGGCCGAGCCCGCGGGTGCTGCCGATCGCCTCGCCGAACCCGTACGCGCGGAGCCGCGCGTAGTCCTGCCCGTCGACCGGCGCGCGCGCGCCGAGGCGCGCGCGTCCGCTCGGGTTGGCGGCTTCGACCTGGTAGCCGAGGTCGAGGCTGAACGACACCGGGTCGCCGAGGTCGCGGAGGCCGCCGATGTCGTCGCGGTCGCCCCTGTCGCCGCGGGCCCTGCGCGGACGCAGCGGCGGCGCGCTCGCGAGCGGGGGCGGGGCCGCGGGCATCGGGCCCGTCGCGGCGCGCGGGCGGCGGGCCGGCGGGGCTCGCGCGACCACGCGGGCGCGCATGTGCAGCGTGCGCGGGGGCGGGGCGTGCGTGAGCGTGAGCCGCGGATCGGCGGCGGCCGGGCGGGCGAGCACCAGCAGCGCGGCCATCCGCGCGAGCCCTGCCCGGCGCGGCGCGCGCGGCGTCACCGGCACGCGCGGCTTCACCGGCCCCCGCCCATCCGTGAGCTCGGCGCCGCGGCGTGGCAGTCCGCGCAGAACGGCTCGCCGTGGCAGGTGGTGCACGATCGCACGTTGATGCGCGCGACCCGCCCGTGCTCGCCGAGGAACGTCCCGACCAGCCCGTGCGAGCGTGGGCGCTGCGCGTGGCACGCGGTGCAGAACTCGACGACGTGGCAGCGCGCGCACCGGCTGCGGTCGGCCGCGGCCTCGGTGCCGTGGTCGAGCTCGCGCCACGTGATCCGGTGATCGGCCGGCATCATCGTCTGGTGGCACTCGTCGCACGCTTGCCGCGGGTTGCCGGACATCCGGGTGTGGCAGGTCGCGCACCGGCGCGCGTCGCGCTCGGCGACCTCGGCGTGGTCGCGGCGGAACCCGAGGGTGTGATCGAGCGGGCGCTCCGTCGCGGGAAGGTGGTCGCGCGGGGCGAGGCTGGTCAGCCGGGTCGTCTTGCCGAGGTGGCAGGTCTCGCACACGCGCATCCGCTGCTCGACCGGCGTGCGGGCGGTGTCGTCGTGGCACGTCACGCAGCTCTCGACGCGCGGCGCCGCGTGATCGTCGTGGCGGGTCGCCCGCGCGGACTGCGCGTGGCATTGCTCGCAGCGGATGCCCACGCCCTGGCGGTCGCTGCGGTGGCGCTCGTGGTCGAAGTGGAGGTCACCGCGAATCAGCTGCGCGCGGTGGCGCTCCTGGTGCCCGCGCGCGTGGCACTCCGCGCACCGCTCCATCCGCGGCGCGCGGGGCAGGCCGGCCTCCGCGGAGTGGCAGCGCGCGCACGTCGCGTGATCGGGCCGCGCGGCCTTGCCGTCGCGGGCATGGCAGTCGATGCAGCCGACGTGGAACCCGACGGCGGCCTCCATCCGCCCCGCGTCGAGGTGGCGCTGGTGCGAGAACCGCGACGGCTCGGCCTGCCACGGGTCCTCGAGCGGGTAGGGCTTGAGCGGGGCCGCCACCGGCTGCGCGGTGACCGCGACGTGGCAGACCTGGCACAGCGGCCCGGGCGGCGCGAGGAACGCGGCCCGGTGGCAGGCGCCGTCGTCGCACGGGCGGTGGTCGTCGGCCCCCGGCCGCGCGCTGGCCCGCGCCTGCGCCCCGAGGATCCCACGGTGGCAGCCCTCGCACGGCAGCTGCGCGTGCTGCGCATGGGACAGCCGGGTCGGATCGGCGGGCGGCAGCGGCACGTCGATCGCCCGCGGCGGCGTGCAGGCCGCGACGAGCACGATCAGGAGAGCCAGGCCGCGTGCGTTCATGCCCCCGCTGCGCGACGCTAGCACGCGCCGGCCAGCACGTCGTCGCGATCGCGGTCGTCGACGTGAGGCCGCGCGGGGGTCAGGGCCCGGTGGCCGATCGCCAGCCGTGGTGGGGCGTCGGGGCGCCACCACAGCACCGCGAACGCGGGGACGCCCGGTGGGAGATCGAGGGGCGTGTAGATGCACACCACGCGCTCGCCGGGCAGGTCGTCGGGGATCGCGGCCCGGGCGGCGTGGATCACGACCTCACCGCCCGGCTCGACGGCGGCGCGCGCGGCCGGCCACAGCCGCGCGAAGAAGCTCGCGTCGGTGTGCCGCCACAGCACCCCGCCCGCCGTGGCCCCGGGCGCGTCCGGGATCGGGGCGTTGCACGTGACGAGCGGCGCGGTGCCGGGGACCGCGCCGATGTCGCCGGCGTGCACCGCGAGGTGCGCGATCCCCGACAGCGCCGCGCCCAGGCGCGCGAACGCCACCGCCCGCGGGTTGAGATCGACGCCGGCGATCACCTGCGCCAGCCCGGGCCGCTCGAGCGGCGCGACCGCCGAGCCGCACGCAAGATCGAGCCAGCGCGTCCGGCGCCCGGGCGCGAGCGCGCCCGCGAGGTGGTAGCTCGAGTCGTCGGGCCAGCACACCTGCGCGGACCGGGGCGGCGCGTCCGCGCGATCGCACACCAGGAGGCCACCGGCGACCGGCAGCACCGCGGCCACCGCCCGCACGCCCGTCCCGGCGCGCTCGAGCAGGCCGGCGGCGCACAGCGCGTCGAGCGGGAGCCGCACCTGCGCCGCCTCGACCGTGGCGCCCGCGACGAACAGCGCGAGGGCGGCGGCGGCGGGCGACGGCGGCGGGGCGGCGAGCGCGGAGAGTCGTGCCGCGCAGCGCGGGCAGTGGTCCGGTGCCGGCCCACGCCGCGAGGGGCGCGGCGTGAGCCCGGCGCCGCGCAGGTGCGCGCCCAGCGCCGCGAGCGCGGCCTCGGCATCATTCGAGGGCGCGCCGCGCGAGGTCGTCGCTCGCGTCGAGCACGACCTGCGCCGCGCTCACGTGCTCGCAGCAGGTCGCACGCCGGTGGGGTGGCCGCCTCGGGCGCGAGCCCGAGCAGCGCCGAGAGCGCGTCGGCGACGGCGCCGGTGCGTGCGCCGCCGCGCGCAGGGCCGGTAGGCCAGCCGCCCCGGCGGCGGCGCGCGCGAGCAGCTCGGGCCAGGTGTCGCCGTGGCGCGCGGCGAGGTAGTCCGCGGCGAGGCGATCCACGGGGGCGACGCGCCGGCGCGCGTCGACGGCGAGCCACAGGCTCATGTAGATCTTCTGGCCGTCGTCGAGGTCCGAGCCGAGGCCGCGGTGGTACGCGTCGATCGCGTCGCGCTCGCGGCCCGCCTCGAGCAGGAACACGACCGCGGTCGCGGCGATCGACGGGCCGGCCGGCGCGAGGTCGACGGCCTGGAGGATCTCGCCGACGCCGCGCGCCCGCTCGCCGAGCCACCACAAGATCCGGCCGCTGTCGAGGTGGCGCTCCGCCACGAGCGTGGCCTGCGGCAGGTCCTTGTCGTCGCCGAGCGACGCCCACGCGCGCATCGCGTCGAGGTAGTGCGTGCGGGCGCGCGCCGCGTCGCCGGCCGTGCGCGCGACGTCGCCGAGGAGGCGCCCGAGCTTCGCGCGCCGGTAGCGATCGCCGGACGCCTGCTCGCCGAGCAGCGCGAGCCCGCGCTGGCCCCACTGCTCGGCCAGCCCCAGCTGGCCGGTCTGGAGGTCGAGGACGGCCAGCATCTCGTAGGCGTCGACCGGGGGCTCAGCGTCGCGAGGCGCGCAGCGTCGCGCGCGCCTCCTCGAGCAGGCCCTGGCTGGCGAGCCCTCGCCCGAGCGCCGACTCGGCGACCGCGGCGGCCTGCTGCCACACCATGTGCGGGTGGGCGCCGGCGAGCCCCGCCGCGACAGCGCGCGGCGCCGCCAGGCCGCGCGCGCCGCCGCCGGCCGGCCGCTCGCCGCGAGCCGCGCGAGCCGCTCGCCGTGCAGCCGTCCGAGCCGCAGCGCGCTCGAGGGATCGAGCTCGGGCGCGATCCGCAGGGCGCGCTCGTAGAGGGCGATCGGCTGCTCGAGGCGGCCGACCGCGCGCGCATCCCCGGCGGCGGCGAGGAGCAGGGGCACGTCATCGGGCGTGCGCGCCAGCCCCGCGCGACAGACCGCGAGCGCGGCCGCCGGATCGGCGCCTCCCTCGTCGGCGCGGAGCGCGCGCGCCAGCTCGGCGTACGCCGCCGGCGCGGGCTGATCGGCGACGATCTCCGCGCGGAGCGCGAGCGCACGGTCGAATCCGATGCCGGCGAGCCGGGCGAGCTGCCCGTGGATCTCGGCGACCCGGTCGGCGCGTGCCAGCACGCTGGCGATCCGGCGCGACGTCGACAGGATGTCGTGGTGGGCGCGGACCACCGGCATCGACGCGCCCTGGGTCTCGATCAGCCGGGCGACCACCCGCTGACGCTCGACGAGCAGCCCGACGTAGCGATCGACCAGCCACGGCAGCGGCAGCGCGAGCGCGGTCGGCGCGAGCAGCACCAGCGGCTGCGCCCGCCCGGCGTGCAGGCCGTTGTCGGCGATCGCGAGATCGTCGGCGAACGCGAGCACCTCGTCGAGTTCGCCCAGCACCTCGCCGCGCGTGGCGGGCGCGACCTCGGCGAGGAGCACCAGCGTCTGCACGGTGGGCTCGAGCGCGCCGGCCTTGGCGAACATCGCGCGCAGCCGCCGGAGCAGCGCCGCGTGCGGTGCGAGGCCGGTGGCGGCCTCCGCGGGATCGTCCTGCCACAGCGCGGTCAGCTGATCGAGCAGCGCCGCGGCCTCCACCTGGCGATCATCGCCGACGGCGTCGGCGAGCCGGCGCGCGATCGCCGACGCGATCGGGCCCCGGGCGCGTGCGGCGCCGGGCGGCACCACCCACAGCGCGTCGATCGCCTGCGCGCGGTCCCCGTCGTCGCGCAGCACGATCGCGGCGTCGGGCCAGCGCGCGCCGGCCTGCGGCGCGCCGCCGCAGGCGAGCCCGAGGCTGGCGGCCACGGCGAGGCAGGCGAGCCGTACGTGCCGGGCACGGAGCATCACCGCCGAAGGTAGCACCTCGCGCGGTCGGGGTGACGCGACCACAGGGAGCGCGGTGATGATGTATGGTCGCCGCCGTGACTCCGACCGGAATCGTCGTTCAGAAGTACGGTGGCTCGTCCGTCGCCGATGCCGAGAAGATCAAGCTCGTCGCCCAGCGCATCGCGCGCACGAAGGCCGCCGGCAAGAAGGTGGTGGTGGTCGTGTCCGCGATGGGCAAGACCACGAACCAGCTGATCGAGAAGGCGCGCTCGGTGAGCCCCTCGCCCTCGCGGCGCGAGCTCGACATGCTGCTGACCTGCGGCGAGCGCGAGTCGATGGCGTTGCTGTCGATGGCGTGCTCCGAGCAGGGCCTCGAGGCGATCAGCTTCACCGGCTCGCAGGCCGGCATCCTCACCAACGATCGCCACTCCGGCGCGCGCATCGTCGAGGTCCGCCCGTTCCGGATCGAGGACGAGCTCGATCGCGGCAAGGTCGTGATCGTCGCCGGGTTCCAGGGCGTCTCGTACAAGCGCGAGATCACCACGCTCGGGCGCGGCGGCTCGGACACCACCGCGGTCGCGCTCGCCGGCGCGCTCCGCGCCGACTACTGCGAGATCTGCTCGGACGTCGATGGCGTGTACACCGCCGATCCGCGGATCGTCGACGCGGCCCAGCTCCTCGAGTCGATCAGCCACGACGAGATGCTCGAGCTCGCCGCGCAGGGCGCCAAGGTCCTGCACGACGCCTCCGTCGAGTTCGCGCGCCGCAGCGGCATCGCGCTGTACGCGCGCGCCACCAACAAGGATGGCGGCGGCACCCGCATCGACTTCACCCCCGATCGCGAGCGCCAGGTCGCGGCCGTCACCGGCCAGAACAACCTGATCCGGCTCAAGGTGTCGGGCGGCGCCGCCGTCGAGCACTGCCTGCAGATCCTCGAGGCGGCGTCGATCCCGCTCACCCACCTCGACCTCGAGGGCAAGGATCTCCGCGCGTGGTTCACGATCGCGGACGTGCCCGACTGGGCCGAGGTCAAGACCCGGCTGGAGAACGTCCTCGGCGAGCAGGCCGAGTTTGGGGAGGAGGGCGCGGTCACGATCGTCGGCCACGGCATCGGCTCGAACCCGGGCGTGATCAACAAGGCGCGCGCGAGCGCGGTCGGCGCCGGCGTGCCGCTCAACGCCGTGAGCGTGTCCCCACTGCGCGTCACGCTGTGGTGCGACCGCCCGCACGTCGACGG
This sequence comes from Kofleriaceae bacterium, assembly GCA_964203225.1. Taxonomy (GTDB): domain Bacteria; phylum Myxococcota_A; class Polyangia; order Haliangiales; family Haliangiaceae; genus JABFXX01. The sequence continues at coordinate 53,019 of CAXNMK010000026.1, forward strand.
CCTGACCCGCGCGCTCCACAAGGCGTTCGTCGAGTAACGTCGCCGCGATGCCCAAGCGCCTGCTCGCACGCCTCGTTCCCCACCTCGGCCGCACCGGCCGGGCCACGCGGTGGCGCCGCACCCGGGGCCGCCCGCGCGTGTGGGCACACCGCGGCGCCTCCGCCCTGGCGCCGGAGAACACGCTTCGCGCGTTCGACCTCGCGCGCGCGGCCGGCGCCGATGGCATCGAGCTCGACGTCCGGCTCGACGCCGACGGCACCGTCGTCGTGTTCCACGATGCCATGCTCGATCGCCTGACCGGCCAGCCGGGCCGCATGGAGGCCCAGTCGGCGACGGCGCGGGCGGCTCTGCGGGTCGGCGGCGAGCCCGTGCCCACGCTCGCCGAGGTGCTCCACGGGTTCGACCGCGAGGTCAACGTCGAGATCAAGGTCGATCGCCCGGGTGCCGGGGGCCGGCTGGCCGAGGCCGTCGCGCGCGTGATCCAGGATGCCGGCCGCGCCGACGAGGTGCTGGTGTCGTCGTTCGATCCGATCGCGCTCCTGCAGATCCACCGGCACCTGCCGGACACCGCGCTCGCGTTCATCTTTGGCGACGAGCAGGCGCTGCCGATCCGGACGGGCTGGGTCGGGCGGATCATCGGCGCAAGCCTGATCCACCCGCAGCACACGCTGTGCACCGAGGCGAGCGTCGCCGCCTGGCACCGCGCGGGGCACCCGGTCAACGTGTGGACCGTCGACGACGCCGCGGAGCTGCGCCGGCTGGCGGCGCTCGGCGTCGACGGCGTGTTCGCCAACGACCCGGCGCACGCGCTCGCCGTGTTCGCCGCGTCCTAGCGCTTGAGGCGCGCGGGCGGCGGCACCACCGTGCCCGGCGGCAGCGCGGGCTCGATCGTGAACGCGATCGTGAACTTGCCGTCGCCGCGCCACAGCTGCGCCGCGATCTCGTTGGCGCCGCGCAGCGAGTCCCACACGGTCTGCAGCTGATCGGGGCGCGCGAGCGCCTGGCCGTTGAGGGCGAGCAGCACGTCGCCTGGCCGCACGTCGACGTCGTGGAGCGGGCCGGCGTGGTCGACCAGCTGCACCAGCTGCCAGCCGGCGAACCGCTCGCCGCGCATGTGCGGCGCGACCTCGAGCTGGCGCAGGAACGTGGCCGGGCCGGCGTCGAGCACCGCGAGAAGCCGGTCGCGTGCGATCACGCCGGTGCGCAGCCCCTTGCCGGGCGGCACCTCGGGGCGCGCCTCGTCGGGCACCGGCACCGCGGCCCGGGTCGGCGTGCCGAGCTCCTCGTCGTAGGTCGTCGGCGTGGTCGAGACCTTGGGGCCACACGCGGCGAGCGCGAGCAGGAGGAGGGCAGGGCGGACGGCGCGTCGCATGGCCCGAGGCTACGCGGCCCCGCGCCGCGCGCAAGTTCTTCGTCGGCCGCGGGCGCCTCGCTCAGGCGCCGACGTGGGCGAGGATCTGCGCGAACACCTCGTCCTGCGTCGCCTCGCCGTCGAGCGTCTCGATCCGCTCGCCCTGCGCGAGCAGCTCGGCGTTGGTCGCGCGGTAGCCGGCCGCGACCTCCTCCTGCATGCGGATGTCCTCGAACAGCTCCTGCACCCGGCCCGCGGCGGCGCGCCGGGCGGCGGCGACCTCGGCGCGGACCTCCAGGAACAGCGTCAGGTCGGGGCGGCGGGCGCGCGCGTTCAGGGCCGCGATCCAGTCGCGATCCGCGCCGGTGCCCTGGTAGGCGAGCGACGAGTGGTACCAGCGGTCCGAGATCACGGTGATGCCGGCGGCGAGTCGCGGCTCGACCTCGCGCTGCAGGTGGTCGAGGCGGTCGGCCGCGAACAGCAGCCCGAACGTGCTCTGCGACAGCGCCTGGCCGGGGATGGCGTGGCCACCGGTCAGCATCTGCCGGATCAGCACGCCGATCGGGCCGTCGCTCGGCTCGCGCGTCACGTGGGCGGCGTGGCCGTGCGTGTTGAGGTGGTCGGCGAGCCGCCGCGCCTGCGTGGTCGTGCCCGCACCGTCGAGTCCTTCGAGGACGATCAGCCTGCTCATGCGCCGGAGACTATACCGCCTACGCGCGGCGGCGGAGCATGCCGACGCCGAGCAGGGCGGCGGCCACCAGCGCGGCGAGCCCGGCGCCGTACAGCATCCACGTCGGGCGGGCGGGGCCGTCGACGCGCTGCGCGGCGGTCTGCGCGGGCGCGTAGTCGGGCTTGAGAGCGACGGCGCGGCGGTAGTCGGCGCCGCCGTCCTTGCCCTGCGCCTCGAGCGCCTTGCCGAGCGTGTAGTGGTGCGCGGCGAGCGCGTCGGTCGCGTGCACGCCCCTGGGCGCGAGCCCGTGCGCGGTGGAGAACGCCGCGGCCGCGTCGGCCCACGTCTGGCTGCCCTCGAGCTGCGTGGCCCACGCGAGGTACAGCGCCGCCATGCTGTCGCGCTCGGCGCGATCGGGGTTGGCGGCGAGCAGCCGGTCGAGCATCGCGATCGCGCCCGCGAGGTCCCCGCCGTCGGCCTTGGCCTTGGCGGTCGCCCACTGCGCGGCGTCGAGCTTGCCGCGTTCGGTGTCGTAGTGATCATAGAGCCGCTGGGTGACCTGCTCGAGATCGATCTTCTCGACCTTGCTCGGGCGATCGTCGGAGTCATCGAGCGCCGACGGGTCCTCGATCTCGTAGGCCTCGCCGAGCAGCTCGTTGGCGGTCAGGCGCAGCTCATTGTCGGCGAGTTCGCGGTAGGTCAGCCACAGCGGCTTCTCCTTCTTCGTGAGCCGGCCGCCGGTCAGCTGAAGCTTCTTCTTGGGCGCGGGCGGAGGCGGCGGGCCGGTGATGTAGTCGGTCCAGGTGCGGCGCGCGGCCTCGCGGACCCGCGGGCGCGGATCGGTGACCCGGCGCCACACCGCGTGCACGGCCTCGCGCATCCGGGTGTCACGGAACGCCTCGAGGATCGCGATCATCAGCGCCTCGTCGCCCTCGGCGGCGCTCAGCGCCTTGAGCGGCTCCTGCCGGTCCATGCGCTCGAGCTGGAACGTCGCGTAGCGCTTGCGGTCGTTCTTGCCGGCTGATTCGCGGGTCAGCGCGGGGACCGAGTACGGCTCCATCTTGCGCAGGTAGCGCCCGCACTCGTCGCGGTAGAGCATCGTGCCCTCGCGGAACGCGGTGTCGAAGATGATCGCCGCGGCGCGGATGTCGCGGGTGGCGGCGAGCGCGCGGATCGCGACGTCGTCGGCGATCACGTCGCCCCCGCCGACGCGCGTGGGGTCGAGCTCGAGCAGCTTCGGCAGCCAGTCGAGGTCGTCGTCCGCCTGGCGCTCCTTGCCGCTCTGGCGCGGCGGCGGTGCGAACTTGCCCGACTTGTCGGGCACCGCGGCCTTGATCGCGCCGAGCACGTCCCGGCGATCGCCGACGCTGGTGGCGTGGGCGCGCGCGAGCCAGGCGTCGAGCGCACCGAGCGTGGTGGGCGCGAGCTTCATCAACTCGTCGATCGCCGCCTGGCGGGCCGCGGGGTCGCGCGCGCCGGCGATCGTCTCGAGGAGCGCGATCGCCCGGGCGTCGTCCGGTCCCGCCGTGTCGGGGCCGGCCGGCACGGCGGGGCGGGTGGCGGCCACGGCGGGCGGCGCGGCGTCGTCGGCGATCGCCTGCGCGGCGTCCCCGCCGAGCGCGGTGGCGGCCAGGAGCACGAGGACGAGAGCACGGCGCATCGAACAGGACGTAGCCAATCGCGGGGGATGACGCAAGCGGGGGATCCAACGCGTGGGCGGCGGCGCCGATTCCGCCGGCGATCTCGTCACTGGATGCGGTCGTGCGCGATCGGGTCGCCGTTGTCGACGAACTCGAGGAACCTCAGCCCGATCGCGCGCGAGCTGGCCGCGTCGCCGGCGCCGGTGAAGTTGAGGTAGTGGTGGTGCTTGACCTCGGCGCGCGCCACGATCTCGTCGAGATCGTCCTCGCCGCGGGTGAGCTGGAAGTGCACGGTGACCACGGTCCCGAGCGGCGGGGCGTAGCTCATCTCGACGAGGATGCCGCCCGGCGAGACGTTGCGGGCGATCGCGTTGCAGTCCCCGTACAGCTCGCTGCCGATCACCACCAGGAACGCCTTGTCCATGCGGGTGTGGATCCGCTTCTCCGTGAGCGGCACCGCCGGCTCCGCCCGGTGCGGTCGGCTGTCTTCGAGGACGCGGGCGAGGTCCGGCAGGACGGGGTCACGGCGCTTCACCCGATAATGATCGCGGATATCGGTGGATGAAGTCAAAAAACACACCTTGTCCTACATGTAGATCGTCCTGGCCTCGCGCGGGGTGGTTGGCTACTGTCCGGCCATGCGGTGGGTGCCCGGAGTCTTGATCGTGCTGGCCACGGCGTCCGTCGCCGCTGCCCGGCCGAGCAACCCGGCGTTTCTCGGCATCGGCATGCGCGACCTCGGCAGCATGCCGGTCGGTGGTCCACCCGGGCTCGGGGCCATCGGCCCGTGCCAGGTCGAGAGCGTGACGCGCGGCAGCGGCGCCAAGGCCGCGGGGCTCCAGCCCGGCGACCTCCTGATGACGATCGACGGCGCGCCGGTGCCGAGCTGCGACGCCGTGCTGCGGGTGGTGCAGGCGCACGAGCCCGGCGACCTCGTCCCGATCGACGTCAACCGCTACGGCCGGATGCTCCGGCTGTCCGCGCAGCTGGTGTCGCGCGACGAGATCCTGCGGCGCCGCCTGGTCGGCCAGCCGCTCGGCGCGACCGCGCTGTGGGCGGTGGAGGAGGGGCGCGCCGTCGACCTCGGTGCTGCCCGCGGCCGCACCACGATCGTCGGGCTGTTCGACGCCGCGCGCTGCGACGGCTGCGCCACCGTGTTCACCGCCGTCGCGGGCTGGACCCGCGGGCAGGCCGCGCGCGGCCCCGCGTTGCCGATGGTGGCGCTCGCCGTCACCCCCGGCGAGCCCGACCTCGCCCCCACGCGCGCGCTCCCGACGCTCGACGTGCCGCTCGCGCTCGCCGCGCCGGCGCGGTTCGAGGAGCTCACGATCCCCGACAGCGAGCGCATCCACTTCCTCGTCGTGGACTGCCGCGGCGTCGTGCAGCACGTCGCGCCGATCGCGCCGGGCGCCGACGACACCCAGGCCGTGCTCGACGAGCTGTTCGCCGCCGCCGAGCAGGCGTCGCGGCGCGGCGGCCGCTAGCGCACCCGCGACGGAGAGGTACGGAGACACCATGGCCGCGACGATCCGCGCGTTCGGAGGCAAGCACCCGCAGCTGGGACAGGGCGTGTTCGTGGCGGAGACCGCCGCCGTGATCGGGGAGGTCGCGATCGGCGACGAGGCCTCGATCTGGTACGGCGTGACCGTGCGCGGCGACATGATGCCGATCCGGATCGGCGCGCGCACCTCGGTGCAGGACAACACGGTCATCCACGTGACGGCCGGCAAGTTCGGCACGGCGATCGGCAGCGATTGCACGATCGGGCACGGCGCGATCATCCACGCGTGCGTCGTCGAGGACGTCTGCCTGATCGGGATGGGCGCGATCCTCCTCGATGGCTGCCGGATCGGCCGCGGCAGCCTCGTGGGGGCGGGTGCGCTGGTGACGCCGGGCACCGACATCCCGCCCGGCAGCCTCGTGCTCGGTTCGCCAGCGCGGGTCAAGCGGCCCGTCAACGATGCCGAGCGTGTGCAAATTGAGTACGGTGCGGCGCACTACGTCGCGCTCACGCGCAGGTACCTTGCGGAGATCGGCTGATCCTCGGTACGGTGAAATCGTCGGTTGAAGCGTTCGCAGTCGCGGACGTCTGACCTGACGACCGCATGCCCTCGCGCAGCCGCTTCGTTGTCCCACTTCGCGACATCGCCACGCGCGTGGTGGCCGTCCTCGTGTTCGGGCTGGTGTTGATGTCTCGCCTCGGCGCGGCGCACGCCGACGCGGCCGACGAGCTGATCAAGCAGCTCGACGCGCGCTCGGACAAGGTCCGCCTGTCCGCCGCGCTCAACCTGACCAAGCTCGGCGAGGCCAAGGCGATCCTGCCGATGGTCAAGGCGCTCGGCAACGACAGCAGCCAGGACGTGCGCGCGGCGGCGGCCGTCGGCCTGGCGAAGCTTGTCACGGCGGCGACCGGCAAGAGCATCAAGAACCTCGCGGTCAACGCGCTCAAGAAGGCGGCGGCCGGCGACAGCAGCACGTTCGTCAAGCAGCAGGCGAGCAAGACGCTGACCGCGCTCGGCGTCGGGGATGATGGCGGCACGACGACGTCCCCGGCCACCGGTGGCGGCGGCGCGATCTACGTGAACATCGGCCCGATGTCATCCAGGACCGGCGACTCCACGTCCGACCCCAAGCTGCGCGCGCTGATGGTCAGCGTGTCCCAGAAGACCCTGGGCCGGACGGCCAGCACCATCGCGACCACCTGGGCGGGGGGGGTGGTGCCCACCAAGACCCAGCTGACCCAGAAGGGCTTCCAGGGGTTCTACGTGGACGGCACCCTCAACACCCTCAGCGTCAAACAGACGGGATCTTCGGCCCTGGTTGAGTGTAAGGTCAGCATGTTGCTCGCGAGCTTCCCGGACAAGAGTGTGTTCGGCTTCCTCAACGGAGGCGCGAAGGTCGAGGCCAGCTCGTCGGTCCGGGACATCGCGCTCGCCGGTGAGGACTGCGTCGCGGCCGTGATCGAGGATCTGATCGCGAAGAAGATCGTCCCGACGATCAAGACCAAGGCCGGCACGCCATGAGCGCCCCCACGCACGAGCACAAGCGGAGCTGGAAGAACCTCCTCATCAACAAGCGCTACCAGCTCCAGTTCACGCTGTTCATGGTCGGCCTGTCGACCGTGCTGATGACGGGGCTCGGCGTGTGGGTCATGCGCGTCGCCAACGAGACCACCTCGGTGTCGATGGCGAGCGTCCGGGGCACGCCGTGCGCGCCGGTGCCGGCGCTCGAGGCGACCCCCGCCGATGGCGAGCAGGGCATGGTCCCGGTCGGCGACGAGGTCACGCCGCCCGAGGTCACGCCGCCGCCCGCGGCCGATGGGTCCGCGGCACCGGCGGCGCCTGCCGTGATCGATGTGCCGGCGCCCGTGCCCGATGGCGATGTGCCTGCGGCCGCCGATTCGGCGAGCCCACCCACGGACGAAGCCGCCCCGCCCCGGCGCGCGGTGGTGCAGATGCAGGAGAGCTCGATGACGATGGTGCAGGTCCCGCCCGAGTTCGGCGCGAAGGTGATCGGGCACTGGACGTGCGAGATGCAGCTGCGCGGGCAGCTCCACGATCTGGCGCGTGGCCGCGAGCGGATCCTGTGGGTGCTGATCGCGACCGGGCTGCTGCTGGTGCTCGGACTCGCCGCGTACGGCATCAAGATGACCCACAAGGTCGCCGGCCCGCTGTTCAAGGTCAGCCTGTACCTGGCCAAGATGCGCGACGGCCGTCTCGACAAGGTGTGGAACCTGCGCAAGGGCGACCAGCTGGTCGAGTTCTACGATCACTTCCGCACCGCCCATGCCGGCGTCGTCAAGCTGGAGCACGACGACATCGCCCAGGTG
>CAXNMK010000027.1:0-60217 GCA_964203225.1 Kofleriaceae bacterium
CACTCGTCCAGAAAAATCGACTAGTTGTCAGAGCTGGCGGTGGGACTCGAACCCGCGACCTCCTGATTACAAGTCAGGTGCTCTACCAGTTGAGCTACGCCAGCAGGGTCGCTCATCCGCCCGATAGAGGGCAGACGTATAGATGACGGCGCACAAACCGTCAACGGCGAAGGTCGAGTTTGACGCGATCTTGCCCGCGCGGGGCAGGGATCACATGGATCGGGGTCCTCAGGCTCTGACCCGCCCCTCGTGCCACGCCGTGCACAGTCTTCACCGCCGGTCGAGCTCGTCACATGCGCGCGGCGGGCGGGGTCGCCGGGGCCGTGTCGGGGGCGGCCGCGGCCGGGAGTGCACCGGGCGAGCCACCGGGCGAGCCACCGGGCGAGCCACCGGGCGAGCCACCGGGCGAGCCACCGGGCGAGCCACCGGGCAAGGTCGCCGCGGTCGGGCGCGCGACGGGTGGGCCCGGCGCGGCGGGCGTCACGAGCTCGCCGCGACCCTCGCGCTGGAGCAGCGCCATCACCTGCGCGGCGAGCTGTTCGCTGCCCCGGCTCCACGGGGTCTCCACCCCGTACGCGCGGGCGAGCTCGACGTTCATCCGGTGACCTTCCAGGGCCTTGTCGAGGTGCTCGCGGATCCGGGCGTGCACCTCCGCCACGTACACAGGCCGGGTCGCGGGGGCGATCCGCGCGGGGTACGGCGCGCGCGCGTGCGCCTCCCACAGTTCGACGAAGATCTGAGACATCTGGTAGCCTGCGGCGGTTGCCCAGTACGCGTGCTTGAACGCGAGTGCCTCGCGCCACCGATCGTAGGCCGCGACCGCGAGCACCCGCTTCGTCTCGAGATCAGTGACGATCTGGTCGTCGGGGCGGCGGACCGGCGCGGCGAGGAACCGCCGGTGCGCGACCTCTCCCCGGTAGTAGCTCGCCATCGCGATGTAGTAGGGGTCGTCGAGGCGGGGCGAACGGCGCCACGCGGCGGCCGCGGCGGTCAATGCGGCGTCAGCAGCATCGAGCTGCGCGAGCTCGACGAGCACGTAGCCGCGGCGCGCGTGCGCCTCGAGCTGATCGGCGAACGTCAGGCTGGAGCGTGCGAGCGCGGCGTCGAGCGTGGCGAGCGCGGCGGGCCAGCGCTGGTGGTCGGCCTGGAGGGCCGCGATGTAGAGCTGCCCGTCGATCGACTCGCGCGCCTGCGGGTACGCCCCGACCAGCTCGGCGAGCGCCGCCAGCGTCCCCTCGAGGTCGCCCTGCCCGTCCCGGAGCGCGGCGATGTTGAACAGCGCGAGCGGCGCGAACTGCGAGTCCGGGAACTCGGTGACGAGCGCCCGGTACCGCGCGATCGCCTCGGCGGCCCGCCCGTCCTTCGCCGCATCGGTCGCCGCGCGGAACACGTCGGCCGACGCGACCGAGGTCAGCTCCGGATCGCCGCCGATGCCCGGCGCCTGCGCCCGGATCTTGATGATGTCGAGGTCGACCACCCGGGGATCCCGGGCGACCAGCCCGCCCTGGGCCGGGTCGACGCGCGGCGCGTCGGTGCGGGCGGCGGCCAGGTCCTCGGCGGGCGAGCTCGGCCCGGTGGGGGCGCGCGGAGGCGTCGGGGCCGCCGGACGACCGCCACACGCAGCGAGAGCGAGCACACCGAGCGGGAGCACGCGACGGAGCCAGCGGCGGACCATGCCTTGTTATGACGCATGAGCGGGCCAAACGGTGTGACGGGCGCGCGCCGGCGCACCTGCCGGCTCACGCGACTGCGTGCGTGCGGAGCCGCGCGGTGCGGCGGTGGCGCTCGCGGCGTGCTGGCCCCGGGATCTCTCGTGCACCACCGACGTACAGCGGATCCGCGGCCGCGCCGAGAATTGTGCTTGACGGATCACCTGTCACACCGCTTTGCTATGAGCGATCATTCCATGAAGGTCGCGTTCACACACAACCTTCGGCTGACGGACATCCGTGAGACCGAAAAAGAAGCCGAGTACGACAGCGCCGAGACCGTGAACGCGATCGCCGCTGCCCTCGAGGCAGCCGGTCACGAGGTCGAGAAGCTCGAGGTCTCGGGTCCCGCTTCCAACCTGCTCGAACGCCTCGAGGCGATCGATCCGGACATCATCTTCAATACCGCCGAGGGAAACTCCGGGCGGATGCGCGAGGCGTTCTATCCCGCGCTGTTCGAGGAACTCGGCATCCCGTACACGGGCTCGGACGCGTACACGAACGCGCTGACGCTCGACAAGTGGCTGACCAAGCTGATCGTGTCGCGCGCCGGCATCGACACCGCGCGCGGCTGCCTGGTCACCGTCCGCAACTACGAGGCGCTCACCGAGCGCGGCCTCGGGCTCGCGTTCCCGGTGATCGTCAAGCCCAACCACGAGGGCTCGAGCAAGGGCATCTACAACGGCACGATCGGCAGCTCGGTCGTGCGCGAGCCCAAGGACATCAACAGCGCGCTCAAGGCGGCGCTGCGGGCGTACCCCGATGGCGTGCTGGTCGAGGAGTACATCGACGGCGTCGATATCGCGCTCGGCTACATCGATGGCGTCGGGCACGACAACGGCCTGCTCACCCCCGTCGAGCTGCTCTACGAGACGTTCGCGGACCGGCCGTTCAACATCTACGACTACCGGCTCAAGAACGTCGAGCCCGGCAAGGTCCAGTACCGCACCCCCGCGAACATCCCGCGCGACGTCGCCGCCCGCCTGCGCACGATCTCGGCCGAGGTGGTCCGCGCGCTCGGCCTGCGCGATCTCGCGCGGCTCGACTACCGGGTCACCACCGAGGGCCGGATCTACCTGCTCGAGGCCAACGGCCTGCCGGCGCTGTCGAGCAACTCGTCGCTGTTCGCGGCCACCGCCCAGGTCGGCCTGACCTACAACGGCACGATCGCGGCGATCCTCAACGCCGCCGCGCTGCGGTCGGGTCTCGCCACCGCCAGTCAGCTCGGCGTCGGCCTGTCGCGCCGCCAGCGCAAGATCCAGCCGATCCGGGTCGGCTTCACGTACAACGTGAAGCGCAGCCACGATGGCGACGAGGAGGCCGAGTGGGATCCGCCGGAGACCATCATCGCGATCGCCAACGCGCTCGCCCGGCAGGGTCACATCGTCGTCCACCTCGAGGCCACGCCGGACCTGCCGCGCGTGCTCGCCGAGGCCGACGTCGACCTGATCTTCAACATCGCCGAGGGCGTCGAGGGCCGCAACCGCGAGGCCCAGGTGCCCGCGCTGTGCGAGTTGCTCGGCATCCCGTACACCGGCTCGGACTCCGCCACCCTGGCGATCGCCCTCGACAAGGCGCTCGGCAAGAAGGTGCTGCTCCAGCACGACATCCTCACCCCGAAGTTCCAGCTGATGGAGTCGGCGCGTGAGCGGCTGTCGCCGGACATGAAGTTCCCGCTGATCGTGAAGCCCAACGCCGAGGGCTCGAGCAAGGGCATCGATGCCACCAACGTGGTGGACACCGAGGAGGAGCTCCGCGCGGCCGTCAAGCTGTGCGTCGAGAAGTACCGCCAGCCCGCGCTCGTCGAGGAGTACATCGCGGGCCGCGAGTTCACCGTCGGCCTGCTCGGGGACAAGCGCCCCCGCGTCCTCCCGCCGATGGAGATCAAGTTCAAGAAGGACAACCCGCGCCCGGTCTACGACTACGGGGTCAAGCAGGAGTGGGAGGAGCACGTCTACTACGAGTGCCCCGCCAAGCTGACCGAGGCCGAGCAGAAGGCGATGGAGAAGATCGCGCGCGCCACGTTCTGGGCGCTCGACTGCCGCGACGTCGCGCGCGTCGATCTCCGCATGGACGCCGAGGGCCGGATCTACGTGCTCGAGGTCAACCCGCTGCCGGGCCTGACCCCGAACTACTCAGACCTCGTCCTGATCTCGCAGGCGGTTGGCATGGAATACGACCAGCTGATCGCCGAGATCATGGTCGGTGGCCTCCGCCGCATGCGCGACAAGCGCCGCGAGGAGCGCGAGCTCGAGCGCGAGCGCGAGGCCGAGAAGAGCCATAAGGCCCTGCCCGCCGACGTGGCGAAGCTGGCCGAGAAGGACAAGGCCGAGAAGGCCGCCAAGCGGATGGCCAAGCTCGAGGCCGCCAAGGCGAGCACCGCCGCGGCCGCCAGCGCCAGCGCCAGCACCGGCACCAGCACCAGCACCAGCACCGGCACCGGCACCGGCACCGGCACCGGCACCGGCACCGCCACCGGCACCGGCACCGGCACCGCCACCGCGACACAGGAGGCCACCCCGACGCGCGTGAAGCGCGAACGCTCGGACTCGGCGGCGGGCGAACGCCCTCGGACAGAGACCGACACCGACGTCACCAGCGGCGCGAACTGAGCCGCGCGCCTGCCCGGGGCACCTGCCCGGGGCGCCTGCCCGGGGCGCCTGCCCGGGGCGCCTGCCCGGGGCGCCTGCCCGGGGCGCCTGCCCGGGGCGCCTGCCCGGGGCGCCTGCCCGGGGCGCCTGCCCGGGGCGCCTGCCCGGGGCGCCTGCCCGGGGCGCCTGCCCGGGGCGCCTGCCCGGGGCGCCTGCCCGGGGCGCCTGCCCGGGGCGCCTGCCCGGGGCGCCTGCCCGGGGCGCCTGCCCGGGGCGCCTGCCCGGGGCGCCTGCGCTCGCGGGCGCCCGGCTCCGCTACACTGACCGCACGTGAAGGTCGCGACCCGCATCACCGTCGCCACGGCCATGGTCGTGGCGACCGCGGCCGCCACCTATGCCGGGCGGCGAGGGGGCCCGCGGCGCCGAGCGCCGGATGGTGCTCGACCGCGAGGCCCGGGCGGTCGCGAACACGCTGCGGTTCTCGCTCGAGAGCCAGGCCGCGCTCGACGTCCGCGACGCACGCTACAAGGCCGAGCAGCTCCAGCGCGAGATCGACGAACTCGAGAAGCGGGACGCGAGCCTGCCCCCCGCCGGGGCCGACCTGGGGTCACCGGTGACGAGCACGCGGTCGCCGCTGCGGCCGCAGCTCGACGAGCTGTTCCGGCGGCTGACCGCGGCGCGCGCCGCCGCCGGGCTCACCAGCTCGCTCGACCTCGCCCTCGCCTACCGGACGCCGAGCGAGGCCCATCTCCGCGAGCTGTCGCGCGCGACGGGCGGGTGGCGGGTGACCGTGATCTCCCGCGCGCGCGCCGAGGATCCGGTCGGGCTACCCCCGACCCAGCTGCGGCGCGTGCGGACCCTGCTCGACCTGCCGCAGCTGACGTTCGCGGACGTCGAGGGCGACAGCTTCTACGCCTCGGTGCCCGTCCGCGGGGCCGTCGCCGACGCCGAGCAGCAGGTGGTGCTCGCGATGCTCGAGGTCAGCCGGGCCACCGAGATCGGCGCGAGCACCGAGGACCTGGTGCGCGCGATCGTGCTGGTCCTGCTGATCGTCAGCGTCACGACGGTGATGGTCGGCGCCCTCGCCAGCCGGTTCGTCAGCCGGCCGATCACCAAGCTCCTGCGCGGCATCGACGACGTCGCCAAGGGCGACCTGTCACACGTCATCCTGTCCGAACGCGACGACGAGATCGGCGCGATCGCGACCCGGTTCAACGACATGACGTACTCGCTCCGTGAGTCGCGCGCGGAGACCAAGCGGCAGAACGAGGCCACGCTCGCGCTCGAGCAGCGGCTGGGGCAGACCGAGAAGCTCGCCACCATCGGCCAGCTCGCGGCCGAGATCGCGCACGAGGTCGGGACGCCCCTCAACGTGATCGCCGGGCGGGCCCGCTCGATCCAGCGCAAGTCCAAGGATCCAGATGCAGTCGAGAAGAACGCAGCGATCGTCGCCGAGCAGACCGCGCGGATCACCCGCATCATCCAGCGCTTGCTGGACTTCGCCCGGCGCAAGGTCGGCCACACCGAGCGCTCGCCGGTCGACGTGGGCGAGCTGATGGTCACCACCATCGAGCTGCTCGCCGGGCAGTTCTCGAACGCCAAGGTGCGGACCCGGTTCGAGCGCGGCGCAAGCATCCCCCAGGTCGCCGGCGACCAGGACCGGCTCCAGCAGGTGTTGATCAACCTGCTCCTCAACGCCGTGCAGGCGATGCCCGAGGGCGGCCTGATCACAGTGGAGCTTGGCGCGGCCGTCCGCACGCGACCCGGGCTCGAGGGCAACGCCGAGCAGTCGTTCGTGCGGCTGTCCGTCGAGGACACCGGCGTCGGCATCCCGGAGGGCATCCGCGACAAGATCTTCGACCCGTTCTACACGACCAAGGAGGGCCAGGGCGGCACCGGGCTCGGGCTCGCGGTGTGCTTCGGCATCGTCAAGGAGCACGACGGCTGGATCGAGGTCGACGCCGCGGCCACCGCCGGCACCGTGTTCCGTATCTACCTGCCGGTGTGAAGCCGACGCGCAGGAGGGCGGCCCGCACGGCGGGCGCGTTCGTGGTCGGCGCTGTCCCCCGTGGATGCCGCGGTGACCGCCGTCGCCGGTCGGGGCCGCGGTGACCGCCGTCGCCGGTGGGGGCCGCGGTGACCGCCATCGCCGGTCGGGGCTGTGGTCGCCCGTCGCCCCTGCGGGCCGCGGTAACCGCCGTCGCCGGTGGGGTCAGTGGTAGCCGCCGTAGCCCGCGCCGCCGTCGCCCGCGATCGCGGCGACCTTGCGCTCGAGCGAGTCGTCCATGTCGGCGCCGCGGCTGCGCAGCTGGTGAGCCGCCGCGACCTTGAGCTGCTCGTCGGCGCTCGGATCGTCGAGAACCTGGGCGAGGACGCGATCGACCTCGGGGCCGGCGTTGTAGGAGTACGAGATCGCCATGTTGGCGACGCTGCGATCCGGGTCGCGGATCAGCGAGGCGAGCTGCTGGCTGGCCTGCGGCGACTCGATGCTGGCGAGACCCTGGATCGCCGAGCTCCGGTCCGCGGCGTTGCTGCTGCGCGCGGCGCCCATCAGCGCCTGCGCGGCGCGCTCCGAGCCGACCAGGCCGAGGGCCGACAGCGCGTACATTCGGACGTCCTCCTCGGTGTGGGCCGCGAGCCGCACCAGCATCTCGGTGGACTTGTCGTCGGGGCTGGCGGCGAGCGCGGAGATCGCGGCGCCGCGGACGCCCGGATCCTTGCTGCCGACCGCGCGCTCGACCAGGCGGCGCGACTCCTCGGTGCCCATGTAGGCGATCGAGCTGACGGCGGTGCGCGCCGCGTCGGTGTCGCTGCCGTTGATCATCTCCGCGGCCAGGCGCAGGCCCTCGGGGGCGCCGACGCCGGCCAGCTGCTGCATGACCTGGAGCTTGAGGGCGGGGCTCGTCTGCGCGGCGGCGAGCAGCGTCGCCTTGACCTGCGTGGACAGGCCGATCTGCCCCAGCGCGGAGGCCGCGGCGGCGGCGACATTCTCGTCCTTGCCCGTCAGCGCGGCGGTCAGGGCGCTGCGCGCGTCGTCGGTGGAGATCCGACCGAGCACGCCCGCGGCGTAGGTGGCCTCGTCGCGGCGGCCGGTGAACATGGTGTCGATCAGGAGCTGGGCGACCGCGGGGTCGGCCGGGCGCGCGTACGCGAGCAGATCGAGCGCGTTGAGCCGGGCGTTGCCACGCGTGGTGCTCGCGACGTCGATCAGCGTGTCGATCGCCTTGGCGGAGCCGGCGTCGGACAGCATGCGCATCACCTCGTAGCGCTCGTTGCGCGAGCCGGTCCGGGCGAACTCGGCGGCAAGAGCGAGCGCCTTGGGGTTCTCGGCGCGCAGCAGGCTCGGCAGGGCGGCGCGGCGGTCCGCGCTGGCCCCCTGTGCGATCACCGACAGCAGCGCCTGGTCGACGTCGTCCCCCTCCATCGTCTGGAGCTGGGTCAGCGCGCCGGTGATCTGCGCGCGATCCCCGAGGGCAGACGCGATCAGGAGTTCACGCGCCTCCGGGCCACCGTTGCCGGCCAGCGCCTCGGCCGCCGCGGAGGCCGCTGCACGATCCCCGGTCTCGAGGATCTCCCCGAGGATCCTGGTCGCCTCGGGGCCCTCGATCTCGCCGATCGCGGCGACCGCGATCGAGCGCGTGAACGCGGGGCCTTCGAGCGCCGCCTCGCGCAGCACCGGCAGGCTGGCCGCGCCGGCCCGCGCGAGCAGGGCCAGGGCCGCGCCCGACAGCGAGGGGTCGGCGCCCTGGACGATCTCGGTGAGCCGCTTGGTCAGGGGCGCGTCGAGCTCCTGGATCTGGCCGAGCGCGAGCGCCGCGACGCGGATGTCGGGGGCATCGATGAGCTCGCGCAGGGCGGCGGCAGCGTCCGGCGAGCTGATCGCGCCGAGGGCGTCGATGGCACCGGAGGCGGCCGCGAAGTCGCCATGGGCGATCTCGATGAGGACGGTGATCGCGCGCTCGCCGCCGAGCCGCCCGAGCGCGCGGATCGCGGCGTCCCGCCCCGGGTCCGTGGCGGCGCTCGCGATGCCGACCAGGACCGCCTCGGCGCGCGCGCCCTGGCTGGTGCCGAGCGCCGTGATGGCGGCCGTCCGCACCCCCGCGCGATCGTCCTCGGTCGCCGCGATCAGCCCGTCGATCGCGTGCTCGGTCCCGATCAGGCCATAGACCGCGAGCACCTCCTCGGGGAACCCGCTGCGGGTGTCGGTCACGAGCGGGACCAGGGCGTCGACGGTGGCGTCGTCCCCGACCAGCCCGAGCTTGTCGGTCAGCACCCGCAGGTCCCGCACGGTGCGAGCCCCGAGCGCGCGGGCGATCAGTTCACTGCGCGACAGGCCGGCCGCCTCCGCGCTGACCCGGACCGGCCGGCGGAGGTAGGCCGGGATCGCCGCGCCCCGGGGCCCGGCGGCGAGGACCGCAGGCGTGCCAGCCCCCTGGGCGCCGCGCGCGCCGAGGGTGGCATACACGGCGACACCGGCGAACAGGGCACACGCGAGCTTCCAGCGGGTCAAGGTGGTCAAGGGGGCTCCTGGGGAGGGCACTCGAGAATGGTGTCTGACGAACGCGGAACGGTTTCGATCCATTCCTCGTGTCGGGACGCTGGTGAGACACCCAATTCTGGTCCGGGTTTCGGGGACCGAGGCGAGGTTTGCACCGGCAACCACCGGTACGGCGAGGTGTCGGCGCCGCACGCGGGACACCTCGGCCGTGACCACACCTCGCGCGTCCGCGCAACCGCCGAGCGACACGGACGGGAGCGCGACGGGTCGCGCGCGCTCGTCGAGCGGTGGCGCACGCGTGGGCGCCGGCCCCCCGCACCCGCGAATCCACCGCCGGACGAGCGACGTGGGTCCGGCGCGATTGACGGGACCGACGACGTTCGTAGACTTGAGCCCATGCTGACGCCCGAGCAGACCCAGGAGCTCCGTACGAGACTGGAGGCGGATCTCCAGCGCCTCGGCGACCACGCGCAGTCGGCGCTCGAGTTCACGATGAACCGCGATCGCGATCGCATCGGCCGCGACTCGATGGACGAGTCGAGCGAGGAGGAGATGTACTCCACCCAGCTCCGCCTCAACGATCGCGAGACGTTCCTGCTCGCCAAGATCCGCGAGGCGCTGATCCGCCTCGAGGCCGGCGAGATCGACGAGTGCGAGGAGTGCAGCGAGCCGATCGGCTTCAAGCGCCTGATGGCCCGCCCGGTCACGACGCTGTGCATCGACTGCAAGTCGGCGCGCGAGCAGGTCGAGGCCGACGTTCAGCCCGAGTAGCCGTCCGCCGCACAGCCCCGCTGCACAGGCTGGGGCGTGGCCCGCGGACGAGCCAGGCGGGCTCACCGCGGGAACAGCGCCCCGCTCGCCCGACCCTCGCATCGATGGTGAGGCCCCCCACCGGGCCGGTGCGCGCCCTGCCGGGCCCGACGACCACCGAATCCGGTGCCCCGATACGGTGCACGCCGCCGGGGTTTGGTCCGGAGCGCCAACCTCTGGTAGCATTTGACCGCCGGGGATGCGCGACAGGTACACGATCACCGAGAGGCTCGACCACGGAGGCATGGCCGAGGTGTTTCGAGGCGTCGCCGAGTCGATGGAGGGGTTCAAGAAGAACGTCGCCATCAAGCGCGTCCTGCCGAACCTGACGAAGAACGAGAAGTTCGTCTCGATGTTCCTGGATGAGGCGCGGCTGTCGCTGCACCTCCAGCACGCGAACATCGTCCAGGTGTTCGACATCTCGAGGACGCCGGACAACGCGTACTTCCTCGTCATGGAGTTCGTCGACGGGTGCAACCTCAAGGCACTCATCGAGCGGCAGAAGCAGAAGGGCAAGCGCCTCGAGATCCACCACTCGATCTACCTGATGATCGAGTGCTGCAAGGCGCTCCACTACGCGCACATGCTCGAGCACCCGGAGACCAACCTCCCGCTCGGCATCGTTCACCGCGACATCTCGCCGCCGAACATCCTGATGTCGAAGAACGGCGAGGTGAAGATCGTCGACTTCGGCCTCGCCAAGGCGAACACCCAGATCGAGAGCACCGACGAGGGTGTGGTCAAGGGCAAGTTCAGCTACCTGTCGCCCGAGGCGGCGAGCGGGCAGCCCGTCGATCTCCGCGCCGACGTGTTCGCCGTGGGCATCCTCCTGTGGGAGCTGCTCACCAGCAAGCGCCTGTTCTTCGGCGAGACCGACTACCAGACCGTCGAGCTGGTGCGGCAGGCCAAGATCCCCGCGGTCACCACGCACAACCCCGAGGTCGAGGCCGAGCTCGAGCAGGTCGTGCGCAAGGCCCTCGCGCGCGACCCCGAGGAGCGCTACCAGAACGCCGCCGACCTCGGCGACGCCCTCGCCCAGTACCTGTTCTCTCGCCGCATGAAGGTCACCTCGCGCGACATCGCCGCGCTGGTGAAGGACGCGCAGGTCGAGATGATGCGCAAGCGCTCGGCCGAGCCGAAGGAGTCCCTGATCGACGGGCTCATCCTCGACGAGATGCAGAAGATGACCTCGCTCGTCGAGGGCGAGGGTGGTGGCGGCGAGAAGAGCGCCCAGTCGTCCGAGGGCTCGATGAGCCTCGACCCGAACAACTTCGTCGACACCTCGAACTGGAGCGGCGAGCTCGCCAGCCAGGCGAGCGATGGTGGCAGCAAGCGCGGCACTCGCCCGGCGCCCACCAAGGGCGCCAAGCCGGGCGGCGCTGATGTCGACTCCCTCGAAGCGATGCTCGAGCCCGATCGCACGGGCGTGCATGCGCGAGACGACAACCCCATCCCGTGGCTGCTGATCGCGATCGTGGTCCTCGTGCTCGCGGCCGGTGCCGCGGGCGTGGTCCTGTTCCTGACCTGACCTGCTCGGGGCCAGGCGAACCGGCGCGCGGGGCTGCCCCACGGGGCCGTGCGCTGCCTCGGAGGCAGCGGTCTGCGGGGCCATGGACCGGGGCCACGCGAGCCCGGATCGACGACGGCGCGAGCCGGACCACGGCGCTCATTCCCACGGGGGCGCCGTCCCCCTCCCACGCGCCAAGCCGCGTCGGGTCCCCCCGTCCCCCCGGACGAGCTTGGTTCACAACCTGTCAGCGCAGGCCGAGCAGTGTGGCGAGCGCCTCGCTCTTGGGCGCGAGCGCCTCGAGACGGGTGATCGCCTCCGCGAGCTCCTTGGGCCGGGCCGCGGTGCTCGCGAGCTGGCCGACCTGGAGCCAGGCCTTGACCGAGTCCGGATTGAACGCGGTCGCCTTGCGCGCGAGTGCGAGCGCGGTCGCCGGTTTGTTCTCGAGGGCCGCCGCGTACAGGTAGGCCTCGTAGATCGTCGGATCGCCCGCCATCACCAGCGACAGCTCGTTCTGGGCGGCCGGGTCATCCTTCTTGTCGTAGGCGATCGCCGCCAGCCCGAAGTGGACCTGCGCGAGCTTGCGCGGGCTCGCGGCCACGAGCGCGGCCTTGGCGGCCTTGTACGCGACCTCGGCCTTCGCCATGTTGCCGCTCGCGAGGGCGAGCTTCCCGGCGACGATCTGCGCCTCCGGCAGGCCGGTGATGCGGAGCGGCACCAGCTGCTCGAGCCGGATCGCGAGCGCGGTCTGCGTGGGGTCGAGCGCGGTCTGCGTGGGGTCGAGCGTGACCGCATCCGCGGCGAGCAGGAACGTCTCGGTGTCCTTGCCACAGCCCTCGAGGGCCTTCTGCAGCGCCGCAGCCGCGCCCGGGGCATCCCCGCGCCGCAGCCGCAGCCGGCCGCGCTCGCGTTCGAGGTGCCAGCGCTCGACGCTCGCGACCTTGTCGGCGCGCGCGAGCAGGGTCTCCCCGCCCGCGTGATCGCCGACGAGCATGCGGGCGCGCGCGGCCTCG
Organism: Kofleriaceae bacterium; assembly: GCA_964203225.1. Lineage (GTDB taxonomy): Bacteria > Myxococcota_A > Polyangia > Haliangiales > Haliangiaceae > JABFXX01. The sequence continues at coordinate 12,129 of CAXNMK010000027.1, forward strand.
AGGAGCAGCCGCGGGCTGGCAGCCTCGCCGGCCTCGGCGAGCAGCCCATCGAGGGTGTCGCGCCCGCCGAGCGGGTCCTTGTCCTCGATCATCAGCAGGCCACTCTCGAGGCGGGCCTCGGGTAGCCCGCCGCGGCTCGCCTCGGCGAACGCCGCGCGTGCCGCCCGCAGCTCGCCCAGATCCCCGAGGAGCCGCCCGAACTCGAGCTGCGCGCGCGGCGTGTCGAGGGTGGGCGGCCCGGCGACCAGCGTCTCGAGCTGGGCCTTCGCGGTGGCCCGGGCGGCCGCATCGCCGCGGCGCAGGATCGCGGCGTGAAGGGTGAGCAGGGCGGGACTGGCGGACTTCGGGTCGAAGTCCTCCCCCAGCTGCTTCTCGGCCCCGGCGACGTCGTCGTCCGCGAGGTCGATCCAGGCCCGGCCGGTCCGGGCGAGCTCGAGCTTCGGCAGCTTCACGAGGGCCGCGTCGAAGTCCGCGCGCGCGCCCTCGAGGTCTCCCGTGAGGAGCCGGGCGTGGCCTCGCACGGCGAGCCCGCGCGGGAGCGTGGTGGCTTCCCGGTGCTTGGCGAGGAGTGCGAGCGCCTCGGTGGGCTTGCCGAGCGCGAGCACGACCTGAGCCTCCGCGACCTGCGCGCGCCGGCTGAGCGGCCACGCGCTGATCGCGGCCTGCGCCGCGACCTGCGCCTGCGGCAGCATGTTGACGGCGAGCAGGGTCTCGACCGCCTCCTCGACGTACCGCGCGTCGTCGGCCGTCGCCGAGGAGGCCCGGACCGCCGCCGTGGTGGCCGTGGCGTCGTGACGCGCGAACGCGAGCCGGGCGACCGCGAGGTTCGCGAGCGCGACCTGTGCCGGCGACACCCCCGTGGGCTGCGCCTCGATCGGGCGCGCTCCCTCGGCGAGCACCGCGCCGAGCTGCGCCTGGACCTCGGCGAGCACGGGGGTCCCCGCGACCAGGCGACCGCTGACCGCGAGCAGGCGTGCGCGCTCGATCACCGCCGAGGGGTGCCCCGGACTGGCGGCGAGCACCGCGTCGACCGCGGCGAGCGCCTTGTCGAATGCGCCGGTCTCGGCCAGCGCGCGGGCGAGCCCGATGCCGTACAGCGGCCGCGGGTCCGCGGTACGCGCGGCCTCGAGGTTCGTGATCGCTGCGCGGTGATCGCCTTCGAGGAGCGCGGCGAGGCCGGTGACGTAGGCGACGGCCGGATCCGCGGCGGCCAGCCCGCTGGCACGCTGAGCGGCCGCGCGCGCCGCCGCGGGGTCATTGCCGGCGAGCGCGATGTAGGCGGCGGCGAGCGCGCCTTCGAGGCCACCAGCCTCGCCGAGCTTGCCGAGCGCCGCCTGGGCCTCGCGCAGGCCATCGCCGAACTCGTACGCGAGGACCCCGCGCGTCCGGGCCAGCGCGGCGCGGTTACCGTCGGTGGCCGCCACGCGGGCGACGCCGGCGAGCTGGCTGCGCGCCTTCACCCAGCCGGACCAGGTGTCGGCCTTGGCGAGCGCGCCGGCCTGGGATCGCGCCGCCGCGATCTGCGTCTTGAGCCGTAGCCCACGGATCTGGAAGCCCGCCACGACGCCGCCGCCGATCACGAGGGCGCCGATCACGACCCACAGGAACAGCTGGAGCCTGGTGCGCGTCCGCCGCGCCCCGGCGTGCGGGACCTTGCTGCCGGCGCGCCCGTGCGAGCCTGGCGGCGGCGACATGCTCTGGCGCGGGTCCGGCTGCCGCGCGTCGTGATCGCGCGGGTCGTGGTCCATCCCCGGCGGCAGCGAGTTCGAGTCGTACGCCATCCCGGCGTGCCCGCCCTGCCCGCGCACCCCGTCCCAGTCGCCAGGCGGCGACGCGAACGCCAGCGTCGGGCGCGCGGCGCTCGCGACCTGCGCGAAGCCGCCGTGGACCGGGTGTGGGTGTGGCTGCGGCTGCGGCATCAGTGCCGTTGGGCGCGCCGCCGCGATCGGTCCGGGTGGCGGCTGCAGAGGGCGCGCCGCGGACGCTCCAGCGAGGCTGAACGGCGGCGCCGGGATCCCGGGCGCGCCGCCCAGACCCGGAGACGGCCCCCGGCTGACGGGGCTCATCCCCGGGACCTGCACGATTGCCTGCGCCGGCGAGGTCGGCCGTGTCGACGCCGGCGTGGGCTGATCGATCGGGGCCGAGGCCAGCTGCCCCGCGCGCCGCACATCCATGCGCGATCCCGAGGTCGGGCGGACGACAGGCTCATCGGGGATCAGATCCGCGCTGTCGAGCTCGACCGACGACACCTCGGGGCGGCTCGGGCGCGCCCGCGGGCTGACGCGTGCGCTCGCGGCGGCCACGGCCGCGGGTCCACGCACCGGCCCCCGAGCGCCGCGCGCCGACGGCGGTGGCGCGACGTCATCCCCCTCGATCTCGATGCCATCCGCCTCCGGATCGACCTCGACGGTACCGGAACGATCACCCACGGCCAGCGCGTCCGCAGATGGCACCGATGCCGCGCGGCTCGGCCCGCGCACCGGGCCACGCGCCGCCGGCGGCGACACGACGGGCGGGCGGGCGGCGCGCTGGCGCGAGCTGGGCGCGGCGATCGACGTCTGCCCCGTGTCGTGGCCCCCCATCGGGTCGTGCTCGGCGTGGATGCCGGTGTTCTCGTCGTCGTCGCTGTGGCTCGGGTAGTGCCGCGTGCGCTCGCTCGCCGGATCACCACCAACGAACCCGACCGCGGAGTGGCTCGCGCTCATGCCGGGGCGCGCGTGCTGCCGCTGCGCCGCGTCCATCAGCCGCATCACGACCGGCGTGGCCTGGGCGCGCGGGGGCAACGCGCGGAGCAGGCCGAGTGCGGCGCCGCTGTCGCCCTTGCCGAGGAGCGCCTCGACGCGCAGCTGCTGCGCAGGCACCGAGTCGTGGTCGAGCTCGAGGGCGACGCGCATCTCGACGAGGACCTCGTCGAACCGCTTGAGCGCGAGGAGGGCCTGGCCGAGCACGATCCGGCCCTCGACGGTGGTGGGCCGCCCGAGCAAGCCCAGGCGGCAGACCTTGACGGCCTCCTGGAACTGCCCCGCGCTGACCAGCGCCTGGCCTCGGGTGACGAAGTCGGTCTTGGACACCTGCGGTGCCGCCAGTGTACCGCAGCCGCGGCCCCCCCCGAAACCCGGCAACCCCCGCAGCTCGTCTTCGGCGCGAACGCGCGTTCAGTGTGGCGTGGCCGTGGCGGCCGGCGCGGCCGGATCCGCCGTGTCCCCGCCCGGGGCGACGGCGTCCCCCGCGGACGGCTTGTCCGGGCCGTTGACGAGGCCCGGCATCTCGTCCCCGCGCAGGCGGGTCTCGTCGACCATCCACCAGGCCTTGCCGTGGCGCTCCCAGGTCTGGACCGCGTGGGTCTCCTTCAGGGTACCCACCGAGTCGAGGTACCAGGAGATCTTGACCTGCACGCGCGCGTCCTCCTTGCCGCGCGGCTCGACCTTGACGAGCTCGTAGTCGGAGTAGCGAAAGTCCTTGGAGCGCTCGTCCATCTCGTCGACGAACGCCGAGCGTTCGGTCGCCGGCAGGTGAGACGCGGCGACGGCGAACCGCTGCCAGCGGACGCCCTCGTTGTACGCGCGGATCGCCTCGTCGAGCGTCTCCTGGGTGCGCTGCGAGCTGCCGCACGCGGCCGTGGTGAGGAGACCGAGGGTCGCGACCAGCGCGACGAGCACAGGGGACGTCTTCAAGGCTCACCTCCACCGGCCGCGCGCTTCTGGCGCACGGCCTTGATCGCTTGCAGGTCGCGCGCGCCGAGCTCGCGCGAGGCGATCAGCACCGCGAGGAACACGCCGCCGATCAGCACGGCCTCGACGAGGGTCATCAGCTTGCCGTGGAACGGTATCACCCGGCCCACCGCGAGCGCAGCCCCCGTGGCGAGCCCGATCCGCACCAGGCTGGAGACCGGCAGGAACGCGCCCAGGTGGCGACGCAGCGCCAGGCCCGAGGTCAGCGCTCCCACCACCATCGCCCCGGCGGTCACCGCGGCGGCCGCCTCGAGGGTACGCCCGGCGTCGACCGCGAGCGGGATCGCGATGGAGTTGCCGATCACCGAGACCGCCAGCGTGACCGCCGCGGACACGATCGCGCTGCGCGTCGCGCCGGCGCCGTTGAGGATGGTCCCGTTGATGGCGAACACCGAGAACGCGACGTTGCCGAGCGCGAGGTAGACCAGCGCCGGGCCGCCGAGCTGGGCGTAGTCCGGCGCGTAGATCAGGCCGAGCACGTCCACCGGGTTGGCCGCGAGCACCGCCGCGATCGCCATCGCGAACATCAGCGAGTACCGGCTGGTGACCTCGACGTAGCGGCGGGTGGTGTCCTTGTCCTCGGTGAACGTCGATCGCGACACCAGCGGGAACACCACGAACGTCGCCGCGATGATCGCCTGGTACGACAGGCGCGCGAGGTTCTGGACCGCGGCGTAGTAGCCATTCTGGACGTCCGCGAGGACGCTCGGATCGGTGTGGTAGCCGGTCAGCCTCGCCGCCCACGGCAGCGCCTGATCGACGGCGGCGGACAGCTGGGCCGCGTGATCGCGGAAGTACTCGGTGGTCAGCCGCTTGATCAGCAGGCTGTCGGCGAACATCAGCGCGTTGAACAGGACCAGGTAGATCGCGACGCCCGCGAAGAACCGGATCATCGGCCCGACGGGGAGCCGGTCCTCGGGGGAGATCGCGCCCGGCAGCCCGATCCACACCACCGACGCGCACAGGATCACCCCGACCGCGGCGACCCAGCCGCCGACCACGCCGATCACGCCCATGCCGGCCATCGCCATGCCGAGCAGGCCCGCGACGCGCAACGTGGCGAACATGACGTCGAGGCCGGCCTGCTTGTGGAACTGCTGGAGGCCGTTCGCGGTGCCGATGAACACGGCGTAGAACGAGTAGCCGCCGACGATCAGCCCCGCGAGCATGAGCGGCGCGGTCTTGCTCATGTCGTGGAGCAGCCACGCCACCACCGGCGCGGCGGCGATGAACCCGACGGCGATCACGAGCCCGAGCCGCGCGTGCATGCGCAGCCCGGCCTGCTGGACGCGCCGCGCCTTGCCCGGCTCCTGCGCGGCGAACTTCGAGACCGCCTGGATCGTGCCCGTGACGAGCACGTTGTTGACCAGCGACGCGATGTTGCTGACCAGGCTGAAGCTGCCGAACGAGGCGCGCGACAGGATGTTCGGCAGCCGGAACTGGATCACCAGCCCCGCGAACATGAAGTAGAACTTGGCGAACGCGATGTAGAGGACGCCGCGGCCCACCCCGGTGGCGGGTGGCTGGGCAGGCTTCGCTTCGCGATCGGACATCAGGGCTCCTTCCGCCCTACCACGCCCCTCGCGAACCCAGCAACTTACCGGCGTCCGCTCACCGCTGGAACCGCTTCTCGAACACGGGCATCACGCACGCGACGTACGGGCCACACGCCACCTGGGCGAGGCAGGCCTGAGCGGCCTCGACTTCCGCCGGCGGGGCCGCACCGCTCGCGGCCAGCTGCTGGCACATCGCGGTGATCGCCGGGTCCTTGCGATCCTCGGCCCACTCGCCGAGGGCCTCGGCGATCACGGCCGCGCGGTCCGCCTTGACCGCCGCGGTGATCCCGGCGGGTACGTCGTGGCGCGCGCGCGCATCGACGAGCGCCGGGATGTAGTCGTCGGTGCAGGTGCGGTTGCGCGTCATCACCTCGACGCAGGTGGCGGTGGGATCCGGGGCCTGCGCCCGGGCGGTCGCGGGCGCCGGGGCGGCGTCGGAGGTGGAGCCACACGCGGCGGCCGACAGAGCGGCGACGACCGTGTGCGTGCCGAGGGCGAGCGAGCGGAGGATGCGGGACATGAGAGCTCCTGGGCGTGGCGATGGACGAGGTGAGACAGGACGGACGTCAGTTCGACGGGGCTCCGCCCCGCCCTACGCGGCTGATCGCGCGCCGCGCGCGGCCCGACCTCGGCCGGGGCCCATCGCCGTGGCGGCTCGTCGCGCCGGTGCTCGCCGCGCTGATCACCGGCGGCTACGCGGTGTGGGGCGTGCTCAAGATCCTCGAAGCGCTCGGGTAGCGCGGGTCAGGTCTTCGGGCGCGTGACGACGAGGTGCGCCTGCTTGTCCTTGTCGACGTAGCCGAACCGGAACGGCAGGCGGCGGCGCTTCTGCTTCGCCCACATCTCGACGAACGCCTGGTCGTGCTTGCCCTCCTGCGCGCCCTCGAGGAACGCGCCGTGGTAGCTGCCGTAGGTGTCCTGGACCAGACCCCTGGCGCGCGCGTACGCGGGCGGGATGCCGGTCGAGTCCGACAGCATCCACGCGAGGTTGCCGAGCATCCAGTCGCGGATCAGCGCGAAGTCGCCGCGCCACAGCAAGTAGCTCGCACCCTTGGTCAGGACGGTGACCTTGCCCTTGGCCTCGAGGTGCCGGAGCAGCTGCGGGTGCCTGGTCAGGTAGTCGTCGCCGAGGTTCCAGCCGATGTGGCGGTGCACGCGGGTGGCGGCCTCGCCAGGCCGCCCGTACGTGATCTCGACGTTGGCGAATGCGGGCGAGAACGCGGGCGACTCCCAGTCGTGCTTGAGGCTCCGTCCCTTGGCCTTCTCGAGCTCGTCGATCTGCGCCTGGTCGAGGTAGTCGATCGCGCCCGCATCATCGAGGATGAAGTAGCGCATCGACCGAGGCTCGAAGCCGGCGCCGACCAGCCCGAGGAGGAACGAGCTGACCTGGCCCGGCAGATCGTTCTTCTGCCCCGCCGACAGGTTCACGCTGGTGTTCGAGCCGACCGAGATCAGGCCGCCGATGTCGGCGCGCAGGGCGCCGAGGCTGACGTCGAGGGCGGCCGCCGACAGCGTGCGCAGGCGGCGCGGGTCGCCGGACTGTTCGAGCGAGATCGTGGTGATCTCGGTGGCCTCGGGGAACGCGACCAGCGCGGAGATCAGGTCCCCGCCGCCGAACGCGTAGACCACCGTGCGCGGCGCATCGGCCGGCACGACGGCGTCGAACCACGGCCGCGCCTTGACGAAGTAGCGGTCGCGGAACTCGCCGAGATGCTCCGTGATGCGCTTGCAATGGCGCTCGACGCTGCGGGTGATCCGCGCGGCGCGCTGCGGGTCGCTCTCGAGGAGCGCGGCCGGCAACGGTTGATCGACCTGCCCGCAGGCAGCGACGCGGTACAGCAAGCGGGCATCGGCGATGAAGTCGAGCCCGTCGGCAGACGCGGCGGGCGGCGATGCCGGTGGAGGTGGACCTGCGGGCGCCGCGGGCGCCGTCGCGGGCGCAGGGGCCGAGGCGGGCGCAGCCGGCGCGACGGCAGGTGCAACGGCGACCACCGCGGGCGCGGGGACCGCCGGCGCGGGCTCCTTGGCGCTGCTGCACGCGGCGGCCGCGAGCACCAGCGTCACGAGGCGCGACGACGGACAGGACGAACGGGACGAGCGCAACACGGTGGGCACCCTACTCGCTCGCGAGCGCGCCTTCGTACATCTTGTCGAGGAGCGCCGCGTACTTCTTCTCGACGACCTTGCGCTTCACCTTGAGGCTCGGCGTCAGCTCGCCCTCGTCGACGGACAGGTCCTTTGGAAGCACCTGGAACTGCTTGACCGACTCGTACTTCGCGAGGTCCTTGTTGACCGCGTCGAAGAACGGCTTGAGCAGTGCCTTGGCCTCGGGGAGCGCGACGATCTGGGCGTAGCTCTTGTCGGTCTGCCCGCTCTCCTTGGCCCACTTCATCATGGCCTCCTCGTCGAGCGTGACCAGCGCGGTGACGAAGTTGCGCTTGTCACCGTGCACGATCACCTGCGAGATGAACGGGCAGCCAGCTTTGAGCTTGCCCTCGATGTGCTGCGGCGCGATGTACTTGCCGCCCGACGTCTTGATCAGGTCCTTCTTGCGGTCGGTGATCCGCAGCAGACCGTGGGCATCGACCTCGCCGATGTCCCCGGTGCGCAGCCAGCCGTCCTCGGTCAGCGCCTCGGCCGTGGCGTCGGGGAGGTGGTGGTAGCCCTGCATCACGCCCGGCGACTTGATCAGGATCTCGCCGTCCTCGGGCGCGATCTTGAGCTGGGTGCCGGGCATCGGGACGCCGACCGTGCCGAACGCGTACTTGCTCGAGCGGTTGACGAAGCTCGCCGCGCTCGACTCGGTCAGGCCGTAGCCCTCGAGGATCAGGATGTCGCAGGCGTGGAAGAACTCGGCGATCTCGCGCGACAGCGGGGCCGACCCGGAGATGAAGTACTTCACCCGCCCGCCGAACCGCTGCTTGACCTTCGAGAACACGAGCTTGTCGGCGACGCGCAGCTTGAGCGCGAGCACGCCGCCCGGCTGCTGGCCTGCCTGGCGGACCTTCGAGCCCTGCTTGCCGACGGCGATCGCCCACTCGAAGATCTTCTGCTTGAGCCCGCCGGCCTTCGCGCCCTCGAGGATCTTGTTGTAGACCTTCTCGAAGATGCGCGGCACGGCCGCCATGATCGTCGGGCGGACCACCGCGAGGTTCTCGACGATCTTCGGGATCCGGCCATCGACCGCCATCACCGACCCCGATGCGAGGTGCCCCCCCATCAGCACCTTGCCGAACGAGTGCGACATCGGCAGCCACAGGTACTGGACGTCGTCGGCGGTGATCAGGCGCGTCGCCTCCATCGCGTCCGCCGCGTAGGCCCAGCACTCGTGCAGCAGCCGGACGCCCTTCGGCTTGCCGGTGGTTCCGGACGTGTAGATCAAGGTGGCGAGGTGAGGGGCCTGGATACCCGCGACCGCGTCCTCGACCGCCGTGGGCTCCTTGGCGAGGTGCGCGGCGCCGGCCGCCTCGAGCTGCGCCAGCGTGATCACCCAGTCGGCGTCCCGGGCGTCGGGGGTGCCATCGATCATGATCAGCTTCTCGAGTTGCGGCAGCTGCGCGCGATGCGCGAGCAGCTTCTTGAGCTGCGACGCGTCCTCGATGAAGCCGAAGCGGGTCTCCGAGTCGGCGAGGATGTACGCACACTCCTCGGCCGTGCTCGACGGATAGACCGTGGTGGTCGCGCCGCCCGCCGACAGGATGCCGAGGTCGCACAGCAGCCACTCGACCCGCGTGTTCGCCACGATCCCGACTCGGTCTTCGCGCGCGACGCCCAGGGACAGCAGGCCCGCCGCCATCGCCTTGATCCGCTCGTAGGCTTGCTTCCACGTCATCGAGCGCCACTCCTCGCCCACCGGGTACCGGTAGGCCTCGCGATCCGGCGTGTCCTGCACGCGGGTCGCGAGGAGCTGGGCGATCGACGTCGTCTTGCGGGTGAGGCGCTCGGGGGCGGTCGATTCGGGCATCAAGCCACGACTATGCCCGCAGGATCCGGGCACAGGCAATCCGCCCTCCGCCCCATCGTCGCGCGCGGCCCCGCCGGCTCCCGGCGGCCCCGCGAGGTCCGGCGTGCGGTACCGTCGGGGGGTGGCGGCCGCGGCGCGTGACTGGCTCGAGGGACTCGCCGCGGCGTGGCGCGTCGAGCGCGCGGCCGCCCGGGCCCAGGTGGCCCTCGCGCGCGACGGGCGCTCGCTGGCCGAGCGCGTCGCCCTCGGCGTCGCCCTCTCGCACCTGCGCGTGATCGAGGAGCGCTCCGCGCCCGGGGACCGCGTGCGCGTCCAGGTCCGCGTGCCCGGCGCGATCGACCTCGACAGCGTCCGGTTCACGCCCGGCGAGCCGGTGCGGATGTGGGCCGAGCACCCGGATGAGCCCGGTGCGGTGCGAGGCGTCGTCGAGCGCCGCGAGGAGCAGACGCTGTGGATCATCCTCGACCGCGCGTTCGACGACACCGACCGCGACTACGCGATCGACGCCGAGGTGGCGGAGGTGACGTTCGATCGCGGAGACGCCGCGATCCGCCGTGCCCTCGCGGCGATCGCCACCAGCGACCTCGCCCGCCTGCGCGACGTCGCCGCCGGCGTCCGCGCGCCGCGGCCGATCGCGCCGGTGACCTGGACGCCGCTCGACACTGCGCTCGACGACCGCCAGCGCGCCGCCGTGGACGCCGCGCTCCGGGCCGGCGATATCGCGCTGATCCACGGCCCACCCGGTACCGGCAAGACCCGCACGCTGGTCGAGGTGGTGCGGCAGCGCCTGCTGCGGGGCGAGCGGATCCTGTGCGCGGCGCCGTCGAACACCGCGGTCGACAACCTCGGCGGCCGGCTGGCCGAGGCCGGCGTGCGCGTGGTCCGCCTCGGCCACCCGGCGCGCGTGGCGCCCGCCCTGCTCGCGCTCACGCTCGACGCCCAGGTCGACGCCGACGGCGCGACCCGGCTCGCCCGCGAGTGGCACGATCGAGCGCGCCAGCTGCGCCACAGCGCGGCCAGCAAGCGCGGCGCCGAGGCGCGGGCCCTGTGGACCGAGGCCCGCGCGCTCGACCGCGACGCCGGCCGCGAGATCGCGAACACCGAGCGGGCGATCCTCGCGCGAGCGCCGGTGATCCTCGCCACGTGCGTCGGCTGTGACAGCCCGCTGCTCGACGACGCCACCTTCGACTGCGTGATCGTCGACGAGGCCACGCAGGCGGCCGACCCGCTGGTGCTGATCCCGCTCGCGCGCGGGCGCGTGTGCGTGCTCGCCGGGGATCCGCAGCAACTCGGCCCGGTGGTCACCGGCGGCCCGGCCGTGGAAGCCGTGCTCGCCTCCACCGTGTTCGAGCGCCTGGCGGCGGCCGCTGCGGGCGCAGACGCTGCGCCGGCGAGTGCGCCGGCGAGTGCGCCGGCGAGTGCGGTGATGCTCGAGCAGCAGCACCGGATGCATGCGCACATCATGGCGTTCCCGTCGCGCTCGATGTACGCGGGCCGGCTGCGCGCCGCGCCCGCCGTCGCCGGCCATCTGCTCGGCGACCTCGGCGTCGCCGACGACCCGCTGCGCCCCCTGCCGCTGTGGTTGATCGACACCGCGGGCAAGGACTGGACCGAGCAGCGCACCGACGGGACGGCCACGCCCACGGGCACGGGCCTGGCGACCGCGCCGTTCGATCCGAGCACGTTCAACCCCGGCAACGCCGAGCGGGTTGCGGCCGAGGCCCGCCGGCTGCTGTCGCGCGGGGTCCGCCCCACGGACCTCGCGATCATCGCGGCGTACGCGGCCCAGGCGCGCCGGCTACGCGAGCTCCTGCGAGTCGAGCGCGCCGCCGGCCTCGAGATCGGTACCGTCGATGGCTTCCAGGGCCGCGAGAAGGAGGCCGTGATCGTCGATCTCGTGCGGTCCAACGAGCGCGGTGAGATCGGGTTCCTCGCGAACACCCGGCGGATGAACGTCGCCCTGACCCGAGCGAAGCGGTTCCTGCTCGTGATCGCTGACTCGGCGACCCTGGGAGCCCACCCGTACTACGCCGCCTTCCTCGAGCACGTCGACGCGATCGACGCCCACGGGAGCGCCTGGAGCGACGAGGCGCCCCCCGTGCCTTGAGTGTCGGAGGAGATTCTGGGACAACCACCAGTAGCCGTGACCACGCACCTCTCGTTTGTTTCGCTGTTCGTCTCGCTCGTTCTCGCCGCCGCTGGGTGCCAGAAGTCGCACGATTTGCCGCGCATGCAGGCGGAGGCCCTCGCCGTGGTCAAGCTCCACGGCCAGGAGGTCGACGTGCTGCAGCGCCGCGCAGACTCGCTGCTCGCGCGCGGTCGCAGCCTCGGCAACTCGGTGCCCGGGATCGGGGATGCGGGTCGCCGCCTCGCCGACGCCCGCGGCCAGCTCGAGCAGCTCCGCACGCTCGGCAGCACCGCGCAGTCGGTGCTCGGCGCCGCCGTGAAGACCGGAGAGGTCGAGCAGGTCGAGAAGACGTTCGACGAGATGGTCGGCAAGCTCGGGCACGGCACGGCCGCCGCGCGCGGTGACCTCGACGCGGTCGAGACCTGGCTCGCCTACAGCGAGCGCCAGCCCGCGGCCGCGGCGCCTGCCGTCCCAGCCCCGCCCGTCGTTCCGCCCGTCGCCCCGCCCACCGAGGGCACGCCTCCCGCCCCTCCCACCGACGGCGCGCCCCGCGGTCCACCGCGCCCCGCCGCGCCCGCCGCCGCGATCCCCGCGCCCGCGCCGCCGCGATCCCCGCGCCCGCCGCCGCGATCCCCCCGCGCCCGCCGCCGCGATCCCGCGCGCCGCCGCCGCGCCGCGCTGGCTCCCGACGAAATCGTTCATCCGCGGCAGTCCGCTGCGGTCGCCCCCCGCACGACGGTGCGCCCCCATTCTGGCAGGCGCGCTATGCTCGTTGCATGAAGATCCCGGCTGCTCCGAAAGTCATCATCCGCAGCTGTCGGGATTACGACCCGGAGCGGATCAGGACCATCATCCGCGAGGGGCTCGAAGAGCTCGGCCTGCGACCGTTCGGGCGGACCCTCGTCAAGCCCAACCTGGTCGCCGCGGGGCCGATGTTCCCGTACGCGTACACGCGCCCCGAGTTCGGCGAGGGCGTGCTGCGCGCGCTCCAGGACGTCGGGGGCGCCGCGATGACCGAGCTCGCCGCCGGCGAGCGCTGCGGCATCACCGTCCCGACCCGCGTGGCGTTCCGCGAGTCCGGCTGGGACGCGATGCTCAAGAGCGTCGACGTCAAGCGGTACTGCTTCGAAGAGGAGCTGCAGGTCGAGATCCCGCTCGACCACCCGCAGCGCCTGCGCGACTACCTGTTCACGCCCGAGCCGGTCGCGCGCGCGGACTTCTTCGTCAATACGCCGAAGTTCAAGGCGCACCCGTGGACGACGGTGACGTTCTCGCTCAAGGCGTACATCGGGATCCAGGACGACCGGCACCGGCTGATCGACCACGATCACAAGCTCAACGAGAAGATCGCGGATCTCCAGCACATCATCCAGCCGCAGTTCATCGCGATCGACGCGATCACCGCCGGCGAGGGCCGCATGCTGACGCCGACGCCGTTCCCGCTCGGCCTCATCATCATGGGCAACAGCCAGGTCGCGTTCGACGCGGTGTGCTGCCACATCATCGGCGTCGACCCGCTGAGCGTCGACCACATCCGCCTCGCGGCGGAGCACGGGTTCGGCACCACCGACCTCGCGGACATCACGATCACCGGCGACGTCACGCTCGCCGAGGCGCAGGCGCGCGCCCACGGGTTCAAGGTCGGCCTGATCCGCGTCGAGAAGTACTTCGAGGGCACCAACATCACCGCCTACGCGGGCGCTCCCCCCGAGGCCGAGCACAGCGACTACTGCTGGGGCGGCTGCCCGGGCGCGATCGAGGAGGCGATCGAGATCCTGCGGGTGTTCGACAAGGAGACCGATCGCAAGCTACCGCGCATGCACGTGGTGTTCGGCGCCTACGAAGGCGGCATCGACGCCAGGCCCGGCGAGAAGGTGGTGTTCATCGGCGACTGCGCGGCGTGGAAGGGGACGCTCGCGGGCAAGCCCGTCGAGATCCGGAACATCTACAAGGATCGCAGCACGCTCGATCCGCACACCATCACCTCCGAGGACATCTTCGTGAAGCTCGCCGGCGCGCGCGCCAAGCTCGCAGGGGACGTCGTGCGCCTCGAGGGCTGCCCGGTCTCCGTCGCCGAGCAGGTGCTGGCGCTCCTGGCGGCCGCGCCGACCATCAAGAACCCGTACCTCGATCGAACGAACATGCTGTCGTTCTCGCGCGCGTACCTCGGATGGAAGACGCGGGTCGCGCTCAACCGGCTCCAGCGTCGCCGCTACCAGCAGAACGGGACGTTCACCGGGCGCGGCCAGGCCGCTCCGGAGGGCCTGTGATGTCGTCCCCACGCACGGTCGGTGGCCGCGCGTGATCGGCCCGGGCTGGCTGCCCGTCCCGCGCGCCCGGGCGCGCCGGCTTCGCACTGTTGCCTACACGAGTGCCTGCACGAGTGCCTGCACGAGTGCCTGCACGAGTGCCTGCGCGAGTGCCTTCACGCGGGCGCGGCCCCCCGCACGCGCGATCGCCCCCAGGCCGCCATCTCCAGCGGCGCCGCGGCCGGCGCCGGTCAATCGTCGGGCCATGCTGTTCGAGCCGCCTCGGGACCTGCCCGTCGCCACGCTCCGGCAGGTGCCACCCACCGCCACGGCCCGGCTCGCCCGCGATCTGCAGGGCGGGTGGGCCGAGCGCGACGCGTGGCTCCAGCCGCGCGGGGTGCCGATGCTCGTCGCGATCCTCGGCTTGACGCGACCGCCGCCGGGCGCGTGATGTTCAACGGCGGCCGGCCCCACCGCGACGGCAAGTCGCTCGGCGATCTGCCGACGTCGACCTACCGCGTGCGCCTCGTCGTCGGGCAGTCGTCGTACCCTCGCCGGTTCGCATGACGGTCCGCGCTGTCCACCACCTCAACTGCGCCACGCTGTGCCCCGTCGCCGGGGCGCTCCTCGGCGGGAGCCTGCGCGAGCACGGCCTCGGCCGCGGTCACATGGTCGCGCACTGCCTGCTGATCGAGACCGAGCGCGATGGCCTCGTCCTCGTCGACACCGGGTTCGGCACCCGCGACGTCGAGCACCGGTCCGGGGTGTCGCGCGCGTTCGCGTGGCTGACCGCGCCGCGCCTCGCGCTCGCCGAGACCGCGCTCGCGCAGGTGATCGCCCTCGGCTTCCAGCCGGCCGACGTGCGCCACATCGTGGTCACCCACCTCGATCTCGATCACGCCGGCGGGCTCGGCGACTTCCCCGGCGCCCGCGTCCACCTCCACGCCCGCGAGCACGCCGCCGCGATGGCGCGGTCCACGCTCAACGAGCGCGGGCGCTACCTGCCGAGCCAGTGGGCCCACGGACCGCGCTGGGAGGTCCACGCCGAGGCCGGGGACACCTGGCGCGGACTGCCAGCGATCACCCGCCTGCGCGGGCTCGACGCCGACATCGGCCTGGTGCCCCTGCACGGCCACACGCGCGGCCACGCGGGGGTGCTGGTGCGCGCCCGCGATCGGTGGCTCGTGCACGCTGGCGACGCCTACTTCCACCACCACACGGTCGAGGGCGGCCGCGTGCCGGTGGGCTTCGAGGTGTTCGAGCGCGCCACCCAGATCGATGGCGCCGCGCGCCGCGCCTCGGCCGCAGCCCTGCGCCAGCTCCGCGCCAGCTACGACGACCTCGCGCTGTTCTGCGCCCACGATCCGCACGAGTTCGCGCAGCTCAGCGCGAGCTCGTGAGGCTACCCCGGGGCGACGCGCCCTACTTCGTCGTCGGCGCGACCGCGATCGCGTCGGGCAGCGTCAGCTCGGCGAGCGCGTCCTGGAACTCGACGCGGGCGAGCATGATGTTCTCTTCCTGGTCGACGATCGCGATGGTCGTCTTCTGCACGCGATCGGAGATGTCCCGCATCTTGCCCTTGAGGTGGCGCATCAGGTCGTTGCCGGTCTTGACCACCTGGAGCGTCAGGATCTGCGCGTGCAGGTCGTCCATGCGCGAGCGGTAGTCGTCGAGCCGGCGGCGCAGGCTGATCTGGGCCTCGGACAGATCGACCAGCCCCTTGTGGATGCCGAGCAGCCGCCGGAGCTGCTCGCGCATCGCGGGCGTGCTCTCGGGCGCCTCGACGTACACGCGCATCATCGCGAGCGTGACGTCCGCGCTGAGGTCGAGCGTGCGCTGGACCGGCGTCGCCTCGGCGATCTCCACGGTGCGCACCTCGCGGGGCTTGAGGTCGACCTGGAACAGGTGCGCGTCGCCGACCCGCTCGAACGACGTCGGCGCCTCGAGCAGCGTCCAGCCCTTGTTGACCGTGTGGCGGATGAACACCTTCGCGGGCGCGTTCATCCGGTTGGTGAGCGTCAGCTTCTTGGTGCGGATGTGCTGGACCTCGGCGGTCAGGATGCCGCGCTGGAGCGTGGCCAGGCGGTGGAGCTTGTCCTGATCTGCGTCCTGCTGCTCGACCACGATCTGGCGATCGAGCGCGTACGGCACCACCGCCGACGACCGCGGCGGGATGGGCTCGGTCAGGCCCTCGCCGATGAACTTCTCGTTGCCGTAGACGGTGACCGGCCCGGTCTCGAGCGTGGAGTCGGTCGGGTTGGTGAACCGGACCGCCCGGAACGCGAAGTTCGCGTTGCCGCGCTCGCTCTCGGCGTCGTACAGGTACACCACCTCGCCGTCGGTCTCGCTGCGCAGCATCGACACCATGGCGCTCTCGCCACGCGCCACCGTCATCGGCGTGGGGTTGGTGAAGTGGCTCTCGCCGACCGGGGACGCGGCGAGATCGCCGGCGCCGCGGCTGGCCGCCTCGTCCTGGGCCTGCTCGTCGGGGGTCTGGGCCTGCGCCACCAGGCGCACCCGCTCGGGCACGTTGGGCTCGACCTTGGTCACGATCTTGATGCGGGCCGGAGCGACGCCCTGATCGATGAGCTGGTTCTTGACGATGTTCGCGCGGTCCGTGGCGCGGCGCGCGGCGTCCGGGCGGTTGGCGTCGGCGTAGCCCTCGACGACGATCGTCTTGTTCGAGCGGACCAGCTGGTCCGTCAGCTGCTTCATCTTCTGGTCGCCCTGCGCGACGCGGGCGTCGTAGGCCGCGGGCGGCGCGGCCGGGGCGGCCTGCGGCGCGGCCTTCGAGGGGCGCGCGCTGCCGCCCCGCGAGCGGCTGCCCCCGGTCGACGACACCGTCATCGGCTCCTCGTCGCTGTCGCTCATCGACTGTTCCTCGATCATGGCGAGCCGCTTGGTGGACGCGTCCTCGGGGTGGCCGGCCGGGCGCCGGATCTCGTCGTCCCCGAGCTCGGCGAGCGCGACCTCGCCGTCCTCCGCGGTCTCCCCCCCGTAGGGCGAGATGCCGGTCGGCGGCGCGACCGCGAACTTCTCCTCGGAGGCGAGCGTCTCGCGGTGGACCTGGCGGACGCTCCACAGGTCGTACTTGAACGACAGCGCGGAGCTCGAGCCCACGCCGACGCGCACGCCGTTCCAGTCCTCGCCGCTGGTGTTGTCGACGATCGCCCAGCCTTCGACCAGGACCTTGCCCTTGTCGCCGACCACGACCCGGTAGCTCGGCTTCCACGCCGGCGACTCGGTGACGTAGGTCAGCACGACGTCGGCGGTGGCCTTGCTCGGGAGCTGCAGCTTCATCACGAGGTAGTTGCCGTCGTGCGCCTGCTCGCGCGGGATCGAGACCGGCAGCGGCTGCTTCGAGATCGCATCGACCACGGTCAGGGACTTGAGGAAGTCATCCACGCGATCGCGCGGGACCGAGACGGTGAGCACGCCGCCCGACACGGTGGCGCGCCGCTCGTAGTACGCGACGCCGTTGCGATAGATGACCACCCGGCCGAGGGCGACGTCGTCGACCTTGACGAAGGTGGCGTGCTTGGGGCCGCAGCCGCCTGCGGTGGACAGCGCGGCGGCGAGGAGGAATCCGGCGAGGAGCTTCTTCATGGGACCCGGGGGTGCGAAGGGGAGCGCGCGATGGGCGCGGGAAGGGGGTGCCTTCCAGACGCACGGTCCCGGGCCCCGATCTACGGATCCGTGGGCTCTCGCCCAGGCCGCTGGCGCGGCGCGGTGGTTCGCGCGGCGCCGGCCAGGGTGGGAGGTGACATCGGCGGGGCGGGCCGCGCGCCCGCGCCAGATCCGCCTCCGGGCCCCGCGGCGAGGTCACCGCAGCCCCCCTCGCGTGCCGCCGGGCAACCGGCCAGGCCGGCGCCCCGCCACGGGCCACACGCAGGTCCAACGGAGGACGGCGACGAGAGGACCGACCCGTTTTGGGACCTGTGACGTGATCTCGTCAGCCGCGGACGTGGTCAGGCGACGGCCGCCAGGATGGGCGCCGCCGCCGCCGCCCGGGCCGGCGGGGTGCGGAGCTGCAGCAGCGGCGCGAACGCGCGCCGGTCCGACCACACGTGGGCCGGGCCGGCCGCCGGCCCCGCGATCGAGGTGCGGGGTGGTAGGGTCCGCACCGTGAAGATCGCATGCATCGGCGGCGGACCTGCCGGGCTCTACCTTGGCATCCTCGTCAAGCGTGTCGCGCCCGAGCACGAGGTGGTGATCTACGAGCGCAACCGCCCGGACGACACGTTCGGCTTCGGCGTCGTGTTCTCGGATGCCACGCTCGGGCACCTGGCGGCCGCGGACCCCGAGTCCCACGCGCGGATCACGGCCGCGTTCGCGCGCTGGGACGACATCGAGATCCACGTCGGCGGCGAGGTGCTCCGCTCGACGGGCCACGGGTTCTGCGGGCTCGAGCGGAAGAAGCTGCTCCAGATCCTGCAGGCGCGCGCCGAGGAACTCGGGGTCGTGATCCACTACGAGTCCCCGGTCGCGTCACTGTCCGACGTCACGGCCGACGTGATCGTCGCGTGTGACGGCATCGCGAGCTGGGTGCGCGAGGCGATCAGCGCCGACGTGCGCCCGACCGTCGACGTGCGCCCGAACAAGTTCGTGTGGCTCGGCTGCACGGTGCCGTACCGGGCGTTCACGTTCATCCTCAAGCCCACGCCGTACGGGCTGTTCCGCGTCCACGCGTACCCGTACACCGCGACCTCGTCGACGTTCATCGTCGAGTGCCGCGAGGACACCTGGCGCGCCGCCGGGTTCGCCGACGCGGACCAGGACCGCACGGCCCAGCTCCTGGGCGAACTGTTCGCCGACGAGCTCGCCGGCCACGCGCTGGTCACGAACCGGTCGATCTGGCGCAACTTCCCCACCGTCCGGTGCGGCGCGTGGCACGCGGGCAACGTGGTGATCCTCGGTGACGCCGTGCACACCGCGCACTTCTCGATCGGCTCGGGCACCAAGCTCGCCATGGAGGACGCGATCGTGCTGCGCGACGAGCTCCTCGCCCCGCGGTCCGGCGGCACCAGCGCCACGAACATCGGGGCCGCACTGGTCGCCTACGAAGCCCGCCGCCGCCCCGAGGTGGAGGCGCTGCAGGCCGCTGCGCAGGCGAGCCTCGAGTGGTTCGAGGGCACCGAGCGCTACCTTCAGATGACGCCCGTCGAGCTGACGTACAGCCTGATGACGCGCAGCCTGCGCGTGAGCCACGCCTCGGTCGCCAAGCGCGATCCGCACCTCGCCCGCGGCGTCGAGCAGCTGCTCGCCGCACGCGCCGGCATCACCGCGGATCCCCCGCCGCCGCCCACGGCGCTGCCGTACGCGCTCGGCGATCGCCGCGCGCCCTCCCGGATCGCCGTGCGCCCCGCCCTGCCCACGCTCGCGGCCGATGATGACGCCCTGGTGGCGCTCGGCGGTGCGGCCGCGGCCGGCGCGGGGCTGGTCGTGACGCCCGCCCTGCCGGCGACCGCGCTCGCGACGGACGAGGCCGCCGTCGCGTGGCAGCGGATCGTCGAGTTCGTCCACAGCAAGGGGGCGCTGCTCGCCGCCACGGTGCTCACGCACGAGGCGGGCGCCCCGGCTCCCGCCCTTCGCGCGGCGATCGAGCGCGCCACGTTCGCGGGGTTCGACCTCCTGCTGCTCGATCCCGGCGACGCGCCGGGCGCCGTCGAGCAACTCCCTGCCGTCGTCGCGGAGGCCCGCGCCACGTGGCGCCCCGGCGGCTGGCTCGCCGCGATCGTGCGGGACCTGCCCGACGCTCGCGCCGTGGTGGTCGGCCACGCCGCCCAGCTCGTCCGCGCCGGGGCGTCGCTGCTGTGGGTCCTCGCGCCCGGCGACGGCAACGCACGCCTGCCGGCCGCGCCGCTCGCGGACCGCCTCCGCAACGAGCTCCGCGTCGCCACCTGCATCGAGGGCACGGACGCCCTGCTCCCCGATCTCGACGCGGCGATCGCCGGCGGCCGCGCCGACCTCGTCGCCGTGCCCCGCCTCCCCGCCGGCGCACGGCGCGCCTGACCCACCTGATTCGCCTGACGCTGCTGCGGCTCGCCAACTGCCCGTTCGTGCCCGTTCGAGATCGACCAAGGACCCCCATGAAGCCGCGCCGCTACCAGCTCAACAAGGACGCCCACGCCATCATCGAGAACGGCCACCCGTGGATCTTCCGCGAGCAGCTGTCGTCCGCGGCGCAGGTGTTCCGCGACGGTGACTGGCTGCGCCTGGTCGATGCCAAGAACCAGGTCGTGGGCTACGGCATCTACGAGGCCGAGGGCGCGATCGCGATCCGCGTGCTCCGCAAGGGCCCCGTGGCGCCCACCGCCGCGTGGCTGGGCGCGATGCTGTCGGCGGCGCTGGTCAAGCGCGACCCCCTGACTGGACGCACCACCGGCGTCCGCCTCGTGCACGGCGAGAGCGACGGCATCCCCGCGGTGGTGATCGACAAGTTCGGAGACACGCTGGTGGCGCAGTGCTACGCGAAGGGCGCCCAGGGGCTGACCCGGCTGGCCGCCCGCATGCTGGCGATCGAGCTCGACATCCCGAACGTGATCCTGCGGCCCGCCCACCGCCGCGCCGGCCGGCGCACCGCCGAGGGCGCGCCCGCCGAGACCGGCCGCGTGCTGCGCGGCCACCCGCCTGACGTCGCCCACTTCACCGAGCAGGGCCTCGCGTACGCGGTCGACCTCGCCGGCGGGCAGAAGTCCGGCGCGTTCCTCGATCTCCGCGGCCTGCGCCGCGCGATCGCCGGCCTGCCGCTCACCGACGCCCGCGTGCTCAACACGTTCGCGTTCTCCGGCATGCTCGGCCGCGCCGCCGAGCTCGCGGGCGCCCGCGCGATCACGCAGGTCGACAGCTCCGCGAGCGCGCTCGCGTTCGCCGCGGCCCACCACGTCACCGACGCAGCGAAGCACACGTTCGTCACCGCCGACGTGTTCCAGTGGCTGCCGGCGCTCGCCGAGGACGCGCTGTTCGAGCTCGTGATCGTCGATCCTCCGTCGATGACGAGCAACAAGGCCCAGGTCCCCGCGGTGCTCGCGGGCTATCGCAAGCTGTACCGCGCGGCCGCGCCGCACGTGGCGCCCGGTGGCCTGCTGGTCGCCGCGTGCTGCACGAGCCGCGTCGAGCCGGGCGAGTTCCACAAGGTCGTGTCCGAGACGCTCGGCGGAGGGTTCGTGCGCGAGGGCGTGCTGGCGCCCGAGCCCGATCATCCGGTCGGGTTCCTCCAGGCCGACTACCTGAAGATCGGCCTGTGGCGCCGCCGCCCGGTCGCCTGACCACCTGACGCGCGCGCCCGGCCCGGGCCGCCCCGGGCCGCCCCAGCCGGGTCGAGGGGCCGATCGCGCATCACCTGCAGATCCTGGCGCGCCGGAGGTTGGCGCGCGCGCCGGCCACACAGCGGGCACCCACCGGGCGCGGCCGGGCGGCCGGTCGCACCGCGTCGCAGGGCGCCGCCTCGGTCAGCCCACGCGCGCGAGGTCGCGGTCGCAGGCCAGGTGCCGGAGCGCGCGGCGCAGCGCGCCCTCGTCCGCGCTGCGCCGGCCGATCACCTCGAGCAGGCGCGCGAGGTTCCAGTGCGCGTCCGCGAGGCGCGACTCGAGCGCCACCGCGTGCTCGTACGCGGCGATCGCCTCGGTGCTGCGCCCCAGGTCCTCGACAACGACGCCCCCGGGGATGGATCGACCGCGAGGGCGATTGAGATGGCCATTCGCAGGCCCTAAGCTGCCTCCGTGGGCGATTCGATCGGGACCACGCTGTCCTTCCACGAGGATGGTGCGAGCGGTCGGGTGGGGCCGAAGCCCGAGCCGGTGCTCGTGCTCGTGCTCGAGTGCGGCCGGCCGCGCGCTGGCAGCGTGCGGTACCGGCTGTCGGAGCTGACCGGCATCGCGCTCGGCCGCGGGTCGGAGCGGCGCGCGGAGCTCACGGGCTCCGAGCTAGCGGTCCGCGTCCCGGACAGGTGGATGTCGTCGCGGCACGCGCGCATCGAGCCGAGCTTCGGGCGCTGGATCCTGACCGACACCGAGTCGAAGAACGGGACGATCGTCGAGGGCCACACCACCAAGCGGGCCGTGCTCACCGATGGCGCGCTGATCGAGCTGGGTCACACGCTGTTCGTGTTCTTCGAACGGCTGCCGATCGAACCCGACGCCCTCGCGATCCTCGAACTCGCGCCCACCGAGGGCTCGCCCGGGACGGTGACCTTGCTCCCCGCGTGGCAGACCGAGATCGCGCGCCTTCGCCAGATCGCGGCGTCCGAGATCCCGATGCTGATCGAGGGCGAGAGCGGCACCGGCAAGGAGGTGATCGCGCGCGCGATCCACGGCCTGTCCGGCCGTCATGGCGCGTTCGTCCCGGTCAACTGCAGCGCCCTCGCCGACAATCTCGTCGAGCGCGAGCTGTTCGGCGACAAGAAGGGCGCGTTCTCCGGAGCCCAGGCCGACCACGAGGGCCTCGTGCGCGCGGCCAGCGGCGGCACGCTGTTCCTCGACGAGATCGGAGACTTGCCGCCGGCCTCGCAGGCCACGCTGCTGCGCGTGCTCCAGGAGCGCGAGGTGATGCCGGTCGGCGGCACCCGCGCCGTCGTGATCGACCTGCGCGTGGTCGCAGCCACCCACCGCGACCTCGACGACATGGCGGCCGAGGGCAGCTTCCGCCACGACCTGCTCGCGCGCCTCGCCGGGTTCCGGGTGTGCGTGCCGCCGCTCGTCGAGCGACGCACCGACCTGGGCCTCCTGATCGGCGCCCTCCACGCGCGCCTGTTCCCGGGGGACCATCCCGGGTTCGACATCGACGCGGCGCGGCTGCTGCTGCGCTACCCGTGGCCGTTCAACGTCCGCGAGCTCGAGCAGGCCCTCGCGACCGCGCAGGTGCTCGCGGGCCACGAGCTGGTCCGCGCCGAGCACTTGCCGGACTCGGTGCGGACCGGGCGTCCGCCCGGCGCTCCCCGGCCGGTCATCCTCAGCGAACTCGACCAGAAGGTCCGCGATCAGGTGGTCGCCGCCCTCCGCGAGCACCAGGGCAACGTGTCCGCGGTCGCCCGCGCGCTCGACAAGGATCGCAAGCAGATCCAGCGCTGGATCAAGAGGTTCGCGCTCGCCCCCACCACGTACCGCTAGACGCGACACCATCGTCGCAGCCGGTCAGGCGCCGGTGGTGCGGCGCGCGAGGCCGAACAGCTGGCGCTCGACCCACGCCGCCCCGGCCGAGGGGCCGAGGCCCGCGAGCCGGCGCTCGCCACCCACCCGCGCGGGCAGCGCCACGGCGGCCGCCGGCAGCCGCCGGTACACACCGCGGAACACCTCGAGGGCGAGGCGCCCGGCCCGCGGCGACGCCGTCAGGCCGAACCCCGCGGAGAGCACCGGTGGGAGGAGCGCCACCGTGACCGCCTCCGCCAGCCGGCCGAGCGGCGTGGGGGCGGCCACCCGCGCGCCCCCGCGACCGAACAGGAACCCCGCCATCTCGCGCGCGGCAGGGGTGATCACCAGGTGGCCTGTGCCGAGCATCGTGCGCATGTAGCGCGCGTGGTCGTCCCACCCGTCGGACAGCCGCGCGTCCGGGATCCCGAACAGCGCCGCGAACCGCCGCATCTCGACCACGTAGCGATCCTTGATCGCGATCGGCAGCGGGCCCTCGAGCTGCTCGCGCACGCACAGGGTGGTGTCGACGAGGGTGGCGTGCACCCAGCACAGGGCCTCCTCGTCGTTGGCGTCGTAGCGGGTGCCGGCTGGCCACGCGCCATGGGCGTCGGCGAACACGCCGTGGATGCGCGCGTGGATGGTGTGGACGCGGCGCGCGGCGGCGAGCGCGTCATCGAGATCGCCGAACACCATCGCGAACACATGGTGGAACGTGCGCTGGAACCGCCCGGCGATGTCGGCGCGGGTCCGCGAGTGGTGATCGATCGCATGCGCGACCATCGGGTGGGCGAGCTGGAGCAGCGCCGCGCGCCCGCCGCCTGCGAAGATCGCGAGATCACCTCCGAGCCGCCACGCGAGCGAGCGCGGGCCGAGGATGCCCGCGCGCGGGTCGTCGACGTGAGTACGCAACCCGGCCAGTGACGCCTCGAGCTGCGCGCGCGACACGATCCCCACGCGTCGGATCGTCGGTCGCCGCCTGGCCCACGTCAAGCCACCCCGGCGACGTGCGGCAACGCCACATCGGGCCGGTCCGCCCGCGATCGCCTGAGCGAGCGGCGCGTCCCGGGCGTGGATCTCGCCGCCTCGCGCGGCGCACCCGGTGCACAGATGCTCGTTGGCTCATGAACACCATGGTCCGCACCGCGGGCGGAACTCCGGCGTCTCTCGACCCGGGAGAATCGGGCGCGCCCGCGCGGGCGGGTGCGGCCCGCGCGCCGGACGTGCTCCCGCCAGGATCGAAGGCCGGCCCGTGGATCATCGAGCGCGAGATCGGCCGCGGCGGCACGGGCGCGGTGTACGCCGTGACGCACGAGGCGATCGGCAAGCGCGAGGCCCGGATCGCGAACCTCGTCGAGCATCCGTGCATGCCGGACGTGTTCGCCACCTGCCGCTACGACCTGCGGCCGTACCTCGTGATGGAGCGGCTGGCCGGGCAGACGCTGGGCGCCCGGCTCGACGCGAGCCCGCTGCCTCGCGACGAGGGGAGCGCGGTGCCGCGCGAGCTGTGCGAGGTGCTCGCCGCGGCCCACACGGTCGGCGTGACCCACCGCGATCTCAAGCTCGACAACGTGTTCCTGCTCGCGCGCCCGGGCGTGGACGGCCACCGCGTGAAGCTCCTCGACCGGGGGCTCGCCACGATCGCCAGCGAGTCCGATCCGCTGAGCGGCATGATCGCGGGCACGCTCACCTACGTCGCGCCCGAGCAGATCCGGGGCGACGTGGTCACGCCGGCGACCGACCTCTACGCGCTCGCGGTGCTCGCGTACCAGGTGCGGGTCGGTCGGCCGCCGTTCGCACCTGCCGTGGACAGGACGCTCCTGCAGCTCCACCTGACAGGGTGGATCGTCGAGTAGCCCATCAGCGTGCCGACCTCGACGACGGTCCGCACCCCGGACAGCCGCAGCAGCAGGTGGAGGAGCCGGCCCTCGCTCGGGCCGACCTGGATCGCCGGCACCCCCGCGGGGACCGCGAACGCGCGCGCCAGGCCGAGGTCGTGAGCGGCGTGGGTGGTGTTGACGTCGTCGAGGATCGCCGGGGTCGCGTAGCGCGTGCCGGCGCGTGAGTCGTGGTCGGCCATCCCCCGACCATCCTCCGGAGTTGCGCCCCGCGCATCCGCGGCCGCCAGTTTCATGTGGCTCCGCCCCGCCCTACGCGGCAAGCCGCGCAGGGTTCCCACCCCGGTTTCGAGACTGGTTCACAGTCTCTCAGGCTTCGTCGGGCGTTTCGACCGCCTGACGGTACGGCCCGAGCGGGGCGAGCTCGGCGATCTGCGCGGCCACGCCCGCGGCCTCGCGACGCGTGAAGTCCTCGATCGCCGCGGCCAGGCCCGGGTGCCGGATCCAGTGCGCCGAGTAGGTGGGCGACGGCTCGAACCCGCGCAGCAGCTTGTGCTCGCCCTGGGCGCCAGCCTCGAACAGCGGGAGCCCGCGCGCGATCGCCCGATCGATGCCGGCGTAGTACGCGGTCTCGAAGTGCAGCAGGTCGACCTGGACGTCCGCGCCCCAGTAGCGGCCGTACAGCGCCTGGTCGCTCTCGAGGAACAGCGCGCCCGCGACCGGGGTGCCGCCGATCGCGACCTCCACCATCTGCATGCGCTCGGGCAGGTACTGGGCGAGCAGGTGGAAGAACCGGGGCTGCAGGTAGTCCCGGCCACCGTGGTTCTCGGTGGTCGAGCGGTAGAACCGATCGAGGGCGTCGAGCTTCGTGGTGTCGAGCTCGCCGCCCGGGATCCAGCGCAGCGCCCCGATCGCCGCCTGGGCGCGCGCCCGCTCCTTGCGCAGCTGCTTGCGCTTGCGCGAGGTCAGCGCGCCGAGGAAGTCGTCGAACGTCCGGTAGCCGCGGTTGTGCCAGTGGAACTGGAAGCTCGCGCGCGGAAAGTAGCCATGCGCGGCGAGCGCCGCCTGCTCGTCGGCGGTGCAGAACAGCCAGTGGATCGACGAGCAGCCCGCGTCGTCGGCGACCGACCGCACCGCCGCGATCAGGGCCGCGCGGATCGCGGGCGCGGCGTCGCCGAGGTCCGGCGCGAGCAGGATCCGGCGCCCGGTGGCGGGGGTCGCCGGCGCCGCGACCACGAGCTTGGGGTAGTAGTCGAGGCCGGCCCGCGACGCCGCGTTGGCCCAGCCCCAGTCGAAGATGTACTCGCCGTAGCTGTGGCTCTTGATGAACGCGGGGATCGCGCCGGCGAGCCGGCCCCCGACCTCGGCGAGCAGGTACACCGACGTCCAGCCCGAACGCGGCGGGCGGCGGGCCGGGGCGGCCCCGGGCGCCGGCGCGGCCGGGTCGATCGAGCCGGACTCCTCGAGGGCCCGGAGGAACCCGGACCGGAGGAACGGGGAGGCCCCGTGATCGAGCGCGTCCCAGGCGGCGGCCGGCAGGTCGGCGACTGTCCCGACCACGCGCACGACCACCTTCGCCCCCGGAACAATCGTGCTAGAAGAGGCCAAGCTCGTCACGGAGAGACAACCATGCCGCTCGATCCAGCAATCAAGGCCAAGCTCGATAATCTCGTCAACTCCGATCCGGTGGTCCTGTTCATGAAGGGCAGCCGTAGCTTCCCGCAGTGCGGGTTCTCGGCGTCGGTCGTGAACATCCTGAACACCTTGATCCCCAAGTTCGCCACCGTCAACATCCTCAGTGACGGCGACGTGCGCGGCGGAATGAAGGAGTACTCGGACTGGCCGACCTTCCCGCAGCTGTTCATCAAGGGGGAGTTCGTCGGCGGCGCCGACATCATCCGCCAGATGCACGAGTCCGGTGACCTCGAGAAGAAGCTCGGAGATCTGGTCGCCGCCGCCAAGCCCCCCGCCGTCACGGTCACCGCCCGCGCCGCGGCCGAGCTGTCGGCGGCGCTCAAGGACGGCGGCCCCGGCGACGTCATCCACCTGACGATCACGCCAGGCTGGGAGCACCAGCTCGATCTCGGCCCCAAGGAAGCCGCGCACCTGTCGGTCGAGTCCGGCGGCCTCACCGTCCAGCTCGACCGCGCCAGCGCGGGCCGCGCCGAGGGCGTGGTCATCGACTTCGTCGAGGGCGCCGAGGGCGCCGGCTTCAAGATCGACAACCCGAACAAGCCCTCCACCGTGCGCCAGATCGACGCCAAGGCGCTCAAGGCGCTGCTCGATGCGGGCACGGTCAAGCAGCTGTGGGACGTCCGCACGGACAAGGAGCGCGCGATCGCCTCGATCGCGGGCGCCCGCCTGCTCGACGACGCCGGGATGGCGGAGCTCGAGGCGCTGCCGATGAGCACGCCGCTGGCGTTCCACTGCCACAGCGGCGTCCGCAGCAGCGCGGCGGCCGAGCACTTCCTCAAGCTCGGCTTCGCCACCGTGTACAACCTCGCCGGCGGCATCGATGCCTGGTCGCGCGAGGTCGACGCGACCGTCCCGCGCTACTGAGCCTTGCGCGTTGACGGCGCGGGCGCGCGGCGGCACTGTCCGCCCGTGACCCCGCCTCGCGTGTGCTCGGCTGCGCTGCTCTCGGCCCTCGCCTCATCCTCGATCATCTCCGTGGTCGGCTGTGGAGGTGGCGACGCCTCTCCCGATGCGCCGCCCGACGTCCTGGTGGTCCCGACCGCGAACGCCGCGCGCGAGATCCTCGACACGCGGCTCGCGTTCGACGTCACCGCGCGCACCGGCACCGCGACCATCACGTTCGGCCCGAGCGCCACCCAGGGCGCCACGCTCGAGGTCGGCGATCTTTCGCTGACCACGGTCGGCGTGCCGTACGCACCCGGGATCGCCACCACCGCGAGCGCGCGCCCGACGATCGATCTCGCGCTGGCCCCGAGCGACGCGCCGGTCGAGGTGGAGGTGGCGTTCGGCTACCAGCTCCACACCGGGTACCAGGGCGCGCGGGCGGGGTTCACGTTCCTGTGGCCGTACTTCTGCGGCAACCTGTTCCCGTGCCACTCCGAGCCGAGCGACGGCACCACGCTGTCGCTCAGCCTGACCGGCGTGCCCGCGGACCAGGTCGCGGTCTACCCGACCACGATGGTCGCGGAGGCGCCGGCGTACCAGCTCGCGTGGTCGATCGACGCGTACACCGAGCTGCCGCTGGGCGCGACCACCGCCGGGACCGCGCTGTCGACGTGGTACCGCCCCGGCGAGCTCGCCGCCGCCGAGGCCGGCACGGCGAACCTGGTCGCGGCGTTCGACTGGCTCGAGCGGACGCTCGGCCCGTACCGGTACGGCCCGAAGGCTGGCTCGGTGTCGGTGCGGTGGGGCGCGGGCGCGTACGGTGGGATGGAGCACCACCCGTTCTGGCACGTGTCGTCGACCTCGCTGGCCGATCAGGAGACCCACGCCCACGAGGCCGCGCACGGCTGGTTCGGCGACGGGATCCGGGTCCGCTGCTGGGAGGACTTCGTGCTGTCCGAGGGCACGGTCACCTACCTCGCGGGGCGCGCCCTCGACGTGGTCGCCCCGAGCGTGGGGGCCCAGGTGTGGGCTGGCTACGCGAGCCAGCTCGCGGGCCTGCCCGCCTCGAACCTGGTGTGGCCGCAGGGCTGCGGCGCCATCGACGTGATCGCCGACGATCTGTACCAGGAGGGGCCGTACATCCGCGGCGCGTTCTTCTACCGCGCCGTCGCGCTCAAGGTCGGCACCGCGCGCCTCGACGAGGCCCTCGCCGCGTTCTACGCCGCCCGCGCGGGCACCGCGGCCTCGATGACCGACATGCTGACGACCATCCGCGAGGTCACCGGCTACGACCCGACCGCGTGCGCGGCGATGTGGCTGACCAGCACGACCAAGCCCGCCGCCGAGACGCCCTGCCCGTAGGCCCCGCGGTCACGGGACGCGCGTCGCGACCAGCCGCTGCCCGCGCACGGTGAACACCATGCGCGCGGCCGGCGCGGTCGCGGGCTGGCCCTCGTCGCGCTCGAACACCACCAGCGCCTGCAGGCCCTCGAGGAGGAACTCGCGGCTGGACATCGGCAGCAGCCGCTGGCGCGGCTCGCCCGGCCCCTCGATGTAGAGGCGGCGTCCGCGCGCCACGACGGCGAGCTTGTCCTTCAGGAAGTCGTACGTACCCGCGAGCGCGGCGAGGTCCGAGGCGGCGGGCATCACCAGCGGCGCGATCTGCGCGCCGTCGAGGATCATGTAGAGCGGGCGCGCGAGCCGATCGAGGACCGAGGTCGCGCTGGCCGCGAGGATCACGACGCCGCGCCGGGTCCGCGGATCGAACCCGACGAACGCGTGGAAGCCCCCGGTGCCGCCGTTGTGCCAGTAGCGCCCGAGCGCATCGACCTGCCAGCCGAGGCCGACGTTCTCCCCAGCCTGGTCGAGCTGGGTCTCCTGGGTCAGCCGCATCGGGGCGCGCAGCGGCGTCTTGCCACCCGCCGCCGCGTCGAGCTCGGCGTCGATCAGCGCGAGCATGTCCTGCGCGTTCGACACCAGCGCGCCGGCGCCGGCGAGCGCGTCGAACGTCCACGGCGGCACCGGCTGCAGATCGTCGCTGGTGCCCTGCGCGCGCGCGGCGCGGGGCGGGAACCCGAGGTACGTGCCGGCCAGCCCGAGCGGCCGGAGCACGCGCGTGGTGAGCGCCTGGGCGTAGCCCCCGCCGAGCTTCTTGCCGAGGACGTGGCCGAGCAGGCCGGCGCCGAAGTTCGAGTACACGATGCGGGTGCCGGGCGGATCCTGGAGCGCGGTCGCGACCAGGTCGGCGTACAGCTGGTCCTCGCCGTAGCCGGCGTACGGATCCGGATCGGCGGCGCGCGGGATCAGGCTCGGCGGGAGGCGCGGCAGGCCCGCGCTGTGGAGGGCGAGCTGCCGGAGCGTGATCGCGGCGCCCCCGAGCGTCGGGGCCGGGACGCCGGGCGGGAGCAGATCCGCGAGCGGCTGGTCGAGCTCGACCTGCTTGGCCTGGGCGGCATCGGCGAGCAGCAGCGCGGTGAACACCTTCGTGATCGACCCGATCTCGAACAGGGTGGTGCCGGTCGGCGTGCGCCTGTCCGGCCCGGTGCCGGCGCGGCCGAACCCATAGATCTCGCGCTTGCCCTGGTCGTACAGGCCGATCACCAGCGCCGGCGTCAGCTCGGCGTCGAGGAATGGCTGGACCTGGGCGGCCACGGCCGCGCGGTGGGGACCGTCGGGATCCCGCGGCGCGACCTTCACCGCGGCCGGCGCGGGGCGGGGCGTCCCGCCACAGGCAGCGAGGGCCAGGGCCAGGGTCAGGGCCAGGAGGAGCCGGCGGCGGAGCATCGGCGCGACCTTAGCCCAGGGCGGTGCCAGGTGCGCGATGCACGGGCAGCAGGGCGTGCGAGGGGATGCCACGGAATCGCTGATGCCGCCGCCCCCCGGCGCATGCGACAGTGACGCCGATGCGCGCCGTCCTCGCCGCTCTGCTCGTCTCCGCCCTGGCCCACGTGGCCGCGCCCCCGCAGGCCCGCGCCGAGGATGGGGGCGCCGCCGGCGGCCCGCACCGGGCCGAGACCACCGCGCCGGTGATCGGCGGCACCGCCGTGCCCGCGGGCAAGTGGCCCGACGTCGCGGCCGTCAACTTCGCCGGCGAGCAGGGCTGCACCGGCACGCTGATCGCGCCGACCGTCGTGCTCACCGCCGGTCACTGCCTCGAGAGCGCCAGCGAGCCGAGCAGCGTGGTGGTCGGCACGTCCTCGCTCGCGCGGATCGCCGAGGGCGAGGTGCTGCCGGTCATCAAGCGCGTCGAGTACCCGAGCTCGTGGACCTCGTATGACGTCGGCGTGCTCGTCCTCGGGAGCCCGTCGCGGTTCGCCCCGCGCGCGATCGCCACCGGCTGGGCGAGCCTCGAGATCCAGAACGGCGCCGAGGTCGCGATCGTCGGCTACGGCGCGATCGACCGCGACGCCAACCAGTACACCAGCGACATGCAGGAGGCGCTGACCACCATCACCGACGCCGGCTGCACCGCGAAGGCCGGCTGCAACACCGCGGCGCTCCCGAACGGCGAACTCGGCGCGGGCGGCGCCGGCATCGACACCTGCCCCGGCGACTCGGGAGGGCCGCTGTTCAGCGTGACCTCGTTCGGTACGTTCCTGGCGGGCGTGACGTCGCGCGGCTACGACGACAACACCTACTATTGCTCGGAGGGCGGCATCTACGTGCGGCCCGACAAGATCGTCGCGTGGATCGAGGAGGTCGCGGGCGTGCCCGTCGGCCGCGGCCCCGAGCCCACCCTCGACGAGCCGCTCGCCGCGGTGACGGGCCACGCCGCCGAGGCGCTGCTCACCGCGAACGACCCGATCGGTGAGGGCCACACGTTCACGATCACCACGCCGCCCGCCGCCGGTTCGGCCGCGATCCGCGCCGACGGCCTGCTCCGCGTGTGCACGGGCCCCGCCGCCGGCACCGACACCATCGGCGTGACGATCACTGACAAGGCGAACCCGGCGCGCTCGCTGACGGTGACCCTGCCGGTGACGGTCGCCGAGGGCGAGGCAGGTGCGACCTGCGATCCGGCGGACTTCCAGACCAGCGACGGGGGTGGCTGCTGCGAGGCCGGCCGCGGCGCCGGTGGATCCTGGCCGCTCGCGATCGGCGTGCTGGTCGCGCTCCGCCGCCGCCGCCGCGCTGCCTGAGACCGCGAACGCCCACGACACGAGCCACGCCGGCACGGCGCAGGTGGCCGTCGTCGCCACCCCGCCCCAGGGGCGCGGTAGACTGGTGGCCATGAGCGATGCGTGGATGAAGTGCACCGAGTGCCGCACGGACATCGCGTACGGCGCGACCTACCAGCAGTGCAGCGTGTCGACCTGCAACCGCAGCCGCATGCCGCTCTACTTCTGCTCGGTGCCGTGCTGGGACAGCCACCTGTCGATGGTGCGCCACCGCGACGCCTACGCCGTCGAGGTCCGCGCGCCCAGCCGCGAGGTGTGGGCCCGCGAGCAGGCCGCGGCCGCCGCCGCCCCCGCGCCGCGCCCGCAGCTCGTCACCCCGGATCGCCCGCTCGCCGGCCCGGCCGGCCTGGCCGCGAGCGCCTCCACGTCCACGCCGCCGGTCGGCGTGCGCCGCGTGGTCGTCGGGGATGCGTCGCCGGTGACGGCCGCCGCGGCCGAGGGCGTCCGGCTCAGCGATGTCGCCGACAAGGACATGCTGATCGTGATCTCGAAGCTCAAGAAGTACGTCAAGGAGCGCTCGGGCATGAACTGCTCGGACGCCGTCGCCGACCAGCTCAGCGACCACGTCCGCGCGATCTGCGACGAGTCGATCCGCGCCGCCGCGCGCGACGACCGCAAGACCGTGCTCGATCGCGACGTCCCGCGCGTCCGCCGCTGACCCGCGGCGATCAGGGCCGGCGGGCGCGTGCGGTCGACAGCCAGAATCCGGCGTGCTCGCGCCAGGTGGTCTCGATGTGGAGCGGCAGCGCCGACACCACGTGGGCGATGCCATCGTCGGTGACGTCGAGCTCGACCTCGGTGAACGCCACGTAGCGGCGCACGAACGGATCGACGGCCTTGTAGATCGCCTCCTTGATCGAGAACCGGAGGGTCGCCCCACGGCCGCGATCGGTGAGGGCCGCGAGCTCGCGCGGCGTCAGGATCCGCGCCGCGATGTCGCGTCGCGATGGCACCGCGAGCTCGAGATCCACCCCCACGCGCGCGTGGGTGTCCGCCGGCGCGACCAGCGCGGCCGCGCGTGCGCCCTTGTGGCTGAGCGAGCCGACCCAGCCCGCCGGCAGCACCGGCGCGCCGCGATCGTCGGGCAGGATCGGCAGGTCGGCGAGCGCCGGTGCGTGGACCGCGAGGGCCGCGTGCAGCGCGGTGCGCCCGGTCACCAACTCGCGCCGCCGCACCGGGGGCAGTCGCTCCGCCAGCGCCCGCTCGGCCGCGGGCAGCCGCGCGAGCGCCTCCACGAGCGCCGGGGCGTCCGGCGCGCCGCCCTCGCCGAGCTCGCCCAGCTCGACGATCACGCACGTGCCGTGCGCCATCACCAGGGGCTCGCCGGGCCAGGGGCGCGAGGACATCGCGCCCCATGTGTCGCACGGGTGGTCCTGCCACTGGTGGAGGTCTGGCGGTGGAACCCGGCGAGGTGAATCCCTGACGCACGTAAGCGCGCGGAATCAAACTGGTCGGACCATGGCACGCGACCCGCACCAGGGGAGGGCATCGTGACCCGCACCGCCCGCCCCATCCTCGCCGCCCTCGCCGCCCTCGCCCTGGCCGTCACCGCGATCGCCGCCACCGGCTGCGCGGAGCCGCGATCGCTGCTCGTGTCGCGGCCGACCGACCACGGCGCCGATCTCGCGGTGACCGCGCTGTGGGCGCACGAGATCCACCAGGTCGCGCGCGATGGCGACTGGATCCTGACCCGCTCGTACGTCGCGATCGCCGACGTGATCGTGCTCGGCACGCGCGGCGAGGACCTGTCCCACGCCTCGATCTACGACGCGTCGCGCGACACCGTAATCGAGGCGGTCGGCAGCGGCGTCCGCGAGATCCCGCTGGCCGCGCTGCTCGAGCGTAATCACTACGCGATCGTGGTCCGCCCGGGCCGGATGACCGCCGCCGCGCAGGCCGCTGCCCTCGCGCGGGCCCGCGCCCAGGTCGGCACGCCGTTCGACTACGCCGGCATGATCGGGTTCGACGATCCGGACAAGTTCTACTGCTCGGAGCTGGTGTACTGGGTGTCGGACACCGCCGCGCGCCATGGCCTCACCAAGACCGTGACCACGCCCGCGGGCCTGATGGCGTACGGCGAGGTGCTGTACTGGAGCGGCGAGCGCACCGACGCGCAGGTGATGAAGATCGCCACCGCGCGGCGGGACCGCCCGACGACGCGCGCACGCACCGCGGCCCGCTGAGCAAGGCCGCTGTCAGCGCCCATGCGGGCGGTTGGTGAGCGCACACGTGCCACGTGATCGTCGACGAACCCGACGCGACGCGATCCGAACAGCCTGGCCCTCAGCGCTCAGCGTGGATCGTCGCGCCGAGCCGCGCCAGCGCATCGGCGAACCCGGGGTACGAGGTCGCGACGTTGTCGGCGTCGTCGATCACGGTGGGGCCGCTCGCGACCAGCCCCGCCACCGCCGCCGCCATCGCGATCCGGTGGTCGCCATCGGCGAACACGTGGCCGGGCGCGAACGGGCGATCGGGCTGGCCCTCGACGACGAACCCATCGGGGCGTGCCTCGCAGGTGATGCCGAACGCGCGCAGCATCGCGCACGTCGTCTCGACCCGGTCGGACTCCTTGACGCGCAGCTCCTCGGCGTCGCGCACGACGGTGGTGCCGTGGGCGCGCGCCGCGATCACCGCCAGGATCGGCAGCTCGTCGATCGAGCGCACGGCGAGATCGCCGCCGAGCGTGATCCCGCGCAGCCCTCGCGGCGGGCCGGTGACGACCAGGTCGGCGACGGTCTCGGGCCCCGCGGCGCGCGCGTTCTCGATCGCGACGTACCCACCCATCGCGGTGATCGCATCGAGGAAGCCGGTGCGCGTCGGGTTGATGCACACGTTCGGCAGCCGGACCTCGCCCGCGCCCACCAGCAGCGCGGCCGCGACCAGGAACGCCGACGATGACGGATCCGCGGGCACCTCGAAGCCATCGGCCGCGAGCCGGCGATCCCAGCCCCGCGTGTCGATCACGGTGGTGCGGCCCTCCACGATCAGCGGCGCGCCGAGGTACGCGAGCATCCGCTCGGAGTGATCGCGGCTCGGGCCGGGCTCGGTCACGCGCGTGGCGCCATCCGCGTACAGCGCGGCGAGCAGGATGGCGGTCTTGACCTGCGCCGATGCCATCGGCAGCGCGTAGTCGAGCGCGTCGAGGCGGCCGGAGGCGGGCCCGACCACCAGCGGCGGCGTGACGTCCGTGCCCGGGTCGGCGCCCTGCCCCACGATCCGCGCGCCCATGTTCGCGAGCGGATCGATCACGCGCCGCATCGGGCGCTTGCTCAGCGACGCGTCGCCGACCAGCGTGGTTGGGAACCCCTGGCCCGCGAGCAGGCCGCACAGCAGGCGGATCGTCGTCCCCGAGTTGCCGCAGTCGATCGGCCCGGTGGGCGCGGTCATCGCATCGAGGCCGGTGCCGGTGATCACGAGCGCCGCACCGTCGCGCTCGACGCGCGCCCCGAGGGCGGTGATCGCGCGCGCCGAGCGGCCGTTGTCAGCGCCGTCGCCGAGCCCGAGCACGCGCACGGGCGTGACCGACAGCAGCGAGAACAGCAGCGCGCGGTGCCCGATCGACTTGTCGCCGGGGATCGTGATCGTGCCCGACAGGGGGGCGGTGGCGGGCTCGACGTGGAGCTTCATGACGGTTCCTCGAGGTACGCGCGGGCGCGCTGGACGACACGGCCGAGGTGGGTCGGCCCGATCGAGATGATCGTCCGGACCCACGAGCCCTTGGCGACCAGCCTCGCACGCTGGAGGCTGACGGGGAGGCCGAGCGCGCGGATCGCGGGGACCTCGGCGAGTGCGGCGAGCAGGCCGCGCAGGCCGGTCTCGAGCCGGTCGGTGCGGCGGGCGCCCTTCTTGATCGGCGTGCGGTCGCCCGGGTCGTCGGCGTCGGCGTCGATGATGATCGCGAGATCATCGACGACGTCGGCCCACACCGACAGCCGCGCGGGCGGCGCGTCGAGCCCGGTCTGGCGCGCGAGCGCGACGCGGGCCTCGAACGACAGGGTCGCGGTCACCCGGAGCGCCGCGCCGGGCGCCTTCGGCGGCATCGCCTGAGCGCGCAGCCGCAGCAGCTCGGGCGCGGCGACCAGCGGGATGCGCCGGCTCCCCTGGGCGGCCGCCACGGTGGCGAGCGCCGCGCGCGCCTCGATCTGCGCGGTCCACGCCGGTGGCCCCAGCACCACCAGGTCGTCCGCGAGCCGGATCGCCCCCTCGACGGGCGCCGTGGTCACGAGCACCGTCAGCGTCGCGGCCTGCGAGGTGCCCACGCCGTACGAGGCGAGCACCACGACGTCGGCCTGCCCGAGAGGAGAGCCGGGCGAGCCCGGCAGCCCCGGCAGCC
The DNA here is from genome assembly GCA_964203225.1 of Kofleriaceae bacterium. Taxonomy (GTDB): domain Bacteria; phylum Myxococcota_A; class Polyangia; order Haliangiales; family Haliangiaceae; genus JABFXX01. The sequence continues at coordinate 47,811 of CAXNMK010000027.1, forward strand.
CCGGCAGCCCCGGCAGCCCCGGCAGCCCCGGCAGCCCCGGCAGCCCCGGCAGCCCCGGCAGCCCCGGCAGGTCGTCACTCGCCAGCGCGCGCACCACCAGCACCCCGACCACCGGGTTGGCGCGCAGGCGCGCGAGATCGATCTCGACGATCACCTGGGCCCCGGCGGGCAGGAGCGGCAGGATCCGGTCCCCGGCGGTGGCGGCCTCGGGCCGGGCCACGGTCGTGATCGGCGGGGCCTTCGCCGCGCCCCCGCAGCCCGGCTCCAGCCCGAGCACGAGGCCGAGCACGAGGCCGAGCACGAGGCCGGGCACGAGGCCGGGCACGAGGCCGGGCACGAGGCCGGGCACGAGGCCGGGCGTCCGCCCGCGCAGCGCCGCGGCCGCGCCCCGCATGTCAGGACGCCAGGACCTCGTTCAGGGCCGTGATCACGCGCGCCATCTCGTCATCGCGGCCGACCGACACCCGGAGGTGGTTCGGCAGGCCCCACGCCGCCATCGGGCGGACGATCACGCCGCGGCGCAGCAGCTGGTCGTAGAGTGGCGTCGACGGGCGCCCGCAGTCGATCAGCACGAAGTTCGCGAGCGACGGCAGCAGGCGGACGCCCGGCGCGGCGACCTCGGCGCACAGCCGCTCGATCGCGGCGCGGGCGTGGCGCGCGCTGCGGGTCACGAACTCGTCGTCGTCGAGGGCGGCGATCGCGGCGACCTGCGCGAGGCTCGACACGTGGAACGTGCGACCGACGCGCCCGAGCACGTCGATCACCGCCGCATCGGCCGCGGCATGGCCGACGCGCAGGCCGGCGAGCCCGTAGATCTTCGAGAACGTGCGCAGCACGATCACGCGGCGGTCCTCGCGCAGCAGCGCGAGCCCATCGACGTGATCGACCTCGGGCCACGCGGCCGCGTACTCGGTGTACGCCTCGTCGATCACCAGCAGCGCACGCGCGGGCAGCGCGGCCAGCACGCGGGCGGCGCCGGCGCGGGTGACGACCGAGCCGGTCGGGTTGTTCGGCGACCCGAGAACGACGAGCTTGGTGTTCGGGGTGATCGCGGCGATCAGCGCGTCGATGTCGCAGGCGAGCGCCGGGGTGGGCTCGGCGCACACGAACGGGCGGCCGGCGACCTGCGCCGCGAGTCGGTACGACAGGAACGCGAACCGGTGCGACAGCACCTCGTCCGCAGGCTCGCAGGTGGCGAGCACGAGCTGGTACAGGAGATCGTTCGAGCCGTTGCCGAGAGCGAGCTGCCCCAACTCGAGTCCGAGCTTGGTGGCGATCGCCCGGCGCAGCGCGAACCCACCCGCATCCGGGTAGAGGTGGAGCCCCGCGAGGGCCGCGGGGAGCGCGGCGACCGCCTTCGGCGACGCGCCGAGGGGGTTTTCGTTGGACGCGACCTTGATCGCCCCCGAGATCCCGAGCTCGCGTTCGAGCTCCTCGAGCGGCTTGCCGGGCTGGTAGACGTCCAGGGTGCGGACGTGTCGCGGGGTGTGCTCGTCGAACCAGGAGACCACGCGCGCACCCTACAACGTGGGCGCCCGGGGGGGAATGCCCCGGTCGCGAGACCGGTCTATAGTACCTGCGACGATGCGCCGCTCGCCGATGTCCTCTCTCGTGGCAGCCGCCGCAGTCCTGCTGATCCCGGCGCTCGCGTTCGCGGGCGGGGGCGGCGACTTCGAGCAGTACCAGGCCCGCGGCTGGGGCTGGATGTTCCTGGGCTCGTTCGGGGCCGGCTTCCTGACCTCGCTGACCCCGTGCGTGTACCCGATGATCCCGATCACCCTGGGCATCTTCGGCGCGCGCGGCGCCGACGTGTCGCGGGCCCGGCGGCTCCTGCTCGCCACCGCGTACGTGGTCGGCATGGGCGTGACCTACGCCGTCCTCGGCGTGACGTTCGCGCTGCTCGGCGGCACCGCCGGCGCGCTGCTCGCGAACCCGTTCGTCGTGATCCCGATCGTCGGCATGTTCGTCGCGCTCGCGGCGTCGCTGTTCGGCGCCTTCGAGCTCAACCTGCCCGCGGCGTGGCAGGCCAAGCTCAACCAGGTCGGCGGCCGCGGGTTCAGCGGCGCGTTCGCGATGGGCCTGGTCGGCGGCTTCATCGCCGCCCCGTGCACCGGCCCGTTTCTCGCGGGCCTGCTCGCGTTCGTGACCACCACCCACAGCGTGGTCGGCGGCGGCGCGCTGCTGTTCGTCTACGCGATCGGCATGGGCGTGCTGTTCTGGGTGCTCGCGGCGGCGGCGATGTCGCTGCCCAAGAGCGGGCGCTGGATGGATGCGGTCAAGTCGCTCGGCGGCGTGCTGCTGCTGATGGGCGCCCTGTACTTCCTCCGCAACAGCGGCCTGCTGCCGTGGATGCGCAAGATCGGCTCGCCCGAGATGTGGTTCGTAGGCGGCGCGGGCGCGATGATCGCCGTCGGCATCGGCCTCGGCGCGATCCACCTGTCGTTCCACGGCGAGCGCCTGGACAAGCTCCGCAAGGGCGTGGGCCTCGCGCTGCTCCTCGCCGGCATCTTCGGCGTGTGGACGTGGAAGCTGACGCCCACGCGCCACCTGCCGTGGATGCGCGACGACATCGCGGCGTTCGAGCGCGCGCGCGCCGAGGGCAAGGGCGTCATGGTTGACTTCGCGGCGAGCTGGTGCACGCCGTGCGAGGAGCTCGAGCAGGTGTTCGGCGATGACGACGTGTACGCCGAGATCACCGCGCGGTTCGTGCCCGTGCAGCTCGACGTGTCCGACAACTCCGACACCAACCTCGCGCTGCGCACGAAGTACGGCGCCACCACGCTGCCCGCCGTGGTGTTCCTCGGCACCGACGGCCTCGTCCACGGCCGCGTCAAGAACCTGATCGAGCCCGAGGTGATGCTCGACACCGTGCGCGCCGCGGTCCGCAAGCTCGACGCCGTTCGCGATCAGACCCGCGCGCCGTGAGCAGCGCCGCGCCGCGCGCCGCGCACGTGTGCAGCGACGATCACAGCAGGCCGATGTGCGCGCGCACGATCAGCAGCACCTCGCCCTGCACGCTCTGGTAGTGCGTCGACAGGTCGTTGGCGACCGCGCCACCGCCGTTCTTGAAGAAGTAGCCGGCCGACACCGGCACCTGGACGCCGAGGTCGAGCAGCTTGGTCAGGTGCCTGCCGAACCCGAGGCGGCCCTGGAGCTGGAACCCCTTGTCGGTGATCTCGTCGTTCGACAGCGGCGGCGTGACCTGGCGGCCGGTGCCGAGGCCGAAGAACAGGCCGAGGCCGACCTCGAAGTAGCTGCCCTTGCCGGCCCGGCGATCCGCGGACGACGCATCCCCGACGGGGATCTCGAACCGCATCCCGGCGCCGAGCTGAGTCCAGGTCGCGAGCTGATCACCGCTGGTGAACTGGTGGTGCTGGATCTCGGCGGCGAGGAACAGGAACTGCGCCCCGACCAGCGCGCCGTAGGTGCCCGCCGGCGCACCCTCGAAGAACGCCGCCGGCGTGGCGATCGCCGTCGAGCCGCTCACGAGGTCACCGGCGAGGCCGCGCCCGAACATCGCACCGCCGTGCGCCTCGGCGAACAGCTTGAGCGTGTCGGCGTGCGCCGGCGCGGGGGCCAGCGCCACGGCCGCGGCCACGAGCGATGCCACGACCGGCAGGACCGGCAGGACCCGGGCGCGGGAGGCCGAAGGAGCAAGACAGCGAGGAGGGCGCATCATCTCGATTGTCACCGGTTTCGGCGAGCGGCGCCACGCACCACGCCGCGGGTGCGGGCCGCACGTGCCCGCGCTCACACCTCGTCTGCGCCTCGCGTATGCTGCGGGGGCATGTTGTCCGCGATGGTGCCCGCGCCCGAGGATCGAGCCGTCGCCCGGCCGCGCGCCGCGCGTCGGGACCTGGCCGCGCTCGTGCTGGGCGCGGTGACGGCGCTGGCCGGGTTCGCCGGCTGCAAGGACGCGCAGCTCACCGCCCTCGCGGCAATCAAGGCCGAGGTGTGTGCGTGCACGACCGCGGCGTGCGCCGAGGCCGCGCTCGCCCGCGTCCCGCAGGGAACGGTCCGCGCCACGCCCGCGTCCCGCCTGGTCGCACGCGAGATGCTCGACTGCCTGGCGCAGCGCTACGCCGCCGAGCGCCCGCAGGCCGGGCCCGATGGCGAGATGGGTGACGACAGCGAGGCGACCGGCCCCGCGACCGGTACCGTACCCGCGTCTGATACCGCACCCGCGTCAGGGACCGCACCCGCGTCAGGGACCGCACCCGCGTCAGGGACCGCACCCGCGTCAGGGACCGCACCCGCGTCAGGGACCGCACCCGCGACCGGGACCGCACCCGCGACCGGGACCGCACCCGCGACCGGCCACCGCACCCGCGACCGGCCCCGCACCCTGACCCGTGAGCGCAGAGCCGTTGATCAGGTCGGTCCATCGAGATCGGGCCGCGGCGACGGCAGGATCTCATCGGGCAGCGGTCCGGCGCGCTCGTCGAACGTCTGCTCGATCAGCGTGGTGCCGGTCAGGTCCTCGGGGGACGGCGCCACGCCCGCGACGCCGCGCATGCCCGGGATGATCAGCGCCATCGCCGGCGTGACCACCACGTCGGCGTCGGACTCGTTGCCGAAGAACGCGGTGTGCTCGTAGTAGCGGACCGCGTAGCGCACGAGCACCGCGAACGTGGCGGCGAGCGGGACCGCGAGCACCACGCCGACGAACCCGAGCAGCTTGCCGCCGGCGACCACCGCGAGCAGCGCGGCGGACTCGGACAGCCCGACCCGGTGGCCGACGATCTTCGGCGTCAGCACGCCGGCCTCGAGGACGTGGAGCACGCCGATCACGGCGCCGACCAGGCCGAGGGTCTGCAGGCTGCCGCCATCGGCGAGCGTGACCAGCGCCGCGATCACCGCGCCGACGAACGTGCCAACGAACGGGATCACCGTCAGGGCTCCGACGACGAGGCCGACCGGCACCGACAGCGGCATGCCGACCACGGTGAACGCGATCGCGTACAGCACCGCGAGGATCGACGTGACGATCGCCTGCCCGCGCACCCAGCCCGCGACCACGCGATCGATCTCGCGCGCGATCTCGCGCACCTCGGCCCGGCGCCGGGGCGGCACCATGTGATCGAACCGGCGCAGCAGGTTCGGCCAGTCGACCAGGAAGTAGAACGCGAACACCGGGACCAGCAGCATCTCGGCGAGCACCGACAGCACGCTGAACACGCCCCCGACGGCGGCGCTCGCGATCGTGGTGAGCGGGCCCGAGGACGCGCTGAACGCCTGCTGCAGCCGATCGGTGGTGACGTAGTCGCGCCACTGCGCGGGCAGCGTCACGCCGAACCGGTGCTCGAGCCACAGGCTGAGGTTGGTCACGTAGCGCGGCAGATCGACGACGAACTCCTGGACCTGGTCGGCGACCGCCGGCGTGGCCGCCACGATCAGCCCGACCACGACGCCGAGGAACGACATCAGCAGCCCGCCCGCCCCGAGGGTGCGGCTGACGCCGCGCGCGACCAGCATCTCGAGGACGGGGTTGAGCAGGTACGCGATGCCGAGCGCCGCCAGGATCGGGCCGAGCACGCCCGCGAGGTAGTGCAGGACCGTGTACCCGATCACCACGAACACCACGATCAGGAGCCAGCGCAGGAGCGCGAGCACCTGCGCCAGATGCGGATCTTCTCGACCGGTCACGCTCGCGGACGTACCACGGCCCGGCCGCGTCAGGGCAGGATCGGCGCGAGGTCGAGCGCCACGGTCGTGCGCTGGGCGCGGGTCAGGGTCAGCTCGAGGTAGCGCGAGAAGTGGCCCTCGTGGCGGACCTCGAACCGGTGGACGCCGGGCTCGACGGCGACGCCGCCGCGGAGCATCGACACCGGCGCGATGAACCGGCCGTCCACGTAGACCTGGGCCTCGGGCACGTTGCTCGTGAGCTTCACGATCGCGTCGCGCGAGGTCACGCCGCCCGGCGCGGGCTTCGGCCCGCAGCCCGCCGCGGCCGCCACGAGCACCCCGAGGGCCGCGCCGCGGATCACGGCGTCCCCGTCAGCGCGACCTCGATGACCTCGCCCTGGACGCGGACCCTGCTCGCCACGCCGGCCGCCGGGGCCTTCTTCGCGACCTGGGCGATCCAGTCGATCGACTCGGTGGTGGTCACCCCGATCACCCAGCCGCCCGGCGATGACCGGCGCAGCGTCGCGCGCTGCACGCCCTTGGTCCCGGCCAGGTACTTCTGCTCGGCCAGCACCAGGCCCCACGGCGTGCGCGGCGCGAGCCGCACCAGCACCACGCCCGCGTCCCCGACCGGGGTGTCGTCACCGTGCCAGCCCGGGGCCTGCGCGATCGCCTGCGCCTTCGCCGGCAGCACGTCGGCGGCCGCGGCGACCAGCGCCTGCTCGATCGCCCGGTGGACGACGCTGGCCTCGCTGCCGCGTGCGGCGAAGGTCGCCGTGCCGTCGCCGATCACCGTCCGCCCGCGCCGCTCGAGGAGCCGCACGCGCGCGGTCACCAGCACGCCCACGCCCGGCTGCCCCCGCAGCGGCACCGGGCTGCCGACGCTGGCGCCGGCGATCGCGGCGAGGTCCGCCTTGGCCTCGGCGGCGAGCCCCTCGGCCTCGTCGTCGGCGAGCGGCAGCGCGCCGGTCGCGCGCGCCTCGGGGCCGACCGCCGGCGCGCGCTTGATCGACATCCCGCCGCCGCGCAGCGTGCCCGCGAGAGCGCCGAGCCCGGGCACGTCCTTCTCGGCGGCGGCGCCGTACGTGGCGCGCACCCCGGCGGGCTCGTCGACGCGCAGCAGCACCGTCACCGAGCGCCCCTTCGAGGCCTCGGCGGCGCTCATCATCGGCACCGCGAGCTCGGCCAGCCGCGCGCGCAGCTTGTCGCGATCGACCCGCACGGTGACCACCAGCTGCCGGCGCTCGTCGGCGGTGACGTCCTTGGTCACGGTGAACTTGGCCACCCAGATCCGCGCGCGGCCGGTCAGCTCCTTGTCGAGCACGGCGCGGCTGGCGGCGCGGACCTCGGGCGTGACCAGCTCGGCGAGCGCGAGCGTGACCGCGCGCGCGAACGCCTCGTCGAGCGCCGCCACCCGCGAATCGGCGCCCGCGACGTCGGCGTCCCCCTCGGTGTCGTACGAGGCGAGATCCTCGGCGCGCACGCGCACGGGCGCGGCCAGCGCGACCAGGGAGGCCAGGGTCAGGGTGAGTCCGAGGGAGGTCCGCACGTGCCGTCATCGTATCAAACCACGGCGCGTCCCGCCGATCGGCGCGCGCGAACGCCCGACGCCCCGGCGGCATCCCCGGCATCCACTCGGCAGCTCCGCGCCGGGCGAGTCGCGGCGAGACCGGGCGTGCGGGCGCCGCCGCCGGTGCCGCGAGCGGGCTGCGCTCAACGCGCGACGAGAACGAACAGCGTGCTGGCGGTGCCCATCGGCGCGGCCAGCGCGATCGCCCCAGCCGTGGCGCCGGTGGCCTTCACGCGCGGCGCGCCCCTGGCCCACGCGGGCGCCGCGACCACCCACAGCGTGGCGCCGGCCACCCCGCCGACGGTGACGCCGAGCGCGGGCGTGGCGCGGACACCCTCGACGATCACCACGGGCGGGCCCGCATCGGCCTCCCCGGCCGGCAGCACCCGCGGGCCGGTCAGCGCCAGCCGCACCGCCTCGAGGGGCACCGCGAGCGTGACGCGCCACGAGCCGTCGGTCTCGGGCTCGGCATCGATCACGAGCGCGCGCGCGATCGCCCGATCGAGGCGGGCCTGGACCACCGGATCCGCCAGGCGATCACCGACCGTGCCGCCGGTCGCGAGCGGCAGGCGCGGGAGCGCGGCGGAGCTGTGCGCGGGCGGCCTCCTCGGCGGTGCGCCGCGCGGGGCCCCGGGCGACCGCCGGGTTGGGCGCCTGGCGGTCGGCGAGGCCGAGGCCGCGAGCGACCACGCGCCCGGCGGCCCAGTCGATCGTGGGCGCGGCGGTAGCAGGCAGCCGCGCCGCCGGGGTCTGCGCGGCGGCCGCCGGCACCAGCCCGGCCGAGGACATTGTCGCTCGAGCGCCGTCCCGAGCGTCGCGAGCGCCCCGAGCGCCGCGAGCGCCCCAAGCGCCCCGCGCGTTCCGCGCGCCCGCGCGTCGCGCCCGCGCCGCGGGTCACTCCCACTCGATGGTCCCGGGCGGCTTGCTCGTGATGTCGTAGACGACGCGGTTGATGCCGCGCACCTCGTTGATCACGCGCGACGAGATCCGGCCGAGCAGGTCGTATGGCAGGTGCACCCAGTCCGCCGTCATGCCGTCGCGCGAATGCACCGCGCGCAGCGCGAGCGTCTCCTCGTACGTGCGGGCGTCCCCCATCACGCCGACCGAGCGGACCGGCAGCAGCACGCCGAACGACTGCCAGATCGACTCGTAGAGGCCCGCCGCGCGGATCTCCTCCTCGATGATCGCGTCTGCGTTGCGGAGCACGTCGAGGCGGGCCTTGGTCAGCGGCCCGAGGCAGCGGACCGCGAGGCCGGGGCCCGGGAACGGCTGGCGCCACACCATGTGCCGCGGCAGGCCGAGCTCGAGGCCGAGCTGGCGGACCTCGTCCTTGAACAGCTCGCGCAGCGGCTCGACCAGCGTCAGCTTCATCCGCTCGGGCAGCCCGCCGACGTTGTGGTGGCTCTTGATCACGTGCGACGGACCCTTGAGCGACACGCTCTCGATCACGTCCGGGTACAGCGTGCCCTGCGCCAGGAACGCCGCGCCCTCGATCGTCTTCGACTCCTCGTCGAACACGGCGATGAACTCGTAGCCGATGAGCTTGCGCTTGCGCTCGGGGTCCGTGGTGTCCGCGAGCTGGTCGAGGAACCGCTTCTCGGCGTCGATCACGCGGAGGTCGACGTGGAAGTGGTCGCGGAAGATCGCGTCCACGTAGTCGCGCTCGCCCTTACGCAACAGGCCGTTGTCCACGAAGATGCAGGTCAGCCGGTCGCCGATCGCGCGGTGGAGCAGCGCGGCGGCCACGCTCGAGTCGACGCCCCCGGACAGCCCGCAGATCACGCGGCCGTGCTCGCCGACCTGGGCCCGGATCCGGGCGATCGCCTCATCGACGAACGACGCCATCGACCAGTCCCCGGCCGCGCCGCACACGCCGAACAGGAAGTTGCCGAGCAGTTCCGCGCCGCGCGGCGTGTGGACCACCTCGGGGTGGAACTGCACGCAGTGGATCTTGCGCGCGGCGTTCGCGAACCCGGACATCGCGCAGTTCGCCGACTCGGCGGTGTGCGCGAACCCGGGCGGCAGGCCCTCGACGTGGTCGCCGTGCGACGCCCACACCGTGAGCTCGTCACCCGCGGTGACGGTCTTGAACAGCCCGGTGGCGGTCAGCGCCCGCACCTGGGCGCGGCCGTACTCGCGCTTGTCCGCCGGGCGGACGTCCCCGCCGAGGAGCTTGGCGGTCAGCTGCGCGCCGTAGCAGATGCCGAGGACCGGGATCCCGAGGTCGTAGAGCTCGCGGGCGATCGTGGGGGCGCCGTCCTCGTAGACCGACGACGGGCCGCCCGACAGGATGATGCCCACGGGGTTCAGCGCGCGGAGCACCGTGAGCGCGGGATCGAGCGCGATCGTGTACGGGTGGATCTCGCAGTAGACCGCCTGCTCGCGGATCCGACGCGCGATCAGCTGGGTGTACTGCGAACCGAAATCGAGGACGAGGACGAGCTGATGCGCCATGAGGGACCGTTACTCCACGCGGTAGTTCGGGGCTTCCTTCGTGATGATCACGTCGTGGACGTGACTCTCGCGGAGGCCGCTCGACGAGATCTTCACGAACCGGGCCTTCTGGTGAAGCTCCGGGATCGTGGCCGCGCCGAGGTAGCCCATCGACGAGCGCAGCCCGCCGACGAGCTGGTAGATCGACTCGCGCAGCGCGCCCTTGTACGGGACCCGGCCCTCGATGCCCTCGGGCACGAGCTTCTGCGGAGACTCGACGTCGGCCTGGAAGTAGCGGTCCTTCGACCCCTCGCTCATCGCGCCGATCGAGCCCATGCCGCGGTAGCTCTTGTACGAACGTCCCTGGTACAGGATGACCTCGCCCGGCGCCTCGTCGGTGCCGGCGAACAAGGAGCCGATCATCACGGTGTCGGCACCCGCGGCCAGCGCCTTCGCGACGTCGCCCGAGTACTTGATGCCGCCGTCGGCGATGATCATCACGCCGGTACCCTTGGCGGCCGCGACCGCGTCGCCGATCGCCGTGAGCTGCGGCACGCCGACGCCCGCCACGATCCGCGTCGTGCAGATCGAGCCCGGGCCGACGCCGACCTTGACGGCATTGACGCCGGCGTCGATCAGCGCGCGCGTGGCCTCGCCGGTGGCGACGTTGCCCGCGACCAGCTGGAGCTTCGGGAACTTCGCGCGCACGTCGCGCACCGCCTGGAGCACCCCGGCCGAGTGGCCATGGGCGGTGTCCACGCAGATCACGTCGCAGCCGGCGGCGAGCAGCGCCTCGATGCGCGCGTCCCGATCCGTGCCGACGCCGACCGCCGCGCCAACTCGCAGGCGGCCCATCTCGTCGGTGGCGGCCGCGGGGTGCATCTCGGCCTGCTCGATGTCGCGGATCGTGATCAGGCCCTTGAGCTTGCCGGTGCCGTCGACGACGAGCAGCTTCTCGATCCGGTGGCGGTGGAGCAGCTCCTTGGCCTCGTCGATGCCGACCCCGTCCTTGACGGTGACCAGGCTCTTCGTCATCACCTCGCCGACCTGGAGGTCCAGGCGGCGCTCGAACCGCACGTCGCGGTTGGTCAGGATGCCGACCGGGCGGTGGTCCGCATCGACGACCGGCAGGCCGCTGATCCGGTGGTGCCGCATGATCGCGAGCGCGTCCGCGAGGGTGCGCGTGGGGGCGACCGTCAGTGGATCGACGACGATTCCGGACTGCGCCTTCTTCACGCGGCTGACCTCGCGCGCCTGGTCCTCGATGGACAGGTTCTTGTGGATGAACCCCATGCCGCCCTCGCGGGCCATCCGGATCGCGGTGGCGGACTCGGTGACGGTGTCCATCGCGGAGCTGACGAGCGGCATCCGCAGCGAGATCGAGGCAGTCAGCCGGGTGGCGACATCGACGTCGCGCGGGATGACCTCGCTGAACCCCGGGACCAGCAAGACGTCATCGAAGGTGAGCGCCTCCCGCAGCTGGTCTTCGAGCATGGCGCACCATACGCGTGAGGTCTGACCCCGGCAAGACGCCGGGCGGTGCGCGCCGAGGCTCCGCGCGGATGACCGGCCAGCCACCTGAGGCCGGGCGCCGGTTCTGATACGCTCGGAACAGCGCTCCGGCTGGTCGCGGCGGTTCTGCCTCGGTGCGATCCCGGCGTGCCTGCTGGCGCCACCTCGGCCCGGCGCACGCGGCGACGGCGGTCGCGATGGCGATGGCGATGGCGATGGCCGATGGCGATGGCGAGGCGCGCCGTCGAGGGAGTCCGCGCCGCCGCCGCGGCCGAGCCCCGCGCGGTGCACAGCTGCCTGATCGGGCTCGCGTACCTGCGGGTCAGGGCTACACCGGCGTCGCCGCTGGAAGTGGGCCTCAACGAGGCCGGTGGGGAGAGGAACCACGATGGCGATCAAGAACCGCCGAGGCCGGGCGCCACCGCGGCGACCGCGCGATCGGGCGCGGCGATCGGCGAGGTCGCGCTCGACGGCGACGTGGCGCACCGGGCACCCCCCGATGCGCTACGCCCACGCCGCGGCCGTCGAACCTGCCATACTGGCGAGGTGCTAGCGCGACCTCATCTCTCGATCAACGGCCCGCGAAGGAGTCGCATGACGAAGCCGGATCCGACGCTCCTGATCGATGTGGTCGCTCCCAAGGTCCTCGAGGCAATGAAGCTTGCATCCGAAGCCCTGACCCTCGCAACCGTGCGCCATGTCGTCGTCGGCGGGCTCGCGGTCGGCGCCAATGGGTACCCGCGTGCGACCAAGGACGTGGATTTCCTCGTCGGTGCCGAAGCCTTCTTCCACCACGCGAACGGTCTGGTGACGATGCGCCCGGAGATCCCGTTCCAGGTCAACGGCGTGGCTGTCGACTTGCTGACTCCGGAAGCAGCGGAAGACTTCCTCGAAGCGACCCTCGCCGCACCGCCGGGAACGATGATGGAAGCCCCGCCGCTCGTCTACATGAAGCTCAAGTCGCCGCGTCGCAAGGACCAGGTGGACGTGATCGAGCTGATCAAGGGCGGGATCGACACCAGCCGATGTCGCGAGTATCTCGTCGCCCACGCACCCTCATTCGTCGAGGTGTTTGACGAGTGCATCGCCCAGGCCGAGCGTGAACAGGACTGATCCTGAGGGGGCATCAGGGTTTCGGGTGGCTCTCCGACGAGGCCGCGAACGGGCTGCCGGCCGGCTCGGCAAGCACGGAGCTGGACGTGGGGCGGCTGCGGTACCGTCACAATGTGCGTGACACCGACCTCTACCAGCACCTGCTTGGGGCTCA
>CAXNMK010000028.1:0-47336 GCA_964203225.1 Kofleriaceae bacterium
CAACCCGCACGCAGATGAGCTCCTGACCTGGGCGCTGCCACAGCGTGGCTTGCGGTGGCGCGGATTTCGGCGAAACCAGCGGCAGGTGTATCGACGACTCCACGACCGGATCGCCGAGCTCGGGCTCTCCAGCGTCGCCGCGTACCGGCAGTTCCTCGACGAGAAGCCCGACGAGTGGTCCGAGCTCGAGCGGCTGTGTCGCGTGACGATCTCCCGGTTCGCACGCGATCGCGAGATGTGGACCGCGCTGGTCAGCGACGTCTTGCCGAGGCTCGCGCGCGAGGCACGCGGGCGAACCGTTCACGCGTGGAGTGCAGGTTGTGGTGCGGGGGAGGAGCCGTACACGCTCGTCATCGCGTGGGCGGCGGAGATCGCGCCGGCTGCCGGCATCGACGTGCTCGCCACTGACCTCGACCCCGTTCAGCTCGAGCGCGCCAAGGTCGGTCGCTTTCCTGCGGGCGCACTGCGCGAGCTTCCCGATCGCTGGCGCGCCTCGGCCTTCGACGAGCGCGGTGGCGAGGCGTGCCTCCGCGATCCGTTTCGGACCGTTCGCTTCGAACGCCACGATCTGAAGACGACGGCGCCGCCTCCGGGTCCGTTCGATCTGGTGCTGTGCCGAAACCTGGCGTTCTCGTACTTCGACGAGCCGACGCAAGGAGCAATCACCGCAGCATTTCGCGGCGTCCTGCGGACCGGTGGCGTTCTTGTCGTCGGTGGCGATGAATGCGTGCCCACCGGCGCCGGCGGATTCGCGGCGCTGTCGCACGGCATCTACATCGCAACGTGAGGGCTTGGAACAGGTCCAGTGGGTCTTCATGACCGTTGGACCATGACCGTTGGACGGGGCGTTGGATCCTGTCCGAAGGACGCGTCCAGCCGGCGAACACAGGTCGCGCCGCCAGCAATGGTCAGATCGAGGAGGTCACGACGACTCGACCACTCCGATCGAGCTCATGAAGTACGCGTTGCCGCTGTGCAGGACGTAGTTGCCGCTGCAGATCCAATCTCGTGCGAGGTCGAGGTCATCGTCGTTGGCACCGACCACGGCGTCGTGGAGGTGGAACGGTAGGGGGACGACCGCGTAGTGCCACATCTTCGGATACTTGAAGGCAAGCACGTCCGCGTGCTGGATCGAGTCGCTCGAGGAAGTCCCTGTCGAGCATCCAGGTCATGCCGGGTCTATAACCCAGAGACCGAGCCGGCGGCATGAACAGGGCTGTTGCCGGTGAGTGTCGCCTATGCGCGCACTCGCGATCCTCACGCCCTGGCTGGCGTGAGTCGGCAGCGACCGTCGCTGTGGCTCAGCTGCACTTCTGGAAGCGGCCGCCACCGAACGTGAACGTCATCGACTGCTGGTACTTCCCGCCACCGAGGTAGGTCTTGTGCGCCGTGAAGTCGCGAAGCACGCACCACTTGTGCTCCTTGGTCTTCATCAGCACCGTCCCCGTTCGGTACTGCTCGGTCGGGATGTCGAGCTCGTTCTTCGCGACGCTCCACTGGCCGAACAGCATCCCCGACTTCAACACCTTGGCGCCGCCAAAGACCCGTGCGACGGCCTTCTTGGCGCCTGCCTCGGCCGCACCGTCGCGCGCCAGGTTCTTCGGGAACTCGAAGGTCGGCGCAAGCCGGTCGATCTCGGTCCACAGGGCCGCGACTGCCGTCGTGATCGGAGCATGCGCGGCTATGCGCGCCGACCTGATCCGCGGACGCCAGCATGACGTCCTTGATCACGGGCCGCATCGTGCGCGGGCCCGGCCCGTCCCCCGCCGTGGTGCCGTCCATGATCGCGAACAGGCCCGCGTGGATCTCCTGCTGGATCGCGAGCAGGTCGACCAGCGTCTCGTGGATCCACGAGTGCGTGTAGTGCCGCTTGGTGTTGAGCAGGCCGCCGAACGCGTTCTTCTGCGCCTGCGATTCGTCGAGTCAGGGAGTCCGTACCTCGATCCGATGCCTGAGGTCGGGGCATCAGGGTTTCGGGTGGCTCCCCGACGAGGCCGCGAACGGGCTGCCGGCCGGCTCGGCAAGCACGTCGTTGGACGTGGGGCGGCTGCGGTACCGTCACCATGTGCGTGACACCGACCTCTACCAGCACCTGCTTGGCCTCATCGCTCCGTGGAAGGTCAGCCGCCTCGAACTCGACGTGAAGGGGCAGCGGGTCGACGTGTACGCGGAGCACAGCAAGCCCAAGACGTGGGACTGCCCGGAGTGCGGGACCGCCTGCGGCCTGCACGACCACGATGACGAGCGGACCTGGCGACACCTGGACAGCTGCAACTTCCAGACGATCCTGCACGCCCGCGTGCCGCGCGTGAACTGTCCGACCCACGGGGTCCGGCAGGCGCGGGTGCCGTGGGCCGAGCCGCGGTCGCGGTTCACCTCCCTGTTCGAGCGGTTCGCGATCGACGTGCTGCGTGAGACCAACGTCGCGGGCGCCGCGAACATCCTCGGCTTGAGCTGGGACGAGGCGCAGCACATCATGGAACGCGCGGTTGCCCGCGGCGCGCAGCGCCGGCCCCACGAGGTCCCGCGCGTGATGGGCGTCGACGAGAAGGCGCTCGCCAAGGGCCAGCGCTACGCCACGCTCGCCTACGACCTGGAGGCGGGCCACGTGATCGGGATCGCGGAGGGCCGCAGCGGCGACAGCCTCGTCGCGTGCCTGGGGCGGTTCTCCCTCAATGACTTGGCGGGGGTCGAGGCGGTCGCGATGGACATGTCCGCCGCGTACGTCCAGCGGGTCCGCGCGATCGTCGCCGACGCGGACCAGCAGATCGTGTTCGATCGGTTCCACATCGCGGCGCACATGAACAAGGCCGTGGACCAGGTCCGCCGGGGCGAGAACAAGGTGCTGCGCCTCGACGGCGACGAGCGCCTGGTAGGTTCGCAGCACATGTGGCGTTACGCCGCGGAGAACCTGCCCGCGACGTACGAGGACGACTTCGCGGCCCTGCGCGCTTCGGGGCTGAAGACCGCGGGGGCGTGGGCGCTCAAGGAGTCGCTGCGTGAGCTGTGGGGGCAGCGGAGCCGCGCGGCCGGCGAACGCTGGTGGGCGGCCTGGTACAGCTGGGCGGTGCGCTCCCGCCTGCCCCCGGTGAAGAAGGTCGCCGCGATGATGAAGCGGCACCTGCCGAACATCCTGACTTACTTCACGCACCGCATCACGAACGCCGGCAGCGAGGCGATCAATTCGGTGATCCAGATGCTCAAGAAGCGCGCCTTCGGATACCGCAGCTTCCCGAACTTCAAGACGGCCGTGCTGTTCCACTGTGGCGGCCTATCCCTCTATCCGAGCCACCCGAAAGCCGGATGAGCCCTCGAAGAGATCGACGCCAAGCGCGGCCCCGCCGTCCGCGCGATGGTTCACTTCTCGATGATCTCCTCGGTCCTCGTCAACTCGATGGTGCACGGGCACAACCACGTGACCCCGACCAAGGCCGACCAAGGCCGGCCATCGCCAGCGCCCTCCGTTGCACGCCGGTCTCGTCGCCCGCATGCTTGCCACCGCCGCGTTCCGCATCGCCGACGCCTTCGAGCTTGACGGCGTCGACGCCATCCGCGAGTGGGAGTTACTCGCGGAGCTCATCGTCCACACCGGCCAGGATCCAAACTGGCGCACCCGGCCGTCCATCCTCGACCAGCTCCGCGGCTGGCACGCCGCGCCCGCGGCAAAGCAGAAGCTCTCGTCGAGGATGCATGCTTAACCGATCACATATGCTCCGTGGTGTTTGTTTTACTTATGCGCCCTTGACCACCGCGCGCGGCAGGCAGATCCGGAACGTCGTCCCTCGACCAGGCGAGGACTCGGCCAGCATCGAGCCCCCGTGCCGCCGCACCACGGTGTGCGCCATCGCCAGCCCCAGCCCCGTGCCCTTGCCCGGAGCCTTGGTCGTGAAGAACGGCTCGAATGCGCGGGCCAGCGTCGCTTCGTCCATACCGATGCCGGTATCGGTGAACTCCAGCTCGACGTAGTCCCCTTTCGACGGAAGGTACTGCGCGACCGCCGTCGCGTGATCGCAGGTAACGAGCCGGGCGCCGATCGAGATCCGGCCTCCAGCTGGCATCGCGTCGCGCGCATTGAGACACAGATTGAGCAGGACCTGCTGCATCTCCTCACGCGAGGCCTGGATCGCTACTTCGGGCGGGATGTTCACCGTGAAGCTGATCCCATCGCCGACGACCCGCCTGGCCATCGCGACGACCTCGCTGGTCAGGGGCGCCAGCCGGATCAGCTGGGTGGCGGGCGGCTCGCTTCGCCCGAAGTTGATCAGCCGGCTGGCGAGGTTCACGGCCGCCCCTGCCGCGATCTTCACATCGTTCATCGCTGGCGAGGCCCGGGCCGGGAGATCGCGCTCGAGTTCATCGAGTCCAGCGATGATGACCTGGAGGGCGTTGTTGAAGTCATGAGCGAGCCCGCTGACCGCTGCCCCCATGGCGTCCAGGCGCAGCAGCTGATGCATGCGCCCCTCGAGCTCGTCGTGGTGGGTGAGCACGAGGATCGTGCTGCCGAGCTGGATCCGGTCACCGACGTTCAGCGACGCGCTGGCAGCGATCCGCTTGCCGTTGACGAGCGTGCCGTTGACGCTGCCGAGATCCTCGACGACGAATCCGTCGGCCTCGATCCATACGCGTGCATGGGTGCGTGACACGTCGATGGCATCGAGTTTGACCTGCACGTCCCCTCGCCCGATCAAGACCTCACCGAGCCCAGGCCCGAGCCGATACGCTCGACCGAGATGAGGACCCGCAACGCACAGCAGGCGAAACGTCGACGCTATGGGCTTGGTCAAGTGCTCGCTGGCTTCGAACTCAGCCAGGCCATCAACCTGGACGATGCCCGTCCGGTCTTTATCGGGTTTGTCGTAGGCGACATCGCTGAGCGGAACGAGCCCCGTCGCTTTATCCTGACTCAAGGCCCCAAGTTAACGCCTTCATGATGTCCAGTCGAGTCCGCTATCATGGCTTGATCGCGTCGGGCCGGGCGCGGGACCTGGTCCGACCCTCAGCCGGGCACCGCCGCTCGCCCGGTTCGGGGATGGCATCGATGGCATCGACGCCATCCTCGATCACCTCGCCATCCACCTCGCCATCCGGTCCGGCATGTCACCACTCGACCCGACCTGAACCTCGAGTGCCGCCCGTGCGCCGCGCGGAGGGCACCGGACGCCTGGCGCCGGGGAACGCGCGACGACGCTCGAGTTCTTGCGTCTGCTCACGGCGGCTCACGGCGGCGCGACCGTGGTGGCAGCCGCGTGTAGGATACGATGCGACCACACCGTCGACGTCGCCAACCTCGGCGACCCCAGCCTCGGCGTCACCAAGCGCTTCGCTGTCACCTATCGCTTCGGCGCCGAGCCGACCGGCGCCGCCGGTGGCACCAGGACCCTCCTGTTCGCCGCCGAGGCCAGCGGCCAGACCGTCCACCTCACCTGCGGCGCCTTCGACGGTAACCTCGGCCGCCTCGTCGGCAACTACCGCACCCTCGTCCCTGACGCCATCGTCCCCGCCGCCTCCACCGCCACCATCTCCCTCGTCGACGCCAGCACCATCAAGTTCACCCGCAGCGACGGCTACAGCTGGCACGTCACCCAGACCCCCGACCAGCGGGGCACCCTGCAGCTCGAGATCGTCGAAGGCACCCAACTCTTTTTGGGCTTCTCCTCCGTGACCATCACCCTCGATCCGGACGGCAACGTCCGCGGCCTCCTCCGGGCCGACGGCAACTTCTTCGCCCGCCCGTAACGCCCCCCCTGCCGGCCACCCCACGCGCCCGCGCAGCCTCCAGGGTCGCGGGCCACGCCCATCCGTGAGCCGCCAGCCACCGGCCGCCCCAGGCGCCCGCATCCCCTCGAGGGACGCGGGCGCTTCCGCGTTTCGGCCCCCGCGCCCGCGCGCGCAGGCCGCCGCCTGCCCGGCCGGGGAGTCGTGTCCCGCCCGTCGACGGTCGCGCGGGTCACTGGCGGGCGAAGTACGCGCCGTCCTCCTGCAGCAGGCCCGTGACCTGGCCGTCCGCGGACACCGAGACGCTCTCGGTCTGCATCCCCAGCCCGAGCGGGATGCCGTCGAGGATCCGCAGCTGCAGGGTGCCCTGCTGGGCGGCGGTCTGGGTCAGGCTCCAGCTGTAGCCATCGCTGCGGTTGAACCTCACGGTGCTGGTCTCGACGAGGGTGACGATGGCGTTCGCGGCGGCGGGCACGACGGGGTCGGGGACCAGGGTGCTGTCGTTGCCGACCAGCGCGGCCATCAGCGAGGCCGTGTCGGTGGGACCGGCCACGCGGCGGAAGCAGTTCACCCAGTCCACGACCATGTTCGCCGAGCCGTCGGTCGCCGGCTGCCACGCGCCGGACGTACAGCCCGCTGGCCCCGTCGCCGACGTACGTGCTGCGCTGCTCGTCGATGACGAACAGCACCTCGAAGCGCCGGCTGCCGCCCAGCGACGGATGGGCTTGCCAGATGTGGAACCAACCATCGGCATGGCGCTCGATGCCGTGGCCGAGGGGCGCCACGTAGGACGGCGGAACGAAGCTCTGCTCGGTGAGCAGGTCGTCGCCGATGAAGCGCTCGGCCCCGCCGACGTACGCGTCGATGACGACGAGCCTCGACGGTGGGGTCGAAGCCGATCTGGCACGCCGTGGCGAGCGTCGCCGCACGAGCATCGCGCTGGCAGACTCCACACCCACGTCGCGACCATCACGGCCCCCGGCGACCGCGCTGCGCTGCGCTCCGAACAACGCCTTTCCGGCAGGCATCGGCCACACCAGCGGCAGCCGCGGGCCCCCGGACGAACGCGCAACCGCCGCGTCGCCCGTGCATGCGCGTCCTGGCCGTGCGCGAGATCCGTGTGCGGGCAGGGCGCTCAGCGCCTGCGCGTGGCTGCACGTCAGGCAGGGTCAGGATGCCGGCCTCCAGCCGGCGGCGACGCCAGGCGCCTGAGCGCGCGCGACGCGGGGGCGCGCGCGCAGGGCGCGCGACGCGGCGGCGCGCGACGCGGCGGGCGCGCGCGCAGGGCGCGCCACGAACGGGCGCGCCGGTTCGTCGATCTGGCCACCGTGAGACGTCCGCGCGAGACGCGCGGGCGATGGACCGTGCGCCCGCCATCCCACCGCGTTCGCTCAGCGCCCGCCCGGCGCGGCTTCGAGGGTGTCGGTCCCCGGGCCCGCGCCGTCGGTCGACGTCACCGGGGCGTCGTCCGCGTACCCGGCGATCTGGAACACCACGCGGCGGTTGCGCGCGCGCCCCTGCCGCGTCTTGTTGATCGCGATCGGCCGCTCCTCCCCGAACCCCGCCGCGTCCAGCCGCGCCTCCTTCACCCCCTTGCCCACCAGGTACCGCCGCACCGACGCCGCCCGCCGCTGCGACAGGTCCTTGTTGTACGCGTCGTCGCCCTGATCGTCGGTGTGCCCCTCGACCGCGACCCGGATCGTGGGGTGCGCCGCCAGCACCTGCGCCACGTTGTCGAGCAGCTTGTACGACCGCCGCTCGATCACGTCCTTGTCCAGCTTGAAGTACACCGTCTCGACGATGTCGATCCCGGTCGCCGTGATCACCGCACGCGGCCTGGTCTTGCACCCGCTGTACACCACGGGGCCTGGTTCATCGGGGCACGTGTCCAGCCGGTCCACCAGCGGGTCACGATCCCGGTTGCCGTCGGGACAGCCGCGGTTCTCCACCGGCCCCGGCTGCTCCACGCACCGGTCCAGCCGATCCACCACCCCGTCGCCGTCGCGATCCGTGTCCGGACACCCGCGGTTCTCCGCCGGGCCCGCCTGCAGCGGGCAGCCGTCCGCCGCGTCCAGGATGCCGTCCTCGTCGTTGTCCAGATCCGCGCAGCCGTCGGTGTCGCGGTAGCCGTCCCGATCCTCCGGCTCGTCCGGACACCCGTCCTCCGGATCCACCACCCCGTCGCCATCGCGGTCGGGCAGCGTATCCGGACACCCGTCCTCGTCCTGGTAGCCGTTCGCCGTCTCCCGATCCCCGGGGCAACGGTCGTTCGCGTCGAGGATGCGATCCCCGTCGTTGTCCGGATCCGGGCAGCCGTCCTCGTCCTGGTAGCCGTCGCGGTCCTCCGGCTGGTCCGGACAGCCGTCACGGCCGTCGAGCACCCCGTCGTGATCGCGGTCGGTCGGCTCCGTCCGTTCCCCGTCGAACCGCAGCGCGAACACGCCCCGCCAGTCCGGCGTCCCGAACCCCCGGGTCAGCCCGAGCCCGCCCGCCACCGTCGCCACCAGCGGCCCCGGCAGATCCGCGGTCAGCCCCACGAGCGTCTCCGCGTGGTCCCGGTTGCCGCCCCCGAGCAGTGCGCTCGCCGCCGTCGCCAGCGACGCCGCCACCGCCACCTCCACCTCCGGCGCCACGCGGTACGCGACGCCCGCGATCCCGAACACCTCGTCGTCGACCGCGAGGTCCGCGAGCTCGCTCGCGCCGCGCGCGCGGTACCCGACGTCCAGCGCCAGCCGCACCGCCCCCACCGCGCGCGACACCGCCACCTCCGGCGAGAACGTCACCGTCCGATCGCCACGGTACGCCTCGCGGCCCCCCGTTGGCACCGTGATCGCGGGGATCACCGCCAGCGACACCCCGTGGCGCCGCTGCCGGAGCAGCGTCGCCTTCAGCGCCAGCCGCGCGTCGCCCAGCGCGACCCCCGCGTTCGACGACGGCGCCATGAACCCCGACGGCAGCGCGCCCACGTCCTGCCCCAGCACCAGCGGCACCTCCAGCCCGACCTGCACCCGCGGCGCCACCACGTACGACGCCGTCACGTTCGATGCCACCCGGTAGTCCACCAGGTTGCCCACCGTCTGCCCGGTGCTCCGATCCACCAGCACCAGCGGCGCGTCCTCGTACCCCAGCCACAGCGCCAGGTTCAGGCTCCCCACCGCCGGCGCCTCGGCCCACTCCGCACCGAGCACGCCCGAGCGGTCGAGCGCCACCCGGAACCGCTCCACCGGGAAGTCCGCCACGTCGAGCGCCTGCGCCGCGGCGCTGCGCGGCCACCCCACCGCCGCCGCCACGACCACCGTCGCGATCCCCACCCGCCGCCGCCCCCGCCCACGACCGCCGCCGAGCGCGAGCAGCGCCAGCGCCGCCGCCCAACCCATCCCCGTCCCCGCGCCGCCGCCCGCGTTGCAGCCGCCGCCGCCGTCCACGCCGTAGCGCGCGACGCACGCGTTGATGCCAGCCGCCGTGCTCGCGCACAGCGGCGCCGTGATGTCGCACCCGACGTCCGGGCCGGCCGCCGCGCCGGGCAGGCACGGCTGGCACGCCACCGTCGTCCCGCTCGCGTCGCAGAACGCCGCCGCCGCCGCGCAACCTAGGTCCGCGCCGTCCGCGCTCGTGTCCGCGCACGGCTCGCACCGCGCCGCCGCCGTGCCCGCGCCGACGCAGACCGGGCTGTCGGCCTCGCAGCCCTGGTCGGTGCCGTCGAGGCTGGTGTCGAGGCACGGTTCGCAGGACGCCGGCATCGTCGCCATGTCGCAGTGCGGCGCCGCCGTGTCGCAGCCCGCGTCGGTCCCGGCGCTCGAGGTGTCGACGCACGGCTCGCACAGGGCGGTCGCGCCGCTGCACACGCCGGTGTCGCACGGGGAGCCGGCGGCGACCGGAGCGTTGTCGCACGAGCCCGCGGTGCAGGCGTCGATGGTGCACTGGTTGCTGTCGTCACACGCCGCGGCGGCGTTGCACTCCGCGCAGGTGTTGAGGTCCGCCAGCAGCGGCGGCTCCGGCAGGCAGAACGGGGCGTTGACGGAGCAGCCGAGGTCCGCCTCGGCTCCGCTGCCGGTGTTGGAGTTCAGGCACGGCTGGCACGCCGCGGCGTCGGTCCCGGAGCCCTGGCAGTAGGCGAACCCGGTGGCGCAGCCGCTGTCGATCCCGTCCGGGGAGCTGTCGAAGCAGGGCACGCAGGTCGTGGCGGCGTCGCACACGCCCGCGGAGCACGCGGTGCCCGCCGGCAGGAGCGTGGTGGAGCACGACCACGGCCCGCAGGCCTTGCCGTTGCAAATGCGCGACCCGCAGCCGTCGATCGTGCACTCGTTCCCGTCGTCGCAGATGCCCCCGCAATCGAAGCACGCGGAGCCGCCGAGACCGTCGGCGATGCAGGTCGGGTCGGCGGACGTGCAGCCCTGGTCAGTGCCGGTCGGGCTGGTGTCGATGCACGGCATGCATCTCGCGGCCGGGGTGCCGGAGCCGACGCAGTGCGCGTTGGCGGCGTAGCAGCCGGTGTCGACGCCCGTGGGCGAGTCGTCGATGCAGGTCTGGACGCACAACGAGGGCTGATCGAGGCGGAGCGTGACCAGGCCGAGCGCGTTGTCGGGGCACTTGCCCGACCACAGCTCGAGCACCGCGGCCTGGACGGTGCTGAGGTTGGTGACGGTGAAGGTCGCCGCGGGCAGGCTCTGGCCGCTCTGCAGCGCGCCGAGGTAAGACGGGTAGAGCGTGTCGTTGCCGACCAGGGTGTAGGACACGTTCTTGTCCACCATCGCCGCCCAGATCCCGTACCGGGTCCCGACCGCGGTCGTGGGCGAGTACTTGTAGTCGGTCGCGCCCATGACCCAGCGCACGACGTAGCTGCCGACCGGCACCGGCGGAGACACGTCGTACGACGCCGCCAGCGCGACGCCGTTCTGCGACGGCGGCGTCGCCGGCGCGAGGAGGCAGTCGGCGACCGGCGCCAGCGGGATGAACCGGGTCGGCGGCGTGTCCGCGCACGCGAAGCCGAGCTCGACCGCGCACGCGCTCGAGCAGCCGTCGCCGGACGCCGTGTTGCCGTCGTCGCAGCCCTCGGAGGGCGCCACGACGGAGTCGCCGCAGGTGATCGCGCACGTCGACGGCCCGGTGCCCGCGCACAGGTAGCCGGGTTCGACCTCGCACACGCTCGAGCAGCCGTCGCCGTTGCTCAGGTTGTGGTCGTCGCAGTGCTCGCTGCCGGTGATCTGCCCGTCGCCGCACGTCACCTGACACGCTGACGGCGCGTTGGCCTGGACGTAGATCGTGCCGCTCGTGTCGAGGCAGTCGTCGTCGGGGACCCCGACCTGGAGGTTGGCCGTGGACGTCACCTCGAACGGCACCGCCGGGATCTGCTGGCCGGCGGCGATCGCCGCTGCCTCGGTGGCGTAGTTGTCCGGAGCGCCGTCGAGGTCGGCGTCCGGGGTCACCATCCGGTACGCGCTCACGAGCTTGTCGAAGAAGTCGATCCGGATCTGGTAGCGGTCGGCGGGATCCCCCGTCAGGTCGGTGTCGTAGTCGAAGGCGCCGGACAGGTAGCGGAACACGTAGCTGCCCGCGGGCGCGCTGGAGCTGTACGTCGCCGGCAGCTCGAGGGTCAGGGGATCGCCGAAGTCGATCCCGAGCGCGGTGGGGACGTAGCATTTTGGGGATCCGAGCGCGCCGATCTTCAGCACGGACGTCGGCGGCGGCTTCGCGCAGGTCGTGCCAGGCTCGAGCTCGCACGTCGGGGAGCACCCGTCGCCGGATGCCGTGTTGCCGTCGTCGCACACCTCGGTGTCCGCGAGCACGCCATCACCGCACGCGCGCGTGCAGATCGACTGCGGGTAACCGTTGCACACGTAGCCGGCTTCGACCTTGCAGATGCTGTCGCAGCCATCGTTGGACACGGTTCCGCCGTCATCACACATCTCGCCGGTCATCAGGGTGCCGTCGCCGCACACCAAGGTGGCGGCTACCGCGAGCAGCGGGGGTGGGGAACCGAGGGCGACCGGATCGATGGGCGCGCGCATGCGGCCGCGCGGGCCAGCGTCCGGCGTCGTGTCGAGACAGCCGGCGACCAGGGACAGCACCGCGAGCTGCTGGGCGAGTACGAACAGCGAGGGCCGAGACATGTTCGCGAGTATTGCCGGGGAGCAAACGTAAGACAACGCAGAAGCTCGGCCCGGAGGGGTCCAAGGTGCCGGCCGGGGCCAGCCTGCAGGACGGCAGCCCAGGCGGTTCGACGTCGCAAGGGATGAACGCAGGGGTGCGGAAACCGGAGCTCAGGTCGGAGCGCGGACGCAGCGGTCCGATGTCCTGCCGGAGGGCACGCGAGGGGAGGGGGCGCAGTGTCGAGCACGCGCCGTCGAACCACGGGTGAGGCGGCGAGCGTGGGCGAGGCGCCGACGGCGCGGTCACGAGGCCGAGATGCCGGAGGATGGCGCGGCTGGCGTCCGTGATCGCGGGTGAGGTGAGCCCGCGGCGGCGGGATCAAGGTCGCGAGGCGACGCAGGAACGCGAGGGGCGTGAACGCGAGCTCGGTGCGCCCGTCGCGCAACGGACGCTCGAGGGCGATCACGCCCCGGCCCGCCGGATCACGCGTGAGCCGAGAGCTGGCGATCGGCGAGCGGGCACCGTCGCGGCACCGCCGCTCGAGCAGGACATCTCGCGCGACGTGGAGCTCGACAGCGTCGACGCGGCGAGCGCGCGCGCGCGCAGGCGACGCAGGCGCTGGATGCGTCGCGGGCGGGCACCCGCCACGTGATGGACCTGCCGGGGCGACCCTCCTCGGCCCGATGCTGGAACGATACAGGCCTGTATCAGGCGCGGGGCTGGGCGAACTACGCCAGCGGGACCGACGAGGTCCGAGCCCCTAACCGGAGTCTGTACATGGCGATCTCGATTCTCACCAACGTCGCGTCTCTCAATGCCCAGGGCAACCTGTCCAAGACCCAGGCGGCCCTCGCGGCCTCGATCGGGCGGCTGTCGTCGGGCCAGCGCATCAACAGCGCCGGTGACGACGCCGCCGGCCTCGGGATCTCCGAGGCCTTGAAGGCCAACCTCCGCGGACTCGCGCAGGCCCAGCGTAACGCCAACGACGGCGTGTCGATGTCGCAGGTCGCCGAGGGCGGCATGAACGAGCAGCAGGGCATCGTGTCCCGCATGCGTGAGCTGGCGGTCCAGTCCGCCAACGCGACGATCGGCAACACGGAGCGCGGCTACATCCAGACCGAGTTCAAGCAGCTGCAGGACGAAGTCAACCGCATCGGCGCGGTCAACGAGTTCAACGGCCAGAAGCTGCTCGACGGCTCGGCCTCCGCGGGCCTGACCTTCCAGGTCGGCGCGCAGAACACCGCCAACGACCGCCTGTCGATGAGCATCACCAGGCTCACCACGTCGACGCTCGGCGCCTCGACGTTGAAAGTCTCGGGCGCCAGCCTGTCGACGGTGACCAACGCCCAGAACGCGATCGGTGCGTTCGACAAGGCGATCCAGCAGCTGTCGTCCGCGCGCGCCAAGGTCGGCGCCGTGCAGAACCGCATGCAGGTCTCGATCAGCAACCTCGGGATGCAGCAGGAGAACCTGGCCGCCGCGAACTCGCGCATCCGGGACGTCGACGTGGCGAACGAGACGGCGAACCTCAGCAAGGGCCAGATCCTGAGCCAGGCCGGCCTCGCCGTCCTCGCCCAGGCCAACCAGCTGCCGCAGGCGGCGCTGTCGCTCCTCCGCTAGCAGGTTCCGCGACCACCGACGGCCAGGGAGAACCACGCAGGGGGATCAGCGTTTCGGTCTGGCCAGCGGCATCGACACGTACGGCGACACCCAGCTCACCCGCCTCGGGGTCCGAACTTCGAGGAGATCCCGATCAACCGGCCGATCGTCCGCGTGACCAACCACCAGCAGGATGGCCTCCACCGTGTTCGTGAAGTATGGCAAGGGCGCCGGCGGGCAGCGTGAGTTCGGGCTCTCGTTCTCGCGGCTCGCGTGCGAGGCCCACGGCGGCTCCATCGAGTGTCCCGAGTCGACCGGCGGCGTGCGGTTCGTGTTCTGGCTGCCCGGCCGACGCTGAACCCTAGCACCGAGCCCTGCTGCCTCGGGCGCACGACAGGCTCGACCGCAGGGCGTCGCCGAAACGCAACCAGGCCCGTGTCCCCCCGGAGCGGAGAGGACGCGGGCTTCCTGCGCGAGCGCGCCGCCTCAGGCCGCGTACTTGCGGAGCTTCTCGACGAGCGTCGTGCGGTTGAGCCCGAGCAGCGCGGCCGCCTCGGTCCGGTTGCCGCCGGCCTTGGCGAGCGCGCGATCGATCAGCTGGCGCTCGAGGTTCTCGAGCGCGACGCGGAGGTCGAGCGAGGTCTCACTCAGCTCCTTGACGGTCGGCAGCTCGCCGGCCGACATCGGGTTCATCCGGTTCATCGGGCCCCCGGGCGAGGTCGCGGCAGGAACGTGGCCGCTCGTGGGCAGGGCCTGAGAGCCGCGCCCGTACTTGGGCGCGCCGGGGATCTGCAGGTCGGCCGCGGACAGCACCGGGCGGCGGGCGAGCAGGACCGCGCGCTCGAGCAGGTGACCGAGCTCGCGGACGTTACCGGGCCAGGCGTACGCGCGGAGCGCTGCGCGGGCGCTCGCGTCGAGGCCCTCGACCTGGCGGCCCGTCCGCTCGCGCTGGCGCGCGATGCACAGATCGGCGATCTGATCGATGTCCTCGGGCCGGTCGCGCAGCGACGGCAGCTCGATGGGGACCACGGCGAGGCGGAAGTAGAGGTCGGCGCGGAACGTGCCCTGCGCGACCATCTGCTCGAGGTTGCGGTGGGTCGCGGCGATCACGCGGACGTCGACGGGGACCTCGTGGTCGCTGCCGACCGGCGACACCACCTGCTCCTCGAGCACGCGGAGCAGCTTGGCCTGCGCGGCGAGCGGCAGGTCGCCGATCTCGTCGAGGAAGATGGTGCCCTCGTGGGCCGACATGAAGCGGCCGGTCCGGGCGTTGGTCGCGCCGGTGAACGCGCCCTTGATGTGACCGAACAGCTCGGTCTCGAGCAACGTCTCGGGGATCGCCGCGCAGTTGACCGGGATGAACGGGCGACCGCGGCGCGGCGAGGCGCGGTGCACCGCGCGGGCGAACAGCTCCTTGCCCGTGCCGGTCTCGCCGGTGAGGAGGACGCTACAGATGGTGCCCGCCACGTGGCGCACCGTCTCGAGCGCATCGCAGATTCCCACGGAATCCCCCACGACGTCGCTTGCGAATTCCCTGCGCCAGGTCCCGAGGTCGGTCTGCATCGTGTCCGAACCTCAAGCCACGAACGTGCCAGAACCCATGGGCGATCGCCGAGTTGCGGTCGGAGTCCGGAGCTTCCATGATCCAAGGTACATGGCCGATCGAGCTCCCGGCATTGATCCAACATGAGACGACTGAGACGTACCCATGCGGAGTGAGAAGCTACTCAGGGAGGGACACCTGATCCGGAATGAGACACATCTGAGCATGTCAATTCTCGTCATACGGGCGATCAATTGACGCCGCCTCCCGACGAGTTTCGGCCGGTTGTCGGGTAGCGTTCGGGTACGCCGTCGTGGTCATTCGAGCTCGTCGACAGGCTCGTCACCCTTGTCGAACTCGAGCTTGGCCAGGCGGTAGCACAGCGAGCGGAAGCTGATGCCAAGCGCTGTCGCGGCACGCTTGCGGACGCCGCCGGTGTGCTCGAGTGCGCGAAGCACCCACCCGCGCTCCACGTCGGCGAGCAGGCGATCGAGGTCGATACCGTCGGCCGGAACTGCGCCGAAGTTCTCGGGGACGGGCTGGGTCTTGCGCGCCTCGGGCAGATCGATCGCTCCGATCATCGGGCCGCTCGACAGCGCGCTCGAGCAGGTTCTCGAGCTCGCGGCCGTTGCCCGGGCAGTCGTGGCCCTCGAGGCGCCGCGGCGCGTCCGGCGTCATCTGCAGCACGCGCCCGTGCTCGGCGCCGAACCGGCGGAGGACGTACTCGGCGAGCAGCGCGATGTCCTCGCGGCGCACCAGCCGGGCCTCGCGCACCGCGATCTCCGGCACCGGCGCCGACGGGAACGCCAGGATCGTCCCGTCGCGCGCGAACACCACCGCCCGCGCGCCTTCGAGGGTGGCGCTCGCGATGAACCGGGCCAGCGCGCCGATGTCGAAGTCGACGGAGATCACCGCCTGCAGCGCGCCGTCGGCGGCGTACACGGGCTCGACGCAGGTCAGGCCCGTGGTCTTCGACGTGAAGTACACGCGCGGCGGCGTCCAGGTGCGCCGCCGGGTCTGCACCGCGAGAACATGGTGCGGGCGCGTGCGGACGTCGTCGTTGGGGCGCTGCGTATCCGGCGCCAGCCCGCCGGCAGCGGTGAGCTGGTGGTTCGTGCGCGTGGTCCCGCCAGGGCCAGCTGCGCGCGCTCGCTCTGACCGAAGACCGAGCGCGCTCGAGATCTGCGCGGTCCGTGGGGGAGGATCAGATCGGGTCCATTGACCGGCGGTCATGGACGCCGATCCCGAACCGGATCTGACGCGCAACCGCAGGCCGTGCACGCCCGTGACCCCTCATGCGTGCCGGCGCGCCCGCAGGCTGCGCCACGTCGCCAGCGCCGACGCCTCGGAGCCAGGCGGTCCCTTGCACGTCAGGATCGCGACCTCGGGCGCGATCTGCCACCAGGCCGATCACGATGTGAACGGTGCCCTCGGTGTACGCCTCGGCGCGGCCCTGCCTCTCAGGCTCGTCGATGCGGGCGATCACCAGGTGCTTCTCCGGGGCGATCGCGAGCAGCGCCGCGGCATCGAGAGAGTCGTCCGCCGTGAACGAGACCAGCTCGATCATCCGCTCGCCATCGGTCGCCCAGTAGCGGTCGCCGTCGTCCTCCCAGCGGCCGACGAACGCGCCCGGCAGCTCGATCGACCACGTGGCGGTCAGCTCGATCTCGAGCGGGTAGCGGCGGTAGCCGATCGGCGGCGCGGGGTCGGCGTCGGCGTGTGCGCGCAGCGCGGCGAGGGCGGCCTCGTCGTCACCGAGGTGGCCGCGCAGCTCGGCCCACGCGGTCCACGGCAGCGCGAGCGCGGGCTCGGCGGTGCGCGCCGCGGTGAGATCCGCATCCACGCGCACCATCAGCGCACGCTCGTCGGCGTCGAGGGGCTCGCGCCACGGGACGTCGTGCCACAGCGCGAGCAGCGCCCGCGCCCGCGCGGCCTGGCCGGGGCCGTCGTCCCACCAGGCGAACATGTCCGCCGCGCGCTCCGGATCGGCGAGCACCGCATCGCACCACGCACGATCGCGCGGGCCGAGCGGGGTCAGCACGGCGGCGTCGAGCACGAACGCCCGCGCCTCCGGCAGCGCGAGCCGGGTCGCCCCCGCGCGCAGCTCCGCCGCCACCCACGCGGTGATCGCCGCGCGGACGTCTGGCGCGTCATCGGCCCACACGTACTCGAGCTCCTCGAGCAGCGGCGCGAGTACGGCCTCCACGTGGCGGTGGTAGCCAGGCCCGACGGTCGCGGTCTCGCCCGTGATCTCGAGGTCCCCGTCGGGCAGCACCACGACCCGCACCGGCGCGGCCGCAGGGTGGAGCCGCAGCGTCACCCGCCGCGGGCTGGCGTCGATCACGGCGTCCTTGAGCATGCGCCGCGCGAGCCGGACCAGCCGATCGCCGACCTCGGCCGCCTCGGGGGCCTTGCCCAGCAGCGCGCGCAGGCCCCCCTTGGCCTTCCGCGAGCGCGCACGCCGATCGAGGCCGAATCCCACCCCCCGATCCTACCGGACCACCGCGCGCCCGTCGCCGACCAGGGGCGCCGGCTCGCCGGCAGCGCGCCGGTCGCGACGCCCGCGAAGGCGATGTCCGAGCAGGCGCTGGCGAAGGTCGCCCTGTGGCTCGCCCGGCGGTCACCGGCCGATGTCGAGGGTGTCGCCGCGATGCACCGTGCACGCACCCGCGCAGCCCGCGCTGTGCGAAGTGTGCGCGCGGCGGACGCAGTCCACACGTGCGCGGTCGCGCGCCGTCGCGGTGGTGGGTGGCGTTCTCACCATCGAGATCGCCGTCCCCCGCGACGCGGTGAGGTGCGCGACGTTCGCACGGGGCCAGC
The DNA here is from genome assembly GCA_964203225.1 of Kofleriaceae bacterium. GTDB lineage: Bacteria > Myxococcota_A > Polyangia > Haliangiales > Haliangiaceae > JABFXX01. Next base: position 17,768 of record CAXNMK010000028.1, read on the forward strand.
GAAACCACACGATGTGTGAGCATTGCCCGGGCGCTCCGTGTGGCACCCGCGTGGTGCCCCTGAGCCCCCGTGCCTCAGGTCACAGCAGGTCGAAGCCGACAGACCGCCAGGCCCGGTGTCCCTCCGCCGAGTTCAGAACGTCGGAGGCGTCTCGCACAGCCCGGCGATGGACTGGTCCGGGATCGTCATCACCTTCGTGAGCGCGCCGGTCGCCGGGTTCGCCGTGTAGAGGCTGGCCGGATCCAGCCTGTCGGTCAGGTAGAGCACGCCGCCGACCGATGCCATCGCCGTGACGCTCTGCCCGGTCGGAGCACCCGTGAGCGGCTGACCGGTCGTGAGCACCGAGGTCGCGGTCGCGATGGTGTCGAGCGAATCGGTGATCCGGTCCGCGAAGTACAGGCTCACGGCGTCCTTGATGGCGATGGCGTTGGGGCGGTCGAGCGCGAGGGGCGCGGCGCCCACCACGGTCGTGGTCGCCGTCGCCGGGTCGATGGTGACGAGCCGGTTGGCAGGAGCGCCCCCGCAGTTGAGACCGGTGTTGACGCCGTACAGCACGCTGCCGACGAACGCCAGCGACGAGGGGCAGCGGATGGGGCCATTGCCGGCTTCGCGGGTCGGACCGATCGTGGTGATCACACCGGTGAGCGGGTCAACGGTCATCAGCTCCTGGGTGCGGTCCATGGGGTTCCGCCCGGCCACGTAGATCTTGCCGTTGTTCGGGTTGAGTACGCATGCACGGAGAAGCCGCGGGAAGGTCTGGAGGACCGCTGTCTTCTTGTTGATGAGGTCGATGTGAAGCAGCTGGTTGTTTTTGGAGACCGCGAGCAACCCGGGCCTGGTGACGCTGAATGCGTCGCCCAGCCGGCCCAGCCCGTTGTTGTTCTCGATGTCGACATCGAGGGCCGTGAACAGCGCGGTGCTCGGCTCGACCGCGGCGGTCGTGGCCGTGATCGTCTGGTCATCGACGACCACGACGTTGGTCGCCACCCCACCGGCGATCGTGATCGTGGGGGTGCCCGCATCCGCGAACCCGCGCCCGGCGATCGTGATCGCGGTCCCGCCATTGCCCTTGCCGAGGCTCGGGCTGATGGCCAGCACCGCCGGTCGAAAGTTGTAGGTGAACGAGTCGGGGAGCGTCCCGAACCCGCCGTCGTTGAACACGGAGACATCGACGGTCGCGCCCTCGGCGCCCGGTGGCAGGGTGAACGAGAGGGACGTGGGGCTCTCGACGGTGACCGCCGCCGACAGGCGATCACCCACCACCACCTGGGTCGTGCCGTTGGCGAAGTTGGTGCCGACGAGCGTGATCTGGGTACCTCCGGGCGCGCCCCCGATCGCAGGCGCGACGGTGGTGATGGTGGGGAGGTCACCCTTGGTGGACGCGGTCCCGGCGACCTCGCCACAGCCCGCGAGCAACAGGACAATCATGGCACTGCGAGTGATCACTCGAACACCTCCACCGACGACATGGATCCCTGCAGGGCCTTGATGACCGAGACCGCACCCGTCGCGGGCACGATGTTGATCAGCTCACCACTCTTGGTGATGGCCCACAGCGTGGACCCGACGAACGTCATCCCGGCCACGTCCTTCTGAGGATCGAGGTTGACCCGCGCACCGAGGGCTCCGGTCGCCGGGTTGATGGTCGAGATCTGAACCTGGTCGATCGTGGTGTTTCGTCCGACCAGATACAGCGTGGTCCCGTTGTACGCGAGATCGCGGCGACCGCTAGCGCCGAGGTCCGCGAGCGTGTTGATCGCCGTGAACGTCTGCGTCAGGGGATCGAATCGACCGAACCGGTTGGCCGTGCCCGGGTCGACCTGGTTGTTGGACGTCACCGCGAACAGCGTCGAGTTGACCCGCTCGAAATCCTCGTACTTGACGGTCACCGGGGTCGGCTCGACGATCCGCTGCTCGGCGATGTCGAGCTGACCGAACTTGTCGTCGCGCGTCAGCACCTGGAGCCCACCCGTGCCATCGCGGGTCATCCCGCGAAACGACAGCGCGTTCTCCGGCTTGCGCTTGTTCGCCACCGCCACGACGGTGTCGGAGATCGGCTCGTACAGGTACATCGCCGTGTTCTGGTTGGACTTGGTGAACACCATCAGCGTCAGGCTGCTGCTGAGGATGTAGCGGTAACTCCGCGGCCTGCTCGCCTGGCCGCGAAGGTTTGTCAGCGTGAGGGTCGGCCGGTCGAGGACCGTCCCGGGGGGGGCGGTGAACGTGAGCGTCGTATCGTCTTGAACGACCACGTCGACCGCGGGTCGGCCATCGACCAGCACCGTCGACGGGCCGGCATCCTCATCGAAGAAGCCCGTGCCCGTCAGCGTGACCGTCGTGTTCGTCGAGTTGTAGACGATGGAGGCGGGGCTCGAGCCCGTGACGGTCGGCGCCGTGCTGTACCGGAACATCCCCTCGGCGGTGGCCTGTCCGTTGCGGTTGAACACGGTGACCGGGTGCATCCCGGCCTCGCCGGGTGGCAGCAACACCACGAGGGTCTGATCGTCCACCGCCGCGGCCAGCGGCGCTTCCACATCGCCGATCAAGACGCGGTTCGGCGGGGCGCCGTCCGCGAGGAAGCCGTCTCCGCGGATGGTGACGCTGACCCCACCAGCGACGGGGCCAAAGCTCGGCTCGACGAGGGAGATCTCGACACCACCCTCCGGCAGCGAGCCGCCACACCCACCGAGCAAGAGCAGCAGAACCCAAGCTTTAGTTGCCACGAAGCGCCTCCACGGCGACAGGCTACACCACCTTCGGGGCGCGAATCATGGGCCGCTCGGCCGTTCCGTGCGTGGGCCGGTGGCCACCGACCGCCGGCCCGCCCCCGCGGCGGCCAAGGGCCTCGTGAACGACTCTTGTCGACAGGATTCGATGGCGCGATCAGCCGCGGCGGACGGTCACCGCCTGACCTGCCTCGGCCGCCTCGGCGTAGAACCGCCGCACGCGCTCGAACACCTCGCGCAGCGCGCCGGACCGCGCCATGTCGAGGTCGCCTTGCCAGCGCTCGAACGAGTACACTTGCGCGCCGAGCGCGATCGCCGCATCCAGGTCCGCGACGGCGGCCTCGAAGTCCACGGCCGCGAGCCAGTGCGCGACCTCGCGGATGAGCTCCGGCGGGTGCACGAACGCAGCCGAGGCGAACGTGGCCTCCTGGGCGCCCGGTGATGTCCACACCACCCACGCCGCCGGGGACGCCCCGCCCTGTTCCTCGCCGGTCAGCGCCACGTGCAGGGCGTGCCACGCACGATGCGTGTGGATCTCCTCGGCATCCGCGCCCTCGCCACGACGCAGCCAGGTCCAGATGCCCATGCGCCGAGCATACGCGCGTCGCCGTCGCCGTCGAGCACGCCGCCAGCGGCCTGCTGGGAGGCTGGACGGGCCCGGGCCCTGCCCCATCCGGGCCCTGCCCCATCCGGGCCCTGCCCCATCCGGGCCCTGCCCCATCCGGGCCCTGCCCCATCCGGGCCCTGCCCCATCCGGGCCCTGCCCCATCCGGGCCCTGCCCCATCCGGGCCCTGCCCCATCCGGGCCCTGCCCCATCCGGGCCCTGCCCCATCCGGGCCCTGCCCCACCGGGCCCTGCCCCACCGGGCCCTGCCCCACCGTGATAGCCGCGAGCACCACATCAGGCTGTGCGGCGGTCCCGCCCCGGGACGCTGCCCGTGGTGCGATACCCCCTTACGCTGGCGTCAGAACATGCGCACGCTGGGCGTCTCACCGCACAGGAGGGACGATGGACACGAACGCACGCACCCGGATCGTCGCGTACCAGCCGCTGCGCCCGGGCGACGTCGGCGCCTGCTTCGCCCGCGCGTACGCCAGCTTCGCGCCGCGCTGTCGCGGCCTGCCCGCGCCCGGCGTCGCGGTGGTGGCGATCCGCGCCCGGACCGGCGCGCTCGCGGGCGTCCACGTTCTCACCGCGGATCGCGCGCGGCACGCCGCGGTCACGGTCGGGCGTCACACCTCGTGTGACCTCCACCTCGCCGACGATGACGCGCTCGCGCTGCGCCAGCTCGCGGTGATCGCCTCGCCGCTCGACCTGACCGGGGGCGCGGTGGCGTTCCGCGTCCTCGATCTGCACAGCGAGGGCGGCATGCAGGACGAGGCCGGCCGCACGCTGCGCGGCCTGCGCGCCGACGGCGCCGCCGGGGTGCGGTGCGCCGGGTACGTGGTCTTCGTGCTCCCCGTCGGGCCTGGCACGACCTGGCCGGACACCGGGCCCGCCGCGTGGGCCGCGCTGCCGCCGCGCACCTTCGTCGAGGCGCTGGCGCGGGTGCCCGACGCCTCGGTCGTCCGCCCGCCGACCCGGGTCCAGCTCGACGTCCCGTTCGCCAGCGGCACCCTGGTGATCCGGACCCCGGGGCCGCACACCAGCGAGGTGGTGATGGCGCCGCGGGACATCGCCGGGCACCTGTGGCTGCGCGGGCCCGGCGGCGAGCGAACGATCGCGATCGACCACGAGGTGCTGAGCGACGGGCTGCTGGTCGGGCGGTACGCGCGCTGCCAGCACGGGCAGTGCGACGACGACGAGTCGGTGTCCCGCGTCCACGCGCTGGTGATGCTGGTCGACGAGCGGATCCTCGTGGTCGACACCGGCAGCACGAACGGCGTGTACGCGCGCGACGACGAGGCGGTGACGGTGGCCGAGCTGGTGGGGGACGGGCGGGTGCGGCTCGGGGACGAGACGGTGATGGGGTGGCGCTGGGCGTCGTGACCTTTCGCCACGGCCGCGAACGCGCTACCAAGCGCCATGCCCGAGCTGCTGCACGACCACGAGCTCGAGTTCATGGTGCGCCTGGCGATCTGCCTGATCTGCGGGATCGCGATCGGCGTGGAGCGCGAGTCCCGCGGCAAGCCCGCCGGGATCGCCACGCACAGCTTCGTGATCGGCGGCGCGGCGATGTTCACGATGATCTCCGCCGTCGTCGATCCGGCCAGCCCCGCGCGGATCGCGGCGCAGGTGGTGGCCGGGGTGGGCTTCCTCGGCGCGGGGATGATCATCAAGAGCTCCGGCGACAAGATCTACAACCTGACCACGGCGGCGGCGATCTGGTTCGCCGCCGGGATCGGGATGGCGATCGGCTTCGGCTGGTACCTGATCGGTGGGGTCGCGACGGTGTACGCGGTGGTGGCCCCCCGGATCCCACACGTCAAGACCTGGCGCGGTGAGCAGGAGGATGGGGGCTGAGCTCCGCCCCGACAGTCATGCGATAGTCTCCTCGCATGGGCCCCGCCGCGCCGTACCTCGATGTCGCCGCCCACCTCCGCGACGAGCTGCGCTGCGCGTGGCTCCGCGTCGAGTACCAGATCCGGCGGGGCTGGACGAAGGGCCAGGTGAGCCAGCTCATCACCGACGAGGTGGTCGCGCCGACGGACATCGGCCGGCTGTTCGCGGCGGCGCACGGCGAGGTGCCGGCGGACGCCGACGAGGCGGGGGCGGCGAGCGTGCTCGAGCGCTGGCTCGAGGCGCACACCGAGATCGGCGCGCGGATCGCGGCCACGCTGGACGCCGGGCTGCGCTCCCCGCTGGTGGATCTGATCCGCGTGTTCGCGCTGACGCCGCGCCAGTGGTCGACGCTGATGTTCGCGCTGCTGCCCGAGGTGGATCCGAACCTCGTGCAGGCGTACCGGTACCTGGCGCGCGATCCGAGCTGCCGCGGGCTCGACGGGCGGCTGCTGTCGCAGCTGGTGTACGACACGCCGACGTCCCGGTCGCTGATGGCGCGCGATCTGTCGGCGAGCGGCGCGCTGCAGCGGCACCGGCTCCTCGAGGTGCTGCCCGGCGAGTCGATCATGGCGCGCCGGATCCGCGCGGCGACCCGGCTGGTGTACCTGATCGACGGCACCACCCTCGATCTCGATCCCGAGCTCGGCGACGTGGCGGAGCTGCGGACCGGCGCCACCGAGGGCGCGTTCCCCGCGATCACGCTCGAGCGGGCGACCAGCGCGCTGGCGTCGAGCGAGGTGGTGCTCGCGGTCCAGGGGCAGCGCGGCGTGGGCAAGAAGCTGCTGCTCCACCTGGCCGCGCACCACTGGGGCAAGCGCCTGCTGCTGATCGACGGGCGCCGCCTCGCGCAGGTGCCGGTCCACAGCCAGCCGCCGATGATGCGCTCCCTCGCCCGCGAGCTGCGCCTGCTCGACGCGCTGCCCGCATTCTTCGACATCGACGATGCGGGGACCACCGAGACCTCGCATGACGAGCTGCCCAGCTTCATCACCGGCCTGCTCGACGAGTGGGACGGCCCGCTGGCGCTGACGATCAACCGCGAGCGGATGCCACGCATCCACCAGCGCCCGATCGTGCACCTCACGCTCGAGGTGCCGCCGCTGACCGCGCGCACGGTGATGTGGCAGAAGGTGGTGCCGACGCTGACCGGGCCGGAGGCGGACAGCCTGTCCGGCCGGTTCGCGATTCCGGGCGGCGTGATCGTCGCTGCCGCCCAGGCCGCCGCGGCCGGCCGCATGCCCGACGCGCCCCCGCCCGGCGGCGAGGACCTCGCGCACGCGGTGGCCGAGCAACTCCACCAGCGGATCTCGCGGCTCGGCAAGAAGCTGCCCGCGCCGTTCGATCTCGAGGACCTGATCGTCGACGACGATACCCGCGGCGCGCTGCTCGAGATCACGGCGGCCGCGCGCGAGCGACGCCAGATCCGCGACGCGTTCAAGCTGCGCGGCGCGCAGGGCATCTCGGTGCTGTTCTCGGGCCACCCCGGGGTTGGCAAGACGATGTCGGCGACCGTGCTCGCGCGCCGGCTCGGCCTCGACATCTACGAGATCGACCTGTCGCAGGTGGTGTCGAAGTGGCTCGGCGAGACCGAGAAGAACCTGTCGGACGTGTTCGACGCCGCCGAGCCCGGTCACGTGGTGCTGCTGTTCAACGAGGCCGACTCGCTGTTCGGCAAGCGCACCAGCGACGTCAAGAGCAGCAACGACCGCTACGCCAACATGGAGACCAACTACCTCCTGCAGCGGCTCGAGCGGTTCGGGGGCCTCGCGATCCTGACGACGAACCTGACCTCGGCGATCGACCAGGCGTTCAAGCGCCGGTTCACCTACGACGTGTTCTTCAGCTTCCCCAGCCCCGAGATGCGCGCCGAGCTGTGGCAGCGCACGCTTCCCGTTCGGGCGCGCGCCGCCACCATCGACTTCGACGGCCTGGCCGAGCGCTACGAGCTGACGGGCGGGTTCATCAAGGTGGCGTGCGAGCGCGCGGCGTACGTGGCCGGCGCCGCGGGCACCGAGATCGACGAGGGCCTGCTGCGCACGACGATCGAGCGCATGTACCGCGAGCGCGGCAAGGTCAGCACCGGGGGGCGCCTCGAGTGAGCGCCGGTGAAACCGTCTCGAACCCGGGGTGGGAACCCTGCGCGGCGTGCCGCGCAGGGCGGGGCGGACGCCCGTGGAATTGATCCGCGAGCTGCGCTGGACCACCGCGCTCGGCGCGCTGACCGCGCGCGTGGCCACCGCCGCCGATCTGGCTGTGCACGCCCCAGCCCTCGCCCGCGCGTACAGCGATCCCGCCAACATGCGCCTGCTCGGCCACATCGGCACCCTGACCGTGGACGACGTGCTCGCGCACTACGCCCGCCTCGACGAGGAGCACGACCACGGCCTGCTGCTGTTCCGCGATGGCGCCCTCGCCGGGGACGCCGACATCCGCGGGGTCACGATGAACGGCACCGAGCTCGTCGGCGAGTTCGCGTTCCTGATCGGCGCGCCGAAGGAGCAGGGCAAGGGCCTCGGCACCGCGTTCGCGATCATGGTCCACACGTTCGCGTTCCGCGACGCGGGGATGGCGCGGCTGTACGCGTCGATCCTGCCCGACAACAATGCCTCCCGGCGCGTGTTCGAGAAGCTCGGCTACCACGTGGACGCCGGCGACCACGGCATCGGCGACGAGGGCGACGTCGTGATGTCGATCGACGCGGCCACGTTCCTCCACCTGCACGCCGCCGCCGTGGCGGACATCCACCTCGATCTGCGAGACTGAGCCCGCCATGACCGTCGCCTCGCACGTGCTCACCGCCCTCGTGGCCGTGCTCCACCTGTACTTCCTCGTTCTGGAGATGTTCCTGTGGACCGGGCCGGTCGGCCAGAAGACGTTCCGGCGGACCGCCGCGCAGCAGGAGGAGACCCAGGTGCTGGCCGCCAACCAGGGCCTCTACAACGGGTTCCTCGCGGCTGGCCTGGCGTGGTCGTTCATCGCCGCGGCCCCGGTCGCCGACCCGGTGCGGGTGTTCTTCCTCGGCTGCGTGATCGTCGCCGGCGGGTACGGCGCGGCCACCGTGGGGCGCTCGATCCTGTTCGTGCAGGCGCTGCCCGCCGCCCTCGCCCTCGCCGCCACGCTCGCGGCCCGCTGATCATGGGCGCCGATCAGGTCCTCGAGCGCGTCACCCTCCCCGATGGACAGGAGATGGTGCTGACGCGCTGGGACGACAACATCACGATCTTCGTCGGCAAACGCCCGCTGATGAGCAACTTCGAGCACGGCTCGGAGGACGAGTTCGGGCGGATCGTCGCCGAGCGCCTGGTCGCCGCGGGCGTCAAGAAGCCGCGCATGCTGATCGGGGGGCTGGGCCTCGGGTTCACGCTGCGCGCCGCGCTCGACGTGCTGCCCGCCGACGCCAAGGTCACGGTCGCCGAGCTGGTGCCCGCGGTGGTCAAGTGGAACCGCGCGGAGCACGGCGCGTGGGCGCGCCACCCACTCGAGGATCCGCGGGTCAAGCTGGTGGTCGGCGACGTCGCCAAGGTGATCGCGCAGAAGACCCGCTACCACGCGATCCTGCTCGACGTCGACAACGGGCCCGACGCGCTGACCCACAAGGACAACGCCAACCTCTACAAGCGCGCCGGGCTTGGCCGCGCGCGCACCGCACTCACCGACGACGGCCTCCTCGCCGTGTGGTCCGCGTTCCCGTCGCGCACGTTCACGACGTGGCTGAAGGACTCCGGCTTCGACGTCGAACAACTCCGCGCCGCGCCGATGAGCCCGGGCGGGCCGCGCTACTACATCTGGCTCGCGCGCCGCCGCTGAGCGTGCGAAGGAGCCCGAGGGCGAGAGGGAACCGCGCATCGGCGAACGGCTGACCGCGAGCCCGGGCATGCGCGTTGCTTCTCCGGGCCAGATCACGTCGGGCTCCTCGCGATCGACCCAGTGCGCGAGCTGCGAGGCGCGGGCGCGGATGCCGTTGACGTTCCAGGTGGCGACCTTCACGAGCTGCGATGCCGTAGCTCGGGGGGAGAACCGATGCGCGGCAGCGCCCTGGGAGTTCCTCGGGGATCGCTGCGCACCGAGCGCTGCCGCGCGTGGGAACCGCACACCACCGCCGGGCATGCGGGCTGCACTCCTCGGCGGCCATGACCCCTCCCCTGCGCCAGTTCGTGCCGCTCGCTCGTGTGCGGCGCTACCGCATCGTCGTCGGGATCGATCTTTCGGAGTACGCGGATATCGTCGCCGAGCACGCACTCGACCAGGCCGCCCGCCACAGCGCCCCCGAGCTCCACTTCCTCACGGTCCGCGAGAAGCGACAGCCGTCGAGCGAGGAGCTCAAGCAGGCGCTGTGGGAGCGCGTGCACCCGCCGCTCGAGACCTTCAACCGCCACGGCAGCGACTGGCGCGCGCGCCTGCACGTGCGCCGCGGTCAGCCCGCCGAGCAGATCGCGCTGCTCGCCGCCGAGATCCGCGCCGACCTGATCGTGATCGGGCAGTTCGGGGTGCACAACCCCCGCCCCACCGACAAGAATCTGCCCAACCGGGTCCTGCAGGCGGCGGTGTGCCCGACGCTCGTGGTCGGCATGCCCGCGGTGGCAGACGTGTCCCCGCAGTGCCCGATGTGCGTCGCCGTCCGCGACGACTCCGAGGGCGAGCGCTGGTTCTGCGCGCCTCACGCGGACTCGGCCCGGGACCTCGATACCTCGATGACCCCGATGACCACCTGGACCGGCGGCCAGCTGACCTGGTGAGCGCGGCCGCGGGCGCGTGCCTGTTCGCTCAGGGTGCGGCGGCGACCACCGGCTTGAGCCGGCTCGCGGTCTCGATCAGCCGCACGGCCTCGGCGCGGTAGCCCTCGGCGTCGGCGCCGAGCGCGCCCTTCGCCATGGCCAGGACCTGCGCCCACGTCAGCTGGCCGCGGTTGGGGGCGTCGCGCAGCATCATGCCGAAGCTCGCGATCGCGGTGGCCCAGCGGAGGTCCGCGGGCGCCTGGGCGAGGGGGACGCTGGTCGCCCCGACGGCGCGCGACAGCAGCTTCGAGGTGGCGCCCTGCGGCGCCTTGTAGCGGATCTTGACGGTCATGAGATCCCCGCTCGCGGCGGCACCCGCGGGGCGCTGGTACGTCAGCGCATCGACGGTGGCGCCCGGCACGGGCTGGCCCGCCGGCACGATCTCGTAGAGCGCGGTGACGGTGTGGCCCGCGCCGATGTCGCCCGCGTCCTTCTTGTCGTCGTTGAAGTCCTGGTCGCGCAGCATCCGGTTCTCGTAGCCGATCAGGCGGTAGCCGGCGACGGTGGCGGGGTTGAACTCGACCTGCAGCTTGACGTCCTTGGCGACGGTGACGAGCGTGGCGCCCGCCTCCTTGACGAGCACCTTGCGGGCCTCGTGGAGGGTGTCGATGTACGCGTAGTTGCCGTTGCCGCGGTCCGCGAGCTTCTCGATGGTGCCGTCCTTGTAGTTGCCCATGCCGAACCCGAGCACGGTGAGCGCCACGCCCTTGTCGCGCTCCTGCTCGATCAGGCGCGTCAGGTCGCCCTGGCTCGTGGTGCCGACGTTGAAGTCACCGTCGGTGGCGAGGATCACGCGGTCGATGCTGCCCTGGGTCTGGTTGGCCTCGGCGATCGCGTAGGCGAGCTGGATGCCGGCCGCGCCGTTGGTGCTGCCGCCCGGCTCGAGCCGGAACATCGCGTCGCGGATGACGTCCTTGTGCTTGCCGCTGGTGGCGGGCAGCGCGAGGCCCGCGTTGCCGGCGTACGTGACGATCGCGATCTTGTCCTCGGGGCGGAGGTTCGCGACCAGCAGGTCCATCGCCTGCTTGAGCAGCGGCAGCTTGGTGGGCTCGTTCATCGAGCCCGACACGTCGAGGAGGAACACCAGGTTGCGCGGCGGCACCTGCGCCGCCGCGATCGCCGAGGCGGCCAGGCCGATCCGCACCAGCTTGTTGTTCGTGTTCCACGGGCTGGTGGTGACGTCGGTGGTGATCGAGAACGGCTCGCCACGCGCCGGGGCCGGGTATGCGTACGCGAAGTAGTTGATCATCTCCTCGAGGCGGACCGCGTCCTTCGGCGGCAGCGTGCCGCCGGCCAGGAACCGGCGCGTGTTCGCGTACGACGCGGTGTCGACGTCGACGGAGAACGTCGACAGCGGGCTCGCCGTCACCCGGTGGAACGGGTTCTCGTCGATCCGATCGTAGGCCTCGGTGTTGCTCCCCGGGTCCTGCTGCCGAGGGCCCGGCTGCTGCACCAGCATCCGGGGCTTCGCCGGCCCGACCGCGCGGCCATCGAACGCGCGCTTGCGCGACGGCGGCGGCGGCGCTGATGGCATCGGCGCGACGGCCGGGGCGACCGCCTCGGTCTTCGGGCGATCCTTCGGCTTGGTGTCCGCGGGCGCCGGCGCCCGGCGGAGCGTGAGCGAGACGGTCGCGGTGCCGCCCGCGGCGATCGTGACCTGGGTGGCGCCCGCGGCGAACCCGGGGGCGCTCGCGGTGACCAGACACGTGGTGGGCGGCAGACCCGCGATCGAGAACGCACCGCGCGCATCGGTCACGGCGGCGCGCGCGACCGCCCCGCACACCACGCTGACCCGCGCGGGTACGCCCCCGCTGGCGATCGTGCCGGTCAGGAGGCCGAGGGCATCGGCGTGGGCCAGCGACCGTGCGCCGAGCACCACCAGCAGGATCACCAGGAGCTCGAGCAGCCGGCCGCGCGCGCGCGTTCTCATGGCCCAGCTAGACGCACGGCGCCGCCGGAGGATCTGATCGGCGCAGGTGCTACACAGCGGCGGCCGCGCGCTCGGGCTTGACCAGCGCGAGCAGGCCCCCGACCACGCCGGCGATGCCGGTGCCGAGCAGCAGGGTCAGCGCGATGCCGGCGTCCTTGCCCGCCGCGCTCAACGTGATCGCGCCGAGGCCCAGGCAGATCAGCCCGAACAACAAGGCCAGGAATCCTGCGCCGCGGCCGAACCGCTGGTTCTTGACCGCGAGGCCACCGATCAGGACCAGCAGCAGCGTCGGCGCGAAGATCGCCAGGAATACCCATCTCATCGAGGCCAGCTCCTTTTGGGCCTCCGTGGTCGACACCCCGGCGTCCGAGACCGCGACCTTGATGTCCTTGCCGCCGACGTTTGCGGTGACCTCGTCGAGGCCCTGGACGAGCTGGAACGCGCTGACAGAGGCTTTCGCGCCATCGCGCTCGACCGCGACCATGGGCAGGAAGAACGCGAGGATGCCGAGGATCCCGCCGATGAGAACGATGAACTTGCTGGCCTTCATGATGCTGTCTCCTTGAGGTGCGCCCGCCCTTGTGCGGCCGCCACGCCACTCGACGGTACCCGTGGGTCCGGGCGGTTGGCGCTGGCGGCTCCGGAATTCAAGTGCAGACGGCCCCATCTCCGGCCGGGCTCTGGGTCCGCCGGGGCCGGGCGGGGCCGGGGCGGCGTCATTGCGTCGTGATCGTGTCGATCTGGATCACGTAGTCGAGGGCCACGGACAGGTCCTGCGCGAACCACTCGGTGCTGGCGCCGGCGAGCGGACCGCGCATGCCGGTGGACATCGTGGCGTCGGTGCCGGCGTCGTCGAACGATCCGCCGAACCCGTCGGTGCCGGTCTCGAACCGGGACCGGCACGGGGCTTCCTTGAGCGCGCCTCCCTACGCCAGGCTCTGGAACGCGGTGTAGACGCCACCGTCAGCACGCATCAGGGAGCGCCGCCGGCCGGAGCCGTCGTCGATCAGCTCGAGGTAGAATCGCGGACCTGGCTGCGGCGAGGTCCCGACGTACAGCTGCTTGAACAGTCCGGACGCCGTGCCGACCTCGAGGATCTGCCCCGCGAACGCGACCAGGCTGGTGGCGGTGGGGAGTTGCAGCGAGAGCGCCACGCCGCCGCCGAGCCCCGCGAGCGCTGCCCTGCCCCCCCCGATCACGGGCGGCGTGGCCCACCCGAGCACCGGCCCGTCGAAGCCATCGAAGAACACGATCCGCTGCCGGCCGATCGACGACTCGGGATCACAGGCATCCCCGACGACATCACCGTCGGCGTCGGCCTGCCCCGGATCCGGCACGTGGGGGCACACGTCGCACGCGTTGCCGACCAGGTCGCCGTCCTCATCGGGCGACAGGCCGGGCTGGCCCGCGCACGCGCCGAGCCTGGCGTCGGCGCCATCACCACCCGCGTCATCCGCGGCCTGGCCATCGAAGCCGAGCCGTCCGCAGCCCGCCCCCAGCACGGCCACGAGGGTCGCCGACGTCATCGCGGGAGGGAGCACGATGGCCTACCTCGTACCGCAGTGCACGCACCACCAGCGTGGGGGGGCCGCGCGCTGCGACGTTCCTGCAGGGCCAGGGAGGGGGCCCGGCCGTCGCACCGGGCGCCGGGGCGCACCGCTGCCCTCGTCCCGCGCCCCCGCCGGCACGCGCGATGCAACTCCGGCGGGAATGACCGACTCCACCCATCGCATCGTGATCGCCCTCGATCTGCTGGAGTACGCCGAGATCGTGCTGGAGCACGCGCTCGATCAGGCGCGGCGGTACGAGGCGCCGGACCTCCACTTCGTGACCGTGGTCGAGGGCTCGCGGGCCGACCTCGAGGGCGCCAAGCGGCGGCTCGAGGCCCTGGTCGTGCCCGCCCTCGAGGGCATCGACCGCGCCGCGTGGCGCGTCCAGCTGCACGTGCGCAGCGGGCGCGCGGCCGAGGAGATCACGAACCTCGCGGCCGAGATCCGCGCGCACCTGCTCGTGATTGGCCGGTTCGGCGCCCACCACCCGCGCCGCCGGATCGGGACGACCGCGAACCAGGTGATCGACCTGTCGACCTGCCCGACCTTCGTCGTCACGCTCACCGACCAGTCGCCCGATGCCCAGGCGCAGTGCCCCGACTGCGTCGCCCTGCGCAGCGCCTCAGACGGGCGGGTGTGGTTCTGCGCAGCACACGCAGCACCCGAGCGCGTCCAGCTGTCGACGATCGTCGGCCCGGGCGCGGGCCTGACCGGCGGGCCGCTGATGTGGTGAGCCCGCGGTGCGGCACCGGGTGAGGCGCGCAGCAGGCGCGACACCGGTGCGGCTGTCACGCGCGGTGAGTCACGAGGCGAGAGGGGCGCGACCTATCGCGGACTGTCCGGGATCCGTACCTGTGGAGGGATGGACATCACATCGCTGAGGATGGGTTGCATCGCGGTGATCGCCCTCGCCGCGCGACCCGGCCGGTGGCCGCGCAGTCGGTCACGAGCGGGGCGATCGAGGGGCGCGTCACCGACGCCGCGACCGGCGAGCCCCTGCCCGGGGTCACGGTGTGGGCGGTCGGGCCGCGCACCGAGCCGCAGACCGCGATCACCGACGGCGACGGCGCCTACAAGATCACCGAGCTGGTCCCGGGGCTCTACACCGTGACCTTCTACGTAGACACCCGGCAGCTCAACCGCCCGGGGGTGCGGGTCGGCGCCAACGACGTGGTGCCGGTGTTCCAGAAGGTGGATCCGGCGACCGAGGACGGCGCCCAGGTGATCGAGATCCACGACATCCCGCCGCAGATCAACCCGACGACCACGGTGCGCTCGACCAAGTACGACCGCACGCAGATCGAGAAGGTGCCCACCCCCGGGCGCGGCATCGAGGGGATCGCCGGCAACACGCCGGGCGCGCAGAACGACGGGGTCGGAGTCGCGATCAGCGGCTCCACCGGCCTCGAGAACCGGTTCCTCGTCGACGGCGTCGACATCACCGGGCTGACCTACGGCGACCTCGGGACGCCGGTGCTGAACGAGTTCATCGAGGAGCTCGAGGTGATCGCGGGCGGCTACAACGCCGAGTGGGGCCGCGCGATCGGCGGCATCGTCAACGTGATCACCAAGTCCGGTGGCAACCGGCTGCGCGGCAGCGTGTTCGGCACGTGGTCGCCAGGGCTGCTGACCCGGGCCTCGCGCTCGACGCCCGTCAACGCGTCGTCGATCGACATCGAGGCCAACCGCGCGTACAGCGCGGACTTCGGCGTCGAGCTCGGCGGGCCGATCGTCCGGGACCGGCTGTTCTTCTACGTGGGTCTCGCACCGCAGCTCGCGCGCACCGACTACACCCGGATCACCAAGCGGCAGACCGACTGCCGCCGCCAGCTCGACAGCGGGGAGCTCTCGGGGTGCGACCCGCGGCTGACGTCCCAGGGCGGCAACGCCGACGGCGCGGCCGACGTGGATCCGACGACCGGGTTCTACGTCACCGACGAGCTCGACCGCCGCACCGTGGAGGGCACGTCGCGCACGTTCTCGGCGCTCGGCAAGCTCAACCTCGTGGTCACGCCGGAGCACCAGGCGCAGCTGAGCGTGATCGCGGTGCCGACCGAGAGCGAGCGCGCCGGGCTGTACGGGCTGCCGTCGTCGGGCGGCCGCAGCACGGGCCTGACGACGGACGCGGCGCTGCGCTGGACGTCCAAGCTCGGTGGGGGCGCCACCGACATCGAGGCGCTGGTCGCCTGGCACCGGTCCACGGCGCGATCGGGCGCGCTCGATCCCTCGCTCGATGATCAGCCGCGCCAGATCCTGCGCGACGGCAACCTGGGCACGTGGTCGGCGCTCGGCGGGGAGCGCCCGCGCCGCACCGCCCGGGCCGCGGGACGTCCACGGTGCCCGCCCCGACGCGGTGCGGCGCCGGTACACCGCTTGCTTCGCAGCGACGTGATGAACACCCGGTCGATTCGCAAGATCGTCGTCCTCGGCGCAAACGGTGCGATGGGCGCGAGCTCGGGAGCCGTGTTCGCCGCCGCCGGGATCCCCACCGTGTTCCTCGCGCGCACGCTGGCCAAGGCCGAGGCCGGGCGCGCCCGCGCCGAGCTGCTGACCCGCGGCACGTGCGGCGGCGCGATCACCTGTGGCACGTACGTCACGGATCTCGCCGCCGCGCTCGCCGACGCCGACCTCGTGTTCGAGGCGGTTGCCGAGGACGCCGTCACCAAGCGCGCGGTGTTCACGCAGATCGAGGCGCTGCGGCGGCCGGACGCGATCGTGGCGACGGTGTCGTCCGGGCTGTCGATCGCGGGGCTGTGCGCGGGCATGAGCGAGAGCTTCCAGCATCACTTCCTCGGCGTGCACTTCTTCAATCCCCCGACGGTGATCGTGGGCTGCGAGCTGATCGCCCACGCCGGCACCGATCCGGCCGTACGCCAGGTCGTCCACGCATTCCTATCGAGCACGTCCGGCGCGACGTGCTGGGCTCGAACGACGCGATGCGCGGCCTGATCGAGGAGGTCGCCCCGGACTGCAAGTTCGAGGTCGGCGGCGGCGTGATGTTGATCGACATGCTGCTCCCCGACGTCACCCCGACCGAGCCGCACGACGACGCGCCCGCCCCGGCGGGGCCGATGTACCGGCTGTTCCGCGCGGCCGCGCAGAACGTGGTCGAGTGGGGCGAGGCGATGCGGCGGATGTTCCGGGGCGGCGGCGACGAGCCCCCGCCTTCCTCACACGGGTGACGCGCGACCGCCCGGGGCGGTGGACGACGAGGGGGCGGTCGTGGTCGATTGGGGGATGCGCTTCGCTCCCTCTCTGGTCGTGCTCCTGGCCCTCACCGCCTGTGGGGATGACGGGAGCAGCTCCGGTATCCCGTCGGATGCGGGGCCGGGTGGCGTCGACGCGGCGCCCGGTGACATCGACGCCGCGCCGCTCTCCGACGCCCCCCCGCTCGCGGGCTGCGACCACACCGAGCAGAACGACCTGGGCAACGACGACTACGCCGGCGGCGGCACGCCCGAGGCCACCGGCCTCACGCTCGCGACCCGCATCACCGTGTGCGGCACCATCGCGTCGACCCACTACGATGCCGCCGAGATCCTCGCGGACGCTGACGGCTACTCGTTCACGATCGCGCAGGACCGCGACGTCCTGATCACGCTGAGCGGCGCAGGCGCGCAGGCCATCGGCCTGTTCGCCCTCGACATCTACGGCGGCTCGGGGTTCGGCACGTACATCAAGTCGGCCGACTTCGTCGCCACCCACGGCGCGACCAGCGTGCGCCTGCCAGCCGGCACGTACGAGCTGCTGGTGGTCGCCCTCAGCGAGGCCGCGCTGACCGCGCCGGTCGCCTACGAGATCCGGGTCGACGCCGACGCGCCCGACACCCGCTGCCCCGCGCTCACCACCGGCGGCTTCCCCGAGGCGAGCGACGGCGCCAGCAGCACCGACAACGACATGATCACGATCGCGCTCGGCTCGCAGACGGCGATCTCGAACGTCACGACCAGCACGACCGACGTGGCGGAGGTCACCAATGTCACCCTCGGCACCACCGCCAGCGAGCGGTTCAGCGGGTCGCTCGCCGACGTCACCACCACCGACAGCTACGAGGACCGCGACACGTTCGCGTTCATGACCGGCGCCACCACCGACCAGCTGACGGTGCGCGTCGACTGGCCCGGCACCACCGCCGACGTCGACTTCTACCTGTACGAGGCGGGCACCGACAGCCCCGACCACCGTGGTCCGCACGGTGTCGACCACACCCGGCGAGTTCCGCACGTTCGCGGTCAAGCCGAACCAGGACTACTGGCTGCTGGTCGGCGCCAAGGCGACCAGCACCGGGCTGCCGGTGACGTACGCCGCCACACTGTGCGGCGCCGCGTTCGTGCCGTAGCCCGGCCTCGACGGCACCACCCTGTCTCCGGCGCCGCATCGACGATGGAGGAGGCGCTGTAGCCGCCCGCGGTCGCGCCGAGCATGACGTACGGGCGGTGGGACGGCGCGGACGACGGGATGAGTTCGGGCCTTCCGGGCCCCTGCACCGCCACGGTGTGCGGCGCCGCGTTCACGCCCTGCGCGTGCGCGAGCCAACGCCGATGACGCGCCCGGCGCCGCGCCAAAACGCGCGGAGGTTCGAGGCCGGGTGCCGTTCGCGTGAGCCTCCCTGCGGTATACTCGCGCCATGTTCAAGCGAACCAGCACGGTTGTATGGCACGGCCCCGGCCCCACGGGGACCGGCTCGATCTCGACGCTCTCGGGCGCCCTCAAGGACCAGCCCTATACCGCGAATGCCCGCTTCGTGTCCGAGGACGGCAAGGCGGGCACCAACCCGGAGGAGCTGATCGCCGCGGCGCACGCGAGTTGCTTCACGCTCGCGACCGGCTACCAGATCACGAAGGCGGGCCACGAGGCCACCGAGCTGTCCACGGTGGCGACCGTGAGCCTGGAGAAGCAGGACATCGGGTTCACCATCGTCGGGATCCACCTCGAGATCCAGGGCACCGTCCCGGGCATCACGGCGGAGCAGTTCCAGACGCTCACGGACAACGCGAAGAAGGGCTGCCCGATCTCGCGCGCGCTCTCCGCGGTGCCGGTCACGATGACGGCGACGCTGCACAGCTGAGATGATCGACCACGACGGACGGGCGTGGCTCTCGCTGCTCGTCCGGCTGCGCGGCTCCGTGATCCCCCGGCTGCTGCCGCGGATCGCGGTGGCCGCCTGCATCGGCGCGGGCGCCGTGCTCGCGCGCTGATCGAGCGGCGTCGTCAGGCGACCACCACCGCGCGCCCGCGCACGTACGGATGCCCCCGGCGCGGCGCAACCCCGCGAGGTGGCGTACCTGCGCGGTGGCATGCCCGATGCTCCGCTGGAGGCCATGCATCGCCCCAGAACGCTCGTCCAGCGCCTCGGCCTCCCGGCCCTCCTGCTCGTGCTCGCGCTGCCCCTCGCGGCGTGCACCGCCGGCTACCGCGGCACGGTGGTCGCGAGCAGCGGCGACGTCCAGCCCGATCTCGTCTACGTCAGCCCTGGGGTCTACGCGGTCGCCGACTACGACTACCCCGTGTTCTACAGCGCCAACTTCTACTGGCGTCAGATGGACGACGGGCGGTGGTACCGGTCGCGCTACCACGACCGCGGCGTTCGGCAACGCGGCGGCGCCGGCCGCAGGCCCGTCGGTGCGGATCCGACACGCCCGACGCGCGGTACCGGCACGAGCGTACCGCGGCGGCCGCGCTGAGCATCTCATCGCGCGGCGCCACCGGCGATCGCCGCTACTACCGCGCTGGTCGCGGGCGCGTCCGGATCTGCGATCACCGCCGCTGACGTGATACTCGACGGTCCATGCTCCGCGTGGCCATCCTGACCGTCTGTGTCCTCGGCACGGCGTGCCGTCCCGTTCCGTCGGCTCGTCCGGCGCTGACCACCACCGCCGAGACCAGCGGATTCGTCCGCACCGGCCGCTATGAGGAGGTGGTGCGCCTGTGCCACGACCTGGCCGCCGCGCACCCCGGGGTGGCCCACTGCGACGAGCTCGGCCGCACCGGCCAGGATCGCCCGCTGGTCGCGGTCCGGATCGAGCGGCGCCGGGGCGCCCCCACGGTGCTGATCCAGGCCGGCATCCACGCCGGCGAGATCGAGGGCAAGGATGCGGGCCTCGCCCTGCTGCGCGAGATCCTCGCGGGCCGCGAGCTGCCCGGCATCCTCGAGCACGTGTCGATCGTGTTCGTGCCGGTCCTCAACCCCGACGGGCACGAGCGATTCGCGCCGAACCACCGCCCCAACCAGCGCGGCCCCGCAGAGATGGGCGAGCGCACCAACGGGGCGCGGCTCAACCTCAACCGCGACTACCTCAAGGCCGACAGCCCCGAGATCCGGGCGCTGCTGGCGGTGATCACCCGGCGCGATCCGGTCCTGCTCGTCGATCTCCACACCACCGACGGCGCGAAGTTCGAGCACGACATCGCCGTGATGGTGAACGCGGTGGCGCCGCGCCCCGACGGCCTCGACGAGGCCGCCGCCGCACTCTCGACCAGCGTGATGGCGGATCTGACCGCGCGCGGCCACCTCCCGCTCGACTTCTACCCGTCGTTCGTCGACGAGGAGGTGCCTGGATCGGGGTTCGAGCGCGGCGAGGCCCCTCCGCGGTTCTCCCACGCCTACGCGGCTGCGCGCGGGCGCCTCGCCGCGCTGGTCGAGACCCACAGCTGGCGCACCTACGCCGAGCGCGCGCGCAGCACCACGAACGCGGTGCGCGCGCTCCTCGCATTCGCCGCCACCCATGCGGATGCCTGGCAGGCGCTCGCCCGGGACGTGGACCGCGCCGATGCGGCGCTCGGCGGGACCCTGGTGCCACTCGCGTGGCAGCCCACGCCCGTGGCCCGGGACCTCGCGTTCCGTGGCTATGCGTACGAGATCCGGACATCGGACCTGACCGGTGGCCGCTGGACCGTCTACGACGAGACGCGCCCGGAGATCTGGACCGTCCCGCTGTACACCGAGCTCGAGCCGGCGCTCCAGGTGACCGCGCCCACCGGCGGCTACGTGATCGATGGCGGGTACGCCGCCGCCGTGGCCGCGGTGCTCGATCGCCACGGCCTCGTGTACGCGCCGCTGCCGCCAGGCCGGGCGCTCGACCTCGAGGTGTTCCGCGCGACCGCGGTCACGTTCGCACCGCCGTACGAGGGCCGCACGCGCGCGAGCTTCACCGGTGCGTGGGCGCCCGAGGCGCGCACACCCGAGCGCGGCGCGCTGTTCGTGCCGATCGCCCAGCCCCACGCGCGCCTGCTGCTCCACCTGCTCGAGCCCACCGGGTCGGACTCGTTCGCCCAGTGGGGAGTGTTCAACACCGTGTTCGAGGCCAAGGAGTACGTCGAGCCGTACGTCGCCGAGCAGGCCGCGCGCGAGCTGTTCGCCCGGGACCCCGCGCGCCGGGCCGCGTTCGACGAGTTCGTCCGCGCACACCCGGACCTGCCCCCGGCGGCCCGGCTCGCCTGGATCGCGCGTCAGCTGCCGTCGTGGGACGAGCGGCAGGACCTGCTGCCGGTGTACCGGAGCGCGCACGACCTGAGGGGACCCGGAACCAGGGCGCGCTGACCGCCGGGCGCCACCCGTTCCCCGCCAGCGCCCGCCCATGGCGTGGACCTGGAGAGGTGGTCGAGGCGAGGCCTCCTTCAGCGGTCGCCGCCGCGGTCGCCTCGTTCGACTGGCGCGGCCGGGCACTGATCGGCGGTGCCGATCACGGTGTCGTGGTCGGAATTGGGGCCGAACACGCGCAGGGCGGAGGTCACGTCGAGCGACGCGCCGCCGCGGGCCTCGGCGTGGTTGCGGTTGAACGCGCCGAACAGATCATTCGCGGCGGTCGCCAGGTCGACCGCGAGGTCCAGCGAGTCCTCGGACGTGCCCATCACGTAGCCGAAGTTCGCCGCGAGCCGAACGGCGCCCTGCGTGCGCGAGAACGCGACCGCCGGCGAGAACGTCGCCCAGGCGTCGCCGCCGTCGACGTGTGCGCGCCGTGGCGTGCGTTACGTGCGCAGGATGATCTTGCCGAACCCGGTGTTGCTCGCCATCCGCAGGTGGGCGGCGGCCGCCTGATCCAGATCGAGCACGGTGTCGATCACGGGGTGGAGCTTGCCGCGCGCGAGCAGCGGCACCACCTGGTCCTCGAACGTGCGCATGACCGCGAGCTTCTCCTCGAGCGGCCGCGCCCGCAGCACCGTGCCGAGCACGCGCACGCGGCGGCGCAGCAGCAGGCCGAGGTCGAGCTCGGTGCGCGCCCCCGCCATCAGCCCGACCAGCACGATCCGCCCGAGCACGCGCACGCACCGCAGGTCCTCGTCGAGATAGGCGCCACCCACCAGCTCGAGGATCACGGCCGCGCCGCGCGGATCGGCCTGCATCACCGCGGGGGCGAACTTCCCACCGACCGGGACGATGCCGACGTCGAGGCCGAGCTCCTCCGCGCGCGCGAGCTTGTCGGGTGACCTCGCCGTGCCGAGCACGTGGGCGCCGAGCACGCGCCCGAGCTGGACCGCGGCCGTGCCGACGCCACTGCCCACGGCGTGCACGAGCAGCGACTCGCCGGCCGCCAGCCGGCCCTGCCCGACGATCGCGTCGTGCGCGGTGATGAACGCCTCGGGCACCGCCGCGGCCTCCTCGAACGACAGCCCCGCCGGGATGAGCGCGGCCGCGCGCTCGTGCGTGACGATGTACTCGGCGTAGCTGCCGCCGCCGACCAGCCCGAACACGCGATCCCCGACGGCCAGCCGCTCGACGCCGGGCCCGAGCGCGTCGACCTCGCCCGCGTACTCGAGGCCGGGGATGTCCGGCGGTGCATCGGTGGGCGCGGGGTAGCCGCCCATGCGCTGGAGCAGGTCCGCGCGGTTGATCGCGGTGGCGCGCACGCGCACGCGGACCTCGCCGCGCGCGGGCTCGGGGCGCGGCCGCTCCACCAGCGCGAGGACGTCGGGGCCGCCGGGCCGGGTGATCGCGATCGCGCGCATCGTCATGCGTGCACTATCCCGCAGGGTCAGCGGTTGAGCCACCAGATCGCGGCGTTGAGCGCGCTCGCGAACCCGACCCACGCCGCGAGCGGTGCGATCAGCAGGCCCGCGGTCCGCACGCGGCGCCCGTAGACGATCATCATCACGATCACCGCCACGAGGACCGCGCCGATCACGATCAGCGCGAGCCCGTAGCGCTGGAGCCCGAAGAACACCGGCGTCCAGCTGACATTGAGCGCGAGCTGCACCGCGAACACCGTCATCGCCTGGCGCCGCGGGCGGCCCTCGGTGCGACGCCACACCAGGTAGGTCGCCGAGCCCATCATCGTGTAGAGCGCGGTCCACGCCGGGCCGAACAGCCAGCCCGGCGGCGACCACGACGGGCGGACCAGCGTCGCGTACAGCGAGGCGTCGGTGCCGACCAGCGCGCTCAGGATCCCGGCGCCGTTGCACAGCACCACGAACCCGAGCCACGCGAGCCACGCAGGGGCGACGCGGTCGACGGGGAGCGCAGGCGAGGGCGGAGACAGGCGGGGCATCGGGTGGAGCCTCTCACCACGCAGACCCCCGAGGGCCTCGCGCGTACGCTGTCGGCCGCCCTCGCCCGGATCGCCGCCCGCACCGCGCCGCGCGTGGACGCGCTTGCGACCGCGGCGGCCCGCCGGCTCGGCGACGGAGCACAGCTCGGCCGCGTGTTGAACGATGGTCGAGAGCGGCCAGCCGAGTAGCCGGCGTGTCCGAATGGCTCACGGCGCCACGTCCGGCAGATCGTTGAAGATACGCTAACTTATGATGTTCACCCGGACATACATGGTGGCCTGATGTATGCATTTCAGTGCGGCATGCGTCGCCTCGCCCTCGCCTCGGTCCTGTTCACGATCCCCGCGTGCGCCACCGCCCTGCCCGACTCCCCCGACCCGGCCTCGCAGCCGGCGTCGCTGCGCGAGAGACTGGCAGACACCACCCAGCTTCAGGTGGCGGCCCCCGCCAGCGGCGGCCAGATCACCGTCGAGCGCCAGGTCGCGGACGGCTGGGAGCCCAGCCTGATCGAGCTCGGCATCGACAACGGCGAGCTGCTGGTGTCGGCCGCGGCCGACGGGGTCACGGTCGAGGGCATCCAGGTCGCGTTCGCGCCGTTCGCGCTGCCCGACGGGGTGTTCACCGGGCACGAGGCGCGGCTGACCAGCGTGCGGCTGGACCTCGCCCACCCGACCACGGTGCCGGCGGTGTGGACCTCCGACGACGAGCTCACGATCCACGCGGACCTCGAGCTCGCCCTGCGGTGGCAGCTCCAGCTCGACGGCGGCGCACCGACCTCGCTCGGCTCGCCGCGGCTGCCGCGGGTGCCAGTCACGATCACGCTCACCGGCGACGGCTCGCACGTCGCGGCGGATGTCACCGCGCGTGCCCCGGGCGAGGTGTGGGCGTGGGCGGGCCTGGTCCGCCTCAGCGAGTTCCAGCTCGACGCCACCGCCGCGCTGCGCTGACCCCCAACGACCCACCCGTCCGCGGTACGTGGCGGCTCGTGCGCGCCTCCCCGGTGCCGTAGGATGGGGTGGTGAAGCTCGCCGCTCCAGCCCTGGCGACCGCCGCCCTCGGCTGCATCCTCGGCGCCTGCCAGGTGCGGCGCCCGTGATGTTCCCGCGCTCGATGACGAGCCGCGGCAAGGTGGTCAGCTTCCTGTTCGCGCTCGGAATCCTGGGCTTCCTCCCCAAGCACGTCGAGTGCGGGTTTCCAGGTGGTACGTGTGGGCACGACGCCATCCTGCGGCGCTACTGCACACCCTACGAGGTCGAACCGCTGGTGTTCTACGTCCTCGAGAAGCTCGCCGAGCGCGACGTCGGCTTCGCCTACAAGAACGGCGAGACCTGTCGATGAGATCTCTTGCCTGTGCCGGATGAATCCTCAACACTGGAAGGCATGTATCGCGGTGCCTCCAGTGCCCTCGACGAACATGACCACGCGGTCGGCGCGATCCTGATCACCGAGACCCTGTTCGAGCAGTGCGAGCGCGCCGCTCGCATCAAGGCGGGCCCCGAGCGCTGGCGCGCGATCCGCGATGCGCACGACGACTACGCGGAGATCTGGCGCCAGCTCGATCGCGCGCAGCGCGAGCTCGCGGGACGCGGCGCGAACACGCTCGGCTACGAGGAGCTCCGCCCGCACGTGCGGCCGTCGATCGCGGTGCCCGCCACGTGCGGTGACCAGGCCCTCGATCCCGAGGCGCTCGAGGACGTGCGGCGCGCGCTCGCCGAGCTCAAGCTCGCGATCCCGGGCACGGACTGGCGGGCGATCGCGAAGCGCTCGGTCGCGCTGATCGACCTGCCGCAGCTCCGGCGATCGCACCGCGGGGCCGTGATCGCCGTCGTCGGTGGCGTGATGGCCACGCTGACCATGCTGATCCTCGGCGCGATGCCGGCGCCGAAGAAGGACGCGGTCCAGGAGATGCGCCGCGAGATCGCGGGCATCGCGCAGCACCGCAAGCTCACGCTCCAGGTGCTGTCGGTCGCGGTCGGGCCGTCGAGCACGCCGCACTGCCGCGCCGCGACCGCTCACGAGTACGTCAAGCTGCTGGTCATGGACGGCCGCGGAGACGACGCGGAGACGTTCGCGGACGCGTACCTCGGCCAGTGCGGCGAGGACAGCGTCGTCGAGAACTGGGCGAACGCGCCCCGCCCGCGCTGACGTCGCCTGCGGCAGCGTCGACCGCGGGGTATGCTACGAGGCATGTCTGACCCTGAAGACGTCGTGAAGTCGGCCGGGCGGTTCTTCAGCAAGCTCGGCAGCCAGCTCGGCAGCCAGCTCAAGGACGCGGCAAAGGTCGCGGGCAAGCAGCTCGGCGAGACCGGCAAGGTGGTCGGCAAGCAGCTCGAGCACACCTCCAAGCAGGTGACCGGACTCGGCCGCGGCGCGGTCAAGCTCGAGCTCGACCACACGCGGGTCACGCCCGGCGGCACGCTCCAGGGCCGGCTCGTGCTCTCGCTGACCGAGCGCGTCGAGGCCCAGCGCGTGGTCGTGCTGCTGCGCGCACGCCAGCGGTTCGTCGTGATCAAGCGCGGCGAGGCCGATCGCGGGATCGGCGCCACCTACGCGCCGGTCTACCAGGTGGAGCAGGAGCTCGCGCCCGCGGGGACCTACGAGGACGGCACCTACGTGTTCGCGCTCGAGGTGCCGCCGGACGCGCTGGACCTGCGCCCGCAGCCGGTGACCACCGGGCCGCTCGCCGATGTCGCGCGCACGGTGACCTCCGCGTTGACGCCCGGCCCGATCGAGTGGCAGGTGATCGGCAGGGTCGAGATCCGGCTCGGGCGGGACCTCGCGAGCGAGGTCGACATCACCATCGCCGGGTAGCTCAGGCGAACCAGGTCAGCCCGACGATCTCGCCGGCGCCGCGCGGCAGCACCACGGCGTCTCCGACGTGCGCACCCCACAGCGCCTGGGCGAGGGGCGCCTGCCACGACACCCGCCCGCGCTTCGCGTCGGCCTCGATCGCACCGACGATCTCGAAGGTGACCCGCGTGCCATCCTCGAGCTCGACCGCGACCCGCGCGCCGACGCCCACGGCTGCGAGATCCTCGGGGGGATCCCCTGCGCCGTGGCCAGGTGGTCCCCGAGCTCGCGGATGCGGTCCAGATCTCCACCGGCGCGGGCCACCGCATCGAACTCGGCGTGCGCGGCCGCGAGCCCGGGCGCGGTCACCGGGTTGGGCGTGGGCACGGGCGCGGTCACCGGGTTGGGCGTGGGCACGGGCACGCCGCGCCGGCGCACCACCGCGGGGGGCGCGTCGTCGACGTCCGTGGTGAAGGCCGTGCTCACCCTCCGAGCGTGGCGCGCCCGCCGGGCAAACCTACCTGCCCGCGTCGACGTCGATCACGTCGCTGCCCGTGGACAGCGGGCGATCGAGGGCGCGCTGGGTCGCCGCGCGCGCCGCGGCGAACGCCCCGGGCGCGGCCTCGAGGCGGAACGGGTTGAGCCGCGGGAGCCCGCGGATCGCGAGCGTGTGCATGTCGGCGCGCGCGGGGACTGCGAGCGAGCTCGCCCCCTCGCGGCTCCACGGCGCCTGCGCGGTGATGTGGTGGAACAGCAGGCGGCCGGGCGGCACGCCGGCGATCCCCGGGCGATCGAGGATGCCGCCGTCCCAGTGCGGCCGGCGATCGAGCCACACCGGCTGGAACATGCCGGGCACCGCACACGACGCGCGGATCACCGACGCGAGATCGCCGCGGGTGGGCACCTCCGTGCGCCGGCGCAGGATGTCGAACACGCTGATCCGGACCGGGATCCGGGTGGTGGCGAGATCGCGGGTGGCGACCACCTCGCGGAGGAGCGCGTCGAACTTGCGGCCCGCGAGCAGGCCGAGCCCCGGCGCCGGATCCCAGAACTGCTCGCGGCGCAGGCGGAGCAGGACCGGCGCGAGGTCATCGGGCTCGATCCCCGCGGCGTACGCGCCCGCGACCATGCCACCCGCGCTCGAGCCGGCGACGTGGGCCGGCGCGAGGCCCGCCGCGCGCAGCGCCGACAGCATGCCGGTGTGGGCGTAGAACGCGAAGAAGCCGCTCGACATCGCGAGGCCGAACGGCGCCGCCGCCAGCCAGTCCCCGAGGGTGTGCGTCATCGGGCGAGCCAGGGCGACATCTCCTCGATCATAGCCGAGCCGCGGTGTTATGACCGCACGGCTCGGTCGTCCTCGCACGGCCCGCGCCACCCCCATGACCAGCACGCCCCCGAGCCCCGCCGCGTCCCCCGATCCCGCGGCGCGCATGCCGCGGCAGATCCCGTTCATCATCGCGAGCGAGGGCTGCGAGCGGTTCTCGTTCTACGGGATGCGGAACATCCTGACGCCGTTCCTCATCACGTCGCTGCTGCTGTTCATGCCGGAGGAAGCCGCGCGCAAGACGCAGGCGAAGGAGGTGTTCCACTCGTTCGTGATCGGCGTGTACTTCTTCCCGCTGCTCGGCGGCTGGCTGGCCGATCGGTTGTTCGGCAAGTTCAACACGATCCTGTGGTTCAGCCTGATCTACTGCGCGGGCCACGCAATGCTCGCGGTGTCCGAGCACAGCGTCACCGGGTTCTACCTGGGCCTCGGCCTGATCGCGCTCGGCGCCGGCGGCATCAAGCCGCTGGTCGCGTCGTTCGTCGGCGATCAGTTCGATGGCCGCACCAAGCACCTCGCGAAGATCGTGTTCGACGCGTTCTACTGGATCATCAACCTCGGCTCGTTCTTTGCGTCGATGACGATGCCGATCCTGCTCGCCTCGTACGGGCCGAGCGTCGCGTTCGGGATCCCCGGCGTGCTGATGTTCATCGCCACCGCGGTGCTGTGGCTCGGCCGCAAGCGCTACGTGATGGTGCCGGTCGCGCCCTCCAACCCGCACTCGTTCCTGCGCGTGATCCGCACCGCGCTCGTGACCCGCTCCCCCGGCACGGGTCGGCCGGGCCTCGGGCTCGCCATCGCGGGCGTCGTGCTCGCGATCGGCAGCGTCCTGCTGTGGCCGCTCGCCTACCTCGACTTCGCCGCTGCGCTCTGCCTCGGCGTCGTCATCCTGATCGCGTGCGGCGGCGGTGGTGCCGCGCTCCAGCTCGACCGCGCGCGGGGCGTCCACGGGGACGCCGCGATCGAGGGCGTGCGCGCGGTGCTCCGCTTGCTCGTGCTGTTCGCGTGTGTCACGCCGTTCCACTCGCTGTTCGATCAGAAGGCGTCGGAGTGGGTGGTCCAGGGCAGCAAGATGGCGCTCCCCGCCTGGACGTTCGATCCCACGGGCAAGGCCGCGTTCCAGCCCGCGCAGATGCAGCTGTTCAACCCGCTGCTCGTGATGCTGCTGATCCCATTCAACAACCTCGTGCTCTACCCCGCTCTCCGCCGCCTGGGCTGGGAACCTACCGCGCTGCGCCGGATGACCGCCGGCATCCTGTTCTCCGCGATCGCGTGGATCGCGGTCGGCGTCATCCAGCTCGTGCTCGACGGCGGGGACCAGCTCAGCATCCTGTGGCAGATCCTGCCGTACGCGATCCTGACATTCGGCGAGGTGCTGGTCAGCGCCACCGGCCTCGAGTTCGCGTACAGCCAGGCGCCGCTCGAGATGAAGGGCGTGATCATGAGCTTCTGGAACCTGACCACCACGGTCGGCAACCTGTGGGTGCTGCTGGTCGACGCCGGCATCCGCAACAAGACCGTGCTGTCGGGGATCAAGGACACGGGCCTGTCGGAGACCGCGTTCCTGATGTTCTTCTTCGCCGGGTTCGCGGTGCTCGCGACCATCGCGTTCTGGCTGTTCGCGCGACGCTACCGCGTGATCGACAACTACCGGCCGACACAGGGCGGGCCCGGCGCGCTCCCGACGGCGACCGCGCGCGCGAAGTAGGTCAGCGCTCGTCGATGGTCTCGACGCGGCCGTCCGCGTGGCGCGCGAACCGGCCCTCGGTGCGCGGGTGCACGGGCGCATCGCTCGGCCACGGCCAGCCGCCGAACCGGGTGCGCTGGTAGTCGGAGAACGCCTGCATGATCTCGGCGCGCGTGGTCATCACGAACGGGCCGTGCTGCGCGACGGGCTCGCCGATCGGGCGGCCCTGCAGCACCAGCAGCTGCGCGCCCTGCGGGCCGGCGACGATCTCGACCGCCGCGTCGGGGCGCAGGCGCAGCCCGGTCTTGCCAGTGAACGCCTGCCCCGCGATGGTCGCCGCGCCCTCGAACAGGTACAGCGTGCGGTTGGTGCCCGGGCGCGCCGGCGGCATCGTCCATGCGGCGCTGGGCTCGCTGCGGATGGTCCAGATCGCGAGGTCGGCCTCGGCGCGCGCGGCCCACGAACTCGGTGGTGGCGCGAGCGGCCGCGCGTCCCCGACCGCGCCCGCGATCACGGTGACCTCGGTGACCCGGCCGATCGCGTCCGTCGCCACGTGGCGCGGGATCGCGTGATCCCACAGCATCGTGAAGTACGGCTCGGCCATCTTGTCGACCTTGGGCAGGTTGAGCCAGATCTGGAACAGCTCCACGGGATTGGGTGCGGCCGGGTCGAGCAGCGGGAACATCTCGGAGTGCTGGATGCCCTTGCCGGCGGTCAGCCACTGGACATCGCCGCGCCCGAACCGCGCGGCGGCGCCGAGCGAGTCCGAGTGGTCGATCAGGCCGCGACGCACGATCG
>CAXNMK010000029.1:0-45674 GCA_964203225.1 Kofleriaceae bacterium
CGACCAGGCCGTCGAGCCGGTCGGTGAGCACGGCGTAGATGATCATCCACGCGGCGAGGTGCGGCTTGCCATGGGCGCTCGACCACAGGGACACCAGCCCGAAGATCATCGATGACAGCGTGATCAGGTTGGGCGCGAGGTAGCGCAGGAACCGAGTCGATGCCACGGGGCTAGCCCTTCCGTCTGGTCGCGTGATCCATGAGCCGGGCGTAGATGCGCGGGCCGAGGCTCTCGGTCATCATGCCCTCGACCACGCGCGCGATCTCCGCGTGCGGGTCACCTTCGCGGTAGACAAACCGGATCGCCATGCCCGCCTCCTCCTCGGCCGACGCTTCGACGATCCGCTGCACCGTGCCGTGGATCGTCAGCGGCTCGCCCCGGCCGGGCACGAATAGCTTGAACAGGAACGCGGTGCCGATCGGCAGCGGACGGCTCGTCTTGATGAACGTGCCCCCCCGCGAGATGTTCTTGGTGTAGTCAGCGAAGAACGTGTTCAACCGCTTGTACTCGACCTTGAGCTCGATCGGACGCCGCGCTTCGACGCGTCTCTCGGGAGGAGGGGCCTCGTCGACCACGGCCCACTATACCAGGATCGCCGCGTGAGCGTGGGTCCCGGCGCCCCCGCGATCCAGCCCGCGCTCGTGCACGCGCTGCGCGGCCTCGCACGCCTGCCCCGCCCCGCCCCGGCCTGGTCGGCCCGCTGGACGGCCGTGGCGGTGGTCGGGGCCGCCCTGGTCGGCGTCGCCGCCGTCCGCGGGCCGCTCGACGCACTCGGGAGCACCGCCGGCGCGGCGGGCGGGATCGTCCTCACGGCGTGCCTCGGCAAGCGCGTGGGCCGGCTGTGGACGTGGCTCGCGGTGGTCACCGCGCTCGGCCTCGGGCTCGGCCTGCTGCCGCTGTTCGGCGTGCTCGGCTACGAGCTGGCGATCGCGATGGCCCCGGTGGCCGCGATCCTCGGGCTCGACCTCGGCGCCGCGCTCGCCCGCGCGCTCGCCCGCCTGCCCGCCACCGGCATCACGCGCGCGACGTACGCCGGGCGGACGCTCCTGCACACCAGCGCGTTCGCCGCGGGGCTCGCCGGCGCGCTCGTGCTGGTCCCTGCGGCGATGGCGGCGGTGCGCGGGCTGTGGCTGCCGACCTGCGACTGGGGGTACGCGATCAAGGCGTACCTCCTGCTGCCGGTCACCACCGCGGCGCTCGGCGGCGCGCTCGGCCACGTGCTCGGCGTACTCGTCGGGCCGCGCCGCGTCCTCGGCGCCGTCGTCGCCCAGCTGCCCGCGATCGCGGTCGCGGTGTGCGCGCTGCTGCGGTTCTACGGCGCCCCGCCGGTGTTCACCTACAACGCGATCCTCGGCTACTTCCCGGGCAACCTGTACGACGAGAACGTCGAGCTCGGCGCCGCGCTGCTGTGGTCGCGGCTCGAGCAGGCGCTCGGCGTACTCGGGCTCGGCGCGGTGGTCGCGCTCGTCCTCGACGTGCCGCGGCTCCGCGCGGCGTGGGCGCCCCGCCCGGCCGGCCGGCGGTGGGGCTGCGCGCTGGTCGCCACCCTCGCGCTCGGCGGCACCGGCGCCCTGTACGCGCGCAGCGGGCAGCTCGGCTACCGGATCGACGTGGAGGACATCGAGGTCGCGCTCGGGGGCCGGCTCGAGACGCCACACTTCGTGATCCACTACGCCGCCACCCCCGCGGTGATGGACGTGATCTGGGCGGTGATCGCCGATCACGAGCTCCGCTACGCGCAGGTGGTCGCGCAGCTCGGCGTGGCGCCCGCGGGCAAGCTGCGCTCGTTCTACTTCGCCGATCGCGCGCAGAAGGCGCGGTGGATGGGCGCGCGCGACGTCGAGATGGCCAAGCCGTGGCGCCGCGAGATCTACCTCGAGCACCGCGGGTTCCCGCACGGGTCGCTGCGCCACGAGATCGCCCACGCGGTGGCGAGCGCGTTCGGCGATCCGTGGTTCGGCGTCGCCGCGCGCCGCGTGCTCGGCGTGCCCGCGCTGATCAGCCCGGGCCTGATCGAGGGGCTCGCGGTCGCGGTCGACTGGCCGGGCGGCTACGAGCGGCTGACGCCCCACGAGGCGGTGCGTGCGCTCCAGCTGATGGGCAAGCAGCCCCCGCTGCGCGCGCTGCTCGGGCTGCAGTTCTTCTCGGTGTCGTCGGCGACCGGCTACACCACCGCCGGCTCGTTCCTGCGGTTCCTGCTCGACACCCACGGGGCCGCCGCGCTGCGCTCCCTGTACCACTCGGGCGGCGACTTCGAGCGCGCGTACGGCCGGCCGCTGGCCGCCCTCGAGGCGGACTGGCGCGCGATGCTCGCGGCGATCCCGGTGCCGCCCGCGGTGGTCGAGGCCTCGCGCGAGCGGTTCCGCGTGGCCAGCGTGTTCCAGCGGCCATGCCCGCACGCGATCGCGGCGCGGCGCGAGCGCTCGCTCGAGGCGCTCGGGCGCGGCGATCGCGCCGAGGCGGTGGCGCTGATGCGGCAGGTGTGCGGCGACGCCCCCGAGGAGCCGCGCCACCTGCTCGGGCTCGGCGATCTGCTCGCGGCCGGCGACGCCGGCGAGCGCGCCGAGGCGCTGGTGCTGTGGACCGCGATCGCGCTCGACGTCGCGCGCGTCACCACGTCGGTGCGCGCCGAGGCCTACGAGCGGCTCGCCCGCGCCGCCGCCGCGCGCGACGACCTCGCCGAGGTCCGCCGCCTGATCGGGATCGCGGTGACGCTGCCGCTCGATCCGGCCGAGCGCCGCCAGCTCGACGCGTTCGCGTTCGCGCTCGCCCACACCGGGCCGGCCGGGCCCGCGCTGCGCGGCTACTTCTTCGGCGGCGTGCCCGGCCTCGAGCCGGCGACGTGGGCGCAGCTCGCCACGCTCGCCGAGCCGACGTCCGGATTCGCCCACTACCTGCTCGGCCTCCAGCGGCTGCAGCAGGGCGCGGTCGGCGACGCGGCGATCGCCCTCGAGCGCGGCCTCGTGCTCGGGCTGCCGGGCCGGCCGTTCGTCAAGAATGCGGCGCGCCGGCTCGCGGCGGCCGCCTACCGCGCCGGCGATCGGCCGGGGGTGGCGCTCGCGATCACGGTGCTCGGGGGCGCGGACATGGCCACCGGCGATCGGCTGCTCGCGCGCGACTGGCTCGAGCGCCTGGTGTTCGACGCGACCGGCGCGCTGCCGGCCCCGCTCACATCCCGGCCATGAACAGCCAGCGAGACCCGTCCCACTCGAGGTAGAGCTGGTTCTGGTCGCGCTTGTCGGGCCGGATCGTCTTGCCCGAGACGTTGTTGATCGTGAAGCTGGCGTCGATCAGGACGTCGACGGTGGCCTTGCAGCCAGCTTCGAGCTCGCCCTTGCACTGCTGCGACACGTTCATGTACCGCAGCGAGTAGCGGATCTCCGAGGCCTGGCCGAGCCGGGTCTGCAGCACGGTGCTCAGCCCCTCGTAGCCATAGTCGTCGCTGCCGGACGGCGTCCCGCTGTCCTCCCAGTACTGCTTGTGCGCCATCAGGAGGAGCGCGTCGGTGTCCTTGCGCTCGACGGCGAGGCGGTAGTCCTCGCACGCCGCGAGCACCGCCTTGTTGAGGTCGCTGTACGGGACCTTGGTGCCGGGCACGTACCGGACCTTGGCGGCGCAGCCAGCCAGGGAGCCGAGGACGACGGCGGACGCGAGGACAGTGGATGTCAGCCTGTTCATGAGGGCGCGGACGGGGTGATTACAAGAACCACGCCAGCGGCGGCGACGCTACAACACCGACGGGATCAGGCCAAGGGCGACACCCCGCCAAGCGTCGCACCGCGCCAGAAAGGCACGGAAGTCCTTGTCGGGGTTGGGCACGCCTGCCAAATAGACATCGGTGATCCGGGTGATGGTGAACCGCGCCGCGGCCGCCCGCAGCTCGACAGGCAACGCTCCCCGGTCTGCCGCGGTCAGCGGCCGCACCGCCTGGTAGCCCGCGACGAGCGCCCCCACCAGCGGCCACGCGATCGCACCGGTCCAGCACCAGTCGTGGATGCAGACCGCCAGGTCGTAGGCCAGGCTGCCGCCCGACGCCTGCTCGAAGTCGAGCAGCGCCGCGACGGTGGCGCCCTCCCACAGCACGTTGTCGCGGAACAGGTCGCCGTGGATGAGCCCGTGCGTCGCCGCGCGCCGGACGTCGGTCGCCGCCGCGGCCGCCGCGAGCTCCTCGCCGAGCACGGCGATCGCCGGGGCGAGCACCGGATCGCCGCTGCCCGCGAACCCGGCGTGGCGCGCCACCAGGTGCGCGTGGTCGTAGATGCTCGGCCGCCGCCACGCCGCGGGCAGCGCGAGGCCGACCACGTGCAGCCGCGCGAGCGCCGCCCCGAGCTCCGCCGCGGTGGCGGGCGTGACCTCGGCGGGTGCGAGGTGCCGACCGCCGCGCCACGGGAACACGCTGACGAACTTGCCGGGCGCGCCCGGCAGCGGGGCGTAAGGCGGCCCCGCGGCGGCGGCCACCGGCGGCGGCGTGGCGACGCCCGCGGCCGCGAGCGCACCCACCAGCCGGGCCTCCCACGCGACGTCGGCCTCGGCCTTGCCCTCGTTGACCCGCACGAAGAACCGGCCACGCGCCGTCTCGACCGAGGCGTTGGTGTTGATCGTCCCGGCGGCGATCGTCGCCCACCGCCCGACCGGCCCGAGATCGAACGCGGCTGCGATCGCGGCGATGTCGGCGGCGGTCAGCGGCGTGAACTCACCCACGCCGCGACCGTACCAGCAAATGCGACGGCCCCCGCAAATGCGGTAGGGTTGGCATCGTGGAGGCGAGGGACCGCGCGCGGCTCGTGGAGGAGCACCTGGAGCTCGCGAAGCGCGCGGCCGTGATGATCCACCCGCGGGTCCGCCAGTACGTCGAGTTCGAGGAGCTGGTCGCGCTCGCGAACACCGGCCTCGCCGAGGCCGCCCACCGCTACGACCCGACCCGCGGCGTGCCGTTCGGCGCGTTCGCCTGGTACCGCGTGCAGGGCGCGGTGATCGACGGGCTGCGCAAGATGACCAGCTTGCCGCGCCGGACCTGGGCCCAGCTGGTCGCGCTGCGCGCCGCCAGCGAGTACCTCGAGCACCGGGTCGAGCGCGACGTCGGCGCGGCCCAGGGCGGGGCGCCCGCCGCCAGCGGCGCCGATGCCCTCGCCGCCGCGAACACCGCCCTCGCCGCGATCCGGGTCATGTACGTGACTTCCCTCGAGGCGATGACAGCGTCCGGCGCCGAGCCCGCGGCCGACACCGCCGACGCCGACGAGCAACTCGACACCGCGCGCGCGGGC
Organism: Kofleriaceae bacterium; assembly: GCA_964203225.1. Classification (GTDB taxonomy): domain Bacteria; phylum Myxococcota_A; class Polyangia; order Haliangiales; family Haliangiaceae; genus JABFXX01. The sequence goes on from CAXNMK010000029.1 coordinate 5,265, forward strand.
TCGCGGCTGCGCGCGGCGATCGATCGGCTGCCCGCGCGCGAGCGGCAGCTGATGACGATGCACTACTGGGAGGGCAAGAACCTGCTCGAGGCGGGCGTCGCGCTCGGGATCTCCAAGTCGTGGGCGTGCCGGCTCCACGCGCAGGCCGTCGAGCGGCTGCGCGATGCCCTCGCCGACGCGCCCGCGTCGCGATCTCCCTGACCCGGCGCGCGCCCGGTGTGGTGGCCGTTCCTACATCGCGTGGCGCGGCGGGCGTTGATAGAATCCTTCGCCGTGGGGGAGCCGAACGAGCAAGACGAGCGAGGTGGGCCGCGCGCGCCGGGCGCCGTGGTGCCCCCGGCCGTCCCGCCGCGCGGCGCGCCCACCCAGGCACGTGGCTCCGCGGCACCGGCGCGCCCCGGCGCCGAGGCGACCTCGGTCCTGCCCGCCGGCGCGCTCGCCAGCGCCCCACCCCTCACGCCGGTGCGCCAGGTGTCGAGTGCGCTCGCGCCCCCGCCCGAAGCGCGCTCCCAGGGCGGCCGCCGCAAGGCCGACTCGCGCCAGCCGCTCGAGTTCGCCGAGGCGCAGCAGATCGGGCGGTTCGGCCTGATCCGCGAGCTCGCGCGCGGCGGCATGGGCCAGGTGTTCCTCGCCCGCGACACCAAGCTCGGCCGCAAGGTCGCGATCAAGTTCCTGCTCCACGACGATCCGAACTTCGTCAGCCGGTTCGTGATCGAGGCGCGCGCCACGGCGCGTTGCACGCACGACAACATCGTCACGATCTTCGAGGTCGGCGAGCACCAGGGCCTGCCGTTCATGGTGCTCGAGTACCTCGAGGGCAAGACGCTGTCGCAGCTGCTCGAGACCCGGATGGCGGTCCGCGCGTTCGCCGAGCTGATGGTGCCGGTCGCGCGCGCGCTCGAGCGCGCCCACGAGCACGGCATCGTCCACCGCGATCTCAAGCCGTCGAACATCTTCGTCACCGATCGCGGCTCGGTGAAGGTGCTCGATTTCGGCGTCGCCAAGTGCTTCGACGCCCCGCAGGGCGCCGAGCTCGACCGGATCGCGACGCCCGTCAGCGAGACCAAGCTGATGGACACCGTCGAGGGCGACGTCACCTACGTGACGTTCTCGGGCGGCGGGTCGCTGGTCGGCACGCTGCCGTACATGTCGCCCGAGCAGTGGGGCGCGGACGCCGTCGACTTCGCCTCGGACATCTGGGCGGTCGGCATCATGTTCTGGCGCGCGCTCACCGGCGTGCACCCGGCCGGCACGATGCAGCCCGACCGGCTGCGCCAGAAGCTGTCCGACCTCGAGACGCCGCTGCCGAGCCTGGCCAGCCGCGACCCCAGCCTGCCCGCCGAGATCGTCCGGATCGTCGATCGCTGCCTCGCGAAGAAGAAGGCCGCGCGCTACGGCTCCGCGACCGCGCTGCTCGCGGACCTGCAGGCGTTCCTCCAGCCGCGCGCGGCCCGCGGCGACGACGCCTCGCCCTACCGCGGCCTCGCGGCGTTCGGCGAGGGCGACGCCAAGTACTTCTTCGGGCGCGGCAACGAGATCCGCACCGCGCTCGCGCAGCTCGACGGCTGGCCGCTGCTCGCGGTGATCGGACCCTCGGGCGTCGGCAAGTCGTCGTTCGTGCACGCCGGCCTCGTCCCCGCGGTGCGCGCCACCGCCGGCGACTGGGTGGTCCGCGTGCTGCGCCCCGGTCGCTCGCCGCTGTCGTCGCTCGCGAACGCGCTCGCCGATGACGATCCGGGCAAGATCACCGACATCCTCGGCCAGCTCGCGGAGGCGCCGGGCGTGTTCGGCGAGGCGCTCCGCAAGGAGGCCGCGCGCACCCGCCGCCGCGTGCTGATCGTCGTCGACCAGCTCGAGGAGCTGTTCACGCTGTCCGCCGACGAGGTCCAGCAGCGGACGTTCCTCGCCGCGCTGCTCGCCGCCGCCGACGATCCGAGCGCGCCGGTGCGGGTCGTGCTGTCGATGCGCGCGGACTTCCTCGATCGGCTCGCCGGCCACAAGGTGTTCCTCGCCGAGCTGTCGCGCGGGCTGTTCTTCCTGTCCGCGCCGGACCTCGAGAACCTGCGCGAGACGCTGGTGCGGCCCGCCGAGCTCGCCGGGTTCGCGTTCGAGAGCCCCGACATCGTCGAGGACATGCTCCAGACCGCGACCAGCCGCGGCGCCCTGCCCCTGCTCCAGTTCGCCGCGACCCGGATGTGGGACGCCCGCGATCGCGCGCGCAAGCTGCTGACGTCCGCCGCCTACACGGGCATGGGCGGGGTCGGCGGCGCGTTCGCCCGCCACGCCGACGAGGTCGCCGCCGCCGTGCCGCTCGCCCAGCAGACGCTGCTGCGCGCGGTGATGACCCGCCTGGTCACGCCCGAGGGCACGCGCGCGGTGATCGACCAGAGCGAGCTGCTGAGCATCGGGACCAGCGGGGCCGACGTCCAGCAGATCCTCGACCAGCTGGTGCGCGCCCGCCTCGTCCTGCTCCAGACCGATCCAGCCGCGGGCGCCACCGTCGAGATCGTCCACGAGGTGCTGATCACCGAGTGGCCGATGCTCGCGCGCTGGCTCGAGGACAACCAGGCGCTGCGCGGGTTCCTCCACGAGCTCCAGACCGCCAGCCGCCCGTGGGCCGCGCGCGGCCGTCCCCACGATCTGGTGTGGCGCGGCGCGACCGCCGTCGAGGCGCTCGCCGTCACCGGCCGCCACGTGCTCGACCTGTCCGCCGCCGAGCGCGACTTCCTCGCGGCCGTCAAGACGCAGCAGACCCGCGCCCGCCGCGGCAAGGTGGCCGGCCTCGCCGCCGGGTTCGTCGTCCTCGGGCTCGTGATCGCGGGCGGCTCGGTCGCGGTGATCCGGATCTCCGCCGCCGAGAAGATCGCCCAGCAGAAGGCGGTCGCCGCCGAGCAGGAGACCGCGCGCGCGCGCGACGCCGAGGCGCAGGTCAAGGCGCAGCTCGCGCGCATCCAGTCGGCCGAGCAGCAGAAGAGCGCCGCCGAGCAGACCGCGCAGGAGAAGCAGGCGCTCGCCGAGGAGGCCGAGAAGGCGCTCGGGCTGTCCAAGGAGGAGCTCCAGAACAAGAACCTCGAGCTGCTCGCCGCCGCCCAGGACGCGCAGGCCGCCCAGCAGCGCGCCGAGAAGCTCGCCAAGGAGGCCGCCGCCAACGAGCTCGCGGCGCGCAAGGCGAGCGAAGCCGCGACCAAGGCCCGCGACGAGAACGCGCGCCTGCTCGAGGCCGAGAAGCGCCGCGTGCGCGAGCTCGAGCGCCAGAAGGAAGGCATCGCGACGTCGCTCAAGGACAAGGGCGACAAGCCCGTCAGCGGAGGAGGGCTCAAGTGAACACGCGCGCCATCAGCTTGCTGCTCGCCGCGGGGGTCGCCGGCGGCGTCACCGTGGGGGCCTCCACCGCCCACGCGAACCCGTGGACCGACGGCGTGCCCGAGGCCCAGCAGGACCAGGCCAACGCGATCTTCGAGGAGGGCAACCAGCTGTTCGCGCAGCAGGCGCACAACCCAGCGCTCGAGAAGTACCGCGCCGCCCTCGCCCTCTGGGACCATCCGCTGATCCGGTTCAACCTCGCCGTCACGCTGATCCGGATCGATCGCCCGCTCGAGGCGATCGAGGAGCTCGAGCGCGCGCTCCGGTTCGGCGAGGATCCGTTCAAGAAGGACCTCTACCAGCAGGCGCTCGACTACCAGGCCCTGCTCCGCGGGCGCGTCGGCCACGTCGAGGCCAGTTGCAGCCAGGCGGGCGCGCAGGTGCTGCTCGACGGCCAGCCGTGGTTCTCGTGCCCGGGCAGCCAGAAGCTGCGCGTGATGGCGGGCGAGCACGCGCTGGTCGGCCAGCTCGCCGGCTACCTGACGTCCGCGAAGCGGCTGATCGTCGCTGGCGGCGGCACCGCCACCGAGGCGCTCACGCTGGTCCCGCTCGAGAGCGTGATGGTCGTCAAGTACCGATACCCGCGGTGGATCCCGTACACCGTCGTCGGCGGCGGCGTCGCCCTCGGCCTGACCGGCCTCGCCACGTACCTGTCGGGCGCGAACTTGATCAACGAGTACGAGACCGAGTTCGGCACCCAGTGCGCCGCCGGCTGCCGCCCCGGCGAGAACCCCTACCTCGACGACAAGAAGAAGCGCGCCGAGTTCCGCGGTACCCTCGGCCTCGGCCTGATGATCGCCGGCGGGGTGGCCACCGTCGGTGGCGCGGTGCTCACGATCCTCAACCGCCCGCAGAAGTTCGTGCCGCAGCTCGAGGTCGCCCCCACCGCCGGTGGCCTGACGGCCGGCGCGACGTTCGCGTTCTGACCCGGGGGCGTCAGCGCGGCGCCGGTGGGGCGAGCGTGCCGTGCGACTGGTAGTGCTCGAACAGCTGGCCCCAGTGGGTCTGCGCGCGCCACTGCTCGAACACGCGGCGGTCCTTGAGCGGCCACCGGTAATAGTCGTGGTAGGCCTCCGAGCCCGCGACGAACAGGTTGACCAGCGGCGTGTGGAAGAACAGCTTCTGGAACCGCTTGAGCGGCCCGAACCACATCACGTCACCGACCATCGAGGCGCCGTTGTCGCCGACCGAGAACCCCCACCGCTGATCGGCGAGCGCGGTGTCGCCGACGATCTCGATGTCCTCGCGCCGGCCGTGGCCGAGCCCGGCCTCGTCAGCCAGCCGGATGTACGGGATCGTCATCGGATCGAACCCCATCATCGAGGCCGCGACCGCGTCGATCGCGACCTGGTCCGCGGACGCCAGCATCACGTCCTTGATCACCGGGCGCATGGTGCGCGGGCCCGGCCCGTCCCCCGCGGTGGTGCCGTCCATGATCGCGAACAGGCCCGCGTGGATCTCCTGCTGGATCGCGAGCAGGTCGACCAGCGTCTCGTGGATCCACGAGTGCGTGTAGTGCCGCTTGGTGTTGAGCAGGCCGCCGAACGCGTTCTTCATCGCGCCGGTGGTCTGCGTGTAGATGTGACATTTCTGGGTCGGCAGGTGAACGATGTTCGCCCCGTGGAACGCATCGGGGATCTGGATGCCCTCGGGGAAGATGGTGTCGAGGACGCGCATCTTCGCGGTCGGCTTGTAGACCGACCACGTCATGTCCTCGGGCTTGAAGTTGTAGCGCACCGGGATCTCGTAGGCCTGGAAGATCGGGACGTAGCCGTTGAGGTCCTCGCCCTTGAACGCATCGGTGACGACGGTCTTGTTCTGGACGCAGACGAGGTCATCGTAGCCTCGCGCGCGCAGGCTCCGGATCGTGCCCTCGAGCTGCCAAGGCGTGGTGTTGGCCCCCGGGAACGGGAAGTGCCACGAGATGTTGTCCTTGAGGATCGTCGGGGCGCCCGGGGCGAGCGCCTGGGTGACGCCGGCGAGATCGTGGAGCCGGTCGATGTCGTCGAGGATGTGATCGGGGCTGACGCGGATCACCGCGACCGTCGAGCGCGCTTGCGAGCGAACCATGGGGTGTCATCGTGCCACGCACCCCCGCGCGGCGTGCACCGGGGGCTCCGGATCTGTCCCGAGAAGCTCCCGGGCCGCCGAAAATTTGCCGCGCAGATCCGGGGGTGTGAGGGTGCAGGCATGGGCGAGACGCTGTTCACCAGCTCCTACACTCCGGATCCCAAGCGGGCGCTGGACGTGCTCGCCTTCGTCCTGACGCCGATCGAGGCGTTCGCGACCGATCCGGACGAGTTCGAGGCCGTGGCCGAGTTGCTCGGCGCCGCGAAGTGCGAGGCGATCGAGCGCTGGCGATCGCTGCAGACCGAGGCGCGCCTCCAGTAGGAAGCGAGGCGTCCCGGCCGTCGCCGCTTACTTGGACGTGCCGAGCTTGTTGTTCGGGACGTGGTTGAACTTCATCTTCTCGACGGACAGGTCGATCTTGACCTGCTTGATCTCCTCGGACTGCGAGTCGCCCTTGTCGGGCGCGACGTTGCTGATGTCCGCGCCGTAGAACTCGAGCGTGAACAGCGTGCCGCCCTCGGTGTCGAAGGCCTCGATCACGCCGTTCTTGCTCGCGCCGCGGTCGCGCACCGGGACCATCGCGCGCTGGTTGAGGTGCTTGAAGAACGGCTCCGCGTCGGACTCGGGGACGTAGAACGACAGGTTCGGGAAGTCGATCTGGCTCGGGGCCTTGATCGGCGCCTGGGATCCACCCGCGTGGTACTCGAGCACATTCTGCTTGATCGTGAACGAGTCGACCTTGCTGACGCGCCGGCACGGTTGCTCGAAACCGTCGAGCGAGAACCGGAAGTTACAGGCGGTCCACAGCTTCTGGTGCTCGGTGCTCGCCGCGGGGGGCAGCTTGGTGTTGCTGCCGGGCGCGAACGTGATGCCCTCGACCGCGAACCCGACGCTCATGTACGCGGCGCCCTTGTCGGCGGCGTCGAGCTTCGGGAACGTCAGCTCCTTGATCATCGCGTTGGTGAAGTTGCGGCGCGCGCGCTCCTTGTAGTGGAAGTCGGCCGCGAGCACGGCGCCATCCTTGCGGAGCGCCTTGCCCTCGAAGAACGCCTCGATCCACTCGTAGAACGGCTGGGCCATCGCCATCCCGACCTGGACCTTGATGTCCTCGTACTTCTGCTTGCCGAGCTGGCGCCAGCGGTCGTAGTCCCCACCCTTCTGGTAGGTCATGACGTCGACCTTGACGCCGCCTCCCTCGATCGAGCGGCACAGGCCGATGTCCTGCTTGCTGTCGAGCTCGAGCGCGAAGTGAGCCGCGGAGTAGGTCCGGTTGGCAGCGGCGGTCTTGGGCGGTGGGGGCGAAGGCATGCTTCCTCTGCGATTGTACACGACGGGCCGGGCAGGCTCCCGCAGGTCAAGCGTCTGGACATGCTACGATCAACCCTCGGGCGGCCTTCCTCGCTGGCCCCGCTGCGGCGTGACATGGCGGAACCTCCCCCTTCCTCCCCGGCTTCCCCCTCGGCCTCGGCCTCGGCCTCGTCCGCGGCCGCCGCGCCGGGCGCGCCGCCGCCGGCGGCCCCGGCAGGCCGTTCGGAGGTCCACGAAGTCTCCACGATTCCAGCCCGTTGGGGGTTCTGGAAGGGGCTGCTGACCGGCGCGGCCCTCGAGGTCCCCGCGATCGCGGGCACGGTGTGGGTGCTGTCGCAGCTCGGGATCGGGAATCCCGCCGCCGGGTTCATGGCGATCATCCGGCTGACCACGGTGTTCGTCGGGATCGCCGCGCTGTTCACCGCCGGCGGCATCGGCCGGCTGGCCGCCCACGCCGCGGCCACGGGCGGCCGCGCCCGCGCGATGCTGGTCGCCGCGCGCGCCCACGCGGTCGCGAGCGCCGGCCTGGTGTTCATCGCGACCATCCCGCATGGCCTGCCGGCGGACCTGGTGCACTGGATCCCGATCCCGCTCGCGGGCCTGGTCACCGGGGCGCTGTGCGGCGCGCTGCTCGGCGCGGTGTGCGGCGGGGCGGCGCCGGTCGGGCTGGCCGAGGTGTGGTGGCTCGCCACGCGCCCCGGCGAGGCGCTGACCCGGCTGCTCGCGCCCGAGGACATCGTCAAGCTCGGCGCCGCGCTGCGCGCCCGCACGACCCACCTGTTCGAGGGCATCTTCGATCCGGCCCCGCCGGCGACGCCGGGCCCGCCCCCGCCCGCCGACGCGACGCCGCCGCCCGCCAGCGCGACGCCACCTCCCGCCAGCGCGACGCCGCCGCCCGCCAAGGTCGAGTGAACTCCGACGACCGCCTCGAGCTGCGGACCGTCGCGCTGGCGCTGCTCGCCTCGCTGGTGCTGTGGAACCTGCCGTTCGGCGGGCTGGTCCTCTACCCGTTCAAGCTGTTCGCGACGTGGCTGCACGAGCTGTCGCACGGGATCGCCATGGTCGCGACCGGGGCCGGGCTCGACTCCGTCGTGATCTACCGCGACACCAGCGGCCTGGCGTACGCGCGCGCGCCGGTCACCGCGACCGGGACCGCGGTGATCGCGGGCGCCGGCTACATGGGCACCGCGCTGTGGGGCGCCGTGCTGCTGGTGGTGACGCCGACCGGTCCGGCCGCGCGCGTGGCGCTCCTCGTGCTCGCCGCGCTGCTCGGGGTGTCAGCGGTGAGCGTGATCGCGATCCAGGGCGAGGACGCGTTCGGCCCGTGGTCGGTCGGGGTGATGGCCGTGGTGGTCGCCGCGCTCGCGCTCATGCTTCCGGACCGGTGGCGCCGCGCGGTCGCGCACTTCGTCGCCGCACAGGCGTGCGTCAACGCGCTGCTCGACATCCGCGTGCTGCTGCGGCCGGCGCAGGTGGTGGGCGGGCAGCTCACCGGCCGCTCGGACGCGCACTCGATGGCGCTCGCGACGTTCGGGACCGCCGCGCCGTGGGCGGTGTGGACGTGGGCGGCGGTGTGGCTCGGGTGGTCGCTGGTGGTGCTCTACGTGGCGATGCGGTTCAGTGGATCGCCTGCGCTGACGAGCGTAGTGCCGGCCGGTCGCGCCACGGCTTCACCTCCAGGTGGAAGTGATCATGGTGCGCATCGTCGTAGTCCGGACTCAGCACCAGGTGGAACAGACCCGAGCGGACCAGCTGGCACTGCAGGATCTTGAGCACCGCCCCGCCCTCGGTGAGCGGCGCGCCGACGCAGTCGACGGTGTCGCCGAGCCCCTGCTCGTAGTCGCGATCGAGGTGGAGCGTGCCGAGCGTGGCGCCGGTCAGCGCGTGGACGTCGATCGCGAGGCCGTAGCTGTGCTTGCTCGGGCGGTTGGTGCCGCGCACGTTGCGCCGCGCGTACGCCGAGGAGAAGGTCGCCCGCTCGAGGCCGAGCCCGACGGCGTAGCGGCCGGCCTCGTCGAGCGACACCGCGAGCGAGCAGTCGATCACGAGCGGCTGGCCGGCGCCCTCGTACCCGACCCCGCCGAGCGGGCCCTGGATCTCGACGGCGTCGGCGATGCCGGGCCGGCGCGCAGGGCGCCACGCGATGGCGCGCGCGTCGAGCTCGGCGTGGCACGCCGCCCGGTCGACGGCCGCGCGGGACTCGGCCGCCGCGACACCCGCCCCGGTGGTGAGCACCACGAGCGCGGCGAGCCTCGCGGCGACGGTCGACATCCTCCCGAGCCTATCGAACGCCCGCGCGCGCGCAAGTTCCTGCCGCGACGGCGCGCGTTAGCGGCTCGGCGGGGGCGCCGGCTGCGGGTCGAGCGCCGGCGTGATCGAGGACACGAGCCGGCCCAGGTAGCCGGGCGCCTCGCCGGCGATGGTCTCGGGGGTGCTGACCATGACCAGCAGCAGTTCGCCGCCGAACGCACGCCCACAGACCAGCAAGCGCGAGCGCTGCACGGTCTCGAGCCCGTCGGTGAACGAGCCGATCAGCTCGACGCCGGTCCAGCCCAGCGGCAGGGGCACCAGCGGGACCGGCGCCGCGACCACGCGCGTGAAGCCGTGCTCGGCCGCCAGCGTGGGCGCGGTCTCGGTGATCCAGGTCGCGAGCTGCGCCCGGTGATCGATCAGCGGGGTCCGCCGGACGGAGACCGTGAGCAGCCCGTCGGGCTCGATCAACTCGTCGTCGGTGAGCCAGGTCGCGGGGGCGGAGATCCGCACGCCGGCGACCTGGTGGCGGATCCGCGGCAGCCGCAGCAGGCTGTCCTCGATCGAGGTGCGCACGACGTGGACGCCGGCGAGCACCACGAAGCCGAGCACGATCGCCGCGAGCCCGCGTGCGAGCGGCCGCCCGAGCCGCGCCCACGCCGCGTGCGGCGACAGCAGGAGGCCGAGCAGCGCGCCGGTCGCGAGGCCCGCGCCGTGCGCCCACTGGTCGATCACCGGCGACAGGAACCCGTAGCCGAGCTGGCCGACGATCACGACGACGAGGCCGCCCCAGATCCCGTGCTTCCACGCCGCGCGGTAGTGCGCCTTGTGGAGCGTGAGCTCCACGAACACCGCGCCGAGCACGCCGAGCAGCGCGCCCGAGGCGCCCGCCGCGATGCCGGCCTCCGACGCGACGTAGCTCGCACCCGCGCCGACGAACCCGGCCACGCCGAACAGCGCGAGCGTGCGCGTCGTGCCGAACATCTCCTCGGAGATCCGGCCGATGAACCACAGGCCGATCACGTTGAACAGCAGGCGAAGGCCGCCGACGTGGACGAACACGCACGAGAACACGCGCCACCACTCGCCGCCGTCGACGAGGCCGTGCACGAGCGCGCCGCCGCGGACGACGACGCCGACGTCCGAGGTCGGGCCGACCGCGAGGTGCAGGACGCCGGCGACCGCGAGCAGCCCGGCGGTCAGGGTCCAGGTCGCCCACGGCCGGTGCGGGCCCGGGACGTGGACCTCGGCGGGCGGCGGCGCGGCCTCGATCCGGGCGAGCACGTCGGCCGCCTCCGGCGACAGCCGCACGGGGGCGCTCTCGGCGCGCGCGAGGTGCTCGAGCGCCTGGTCGATCAGGTCGCGGGGGCGGCCCTTCGCGCGGCCGCGCGCCTTCTCGTAGGCCGCGGTCGCGGCCGCGCGATCGCCGGTGTGCTCGTGCGCGACCGCGAGCCAGTACGCGCGCGCGGCCGCGCTCATGTGGCGCGCGTGGCGCGGCTCGACGAGCACGGCGACCGCGGTGGGCCGGCCGGCGAGCGCGAGGAACATCAGGCGCGCGCGGTGGATCCACACCGCCGCGTCGTCGCGCCCGGAGCACACGTCCTCGAGCCGGGCGACCATGCGCGCCGCGCGATCGAGATCGCCGGTGCGGCCATACGCGCCGAGCAGCTCGACCCACACCGGCGGCGCCACGCCGAGGGCGCGCCGGAGCGGCGGCGGCGGGCCCGCACGCTCCCCGGGGCCGGCGGGCGGCGCGGCGGGCGGCGGCTCCGAGAGCAGCGTGCCGAGCAGGTGGGCCTCGGCGTGGACGAGCGCGTCCTGCCAGCGGTACGCGGCGAGGTAGAGCATCGCGATCCGCTCGTCGATCGCGGTGCGCGCGTCGGCGCCCACGCGCTCGCGCGCGGTGCGCAGCTGCTCGATGGTGTGGTCGATGTGGCCGGCGCGGATCTCCGTGATCGCGACCAGCAGCGCCTTCTCCTCGCTGATGCCCGAGCCCGGCGCGAGGACCTCGGCGACGTCGAGGAGCCGGCCGGCCAGCCGGAGGTGATCGGCCGCGGCGGCGCGCCGGCCGAGGCTGCGCGCGAGCGGCGCCAGCACCATCATGCTGACGCCCGCGCCCACGCCGATCGCGCCCGCCGCGCCCATCCACGGGGCGCCCTCGGTGTCGAGGCCGTACAGGCCGATGCCGGCGAGCAGCGCCGCGCCAAGCTGCATCAGCCCGCGGGTGTACGAGCCCTGCGGCGGCCGCGCGAGGTAGTACCAGCCCCAGTAGAAGCCCGCGACGACGATCGAGATCAGCGCGAGCTCGAAGTACATCGCTAGGCCGGCGGATCGATGAAGGCGCCCATCGCGCGGAACTTCTGGTAGCGGCGCTCGACCAGCTCGGTGGTCGACATCGCGGTCAGCTCGCGAAGGTGCTTCTTGATCGACGCGCGCAGCTTGGCCGCGGTCTGCGCGGCGTTGCGGTGCGCGCCGCCGGCGGCCTCGGGGATGATCTCGTCGCAGATGCCGAGCGACATCAGGTCCGGCGCGGTCAGCTTGAGCTGGGTCGCGGCCTCGCCGATCTTGGTGGGGTCGCGCCACAGGATCGACGCACAGCCCTCGGGCGAGATCACCGAGTAGATCGAGTACTCGAGCATCAGGATCCGGTCGGTTACGCCGAGCGCGAGCGCACCGCCCGAGCCGCCCTCTCCGATCACGACCGAGATCATCGGGCACTCGAGGCTCGCCATCACCTGCAGCGCCTTGGCGATCGCCTCGGCCTGCCCGCGCTCCTCGGCGCCGAGCCCGGGGTACGCCCCCGGGGTGTCGATGAAGCACAGGATCGGCCGCTTGAACCGCGACGCCATCCGCATCAGGCGGGTCGCCTTGCGGTAGCCTTCCGGGCGCGCCATGCCGAAGTTCCGGTGGACGTTGTCCTTGGTGTTGCGGCCCTTCTGGTGGCCGAGGATCAACACCTCCCACTCGTCGAACTGCGCGATGCCGCCGATGATCGCCGGGTCGTCGCGGAAGCTTCGATCGCCGTGCAGCTCGACGAACTCGTCCATCATCAGGCCGACGTAGTCCATCAGGTACGGCCGGCCCGGGTGGCGGGCGAGCTGGACCTTCTGCTGCGCGGTCAGGTCGGCGAAGATCTCCTTCTGGAGCTTGCGCGACTTGGACTCGAGGCGGCGGATCTCCGAGGAGAAGTCGACCGTCTCGGTCGACAGACCGCGGAGCTCGCTGATCTTCTTCTCGAGATCGATGATCGGACGCTCGAACTCGAGGATCATCCGGTCGGACAGCTGCACGGGTTCAGTCGACATCACGGGGCCTTAGCGCCCTACCAGGTACCGCTCCAGGTCGCCGAGGTCAACGGCGGCGGGGCTCGGCGCCCACGCAACCTCCCCCGACGCACCCGACGCGCCGCGGTACCACGAGCCCTGCCGGCGCGCGTAATGCCTCGAATTCCTTTTGATAAGCTCGATCGCCCGGTCCCGATCGTGGGTCCCGCCGCAGACCGCGTGCAGCTCGGCATACCCGATCGCCTGCTGGGACCTCAGCGGCGGCAGGTAGCCCCGGGCGCGCAGGGCGGCGACCTCGGCCTCGAGCCCGGCCGCGAGCATGGCGTCGACCCGCGCGTCGATCGCGGCGTACAGCGCCTCGCGCTCGGGGGCCAGGCCGATCAGCCGCGCGGGGTAGCGCGCCGGCAGCGCGCGGTGATCGTGGCGCGCCTGGTGCGAGGTCATGGTCTCGCCGGTGATCCGGAACACCTCGAGCGCGCGGATCATCCGCTTGGCGTCGTTCTTGTCGATCCGCGCGGCCGCGGCGGGATCGACGCGCGCGAGCTCGGCGTGGAGCGCGGCGGTGCCCTCGCGCGCGGCGGTCGCCGTCAGCTCGGCGCGCACCTCCGGCGAGGCGGGCGGGCCCTCGAACAGCCCGAGCAGCAACGCGCGGACGTACAGCCCGGTGCCGCCGCACACGATCACCGCCCGGCCGCGCGCGGCGATGTCGGCGATCGCCGCGTCCGCGAGCTCGACGAACCGCGCGGCGGTCATCTCCTCGTCGGGACGCGGCCACGTCGAGCAGGTGGTGCGGCACGGCCGCGCGCTCGGCGGCGGTCGCCTTGCCGGTGCCGATGTCCATGCCGGCGTAGACCTGCTGGCTGTCGGCGGACACGATCTCGCCGCCGGCCTGCGCCGCGAGGGCGAGCGCGAGCCCGGTCTTGCCGGCGCCGGTCGGGCCGACGATCACGACGAGGCGGGGGGGCACGGGCGCGGACATCGACGCCGCGGAGTGTAGCGCGGGGCCGCATCCGCTGCCCTCCTCGCGACCGCATCCGCGGCCGTGCCCCGCGACCGCGGCCGTCGCCGCTGCCGCCTCCGCCTCTCCCGGTCGCGGCCCTGGGCGCCATTCGCTCAGCGCCGCGACCGGCCTGGCACCGCGCGGGGATCGACGGGGCCGTGCCTGCGCCAGCCGACGCGCAGCAGCCAGGTCTGCGGCGCGGCGCTGGGCAGCGGCGCGACACCAGCTGGTGGAGAGGCGCGCGTCGATGAGGACGCCCCTGGCCGCCAACCCTCGAACGCGCTCGCCGTCGAGTAGGGATCGAGGCGCGCGGCACGCGCCGCGTCAGAGCCCTGATCCTCGCGGTGCCGCCGCCAGTTATTGAGAACGTAGGCCAGCGCGTGGCGCGCCTGCCGCGGGCTCGTGATGTCCGTGCGGTGGTACCGGTGCGCGAACACCTTGCCCCGCCGCCCGAGGCTCCGGTTGATCGCCCGCGCCGCGAGGATCGACAGCGCCTGCATCCCGCGCGACAGCCCCGCCGCCGAGCTCGCCTCGACAAGCAGGTGCAGGTGGTTGTGCTGGATCGACAGGTGCACGATGCGGATGTCCTCGCGCGCGCCGACCCGCACGAGCGCTGCGCGCACGGCGCGATAGATCGGCCCTCGCCTCAGCCGCCCCACCTCGGGCCGCGTGCGCATCACGATGTGGTGCGGATACCGCGCCACGTGCGGCGGCCGCGCGCGGTGCGGCGGATCGTGCCGCTCCGGATCCCGGCGACGCCCTGCCCCCGCTCGCCGCCCGCCCCACGTGCGAGGTACGAGATCCAGCTCGCCCTGCACCGGCGCCTCGCGCAGCCGGCGCGCGAGCACACGCCTGATCTTCGACCCCACCCGAGTGCCCATCTTGATTCAGGCAATAACATGCTGCTCTGACATCCGGCCCCTCTCATTCGCCGTCGAGCTCGAGGACACCTGTCCGCCTGCCGGACAGACAAGGCGCCCAACGGAGCGGAGCTCTGCGAATTCCACGTACGGGCCCAGCCCGTGCATGGGTCGCGATACCGCGGCGTCCGCGGCCGCTGCCGCGGCCGTGACCAATGACGGCTCGGCGAACACTGGCGGCTCGGCGAACACTGACTACGCGAGCGCGACGGGGTCCTCAATCGCACTGCCGTCACCGCGACCGCGACCGCGACCGCGACCGCGACCGTCACCGCGACCGTCACCGCGACCGTCACCGCGACCGTCACCGCGACCGTCACCGCGACCGTCACCGCGACCGTCACCGTCGACCGTCACCGCGACCGTCACCGCGACCGTCACCGCGACCGTCACCGCGACCGTCACCGCGACCGTCCCCGCGACCGCGGCCGTCCCCGCGGCCGTCCCCGCGAGCCGTCCCCGCGACCGCTGCCGTCCCCGCGACCGCGACCGCGACCGCGACCGTCGACCGCGACCGCGACCGTCCCCGCGACCGCGGCCGTCCCCGCTGCCGTCCCCGCTGCCCGAGGCGGCCGGACAGCTCCAGGGCCGCGGCCAGCGGCACGCTCGCGGGGCTCGGGACGCGCCGCGCTCGGCTGGGTGGGCGTCGTCGCCTTCGCTCCGGGACGCGCGTCCCCTCGCGCCAGGCGCCGCCACCACCGACGCGAGGCGCACGGCGCCCCCACAGCTCGACGGCGGTGCGACCGCGCACATCGGGCGCCGCGCCCGGCACGAGTGCCGCGCGCCTCCTTCGCATGCGGCGAGACGACGCCCACCCACCCGGCGCGGTCGCGCGCCCCTTGCCCCGCAGGAGCTTGCCCATGGCCTTCGATGCCCTCGAGATGTCCTTGTCCGTCCTCGATCAGCTCGCCACCGTCGAGCCGCGCCTCCGCCAGAAGCGCAAGTCGCTCGCGGACGAGATCGGCCGCGCCGCCGAGAGCATCGCGCTCAACATCAGCGAGGGCCGGCAGCGCGCCGGCCTCGATCGGCCGGACCTGTTCCGCCGCGCCGCCGGCAGCGCGGCCGAGCTGACCACCGCGCTCCGCATCGCCGCCGCCCGTGGCTACATCACGCGCGGCGAGCACGCCGCCATCGAGGTGCCGCTCGATCGCGTGCGCGCGATGCTGTGGAAGCTCACCCACTGACGCGCGCGGGCCGGCAGCCCGCCCTTGCCCGGCACGCGCCGGGGGGGGGACCAGCCTGTGCCGCAGCGATCTCGGCGATCACAGGTGCGTTCACGGGGTTAGGTCGGGCGGCGGCATCGGGCACGGGCATGGTCACGGCTGCGCGCGCGGTCACGGGCGCGGGCGTGGCCAAGCCTCCGAGGCCGAGGTGGGCCCTCGGCGACCCGGCCCTGTGGCTACCGGCAGAGGCCCCACAGGAGGGCGAGCTGGCGATCGAGGAGCTTGCGGGCCGCGGCGGTCTCGACGCGCCAGCCCCAGGCATCCGCGGTGTCGAGCGCCGCGAGGATCTCGCCGGCGCTGCCGCGGGCCATGCGGTAGAAGCGCTTGCCGTCCTTGCCGCCGCGACGCGCGCCCTCGCCGAGGTTGAGCGTGATGCTGGTGCCCGCGCGCACGACCTGGTCGGCGGCGTTGGCGTCGTAGCACTTGAGCTGCACGACGACGGGGCAGAGAGCGCGGATGAGCTCGAGAGCGACCTGGTACGCGACGAACATGAGCAGGGTCCTTTCGTGAGAGGGGCCCGCGCGCGACCGCGAAGGAGCTCGGGGTGGCGCGGGGGCCTCGCCCGACAGCGGCCGTCGACGCGCAGGGCCCGCGACAGGCGCCCACGCCCACCGGTCGTGTTCATCACAGCGCGCACCTGTGCGGCGGCGGTCCGCGCGGCACCGCCGGTGCGGCGACTGGCGCGTGGCCATGCGCGGCAGGCCGCCAGGGCGGCCCCCCGCCGACCCGAGATCCGCAGCGCGTGCGCGCGACACCTCGAACGGGCACCCGCGCATGACGACGCCGACCAGCGAGCGACCGAGCGCAGCCCGCGACCGCCAGGATCGCGCGTGCGACCGACGCCATGCCGCGCGCACGTGCGGCCTGCATCACGCGCCACGAGCGCGCGGCAGGCAAGCAGACGGCAACCGCGCGACCGCGGCCAGCGCCGCCGATTCCGCAGCCGACCGTCACCGTCACCGCCACCGCCACCGCCACCGCCACCGCCGCCGCCACCGCCGCCGCCACCGCCACCGCCTCCGCCACCGCAGGCCGCCCGCCACCGACCGCCACCGCCACCGCCACCGCCACCGCCACCGCCTCCGCCACCGCCACCGCGCACCGCCTCCGCCACCGCCCCGCCACCGCCGCACCGCCACCGCCACCGCCTCGCCTCCGCCACCGCCACCGCCTCCGCCACCGCCACCGCCACCGCCACCGCCACCGCCTCCGCCTCCGCCACCGCCACCGCCACCGCCACCGCCACCGCCTCCGACCTCCGCCACCGCCACCGCCACCGCCTCCGCCTCCGCCACCGCCTCCGCCACCGTCCACCGCCTCCGCCACCGCCACCGCCACCGCCACCGCCACCGCCACCGCCACCGCCACCGCGACGGAGGCCGCCACCGCGACGGAGGTCGCTTCCGAACCAGCGACCTAGCGCCCGAACCGGCGCGCGATCTCGGCGAGCGGCAGGCGCAGCAGCAGCGGCCGCCCGTGCGGGCCGCGGCCGGTGTGCTCGACGGCGTCGAGGCCGCGCAGCAGGGCCTCGGCCTCGCCGGGCGCGAGCCGGTCGCCGGCGCGCACCACCGAGTGGCACGCGATCTCGGTCAGCATCTGCTCGCGCCACGCACCCTCGGCGGGCGCGCCGTCCTCGGCCCAGCCGGCGAGCAGCGCGCGCACGAGCGCGGTCGGCTCGCCGTGGCGCAGCCCCGCGGGCACCGCCTTGATCGCGAGGGTGGCCTTGCCGAACGGCTCGATCTCGAAGCCGACCTCGGCGAGCAGCGCGCCGGCCCGCACCGCGAGGGCGAGCTCGGCCGGGCTGACGTCGATGGTCGCGGGCACTGCGGCGCCGGCCCGGGCGCCCTGCCCGCCCCGCGCGCGCAGCCGCTCGAGCTCGACGCGCTCGTGGGCGGCGTGCTGATCGATCAGCACCGAGCTCGCCGCCATCACGTCACGAGGTAGGTGAGGTCGACCTGGCCCAGGTAGCGGAGCGTGCGCGAAGAACTCCAGGCGGCGGCGCCCGGCGGCGGCGCTCCGTCGTCCGGCCGCCGGCGCGGCCTCGCGGGCGCGCGCTCGACGACGGCGCGCCGGGCCTCGGCGGCGGCGTGCCGGGCGAGCGCGAGCCTCGGCGGCGGCGCGCGCGCGTGGTGATCGCCTCGCGCGCGGCGGCGTCGGCGGCGGTCCCTGCGGCGCCCCGGCCGCCTCGGCTGGCTGCGCAGCGGCGCGGACGTGCTGCTGGACCTGCGCGGCCCACGCGCGCGGGTTGCTGGTCCACGCGCCGCCGGCCGCGGCCGGCTCGAGGCCGAGCGAGCCCTGCTGCGCGCGCTCGCGCTGCTGGGCGGCGTAGCGCTGGGACATCGGGGTGGCGGCGTGGCCGTCGAACGGCAGCCGCGGCGGCGCGACGCTGGTCATCGCGTGGACCGCGATCGTCGCGCCGGCCTGCTCGGCCCGCCACGGCGCCACCGCGATGCCGGCCTGGACGATGTGGCGCAGCGCCGCGGCGACCGCGGGCGCATCGACGAACCGGACCTCGAGCTTCTGCGGGTGGACGTTGATGTCGACCGCGCCGGCCACCACGTCGAGGTGAACGACCGCCACCGGGTAGCGCCCGCGCGGGACCAGCTCGCCGTAGCCCATCGTCAGCGCGTGGAGCAGCCCGCGATCGCGGATCGGGCGCTTGCCGACGAACAGCTGCACGCTGCGCGCGGTCGCCTGCGCGAGCTCGGCGCGCCGAGGTCGCCTCGATGCGGACGCCCGCCTCCTCGCCGCGGACCGGCACCATGCGCGCGGCGATCCGGTCGCCGAGCAGGGCCTGTGCGCGCGCGAACCCGTCGCGATCGGGCGGCACCTCGAGCGCGGTGCGGCCGTTGTGCTTGAGCCGCAGGTGGAGGTGCGGGTGCGCCATCGCGACCTTGGCGACCAGATCGGTGATGTGCGAGGCCTCGGTCGCCTCGCCCTTCAAGAACTTGAGGCGCGCCGGCAGGTTGAACAGCAGGTCGGCGACCTCGATCGTGGTGCCCACCGGCGCCCCGACCTCGGTGATCGCGAGGATCTTCGAGGCCTCGATCGCGATCCGGGTGGCGGCGAGATCTCCGGCCCGGCGGGTGGTGATCGTCATCCGCGACACGCTCGCGATCGACGGCATCGCCTCGCCGCGGAACCCCATGCTGACGAGCCCCCACAGGTCGTCGACCCCGCGGATCTTGGAGGTGGCGTGGCGCTCGAGCGCGAGCCGGGCGGAGGCCGGGCTCATGCCGCAGCCGTCGTCGGACACCCGCACCAGCGCACGACCGCCAGCCTGGGCCTCGACGGTGATGGTGCGGGCCCCGGCGTCGAGGGCGTTGTCCACGAGCTCCTTGACCACCGAGGCCGGCCGCTCGATCACCTCGCCCGCCGCGATCTGGTCGATCACGTGGGGCAGCAGGACCGCGATCACGGGCTCCACGGGCCCTGCGTATCACAGGTCTGCCGCTCACCCGGGGAATTGCGTTATAAGCGCGACATGCCGTCCTCCGCCACCATCAGCGGCCGCGTCGTCGCGGTCACCGGGGCGTGCACCTACCTCGGGGGCGAGCTGCTGCGCCGGCTCGACGAGGATCCGCACTACGCGCGCGTCCTCGCGCTCGACATCCGCCCGCCCGCGCTGACCCCGGGCGGCAAGGTCGAGTTCGTCAAGATCGACCTGACCCAGCCCACCGTGGACGGCGAGCTCGCCACGCTGCTCGAGAAGAACCACGTGGACACGCTGGTCCACGGCGCGTTCCTGTCCCACCCGACCCACGCGTCGGAGTGGGCGCACGAGCTCGAGGACGTCGGCACGATGCACGTGCTCAACGCGTGCGCTGGCGTCGAGCCGCGCCGGCTCGTGCTGATCTCGACCACGCTGGTCTACGGGGCGCACCCGAAGAACCCGAACTACCTGACGGAGGAGGCCGACCTCGAGGGCCACCGCGACAGCCGGTTCGTCAACGACAAGGTCCGCGCCGAGAAGCAGGTCCAGCGGTTCGCCAGGGAGCACCCCGGCGTCGAGGTGTGCGTGCTGCGGTTCGCGCCGATCCTCGGGCCCACGGCGTCGAACATGTACACGCGGTTCTTCTCGCGCCTGCTCGCGCCCGTGATGATGGGCCACGATCCGCTCATGCAGTTCGTCCACGAGCAGGACGCCGCGCACGCGCTCGAGCTGGCCGTCAAGGGCCGCGCGACCGGCGCGTTCAACATCGTCGGCAAGGGCGTGCTGCCGTACACCACCGTGCTCGCGCTGCTCGGGCGCGTGCCGCTGCCGATGCCGCAGCTGGTGGCCCGCCAGCTGTCCAAGGTGCTGTGGGCGACCCAGCTCGTGGGCTCGCCACCGTCGTTC
Organism: Kofleriaceae bacterium; assembly: GCA_964203225.1. Lineage (GTDB taxonomy): Bacteria > Myxococcota_A > Polyangia > Haliangiales > Haliangiaceae > JABFXX01. The sequence goes on from CAXNMK010000029.1 coordinate 25,022, forward strand.
CTCGATTTCCTGCTGTACCTGTGCGTGGCCGACGGCGCCCGGGCCCGGCGGGATCTCGGGTTCGCCCCGCGCCTGTCCATCAAGCGCACCATCCTCGACTTCCTCGGCGTCGCGCCCGAGGACGGCGCCACCGACGTCGCGCGCGCACAGGCCTGACCCATGAACGACGACGACGACACCACCACCGGCGAGGACTGGGACGGCGAGGCGGACCCGCGCGTGCCCGACGCAGCGATCGACCGCGCGCTCGACATGTCCGGACGCCGGCCCGACGGGGCCTACGGCGACGACCTCGGGTTCCTCGGCGACGACGTCTACCTCGGCGAGGAGGCGGGCGTGCCGCGCGAGTTCGGCGGCTCGCACGTGCCGTCCCACGCCCACCGCACCGGCGAGGAGGCCGCCGCCGAGATGCGCGAACTCGAGCGCCGGATGGAGCAGCACCGCACGCCGGTGTTCCCGATCGACCTCCGGCGCCGGCTCCCGCTCGAGGCGGTGTGGCGCCGCTGGCGAACGCTCGCGATGATGGGCCGGTCCGACATCGTCGACGATTTCGGGCACGACCCGCGCGCCACCGCCCGCTGGGAGTGGCTGTTCGAGTTTCTGTACTCGAGGTGGTTCCGGGTCGAGGCCTCGGGCCTCGAGAACATCCCCGCCCGCGGCCGCGCGCTGCTCGTCGCCAACCACGCCGGCTCGCTGCCGTACGACAGCGCGATGGTGATGCACGCGGTCCGCCGCGATCACCCCTCACGCCGCGACGTGCGCCCGCTCGTCGAGGACACGGTGTTCCACCTGCCGTTCCTCGGCCCGATCATGAACCGCATCGGCGGCGTGCGCGCCGACCCGGACAACGCCGAACGCCTGCTCCGCAAGGACGAACTGGTCGCGGTGTTCCCCGAGGGTGAGAAGGGCATGGGCAAGCTGTGGAAGGACCGCTACCGGCTGCAGCGGTTCGGCCGCGGCGGGTTCGTCAAGCTCGCCCTCCGCACCGGCGCGCCGATCATCCCGGTCGCCGTCGTCGGCGCCGAGGAGGCCGCGCCGATGCTCGGCAAGATCACGTGGTTCGCCAAGAACATCGGCATCCCGTGGATCCCGGTCACGCCCACGTTTCCGTGGCTGGGCCCCGCTGGCCTGCTCCCGTTGCCGAGCAAGTGGTACATTCAGTTCGGCGCGCCGATCGATCTCGCCACGCAGCACGGCCCGGCCGCAGCCGAGGATCGCCTGCTGGTCAACCGGCTCGCCGACCAGACCCGCACCCAGATCCAGACGATGATCGATGGGCTCCTGGGCAAGCGCCGCAGTCCCGTGCTAGCCGCGTTCCTGGGCTGAGCGCGGCTTCAAACTTCCCGCGGGCACCACCGCGATCGGCGTGTTAGCGTCAACGAGCGTGCGCACGCCGTACGAGACCGACACCGACCGCCTGCTCGAGCGCGCGCGCGTGCTGCTCGGAGCCGCCGACGACGCGGTGCTCGGTGAGGCCAACCAGGCGGTCAACAGCGCCCTGATGCTCGATCCGGACTCGGTCGAGGGCTGGCTGCTCAAGTGCCAGGTCGCGTCGGCCACCGGCGATGACCTCGCCGCCCTCGCGGCCGCGGAGATGGCGCTCGCCCGCGCGCCCGACCGCGCCGCCTGCCTGTACTGGTGCGGCGCGGTGCTCGGCGATCTCGGGCGCCCGCGCGAGGCGCTGAGCGCGATCGCGAGCGCGTTCGACGTGCTCGGCGATGGCGACGCGTGGCTGCTCGAGGACCTGTTCTACGAGAAGATCTCGCTGCTCGAGGCGCTCGGGATGCCGGCCGCCGCGCTCGATGCATGCGATGCCGGGCTCGCCGCGTGCCCGGGCTCGGCGTTGCTGCGTTCGGTCCACGTGCCGGCCGAGCGGGCCCGGGTGCGGTCGACGCTCAAGGTCCTGCCCGGCGGCGTGAGCTAGTCCTCCGACCGGGTCGCAATGATTCCACCGGTGGTGCGGGGCGCGCCGAGCGCGAGGCACCGCTCCGCCGCGCTCCTCGTCGGAGCGCAAGGCGCGGCAACGACGTGATCGGCGATGGATCGCGCCTCCGGTGTCGTCAGTCCGGCCCGGTCGTAAGGACGAGCCCGGCGGCAGTTTGCTACCCTCGAAGACGTGTTGCGCGGTCGCCACCTGGTCGGCGCGAGCCTCGGCCTGTCCGCGGTCGCGGGGCTCGTGTGGCTGGGCGCCGCGGTGGCCGGCGATCCCGCGCCGACGCCGCCGCCCGCCCCGCCCCACCCGCTGACCGCCGCGGTCGCCGCCGGCCGCCACGTGCGGATCGACGGACCGCGCGGCGCGATCCACGCGTGGATCCCCGCGGGCTACCGCGCCGAGACCGCGGCCACGGTGATCTACGTCCACGGCTACTTCGACACCGCGGACTCGGCGTGGACCAACCACAAGCTGCCCGAGCAGTTCGCGCTGTCCGCGCTCAACGCGATGTTCATCGTCCCCGAGGCGCCGGTCGCCCAGAAGCTGCCGGTCAACTACCCCGATCTCACCGACGTGATCCGGCGCGTCGAGGACGAGACCGGCGTGGTGCGCGGTCAGGCCACGACGATCGCCCTCGGGCACAGCGGCGCATACCGCACGCTCGAGACCTGGCTCGACGAGCCGCTGCTCGACCAGCTCGTGCTCGTCGACGCGAACTACGGCGAGGAGGAGCCGCTGCTCGGCTGGTACCGCAGCGCGCCGCAGCACCGGCTGATCATGGTCGGCGAGGACACCACGCTCGGCACCGAGGCGCTCGCGCGCGCGCAGCCCGAGACCGTGACGCTCGACCGGTTCCCGACGGCGTTCGCCCTGTGGCCGGCCGAGGCCCGCACCGCGCGCCTGCTGTACGTACGCGCGCAGTACGGCCACATGCCCCTCGTCACCAGCGGCAAGGTGCTGCCCGCGCTGCTGCGCGTGCTGCCCGTCGAGTTGCTCGCCGAGGGACCGTGGCGCGAGCCGCTCGGCGGGCTGCCCGCGGACGCCGGCCCCGCCACGGACGCGAGGCGCTAGTGGTGCGCGGGTTCGCCGTCCGCGTGCTCGTCCCGCGGCTGCTCGCCGTCGCCGTGCTCGTCGCGTTCGCGTGGACGGTGCCCGGCGTGCGGCGCTCGCTGATCCGCGCGATCGTGACGTGGGACGCGCCGGTGGCCGAGCCCGCGCCCCTGCCCGGCGGCACCGGCCCCGGCCTGCCGCGCACGCCGCGCACGCGCGTGGTGCTGATCGATGGGCTGACCGCCGCGGTCGCGCGCACGCTGCCGACGTGGCGGGCGCTGTGTGGCCAGGGCCTGACCGTGACCGTGGAGGTCGGATTTCCGACGGTGTCGCTGCCGGTCGAGGTGTCGCTGTGGACCGGCCTGACGCAGCAGCAGACCGGCGTGGTCTACCGCTCGAACCGCCCCCTGGTGCCACCGCTCGGCCGCGAGGGCATCCCCGCGCAGGTCCCCGGCAGCCACGCGGTCGCCGAGTCCCACGGCTACATCGTGCGCTCGCTCGGGTTCGCGCAGGTCGAGCCCGCCGCCGATCCGACCGCGTCCGCCAGGGACGCAGCGCCGGTCGCGTGGCGGATGACCTGGTACCTGCGTGCGATCGAGGCGGTGCGCAGCGCGTCGCCGCTGGTGTTCGTGCACCTCCTGCGCGTGGACGCCGCCGGCCACAAGCACGGTCTCGGCGCCGGGTACGAGCGCGCCGCGCGCGAGGCCGACGTGCTGCTCGCCGGGACTCCACGCGCTCGATCCCGGCGCCCGGTGGTTCGTGCTGTCCGATCACGGCCACCTCGCCGGGGGCGGCCACGGCGGCGAGGAGGCCCAGGTCCGCCACGTCGAGGGCTGCATCACCGGCGCCGGCATCACGCCCGGCCGCGGCGGGCTCGTCCACGTCGTCGACATCGCGCGCGCACTCGCCGACTCGGTCGGCGCGACGCTGACGCCGCCCGCGCGCGGCCGGCCGCTGTCTGCCGCGCTCGCGACCCCGCTCACCCTTACGCAGGGGCTGCCGCCGATGCCGCTCGCCACCGGCGCGCTCGCGATCCTCGGCCTCGCCGTCGCGATCGCGCTGACCGGCTGGGGCGTGCGCCGGTGGTGGCTCGGGCCGTGGTGGTTCGTGATCGGCCTCGGCACGCTGATCGCCGTGGCCGGCCTGCCGTCGCTGTCGACGCCGATGATCTACAAGCCCGCGGGCCGCGACATGTACGTGCTGTGGCTGCCGGCGCTCGCGCTGGCGGTGGTCGGCACCTGGACCGGCCTGCGCCACACCACGCTCGTGCGCGTGCTCGTGGCGCAGCTCGCGGTGCCGCTCGCCGCCGCTGCGGGCGCGCTCACGATCGCCGGGGCGTGGCCGACGCTGCTCGGCGCGGAGGTCGCGCCGGTGGTGCCGCGATTCACCGCGTGGGCGTCGCCGCTGCTGCTCATCGCAGCGCACGGCGCGGCGGCGGTTGCGCTTGGCGTTCTCGCCAGCGTCGTCCGTCGCTCGAGCGATCGAGCCGCAGCGTCGGCACCTCCGCATAGCGCGCCCGCAGACGCGTGACCACGTCGGGGTGCAGCGCCGCCAGCTCGCGGCGCTGCGCGGGATCCGCCGCGAGGTCGTAGAGCTCGACGACGTCCTCGGCGGGTCGCACCAGCAGCTGGAACGGCCACTCGACCACGCCCCACTGCAGCTCCTCCTGGGTCACCAGCGCGCGCACGGCCGGGCGCAGCGCGGCGGGGGCATCGAGGAGCGCGGGCACGAGGTCCACGCCGTCGAGCGTCATCCCCGCGGGCGGCACGCCGAGCAGGCCGAGCAGCGTGGGCGCGAGGTCGACGAGCGTGGCCGCATCGGCGCGCAGGCCGCCGGGCACGCCCGGGATGTGGATCGCGAGCGGGATCCGCACGAGCGCGCCGTACGCGACCTTGCCGTGGGTCTCGCCGAGCCGGGGGTCCTCGCCGAGGGACTCGCCATGATCACTCGCGAACACGATGATCGTGCGGTCGGCGAGGCCGCGCCGGGTCAGCTCCGCGCGCAGCCGCCCGACCTGCGCGTCGATGCCGACGAGCAGCGCGCGGTAGGTGTGGCGCCGCGGCTCCGCGGCGCCCGAGACCTTGGCGCGGAGCTCGGCGGGCACGTCGATCTGGTGGTGCTCGTGCACGTCGAAGTAGTGGACCCACGTGAACGCACGGGCGGGGCCGGCGTCGTCGAGCGCGCGCAGCCCCTCGTTCGTGGTGGTGGGCCCGCTGACGTGATCCCCCACGTCCGGCTGGTCCCAGTCGGTGTAGACGTGCTTGGCGCGGGTCATGCCGCGCGACAGCAGCGTCTCGCCGACGTAGCGGTAGACCTCCTCGGGCAGCGCGCTGCTGGTGTGGAAGCCGGCGTCGCGCAGCGCCTCCGGCAGCGTGGTGTCGATCCGCTGGAACGGATCGAGGCGGCCCGACAGCAGCGTGCCGAGCGCGATGTCGGTGCCGGCGCCCGGCGCGATCGCGCGCGGGAACCACACCGCGTCGGCGAGCAGCTGCGTCAGGTGAGGAAACTCGGCGCGGTCGGCCGCGTCCGGCGCGAGCACGTCGAACCGGAGCGCGTCGACGGTGATCACGAGGACGTTCATCGTCCGCGTGCGCGCGAGCACGGCCTGCACGGGCGCGCTGTTCCGCCACGCCGCGAGCGCGAGCGGGGCCGGCGGCGCGGCGGCCGGCGGGGGCGGCGCCGGGTCGGTGCCATCGCAGTCCTGGTCGACCCCGTCGGCGGGCCGATCGGGCGCGCCGGGGTGGCGGGCCGCGTCGCCGTCGTCGCAGTCGCCGCCGCCGAGCAGCGGCGAGCTGCCGTCGCCATCGCGATCGACGAGCCCGCGCCACAGCCGCACGAGGTGGCGGCCGGCGTCCCCGGCGGTGGCGAGCCGACGGCGATCGGCGGGGGCGCCCAGGCCGTCGAGCGCGGACGCCAGCGCGGTGCCCCCGACGAGCGCGACCACCACGGCGGCCACGTACGGCGACACCGGCGCGCGCCGGGTGACCCGCACCGCGATGCCCGCGAGGACGATCACGACCAGCGCGGCGCCCACGTGGGCATCGGCGTAGCCGGTGTGGAGCACGTGCCGCGTCACCCACGTGACCGCGCCGATCGCGCCGGCGCACGCGAGCACGAGGATCGCGCGGGTGGTCAGGTCCGGGGCGCGCCCGACCCGGCGGCCGACCGCGAGCGCGAGGGCGCCCCCGCCCCACGCCGCCACCGGCAGCAGCACCGGCGCCGCGCCCGCGAGCGGCAGCGTCTGCGCGAACGCGCCCTGGAACAGCGTGCGACCGACCGGCACGGAGATCAGCAAGGTCGGTGCGGCGAGCACGAGCGCGGTCGCCCACCACCGGTCCATGCGCGGCCACCGCGCGGCCGCCACCGCGTGCGCCCGCTCGGTCGCCGCGATCACGCTACCCGCGACCAGCCCGGTCGCGGCGAACACCGGGACCAGCGCGAGCGCGAGCGTGGCCGAGCCGAGGCGGGCGGCCTCGAGAGCCCCGAGCGCGGCCGCCGCGGCGGTGTGCGCGACGAGGATCCACGCCAGCGAGCGGCGCGTGGCAGGCCCGGACATCGCCTGATCAGACCACGCACGCAGCGCGCGAACAACGGCCCGGCGCGCCAGATCAGAGGCCGCGCGCGACGCCTCGCTCGACGTCCGATGGCGGCCCCGCGCCCGCCGGGGTCACTTGTTCGGCGGGTATTTCTGGAGCTTGCGCTGCAGGCTGCGCCGGTGGATGCCGAGCCGGCGCGCGGCCTCGGAGATGTTGCCACCGGCATCGCTGAGCACCCGATTGATGTGCTCCCACTCGGCCCGCGCCAGCGACGGCGCCTTGTAGTCGTGATCGGGCGGCGCCAGCGGCGGGGCCTCGCCGCGCGCGAACGCGGCCACGATGTCGTCGGCGTCGGCCGGCTTGGACAGGTAGTAGGTCGCGCCGAGGCGCACGGCGTCGATCGCGGTGGCGATGCTGCCGTAGCCGGTCAGCACGACCGCCTTGGTGGCCGGATCGATCTCGGCGAGCGCCTTGACCAGCTCGAGCCCGCTCTTGCCGGGCATCTTGAGGTCGACGATCGCGAACTCGGGCGACTCGGTGGTCGCGGCGGCGACCGCGCTCTCGTACTCGGAGGCGGTGCGCACGTCGTAGCCGCGATCGACGAACGCGCGGGCGAGGCGGTTCCGGTACACCTCATCGTCATCCACGATCAGGATCGACGGCTTGTGGTCAACCGAGCTGGTCATGACAGGTTGGATACCACCGGCGGCTCGGGGGATTCGCGCGAACGTATCAATCACGTGGCTCCCGGTGCGACCGCCTCCGGGGGCGTGCGGCGGGGTGCCGACACGTCGGTGGGGAGGCGCACGCGGACCTCGGTGCCATCCTCGGGGCGGGTGTGGATGTCGAGCGATCCCCCGACCCCCTCGACCACCGCCCGCGCCAGGTACAGCCCGAGCCCCATCCCCCGCCCGGGCGCCTTGGTCGTGAAGAACGGCTCGCCGATCCGCTCGAGCACCTCGGCCGGGATGCCCGGGCCGCGGTCGCGGATCGAGATCGCCAGGACTCGGTCCTCGCGCCGCGCCACGACCACCACGGTGGCGCCCGGCGGCGACGCATCCTGGGCGTTGGTGATCAAGGAGCGCAGCGCCTGGCTGACCGCCCGCGGCGGCAGCTTGAGCGGCCAGGCCGCGAGGTCGCCGGGGATGTCGCGGTGCACGGTCGGCGCGGGGCGGATGCTGACCACCGCCTCGGCGAGCAGCTCGGCGACCGTGCACGCCGCCACGCCCTCGCCCACGGTGCCGGCGCCCTGCGCCATCTGCTCGAGGATCGCGCGGCACCGGCCGACCTGCTCGCGGATCAGCCGGGCGTCGGCGGCGAGATCGCCGTGTTCGGCGCCGGTCAACGCGCGCTCGAGCTCCTTGGCGGCGAGCGCGACCGTGCCCAGCGGGGTGGACAGCTCGTGGGCGGCGCCAGCGGCCATCGTCGCGAGCGAAGCCAGCCGCTCCTGCCGCGAGGCCAGCCCGCGCGCCAGCGACAGCTCCTTTTCGCGCTCGGCGAGCGCACCCGTGATCCGCCGCAGGAAGTACACGATGAACGCGGCCGCCACGCCCAGCGCGACCCACATCCCGATCGCGTAGCTGTCCGGAGGGATCCGGAACTCCTGGTGAGAGATCAGCAGCACGCCGAACGCCATGAACGACAGCCCGACCAGCATCCACGTCCACATCGCCCGCAGCAGCTGCGTCGCGAGCGCGATCTGGACCAGGTAGAGGATCCCGAACGGGTTGTGAGGGCCGCCGGTGAAGTACAGGTGCGTGGTCAGGATGCCGACGTCGAGCATCATCACCACCGCGATCTGCCAGTCGTGGACGGTACGGACGCTCGCGGCGTCACGCACGCCGGCTGCGTCGCGGCGGCGATCGCCGAAGAAGTACAGCTCGAGCCCGAGGTTCGAGACCAGGCACACGCCGACCACGAGCAGCAGCGTCATCATCGGCAGCGCGCCGTCGAGGACGAACTGGCCGAGCACCACGGTCGCGGCCTGGCCGGCGATCTGGGCCCAGCGCAGCCGCGCGAGCCACTGGATGTTGACCCAGTTGCGGTCGAGGACCGCCGCCGATGCGTGCACGAACCGACCGTACCCCGAAACGACCCAGAAACGACCACGAGGCCGACCCGCGCGGGCCGACCTCGTGGTGAACGACCGCGCGGGGCGATCAGCCGCCGAGCGTCTTCTGACCCTTGTCGACGATGAACGTCTTGTAGTACTGGGCCGCCGGCGTGCCGGCCTGGATCTTCTCGTTGGCCTTCTTCAGCTCCTCGTCGACGACGGTGCTGAAGTTCTCGATGGGCACCGCGCCCGAGATGAACCGGCCATTGACGAAGAACGAGGGGGTCGCGCCGACGCCGAGCGCCTGGAGGTGCTTCATGTCGGCCTGGACGACCTGCTGGCAGCTGCCCTTCATGTCGGCCTTGAACTTGTCGACGTTGAGGCCGAGCTCCTGGGCGTAACCCACGACGAACTTGCAGCCCTCGGCCGCGTCCCAGCACTTGCCGGCGGCGGGCGGCGCGCCCGCGGGGGCGCCCTCGGCGGGGGTGATGTCCGAGTTGTCGAGCTGGCGGACCTTGAAGCCCTTGTCCCAGATCAGCGCGTCCATCTCCTTGGCCTTGCCCTGCATGTTCGCGGCGCAGAACGCGAGCGCGCCGGCCATGGCGTTGCGGGGGTGGACGACCATCTGCTTGGACACGACGCGGAGGTCGTTGCCGTACTTCTTGCGGAGCTCATCCATCGTCGGACGGACCTTCTCGCAGTACGGGCAGGCGTAGTCGTACGCCTTGACGACCGTGACCTTGGCATCGGCCGGACCATCGAACGCGTCGTTGTCGACGGGCACCGAGTAGGTCTTCGCGCGATCGGGCTCCTGCCGCGCGGGGCGCTGCGCCTGGGCGCCGGCACCGCCGCCGCCCTTTGCGATCGCGGCCAGGATCTCCTTCTGGCCCTTCTCGAGCTGGTCGATCTTGCGTTCGAGGTTCTTGTTATCGGCCTGGCACGCGACGAGCGCGGTGCTCAGAGCAAGGAAGACAAGCTTGTTCATCGATCCACTCCTATGACTCATTGGCAGGTGACGTCCGCGGGGGCGCCACCGGAAGACGGGATTACTCCATCACCGGCGGCACAATTGCAACACAGGGGCTCGGATAGCACGCGGTCGAGCTCGGCGGCCGCGGCCTCGTCCGGGCGCGACACCAGCTCCTCGCCGGCCTCCACGCGCCGGCGGAACTCGGCCTGGAGCTCGCAGGCCTCGTCGCGCGACAGCACGCCGTCGCCATCGCGATCGGCCTCGGGGTGTGCGTCGCGCAGCGCGGCGGCGATCGCCGGGGTGTAGCGGCACACCTCGTCGCCGGCGGTGGCGGCGGCCGGGCGCGCACCACCGAGGGCGACCGCCACCCACGCGAGCAGCGCGAGGTGGTGCGGCCAGGTCAGGCGGGCGCCGGCGCCGGCGCCGACGCCAAGCACGAGGGCGATCCGGGCATCGAGCGCGCGCGGGCTCGCGAGCGCGGGGGCCGCGGGGGTGCGCAGGGCGGCCATCTGCACGAGGAGCCGGGCGTACTGCGGGCGGGACACCTCGGCGGCCTCGAGCGCCCACGCATCACACGCGGCCTCGCGGGCGAGCTCGAGCCGGCGGCTCGCGAGGTGGACGACCGGCCACATCGGGAACAGCGCGGTGGCGAGCACCTGGACCGCGCGGCCGAGCGCGTCGAGCCGGCGGACATGCGCGAGCTCGTGGCGCAGCGCCGCGCGCAGCAGCGCCGGGGCCTCGAGGAGCGCGGGCGGGACCACGATGATCGGCCGGACCAGCCCGATCACGTACGGGCCGGTGGTGGCGGCGCCGATCCGCAGCGTGGGCGCGCACCGTCGCAGCCCCGGCCGCGCGGCGACGAGCGCGGCGAGCACGGCGGCTGCGGCGACGGGGGCGGGCCGGGCGGCGCGCGCGATGGCAGCGCCGCGGCGCTGCACGATCACCGCGCGCCCGACGAGGACGATCGACGTCAGCGCCCACGCGCCGGCGAGGCCGATCCACCCGAGCGCGACCAGCGGCGAGCCGGCAGGCGCGACCGCGGTGGGGGCGAGCGAGGCCGGCAGCAGGTAGCCGCCGGGGCTCGGGCGGGCGAGCGCGAACAGATCGGCGAGCGAGAACGGCAGCGCGGGGCCCCACGGCAGCAGGAACTTCACGAGGACGACCAGCCAGATCGCGGCCTGCCACGCCGGCCGCAGCCGGCCCGCGCGCACCAGCACCACCGCGAGCAGCGCGAGAGCGGTGCCCTGGACCGCCATCAGCGCGAGCGTGCCGAGGGCACCCTGGGCCGCGGCGCCGGCCGCGAGCAGGCTCACTTGTTCTCCCGGGGCGTGCGCTCGGCGTCCGCGATCGTGTTCTCGATCGCCTTGAGCTCGGCGCGGGTCAGCGAGGCGTCCTCGACGAGGTTCATCACCAGTGAGCCGGCCTGGCCGTCGAACACGTCGCGCACGAAGTCGCGCAGGCGCTCGCGCAGCACCAGCTCGCGGCGGTGCGCCGGGCGGTACACGAACGGCTCCCGCGCCTTGTCGACCGACACCGCGCCCTTGGTGGCGAGCCGCCCGAGCAGCGTCATCACCGTGGTGTACGCGAGCGTCTGCCCGCGCGCTGCGAGCACGGTGCGGACGTCCGCCACCGAGCCGTGGTCGAGCGCCCACAGCGCCTTCATGACGCGGAGCTCGGCGGCCGTGAGGTCGGGGCAGCGGGACATCGTTACGAGACCTGTCGTAGCATTACTACAGACGTAGTTTTGAGCGCAAGCGCGATCCGCGGGTGCACCGGACCGTCTCAACCGGACGCCCCGCGCCGCTATTCCCGCGTGCGGCGGATCACGCGCGCGAGCCGGCGCCCCACCGCGCCGACCGGGCGCTCGACCGGCAGCATCGACGCGTACGCGATGCCGGCCAGCGGGTAGACGAACCAGATGTTCATCAGCAGCACCACGCCGAGGTGGAAGCTCCACGCGGTCGCCGCGAAGCCGCGCGCGAGCCGCGGCCCGACCAGCGCGACCGGGGCGCCCAGCTCGAGCACGAGGGTCAGCACCGAGAACACCGCGAACCCGGCCGGGTGCTCGAGGAACAGCCGCCCGAGCGGCGCCACGCCGTCACCGAGCAGCGCCTTGCGCAGGTTGTCAATCGCGATCTGGTTGCGCAGCTGCTCGCCGTCCAGCCAGCCCCACCCCGCGAGCCGCAGCTTGGCGATGCCGGCGAGCACGTAGGTGAACACCGTGAGCGCGGTCAGCAGCTTGAGCGGCCAGCCCCACCCCGCCGCGGGCGCCGGGCGCGCACCGCCGCGCGCATCCCACGCCCACGCATCCGCCGCCGGTGCCGCCGCGAGCGCGAGCAGGTGGAGCACCAGGAGGTTCTCGGTGTGGAACACCATGCCCCACGAGCTGCGGTAGGTCAGCACGCCGAGGAGCAGCACCGCGGCCGCGGGCGCGGTCACCCGGTACCAGGCGCCGACCACCACGCCCACCAGCAGCGCGCACGTCAGCCCAGCCGCCGCCACCACCACGCCCTCCGGCAGCGGCCCGGCGAGCAGCCGGGTCACCCCGGTCGGGTGCCACGACGCGGCGGGCAGCCGCGCGACCGCCAGCAGCTCGGGCAGCCGCCCGACGAGCCACGCGAGCGCGAACCCGCCGACCAGGATGCGCACCGCCGCCAGCCGCACCGCGGGCCCGGGCGCGAACCACCACGCGGCGAGGCGCCTCACCGGCGCACCTCGCAGCGCGCGCGCTCGATCTCGCGGCCCCGCACGCCGTGGACCAGGAACGCGACCGCGTCGTGGGTGCCGGTGACGATCTGCACCGCCACCACGTCCGCGAACGCGTGGTCGGCAGCGACGCGCGCCGCGATGTCCACGCACAGCGCGGGCAGCTGCCGCGCGGCGCGCGCGCGAGAGATCACCGCGACCGCCTGGAGGACCTCGCCGGTGCCGATCAGCGCGGGCGCGAGCGTGCACGGCGCGCCGGTGGCGGTGACCCCGCGCGCGTAGTCGAGCGTGAGCTGGGTCGGCCGCGGCGTCGCGAACATCGGGTACGTCGACAGCGGGAAGCCATCGTCGTGCGGCGCCCGCAGCACGGGCGCCGCGGTCGCGCCGAGGAGCACGAGCGACACGGCGGCGGCGACGACCCGGGACACGCGGGCAGCGTACTACTGGCGGATCACGCGCCACGACGTCCGCGCGCCGCCGATCTCGAAGAAGAACGAGAACGCGAACACGATCTGGCCGTCCTTGACCAGGCCGTCGGGCGGGTTCGGGAACGGCGCCGCGGCGCGGAACGCGCGCACCGCCTCGTCGTCGAGCGCGCCCACGCCCGACGGACTCGTCACCACGACCTTCGAGACCGCGCCGGTCGCCGACAGGCTGACCCGGACCTCGGTGACGCGGGTCTTGAACCCGTGCACGGTGCCCGTGGGATCGGAGCGGCGCCACACGTCGCCCGGGTTCCAGTTCATCGCGACCTGGCGCTTGAGGCGATTGAAGAAGCTCGCGTAGACCCAGCGCTTGGCCGACAGCGCGGTCTCGTCGCCGCTCTCGACGCCCTCGAGGTGATCGACCGAGCCGCCGCCCAGCGCGCGCTCGAGCACCTCCCGGCTCGGCGTGAGGTTCGGGACCTGGGGCGCGCCGCCGCCGGCGCCGCCCTGCCCGCGCGTCAGCTCGCCGGGGTCGCGCCGCTGCTGCTCGATCAGCCCGTCGCCGCGGCGCGGGATGAAGCCGTCGGCGACCAGCGGGCCGCGCTCGCCCGTCGCCTCCCCGCGGGTGCGGTCGTCCTGCGGCGCCTCCTGCGGGGCGACCGCGCCGGGACTGCGCATCGCGAGCGAGCCCGGGACGTCGGGCGCGCGGGGGTCGCGGCCGGCCGGCTGCTCGGTCACCGCCTTGACCGCGGCCTCCGCCGGATCGGGCGTGGGCGTCAGCTCCGCGGGCTTCGACTTCGCGACCATCGGCTCGGCGACCGCGCCGCGCGCGACCGTCTGCTTGTCGACCACGACGTTGGTCTCGGCGACGAACCGCGCGTTCTCCGGCTCCTGGTCCGAGTTCGGCTGCGCGACCTCGACCACCTGCGCAGGGCGCTGGGGCGGCGGCGGCGGCGGCTGGTTCTGCGGCCGGGGCGGCGGCGGCGGCGGGACCGGCGGGGGCGGTTGCTGCTGGCGCGCGAACTCCTCGAGCAGCGGCTCGGGATCGATCGGCGTCAACGCCTCGGCGGCGCGCGGCGTGAGCAGCGCGACCTCGGCGGCGGCCACCAGCGTGGGATCGGCGGCGGCCTCGCACCCCGACAGGTCGAGCCACATCATCGCCTCGAGGTCCTGCCCGCACGCGCCGACGTCATCGCGCCACGGCGCGAGGCACAGCGCGGCGCGCGCGCCGGTGGCGAGCAGCGCGTCGCCGCGGCACGTGGGCGTCAGCGTCGGCGCGTCGGGGGCCGGCACCGGCGCGCCACCCTTGGTGGCGACGAACCCGCCGCGGCCGAGCGCGACGTCGAACGCCTGCACGCTGCCGAGGACGGTGCCATGGACGAGCAGTGCCGCCGCCACGCACGCCCACAGCGTGCGCGCGCTCATCCGCGATCGGCGGCGCGTCGGGGTCGGCATGATCCGGCTGCCTCAGTATAGGAGACGCATCACCCCCTCGTCAGGTCCGATTCGTTCCGAGAATCTCGGGCGGCCCGCGATGTCGGTGGGCCTGCCACCCCGTTGAAAAAATTCGCCCCGTTCCCGCGCGCGCCATACCACGGAAGGCAGATGCGGCACGCCCTCCTGCTCCCGCTGGTCCTCGCCGCCTGCGCCTCCGAGCGCGCGATCGGGGTGGACACCAGCGAGCTCACCCTGCCCCGCGGCGCCGGCGCCGACATCACCGTGAGCTCCGGCGGCGCGCCGCTCGCGCGGCTCGACGGGTTCGCCCTGCACAGCGACGATCCCGCGATCGCGCGGATCGAGCTGGCCGCCGATGGCCAGCGCGTCCGGGTGATCGGCCTGCAGGAAGGCGACACCCACGTCCGGATCGCGTTTGGCGATCGCGAGCTCGCGATCCCCGCGCACGTCACCCCGCCCGCGATCGTCGCGTTCGCGATCGAGCCCGGCGACGTCGCCGCGCCGGTCGGCGCCCGGCTGCCCCTGCGCGCCACCGTCACGGACTCCCTCGGCACCCGCCGCGACGTCACCGACGCCGCGACCTGGGAGGTCGAGGATCCACGGATCGCGCGGTTCGACGGCGCCGGCCTCCGCGGCGTGACCGCCGGCTCGACCACGCTGTACGCCCTGCTCGACGGCCGGGCCGCCGAGGTCGCCGTCGCCGTGCTCCCGCGCTGAGACGAGCCGCCTACCCGCGCGCGCGCACGTGGCCGAGCCCGCCGTCGACGGCGAGCACCTGGCCGGTGACCCACCCGCTGTCAGGCGACAGGAGATAAGCGAGCGCCGCCGCGACGTCGTCGGGCTGGCCCAGGCGCCCGAGCGCGTGCATCGCCACCGACGCCTGCCGCGCCGCGGGCGTGCTCGTGATGTTCGCCGACAGCGGCGTCTCGACCAGCCCCGGCGCCACCGCGTTGATGCGCACGCCGCGCGCCGCGTAGCTCGCGGCCGCCGCGCGGGTCAGCCCCTCGATGCCGGCCTTGGCCGCGGCGATCGCCTCGTGGTTGGGCAGGCCGACGTGGGCCGCCGCCGAGGACACCAGCACGATCGAGCCGCCGGTCGCGAGCCGGGGCGCCGCGGCGCGCACCGTGGCGAACGCGGTCGTCAGGTTCTGGCCCACGACGTCGTCCCACTCGTCCCGCGCGGTGCGGTGCGCCGGCTTGAGCAGGATCGAGCCCACGCAGCACGCCGCACCGTCGAGCCGGCCCCACCGCGCCACCGCCTGGGTGAGCGCGCCATCGACCGCGTCGAAGTCCCGCGCGTCCGCCGCGACGCCGAGCCCGGCGTCCCCGAGCGCGGCCGCCGCCGCGGTCGCCCGCGCGCCATTCCGGCCCACGAGCACGACGCGCGCACCGGCCGCCACCACCCGCTGCGCGAGCGCGTGGCCGATGCCGCCAGCGCCGCCCAGGATCACGTACACGCGGCCGTCATGGAGCATGCAGGTTGGGATACCCGCATGCCCCAGCGCGTTACGCCGCGCGTGGCGGTGCGCCGGGCGATCTGCCTCGCGCACCGGGCCACACGTGCGGCGCTCCCGGTGAGAGTTCCGGGGTTCACCGAGCGCGGCGTTGACCTCCTCCCAGCCGCGGCCAACAGTCGCGCCACCAACATGACGACCACCACGCACCTCGCGCGCTCGCTCGCGATGACGCTCGGCCTCGCGTCGCCCGCCCTGGCCGGCGATGCCAAGGCCCCGGTCGCCAGGCCCGCCGTGCCCAAGGCCGACAAGCCCCCGCCGGCCGACCTGAACCTTCATGGTTGAGCCGGTGACCTCGAGCGAGCCGGCGACGGCGACCAGCCGGCGGAGCAGCCGGTGTAGCGCCGTCGTCGAGCAGCCCGCGAGTCGAACACCGGCGCGCCGGTGTGCATGTCCTGCCCGAACCGCTTCACCAGGCAGGTGCCACGCCCCGCCGAGTCATCCAGCCCGGCTTGCCGCCCGCCGGCCGCCGTGTGACTCTCACAGGTGGAAGCGCGTGCCGGACTGGTGCCGGCCTCGGTCTTCAAAACCGATGATGCTCTGCGAGAGCAGCGGCATGGTGGGTTCGATTCCCATGCGCTTCCGCCAGTTTCAGGCAGTTACGTCGCTTACTGCAGCGGTACTGCAAGTCCACGTCGGCGCCGGGGCGTCGAGCGTCGCCACCGCCGCCCGGGTCGCGCCCTCGGCGAGGTGCGCGTAGCGGTTGGTCATCGTGATCGTGCTGTGGCCCATCAGCTCGGCCACGACCTTGAGGGTCGCCCCGCGCATCACCATGTGCGACGCGTACGTGTGGCGCAGCGCGTGCCACCCGATCTTCCGGAGCCCCGCCCGAGCGCACGCCTGGTAGAGCGCGGTGCGCCACTTCGCGATCGTGTAGTCGTGGCCGTCGGGGTCGAGGAACACGCGCTCGCCCCGCAGGTGGCGGTGGGCCTTGAGCGCCCGCCGCGCGGACTCTGGTAGATCGATCACGCGGGTCCGCCCGTTCTTGGGCGTGCCCTCGTGATCCTTCTTCCACAGCGACCGGCACACCGTCACCTGCCCCTTGGCCAGGTCGAGGTCGACACGCCGCAGCGCCCGCAGCTCGCCGAGGCGCATGCCCGTCTTGAGCGCGAGCACGATGGCACAGCCCAGCCACGAGTCCGCCGCGGCAGCGACCAGCAAGCGCTCCGCCTCCTCGAACGTGAGGAAGTCGAACGCCTGCTGGGGCACGCGCTGCCACTCGATCGCCGGCAGCGCCTGGAGGTGCCCGCGGCGGACCGCGTTCGCCAGCACGTTGTGCAACGTGCTCACCACGTTGTTGATCGACTTCGGCGCGAGCCCCCGCTTGTGGAGCGCGATCTTGAAGTCCTCGATCGCGACCGCGTCGATCCGATCGAGCCGGGTCGCGCCGAACCGCGGGTACAGGTGCGTCCGCAGGTGCGACCGCTTGGTGTCCAGCACGCTCCGCTTGTTCTTGCCCTTCTTGTTCCCGACCGTCTCCATCTTGTCCATGTAGACCTCCTCCGTGAACGCCTCGAACGTCGGCACCGTCGCGTGAACGACCGTGGGCCGACGCAGCTCCTCGCGCGCCATCCGCTCGGCTTCCTTCGCGCCCTCCTTCGTGTTCGTCAGGTGCTCGTACGGCGACCCCACCTTGCCCGGGGTGCCGTAGAGCTGCTGCTTGCGACCGTCCTTGGTCGCCGTGAACCGGAACGCCCACCGGTTCGTTTTGTCATCGCGTCGTACGGACATCGTTACTGCCCTTCCTTCGCGACCTGCCATGACCGACCGGCCAACCATGCCATGACGGCGCGGCGGCTCAGCCGGAACTGCTTCAGCCCGACCCTCCGGAACGGCAGCTCGTTCCGGCTGATCATGGCGTAGACCACGTTCTTGTTGACCTTCAGCAGCGCGGCCGTGTCCTCGACGGTGAGGACCTCGTCCTCGGGCTCGGCGCTCGGTATCTGGGCAGCCGTGGCCGCCGGGACGGTCACCGATTCCTGACAGGGTCCCTGACGGATACCGAAGGTGTCGTCGTCTGCGGCCTTCGACCGGCGGCGCGGTGACCGCCCCTCCCGGACCGGACGCAGCATCTGCCGCCGGCGCGCGATGGCCACCGGACACGGGCGCGGCCGAACCGGTGACCGAGCCCGGCGCACGAGGGCGCAGAGCTGCGCGTACTGGCGCTCGGCCTCACAGCGGAGCGCGACCGCGTTCGTCCATCCCCACTCATCCGCGAGATCTGCGGACGCAATCGCGGCGCCAACCTCGGCCCAGCGCGGATGCGTTATCGCGAGGTCGAGCACCGGATCATCCGGGAGGACGATGATGTTAGTCGCCGCGTCGTTCGCGGCATCGGCTCCGGTCGGCGTCACGGATCCTGCTCCTGCGGGTTCACCGTCATCTCGACGCTCGGCAGATTGGACGCGTCCTCGCGGTCGAGGACCACCGACACGTCGGGGCCGACCGGCGCTGACCGACGGGTCGTTGCCAGGTGTGAGAATGGGGATTTACACGCCTTTTCACGTGAATTCGAAGACTTGGACGAGTCACTCTCAAGAAGGTTCTCCAGCCCCTGGGCGACCTCGCCCACAAGGTCGTGCCGGTTGTCGTCGTAGGCCATGAGGGTCTCCACCTTGCGGTGGCGGGAGAACCGAGCGACGCGGCGCACGTCCCCGTCGTATAGGTCCAGCGCAGCGGTGATCGCGGCGTGGCGAAGCCCATGCGGACGAACGGGCTTGTCGAGCCCCGCGGATGCCGACAGCCGGCGCAGCACCCGACGCAGCGTCTCGCCGTCGACGGGCCGGTTCGTGCTCACGGGACCGTGCGTCACGAACAGCGGCGCCTCGGGCTCAACGCGTCCCCGCATCGCGACGTACGCGTCGATCCGGGCGCGCAGATCGAGCGCGACGGCGATCGGCTGCCGTTGGGTGCGCCCCTTCCCGAGCACGGACAACGTCCCGCGCGGCGAGTCCCAGTCGGCGACCGTGAGGCTCGCGACTTCCGCACGACGGAGCCCGAGCACGAACATCAAGCGAACGACTGCCCCGTCGCGCTGCCCACGGATTCCCGGCATCCGGTCCGCCGCATCAAGCAACCGCTGAACTGTTGCGAGGTCGGGCCCCCGCGTGTCGCGGTAGGAGGTGATCTTCGGCGCGTGCACGGACACGACCCAGCCGATCGTTCCGGCCTCGTACAACAGCTTGAACGCCCACCTGACTGCAGCGAGCCGCTGCGCGACCGTAGCCGGTGCCAGGCACTTAGACGACGTCGTCGTGAAGCCGTCAACGACGTCCGCCGTGACGAGGCGCCCCTGTTGGGCGAGCAAGCAGACGACCGTCCACCAGGGCGCGAGCGGGATGCCCAGGCACGAGCACGCGTACGACGCGAACCGCTTGAGCGCGAGCCCGTACGCGCGGCGCGTTCCCGCGGTCGTCCGCGACAGCGCCGAAGTTAGGCGGCGCGCGACGGACGCCGGATCCTCCACGACAGCCATGACGATCGGGACGATCGGGCCGCCCGAGTTCGGCCCGCTCACGATGAGGCCTCGGTGTCGATGGGCACGAGCCCGGGCGTCCAGGGCACGGAGGCCGTCGACCGCTGACGCGCAGCGAACCAACGCTGACGCGCATCAAAGCGAGCGAGGATCGCAAGGTTCTCGATAGCGGCGCCTTCCTTCAGCGCTGCGCTGGCGATCTTGGCTGCCCAGGCGATGCGCATGCTCCGCCGCGCTTCGTCCAGCTGGATGCTCTGCAGCTCGAAGTAGGCGTTCCGAGTCTCGTCCCCGATCGTTCGCAGGATGATCGAACAGAACGAGAATTTTCCGATCCACGCGCAGTGCCCGAACTTGTGCCACCGCCGGAACGAGGCGTAGAGCTTCGCTGCCAAGCGATTCGCCTCGTCCAGCTCTGAGCGGCGTGCGGGTGTGATGAAGCCCCGCTCGCACAACGCCAGCGTCATCGCGCGAACGGCGTGCTTCGTGAGCGTGCGCGAGGCGCGGGGCGTGTGAGCCACGAAGCGCGCGACCTCGCCGACGGGGCCGTCCTCCGTTGTCTGGAGGATGAGCCACATCTCGTAGCTCGGCAGAGGAGGAGGCTTGTACCAATTTCTCACGACATCTCCGCGTAGGGGTGATGGGCCATTCCGAACTCGCACAACGTGGTCGGGGGCGGAGGCACGACGAGGCTGGCCGCCCGCGCGCTAACGATGAGCGCATCACGATCCGCGCTCGCGGCCTCTGCCTTCTTGAAGTTCAGGAACGTTGGGCCGGGGCTACCGTCTGCATTGGCGATCCGGTACCGACGCCCTGGAGACCACCCGTCGACCGCCAAGGCCGCGGGGTCGCAGGGCCCCTGGTAGAACAACGGGGCACCGCACGGGCAGGTCGGCGCGGGCTGGGACGCCGCGTCGCTCGCGCCGCTGAGGGTGGTGTCGGCGTTCGGTATGCCGGCTTCGAGCTGGTTGAGGGCGTTACCGTGGAGCACGCCGAACACGAGGGTTCCGCGTCCGTCGGTCTCGTACTCGTCCAGCAGGCAGCGCGCACGATCATCCACGTTCATCTCGGGCGCGAACCGCATCCCTCCGTAGGACGCAAGCCATGCAGCGAGACCGCGACGGGAGCGGTCACCAAGCGGCCCGAGGACCCGCGAACGCCACGACGGGAGGACGGCCTCGATCGCGTCAGGGGACATCGTGACGCAGATCGCGATGACGCAGGCCGCCCATGACGCCAGGGGGGCTTCGGTCCGCTCGTACGCGAACCCTCCCTCGATCACGGTGGTCGAGCGCAGCTCGTGGAAAGCGTCCTGCGCGGACGCGAGGTTCGCGGCGTGCTGCACGGGCTCGCCAGGCTCTCGCCGGGGCGCCAGTGACTTCACGAGGAGCATTACCCAGTACGGCTTGGGACTCGCCTCGTCGAGCCGCTCCAAGGCCTTGCTGACCTTCCCACGCGCACGCGAGGCCCCGCACGGACTTCCCGGAACGTTGCACGGTTTCCGCCGCGTGGCGACGTCACCCCTCGCGTCGCTGGAGAA
>CAXNMK010000030.1:0-43156 GCA_964203225.1 Kofleriaceae bacterium
GTCAACGAGTTTGAGACAGCCGGGATGAACATTCTATGTCGCGACGACGTGGGTGGCGGGCGGTGGAAGAGTTACGCGTTGGGCGAGGTCGGGTAGTACGTGGGCCGGCGGCGGCAGGTTGGAGGGCGCACCCGCGTCGCCGGTGGCGACGGCGACCACGCCCTCGACCTCGACGGTCTCGGTGACGATGGGGTTGATGGTGACCACGGCAGGCGGTAGGCGGACCGTCGGCGCGCCGTTCGGAAAGCGCTCCGGATGGGCTGCGTATGCGCCATCGAGCGCGGACTGGCGTCGCGCCGCGACCTCGGCAACGCGACCGTGGAAGACATCGGCAGGGGTGAACAGGGCGAGGCCCGAGTGGTGATGGTCGTCGTTGTGCCAGGCGAAGAAGCGCGCGAGCCAGCCCCGCGCATGCATGGACCCCGCGAACCGGCCCGGATAGTCGGGCTGGTACTTCATCGTCTTGAGGTGCGCCTCGGCCTGCGGGTTGTCGTTCGAGACCCGCGGCCGGCTAAAGCTGCGCGACGCTCCGAGGGAGTCGAGCAACTGCGCGAGGGTGTCGCTCTTCATCGCGCCGCCGCGGTCGGCGTGGACCTGCAGGCCGGGTTCGACGCCGTGGCGCGCGATGGTCTCGGCGAACAGCTGGGCCGCGAGGTGCTTGCACTCCTTGGTCGCGACCATCCAGCCGACGACGAACCGGCTGAACAGGTCGAGGATGACGTACGCCATCAGGAACACGCCCTTCTCCTCGGTCGCCAGCTTCGTGATGTCCCAGGTCCAGACCTGGTTCGGCGCGGTCGCGGTCACCGTCGGCATCGCGTGGCGGTGCGGGGCGCGCTGGTTGCGTCGGGGTGCCGTCTCGTCGACCTCGGCGAGCACGCGGTACATGGTGCGGATGGACGCGAGGTGGATGCCGCGACTGAGCAGCGCGCCGTAGACTTCGTGCGGCGGCTGGTCGGCGAACTCCGGCAGGTGCAGCGTGTCGAGGATGGCGCGGCGCTCGGCGTCGGGGATGCGGCGGGCGCTCGGAGAGGGCGTCCGTGGCACGATGGCGACCGCCGGCAGGCGCGCGCGGTACAACGACGCGCGGCTCACGCCCACGGCGACGCAGGCGGCATCGACGGGGACCTCCCGGGGGCGGGCTTCGACGAGCGCCATCAGGATGCCTCCTCCGACGGTGCGGGGAGCGCGAGCCCCAGCAGTTCGTGCGCTTTTTTTTGGAGGTCGATGAGCGCGTTCGCGATGCGCAGCCTGTGCTTGAGCGCCTCGTTCTCCTTCGTCACGGCCAGGAGCTCGCGCGCCTTGGCGTCGAGCTTGGGCTTGCGACCCGGCGTGCGCGCGATGAGGCCGACCTCGCCGCCAACGGCGAACTGGTGGCGCCAGCTCGACAGGTGCGAGCTGTAGATGCCCTCCTTGCGCAGCAGCGCCTCGAGCGCACCACGCTCGCCGCTTGCGACAGCAGCCTCGGCCGCCCTGACCAGGCGGAGCTTCTCGGAGGCCGTGAACCGGCGCCGGGTGCCGGGTTGCACGGCCTCGTGCGCGGTCGGCGGCGCAGGGCGCGCGACGGCTTCATGCCGCTCGGGCTCGCCCTTGGAAGGGACGACGTTGCGCGCGGGAACTGGGGATGGCTTGGGCACGAATTTGGGACCATTCTCCGCCACTCGGTACAAAGATATCGAGGAGCGACTGTCTCAAGCAGCATTGGCACAGAGGGCTGCTTGATCAGCGACGCATCGCCCTCCGCGATCGGCAGTGGGGCGATCGTGATCTGGTAGCGCACCAGCTCCTCCTGCTCGCCGATCTCGGCCAGGGCCTCGCGGGCGAGCGCCTCCATGTCGAGCGGACGCGACCGCAGCGCCATCCGGCCGTACCGCGACAGCG
Source organism: Kofleriaceae bacterium (assembly GCA_964203225.1). Classification (GTDB taxonomy): domain Bacteria; phylum Myxococcota_A; class Polyangia; order Haliangiales; family Haliangiaceae; genus JABFXX01. The sequence continues at coordinate 1,882 of CAXNMK010000030.1, forward strand.
CGAGCAGGTCCGTGATCAGCGCCGCGATGCGCTCGCCGCTCGCGCGGATCGTGGTGGCGAGGCGGCGCGCCTCGGGTGACAGCTCGTGCTCGTGGTCCTGGAGCAGGATGTCGGCGAACCCGTTGACGGCGCGCAGCGGGGCGCGCAGGTCGTGGCTGACCGAGTAGGTGAACGCCTCGAGCTCCTCGTTGGCCTGCTCGAGCGCCCCGGTGCGCTCGGCGACCCGCTCCTCGAGCGTGGTGTTGAGGCGCTGGGCGGCCTCGGTGAGGCGGACGCGCGGCGTGACGTCGGCGAGGTTGAGGACGGCCAGGTCCGTGCCGTCGGCCTGGCGGACGCGCGACCCCCCGTACGCGACGATCCGCTCCTATGCGCCCGGGCACTCGATCGGCGCGACATCCGGGGCAGCATCCGCCGCGAGCCTGGCGTCAAACCCGACGCTGCCGCATCCCGACAGCAACATGAGCACCCACCAGAGCATCGAGTCCAGTCTATCCGACCTGGCGGGCTACAGGGCGAGCGCATCTAAACTATGCGCGCGGCGACGTGCGGCGCGAGTGTGTGGCGCGAGTGTGTGGCGCAGGCTGAGGCCGGGCCACTCGCAGCCGGTCGCGCGTCTCAGCGGCCCGCTTCCTTCGATCGGGCGAAACCCCCGCCGCTTTTATGCGCGGATGGCGCCGCACGCCAAGTTCGTCGCGCTGGTGGTGATGGTTATGCGCAGCAGGTGAAATAGACTCTATCCGACCGCGACATGGGGCTGCTACTGTCGCCGCCGTGCGGAATAGACAAAATCAAGGGCCGGGAACGGAGTCGTCGCGCGCCACCGAGACGCAGCCTGCGCCGGGCAAGCGCACCCTGGTGCAGCGGGTCTATGGTGCGGTTCCGCGCAGCACTCGATCCGACGCTGACGCGCCGGCGGTGCAGAGGCGCGGCGCCGTGGGCACGGGCGACGCGGAGCGCCTCGGCGGCGATGCGTCGACCGCCAACGTCGAGCGCATCGCGGCTGAAGGCACGACGGGGGCCGGCAAGGCCCTCCCCCATCTCGACTGGATCCAGGCGGCGTTCGGCGGTCACGATGTCCGCGGAATCCAGGCTCACGTCGGCGGGCCGGCGGCGGTCGCGAGCGAGCGACTGCAGGCGACCGCGTACGCCAGCGGCAACGACGTGGCGTTCAAGGAGTCGCCGAGCCTGCACACGGCGGCGCACGAGGCCGCACACGTTGTGCAGCAGCGGGCCGGGGTGCACCTGAAAGGTGGGCTCGATACACCCGGGGACTCGTACGAACGCCATGCCGACGCCGTGGCGGACGCGGTGGTCGCCGGCCAGTCGGCCGAGGGCCTGCTCGGTGACATCGGTGCCGGTGGTGGCGGCCGCGCGGTCCAGAGGCAGGAGGCCCCACCACCGGGCGGGGCGGTGATGCGTAGCCCGCAACCCGCTGCGGCAGCCGACCACGCTACCGCTGCGCCCGGTTCGGGCTCGGCGCTGCCCGACAGCTTGCGCGGCAAATTCGAATCATCGCTCGGCGCAGACCTGTCGGGCGTGCGCATCCACGCTGGCGAAGCCTCCGCGACGGCTGCCGATGCGGTGAGCGCCAAGGCGTACACGGTCGGCAACGACATCCACTTCGCGGCTGGCGAATACAATCCATCGTCGAGGGCGGGCGAGCAGCTGCTCGCGCACGAGGTCGCGCACACGGTGCAGCAGGCCGGCTCTGTTGGGCACGCGCCGCAATACAAGCTCGAGGTGAGTACGCCCGGTGATGCGGCGGAGGTCGAAGCCGATCGGTCGGCCGAAGCGATGGTCGCGGGCCGGCCGGCGGCGGTGCAGGCGCGTGGCGCGGGCGTGATGCGTACCCCGCAGCCTGGTGCCGCCGCGCAGACGTCGGCGACGCCCGCTCCGGCGGCTGCGCCCGCCCATGCCGCCGCGCCCGCCGCTGGTGCCCATCCCGGCGCGCCGGCCGTGTCTCCGGAGGTGGCACACACGATCGCGCAGATCCGCACATCACTGCAACGCCTCCGCAATTGTGAGATTGGCGAGAGGGAGGGCCATACCCGGCTGATTCGAATACACGAGGGGCTTGGCCAGGGCGGAGAGCATCAGGGTGAGGTGCAGGCAGGCGTCGATCGACTCGTCGCGCACACTTCGGATGCTGTCGCCAACGCGAGGCAGAGCGTCGGGGAGTCGGTCGACCGTGCAGCCAACACCGTCAATCGATGGCTCCACCCGCTGGCCTCTCTGGTTCACGATCACCCTCGAATTGTTGCTGCGGCATCGGCAGTGGGAACGGTAGTTACCGCGCCAGGCGCAATCGCAGCGAATGTCGCAACACGTGTCATGGGGGGAGGCGCGTCGGCTGGCCCGCAGGCGCCGCAGCCGCACTACATCGACAGAAACGTCCAGATTCCGCCGATAGAGATGTGGGAGGGCGTCGAAGCCTCGCTGCACCGCGCAAATGTGGCTCTGACAGCGTTCCAGGCGTCGCCAAACCAGCCGTCGCTTGCTCTGGTACAGACTTCCGTAGAGGCAGCGCGTACCCAGTTCGAAACATGCACGCGACGGGTCCACGAGTACACGGAGCGAACGCAGCACGGGGCCGAGATCGCGTCGACGGGGCTCGAGGTTTTCAGTGCTGCGTGCATCGCAATTGGCGGACTTGTGCTCATCCCTGCAATGGCGGCCGCCGCAACCGGTGTGGCGGCTGGCGCCGCCGCGAGCACGACAGCCGTTGCATTGACGACCGGCGCCTTCGCGGGCGCGACGACGGCAGCTGTCGGGGGCGGTCAGCTGGGAGCCCGTCATGCGATGGGCGAACACATCTCCGGCCATGACCTTCTGGACGTGGTCTTCGATGTGTTGACCGCATCGGTTACAGGGGTGGTCAGCTGTCTCCTTTCGGGGCCGCTGACGCAGCGGTTCACGCGCGCGTTGGGCGGTAAGTTGGTGCTGGCGGCTTCCGAGTCGCAGCTCCTGGCCCTTGCCGAGCGCTCGGGCGGAAGTGCGACGACTCGCGCGGTCGCAGCATGGCTCGAAACGCGGGGACGCGCGTGGCTGATCGACCGCTGCACCAACGCCATCATTACCCCGATCAACACGGCGGTAGGAGCGGTGATCCATCTCGCCCATCAAGATCCCAACCACCACATGACCGTCGATCAGTTCTGCGATCAAGTCGTTCATGACGTGATGCACCCAGACGTGATCGGAATGTTGCTCAGCGACACCCACCACCATATTGGGCATGCACCGACCCCCGGCGCTCCGTCCGCGCACTCCAACGAGCCGGCGCAAGCGCCAGCGGCGGCAGCCCCGCACGAGACGCCTGCGGAACCGGCCACTTCCCGAGGAGCGACGCCGCACGAGCCGCTCCCCAGAGGTCCCGCACCGTCGGAATTCTCGAGCCCTCGCCCGGCCGCGGCGCCGGCGGAGCACGTCGCACCCATGGGCCCCCAACCCGCGCCGCTTCCGCCGCTGCACATGAATTCGCCGGAGCCGGCGCCGCCGCTTGCGCCGCTGCACATGAATTCGCCGGAGGCACAGGCCGCCATCGCGCGGGGTCAGGCTCCTGCACACCCCTATGAGCACGGCAGTCCCTCGGACTGGGCCGCAGGCTTGCCCGAGACGCCGCACGCTGGCGCGGCGTCGGCGGCTCCTGCAGCGGCACCCGCGGCAGCGCACGCACCGGCCACTGCGCATGCGAATTCACCAGCCGAGGTTCCGCTAGCGAGTCGCCCCGCCACGGCAGAGCCGCATGGTGCGGGCCTACCGCCCGTCATTGAGCCAGGATCCTACCGGCCAACGGATCCCGCCAATCTCGCAGCGGGCCTACCGCCCGTCATTGAGCCAGGATCCTACCGGCCAACGGATCCCGCCAATCTCGCAGGGGCCGCCGCGGATCCTTCCATCACCACGCCGGACCTCGGTGCCCAAGCACGCGCCGCGCAGGCACACGCCGAGCTCCGCGCTGCTCCGCAATTTGTTCCCGACGGGGAAGTCGGGCCGACTACTCGATCGGGCAGCCGCGTGGGCACCGCGGACGAAGGCGGCGTGCTCGCGTCGACGGTTCGCGGTCTGCAGACTCGCTCAGGACAGCGCGAAATCGCGGTCTCTGCCAATCGGAACGCACAAGGCAACGTCGAGCCTGGCGTCAGTGCCCACGTCGGTTCAGAGAGCTCCTGCGCTCCTCCCGCAGGCAGCGTGATGATCGCGCATTCGCACCCTGGCGCACGCGCTAACGAGCAAGTCGTGTTTCCCAGCGCGCGTGACGGCGACATCGGCCATGCCAATGATGGCAGCGGAAACACACAAGCCGTGGTTCACGATCGCGGCGTGACGGTCTTCTCTGCACGGTCCGACGTTTCCGATCACGACGGAATGATCGGCGATGCGCGCCGCCAACACATCGAACGCCGTGTTGGCGCCGGCGTGAACGTCGTTCCACCGACCGAAGCTGTGCCGGATGTCATCATTCGTCACAATGCGCAGGGCAGCGCCGAGCTGTATCCGGCAAATGCCCAGGGACAAGAGATTACGGGCGAGGGCGCACATATCCCGATCGATCCGACGTTTCGAACCCGCAATGCGGACGGGACTCCACGCGCCACCGATGCCGAAGGTCGCGGACGCTTCTTCGAACCGGGCACCGGACCAGAGCATGTCGACGCGCTGCGGCGACACAATGATGAGAGTCGTCGCGCAGCGCTCGAGCGAGACCATGGCGCCGAGGAAGCAACCCGCATCCTGCGCTCGTCGCCAATCGAACTGCAGGAACAACAAGCAGCTCATGAGCAATGGCGACAACAGCAACGAACGACCGAAGCCTCGCTTGAAACCGTGCGCGCACGGAGCAACGATCGCCTGACGGCTATGTCGGACCGATTGGAGCGTGCGCACAGTCATGCGTTAGAGAGCGACTACGACAACGCCCATGCCGCGGTTCAGGATGCGTCGACCCCCGAACAGTTGGACGCGGCCAACCAGCGCCTCAACGCGATCGATGCAGCCCTTGCCACGCACGGCCATCCCGCGCCAGCGTCGGGGCCTGCCGCGCCTTCGCATGAACCGATCACGCCCGAGACCGCGGCAGCGACTGCCGCCCCGGCCGCCGAGCGTCCATGAAGCGGTGGCACGCCTGGATCGTGCGGGTGTCGAAGTGCATGAAGTCGCCGGCCTGCTCGCCCTCGATGTCGCTGGCGCCCCACGCCAGGCCGCCAGCGTCACGCAGCGCCCGCACCAGCTCGAGGTGAAGGTCGGTGATCGTCGTCGACGATCGCGGCGTCGACGCGCCCATCGACCAGTTCGATCCGGCGCTGCGGAAGGTCGCGTAGTCGGCGACGATCTGGGCGCGCATAGCGGCGTCGCAGGCGGACGATGACGACGCCGCCGATCAGGCCCTGCTCGCCGCGCAGGATGAGGCGCGGCACCGTGCGACCAGCGTCGGCGAGCTGCTGGCCCTGCCGCGCGTGGGCACCGTCCCGGCCGCGCTGTTCGCCGCGCATGGGCCGATGTTCCTGCTCGCGGAGCCGGACGGGGCGCCGCACGTGCGGGTCGTGCCGGGGCGCCGCCTGCTCCCCGTGTTCGTCAGCCGCGCCGACCTCGACGCGTACTTCGCGGTGTGGGGGCCGGGCCTGGCGCTGAGCCCGGGCGCGCCGGAGGACGGCGCGGCCGTCCTCGCTATGCGCCGTCGCTGGTGCCGGTCCGGGTCCGGGGCGCCGCGGCGCTGTAACCCCGGCCCGGTGCCCGCCGTCACAGCGCGGTCTATCTCCGCGAGTCAATCCCTGACGGCTCGCGCCCCTCATCTCGGAGTACCCATGGCTCGTCGCACTCGAATTCTCCTGCTGTCTTCCCTCCTCGGTCTCGGCGCATGCTTCAGCAGTGGTAACCGTTCACGCGGCGACAGCGTTTGGCAGGTCAGTCCGCAGGTCAGCTCGTAGATGCTCGGGTAGCAGCGACGGAGTCGGCGTGCCCTGAAGCGCAGCCGCACATGCGTCCTTGAGGAACCCGTAGAGGTCCCGCTTCTGCGTGCGAAGCGTCTGGCGTGCGGTCAAGAACCGCTCGATGAAGCGACTGCCCTTGGCGCTGTCGCTGCCAAAGCAGCCCTTGCGCATGAGCACGGCGAACCGGATGGCCCGCTCGGCGACATTGTTCGTCGGATCGACCCGCTCGACGTCAATGAACGTGAAGAACGCCGCCCGCAGCTTGAGCATCTCGCGGCACATGCCGTTGACCTTGGCGATGGACAGACCTTCGCCTTCTTCGAGCAGCGCGAGAATTCGGCGCCGCACGGGTCGAGCCGCAAGTTGGAGCTCCGCGCGCGTCAGGGTGCCGTCACGCGCGCGGTGCCACAACCGGAAGAGCGTTCGCCGTTCGGCGAGCAGGCGCTCACCGAGGCGCTTCGCCTCGGCGCCGTCGTCGAGGAAGGACTTGAAGTCGCGGATCAGGTGGCTCCAGCAGAGCTGCCGGCGCTCGGCGGAAACCCAGTTGGTAACCATTCACGCGGCGACTGCGGTTGGCAGGTCAGTCCGCAGGTCAGTTCGGAGATGCTCGGGTAGCAGCGACGGAGTCGGCGTGCCCTGAAGCGCAGCCGCACATGCGTCCTTGAGGAACCCGTAGAGGTCCCGCTTCTGCGTGCGGAGCGTCTGGCGTGCTGTCAAGAACCGCTCGATGAAGCGACTGCCCTTGGCGCTGTCGCTGCCGAAGCCGCCCTTGCGCATGAGCACGGCGAACCGGATGGCCCGCTCGGCGGCGTTGTTCGTCGGATCGACCCGATCGACGTCAATGAACGTGAAGAACGCGGCCCGCAACGTGAGCATCTCGCGGCACATGCCGCTGACCTTGGCGATGGACAGACCTTCGCCTTCTTCGAGCAGCGCGAGAATTCGGCGCCGCACGGGTCGAGCCGCGAGTTGGAGCTCCGCGCGCGTCAGGGTGCCGTCACGCGCGCGGTGCCACAACCGGAACAGCGTTCGCCGTTCGGCGAGCAGGCGCTCACCGAGGCGCTTCGCCTCGGCGCCGTCGTCGAGGAAGGACTTGAAGTCGCGGATCAGGTGGCTCCAGCAGAGCTGCCGGCGCTCGGCGGAAACCCAGTTGGTAACCATTCACGCGGCGACTGCGTTTGGCAGGTCAGTCCGCAGGTCAGCTCGGAGATGCTCGGGTAGCAGCGACGGAGTCGGCGTGCCCTGAAGCGCAGCCGCACATGCGTCCTTGAGGAACCCGTAGAGGTCCCGCTTCTGCGTGCGAAGCGTCTGGCGTGCGGTCAAGAACCGCTCGATGAAGCGACTGCCCTTGGCGCTGTCGCTGCCGAAGCAGCCCTTGCGCATGAGCACGGCGAACCGGATGGCCCGCTCGGCGACATTGTTCGTCGGCTCGACCCGCTCGACGTCAATGAACGTGAAGAACGCCGCCCGCAGCTTGAGCATCTCGCGGCACATGCCGCTGACCTTGGCGATGGACAGACCTTCGCCTTCTTCGAGCAGCGCGAGAATTCGGCGCCGCACGGGTCGAGCCGCAAGTTGGAGCTCCGCGCGCGTCAGGGTGCCGTCACGCGCGCGGTGCCACAACCGGAAGAGCGTTCGCCGTTCGGCGAGCAGGCGCTCACCGAGGCGCTTCGCCTCGGCGCCGTAGTCGAGGAAGGACTTGAAGTCGCGGATCAGGTGGCTCCAGCAGAGCTGCCGGCGCTCGGCGGAAACCCAGTTGTAGGATGCCCACCGGTCGGTCGTGAGGATGCCGGCGAAGGCGTCGCCGAGCAACGCCTTGGCGGCCGACGTGTTGCGACGCGTGTGCACGAGGAACACCGTCACCATCGACGTCACCGCCACCCACAGCCACGCCTTCTTCTTTCTGTTCTTGGTCCTCGCGCCAGCTGGTCTCGTCGGCGTGCGCCCGGTCGTCGCGCTGCGCGTGCGCCAGCGCCTCCTGGAACGCGGGTGCCAGCGCGCGGCTCACCTGGTCCTGCGTCTTGGCCACCATGCCCGTGGACATCGGCACCTGCAGCACCTCGGTCATCACCACGCTGGTCTGGCGCACGCTCTGCTTGAGCTCGCCCCGCAGCAGGCCCGTCATCGCCTGCACCGTCGGGCCGTACTGCCCGGTCGGCACCCCTGCCGGCAGGTCGCCCCGCGTCACCAGCCCGCACGTCGCGCACCGGACGTCGAGGCACTGATGATCCGTGACGATCGGGCGGATCTCCGGCAACTCGTAGACCCAATGGTTGATCACCGACCCGGTCAGCTCACCCGTGGCGAGGTCCGCGCAACAGTGCCCGCACGCCGGCGGGCGGTACTGCTCCACGTGGTCCACGTGGACAGGGTCCGCGGCGAACCGCGCCGGGTGACCAGGCTGCCCGCCGCGCTTGCGCCGCTTGCCGCGCTTGGCCTGGACAGGTCGCGTGCCGGGCTGGTCCGACGAGGGCGGCTTGGACGAGTTCTGGGAGTTCTTCCCCAGCCTCGCCTCCAGCTCGACGATCTTCGCCAGCGCCACGGCCAAGTCCTTGCGTGCCTCCGCCTGCTCCTGCAGCAGCGCCGCGACGAGCGCGACGAGCTCGTCGTATGTGGGCTGCGTCGAGATCTTGCTATTCAGATCCGATCGCTGTGGATGTCAAGGAGCAAGGGCGTGAACGGTTACTTCCCCGCTTGCCCAGTTTTCGACGTGGGCCGCGATCGCGGCCAGCGACGGCGGTCACGCCGCCGCCAGCGCTGCGATCGACCCGCGTGGCGCGTCGCTGCCGCAGCAGTGGGGCATCCGGGGCGGAGACGGCTGGTTCGACGTGTTGAACCCCGAGTACGAGTGGACCAACCCCGAGAACGAGACCCAGTTTATCCCGCTGCTGCCTGACCGGGCCGCGGTTGCCCGGGAGCAGCACGAGGCCCGCTGGACGGCGCTCAGGAGTCATCCCCTCAATGCGCTGGGGGCGCTGTCGATCCCGTCTCTGCGCGACCAGCCGCGCGACCCGAACGAGCCAACCATGCTGCAGTTCCAGGTCGCGGCCGACGCGGAGCTCCTTTCGAGGATTCGCGCGTGGACGAGCGAGCTGGGACGCAACGCGAGCGTGCCCGAGATCGCCGAGGGGCTCGGCGTCGAAGAGGTCGACGTGGATCGCGTAACCTCGAACGCGCATAGCTCGTCGGCGCATAGCGAATGATCGACCCCGCTACCCATCCCATCCCCTCCACTCAAGCGGGATGAGCGGCCATCTGCGTCCGCGGCGCGAGTGGAGCCGCCGACATCCACACCGCCGCCAACCCGCTCGAGTTGGCGGCCCCGGCTAGCCCGACGAAATTCGACGCCTCGGCGAATCTGGCGGCCGTCACCGCGATCGCACGCCGCCTGGCGAACGACGCGATATGCGCTCGTTCGCGCTGTGAATCTTCGGGAAGTACGGGAACACGTAGAGGTAGGCGGCGGCGATCGCGATCAGCCAGCCGTGCCGTGCCGTGCGAGGAAATCCCTCGATCGTGAGATGAGCAGCAAACGGCACGTATCCTGAGGAACGTGATACCATCGGAATGCGTGTTGCTCCACCGCAGCGTGCGTGACGCCGCGATCGCCGACGTCGGGCGTGCGATCACGATGGCCGCTGGCGGCGCGATCGCATTCGCGCCGATCGAGTACGTCGTGACGTTGTCGGCGTACGCGGGGGCGAGCACCCTCGCGAGCAAGCTGCGCGTGGCCGCGCTCACGCTCACGCTCTCGCTGCTCCTGTTCCTCATCCTGGCCATGGCGCTGTCGCTCGTCATGGTCGCCGCGCGCGCGGTCCGCGCTCAGCTCGATCCGATCGAGGGCCGGCGCGGCGGCTGGTTCATCCCGACGCAGCTCGTCCACGCGGCCCGGGCAAAGCCCGGCCCGCTCCATCCCCGGGCCGGGATCCGCCGCGGCGTGCCATGCGTGTGGGCCGGCGTCGTCACCTCGCTCGTGCTCGGTCTCGTCCTCCAGCGTGGCGCCGCGTCTGCGATGAAGACGTTCAAGGAGCCACAGCTCACCGCGGCACTGATCGCGGTGCTCGGTCTGGTCGTCGCCGCCGTCGGAGCGCTCCTGTATCGCGGCCTCGTCGTCGCCGCGACCATCGGCGCCGAGGCACTTGCGCCAACCCTCGGCGTCGCCAACCCACTCGGCCGATGGCGCGCTGCCGGGTTCGCCCTCGCCGCGCTGGTCGGCGCGGCGCTTGCGTCGGTCTGGTTCGCGCTGCCGCAGAGCCGCTCCGTGCTGCCGGTCCGCACCATCGCGGCCGTCGTCGTGATCGCACTCGGCCTCGGAATCGGAGCGCTCGTCAGCGCAGGCACCGCCGAGCGCACCGCGTCGGCGCGCGGGATCGCGATCGCCACCGCGATCCTGATCGTCCAGCCGATCGCGTGGTTCCTGCTACCCGAGTCGATCGGGTCCATCCCTGCGCGGGTGGCACTAGTCGCGATGACGATCATCCTCGCGATGAAGCTCGGATCGCAGCTCCGCGTGCGCCCGCGCACGCGATCCCGCGGCGTCGCGCTCGCGGGCGGCTCGGCGATCCTGTCGACGCTGACGCTCCTCTGGTGGGGCGCGGACCTCGAGACCAAGTACGTCGCGATCACCGCGTCGCCCACGCTCGAGCGCTTGATCGGCGTGATCCGCCTCGCCAACGACCTCGATCGCGATGGTTTCGGCACGGTGCTCGGCGAGGCCGACTGCGCGCCGTTCGATCCCAAGATCAACCCTGGCGCGATCGACATCCCCGATGATCGGATCGATCAGAACTGCGATGGCCGCGACTTCTCGATGGCCTCGCTCACCGCCCCGACCGGCCCCACGGTCAGCGTGCCGCCCGAGTTCAAGAAGCCGTGGAACGTCCTTTTGCTGACGATCGATACCATGCGCTACGATCGCACCAGCTTCGGCGGCTATCCGACCAGCACCAAGGCGCGAGACACGACGCCGCGCCTCGCCGAGTTCGTGAAGCGCTCGACCTCGTTCACCTGGGCGCAGGCGCCGTCCGCCGGCACGATGGCGTCGATCCCGGCGATCCTGACCTCGAAGTTTTTCCACTCGGGGATCGCGATCAACGACAAGGTCTCCCCGCCGAAAATCCTCCCCGAGAACACGACGCTTCCCGAGATCATGAAGCGCGCCGCGTACGGCACCGGGGTGATCGGCTCGCACGAGTGGTGGAATGATTGGGGCCTCGACCAGGGTGTCGACGACTACGACAACTCGATCGGCAAGACTGGCGATCCGTATCGGGTCGCCGCCGACAAGGTCACCGATCACGCGCTCGCCTGGATCTCGCGACAACAGGGCAAGAAGTGGTTCCTGTGGGCGCACTACATCGACCCGCACGGGCGCTACGTAGCGCATCCGAACGTCGTCGACTACGGCTCGAGCGAGTCTGACCTCTACGACGCCGAGCTCAAGTGGACCGATCAGGAGCTCGGCCGATTGTTCGACGAGCTGCGCCGCCTCCCGAGCAGCGGCAACACGATCATCATCATCACGAGCGATCACGGCGACAGCATGGCCGAGCACAATATTCCGCTCGGGACGCACGGCACGGCGCTGTATCGCGAGATGCTGCATGTGCCGCTCGTCTTCTACATCCCCGACAACGCGGCGCGGACGATCGGTGGAGCGGTCACGCCCCTCGACATCGTCCCGACCATCGCCGAGCTGTGCGGCATCGATGTCAGCGACCTGTCGTTCGAGGGTCGAAGCCTCGTGCCCGCGCTGTTCGCGGGCCGCGAGGACAAGGATCGGATCGTGTTCGCGGAGACCAACGCGCCGAAGAAGCAGCGCGCCGCGATCTCCGAGGCCTGGAAGCTGATCTTCTACCTCCATACCAACGTCACCGAGCTGTTCGATCTCAAGGCCGACCCGTGGGAGCACGACAACCTCGCCCCGAAGAGTCCGCCCGCGCTCGCGCTCATGAAGCAGGCGCTGCAGCTGTGGATGGACCGTGTCCTCTATGCGCGCGATCCCGTGTTCAACCACTCCTTTCGCCAGATGTCGGACGTGATCACGAACGAGCTGCCGCCGATCACGACTGCGGGCCAGACGCTCGCCGAAGGCACGATCGAGATTCTCGGCGTCGGGCCTGCTGCGGGCAAGGTCTACATGCCGGGTGCCAAGACCGACATCCACGTGTACCTACGCGCGCGGGAGCCCACGGCTCTCCACCTGCGCTTCCAGCTCGTCGCCTGGCCCGCAGGTACCCCCGGCGATCCGGTGCCACTCAGCGCGATCCGCTCGGCCTATCGCTCGACCGCGGACGGGGCGTTCGCCACCGACCGCTGGCGCGCAGGCGACCTCATCCGCGAGAGGTTCGCGATCACCATTCCGCCCGACTGGGTGGCCGACCGCATGGTCGTGGGCCTCGTCGCAGGCGATGCGCAAGGCACCGAGAAGGCTCGCCCCACCGGCGCTACCCCTGCCAATGACCCCACGATTGCCATCCTGGGGGACCTCCCGGTCCAGCCAGGAAGCTCGCCGCAGCCCAGCCCGTAGTAGGATCTGGGTATGCGACCGCTCTACGACCTGGCCAGCGTGTTTGCGGCTCAGATCCGCACCGCCGAGGCCAGGGCGATCGCATCAAACACCGAGGGGCGATCGATCACTTGACGGATGAATATCCGGAGGTGTTCTCACAGCGAAGACTGATGTGATCTGCTGGGGCGCATGACGAAGCTGCAAACTCCGACGGCACTCGAACAGATGTTCACGAAGTGGATGCGCGGCGTCGCGGAGGCGACGAAACGTGATGTCGTGGCGATCGACGGGAAGGTGTTGCCGCTCGCTCGACAAGGCAAGCGGTGCCGGCTTCATCACGATGGTCAGCGCGTGGAGCACCGCGAACGGTGTAGTGCTCGGCCAAGTTGGAACGGACGTGGGCTCGAACGAAATCGCGGCGATTCCGCGCCTCTTGGAGTTGCTGCTGCTCAAGACCTGCCTCGTGACGATCGACGCCGCCGGATGCCAGACCGAAATTGCGACCAAGATCACCGATGCGGGCGGCGACTACCTGCTTTCCGTCCGCGACAACCAACCGAAGCTCCACGCGGCCGTCCAAGCGCAGTTCAAGGCTGAGGTCCCTGAGGACCCGCGAATGGACATCTCAATCGCCCTCGCGGTCGATCCATCCCCGGGGGCGTCGTTGCTCCTCGGTCGCGTAGCGACGGGTACGCTCCCTCGTCGCGCCTCGCCCGCGGGGCGGCTCGCCCGCGATCATCGATCGATTTGTCCATTCGCGGGCCCTGAGGACCACGCGACCCGCGCGACCCACGCCATGACAACCCAGACGTGCCGTGGTCGCAAGGAGACACGTGAGTGCTGGGTGCGCCCGATCCCCGATACTTTTCCCGAAGCCGCGCGCTGGTCGAGACTCGCGAAGATCATGCGCTTCGACTCGGAGCGTACCGTCGACGGCAAGGTGACGCGCGGAACGCGGTGGTTCAGCTCATCGAGGAAGACGCTCACGGCCAAGCAAGCGTTGGCGGCAGTCCGCGGCCACTGGCAGATCGAAAACAAGCTGCACTGGTCGCTCGACGTAGCGTTCCGCGAGAACGACTCCCGCCTCCGCGCCGAGAACGCTGCCGAGAACTTCGCGGTCGTTCGTCGTATCGCACTCAACCTTCTACGCGACACGGCGTCCAAGGTCGGCATCAAGAACCGGCGCCTCAAGGCCGGATGGAGCGACGACTTTCTTACCCAGGTACTCGTGTCCTTTGCCGACCGAAATTAGATGCGTTTGCCCTGCCTTCGAGGCCGACAAGAACAAGATCACGATCGAGGCGATCAAGGGCGACGTGTGCTTTCAGTCTTCCAAGGGCGACATGCAGATCGTCGCGAAGGACGCCGAGTTCAAGGCAGGACAGAGGCTCGAGATTCACGCCGGTGGCGCGGGACAGTGAGGCACCGATGCGAAGGCCAACATCAAGGGCGGCTCGTCGACCACGCTGTCGGGCTCCAAGGTGAACCTGAACTGTGGCAACTCGTCGATGCCGTCGGCGCCCAAGCCCACGCCCACGGACGTCGAGGAACCCTACGGATCCTGACGCCGGGTTGCGGCTCGCTGCGGCGTGGTCTATCCTTGCTGCAACTTGAATCCCTCCTTGCGCAGCTACGTCGCGATCGGCTGTATCGCGTGCGCCACGCTGATCTACCAGGTCGCGATCACACGGATCCTCAGCGTCGTCCTCTGGTACCACTTCGCGTTCCTCTCGATCTCGCTCGCGATGCTCGGCCTCGGCGCGCCCGGAGTGTGGTTCGCGCTGCGGCCGCCGGGGCGGGCTGCGCTGGCGTGGGCGATGCGCGCCGCGGCGATCGCCGTGCCGCTGTCGATCATCGTGATCTTCCGCTTCGGTGACGACTTCGATCGCGGCAAGGGTACGGTCGCTGGGCTCGGCACGATGTTCCCGCCCGGTGTCCTTTTGATCAGCGCCGCGATCCTCGTCACGGCGATCGCGCTTGGTAGCGCGGTGTGCCTGTTACTGATGGAAGCACGAGGTCGCGAGGTCGGTCGCGTCTACGGCGCGGATCTGATCGGCGCGACGATCGGCGCGCTCACCGTCGTTCCGTTGATGTGGATCGTCCCCACGCCGATGCTGATCGTCGGCTGCGGATTCTTGCCGCTCGTCGCGGACGCAGTGCTCGGGCGCAGCCGGCGATGGGTGTCCGCAGCGCTCGCGCTGACGCTCCTCGGCACGATCGTCTGGGGCGAGCCGTACATGCTTCGCTATGCGAAGGATTACAAGGAGGACGCGTCGCGCATCCTGTGGGAACGGTGGACCCCGACGGCGAAGCTCACGATCTGGAACCAACCGTTCCAGGGCAACCGCGTGTTCGGCTGGGGCTTCGGCAAACAGTACGACCAGAACGTCACACTCAGCCAGTACTGGCTCGAGCAGGACGGCTCCGCGGGCACGCCGATCACCAAGCTCGAGGGTGAGCCGGCAAGTCTCCCGCACCTGTTCTGGGATGTCACCGCCGTCGGCTACGAGCTGCGCCCGCCAAAGACGGTGTGCGTGATCGGTGGCGGCGGCGGACGCGACATTCTGATGGCACTCGCGGCAGGTGCCACCGACATCGACGCCGTCGAGCTCAACGCCGCGATCATCGATGTCTTGTCGGACGAGTTCCGCGAGTTCTCGGGCAACGTCTATCACCGGCCCGGTGTCCACGCGATCGCGAGTGAGGGTCGCTCGTACCTGACGCGCACCAAGAACCGCTACGACCTCCTTCAGATCTCGCTGATCGACAGCTGGGCGGCGACCGCGGCGGGTGCGTTCGCGCTCAGCGAGAACCACCTGTACACGCTCGAGGCGATGCAGCTGTACTTCCATCGCCTGTCGCCGACCGGCATGCTCTCGATCAGCCGCTGGAACGGCGGCCGGCGCTACCTCGAGGCGGCGCGCCTCGCGCTCCTCGCTCGCGCAGCGTTGGCCGCCGAGGGCATCGCGGATCCAGATCGCCACATGGTGATCATCCGCGGTGGTTGGGTCTCGAATCTCTTGATGTCACGTGAGCCGTTCTCGGAGGCCACGCTCGTGAAGGCTCGCGAGCTCCTCGCCACGCGTGGATACACGTTCGATTGGCCGGCGACGCCGCAAGAATCGCCCGTCGCACGGGTCTTGATCGAGGGCGCTGGCTTCCTCTCCAAACACGGCGTCGATCTCTCGCCGCCAACGGATGACCGTCCGTTCTTTTTCCAGAACGTCAGCCTGTTCGGCAGCGTCGATTCCAAGATCGCGCCGAACCTGTCGCCCAACGAGCACTCGGTGTTGCTGCTTCGCCGGCTCATCGTGATCATCGGCATCGCCACGATCGCGCTGTTTTTCGCGCCATTCGCGCTGTCGCGGCGGCGGCGCGGTGCGGCCGGCTTCTGGCGGGGGAGCGCGTACTTTGCGTCGATCGGGCTTGGCTTCATGCTCGTCGAGGCCGGCTGGATCCAGCGGTTCATCCTGTTCCTCGGGCATCCGTCGTACGCGACGACCGTGGTGATCGCCGCCCTGCTGCTCGGGGCCGGCAGCGGATCGTTCGTCGCTGCGAAGGTGCCGCTGGCGCGCGTGCAGCGCTGGGCCCCTGTCCTCGCTGTGCTGTTGAGCGGTCTAAATCTAATGCTCGATCCATTGCTGCAGGGCGCACTCGGTCTCGCGTTCCCGCTGCGCGTGGCGATCGCACTCCTGATGCTGGTCCCCCCCGGGTTCCTGATGGGCTTCGCGTTCCCGTCGGGGATGACCCGCTTTGGCGACACGGACAAGCCGTGGTTCTGGGCGGTCAATGGCGCTGCCGGCGTACTCGCGAGCGTCTGCTCGCTGGGCCTCGCCATGATGCTCGGGTTCGAGCACGTCGTTTTGATCGGTGCGGTGCTCTATCTCGCCGCGGCGCTGCTGTTGCGCGGAACGGAAGCGCCACCGGCGGCGGTGTAGCGAGGCCAACGCTACGCGAGCGAGCTACTGCGAGATCGAGAACGTGTCGCTCTTTGGGGGCTTTCTTGAGGCTCATCCGGCTTTCAGGTGGCTCGGATAGAGGGATAGGCCGCCACAGTGGAACAGCACGGCCGTCTTGAAGTTCGGGAAGCTGCGGTATCCGAAGGCGCGCTTCTTGAGCATCTGGATCACCGAATTGATCGCCTCGCTGCCGGCGTTCGTGATGCGGTGCGTGAAGTAAGTCAGGATGTTCGGCAGGTGCCGCTTCATCATCGCGGCGACCTTCTTCACCGGGGGCAGGCGGGAGCGCACCGCCCAGCTGTACCAGGCCGCCCACCAGCGTTCGCCGGCCGCGCGGCTCCGCTGCCCCCACAGCTCACGCAGCGACTCCTTGAGCGCCCACGCCCGCGCGGTCTTCAGCCCCGAAGCGCGCAGGGCCGCGAAGTCGTCCTCGTACGTCGCGGGCAGGTTCTCCGCAGCGTAACGCCACATGTGCTGCGAACCTACCAGGCGCTCGTCGCCGTCGAGGCGCAGCACCTTGTTCTCGCCCCGGCGGACCTGGTCCACGGCCTTGTTCATGTGCGCCGCGATGTGGAACCGATCGAACACGATCTGCTGGTCCGCGTCGGCGACGATCGCGCGGACCCGCTGGACGTACGCGGCGGACATGTCCATCGCGACCGCCTCGACCCCCGCCAAGTCGTTGAGGGAGAACCGCCCCAGGCACGCGACGAGGCTGTCGCCGCTGCGGCCCTCCGCGATCCCGATCACGTGGCCCGCCTCCAGGTCGTAGGCGAGCGTGGCGTAGCGCTGGCCCTTGGCGAGCGCCTTCTCGTCGACGCCCATCACGCGCGGGACCTCGTGGGGCCGGCGCTGCACGCCGCGGGCAACCGCGCGTTCCATGATGTGCTGCGCCTCGTCCCAGCTCAAGCCGAGGATGTTCGCGGCGCCCGCGACGTTGGTCTCACGCAGCACGTCGATCGCGAACCGCTCGAACAGGGAGGTGAACCGCGACCGCGGCTCGGCCCACGGCACCCGCGCCTGCCGGACTCCGTGGGTCGGACAGTTCACGCGCGGCACGCGGGCGTGCAGGATCGTCTGGAAGTTGCAGCTGTCCAGGTGTCGCCAGGTCCGCTCGTCATCGTGGTCGTGCAGGCCGCAGGCAGTCCCGCACTCCGGGCAGTCCCACGTCTTGGGCTTGCTGTGCTCCGCGTACACGTCGACCCGCTGCCCCTTCACGTCGAGTTCGAGGCGGCTGACCTTCCACGGAGCGATGAGGCCAAGCAGGTGCTGGTAGAGGTCGGTGTCATGCACATGGTGACGGTACCGCAGCCGCCCCACGTCCAACGACGTGCTTGCCGAGCCGGCCGGCAGCCCGTTCGCGGCCTCGTCGGGGAGCCACCCGAAACCCTGATGCCCCAATTAGATGCGTTTGCCCTGGTTGGCCGCCCAGCTCACACGCCCTCCGTCACGGGTATTTGCCCTGACGGATGAGGAGTGCGCGCAGGCGAACTCGATCCTCTTCGTTCATCGCCAGCACCAGAACCGTGGCCCGTCCCTCCGCGGTCAGCCCGTTGACGGCGCCGTCCGTCGCGGCCGAGAAGTGCTCACCCCACACATTGGACCGCGGATGATACAGCGCCACGAGAAGGCCAGTCTCGGGGTCGAGAGACGCGATGTTGGGGCCTTTGTTCAAGTTGCAGCGAATGCAGCAAAGGCACAGGTTGTTCGCGTCATCCGAACCACGGTGCTGCTTCCCGATGATGTGGTCGACCTGATGAGGTAGGAGCGACGCAACCTGCGGAAGTCGGCAGTACTCGCACGCTTCCTGCGCGCGCCGCACGACCAGCTCGCGCAGATCGCGTGAGACCTTCACGACGCCGCACGCATCGCCCAGAACTCCTCGGTCTGCAGCTTGAGCAGGGTGAGCGTGTCGTTCAGGCGAACGATCTCCGCGTACTCGCTGTGCTCCTCAGGCGTCAGAGCGCCCTCGGTGCTCTTCTGTGCGAGCTCCTCGACCCGCGGGGAGAGGTCCTGGCTGACGGCGTTGAGCGCGGCCTCGAGCTGTTCGATGGTTCGCTTTTCCATAGTGATTCTCCCGATTTATGGTGCTGATAGCCCTGAGCCTATCACGTGACGATCGTAGCCTACTGGCTGGAGATAGTTGCTACAAATGTTTTGGTAACCGTTCACGCGGCGACTGCGGTTGGCAGGTCAGTCCGCAGGTCAGTTCGGAGATGCTCGGGTAGCAGCGACGGAGTCGGCGTGCCCTGAAGCGCAGCCGCACATGCGTCCTTGAGGAACCCGTAGAGGTCCCGCTTCTGCGTGCGAAGCGTCTGGCGTGCGGTCAAGAACCGCTCGATGAAGCGACTGCCCTTGGCGCTGTCGCTGCCAAAGCAGGCTCATTCGGCTTTCGGGTGGCTCGGATAGAGAGATAGGCCGCCACAGTGGAACAGCACGGCCGTCTTGAAGTTCGGGAAGCTGCGGTATCCGAAGGCGCGCTTCTTGAGCATCTGGATCACCGAATTGATCGCCTCGCTGCCGGCGTTCGTGATGCGGTGCGTGAAGTAAGTCAGGAGGTTCGGCAGGTGCCGCTTCATCATCGCGGCGACCTTCTTCACCGGGGGCAGGCGGGAGCGCACCGCCCAGCTGTACCAGGCCGCCCACCAGCGTTCGCCGGCCGCGCGGCTCCGCTGCCCCCACAGCTCACGCAGCGACTCCTTGAGCGCCCACGCCCGCGCGGTCTTCAGCCCCGAAGCGCGCAGGGCCGCGAAGTCGTCCTCGTACTTCGCGGGCAGGTTCTCCGCGGCGTAACGCCACATGTGCTGCGAACCTACCAGGCGCTCGTCGCCGTCGAGGCGCAGCACCTTGTTCTCGCCCCGGCGGACCTGGTCCACGGCCTTGTGCATGTGCGCCGCGATGTGGAACCGATCGAACACGATCTGCTGGTCCGCGTCGGCGACGATCGCGCGGACCCGCTGGACGTACGCGGCGGACATGTCCATCGCGACCGCCTCGACCCCCGCCAAGTCATTGAGGGAGAACCGCCCCAGGCACGCGACGAGGCTGTCGCCGCTGCGGCCCTCCGCGATCCCGATCACGTGGCCCGCCTCCAGGTCGTAGGCGAGCGTGGCGTAGCGCTGGCCCTTGGCGAGCGCCTTCTCGTCGACGCCCATCACGCGCGGGACCTCGTGGGGCCGGCGCTGCACGCCGCGGGCAACCGCGCGTTCCATGATGTGCTGCGCCTCGTCCCAGCTCAAGCCGAGGATGTTCGCGGCGCCCGCGACGTTGGTCTCACGCAGCACGTCGATCGCGAACCGCTCGAACAGGGAGGTGAACCGCGACCGCGGCTCGGCCCACGGCACCCGCGCCTGCCGGACTCCGTGGGTCGGACAGTTCACGCGCGGCACGCGGGCGTGCAGGATCGTCTGGAAGTTGCAGCTGTCCAGGTGTCGCCAGGTCCGCTCGTCATCGTGGTCGTGCAGGCCGCAGGCGGTCCCGCACTCCGGGCAGTCCCACGTCTTGGGCTTGCTGTGCTCCGCGTACACGTCGACCCGCTGCCCCTTCACGTCGAGTTCGAGGCGGCTGACCTTCCACGGAGCGATGAGGCCAAGCAGGTGCTGGTAGAGGTCGGTGTCACGCACATGGTGACGGTACCGCAGTCGCCCCACGTCCAACGACGTGCTTGCCGAGCCGGCCGGCAGCCCGTTCGCGGCCTCGTCGGGGAGCCACCCGAAACCCTGATGCCCCCTATTTCGCCGGGTTTCGCTGCGCATAGCGCCGGCCCTGTGCGGAATGTGAGACGCTCCGTCAGGCGAGATCCCGATGAAGACCCTGAGCTACGCGGCGTTCACGGTGACGGTGTGCCAGGCGACGCTGTTCACGCCGGATCACGACACCGGTTTCGGTCGCATCATTCGCCACCTGCCGCGCTGGCTCGCCCGCTTCGACGCCGATCCGGTGATCGCCTCCGGCGACGGCGGGCCACCGCGGATCGTCCTGTCCGACGCGGCGCGGGCATGGCGCGCCGAGGTCAGCGCGACGCGCGCCGACATCTACTGGGTGCTGTCCGACGCGACGGCGCGGCCGCCGCTGCCGCACGCGTTCTATCCCGCCGCCGCCGACCTGCTCGTCGAGGTCATGCAGGTCGCGCGCACCCGGGTGGGACGGCTGGCCGCCGTGATCACCCGGCTCGCCGCCCACGACGCACCGGGGCCGTACCTGGCCGCTCACTACTGCCACCCGGACTGGTCCGAGGATCCGCCGGATCGCTGCGAGGTCGCGATCCACCATCGCTATCCGCTCGGCGGACAGCACATGGTCAACGGCTGGACTCGCAGCCGCACCGCGCCGGGGCCGGATCCGTCGGTGATGGCGGCGGTTCACGTCGAGCAGGACCTCAACACGCTGGTCGAGGAGACGATGACGCGGCGATTCTCGGCCGCGGAGGTCAGCGCCTGGTTCGCCCTGGTCCCCGGCGAGATGGACGCAATGCTCGACCGCCACTTCCCGGCTGCGCGTGCGGGGGCGAGTGCGGGGCAATGAGGGCTCGCCGCTTGCTGCTCGCGTTGCTCGCCGGGGTCCTGGGCTGCGACGGACGCCCGCACACCACGCCGGTCGTGTACGAGCTCCCGGTCGATCTCACCGGCTGGGTCGTCATCGAGTTCGAGGTCCCGTCGGCCCCGCCCTTGCCGATGATCGGCAAGGATCGGGTGATCGTCGTCCCGCGCGACGGCTACCTCGCCACCTCCAGCCGCCAGGAGCTCGGGATCCTCCACCATCGCTACGTCGCGGTCGACGCCGACGGCCGGCGCACGCCGCTGGTGAACGCGTCGCTCGATCGCGAGACCGGTCCGGGCGCGGCGACGCGCACGTACCCCCAGCCGGTGGTCTGCTGCAGTCAGTGGGGCGTCGGCAGTCGCGGCACCGGGGCGCAGCGCAAGTTCGAGGGCTTCTACGTCGGGCGCGGTCCCGCCGGAGAGATGCCCAGCTGGCTCACGCGACGGTGATCGAGCCGGCGTTGCTCTGCGACGTGAGCTTCTGGCCGATCAGGGCGGCACCGATCGGGCCCAGCCCGTAGACGCCAGACGCGTCGTTGACGACCGCGGTCGTCACTGCGCGGCCGTTCTTGGAAACGCTCACGCCGTGACTCGGGAACAGGTCGGTGTTGTAGCTGAACGTGAGGCCGCCGCTGCCGAGCCTGCCGGTGCCGTCCGAGTCGATGTCGGGCGCCCAGGTCATCACCAACGGGTTGGCGCTGGCGAACCCGAGGCTGAAGCTGTTCGCCCCCACCTGCCTGCCCGACCAGCTGCCGCTGGCGCGGTCGCTCTCGGTTCCCGATCCGCTGGTGACGTTGATCGACGCGAATCCGAACAGGAACTCGATCCACATCCGGTAGTCGTAGTCGCGGTGGGTGGCACCGGCGCCACCGGCATGCGAGAAGCCGCTGATCGTGGTGCCGTCGAAGTCGAACTCGACCTTCGAGACGACCCGGTGGCCACCGGAATACGCGGTGTGGTTGTCGCCGCGGTAGTACGAGTGATAATCGTACCTGACGCGCGGGCCGATCGCCGACAACGGGATCGCGTCGAGCGCGGTGTTGACGAGGCCGCTCATCGAGTCGAACCAGTCGCTGATCCGGGCCGGCTCCTCGGGATCGACGACCTTGTCGTGCGGGATCCACGCCTTGAGCTCGACCGCGTAGTGGCTCGTGCCGGTGGCACCGGCGGTGGCGCCACCGGCCGCCGCGATCCCGGACTCGCCCGCCGCGCCGCCCGCCGCGCCGCCCGCCGCGTCCTTCTGCTGCACCGCCGGGGCGCCGCCACCGCCGGCATACGGCGCGAGCAGGTCGCCGGCCGGCTGCCCGGCGACCACGCGGTCGGCCACTGCATCGGCGTTGCGCTCGTGGGCATCACCGACCTCGCCGACGCCGCCGTAGAGCTGGACCCCGCCACGCTGCTGCACCACGTGCGCGGCCTCATGCGCCGCGGTGTGGAGATCGGGGCTGGAGGCGAATGCGACGTCGCTGCCGGTCGCGTAGGCCGATGCGCCCATCGTCTCGCAGGCGCCGGTGGCGGCACCGCCGACGTGCGCATTCACACCCGACACGTCGTTGCCGGCGCCGAACGACTGCTGGATCGCGTCGCCGAACGGCAGGCTGCCGCCGCTGCCCGCGATGCCGGCTGCGGCGGCGGCGTGGATGGCCCCCGACGAGGGGTGGGCGCCGTCGGCGGCCATCTGGACCGCTCCGGCGTTTTCCCCGGCAGCGGCGGAGACGTCGCCGCCGGCTTGCTGCTCACGCTTTCGCACCATCGCGCGATCGACGATGCTCGCCAGCTTGGCCTCGTTGTTGTCGGCGGCCGGGCCGGCCGCGGCAGCCGGGCTCGCCGCCGCGGCCGGGCTCGCGGCCGCCGGCGCTGCGGCCGCCTTGCGCTGCAACGACTGGATGAGGGTTCGCTTGCCCGGCGTTTCGCCGCCGCTGCTCCCGGCGTCACCACGGTTGGATCCGGAACGTGATCGGCCTTGGTAGTTAGTCATCGTGGTGGCTCCTGCAGGCGTGGGTCGGCCGAGAGGCTATCGGCATCATATTATACGAGGGGCCGCGGAAGTTCCTTCCTCGGCCCCCCGCACATGACGCAGCGCTCCGCCCGGCGGCGGCCGACGCCACCGTCGCTCCGCTGCGCCAGGGTGCGCCAAGGTGCGCCAAAGTGGGCCGGTGGCCGACCAGCCCGCGCGGTCCGACGGCGACGGCGCGCTCGTCGAGCTCGCCGAGATCGAACTGACCGAGGTGCCCCGTTCGGCGGGCGGGTTCGGCGCGATCGCGGCGACCACCGGGTTCCTGTGGCGGGCGACCGGGCTGCGGCGCGGCGGCAAGGCGCTGCTCGCGCTCAACCAGCCGGATGGATTCGACTGCCCGGGCTGCGCGTGGCCGGAGCCATCGCCGGAGCACCGGTCGCGGATGGACGTCCGCGAGAACGGGGCCATGCGCGGCGCGAGCGCCGGATCCGTCACCAGGATCGACGCGGTCACCGGGACGTCCGCAGGCTGCCTGACGTCAATTACATTCACCCATCGACGACAACTACATCACCCCATCGGCCAGTTCGCGTGAGTGGTTGCGATTCTTGCTGCTCGGTCCGGGGGTCGTCGTTGGTGCTCCGTTCGCGTTCGGGCGAGTGGTGGTCGGCGGGGTCGGTGTAGCTGTCGTTGATCCTCGTGGGCTGGAGATCGGAATCGGGGTTGACTGAGAGGGGGTAGTTGTCGCCAGCGTCGATGCTCCTGCGGCTGGGGAGTGTGAGAGGGCCGGAGTCGTTGGGCCTGTCGGGCTTCCTTGGCTCGTGTGTTCGGCCTGGGCCTCCTCGATACGAATGTTCTTGCCCGTCATCTCGAGAATCACGGAGTGGTGGACGAGTCGGTCGATCGCAGCAGCGGTGGTCATCGGGTCCTTGAAGATCCGGTGCCACTCGCCGAACACGAGGTTGCTGGTGATGATCACGGTGCGCCGCTCGTAGCGCTCGGCGAGGAACGTGAAGAGGACCTCCATCTCGTCGCGGTTCTGTTGAACGTAGCCGATGTCGTCGCGGAGCACGGCGTCAAGCCCGTCGAGGATCGCGAGTTCGTCCTCGAGCCGAAGATCGCGCTTGGCAACGAGCAGACGCTGTACGAGTGCGAACGTCGCGGTGAAGAGTACGCGGTATCCGCGCTGGATCAGTTCGTGGGCGATCGCACACACGAGGTGGGTCTTGCCGCGCACGGGAAGTCCGAACGCGAGGAGGTTGTCGCCGCGCTCGACGACCGCGCCCTCGCACAAGGTCGCCACCTGCTTGGCCACCTTGGGCGGTAGCCGCGCGCGGTTCAGCGTCGCCAACGTCTTGTCCTCGGGCAGGCCGGCGTCCCTGAGGTTGCGCTCGATACAGCGCCATCGCCGCTCCTGGAGTTCGAGCTCGACGAGGTGATGGAGGTAGCGCTCGAATGTCCAGCCTTCCTGTTCGGCCTGCTGCGCAATCTCATCGGCATGACGCCTGACGGTCGCGAGCTTCAGCGCGCGCAGCATGATGGCGAGCGATGCCCATGTCGCGGTGGGCGCGGTCATGCAGCCACCTCGGTCAGGAGGACATCGTAGGCGGCGAGGTCCGGCCGCAACGGCGCGAGCGCGGGGACGTCGATGCTATCGGGGGTCGTCGCGATCAGCGCCTTGACCTCCTCGCCGGTGATCATCGCTTCCTCGGCAAGCAGGCGATCGTCGAGGGCGACCGTCTCCGAATCGACGATGCGCCAGTCGCGCGCGCCGGCGAGGATGCCGGGCAAGTCAACCGGCTGCGCGCGCGCGCGGGTCATGACGATCTCGCTCAGCTTGGCCATCGTCGCCTCGAGTGGCGGACCGAACCAGTCGTAGAACGAGCCACGCACGACGCGCGGGGCGCCCATCTCGAAGTAGTGCCGCATGATGTCGGCCTGGCGGCCACCCGCTGGACTCGCCGCCGCGCTCAGCATCGTGCGCAGGAACTTCACCGCGTTGCGCTTGCGCTCTCGCTGGTGAACGCCCGTTTCTTCCGCGACCTCGGCGAGCAGCGCGTCGGGCAGCATCGTCTCCATGAGGTCTCGCACTTCGGCGCCGCTCATGCGCGCTCCAGATCATCGCTCAGGACGCCACGCAAGCGGGGAGCGGGTCGCATCGCTATCCGATCGATCTCGTTCAGCTTCTCGCCAAGGGCCCGCGAATGGACATCTCAATCGCCCTCGCGGTCGATCCATCCCCGGGGGCGTCGTTGCTCCTCGGTCGCGTACCGACGGGTACGCTCCCTCGTCGCGCCTCGCCCGCGGGGCGGATCGCCCGCGATCATCGATCGATTTGTCCATTCGCGGGCCCTAACCGGCTACGTATGGGTCGCCACCACGTGATGCCATGTCGCCCCGAGCGCACCGGTGTACGCGACGGAGAGCTTCTGGTTCAGGCTCCTCGCGCGCCTCTCGAAGACGAGGCCGTACTGGGTATGGTGGTAGACGATGAAGTTGTCCGCGTGCGCATATCTGCTAGGGAGTGCAGTCGGCCGGGCAGGTCGCCTGCGTCTCGGCGCCCTCGCAGAACGTATCGCCGCACGCCGCGGTGCACGTGCAGTCCTGCGCGCAGATCCGGCAGTTCTCGACGGCGGTGTTGCAGGTGCCGTCGCCGCAGTGGGGGGCAGTTGCATCACACGTCGAACCGGGCGGGCAGGCGGGTGCGCAGCGACTCCAGCAATCTGGATCGGCGCAGCCCTGAAGCCCGTCGCCGTCGTTGTCCGTGACGACGTCGCAGATCTCGCGGCGCTGGCTGTTCTCGAACGCAAAGCGCCAGACATCGGGTGCGATCGTGCTGTCGCTGATCTTGCCGCCGGCGATCACGATGCCGCTTCCAGTCGGCGAGGGGATCACGCTGTGACCTCCGCGGAGGCCCGGTCGCACTGGCACCAGGCTGTCTATCCACGCGGTCCCATTCCACGACCACGTGTCGCCAAGAACGGCGCCGCCAAACGTCTGGCCGCCGAAGACGCTCGACGTGCGGGCTGCGTAGTCGTACGCGATCGGGCTGAGGAAGCGATCCGAGACCGGATTGGGGCCGAGGACTTTCGTCCAGTTTGTTCCGTCATACGCCCACAGGTCATCGGCCGCAGTCAGCTTTGTCATGGCAACCGTGTCGATCTGGAACCCGTTGAACATCAGGACCTGACCGCGCGCCTCGTCGTAGGTCATCTCTCCGAAGCCACGCGCGGGTGGGTTGGTCGCGGTCATGATCTGCTTCCAGTTGACGCCATCCCACTCCCAGGTGTCGTCGAGGATCATCCATCCCGAAGGGATCGGCATACTACCGCCGAACAACACGACGACCTTGCGACGGGGGTCGTACGTCATCGCGGCGCCGAACCGGGCGCCGGGCGACTGGGTCGTCGCCGCACCGTTCCACGACGTGCCGTTCCATCGCCAGGTCTCTCCGGAGACGAGGGCATCGGGCAGGGGGGCGCCGTCCTGGTCGACGCCGCCCTGGTCGACGCCGCCGAACACGACCAGCTGTTCACGTGCGCGGTCGTATGCCGTGGCGCCCATCTTGCGCGGCGTCGGGGTCGTACCCGACCAGCCGTGCTGTTGCCATCCGAGGCCGTCGAACGACAGGAGCGTGTTGGTCACCTGGGCGCCACTGTTGAGGCCGCCGAACAGCCAGACCCGGTGATGCTGGGGGTCGTAGCCGACGCCGGCATGCACGAGGTCAGGCGATACGCGTGGCGCCGGCGCCGACCAGGCGATGCCGTTCCACCGATAGGTCGTGCCGAGCACCGTCGGGGAGATCGTGCCGGCGAGGCCGCCGAACATCAGGACCGTGCCCGTATTGGGATCGCTGCCCATCGCGAACGTTTCGCGCGGCCCCGGTGTCGTATCGGCGAGCGAGGACCACGACGTGCCGTTGTAGGACAGCGTCGTCGACGCGGGCGTTGCGTCGGTTGCGCTCGTCTTGCCGCCGAAGGCGAGCATGCGCGAGCTGGCGAGGTCGTATGCCATGCCAGCGCCGGTATCCAGCTGCGGTGGGTTCTTCGCGCCGGTCTTTGTCCACGTCGATCCGGACAGCTCCCACGTGTCGCGGGGGACTTGGTTCATGGAGCCGTCCCGATATCCACCGGCGACGACGATGACGCCGCGCTTGGGGTCGTATGCCATCGCGAACATGTAACGATCACTCGGCGATGGTTCCGTCATGAGCTCAGTCCACGTGATGCCATCCCAGGTCCACGTATCTGCAACTTGGGCCGCACCCGTGAAGCCACCGAACAGGACGACCCGCTTGGCATCGGCGTCGTAGACCATCCCGAACCCGGATCGCGCGGGCGGTACGGTCGCCGGCAGCAGCCGATCCCACCGCGTTCCGTCCCACGACCACATGTCACGCAACGGTGTGTTGTCGTCGCCTGTGTGGCCACCAAAGATGACCACGCGCCTACGCGCGGCATCGTACGCCATCCCGAAATCCCTACGTCCCGGCGGGGATACGAGGACGGGCACTTGCACCCAGCTCTGGCCGTCAAACTCGTAGGTCACGTCGCTGAAATGCGCGTTCGTATCGCCGATTTCGCCGCCGAACAGGACCATGCGGTGTCGCGCGGCGTCATAGGCCATCGCCGCACCGTGGAGCGCGCCGATCGGCGCCCCGATTTGCGACCACTGCGCGGTCTCCGTCGCGCACCTGCTCGAGCAGCCATCACCCGAGGCGAGATTGCCGTCATCGCACTCCTCGTTGGGCTGCCGCACACCCTGGACGAGCACGAGTGGATCGACTTCACCGTTGCCGCATGTCTCGTTCGACTTGCAGTCCGACGAGCACGTCCCATCGCCGGTCACCGCATTTCCGTCGTCGCACACCTCGCCGGGCTCGACGCGGCTGTTGCCACACACGATCGCGAGACATGCGCCACCGTTGCACGAACTCGGAACCTCGCCGAACGTGCACGACCGGCCGTCCGCGATGCCGTTGCATGCCGCGATCGCATCCTTCTCGACGCACAACGTCTCCCCGGCGAGCGGGACGCACACGCCACCCGCTGCGCAGACAAATCCGTTGCCGCAATCGACCTCGCCCGGACTCACACACGCAGCCAACCCGAGCGCCAATCCAACAGCCGCGACCAACAACCGATCCATCGCGCGATACTAACACGAGCGTACTAGCCCTGACCCGATTTCGTCGACACCTCCCATCCCTCTCCCGCCATGATGAAGGTGTCCATGATGAAGGTGTCCATGATGAAGTCGTCCTATGCGCCTGCGCCCCCGCTTCTAGCTCGGTACGCGTACTATCGAGCGATGTAGCGTACCCTGGGTTGGTGGGTCCTGGTCGTGGCGCTCGTCTTTGGCAGCGCCCTGCCGGTCTGGGCGGACGAACACGCTGGAGCGTGGTTCACGGTCCCCGCGGAGTGGACGGTCGCCGAGCAGAGCGGTATGAGCGTGCTGACGCCCGCACAGCTCGCGAAGGGTGGGCTGATGATGGCGGTCGTGCTCGGCGCCGAGTCAGCCTCGGGGGCGCCTGCCGCACAGCTCGACGCGGTCGCGAGCGTGATGAACCAGGATGCGAAGGTCGTCTATACGAGCGAGATGTCGACGACCGATCGCGGGGCGGCGGGCAAACTGTTCATCAAGAACTACGACGTCGGCCCCAAGGAGCTCGGCCTGCATCTCCGCATGCTCGTGATCCTCGTCCGCGGCAATCAGCGCGCGGTCATGACGATGCTGTTCTCGAACGAAGCCACGATGAAGAAGTACGGCGCGGGCATGCAGTCGCTGCTCAAGAGCCTCGAGATCGGCACGCTGCCCGCGGCGAGCGCGCCGAAGGCGAGCACCGTCGCTGCCATCCGGCGACAGCGTCGCCTCGATCGACGCCTTGCCGGGGTTCGCGATCGGTCCTGGCGGCAGCCCCTCGTGGGCGTACGTGTTGTACGGATTGTCCGCGTCGTCGAGCTGCGCGCGGTGCAGCCGATCGCAGCCCATCGGCTTGGGCGGGCTCGCCTTGAGACACGGCTCGTGCCACGCGATGCACGCGGCCGACTTCTGCATCGGCACCATGCAGCCGTAGCGGATCGTCGGATCGGTCTGCAGCTTTATGCGCAACAGCGGCGCAGATGGCCCGGGTGTTCACGCCGGCGACCGGCGACAACCTGCGTCAGCGCCAGGCCACGACGTACCGGTTGCTGGCCGTGCTCGTGCATGGGTACCTGCTCGGGCAGACCCGGGGCTTCGTGCGGCTGCGCGCGTTCTTCGTCAAGCTGTACGCCCAGATCCGGCCGCGCACGGTCCATCTGCGGGTCACGCAGGCCCAGGCCGCCGCGTTGTTCCGCGCGGCGAGGCGCTGCGCCGCGTGGTCGAGACGACGATCGCCTGATGAGGTTCGACGCCGTCCGCGTTCACGATGGGACCGGCCAGCGGGTGCCGGCCCACGACGCGTTGCGGGTGTTCCCCCAAGCGCTGTCGACGCCAGGAGTTGGCCCGTCGACGAGGTGCTCGCGCTCGACGAACCGACGAGCTACGCCGGGACGGCCACCAGCGCTCTGTCCGAGTTTCGGACATATGATCGATGAACGTCCAGCCGGCGGACGCCGCGTCACCCGACACGCTCCCAAGCCGTCGAGATCTCTCGAGCATGCCCGCGATCACTCCGAGCACGGGTTCGGCTATCCACGCTTCGTCGAGCGCGAGTTCGAGAAGTTCCTCGCCTGTGGCCTGCTCTGCACCGGGTTCGTGCGCGTTCGCTGTGACCACTGCAACCACAATCCGCGTCGAGATCACCCACCCAACCGCCACCGAAATTCAACAGTCGACGGGACATCGCCCAGCCGGCGCTCGGTTCAGCCTGCCGAGGTCACGTCCGTCCGGGCGAAGTCGTCACCGATGTACAGCAGTGGCAGACGAGCGATCCGCGACGTCGCATAGGGCCCGTGCAGAAACAACATGCGCATGAGGGCGGCTATCGACACCGACGAAGCGAGCGATCGACATCGACATCGACACCATCGACGTGATCTACCTCTCGGGTGAAGACCACGATGGAGTCCATCCGGGCGAAGTTTCTCGCGCTCAAGCCAGCGATGGATGAGCGCCTGACGCGGCTGTGGGCGGGCGCGGAGGCCGAAGCGCTGGGCGAGGGCGGGATCTCGATCGTGGAGGAAGCGACCGGAATGTCGCGCACCACCATCCGGGTGGGGCGCGATGAGTTACGTGAGGGTGTCTCCGCCGACAACGTGGTGAGCGTACGCCGCGCGGGAGGCGGACGGCCGTCGATCGAAACCACGTCGCCTGGGATCATCGTCGCGCTGGAGGGCCTCGTCGATCCGGTGATCCGGGGCGATCCCGAGTCGCCCCTTCGCTGGAGCTCGAAGAGCACCCGCAAGCTGGCCTCGGAACTCGGCGCGCAGGGCTACAAGGTCAGCCCGCAGAAGGTGGGCCAGCTGTTGCACGCCAGCGGCTACAGTCTGCAGGCGAACGAGAAGACGCTCGAGGGGTCGGCGCACCCCGATCGGAACGAGCAGTTCGAGTTCATCAACAGCCGGGTCGACGCGTTCCATGGGCGCAGCGCGCCGGTGATCTCGGTTGACACCAAGAAGAAGGAACTCGTCGGCGATTTCAAGAACGGCGGCAGCGAGTGGCAGCCCAAGGGCACGCCGGTGCCCGTGCGCACCCACGACTTCATCGATGCCGACCTCGGCAAAGTGATCCCCTACGGCGTCTACGACATCGCCCGCAACGTCGGCTGGGTCAACGTGGGCGTCGATCACGACACGCCCGCCTTCGCCGTCCGGTCCATCGCCGAGTGGTGGCGGGTCATGGGCAGGCGCGCGTACCCCGACGCCACCGAGTTGCTCATCACCGCCGATGGCGGCGGCAGCAACAGCTCGCGCGCGCGGCTGTGGAAGATCGAGCTGCAGCAGTTCGCCGACCGCACCGGCCTCGCGATCAGCGTCTCCCACTTCCCGCCCGGCACCTCGAAGTGGAACAAGATCGAGCATCGGCTGTTCTGCCACATCACGGAGAATTGGCGCGGCCGGCCGCTGGTCGATCGCGAGACCGTCGTCCAGCTCATCGGCAGCGTCCGCACCACTGCCGGGCTCGTGGTCAAGGCTCGGCTCGACACACGCGCATACCCGACTGGCATCAAGGTGTCCAACGACGACATGGAGCGTCTCGCGATCACGAAGGAGAGCTTCCACGGCGAGTGGAACTACACTCTCTACCCCCGGCGCAGAGGTCAGTCGTGATCAACTTGTTCCTGATCGGGCCCTGACCCGGCATTGCAGCTGATGGCCGCGTCCGTCGCCACGCTCCCTCTCGCGCCCGCAGCATGCGCGTCGCGAGCTGGTCGAACGTCAGCCAGTACAGCTGGTTGCCGCCGAAGCTCGCGGGGTCGGCGACGTACACCTGCCGCGTGTCGGCGTTGTAACCGATGACCGTGAAGTAGTGATAGATGGTGCGATCGCTCGGGTAGCCGGGCGGATGGTTGGTCGGTGGGGCGACGATGTTCGCGACCAGCGGGAACCCGTTGTCGATGTACAAGACACCACCAACGCCACGCACGCTGGATGGGTGCCGATGCAGGTCACCGACATCAACGCGGCTGGCTACATCACGGTGAACGCGTCTCCGGCGAACGACCCCTGGGGCATCCGCCGACAGTTCTTGGCGATCCCTGACGGCCCCAACCCCGTGACCTGCATGGTAGACACCGCCTGCTTGCGCCACATCAATCCTGATGCCTGTGGGCTGTTGGGCGGCAGCGTCGCGCAGGTCTGCTCTCTGCCTGGCGATCCCGGCGTGGTCGAGTGAGCTAATCAGCATTGCTGCTGATGGCTGGCATCATTCCCACGCATATATATTTTTCTATGCGCTTACACCACGACCGGCGCTGCTGCAACCCGCTGCGGGGGCTTCGCGTAGAACTCTTCACGCGGATAGCGGGACGGGGTCGTCCCGCCGAACCCGTCAAGGAGGTCCATCGTGGCAACCCCAGCCTCTGTGCGCATGATCTCGCCGCCGTCGCCGCCCAGCCGGTCGCGCGTAGACTCGTCCGGCTGGGCGTCCACGACGGCACGCTCGGCAACCCGCGCCTGCTCGCGGCGTTCCCGCGGTGGCGCACGAGGCCGCCCACGGCGCGCACCGTCCTGGCCCGCGCCCCTGGCCCGCGCCCCTGGCCCGCGCCCCTGGCCGCGGCCATCGCGCGATCACGGCTGTCGGGTCGCGCTCAGCCACGCCCGCGCGTCGCCCAGCGGCCCGGCCGACGTCACCGTCCACGCGCCGCCGAAGCGTTCCGCGATCTGGTCGTCGGTGTCGTCGCGCAACGAGCCGCTCGCCCCGCCGAACGTCAGCACGATCGCGCCGAGCTGGTCGCGGGTCGCCGCGAATACCGCGTCGAGGCCGCGTTCGCAGACCTCGGCGATCAGCGGCGCCTGCAGCGCGCACGCGGCGTCGGCGCACTTGCTGGCGACGGCCAGGGCGACCAGCGGGCAGCCGGTGACCATGCCGAGCAACTCGCGCGGCGGCGTGGCGGTCGCCTCCAGGGCGAGCGCATGGGCGTAGGCGCCATACGGCGATGGCGTGCTGACTCGGGACCGAGCACCAGGTAGCCCCCGGACCCGCTCGGCGTGGCGGTCACCGCGGTCGCGATCGCGGTCACCTCGTCACCCCGCAGGCCGAGCTCGAACCGGCGGGCCGGGGCGCCGGCGTCGGCGAACGAGATCGCGTGGACGGCGTGGCGGGCGGTCTCGCCGTCGAGGACGAGCTCGCCCTCGAGCTGCGCCGACGTCGGCAGCCGCTGCACGACCACCGCGAGTGACCACGCGGTCAGCAGCGCCACGCCGTTGGAGCGTAGCACCTCGTCGAGGTAGCCCGGCAGCAGCGCCGCCACGCCTGGGGGCAGGCTGGCTTCGAGCAGCGCGAGCGCCGGGGCGTCGGCGTCGGCCGCGGCCGCGAGCAGCGTCGAGCCCGGCGCGTCGACGTAGGCGCGCAGCGTGGTTGCGGGCGCGTCGGCCTCGACCGACACGGTCGTGATGGTCTGGTAGGTCCCGTCGGCTTGATCGAGCCACACCGGGGCCGGCTGGACCGGCGGGTCCACCGGGTCGGTCGGGGCCGCGACGCAGGCGGACAGCACGAGGCCGGTCGAGGCCAGGCAGCGGAGATGGGACATGGTCCGACCAAGAAAAAGCAAGCGCCAGGCCACATCCAAGTATCTGGATCTCCTGTGCGGCGCATGTCCGGCCGATGACCAAGGTTCGACAGGGTGGCAGACCTCGGACGCCGGCAACGCGGGCCGGCCCAAACGTCCGTCGCTGCCCGCGCGCCGACGGGCAGCGATCAGGGCGCGAACGGATCGGCGAACCGCGGGTCGGTGGCCAGGCTGGTGTCGGTCAGCGTCCCGAGAAACGCCACCAGCGCGGCGCGATCGGCGGGCGAGAGGTTGAGCCGCACCGGGTTGCCCATCGGGTCGCGCAGCACGGGGTGCAGGTTCGGCGTCCGGGTGATGCCGCGATCATAGAAGTCGACCACGTCCGCGAGCGTCGCGAACCGGCCGTCGTGCATGTACGGGGCGGTCAGCGCGACGTTGCGCAGCGACGACGGCTTGAACTGGTTGTTGTTGACCGGCTGGAGGGTCTCGCCACCGACGCCGAGGTCGCCCTCGGCCGGGGGCAGTCCGTTGTCGGTCGGGCCGAACGGCTGGAAGAACGCGACGTTGATCAGCGGCGGAGCCGGGTTGGGGCCGGGCGGCGGAACGTCGAGCGGATTGCCAGGCATGTGGCAGTGGCCGCACAGGCCGCCCGACATCGGGTTGTGCTGCCCGAAGAAGAGGGTCTTGCCGCGGTTCTCCTCGGCGCTGAAGTTCGGGAACGGGTCGGCGATGCTGGCGACCTGCGTGACGCCCTGGTCCCAGCGGCTGCCGAACGAGACGATCGATCGCACGTACTGGGACAGCGCGCGGGAGATCCGGTCCGAGGTCAGCTGGGCGTCGCCGAACGCCGCGGTGAACAGCGCCGGGTAGTAATCGATGCTGGCGACGCGCGCGACCAGCTCGTCGAGGGTCAGCCCCATCTCGACCGCGTCCTGGATCGGCCGCAGCACCTGATCCTCGAGCGTCGTCGCCCGCTCGTCCCAGAACATCCGGCCGCGCCGGTAGTAGCGGACCTCGATCAGCGCCATCGAGGTACGGCCGGTAGCGCCGCCCTCGAACCCCGCGGACGCGGCCTTGTCGTCGGCGAAGCCGACGTTCGCGCGGTGACAGGACGCGCACGCGATCGTGGCGTTCGCGCTCAGCGAGCGGTCGTGGAACAGCACGCGCCCGAGCGTGGCGCCCGCGTTCGTGATCGGGTTGGCGGGCGGCGTGTTGTCGCTCCCCGGCGTGAGCGAGGCGCGCGCGTGCGCCGGCAGCTCGACCACGTACGACAGCGGTGTCGTGGGCAGGGTCGGCCGGGCGGGCGGCACGAACGGATCGACCGGGGGCAGGGTGGCATCGGGTGCGGGGGTCATCGCGTCGTCACCGGCGCAACCGAGCGCGACGAGCGACAGGCAGAAGGCGAGGCGAAGGTTCATGCGTGAACTCCTTTGTACAACACGACCCGCGACGACCTGCGGGCGTTCGTGCGGACAGGCCGCCGCCCGTGCGTGCGATCACGGCGGTGGCGGCGGCCTCGCCCCCCCCCGACGTCGTCGATCCGCTCGTGCCGGCGGTGCAGCTCCGGGATCGGTGCCGATCGGCGAGCGTGGCAGGAGATCTGACGGGGACGGCCCCCCCCGGCGCTCGCCGAGCCTGCCGATCAGGGCGAGGGCAGGGCCCGGCGTCGGCGCAGGTGCCACATGTAGTGGTATGGGTTCTCGGGCAGGAACCCACGCGACACCACGTCGAGCCGGGTCCGGAGCTTCCTGGTGATCTTGCCCGCGGTCAGCGGATCGTCGAGCTCCGATGTGCGCGGGTACCTTCCATTCGATGCTATCAGGCCACGATGCAAACGACGACCACGTTCGATCCCGATGTCGAGCAGCTACTACGGGCAGCAGTGCATCCAACGGGGCAGAGTCTGACAGCCACGCTCAACGACGCGGTGCGTCGCGGGCTGTCGGGAATCGCACTCGAAGCCATGGAGCCGCGATTCGAGGTGAAGACCCGCCCGATGAGGCTGCGAGCTCATGCGCGGAGAGGGATGGGAGGTGTCCGCGAAATCGGGTCAGGGCTCGTGTGGACGGTGGCCCTGTGTGTGGTCGGTGCGTGTGGTGGCAACAACGCCGACAAGGCGCAGGCGCTCTGCGCACACCTCGAGAAGCGGTGCGGCGCCGACGCCATCGAGCCCTCGTGCGCCAAGGATGTCGCCGAGCTCGCCGAGCCGATGGGCGAGTCCTACGGCAAGACGATCGACTGCGGCATCGCCGCGGCGAGCTGTCCCGAGATCATCGGCTGCTTCGCCGGTGGCCTCGGCGCGACGGTCGATCGCTGGAAGTCGCAGTTCGACAAGGGCGTCGACAAGATGCGCGACCAACCCGACAAGCCCGGCGTGAAGCCGGACCCGAAGCGCCCGCCTGACTCGGGCAAGCCGATCGCGGGCTGGGACGATCCGAAGTCGGGCAAGGGTCGCGACTTTGACAACGTGCTCGAGGACATCGAGAGCCGGATGGAGAAGGCGCTGGACAGCGATCCGTTCAAGAAGCGCGACGTGCTGTCCAAGTGCACCACGTTCAAGGGCGAGAACGCTACGATCGACGGTGACCAGCGCGTGCGCGCGGGGTGGGCCGGGTGTCCGGACAACATCGAGCGTGTCGTTCGCTGTGCGACGTTCGTCGGGACGCTGAAGTGCGATTGCCTCGAGGACGGCGTCAAGAAGTGGTTCTTCAGCGCCGAGTCGCCACGCCTCGACGATCGCGCCGCCGCCGAGCGCATCGCGCTCGCGAACTGCGCGATGAGCTTCGGCGACTGAGCTGCGCGAACCGCGATCGCACGGTGGTGCGTGCGGGCGCGCACGTCGGTGGATTGGGTAGCCCTGCGCATAGCCGCGCCGCGCATAGGATCCCGGCGTGGCCCTACGATCACGGGACCGAGGGCTTCCGGCAACTCGAACGCGACGACCAGGCGCGGAGCCACCTGGAACAGCGCCTGGGGCCGGCCGCGCTGCCGCTGTTGCGGGCCGTCACGGGCCACCACGGCAACCTGCCGACGACCGACGATCCCGCGCCGATCGGTGATGCGATCCCGCGCCGCCTGCGCCGCGAGGACGTCGCCGCACGGCGCATGTTCGTCGAGATGGTGTGCGACTTCTTCGTCACCCTCGGCGCCACCTTGCCGTGGCCCGCGGAGGTCGGTGGCGCGACCAGCCAGCGACTCGCCGGGCTGTGCGCGGTCGATGCCGTGGGCGCGAGCGCGGCGACGTGGCCAGGCGAACACCTTGCGCTATGCGCGGCGAGCTTCAGCCACTCGGCCGCGTGGCAAGCGCGTCGGAATTCGACGTGATGCCGTAGCAGGCGTAGTGCCTATGCGCAACGTGAACCACGTCCGGTTCTACCAGCCCGACTTCAAGGCCGCCGTCGCTGCCAGGTGGTTCGAGTGCGACGAGAACAGCGTCAAGCGCTACCGCATGGTCGACGCCGACCAGCAGCAGGGCTCGGGCGCCGGCGCGGCGTCCAACCTGATGCCCTGAGCTCGCGCCGCGCGGGCGCTACTTCGGATCGGGCAGGCCGCTGGCGGCCGGGAACGAGCCGTGGATGTCCTTGACCACGGGCGCGCTCGGCCACGGCAGGCCCCACGCGCGGCTCTTCTTCATCTTGTCGGGCCGCACGCGCCAGTCGATCTTGGCGTCCTTGACGAACCGCATGTCGACCGCGACCACGCCGCGCATCGTCGGCGGGGCGTCCGGCGCGGTCTGGAGCGGCGACGTGATGAAGCCATCCTTGCCGACGGTGAACCGCAGCTCGCGCACCGGCCTGGACGCGACGCGGAGCTGGCACACCCACGCGCCCGGCTGCTCGCTCAGGAACAGTGTGTCGCCGGCATCCCCGGCCCCGGCGTCGTCGGCGCGCTTGCCGAAGTACGCGTCGATCTGGGTCTCGCCGTGGACCCACGCGTAGTGGAGCGGCTTGCCCTTGTTGGGCTCGGCCTCGATGCTGCTCATCGGCAGCACCGGCTCGAAGCTGAGCTCGAGGTCGGCGATCTTGGCACCATCCACGGTGCAGCGCAGCGCGGACTCCCGGGGCACGTTCTCCTGCGCGAACCACAGGTAGAGCGTCGGCTTGCCCTCGCGCAGCTCGTTGAGGACCTGCGGGTAGGTGTGGCGGATCCACGCGCCCCCGAGGGCCTCGTCGGGCACCACCTGGTAGGTGAAGCCCTTCACCATCGGGAACCTGCCGACGGTGAACTTGAGGGTGCGCA
This sequence comes from Kofleriaceae bacterium, assembly GCA_964203225.1. GTDB lineage: Bacteria > Myxococcota_A > Polyangia > Haliangiales > Haliangiaceae > JABFXX01. The sequence continues at coordinate 39,169 of CAXNMK010000030.1, forward strand.
GCACGTACGCGTTGCCGTCCTCGTCATCCTGGCACACGAGATCGAGCTCGAGGGGCCCCGTGACCGTGAGGTTCTGGTCGCGCGCCTCGCAGTTGATCCCGCCGATCGAGTCCTTGTAGGCGGTCAGGCCGCAGGTCCAGGTCGAGACCACCTTCTTGCCCTGGCGGACCTCGGCGCGCACGCTGTCACCCGCGGCCCCGAGCCCCGCCATCCGCGCGCCAAGGCTGTAGTTCCAGCCGGTGTCGTTGCTGAGGAGCAGGAGCTGCAGGGTCGGCTCGTCGACGAACCGCTTCGGATCGTGCGCGGTGCCCGCGAGCACCTTGCCCTTGGGCGGCGCCGGTGGCACCGGGTTGGCGGTCTCGATCTTGGGCGCATAGCCGTCGATCCGGTTGAGGTTCGCGGTCAGGCGCAGGCGAGGGCTCGGCTTGTAGTTGGCGCCGACCGACAGGTTGGTCAGGCCCGCGCCCTGCGAGCCGACCGCGTCCACGAGCGCGAAATGGTAGATGTCGAGCGCGGCGCCGCTCCGGTCGATCCGGAACGTGTGCTGCGTCCGGGACGGCCACCAGCGATCTGTCCGAGATTCGGACCTATGATCGATGAACGTCCAGCCGGCGGACGCCGCGTCACCCGACACGTTCCCAAGTCGTCGAGATCTCTCGAGCGGGCGCACGGCACGGTCCCTGCCTGCACGCAACGGCGAACATGCTCGCGGCCCAGCTCTCGACGACGCCAGCGCGCGCGTATGCCCGCCGCCAGCCGGAGGACGGAACGCTCTACGGCGTGGTCCGCGACCATCTCCCGGCGCTCCTCGCGCGTGCCCGCGATCACTCCGAGCACGGGTTCGGCTATCCGCGCTTCGTCGAGCGCGAGTTCGAGAAGTTCCTCGCCTGTGGCCTGCTCTGCAACGGGTTCGTGCGCGTGCGCTGTGACCACTGCGCCGACGAGCGGCTGGTCGCGTTCTCGTGCAAGACCCGCGGCTTCTGCCCGTCGTGCACCAGTCGCCGGATGGCCGGCACCGCGGCCCACCTCGTCGATCGCGTGCTGCCTGCTGTCCCGTACCGCCAGTGGGTGCTGTCGTTGCCGCGGCAGGTCCGGTTCCTCATCGCCCGCGACACCGACCTCCTCACGCAGGTCCTCGGCGTGTTCCTGCGCAAGGTGTTCGCCTGGCAACGTCGCCGCGCGCGCGCCCACGGCATCGACGATCCTCAGTGCGGCGCCGTCACGTTCATCCAGCGGTTCGGCTCGCTGCTCAACCTCAACTGCCACGCCCACGCCCTGCTCCCCGACGGTGTGTTCGCGGCCGGCCCGGACGGCGCCGTCGCGTTTCATCCGCTGCCCCCGCCGTGGGACGACGACGTCGTCCGCCTGCTCGAGCAGATCGCCCGCGCGGTCCACCGCGTCGTTCAGCGCCGCCTCGCGCTCGAAGGCGACGACGCTCCGCCGGATCTGCTCGCGTCCGAACAAGCCGAGGCCGTGGCCAGCCTCCCCGGTGCGGGCCGCGGCGCGGTGCCCAGGCCCGGCCACCGGTCCGCGTTCCTCGATGGCTACTCGCTCCACGCCGATCGGCTCATCGATGCCGAGGATCGCGAGGGCCTCGAGCGGCTGTGCCGATACGGCGCCCGCTCGCCGGTCGCCAGCTCCCGGCTGTCGCGCGATCCATCCGGACGGGTGGTGATGAGCCTCAAGCGTCCGTTGCGCGACGGTCGCACCGAGCTCGCGTTCACGCCTGTCGAGTTTCTCCGTCGGCTCGCGACCCTGATTCCACCGCCGCGATCTCATCTCACGCGCTTTCACGGCGTGTTCGCACCCCACCACGCGCTCCGCGCCGCCGTCGTTCCTGGGGATGCCTCCGCGTCGGAGGACCTCGCCGGAACGCGCGCCGGCCCGCTCCGTCGGCTCGCCTGGGCCGCGCTGATGAAGCGCGTGTTCGCGATCGACGTCCTGAGCTGCGACACCTGCGGCGGCGCCATGCGCATCCTCGCCGTGCTCCCCGCCGGCGACGCCAGCCGCGCCATCCTCCAGCACCTCGGCCTCCCGACCGAGCCGCCCGATCCCTGCGCACTCGCACCTCCTCCGCCGTGGTTCGACGGCGCATGATCGAGCCCGCTACCGATCCCCTCCCCTCCACGCAGGCGGGATGAGCGCCCAGCTGCGTCCGCGGCCCGCTCGGGAGCCCAGCGTTGTAACGCTGCTTACATTGCGCGCGGCATCGATCCACCCGGTCATCCGCCCCCAGGCTGGCCGCTCGGAGGCCACCGATCCGAAACCATGGTTTGTTTTACTTATGCGCCCTGAAGTACAAGAAGAGCTGGTGCGAGACAGCGTGCGGTCATGAGAGCTTCACGTGCGGCGGGACTGTGACGGCCATCCCGACCAACGACTGCGGGGCCACGGGAGGGAGTGGAGGAGCGGCGGTCGTCCAGGAAGGCGACGCTGTTTCATGCCTCGACGGGGTCGACAACGACCTGGACTCAAGGCGGGACTGCCGCGATACGGAGTGCGCGGCGCTCGAGGCGTGCAGGGGCGACGGCCAGCCGGAAGACACGCTGGAACGATGCAGCGACGGCGTCGACAACGACGGGAACAGCTTCCTCGACTGCAGCGACCTTTCATGTTCCAACAGCACAACCGCGGCGACCGTGGAATACTGTGAGGGATTGGAGGAGGACACGCTCGAGAAGTGCTCGGACGGCGTGGACAACGACGACAATGGGTATGTCGACTGCAGCGATTACTCCTGCTCGAAGAGCGCCGACGCTGACGTTGCTGACCGCTGTGCGGGGATCGCTGAAAACACGCTCGAGAAGTGCTCGGACGGCGTGGACAACGACGACAATGGGTACGTCGACTGCAACGATTACTCCTGCTCGAAGAGCACCGACGCTGACGTTGCCGCCCACTGTGCGGAGACCGCTAAAAACACGGTCGAGAAGTGCTCGGACGGCGTGAACAACGACGACGATGGGTATGTCGACTGCGACGATTGCTCCTGCTCGCAGCCGCGCGCGTAGCCAACGCAACGCCATGCGCCTTGCGAGCCGCCCGGTAACGAACTTGCACGCTGTCGATCCTGCACCGGTTCGCGGCCCTTCGCCCAGCTTTTTCGCCCCGCCCGCTGAGGGAGGGATCTGCGAGTGAAGGCCTTGACCGGCGATGCGCGTGTTCATTACTTGCAGCCCAGGCCGCCATCAATGCGAGTCCGCCACAATATCAGGACTACTTCAGGCTTCTCCGGCGTGCGGCTGCATTGGGACATTCTGAAGCTCAGGAGGGCCTGGGGTCATGGCTGCTTGAGGGGCTGAGGTCGGAGGCGGGCAAGGCGATCGTCCGCCGATCCCCGCAGAAGGCCGTGGGATTGCTGGCACGGGCGGCAGCCACAGGCAACGCCCTGGCGCAGCATCAACTCGCCTACTGTTACGATGTTGGGCTGGGCGTTGGCAGAGACGTTCGTACCGCATTGTACTGGTACCGGAAGGCGGCGAAGCAGGGGATGGACAAGGCGGCCATGAACATCTCAATACTGTATCGCGAGATGGGCAACCGCCGGTCCGAAAGGAAATGGCTTCGTCGAGCCGCGGAGCTTGGCCTTGAAGAAGCTCAACTTGAGGTGGCGCGGGCGACCCTCTCTCGCGCTTCAGCACATTTGCAATGGAATCGGGCCGCTCGTGTCTTGAAACGCATCGCAGCCATGGACTTCGATCCAGAAAGTGGTGAGGCCATGTTCGTCCTAGCGATAGCATACCGAAAGGGGACCGGCGTCCGGGTTTCGACCGCGATGGCGCGCAGATGGCTGGAGAAAGCCAGCGCTTCTGGGCATGCAGAAGCGGACAGGCTCTTAGCCGAGATGGAGGCGTTGGCCCCCTGAAGTGGTCTAACTACCTTTCGGTGAAGTGGTCAAGCGACCTTTGGACGGAGGAAGGTGGCAATCTCAGGAGTCGATCACGACGCTCAACGCGACCATTCACCGCCACTCACGAGCGAGAGGTGG
>CAXNMK010000031.1:0-42418 GCA_964203225.1 Kofleriaceae bacterium
ATCGGCGTCGACAGCAGGATCAGATCGCCGACGACGGTCAGGCCCGTCGGCGACAGCTCGATGCTGCCGGCGCCCGCGAGCGGGATCGGCGCATCTCGATCGATCTCGAATCGCGCCATCGGATGCACCCCGCGTTGGCGCGTACCCTACCTCGCGCCCGTCGTGGCGGCCCGCGTGGACCAGGCGTTCCCCGACGGCAGCCGCGTCCGCGTCGAGCCTGGCACGCCGGTCGTGCCGCTCACGGATGGGCGCGTGCTCATCGGGATGCGCAGTGTGCACCGATGCAGGCACCCCACGGCGCGTGGAACTCGCCCTGCGAGCGCGAGAACACCAGCGCGATGCCGCGGGCGGTGTGGAGCACGAGCTCGATCGACGGCACGTCGTCGGTGTGATCCCAGAACGGCTCGTACGGGCCTTCCTCGATGCGCGCGCTACCCAGCGTCGCGAGCAGCGTGCGGGTCGCCGGCCGCGTCAGCGCGACGTCGACGCGCTCGGGCCCATGGTCACGGGTGGCCAGGGAGCCAGCGCCCGCGAACGGACCGCTGCCTTCGCGGCGGAGCTCGAACACCGCGGTGAACGGCGCCCTGGGCGTGATACCCGGTCCAGCAGTCGCGCAGGATCAACGTGGTCGTGCCCGACAGGTCGAGCAGGGCACCCAGGGTCCGGGGTTCGTGATCCGCGCTGGCCATCGCGTCACCATCGCACGCGGCGAGTGGCTCGCTTCGTCGCGGGAGATGAACCGCCGCGCAGGGTGATGCGGTTGGACGAGGGTCGCCACGTCCCTGCCGTTCTTGCGCACTCTCGTGCTGGCCGTCGCCGTCGAGAACACCCGTCGGACCTCGTGTGGATGTGCGTGACGCGCGATGGTGTCAGTCGGGTTGCGGGGCGTGTGACGAGGGTGTCGGTGACGGAATTCGAGAACTCCATCACGCGACATGCCAAAGTGCGCTGATCGCCCCCGATCTCGATCCTTCGAAGCATGATCGAATCCCCACCCCCGGTGGAGGACGCGCCGGCCTCGAGCCAGCACCCGCCGACCTCGCGCGCATCGAGCTCGTCTGTGCCGCTCCTGGCACGTTCTGGGAGCGCTGGCGTGGTGACACGGGACCTGCACGAGCGGTGACCGATCAGGACTGGGCATCGCTGAAGAGGCTGGTCACCGCGTTCGACGAGGCACACCACTTGCCAGTGCGCTTCGCGGAGGTGCACGGACTCGACTCCGCGCAGGCTCAGAGCGAGGTGGTCATCTCGGAGGTCGACCTGTTCGCCGGCCGCGCGGGATGACCGAACGTGCTGCACGACGCCCTCACCTCGACGATCCGCAGCGCCATCACCTCGCCGAGCACCTCCAGGATCGCCGGCGTCGAGGCTGCGCCGCACGCGAGTACAACCAGCCCGCCGTGATCGGTGACCTGCCTCGCGATCGCGCCCAGCGCGGCGAGGGTGACGGGCTTGTCGGCGAGATCCTCGAGGCCGTCGACGAGCAGCGCGTCGCACGCCGCGGCCATCGCTGCCGAAAACGCCGGCGCCTCCCCTCGGCGGATGCTCGCCACGTACACGTGCATCCACGCCTCGGCGGTGATCATGGCCACGCGCGTGCCGGCGCGCAGCGTGCCCGCGGTGGCGTGCAGCAGGTGCGACTTGCCGACGCCCGACGGGCCGCTGATCAGCAGCGCGGCGCGGTCGGCGTTCCCGCACCGGGCCCGCCGCCGGAGCACCGCGACCGCCCGCGCGTTGGTGCCGTCGACGACGAAGCGGCGGAACGTCCGGTGGGCGGCGTGCGTCACGAGCGCCGCGTCTCGAGCTGGTTCCACTGCCCGCACTGCTCGCACTTGGACCGGCCGTGGCCGCAGGTGTGGCAGTAGCGCGTGCCGCAGCGGCACAGGTAGTAGGTCTCGGGCTGGTGTGGCCCGATCTTGTTCTTGCAGTGGTCACAGGTCATGCGTGCTCCTCCTGGGTGAGCGCCGCGAGCATCGCGGCGGGGGCCATCGTGTGCATCGGCAGGACCTGCCGCGGCCGCAGCGCCGCCACGAGCCGGCGCAGATCGTCGACGGAGGCGTGGCCCGAGGCGTGGTGGTGGACGGGCGTCGCTCAGGACGCCGGCGCGGTCGAGCTCGGGCACCACCGAGTCGCGGCCGACGATCACCAGCTCGCGGCGTCGACGCGCCAGCTCCTCGGGGAAGATCCGGCACGCTCGGACCGCGTTGATGTCATCGAAGGCCCGGCGCGCGATCACGGATCGGCGCTCGTGGAGGCGCACGTACACGCGGAGGCCGTCCAAGCCGGGCTGTGGGATCGACGCCGTGTACAGGTCGAGCACCAGCTCACGGCCAGCCGCGCGCGCGGCCCGGAAGATCGAGACCAGGCGATCGATGTTCTGCGCCGAGAAGCAGGTGACCGCGATGCCGGGGGCGTTCCGGAACGTGGTGGCGCACGCGCGCTCGACGTCCCGCTCGCTCGGGCCCCGCGCGGGGTGGGCGCCGCCCGGCGCGACGTGGGTGCCCTCGAGGAGCATCACGTCGACGTCCCGCGGACCGTCGCGGAGCAGCTCGGCGTACCGCCCGGTGCGGCCGTGCGCGCGCAGATCGCCGCTGTAGAACACGCGGTGGCCGCCAGCCTCGATCAGCAGCGCGAACGCGTCGTACGCGCTGTGATCCACCCGGTACGGCGTGACCGTGAACGGACCGATCTGGATCGGGCGACGATGCTCGAGGTGGCCGGCGGCGCGGACGTCGAGACCGCCAGGCGTCCACCGCATGGCCTCGCGCAGGATCCGCTCCGCGGCGGCGCCGAGGTACACGGGAACGTGAGCGGCGAGCGCGCGCGCCTGCCCGACGTGGTCCTCGTGCGGGTGGGACAGCACCACGCCGACGAGGCGCGGGTCCACCTCGGTCAGACCGGGGATCGGCGGGAGCGGGACGACCTCGCCCGGCTTCGCCCCGAGCGGCCGGCCCAGGTCGACGATCAGGTGCGCGTCGCCGAAGGTGAGCACGACGCAGTTGCCGCCGATCTCGTCGGCCCCCCGGTGGATCTGGACGCGCAGCGGGCTCGGTGCGGCCGTGGGGAGGAGGTCGGCGTTCACCCCCTGGTTAATACGAGGGCGGTCGGAAATTCAGGTGGCGGCCTCCGAGGCGTATTGAATCGCTGGGGAATTCGGCAACGGATCCTGATATCTTGAATAAGTCTACATGCGGAAGGGGCGCCCTGTCACGCCGATCGTGCTGACTCGCGAGGAGCGGCGGGAGCTGCGGCGCTGGTCGAAGCGGCAGGATCCCGTCTCGCACCGCGTGGCCGTGCGCGCGCGGATCGTCCTCGCGCTCGCGGAGCCCGCCTCCACGGCCGGCAACGTGCTCGCCGCCAGGATCCACGTGTCACCGCAGACGGTGTCGCTGTGGCGCCGGCGGTTCGTGGCGGACCGGCTTTCCGGGCTCCAGCATCGCCGGGCGCGCCGGGCGTGACGCCGCGGCGGATCACCCCCGCGAGCGGCTGACGGCCCGCCGCAGGTTATCCACACACGCTGTGTTGGGTTCGCCGGACCCCTGATTCACCCCGCCTCGGCGACCTCCAGGTGAACATCACCCGGGTCACCGCCCGTCTCGCCCGCCCTCCCCGAATTCGCCGCCGCGATCAGGGGCGCCTGGTACGCTTTGGTCCCCATGGTGGAGCCGCATCGCAAGCCCGCGACCTACCAGGACGTGCTCGATGCGCCGGCGCACCAGGTCGCGGAGATCGTGAACGGCGAGCTGCACCTGTCGCCCCGGCCCGCGGGCCCGCACGCCGCTGTGTCGTCGGCGCTTGGCGGGTCGCTGATGCCCCCGTTCGACTGGGGCCGCGGTGGCCCCGGCGGCTGGATCATCCTGGACGAGCCCGAGCTGCACCTCGGCGACGACGTGCTCGTGCCGGACCTCGCGGGCTGGCGGTGCGAGCGCATGACGGTGGTGGCCAGCGAGCCGTTCTTCACGATCGCGCCGGACTGGATCTGCGAGGTGCTGTCGCCGTCCACGGAGAAGCTCGACCGCGCCCGCAAGCTCGCCGTGTATGCGGCCTCGGGGGTAGGCCACGCGTGGCTGGTCCAACCCCGGCTCCGCACGCTCGAGGTCCTGCGCCTCCACGAAGGGCGGTGGCTCACGCTCGGGGTCTACCGCGACGACGCACGCGTCCGCGCCGAGCCGTTCGACGCCATCGAGCTCGAGCTCGCCCTGCTGTGGAAGCACCTCGGCCCGCCGCTCCGCGCCGCCGAGCAGGCCGCGCGCTACGGCGAGGCGGCGGACGTGCTGTGACCGTGCGTGTACGGCAGCCGGCAACGCGCGCCGCCGCTGATCCCATCGGCCCAGCCACACGGAGTCCATTCCCATGTCCGAGCACAACGAACACCTGGCACCACGCAAGGTCGAGCACCCGCTCGCTGCACCGTCGACCCTGATGTCGGAAGCTCCGGCGCCCAAGCCCTTCGCACACGGCACCCGCGGAGGCTGCCGACCAAGGAAGTGGTCGACGAGGCGGACGCGCTGTTCGGCAAGCGCACCGAGGTCACGTCGAGCAACGACCGCCACGCCAACCAGGAGGTGAACTTCCTGCTGCAACGGCTCGAGAGCTACCTGGGGATCTGCATCCTCACGACCAATCACGAGACCGCGATCGACGAGGCGGTTCGCCGCCGGCTGTCGGTGCACGTCCGGTTCGCGATGCCCGATCTCGAGGGAGGACGCAGCGATCGGCCCTCACCACCTCCGGCGCGCAGCCCAGCTGGAGTACGAGGCGATGGGCAAGCTGAGCCCCACCGCGCCGACGGGATCACCTTGACCGGGTCCAGTCTACGGCGAGGGGCGAGCCTCGGCGCAGGGTGAGGTGGTTGGGGGCGGCCTGCTCCGTGGCGCAGGGACGAGTCGTCCCGCGTCACGGGCCGTGGCGTCGTTGGCTCGTGGCGCACCCTGCGGCGACGCAGATCCTCCAGCAGCGCCTCGACGAGCTGCCGGATGACGCGACGATCGCAGACGTCCAGTACCGGCTGCACGTCATCGACGCGGTCCACCGGGGTCGCGAGGAGATCGCGAGCGGGGCGGGCATCCCGCATGCGCAAGTCGCGGCCGGGCTGAGGGCGAAGTGGTTCGGCCCCGAGGGTGCGCTGCGACGGTTGCACCGGATCGACGTGGTGAGCGGCAGCGATGGACACCGGAGGGGGGGCACCACGGGTGAACTGGTGCCTGACGCCGGCGATCCTGACGATTCCCTTGGCCCGTCGTCGGCCGAGCACAACGACGACGAGCGCTTGTTATTATTGACGTGTGTTTGTCGCTGCGGGTTAGTGAAACGTTTTTTACCTTACTTGCGTGGTGACCGCTCAGGCTGGCTCCTGGGAGTTCTACGGGCGGAACCTGGAGCTCGAGCGACTCACGTCCATCCTCCAGCGGCCGCGGTGGTTCTTCGCCAAGATCACCGGCCGGCGCCGGATCGGCAAGACGGCGCTCGTGCAGGAGGCGCTCGAGCGCTCCGGGCGCGCGCGGGTCCTCTACATCCAGATCCCGGACTCGGACCCCGCCGGCGTACTCGCGACGGCGCGTGACTTCTACGAGTTATTCGCGGTGCCCGGCGCCCGCCCGACCGACCTCCGCGGCCTGGCGCACGACATCGCCAGGCTCGCACGTGATGGCTGGGTGGTCGCCCTGGACGAGTTCCAGTACTTCCACCGCAAGGCCCTGTTCGAGTTCACCTCGCACCTCCAGCTCGAGGTCGACCGGCTCGCCGCGGATGCGGCCGCGGTCCCCGGGGGCCTCATCGTGCTCGGCTCCATCCACACGGAGATGGCGGCGCTCCTCGAGGACCGCAGCGCCCCGCTGTTCAGCCGCATCACCGACGAGCTGGATGTCACCCACCTGGACATCGCCTCCATCCTGGAGATCCTGCGCGCACACGGCACCACGGACATGGAGACGCTGCTGTTCCTGTGGAACCTGTTCGAGGGCGTCCCGAAGTTCTACCGGGACTGCTTCGAGCAGGGTGTGCTGGGCGCGCCGCGGCGAGCGCTCCTCGAGACCATGTTCTTCAGCAGCTCGTCACCGCTCCGGAACGAGGCCGACAACTGGTTCCTGCGGGAGCTTCGAGGGCGCTACGACCTGGTGCTCAAGGTCGTCGCCACGCATCCAGGCTGCACGAACGGCGACATCGATGCGCATACACGCTCGGTCGACCCCGCCAGCGAACAGCAGGTCGGTGGCTACATCAAGGTCCTGCGCGAGCGCTTCCGCATGATCGACCGCCTGCAGCCGATGTTCGCGAAGCCCACGAGCCGCAACGGGCGCTTCTACATCACGGACAACTTCTTGCGCTCCTGGCTCGCGGCCCTGCAGACCACGACCGCCGCCGTCCATTTTCGCCCCCTCCCGCAGCTCGTCGCCGAAGCCGACCATCGCCTGATGGAGGCCGAGGGGCACGGTCTCGAGCGCCTCGTGGCCACGCTGTACGCCGAGCGCAGCCGGAAGGCCCTGCCCGGCTTCAGCCTCACGCACCGGGTCGAGGGGTTCTGGGACAAGGCCGACCGTGCCGGAACGCAGATGAAGGTCGACCTCGTCGCGCTCGACGAGGGCTCGCACACGATCCGCCTCGGCACGTGCAAGCGCCAGGGTGACAAGCTGGTCGCCGACCTGGCCCGCTTCGACCGCCACGTGAAGGGCTTCCTGTCCGTGGCTCCGAGGTTCGCGTCGTGGAAGGTCGAGCGCGTGGCGATCTCCACCTCGCTCACCGCCGAGCAACGGCGGGCCATCGAGGCGGCCGGCTACGTGGCGCAGGACCTCGGCGACCTCACCGCCGGGCTGTGAGCAAGGCGCGATCATCGGGTCACCACGTCGCGCATCTCGTCGCCGCGTCCGAGCGCGGCCAGCTGCGCGCGGGTATCGCGACCTCAGTTGGTTGGCGCCAGGTGATCCAGCGCGGCCGTCCACGCCTGGAGCGCCGGCTTCAGCCGCCGATACAGCGCCGCGAGCTGCGCGTCCGGCCCCTGGTCAGGCTTGCGGTCCGAGTCGTCCCACGTGCGGGGCAGGTGGATCGCCTGCCATGCGGCGATCTCGACACCGCGGAGGACCAGCGCGCCGTCCCGCCTGCAGTACACGTCGAGCTCGGGCTCGCCGCGCCACGCAAGAATCTCCAGGCCGCCGCTCCGGCTCTCGCGCACCTGCTCGATCGGCAGCAGCGGCTCCACGTTCTCCAGTCGCCCGATCGTCTCGCGCGCCCAGCCACGCCAGACCTCGACGGACGGCAGCGGGATCTCCTTGCCCCACTCCGTGGACGCGTGCAGCGTCACATCGACGCGGAGCCACGGGACCACGGTGCGAGGGTAGGTCGCGCGATCGAGGCCGAACAGCTGCCTCACCATGTCGTCCTCGGTGGACCGCGTCCGCGCGGTCTGGAGCGCGTCCCAGCGAAACCCGAGCTCCAGCGCGACATGGAACGCGCCGGCAGTGTCGAACATGTGGACGTACGTCTTGCAGTGTCGATCGGTGGTCCGCAGATCGAGGCGCTCCTCGAGCGGCGTCACACCCCCGATCGGCAGCCCGGACTCCTGGAGCGCGAGGCTCCACGTCTCCTTGAACTCGTCGTAGTTCATGCGAGGTGAGTCTCGCACAGTGCGCGCGCCCCCAGCGACGAACGGACAGCACACCCCCGCGGGAGGGTCAGCTCGCCGAGTTTGCTCATGCCCGGAACGAACGCGACCCGGCTCGCACCCTCCCTGATTCCCACCACCACGATCGGGGGCGACTGGTACGCTTTGATCACCATGGCGGCGCCACGCCGCACACCCGCGACCTACCGGGACGTCCTCGATGCGCCCGCGCACCGGTCCCCACGACCCGCGGGTCCGCATGCGTCGGTGTCGTCGTCGCTCGAACAGCTGCTGGGCCCTCCTCGACGAGCCCGAGCTCCACCTCGGCGGGGACATCATCGTGCCGGATCTCGCAGGCTGGCGGCGGGAGCGGATGCCGTTCGTGGCCAACGAGCCCTCCTTCACGATCGCCCCGGACTGGATCTGCGAGGTGCTCTCGCCGTTCACGGAGAAGCTCGACCGCGCGGAGAAGCTCGCCGTGTACGCGGCCGCGGGCGTCCACCACGCGTGGCTGGTCATCCCCCGCCTGCGCACGCTCGAGGTCCTGCGCCTGCACGAAGGCTGTGGGACGACCTCGGCCCGCCGCTCCGCGCCGCCGAACTGGGCGCTCGCTACGGCGAGGCGGCCGAGGGCGTGCTGTGAGCGAGCGTGCACGGCAGCCGGGGACTCGCGCTGTGGAGTTGCTCGAGCGCACGTGGGCCGAGGAGCTTGAACGTCGCGCTGCGGTGGCGTCGATGACCGGCGCGCAGGCGTCCGTCTCGAGCGACGTTCGTGCGCGCCTCCTCACCCGCTTCGCGCGGTGACGCGTCGATCACGCTCCGCCCTTCGCCGTCCTGGCCGCCTCCTCCCGTTCGTCGAGGATCGCGGTCGCGTCCGCGTCGAATGCCGCGGCGCCCACCGGCCGCACCAGATACGCGGTCCCACCGACGTCGAGGGTGGTGCCCGGGCGCTGGGGCTTCATGGACGTGCGCCACCTGGTGGTGGCGTCTCCTTGGAGGCCCACGTACAGCTCGACGCCTGGCGCGTTGTCGCGGCCCCACCACAACCCGAGTTCGAGCTGGCACGCCGCGCCGTCGAACTGACAGGCGACCCCGATGCTGACGTACACGTCCGTGACCTTCTGGTAGTGCGCGCACGTCGAGCGCCAGTCGGCGGCGAGGACGAGCCGGTTCCATGAGTGATCCGCGACGACGCGCTCCAGGCGCTTGAAGGCCGCGTCCTTGAAGTCCTCGACCGTCGTGACGGCGGTGCCGTAGTGGGTCAAGCCGGTCGCGAAGAACTCATCCGTGGTCATGGTCAACGTGACTCCGTTCCAGCAGGTTCAGCAGCGCAGGTGCGTGGGTGATCCGGGTCGCGCCCGGGGCTACGGGCCCGAGGGACAGCAGCCGCTGCTCGATCGCGCCGAGCAGCACGCGGGCGAGCACGCGCCAGGTGACGGGCCCGCAGCGATGCCACAGGCACCCCCGCAACGCCGACGCGACGCGATGCGACGCGACGCCCCGCCACGTCATCACCTCGATCGCTGGCCCGCGTGCGGCCTCCATCATCGTCCGTGCAGGCGTTTCGTTCTCGGGTGGGACCAGCAACACGTGCTGCCAGGTGCCGGGCCGCGCCAGCTCGATCAGGATCCCGGCGCGGTCGAGCTCCGGGATCACCGAGTCGCGGCCGACGATCACCCGCTCGTGGCGTCGGCTCGCCAGCTCCTCGGGGAAGATCCGGCACGCACGGACCGCGTCGACTCGGTCGAATGCGCCCTGGGCGTGCGCCGCGAGACGCGGGAGGCGCTCGAAGCGACCGGCAGCCCGGGTATCACCTTCCGCGCGCCGCCCCAGCTCCTCCGCTGAACACCCGCGGAGACATGCCGCGCGCGTCCGCGCCGAGCCGTTCGCCGGCGTCGGACCCCGTTTCACCTTTTCACGCAACCGCCGCGAGGCCGGGCCGATAGGCGGCCCATGACCAAGATCAAGCAGCGGACGACCTGGGGGTGGATGGTGGCGTGGGGCACGCTCGGCGTGGCGATGGGCGGCAGCGTGCACGGCGGCTGCACGACCGACGCGCCCGCGTGCGCGGTGGCGTGCGAGGTCGATGACGAGTGCCCCGATGGCCAGACCTGCGGCGCGCTCGGGCTGTGCAGCCCCAGCGGCGCGTGTGCGTGCGAGACCGGCAGCTTCCTCGGCTGCGCGAGCGCGGACATCCTCGAGCGGTGCAGCGCCGCGGGCGACGCGCCGGCCCCCGAAGCATGCGAGGCCGGGTGCAACGCCGAGGCGGGGCGCTGCAACGCGTGCGTGCCGAGCCAGGTCGCGTGCAGCGCGGACCGCACGCACATCGAGACCTGCGACGTCACGGGCGTGCCGCTCGCGCCAGCGCCGTGCGCGCTGCCGTGCGTCGACGGGACGGACGCGGCACCCGCGCACTGCGGCTACGTCTCGCCCGTGTGGCTGCCCGACGCGTGCGACGCACCCGCCACGGCCGAGACGCTCGTGACGATGGACGGCATGATCGACACCTCCGACGACGCCGTGTGCAACGGCGGGGTGGTGCCGCAGACCGGCGGGCCGGAGCTGTGCGTGGTGCGGTACCGCGCGATCACGGTCGAGGGCACGATGCGCGTGACCGGCGCGCGCGTGCTCGCGCTGATCGCCGATGACGAGCTGCGGATCACCGGCGATCTCGACGTGTCGGCCAGCGGGCGCGCCAGCGGGCCCGGCCTCGCGGGCACCGCGGGCTCCGGCGTCGGGGCGCCGGCGGGTGGCGGCGGGGCGGGCTTCCGCACCGCGGGTGGGTTCGGCGGAGCGCCGAGTGACGTCGGGATCGGCGGCGAGGGCGGCGCGCTGGTCGAGCCGACCGAGCGCCCCGTGCTCGCGGGTGGCTACCGCGGCCCGGGGACGTCGGGGCCGACCTTTGGGGATGCCGTGGGCGGCGGCGGCGGCGGCGCGCTCCTGCTCGTCGGGTGCCGGGGGCCGGTGGTACTCGAGGGCGTGATCGATGCGGGTGGCGGCGGCGGCGAGAGTGGCGGAGATACCAACCCCATCGCCGGGGTGACGCGGTTCCGCGGCGGGGCCGGCGGCGGCAGCGGCGGCTACGTCGTGGTCCAGGGCGCCGCGGTGACGGTGACCGCCACGGGTGCGCTGTGGGCCAACGGTGGTGGCGGCGGTGGCGGCGCCTCCTCCGACGGCGCCCGCGGCCGCCCGGGCTACGATGCTCCGCGCTCGACGTTCGCCGCGTATGGCGGCCAGGCATTCGGCACCGGCGGCGCGGGTGGACAGGGCGGGACGGCAGCGGTGCCATCCAATGGCGGGCTGTCGTTGGTCGCGGCCGGTGGCGGTGGCGGTGCCGCCGGGCGGCTCCAGCTCTACACGCCCGCGGGCGTCACCCCGACCGTGAGCTCGACGAACGGGTCGCCGCCGCTCGAGCCGCTGCGCGTGGTGCCGACCCGCTGAGCGGCTGCGCCGCATGCCGCGAAGGCCTACGCGCGTCGCGCCATCGTCATGGCAGAGCCCCGTGACTGCGGGACGGGCCCCTGGCGGCTGGAGCATCCTGGACGCGCCAGAGCTGCACCTCGGTGACGACGTCTTCGTGCCAGACCTTGCCGGGTGCCAGTGCGCGCGCCGACGTTGAGCGCCCGGCGGCGACGCGCTCCAGACCTTGACCTCGCACACGTGACCTCAAGACGTTCTCGCGCGACGTCACCGAGCGCCCGCTGGTCGGCGAGGATCGAGCGCGCGTTGTGGAGCTTGTCGGACATCGAGACGAGGCGCACCGAGGCCGAGGCGCCGCGGACGTGCGCGACGTAGGCCTCCTTGCGCGCGCGCCACGGCGGCTTGGGGATCTGGTCGGTGTCCGAGCAGCCGATCACGATGTCGGCCACGGCCACGCCGAACAGGTCCTCCAGGATCTCGCGCGTGACGCCCTGATCCTCGACGACATCGTGGAGCACCGCGCCGATCGCTTCGGCCTCGGACGCCCCGTGCTCGATCGCGGGCGCGGCCACCGCGAGCCCTGCGCGGCACACCTGCGAGCGGGGCCCCCGGACGTCCACCCGACCGGCGCGCCCGCGGCCACCGTCGTCGACCGTCGCGCCGGGCCATGGCGCCGTCTGCCGGGAGTTATCCACAGCAAGTTGTGTTGGTTTCGCCGGACCCCTGCTAAGCACTCACGCGATGAGCGGCCTCCAGCACGCCGGGGATCCCGCGGGCGAGCGCTGCGGCCTGTGCCGCGCCCGCGACGCCGCCGGCCCGTGCGCGCGCTGTCGCCGGCCGGTGTGTGGCGATTGCTGCGAGCTCACCACCGGCGGCGCCACGCCGTTCGCGGTATGCCTGACCTGCGTCGCGCGCGGCGGCAGCTCGTTGACGGCAGCGTGGCTGGGGACGCTGCTGTGGCTCGGGGGGATCATCGCCGCGCTGGGCGCGGTGGGCGTCGTGCTGATGCTGCTGCGGCGCTGACGAGCGGCCGCCCGGTCAGTCCCACGGGGGCTCCGCCCCCGCCCCACGCGGCAAGCCGCGCAGGGTCCCCACCCCCATTCGAGCTTGCTCCGCAAGCTCTCAGGCCTCCACCAGCTCGTCGGGGAGCCGCGTGCGGGCGATCAGGCGGCTGCCGATCACGAACACCCCCACCGCGGCGACCCCGATCGCGCCCTCGACGATCAGCATCTCGAGCGGGCCGTGGTCGTCGGCCACCACGCCGAGCAGGAGGCCGAGCCACCAGTTCGGGAAGTTCGAGAGCGACGCGAAGATCGTGTACTTCGTGGCCGCCGAGCGCGCGCCCATCGCGTGGAACACGGCCGCGGTCCAGGTCGCGTACGCGAGCCCGACCACGAACGCGTAGGTCAGGTTCCCCGCGACGTACGACGCGACGCTCGGCGGCGTCACCGCCATCCCCACGCTGACCAGCGCCAGCAGCAGGGCGCTCGCGAGGTACGCGCGGCGTGGCGCCAGCCGCGTGCACAGCCAGCCGCCGGCGAAGCAGCCCGCCGCGGTCACGATCGCCGCGGTGTAGCCCTGGACGAGCGCGACGTGGTGCGACGTCGCGTGCCACAGCTCCGCGACCGTCCCCTGGGTGAGCACGCCCTGCCCCGCGCCGGTGCCGAACGGCAAGAAGCACAGCAGCGTGACGAGGAGCCCCGCCTTGGTCCGCGCCAGGCCGGCGACGTCCTTGACCACGCCCCTGATGGCGGCGCGCGGTCCGCCCGCCACCCGGTGGGCCGCCACCGCCGGCACCGCGAGCAGCGCGAGCGCGCACACGCAGAACAGGCCGCCGAGGATCGCGCCCGCCATCCACGGCGCCTCGAGCGTCTCGAGCAGCGTGAGCCCGAGCCCGCCACCCAGGCCGGCGCCGCCGAGGTTGCCGACCTGGAACCACGCGCTGACCCGGCCCTGGTCGCCCTTCGGCGTGAGCGCGGCGACCATCGCCTCGAGCCCCATGCCGACGAACGTGCGCAGCAGGCTCGCGACCGCCACGACGCCGACGAGCAGCGGCAGTGTGTCCTCGGTCATCGGGGTCGCCGCCAGCACCAGCACCCCGAGCGCCGACGCCGCGATGCCGATCAGGTACCAGCGCTTGGGCGTCAGCGTGGCATCGACGGCGGGCGCCCACAGCCACTTCAGCCACTGGCTCAGCAGCGACGCCGCCGGCAGCAGCGCGGCCTCCTTGATCGAGAGGCCGTGCTTGGTGGCGAGGAATGTCAGCGCCACCGTGATGAAGCCCGTTACCGCCCCGAACGGGATGTACAGCACCATCCACACCGCTGGATGCGAGACCGTGGAGCGCGCGCTGGCCATCACGCCCCGTCTAACACATTCACCCCAGCACGCGGTCGCACGAATTCAGCAAGGAATCCGGCGGATCGACGACGCGCGCTCGGCGGAAGAGGGTAAGACCCCCCGGCGCAGCATGCCCACCATCCTCACCGTCCAGGAGCTGCACAAGCGGTTCGGCAATCGCATCGTGCTCGCGGGCGTGTCGTTCGCCGTCGGTGATCGCGACCGGATCGGCCTGATCGGCGCGAACGGCTCCGGCAAGTCGACGCTGCTCAAGATGATCGTCAAGGGCGCGGGAGTCTCGGAGAGCGAGGCCGCGCTGCTCGAGCCCGACGAGGGGCAGATCACGTGGCGGCGCGACCTCGTGCTCGAGTACGTGGCGCAGGAGCCCCGGCTCGACGAGGCCGCGACCATCCACGCCACCCTGGCGCGGTCCGAGGACATCTACGACTACGAGATCGAGACCGTCGCGGACGCGCTGCAGATCCCGCCGCTGACCTCGAAGATCGGCACGCTGTCGATCGGCGAGCGCCGCCGCGTGGCGCTCGCGCGGGCGCTGCTCGGCAAGCCGGACGTCCTCGCCCTCGACGAGCCGACCAACCACCTCGACGTCCGCACCGTCGAGTGGGTCGAGGACCGGCTCGCCCAGTGGCCGGGCGCGCTGATCGTGGTCACCCACGATCGCTCGTTCCTCGACAAGGTCGCGAACCGGATCTGCGAGATGGATCGCGGCAAGCTCCACAGCTACGACGGCGACTACACCGAGTTCCTCCTCAAGCAGACCGAGCGGCTGTCCGTCGAGACCGAGCACGAGCGCGTGCGCGCCGCGTTCGTCAACCGCGAGATCGACTGGATCCGCCGCGGCCCCAAGGCGCGCGGCGTCAAGGCCAAGGCGCGCATCGACCGCTACGACGCCGCGGTGGCCGCACGCCCCGTCGGCGATCAGCTGCTGCCCAAGGAGCTCGAGCTGCGCCTGCCCACCGGCCCGCGCCTCGGCAGCACGATCATCGAGCTCGAGGGCGTCGCCAAGAAGGTCGGCGAGGGCGCGGACGCGCGCACGCTGTTCTCGGGCCTGACGCTGCTGATGAAGAAGGGCGACCGGATCGGGATCGTCGGCCGCAACGGCGCCGGCAAGACCACGCTGATCCGCACCATCCTCGGCGAGCTCGCGCCCGATGCCGGCACGGTCGTCCTCGGCCAGAACACGCGCCCGGCGTACCTCGAGCAGAGCCGCCGCGATCTGGTGGCCGACAACACCGTCGTCGAGGAGGTCGCCGATGGCTACGACCACGTCGAGCTCGAGGACGGCCGGGTCCACGTCAAGTCGTTCCTCCGGACCATGGGGTTCCCGCCGACCGTGGTCGACTCCAAGGTCGGCCAGCTCTCGGGCGGCGAGCGCAACCGCGTCCAGCTCGCCAAGCTGCTGCGCCGCGGCGGCAACGTCCTCGTCCTCGACGAGCCCACCAACGACCTCGATCTCGTCACGCTCGGCGCGCTCGAGCACGCGCTGATCGCGTTTCCCGGGTGTGCGCTGATCGTGTCCCACGATCGCTGGTTCCTCGACCGCGTCGTGACCGGCATCCTCGCGTTCGACGAGCTCCCGAACGGCGAGAGCAACGTCACGTTCTTCGAGGGCAACTACACGAGCTACCAGGCCAAGCGTCGCCGGTAGCATGCGCGCGGGCGCGGCGAGGCCGTACGATGCCCCATGCGCCCTGTCCTCGCGGCTGCCATGCTCGCCTCGCTCGCCCTGCCGGCCCGCGCCGACACGTTCGATCTCGGCGACGTCGACAAGCAGGCCCACGTCGCGGTCAGCTACGGACTGACGCTGTCGATCGCGGTCGTGCTCCGCCACCACGACCTGCCGCGCTGGCAGGCGGTGGCGATCGCCGCCGCGACCACGCTCGTGATCGGGACCGCGAAGGAGCTGGTCGAACCGCCCTACTCGTGGAGCGACCAGCTCGCGAACACGCTGGGGAGCGCGGGCGCGGCGGTCGTGGTGGTCTCGTTCCGGCTGTGACAGCGGCGACGAGGCCGCCAACAAGAAACGCAGCGCCGAGGCGCTGCGTTTCGATCGTCGTGGGGTGGCCTCGCGGCCGACGGGTTACTTCACCCAGGCCGCGTTGTGGTGCATATAGCTTTCGTCGGGCAGACCGCTACGCTCGCTGGTGGCGCCGGTGGTGACGTTGACGGTGTAGGCGTCGCCGCCCCCGACCACCTTGGCCGCGGTCCCCGCGATCTCCACGATCGTACGGACCTCGGTGGTGACGACCGGCACCTTGGTCTCGGTCGTGCCGTTGAACGCGTACAGCCCATCGTTGGAGCCGAACCACAGCACGTCGGCCGCGTCCGTGGTCAGCGACCACACCCGCTGCGCGGCCGTCGTGTGATGGGCCGTCACGGCGTACGCCGCGTCGACCTTCTCGATCAGCTGATTGCCGTCGCCGCCACCCGCGTACAGGACGGTGCCGTCCTGATTGAACACCATGGTCTTGACGTAGTTGGTGAGCGCGACGCCATCGATCTCGGTGGTGCCGGGGACCGTGTCCTCGAACGCCATGGTGCCGATGTTGAAGAAGTACGCACCCGCGCCGTAGCCCACGGCCATCCGGTTCCCGCGGAGGGCGCACCTGGACGACCGTTCCTCGCTGGGCGGGAACAGCTTCGAGGTCGCGACCGACGTCATCGAGGCCAGGTCGACCCGCGAGATCGCGAAGCCCGCGCCTTCTTTGTTTTTGTGGGCCCCGAGCTTATGGGCGACGTAGGCGAACCCGTCTGCCGCGATTTCGACGCAGGAGCCGGAGCCGGAGCCGAAGGACACGGGGGTGATCCCGGAGACGTCACCATTGGAGGTGTCGACGCGGAACAGGCCGGTGCTCCAGCGCGTCAGGCCAAAATAGTAGCGGCCGGACGGGCTGAACGCGCCATCGACGAACTGCGGCTCTTCTACGGTGGGGCCGCGCACGCCGACGAGGTCGAGCAAGATGCCGCCGCCACCGGTGGCCGCGATCGCGTTGGAGCCGGTGATCAGGAAGCCCGACTCGGCGACCTCGAGATCGAGCGTGACGGCGTCCGTGGCCGTGACCCCGTTGATGATCAGGGTGGTGGACCGGGACTCACCCGGCAGCAGCGCGCCGAGCGCGACCAGGACGTACGGATCGCCGCCCGGGGTGGTGCCGGAAGGGTCGCCGAGCGTCCCGAGCGACAGCGACGTCGCGATCACCTTCGGGCTGAACAGCGGGCCCGCCGTGTTGTTGGTGATCGTGAGCTCGACCTCGGCGTGATCGGTGATGAACGCCAGGTTGGCGACCGCGAGGGCGACCCGCGCGGGCTGCGTGGTCACGGTGGCGGTCGTGTTGGTCAGGTTGAGCGCGACGACGCCGGCCTGCGCCGGCAGCGGCGTCGCGGCGGCGACCTCGCGACCGAAGCCGTAGGTACCGCTGGCGTTGATCGACCACACCATGTAGCTGTAGCGACCGGGCACGGTGAACGCGTCGGCGAACGTCGTCGCCGCGCCGACCGCGATCACCTGCGAACCGCCGGGCAGCGTCCCACCCACCGTGTAGGTTTGACCCGCCACCGGCGCGTCGGCCGCGCCCGCCACGAGCCGAACGACCAGCGAGCCGGTCGAGCCCATCCCGGCGGTCCAGCTCAGGTTGATGCTGGCGCCGCTGACGGCGGCCGTCAGGGCCGTGACCGCGCCCGGCGCGCGCGGATCGCTGACGCAGGTGTCGCCCGTGAGGACCGTGCCCGGCCCGCACGTGGCGCCGCCGTCGGCGACACACACGCCGTTCTCGAGCGTGGTGCCGGCGCCGCAGGTCGGCCCCGGATCGGCGACACATGCGCCGTCGACGAGCGTGGTGCCGGTGCCGCACGTGGTGGGCGCGGCGCCATCATCACCACAGCCGATCGATGCGGCGGCCAGGCACAACGACCCGAGCTGGGCCAGGAGGAGATGCGAGGTGCGATTCATTGCGAGGTATTGTAGCATTATCGCACCGTGATCTGCTTGACAGCGGCGACATATCGCCGCTTGGTCCGATCCCGCAGCTGGATCCCGCCCCGCCGGCTGGCGTGCAGCAGCAGCCCGTCGCGCTCGCACGCGGCGCGGGTGAACGCCTGGGGCGGCTCCGGCGGCGCCCCGCGGACCTCAACGGTCGCGGTGGGGTCCGCGCCCTCGAGGAGCACGCACAGCGAGATCTCGCGGCCACGACGGCGGTCATTGCCGGAGCCCCCGCCGGTGCCGGTTCGACCGCCGGCGCTCCCACCCCCGCTGTCGCCGCCTTGACCACCCGGGTACCGCGCCAGCAGCCGCTCGAGCGTGACTTGCTCGCTCGCGGCCCCGCGCGTGAGCGTGATCACATCCGCGACCTCCTGCCCGGCGGGCTTCACCCACAGGATCCGGGCCGGGCTCGCGAACGTGGAGGTGACGCGCTCGCCGACCCGGAGCTCCACCACGACCTCGCGGCCGCGCCGCCGGAGCCAGACCGTGCGGCCGGGCACCCGGCGCACGAGCTCGATGGTGCGCCTGGTCTCGATCTGCCAGGCATGCCACGGCCCGCCGCACACGGCGTCGTCGAGCGCGAGCTCGTCGGCGACCGCGACCGAGATGACCTCGTCGCCACAATCGATCTTCGTCACGCCGGGGGGCGCCTCGATCGGCGGGGCCGCCGCCTTGCGATCACAGGCGGCGGCGAGCACGAGCGCGCTGATGACGAGCCACGACTTCACACCAGCAGTATACGCGGCCGGGCGCGAGGCGACGGCCCTGGCGCCCAACGACTCGACCGAGCGCGACGCCGCCGCACCGACCGGCGCGCGACATGTCGAACATCCGCTCGAAGTGGACGGGGTCGATGCCGATGCCGTTGTCGGCGACGGAGAACTGCCAGCCAGCCGCGGTCCGCTTCGATCGGATCTCGATGCGGAGCGGCGTGGCCCCGCTCCGGAACTTGATCGCGTTGACGATCAGGTTCTGGAACACCTGACGAAGCTCGACCTCGTACACGCTGAGGTGAACCGGTAGACGTTCGCAGGCGTCACGTGCGGCCCCGAGCCGTCGGCTGCTCGGACTCCAGCACCTTGCGACGTGCCGGCCCCTCGCCTCGGCCGGCGCCGTCGGGGCGACGCACCGCGCCGCGAATCTGACGCCGCGCGAGCTTGCGGGCGACACCGTTCGATCCCTACGATGAGGCGGTTTTTTACCTGAGGCGTCACAGGGTGTTGCCCGGGCGACTTCGCGATCGTCCATCTGCTCAAGGAGAGCTTGTCATGCGTACTCTGTACTCGATCCTGGCTTGTTCGTCGTTCCTCGTCGGCGGCGCGGCTTCGCTCGCGGAAGCACAGCCGAGCACCAAGCCGGCACCGGCGGCGAAGCCCACCCCGCCCGCGCCGAAGCCCACCCAGCCTGCGTCGACCGCCAAGATGGCGCCCGTGACGCCCGCGCCGGCCGAAGCCTCGGTGACCTTCGTCGCCAGTGACAAGAAGATCACGTGGAATCCGTGCCCGGAGTTCCTCCCCAAGGGCTGCGGCATCGCCGTGCTCCACGGCGATCCCTCCAAGGCCAACGTCGATATCTTCTTCAAGGTCCCCGGCAAGTCGACGATTCCGATGCACACCCACACGTCGGCCGAGCGCATGGTGCTGGTCTCGGGCGAGCTCCACGTCACCTACGAGGGCGAGAAGAAGACGATCATGAAGGTCGGCACCTACGCGTACGGGCCGGCGAAGAAGCCGCACATGGCGTACTGCGCGAGCTCCGCCCCGTGTGTGCTCTCGATCGCCTTCGAGCAGCCGCTCGACGCCATCGCGACGGAGACCGCGCCGAAGACGGAGCCTGCGCCGAAGAAGACGGAGCCCGCGCCGAAGAAGTGAGCGCCGCGCGTCGCGGGCACGTGTCGGTTCGACGACCTGCCCGCACGTGTCGTGTCGTGTCGCAGCGTCGAGCGACGCGACGTTTGCGCGGTGACGGTGCATGCCGACTGGTTGACGGTCACCTGGTCGTCCGCTACCGTTCTCCTCGGTGGTAACGTGCATGCGTCGGTTGTCGGTCGCCGCAAGCCTGGTCCTCGCCACGGCACTCGCCGCGTGTGGATCGCCCGCGCCCAGCTGGCAACTCGTTGGAGACAAGCAGCCGTCCGGGCTGCTGTCGGTGTGGGGCCGCGCGGAGAACGACGTGTTCGCCGTCGGTGGCGATCCGGGCGATGGGGGCGGCCCGCTCGTCTACCACTTCGATGGCGCGAGCTGGACCCGGCTCGACACCGGCCAGATCGGAAATCTGTGGTGGGTCCACGGCTTCGTCGACGGACCGCTGTTTCTCGGCGGTGATGGCGGGATGATCCTCCGGTACGAGGACGGCGTGTTCACGCGCCAGACCACACCCGGTCTCGACACCGTGTTCGGCCTCTGGGGGTCGTCGCCCACCGACATGTGGGCCGTTGGCGGTTCACTCGGCGGTGCGCGCGGCGCGTTCGCGTGGCGGCTCGCGGGCGACACCTGGAGCCTCGCGCCAGGGTTCCCCGGCCGCCTGACCGACACCACCGCGCTGTGGAAGATGGCCGGCCGGAGCGCGGACGACGCGTGGATCGTCGGCACCAACGGCCGCTCGGTGCGCTGGAACGGGACCTCCTTGACCGAGGTCAGCACGGGCGCCGGCGAGTCGCTGTTCACCGTGCACGCCGACGCGCAGGGCTACGTCGCCGTCGGGGGCTATGGCACCGGCTCGATGTTCGCGACCGAGGGCGAGACCTGGCGCAACATCAGCCCGTCGGGCGCGGATCCGCTGATCGGCGTGGTCCTCGGCGAGGACGGTGATGGCTACGCCGTGGGGCAGTACGGCAGCATCCTCCGCCGCGACGGTGACACCTTTCAGCGGGAAGACCTACCTGTGTCCGTCGACGAGGCGCTGCACTCGGTGTGGATCGATCCCGCCGGCGGCGTGTGGACGGTGGGGGGACAGATATTGACCTCCCCCATCACCGATGGAACCATGTTTTACAAAGGGTCTTCGGATCCGGGGGAGCTGCCATGACGACTTCGAAGATGACCCTGCGCGCCGCGCTGCTGGGCGCACTCGCGCTGGCCGGTTGCGGCGATGACATCGATCCACCGGCGGACTGCACCGAGTCCGGGACGGCCTGCACCTGGCTCGGCGTGACCGGCGAGATCGGCTTCACGAAGGACGGCAGGTCCCGGTCCGACACCACCGTGTACTGGACGATGGACACCCTGTTCGCGCGGGACGGCGTGACGTGGTTCATCGACTGGAACAACCACCTCGTTCGCAAGGTCACGCCGGACGGCAACGTCCGCTCGGTGGTCGGCTGGAACGACCCGGTGTTCCCGGGCGATGGCAACGAGAGCGATCCGAGCCTCGAGCGCTCGGCCGAGGGCTCGCCCGGCAGCGAGGTCCAGCTCAACCACCCGACGGATCTCCACGAGATGCCCGACGGGCAGGTCCTGCTGATGGCGTGGCACAACCACAAGCTCCGCTCGATCGACCCCGCGACCGGTAACGTCCGCATCCTCGCAGGCGCAGGCGTCGGCTACCGCGGCGACGGCGGCCCCCTCGACAAGGCGCTGTTCCGGCAGCCGAGCCGGCTCGCCGTCGACGAGGCGCAGAACATCTTCATCCTCGATCAGGGCAACCTCCGGATCCGCCGCATCGATGCGGCGACCCAGACGATCTCCCTCGTCGCCGGCAACGGCATGGGCGGGTTCGCGGGTGATGGCGGCCCGGCCACCGCGGCCTCGCTGAAGTTCCAGACCGGCAGCAACCCCGAGCCCGATGGCGGTCTCGCGTACCACCAGAACGCGCTCTACATCGCGGACAGCCTCAACAACCGGATCCGCAAGGTCGACCTCGCGACGGGCGTGATCACCACGATCGCCGGCACCGGCGAGATGGGCTACAGCGGCGACGGTGGCTCTGCGCTCGCCGCCGCCCTCTACAATCCGCGCGATCTCGAGATCGGGCCCGATGGCGACCTCTACATCGCCGACACCAACAACGGCGCCGTCCGCGCGCTGAACCTGACCACGGGCGTGATCCGCACCGTCGTCGGCAACGGCACGATCGGCCAGGCCACCGCGGACAGCTGCCCGACCGACGAGATGACGCTGCACCGCACGATGGGCATCGACTTCGACCCGGCGGGCAACCTGTTCGTGTCCGACTCCCTCAACAGCCGGATCGTGAAGGTGGTCCTGTGAACGCGGCCAAGCTCGCGCTGTCCGTCGGCGCCCTGCTGTCCTCCGGTGTGGTCGCTGGCTGCGGCGAAGACGAGGCGTGTGATCCCTCGGTGCCCGGCACCATCTGCGCGTTCGCGGGCACCAGCGAGAACGGCTACACCGGCGAAGGCGGCCCGGCGATCGACGCGCGCCTGTCGCTGCCGATGGACATGCTCGCGGCCCCGGACGGCAGCCTGTTCGTGCTCGACTGGAACAACCACCGCATCCGCAAGATCGCCCCGGACGGCACGATCGACTTCGTCGCGGGCAATGGCGAGCTCGGTGGCAGCCTCGATGATCCTGCGACCGGCGCGCTCAACCACCCCACCAACCTGGTGTGGGATCCGTCGGGCAACCTGATCCACATCGCCGCCTGGCACAACAGCAAGGTGATGACGCTCGACCCGGCGACGGGCATGATCGCCGACCGCTGCGGTGATGGTCGCCGCTCCTACTTCGGCGATGGCCTGCCGGCGGCGACCGCGACGCTCGACCTGCCGACCGCGCTGGCGTTCAGCCCGCAGGGCTCGCTGACGATCCTGGACCAGGCCAACCAGGTGATCCGTCAGATCGACGGCGCCGGCAACATCCAGCTGCTCGCGGGCCGCTGCATCGTCGACGGTCCCGATCCGATCGGCCCCGGCGCGTGTTTCGGCGGTGCAGAGCCGGTGGCCTGCCCCGCGCCGTCCGGCAAGTGGACGTGTGGGAACCCGATGACCACGTGCGGCATGCCGTGCTGGACGGGCTACTCCGGCGACGACATCCCCGCGACCCAGCTCCGCATGGCGCAGGGCTTCGGTCAGGACACCGATCCGGGTGGCCACCTGATCTACGATCCGCAGGGCAACCTGTACTTCGCGGACAAGTCGAACAACCTGATCCGCATGATCGACACCCAGGGCATGGTTCGCCGGATCGCCGGGCAGCCGCCCGTCGATGGCGAGCGTCAGGTCGGCTCCACCGGTGACGGTGGCCCGGCCAAGGACGCGCTGCTCAACCACCCGGTCGATCTCGCGCTCGGAGACGACGGCACGCTCTACTTCTCGGACGTCCTCAACAACTGCATCCGCGCGATCGCGCCGGATCAGACGATCTCCACGGTGGCCGGCGTGTGCGGCCAGCGCGGCTACGACGGTGACGGGGGCTCCGCCCTCGAAGCGCTGTTCACGCGTCCGTACGGCATCGAGGTGGTCGGCAAGACCATGTACATCGCGGACACGGGCAACAGCGTGATCCGCAAGATGACACTGCCGTGAGCTCGCTGGGCCATCGCACGACGCTGTCCCTCGTCGTCGCGGTGGTCGCTGCAGCCGGGGCGTGTGGCGATGATCCGGCGACGCCGGCATTCCCTGCCGACTACGCCGCCACGTACGTCGAGGTCCGTGACTGCCGCGCGAGCGCGGACCACGATCTCAACCGGGTCCGGGTGCTCGCCGATCCAGGCGCGGCCGATGCGTACCTGCTGCGCGACCGGCCGTTCCCCACCGGCTCGATCATCCTCAAGGAAGAGTTCGACTTCGGGGACATGGACTGCACCGGCGACGTCGTGCAGTGGACCGTGATGGAGCAGCTGCCCACGGGCAGCGCACCCGACACCCTCGACTGGCGATGGCAGAAGGTCACCGCTGCGGGCAAGGTCGCGAGCGAGGACGACCAGCGCTGCATCGGCTGCCACGACGTGTGCGGCGTCGCGCCCGACGGCTACCTCGGCACCTGCGCCATCCCCTGAGCGGTCCCCGGCGCGGTCCCCGGCGCGGTGTTCTGCGCGGTCCCCGGCGCGGTCCATGCGTCCCCGGCCCGGGGGCTCGATGAAGGGATGCCCCTGGTAGGTCGCGCGCCGCGCGATCGGGAGCGGTGCGCGTGCCGCTTGCGTCAGGGCGCCGGCAGGATCTTGCGGATCGCGTGGTTGACCTGGTCGACCACGAGCAGCCCGCCATCGGTGTCGAGCTGGACGCGCGACACGTAGCCGAACGTCGCCGCGGTCGCCGGGCCACCATCGCCGGTCAACCCGGCCTCGCCGGTGCCCGCGATCGTGCTGATCGTCCCGTCGAGGTCGACCCGGCGCACGCGCCGGTTGAGGCGGTCGCCGATGTACAGCGCGCCGTCCGCGGCCACCGCGATCCCGTCGGGGTGAGACAGCGCCGCGACCAGTGCGGGCCCGCCATCCCCCTCGAAGCCCGACCGGCTGGTGCCCGCCACCGTGCGAATCATGCCGTCGGGCGTGACCTGGCGGACCGCGCAGCTCTCGCTGTCGGAGACGTAGACCGCGCCGGCGGCATCGACGGCGAGCGCCGTGGGCGCGTCGAGCCGGGCCGCGCGCGCGAGGGCCCCGTCGCCGGCGTAGCCGGGCACGCCCGTGCCGGCGAGGGTCGTGATGGTGCCGTCGCGGATCACGCGCACGCGGTTGGCGGCGGCGTCGCTGACGTAGATCGCGCCGTCGGCGGCCACCGCGATCCCCGCGAGCTCGACGAACCGGGCCAGCAGCGCCGGGCCACCGTCGCCCTCGTTGCCGATCTCAGCCTGGATCCACGTGCCGGCCACCACCTGCAGCCTGCCGTCACCGTCGACCATCAGCACGCGCGGGTCGTGATACGAGACGAACACGATCCGCCCGTCCGGCAGGAAGTCGAAGTCGATCGGGTTCTCGAGCGACGACTCGACCGCCAGGGCGCCCTCGGTGGCGCCCGCGTGGAACCCATCGCCCGCCACCGTCGAGAACGTGCCGTCCGCCTCGATCCGCCGCAGCCGGTGGTTGTTGAAGTCCATCACGTAGAGCAGGCCGTCCGGCCCGCGTCGCGCCTGCGATGGCAGATAGAGCGCGCTCGCCTCGGCTGGCTTGCCGTCCTTGGTGAACGCAGCCTCGCCGGTGCCCGCGACGCGGCAGACGGTGCCGGGCACGCCGAGGTCGCACGCGTCCTCGGCGCCACAACCGGACGTCGTCGCGATCCCCAGGGCGAGCGTGACCAGCGACCTGCTCATCTCGGGCCTGATTGTCACGCGATCGCGAACGCAGGGCAACGACCTTCGCGCGCGCGCCGCGGGCTCAGCGCGCGCCCGGGGTCAACGGCAGCCGCGCCGTGAACGCGCGCTCGTCGACGGCACGGAGCCCCGCGGCGTCGGTGACGGTGACGCGGAGCGTGACCTGCGTGCCGTCGAGCGTGGCCGTGAACGCCGGCGCGATCGCCAGAAACGAGGCGCTGTCGAGCTGCCACGTGCCGCCGCCGATGTCGGTGAACATGCGCACCCGGCACCCGTTGTCTCGCGACAGCGCCTCGCCACCCGCGCCGGTCAGCTCGAAGTCCACGGCGGCCTCGCCGTCGATCACGCCGAGATCGCGGACCCGTGCGTTGACGACGAACATGTAGAAACCCTGCAGCCCGAACTCGGCCGAGACGTCCATCCCCTCGACGACCGGGATGAACGGATCGCCGAGGCCCACCTCGACACTGCCGCCCGGCCCCGTGGAGGCGATGCCGCAGACGTCGGACGGGCCGCCATCGGGGCAGCCGGCGAGGAGGACCAGCATCAGCATGCGCCGTGCGTCCGCGATCACGCCGTCACGGTCCGCCCGACCACGCGCGGGCCCCGGGGAGGTGCCTGCCACCTGCTGGCGAGGAAGCCAACCGCGCTGCACGTCACGGCATGCAGAAGCCGCCGCTGCTGCAGCCGCCCGAGGGCGCCGGACAGTCCGTCGGAGCGGTGCACGCCTGCGAGCACACGCTCTCGTGTCCGAACGTCTTGCACACGCAGGACGTGCAATCCGCGTTCGAGTTGCAGGTCTCCAGGAACGCGATGGTGCCGGTGGCGACACAGACCCCGGCATCCGCTGTGGGTGCCGGATCCACGGGATCGTCACCGCAGGCGGCCACGAGGCCCATGGCCAGGAAGATCAATACAAACGACTTGTGTCCCACAGGAAGAGCTTATGCCAGATCCCGTCACGACTTCAACGGCGACACCTCCGACTCGATCCGCGGCGCCACCGGCGGCGGCGAACGCTGATCCGTTTGCCCTCCCACTGCGCGGTTGGTAGCATTCGCATCGTGGGACAAACGGTGCGGTTCGCCGTGATCGGGCTCGGGGGTGCCGGCGGATACTTCGGCGCCCGGCTGGTCGAGGCCGGTCACGATGTGACGTTCATCGCACGTGGTGACCACCTCGCCGCGATCCGCAGGTCCGGCCTGCGCGTCGACAGCGTGAACGGCGACGTCGTCGCGATTCCCGCACAGGTCACCGATGATCCGCGGGAGGTCGCGGTCGTCGACCACGTCATCATGGGCGTCAAGGCCTGGCAGGTGGCCGAGGCGACGCGGGCGGTGGCGCCGCTCGTGGGCCCGCGGACGGCGATCTTGCCGCTCCAGAACGGCGTCGAGGCTGCCGAGCAGATCGCGAGCGTGATCCAGGGCGATCACGCGCTCGGCGGAACCGCGCGGATCATCAGCGTTCGCGAGGGCCCCGGCCACATCAGGCACGTCGGCGCGGACCCGACCCTCGAGATCGGCGAGCTCGACGGCTCCCGCAGCCCGCGCGTGCAGGCGCTGCAGGCCGCCTTCGCGCAGACCAGGGGCGTCACCATCGCGGTCCCGCCCAGCATCCGCGCGGCCATGTGGGCGAAGTTTCTGTTCATCGCGTCATGGAGCGGCGTCGGCGCCGTCACGCGCGCGCCGGTGGGCATCCTTCGAAGCATGCCCGAGACGAGAGCCCTCCTCGCAGGCGCGATGGAGGAGATCGCCCAGATCGCCCGGGTGACCGGCATCGACCTGTCACCGGACGTCGTGCCCGAGACGATGGCCTACCTCGATCGCCTCCCGGCGCAGGGCACGGCGTCGATGCAGCGCGACATCGCGGAGGGCAAGGCATCGGAGCTCGACGCCCTGAGCGGCGCCGTGACCCGCCTCGGCCTGAGGATGGGCGTACCGACGCCGATCCATGCGTTCCTGTATCACTCGCTCCTGCCGCTCGCGCGACGCGCGCGCGCACAGGTCGAGTTCTAGCCGCGCGCAGGCCCAGGTCAGGTCGGCCTGATCGGGCGCGCTGCGTCGCAGATCAGTGCTTGTGCTCGGGCGGCATGAACAGCACCAGCTCGACCCGCTGGTCGCCGTCGACGTACGCATCGTGGCCCGCCGGGATCTCGAAGAAGTCGCCCGTCGTGATCCGGGACTCCAGCTTGGTATCGATCATGCGGACGACCAGATTGCCGCTGACGCAGTAGCCCGTGTGGCTCATCGGGCACGACGGGGGGTGCCCGAGCAGCGGCTTCTCGTCCTTCTCCCAGGTCCAGCCCGGCTCGAAGATGGCGTGCATCCCGGTCGTTCCGTCCGCCATCTTGATGATGTTGATGCCGCCAAACTCCTTCATGTTGAGGGAGTCATCAGGCTTGTCGAAGCGCCGCGTCTCGATTGCTTTGGTCATTGATCCTCAATGATTTTCTTAACACACCCTCGAAGCCCGTTGCGAGTACGCGCGATCGCGCAATCGCGCAATCGCGCGATCGCGATCGCGCACGCATCCGACACATCACCTGTCGTCGCACCTTCATCCATCGGGCACGACATGTCGTCGACGAGACCGCGACGCGGGCAGCCTTGACTCCCTGGGGTGACCTGCTCCATCGTCATCGCCAATGCGGTCCCGCACGATCGACAACGCCCACCGCATCGTCACGATGGTTCCGTGATCGTGACTCCCTTCAGGGGAGTTCGACAGCCGCTCTCGACCCGTCCCGAGGTTGATGTGGCGGCGGTCATGCGAGAGGGCCTCCGCGCCCTGTTGCTCGGGGACGGCATCTCGAGGGGGGCCTCGGTGGCCATCGCCACCGGCAGCCGCTCGATCGCGAGGCTGCCCGAGATCGTGCGAGGGCTGGTCAGCGATCTGCGGGACGTGGGGGCGCGGCCCTTCATCGTCCCTGCGATGGGGAGCCACGGCGGTGCCACCGCCGACGGCCAGGTCGCCGTCCTCGCGGGGCTCGGGATCACCGAGGCCACGGTCGGCGCGCCCATCGTGTCCTCGATGGACGTGGTGACCCTGGGGGAGACGGCGAGTGGCCTTCCGGTCCACTTCGATCGACACGCCGCGGCCGCGGACTTCATCTTCGCGGTGAACCGCGTCGCACCCCACTCCGAGTTCAGCGGCTCGATCGGCAGCGGCATCATGAAGATGCTGAGCTTCGGGCTGGGGAAGCGGGTCGGCGTCGAGCGCTATCATCGCGAAGCGTTCTGTCGGGGTTACGAGAGCGTGATCCGCGAGCTGACGAGCGTCGTGCTCGACCGCGTTCGCGTCGCGGGGGGCGTCGCGGTCATCGAGGATGCGCAGGCGCAGCTGGCCGACGTTCACATCGTGGCCGGACCGGACATCGTGGGGCGGGAGCCCGCGCTGTTCCTCGAGGCGAAGGCGCGCCTGCAGGCCCTGCCGTTCTCGACGATCGACCTCCTGATCGTCGACGAGCTCGGCAAGGACTTCAGCGGCGCCGGGATGAGCCCCTGGGTCACGGGGCGAGGCGCGCGGGAGCGGTTCCCCGATGTGCCCTCCATCGCGCGGATCTACGTCCGACGACTCTCGCCGAAGTCCCTGGGCAATGCGTCCGGCATCGGCCTCGCGGACTTCGCGAGCCAGCGCGTGGTCGACGACATGGACCGCGCGACGACGTACGTGAACTGCCTCGCTGCACAGGTCCCCGAGTACGCACGGATCCCCGTGATCGTCGCGAATGATCAGGACGCCTATCACGCGGCCCTGCGCACCATCGGCGCCGTCGAGCCGGAGGCGATTCGCGCGGTGTGGATCCGCAACACGAAGCAGCTATCCGAGATGCTGGTCTCGGAGGCCCTCGCGCGCGAGGCGCAGGACAACCCGGCCCTCGAGGTCAGCACGCGCGCGACCTCGCTCGCGTTCGACGGCGACGGCGAGCTGCCATCGTTCCAGGCGTGTTTCGGCGCGACGCTCGCGTAGCTCCGCGCTACTTCTTCGTCGCCTTCCGTGGGCGGAGCACGAACTCGATCGGGTTCCCGAGCTTGAAGGAGCCGGTGTAGGTGCCGTTCGTGTAGCTGGGACGGTTGATGTAGTACAGCAGCGTGCCCCGGGCCCGCCCGCCCGCGACCTTGAGGCGCGCGACCAGCGGCTGGCTCTGGCAGGCCTGCGCGACGGCGGGGCCGCCCGCACACGAGTCGGTATCCGGATCGCCCGGCTTGCACACGTCGCAGAGGTTCCGCGGCGACGTCGGCGCGCCCAGCAGCGTCAGCTGGTTCCGGTCGTCCGAGGGCAGGAGCTCCGCGCGCAGCTCGATGAAGTGGCCGAGGCCGGGCGGGAGCACGAGCTCGACGCCAGCGCCCTTGGCGACGATCTCGCAGTCGCGGAACGCGTACGCGCCCAGCTTGCACGCGTAGCTCCCCGGCGGGAGCAGCTTGGCGGCGGTGCCGATCGTGGCGACCTGGGCGTGTGCCGACGCGGCGGCGAGGACGGTGGCGGTGACGACGAGCGAACGGGGCAGCACGGACATGTGGACTCCTCTGTAATACCGCAGCAGCATCATCGTTCGACGGACCGCGCGCGTCAGTCGCACTCGCCGCTGCGGCAGTCGAAGCAACCCTTCTCGTCGAGATTGCAGGCGCGCACGAGGTCGGCGCACGCGTCCGCAGGCTGGGGCAGGCCATCCATCGTCACGACGCCGACGCGCATCAAGCAGGCCTCGGAGATCCCGGCATCACACGCCTTGCGCGTGGCGGCACGGACCGTCGTCACCGCCTCCGCACGCTTCTCGGGTTGATCCGCCCCGGGCTGCGTGGAGAGCACGCAGGTGGCGGCGAGGTAGCGACCGTCCGGATCTCCAGCCTCGTACGCGGCCACGAGCGCGTTCGCCTCGAGCTGTGACATGCAGCCCTTCTCGGCGGGCCTGGCGCGCCGGGTCGCGGCGACCGATGGACCGATGGATCGACCACGCACGTGCCCGCCTCCCTGGCTGGGACCTTGGAGGGAGCCGCGGAGGATCCACAGGCGGCGAGCATGGCGAGCAACGGACCAAGGACGAACGAAGGTCGATGTATCCGCGGCATCGTCGCACGTCGTGGATCTCCCCGCAGCCCACGGGCACGGGCACGCCCCCTCGCGCCACGGGAGCGCTGGGCTAGTACCAGGCGTCGCGCAGTGCACCGACGTCGTGACGGCTGACGGCCGGGTCGCGCTCCAGAAACGTGGTGAGAGCGGCGCGATCGTCCTCGGTCGCGCTCACCCGGTCGCGAGAGACGAACCCGCCAAAGGCCCCGCCGCCGATGCTGCCACCGAACGCGAGATCGCGTACTTCGAGCCACTGGAGGACCCGCTCGATGAACGCATCTTCCTCGGACCGAGGGAGCTCGGGCCGCAGGTCGCCCTCCATCTCGAAGCCCATCTGCTTGAACTCACCGAGGTGCTTTTTCTTCCGGAGCCGCCGTCTCATGGGCGCCAGGATAGCCCATCGAAGCGGTGCGCGCCGCCGGCGCAGCGTGTCCCCTGCTCTGACCTGCGCTGACCTGCGCTGACCTGCTCAGCTCGACTCGATGATCGCGAGGATCTCGTCCACCGGCACGCGCCTCTCGAAGCGCACGAGGCGCGCGTCGCGTGGAAGCTCGTGCTCGGCGAGTGAGCGCTTGGCGTCCACGCACAGGATCACCCGCGGCAAGTTCGCGGCTCGGTAGCTGGCGAGCTTGTGCGTGAGGTAGTCGGTCGTCCAGTAGCCGACGATCTCCACCCACCAGCGCCGGTCGGGATCCGTCCGGTGTTCGAGCTGGAAGTCCGGGAATACGAGGTGCGTGCCCGCATCGATGGCCGATGGTTCACGGACCACGCGCCAGGTCGGTGCG
The DNA here is from genome assembly GCA_964203225.1 of Kofleriaceae bacterium. Lineage (GTDB taxonomy): Bacteria > Myxococcota_A > Polyangia > Haliangiales > Haliangiaceae > JABFXX01. Next base: position 30,417 of record CAXNMK010000031.1, read on the forward strand.
ATGCGCGACATCTCGCGCGCGAACCGCGCCTCGAGCGCGCTGTCGTGACGCCTGGGTTGCGAGGAGGGCGGCAAGAGCAGCGGCGGCTGCAGGCGAAATGTCGCCAGCCCCTCGCCGAGGTCACAGCGCGCCTCGAGAGCGAACTGCTCGCACCAGGCGAGATGAGGCACGATGCTGCCCAGCGCGCGGCCGTAGACGGTCGTCCGGTGGAACAGCGCGAGCGGGCCCGAGATGTCGAGCACGATGCGGTCGCCGTGTCGCCGGGCCGTCACGAGCAACCCGCGCACGGCAGCCGTCCGGACGACACCGCGAGCGTTGCCCGTGACCTCCAGGCGGAGCGTGTGGCATCGCAGCAGCGCCCGCTGGATGATCCGGAGGTTCGCCTCGGCCGCGATCGCGAGCTCGGTGGGGCGGCCGTCGGGCAACACGACCATCCGCTCGCCCGGGAGGTCGGCCCACAGCGCCGACATCACCACCTCCGGCGTCGTCTCGAGAGCTCGCGCGGCCAATGCGATCCGCTGCTCGCGCACGGCCTCGCCCGGCGCGGCAACACCGAAGAGGGCGCGCCGCACCTGCTTCGCGCTCACGGGGCCACGCTCGCGGCCACCGAGGAGGCCGCGCAGGGCGCTGAGCACGGCCGCGCGGCGCGCCGAACTCGATCGAGCAGGGAGCCGCTCGATGCGTTCCAGCAGCTCGCGCCACGGCCGCCCGACCGCGAGCTCGAGCTCGTCGAGGAGTGCGGCGATCCACGGCGTGTCCCGCTCGTCGAGGAGCTGGAGGACGAGACGCTCGCGATCCTGGCGAACCGGCACCGCCTTCATGACCAGCGCTCGCCGGTCTTGCCCGAGATGCCCTGGCGACGCCTGTGCATGTAGTCGACCTCGACCGAATCGGCCACCGCGAGCTCGTAGATGCGAGCGCGCTTGCCGGCTGCGGGGCGCAGCACGCGCCCGATCCGCTGCACATGGCGACGCGAGCTGGACGACCCACCGACGATGATCGCGATCCCCGCCTCGGGGACATCGATCCCTTCGTCGAGTACCTGCGCGGACACCAGCGCGTTCGCTTCGCCGGAGCTGAATCGAGCGAGGGCGATCTCCCGCTCGCTGCGGCCGATCTCGTGGGTGATCGGGTGCACGAGGAACTCACGCGCGATCTCGTACGCGGTGCGTGTGTCCGGCGTGAAGATCAACGTCTTGCTGATCGCGTGACGCATCAGGAGATCCCGGACGACACGCCGCTTGTCGTCGGGGTACGCGATCAGCATGCGCGACGTGCGCCAGGCCGCCAGCGCACGCCGGCCCGCGTCGCTCCGCATCGCGGATGCCACGAACGTGTCCCACGTCGCGCCGGGCACGGCGCGCAGGAAGGAGGAGTACGCCGCCGAAAACGTCGTGCGCGCGGCCGTGTAGCTCGAGCGCTCCACCGGCGTGAGCCGGATCGGGATCGTGATCAGGTCGAAGTCGGCGAGCGCGTCCCCGACAAGGTCCTCGACGCCGAGCGCATAGACCACGGGCCCGACGTGTCGGCTCAGGGCCGCGCCCGCGTCCGCACCGGGCGGCGTCGCGGTCAACCCGAGCCGTGCGCGCGCGACCAGCATCTCGAGGATCTCGGCGGGGCAACTGGCTCCGACGTGGTGCGCCTCGTCGACGATCACCAGCCCGAACTGCCCCCCGATCCTCGGCGCCCAGTTCACGGCGCTCGCGTACGTCGCGATGGTCACCGGGGCGAGCTTGCGCTCGCCGTCGCCAAGGCGTCCCGGTTCGGGCATGCACTGACCGATGACCTTGGCCCACTGGTCGAGCAGGACGCGCGTCGGGACGAGGCACAGCGCCGTCACTCCGCATGTCGCGATGGCCGCCGCGGCGACGTGTGTCTTCCCCGCGCCCGTGGGTAGCACGATGACGCCTCGACGCTCCGCCGCGATCCACGACGACAGGGCCCCTCGCTGGTACCAGCGCAGCTCCGGCATCGACCACCTCGCGGTGTCTGTCCGGTGGTCCGGGACCTTGTCCGATACGCGTACGTTCGCGTCCGCCATCCGGCCAACGAGCGAGGCGTACGCGTCCGCGGGTGCGCGCCACGAGCCGACACGCGGATCCCACGCAACACCTGGGATCGTTTCGGGATCGATCGTCGTGCTCGACGGATCGAGCAGGATGGTTCCTCGGTCGAAGCGGATCTGCATCCGGTGGCATGCAGCAAGGGTCGTGCCCGCTCCGCGAATCCAGGTCCGTATCACCGCAGGCCACGGCTGCGCCCTCCCCCACGTCGAAGTGTGCACGTGCCCCCGTCACCTCCAGGCTGGCGAGCAGCGCGGCCTTGGTCGACGCGTCCGGATCGAACGTGAAGGTCGCGTCGACGTGGCCATCCAAGTTGAGGGCTTCCTCGGCGAGCAGCGCTGGGGCGACGAGGACGTCGGCATCGGCGGCGGCGTGCACACGTTCACCCTGCTATCGTCGCGCGATGAAGCGCGGCGCGTGGGTCGGAGTCGTCGTGATGGCCAGTGCGTGTGGGGGGGCCAAGGAGCCTGCGGCTCCGCTCGCACAGGCAGCGGACCCGGTTCCTCCGGGGGTGACCGCCGACGCGCCGATCGGTCCATGGTTGACGGCCACCGAGACGGGCGCGCTCCGTGTTCGGCACCCGGCCCGCTGGACGTGCTCGGAGACGGCACCGACGGGGCGCACGTTCACCATCGGCGCGCGCGCCGAGTGCCTGCTGCCCATCGAGTTCCTGAGCTACCAGGTGTTCGGCTGTCCCGACACCGTCACGCATGGGACCGACACCGAGCGCGCGACCTACGATGCGCGGGGCCGTCTGCTGACATTCGGGCCGCGGCCGGACTACCAGACGACGTACACCTGGGACGGCGACGTCCCCGTGACGCGCGACGGACGCAAGGTCACGGTGACACGCGATGGCGCCACCGTGCGCTGGGACGAGGAGGGCATCGTCACGACCTACGAGCTGGATGCGCAGCGGCGCCCGATCGAGGTCAAGGGCCCGGCCCGGGTGAAGCTGACCTGGGCGGGCGACGACCTCGCGAGTGCAGACTGGCACATGGCCGGGCTCGACGACATGCACTCCGACTACGTCACGTGCCGCGGCACCACGCCTGCCGCGTCGCTGCCCGCGCCTGCGAAGGTCGAGAAGATCGCGCTCGGTCCATACGAGGGGTTCGATCAGACGTCTCTCAGCATGGGCCGGCTCGTCGATGCGCTCGATCGCGAACCATGGGCGCAGGTCCGCGCGTGCTACCGCACCGTGCTCGCGCGCGACGCGGCCGCCCACGGCGACCTCGCGCTGACGTTCACGGTCGGTCCCGAGGGCCGGCTCCTGGCCGCTTCGGCCGACGGCTTCGACGCGTCCCTCGTCGCGTGTGTTCGAGCCGCGATGGCGACGTGGACGGTCCCGATCCCGCTGGTCGACGGCGCGCCCGCCGAGGCGCGGTTCGCGCTCACGCTCGTGCTGTCGCCGTCGTGCGCGGCGCCTACGTGCGGATGTGCTTGGTGTCGAAGCCGAACGTGATGGGGTCGCCGACGGCGACCTGGCAGTCAGGCGCGACGTCGGCCTGGAAGGACCAGGTCTCCGCGGTTTGGATGTGCAGTCGCAATTGCGCACCGATGCGGTAACGGCCGCGCACCGTACCGGTCATCACCGCGTACCCCTCGCGCGCGAAGCCCTCGCGACCGTTCGGCCCGATCCTCGTCCCGTGAATCGCACCGTGAGGAACGGCTGATCGAGCGCACACACGCTCCTCCGGGTCCGCAACGCTGGCGAGCGGGCAATCTGCGGAGCGCTGCGCCTGCGGCTCAGGTCGGCTTGCCGGCGCGCTCGGCGAGGATCCGGCCCTCGAGGGACCTCACTTCGTAGTTCAGGTGACGCAGGAAGCTGAGCCCGAGCAGGCCGTCGATGTCCCAGCCCGAAGGAAGGTCCTGCGCATAGATGCGAACCTCTTGCTCCACGATGCCGAGGCACTCGAGCTGTTTCACACGCAGCATGTAGCCGTGCTCGCGCCCGGCAATCGAACGGGTGCTCGCGATCTGCTCTCCGTGCTGTCGAGCGCTGTAGCCAAGCTCGTCGAGCAACTCCGGTGCGATGATCGTCGGTCCCGCGCCCGTGTCGACGACGAGCCGCAACGCTCGCTCCTGCCCCTGCACACCCCACACGCGCGCGTGAACGATGATGAGGTCGCCTTCGGGATCGAAGGTCGTGACCGTCATTGACGGGCGTGCCAGAGGGGATCGATGTCGCCCTTGATGAGCTTCCCGGTCCAGAAGCAGCCTACTGAACGGCGATTCGTCGCGTGCAGCTCTTTCATGGTGGGCGTCGCCGCCTTGCGCTCTGCGAACGTCGCGATGACCTCGGCCTCCGTGAACGTGAAATCGGTCCTGTTGACCCACGCGATATCAGCGAGGGCGACCCACCGGTCGGGATAACGCGCGCAGATCTGGTCCCACGTGAGGTGCTCGACGGGCGCTGCGGCCTGGCTCGTTACCATCGGAGAAGCCTCCCCTGGCCACCAAGTTTGTCAAGCTTTCGAGGGGCCCACCTGCTCGAAGTCGAACTCCGAGGACTGGGTCGGACCGGCGATGGTGGAGGCTCTCAGCCGTTGGACGAGACGAGGACGGCCACGAGGAAGTCGGCCAGGACGATACGAACAGATGTACCCAGGGCGGTACCCACCGCCGCACCGAGTCTCGTAACTATCGAGCGGGATACCGGATTCGAACCGGCGACCTTCAGCTTGGGAACCCGCCCCCGCCGCTTTTTCTCCGTCGCGATCCAGTCAATATGCGGACTTAACCGTCCCGTGGCGTCTCAAGGTGACGCGTGTTGACGAGGGAAAGTGGGGGAAACGGTGGGGGTGGAATCGCGATCTGAAGGTCGGGGTCGCGGCGTCTCCCATCGATGAGACAATCCATGGGCTGACATGGATCCGACGCTCTCCGAACGCATCACGTTCGCAAATGTCGACTGGTCGCGGGTGCCCGACCGACCCGGTGTCTACGTGATCTATGACCTCGACGAGGTCCTCTACGTCGGCATGGCCGGTCGTAACGGAGCCGGCAGCCTTCGCACCCGGCTCAAGGACCACGCCTCCGGTCAGATCGTGAACATGTTCGCGCAGTACCTGTTCCTGGCGCGCGTGCAATTCGTTGGCGCAGAGCGGATCACGCACCCACGCGCGGCCAAGACGGCTTGCCGCGCGTATCTTGTCAGTCGATGTTCACTGCGGTTCGGCGAGGCTTCGAGCGGAGCCGAGGCGAGGGTGTTCGAAGACAGGCTGAAGCGACAGCTCAGACCGTCCCTCAACGGGCAGGAGCTCGAATCCGAGCCCGAGGATGAACCCGTCGGACATGATCCGCATGTGTGAAACACGAACCGAGATCGCTCGAGCTGCACGACGCAGGGGATAGGAGTTGCCGATGAAGATCTGGGGATACGGCGAGGATGCGTTGACACTCTGGGCGATCACGACGCCCGCTTCGGCGCTCTACCAGGCGACGGTGGCCGATGCGACCGAGCCGCAGGTGTTCTATCGACCGAGCTTCGGTCGTGGGCAGGGCGCTTGCTTCGGCGAGTTCGACGCGATCGTCGCAGGCGCGCGGCTGCACCTGATCGAGGCGAAGTGGCGCCCCAACGGCAAAGCAGACATCGAGCTCGAGGACGAGCAGCGCCGGCGGCACGCGGTATTTACCGACTACCTCAAGTGCTGGTTTGAGCTCCGGCCCAGCAGCTGGAAGGAGTTCGATGCAGCCGTTCGCTCCAAGGGATGGAGGTCGGACAAGCCACTGGCCGAGGCAGGCACCACGCTCGCACGCAGTCTCGAGCACGTGCTGCGGACTTTGAGCGCGCACTTCCGTGGAACGATGCCCGAGGTAGTCAACCAGCTGGTGGTCTTCTACCAGGAGGACAAGACACCACCGAGGAAGCAAGCACAGTGGCAGGCGGCAGCAAACACGGCGAACTTTGCGCTGTTACTACAGCCGTATTCTGACACGTACTTCACACTTCATCCACCGACGCACGCTGGGTGATCCGACGACGAGCTGCTTGTCTCGGGGGCGCCGTACGATCCCCTTCGGAGGACGAGGACGCAGGCTGAGGGATCCCCTCGTTTCGGCAGCGTAGGTGTTCGAAATCGTTCCGGAACTTTGCTGGGAATTTCGGAATGCTCGCGCTGGTTCCGACGGCATGATGGACCGCCGCGCGATGTCGAGCTTCGTGAAGAACCCGCTGAAGGTCGGCGAGACGATCGAGAAGATCTTCGAGGACGACCTGCATGCCCGCCGCGTGATGTCCTTGGCCAACGGGGTGGTCGGGGTGCTGGATGCCGCCGTGCTGTCGATCCACGCGATCGGGCGCGGCTACGCGCACGCGTCGAACAACAGCGAGAAGCACGGCGTGAAGCAGACCGATCGCATGCTCGGAAACGCTGGGATCGACGTGTGGGCGCTGTTCCGGCCATGGGCCGAGTTCGTGGTCGGCGATCGCAAGGAGATTGTCCTCGCCCTGGACTGGACCGAGTTCGATGCCGATGACCACGCGACGCTCGCGGGCTACCTGGTCACGAGCCATGGACGGGCCACGCCGCTGATCTGGATGACCGTGCAGAAATCGACGCTGGAGGGCAAGCGCAACGACTACGAGTACCGGGTGATCGAGCGGCTGCACGAATGCCTCGCGGCCGACGTGAAGATCACGGTGCTGGCCGATCGCGGCTTTGGCGATCAGAAGCTCTACGCGTTGCTGCAGACCCTCGGCTGGGACTTCGTGATCCGCTTCCGTGGCGCCATCCAGGTGGAGGATGCCACCGGCACGCGGTAGCCCGCGGTGAAGTGGCTCCCGCCGACGGGGCGCGCGACGATGGTCCGCGCCGCTCGGGTCACGCGCACACGTGCGGCGGTCCCGGCCGTCGTGGTTGTGCATGCACCGCGCATGAAGGAGGCGTGGTGCCTCGCGACGACACTGGCCGACTGCAAGGCGGCCGAGATCGTGAAGCTTTATGGGCGCCGCTTCACCATCGAGGAGACGTTCCGCGACCAGAAGAACCTGCGATTCGGCATGGGCCTCTCGGCGACGCACATCGGCAAGACCGACCGGCGGGACCGCCTGCTGCTGCTCGCGGCCATCGCTCAAGCGTTGTTGACGCTGCTCGGGGCCGCCGGCGAGGCGTGTGGCCTCGACCGCTTGATGAAGACCAACACCTCGAAGAAGCGCACGATGTCGCTGCTGAACCAAGGCCTCAACCTCTACGCAGCGATTCCGAGGATGGGCGAGGACAGGCTCGCGCCGCTGATGAAGGCCTACGACGAGGTGGTCCGCCGTCACGAGATTTTCCGCGCGGTGTTCGGCCTGATTTGAGGGGATGCCTCAGGTGTGCGACGCGTGTCGAGCGAGATACGCACCTGCCCCCCGGGCAGTCGTGAGAGGACGTCGAGTGCCGCGACTTCCGTGGTGCCCGTGAAGGCGGTGGTCAAGATACGCAGCCGCGGTGCTGTCGTGGTGCGCAGGGCGAGCCGCTCGAGGGCCTCACGCAGCGATCGGACGCCACCGATCGTGATGAAGGCTACGAGGACGTCGACTCGATCGGCGCACTCGATCTCGTTGGCAAGCTCGGCGGAGAGGCGCGGCTCGAGGTGGCTGCGGGTAAACAAGGTCGACGCGGACAGTGGCGATGTGGGCCGACCCGGGGCAGGCTCACCGACGGAGAGTAGCCGTCGCGGCGGCGGGGCCAACGCGTTCGCGAGCGCGTCGTCGCCATGGCCCGCATGTCGCGTAGCTTCGGCGATCGCGGCGGTCACCCGCGCGGACAGATCGAGGCCCAGCTCGAGATGGGCGCTCGCCGGGACATGCGCGAACGCCCGACGCACCTCGGTTGCGACGTGGCGCGCGAGGATCGCCGGGAGATGCTCGGGCTTGATAGCCGCAACTTCGGCCCGGTCGCTGACCTCGACGCGAGGCGCAAGGGCATCGGTGACTGGATGCTCGTAGACGCCCGGAGCGAGCGGCTTACCCATGAGGCATTGCAGCACGAGAACGGACCGCGCGGCGCGCGGCCAGCAGGAATGAAGGATGCGTGCGTCGTATGTGCGACGGGCAGGATTGCCCTGCACTGCGATCAGCGGTTCCGACGGTCAAGGCCCGCTGACGGGGCGAGATGTCGACGTGAGTGAGAAGCAACGCCGAAAGTCGGAACTGTCCCGACCATTCGGTGATACGCGTTCCCCATGGTGACCCTCCGTGGGACGGCCGCCATCATCAAGCGCCTCGGCATCAAGCCCGCGGCCGATCCGCCCGGGTCGACCACGTTGCTCGGCGACTGGTACCTGACTCTCAGCCGGATCGGTCGCGTCCAGCGGGTGATGGCGGTGAGTTCGGTGACGTTGTTGCCGGTCATCCTGCCGGCACGCGACCTTCGGTCGTTGCCGCAGCGCCTGCCCGACGCCGTCGCCGAGATGCTACTCGTGCTTGGCGTGCCAGCCGCGGCCGTGCGCACCGAGATCGAGGCAATGCGCGAGACGACGATCGCCGCGACATCGAGCCGGCGCATCCTCGGCACGATGAACGACTTCCACTTCATGTCGACGAGGGCGGTCGGCCTGCCGGAGGTAGCGCTCGAGGAGGCGCTGTTCCTGGCCAAGTCGCCGTGCAGGCCGATCGGGATGCGGCGGCCGGATGACCTGACGCGGGAGATGTTCGGGGTGCCGTCGAGCAGGACGCGGCACTGAACGCAGCGGTGGCGCTTGCCGACGGGAATCGGCCGATAGAGGCGAGCACGTGTCTTATGGCTCGCGGTATGGACGTATGGCGGAGATCGGCCGTAACTGGTCGAATTGGAAGACACTTCTGATTGCGCAAAGTTCCGCGGTTTATGGACTATTCCAACCATCCGGAGATTCCGGATACTTCGCGTCGCGCACTTTTCGCCGGGGCACCGGAGACGGAAAGTCACGAAATAGGTCAACTTGAGCGCGCGGTAAAGTATGATTGATTAGTGAAGTCTGCCGCGCCCCTTCCTGCACGACCCGGCAAGGGCGTCCCACCGGCGCTTGCTCACGCCCTGGGTGTCGACCTCAAGGATCTCACCGTCCAAGGGAGAGGCACCGGGGCTGACCTGACCATCTCCGGCGCCGGGCACACCTTCGTCGTCGAATTCAGATCCACCTCGGCGGCCGGCCAGATCGCGACGGCGGTCGAGGAGGTCCTACGCCGCGCGCGGGCCCGCAGGCATTCGGTGCCGGTGATCGCCGCGCCCTTTATGGGCGAGGTTGCACGGCAGCGCTGTGACACGGCCGGCGTGAGCTGGATCGATCTGAGCGGGAACGCCAAGATCGTCGCGCCACGGCTGCGCGTAATCGTCGATGGCCAGCCCAACAAGTTCCCCCGCGCAGGGCGGCCAGCCAACGTCTTCGCACCCAAGAGCGCGCGGGTCGTCAGGTGGATGCTCATCCATCCGCGGCAGCCGTTCCTGCAGCACGAGCTGGCCACGGCGACGGGTCTCGGGGAGGGCTTCATCAGCCGCATCGTCGGCAAGCTCGTCGACGAGGGCTATCTGACCCGCATCCATGGCGCGGTGAAAATTCGCGATCACGACCTGGTGCTCGACGCGTGGCGTGAGACGCACCAGCTCGATCGGCGCACGGTCACCTACGGCCACATCGCACAGCGGTCCAGCGAAGCGATGCTGCGTTCGGTGAGCGACCTCCTCCGCGACCGGGCCGTCGAGCACGCCGCGACCGGGCTAGCGGCCGCGTGGCAGTACACGACCTTCGCCGCGTACCGAACCGCCACCGTGTACGTCAGCGACGATGTCCGGGATCTCCTCACGCAGGCGCTGGCCTTTCGCGAGGAGGAGCGCGGTGCCAACCTGTGGCTCGTGACTCCCACCGACAGCGGCGTGTTCGCCGGCGCCACAGAGGTCGGCGGGATTCGGTGCGTCCACCCCGTGCAGGCCTACATCGACTTGAAAGAGGAGCCGGAGCGCGCCGACGAGGCCGCAGCCCGTCTTCGCACCGAGCGGCTCACGTGGAACGCCTGATGCTCGCCCCCCAGATCCCTCGCTCCGCCTCGGACTACACCGCCGATCACGTCGAGCTTGTGCGCCAGACGATCCTCTACGTGGCGACCAAGCTCGGCGATCTCATGGACGAGGTTGTCGTGGTCGGAGGGCTGGTGCCGTCGCTGCTCATCGATCCGCTCGCGCTGCCCGCTGACACGGCCGGCCACGTCGGCACGATGGACCTCGACGTCGGCTTGTCCCTGGCGCTGTTCGACGAGGAGCGCTATCGGAACGTGAGCGCCCGCCTGCGCGAGGCGGGCTTCGCCCCTGACAAGAACGAGAGCGGGCGCGAGACCCGGCAGCGATGGTGCATGCGAGGCGCGGGTGTCGTCGCCGCGACGATCGACTTCTTGATCGCGCCATCCCGCGATGATGACCAGGGCGGGCGCCTCCGCAACATCGAAGCGGACTTCGCGGCGGCGATCATCCCAGGCATGCACCTGGCGTTTCGCGATCGGCAACGGATCGAGATCACCGGCACCACAATCCGCGGCGAGAGAGCCGTCCGCACCGTGTCGGTCTGCGGCCCGGGCGCCTTCGTCGTGCTCAAGGCGCTGGCGTTCCGCAAGCGCGGCCACGACAAGGATGCCTACGACCTGTTCTACGTCCTCAGGAACTACGGCGCCGGCATCGCCGCCGTGGTCGATGCGCTGCGGCCCTTGCTCGACAGCGCCGAGGCCCGTGAGGCGCTACAGATCCTCGAGCAGGACTTCATGGACGTCGACGGCCTGGGCCCCCGCCGCACGGCCGCCTTCCTTTACCGTCGGGTCGACGATGGCGTCCAGGCCGACGTGGTCGGCTTCGTCAACGCGCTCCTGCGAGGCTGTCGAGATTGACCGACGGACAGCCGTCGAACTATTTGGAAATTCCGAACTGTCGGCGGGGACCGCGACGTCGACGGTCTCCGTCGGCATCGTGGCACGGCGCTTCGCCCGCGCCGTGGCGCGGGTCGCCGCCGTCGTCGTCGGATCGACCGGATCCGGCGGCAGCGGCGGCGGCAGGTTGGTCGTGGCACGGCGCTTCTCGCTCTTGCGCGCGAAGAGCCGGCGCTTGACCTCGGCAAGTTGCTCGCGGACGTCGGCGAGCGCGGCCGCCTGGTCCTTGGCGTAGACCTTCCAGCCGCAGTCGTGCTCGTCGGGCGGCGGGCTCACCGCCGTCGATTGATCACATCCGGATCGCCAGGTCCATCCGGATCTGCGCAGCCGCGTGCAACCGATCGATCTTGCTACGCGGCGGCCGGTCGCCAGGCGGCCTGGCGGCGGGTGCGCGCGGGGTCGAAGCCGCCGAGCAGCATGGCGAGTTCGGTGCCGTCGAGGACCACCCGATCGGCGTCGGCGGCGATCGCCGGCAGCGCGAACCGCCCCTTGGCCAGCCGCTTGTAGTAGACGACGAAGCCGCCGCGGTCCCAGAACAGGACCTTGATCCGGTCCCCGCGCCGACCGACGAAGACGAAGAGGTGCCCCCCGTACGGATCGAGGCCGAGCGTGCCGCGGACCAGCGCGCACAGCCCATCGTGTCCGCGGCGGAGGTCGACCGCCTGGCTCGCGAGGTACACGCGCGTGCCCGCGGCGATGGTCAGCATGAAGCGCGCGTCGCGCCGAGCACGCGCCCGACGTACTCTGCCGAGGTGCCGGCCGGCAACTCGAGCACGACGTCCCCAACGAGGATGCGCAGGCCGCCAGCGGCTTCCACGGGCGGCGCAGGCAGGATCTCGATCATCCGCGCCGGGACGATCGCCGTGGGCGGTACCGAGCCGAGGCGCCAGCGCCACCAGCGCAGCCGGCCCGGCAACACGCCGTGCTGCAGGGCAACGCTCGCGACGCTGCGGCCTCGCGCCAGCTCCGCTACCCGCGCCTCCCAGAATGATCGTGGCCGTCGCATGCGCGCGACTCTGGGCCACGCCGGGCGAGCTGCCTATGCGTCGATCCTCGGACAG
>CAXNMK010000032.1:0-42178 GCA_964203225.1 Kofleriaceae bacterium
GACGAGCACGAGGGCATCCCGTACATCGCGATGGAGTACATCGTCGGCGAGGAACTCAACGAGCTGTGCCGGCGCGGCCTCCAGCACGGCAGGTTCCTCCCGCTCGAGCACGCCGTCGAGCTGATCCGGCAGGCGTCCGCGGGGATGGGCTTCTACCACGCCAAGCGCGGCCCCGAGGCCAGCCCGACGGCGGACCAGCCGCTCGACATCGTCCACCTCGACATCTCGCCGTCGAACCTGCTCGTCACCCAGGACGGGTTCCTCAAGGTCATCGATTTCGGGATCGCGCGCGCGCGCGGCCAGCGGGTTCGCACGGACGTGATGCCCGGCAAGCTGTCGTACATGTCCCCCGAGCAGGCGGCGCGCGGCGGCCTGCGCGCGCCGGTGGATCACCGGAGCGACATCTTCTCGCTCGGCATCGTGCTCTACGAGATCACCGTCGGGCGGCGCCTGTTCCGGGGCGCGGCAAGCGAGGTGGTCCCCAAGCTCGTCAACGCCGAGGTCGAGCCGCCGACGTTCTTTCGCCGCAACTTCCCGCCGGCGCTCGAGTCGATCGTGATGCGCTGCCTCGAGAAGCACCCGGGCGACCGCTACCAGAGCGCGTACGACCTCGCGGACGACCTCGAGTCGTTCCTGCGCGACGAGCGGCTGCACTCGGGGCCGGTCCGGATCGCGCGCTACCTCGACGTCCTGGCCCACGCGGGGGGCGGCAAGCGCCGGCCCGAGCTGGTGTCCGAGGCCGAGGTGCGGCGCGGCGACGACGAGCTCGACTTCGACAGCCAGGTGTTCGACGTGTTCCGGCCCGCCGAGGGGCGCCCGGTCCCGCGCAGGCGCGCGACTGGGAGGACGCCGAGCAGCCCGAGGTCGACGTCGCCCGCGCGCTCGGCCTCGAAGCTCGCCGAGTTGCGCGGGATGCGCACCCCGGTGCCGGTGCCGGTGCGCGAGCCGAGCGAGCCGCCCGCCGCCGCGCGCCCGGCCGCGCCCATCGAGGATCCGCCGGATCTCACCGCCCGACCGGGCGGCCGCCGGCGCGAGCCTCGCGTCCACCGACGGTGCCCCGCCGGTCCCGCGCGCGGCATCGCCCTCGGCCGGAGCCTCGCGACGGCGCCCGCGCCCGCGCCCGCGCCGCCCGCGCCCGCGCCCGCGCTGGCGGCGCCCGCGCCCGCGCCCGCGCTGGCGGCGCCCGCGCCCGCGCCCGCGCCACCGGTCACCGCGCTGCCTGCCGACGACGCTCCGTGGCCGGTCGCCGTCACCGAGGCATCGGGCCCGGCCGTGGCCCTGCGGCCCGCGGCGCTGCCAGCGCCGGTCTGGTCCACCGCGGCGCCGCCCACCCCGCGCGTGCGCCCGTCGCCGGCGTCCGGCGCGACCGCAGCCGCCGGCGCGGTGCCTGTTCCGATGCCGCTGATCGGTTCGGCGCTGCTCGAGCGCAGCCGACCGACCAGCCTGCCGTGGGTGCTGGTCGTGGTGCTGGTGTTGGCGGTGGCCGGTCTCGTGGCGTATATCGTCGGGGCGTGAAGGTCTCGCGGGTCGTCCTCGGCGCGACGGTCGCGGTCTCCCTCGGAGGCTGTGGATCGCGCGACCGCGAGCGCGAGCCGGCGGGGGAGATCCGGCGCGAGCCCGAGCGCCCGCGCCGCGTGATCGAGCCGCCCGTCGGGATCGTGCGGGCGCTGCCGCCCCACGCGATCCGCGCCGACGGGGTGGGGCCGTACCGGCTGGGCGACAAGCTGTCGAGTGTGCTCGACCAGCTGCCCTCGGGGCCCCGCATCGCGCTGTTCGAGATTCCCGGGATCCTGCACCGCAGCCTGATCCGCGCCGAGGACGACACCGTGCTGGTCGGCGGCGATCCGGGGGGCGTCGCCACGTTCGTCGCCGTCGTCGGTAGCGAGGTGGCGCGCACCGAGTCCGGCATCCACGTCGGCTCCACGCGCGAGGACCTCGTGCGCGTGTTCGGGCCCGCGCTGGTCGAGCCCGAGCGCGCGCGGGATCCCCGCGTGTACATTCCGGCGAGCCTGCCGAGCGCCCGCTGCGTGCTCGAGGGCGACGCCATCGCCACGATCGTGATCTCCGGGGCGGCGTCGGCGCCGCGCCGGGGGCTGCCGCCGGCGCTCGACGCGAGCGCGCCGGAGCCCGGGTGCACGCGCCCAGCCGCGCGGGAGCGGGCGTTTGGCGCGTGCCTGTCACCCGCGGGCGAGCTGGTCACCGTCGGCGTCAGCGAGATCACCCTGCGCGGCGCCGAGACCGAGCGGCCGCTGCCGACGGTGCGGCTGCCGAGCCCGATCGTGTTCGCGGCGGCGGTCCGCACCGAAGGCCGCGACGAGCTGGCGGTGGTCACGCGCACCGAGGCAGCCGGCGGCAAGACCTGGTGGCTCGCGATGTACCGGCTCGCGGGCCCCCGCATGGTCCCGAGCCTCGAGCCGGCGCGGCTGTACACTCTGTCGCCTGCCAACGCGGCCTGGATCGGCTCCGATCTGGGCGACATCGAGCTGTATCTCGAGCTCACCGCGGGCCCCGACGCGATCGAGGTCGGGGGATTGCTGACCACGCGCGGGGCGGGGCAGGGGCCGCCTCCGTGGCGCGATGTCGTGGTGATCTCCCCCATCATGATCCCGCGCCGGCCGCAGGCCCGCCCGGTCACCCCGGACGCCGCCGAGCCCCTCCCAGGCGCGGATGCGGGGGGCCCTGTCGACGCGCGTCGGGCGGCCGATGCACATCACGACCATGCTCCCGATGCCGCCGAGCCCGATGCAGGCGCACCCGCCGCTGCGCCGTGACACGCGCCGTCGTCGGATCGCCCGTACCCCTTTGCGGATACACGTAATTTTGGCACAATCACCACAAGTGTCGCGCTGCGCCGTCCATGCCGCCTGTGAACCTGGGCCTCGCTCCTCGTGGCGGCGGCCCGGGGCCAAAGGCCGGCCCGCGTGAAGTTCCTGTGCGACCGGTGCGAGACTCGCTACTCGATCGGAGATGAGCGCGTCCGCGGCAAGATCCTCAAGATCCGCTGTAAGCACTGCGCGAACGTCATCACCGTCCGCGAGGGCATGAGCGACGTCGACGCGGGGGATCCTGACGGCGCCCAGCGCCGTGGTCCCACCCAGGCCGTCCCGCTGAGCACGGGCGCACCCGCCACCGGCACGGTGCCGTCCACCGGGGCCGCCGCGCCGCCGGCCGGCGGTGTCACTCCCCCGCCCGCGCTCGAGGAGGAGTGGTACGTCTCGATCGACGGCGAGCAGCAGGGGCCGTTCACGCTGCCCGGTGCCCAGCGCTGGATCGCGAGCAAGCGGCACGACGCCGACCTCCACTGCTGGAGCGAGGGCTTCGACGACTGGCTACCGGTCGACAAGGTCAATCACTTCCGCGGGTTGCGCGCGAAGGCGCCGCCGCGCGCGCCCACCGCCGTGCTGCCGTCGATGCCGCGCGCCGTGACCTCGGCAGGTGTGGTCTCCCGCGCGGCGTGGCCTGCTGCCGCGCCGCGCGCGGCGACGCCTGCTGCCGCGCCGCGCGCGGCGACGTCGCTGCCGCGCTGCGCGCGGCGACGCCGGTCGCCGTTGCACGCACCGGCACCCCGGTGCCGCGCGTCGCGCCCCGGCCCGCCGCGGCCGAGGTCGAGGTCGAGGTCGAGGTCGAGGCCGAGCCCCGGCCGCTGTTCGCCTCCACGATGGCCGCGCTCGAGAAGTCGGCCGCCACCGCGGGCGGAACCAAAACCCCAGCCGCCGTCGCGGCGCCTGACGTCATGTCGGCGCGCCCTGCCGCCACCAACGGGACCAACGGCAGCCACGCCACGGCCGCGGTCGCCCCGGCGCCCATCCCGTCCCCGACGGGCTCGGGGGCGTTCGCCTCGCGGTTCGACATCGAGGGCACCAGCGCCCCCGCGTCCGCCACGCAGATCGACGCACCCGTGGTTCCCGTGCGACCCGCGACGGCGGACATCTTTTCCAGCGCCGCGAGCGCACCGATCACGTCGAGGACCGACAGCGACGACGACGGGCTCTCGATCGGCGAGGTCTCGCGTGTGGTCAAGCTGGCGGACCTTCAGCGGCCCAAGCCGCGCGCCCAGTCTCAGGCGATGGATCCATCGCGGCGCACCGGCGCCGTGGCTTCGTTTGGCCGCACCGGAATGGTGCCGCGGCTGGCCACGGTCCAGGTCCCGCGCCTCGACGACGCCGCGGCCCTGGCGGCGGTCAGCGGTGGCGCGGCCCCGGCGGCGCCGCTCGCCGCGCACCACGTCCACTGGCGTGGCATGATCATCCTGATCAGCGTCGCCGCCGTGCTGATGGCCGCTGGCATGCTCGCCGTCGTTCTGTTCGTCGGCCGCGATGACGGCACCAGCAGCTACCTCGGCCGCGGCGAGACCATCGACACCACGCGCCCCGACGATCCGACCCGCGCGCCGGGCGTGCCGCCCGGTCCCGGCTCCGCGGTCCTCGACGTCAACCCGTTCACGCCGAAGCCCACCCGCCCGCGCAACCCGGCCACCGGGTCGGCCACGACCACGCTCCAGCCGCCGCTGATCCCGCCCGAGACCCTGGGCGCCGGCGGGTCGCTCGCGTCGGACGAGATCGAGGCGATGGCCGCGAAGTACTCGTCGAGCACCCAGCGCTGCTACATGCGCTCGCAGAAGGGCGCCGACGCGATCCTGATCGGCGACGTCAAGAAGATCGCCGTCACCCTCACCGTCGGTGCGGATGGCGCGGTCAGCGACGTCCAGCTGTCGGACAACCACGCCACGAACAACCTCGGCAAGTGCCTGATCTCGTCGATCAAGTCGTGGAAGTTCCGGGCTTCGCCAGGAGGCACGTTCCGGATCAGCCTGCAGTTCGTCTCGGGCTGAGCCGCCGGGTCACGGGACTGGCGGAGCGCCGTGCATTGGCGGTAATGGTGGGGCTGATGAAGCGCCTCGCGATCGTGTCCTCGCTCCTCGCCGCCGCGTGCGGCTCGTCAACGCCCGCCAGCACGACCCCGGCATCCGCCACCCCCGCGGGGCCACCGTACGCCGCGCTCCTCGTCGAGGGCGCGCGATGGACGGTGACCGGCACGGCGAAGACCACGCCGCCCGTCGACATGGGGCCCCCGTCCGAGACGAAGCTCCCGCCCTTCACGTGTTCGGTCGGGGGGGCGCACGCGATGGGGGCCACGCGGATGGCCACCATCACGTGTGACGGTGAGGCCGGCGCGACCTCGCCGCCGATGGCGGGCACCTGGGTCGCGACCGACGCGGGGCTGTGGTGGTTCCAGGACGAGGCGTCCGCCCACGCCGCCGCGATGGGGGGCGCGCTGGCCCCGGCCGACATGCTGATCGGCGCGGCCCCGGCCGCCGGCGAGCGGACCCTGCAGATCGACGAGAACGAGAGCCGGCACCACGCCGTCACGCAGAAGGCCGGTGCGTGGTGCGCCGCATTCTCGGTCGCCGCCGGTGACGAGGGCGGGTTCGAGCTGTGCTTCCCGCCCGGTGGTGGGCTGACCGGCACGGCGTTCAGCGCCGGCGCGACCGCGTACGACCTGGTCGTCACCGCGGCGCCCGAGGCACGCTGAGCGGCCTCGCTCAGGACGGGCGAGCGGCGAGCTCGAGGGCGACGTCGGCGAGCACGCCGGCCGCGGTGGCGACGTCGGCGGCCTCGGTGTCGAGGCCGAACGACAGCCGGATCATGCCCGCGTCTTCGGCCATGCCAAGCGCGGCCAGCACGGCCGACGGCTTCTCGCCCTGGCTCGCACACGCCGAGCCGGTCGACACGTAGATGCCGCGGCTCGACATCACGGTGCGCAGCGCGGCCGCCGGCACGCCGGCGATCGCCAGCGCGAGGATGTGCGGTGCGCGGCGTACGTCGGGGACGAGCTGCCGGAACACCACGCGGCGCTGGTCGAGGATGCGGGTGACCTGGCCGGCGAGCTCGAGCCAGCGGGTGCGGGTCGCGGCGAACCCCGCGAGCGCACGCTCGGCGGCGAGCCCGAGGCCGGCGGCGCCCGGGGCGTCCTGCGTGCCCCCGCGGAGCCCGCGCTGGTGTCCCCCACCGATCCACAGCGGTGCGAGCTTCGCGCCCGCACGCAGCCACAGCGCGCCGGTGCCCTTGGGCCCATGGAACTTGTGCCCGGCGATCGCGACCGAGTCCGCGCCGAGCGTCGTGACATCGAGTGGGACCTTGCCGAACGCCTGGGCGGCGTCGACGTGGAAGTGACAGCCGGGCGCGCGCTGGCGGACCGCGGCCGCGATTGCCGCGATCGGCTGCACCACGCCGACCTCGTTCTGCACCATCACCATCGAGACCACGCCCGCGCCCTCCGCCGCACGCGCGACCTCGTCGGGATCGAGCACCCCGTCGGGCCCGGGCGCGACCTCGATCAGCGGGTGGCCCTCGGGCGCGAGCTGGGCCGCCGCCTGGCTGACCGCCGGGTGCTCGATCGACGAGATCACGATCGGCCCGGCGTGGGTGCGCGCGGCGCCGAGCACCGCCAGCGCGTCCGCCTCGGTGCACCCCGAGGTCCACACGACGTCGCCGTGGACCCCGCCGGGGTCGCCCAGGGCGGCCAGCAGGCGCCCGCGGGCGGTCTCGAGGTGGGCGCGCGCGGCCGCCCCCTGGGGGTGCGCGGCGCTCGGGTTGCCCCACGCGGTGCGCATCACCTCGGTGATCAGGGCGAGGACCTCGTCGGTCACGCGGGTCGAGGCGGCATTGTCGAGGTAGATTGGCGGCATCGCGGATCTAGGCGTCTACCTCCACTTCCCGTGGTGCCGCAAGCTGTGTCCGTACTGCGACTTCGCGGTCGAGGTCGGCGAGCCTCCGCATGATCGGTACCTCGCGGCCGTGCGCGCGGAGCTGGCCGCGCGCGGCGGTGCGTTCGCGGGCGAGCTGGTCTCGATCTACCTCGGCGGCGGAACCCCGGGCCTGTGGCGCCCGGACTGCGTGGCCGATGCGATCGTGGCGATCGTCGAGCGGTACGGCGCGGCGCACCTGCGGGAGGTCACCATCGAGGCCAACCCCACCGACTGCACCGACGAGCGGCTCGCGGCGTGGTGCGCCGCCGGCATCACGCGGGTGTCGATCGGCGTGCAGTCGCTCGAGCCCTCGGAGCTGATCGTCCTTGGCCGCGATCACCGGCACGGCGACGGGCGGGCCGCCGTCGAGCGCGCCCGCGCGGCGGGGCTGGTCGCGTGTGCGGACTTCATCCTCGGCACCCCGGGCGGCGGGGGGGCGGGCAGAGGCCTCGGCCGGGGGGCCGCCGGGATCGAGGCGCTGGGCGCCGAGCACCTGTCGGTGTACGAGCTGACGATCGCGGATCGCACGGTGTTCGCCAAGCGCGTCAAGCTCGGCCGGCTGACCCCGCTCGACGAGGACGTGCTCGCCACGCTGTACACGGACGCCCACGCCCTGCTGACCGCGCAGGGCTACGAGCACTACGAGATCAGCAACTACGCCCGGCCCGGGCGGCGCGCGGTTCACAACGGACTGTACTGGCAGGGCGCCGCGGTCCTCGGCCTCGGGGTCGGCGCGGCCTCGCTGGAGTTGCGCCCCGATGGCACCGGCGTGCGCCAGACCAATCCCCGGCGGTTCCGCGACTACGAGCCGGCGCCCGGGAGACCGGCGGACCTCCAGGCGCTGGGGGCGTCCGACCTCGCCCTCGAACGTGCATGGCTGGGCCTGCGCACCTCAGACGGGGTCCCCGAGGCCGCCCTGGAGGCCGCCCGCGGGGTCGCCGACGAACTGGTGGCCGGCGGCGTCGCCGAGCGGCGCGCCGGCCGGATCTGCCCGACTCTGCGAGGGTTCTTGATGGCAGACTGGATCGCGTCCCGCATCGTGCAATGCTGGGATGACGCGAGTGCCGCGGCTTTGTAAGCTGCGGGGAGCTGTTCATGAGTGGAGCCGAGCTGTCACGCCGCGCCCAGAAGATCCTGCAGGCCGTGGTCACGGAGTACCTGCAGGGCGGGGATGCGGTCGGATCGCGGACGGTGACCCGCCGTCACGACCTCGGGCTGTCGCCGGCGACCGTCCGCAACGTGATGGCGGACCTCGAGGAGATGGGCCTGCTCGAACAACGGCACTCGTCGGCCGGCCGCGTACCCACACCCTCGGGGCTGCGGTTCTTCATCAATAGCTTGCTCAAGGTCCGCGGCCTGTCGCAGCGCGAGCGCGACGACATCCGCGAGCGCGTCAGCGCGCCCACGCCCGACGAGGTCGTGCTCCGCGCCTCGCGCCTCCTCTCGGACCTGACCCACCACGCGGCGGTGATCATCGCGCCGGACCCGGACCAGCAGCGACTCGGGCAGATCGAGTTCGTCCCCCTGCGCGATGGCAGGCTGATCGCCGTCCTGGTCACCACCGACGGGCGGATCGAGAACCGGCTGATCCTCGACGACGTCGACCCGCGCCGGCTCGAGCGGATCCACAACTACCTGAACCACCTGCTGTCCGGGATGACCCTCGACGAGGTCCGCGATCGGGTGATCCGAGAGCTCGGCGACGACAAGAACCAGTACGACGAGGCGGTGTCCGCTGCGCTGCGCCTCGGACACGCCGTGTTCGTGCGCCAGCCCGAGCGGAGCGCCGAGGTCCTGGTGTCCGGCCAGTCGAACCTGCTCGACGACGCGCTCGCCCACGATCGCGCCCGCGATCTGCTGCGCACCCTCGAGGACAAGGAGACGCTGATCCGGCTCCTCGACCGCACGCGCGGAGCGGAAGGGCTGCAGGTGTTTCTCGGGGCCGAGACCTCGACCGCCGCCCTGGCGACGAGCTCGGTGGTCGCGGTGTCGTACGGACCCGAGGACCAGCCGATCGGCGCGCTGGCCGTGATCGGTCCGATGCGGATGAACTACGGCAAGGTGATGTCCGTCGTCGACGTCACCGCCGAGACCCTGTCGCGCCTGCTCGCCGAGCTGTCGACCTCTTAGGCGCCTGCGGAGCCCTAGCCAGGCGCCTGCACCTCTGGCCCATGCGGCCAACGGTTGTTATGGTCGGGAACGATATGAGCGGAGAACCCAGCCAGGACGCGCCGACCACCGCGGCTTCCCCCGACAGCCCTGCCGTGGACCAGACCCCCATCGCGATCGAGGTCGAGGTCGAGGTCGAGGTCGAGGTGCTGGCACCCGTGGACGCGGTCGCCGACGTCGTGCCACCGGACGACGATCCCGCGGTCGACGAGGCCGCTGCGAGGCTCGCCGAGCTCGAGGGCAAGGTCGTCGCCCTCGAGAAGGAGAAGAAGGACAACTGGGACCGCTACCTGCGCTCGGCGGCGGACCTCGAGAACCTCCGCAAGCGCCAGAAGCGCGAGGTCGACGACACCAAGTTCGAGACCCGCGGCAAGGTCCTCAAGGAGATGTTGCCGGTCTTCGACAACCTCGAGCGCGCGATCGATCACGCCGCGGCGGCCTCCGAGGAGAAGAACCCGATCGTCGAAGGCGTGCGGCTCGTGCTGCGCCAGTTCGTGACCGCGTTCGAGCGCCTCGACGTGCTCCCCGTCGACGCGATGGGCCAGCCGTTCGATCCGAACCTGCACGAGGCGATCTCCCAGATGGAGAGCGACCTCGCGCCGGGCACCGTCGTCCAGGTGCTGCAGCGTGGCTACAAGAGTGGGGAGCGGCTGCTGCGCCCGACCCTGGTGGTCGTCGCGAAGGCCAAGGCCGAGAAGAGTGAGAAGAGCGCCGAATGAGCAGGGTCGTCGGGATCGATCTTGGCACCACGAACTCGTGCGTCTCCGTCATGGACGGTGACGGCCCGGTCGTGATCGCCAACTCCGAGGGCGCGCGCACCACGCCGTCGATCGTCGGCTTCGCGCAGTCGGGCGAGCGCCTCGTCGGGCAGGCCGCGCGCCGCCAGGCGATGACCAACGCCGAGAACACCGTCTACGCGGTCAAGCGCCTGATGGGGCGCAAGTACGAGGAGGCCGAGGTCCAGCGGCACATCCTGACGTGCCCCTACGAGGTCGTGCCCGCCGACAATGGCGACGCCCACGTCCGCGTCCGCGGCCGCGACTACTCGCCACCCGAGGTGTCCGCGCTGATCCTCGGCAAGATGCGCCAGACCGCCGAGGACTGGCTCGGCGAGCCGGTCACCGAGGCCGTGGTCACGGTCCCCGCGTACTTCGACGACGCGCAGCGCCAGGCGACCAAGGATGCGGGTCGGATCGCCGGCCTCAACGTCCTCCGCATCGTCAACGAGCCCACCGCAGCGGCGCTCGCCTACGGCGTCGAGATCGAGGGCGCCGCGCGCGATCGCGGTCTACGACCTCGGCGGTGGTACGTTCGACATCTCGATCCTCGAGGTCGACGATGGCGTGTTCCGCGTCCGCTCGACCGCCGGTGACACGTTCCTCGGCGGCGAGGACTTCGACAACATCATCGTCGAGTACCTGATCGCGATGTTCGCCGAGCAGAACGGCGGCATGGACCTTCGCGGGGACCGGATGGCGCTGCAGCGCCTCAAGGAGACCTCCGAGACGCGCCAAGATCGAGCTGTCGAGCGCGTTCTCGACGGAGATCAACCTGCCGTTCATCGCAGCGAGCCCCGAGGGACCGCTCCACCTCCAGACCATGTTCGAGCGCGCGCAGCTCGAGGAGCTCGTCGAGCCGCTCGTGCAGGCCTCGCTCGAGCCGTGCCGTCGCGCGCTCGAGGATGCGGGCCTCACCGCCAACGACATCGACGTGGTCATCCTCGTCGGTGGCCAGACGCGCATGCCGCGGATCCAGGCGCTGGTCCAGGAGATGTTCGGCAAGGAGGCGAGCCGCCGGGGCAACCCCGACGAGGTCGTCGCGATCGGCGCCGCGGTCCAGGCCGGCGTCCTCACAGGCGAGGTCCAGGAGGTGCTCCTGCTCGACGTCACGCCGCTGTCGCTCGGCGTCGAGACCGCGGGTGGCGTGTTCACGCGCTTGCTCGGCCGCAACACCCCGCTCCCCGCGCGCGCCACGGAGATCTTCTCCACGACGATCGACAACCAGCCGTTCGTCAACGTCCACGTCCTCCAGGGTGAGCGCGAGATGGCGGCCGACAACAAGTCGCTCGCCAACTTCGAGTTGACGGGCATCCCGCCTGCGCCGCGCGGCGTCCCCAAGCTCGAGGTCGCGTTCGACATCGACGCGGACGGCGTGCTCAGCGTGTCCGCGCGCGATCATGGTACCGGCCGCGTGCAGCGCGTGACGGTCACGCCGTCGACCGGTCTCAACGAGCACGACATCAACCGGCTCGTCGACGAGGGCGCGCGCATGCAGGAGGCCGATATCCTGCGCCGGACGATGGTCGAGGCGCGCAACAAGGGGCAGGGGCTGCTGTACTCCTCGGAGAAGGCGCTCGCCGAGTTCAGCGCGCTCATGCCCGAGGACGAGCGCGAGTTCCTCACGGCCGAACTCGCCGAGTGCCGCGACGCGCTCGACCTCGAGGATCCGGCCACCGTGCAGGAGGCCGTCGACCGCCTCGATGTCGCGGGGCAGCGGATCGGTGAGCTGATCTATGCCGCCGCCGAGTCATCGGGTGGCGGCTGATGGCACGGCGGAAGCGCGACTACTACACGGTGCTCGGCGTCGCTCGTGACGCCACCGAGGCCGATGTCAAGCGCGCCTTCCGCGAGCTCGCCCGCAAGTTCCACCCGGACGTCAACGCCACCGACGAGGGCGAGACGTTCCGCGAGATCAACGAGGCCTACGCGGTGCTGTCGGACAAGGCCGCCCGCTCCCGCTACGACCGCTGGGGCCACCCTGACGATGGCGCCTCGGGGCTCGGCGCCGTCGCCGACGCGGCGCAGGAGATCTTCGGCGACCTGTTCCGCCGTCGCCGCGGCAAGATCAAGGGCAAGGACATCCGCTACACCCTCGAGGTCACCTTCGACGAGGCGGTGTTCGGCGTCAGCAAGACGATCGATGTGCGGTCCGAACTCGGGGCCAAGGCCGTCACCATCGTGATCCAGGCCGGGCTCAAGGAAGGCACGGTCAAGACGTTCAAGGGCGAGGGCGAGCCCGGCAAGGGCGGAGCGGTGGCGGGCGATCTGCTCGTCCAGATCCGGATCGCCGAGCACTCCACGTTCGCGCGCGACGGTCTCGACATCCGCAGCGCCCACACGATCACGTTTCCGCAGGCGGCGCTCGGCGCGGTCGTCGAGATCCCCACGCTCGACGGCGCCGTGAAGATGCGGATCCCCGAGGGTTCGCAGCCCGGCGGCGTGTTCCGGATCCGCGGGCGCGGCGTCCCGCACACCAGCGGCAGGGGCGCGCCGCGCGGTGATCACCTGGTCACCGTGCAGGTCGAGGTGCCCACCGAGCTGACCGTCCGGCAGCGCGAGCTGATCGAGGAGCTCGGTCGGACCGCGGGCGACGTCCCGGGCGGGCAGGGGACGGGCGGCCGCAAGCGCCTGCTCGACCGCGTCCGCTCCTTGCTCGACGAGTAGGGGGGTGCGCTCGGTCTCGCGCCCGCTCGTGTTCGCCGTGATCGCCACCCTCGGAGCGTGTGGTGGCACACGGCTGCCGCGCGCCGGCTGGACCGAGCACGAGGCGCCGCTCGGCGAGCACGAGGCGCCGCTCGGCGAGCACCATGGGACCACCGGCGGTGTGGGCGGCGCGGGCGCGTCCTCACCCGCCGCGCTCGCGCCCGCGGCGATCGACGCCCTCGATGAGGCCGGGGTGCTCGAGGTGCTGGCGCGCCGCGGGGATGCGGCCCCGGTCGCCCGGCTCGCCCTGCGCGCGGCCCGCCTCGCTCATCACCGCGGCGACGACGCCGAAGCGCGCGCCCTGATCGCCCGGGCGAGCACCGCTGCCGACGAGGCCGCCGTGCACGCCGAGCTGTCGACCCTCGGCGCGGCGCTGGCGGCGGCGCCGCCGGTCCAGCCCCAGACCATCGCGGTGCTGCTGCCGCTGACCGGCCGGTTCGGCGGGCTCGGCCGCGAGCTGCGCGCCGCGATCCAGATCGCGCCGACCACGGGCACGAGCTGGCTGTTCCTCGACACGCGCGGCGAACCCGACGGTGCGACCGCCGCTGTCGCCCAGGCCCACGCGGCCGGCGCGGCCGGCATCCTCGGGCCGGTCGGCTCGCGCGAGGCGATCGCGGCGTCCCGCGCGGCGGCTCTACACCACCTGCCGATCGCGCTGCTCGCCCCCGACGATGGCGCGGATCCCGAGGCCGGCGTGTTCCGGCTGGTCGACTCCCCCGCCGACGAGGGCCGCGCCGTCGCGCGCCTCGCCGCGCAGGACGGGTTCCCGACGGTCGGCGTGTTCGCGCCGCGCGACGATCTCGGCCTCGAGGCCGCCGACGCGTTCGTCGTCGAGGCCACCCGGCTCGGGCTCGTGGTAACCCGGCAGGGGACGTACGACCCGACCGGCGGCGACGTCGAGGGCGACCTCCAGGACTTCCTCGACCTGGTGCCCGCGCGCAACCCTCGGTTCGCGCAGCACGCCGCGCGCGCCGGCAAGAAGGCGTTCACCACGTTCTCGCCCGACATCCCGTACTCGTTGCTGTTCGTGCCGGATCGCCATGACCGCGCCGCGATCGTCGCCGCGTTCTTGCCGTACTTCGGCGTGGAGCTCCGCACCGTCGAGTTCCCGGATCCCGAGCGGCTCCGGCGAAAGCATGGCGGCAACCTCCCGCAGGTGGTCCAGCTCGTCGGCGGCAGCGGCTGGAACCACCCTTCGCTGCCGATCCGCGGGGGCGATGCGGTGCAGGGCGCGCTGATCGTGGACGCGTACATCGGCGACCTCGGGGCGGATGTGGGCGCGCAGTTCGCGCAGGCGTTCCAGGCCCGCACCGGGCGCAGCGCGAGCGCGGCCGCGGCCCAGGCCCACGACGCGGCCCTCCTCGTCGGAGACGCCCGGCAGCGCGCGGCGGCCTCCCCTGCGGGGGGGCGCGACATGCGGTCGGCCCTGCGCGCGGAGCTCGCGCGGGGAGTGCTCGACGACGGTGCGTGCGGGCCCGCCGCCATCGACGTCACCGGCGAGCTCGCGCGCGAGCCCAGCGTGCTCGAGGTCCAGAACGACCAGCTGATCGTGCGCTGATCGTGGGCTGATCGTGGGCTGATCGTGGGCTGATCGTGGGCTGATCGTGGGCTGATCGTGGGCTGATCGTGGGCTGATCGTGGGCTGATCGTGGGCTGATCGTGGGCTGGTCGTGGGCTGGTCGTGGGCTGGTCGTGGGCTGGTCGTGGGCTGGTCGTGGGCTGGTCGTGGGCTGGTCGTGGGCTGGTCGTGGGCTGATCGTGCGGCGGCGTCGTGCCACGGTATGCTGCGAGCACGTGCCCCGCCTCTGGCTTCACGTCGGCTTGTTCCTCGCGTCGTGCGTGACCACGTACCTCGCCGGAGGCGCGTACTTCGCGGCGACGCTGATGTCGATCCTGCTCGCGCACGAGCTCGGGCATTACATCGTCGGGCGCCGCGCCGGCGCGGACATGTCGCCGCCGTACTTCCTGCCGACGCCCTACCTCGGCTACGGGACGCTCGGCGCGGTGATCGGCATGCGCACGCCGATCACCGACCGCAACGTGCTGTTCGATGTCGGGGCGGCGGGGCCGGTCGCGGGGCTGCTGGTCGCGCTGCCGCTGCTCGTGATCGGGCTCCTGCTGTCGCCGATCGGGCCGCCCGCGCCGGGCAACGTGATGGAGGGGAACTCGATCCTCTACGCGCTGATCAAGCTCGCGGTGTTCGGCCGCTGGCTGCCTGGGGGGGGCGTCGACGTCAACCTGCACCCGATGGGGTTCGCCGCGTGGGTCGGCCTGCTGATCACCGCGATCAACCTGATGCCCGTCGGGCAGCTCGATGGCGGGCACATCGCGCGCGCGATCCTCGGGGATCGCCACGAGCAGCTGTCGGCGCGGCTCAACCTCGCGCTGCCGGTGATCGGGCTCGCGGTCGGCGGCGTGATGGTCGCGACCGCGCTCGATGCCGGCAAGGACACCTGGGACGCGGTCGCCTACGGCGGGCACGGGCTCGCGCCGTGGTGCGTGTGGGCGCTCCTGCTGTGGGGCATGCGGCACCAGGCTGGCGCCTATCACCCCCCGGTAGATCCCGCGCCGCTCGACCCGGGCCGCCGCCGGCGCGCGATCGCGATGCTCGTGCTGTTCTGCCTGATCGTCACGCCGGTGCCGATCCGCCCCGTGTTGTGACAGGCTCACGGGGTGGCCGACGTAGCTCACGCGATGTGTCCGAAATGCGGGGCGCCCCGCCGCCCCGATCCGGCGGTCACCGCCTGCCCGCGATGCGGCCTGGGCGTCGCGAAGATGGAGGACTACGCGCGTGACCGCGATGATCGGGTCGCCGCGCCCGTGCAGGCGGCGTGGGAGCGGGTCGCCGCGGCGTGGGACGATCCCGCGCTCCACGACGAGCTGTTCCGGCTGACGACGATCCACACGTGCCACGCGTGGACCGCGGCGCGCTACCGCACCGAGTGGCAGGCGCGCGGAGGGACCGGGCTCGATCCGCACCTCGAGCGCATGCGCAAGGCCGCCGAGGCGACGCTGTTGACCACTGCCACCGCGCGGCCAGCCGCGGCCACGCCGTACCGGAGCGCCCGCCTGACCCTGATCGTGCTCGTGGTGTTGATCATGATCGGCACCGCGGTGTTCCTGGGAGTCCAGGCGCGCTCGAATTCTCCGTCCGTCCGTCCGTCCACGATCCGCCAGCCTCCACCGCCGGTCGAGGTGCGGTAGGCTGGGCCGTGGCCCAGGTCGACTTTGCCGAGCGCCAGCTCACGCTGAAGCTCGTCTATTACGGGCCGCCGATGTCCGGCAAGACCAGCAACCTGCGTGCGCTCCACACGATGGTGGACCAGCTCAACCGCGGTCGGCTGATGACGCTCGACACCCGCGATGACCGCACGATGTTCTTTGACCTGCTGCCGATCTTCTTCCGCGCGTCGGGCTTCTCGTTCCGGATCAAGGTCTACACGGTGCCCGGGCAGCCGGTGCACGAGGCGACCCGCAAGGTCGTGCTGACCGGCGCCGATGGCATCGTGTTCGTGGCCGACTCGCACCCCGACCAGCGCACCGAGAACCTCGCGTCGTGGCAGAACCTGACCGCTAACCTGGACGCGCTTGGCCTGGCCCGGATGCCGGTGGTGGTCCAGTACAACAAGCGGGACCTTCCCGGGGCGATCCCGCTCGACGCGGCCGACCGGTTCGGGGACGCCCGCCGGCCGCTCCTGGAGGCCTGCGCGACGTCCGGACAGGGCGTCGTCGCGACGTTCTTCGAGCTGCTC
Organism: Kofleriaceae bacterium; assembly: GCA_964203225.1. Taxonomy (GTDB): domain Bacteria; phylum Myxococcota_A; class Polyangia; order Haliangiales; family Haliangiaceae; genus JABFXX01. Next base: position 16,152 of record CAXNMK010000032.1, read on the forward strand.
GGGCGGACGTTCGACGACCTCGATCGCAACCTGCGGCTGCGGGAGCGGCTCGGCATCGACAGCGAGGCGTTCCGTGCCGCCCTGTCCGAGCATGTAGGTGTAACAACTGGTAGAATACCGGGGTGAGTCAGGCAGGGTCGCTCGACGACGCGATCGAGCTGGCGCGGTTGGTACCGGCGCGTGACCTGGAGGAGCTGACGGTCTCGGTCCGCCGCGCCCTCGGCGGCGAGGTGGCGATCTTCGATCGCGCCGGCACCCACCTGGCCGGGCTCGCCCTGGCCGGCGCCGCTCGCTGCGCGTTCACGCACGACGGCGAGCTGGTCGGACACCTCGCGGCGAGCGGGCCCCAGGCCGACACGGCCCTCCGGCTCGCGAGCGACCTGCTCGGCCTGCTCCTGCACCACGCGCACGCCCGGTCGCTGGCTTCGATCACCCACGAGGAGGCGATGCGGGTGTCGTTCGCCGAGCTGACCGAGCACAACGCCCGGCTCCGCAAGGCCGTGGTCCGGCTCGAGGAGCTCGACCGCCTCAAGTCGAACTTCTTGGCGACCATGTCGCACGAGCTGCGCACGCCGCTGACCAGCGTCATCGGGTACGCCGAGATGATGGCCGAGGGCCTCGCCGGGCCGGTCTCGCCCGAGCAGAAGGAGTACCTGACCACGATCCTCGGCAAGGCCGATCAGCTGCTGGGCCTCATCACCTCGGTGCTCGAGGTGTCATCGCTCGAGAGCGGGGCGCTACCCCTCGAGCGGTGCGCGCTCGATCTCGCCGAGGTCGTCGCGAGTGAGGTCGCCACGTTCCAGCCCCAGGCCAGCCGGCGGGGTATCACGATCCAGGTCGAGACCGCCCCGCGCGGCGTCGTCATCGGTGACAGGAAGAAGCTCCGCCAGGTCGTGTCGAACCTCCTCTCGAATGCCGTCAAGTTCACCAGCGACCGCGGGCGCGTCAGCATCGCGCTGCGCCCGGGGCCGCTCACGCCCACCGAGGATGGCAGCACCGGCCTCCAGCTCGTGGTGTCCGATTCGGGCATCGGGATCTCGCGCGAGCAGGTCGCCAAGATCTTCGAGCCGTTCTTTCAGGTCGACTCGTCCTCGACGCGCGCGTTCGGGGGCACCGGCCTGGGCCTGACGCTCGCAAAGGCGTACGTCGAGGCCCACGGCGGGCGGATCTGGTGCGACACCACGCCCGGGCAGGGCTCGACGTTCGTGGCGACATTCCCCGTCGAGACGGCCGCCTCGTGATCCTCGCGGACCTCGCGGTCGCGATCCCGATCGCGATCATCTGCGTGCTCGGCTCCGCGTTCTGCTCGGGGACGGAGGTCGCGCTGTTCTCCCTCCGCCGCGTCGATCGCGAGCAGCTCGCGCGCTCGGATCGGTTCGTCGATCACAAGATCGTCGCGCTGCTCGAGCGCCCGCGGCGCCTGATCGCGACCGTGCTGATCGGCAACGAGGCGTTCAACTCGATCCTCGCGGTGACCACGCTGGCCGTGGTGCTGCGCCTGTGCGCCGGCCAGTCGCTGTGGGCGATCGGCGGGATCGCGCTCGCGGCGGCGTTGCCGCCGATCGTGTTGATCGCCGAGGTCACGTCGAAGACGCTGGCCGCCAAGGCGCCGCTCCTGTGGTCGCGCGTGTGCGTGCTCCCGCTCGCGGCGTTCGCGCTGCTGGTCACGCCCGTGCGCGCGCTCGTGCAGCTCGTCACGGGCGTGCTGCTCGCGCCGTTCGGCGACGCGGTCCGGAACCGCCCGGCGCGCGACCTGTCCGAGGAGGAGTTCCGCAGCATGATCGACGCGGGCTCCGTGCAAGGCCAGGTCGATGCGCGCGAGCGCCGCCTGATCCACCGCGTGTTCGAGTTCTCGGACAAGAACGTCGGTCAGGTGATGACACCGCGCGAGCGGATGTTCGCGCTGTCCTACGACCTGCCGGTGCAGCGGCTGATCAAGGAGCTGGCGTCGCGCGGGTTCTCGCGCGTGCCGATCTACCAGAAGTCGCTCGACAACATCCGCGGCGTCCTCAACGCCAAGGACCTCGTCAAGGTCACCGGCGGCCAGCCCCTGCGGCACCCGCTCGGGGAGCTGCTGCACGAGCCGCTGTTCGTGCCGCGCACGACGCCGGTCAAGCGGCTGTTCCTCCAGTTCAAGCAGAAGAAGAAGCACATGGCGATCGTCGTCAGCGAGTACGGCAAGGTGCTCGGCCTGGTGACGATGGACGACCTGCTCGGCCAGATCTTCGGCGCGATGCGCGACGAGCGCGCCGCGCTGCAGAACTCCGTGCCCACCAGCACCCGCGCGCGCACGCCGGCGGGCGAAGCCGACCTCGTGCACGATGGCTTCGAGCACAGCCAGCCGATCGAGCGCGTCGACGGCGACGATGGCGACGATGGCGCCCGGGACTACAGCGTCCCGGTGGACCGCGTCGACGACGACGACCTCCGCGAGAACGAGCACGCGCCGCACGAGGACACCGCCGCGGACGACGCCGGCCGTGGTGACGACGTGCCCGCACGCGTGGCCCGGCGGATGGGGCCGATCCACCCCGCCGACGAGGTCACGCCGCCCGCCACGGACATCCGAGACCTGCCCGGCATGACCGCGGACAAGCCGTCGTGATGATGACGTCGTCCACGCTGGCCGCGCTGCTGGTGCTGTGCGTGCTGGCGCACGCGTTCTTCGTCAGCGCCGAGGTCGCGCTGTCGGCCGCCGATCGCAACCGGATGCGCGCGCGCGCTGCGGGCGGCAAGCCGTCCGCCGCGCGGGCCGAGCGCATGCTCGGCGTCCCCCAGGTCACGCTCGCGACCACGCTGGTCGGCGCGAACCTCGCCCTGCTGGTCGCGGTGATCGCGGTCGCGCTCGAGCTGGTCGAGCGGGGCCGCTCGCCGCTGTGGGCGCCGCTGCTCGCGGTCCCGCCGCTGCTCGTGTTCGGCCACCTCGTGCCCAAGCAGATCGTGCAGATCCACGCCGACAAGATCGTCGACGGGGTCGCGACCCAGCTGCGGTGGGCGACGTTCCTGCTGCGTCCGATCGTCGTCGTCGTCGGGGGCTACGCGGCGCTGCTGACGCGGCTGACCCGCACCGACAGCAAGAAGGCGTTCGTCACCCGCGACGAGCTCGCGCTCCTGATCGAGAGCGAGCCGCAGACCGATCGCCCGGAGATCAGCGCCGACGAGCGCGAGATGATCGCGAACGTGTTCGAGCTGTCTGCGTACACGGTCGGCGAGCTGATGGTGCCGCTGTCCGAGGTGACCGCGCTCCCCGAGGACGCGTCGATCACGGAGGCCGCGCTGGAGGTCGCCGACAAGCAGCACTCGCGCATGCCGATCTACCAGGCGCGCGTCGACAACGTCGTCGGCATCGTCCACGTGTTCGATCTGCTCCAGGCGGCCGGCCGCGGCGACCCCGCGCTCGCGAACGCGCCGATCGCCTCGCTCGCCCACGCGTGCTCGTACGTCCCCGAGACCATGAAGGCCAGCGACCTGCTGGTGCAGCTCCAGAGCGAGCAGCAGCACCTCGCGGTCGTCGTCGACGAGTACGGCGGGGCCGTGGGCATCGTGACGATCGAGGACCTGCTCGAGATCATCGTTGGCGACATCGATGACGAGTACGACACCGAGCCCTCGCCGATCCGCACCGAGAAGCCCGGCGTGTGGCGCATCGAGGCGCGCACCAGCGTGGCGCGTGTCAACGCCGAGCTCGACCTCAAGCTTCCCGAGAGCGATGACTACGAGACCATCGCCGGCCTCCTGATCGAGCGACTGCGCCGGATCCCCGACCCTGGCGAGATCCTGATGATCGGCGGCAACACCGTCGAGATCGTCCAGGCGACCGACCGCGCCATCGAGGCGGTCCGGATCACCAAGAAGAAGAAGTGACCGCCCGGGTGTGGCGGTTCCCGCGCCCGCCCGGAGGCGCGCTGCCGGGTGTGCTGCCGAGCCCGTTCACGCACGATCCCCACCCGGTCGCGCGGGCCGCGGCGGCGCTGCTACTCGCCGATCTCGCCGCGGGCTTGCCCGGCATCGACCTCGGGCCGCTCGGGGAGCGAGGCGGCGGCAAGATGCTCGGCGTCCTCGTCGTGGAGGACGCCGCGGGTGAGCTCGGCTACCTGCGCGGGTTCTCCGGCATGCTCGACGGTCAGTGGACGCAGCCCGGGTTCGCGCCCCCGCTGTTCGATCAGGCCGCCCGCGATGCGATGTGGCCGGCGGGGCAGGCGGTGCTGCGCAGCCACGACCTCGCGCTGCGCGCCCTCGAGGCCGACCCGGCCGCGCTCGCGTTGCGGGCCCAGCTCGCGGCCGCGCGCACGGCGGACGCGGACGCCACCGCCGTCCAGCGCGCGCGTCACGCCGCGAACAAGGCCGCGCGTGGGATGGAGCGCGCCCGGCTCGATGCCGCGGACCTCCCGGCCGCGGTGCTCGCGGCGGCGCGCCACGCGCTCGCCCAGGCGAGCCGCGCCGACACCGCGGAGCGCCGGCAGCTCGAGGCTGGGCAGGCGCTCACCGCGGCGCTCGCGGCCGAGGTCGCCGCCCTCGCTGCGCGGCGCGCCGAGCTCGCGCGGCGGCGCGCCGAGGAGTCCCGGCAGCTGATGCGGCAGGTGCACGACCACTACGAGATCGCGAGCGCGCGGGGCGAGCGGCGGCCGCTGCGCGCGCTGTACACGCCCGCCGAGCCGCCCGGGGGCGCGGGCGACTGCGCGGCGCCCAAGCTCCTCGGCGCAGCCCACCGGCAGGGCCTGCGGCCGATCGCGCTCGCCGAGGTGTGGTGGGGCGCGCCGCCTCTGACCGGGGGGCGCCACGCCGGCGCGTTCTATCCCGCGTGCCGCGGCAAGTGCGGCCCGCTGCTGCCGTTCATGCTCGAGGGGCTGCCGCACGAGGCGGGCCCGGTGTTCGGCGGCGGCGCGATCGCCCCCGACGAGCCGCGCGTGGTGTTCGAGGACGCGTGGATCGTCGTCGTGGACAAGCCGTGCGGCCTGCTCTCGGTGCCCGGCCGTGGCGGCGCGCTGCACGACTGCGTGCAGGCGCGGCTGCGGGCGCGCTACCCGGCGGCGACCGGCCCGCTGGTCGTGCACCGGCTCGACCTCGACACCTCGGGCCTGCTGATCGCGGCCAAGGACCTCGCCACCCACGCCGCGATCCAGGCGTTGTTCGCGCGGCGCGACGTCACCAAGCGCTACGTCGCGTGGCTCGACGGGGACATCGCCGCGGACGCCGGGCGGATCGATCTGCCCCTGCGCGGGGACCTCGACGATCGCCCCCGCCAGATCGTGGATCGGGACCACGGGCTCGCCGCGATCACCACCTACGAGGTGCTCGCACGGGCGGGCGGGCGCACGCGGGTGGCGCTGACGCCGACCACCGGCCGCACCCACCAGCTCCGGGTCCACGCCGCGCACCCCGACGGCCTCGGCGCGCCGATCGTCGGGGACCGGCTGTACGGGCGCGCGGTGGGGCCGGGTGGCGACGGCCGGCTGCTGCTCCACGCCGCGCACGTGCGCCTGGTGCATCCGCACACCGGCGCGCCGCTCGCCGTCGACTGCCCGGCGCCGTTCTGAACGGGTGTCCCTGCCAGGGCATCGGACGCGGCGCCCACGCGCCGCACGCGGGGCTGGAGCGCACCGCGCGGAGTGGTCGGGCGAGCCCTGGGCACTCCGTGACTTCACCCCACGCCCGATCACTTCAGGCGCCCACCGCGCCGAGGCGCCTTGCAACACGGTCGCGTGATCGCGAGGGTTTGAACTCGCGGGCGAAGTCGACCAATGCGTCGGTGACGGCGCATGTTCCGGTTCCCGCGATCCCTGGGACCCTGCGGGAACGGGAACGGGAACCCCCTTATTTATCGAACCCACAACACCATCAAAGAGCGTGCGCACGCTCAGGCATCGTTGAGCTGGAAGCGGAACTGCTCGTGGGCGGTCTGATCTCGGATGCGTCCTGCCGTCGAGTCGGGCACTCGACAAGTCCGACGTGGTACGCGGGTCCGGGATCGCGCGTCAAGGTCGGGCTGTGGCGGGTGAGGTGTGGGCGGCGCTCTGCGGCGGCGGGGCGACGAGCAGGCAGAGGCGTGCAGGCGTCCAGGCGACAGCTACCAGCTCAAGGCCCGCCAGATCACCCTGATCGGCAACAAGCTCCTCGAGTTCCCCAACATCCGCCGCATCCGGTTCGCCACCAAGGGTCCGGCCGTGATGCCGATGAAGCTGATCACCGAGCGCACAGCGATGATGGTCACGCGCTTTCCCCAGAGGCCGAAGTCCCTGACTGAAGGTCGCCCAGAGCCGCACCAAGACCCACGGCCGCGACGAGATCCGGATCATGCCGCTGGGGCCGTTGCCGCCCTCGATGAAGGCGCGGTGGGCCGATCTCGAGACCATCGTGCAGGTGGCTCGCGTGCGGAGCACCGACCACATCTCCATCCAGCGCGCATATTACGTGACCAGCCACGTCGCGAACCCGTACGCCCTCGCGAGACGCATCCGCGATCACTGGAGCATCGAGAACCAGTTGCACCACTGCCTCGACGTCAGCCTCAACGAGGACCGGCGGCGCATCCGCAACGAGAACGGCGCGCACAACTTCGCGCTCGTCACCCGGTATGCGCTCTCACTCCTCAAGCGGGACCAGACCAAGATGAGCGTCGCGATCAAGCGGCGCGCTGCGGCCTGGGGAGACACCTGCGCACTCGAGGTCCTGTCACACGGAATGACTCAGGTTTAGATGCGCTCGCCCCGGGGTCCGATCAGAGCGCGACGAACGACACCGCTCGCCACGTCCCGGCGGCGCACCCCGCGATGAAGAAGCCGTGGGGGCTCGGGGTCTCGTCATGCCCCGTGCAGCGCACCTCGGCAGCGACCGTCGCGCCCGCCGAGGGCGCCAGCGCCGTGCGGGCAAACCCTCGCACCACGGCCGCGCCTTCGGCGTCGGAGAAGCTGAACGTCCCGTCCGCAGCGACCTCGATGCCCGCGATCTTCGGTGCCTGGAACCAATCCATCGGCGCGACGCTGGAGCCCGTCATCATCATGCGCGACAGCACGCCGTAGACCTCACGGTTGGCGTCCGCCGTGACCCCGTAGAGCGACAGCCGATAGCTCGCACCGCCGCCGAGGTCCGCGAGCCAGTCCTCGCGGACTCCGTCACGGCCTTGGGTGCGTACGATCGGCGCGAGATCGAGCATGGGGATCTCGAACCCAGCGCCCGTGGCGTCGACCAGGCTCACCCTCGGCGAGTCCGCCGCGCGCTCGGAGTAGGCCGTGATCACGGCGGACGGATCGAAGACCAGATCGACGTCGATGAACTCGCCCGTACCCACCGCCGAGCCCGAGCCCGTTCCGCTGCCCGCGGCGGGCGCGGCCGCGGCGGCCTCCAGATCGAGCGGCCGCTGGAACTTGAACCAGTTGCCGCCGTTGGGCAGCAGGACCACCGCGGGATCGCTGGTCGCCGTCGAGGCGAACGCGGTGGGCGACGTGGTCAGGTATTGACGGAACCCGTCGGCGCCGACCAGCCGCGAGCCGGTGTCACCATCGTGGGTGCGCAGCGTGGTGGCGCCGTCGATGGTGACCGTGGCCTGTACCTTGATGGGCGGGTACCACGTGATGATGCCGTAGGCGTACTGGCCCAGCTCGTTCGACATGATCTCGCGCGAACCTGTGATCTGCGCGCGACCCTCGGCGGTCGCGAGGTCGACGAACGGCGCGTCGTCCGCGCGCGCGGCTGCCGCGAGGCCAGTGAGGTCGTCGGCCGGATCGTAGCGCAGGCTGGGCGCGTCCGGACCTCGGTAGATCTCGAGGCATCCCACCGGATTGGAGAACCCCGTCCCCATGATCGTCATCGACTGACAGATCTTCACCGTCTCGATCGCGTAGCGCAGCGACTCGAGCCCCACCGTGCCGTTCTGCCCCGCCAGCGCGACCGCGGTGGTCCCGTCGCTGGCAGCCTGCGTGGTGTTCGCCGGCGGCTCGATCATGCGCATCCTCAACGTGATCTGAGCGTCATCACAACCCGCTCCGACGAGCATCGCCAGCGCCGCGAGCCCCAAGGTCCGAGCGCTATTCTTGTGTCCTGTCCCCATGATGTCCTCGTCACGCAGGCCGCGAACCCCAGGTTCGCCGTGTCAGGCGATCCGATCGCGCAGCGCTGATAGCGTACAGCGCATGAGTGGAACAAACCGGGCGCATGGCGCATATCGTATCCCCCCGGCCTGTGCGCGTTGCGCCGCGCGCGAAGGCGGCCCAGGGGATCGACGCCACCGGCGCCCTTGGATAGACTGCGGACGCGTCGGCTTCGGGTGGTTGCTCATGTTTCGCAACGTTGCGATCGTCCGGAGCTGGCGCGCTTCGCACTGACTCTCGCACCCATCGATGATCCGTTCCACGTACATCCCCGACGAGAGCTTGCGCTTGGTGGTGCTCGCAGGGCGGCAGCCTCGGAGGTGGTCGAGAGATCTCGACGGCCTGGGAACGTGTCGGGTGACGCGGCGTCCGCCGGCTGGACGTTCATCGATCATATGTCCGAACCTCGGACAGAGCGCTGGTGGCCGTCCCGGACGCAGCACGCGTTCCGGAGCGACCGGAGCGCTCGGTTTGGTTCCTTCGTAGCTCGTCGGTTCGTCGAGGGGGAACACCCGCTACGCGTAGCGTGCCCGCGCCTCCTCCAGCTCGGCGACAACTCGGTTGACCGGTTCGGGGGGCTCGACCGCGCGTGCGTGCGTGCGTGCGTGCCGGCGCGTGCTAAGAGTGCCCTCGTGGATCGCACGCAGCTGCTCGATGTCCTCGACCAGGTGAAGGCCGGGGCCCTGGCCCCCGCCGAGGCGGCCGTCCGGATCGGCGAGCTGCCATTCCGGGAGGTCGCGCACGCGGTCGGGACCACCGTGATCGACCACCACCGCGAGCTGCGCACGGGCGTGCCCGAGCTGGTCTATGGCGCCGGCAAGACGCCCGAGCAGATCGCCGACTGCCTGCGCGAACTGGTGCGCGGCGCCGGCGGCGGCCTCGCCACCCGCGTCGACGCGGCGAAGGCCGCCGCCGTGCAGGCGCTGCTGCCGGCCGTCCAGGTCCACGAGCTCGCGCGGATCGTGCTCCTCGGCGAGCGTCCGGCGCGGCCCCCGGCGGCGCGGATCGCGATCGTGTGTGCGGGCACCAGCGACCTCCCGGTCGCCGAGGAGGCCGCCCTCGTGTGCGAGTTCCTCGGAGCTCCGGTGATCCGGATCTCGGACGTCGGGGTGGCCGGGCTGCACCGCCTGCTCGCGCGGGTCGAGGACATCCGGCAGGCCGACGTCGTGATCGTGGTCGCCGGCATGGAGGCGGCGCTGCCGTCCGTGCTCGGCGGTCTGATCGATCGGCCGATGATCGGCGTGCCGACCAGCGTTGGCTACGGGGTGTCGATCGACGGGCTGGTCGCGCTCGCCGCGATGGCGAGTTCGTGCTCGCCCGGTCTCACGGTGGTCAACATCGACAACGGCGTGGGCGCCGCCATCGCCGCGGTGCGGATCGCGCGGCTCGCGGTGCGCGCGTGAGGGGCCTCCACCTCCACGTCGACTGCGCCAGCGGCGCGGCCGGCGACATGATGCTCGGCGCGCTGCTCGATCTCGGCGTCCCGCTCGAGGTGGTTGCGCTCGCACTCGACCAGATCGGCGCCGGCCGCGATCGGCTGAAGATCACGCCGGTCACGCGCGGCGGGATCGCCAGCATCGATGTCAAGGTCGACACCCGCGGCGAGCTCGCCGGGGCGCACCGCCACGTCCACGCCACGCCGCCGGCTGCGCCCGCGCCGGGCATCCCGACCGGGCCGCACCATCAACACGCCGACCACGGGCACGAACACGCCCACCCGCATGACCACCCGCATGACCACCCGCATGACCACCCGCACGACCACCCGCACGACCACGCGCACGATCACGGGCACTACCACTATGCGGACATCCGCGCCCGCATCGAGGGATCGGCGCTCGCCGCCGGCGCGAAGGCGCGTGCGCTCGACATCTTCGACCGGATCGCGCGCGCCGAGGCCAAGCTGCACGGCTCGACGGCCCTGGCAGTCGCGTTTCACGAGGTCGGCGCGATCGACTCGGTGGTCGACATCGTCGGCACCGCCGCCGCGCTCGACTGGCTCGCCCCCGCCGCGGTGACGTGCACCGGCGTCGCGATGGGGCACGGCACGCTGCGATGCGCCCACGGCGTGCTGCCCGTGCCCGCGCCGGCCGCGCTCGAGGTGCTGCGCGAGGCGCGCGGCGTGATGACGGACGGCGGCATCGCGCGCGAGCTGTGCACGCCGACCGGCGCCGCGATCCTGGCCGCCACGGTGACCCGCTGGGTCCCCGCGCCCGCGGGCATCCCGGTCGCGGTGGGGTGGGGCGCCGGTGATGCCGAGCTCGCGGATCGGCCGAACGTCCTGCGCGTGACGGCGATCGAGGTCACGGGCGCGGCCGCCGCCGACGCGGTGTGGCAGATCGACGCCAACCTCGACGACATGAGCCCCGAGCTGTGCGGGCCCGCCAGCGAGGCGCTGTTCGCCGCCGGCGCGCTCGACGTGTGGTGGACGCCGATCACGATGAAGAAGGGTCGCCCGGCGCTGACCCTGTCCGCGCTGGTCGAGAGCGGCGTCCGCGGTGCCGTGATCGCCGCGATCCTGCGGGAGACCACGACCATCGGCGTGCGGTTCGCCCCCCGCGAGCGCGTGGTGCTGGCGCGGCACACCGTCCTGGTCGCCACCCGGTACGGCGTCATCCCGGTCAAGGTCGCGAGCGATGCGGGCGCGATCCGCAACGCCGCCCCCGAGTACGAAGCCTGCGCAGCCGCCGCGCGCGCGCACGCGGTGCCGGTCAAGGCCGTGTTCGCGGCGGCGCTCGCCGCGTTCCACGCCACCGCCTGACGGGCGTGGTACGGTGGCCGGACGTGGAAGCCGCACCGATCGTCGTGCTCGGTGGCAGCGAGTCCGAGCGGGCTGCGCTGGTGGGGCAGCTCGCCGCGAGCGGGCTGACCGCGCGGGCCGCGCGCCACATCGATCTGACGCTCGGCCTGCCCGCGCTGCTGATCGTGACCGGTCACGAGGCCGTGCACCTGATCGCCGAGGCCCGCGACGTGCCCGTGCTCGCTGGGCTGCCGATCCTCGCGGTGGTGGTCGCGCACCCGCCCACCGCCGCCACCGAGGCGCTCGCCGTGGGCGCGTCCGATGTCGCGTGGCTGCCGGTGATCCCCGCCGTCCTCGCCGCCCGCTGCCGCAACCTGGTGCGCCTCGGCCGCAAGGACGGCGCCGGTGCGCCCGCGCTCGAGAAGATCAACGCGGTGCTGACCGCGAGCGGCGATGATGCCGCGGCGCTCGTCCACGTCCTCCAGATCACCGCCTCGACGCTCGGGTTCGAACGCGCGTCGCTGATCGCGCACATCGATGGCTCGGATCACGCGTTCGTGATCGCCGCGAGTGACGCCGAGCCGCTGCAGCGGTTCACGGTCGCGATCACCGAGTACCCCGAGATCCAGGAGGCGATCCGCACGTTGCAGCCGGTGCTGATCGACGACGTCCTGCTCGACCCGCTGACCGGTCCGATCGCCGACATGCTGTCCTCGCGCAGCATCCGCGGGATCGCCGTGTTCCCCGTGCAGTGGCGCGGCCGGCCGCTCGGCGTGATCACGCTCCGCAAGCGCGCCCCGGGCGTCGCCCACCTCGGGGAGCGCGGCCTCGAGCTCGGCAAGCTGATCGCGAGCATCACGGCGGCGCACCTCCGCCACGGCGCGGTGCTCGAGAGCCTGCGCGACCAGACGTCCCGGCTGTCCCGGGTGCGGTACGAGGCCGAGCGGCGCCTGCGCGGCATCGACTCGCTCAAGGAGCACTTCGAGGCCGGCGCCGATGGCGTGGTCGTCCTCGACGACGCGGCCCGGATCCTGTTCGTCAACCGCGCCGCCGAGAGGATCACGGGGTTTGCGCGCGACGGGTTGCTCGGCAGCGAGCTCGTGGATCTGGTGGCATCCGACCAGCGCCCGCAGATCGGCGATGCGGTGGCGGGCGTGCTCGCCGGCGTCAACGTCGACGCGTTCGACCTCGAGCTGTCGACGACCTCCGGCGCATCGGTGTGGGTCAGCGTGTCGACCTCGACGGTGCTGTCGGGCTCGGGCGCCGTGATCCTCGCGTTCCGCGACGTCACCGCCGAGCGCGCCCTCGAGCACGAACTGCGCTCGACCAAGGAGTTTCTCGAGCGCCTGATCGACTCCACCGTCGACGCGATCATCGCCGCCGACATGCGCGGCCAGATCATCCTGTTCAACCAGGGCGCCGAGCGCCTGTTCGGGTACCGCGCGCGTGATGTGATCGGGCACCTGCCGGTGTGGCGGCTCTACGAGGACGGCGGCTCGAACCAGATCATGCGGATGCTGCGCTCGACGTCGTACGGCGGGGTGGGGCGGCTCGAGCAGACCCGCCGCGAGGTCCGGATCGCCAAGGGCGACGTCGTGCCGGTCAGCATGACCGCGTCGGTCGTCTACCAGGGCGAGCGCGAGGTCGCGACGGTCGGCATCCTCACGGATCTCCGCGAGCGCATCCGCATGGAGCAGCGCCTCCTCGACGCGCAGCAGAAGCTGCAGCTGTCCGAGAAGCAGGCGCTGGTCGCCGAGCTCGCCGGCGCGGCCGCCCACGAGCTCAACCAGCCGCTGACCTCGATCATGGGCTACGCTCAGCTGATCCAGAGGCAGAGCGCGGCCGACGCGTCCCACCTGCGCTCCGTCGGCATCATCCTGTCCGAGTCCGACCGGATGGCGAGCATCGTCAAGAAGATCGGCAAGATCACGAAGTACGAGACGACCGACTACGTCGGCAGCGCACGGATGCTGGATCTGTCCCGCGCTGCGCCCGAAAGCAGCGACCCCTCGATCGCCGTGGGCCAGGTGCTCGCGGCCGCCGAGGAGGCCGACAGCGTGAACGTGCCCGTCACGCACGATCTCGAGCCCGCCGAGGCGCCCCCGCTCGAGGAGCAGACCGGCGAGTTCCAGGCGGTCCTGCCGGCCGACGTCGACGCGAGCGCGCTGCACCCACGCGCGGGCGACATCGAGTCGCTCGGCGCCTTCGACGACCTCGACGAGACCACGGGGCTGATGCCCTCGTACCGCAGCGGAGGCGGTGACGGATGACGAGTGATACCTCGATGACGCCCCCGGTGCAGGCGCAGCTGGCGGCGCTGCGCGACCTCGCCTCGGACCTGCCGGCCGCGCTCGGCGAGGCGCCCCTCGTGCAGCGCGCGCTCGCGATCCTGGCCGCGCTGCTGCCCGGCCGCGCGCTGTGCGTGCGCGTGCTCGATGTTCGCACGCGCGAGCCGGCGCGGGTCTACGTCCACGGCGCGGCGGCGCGCCCCGGCGTCGAGACCGATGGCATCACCGTCACCGAGGCCGCGCTCGCGCGCGCGCAGCTCAAGGGCGCGATCGCGGCGAGCGCGCAGCTGTTCGTGCGCCCGCGCTGGGATTCGCCGTTCACCGGGATGGCGACCGGGTTCGCGATTCCGCTCGCGGCGGCCGGCGAGCTGTATGGCGTCCTCGATGTCGCGTACGCCCCGGGCGCGGACGAGCGCGCCGGCGACGAGCCGGTCGTGATCCCGTGCGCGGCGCCGCTCGCTGCCGCGCTGCGGATGACCAAGCTCGCCGATGACGCACTCGGCCTGCGCGACTACCAGGCTTGGCTGCTCGAGAGCGCGAGCGCGCTGATCCTCGGGATCGACCGGAGCTGGCGCGTCACCGTCGTCAACCGTGCGCTGCTCGAGCTGACCGGCGCCACGCGCGACATCGTGATCGGCCGCGACATCCGCGACTTCATCCCCCCCGAGCAGCGGCAGGTGTTGACCACCGCGCTCGCGGCGGCGCTCGCCGGGCAGCACCACGCGGCCGTCACGGTCCAGGTGCCCACCCGAGGGCACGGCCCGGTCAAGACGGTGTGGAGCATCGCGCCCGTCGGGCGGGCCGGCGCGGTCGGGGGCCCGATCGAGGCGGTCGTCGCGATCGGCCAGGACCAGTCCAAGATCGAGGCGCTCCAGCAGCAGATCGTCCGGGCCGAGCGCCTGGCGACCCTCGGCGAGCTCGCCGCCGGTGTGGTTCACGAGCTCAACAACCCGCTGACCTCGATCACCGTGTACGCCGAGTACCTGGTCCGCAAGCTCGAGTCCCAGGGGGCCGAGACCACGGACATCGAGAAGCTGCGGCGGATCGGCGCGTCGGCCCAGCGCATCCTCCGGTTCTCCCGCGACCTCGTGCAGTACGCGCGCCCCTCGGGCCGCGACCTCGAGCCGGTCGACCTGTCGGTGGTCGTCCGCCAGTCGGTGTCGATCTGCGACCACCTGGTCGAGCGAGGGGGGATCACCCTCGAGGTCGACGTCGACCGCGAGCTGCCGGTGGTCCAGGCGGTGTCGGGCCAGCTCGAGCAGGTCCTGATCAACCTGATCACCAACGCGGTCCACGCGATCGACGCGGCGGGCGGCCGGATCATCGTCAAGGCGGTGGTCGAGGGGCCGGGGGCCGTGTGCCTGTCGGTCGACGACTCCGGCCCGGGCGTGCCCGACGAGGACCAGCAGCGGATCTTCGAGCCGTTCTTCACGACCAAGTCGGACGGCAAGGGCACCGGGCTCGGCCTGCCGATCGTGAAGAACATCATCGACCAGCATGGCGGCGAGATCACCGTGGGGCGGTCCGCCCTCGGGGGCGCCGCGTTCCGCGTCCTGCTGCCGATGCACTAGCCCGACTAGCGGTGACGATCTCGGCGGGGACACTACGGGTGGCGCCGCCCCTGGCCCGCGAGATCCCGCCCGGGTTCCTCGGAGATCGCCCCGGTCCGCGAACCGGACAAGAGGGTTGCGGTCTGGATCTGCGCTGGTAGTGTGGACTCACTCATGAAGCCAGATGTCCTCCTCGAGCTGCTGGAGTCGGTGGCCGACCAGCTCGGGATCAAGGTCAGCTACGAGAGCCTCCAGTCCAGCGTCGGCCACGGCGGCCTGTGCCGGCTCAAGGGCCAGTACCGCGTCATCATCGAGAAGCGGGCCACCACCGACGAGCGCGTGACCACGCTCGCCACGGCCCTCGCCTCGTTCGACACCTCGGAGATCGCGCTCCCTCAGAAGGTCCGCGACGTGATCAAGCAGTACGAGGTCTCGGGCAAGCAGCGCAGCATCTCCGCCGCCTGACCTCCTGACGTGGCCGCCTGCTCGAGGTCGCTCGACGGACTGCCCCGGGCCGAGCGGTCATCGCGCTGGACGGGGCCGCCACCTGCGATCGGGTCGGGTAGACTGGCGGGCATGCGCGCCCTCGCCGTCGTCCTCGTGGTCACGTGTGCGCTCGCGCCCGGCGTGGGGTGCCGCCGGGGCACGCCGGCGCGCCACCTCGATCTCGACGCGATCCGGGTGACCTCGGACGCGCGGCTCCGCACCGACACCGTCGGGGATGGCCGGTTCGCGAGCGAGGCCACGTTCGTCCTGATCGACGCCGAGAACCTCGCCGGCGAGGGTGCGTACGTCACGCTCGGCGGCGAGTTGACGGATCAGGCCGGGGCCACGCTCGGGCAGCTCAACTCCCAGTCGCTGTGGATCCCCGGCGGGGAGCGCCGCACGTTCGCGCTGGTCGACACCGCGCGGGTCCCGCGCCCGGCCTCCGCCTCGGCGCGCATCAAGGTCTACGGCGCGCTGATCCCGGACTCGCCGCCCGCGGCGCGGATCACCGACCTCCACGTGTTCGACGACCACGGCAAGAGCGTGGTCCAGGCCAACCTCGTGAACGACGCCACCCGCCTCGGCACGATCATGGTGATCGCGGCGTTCCACGGCCCGGATGGGCGCCCGATGACGCGGCCGTTCCAGCTGGTGCCGATCGACGGCGGCCAGACCCGCCCGGTCCAGTTCGTCGGGCCGGCCGGCTCGACGCGCGGGACCATGTTCGTCGGCGACGTCGTCTACTGACCGGGGCCGCGAGCGGCGAGCGGCGGGCCGCGGGGGCGAGCCGCGGGGGCGAGCCGCGGGGGCGAGCCGCGGGGGCGAGCCGCGGGGGCGAGCCGCGGGGGCGAGACAGGTCAGACGCGGCTGGTCAGGCCGCCGAAATACGGATCGTTGGCGACAAGGTCGGTCAGCAACTCGCGCAGTTCGGCGCGCTCGGCCGCGGACAGGTCCGGGGTGGCGGTCGCCTCGACGAGCTGGTCGAACGCCTCGCGGGGCGTGAGGCGCCCGGCGGCGACCTTTGCGGCGAGCCGGTCGATGTCCGCGGTGCCCTCGGCGGCGGCCGCGCCGTCGAGGCGGGTGGGGCCGTCCAGGCCGCCGGGGCCATCCGGCCGGTCCGGTCCGTCTGGACCGTCAGGTCCACCCGGCCCGCCAGGTCCGCCAGGTCCGCCGATGCCAGTGGGTCCGCCGATGCCAGTGGGTCCGCCGATGCTCATGACGCTGCTTGTTCGAACATACCAGGAGCCTCCTTCCGTGGTGCGCGTATCGGCCGGTAGTGGTGGCGGTTGCGCGGCTGGCACGACATTCTCGGGGCATGTTCAACGCGCTCGTGCGCCGCGTGATCCCGGCCCGCGGGGTGGCCCGCGGGGTGGCCCTCTGGGTGGCCCTCTGGGCGATGTTGGCTCTCGGCTGCGGCGGCGGGCGGGCGCGCTCCCACCCCGACACACCCGCTGTCCCGGCTGCGTACCCGGCGACCCGCTGGGTCCCGGCGGCGCCGACCTACGTTCTCGCGGCGCCGTCGCTGCGCGGCAGCCAGCGCAGCGTGCTCGCGGTCCTCGATGTGGTCGGCATCGTCGCGGGCCTCGACGGCGCGGCGGTGGGCACGGCGCTCGCGCGGCTGCTCGCCGTGGATCCGCTGCGGCCCGACGCGCTCGCCGCGATCGGCATCGACGTCGAGGCGGGGTTCGCCGTGTTCTCCGACGACCTCGCCCCGACGGCGGTGGTGCGGATCGACGCGCCCGACCTCCTGCAGGCGTTCGTCGACGGCGCGCGGGCCCGCGGCCTGGTCACCCACGCGGTGGTGCGCGAGGGCGTCGAGGTGGTTTCGGCCACGCTCGCCGACGACCTCACGATCAGCTGGGCGGTCGACGATGGGTGGCTGTGGGTTCACGTCGCGCCGGCGCCGCTGGCCGACGACGCGGGCGCGTGGTTCACCGCGAGCCACCGGCCGCGCGGCGCGCGCTGGCTGGACGCGTGGGCGTGGGGCACGCAGGCGCTCGGCACGGCGTCCGCGCCGCCCGGGCTGCGGGGGTTCATCAGCGTCGGCGGGCCCGGCGGCCTGGTGGCGCGGGCCCTGGGGCGGGCCCCGGCGGCGCGCGACCTCCGCGCGTGCACCCAGCTGCTCGCGCCGGTCGGGCGGGTGGCGGTCGCGCTGACGTCCGACGAAGCGACCGTCGGGGCGCAGGTCGCGATCGAGATCGGTCCCGCGGCGGCCGCGGTCGACGCTGCCGCGCTGGCGGTGCCCGAGGGGTTCGCCACGGCGGCGGCCGGCGCGCCGCTGGTCGCCCAGTGGAACCTCGATGCGTTCGCGATCCGCGCGTGGCTGGCGCCGTGCCTGCGCGTCCTGGGCGAGGACGGCGGCGAGCTCGACCGGCGGGGCATCCGCGGCGGGCGCGCGGCGCTCCAGGCCCTCGATCCCGACGACCGCTCGGGGCGCGGCGTGGTCGCGCTCGACCTCGTTCACGGGCGGTACCTGCGCGGCCTGCTCGACGACATCCCGATGCGCTCGCTGCTGGAGCGCAAGCGCGCGTTCGGACCGCACCGCGGCGCGGCGCTCGCGGTCCCGATGGTCGCGACCGTGGAGTACGTGCTCACCGAGGGGATCGCGCTCGCTGGGGTGGGGGAGGGGCTGCTCGGCGCGGTGGTCGGCGATGGGGCTCTGGTGCGCGGGCCACTTCTCGCGCTCGACGTCGCACCGCCCGCGCTGTCGGCCTCGACCTGGCGGTTCCTGCTCGATGCGGCGGGGCTGCCCGCCGATGACCGCATGACGGCGCGGCTGCTGCGCTGGCGCGAGGGGCACGTGGCGGTCACCGTCGAGGGTAGCGCGCTGGTGCTGCGCGCGAGCGGGATCCGCCGGTGAGCGCGCCCTGCATCCCTCCTCGAACCCTCCCTGAACTCTCCCGGAACGCCCCGGAGAGTGTGGTAAGACCGCGCCGTGCCAGGAGAACCGGTCGTCCGCCTGCGCGACATCACCAAGAGCTATGGCACCGGTGCGGCGCGCACCCAGGTGCTCAAGGGCGTCAGCCTCGACGTCCAGGCCGGCGAGCTGGTGGCGCTCGTCGGGCAGTCCGGCTCGGGGAAGTCGACGCTCCTCAACATGATCGGTGGCCTCGACAGGCCCGACGAGGGTGAGGTCGAGGTCCTCGGCGTGGACTTGCTCAAGGCCGGCGACCGCCGGTGCGCGAAGCTGCGCAACACGTCGATCGGGTTCGTGTTCCAGGCGTTCAACCTGATGGACCACCTCGACTGCGTCGGCAACGTCGTGATCCCGGCGGCGTTCCACCGCCAGGGCACGCAGGACGCCCGAGAGCGCGGCCGCGAGGCGCTGCGGCGGGTGGGGCTCGCGGACTTCGCGCACCGCCACCCGAGCGAGCTGTCGGGCGGGCAGAAGCAGCGGGTCGCGATCGCGCGCGCGCTGTTCTCGAGCCCCACGCTGCTGCTGTGCGACGAGCCGACGGGCAACCTCGACTCCGAGACCGGCAGCCAGGTGATCGAGTTCTTCCGCGAGCTCAACGCCAAGGACGGCGTGACGCTCGTGATCGTCACGCACGAGCGCCGCGTCTCGAGCGTCGCCCAGCGCGTGATCGCGATGCGCGATGGCATGATCATCGAGACCTCCGAGGCCGAGCTCGAGAAGATCCACGGGGGGCCGGCGTGACCGCGACGGCGTCCGGCCCGGGAAAGGTGCACGCACGATGATGCCCGTCGGAAACCTCGCGCGGATGGTGGTCGCCAACACCCTGCGCAGCCCCCGCCACTTCATCCTGTCGGCGTTCGGCATCGTGATCGGGATCGGCGCGTTCGTGCTGTTCCTCGCGCTGACCCAGCGCGCCGGCGCCGTGCTCGAGAAGGTGTTCCCGCTCGACGAGGTCCAGGTCGTCGCGCCCAGCGTCTCGCTCGCGGGCGTCGACACCAGCAAGCGCCTCGACGACGCGATCGTGCAGCAGATCCTCGCGCGGCCCGAGGTCGCCGACGCCGTGCCGCGGATGAACCTCGCGTTCCCGGCGGCCGGGCGCGGCGACTTCGAGGGCAAGGACTTCCGGCTCGAGCTCGGCGGGTTCGCCGATGGCGTCAACCCGGGGGTCGTCAAGGACGACGCCCGCATCCTCGACCTGTTCCGCGACTGGGACGCGGTCAAGGACGACCCGAACCGGATCGCCTGCGTGCCGCCCCCGCCCGACCCCGACGATCCGGTGCGCTCGGCGCCGGGTGGCCCGAAGCGCGCCGCGGCCGCGCGCTCGTCGTCGTGGGATGCCGCGCCCGCGGGCAGCGCCGCGCCGCGGGCTCGGCGGCGCCGACCGCCACCGCCACCCGGGCGTGCCGCCCTCGCTGCCGGCCGGGTTCGTGCTGCCCCCGCCGGGCCAGCCACTGTCGCCGTACCCGCCCCTGGCGGCGGCCCCGGTCACGCCGCCCCCCGCGGGCATGGCGGTTCCGTCCGCCGCCGGTAGCGGGTCCGCCGTGGGCAGCGGGGCTGCCGCGGGCAGCGCCGCTCCCGCGGGCAGCGCCGCTCCACGCGATCCGATCGCCGCGCCCGGCACCACGGGCACCGCGATCCTGGCGAACCTCGGCGCGGCGCCGCGGCCGTACTGGAATCCGTGCCCGAACCCGGACCGCTACTACTGCGACGACACCGAGCGGATGTGCAAGCACCGGGTTCCGGTGGTGCTGTCGTCGACGGTGGTCGAGCTCTACAACACCCGGTTCGCCAAGGCGCACGGCATGCCGGTCGCCAACCAGGACCTGGTCAACTTCCTGATCCAGTCCCGCGGCCTGTCCGCGATGCGGTTCTCGGTCGGGCTCAACAACACGGTGATCGCCGGCGGCGGCAAGGTCTCGCGCACCCGGCCGCGCCGGGTCGAGGCCGTGATCGTCGGGGTCAGCTCGCGCGCGATGCCCGTCGGCGTGACCATGCCGCTCCCCTACATCGAGAAGTGGAACCGCGAGTTCCTCGGCGACGAGGCCGCCACCGCATTCTCCTCGATCATTGTCAAGCTCAAGGACCGCAACCAGCTCGCGCCGTTCTCGCAGTGGCTCAAGGACAGCGAGGATCTCCGCCTCGAGGACTCGCTCGGCGAGCAGTTCGCCACCGTGATCTTCGTGATCCGGCTGCTGTTCCTGATCATCTCGGTCGCCATCCTCGTGGTGGCGATCATCAACATCGGCCACAACTTCTTCGTCCAGGTCAGCGAGCGCCGGCGCGAGATCGGCATCATGCGGGCGGTCGGCGCCACCGAGGCCGACGTCCTCCTGATCGTGCTCGGCGAGGCCGCCATGGTCGGGATCGTGGGCGGGGTGATCGGCATCGGCCTGGCGTGGGCGATCGGCTCGGGCTGGGACGTGATCGCCGCGACCCGGATCCCGCGGTTCCCGTTCAAGCCCGCGTCCTGGTTCGACTTCAAGCCGTGGATCTGGGGCTCCGCGCTCGTGTTCTCCACGGTGTTCTGCATCCTCGGCGGCTACCTGCCAGCCCGGCGCGCCGCCAAGATGGAGCCGGCGCAGGCGCTGGCGCAGAACTGATCGCCCGGGCGCGCCGATCTCGGCGCTGGCTGACGGGCATTTACAGTCCGGCACTGAGCGCTGTCCGGTGCGGATTTCCTTTGTATCGGCGAGAGCTTCGCGGTAGGACCACGGGTCACTTGTGACTTGTGGTCCAAGGAAACCAGCCGTGACCGGGTCCCATCAAGAGAGCCACGCGTGAAGAAGCCGGCGCCTTTCGGCAAGTACTACCTGCTCGAGCGGATCAACGTCGGCGGCATGGCCGAGGTGTTCCGGGCCAAGGCCTTTGGCGTCGAGGGCTTCGAGCGGCTGGTCGCGGTCAAGCGGATCCTCCCGAACATCGCGGAGGACAAAGAGTTCATCCGCATGTTCATCGAGGAGGCGAAGCTCGCCGTCCAGCTGAACCACGCGAACATCGCCCAGATCTTCGATCTCGGCGTCGTCGACACCAGCTACTACATCGCCCTCGAGCACGTCCACGGCCGTGACCTCCGCGGCATCTTCGACCGCTGCCGCAACGGCGGCGAGGCGATGCCCGTTGCGCAGTCGTGCTTCGTGGTCATGAAGATGTGCGAGGGCCTCGACTACGCGCACAACAAGCGCGACCAGTCCGGCCGCGAGCTGGCGCTCGTCCACCGCGACGTGTCCCCCCAGAACGTCCTCGTGTCGTTCGAGGGCGAGGTCAAGGTCATCGACTTCGGGATCGCCAAGGCCGCCGGCCAGGGCAGCAAGACCCAGGCGGGCATCCTCAAGGGCAAGTTCGGCTACATGTCGCCCGAGCAGGTCCGCGGCCTGCCGATCGACCGCCGCAGCGACGTGTTCAGCTGCGGCATCGTCCTCTACGAGCTGCTCACCGGCGAGCGCCTGTTCGTCGGCGAGAGCGACTTCTCCACGCTCGAGAAGGTTCGCAACGTCGAGATCCTCCCGCCGTCGACGTACAACCGCAAGATCCCCGACGAGCTCGAGCGCATCGTGCTCAAGGCGCTCACCAAGGACGTCGACGAGCGCTACCAGAACGCGATCGACCTCCACGACGAGCTGCAGGCGTTCGTCTACACCGCCGGCGAGTTCTACTCGCGCAAGGACCTGGCGGGGTGGATGAAGAAGATGTTCGGCAAGGAGATCGACGAGGAGTCGGCGAAGCTCGAGAGCTACCGCCAGATCAAGCCTCCCGCCCCGATCGTGTCGGACGTGTCCCCGCCGCCGACCCCGGCGGGCGCGCGGATGACCACCAGCTCCAACCGCGTGGTCGCGGCACCGGGCCGCCGCGCGTCGACCGGCGCCTCGGGCACCAAGCCGCCGCCGCCGCCCGCGGGCCGGCTGTCGGGCCAGATGCCCGTGGTCGCGCCGCCGCCTGCGCCCGGTAAGGCCCCGCCGGCCGTCAGGGCCGAAGCCGCGAAGGATGACGGCGGGCTCGCCTGGGACGACGACGAGCTCGAGACCCAGATCTTCGACAACCCCGATGACGATCCGAAGCGCGGCGGGGGCAAGGGCACGAAGCGCCTGCCCACGATCCAGACTCCGGATCCAGACTCGCTGACCCCGGCGGCGTTGCCGGCGGCCACGATGCGCGGCATGTCGGCATCGCCGGCCGGTGACATCCCGTCTCTCGCGGGCGCCGCGGGCGCCACGGCCTCGCAGACCATGACCGGCCCCGCGCCGGACCTGTCGTCGCTGGTGGCGACCTCCAAGGGCTGGGAGTCGGGGGGCGGACCGCCGCCGTCCGCCACGATCAACGGCACCGGGCCGGCCCTGGCCGCCCCGCCGTCCCCGCCGTCCCCGCCGTCCCCGCCCGCCCCGCTGGCCAACGGCTCGCAGAAGGTGCCGTCGCCGCTCGCCCCCGAGCCCGCGTTCACGTTCGGCGGCCGCGACAACCTGCGCGACTCGCGCGACTCCCTGTCGTTCGACCCGATGGCGTCGTTCGGCGCGGGCATCACCGCCCGCAAGAAGGACAGCCGCAAGGGCCCGCTGATGATCACGATCGGTGCGGTCGCCGCGGTCTCGATCGGCGCCGCGATCTTCCTCGCCACCCGCGACAGCGGCACCACGCCGGCTCGGCCGGCCCCGCCGATCGCGTCCACCACGGGCTCGGGTGGCAGCGCGGCGCCCCCGCCGGCCGTCGGCAACCAGGACACCGGCTTCGACCTCTACGTCACGCCCGGCGGCATCTCGAGCTGGAAGCTCGACGGCGAGGCCCGCACCGATCGCCTGCCGTCCCGGATCCGCGGCATCGCGCCGGGCAGCCACACGGTCCAGATCGACCCGCCGCCCGGCTTCCTCAGCCAGAGCGAGCAGGTCACCGTCGAGCAGGGCAAGGCGCCCAAGGTCGAGATCGCCCTGTCGCCCATCCAGGGCATCATCGGCGTGTTCGAGTCCACCCCGCCCGGCGCGACGGTCTCCCTGATCGTCGACGGCAAGCGCGAGCTGCTCGGGCCTGCGCCCGCCAAGGCGCCGCTCGACCCGCGCCTCAGCTACCAGGTGCTGTTCGAGAAGTCGGGGTACGTGTCGGTCAACCGGCCGCTCGTGATCTCGGGCGCCCCGGAGCAGCGGGTCGTCATCCCGCTCGAGAAGGCGGGCGCCGGCGTGGCGATCGCCCCGGACACCACCAAGCCGGACACCAGCAAGGTGACCAATGGCGGCACCGGCCCGATCACGCGGCCGGACACGACCAAGCCGGACACGACCAAGCCGGACCCGACCAGGCCGGACCCGACCAGGCCGGACACGACCAGGCCGGACACGGCCAGGCCGGACCCGACCAGGCCGGACGTGGTCGCCGACACCAAGCCCAAGGGGCAGGGCACGCTGATGCTCGGCTCGAAGCCGTCGTGCGAGATCTACATCGACGGCGCGGCCACCGGGCTCAACACGCCTCAGCGCGCGATCAAGCTGAGCGCGGGCAAGCACCGCATCACGCTGGTCAACAACGAGTTCGGCATCCGTGAGAGCTTCTCCGTCGACATCAAGCCTGATGCGACCGAGAAGGCGATCAAGGACTACTCCGACAAGCTGCCGAAGTAGCAGGGGCGAGTGCTGGCAGTTCCTGCGGTGGACGCTCGAGCGTCAATCACGAGAGCCGGGCGCGCAACACTGCCGCCGGGCGCGCAACACTGCCGCCGACCGCGCAGGCTGCGCTTCAAGGCGACGAGGCGGGGGCGGCCGCTGCAGCCGGGACCGCCTCGGTGCCGGCGGGATTGACCGCGCCGGTGTCCGCGGCCGCGCCGGCGTCTTCGATCGACGGGATCAGCGGCTCGAGCTGCTCGAACGCCTGGACCGTCATCAGATCGCGGCCGCCGGTGGCGAGGTCGTCGAGGTCGAAGCCGGGCGTCGGGGGGGCGCCGACCAGCAGGAACATCGACGGATTGACCGCCGGACGATCGGCCTTCCACGCCGTCTCGAACGTCTTACGCGCGGTCAGCATCTCCGCCGCGATGTCGTCGGCGTTCGCGCCCTCGACCTCGGCCAGGCGGTCGAGCAGCTTGGCGCGGGCCCGCGGGTCCTTGGTGATCAGCAGCAGCTCGCGCAGCCCCTGGGAGGCGCGATCGCGCTGGCCGAGCTTCGAGCGAACGTGGGCGGCATAGGTCGCGAGCTGGAGCGGCGCGCCGGGCTTGCGGATCGAGGCCTCGATCAGGAGCACGCCCTTCTCGTCCCACGCCTTGCGCTGGGCCGTGTCCTCGGTCTTGAGGTCCTGGAGGTAGATCTGACCGGCGAGCATCGGCAGTACGTGGCTCGCCGGGAACTCGCGCATGCCGAGCTCGACGAGGGCGAGCGCGCGCAGGAGGATCGGGGGACCGATCCCGAGTTCGGCGATCGTCATCGCGTTGCCGCCGAACTCGTAGATTCGCTCCCACCGGGGATCGAGCGCGGTGATGGCCTCGGCGAGCGCGGCGACGCCCTCGGCCTTGGTGCCGTACCACTCGCCGTAGTAGCCGCGCAGACGAACGTAGAGCAGGTCCGCGAGCAGCTCGGTGTAGCCGAGCGACAGCAGGCGCGCGGAGCCCGCGGTCGGGGCGTAGGGCGGCGGGTTGGCGTCGTCGAGCGTGCGCTGGGTGGTGGCGCCATGGCGGGCGACGCGCGCCCCGCCGAACGACAGGGCCGCCAACAGCAGCGGGACGACGAGCTTCACGCGGTCAGCTTAGCTCAACCCTCGTGCTCCGAAAACAGCAACGCCACCCTTCGCAGGGTGGCGCGACCGACGAGGCCAGCGGTTGCCCGCCGGGACGCGTGCCTAGAATGAGCCCTTCGGGGGCGGGATCAGAGACGTCGCGGCGCCCTGGATGGACGAACCGGCGACGATCGCCGTCGCCCGGAGCGACCAGGTCGACCCCACGCCGTTGCAGTCGAGGTCGCCGAGCGCGTTGGCGAGCACGTTCGCCGTCGGGCCGGTCGGAGCCGTGGTGACGTACGTGTACTTGTACTGGCTCGGCTCGTTGAGCGTGAACTCGACCGCCTGCCAGCCCAGGTCCGCACCGAATGCGGTCGGAAGCGCGCTGCACTTGTTGTTGACGACCGTGTTGACCGCGGCCTGTCCAACCGGGGTCCCGACGCCGCCGCAGCAGCCGATCGCGGTTCCAGTCGCCCGAGGGCAGGAGGGCGCCGCCGATGCCACCCGCGCCGGTCGGGAACGCCTGATTCGAGTCGAACTCCGCCTTGAGGTTCTTGCCGATCTTGTTGAGGTTCAGCGAGGCCTCGGCCGACTTGGACTTCTTGATGTAGTCCATGAACGCCGGGATCGCGACGGCCGCGAGGATGCCGATGATCGCCACGACGATCATGAGTTCGATGAGAGTGAATCCGCGCTGCTTGAGATTACGTATCAGGTGCATAACCCTCCGGGATGATAGTTCAGGTTGAGGTGGTTGCCACCACGTCTGGTTGGGCGAACCCTCCCACGGGTGATCCGGACTGGCACCTGATCGCAGTCGCGGGACAGCATTGCCGTGACGCTGGACTGAGTTCAGAGCCCGCGAACGGACAAATCAATCGATGACCGTGGGCGAGGCGCCCCGCAGGCGAGGCGCGACGAGGCAGCGTACCGGTCGGTACGCTACCTGGGAGCAACGACGCCCCGGGGATGGATCGACCGCGAGGGCGATTGAGATCTCTATTCGCGGGCCCGTAGTCGGGAGGAGCGAGCAACGGGACCACCGGTGGCCCCCCCGGGACGTGTGCCTAGAATGAGCCCTTCGGGGGCGGGATCAGAGACGTCGCGGCGCCCTGGATGGACGAACCGGCGACGATCGCCGTCGCCCGGAGCGACCAGGTCGACCCCACGCCGTTGCAGTCGAGGTCGCCGAGCGCGTTGGCGAACACGTTCGCCGTCGCGCCGGTCGGGCTCGAGGGTCAGGTGGTGCGCTCGACGGAGCCTGAGCCCGAGGCC
>CAXNMK010000033.1:0-38211 GCA_964203225.1 Kofleriaceae bacterium
GATTTTTATTACGAGCATAGAACTGTCTTATAGCCGTATCTATAGCTTTGTTAGCTGCACCTTCGGCTACGCCACGGCGCTCGGGCTCGATCTCACGAAGTTCGCGGCCGACTACGCCGCCGCGAGCGCGCAGGTGACCTCGGACGCCTCCCAGGGTGACAAGGCCGGGGTGGACTCCACGCCGTCGCTGTTCATCAACGACCGTCGCTACGAGGGCCCGGCCCACCCGAAGTACATCGGGATGTGGATCGACGAAGAAGTCGCGGTGAATCGATGAGCCGTGGCGTGCGTCCCAGGGGCATGGCTCGGACCCTGGCGCTCGCCCTCGGCTTCGCCCTCATCGCGGCAGTGCCCGCCGCGGCCGATGTCCTCAGGGTTGGCGATCGCGCCGCCGAGCTCGACGTCGCCACCGACGCCCGCGGCAAGGGCTTCAAGCTCAAGGCCTACCGGGGCTCGTGGCTGGTGGTCACGGTCGGCGCCGCGTGGTGCAAGCCGTGCGCGAAGGAGCTGCCCGTGTGGGACAAGCTCGCCGGCGAGCTCAAGGGCAAGGTCACGTTCATCGCCATCGACATCGATGACAGCGCGGCCGACGGCAAGAAGTTCCACAAGAAGCTCAAGCTCAAGAACATGACGCTCGCGTACCTCCCCGCCGACAAGTCCGGCGTGGTCGCGAGCTACGGCTCGGACACCATGCCGACCTCGTTCATCGTCGACGGCAAGGGCATCGTCCGCGTCGTCAAGAAGGGCTTCGAAGAGGGCGACACGGGCGGCGAGTACAAGCAGATGAAGGCGCAGCTCGAGAAGCTGGTGAAGTAGCGCGGAGCGCGCGGCTCGACAGGCCCTGCAGCGGGCCGAACACGGCGGGCGCCACGTCGCCGCACGGGGACAGGAGCGCTGCATGGGCGAGCCCCAAGCGCGCGTTCCTGGACGCGAGGGACGCACGATCGGCCGATCGGATCGCCGACCACCGGTGGACGGCCCGGCGGGGTCAGCGGGCGCGGCGCCAGCGGCTGCGGCGCGACGGCAACGGTCGCCCTGGGCGACATGGCAGGAACCCGAGCGGTGGGGTGGGGGTGGCGTGGACGAGCGCGAGCCCGTCGGCGGTGCAGGCGACCACGTGGGCCGGCGCGCTGGTCCGGCACATCGCGCCCGCCTGCTCGAACCGGCGCGACAGCGTGCCGCCGAGCTGCTCGCCACCCGGACCGCCGTCGCGGGTGAGGTCGAGGACGCGGGGCGCGCCGGTCAGCTCGCCCTCGCGCACGCCGTCGTCGAACAGCGGGTACGCCTCGAGGGTGGTGCCGTGGTCGAGCAGCATCCAGCGCGCACCCCCGGCGTCGACGTCGGCATAGACGCCGCGCAGGTCGCCGTCGCAGGTCGTGGGGGGCGCCGTGCGCGTGCAGCCGGCGAGGGTGGCGGCCAGCAGCGCCGCGGCCGTGCGCAGCTCTCGAGTCCGCGGACCCGGGAGCCGCACGGCGGTCAACTGCCCGCCTGGGCCTCGAGCTT
The DNA here is from genome assembly GCA_964203225.1 of Kofleriaceae bacterium. Taxonomy (GTDB): domain Bacteria; phylum Myxococcota_A; class Polyangia; order Haliangiales; family Haliangiaceae; genus JABFXX01. Next base: position 1,504 of record CAXNMK010000033.1, read on the forward strand.
CTCGGCCTGATCGTTGGCGCGCAGGGCGTCGATGATGTCCTCGAGCGCGCCGTCCATGATCGCGGGCAGGTTGTGCTTGGTCAGGCCGATCCGGTGATCGGTGACGCGGTCCTGCGGGAAGTTGTACGTGCGGATCTTCTCGGACCGGTCGCCGGAGCCGACCTGCTGCTTGCGCGCGGCGGCCTCGACGGCGGCCTGCTTCTCGCGCTCGGCCTCGAGGATCCTCGAGCGCAGGACGCGCATCGCCTTCGCGCGGTTCTTGATCTGCGAGCGCTCGTCCTGGCAGGCGACGATCGTGCCGGTCGGGAGGTGCGTGATGCGCACGGCCGAGTCGGTGGTGTTGACGTGCTGGCCGCCGGCGCCGCTCGAGCGGTAGGTGTCGATCTTGAGGTCCTTCTCGTCGACCTTGACGTCGACCTCCTCGGCCTCGGGGAGCACGGCGACCGTGGCGGCCGAGGTGTGGATCCGGCCCTGCGCCTCGGTGGCGGGCACGCGCTGGACGCGATGGACGCCGGACTCGAACTTCATCTTCGAGAACACGTCCTTCCCGTCGATCGAGATCACGACCTCCTTGTAGCCGCCGGACGCGCCCTCGGAGATCGACAGCACCTCGATCTTCCAGCCCTGGCGCTCGGCGTAGCGCGCGTACATCCGGTAGAGGTCGCCGGCGAACAGCGCCGCCTCGTCCCCGCCGGTGCCGCCGCGGATCTCGAGGATCGCGTTCTTGCCGTCGGCCGGGTCGCGGGGCAGCAGGAGGATCTTGATCGCCTGCTCGGCGGCCGTACGCTGCTCCTCGAGCTGCGTCATCTCCTCGCGCGCCATGTCGCGCAGCTCGGGATCGGCCTCGGCGTCCGCCATCTGGCGGGCCTGCGTCAGGTGCCCCAGGATCGTCTGGTAGGTACCCCACGCGCCAACAAGCGCGTCGAGCTCCGCATGCTCCTTGGAGAGCTTGAGGAACTCGGCGCGCTTGTTGATGACCTCGGAGGTCCCGAGGAGGGCGCCGAGCTCATCGTGACGGCGCTGGAGCGCCGTCATCTTGTCCTTGAAGTTCTGCTGGTCGAACATCGGGCGTCGACCGCCTGACCCAGGAGGGTCAGGACAAGGTCAGGACTTCTTGCCGAACCGCTTGTTGAACTGATCGATACGGCCGGCCGTATCCATCAGCTTCTGCTTGCCCGTGAAGAACGGGTGGCATTGCGAGCAGATGTCGATGCCGTGATCTCCGGCGGTCGAGAACGTCTCGTGGATGGAGCCACACGCGCAGGAGATGCGGGCGGGCTTGTAGTGCGGGTGGTTGGCAGAGTCCTTCATCTTTGACCTCGTTACCCTGCTCGGCAGGGGGCTCAGGTGAGCCCGGATTTATAGGGATCCCTGGACCGAATAGCAAGCCTCCCTGAGCGGGGAGGTGGGCGGCACGCAGGGCCCAAGCGGCTGAAACTGCTAGCGGCGACGTCCGCCGAGCCGGGGCGGGGCCTTGTCGGGGTAGAGCGGCACGATCTCCTTGCCGATCCGCAGGTCGTGGACGTTCCGATACCGCGCGGTCAGGTCGAGCTCCAGATAGACCTTGTTCTGGTCGTACAGCCCGAACGAGGTCGACACGCAGATCTGCTCGTCGCCCACGGTCTCGAAGCCCTCGGGCACCACATCGTGGCCAAACACCGCGACCGTACCGCCCATGCCGCGCAGGAACCGCCGCGCCTCGACCGCGCTGGCGGCGCGCGCCCACAGGATCTTGCCGACGATCGGCGTGTCGAGCACGTCGAGCGGGCAGTCGTACTGGTCCCCGGAGATGTCCGCCGCCTCGATGTCGCTGATCGCGTCGACCTGGGCCGCGGGCGCGCCGTGGGTGAACACCGCGCCGCACGAGGTCACGCCGACGAGGTGGAACGTGTGGATGATGCTGCGCATCCGCGCGGTGCCCGCAGGCCCGAGGATCTGCTCGAGCAGCGCGACCTCGTCGGCGGCGAACTTCGCCGTGTGTGGGCCGCCGATGTGGCCGTGCTCGTGGTTGCCGAGCAGCGCGTGGACGCGGCCCGGGTACTGGCCGGCGAGCGCAGCGTACGCGAGCATCACCTCGCCGGAGGCGTCGCGGTAGTACTCGCCGAGAAAGTCCGGCCAGTCCTCGGGGTCGATGTGAGGTCCGTGGATCAGGTCGCCGGTGAACAGCAGGTGCGCGTCGCCATCGTAGGTGTCGAGCGCGGCCTCGAACACCTCGACCATGCGGACGAAGTCGCGCATGCAGCCCTGCAAGTCCGTACACACGAGCAAGTGCCCGTGGTCGGGGAATCGCAGCACACGCGCCATCCAGTCCCCACGTTATCATCAATCGAGATGGCGGGCACAGCCCGGCACCCCCAGGATCTCCGACGGATACGCGCGCAGCGGCGCTAGCGCGGTGCGGGATCGACCAGGCCCGCCGGCACCCGCGCGCCGCCGTCGTCGAGGACGTGCCACGCGACCGCCAGCCGGGCGCCGCTCTGCACGATCCCCGGCGGTGGCGGCAGGTCATCGCCGCAGCTCGCGTTCGCGATCAGGAAGACCACCGCCGCACTCCGCATGGGCGGGAGGATACCGCGGACCTGCGTTACTCGCCGAGCCCGAGGAGCTCTTGCGCCTCGGGGTCCGGCGGGCGGCACACGACGCGATCGACCGTGGCCATCTTGGCGTGGATGACGTCGCACACCGGCGTGAACGACGCCTTCTGGAACGCGCGGAGCGAGGCTTGATTGTCGGCCGCGATCAGCGCCCACGACCGGTACGTGTCGGTCGCGCGCAGCTCCTTGGTGAGGTGCTCGAGCATGACCGGGCCGACGGCGCGCCCGCGGGCGGCGACCGCGACGTAGACGCTGTGGATGTACGCGTCGTACTTCGACATCCGCAGGGTCCGGCCGAGCTCGGGCGCCTCGACCGGCCCGCGCGCGGCCCAGGCGAGCCCGGCGGGGCGGATGCCGAGCATGGCGAGCACGGCGCGATCGCCACGCCGCCAGTAGCCGCGCGCGAGGGTCTCGTCGACGGCGAGCTGCTCGGACAGATCGGCACGCTGCGCGTCGGGCAGAGCGTCGTAGTCCGCCTCGCTGAACAGGCGCAGCTCGAGGCCGGGCGGCGCCTCGATGCCGCGCGTCCACAGCTGGCCACGGTACAGGCAGAACCGATCGTACTGGGCGACGGCCGCCGCGGCCGTGCGGATCCGGGTCCACGCGGCGCGGGCCTGGGCCGCGGCGACCGCCGGGGTCTCGCGGATCCGGCGCGTGCGGCGCCCGACGCTGGTCACCGTGCGGCCGACCGAGGCGGTGGTGGTCTGGCTCCACACGCGGACCGCCACGGCGGGCTGCTTGGACAGCGGCAGGGCCGGCAGCGCGTACTCGCCGGCGCCGGTGACGACGTCGAGCGCGATGCAGCCACGCGCGCGGGCGGCGAGGGCTTCGGCGTGGAGCAGGCGGGCGGCCGTCCGCGGGCCGATCGCCGGATCGACGGCCATCGCCAGCACGACGGCGCGATCGCCATCATCGACGACGAGGGCGGCGGCGCACGCCTCGCCCTGCGGATCATCGAGGCGGGCCAGCCGCACGCGGCCGGTCTTGGCGAGCTCGAGCGCCACCTCCTCGAGGAGCGCGGTCGCCTCGGCATCCGCGAGCGGCGAGGGTTCGTCGCGCTCGGCCCACTCGAGCCGGGACAGCCGGCGCAGCGCGCTCATGCCCTTGCGGAGCGCCGCGAGATCGTCGCCGTACGTGGTGACCACGCCGGTGGTGTCGGTGGCGTCAGCCGGCGCGAGCCCGAGGGCGATCCGCGTGGCGCCGCCGCCCGAGGGCGCGGTCTCGACGGTGAACCCGGCGGGTGCGAGGCGCTGGACCAGGTTCGCGCGGATCCGCGACGGATCGGCGAGCGGCTCCATGTCGAGCAGATCCCAGGTGGACGCCTCGTCGATCAGGCGGCGCGCGATCGCGGCGCCGGCGCGGTCCTCCCAGCCGGCGCGCGCCAGCAGGTCGAGCGCGGGCGGGCGGGGGCCTGCGTCGCCCATCATCCGCAGCTCGCGGGTGTCGAGCAGCGCCACCTTGACGGTGCGCTTGTAGAACGGAGCGATGCACACGATGTCGCCGGTCTTCGCGGTCGCGTCGTCGGTCGTCGCCCGACCGACGAGCACGTGCAGCTCGGCAGCGAGCGTGTTGTGATAGGCGTGCCACCAGGGCAGCAGCCAGTCGGGGCCACGGAACAGGGCGCCAGGCCCTTGCATCGCGAGGGCCCGCCACTCGGCCTCGATGGCCCGCAGCGCTGCCAGCTCGCGCACCACAGACAGCTCGATTGCCATGCGCGGATGGACGGTAGCACGCCTGACGGCTTGTGAACCAAGCTCGACCGACGAGGGAGTCGCCCCGGTGGGGGTGACGAGGGCCTGCGCGTTGCCATCGGCAACGGTGGCCGTTGCGGTTGTCGCCGCGAGGTGCAGGAATCCCGGGTCCATACCCGCCGCAGTGCACGGAGGATGCCGGTAGCCCGGCCCGGACGACCGCCTCGCCGTCCCGTCGGGGGCTGTCAGCCGCCGGTCGAGGGCTGACCCGCGCACTCGAGCGCGCAGCCATCGCCGTCGGCGTCGATCGGCGCCGAGCCGTCCTCGCACTCGACGGCGATCGCGGGGCACACCACGGCGCCACACTCGAGCGCGCAGCCGTCGCCGTCGGCGTCGACCGGCGTCGAGCCGTCGTCGCACTCGACGGCGATCGTGGGGCACACCACGGCGCCGCACTCGAGCGCGCAGCCATCGCCGTCGGCGTCGATCGGCGCCGAGCCGTCCTCGCACTCGACGGCGATCGCGGGGCACACCACGGCGCCACACTCGAGCGGGCAGCCATCGCCATCGGCGTCCACCGGGGTCTCGCCCACGCCGCAGTCCGGTGCGATCTCGGGGCACACGACGGGCGCGCACTCGAGCGCGCAGCCGTCGCCGTCGACGTCGGTGGGGACATTCCCCTCCTCGCACTCGATCGCGATCGCGGGGCAGGAGATCGGCGACCCCGTCTCCGAGGTGTCCTCGGAGAGGCAGGCGGTGGCGGACAGGGAGAGGGCGAGAGCGCAGGCGAGGCGGAGGATCCGGTTCATGTTCCGGGCATTTGCAGACGGCGTGCCTGGTCTGGCCCGCATCGCAGGTACCCGAAATCTATGGTTACTTTATGCCCGGCGGCGTGCGGGGCCTCAGTTCTCCGAGGGGTGGCCCTCGGAAATCCGTCTCGATCACGCTGTGCGGGACATCACGCGGGCGAAGAACCCGTCGGTGCCGTGGCGCAGCGGCGTGACGAGCAGGTCGGTGCCGTCCCCGAGCGCGCGGGCGCGCTCCTCGCCGAGCACCGCGGTCAGCGGCACGGCCTGGAGGTCAGCGTGGGCGGCGATCACCGCGTCCGCGACGTCCTGGTTCTCCTGACGGAGGATCGTGCAGGTCGCGTACACGAGCCGGCCACCGGGCGCGCACAGGTGGTACGCGCCGTCGAGGATCTCGTGCTGGCGGGCCGCGAACGAGGCGAAGTCGGCCTCCTGCAGGCGCCAGCGCGCCTCCGGGTTGCGGCGCAGCGCGCCGAGGCCCGAGCACGGCGCATCGACGAACACGACGTCCGCCTTGCCGCGCAGCGCATCGAGCGAGGCCGGCCACCGGCCCTGCTCGAGGTGGATCGCCTGCGCGTTCGACACCGTCGCCCGCCGCGCCCGGCGGCGCAGCTCGTCGAGCTTGAGCGTGTCGATGTCGCTCGCGATGATCCGGCCGCGGTTCGCGAGCCGCGCCGCGATCGCGAGCGTCTTGCCGCCGCCGCCCGCGCACAGGTCGATCACGAGCGGGCTGGCCGTGCCGAGCGCGCTGACGGTCAGGTCCGCCAGCAGCTGGCTGCCCTCGTCCTGCGCCTCCATCGCGCCGCGCTTGAACGCCGCGAGCCCGAACAGGTTGGTGCGGGTCTCGACGTGGAGGGCGGTGTCCGACCATCGCCCCGGGTGCGTCACCAGCTCGTCCCGCCCGAGGTCGTTCGCGAGCTCCTCGCGCGTGCCCACGAGCAGGTTGGCGCGCACCGTCATCGGCGCACGCTCGTTGAGCGCGTGGGCGAGGGCTTCCGCCTCGTCACCCCACTCGGCGACCAGGCGCGCGGCGAGCCAGTCCGGCATCGATGCGGCGAGCGCGATCCGGGCGGGGAGCTTGCGCTCGGCGGCGATCACGGCGTCGATGCCCGCGACCGCGTTCCAGTCGAGATCCCGCTCGGCGAGCGCTGCCCGTGACGGCTCGACCAGCTTCTCGAGGACGAGCAGCGCGATCAGCCGCTCGAGATCGCGCGGGGGCTTCTGGGTCTTGCGGCCCCGGGCCAGCGCGGCGTCGACGCGGCGGATGTGCCGCACCAGGCCGTACAGGGTCTCGCCGACGAACCGGCGCTCGTGCGCGCCGATCCAGGTCTCGCGCCGGAACGTGCTCGCGAGCCGATCGGTCACGAACCCCCAGTCCATCCGGGTGCGCTGCCACAGCTCGAGGACGAGCGCCCGCAATCGCCCGCCGTCCAGCACGTGGGCGGCGAGCTTCTTGTCGGCGATCGTGTTGATGCCGGGTCGGCTCACGACAGGGCGCGGTAGTCTTCGAGGATCAGAAACAGCGGCACGAGACCGTGGCCGCCGAGCTGCCGGACCATGGTCAGGCCGTCGCCGATGCGGTCGATCCGATCCCGGTTCTTCTCGATGAAGTCGCCGCCCACCGTGATCCGGCTGACGGCGGCCTGCCGCACGCTCGAGGCCTCGCGCTCGAGCGACGCGAAGAACCGCCGCTCCCACGCGTTGGCCGGCGTCTGCGCCGCGAGGATCGCATCGAAGTCGTCGACGTGGAGCTCGCGCCCCACCCGGTGGAACCCGGGCGCCGCCTGTTCGAGCTTGGTCTTGCCATCGCTGACCGCCGCGAGCAGCGCGAACGTCTCGCACAGCATCGGGGCGCGCGCCAGCGTGGTCGCCACCTCGGGCGTGAACCCCTTGGCGGAGTTCTCGGCGACGCGTGCCTCGTAGGCCGCGCGCGCGGTCGGCTCGAGCGCCGCCACCAGGGCCTCGGCCGCCTGATCGAACGTCGCCTTGGTGCGGGCGACGTCGTCGGGGGTGAGCCTCCAGGTCGCCTCGTTCCATGTCCACCACCGCAACAGATTCCGGTGGATGTCCTCGAACGCGGTCAGCGCCGCGTACTGGTCGGCGGCGGGGAGCTTGTAGTCGAGGCCGTGGACGGCGGCGCGGAACGCCTGGCCGCCGAGCAGCTCGTCGATCATGAAGTAGCGCACCACCAGCTCGTCGAGCGGCGCGCTCGACTCCTTGGACAGCTGCACGAGCAGCGTGCAGCCGGCCTGGTTGATGATCGCGTTGGTCACCACGGTCGTGATGATCTCGCGGCGGAGGTGGTGCTTCTTGATCTGCGCGTGGAACTTCTGCGCGGCCGCCTTCGGGAAGTACCCGTGGAGGAACGGCTCGAACAGCGCGAGGTCCGGGATCCGCGAGCGCAGCACCCGCTCCGACAGGTCCATCTTGGCGTGGGCGACCAGCACCGCGAGGACGTTGCGCGGCAGGCCCTTGCCCGTGCGCAGCCAGGTCTTGAGCTCCTCATCGGCCGGGATGCGCTCGGCCGTTCGGGACATGCCGTGCTTGTCCAGGTACGAGAGGACGTCGAGGAACACCTCGCCGTGCTTCTTGCTGCGGGTCTGCTCCATCGTGAGCAGCGCGGACTGCAGGTAGTTGTCGCGGACGCACGCGGCGCCGACGTCGGCCTCGAGCTGGCGGAGGAGCACGTCGCGCTTGTCGCGCGGTAGCTCGCCCGATGCCATCATCGGCGCGAGCAGGATCTTGAGGTTGACCTCGTGATCACTGCAATCGACGCCGGCGGAGTTGTCGATCGCGTCGGTGTTGTGGCGGCCGCCGTGGAGCGCGTACTCGGTGCGCGCGCGCTGGGTGATCGCGAGGTTCGCGCCCTCGCCGATCACGCGGGCGCGCAGCTCGGAGGCGTTGATGCGGACGTTGTCGTTGACCTTGTCTCCGACCTCGCCGTGGCTCTCGGTCGACGCCTTGACGTACGTGCCGATGCCTCCGAACCACATCAGATCGACCTCGAGCGCGAGGATCGCGCGCACGATGTCGGGGCCGGTCACGATGTCACCGGTCAGGCCGAGCAGGGCCTTGGCCTCGGGCGCCAGCTTGATCTCCTTGGCCGCGCGCTCGTACACGCCGCCGCCCTTGCTGATCAGCTGCACGTCGTAGTCGGACCACTGGGTCCCGGGCGTCACGAACAGGCGCTTGCGCTCGGCGAACGACGTGGCGGCGTCCGGGATCGGATCGATGAACACGTGCTTGTGGTTGAACGCGGCGACCACGCGCAGCTGGTCGTTGAGCAGCATGCCGTTGCCGAACACGTCGCCGGCCATGTCACCAACGCCCGCGACCTTGATCGAGGTCGTGCGGATGTCGATGCCCATCTCGCGGAAGTGGCGCTCGACGTTGGTCCAGCCACCGCGCGACGTGATGCCCATGACCTTGTGGTCGTAGCCGGCCGAGCCGCCCGACGCGAACGCGTCGTCGAGCCAGAACTTGTAGCGCTGGCTGATCCCGTTCGCGGTGTCCGACAGGTGGGCGGTGCCCTTGTCGGCGGCGACCACGAGGTACGGATCCTCGTCGTCGTAGCGCAGCACGCCGGGCGGCGTGACGATCGCCGTGCCGACGTAGTTGTCGGTGACGTCGAGCAGGCCGGCGATGAACACCTCGTACTGCGCGCGCGCCTCCTCACGGGTGGGCGCGAGCTTGCGGGTGACGAACCCGCCCTTGGCGCCCTCGGGGACGATGATCACGTTCTTGAGCGCCTGCGTGCGCTGCAGGCCGAGGACCTCGGTGCGGAAGTCGTCGGCGCGATCGCTGTGGCGCAGGCCACCACGGGCGACCTTGCCGCCGCGGAGGTGGATACCCTCGACGCCGGGCGCGTGCACGTAGATCTCGAACAGCGGGCACGGGCGCGGCATGTGCTCGACGAGGCCGGACTCGACCTTGATCGAGATCGTGTCCCCGCGGCCTGAGCGGTAGTAGTTGGTCCGGCGGGTCGCCTCGATCAGATCGAGGAAGTAGCGGAGGATCAGGTCCTCCTGGATCACCGTGACGCGCTGGAGCAGCTCGCCGTACTTGAGGGTGAGCGGCGGCAGCAGGCGCGTGGTGCGCTCGGCTGGCGCCTCGTTGCGATCCGTGCGGAACTTGGTCTCGAAGAACTCGACCAGCAGCGACGCACATGCGGGGTGCTTGAGGAGCGTGTCGTCGGCGGTCTGCGGGCCGACGCCCTGGAACACCTGCACGAAGTAGTTGCGGTAGGTGATCAGGAGGTCGATCTGCTTCCAGTCGAGCCCGGCGAGGTAGCCGAGCCCGAGCAGGCGGTCATCGAGCAGGTGCTTCGCGAGCACGCGCTGGAGGGTCGCGCCGAGGCGCTCGAGGGTGCCGGCGTCCTCGAACTTCTTGCCGTCTGCGCCGTGGACCTCGAAGCTCGTGATGTAGACGTCGGGGCCGCTGCCGGCCTCGAGGCGCTCGGCGAGGCGGCTGGTGGTGCGCAGCGCCATCCGGTGGAGCGTGGGCACCACGTCGTTGAGGAGCAGCTCCTTGCGCGAGACGATGCGCAGCGAGGTGTACCGCTCGGCGCCGAGGCCGACCGGCACGAACGCGACGCGGACGCCCTCGGTCTCGTCGAGCTTCTCGAGCAGGCCGATGTCGAGCAGCGCCGTCTCGGGCGTCAGCGTGCCCTTGTACGACTCGGGGAACCGCGAGCCGTAGCGGGTCCAGATGTCCTGCGCCGACGCGTTGGTGGCAAGGTAGATCGACGTGCGCGACGAGTTGCCGGCGTCGGTGCGGCCGCGGTAGCGCTTGAACACGAGCCCGCGCAGCTGGTCATCCCAGCCCATCAGCAGGCGCTCGAGCGTGCCGGTCAACTCGCCGAGCTCTGCGTCGCTGACGTTCGGGCGGTACTTGCCGACCGTGAAGTGGAGGCGGATCGGCGACTCGTCGTCGGTCTCCACGCGGTACTCGCGCAGGTGCGGCACCGCGAGGAACTTGCGGACCTCCTGGCTGACCTGCTCGCGCAGCGCCTCGGAGAACCGCATGCGCGGCACCACGCACACCACCGAGATCCGGCGGCCGCGCGGGCGGCGGAACATGTAGACGCGCGCCTGGTCCTTGGATTCGGCGATCCGGAACTGCATCGCGACGTCGCGCAGCTCGTCGATGTTCCAGTAAAATAGGTCCTCGAGCGGCAGCGAGTCGAGGATCGCGCGGATCTTCGTGTACGCGTAGCTGCCCGGCGCGTCCTCGAGGCTGCGCATCACCTCCTTGATGCGCGTGCTGACCACCGGCACCCGGCGGTTGGCCTGCTTGAGCGCCTTGGTGCTCATCTGGCCGATCACGACGTGCTCGCCGATCGACTTGCCATCGGGTCCGAGCTGGGCGACGCCGAAGTAGCGGACCTGCGCGACGGAGCGCACGTTCGTCATGAAGTCGGTGCGGTAGTAGGAGTAGACCTCCTCGCGCGACTTGCGGGTGGTGACGATCTCGCCGATCACCTCCTCGAGCATCCTGCGGTCCGCCGCCGCGAACAGGCCGAGGCCGCGCTCCGGGTGGCGCGTGCCGTTGCCGCTGGTCACGCCGCTGGCGCTGCTCGTGGCCCCGGCGCGACTGGTGGAGAACGGGAAGAACGCGTAGCCGAGCAGGACGAAGTTGTCGTCCTTCAGCCAGTCGATCAGCTCGACGGCCTCGAGGGCCTCGCGCTCGCGCTCGCTGCCCGGCTGGGTCGCGTCGATCAGGATCGGCATCGCCTGCGATTCGCGCGGGCTCGGCATCGAGGGATCGACGCCGGCGACCTTGCACAGGTGGTGGCGGACCTCGTCGAGGCGGGTCAGCATCGCGAGGCGATCGCGGTTGACCTGCAGCGTCAGCTCGAGGCGGCGCTCGAGATCGCGGCCCAGCGCCTCGCGCTTGTCGGTCGGGATCACCGAGACCTGCAGGTAGACCTGCGAGTACAGCGTGCCGCGCGCACCGTCGATGCCGGTGATCGCGCCGTCGCTGTGGATCACGCCGTGGATCGGGTGCAGCACGAACTGCAGCTGCAGGCCCATCTCGCGCAGGAACGACTTGATCGTGCGGATGATGAACTTGCAGTCCGGCAGCCGCGTCTCGATCACCGTCGACGGGTGCTCGTCGGAGAGCAGCGACGTCTCGGGATCGTGGATGGCGACCTTGACGGTCTTCGCGAAGTCCTCCTCGAGGAACGCGAACCGATCCATCACGAAGGCGAGCAGCATGTGCGGCTCGACCTCGCTCAGGACCTCCGGCGGGATCGCCCGGCAGCAGGCTCGGATGTACGACTCGAGCCGGTCGCGGTGCGTCTCCTTGACCGACTGATGGGCGAGCGACAGCACCTGCCTGACGATCTCTGCTTGCATGGCGGCGGCACCCTATCAGAGTCGGCCGCGATCAACGACCCGCCTGCACGCCGGACTGGTACTCGAACTGCGCGAGATCATGCCGCATTGCGTCAGCTCGCACGGCGCTCATCACGCGCTATCATTGCGCCGTGAGTCCCCGGCTGAGTCCGACGATCTCGGTTGTCTCCGTGGCGTGGCTAGCGTGGGCCACCGGGTGCGGGGGGGGCACCCCGGCGCGCCCGACCGGACCGGGGCCGCGGCCGCCCGCCCCGGTGACGCGCCCGGCCACGCCGGTGCCCCCTCCCGGCGCGAAGCCGGTCCGGCCGCCCCGCACGCCGCCGGTCGCCCCGGCCACCGCGATCGCGCCCGATCTCGGCTGTCCGGCGCCGGGCTGCGTTCTGCACCCGGGCACCGGCACGTACTTCACCTGCATGAGCAGCGGCACCGGGGCGTGTGTCCACTTCGGGCCGGCGTGTGCTCCCGCCGATCGGTGCATGTACGATCCGGCGGCGCGCGTCTACAAGCTGTGCACCCGGCCGGTCGAGGGTGTGTGCCAGGCGTGGGGCGCGGCGTGTGCCCCCGCGGGCGCATGTATGTTCGATCCGCGCGACGGTTATCACCACACCTGCGCGGACGTCGCGGGTGGCACGTGCCGGGCGTTCGGCCCGCTGTGCACGCCGTGATCGCGAGGGCGCGCTCCGGCGGACTGGGAGGGCGTCCCACCGGGTGAGCGCGCTCACTGGCGCTCACTGGCGCTCGCCGGCGCTCGCCGGCGCTCGCCGGCGCTCACTGGCGCTCACTGGTGCTCACTGGCGCTCACTGGCGCTGGCCGGCGCGCACTGGCGCTCAATGGCCGGTGTCGCGCGCCGTGGCCGAGCCCGCCGCCGGGGGCGCCCCGGGAGCCCCGGGCGGATTGGCCGCCGCCGCGGGCGCGGGGGAGGGCGGTCCGAACCGGGTCGCCATGTCCATCCTCATGTGGGTCGTCTCGCCGCCCGCCTCCATGTCGCTGGCCAGCGACTGCACGAGCTCGCCGGTCAGCGAGAGCTGCCCGAGGTCGAGCGTCCCGGCGCCGTGGCCGGTGCCGGTGATCTGGCTGACCGTCACCGTCAGGCCAGCCTGCGCCACGCGCTGGTCCGCGCCGGTGACCTCGGTGGTGCTGGTGAACGTCACTCGCGGCAGCGCGAGGTCGGTCAGCGTGACGGTCGTCCGCGCATGCATCTCCACCGCGAGATCGGTCGAGGCCGCCGGGCGAATCGTCCGCCCGTACGTCCAGCGGGCGCCGATCCCCACGGGCGTGGTCGGCAGCGGCATCGCGAGCTGGGTCAGGCCGCGCCGGACGCTGTCGAGTTGCTGCGCGAGCGCGGGCGGCAGCGGCGTGGCGGTCGGCCCGAGCGCGAGCTCCCCGAGGCCCCCGTCCGGGCGCAGCTCTCCGACGAGCGCGAGGCCGCGGAGCAGCTGCATGTGCGCGGTCATCGAGCTCGCGGGCATCAGGGTGCCCGCGCGGTCCTGCGCGCGCACGTCGAGGATGGTGGTCCGGATCAGCGCGCTGCCATCGGGGCGCACCTCGGTGACCGCGATCTCGGACTGGACGATCACCGTCGGCAGCGTGCCCCCGAGACCACCGGCATCGATGTCGAGATCGAGCGCGAGCTCGACGGTCGTGCGCGCTCCGGGCGCGAGGCTGTAGCGCAGCACCTCGCGGGGGGCGGCGCCGGGCTCGAGCACCGTCAGCCCGTCCGCCGCAACGGTGGGCGCCCCCTCGGCGGGGGACGGCGCCGGGGCGGCCTTGTCCGGGCCACACGCTCCCGTCATCAGGGCGAGCCCGAGCATGGCAGTCGCGAGGCGGTGAGGCAGCACCGGTGCACAATATCAAGGACTTGGCCGGGGCGGTCCGGACGGGGCACGCCGCGACCCCGGTGCTGCGCGGATCCCTCTTGACGGAGTTGGATTTGAAACGCATTATCAAATTCATACCCGTGCTGATCTGCCTCTGCCACCCGACCTCGGACCGCGACGTGGACGCAATGATCGACGACGGCGCGCGCTCGGTGCAGGAGATCGGTCGCAAGTGTGGTGCCGGCACGGGCTGCGGCATGTGCGTCGACGAGCTGCGCGATCGCCTGACGGCGAAGGGCGCGAACAGCTGCAGCCGTGATTGCTCGTCCGACCTCGTCTCGGTAAGGTCTCGCACCTAGCGCGCCCCGCTGTTCGCGGCGCGCCAGGGCTCGACCCCCTACCCTGCGAGGCGTCATGAAGGGCAACGACGAAGTCCTGACTCTGCTGAATCTGCTCCTGACCAACGAGCTGACGGCGATCAATCAGTATTTCATCCACGCGAAGATGTGCGAGAACTGGGGCTTCCAGCGTCTCGCCGCCAAGGTCCGCGAGGAGTCGATCGACGAGATGCGGCACGCCGACATCGTGATCAGCCGGATCTTGTTCCTCGAGGGGGTGCCGAACCTCCAGCGCCTCAACAAGATCCACGTCGGCGAGACGGTCAAGGAGCAGTTCGAGGCCGACCTGCAGCTCGAGTACGCGGCGATCGCGTTCCTCAAGCAGGGCATCGCGAAGACCCGCGACATCGGCGACAACGCGTCCGAGGATCTGTTCACGCGGATCCTGGTCTCCGAGGAGGAGCACACGGACTGGCTCGAGACCCAGCTCGAGCTGATCCGCCAGGTCGGCGAGCAGAACTACCTCTCGCAGCAGCTTCACAAGTGAGCTGACGCGTGCGGCCCCCAGGGTGACGCACGCGAACACCGGTGGCACGACCTCCCGGGGCCGCTCTGCCAGGCTGGCACGTGTGTGGGTGCCCCCCGGTGGGGATGTCGCTCCGCAGGGCCATCCGAGGTCGGGCGCGCCTGGCCGCCGCGTTGCATCGTGCTCGTGCATGTTGATGTTCCGTTCGATGACGCTCGGGCTCCTCGGCGCATGTGTGGTGCTGCTCGCGCGGCTGCCCCTCGGGCGGCCGGTCCTGGTGACACCTCGGCCGCTCGTGGTGTCCGCCGCCCCGCCGGCTGACGAGTCGTCGCCTCCCTCGATCCAGATCGTGGACGTCGGCCCCGGCGCCGGCGACGTGGTCGGGCTGATCCGGCTCGCCCCCGACGAGCAGGTGGTCGCGATCGATGATCGGGCGGTGCCGAGCACCCTGGTCGCGGGCGCGGTGATCGCGGCTCATCCGCGGCGCCCCGGGGCGTTCCTCGATCTCACGGTCGCCAGCGCGGTCGCGAGCCGCCGCGTGCTCGTGCTGCTGCACTGACCGATGGTGCGCCCGGCTCGTGCGCCCGGCTCGAGCGGCGGTCAGCGATCGCCGGCCAGCATGCCCTGGGCCCGGCAGTGCTCGAGGAGCTGCCGCCTGAGCCCGCGCTGGCCGGTCAGCTGGCGCAGCGCTGACCTGGCCCGATCCTCGTCCTGCCTGTCGCACGCGATCGTGCCCCGCAGGAGCAGGCCGACGCCCTGGAGCTGACTCCCCGGTGGGGCCTCGCTGATCAGGCGCATCGCGAGGGCGCCCGCGCGGTCGGGGTCTCCGCTCGCGAGCGCCGCCCGGGCGGCGGCCGCGGTCTCGCGCAGCGGGCCGGGCTCGTCGGTGCCGTCCTCGGTGGGCGGCGCGGCGGTGGGCCCGGGCTTCCGCGCGGCCGTGCCGGTGACGGGCGCGGAGGCGGAGGCGGAGGCGGAGGCGGAGGCGGAACCGGTGCCGGTGGCGGGCTCGGTCGGGGTGGCGCGCGGCGGGATCGGCCCCGCCGCGTTCGCGCCGCCTTGATCGTGCGCGCCGTGCTGATCGGGCGTCGTGGACGTCGTGGGCGGGGCGACCGCTGCGTCGCCGTGATCGTGCGTGCGGTGATCGTGGCCGGCCGACGCGGTGGTGGCGGTGTCGGTCTGGTGGCTGCGGACCGCGAGCACCGCCCCGAGCGCGGCGCCCGCGGCGCCCACGGCGAGGAGCACGCGCACGAGCCGGCGTCCCCGCGGGGGGCGTGCGAGCGAGGGCGCCTCGCGCACAGCGGGCACCAGCGCAGGCGATGCGGCGGGCGCCAGCGCGGGCGGCGCGGCGGGCGCCAGCGCGGGCGGCGCTGTCGGACGTCGCGAGCGACTCCGCGGGCGACGTGTTCTCGACCCGCAGCGGCTCGCTCCGCGTCGCGACCAACAACACCGACAACACGGCGGGGCCCCTGATCTCGACCTGGATCCGCGGCGAGGGCCGGATCGAGCTGGTCACGCTCGACGTCGACGCCAACTCACCGCTGATCTTCACCGACCTCGGCATCGACAAGCAGCTCGGCACGCTCTGCGACAACATCTGAACGGCGAGCGCGGGCGCTTGTGTCGGGCGCGCTGATCGCGTCTGCTGCCACCCATGCAGCTCTCAGGTTCTGTTGTCCTCGTCACGGGTGGTGCGTCGGGTCTCGGCGCCGCGACGGTGCGTGCGCTGATGGCGCGTGGTGCGCGCGCGGTGATCGTCGATCGCGATGACGTGCGCGGGCCGGCGCTCGCCGCCGAGCTCGGGGCGGTATTCGCCAAGGCCGATGTCACCGACCCGGCACAGGTCGAGGCGGCGGTCGCGCAGGCGTCCGCCCTCGGGCCCCTGCGCGTCGCCGTGTCGTGCGCCGGCGTGGGCTGGGCCGCGCGGACGCTCGACAAGACTGGCGCGCCGCACGATCTCGAGCTGTTCAAGACGATCGTCGGCATCAACCTGATCGGCACGTTCAACGTCCTGCGCCTCGCGGCATCCGCGATGTCGAAGACCGAGCCGCTCGAGGGTGGCGAGCGCGGCGTGATCATCAACACCGCATCGGTGGCGGCGTTCGATGGCCAGGTCGGCCAGGTCGCGTACGCCGCGTCGAAGGCGGGCGTCGCCGGCATGACGCTGCCGGCCGCGCGCGACCTCGCCCCGGCCGGGATCCGCGTGGTCACGCTCGCCCCCGGCATCTTCGACACGCCGATGCTCGGCATGCTGCCCGAGGACAAGCGCGCAGCGCTCGCGAAGGACGTCGTGTTCCCCAAGCGCCTCGGCGACCCGGCGGAGTACGGTGGCATGGTCGCGGCGATCGTCGAGACCGGCTACCTCAACGGCGAGACGATCCGCCTCGACGGCGCGCTGCGCATGCCCCCGAAGTGATCCGGGCTACTTCGACGGCAGCAGCGCCGTCGGGATCGCGTTCGGCAGCTCGGGCACCGTGCCGTCGTACAGGTAGCTGTACGTGAAGAACGTGCCGAGCACGCGCTTGGAGTAGTTGCGGGCCTGATCGTCGACGATCGCCTCGATGAACTCGTCGCCGGCCATCGTGCCGCGCGCCTTGAGCATCCGCTTCACGGCGGTGGGGCCGGCGTTGTAGCCGGGCGGCACGAGCAGCGTGAACCGGTCGAACGTCTTGAACAGGTGGCCGAGGAACCGGCTGCCGACGGTGACGTTCATCTCGGGATCGAACATGTTCTCGCGCGTCGGCGCGATGCCGGTGCCCTTGGCGAAGTCCTTGGCCGTGGGCGGGATCATCTGGGTCAGACCCCACGCGTTCGCGTAGGACTCGGTGCGGGGATCGAACGCGCTCTCCTCGCGCACGATCGCGATCTGCATCGCGGGCGGCACGTTGTTGGTGGCGGCGTGGCGGGACAGCAGCTCCCAGTACGCGCGCGGGTAGGCGACAAGCCAGCGCGCCCGGTTCGCGCCCGCCGGCCACGCCTTGCGGTAGTCGAGGATGTGCCAGCGCGTCGGCCAGTGGCTGGTCCCGTAGCGGCCGGCCTTGTCGTAGAGGTACGCGAGCGCCCACAGCTTCTCGATCTGCGCGGGATCGTCGACGCGCTTCTTGTCCGCCGGCGGCGTGAGCCCGACCTTGCCGAGCTCGGCGGCGGCGGGATCGCCGAGGCCGAGGCGGAGCAGCTCCATCGCGCGGTGGAAGCCCGGGGTGTTCCACTCGACGCGCGGCGCGAACGAGAACACCGGCGCGGCCGGATCCTCGTCCTTGGGGGCGGCCGCGAGCTCGGCGACAAGCGTGGTGTAGCGGGCCGGCGCCGCCTCGCGGATCCGGTTGAGGCCCTGCAAGGCGTAGTACGCCACCGGGTACTGCCGGACGCCGGCCTCCCACGAGGCGATCGCCTGGGCCTTCTTGCCCTTGGCGAGGTACGCGCGGCCGAGCCAGTACTGGGCCTGACCCTCACCGAAGTAGTTGTCGTCGTGCGGGACCAGATCGATCTGCTTCTTCCACCAGCCGATCGCATCGTCGAGGCGCTGTGCCCGCCATGCGCGCCAGCCGAGCCGCCACATCGCCTCGGCGACGTTGTCGCCCTTCGGGAACTTCACGGGCAGCGCCGACAGCGTGGCCTCGACCTGCTTGTCGTTGTTGAGGCTCGCCCACTCCTCGGCCTCACGCAGCAGCGCGTCGTCGGCATAGCTGTGCGTCGCGTCCACCTTCTGCGCCGCCTGGTAGCGCAGCACGGCGACCTCGTGATCGCCGGTGAACGCGAACGAGCGGCCGGCCTGGTACAGGCTCTTGATGTGGAGGTCGACGTTGCTCGCCGCCTCGCACGCGGTCGCGGCATCGTCGAACAGCGGGGCGGCGCCCTTGCGATCGCGCGCCTTGAACCGGCTCTGCGCGCGGTGGTACGCGGCCACGCACCGCTCGGCGGCGGTGATCGACGGCACCGCCAGCGCCGCGGCGAACGCCGCCTCGGACTCCGGGTTGCGCATCCCGTCGAACAGCACCTTGGCGCGCGTCAGGTGCTCGGTCGCGGTGAACGTGGTGATGGTCGCCGCGACCTCGGGCGACAACGTCGGCACGCTCGGGGTCGGGGCCGAACGCGGGGGCTGCGTCAGCTTGTCGCCGGCCTTGGTCGCCCACGACGACAGCGGATCCTCGATCCCGATCTGACGCAAGAGCGCCACGGCCTGGGCCTGCTCGGCGGCGGGCGGGTTGGCGGCGCGCTCCTCGGCGACGGCGAGCAGCGCCTCGGCGAGCCGGAACCGGCACTCGGAGCGGCGCGGGCCCGTCGGGCGGCGCGCGAGGTAGTCCTGGTAGTGCGCGGCGACCTTCGCGGGATCCCCCTGGCCACGCAGGACATCACCGACGAGCAACTCGGCGTCGGCGCCGACGATCGAGTCGCGCGCGACCTCACGGGCCAGCGCGAGCGCGGCCGGGCCCTGCTTGCTGAAATACAGCGCGCGCGCCGCGTGGTAGCCGAGGTAGTCGGTCAGCAACGGCAGCGCCTTGCGCGCGGCCGTCAGCTGCGCGGCCGAGGCGGCCCAGTTGCCGAGCTGGGCGTTGCACAGTCCGAGCAGGACGTCGAGGCGCGCGGCGTCCTCGCCGGTGGCGGACGCGCGAGCGCGCTCGAACGCGGTGCGCGCCTCGCTCCACTTCTCGGCCGCGAACGCGGTCGCGCCGGCGCCCGCATCACCGGTCTGGAAGTACGGGGTCGCCATCGTCTCGGACAGCGGAGCCGGGGTGGCCGGTGGCGCGACCGCGGAGGTCGCGGCATCCGCGGGCGGCGCGCCGTCGCTGCCGACGATTGGCGGGGTGATGTGCGTGGGCGTCGTGGGGTGACGGTGGCCGTCGTCCCCCGAGCACGCACTGGCGGCGATGGCGAGGGACACGACCCAGGGGCGCGGCATGCGCTGAACCTAGCAACGCGGATCGCGAGGACCAAATTCTCGGCCCAGCAACGCCTCGCGGCGGCCACGTCGGTGGCGCCGAGATCACCCGGTTGCGCCCGGCGTCCTTGGAGGCGTCAGGGGCGCGATCCGCAGCCTCGATCAGCTGGTCGGTCCGCTCGATCGTCGACCGTATCGAACCGGCGCGCCGACTGGCGAGGCTAGGCCCGGTCGACGAACCAGGCCGCGATCGCGTCCAGGCGGGCGCCCCGGGGGCCCAGGGTCGCCGCGATGGCGCGCGCCTCGGCGCCGAGCACGCGCATCCGCTCGCCGGCGGCCTCCGCGAGCTCGGCGAACTCGTGGTCGTCGCGGTCGTCGGCGTGCTGGAAGGCGATCCCGAGGGCGAGGCCGTAGCGCCCGAGGGCGGCGCACATCTCGCTGGGCGCGCCTGCGGAGATCGCGCCGAGCTCGGCGGCGGCGGCGAACAGGGCGCCGGTCTTGGCGGCGTGCAGGCGCTCGACCGCGTGGATGGTCCGCAGCGCCTCGGGGGCGGCGGTCAGGTCGATCGCCTGGCCGCCGAGCAGCTCGAGGGCGCCCGACCGGCGCGAGAGCACGCGGACCGCGGCGGCGGCGTTGGTACCGAGCTCGGCCAGCGCGCCGAACGCGGCGGTCAGCAGGCCGTCACCGGCGAGGATCGCGATCGCCTCGCCGAACGCGATGTGCACCGTCGGCCGGCCGCGGCGCTCGTCGTCATCGTCCATCGCGGGCAGGTCGTCGTGGACCAGCGTGTACGCGTGGAGCATCTCGATCGCGGCCGCGGCGGGCAGCGCGTCGCTGACGCTGCCTCCGCAGGCCGCGGCGGCGGCGAGCAGCACCGCCGGGCGCAGGCGCTTGCCCGGGCCGGTGGCGGCGTAGTTCATCGCCTCGATCAGCCGGCCGGGATCGTCATCAGGCGGCGCGAGGCGGGTGGTGAGCTCGGCGTCGACCAGACGGCGGACGTCCTCGAAGAACGAGGTGAGCGACGAGGGGGCGCTCGAGGGGGCCAGCGTGGACATCGGGTACGGCTCCAGCGACTTGAGCTAGGCGTCGCGGCCTTCGGGGGTGAAGGGCTGGGCCTCGACCGCGCCGTTGGCGCTGACGAGGATCTCGACGCGCTTCTCGGCGGTCGCGAGGAGCTGCTGGCCGCGGCGGGCGAGCTGGACGCCCTCCTCGTAGACCTGCAGGGACTGCTCGAGGGAGAGATCACCGGACTCGAGCCGGGTCACGACCTCGCGCAGGCGCGCCAGGAGCTGATCGAATCCGGGCTCGGGAGCGTCGGCCATCGCGACCGCGACCATAGCCGGCGTGCCCCCCAAAGTCACCCGGCCAAGATCGCTTGACGCCCCCCAGGTGAGCGGGGAAGCTGCGCACATGGGAGAGCGCTCCGACTTTCGCCCCGACGACACGGGCGAGCTGAAGGAGCGCTGGCGTGCGTACATCCAGGATCGCCGCCTCAACACGACGGCGCAGCGCGAGGCGATCGTCGAGCTGTTCCTGCGGACCCGCGAGCACGTCTCGATCGACGAGCTCCTCGGCAAGGTCCGCAAGCGGCAGCCCAAGGTCGGCTACGCCACGGTCTACCGCACGCTCAAGCTCCTGGTCGACAGCGGTCTCGCCGTCGAGCGGCAGTTCGGTGATGGCCAGGCGCGCTACGAGGTCGTCGGGGATCACCACGATCACCTGATCTGCGTGAAGTGCGGGCTGATCCTCGAGTTCGAGGACGAGGAGATCGAGCGGCTCCAGGACCGGATCGCCGCGCGGCTCGGCGGCTTCACGGTGCTGCGCCACCGCCACGAGCTGTACGGGCTGTGTCCCAAGGCGGCGGGCGAGGCGGGCGGCGTGTGCCCCCGCGAGGAGCCTCTGCCGTCGAAGCGCTGATCACGCGCCGGGCTGCGTCGGCGTGAATTCCCTTGGGCGCGGCCCGCGGGTGCGGGCATAGTCCGCGCCGATGCGCCTTCGGTTGATGTTCCTGGCCGCCGTCCTCGCCATGTCCGCCGCCGCCTGTGGTGGCTCGAGCTCTGCCGGGGATGACGCGCCGGCCGTCGACGGTGGCGGCATCGATGCGCCCGAGGGCCCCGGCTGCGGCGCGCTGTCGCCGCGCACCGTGACGCCCGAGACGTTCGTCGGCCCGACCGGGCTCCAGGCGCGCTTGATCTCGCTCGTGGACAGCGCGCAGGACACGCTCGACGTCCACATGTACCTGTTCACGGTCGACCAGATCGCGGCCCGGATCGTCGCCGCGAAGCAGCGCGGGGTCGCCGTCCGGCTGATCCTCGACCCCGACAACCCGGGCAACGACCAGGTCCGCCCGGCGCTGATGTCGGGCGGGGTGCCGATGCGCAACGCGACGCCGCTCTACTCGTTCTCGCACGCCAAGTACATGCTGATCGACGGTGACCGCGCCGTCATCATGTCGAACAACTTCAACTACGACGCCATGAACAAGGAGCGGAACTACGGGATGATCGACCGCGATCCGGACGACGTCGCGGATGTCCAGGCGATCTTCGACATGGACTGGATGGCCGCGGGCGGGATGACTCCGACCGCCGCCGACCTCGCATGCACCCGCCTGATCGTGTCGCCCAACAACGCGAAGCAGCGGATCCTCGACCACATCAACCGCGCCACCACGACGCTCGAGCTCGAGCTGCAGTACCTGAGCGAGACCTCCGTCCGCGATGCGGTCGCCGCTGCCAAGATGCGCGGCGTGGCCGTGCGCGTGATCCTGAGCGAGCGCACCGACGAGGCCATCCCGGCTCTCACGGCGCTCGGGATCCCGGTGCGGTTCCCGCCGACGACGCTGCTGATCCACGCCAAGCTGATCATCGCCGACGGCGTGGTGTTCGTCGGCTCCGAGAACATGTCCCTGACCTCGCTGACCAAGAATCGTGAGCTCGGCGCGCTGGTGGCCGAGCCCACCCCGGCCGGTGTGATCAAGACCCAGTTCGAGAGCGACTGGACCGGCGCGAACCCGTAGGACCCCGTCGGACGACAGGCGGCGAGTCCGGATCCATGCGACCCTCACGCTGCCGTCAGGGCGTGCCATGGCCGGGGTCAAGATGCTCGTGTCCGCGCTCACCGACGTGGGTCGTTCCCGAACGACCAACGAGGATGCGTTCGCGATCACGGACCTCCAGAGCGGCCGCACGATCGAGGCGACGACCGCGGACCAGGCGATCGACGTCCAGGAGCGAGGCGTGCTCCTCGCGCTGTCCGACGGCATGGGCGGCGCCGAGGCCGGGGAGGTGGCGAGCGCCCTGGTGCTCGAGTCCCTGCAGAAGGCCCTCGAGCGGGACGCCCAGGGTGCGATCCACGAACAGCTCGAGGCCGCGGTGCAGCGCGCCAACCGCAACGTGTTCATGGAGTCGAAGATCGGCGATCGCCAGGGCATGGGCGCCACGCTGGTCGCGCTGTTCGTGCGCGGCGACGAGGCGTACATCGCCGAGGTCGGGGACTCGCGCGGGTACCTGCTGCGCAAGGGCCGGCTCCGCCAGATCACCCGCGACCAGAGCCTGGTCCAGCTGCTCGTCGACCAGGGCGTGATGTCCGTCGACGAGGCGCGCACGTCGCCGAGCCGGAACGTGATCCTCCAGGCGATGGGACTCAACAAGGATGTGCGCGTCGCGATCGCGCGGCTCCACCTGCGCCGCGGGGACCGGTTCCTGATGTGCTCGGACGGCATCACCAACCCGGTGTCGGACGAGGAGCTCCAGCAGATCCTGACCCAGAGTGATCCGCGCGCCGCGTGCGAGAGCATGATCGCCCTCGCCAACGACCGCGGCGGCGACGACAACCAGACCGCGATCGTCGCCGACATCGACGGCGAAGGGCTGCCGCAGCCCGACGAGTTCGAGACCGTCACGGAGACCTACGAGGTGCTCAAGCGCTACGATCCGACGTACAAGGGCAAGCCGGTGACCCCCGAGGTCGCCTCGACGGTGGCCGAGGCCGTCCGTGCCCGCGCGACCCAGAAGGCCGCGGCCTCAGCGGCGCTCGCCGCGGCGAAGGGCACCCCCGCGGTCGGCGTCCCCGCGGGCACCGCGCCCCCCGCCCGCGGCGTGCGCGCCGCCGGTGAAGGTGCCGCGCTGGTCGCCGAGGGCGATCCCGGATCGGAGACCGAGGCCGGCTCCGATACCGCCACCGCGACCGGCACCGCCACCCAGGCCGGCACCGCAGCCGAGACCGCGACCGCCACCGCGGCCGGCACCGCCACCGCGGCCGGCACCGCCACCGCGGCCGGCACCGCCACCGCGGCCGGCACCGCCACCGCGGCCGGCACCGCCACCGGCACCGCTGCCGCGGCCGAGGGCAACGCCGCACGATCACCGCCGCCGCCGCGCTCGGGGCCGGGGCCGTTGTCGTCACCACCCGCGCGGCGATCGAGGCGCCCCCCGGCGCCGCGCGCCCCCGGCTGCCGACCTCGATCCTCGTCGTGATCGGGCTGCTGGTGGTCGGGATCCTGCTCGCGCTCGCGGCCGGCGTGCTCCGCTGACTGCGCGCGCTACTTCTGCTTGATCCGCTCGATCTCGGCGTTCTCGGACAGCGGCAGCACGTGCACCAGACAGCGCCCGGGCTCGCTTGGCATGAGCGCCGCCGCCCACAGGAACGAGTTCTTCCAGTAGCCGCGGGTGGCCTTCATCTCGAGCGGCGGCCCGAACATCTGGCGCATCCACGTCTCGAGTTCCTGCTCCACACAGCCGCGGACCGTCAGCTGGATCTCGATCAGCTTCGAGGTCGGTGCGGTGCCGTCGAAGTAGACGTTGACCTCGCCGACGCGGTTGCCAACCTTGTAGGGCGGGAGGTTGAAGCACCACGTCGCCTGGCGACCGTCGGACAGCGCGGTCGGCTGGCACACGCCAACGGACATCGCCTGGGCCTGCTCGAGCGTGGTGGTGGTGAACCGCCACGTCCCGATCCCGGCGACCTCGCCCTTGCGCTCCTCGCAGCCAGCGGCGCTCCCGGCGACGGCCAGCAGCGCGAGCAGTCCACGCGCCCCGCGCACCCCGTGCCGCAAGATCGCGGGGCGCCTCACGCGATCACCGCGCCGCGCAGCGACACCTCGACCGTCACCACGTCGTCGATCTTGATCATGAGCACGCGCGGGGCCACCAGCCCGAGGGTCCGGATGTCGAGATCGAAGGTGGCGGCGGCCTCGATGCGCGCGGCGTCGACCATGCCGCGCCCGGCGACCGAGAGCACGACCTCCTTGCCGCGCCAGCGGAGCACGCCCTCGGCGGTGGAGGTGAACCGCGGACCGTCAAGGACCACGTCCTTGATCGCGCGCAGCTCGAACGTCGCGCGGGGGTGGGCTTCGAGTTCGTAGTCGCTCTTGAGCTTGCGAGTCTTCAGCCAGTCGCCGGCATCGGCGGCGGTCATGTCGACCGTGACCATCGCCCGGGCCTGCTCGAGGGCGTCCAGGTCGGCGTCGACGTGACCCGACACCTTGTCCCAGACCGTGCGCACGTCGTGGATCTTCGAGCGGGCCTGCACGGTGAGCTCGCCACCGTCGATGCGGTACTTCATGGCGCTCTCCTCTGGCTCGCGGCTGCGAGCCCCCGCGGACCGTCCGCGAACGTCAGGTCAGGCCGCGAGACACTGCAGCAGCAGCGTCGTCACGTTGTCGGTGCCGCCGTTGCGGTTGGCGGCGTCGACGAGCTCGGCCACCGCGCGCTCCAGGCTCTTCGCGTTGGAGGTGATCTGGCCAATCGCCTCGTCCGTCAACATGCCCGACAGGCCATCGGAGCACAGGATGAACATGTCGCCGCTCTTGATCTGGTGGCTGCGGATGTCGACCTGGACGGTCTCGCGCATGCCGAGGGCGCGCGTGATCACGTTCTTGTGGGGGAAGTTCCGCTCTTCCTCCTCGGTCATGTCCGGCTTCGCTTCCTTGTAGTCCTCGAGGAGCGAGTGGTCGCGCGTGAGCTGGGTGATCTCACCCTCGCGGACCCGGTACACGCGCGAGTCGCCGACGTGACCGATGTAGATCTTGTCCCCGGACACGAGCGTCGACACGATGGTCGTGCCCATGCCCTTGTAGCGAAGGTCGCGGCTCGAGGTTTCGAAGATGCGCAGGTTGGCGAGCTTCACGGAGCAGACGAGGCGGTTCTCGACGTAGCTCAGCGAGCGATCCATCTTGTACGGCCAGGTCGCATCCTCATCCTCGCGGGTGCGCTGGTAGAACTCCCCGATCGTCTCGGCGGACATCTTCGAGGCGACCTCGCCCGAGGCGTGACCACCCATTCCATCGGCGACGATGAAGAGCTGTTCGTCCTCGATCAACGAGAAATAATCCTCGTTGTGGGTCCGCTTCATGCCCACGTCTGTTTTGGCGGCGTAGCGGATCTTCATATGCGCATCGCGAGGCTCAGGTCCCCGCGTCTGGCGAAATGATAGTCAGCCCGTCACGGGCGCGTCAACCGCGTGGCCACCTGTTTGCGCTATGTTGCCGAGCGCATGCGGGCCGAGATCTTGACGATCGGGGATGAGCTTTGCCGGGGCGAGGTGGTGGACACCAACTCCTCCTATCTGGCAGGGCGCCTGTGGGACCTCGGGATCACGACCCGCTGGATGACGTCCTGCAATGACGAGGAGGCCGACATCGCGGCCGCGCTGGCCCTGGCGACCGGCCGGGCCGACATCGTCCTGTGCTCCGGAGGTCTCGGGCCCACCGAGGACGATCTGACCGTCGACGTGGTGTCCCGGGTGGCCGGGGTGGCCCCTGTGACCGACGAGCCGGCGCGCGCCCGCATGCGGGAGCGGTTCGGCCGGCTGCTGTCGTCAGGGCAGGTGCCCGGCCAGGACGTCGAGGAGCTGACCCGGATTCAGCTCCGCCAGGTCCGGGTCCCCACGGGGGCGCGGGTCCACACGAACCCGGTCGGGCTCGCTCCCGGGTTCGAGATCTCCCTGGGCGGGGTCCCGGTGATCTGCCTGCCCGGCGTGCCGCGCGAGCTGCACGGGATCATGGATGCCGGGCTGGGCGCGCACCTCGCGGCCCTCCGCGAGGCCCGCGGCGCGGTCGAGCGGGTCGCCCGGCGCGTCTACCGGGTGTTCGGCCGGGGCGAGTCCCAGATCTCGCAGGCGTGTCGCGGGCTGGTCGACGGCGTGCCGGGCGCGACCATCCATTACCAGGTGAAGTTCCCCGAGACCCTGGTCAAGCTGGTGGTGCGCGACCCCGACCAGGCCGCCGCCGACGCCCGGCTCGCCGCGCTCGACGCCGGGCTGCGCACCCGGCTCGGCTCCCTCATCTACGGGACCGGCGACGACACGCTGGTCGAGGTGGTGACGCGGCGGCTGATCGAGGCGGGCGTGACCGTCGCGACCGCCGAGTCGTGCACCGGGGGCCTGGTGACCGAGCTGCTGACCCGGACGCCCGGGAGCTCGCAGGTCGTGCGTGGCGGGGTGGTCGCCTACGCCAACGCCGAGAAGGTGCGCGCGCTCGGGGTCGAGCCCCGGCTGCTCGACGAGCACGGCGCGGTCAGCGAGCAGGTCGTGCTGCAGATGGCAGTTGGGGCGCACGCGCGCCTCGGCGCGACGCTCGCGGTGGCGATCAGCGGGATCGCCGGGCCCGACGGGGGCACGCCGGACAAGCCGGTCGGCACCGTGTACATCGCCGCCGTCCGCACGTGTCACCCACACGAGGATCCCGCCAGCGTCGGCGGCACCGTGATCACGGACGTCGTGACCAGGAAGCTGTCGTGGCCGGGCCAGCGGGATCAGATCCGCCTGCTCGCCGCCTGGTGGGCGCTGTGGCTGCTCGACGAGCTGCGCGCACGCGAAGTCGCCGCGCGTGCGGGCCTCCCCGACGCCGCGCGCCCACCCTCGCCCGCAGAGGCACCAAGCTCGCCGACCGGAGGTGCTGCATGAGTGACGACCCGAAACCGCCCCCTCGCCGGGGCGCCGACAGCGAGATCCCCGTCGATGGCAGCACGTCCGCGGCGCGCGATCCCGGCAAGCGCCTGTTCGTGGGGATCCGCCTCGCGGTGGGGACGGCGAACGCCCTGGCGGCGGCCGTCGCGACCGTGGCCCGACGGGCCCAGGGCGACAGCCTCGATCTGCGCTGGGTCGCCCCCGTCAACTACCACCTGACCCTGCGGTTCCTCGGCTGGACCCGCGAGGCCTCGATCCCGGCTGTCCAGGACGCGCTGGTCGCCGCCGCGCGCGGCACCCCTCGGATGACCCTCAAGGTGGCGCGGCTCGGCGCGTTCCCCTCGCTCGACCAGGCGAGCGTGCTGTGGGCCGGGGTGGAGGAGGGCGGAGCGCTCGCCGCGCTGGCCCAGCGGCTCGAACGCGCCCTGGTGGGGATCGGCTACGCGGCCGAGCCCCGCACATTTCATCCCCACGTGACGATCGCGCGGCTCCGAGAAACTAGACCGATCCGGGACCTCGTGTTACCAGTAACTGAACAGATGTTCGGTGACACCCGGGTCGACGCGATCAGCTTGATAGAAAGCGAAACGAAATCATCAGGTTCCGTCTATCGCGATGTTGCGCGAATCGACTTCGAATCGATGATTTCGGGCGCTGAACGTCAGACCAGGGCTGTACACCAGGACCCAGCCGACGACACCGATGACGGGTGGCCGCGCGGGCAGGGACCGAACGCAGCTAGCTGACCACGACTACAGGGGAGACGACGATGTCCAAGGATATGACGACCACCGTGCCGAACGCAGCCGCCCTCCAGGCCCGTGACAAGGCCATCGACCTCGCGCTGGGCGCGATCGACAAGCAGTTCGGCAAGGGCGCGATCATGCGCCTGGGCAAGGACAACGTCGAGCGCGAGGTCCATGTGATCCCGTCGGGCTCGCTCGGCCTCGACATCGCGCTCGGGATCGGCGGCCTGCCGCGCGGTCGCATCGTCGAGATCTACGGGCCGGAGTCGAGCGGCAAGACGACGCTGACCCTCCACATCGTCGCGGAGGCGCAGAAGCGCGGCGGCGTGTGCGCGTTCATCGACGCCGAGCACGCGCTCGACGTCGGCTACGCCAAGAAGCTCGGCGTCAAGGCCGAGGAGCTCCTGGTCAGCCAGCCGGACTGCGGCGAGCAGGCCCTCGAGATCGCGGACATGCTGGTCCGCTCGAACGCGATCGACGTCATCATCATCGACTCCGTCGCGGCGCTCACGCCGAAGGCCGAGCTCGAGGGGGAGATGGGCGACGCTCACGTCGGCCTCCAGGCCCGCCTGATGAGCCAGGCCCTCCGCAAGCTGACCGGCGCGATCGCCAAGTCGCGGACCATGGTCGTGTTCATCAACCAGATCCGCATGAAGATCGGCGTGATGTTCGGCTCGCCGGAGACCACCACCGGCGGCAACGCGCTCAAGTTCTACGCCTCGGTCCGCCTCGACATCCGTCGCATCGGCGCCCTCAAGAAGGAGGAGGACGTGATCGGCAACCGGACACGCGTGAAGGTCGTGAAGAACAAGCTCGCGCCGCCGTTCAAGGAGGTCGAGTTCGACATCCTCTACGGGCACGGGATCTCGCGTGAGGGCGACCTCGTGGACCTCGCGTCGGACGCCAACATCGTCGACAAGAGTGGTGCGTGGTTCTCGTTCAATGGCGAGCGCATCGGTCAGGGCCGGGAGAACGCCAAGCAGTTCCTGATCGATCACCCGGAGATCTACAACACCATCGAGGGCAAGGTCCTCGCGCACTACGGCGTGCGCCGGATCGGCATCGACGTGGTGGACCCGACTGCGACGATTCCGGCGCCGGCCGTTGCCGCGAAGGACGCCGCGCCCGCGGTGAAGGACACCGCACCCGATGACAAGAAGGCGGCGCGCCCGCCCGTGGCCTCTCCGCCGGCCAACGGCAAGCGCCCGAACGCCTGACTCACGCGAGCATCAGTCACCTCTGTCTGACACTTCACTGACAGGGTCTTGCTTCCATTTGGCCCGTGCAGGCTCATGCCGCACTGGCCATTGGTGTTTGGAACGCATGTCACGGAGGGTGGGCCAGTGCGATGGCCGATATGACCCAAGGGCCCGCGGCGACTTGCCATCGACGGGAAAACGGGCGATGACATGAGCGGCGTGACCGTAGTGCGATCCAACGCGCGGCCAAAACGTTCATCAGGGAGCCTCAAACTATGATTCTCGATCCCATTCGTGGGCGAACGCAGGGCGTCGTCCTTGCTGCCGCGGCTGTGCTCGCCGGGGCGTGCAACGACCCAGCGCAAAACAGCGATCTCCGGCCGTCGGGACCGCCCGAGGTCCTGACCGTCCTGGTCATGAACGACCCGGTGGCGATGCTTGGTGAGCAGGCGACGTACTGCAAGCCCGACGACGACAAGCGCCCGGCCCAGGTCGGCCTCCCCGACTTCACGATCTCGACGATCTGTGACCCCGACCTCGCGGTCGCCGCGGAGCCCGTGACGGATGCCTACCCCGATGGCTGGTACGTCCGGGTCATGTTCGACGAGTTGCTCGACCCGAACATCGAGGATCTCACCGAGATCCTCGACGAGAACGGCGTCGGGACGGACACGTACACGGGCTCGATCGCCAACACGCAGCCGGTCACCCTCCAGTGCGAGAGCATCGGCGGCGGCTTCGTCGATGTCCCCTACGACGGCTACTACTCCCCGGCTGGTAACCGCGAGAGCTGGCCCCTCGGCCCGTCGCTCGTGATCAAGCCGAACGACCCGACCGAGGTCGCGACCGGCAAGAACTGCCGGATCACGCTCAACGACAACGTGGTCGACAAGAGCGGCGAGCCCGTGCCCGCCGCGCAGCGCGGCCCGTTCGAGTTCCGCCTCGCCACGGTGCAGCCGATCTTCAGCTCGCCGGCGGATGGCGACGAGATCACGCCGCTCGCGGTCTATTTCGACAACGTCTACGTCCAGTTCAACACGCAGATCGAGGCCGCCTCGTTTGCCTGTGATGACGGCGCGGGCATGGACGAGTGCGAGTTCTCGTTCGGGGCCGCGCTCGATGCGGCGGGCCTGTATTCCTACTCGATCGAGGGCACCGAGTTCGATGACGAGTTCGGGTTCGGGCCGGCAGGCCCGGCCGCCGAGAGCACCGACTACACGTTCTCGTTCCTCGAGGGCGCGACGGTCCGCGACCGCTGTGGCCAGGAGGTCGCGTTCGGCGCGCCGTCCACCGCCGCCGGCACGCAGATCGACTTCTCGACCTCGGCGTTCGAGTTCGACCTGACGCGGCCGAAGAACGGCGACACGTTCGCCGCCGCCCGCCGGTTCTCGCTCCAGTACACCAACGTGATCGACCCCGCGAGCCTCGAAGCCAGCGCGTATTCGATCGCGCCGGCGCCCGAGGTCCCGATGGGCATCGACCCCGCGACGTCGAGCCTGTACAACGACGGCGACTTCCTGTTCAACGGCTACTTCGCGCCCGCGACCCAGTACACGTTCACGCTCAACGCGGGCGCGACCGTGGCCGATGCCAACGGCGTCGTGGTCACCCAGGCCGAGCCGCTGGTCGTCCAGTGGACGACGCAAGCGATCGCGCTGTCCTCGGTCACGCCGGCCAGCGGCAGCACGGTCGTCAAGGCCGACCCGGCCGCGACCACCCGGATCTCGCTGTCGTTCAACACGGTGATGGATGTCGCGACGCTGACCACCGACGACTTCACCCTCACGAACGCGGCCGGCACCGCGGTGCCCGTCACGTTCTCGTCCTCGGGCTGCAGCGCCAGCACGCAGGCGACCTCGTGCGCGCTCCGCATCGACACCGCCGCGGCGCTCGCGCCCGGCGACTACACGTTCACCCTCGCCGCCGGCGCGATGATCTCCGACCGCATGGTCACGCCGCACGTGTTCACGCAGGCGGCGGATCGCGTCGTCGAGTTCACCGTGGAGGAGGCCGGTCCGGCCGAGCCCCCGCACGTGTGTCTGTAAGGAAGAGGAGCTAGACCATGAACAACGTCATTCGTGCAGTCCTGGCCGGCGCCCTCCTCGCAGGGGGTGGCTCGCTCATCGAGGTCACGCCCGCGAGCGCTCAGGGCTCGGCCAGCGTCGGTAACCTCCGCGGCGTGATCCGCGACAAGGCGACCGGCACCGAGGCGGTCGGCGCGACCGTCGTGGCGACCTCGCCCTCGCTGCAGGGCGAGCAGGTCGTGATCACCGAGGAGGGCGGGCAGTACTACATCACGTCGCTGCCGCCCGGCCTCTACACCCTCACCGTCTACTACAACGACGCGACGTTCTCGCGTGGCAACGTCCTCATCCAGCTCGGCAAGGAGGCCGTCGTCAACATCACCGTCGACTCTGGCTCGTCGTCGGGCCGGCCGAAGGGTGAGGTCATCGAGATCAAGGGCTCGGCCCCGATCGTCGACCAGGGCTCGACCAAGGTCGGCGTGTCGCTGACCGACGACTACACCCGCAACGTGCCGGTCGGTCGTACGTTCGGCGCCGTCATCGGCTCGGCCGCGGGCGCGCAGAGCGACAACTACGGCGTGTCGCTGTCCGGCGCCACCTCGGCCGAGAACACGTACATCGTCGAGGGCATCAACACGACGGACACCGCCTTCGGCGGCATCTCGTCGAACCTCCCGAACGAGTTCATCCAGGAGACCGAGGTCATCGCCGGCGGGTACAACGCCGAGTTCGGCCGCGCCACGGGTGGTATCGTGAACGTCGTCACCAAGCAGGGCGGCAACGAGTTCCGCGGCTCGGTGTTCGGCTACTACCAGCCCGGCGCGCTGATCTCCGGAGCGAGGCGGATCGCCAACGACGGTGGTGCGCTCGCCGCCGAGACCAACCTCGACTACCGCACCGATTTCGGTGGCGAGGTCGGTGGGCCGATCATCAAGGACAAGCTGTGGTTCCACGTCGGGTTCAACCCGTCGTTCTCCAGCAGCACCACCGACCGCATCGTCAACACGCAGGTGGACGCCGACGGCGATGGCGTCCCCGACGTCGATGACAACGGCTTCACCATCCGCGACGAGGTGTCGCGCTCGCAGGCCGGCCGTGACTTGAAGACGTACTTCTTCACCGCGAAGATCAACGGCGCGATCGATCAGAACAACCAGTTCCAGATCTCGGCGTTCGGCAATCCGCGCAACGCCGACGACATCGCGGGCCTGACCCGCAACCCGCAGCAGCTCAAGTGGAAGTACGACGACGGGGCGTACGACTTCGCGGGCAAGTGGACCAGCAAGCTCAACGAGGGCAAGACCCAGATCGACGCCGTGCTCGGCTACCACCGCGGGTTCAATCGCGAGAGGCCGTTCACCACCGACCAGGACGTGCCGTACACGTTCTACCGCTATGACCGGTCGCTGTACGACTTCGCCTCGGTCGAGGGCGAGGGCAACATCGCCAGGTGCCAGGACGGCGGCCCGAGCGACCCGTACCCGGACATCGTCAACTGTCCGGTGTTCGGCTACGCGAGCCAGGGCCTGGCGTTCATCGAGGATCGCACCAACGCGCGGACCTCGGCGGCCGTCTCCCTCACGCAGCGCGTGAAGCTCGCCGGTTACCACGTGATCAAGGTCGGTGCGGACATCGAACTCGCCGGCTACGACGCGTTCAACCGGTACTCGGGCGGTGCGGTGTATCGCCGCAACAACGCCGACCGCGCGGACGGCTCGCCCGGCTCGTGGCAGCTCCGCGAGTTCTTCCAGCGCGTGCGCACGCTGACCCCCGACGAGCAGATGGACCCGTCGAGCGTCATGCTCGAGCAGGGCCAGGCGCTGTGCGCCAACGACCTCGCGGTCTGCGCGCGGTCCGAGGGCGTCCGCGCGGACACGAACAACCGCAACATCGCGGCGTTCATCCAGGACAGCTGGCAGGTCCGCCCCAACCTGACGGTGAACCTCGGCCTCCGCTGGGAGCAGCAGATCGGCTACGCGGCCGAGGCGCTCCAGGGCCAGGTCACCCCCGAGGGCGAGATCGTTCCCGACGAGGCCTACAAGCTCAACAACCTGATCGCCCCGCGCATCGGGTTCATCTTCGACCCCACCCGCGAAGGTAAGTCGAAGCTGTTTGGCCACTACGGGCGGTTCTACGAGAACGTGCCGATGGACATCAACGTCCGCGCGTTCGGCGGTGAGATCACGAACTTCACCGCGATCAACGCGACCCGCCAGAACCCGTCGTCGGGCAGCTACGACCCGAACTGCAACGTCGACTTCGACGGCACGACGACCGGTGCGGACATCGTGAGCCGCCTCGACATGTGTGGGGATCGCGTCCAGCAGGCGATCCTCGGTGGTGGCACCGAGTACGTGTCGCCGGGCATGAAGGGCCAGCGCACCGACGAGATCATCCTCGGCGCCGAGTACGAGGTCGCGGCCGATCTCAAGCTCGGCATCAACTACCTGAACCGCAAGCTGCCGGTCGTGATCGAGGACATCTCGGTCGACGGCGGCAACACGTACATCATCACCAACCCCGGCTTCGACTTCACCAGCGAGGCCGAGAAGCTCGCCGCCGAGGCGCAGCAGCTGCTGATGTCGAGCGACCCGCAGCAGCAGGCTCTCGGACAGGTCTACCAGACCCGCGCCGATAGCCTCGCCTACGTCAACAAGCTCGAGAAGCCGATCCGCGACTACAGCGCGCTGCAGATCCTGGCGACCCAGCGCCCGACCAAGGCGTCGCTGCTGATCGCGTCGTACACGTACTCGCAGTCGAAGGGTAACTACCCGGGCCTGTTCTCGACGGAGACCGGCCAGCTCGACCCGAACCTGACGTCGCTGTACGACCTCCCGAGCCTGATGGCGAACCGGTACGGCCCGATGGGCCTCGACCGCCCGCACAACCTCAAGGTCGACGGCTTCTACGCGTTCGACCTCAGGAAGGCGGGCCAGCTCACCGTCGGTGGCAGCGCGCGCGCCCAGTCCGGCATCGCGCACAACGTGCTCGGCGCCCACCCGATCTACGGCACCGGCGAGTCGTACATCCTCCGCCGCGGCGCCTCCGAGCGCTCGCCGATGACCACCCAGGTCGACGCGCGCCTCGCCTACGGCTACCGCGTCAACAAGACCACGATGGTCGAGGCGTTCGTGAACGTGTTCAACCTGTTCAACTCCCAGGAGGAGCTGAACCAGGACGAGAACTACACGTTCGACTTCGTCAACCCGATCATCGGCGGCGACGCGAGCGACCTGCGCCACCTCAAGACCGTCGACGGCGTGAGCGGGCAGGAGGTCAACTCGACCCCGATCAAGAACAAGAACTTCGCCAACACCGGCGGCAACAACAACCTGATCTCGAACGTCCAGCAGGCGCCGCGGGCCATGCAGCTCGGCTTCCGCGTCACCTTCTGAGCCGTGACCACGCCGGGGGCGGGCCGCTTGCCCACACCTGACGTTGATCGCCCACCCGCTCGCGGGTGAGCGCCTGGGGCCCCCACTGGGGGCCTCGGTCGTTCCGGAGGCCGTCGAGATCGCGCCCGCGGACCTTCGGGGCACTGGAGGCGGAGGCGGCGCCCGGTCGAACCGGCGCCCCGGGGGCGTGCTTGCTAGATCGAACATGGGGGGTGGCGCGTTGTTACCCCCATGGACATCCGGTTCGGTGATCACCCGTCGTTTCACCGCGCGGCCCTCGGCATGGTCGGCGGCTCGCTCCTGCTCGGCCTCGCGCTCCACCCCGTGTCGGCGCTCGGTCCGCTGGCGCCGATCGCGGGCGGCGTGCTCGGCATCGGGGCCGGCGCCGCGTACGCCCACGGGCGGACCGCCTGGCGCATGCTGGCGGCGACCGCGGCGTGTGTGCCGCTGGTCGTGATGACGCCGGCGTGGTCGGTGCTCGCCGTCGCGGCCTCGGTGCTCGCCCTCGGCCTGGCGATCGGGGGGCCGCGCGGGGTCCGTGGGGCGCTCGGCGTGGGGCTGTCGGCCGCCACCGCGCTGGTCGCGATGTGGTGCGCCATCCGGATCACCGGGGCCCGCGAGACCGCGATGTGGCCGAGCTACCTGAGCCACGGCGTGGCCGCGGCGTCGATGGGCCTGGTCGGCGTGATGGCGATGGTGCCGCGCCACCTCCGGATCGCCCTCGATCCGGTCCAGGCGGCCGTCCGGCGGCTGCCCACCACCCTCGACCCCGAGGTCCGGAACCTGTGCGAGCGCTCGGTCGCGATCTGGCACACCACGCGCACCCGGCTCGCCGACGACGCGGGCGCCACGCTCGTACGGGATGGCGTGCTCAAGACCCTCGAGGTCGCGGCCAGGAGCGCCGAGGTCCGGCTGACCCCGGCCAGCGAGGCCGAGCTGACGCGCCGGATGGAGGACTTCGACGCGCGGATCGCGGCGGCCACCGACGCCGAGGTCAAGGCGCAGTACCAGGCCGCGCGCGCCGCCCTCGACGATCAGCGCCGCTACCGCGACCACATCCGCCAGGGCCGCGAGCGGCTGATCGCCCGCATGCACAACCACGTCACCACCCTCGAGAAGTTCCAGCTCGCTGCGACCGGGCTCGAGGCCTCGCGCGCCGCGGCCACTGCGGACGGCCTCCAGCTCGAGGAGCTGTCCCAGGACGTCGCTGCGAGCGGGGAGGCCCTCGCCGAGGTCGAACTCGGCGTCCCGGCGCCCCCGGCCGTGGCCGCCCAGGCCTGACGCATGCGTGAAACGAGCGCGAACCGGGATGGGGGCCCGGCGCGATCCGGCGCGTGCGACCCGGCGGTGTTAGGCTGATCGCCAGGAGGAATCATGCGCTCGCTCGCCACGATTCTGTTCGCCCTCGGCACGCTGATCTCAGTCCCCGCGCTCGCCGACGACGCCGACGCGCTCTACAAGCAGGGCCTCGCCTACAAGCAGCAGGGCAAGGCCGACGACGCGATCGCCGCCCTCGAGACGGCCGTCGCTGCCAACCCTCGCCACGGCATGGCGTGGTCGTCCCTCGGCAACCTGTACAAGGCCAAGGGCGACCTGCCCAAGGCGATCGGCGCGTACGAGAGCGCGACCGCGGTGATCACCAAGGACAAGGGCCTGTGGGCGAACCTCGGGATGGCGTACTTCCGCGGCGGCCAGGTCGACAAGGCCATCGAGGCCCTGACCACCGCGTGCAAGCTCGATCCCAAGGACGCGGAGATCCGCGGCAACCTCGGGACGGTGAAGCGGAAGAAGGGCGACATCGCGGGGGCGATCGTCGACCTCGAGATGGCGACCAAGCTCAAGCCCGACGACGCTCGGTACTGGAACAACCTCGGCGTCGCGTACCGCTCGGCCAAGCGCGATGACGACGCGATCAAGGCGTACGAGAAGGCGGTGGCGCTGTCACCCAGCGACGCGAGCTTCCACTTCAACCTCGGCGTCACCTACCGCCGCAAGGAGATGATCGAGCAGGCGATCGCCGCCTACGAGACGGCGACCGGCCTCGACCCGAGCAACGGCGAGGCCTGGTTCGATCTGGGCTTCATGTACAAGACCGATCACCAGCAGGACAAGGCGATCGCCGCGTTCAACAAGTACCTCGAGCTCAACAAGGGCAAGGACGCCGCCGGCCAGACCCGGATCGAGGAGGAGGTCAGCGGCCTGGGCGGGACCCCCACGACCAAGGCGCCTGCGCCCAAGCCCACGAAGAGGCGGTAGACGGCGCGGGCGCGATGGGCGCGATGGACGCGATAGGCGCGATAGGCGCCCTCTGGTACGCTTCACCCCATGCGGATCAGCTGGCTGTCGGCGGACGAGATCGCCGCAGCGAGGCGCGCCCTGACCGCTGGAGGCGCAACCTACGAGGATCACTTCCGGCCTGCGTTCGCGC
>CAXNMK010000034.1:0-24760 GCA_964203225.1 Kofleriaceae bacterium
CCAGCCGTCCGGTGGATCGCGCCGGATCGGCCCCGGATCGGCATCCCGCTGTCCCAGGAGCGCGCCGAGCCGCTGCGGCGGCCATCGGTCCCGGCGTCCCACCGGGATGGCCACCGCGCCAGCCAGGCCGAACCGGCCGCCGGCCAGAGCCCCGAAACGGGCGCCGGCCGGGGCTCCGAACTCGGCGCGCCGGCCGGAGCCCCGAAACCGGGCGCCGGCCGGGGCTCCGAAACGGCCGCCGGCCGGAGCAGCAATGCCCCGGCCGGTCAGCCAATCTCGATCGCCGGGGTCACCACCCGGCAGGTCGCACCTGTCGTTACATGCGCTCGCCGTAGAACGTCGAGCCGGTCAGCGGCGCCGGGGTGCCGGCGTAGCTGAGGTCGCCGGCCCAGGTGCCGGTCTGGAGGGTGTCGAGCTTGCGGTCGTTGTTCTTGTCGATGGCGCGGGCGGTGCCGGTCAGGCCGAACTCCATCGCCGAGCCGTCGATGCCGTCGATCTTCGAGTAGATGAAGCCCGCGCCGGCGACCAGGCCCGCGTTGCAGGCGGTGGTGAGGGCGCCGGCGCCGAAGCCGCCGATCTGGCTGGCGATCAGCTGGCCGACCTGGTTGCAGTCGACCAGGCCCTGGAACAGCTCGCCCAGGTTCGAGGCCGACGAGTCGATCATCGGGATGATCGCGGCGTCGAGGCCGATGTGGAGGACCCTGCCGTAGGACATCGGGACCGTGTGCTGGCCGATGCCGAACTGGCTGGTCGGGCTGACCGTCACGCTGACGCCGTTGACCACGATGTCGGCCATGTTGTGGTCGGCGAACGCCACGTCGGTCTCGACCGAGTCGATCTTGAAGTGCGCGCCGGTCACCGTCTTGACCGCGGTGTAGGGCGACGCCGAGCCGGTCACGACGAGCTTCTCGTTGGTGCCGAAGTTCTTGGCCATCTGACCGAAATCGTTGCCGATCTGGATCATGGTCCCGACGAAGTCCGGGGCGTAGCTGATCAGCTGGTCGTTGAGGTAGCCGGCCACGTAGGGGCGGGCGCTGTCGAGCAGGTTCCTGACCGTGCCGCTGGGGAGCTGGTTGATGACCTGCTCGAGCAGCCAGTTGGCCGGGTCGTCGCCGCTGTCGGTCGCGTCGATGATCGTGTTGACCACATCGCCGACCGCGCCCGGGGCGTTGGTCGCGAGGTCGAACTTGCTGCGGACCGAGTACGTGCCGTCCGCGGTCATCGGGGTGAAGTCCTCGCCGCCACCGCCGCCGCCGCCACCGCCACCGCCGTCCTCACCACCCGCGTCAGGCGCGTCGGCGGCACAACCCGTGGCAGCGGCGGCGAGGGCGAGGAGGATCGAGAGCTTCTTGGCGGTCATCATGGCGTTCTCCGAGGGTGACGAGGATTGGTGACCATCCCTTGTGCAGCGCGTGTGCCAGCTCGCCGCGGGTCCCTCGCCGAGGAAGAACGACCACTTGCGATCGGGGTGGCGGATCGCCTGGTCAGGTCAGTCGTGTTGATCTGGTGCCTGCTGTTCTGGCCAGCGACCCCGGGCCACGGATCCTGGAGCCTCGCGCCAGCCGTCCGGTGGATCGCGCCGGATCGGCCCCGGATCGGCATCCCGCTGTCCCAGGAGCGCGCCGAGCCGCTGCGGCGGCCATCGGTCCCGGCGTCCCACCGGGATGGCCACCGCGCCAGCCAGGCCGAACCGGCCGCCGGCCGGAGCCCCGAAACGGGCGCCGGCCGGGGCTCCGAACTGGGCGCCGGCCGGGGCCCCGAACCGGGCGCCGGCCGGGGCTCCGAAACGGCCGCCGGCCGGAGCAGCAATGCCCCGGCCGGTCAGCCAATCTCGATCGCCGGGGTCACCACCCGGCAGGTCGCACCTGTCGTTACATGCGCTCGCCGTAGAACGTCGAGCCGGTCAGCGGCGCCGGGGTGCCGGCGTAGCTGAGGTCGCCGGCCCAGGTGCCGGTCTGGAGGGTGTCGAGCTTGCGGTCGTTGTTCTTGTCGATGGCGCGGGCGGTGCCGGTCAGGCCGAACTCCATCGCCGAGCCGTCGATGCCGTCGATCTTCGAGTAGATGAAGCCCGCGCCGGCGACCAGGCCCGCGTTGCAGGCGGTGGTGAGGGCGCCGGCGCCGAAGCCGCCGATCTGGCTGGCGATCAGCTGGCCGACCTGGTTGCAGTCGACCAGGCCCTGGAACAGCTCGCCCAGGTTCGAGGCCGACGAGTCGATCATCGGGATGATCGCGGCGTCGAGGCCGATGTGGAGGACCCTGCCGTAGGACATCGGGACCGTGTGCTGGCCGATGCCGAACTGGCTGGTCGGGCTGACCGTCACGCTGACGCCGTTGACCACGATGTCGGCCATGTTGTGGTCGGCGAACGCCACGTCGGTCTCGACCGAGTCGATCTTGAAGTGCGCGCCGGTCACCGTCTTGACCGCGGTGTAGGGCGACGCCGAGCCGGTCACGACGAGCTTCTCGTTGGTGCCGAAGTTCTTGGCCATCTGACCGAAATCGTTGCCGATCTGGATCATGGTCCCGACGAAGTCCGGGGCGTAGCTGATCAGCTGGTCGTTGAGGTAGCCGGCCACGTAGGGGCGGGCGCTGTCGAGCAGGTTCCTGACCGTGCCGCTGGGGAGCTGGTTGATGACCTGCTCGAGCAGCCAGTTGGCCGGGTCGTCGCCGCTGTCGGTCGCGTCGATGATCGTGTTGACCACATCGCCGACCGCGCCCGGGGCGTTGGTCGCGAGGTCGAACTTGCTGCGGACCGAGTACGTGCCGTCCGCGGTCATCGGGGTGAAGTCCTCGCCGCCACCGCCGCCGCCGCCACCGCCACCGCCGTCCTCACCACCCGCGTCAGGCGCGTCGGCGGCACAACCCGTGGCAGCGGCGGCGAGGGCGAGGAGGATCGAGAGCTTCTTGGCGGTCATCATGGCGTTCTCCGAGGGTGACGAGGATTGGTGACCATCCCTTGTGCAGCGCGTGTGCCAGCTCGCCGCGGGTCCCTCGCCGAGGAAGAACGACCACTTGCGATCGGGGTGGCGGATCGCCTGGTCAGGTCAGTCGTGTTGATCTGGTGCCTGCTGTTCTGGCCAGCGACCCCGGGCCACGGATCCTGGAGCCTCGCGCCCGGGGCTCGCGCGGTCCGTCCCGCCGCTGCGCGGCGTTCCTTCGCCGAGAGGTGCGCTCCACGTCAGCCGGGCTGCGCGGCGTTCCTTCGCCGAGAGGTGCGCCCCACGTCAGCCGGGCTGCGCCGGCGTCCGCGTCGCTCGTCGTTGGATGAACAGGTCGCTGCGCACCTGTTCATCCGGTCTGGCGGCCCGCTGCGCGGAGCCGCCTCGGCGGCTCAGTCCGAAACGACGAACGGCCCCCGCGCAGGGAGCCGTCGTCGTCGTCGTCGTCGTCGTCGCGCGGCGCTCAGGCCCGCGCGCGGCCGCTGCGCGGCATTCCTTCGATGCGGCGGGCCCTCTGTGCGGGGCCCGCCTGGGCATCTCCGTCAGCTCACCAGCCGCACTGCTGGCCCTTGTTCTGCTCGGTCAGCCACGCCTGGAGCGGCGCGAAGTACGCGAGCATCGCGGACGCGTCCATCTCGCGCTGGCCAGTCAGATCGAACAGCGTGTCCTGCCACGGCTGGGTCGCGCCCTTCTCGAGCATCGCCCAGAACGCCTTGCCCGCCGCCTCGTTCCCGTACACCGAGCACTCGTGAAGCGGGCCGGTGAAGCCCGCCTTCTGGCACAGCGAGCGGTGGAACTGAAACTGGAGGATCGCGGCGAGGAAGTAGCGCATGTACGGGACGTTCGCCGGCACGTGGTACTTCGCGCCCGCGTCGAAGTCGGTCGCGGCGCGCGCGATCGGCGGCGCGATGCCCTGGTACTTGAGGCGGAGGTCCCACCAGTGCTGGTTGTACTGCTCGGGCGAGACGGCGCCCGAGAACACGTCCCAGCGCCAGCGATCGACGCTGAGCGCCCACGGCAGGAACGCGATCTTGTCGAGCGCCTTGTCCATCTGGCGGTTGAGCGTGACCTTGCGCATAGTAGTCCTCGCAGGTGTACGTGCTGCCCCGGTCGGAGTGATGGAGCAACCCGATGTCGGGCCGCCGCCGCTTGATGGCCGCCGCCAGCGCGGCCATGGTGAGGTGCCGGTCGTTGACGGCGCTCATCGCCCACCCGACGACGAACCGGGCGTAGAGGTCCACGATGACCGCGAGGTAGAACCGACCGGTCGGGGTCAGCAGCTCGGTCGTGTCACCCACCCAGCGCTGGTTCGGCGCCGCCGCCTCAAACTCGCGGTTCAGCACGTTCGGGGCGATCGGTTGGTCGTGCGCGCTCATCGTCGTCGAGCGGTACCGTTTGCGAACCCGTGCAACGAGCTCGCCCTCGCGCATCAGCCGGATGACCCGATTCCGGCCGACGTGCTCGTCCTCGAGATCGGCGTGCACCCGCGGGCTGCCGTACGTCTTCCGGCTCTGGGCGAACGAGGCGGCGATCTTCACCTTCAGCCGCTCGTCCTTCTGGTCGTGGTCCGACGGCCCACGCTTCAACCACGCATAGAACCCGGACGCCGACACCTTGAGCACCGCGCACATGATGACGATCGGCCAGGTGGCCCTCTCCGCGAGGATGCGCATAGTCGACCGAGAAGCTGCCGGTGAACGTGGTGTCGAAGAACCAGTTGAGCTGTCCGCCGGACGCCCGGCGATCGTCGAGCGGCGGCTGCAGCCCGCGCGGCGGGGTCCCGCCGACGATCGTCGTGCGGTACCCGAGCTGCGCCTGCGCGGTCTGATCGTCCATGGCGCTGACCTGCACCGACACGAAGCTCAGGCCACCCCCACACGAGTCCTGGGCTCCACCGCAGCCTCCGCCGCCGCCATCCGGGTCCGCGCGGAACACCTCGCCGATGGCGGTCACCTCGCTCGGGGCGATCTGGTCGACGCGGGCGGTGGGATCGAGGTCGTGGGACCCACCGTCCCGGATGACCGAACAGGCCCCGCTCGGGCGCGGGAACGAGGGAGCGAGGGCGAGCAGAGCGATGGCCACGACCTTGGTCATGGCCACCCCGATCGCAACGCCGGGGCCGCGCTCGCCCTGAGGGCGCCATCCAGACGATTCAGGTACTTGCGGCGCCGGGGCGGGCGTGGACCGCGACATCGACGTCGCGGTTTTGGTGGTCATGCGGGCGGCGCAGGTCGTGACATCGATCGCGCTCACGGGTCCGGCCGGATTCAGCGGCGCGCTGAGTGCGGCGTGAACCCG
Source organism: Kofleriaceae bacterium (assembly GCA_964203225.1). Lineage (GTDB taxonomy): Bacteria > Myxococcota_A > Polyangia > Haliangiales > Haliangiaceae > JABFXX01. Next base: position 5,238 of record CAXNMK010000034.1, read on the forward strand.
CGCGCTCCCAGCGCGCTGGCGAGGGCGCCCGGTCGTGAGCGCAGAGGTGGCGCGGAGGGGCCAGCCCGCTGTGAGCGCGTCCACCGACGGCGCGCCGTGCGGGAACCTCGTGCCAGCGGACCCACGGCACACGTGTTGCTCCACGTCGGGCCATGCCCACCATTCTCATCATCGTCCTGATCGTGTTCCTGCTCGGCGGCGGCGGGTTCTACTTGCGCGGGCGCTGACCCAGCACCACCACCGTCGTCGCGCGACCTGCTCCCCGGGCACGACCGGAGCCGGTCGGGCGGTGATCGCGGGATCCTCTCGAGTGTCGACGACGTGCTCACGCGGAGCTTTGGTCGGCCTCCTGCGCGGCGCGCAGCGTGGCGTAGTCGGGGTAGCCGGCGGCCGTGGGCTGCAGCGATTCGTAGGCGCTGCCCAGCTCGCCCAGCGCACGGTCGATGTCCGTCAGGGCCTCGGACAGGTGCTCCCTGGCGTCGACCTCGGCCGAGGCGGTTGTCAGGCGCGCCACTATGCGCGCCGGCATCGTCCTGTGCGTGGCGCCGTTCAACTACCCGATCAACGAGTTCCTCACCACGATCATCCCGGCGCTGCTGGTCGGCAACGTCGTGATCGCCAAGACCCCGCGGTTCGGCGTGCTCGCCAACCAGCTGCTCGCGCAGGCGTTCGCCGATGCGTTCCCGGCCGGCGTCGTCGCGCTGCTGCCCGGTGACGGCCGGGCCGTGCTGCCCTCGCTGATCGCGGCGTCGAGCAACGACCTGTTCGGTCACCCCAAGGGCACGATCGACGTGGTCGCGTTCATCGGCAGCGAGCAGGCCGCCAACGCGATCCTCGGGCGCCACCCCACGCCGAGCTTCGTCCACAAGATCCTCGGCCTCGGCGCCAAGAACGCCGCCGTCGTGCTGCCCGGCGCCGACCCCGCCGTGGTCGCGCCCAAGCTCGCCCGGGGCGCGCTCGGCTTCAACGGCCAGCGCTGCACCGCCGAGAAGATCGTGTTCGCGCCGGCGGGCGCCGAGGGCGACGCGCTGGTGGCGGCGCTCGGCGCGCGGATCGCCGCGCTGCCGCTCGGCATGCCGTGGGATCCCGCGGCAGCGATCACGCCGCTGCCCGAGGAGCGCAAGCTCGCGTGGATGTGGGCGTACGTCGAGGATGCGCTCGCGCGCGGTGCGACGCTGGTCAACCCCGACGGTGGTCGCGGCTACTACGCGATCATGCGGCCGGCCGTCCTCGATCACGTCGCCGAGGGCATGCGGATCCACCACGAGGAGCAGTTCGGCCCGGTGGTTCCGATCGCGCGCTACACCGACCTCGACGAGGTGATCGCGTGGCACCGGGCCTCACCGTACGGCCAGCAGGTGGGGATCCATGGCCCGGCGGGGCCTGCCCGGCGAGCCCTCGTCCTCGCGCTGGCGCCGTTCACCGCGCGCATCAACCTCGACGACGTGTGCCAGCGCGGCCCCGACACGTTCGGGTTCACCGCCGCTGACAAGTCCGGGTTCGGCACGCTCTCGATCGAGGCCGCGCTGCGTTCGTTCACGCGCACGGTGATCGTGCAGTCGCCCGATCCCGACGCGATCTAGCCGGTCGACCAACCCGGCGCGCGGATCCACGCGCCGCAGCGGCACCGACGCTCGAGGCCTCGAGCGGGCCAGGTCCTCTGACCGAGGCGCCCTCACCCACAGGGGAGACGCGATCCATCGCCGATCGCGCCGCTGCGCTCCGCGCGCGGACCCACGGACCGTCTCGGGCGCGCGCCTCGCGCTCGGTCTACAGCGAGCTGACGCAGAACAGGTAGTCGGCGTGGTCGAGCTCGGCGCCGCCGGCCCCGGCCTCGCGGGCGGTGAGCCGCACCGACCACAGCCCGGTCATGAACAGGTTGACGGGCGAGATCGTGTACGTGCCGTTTCCCGCGGCCGTGATCACGGGCACCACCGCCGTGCCATGGCCGTGGTCCGGCATGTAGGGCACCGCGGACAAGGCCAGGCCGTCCACCGGGTCCGGGTGAGAGACCTGGATGACCCACGCGTTGTTGCCCTTGCGGGGCGGGCCCGGGGTGCTCGAGACCAGCTTGAACTCGTAGCCGGCCGGGCCGAGCTTGACCATCCCGGGCGCGTAGCGGTCATCGCGGGTCTCGCTGTCGCAGAATCCGGGCGCGTCGATCGGTGGGGCATCGACCGCGGCGTCGAGCGCGCCCGCATCGAGCGCGCCCGCTGCCGCATCGGCCGCGACGGGCTCCGCCGCATCACATCCACTCGCCAGCGCGAGCGCTGTCACGATCGTCCTCAGTTGCATCCGCAGCCTCCGGCCTTGCCCTTGGAGCCGCCGCTGGATCCCTCGCGGTAGCCGCGCGCGTGATCCTCGCCGGCGGCCAGCGGGGCGAACGTGCCGAGCTCCATGTCCACCCGCGCGAGCGTCCCGCGCTGATGGGCCTGGACCCGCGTGCAGCCTCCGCCGACGGCAACAGCAAACACGAGCATCAGCGGGACGGACCACGGCACGGCAGCACCATACCAGGCCTCACCGAGGGCCTCGGTGCGAAAAAATCACGCACGAGGGTGCGGCGCGACGCGTGGTAGCACCGAGGCTCCAACCTCGCTCGTCACCTTGCTCCCCGAACGCCCGATCCCCATGCTGCCCCGCGACGCCGTCGGTGTTGGCCTGCGGCCCGTCCACTACCCGTTCATCCTGGAGCACTGGCCGGACCTCGGGTTCTTCGAGATCATCAGCGAGAACTTCATCGCTGCGTCGCCCGCCGCGTCCCGGCACCTCGCGCAGGTCCGCGCCCGCTATCCGGTCGTGATGCACGGGGTCTCGCTCAACCTGCTCGGGCACGCGCCGCTCGACGATGCGTACCTCGATCAGGTGTGCCGGCTCGCGGACGCCATCGATGCGCCGTTCGTCACCGACCACCTGTGCTGGACCGGCGCGCACGGGATCGCGCATCACGACCTGTTGCCCACACCGTACACGGATGACCTCGTCGAGCTCGCCGCCGAGCGCGCGCGCGCCGTGCAGCGGCGGCTCGGGCGTCCATTCGGGCTCGAGAACCTGTCGAGCTACGTCGAGTTTCGGGACTCCACGATGACCGAGTGGGAGTTCTACACCCGGGTGGTCGAGCTGGCCGGCTGCGGGTTCATGCTCGACATCAACAACGTCTACGTGTCCAGCGTGAACCACGGGTTCGACGCCGAGGCGTACCTCGCGGCGATCGACTTCTCGCGCGTCCTGCAGGTGCACCTCGCCGGGCACACGCGCCAGCCAGATGGCGTGATCGTGGACACGCACGACCACCCCGTGAGCGACGAGGTGTGGGCCCTGTACGCGCACGCGTGGGCGGCCGGTGGGCCCTTCCCGACCTTGATCGAGTGGGACGCGGCCATCCCGCCCATGCCGGCCTTGCTCGACGAGGTCACCCGCGCGACGCAGGTCCGGGGGGCCGCCGCGTGACGAGCTCGGCGATCGCGCGCCTCGAGGTGCTCCAGCGTGGGTTCGGGCAGGCGCTGCGGACGCCGCTCGATCGCGCGACGGGGACGCTGCGCGCGCGCGCCGAGCTGTACACGCCGGAGCTGTGTGCGGCCATCGTCGGCGACGCCCACGCCCGGCTCGCCGTCTACAACCGCCAGTACTGGTTCCGGCTGTTCGGGGTGATGCAGCAGGCCTACCGGCTCGCCACCGCGCTGCTGGGTGCGTGGGAGTTCAACAGCCTGGCGGCGCGGTTCCTGCTGGCGCACCCGCCGGTCGGTCACGATCTCGGCCGCGCGGTCGAGGGGTTCGCGCCGTTCGTCGCCGCCGACGCGGCCGCCGCCGCGCTCGAGCGCGACCGCGGACTCCCGCCGCGCGCGCTGATCGACGCGATCGGCATCGACGATGCGTTCCGCGCGGTGTTCTCCGCGCCGGAGCAGCCCGCGCTGCGCCTCGGCCCGGCCGACGCGGCGCGGCTACCACGCGCGCGGCTGCGCGAGTCGCCCGCGTTCGCCCTGGTCGAGGAGGGCTGCCCGCTGATCGAGCTCCGCCGCGAGCTCGCGGCGGCCGTGCCCGAGCAGGCGGTGACCGCCCCCGCACCCCACGTCGGTGGTCGGCGCGCGTGGGCGATCTGCCGCGGGCCTGGCGGGCAGCGGGTGCTCCCGCTCGATGCGGCGCACGCCCTGCTGGTGCGGCTGCTGCGGACCTACCCGGTGGCCGACGCGGTCGCGCGACTCGAGGTCGCGGCCGCGGGGCAGCCTCTCGACGTGGAGCGGTGGTTCGCCGAGGGCCTGCAGCTCGGGTTCTGGAGCCGCCTCGAGGATGTCGCGTGAGGCGCCACGTCGTGTGCGCGCTTCTGTACGCGCTCGCCGGGGGGTGTGTCGAGCCCGAGGCGCCGCTCGCGATCCCGGCGGCGGATGCGGCCGCGTTCCGGACGACCGTGTACCCCGTGCTGCTGGCGGACTGCGGTTTTCCCGCGTGCCACGGCGATCCGCGCCGGTTCTTCAGCATCCACGGCCCGGGGCGAACCCGCCTCGACCCGGCGAGCGCGCCCTACGATCCGCCGACCTCGGAGGAACTCGCCCTCAGCTCCGCGCGCGCCCGCTCGATGCTGAGCGGGCCCGACGGGGTGCGCCGCTCCCCGCTCCTGCGCAAGCCGCTCGCCGTGGCCGCGGGCGGCGCGGGCCACGCGGGGGACGATCCGTGGGGCGGGAGCATCTACGCATCCAAGGAGGATCCGCGGTTCCGCGCGCTGTTCTTCTGGGCCACCGCGGAGGCGCCGCCATGACCCGCGTCTTGTGCGGGGTGGGCGTTGTCGTCTCCATGCTGGGGCACGCGGGTGGCGCGCAGGCGTTCTCCGATCCGGCGCTGTTCGCCGCGCCGGCGGACACCGGTGGTGGAGGCGGCCGTTACTTCACCGGCTCGCCGGTCGACGGGCAAGGGTGCGCCGTGTGTCACCGAGGCGGTCAACCACCGGTGATGACGATCCGCGGGTTGCCGGACCGGTTCGTGCCAGGCACGCGCTACGACGTCGCGATCACCTGGGCGGCGCCCGAGGTGTCGCACGCGCTCGCGCTCGAGCTGCTCACGGCGAGCGGCGTGCACCCATCGGTGGAGCTCCCGACGGTCCTCGCCGCCGAGGCGCGCTGCGAAGGCGCGCCCGATGGGCCCGCGGCCGCGTATGCCATCGACGTCGGGGCCCGTCTGATCCTGGGCGTCACGGACTGCGGGGCGAGCCGGCTCGATCTGTCGTTCATCGCGCCCGACGAGGCGACCCTGACGTTCGCGCTCGCCGCCGTCCAGAGCGACAGCTCGGCCACCCTCGACGGAGACGGGGCCCTCGAGGTCCGGACCACGCTGCGCCGGGCGGGCGATGCCGGCCCCGGCGGGTGCGCGTCCAGCGACGGCGGGACCGGCGCCGGGGGACTCGCCGCGATCGCGCTGGGTGTCGTCGGGCTCCGGCGACGCCGGCGGTCAATCGAGCTCGAGCCCGAGCAGCGAGGTGACCTCGAAGGCGCGGACGAAGCTGAGGCCGACGAACTCGAGGTAGCGGATCGCGGTCGCGGACGCACGGAGGCCGGCGACGATCACGGTTCCGCCGTCACCGAGCTCGAACCGGTGCAGGTAGTTCGCGCCGATCTCGTGGGCGTAGAACGCCGACAGCTTGCGGTCGCGGGTCGCGAACGTGGTCGTCGCGAGATCGAAGTAGCGCGGCCGGTAGAACCTCGCCTCGTTCTGCGTGTAGTAGCGGTAGCGGACCGACGCGACGCCGTGATCCGACACGCGGTACGCGAGGTCGGGCTGGAGGGTGTGCGAGCGCAGCCCCCAGCTGTCGAGGTAGAGCCGGTAGTCGAGGCCCGCCGACATCCGCTCGTCGAGAGCGCGGCGCCCGCGCAGCACCGCGGCGTGACGGGTCCGCTGCGCCGGCGCGTCCTCGGGGACGCAGAACGGCGCGCCGGTGGCGCACGTCCCGGTCTCGCCGATCGCCACGAACCGGTACGGGCTCGCCTGGAACCCGTCGAGGTGAAGGCTCTCCCACGACAGTCCACGAGGCTCCGGCGATCGAGGATCTGCGTGAGCGCGGCGCGGGCGCCGGCGCCGCGCAGCCCCTGGCGAAACAGCGGGTCGCCGGCGCGCCCGACCGTATCGTCGCTGAGCAGCGCGTCGATGCCGAGCGTGGTGTTCTTGCCCGCGAGCTCGCGCTTGTAGCCGAGGACCAGCCCGTGGGACCAGTAGTCGGGCTCCGCCGAGTAGCGGTAGCTCGCGCTCAGGGTGCCGCGGTTGCCCTGGTAGCCCACGCCGGTGGTGACCTCGTTCCGGGTCTCCTGGATCGCCGCGGTCGCCGCCGTCACGACATCGACCGACGCCCCGGTCCACGCGTCCACGGCGTAGGCGACCTCGACGGTCGCCTCGCCAATTGTTGCCGCCACCTTGGCCTGCGGCGATACCACGGTCGTCCGATCGCTGTCGGTGCGGACGTACACGCTCGTCGACGCCTGGGTGATCGTGCCGGTGCGGGTGGCGCACGCGGAGCCGAGCAACGCGAGCGTCAGCACGAGCCGGGTGCGCATGCGGCTATGTTGATCGCGCGCGGGACGGTGTCAATGTTCGCGACGCGGTGGATGCTCGTCGCGCTTCTCGCGGCCCTCGGTGGATGCTTCGAGCCGCGCTACGATCCCGACGATCTTGCGGCGGGGACACCGCTGCCTACCGATCTGTTCATGGTCGACGCGGCGGTGTCGTCGACGTGCGCCGGGCCGGATCCCTCGCCCCTGACGACGCTCCAGATCCAGGTGCGGACGTCGCCGGTGGGCGGGCGGTTCGCGCCGCGCAACGTCGGTGCGATCTGGATCGAGACCCGCGCGGGCGCGTTCGTGAAGACCGTCGAGCGCTGGGGGCGCACCCGCGCACGGTACCTCCTGCGCTTCAACGGCGCCTCGGAAGGCGACGTCACCGACGCGATCACCGGGGCGACGCAGCTGAGCCACACCACCCACGACGTCACCTGGGACCTCACCGACCTCACGGGGTGCGAGGTCCTGGCGGGCGACTACCAGGTCGTGATCGAGCACACCGACAAGAACGGCAGTGGCGCCTCGCTCGTCGTCCCGTTCCGCAAGGATCAAGCCCCGCTGATCCTCACGCTCCCCGACACCTCGAACTTCCACGACATCTCCCTGAACCTTGACTGATGATCACCACCTCCACGAGCCCCACCATGAACTCCACAAAACACCCCCCCGCCTCCTCCACCATCCTCGGCAGTGCGGCCCCCTCGTCGCGGCTGTGGGCCGCCGCGCTGTCCGGTCTGCTCGGGCTTGGCGCGGTCGCCTGCTCGGACGACGCCAAGGTGACGCCCGACCCCGATCCGGTGCCCGACGCAGCGGTCGTGGTTCCGCCGATCGATGCCGCCTCGATCGACGCGCCGCCGGAGGAGCCATCGAAGGTGATCAGCGAGACCGAGGGCAACCGGACGTTCGCCGAGGTCAAGGCGGCATGTGACGCCCGCGACGGGTATGTCGAGATCATTTCGGCGTGCTCCGGGATGAACAAGTGCGCTGGGTTCTTCTACGGCGACTGGGACCCCGGCCTCACCACCGAGCACTCGTGCTCGGGGGTCAACGGCTGTAACGGGATCTCGTGCGTGGTTCTCCCGCCTGATTCGGGGAAGACGGCGCTGCAGGTCCTCAGCGGCGAGGGGGTCACGTTCGAGACGTATGGTGCGCAGCCGTGCTCGAACTGCCACGCCGACTTTTCGGGCGCGCAGCCCGACTCCACGAAGTTCAAGGTGTGGCTCCACCCTGGCGAGGGCCGCAACGCCTCCAACTGGCTCTCGCGGTCCGCCGAGGCCCAGGCCAAGATGATCGCGTTCGGCACCCATGGAGTGCTTGACGACGGCACCGCCTACGCGTCGATGCAGGGCTACTGGAAGATCTACTCGCGCGCCGAGATCGAGCGCGTGGTCGAGTACATCCGGACCACGTCGTCGACCAACATCATGTTCGCGGACATCAAGCTGTCCGATCCGCCGCTCCCGTTCCGCGCCGGCACGCGGGTGATGGGTGCCGGCCGGCACCGCCGTCTGGCGCGCTGACGCGGAGGCCAGGCTCGACGGGTGTGCCCTGTCCAGGTGGGCCGCCCGTTCGCTGATGTGGCAGCTTCGATCAGCAGGCCTCGACCGGTCCTCCTCACCATCCGATCGTTCGATCCGCCCTGTCAGTCAGACAGCGCGAGTTCGTCGTCGAGGCGATCGGCCAGTACGTCGTCCTCGGGAGCAGTCGCCGCGGTGGCCGGGGCCGCCCGTCGCCGCCAGCGGCGCGCGCCCGCGATCAGGAGGCCGAGGCCGCCAGTGGCGGCCGCCATCGGGAGCAGCCACACCATCGAGCTCGAGGGCTGGGCGCGCACGCCTCCTCCGTACCGCGTGACCTGATCGGCGAAGGCGGCGCGCGCCGCAGCGGCTCGCCCCTCGGGTGTGGCCAGATCCTGGGTCGCGAGGACGGCCAGTACCTGCTCGCGCTGCTGGGCGGCGTAGCCGCACGCGCAGTCCCTGATCGTGATCCGCTTGGCCTGACACCCCGGGCACTGGCAGAGCAGGCCCTGCATCACCTCGTGGGCGGTGGCGGAGGTGGGCGCGAACAGCGCGGCCGTGCCGAGGCTCTCGCGCTCGAGCGCGGCCTCCCCGTGCTCCTCGGAGGCGACGGCGAGGTGGGGGGGCACGGTGGCGAGCGCGAGAGCGACGAGCCAGGGGCGGAGGGATCTCATGTCGCTGCATCCTGGGGCGGGCGCCGACGACCCGCACTGCGGTGAACTTGCGCACCGCCCGCCTCGCGTGCTCGGCCGGTCGCTCGGCGAACAGGACACCGCGTTGGCGCACGTCCTCACCGATGACGCCCAAGTTCCTCCTCGCCGATGCCGCCGGCCGGATCCGCTGGCTCGGCCAGGACATCGAGTAGGCCGACTCGACTGCGTCGCTGAACGCTCAGCCAAACGCCGAGGCCGGCGCGCTCTGACGTCGCTCGCGGCGATGTTCGTGCGGGCGCTTGGGCGTCGCGATGTTCGAGGGGGCCTGTGTGAAGCACCCACGGCATGCGTTCATTGCAGCGAGAGCGCGGTGTCGGGCGGCAGCTTCTCGAGCCGGGTCAGGTGCAGCGGCGCGCGGTCCTCCCAGCGCATAGAGGTGCTTGGCCATCTCGCGGCCGTGCTTGCTCATCCGGGCCAGCCGCGCCACGTCCTCGGCGCTGAGCGCCACCTCGGCGCGCACCGAAACCTTGATGTCGAGGTTATCCCGGACCCCGTCCGGCAGTTCGACGCCGAAGAAGTCGAGCAGCTCGGGCGCCTTGCCCTCGCCGATCACCGCCAGCTTGGCGACGTCGAGATCCACCTCGCCCTTGGAGAACTTCCCTTCGGCGCATAGCTTCCGCCTCGAGGGTGTGGTCCAGCAGGCGCTGCTCGCCCAGCCCGGGCTGATGGCGGCGTTCCCCGCCGCGCTCGCGTTCATCAAGGCGCAGCTCGCCGCCGCCGAGTGACCGCTCTCAGTTCCACGGGGCTCCGCCCCGCCCTACGCGGCAAGCCGCGCAGGGTTCCCACCCTGGGTTCGAGACTGTTTCACAGTCTCTCAGCGATCTCGCCAGGCGAGCCAGCTCCGCCACGCCGTCAGCGCGCCGAGCAGCACCAGGCACACCACCCCGACGGTGACGTGGCGCCCGACGAGCTGCGCGATCGTCCAGCCGTGCTCCTCGACCAGCTTCGTCGGATCGGAGAGCCCGACGCCCTCGATCTCGCCGAACGGGATCACGTCCGGATCGGTGCGCGCGGCCCACCACGTCGCGAACGGATCCACGAACGCGGCCGCGCCGATCGAGAGCAGGCCCCACCGCAGGCCGTGCTCGGCGAGCCTGGGGACGAAGAAGCTCGCCATCAGCAGCGTGCCGAGGACCATCCCCCCGGCGTCGCCGCCGAACGTGATCCACACCCGCGCCGTGTCCGGCTGCGCCTGCGTGCCGATCAGCTGGAGAAGCGCGAGGCCGAGCGCGGCGCCGGTCAGCGCCATCCATGTACGCTGCCACCCGAGCCAGAACAGCCCCCCCTCGAGCCCCGCCACCAGCACCCAGACCAGGCCGCGCTCCTCCGGGATCATCGTCTTCCACACCGTCGGGATCGCGCCGAAACCGCACCACCACGCGGTCACCGCGTGGCCGAGCTCGTGGACCGGCATCGCCAGCCACGTGCGCTGGAGGAACTGGCCGGTCGGCCACAGGTGGAACAGCACCGCGATCACGAGCGCTCCCGGGATCGCGGCGGCGGTGACCTCCCAGCGGGTCGTGCGGTCGTCCACGGTGGCTCCATCCTACGCGAGGCCCGCGCGCGTTGCGCATAGCGCGCCGCCGATCTTCGATGCGCCCACGGGCACATCGTCGGGCGCGAGGGCGAGCGCCACCTCGGGGCGGGCGTGGGTGAGCAGCGCGTCGCGGTGGGCGTCGGCGATCCCGAGCGCATCGAGGGCGCGGGCGAGGTCGTCGAGGGTCAGAGGCCTCACACGGATCCCAACAGGGTCATGTACTTCGCTTTGCTGCGCGCGTAGACGATCGCGAGGCGTCCCTCAGGGAGTCGACGCTTGCCGAAGCCTCCAAGGCATACGCCAAGCGCGGGGAAGTTCACGAACTGCTTCTGCTCCGTCGCGTCGGTGTGCGCGAGGCGCAGCTTCTCCAGCGCTTTCGGGTCGCCGAAGAGGTCGAGCCCCTCAAGTTCAACCTGCGCGCCGTCGCGGTACTCCACCTGCACGAGGACTCCGCCTTCGTAGACGGCCTCAACGAGCCCGCGCTGCTCGTACGTGCGCCCGAGGGCGCGCTTCTCCCTGGACCTTTCGGGAGGGCCGACCACGGCGGCGCATTCGGTCGGCGTGGCCTCGAAGCGGTAGGGGCCTACGGAGGTGTACGGTGCGATGGAGGCGATGTTCGGTTCGGTCATGGTTACAGGTTGCATTGGGCTTTGATGTCGTCCCGCTGCTGCGGGGTGATGCGATTGTTGTCGACGTGGTGGTCCAGCATCTCGTTCAACCCCTGGTTGTATTTGCCGGGGAACTGTTGGGTGACATCTTCGACGTCCATCAGCACGGCAAGATGATAGTTGTTGCTCTGGATGTGGAGGTTCTGGTCGAGTCGGTGCTGGGCGGCCTCCGCTGACGAGCCCCAACTGAGGGTCTTCTGGGCGCATAGCCTTCCCGCGCGTCACCCCCACCGACGGTGGGCTGTGGTCCGTCGGCATGGCCGAGGGCCACCAGGCAGTGACCAAGTTCACGCTCGGCGCCGACGGCCTGGGCGAGGTCAACATCGAGTGGACCGAGGGCTTCATCTCGATGGAGGACTGCGGCAAGGGCTGGGGCACGCTCCGCGCCTCGCTCGACGGTCGGTTCGGGCCCAGCCAGGGTGACAACCTGGCCGCGTACTGGAAGACCGCGACCGCGAGCATCACCCTCGCGTGCAGCCCCAACGACAGCAACGCGGGCGTCCTGTCGCTGACCTACGCCCACCTCGACGACAAGTAGCCGCGCGGCTCATCACCTCATCCGGGACGCCACGCGCGTCCGCATGGTTCGATCCGCACGAGAGGGTGGCCAACGCAGCTGCCGGTGGAGTCCATGTTCCTCACGGAGCTGTCGAGCCTGCTGCCACCATGGGATGCCGTGCATTTGTACCTGACACTTCGATCCAGCTTCGGTCACCGTGAACTCGGATCGAAGCGAAGCAGGAACGACCGGCGACGAGGGCGCGAGATGGCGCCTGCGGTCATTTCGGTGCGGAGGCGTGACCCACGTGAATCTCGTCGGGTCGGCTGGCACGTGAGCTGCTCACATGGTCGCGGCCGAGGCGCGTGCGCGCCCGAAGTCTGGGGGGTCATGGAAGCTCGGAAACAGCGCGATGGGCTTGCTCGAAGGCCGAGTGCGCGTAGGGATCCCAGCCCGCGTCCGAACCAGCGATTGTCACCCGGGTGGGCTTGACCCGATTTCGTGGACACCGGCGTTACGCCGCAATTCCTTGTTGAGCGAACTCGCGTTCGAAGTCAATAGGGCTCAAGTAGCGATTGTGTGAGTGCCTCCGTTCCGAGTTGTAGAAGCCGTCGATGTACACCGCGACGTCGCGCTCGACATCGTGGAGGTCGTGCCACTGCGCGTGGTCCTCGAGCTCGAACTTGAGCGACGAGAAGAAGCTTTCGGCGACGGCGTTGTCCCAGCAATTCCCCTTGCGGCTCATGCTGCGCTTGATGCCGTGCGTGCCGAGGACGGCGCGGTAGTCGGCGCACGCGTAGTGCACGCCGCGGTCACTGTGATGCACGAGGCCGTCGGGCACCGGGCGAAGCGCGAGCGCGCGCTGCAGCGCGGTGATGGCGACGGTCGCGTCGAGGTTGTCCGAGACCGCCCAGCCAACGACACGGCGCGCGTACAGGTCCAGGACGACGGCCAGGTAGACGAACCCCGACGCCGTCGGCGACTAGGTCAGGTCGGTGACCCAGACTTGGTTTGGAGCGCTGACCTCGAACTGCCGCGCCACGAGGTTGGGGGCGATGGGCTCGCGATGCTTCGACAGCGTCGTGTTGCGGAAGCGGCGTCGAGCCCGTGCCCGAAGGCCGCCCCTGCGCATGAGCCGCGCGACCCGCTTGCGGCCGACGCGACGACCGTTGGCGCGGAGTTCGGCATGGACCCGCGGGCTGCCGTACCGCTTGCGTTTTGCTGCGAAAACGGCCCGCACCTCCACCTCGAGCACCTCGTCCTCCTGCGCCCGCGACGACGTGGGGCACGTCCGCCAAGCGTAGTAGCCGGAGGGCGCCACGCCGAACACGCGGCACATGAACGCGACGGTGTACATGCCCACGTGGGCGGCGATGGTCGCGTACCTCACGACTGGCTCCTCGCGAAGTACGCCGCCGTTTTTTTTAGAAAGTCGCGCTCCTGCTCGACGACGCGGAGCTCCCGCCGCAACCGCGTCAGCTCGGTGCGCTCATCGGTGGTGAGTGGCCCCTGGGCGGTGGGCCGCGCATCAATGGCTGCCTGCTTCACCCAGGCGCGTAGGCACGTGACGGTCAGGTCGAGCTCGCGCGCAACCTGGGCGCTGGACTTCCCCGGGGTCCGGGCGATACGGACCGCCTCGGCCTTGAACTCTGGAGTAAACGACCGGCGCTGACGGGCCGACGTGGACGACTTCTTCATAGACACCTTCATCATGACGGGAGAGGGATGGGAGGTGTCCACGAAATCGGGTCAGGGCTAGACCGAGCGGTGCGCGGGCGCGCTCCATGCTGCGCTGCCCCACGTTCTCCGGCTCCATCAAGGTGTTGGGACCATAGGAGTACCCGTGGGACCACCGGTTGACGGTGATGGCGGCGATATCGCGCTCCGCATCGAAGCCGCCCGGCCCGAGCATGCGCGTGAGGTCCTCCCGGATGTGCCGCTCGTAGTCCTCGATCTTCAGGCCGAACAGGGTCTTGCGCGCGGCGCGCAACGCCGCCCGTGGATCGCTCGCGGCCGGCACGAGCGGCACGTGGACCATGTGCACCAGCACAGGCTCCGACGGATCGACCGCACAGCGATAGCCGCCCAAGGCGACCGGATAGTCGAGCTTCACGCGTGAGTGAAACGTGTCGACCCCGAAGATCTCGTGCACGCCCAGCGCCACCCACGGACGCCACTGGCGCAGCGCCACGTTGGTGTAGATCAAGGGTGCCTTGACGTTCCCTGCCAGCGCCGTGGACTGCTCGGGCGACAGTCCGTCGAGGAGGTAGGGGATGCTCATGTTGAAGCACGCGAGCGTCGAGTGCTTCGCGCGCACGCGCACGCGACGACCGTCGGCGTTGTGGACGAGCCCCACATCGACCTCGCCATCCGCGGTGTCGCGCGCCCAGGCCACGGTGCACCCGATCCGGAGCCGCACGCTGGACGCGGGTGTGTCGAGCAGCGCGTAGTCGAAGGGCGCGAGGACGATGTCTTCCATCGTGCTCCCGGGCGCCACGGCAGGGATGAGCGCGCGCACCATCAGGCGTGCCAGCGATGCGTTGCCATCGGGGAAGTGGTGGACGTAGGGCTCGTCCAGCGGGCCCGGCGTACCCGCGTCATGCTCGCCGTGGTCGAGCGCGATGCCCTACAGACCTGGCAGGCCGTAGTGGCCGGCATCGAGCGCGGGGATGTGTGTGGGAGCCAGGCCGAAGAAGTCGGCCGTGCGTTGCGCGAAGTAGCGCAGCGCCTCGTCACCGAGGCCCCAGTCGTCGCGCAGGAAGTCCGCGTAGCTTGTGGTGCTGAGATAGGCCGAGCGTGCGTCGGTCGAGGGCAGGGATGCGAGCGTGACGCGTGAGGTCGTGTAGAGCGCGAGCAATTGCCCGCGCGACGCCTCGGACATGGGAAACAGCCCGAAGAACTCCTCGAACGAACGAGCGTTGAGTCGCCCCCTCGGCACATCGTCCGACATCCAGGTCGTCGGGTCGCCGGTCACCAGGGTGTCGCGCCCGAACTGCTCGGCGCCGAAGAACGTCCCTCTCGACAGACCCAGATCGGCGTAGAGCGCGTGCCGAAAGTACTCCGTCTCGAACTTGCCGATGTCGACCCCAATCATCGACATCAGGTGCTTCGTGGCCGGGCCGAAGTTGAGGACCGGTGACTGGAGGCTCTCGGAGCCGCCATACCCGATGAGCCTTCGCCCATCGACCTCGAACTCGTTGCGGGCCGCATGACCGCCGAAGTCCGCCATGGGATCCACGATCAGGATCTTCGACGCGGGCCCGAACCGCTCGCGGTAGAACAGGGCCGTGGCGAGGCCGCTCAGGCCCGCCCCCGCCACGACGAGATCGTAGTGCTCCTCGACGGGCAACTCGTCGAACGTGGTGCGCGCCCCCTTGAACGCGGCGCGGTGCATGATGCTGGCCGCATCGAGCGAGAGCCCACGCAGCCCATGGCGCATGGCCGGGATTTCGTCGTGAATATCGGTGACGAGGGAGCCAGGCATGACATAGAGGATAGCAGGATCATCTCGTCGAACATCCAGGCGCGGCGCCCAGCCTCGAGAGAGCGTCGAGCGGGGGCATGGCGAGTTATCCACAGGTAGTTGTGTTGGTTTCGCCGGACCCCTTGCTTCCTTGCTTCCTCATGAGCGTCAACAGCTCCGTGGGCACAGGCACTCCTCCCGGAGCTGCGGAGGGTGACGAGGCGTAACGCGCGGCGCTACGCGAAGTCGACGTAGAGGTGCGGCAATGCGCGCGCCTGGAGCTGCGCCTTCTGCGCTTTGCTGAACGGCCGACCGCAGTCCACGGCCTGCAGGCTCTCAAGGCCGGGCAGGGAAATCAGCGCGTCCGCGTCGATCAGCTTCTTGGTGCTCCAGAGGCACACCTCGCGGAGGGCAGGGAGATCCGAGAGCCGCGCGCAGTCGAGCTCGAAGCGCCCGTTCAGCACGTGCAGCGTCGCGAGGCGTTGGAGGCGGGTGATGGGCGCGAAGGGCATCTTGGCGCCCCCGCCGCCGAGGTGCAGGTGGATCACTCCGGGAGGCAACCGTGAGAGCGCGTCGCGGTCCTTCACGCCGTCCAGCTCGGCGTGCAGCAGCGTCTCGGCGTCGGCGAAGGC
Source organism: Kofleriaceae bacterium (assembly GCA_964203225.1). Lineage (GTDB taxonomy): Bacteria > Myxococcota_A > Polyangia > Haliangiales > Haliangiaceae > JABFXX01. The sequence continues at coordinate 20,803 of CAXNMK010000034.1, forward strand.
GGCCAGCACCTGTCCGGCCTTGTCGACGTCGACGCCGAGAAACTCCAGGCCCGGGGTGCGCGCCGACGTGACGCCGACAGCGCTCCATTCGACGCCGGAGGTGGCGCCGAGACCCACCAGGCGGAGGGATCGCAGCGTCGGCAGGGCGCCGTCAGGCCAGCGCATGAGCGCGGGCGGGCCGACGCGCTCGGCGTCGTAGATCACCGACAGCGCACGCAGTCGCGGGAGCACGCCGCGCTCGGCGGCGTCGTGGAGGAAGACCGCGGGGATCACCAGCGACTCGAGCGCGGGCAAGGCGACGACCCAGTCGGGGAGCTTCGCGCGCCCCACCTGCGCAGCCGTGGGTTCGAGGTGGAGGTGGCGCACCGCGGCGGGATCGGGCGGGGGCTTCGCCCACGCGATGCGGGTCGCGCCCTCGGCGGCGGCGAAGCGGTTGGCGCTGCCCACCAACAGCTCGCCTGGCTGCTTGAGGGACACGTATCGCGCGCGGTGGGCGCCTTGGATCGGGGCGAGCTCGTTCATCGCTGGATCGTACTTCGCCGCTCGCGAGAAACGAACCGGGGATGCTCGGCGCCCCCACGCCCGCGCCCCCCTTTCCCCCCCGACCGACGTTCCTCCCGCCGACCGACGTTGCGTTCGTCAAGGACGCCGATGGTTGGGGCTTTAGCAGGGATGCGCGGAAGGGCTCTTCTACCGTCACGACGCTTGTTTTGTAGCGTTCCATCGAGCCCCCACCCGCGCTGCCGCAGCGTGACGGTAGAAGCGCCAGGAATCTAGCCGGGCGTGCGGCGCTCCACGCATCCCTGTTTAGAGGAACACCATGTTTGGACGCCGGTCGGGGCGTTGGTAGCCTCTTGCACCGGCGCCGAAGCGGCACGAGGCAGGGTCATGGGACTACTTTCGAAGGTGGAACTCGAGGCGTTGGGCGGCGCGTTCGCCCCTGGGTACGAGGCGGCGCCCTCTGTGCCAATGCTGCTTGAGACAGTCGCTCCTCGATATCTCTGTACCGAGTGGCGGAGAATGGTCCCAAGTTCGTGCCCAAGCCATCCCAAGTTCCCGCGCGCAACGTCGTCCCTTCCAAGGGCGAGCCCGAGCGGCGTGAAGCTGTCGTGACCCCTGCGTCGCCGACGGCACACGAGGCCGTGCAGCCCGGCACCCGACGCCGGTTCACGGCCTCCGAGAAGCTCCGCCTAGTCAAGGCGGCCGAGGCCGCCGTCGCGAGCGGCGAGCGCGGTGCGCTCGAGGCCCTGCTGCGCAAGGAGGGCATCTACAGCTCCCACCTGTCGAGCTGGCGCCTCCAGTTCGCGGCTGGCGGCGAGGCTGGGCTCGTCGCGCGCACGCCGGGCCGTAAGCCCAAGCTCGACGCCAAGGCGCGCGAGCTCCTGGCCGTGACGAAGGAGAACGAGGCGCTCAAGCGCAAGCTGCGCATCGCGAACGCGCTCATCGACCTCCAAAAAAAAGCGCACGAACTGCTGGGGCTCGCGCTCCCCGAACCGTCGGAGGAGGAATCCTGATGGCGCTCGTCGAAGCTCGCCCCAGGGAGGTGCCCGTCGATGCCGCCTGCGTCGCCGTTGGCGTGAGCCGCGCGTCGTTGTACCGCTCGCGCCGGCCGGCGGCGGCCATCGTGCCACGGACGCCCTCGCCGAGCGCTCGCCGCATCCCCGACGCCGAGCGGCGGGCCATCCTCGACACGTTGCACCTGCCGGCGTTCGCCGACCAGCCGCCGCACGAGGTCTACGGCGCGCTGCTCAGCCGCGGCATCTACCTCGCGTCCACCCGCACCCTGTACCGCGTGCTCGCCGAGGCCGGCGAGACGGCGCCCCGCCGCAACCAGCGCGGCGCATAGTGCTGCGCGCCGCCTTCCTCGCCGCCAGCGAGGGCCGGCCGATCGACGCGGTGGTGCTCGAGCGGGCGGCCCGGCTCGAGTACCGCGACGCCGGCAAGCTGTCGTCGGTCGGGCGCATCGCCTGACCGGGGGCAGTCGCACCGCCAGCGCTGGTCAGGGCTGGTCGACGACGAAGAACAGCTGCGTGATCAATGGAACATGTTCGCTGTTGGTCCCGTCGGCCTGTTCGGGTTGGTCCTCGTCGAGGAGGTAGACGTCCATCGGGCGCCACACCGAGTCGAGGTCCTTGTAGAGGAAGTAGACGTGGGCGTGGTCCTTGTCCACTTTGCCCTGGGTGAGCGCCAGCCGAGACTCTTGCTCCGCGCCCAGCGACAGCCCGCCGAGCTGGGTAGAAACCATCTTGGTGAGCGAGGCGCTTCGCTCCTCCTGGCTGCCCTTTTCGGAGCGCGACCAGGACAGCCTCCGGTGGAAGCCCTCCGGCGCCACGGTCGAGGCGGCGGCGGCGGCGACCACCCCCCCGGGGCTGTACGTCAGCGTGGCGGCGTTCGCCGTGGGGACGTCGAGCAGTCCGCCCTTGCGGTCGAGCGTCCACGACTTCAACCACTCCTTCAAGGCCTCCGCGGTCGGCGGTGTCGATGGATCCCGCCAGCCCACGACCTGGCCGCGGGAGAACGCGAGCGCGAACAGGTTGCCGATGGCGCACGCGTACCTGTGGATCTCCGCCTCGACCTGCGTCTCGTTCTGCCGCCTCACCCAGCCGGCGAGCTCGCGGTTGACGACGTGGTCACCGCGCGTCACGGGCTCGGTGAGGGCTTTGGCCACGGTGTCGCCGCTGACCAGGCGGGCGACGCTGAACTCGTCGTTGAACGTGAACGCGGCCCCGGGCTGCGAGCGAAACTGCTCGACCTCCTCGCGCCGGCGCTCCGCAACCGCGTCGCCGATAAACCCTCCGGGCCCCACCTGCATGCTGGTGATCGCGTCGAACAGGCGGCTGTTGGTGAGCAGCTCGCGGCGCAGGTCCTCTCGTCCGCTCAGGCTCATGAACACCGCGCGCTGGTCCTCGGTGACGTTCTCCCACGACACCTTCGCCCACCGCAGGCACTGCGCGAGCCTCGCTGCGTCCTGCCCGTCCTCGGCGAGGCCGCAGGCGTGGGTGGCGAGCAGCTTCCAGGTCTCGGCCGTCGGCACGCGCCCCATACTCGTCGTCCAGAACAGCTCGTTCTTGGCCTTGGCCAGCCCGGGGTCGACGGCGGCGTGCCCGACGGCGGCGTGCCCGTCGGCGGTCGACGACGCGAGGATGCCGTTCACCTGCTGCTGGTTGCGGACCTGGACCTGCGCGCGCTCGGACGCGTCGGGCTGCGCCGATGCGAGCTCCGCGTCGGCGTCACGAGCGAGGCCCTCCGAGGATGATCTCGAGTCGACGGCTAGCTTGGCCATGGGGGATCTCGTCAGCTCGCGGGGTGGATGTGGCAGGCCAGCCTCGACCAGAGGCACGTCAGCTCCGGCGACTCGCGGATCACTGGCGGAGACTTCATGGCCCTCAGTCTACGGAGTCCGGGGCCGCCGCAGCAGCCCTGCTGAGATCGCGCTGAGATCGAGATCGACGGCGGCCGCCCGCGCCCGGCCAGTGGGGAGCCCCATAGGCGTTGATCGGCCAAGGGCCCGCGAATGGACATCTCGATCGCCCTCGCGGTCGATCCATCCCCGGGGGCGTCGTCGCGCCTCGCCCGCGACTGGCCGATGATCGAGGCGCTGCGCGGATCCGATCGAGGCGGTAGTTGCCGATCGACGTGCCGAGCCGCGCGATGTCCTCCTCCTCGACGAGCACGGAGGAGTCATGGAGGCAGAACCGCTCGCCGTCAGGGAAGCGGGTGAAACAACGCGGGCAGACCTTCACGGGCACGCGTCCTGGTTAACGACCGGTCCGGAACTGGACGAACAGCGTCAGGTACTATGCGCAGCCCGAGGCTCCTACATTCTCGTTGGCGCACTGTGCGCCCCTGAGGCGAGTGGCCTCGACGTTCCCTGATGCCGGCGCCGCGACCACGCCTGACCGCCGTGGCGCACGCCGCGTCCGGCTGCCGGCTTGGGTTCGACGCGCTCGAGGGCGCA
>CAXNMK010000035.1:0-24400 GCA_964203225.1 Kofleriaceae bacterium
ACAGCCGGATGAGCCCAAGGTTCGCCGCTTCATTCTTAACTGCCCTCTGGGGGTTGTCATCGTGCAATGTGTGGATGCCTCGGTGCACCGCGATGGACAGCAGCTATTTCCACGTCAGGGCGGAATCTAGTGTCCAGGGTTCTTGTCGTGGGTGCCCCACGATGAACGACGAGGTTTCATGCTAACCCCGGCGTCTGCCCCACCCTTGATCACGGGCTCGGGCTCGCGCCCGAAGGCTCCGCTGAGCACTTACAGGTCGGAAGAGTCCATGCAGTGAGTGGCAAACCACACAGGGCCGCCAGCCCCCATGGTACGCATCAGGCACTTCAGCCGGCGCCGGGGCCACCGCGCGATGCACGAACCGGAGATGCGATGCAGGTGATTCGACTTCTGACAGTCCTGACGTGCGCCGTCGCTGTCGCTGGTAGTGCGACCGCTCCCCAGGCGCGCAAGGTGAAGACCCAGGCAACGATGAGCGCATCGGTGGACCAGACCTGGGAGGCGCTCATCGATCTTTTCTCCGAGTCGAACTGGCCGATCACAAACATGGAGCGCGCATCGGGTCTCATCACCACGGACTGGATCTCGCTCGGGTCGGAAGCAGGCCGATTTGCGGACTGCGGCTCCAGTCTGGCATTTGTTGACGGTACGTTTGTCCGCTTCAACGTGAGGGTCCGGGCGCGCGGCGAGGGCTCGTCGCTCATGGTTGGCGCGAGCTTCCGCCAGCAGCGTTCGTTCGATGGTCAACGGGCTACGGTCGATTGCGTCTCCAAGGGCGCGGTTGAGCGTCTCATCCACGGGACGATCGCAGAGCGCACCGAGAACATGCCGACGCCGGATCCACCTGTTTCGAAGCCGGTACGTGAGCGTCCGCCGCGGGGCTACTACTGCGCAACGTCCGTGGTCACGCAGGGTGCAGGTTTGTGTACTCGCGGGAAGTCCGCCTGCGTACGCGCACGCGATGCGGTGGCGGCTATGGTGACGGACATGAGTGAGTGCGGGCTGGTCGAAGTCGCTTGGTGCTACTCCGACGATGATGATGTCGATCACTGCTACCCGGACCAGGCTGTGTGCGCCGAGCAACAGCAGCGGATGGCCGCTCTTGATGAGTGCGGTGAGCGCAAGTGACGAGGCGCACGCGAGGCGCGGTCAAGATCGCTCCCGCACCTGCGCTGCTCAACCTGAGGCGGGCGCAGTGTTTGAAGCCGAAGTGGCGAGGTTCCGGACGAGCTGGAGGACCCCGCCAGGGGTGGCGAAGGCCCTGCCGGGGTGGCGAAGGCTGGTTCGGTCCCGCCCTGGCGATGGCTGGGGTGCCTGGAAGGTGGTAAACAAGCCGCTTTTAGGGTGAGCCCATGATTGCATCATCTGCCCTCGGTACCCGTGCCGATCTGACCGAGCTGGATACGTCGTCCCAGCAACGAGGCGATATGCGAAGAGGATGGCGAGGCCAGCCGTGACCCCCACGACGCCTCAGGATCGATCGACTTCGAACACACAGGCAACCCAGCTGCCGAAGTCGCCCTCGTCCTGCCCTACGAACGTTCATGTTGCACTTGCCGCACTCGGCGGGGTGCTGGCGGACCACATCAGCGACTGGGAGGAGCGCGCGGCGATCCGCCAATACCTCGGTGGTGTTACGAGGGCCGAAGCGGAACGCGCCGCGCTGGAGGAGATCCTTGCGCGCTCCTCACGCCCGGATGACAGTCGAACGGCCACCGTGTTATCAGGCGCCCCTGTTGATGGGCCTCAAGGCTGCTTGATCGATGGGCCTCATTGCGGTGAGTGGTGCCCGTCACGCCGCCGATGTGCATCGGCGTCGTGGGCGACGTGATCCGGAACGCCGATGGCCATCGTGCCCCGCCGGGTGGCGTGCACGATGGCGATGTCGATCGGTCGGTGGCGGCGGGTCAGCGATCGCGCTCCCGGGTGTCGGCCTCGATGACGCGAGCGACGACGTCGCGCTCGACGAGCTTGCGCTTCTTCTATGCGCGCGCCGGCCAGGCGATCGGCGAGCCGTGGGATGGCCGGCTCGCGAACGCGGCGCGGCTGCCGCGCGGCGAGGGCTACCGGATCCGGCGCCCGCAGCGCGCGTACGGCGCCGGGCACGTGGTCGAGCACCTGCAGGGCGCGATCGCGAGCGTGCGGGCGCTCTACGACGTCCACACCCTCGCGATCGGCGACCTGTCCGCGAGCGAGGGAGGCCGGCTCGGCGGGCACCACTCGCACCAGTCGGGGCTCGACGTCGACGTCGGGTTCTACTTCCACCGGATGCCCGCGGGGTACCCGGACACGTTCGTCGCGGCGAACGCCGATCTCGATCTCGCCGCGACCTGGGCGCTGATCCTCGCGTTCGAGCGGACCTCGCACCTCGACACCGGCGTGCAGATGATCTTCCTCGACACCGCGATCCAGGCGCGGCTGTACGCGTACGCGACGAAGCGCGGGACGCCCGAGGCCGACCTCGCGGCGATCCTCCAGTACCCGCGCGACGCGGACGCTCAGGTCGGGCTGGTGCGCCACTGGCCGCGCCACGCCGACCACCTGCACGTCCGGTTCAAGCCGGGCACGCAGGACTGAGCGCCCCCGGACCGCCGGCGAGATGTCCACAGCAAGTCGTGTTGGTTTCGCCGGAGCCCTGTCACGCCTCGTCTGGGCGTGAGCACGCCCGACATGCGCGTGGTACAGTTGCGCCGATGTTCTCGCGAGGCCTCGGGATCGTTTCGTTCGTGATGGTCGTCGCGTGCGGCTCGGCGGCCAAGGGCCCGGCAGGGTCCCAGGCGCCCCCGGTCGCCGCCACCGGGGCCACAGCGGTCGCGGCCCCCGCGCCGGCCGAAGACTTCTGCAAGGTCCTCGCCAGCTATCTCGAGGACGCCCCGGCCTTCGCGAGGGTGCAGGCCCAGCCGGTCGTGAGCTTGCCCGGGATGGCGTGTGCGATCCGCGAGGAGTCGGGGCTCGAGGTGCACTGTGAGCTGCACATCCGGAGCCGGGCGGACGCCGACGCCCGCTTCACCAAGGTCGTCGCCCGCGTCGCCGGGTGCCTCGGCGAGGCGGCCTGGAAGTACAGCGAGCGCAATGACGGCGACGAGCAGCGCGCGGCTACTTACACGCCGAACGCCGAGGACGGGAAGGCGCTGATCGGGTTGTACACGGACACGCGCGCCGACGGCGACTTCGTGGTCGAGCTCGACGTCCTGGGCTACTGACGCGCCCGTCGCGGGGCCGCGCAGTCGCGCGCCAGCTGCGCTCCCCGGGATACGACGTCGCCGGAAACCGCGCGGCCGTGGAGTGCTATGCGCTCATGAAGCGCGTGTTCGCGCTCGACGTCCTGGTCTGCGACACCTGTGGCGGCGCCATGCGCATCCTCGCCGTGATCCCCGCCGGCGACGCCAGCCGCGCCATCCTCCAGCACCTCGGCCTCCCGACCGAGCCGCCCGATCCCTGCGCACTCGCACCTCCTCCGCCGTGGTTCGACGGCGCATGATCGACCCCGCTACCGCTCCCCTCCCCTCCACGCAGGCGGGATGAGCGGCCAGCTGCGTCCGCGGCCCGATCGGGAGCCCAGCTATGTAATGCTGTTTACGCTGCGCGTGGCCTTGATCCAGCCGGTCATCCGCCCCCAGGCTGGCCGCTCGGATGGCACCGAGCCGAAACCATGGTTTGTTTTACTTATGCGTGCCGCCCCCGTGATCGCGCCGCCGGCCGATCCCGTGCCGTGACCGGCGGCTCGGCTCCGCAGCCGTGACGGTTCACGCCCCCGGCGCGGCGGACCGAGACCACTGGTTCACGCCCCGCGCCGCGCGTGGGTGTGGGCAGCGGGTGTGCGCGGTGGACGCGGGCTGGCACGCCGCCTGCTGACCACGCTGCATCGTATGATGCGCGAGATGACCCGCCTGCTGTCGCCGCTGCTGCTCGCCACCCTCGCCGCGTGTGGCGGCGGCCGCCGTGCCCCGGCCGCCGCCACCCCGCCCGCGCCCCAGCCGATCGGCATCTACCCGCAGGTCGCCCACCAGGCCTGGTACCACGTGACCGCGCGCTGCGCGCAGGGGCCGTTCGAGCTCGAGGTGCCGGTCGCCGGCGCCGCGTACGGCGAGGAGGTCGAGCTGCGGCTGCAGACCCCGCGCAACGTGGCGCTGCAGGCCGTGGTGATCGCCGACGAACAGGAGGTCGCGAAGGCGGGCGCGGTGTTCGCTTCCACCGGCGTGACCGACGGCCACGCAGACAATTCCCGCTGCGTCGCGGATGCGCGCGAGCGGCTCGCCCTCGGGCGCGCGGGCGGCGGCGGTCCGGTGATCGGCACGCCCGGCGGCCCCGGCCCTGGGGGCGCGTCCGGCGGCCCCGGCCCTGGGGGCGCACCCATCGGCCCGGGGACCCCGCCGGCCACCGGCCCCACGCCCCGCCTCGAGGTCGATGACCGGCTGGTCTCCAGCTCGACCGAGGTGGTCCGGTTCCGGCTGCAGGACCGCGCCACCGCGACCTCGCGGATCCGGATCCGGTTCTGGTCGATCGAGCCCAACGACGTCGAGGGCGTGCTGTTCGGCGTGACGCGGATCGACTGGCGCCCGAACGTGTCCGACGCGGCGTGGGCGGCGCACCTCGAGGCCGAGCGGGTGGAGCGCGAGCGCGCGGCGGCCGCCGCCCAGCTCGAGCTCGAGGCGCGCTGGAAGCTCGACGAGCAGCGCGCGCGCGAGCGCGAGGAGCGGCGTCAGCGAGAGTTGGAGGTGCGGATCGACGCGCGGGCCAGGGAGCTCGAAGAGCGGCGTGCGCGCGAGGCCACGCTCCGGGCGCAGGGCAAGCTGACCGTCAAGATCGACGTCGCGGATCAGCGGCGCTACGAGGAGGAGCGTCGGCAGGCCGAGGCCAGCCGGCTGCGCATGGAGGAGGACGCGCGCCGGCGCGAGCGCGAGCGCCGCCTGGCCGCCGAGCTGCGGGCCCGGACCGAGCGGCTCCGGCGCGCGGAGGAGGCGCGCCGGCGCCGCGACGCTCGCGATCGCCCTCGGCTCGAGGGCAAGGCCCAGCGCGAGGCGTTCTGCGCCGCGCACGCCGAGGATCGCGGGTGCTGGGGCGTCGGAGGCCTCGCGGTCCACCTCGAGTTCGAGCACCGGCGCCGTCAGCGCCAGGAGTACTGTGCCAGCCACCCCGAGGACGCGCGCTGCTGGACCGCGATCGAGCGGGATCGCCGGACCACCGCCGCGCAGCTCCGGATCACCGCGGCGTCCACGCCGCCCGTGCCACCGGACGGGCCGCCCCCGGCCGCGCTCCCCGAGACCATCCCGCCGAAGCTGTCGCTGAACGCGACCTGGCGCCCGGGCTACTGGCACTGGATCGGCGGGCAGTGGGTGTGGCTCGCCGGCATGTGGCGCGTCCCCGAGACCGACATCCTCGCCGAGCAGACCACCGAGGCGCCTGCCGCACCGCCGCCGCCACAGGCCGAGACCCCACCGCCCCCGCCGATCGCGGCGACGGTCTGGATCGCCGGATTCTGGCAGTGGAGCGGCACGAGCTGGGTGTGGATCCCCGGCGCGTGGCAGCTGCGGCCGTCGGCGGCCGTCGAGTGGCAGGCGCCGAGCTGGCGCGTGCGCGGCAGCGTGCACGTGCTCGTCCCGGGCGCGTGGATCCGCCGGGGGGCCCGCTGATGCGGAGCGCGCGCAGCGTCGTGCTCGGCCCCGTGCTCGGAGGCGTCGCGATCGCCGCGACCAGCGCGGGCTGCTTCACCACCTGGGCGGTGTCCCGCGCGGTGGGCGGTCCGCCGTGGGAGGAGGGCGTGCGCGAGGAGGTGGTGCCACTGCCCGGCGTGACCGAGCGCCTGACCGTGGCGCTGCCGTTGCCGCCGCCGGCCCAGGCGGCCTCGGGCACGGCCTCGGGCACGGCCACCGGCGCGGCCTCGGGCACGGCCACCGGCGCGGCCTCGGGCACGGCCACCGGCGCGCCCCCGATGGCGGAGGTGATGCCGTTCGCGCTCCAGTGCACCACCCGCCAGGAGGGCACGGACAGCGTCTATCACTCGGGCACCGTCCACGGCCGGAAGTGGAAGATCGCGACCGCCATGGCGGCGGTGGTCGAGGGCGCCTCGGGGGCGGTGTTCCTGCTCGCCACCCGCAACGACGCGGACGCCGGGACCCGGTTCGAGGGGAAGCTCTATGGCGGGTTCCTGACGCTCGATGCGATCGGCTCCGCGGTGCTGTTCTTGCTCCCCCGGCGCGAGGTCGTGCGCACCGATCAGCGGGTCACGGTCACGCCTGTCCGCGCGGACTGCCCCGACGGCCTCACCCTCGACGTCGGTGGCGACTCGTTCGTGATCGACGCGGCGGGCCGGATCGGCGAGCTCGGGGACGTCGCGCTCGCCGCCTGGATGCAGCAGCCCGCCGGTCCTTTGCTGGTCTCGTTCGACGGGCGGTCGGTCGATCTCCGCGTCGGGCCCGCCGAGCAGTGCGCGTGGCAGCGTGCGCGCGATCCGGGCAAGACGTCGGCGTGTGCGATCGCTCCGTCGACCCGCCCCGCACAGGTCGTGGCCGTGTTCGACGTCCCGGTGGGCAGCCTGTCGGGCCCGCCGGTGCCCCCGTCCGAGTGAGCCGCGCCGGCGGTCATGAGCGCCAACCGCTCGGACTCACTTGTGTTGTCGACAGTGTCAGCCTCGTCGACTAGGCTGGCCTGCATGGGCATCGAGATCATCGGCAAGCTGCACACCATCTTCGAGACCAAGCAGGTCTCGGAGCGATTCACCAAGCGCGAGTTTGTCCTCGAGCTCATGGACAACCCCAAGTACCCACAGGCTATGCGCTGTTTTGTCCGTCACCGATGAGCCATTGCGCGAACGCCTGGTAATTTCGATCGATGGCAAAGGCGCATTTCGTCGCTTCAAAGATGTACTGCTAGGATTTCCGGTCGATCGCGAGCGCTGGTTTTCGTATCGCGCTGAATTGCTGCATTGGCATATTCACAACTGGCTCGAACAGCACAACATCTTCGGCAACAACGTGCCGCCGTGGGGCGCAGCGGCACCGCCCGCCGAGTTACCGGTCGTTGCCAAGCCGTTGCCCGCTGGCAGTGAAACTCCCGGCGAAGCCTTGCGCCGCCAAGGCCGTGAATTGATCGATGCATTACCCGCCATTGATCTGCCAACCGCCAACGCCTTCCTCGAATTTCTCAAGCAGCGCGCGGCCGACGCTGCGGTCGACGACGATACGTAGCGGGTTAGCCGCTACAGTCCTGCCAACTGAGCGTGAAGCGCAATTCGCTGTGCTGGCAACGCTGTCGAATACAACGCAACTTCGTCGATAATTCCATTAAATCTGGCCGCCGTCGGACCAGCGGTGCCGATGAATCCAGAAACCGAATAGGGCGGAATAGAAGCGGCGTCCATGAACGTAGCTTGCTCGACACCATTGTTATACATACGCAGGGTGGCGCCGTCGTAGGTGACGATAAGATGTTTGACGCTGCCGATTGCACTCAGCGGAGCTAAGGTCTGTGGAGTTGCTCGAACGACTAAGTTGGCAACACGTTCGCCATACAATCCCGTCGGCGAATCCAACAACGCGAATCCATCCACGGGTGCTGCCGTGAGTCTGGTCTGCAACGTGAAAAGGTGCACGTACTCGTTGATCACCGCTGGTCGCATCAACAGTTCAATCGAATATGGGTGCGGCTCTTTTGCGACGCCTTCGACGGAAGGAGTTTCGATCACTTGACCAACCTGAGGTGCGAGCGCGAGCGCGAGGGCGGCAGCGGGTTGGGGATCGCACGTTCGGCGTAGCGTGATCGATGCGTACGCTCGTGCTCCTTCACAAGATGAAACTGCCAGTAGTCGTCGAAGTCGCCGCTCGCGCGAAGGGCGCGGAGCCGCAGGATCGCCTCGGCCCCGATGAGCGACCACCGCGCGCCCGTGCGCCCCATCCGGTCCTGCACGAGATAGCGGCACGCACCCTCGATCACGCCGGTTGCAATCGGCAGCCCGTCGACAAGTGCGCGATCGTAGTGCAGCAGCCGGGTTTGCTTGACCAGGTACGACGCTGCCTTCTGGACCGGCGCCGCCTTCGCGGCATCAAGTCCGTGGCTCTTGATCATCAACCGCAGGCTCTTGGCGATCGCGCCACCGCTCGCGCCCGCGAGGAGCTTCACCAGCTGATGCTCGACCCATGCCTCGGCCGCGGGCGTGCCGTCCTTGTGAAAGGCGTACGCGGCGCGCCACAGGTACTCGAGCGCGTGAACGAGATCGAGCACGATCGTGATCTTCGCGCCGACCTTGCGCGCGGCATGCTCCACGCGCTTGATCTGATCGCGCTGACCGTCGACCAGGACGACCCACCGCCGGCGGTGCGCTGGATCGCGCCGCGCGGCCTCGGAGAACGCATCCTCGATCACGCCCTGCGCGCTGTGCTGCACACTCGCCCACACGCGCTTGTTCGTCGGTCGGGGCCGCGCCTTGTCGCGGTCGTCTCGCAGCCCGTGCAGGACGTCCGCGCTCGTGCGAGGCCACGGCGCGATCGAGTAGACGGTGGCCACCTGCGCCATCCGCTTGCGGTTGGGCTTCTCCCCCTTGGTGAGCCGCGTGTGCAACTTCGGAGCGGCCTCGGCCGCTTTGCGGGTCGCGTCGCGCAGGTCGGCGTGGCGCATCGCAATCCCCTTGCCGTCGAAGCTGAGCACGAGCAGGTCGTTCGTGACCTCGGGCTCGCACAGACGGTCCGCATAGAACGCGTCAAAGTCTTGCGCCGCACGCACGGTCAACTCTTCGACTTGGCGCTTGGGCACGCTGGCACCCGTGCGCTTCGCGATCAACTCCACCACCTCGTCGAACGACGACTTCGCGCTCTCCTCGGCGACGAGGCGGCGCACGTCGTGGGTGTACTTCTCGTCCGGCAACGCGAGTGCTGCATCGAGCGGGGCGAGGCCCTCCACCCCGGGGGCCTGGTACAGCAGCCGCTTCACCTCGATCTCGCCGACCAGCGTCTCGATCCGCCGCGACGACGCACGCACCTCCGAGCGCTCGATACCGTCTGCTCCCACGACCCGAACGCGGAGCTCCTGTTCAGCGCGACGATCGAAGTAGCCCTGCATCAGGTCGCGCAGCAGCGCGGTGCCGTCCTTGGCAAGCAACTGCGACACGTCGTCCGCGGTCGCGCCTTCGTTCGCCATCGCCATGAGGCGCTCGATGATCTTGTCCATCGCCCGGTGAGCCTCGCAGAACGGACGGTCATTGGCGATCCTCGCGGCACTGGTCGTTGGCATCAGGTCGCGAATGCTACCCGCTCGCGATCGATCCGGACCCCGCCTCCGAAAGCAACCTCGCGGAATCGATCAGGATTCTGCCGTCGCAGAAGATCCGCACCCATCGAATATGGCGAGCGCGACGGTAAAGCGCTGCTCAGGGTCAATGGTAGTTCGACAAAACAGGCCGCCGCAAAATCGACGGCGAGGTCAGTGTCGCTCGCGAGCAATCCAGGCGCAGTAACGCAAGTGCCTTGGTAAACCCCGTCAAACCGATTCATCGTGTCTCGCGCTGTGTCGGTCGAAGAATCGTTTAAGCGCCAATAGGCCAGCGGCGAATCCGCAATCACCGCGAGCGCATAAGCGTCGAGAGCCGCGTCAGTGGCGTCCGCATCGGAGCTATCACCGCCATCAGGCGGCGCGAGGCCAAAGCCGAGCCGACCACAACCCAGGCCGAAGACAATGCTGGCTAGGCCGGCAAAGCGGACAAAGGTCAGGTCGCGCATCGCTCTAGACGGTTGCATGTGATGTTCCAAACTACAACTGTTGATGGCGACCTGAACACGTCGCGTTTCGACGGTCGGGGCGGGGCCATGGCGAGATAGTCGCGCCGTCGAGGATCGTGCCGTTATGATCGATCCCCGACGACGCCGAAAAAGATCGAGGGCCTCGGATTCCCGTCCGAGACCCTCAGCCGATGGACGCCGGCTTCGAGCACAGGATGCTCGGGGCTGGTGGTCGGGGCAAGTTTGTCGTCGCGGTCGGAGCCCGATGGACGAGCTACTTTGCCTCGAGAGATGCGCCGCCTGTGCGAGCCTGTTCTCGATCTGCCGCCCCTGCTTTCACGGGCAGATCTATGCGTCGCCCCACGCCCTTCTTCGGCGCCACGTCCGCCTCCCGAAGCCCACGAATCCGTCCACCCGATTTGCGGCGTGCTCCGTCGAGCTCCTCGCGGGCACCTCGACCTCGGCGAGCCCCACCACCGGCTCGAGGCCCTGCGCGCCTCAGGCGTCCATTTTGGGGAAGTGACCTTGGGCGGGGCGCGCATCGTCGACGCGAGCGCGCATCGTCTCGGCGAGATCGGCCATCGTGCGCTCGCCGCGGAGCACGCTCGCGACGAGCGGATCCGCCCAAGCGCGTTCGAGGATCGCGATCGTCTCCGGGTCGGCGAGCGGGTTCTTGACGCGGTTGTTGATGCCGAGCGCGAGCACCGCGGCCGGGAACGCGGCACCGAAAGCGAGGATGAGCTGCCCGGCCTTGATCCCGACCATGCCGATAATCCCCAAGCACAGCGCGACACCCAAGCCTTGGAGTACGAGCACGAACGTCGGGATGATGGCGAACGTCCGCTTGCAGCCCGTGCAGCCAAATCGCGACGAGTTGCCGGCGATCAACAGCGGCTGAGCAAGCGCGCTACAACGGGCGCAGATGCGAAGTGGCGGGAGCACCCGTCGACGATACCTCGGGCCAGCGGGCAGTTTAGCTCCGTTTCTCGCAGAACACGCGGCGGTTGTTGGAAACGGCGCGGCTGGCCCCACGTTCGTCCAATACTTCGTTGCCACTGGCGAGCGAACGCTCAACCTCGTCGTTCCCTTCACTATTCGAGCCGCGCGCACGACGGAGGGGGCACTATGCGCAAGCAGCGCTCTGGAAGTGCGCATACGTAAAACAAACCGTGGCGCATAACCACCCCAACCAGCACGCCAACAGCTCGCATGTATTCTTCCCCTGACGCGCGATGAGCCTCTTCCTGCTGTACTTCGAGGTTGGTCGGCCTGTCCCCGCGTCGCCGGTCCCGGCGGCGCTCGTCGCGGTGCCGGTCACGGTGACCTTCGCGGGTCGCACGGGCCCCGCGCGGCTGGCCGTGGCCCTCACCGATGGCCTCGCCTCGGATCACTTCCAGCAGGTGGGCTCCACCGTGGCGGCGCGGCGCGGCGAGGCGCTGCGCGCTGCGCTCACGGGCTACGCGCGCGAGCGCCTCGCGCTGGGCGCGCGGCCGCACCTGGTCTTCCTCATCGTCGAGGGCGTGCTCCGATCATGCGTGGTGAACTTCGACCACCGAAGGGAGGTTCCCCTCGCGGAGCTCGAGACCGCGCTGTCCGCGCTCGCGCGCGGGCAGGTGCTCGAGGTGCTCGCCGAGGCGCCGGGGGAGGATCAGAAGATGTAGTGCATCGCGAGGCCGCCGTAGAAGCCGATGACGACGAAGCCGCCGCCGACGCGCACGTCGAGGTGCCGGTGCGGGCGGATGTGCGCGAGGCCGGGGTGATCACCTCGAACGACGCCACGCTGCGCATAGTTCTCGGCCGATGGGAAGGAGTTCTCGTGGACGAGCCAGAATCGAATGAGCCCGACGAACGAGGCCGGCCGCCGGGTGACCGAACACGAGTCTCGAGGATGCCGACGCGCATAGGCCGGCGTCGCGAACAACGGCCCGGGCGCGCGGTTCGAGTTCCTCGAGAACATGCCGCCCGAGCTGCGGCCCACCCACTTCGCTTACTACCCGGGCTGGATGGGGCAGGCCGAGTTCTTCGGCGATCTCGTGCTCGGCACCCCGCTCGGCCCCGCGTTCCACAAGCGCCGCCTGGTCGGCGACGCCGACATGCAACTGCTCGCGGCGACCTGGGATCACGCCCACAGCGCCGAGCGTCCGCTCGATCCGGTGGCGCACTGGACGGTGGTTGTTAACGGACTTCCGGATCCGGAGAAAAATGACAGTCGACCGGTGGGCGCGAAAACGGCCCCAGCCGGGGGGTAAGGCCGGATGGGGCCGGTTGAGGCCATGTGCGTGGCGGAGGCGATCAGGTCGAGCGCGCCGGTCGACGACGGCGGCGTGAGGCCGGTCGCGCGGGTGGCGGATCCCCAGCGTCGAGACCGTGGTTCTCGCGCCAGGAGTCGGCGTCGATCGTGAGGCGGTGGCAGTGCTGGTTGAAGCGATCGACGAGGGCGACGACGCAGGCGGCGCCGGGGAAGACCGCGCCCCATTGCTTGAACGCCAAGTTGGTGGTGATGATCGTCGAGCGCTTCTCGTGGCGGCGGCTGACGATGTTGTAGAGCATGTCGGCGGCACGGCTGTCGCACGGCAGGTAGCCGAGCTCGTCGAGGATCAGGATGTCGGGGTCGGTGTAGCGGCGGACGCGACGCTCGAACGCGGGGAGCGACTCCTGGTTGAGCAGGTCGGCCAAGGCCGTGGCGAGCGACGAGAACCGCACGGTGTAGCCGGCCGCCAGGCCGGCGAGCCCGAGGTTCTGCGCGATCATGGTCTTGCCGACACCGGAGCCGCCCTTGATCAACACGTTCGCGCCGCTGTCGACGAAGTCGAGCAGCAGGAGGCGCTCGATCAGCGCCCGGTCGATCGCGCGGGGATGGGCCCAGTCGAAGCGGTCGATCGGCTTGTAGGTTCCGAGGCAGGCGGCGCGCGTGCGGCGCGCCAGGTTGACGGTGTCGCGGGTGCGCTCTTCGAGGTCGGCCAGCTGCTCCAGCGTCTCGGTGGGCCCCACGCGGCTCTTGTGGAGGTGGGTCAGGAAGGCCGCGAAGGCGTCGCGTGGCAAGCGCAGGCCGAGGCGGCGGAGGCGCTCGACGAGGTCGTCGTCACTTGCCATCGTAGCGCTCCAGGTCGTGCGGAATGACGACGTCGTCGTCGGTGTGGCGGGACAGCTCGGGCAGGAGCGGGATCGGATGGTCGCGACGCTTCCGGTGGGTCTCGCAGGCGACCGCGAGCGTGCCGAGATCGGCGAGGCCGCGCGCGGCGAGATCGGCGACCGCGGCGGCGAAGACCTCGTCGCCATACAGGTCGAGGAGCTTGATCGTGCGCGTGACACGCAAGCCGAGGCTGGGGCCGGTGGCCGTCCAGCGCGCGAGGAGCGCCCCGAAGGCCGGCGCAACGGCGTGCAGCCGATCGCGCCCCTTGAGGCCGCGCGCAGCGTGTCGCTGCGCGACCAGCGCCGCGCGGTGGGCGGGATCCTCGAGCACCATGCGCCGCCCCCAGCTCCGCGGGTGCTCGGCCACGAGGGTCGTGCCGTCGAGGACCTGCACGACACGGTCGTTGGTGACCAAGGTGACGACGTGCTGACGTTCAGCGACCGAGGTCGGCACCGAGTACCGATTGGTATCGAGGTGCACGAAGGCCTGGGTGTCGAGGTTGACGAGCTCGACCCGGTCGGTCGGCGGCAGGGGCTCGGGGAGGGGCAGGAGGCGCGCGCGCTCCTCGGCGAACACGTCGCCCACGGTGCGCTGGGCGAGGACCGGGTGGGGCCGCGCGTGCGCGACCTTGTCGATGAACCGCCGGAGCTGGGCGTTGCCCTCGTCGACCCCGACGATCGTGCGCCCGGCGAGGAAGCGGTCGCGCAGATAGCGAATCGCACGCTCGACCTTGCCCTTGTGCTGCGGCCGTCGCACCGCACACAGGCGTGGCTGCGCACGCATCTTGGCGCATAGCTCGAGCAGCACCGGGTGGAAGCGGACGGCGCTGCCGTGACGCTCGAGCACGACGATCTTGGGGTTGTCGAACAGCCATTGGCGCGTCGAGCCACCGAAGGCCCGCGCGGCCCGAACCAGCGACCGCGTCAACGAGTGCGCGGTCAGGTCGATGACGAACTCGGCCCAGAGCGCCCGCGAGTACCCGAGCACCATGACGAACAGCCAGAGCGCGCGCGTCCCTCCGGGCACCGCGAGCTTGCCGACGTAGGCCCAGTCGACCTGCGCTTGTTCGCCGATCAGCGGCTCGGTGTGGAGGTAGACCTCCCGACGTGGCGCCGGTCGGACGGCCGCGACGTAGCGGCGCACCGTGGTCACCGTGCCGACGAACCCGCGGTCGCAGATCATGTCGTAGATCCGCGTCGCACGGAGCCGCGGATACTGGGTGAGCTGGTCGACGATGAAGTCGTGATACGGCTCGACGATGAGCGGCCGGCGGGGGGCCTCGGGCCTCGGGGACCCCAGGCCGAGGACACGCTTGACCACGTCGGGATGGAGTCCGAGTTGGGTCATGATCGTGCCGACCGGCCAGTGCTCGGCGTAGTGCAGCCGGACGATCTCAGCGTCCTGGGCCGGCGTCGTCGCGGTCATCGCACGCCTCGCAGCTCGAGCTGGCGCAGGTCACGGAACGAGCCGAGCCCGCGCCGGCGGCGGCCTGGGTCGAGGATCTCGACCTGGTAGTGCGCGGTCTCGGCACCGAAGCCGAAGTCGTCGCAGAGGTTCAGGCCGAACGAACTGGCCGCCTCGTCCGCACAGATGATATGCGTTCGACATCGACGGTCCGAGCTACCGCCAGCACGTCGCCGCGTCTCGCGCCGCCGACCGCGCCCCTGCGCGTCCGCGCTGAGCCGTCACGGAGTCGCGTCGCCCGGCCGCGATCACGCGCTGGGTGGACCGCACGCCGCCGAGGCCCGGGCTGCCGACCGCGGCCCTGGGCGTCCGCGCTGAGCCTTCACGGAGGTCGCGCTCCCGGCCGCGATCACGCGCTGGGTGGATCAGTATCCCGCCGCCGCCGGCCTCGCCGTGGGGCAGGTGGTGGATCTCCGCTCACGCCCGGATTGGATCTGTCTTGAGTCGCCGCTGAAGCGCTCCCATCGCCCGCCACCCCGATCCACGCCCTCCACCGTTCGGCGTGAGGCAGACGAGTGCGCGTGCGGCGGTCCCGCTCAGATCGTACGAGGGTCAGCGCGCTCGAGCTCGAGCATGAGCGCGAGCACCGCCGCGAGCGCCGGCAACGTCGCGGCCGCGGTCAGCAGCTGCCCGAGCTCTGGCTCCCCGAGTCTGGCGAGGCGCTCGTCGAGCCCGGGCGGCAGGTCCCCGAACCGTGCGTTCAGCACCCGCGTCAGCGCGAGCCGCTGCCCCCGCTCGCGGCCTTCCTTGCGGCCTTCCTCGCGGCCTTCCTTGCGGCCTTCTTCACGGCCTTCTTCGCGGCCTTCCCGCTGCCCCTCCTCGCGCACGAGCCTGGCGTACTTGATGGCGAGCCGGTCGCCCAGATACGCGACGATCTCCTGTCTCCGCTCGGGTGTCATCTCGACCTCCAGTCCGTAGGGCAGCGCGCCGGGCGCCGCCTCCAGCACGTACTGCCAGTATAGCTCCCGGAGCTCCACCGGGAGCCCCAGGATCGCCCGCAGCGCCGCCTCCACCGCGCCCGCCTCCGGATGCGCCACCGCGCTCAGCACCAGCAGCTCGGGGAGCATCGCCGGGTCGCCCTCTCCCGCCGCGGGATCACGCGGCACGTCGGCGTAGCTGATCACGATCGGCGTCAGCGTGAACCCGGGGTGCCCCAGCGCGATCGGCCGCCGCGCCACCTCCGCCAGGGCCGCCTCGGGCGCCAGCACCAGCAGGTACACGGGGCAGGCGTGGCGCGCCCGCAGCGTCGCGAGGTACACCGGCCACGTCCAGCGCTTCGCCGCGTCGCGCGACACCTGCACCTCGACCACCACCGCCGCGATAGCCACCCGCGCGGGATCTCGCACCACGACCACCACGTCCGCCCGGAACTCCGTGGGCGTCACCTGGCTCAGGTCCACCGAGCCCAGCTCCGCCTCGCCCACCAGGTCGATCTGCGCGCACCGCCGCAGCAGCTCCAGCGCCAGCACCGGCGCCTGCCGGAACAGCTCGACGTGGATCTCGTGGTCGAACGACGGCACGAGCGCTCGACCAGCAGATCCCGTGCCGATCGGCAACCGGCGGGAATCATGTGCGTGCACTGGCGCTGTCGTCCGCCTGCCGGACACCGGTGGACGACCACCGGACCGACGGGTCGGCCCTCGGACAGCGCCCGAGCGAGACCAGCGCTGCGACAATCGCGGTCAAGGAGCGCCCCCGGCGCGAAACCAGGTTGGCCATCGGCCCCGGGGTGATAATCTTCAGGGCGTGAAGGTCGCCCAAGGTCGAGTCATCAACGGCACGATCGTCACCGAGACACAGCTCCCCGAAGGGGCGCGCGTGGCGATCGTGATGGACGATGACCAGTCCCCGTTCGACCTCGAGCCCGAGGACGAGGTCGCGATCGCGTCCGCGGTGAAGGCCCTCGACGCGGGCGGCGGGCGGCCGGTCTCCGACCTGGAGTCGATGCTCTCGCGGTATCGCCAGGACGCGTTCCCGGATGCCGCTGGATCGGCCCAATGACGTGGTGTACGCCCCAGGTGTCGCCGAGCAACTCGACGACGCCTTGCGCTGATGGGCCGAGCACCGCGATTCGACAGCGCTGCTGGCGCGCGAGTTCGAACACATCCTCGCGCTGATCAGGGCGACGCCCGAACTCGGGCAGCGAGCACGCACCAGCCGTTTCGGTCGCCTCCACCGGCTGCTGTTGCCGAACAGCCGGTACCACGTCTACTACCGGATCCACGAGACGGCGGTCCGCGTCGAGCTCGTGCTGTTCCGGCACGCGCAGCGGCGCCCCCTACGCTGACGCTCCCCGCAGTCAGCGGTCGACGAAGGTCGCCCCCCGCCGTTGCCTCCTCACCCCCGCCCTCGCGATACTTCCCCCGTGCGTGTCGGTGGCGTCGCCGGTCTCCCCGAAGGTGTCTACGAGCACCTGGTCACCGAGGAGCTCGCCCGCGCCCTCGACGCCGTCACCGGCCTCGAGCAGATCATCGCCACCGTCGACGACGAGGAGGCCCCCGCCGCCCTCGCCCGCCACCTCGCCCGCGAGCTCGAGCGCGGCCTCGCCTCGCTGCCCGCCGCCCAGCGCGCCGAGCACGCCCGCGCCCTCACCGCCAAGCTGCTCGACGTCCTCGCCGACGCGCTCGAGCCCGCCGACGCCGAGCTCGTCCGCGAGCAGCGCCCCACCGAGCCCGCCCGCCGCCTGCTCGCCCTCCACCGCGGCGCCGTCCCGATCCGCCCGTCCACCCCGCTCGCGACCTCGACCCTGCTCAGCAGCCGCAAGGACCCCTCGCTCGGCCACGAGCTGTCCCGCGAGGCCGCCTCCGCCGATCGCATCGACGCGATCATCGCATCCTCGACGCCCTCCAGCCGTGCGCCCACCGCCCCGGCGCCCAGCTCCGCCTGCTGACCACCACCTTCACCGGCACCACCGAGGTCGCCGCCCTCCACACCCTCGCCCGCCTCCCCGGCGCCGAGGTCCGCGTCTCCTACGACACCCGCCGCACCCGCCTCCACGCCAAGGCGTGGCTGTTCCAGCGCGCCAGTGGCCTGTCGACCGCCTACGTCGGTCGACACCCCGTGGGGCGATCGCGAGAGAGCGGCGACCGGACCGACTTGACCGTCAGGGCTCGAACATTTGAGCGAGGCCTGCCATACACACGTTCGCGAGCCGGTCAGGCGAGGGTGGGTTCGCCCGACCGGTCGCCTTCGCGATCATCGCGGCCTCCACCAGGAGCGCGCTGTTCTGAAACAGCGACACTCGCAGCGCCTGGAACTCGCGCCGCGTTGCTGGAGGCAGGAGCTGGAGCACGCGGGCCGCTTCGTCGCGAAGCGTGGCGAGCTCAGCGCCAAACATCACGAGCGTGTCGTGGATATAGAGCGCATCTTTCGGCCGCTTGGGCCCGCTGCGCCGACGGTGCAGGCTGAGCACCTTCTGGGCGAGGTAGCTCGACGGGTTCGCGACCAGGATCGGGAGTTCCGCACCACCGGAGGGGAACCCGAGCTGCCCTGTCAGACGCAGCGTCCACGGCTCGAACAGCAGCAGCTCGACGTATCGGAGCTTCTGGGCAGAGATCCCTGCCACCGCAAGGAGGTCGTCGAGCTCGCCCTTGCGGTTGTAGCCAGGCCAGTCGGGTCGGCCACAGGAACGTATCTCGAGATCGGCCGTGGCCCCTCGCCCGAGAGACGAGCCGTGAAGCCACCGTCTACCAGCAGCGCGTCCAGCGACCGCGCACTCGGCCGCAGGCGCTCGGGTGTCGCCACGTCCGCGTCCTCGGTCATCAGCGGCGGGAACCCGGGCACAGTCGCGCGCGCGTGATGCCGCAGCAGCCGGTGGCACCAGGCACCGACCACGACGAGTTGATCGAGGTAGGGCCGCAGGGTCCTGACGATCCGAACAAATTCGTCCTGGTGCGGGAGCTTCATGGGTCGCGCTCGATCAGGGACGGACGGATCACACCGGCGTAGAGGTGCTCGGCCATCTCGTCACCGCGCGCGGGGTTGTTGACGACGTCGAGCCAGCACTGGAGCACGTCCGCAACCGGGGTGCCGTCCCGGTCCCGGGCACCCCGGAACACGGCCTCGGGATACCGGGGCTGGCGAACCAGCACGTCGGCGGCCTCGCCCGGGTCGGCCAGCCGAAGCCCGAGCGGCTGCAAGCCGTCCGGCGACGCGCGGTCGACGTACAGGTGTGGCGCGACTCCGCGAACGAACCCCCATCCGAGCCGGTCACAGGCAGCGAACAGCCCCAGGCAGGCGCGCAGGCCAGCGCTGCGCGCACGCTGGATGGCGGCGTCGAGCTGCTTCACCGGATCCCTGGCCGGGAACACCCAGCAGGTCCGCACCTCCAAGGGTGGCCGCTGGTAGACCGCGCGCCACTGCTCGAGCAGCGTCTCGACGCGGAGCAACTCGAGGTCTGGGGCCCTGGCCAGGAGGAAGCCTTCGGCTTTCAGGGCGACCACGCAGCGCGCTGCGGTCGCGACCGACACGCCGGCGACCTTCGCGAGCGCCATCGCGTTCACGATCGGCTCGTCGATGGGGTGCCCCTGCGGATCCACGAACCGCTGGTCCGGCGGCAGCCGGTGACCGAGGAGGACCTTCAGCATCCACTGCCCGCGATCCGAGAACGTGTCCGACCGAGCAGGCAGCGCGGGCCTGTGCCCTCGGCGCCGTGGCCGGCGAACGGCCTCGAGCCCGACGCCGTGGAGGACCACCAGCCCCGCATCGTCCATCGCGCCCCATGCCACACCACCACCGAACCGAGCGACGAACGCGCCGAGCTCGTTCAGCAGTGGCTCCGAGATCGACGGCGCGCACACGATGGCCAGCGGCGCGGCGTCGGCTGCGGTGGCTGCCGCCCGTGCCCGCAAGATGGCGGACGCGAGGTGGCCCTCGAGCAGCGCGCGGCGCGCCTCGCCGGCGTCCTTGAGCGTCACCGCGTATCGCACCGCCCCCGCCCGCACGACCAGGTCCGCGCCTTGCTCCCGGCTCCGAGCGGCGCGCACGCGCCACCCCGCCGCTTCCAGCACCGCGCGCAGCTGCGGCTCGAACCGAGAGGGGTCGGACACAGTACTATCATGAACACGATAACTATCATGTGCAAGAGAGTTCTCCTGTCCACGACGCGCGCACCTCAGACCACGAACGGGTAGCCGAACGACCCGCCGCCGCGCGTTGGCGCGAACCTGGCTTCCCGGATCGCCGTCCCGACGCACGCGCCGAGCTGCGGGTCTGGCGACGTCTTCAGCACGACATCCTCGACCCGACCGTCGGGGCCGACGCGAACCGCCCCAGTCCGCGCGAAGGTCGCGGCACTGAAGCCGTTCCCACGGTACGCTCGTCGGATGGGCACATCCGCGAAGGTCCTCGCCGAGGCGCTGGAGCTCCCACGCGATCAGCGGGCCGATCTCGCGCTCCAGCTGCTCCACAGCCTGGATGACGAGCCCCCGGCCGGCGACGCCACCGAGATCTCGGCGGCGTGGGCGGTCGAGATCGAGCGCCGCATCGCGGCCCGGGAGGCCGGCGAGGCCACCGCGCGTCCCCTGCACGAAGCCATCGACGACATCCGGGCCAAGCTTGCCGCCGGTCACAAGAGCAACGCTCGCTGACGCTGCCGAGGCCGAGCTCCTCGCCGCCGCCGAGTGGTACGAGGCCCAGCGCCCGGGGCTGGGCGTGGAGTTCACCGCGGCCGTGCTGGAAGCGGCCGAGATCGTCGCGACCGCACCACGCGCCTGGCCCACGTGGCCGGGCATGTCCGGCCAGACACCGCCTGTCCGCCGCTTCGTGATGGATCGGTTCCCGTACACGCTCGGGTTCCAGATCTTCGACGATCGGATCGAGATCGTGGCGGTCGCACACGCCCATCGGCGGCCTGGGTACTGGCAGCGGCGTTCACGCCCCCGCTGACGCCCGCGAGGGCCGCATCCCCGCCCCGATCCCCGCCCCCCGCCGTTGCCTCCCCGCCCCCGCCCTCGCGATACTGCCCACGTGAGTGTCGGTGGCGTCTCCGGTCTCCCCGAAGGTGTCTACGAGCACCTGATCACCGAGGAACTCGCCCGCGCCCTCGACGCCGTCACCGGCCTCGAGCAGATCATCGCCACCGTCGACGACGAGGAGGCCCCCGCCGCCCTCGCTCGCCACCTCGCCCGCGAGCTCGAGCGCGGCCTCGCCTCGCTCTCCGCCGCCCGGCGCGCCGAGCACGCCCGCGCCCTCACCTCCAGGCTCCTCGACGTCCTCGCCGATGCGCTCGAGCCCGCCGACACCGAGCTCGTCCGCGCGCAGCGCCCCACCGAGCCCGCCCGCCGCCTGCTCGCCCTCCACCGCGGCGCCGTCCCGCTCCGCCCGTCCACCCCGCTCGCGACCTCGACCCTGCTCAGCAGCCGCAAGGACCCGTCGTTCGGCCACGAGCTGTCGCGCGAGGCCGCCTCCGCCGATCGCATCGACGCGATCATCGCATCCTCGACTCCCTCCAGCAGTTCGCCCGCCGCCCCGGCGCTCAGCTCCGCCTGCTGACCACCACCTTCACCGGCACCACCGAGGTCGCCGCCCTCGACACCCTGAACTCGAGCGGCGGCTACTTGCCAGCAACGTTTGCATCGAAGAGGCGCATGGCGGCGGGCACAAGCATGTCCAACTGCTGTCTCCGTAGCCCCTCCAGACCGAGCTCTACGCCAAATCGGATGACGACATTGTCGTGATTGAACACCGTCGGGTTTCGGCGCTCGCCGAGATCGCGAGCGAGATCTACCAACGCTTGTTCGAGCTCTGCCCTGGGCGTGTCATCCGGTGCAACAACGTCCAGATATGCGCGCACGCTGTTCCCTCCGGGCGGAACGCTTGTTTGCTGGCAAACAGTTCGTCCCGGATTGGTGTCAGGTAAAGCGGCTGGATCTTGCGGCCATGCGAAGTCGCGACCGTGCATGTGCAGGAATGCGTTGATTCCCTCTTCATCATCACGAGACCGAACCAGATGGGACGTCAAGTACATGGT
Source organism: Kofleriaceae bacterium (assembly GCA_964203225.1). Classification (GTDB taxonomy): domain Bacteria; phylum Myxococcota_A; class Polyangia; order Haliangiales; family Haliangiaceae; genus JABFXX01. The sequence goes on from CAXNMK010000035.1 coordinate 21,278, forward strand.
TACACCGATTGATAGTGACCACAGTCGTCGTTTCGATCGACAAGAGGGAAAACTGGCGCATGAGACCGTGGCTGCACGCGCGCCTCTAGCCGTTCCCTCCGCATGCGGTCTCGCTCAAAGCGAACGCGATCGTCGAGCCACTTTTTGATGAGGACCTGGTAGCCAATTCCTTCGCGTTCCGCGAACTGCTTCAGGACGACGAGGAGCTGCTTGGGCATTCGGATACTGATCGCCTGTGCGTCCTCGCTACGAGCAACTGCACCAGGCGCATCCTCAAACTGCGCGGGCGTCAGACGATGGGCCTCCCAATCGGCCGCCTCCTGGGCAAGCACATCGTGAGGCGTCCGAGCTGGAACCGTGTTGGTGGACTTCTTGATCATCGTTTCCTCCAGTAGGCCTCGCCTTCATCAGGCTCGAATGCAGTGATGGGTTTCAGGTAACGGACGGCTCCTTCGGTCCAGTCCTCGCAGGCAACGAAGAGCCAGCGATCAAGGCGCGTGGCGCCCCAGAAGATCGTGCGGTCAGGATGCTCACGAGAGCGCTTTGCCTCGACAAGGGGCGGCGTCTCCATGAGCACCTGCTCGACCTCGTCCTTGGAGACTCCGTGCTCGACGATGTGAAGCGCACCAAGCCTTGGGTCATCTTCGACCCAGACGATCTGGACGGCGTCCATCGCCGGATTTGGGTCATGGGGCGGATCCAGGTACTCATCGAGGAGCTTGAGAAAGTGGGCGACGTCATCGTCGCGACCTGGCACACAGGCAATATACGCCTGCATATACACTCAGGCTATACAAATCTGAAATTTAAAGCGTTTTCAAGTCATTACATTGATCGCAGGCTGGTCGATGTGGCCGGAGATCCAGGTTCGCTCCAGCAAGCGGACGTTCGACCTGCTGATTCGCGAGGGGCGCGCCTTGTCGACCGGCGAGCGCCGATGGCGCCGCTACCGGGTCACCGGCCCTATCGACCAAGGTGGCCGCGAAGACCGATAGCGGCGGGCCGCGATCTTGTAGGTCGTCGAAGTCGAACGATGTTCGCATGGTCGATAGGCGCATCGACCAGTCACGAAGGCCGCCAGCCTCGATCACCACCACGCCGCACCCGTGGTCGCGCGCGGCCGATCGGACCAACGCACGCCGACATCGCCGCGCCGCCTGACCACCACGCACGCTGAGGCGGTCGGGCGCGCCGCCGCCCCGATCCCCGCCCCCCGCCGTTGCCTCCTCACCCCCGCCCTCGCGATCCTGCCCGCGTGCGTGTCGGTGGCGTGGCGGGTCTCCCCGAAGGTGTCCACGAGCACCTGGTCACCGAGGAGCTCGCCCGCGCCCTCGACGCCGTCACCGGCCTCGAGCAGATCATCGCCACCGTCGACGACGAGGAGGCCCCCGCCGCCCTCGCCCGCCACCTCGCCCGCGAGCTCGAGCGCGGCCTCGCCTCGCTCCCCGCCGCCCAGCGCGCCGAGCACGCCCGCGCCCTCACCGCCAAGCTCCTCGACGTCCTCGCCGACGCGCTCGAGCCCGCCGACGCCGAGCTCGTCCGCGAGCAGCGCCCCACCGAGCCCGCCCGCCGCCTGCTCGCCCTCCACCGCGGCGCCGTCCCGCTCCGCCCGTCCACCCCGCTCGCGACATCCACCCTGCTCAGCAGCCGCAAGGATCCGTCGTTCGGCCACGAGCTGTCCCGCGAGGCCGCCACCGCCGACCGCATCGACGCCATCATCGCATCCTGGACTCCCTCCAGCCGTTCGCCCGCCGCCCCGGCGCCCAGCTCCGCCTGCTGACCACCACGTTCACCGGCACCACCGAGGTCGCCGCCCTCGACACCCTCGCCCGCCTCCCCGGCGCCGAGGTCGGCGTCTCGTACGACACCCGCCGCACCCGCCTCCACGCCAAGGCCTGGCTGTTCCAGCGCGCCAGTGGCCTGTCGACCGCGTACGTCGGCTCCGCCAACCTGACCTCCACCGCCCTCGGCGCCGGCCACGAGTGGATGGTCAAGATCGCCAATGCCGACCTCGCCCACGTGATCGCCAAGTTCGCCGGCACGTTCGAGACCCTGTGGGGCAATCGCGAGTTCGAGCGCTACGATCCCAGCAAGCTCCTGGAGTGTCGCGACCGGACCGCGATGCGCGTCAATGCGCGAACACCTGGGCTTGACCCGATTTCGTGGACACCGGCGTTACGCCGCAATTCCTTGTTGAGCGAACTCGCGTTCGAAGTCAATAGGGCTCAAGTAGCGATTGTGTGAGTGCCTCCGTTCCGAGTTGTAGAAGCCGTCGATGTACACCGCGACGTCGCGCTCGACATCGTGGAGGTCGTGCCACTGCGCGTGGTCCTCGAGCTCGAACTTGAGCGACGAGAAGAAGCTTTCGGCGACGGCGTTGTCCCAGCAATTCCCCTTGCGGCTCATGCTGCGCTTGATGCCGTGCGTGCCGAGGACGGCGCGGTAGTCGGCGCACGCGTAGTGCACGCCGCGGTCACTGTGATGCACGAGGCCGTCGGGCACCGGGCGAAGCGCGAGCGCGCGCTGCAGCGCGGTGATGGCGACGGTCGCGTCGAGGTTGTCCGAGACCGCCCAGCCAACGACACGGCGCGCGTACAGGTCCAGGACGACGGCCAGGTAGACGAACCCCGACGCCGTCGGCAACTAGGTCAGGTCGGTGACCCAGACTTGGTTTGGAGCGCTGACCTCGAACTGCCGCGCCACGAGGTTGGGGGCGATGGGCTCGCGATGCTTCGACAGCGTCGTGTTGCGGAAGCGGCGTCGAGCCCGTGCCCGAAGGCCGCCCCTGCGCATGAGCCGCGCGACCCGCTTGCGGCCGACGCGACGACCGTTGGCGCGGAGTTCGGCATGGACCCGCGGGCTGCCGTACCGCTTGCGTGTTGCTGCGAAAACGGCCCGCACCTCCACCTCGAGCACCTCGTCCTCCTGCGCCCGCGACGACGTGGGGCACGTCCGCCAAGCGTAGTAGCCGGAGGGCGCCACGCCGAACACGCGGCACATGAACGCGACGGTGTACATGCCCACGTGGGCGGCGATGGTCGCGTACCTCACGACTGGCTCCTCGCGAAGTACGCCGCCGTTTTTTTTAGAAAGTCGCGCTCCTGCTCGACGACGCGGAGCTCC
>CAXNMK010000036.1:0-24018 GCA_964203225.1 Kofleriaceae bacterium
TGCGCCCTCGAGCGCGTCGAACCCAAGCCGGCAGCCGGACGCGGCGTGCGCCACGGCGGTCAGGCGTGGTCGCGGCGCCGGCATCAGGGAACGTCGAGGCCACTCGCCTCAGGGGCGCACAGTGCGCCAACGAGAATGTAGGAGCCTCGGGCTGCGCATAGTACCTGACGCTGTTCGTCCAGTTCCGGACCGGTCGTTAACCAGGACGCGTGCCCGTGAAGGTCTGCCCGCGTTGTTTCACCCGCTTCCCTGACGGCGAGCGGTTCTGCCTCCATGACTCCTCCGTGCTCGTCGAGGAGGAGGACATCGCGCGGCTCGGCACGTCGATCGGCAACTACCGCCTCGATCGGATCCGCGCAGCGCCTCGATCATCGGCCAGTCGCGGGCGAGGCGCGACGACGCCCCCGGGGATGGATCGACCGCGAGGGCGATCGAGATGTCCATTCGCGGGCCCTTGGCCGATCAACGCCTATGGGGCTCCCCACTGGCCGGGCGCGGGCGGCCGCCGTCGATCTCGATCTCAGCGCGATCTCAGCAGGGCTGCTGCGGCGGCCCCGGACTCCGTAGACTGAGGGCCATGAAGTCTCCGCCAGTGATCCGCGAGTCGCCGGAGCTGACGTGCCTCTGGTCGAGGCTGGCCTGCCACATCCACCCCGCGAGCTGACGAGATCCCCCATGGCCAAGCTAGCCGTCGACTCGAGATCATCCTCGGAGGGCCTCGCTCGTGACGCCGACGCGGAGCTCGCATCGGCGCAGCCCGACGCGTCCGAGCGCGCGCAGGTCCAGGTCCGCAACCAGCAGCAGGTGAACGGCATCCTCGCGTCGTCGACCGCCGACGGGCACGCCGCCGTCGGGCACGCCGCCGTCGACCCCGGGCTGGCCGAAGCCAAGCTGATGCTAGAAACGCTGACGACGACGAGTAAGGGGCGCGTGCCGACGCCCGAGCACTGGAAGCTGCTCGCCACCCACGCCTCCGGCCTCGCCGAGGACGGGCAGGACGCAGCGAGGCTCGCGCAGTGCCTGCGGCTGGCGAAGGTGTCGTGGGAGAACGTCACCGAGGACCAGCGCGCGGTGTTCATGAGAACGAACGAACGCGAGCAGCTGCGCCGCGAGCTGCTCACCAACAGTCGCCTGTTCGACGCGATCACCAGCATGCAGGTGAAGCCCAGCGACAAATCTTATTTCGCCCACGCGGTATTGTTCGGCAACGCGGAAGAGAAACAACGGCGCGACGACTTCGAGCTGGGGCGCTCGCAGGGCGGCTCACCTTTCATCGGCGAGGCCGACAGCGTCGCCGCTCTGCTCCGCGGCAACTTGCCCGACGCCCTCACCGAGCCCGTGACGCGCAGAGACCCCGTCGTCAACCGCGAGCTCGAAGGCTGGGTGAGGCGGCATAGCGATGACATCAGTGCCAAGCGCCCCACCGATTCCGCCGGTGCCGACAGGGCCCAAAACGAATTCACAGAGAAGATCGTCAAGTGGGGGTGCGGCATCGGCAACCTGTTCGCGCTCGCGTTCTCCCGCGGCCAGGTCCCGGGCTGTCCGGATCCGTCGACACCGCCGACCCTGGAGGCCGCGAAGGCGTGGTTGAAGTCGTGGACGCTCGACCGCAAGGGCGGACTGCTCGACGCCACCGCGGCGAACGCTGTCGGGTTGACGTACAACGCCGGGGTGGTGGTCGCCGACGCCGCCACCTCGACCGTGACGCAGGGGCGCTTCCACCAGAAGCTGTCCTGGAAGCAATCCCCCACGGACAGCCCGGAGGCGCGGAGCGCCGCGCTCACCAGGATGGTCTCGACCCAGCTCCCCGGGCTGGCGCTGGGCGCGGAGCAGGAGTCCCGGCTGGCGCTCACCCAGGGCATGAAGGACGCGGAGACCGCCCACACCTACTTCCTCTACAAGGATCTCGACTCGGTGTGGCGCCCGATGGACGTCTACCTCGACCTCGAGGACCACGCCGGCGAGTCCGACGGCACCAACAGCGACGAGTGCCCGGCGATCACGCAGCTGTTCTTCGTCGTCGATGGACGCGCATCGTCGGCGGCGAGGTGAACCACGTGCCGGCGGCGCATATAGCCGGTGGGGCGTCGCGTCGGGTGGCGCCGCGCGACCTGCGATCGGCCGTTCGGTCGCGCGCTGGGCCTCGGCAGCGGCTTCAGCTTGGCGACCGTGGTGTCGGTGAAGCGGTTGTGCGCGCAGCTCGCGTTCGCCAGCGCACGCACCACGTTCGCGCACTTCTGTGAGTGGTCGCCCAGCCAACGGACGACGCTCCGCATGGTCGACGCCGTGGGTGCACAGGCCCGACCCTTCCTCGAAGCCGCGCCACCGCCCAACGACGATGGCGAGATCCTCGTCATCCAGGTCGACGGCGGGGGGGGCGCCGCACATCGATCTTGCGCAGTGATGCGCTTCGTCGAGCTCTCGAAGTCGGCACCTGTGTTCGTGACCGCATGGGTCCAAGGACGCCGGTCGCTGCCCTTCGATCGCAAAATCAAGCAAGCTTCGACAGCTGGAGCCGCCCGCGCGGCAAGCTCCGCTCGCAGCCGCACCAAAGGGGTCGATGAGCGGAAGATAAAACGTGGGCCCGGCGGGGCCGCGTTCGTCGCGTGGCTCGGCGCTGAAGGTCCACTGCCCGTGAGGGATCGGCGTTCCGGATCAGGTCGCCCACGCCGCCGATGCACATCGGCGGCGTGACGAGCACCCGCCACCGCAATGAGGTCCATCGATCAAGCAGCCCTGATGCCCATCAACAGGGGCGCCTGATAACAGGGACCAGGGCAACGACCCTGTTTCGGTCCCCGAAGATCTCGGCGAAGTGCGCTGCCTCTTGCTCGATCGAGCGAAACGCATGTTCGCAAGGTTTGACCTGTCCGGTGGAGCCAGACGTGAGGAACGTGATCTTCTCGCCGAAGCGCCGCCATGCACTGGCTGCGATATCGGCCCAGTCGCCGACACGGCTCGCACGAAGCAGGTCCTCCTCGGTCGTCGATTCGTAGACGTGGAACATCTCGTTGACGAGGCGTGCGAGGCGCATCCGGTCGAAGGAATCCAGCGACAGGCCATGGGCATCGAGGCGCGTCTCCGCTGTGATGGGCGGGCTATCGTCAGACCCGCGACCAAGATTCTTGAAATCACTGGTCATCAGGCTCGAGATGGCACGAAGGAAGTCGCCCTTCCCCAGCGTGGTGTCAGTCATGGCATCTGGTGGCGTACCACGGGGGGGGCCCGCCGCTGCGACAGATCCCGCGCCGCGCGCGCAAGACAACGCTGCTCGCCGCGCGCTACCTGCGCGAGACGATCAACGCCACGCGGCGCGTCGAGGTGCGGCCGCGCACGCGCGGGGAGAGCCCTCGTGCGCGCCCGGGACGCGACGGAAACGTCGAGCCGCATCACCGACAGCGGTCACGGTCGCGCACCGAGACCATGAGGTGCTCGCCCCACGGACCGGTCATCGCACCGCGCCGGCGCTCACGGCTGGAACGTGTACGCCCGCAGCGACGCGATGTCCCAGTACGCGCGGGCGAACGCCGTCGGGTTGTTCAGCACGTGGTCGCGGCACGCGGCGTAGCCGGTCTGGCCGTTCGGCCCGACGAACACCGCCCCTGCCCAGTCGCCACACAGCGTGGTGTTGAGCACCATGCGCTGCGGCGCGAAGTGCGCCGGGTCGCAGGCCGCGCCGAGCTCGAAGTGGGACATCGGCAGGCCCCAGCTCGACGGGTCCGGCTGCGCGGAGGCGCCGCTGCCGGTGGTCACGTCCGGCGGGATCGCGACGCGCGGCCAGAACCAGACGTCGATCGCCTCCGCGGTCCACCGCAGCGCGAACACGCCCCCGCCGCCCGCGTTGAGCGCGGGGCCGAACGAGCCGTGCGCGCCGGTGGTGCTGCAGCCGATGTACGGCATCCCGGTGGCCTTGTCGCCGGCGTTGCAGTCGCGCTCGCCGTAGCGCCCGGTCATCGTCGCGGCCGCGTCCACGGACGCCATCGAGCAGCCGTCGGTGGTGTGCAGCGTCGACGCGTCCCGCGGCTGGTCGTTGACGCCCTCGATGATGTCGATCTCGCCGCCGGTGGGCCACGGCGACGGGCCGACCATCCAGAACGCCGGCCACACCGCGTTGCCCTCGGGCAGGTGGTGGACGTCGATGACGAACAGCCCCTCGTGGAAGCTGTCCTTGGATCGAATCCGCACCGACTCGCGGCCGCTGCCGGTCGCGATCCGGCTGCTCTCGACGGCGAGCCGGGCGTGGCCGGTCGCCGGATCGACCGAGAGCAGGCCGGTGCTGCGCGCCCGCGCCGCGTCGACGTAGGTGACGGTGCCGTGGGTCGGGTCGGCGATCGCCTGGACGTCGAACGCATCGAGCAGCGCGGCGCCGGCGAGATCATGGGTGAGCACCCAGGGGCTCGTCGGCGCCGGCGGCGGTTCGTCGGTGGGGCCGGTGGGGATCGACGGACCGCCGTCGGTTGACGAGGGCTCGGCCGGGGCCTGCGCGAGGGCGCAGCCGGATGCGGGCGCCAGCAGCCACCAGCCGAGCGCGGTGACCAGCGGTGAGGCCAGCGGGCGTCGGCGCGGAGCACCGAGCGGGATCGATCGTGTCGAGGAGCGAGCGGGAGACATGGAGACCTGCCTTGTCGAGAGCACGCGACACCCCAGGCCGAACCACTCGGTCGTCGATGCCACGCCCGCCGCGAGTGCAGCCGTCAGGCCACCCAGCGAGGTCCACCGAACACGCCACTGCGGGGTTCGGCGAGTGCTTGCCGTCGGAACGGCGATACAGCAGGGACCACGCCCTCGACGCCCCGCGAACCGCACGAACCCTCGCGCACCGACGACGAGCGAGGTGCGGCGGCGCCTGTATCAGGGCTGTCTCGCCGCCTGTCTCGACCGGCCCGGAGGCTCGAGGTGTATCGCTGCCGGATCGCAAGTAGCTGGTTTGTATGGAGACTTGGCGCCCGGACGTGCTGGCACGGCGGCTGCTTTAGCTGTCCTCACGAATCGACGACGGCGCCCGCCACCACGGTACCGGGCACCTGCCTCCACGGCGTCCACCGCAACCACCTCTCATCACGGAGTCTCCCATGCGCTTCACCCGCAACCTGCTCGTCACCCTCGCCCTGGCCGCCACCACCACCCCGCTCGTCGGCTGCCTCGACAACGCCGACGACGCCGACGACGCCGTCCAGCTCGCCACCGCCGACCAGGCCATCGAGGTCGGGCCCGCCCAGGTGCTGCAGGGTGTCCAGGCCGGCTTCGAGATCTTCAAGATGATCAGCACCTACCAGAAGTACGGCAAGGTCACGATCACGACCGCCGACATCTTCGACAAGGTCACCGAGGTCGAGAAAGACGTGCAGGCGCTCCGCGAAGAGGTCGAGAACATGCAGAAGGCGATGAACGCCGCGATGCTGGATGCTCAAGGGCGAGATCTCCGTCGCCGCGGCGATTGACGCGCTGGCGCAGGTCGACGCCGTCATGACCGGCTGGGTCTACGCCAACCAGAACCTGGCGAGCGACCCGAACGCGCTGAAGACGTTCTACGCGAACCTCCTGGCCGGCATCCCGGGCGGGTACGGCGTCATCGACCTCGCGACCCTGTTGCAGCTCGATGCGCACGCGCAGGCGGCGATCACCGGCCAGGGCGCGTTCCTCGGGACCCAGGGCATCGACCGGGCCCCCGAGCTCGGGATCTACGCGGCGGGCGTCCGGTTGCGGCTCGCCGAGGGGTTCTTCCTCATCATGCTCGCCCAGCAGGACGTCGGTACGCCGCAGTTCCTCCCGGACGGCGACGCGGTCAAAGCGCAGGCCGCCAGGCTCGCGGCGTTCGACCAGACGTTCTTCACCGCCAACGACGCGATGAACCGGGCGATCGTCGCGCGGGAGATGCAGTTGCGCGGGGCGAGGGTCCTGGGGTGCACCAGCGCCAACAACGAGGTCTACCTCGCGGACCAGGTGCCCGGGGTAATTCCTGGCTTTCCTTCCTTCACGTACCCGTTCAACCATACGCTCACGTGGACCAGCACCGGCAGCGGCTGGTTCATCAGGAACTACTCGAACGAGGACTCGCTGATGTCGGCATGCGAAACGTTCCGCACCTCGTACGTGGCCGAGCAGCAGGCGATCTGGGGGTCGACCAAGATGGGTGAGCTGCTGAGCTCCGAGCAGGCGTTCACCGCGTGGTCCACGGCGTCGGATGCCGCGGGCACCACGAGCTCGATCCATGTCGAGGACGCTGGCTACGACAGCGCGAATCGCACGTCGAACGTGACCGCGCAGCTGCGCTCGGCCTGCGACAACCGCGACACCTGCGCCTACACGGTCGACGTGGGCACCCTCGGCGACATCGACCACGGCATGGCGAAGGCGTTCTCGGTGTCGTATCGCTGCGGCGCCTCGCCGGACATCAAGACCGTGTCGATCTCCGCCGAGGCCAGCGGCCAGTCGGTCGCCCTCCAGTGCGCCCCGATCAGCCTGACCGACATGGTCGGAACGTGGGAGGACCGCGGCGATGCCGAGGCCTTCGCGGCCAACCCCGGGCTCTCGGCGCAGGTCACCATCGTCGATGCCAGCACGCTCAGGTTCTCGCGCGGCGACGGTGTCGCGTTCTCGCTCATCCGCACCGCCGACCCGCTGGTGCTCGACATCGGCACCGATTGCATCTGGTACGACCTGGGCTGGAAGACGGCCACGCTCGAGGTGGGCCCCCTTGGCACGGTCGACGTCATCCGGTTTCCCTCCGGCACCTACCGCCTGGCGCACTGAGCCCACGCCGCGCCGAGCGCCTGCTTCCCCCCGCGGGAGGTGGGCGCTTCGGCCGTTACCCACACAGGGTCGCGGGCGAGGAGGCCGCCATCGTCCAGGCTCGGCCGGCCCGTGCGGCCTCGCGTGCGTGGGCGGCACCACGAACTGCGGGGCTGCCTACCAGCGGAGCTGGAGCGTGGCGCCGGCGCCCTGCGGGGACACCGTGGGCGCGACCACGATCAGCGGCGCACGCCGGCGGCGGGACGCGATCTCGCCGCCGCCATCGCCCGAGCGGCCGAACGCGAGGTAGCCGACGACCCCGGTCACCACCGCGCCACCGATCGCGGCGATCGCGGTGATCTGGTGGATCCGCTGGCTGTCACACGCGTCCTGCAGGTGGTCGGGCCCCGGCGCCTGCATGATCGCGCCGATGCTGTCGCAGTCGCTCTCGGTGATGGCGCCGCCGGTGCCGCCCGAGCGGGTGCCGTCGAGCTCGTCGGCCGCGGACTTCATCTGCACGTACGCGTAGCTCGAGTACGCGGCCAGGCCGATGGTCGCGAGCAGCGTCACGCCGAACACCGGCTTCCACACGCTGGAGCCGCCACCGCCACCGCCGGCCACGGCTGCGAGGTCGAACACCTCGGCGACGTTGGCGCCCGCGGTGATCCGGACGGTGTGCTCCACGCGCCGGAACCCCGGCGCCTCGACCGCGACCCGGTAGCGGCCCTCCGGCAGGGCCAGCGTGGTGCGGCCACCGGTCAGCGCGTCCCGGGCCTCGTCGTCGACGAACACCCGCGCGCCGGGCGCGGCGCTGCGGACCTCGAGGGTGCCCGGCCGGACGGGCCGGGCGACGCCGACCAGATCGCCATACGCCATGGTCGCCGCCGCGCGCAGGTCCGTGGGGGTCGCCGTGGCGGCGACGCTGATCGTCAGGTCCTCGATGACGTCCTTCTTCGTCACGTCGAGCACGTGCAGCGAGACCGTGTAGGTCGCGCCCACCCGGGCGAGGCTGCCGAAGACCAGGACGTCGGCGCCGATGTCGCGCCCGATCTCCGTCATGCAGGCGGCGGCCTCGTCGTCGCACATCTTGATCAACTTCTCGTCGATCAGCTCGCGCTCGCTGTTCGGCGCGAAGCCGTACCGGCCACCACCGGCCCTCGCGCGGGCGCGCAGGCCCTCGGTCAGATCGCGCGCGACCGTGGTCGCGGCCTGGTCGACCGCGCCGGTGACCTCGAGGCCGAGCACGGCGACCTTGGGCTTGGCGAGGGCCGCGGTGGCCGTCGCGGCCACCAGCACACACGCGAGCAACAGCGGGCGGGCACGTCTCATGGCCGGGCAGTATACCGCTGCGCCGGCCGCGCCCGCGCGGGATTCACCAGTCGAGCCGGAACGTCGCGCCGCCGCCGTTCGCCGACACGATCGGGGTCAGCGAGATCGCCCGCTTCTTCGCGCCGCGCCGCGCGACGCTGCCGACCGGGGCGGCCTCGTCGCCGCCCCTGGACGCCAGCACGCCGGTGATCGCGATCGCGACCGCCGACACGCCCACGCCGATCATGCCGTACATGGTGCCGTCCTTGGCGCGGCAGGCGTCCTGGAACGAGGCGATGCCGGCGAGGTCGGCCTTGCCGCAGTCCGCGTCGCTGACCGCGCGGTCGGGCATGTTCGCCGCGGTCAACTCGCTCGAGATCTTGTCGCGGGCCGAGTTGATCTGCGTGTACGAGTACGTCCAGTAGCCACCCGACGCGATGCCGGCGACGACGGCGACGCCGAAGCCGATCTTCCAGCCGTTGCCCTTGCTCTGCGAGGTGGTGCCGGTGATCTCGCGCTTCATGTCGTCCGGCTTGGCGGTCACGCCACCGGCGGTCAGCGTGACCTCCTGGGTGGTGGTCTCGCCGGGGCGAACGGTGATCGTCACGTTCTCGCTGCGGCTGTAGCCGTCGGCCTCGATGGCGAGCGAGTAGCGGCCCTCGGAGAGCGGCGCGATGGTGGCGGTGCCCGAGGTCAGGTTGCCCCTGGGCTCCCCGTCGATCAGCACGGTGCCGCGGTCCGCGTTGGCGCGCACGACGAGCGTGCCCTCGGCGAACCCGGTGAGGTCGTTGTAGGCCTTCTTGGCGGAGGCGGCGATCGCCGGGGCGGCGATCTGGCCGAACGGGATCAGCAGCGGCGTCCGCGCCTTCTCCAGCGTGGTCTTGCCGACGTTGAGCAGGTTGATCGTCACGAGGTAGCCGTCCGGCCTCTTCTCGAGGCGGCCATAGATCAGGTAGTTCGCGCCGAGGTTCTTGCCGATCTCCGCCATGCACGGGATCGCTTCGCTGTCGCAGTTATTGATCAGCTTCTCGTCGATCAGCTCCTTCTCGGAGCCGCTCGCGAGCCGGTACGGGCCGGTGCCCGCCTTCGCGCGCGAGCGCAGGCCGTCGGTGAGGTCGCGGGCCAGCGTGGTCGACGCCTGGTCGACGTTGCCACTGGGCGCGTACACCTCGAGGCCGAGGATCGCGACCGCCGGCTTGCCGGCGAGCGCCACGGAGCTCGTCACGGCGACGAGGGCCAGCGCGCCCAGGAGGCGCCCTGCCAGGCCACCCCACAGGGACGCCCACACATTCACATTGGCTCGGGTCATCAAATTCCTCGCGGCCCTCAGTATACACGCCTGCGAGAGCGGCTGATCGTCAGGTGGCCCTCAGGATTGCGGCAGGTTACGGTGGGGGTCCCTCCGTCATGCGCACCCTGTCCGCGCGCATCCTCCTCGGCTTCGCCGCGCTCACGGTGACGTTCGGGGTGATCACGGCCTGGGTCGTCGTCGACATGCGCCGGGTCGAGGACCAGGTCGTGCTGATCGGCAAGGGGTACGTGCCGCTGGCCCTGGGCAGCAAGGACCTGGCGCGCCGGCAGGACGATCTCCGCAACTACCTCGAGGAGCGGCTCGCCGACGAGTCCAACGTCCAGGTCGCCCGGCTGTCGCTCAACCGGTCGCGCAGCATCCGCGACCGCGCGCTCAAGACCCTGCGGGGCGTGCTCGACAACGTCGAGCGCGAGGTCCAGGTCGATCCCAAGCAGTTCGCCAAGACCCGGCCCAGCATCGAGCAACTCGAGAACACGGTGACCACCCTGGCGCCGCTCTACGCCCAGGTCCTCGACGCCCCGCCGCTCGGCCCCCCCGCGGCCTGGGACGAGCGCCAGCAGGCCGCGGGCGCGGCGCTCCACACGCTGCGCGGCGAGGAGCGCAAGCTGCTCCAGCGGGCGAACCTCCTGTCCGAGAACCTCGAGCTGTACGTCGTCAACATGACGAGCGGGCTCGAGCGCAACGAGCACGACCTGCGCGTGCGGACCATCTACGCGGGCCTGGCGGCCGTGCTGCTCGGCCTCGCGATCACGTTCTGGGTGGTGCTCACGCTGCGCCCGCTGCGCAAGCTCCGCGATGGCGCGCGCCGGATCGCCGCGGGCGACTACGCGAGCCGGATCCCGGAGCGCGGGCCCGCCGAGGTGTCCGAGCTGGCGCGCGAGTTCAACTCGATGGGGCGCGCCGTCGAGGAGCGCGAGCGCGAGCTGGTGCGGTCCGAGCGGCTCGCCGCGGTCGGCAAGATGGCCGCGATGATCACCCACGAGGTCCGCAACCCGCTGTCGTCGATCGGCCTCAACACCGAGCTGCTCGAGGACGAGCTGACGCAGGTCCCCAACGCCGAGGAGGCGCGCGGACTGTGCCGCTCGATCCACCGCGAGGTCGATCGCCTGACCGACATCACCGAGGAGTACCTCGCGTTCGCGCGCCTGCCCAAGCCCAAGGTCGCGCAGGAGCCGCTCAACGCGATGGTCGGCGCGCTCGCCGCGTTCGTGCGCGAGGACCTCGCCGCCCGCAAGGTCACGCTGACCACCGCGCTCGGTGCCGACGAGCCGGTCGGGCTGCTCGACGCCGGGCAGATCCGCCAGTGCCTGATCAACCTGGTCCGCAATGCCGCCGACGCGGTCGCGGCCAAGGGCTCCGGCACGGTCACGCTGCGCACGCGCCGGGACGGGGCGCGGGTGGTGATCGAGGTCGAGGACGACGGCATCGGCATCGCCCCGGAGGTCCTGCCCCGGCTGTTCGACCCGTTCTTCTCGACCAAGGACGGCGGCAGCGGCCTCGGCCTCGCGCTGACGCAGGGGATCGTGCGCGACCACGGCGGCGAGCTCGAGATCCACACCGTCGCCGGGCAGGGGACGACGTTCACGGTGCGGCTGCCCGCGGTCAAGGACGCCGCGCGTCCCGCGTAGCCCTGGGCCCGCCGTCCAGCGACGTGCGCTCTCCCCCGGCGCTGGCGCTCCTGCGAGGGCAGCATGTCCGACGAGGAGAACCGGCGCGGAGCCGAGGACGGCCGCGCCGCGATCGAGATCCTGCGCCGCGAGACGTTCGACGCCCTGCTCATCGACGTCTACCTGCCCGTCCTCGATGGCGCCAAGGTGATCCAGCAGGCGCGCACCGAGTCGGGCTGACCGCCCTGCCGATCATCGCGGTGTCCGCGGGTGGCGACTCGGCGCGGCGCCAGGCGCTCGAAGCCGGCGCCAACCTGTTGCTCGACAAGCCGATGCAGCTGCGCCAGGTCATCGAGACGATGCAGCGCCTGCGACAGCAGACCTGAGAGACTGCGAAGCCGCCGCGAACCCCGGGGCGGGACCCTGCCAGGCTTGCCCCGCGGGCCGGGCGCGTGCGCCGTGGGGTGACGTTACGCGTCGGCGCCGAGCACGACCCGCGCGCGCGCGACCGTCTCCTCGAACCACGCCTGGTGCTTCTTGAAGCCCTCGCCGGTCCCGGGCTGCGCCGCGTGCAACTCGAGCACGCGGGCCAGCAGGGCGCGACCCTCCTCGATCAACGCGGCCTTGGCCGGACCCTCCGCGGCCCGCTCGGCGTGCACCAGGGTGGAGGTCAGGACCTGCAGGGTGCGCTTGAAGCCAGGCGGCGCGGGATCGTTCACGCGTGCACGCTAGCACCTGCGCGCGGCGCTCGCACCACCGACGACGACCCGCTGTGCGGCGGTCAGCCCTTGACCGCGCGGTTGCGACCGCCGTGCTTGGCTGCGTACAGCGCCCGATCGGCGCGCTCGACGAGCGTGGCCGGGTCGTCCCCCGCGCGCCACGCGGTGACGCCGATGCTGGCCGTGAACGAGAGCGAGCGGCCCTGGTCGATCGTCCACTCGCTGGCCGCGAGCTGGGTGAGCAGCGTCCGCGCCTTGCCGAACGCGACGCGCAGTGACGCGCCGGGCATCACCACGACGAACTCCTCGCCGCCCCAGCGCGCGATCATGTCGCCGCTGCGCACCCGATCGCGGAGGAACGCGACCAGCGCGTTGAGCACGCGATCGCCGACCGGGTGACCGTGGGTGTCGTTGATCGCCTTGAAGTGGTCGATGTCGAGCAGCAGCAGGGCGAACCCGAGGTCGGACGCGGCCGCGAGCGCGCACCGCCGCGCGATCTCGTCGTCGAACGCGGCGCGGTTGGCGGCCTGGGTCAGCGGGTCGATGCGGGCGGCGTGGGTGGCGCTCGCGACCTTGCCGCGCAGCAGGTCGACCTCGTCGCGGAGCGCGGCGCTGGCCTGGGCGTCCGCCGCCTGCCGCTCGGTCACCACCGTGCGCAGCGACGCGACCTCCGAGGTGATCGCCGCCCGCACCTTGACGAGATCGGACAGCCGGGACGCGGCCTCGAACCGGACGCCGGTGTCGAGCACCGTCCGGTGGTGGGCGGCGGCCGTCGTGGTGATCGCGCTCAGCCCGTCGGTCAGGATCTGGATGATCCGGCGCAGCTCGGCGTCGCGCCGGTCGAGGTAGTCGCGCTCGGCCTCCGCGAACTCGAGCGCCGCGAACCGCGCGGCCTCCAGCTCGTCGTTCAGCGGGGTCGGCGCGTCGCCCGCGTGGAGCCGGCCGCGCAGGCGGGTCAGCGAGCCGCGCACCTCGGAGGCGCCGAGCTCGTCGAGATCGAGCACCAGCGCCTGGACGCAGTCGAGCATCGACCGGGCCACGTCATCGAGCACGGCCACCCGGGCGCGCGAGTTCGCGAGGGCCTCGGACAGCTCCCCCCGCTCGCGGCGCTCGCGTAGACCCGCGATCAACCTCACGGATGGCGGTATCGGCCACACGCGCGCGCCGTGTAGGCGGCTCGCGACGAGCTCCCGCGCCCTCGCACGAGCCCTCGCCCCAGCCCCCGCCCTCGCACGAGCGTCCGAGAGAGCACGACCGCGCGGCTCTCGCGGGTGAGCGTCGACCTGCTCGCGCCGAACAACCACCGACGCCTGCGCGAACGCTAAAAGGTACGCGCGGGTGGTGAGAGTGCCGATCGTAATCACGCTCGCTGGTCTGACGCCACCCGCTACGCCTGCGTGGCGAGGCACGGTGGACCGGTGCACCGTGGACCACGCCACCGTGGGCCGGGGCACCGCGGCCCCCGGGGACCGTGGGCCGGGGCACCGTGGACCACGCCACCGTGGGCCGGGGCACCGCGCCCCCGGGGACCGTGGAACGGGGCACCGCGCCCCCGGGGACCGGTGCACCGCGCCCCCGGGGACCGGTGCACCGCGCGACCGTGGACCGCGCATAGCGCGACCGTGGACCGCGCATAGCGCACCGCGCGAGCGCTCGATGCAGGCCGCGTGAACGGACGCGAGTCAGGTGCCCGCCGAGCTGTCGCCTACTGCGGGCAGGGCGCGGGGGCGGGGCACGATCCCGACGTCGGCCGCGGGTAGGTCTGGTGGCAGCGCGCCACACTCGTGAACGTGTTGGTCGGACATGAGGTCGATCGAGCGCCGCCAGTCCAGCCGCGCACGACGCCGTCGCCTGCGCTGGCCTCGATCGTCGTGCTGGTGATGAACGCGCCGGCCGGCTGGCCGCCCGCGATCACCACGGCGCCGTTGTTGGCGAACCCGGGGTTGGCCGGGCTCGGGCAGTCGTAGCTCGAGATCTGCGACTCGCCGCCTGCGTACGCGATGCGGGCGTGGGTGATGGCGTTGCGCGGGTCCTGCGCGCCGAGCAACACCAGCCCGACCCAGCGGCCAGCGGCCGGCGTGGCCGAGGCCGAGGTGAACGTGACGGGCACCGCCGCGGTCCCGGCCACCACGAGCGCGCCGCCCAGGCCGCTGGTCCTGGCATCGACCAGTAGCCGCGCGCCATCGACGAACTGCAGCGTGACGCCCGCGGCCACGGTCAGCACCGGGGCGCCGGGGCCGCGCACGCCCAGCAGGCTGTTGCCGGCGGTGCCCACGCGGTAGGGCACGCCCCGATCGGCGATCGTGGTGTCCTCCTGGATGTTGTCGAGCCCGCCGATCGCCGGCAGGAGGATCGCGTCGGTGCCGTTGCCGGTGTAGGCCCCGATCGGCACGCTCACCCGCAGACCGGCCCCAGATGCTGAGCGGGAACGAACTCGCGCCGGTGATCGTCAAGTCCGACGAGGCCGGCGCGAACCCCGCGCCCTCGCGCACCACCACGCCGATCGCGCCCGCGTCGCGCACGGCGACGTGGTCCACGCGCAAGATCGGCTGCGGCGCCATCGTCCTGGTTGCCCCGGATGTCCAGCATCGGCCCGCCGTCGGCGCCGCCGTGGGTGAGGTCCACGTACGCGAGCTGGACCCTCGCCCCCTCCCGCGCCTCGATCGTGCCCCACGGCAGCACGGGATCGGCGCGCTCGAAGAAGATCGGCGCGCTCGCGGTGCCCTCGGCGCGGAGCGTGCCCACCACGAGGACGCTCGTCGCGGGCATCAACTCGACCCGCGCGCACGGCGCGATGGTCAGCGTGATCCCGGCCGCGATCGTCAGGTTCGAGGTCACCAGGTGGGGACTGCCCTCCGCCGTCCACGTCTCGTCAGCGGCGGGCCAGGTAGCGTGCGTGGTCCCGGCTCCGCTGGGCGCAGGGCAGCCGGCGGGCGCATCCGCCGGTGCGACCGCCGCATCCGGCAGCGCGGCCGGATCGGGTTCCGACGAGCACGCCACGAGGGGCGCGGCGAGCCCGAGGCAGAGCGAGGTGCACAGCGAGGTGCGGAGCAGGCAGCGGGGCGGCATGGGCGATCTCCGGTCGGGGCGCGGGGCGCGCCCATGATACCAGGGCCCGCGCCCTGCGCTACCGCAGCTTCGCACGCAGCTCGATCACCTCGACGTGCTCGGGCTCGGTCTTCGCGGCGAGGCCGAGGGCCGCGCGGGCGTCCGCCTTCTTGCCGAGCGCGAGCAGCGCCTTGGCGCGCCCGAGGTGGACGAGCGCGGGGCGGCGCGGGGCGGGCTCGAGGAGCAGCATCGTGTCGTACGCGAACAGCGCGCGCGCGGGATCGCCGGTCTCGAGGGCGCCGCGCGCCAGGCCCGCGAGCACGTCGGGATCGTGCGGGGCGATGTAGATGCCCATCTCGGCGAACGTCTTGACCTTGGCCCACGCGCCGAGCTTGCCGTGCTCGAGGATCAGCTCCTTGATCGGCGCGAGCTCCATCTGCTCGAGGAACGCGTAGGTCTCGAGCGCGGCGAGCGCCTGCGCCGGCTTGTTCACCTTCTTGTAGATCGTGTGGAGCTCCTGGTAGGGGTAGCTGCGCTCGGGGTCGAGCTTCTTGGCGGCGCACAGCTGCGTCTCGACCTGCGCGAGGTCGCCCTCGCCCGAGGCGAGCTGCGCGAGCCGGGACCGCAGGTCGTAGCTGTCGTGGCCGTCGGCGATCAGCTGGGTGTAGAGCTGCTTGGCCTTGGCCGCCTCGCCCTGGTGCATCGCGATCTCGGCGAGGATGTAGCGGGCGTACGGCTGCCTGGGGTCGAGGGCGAGCGCGGCGAGCGCGGCGGCGGCGGCCTTGTCGGCGTCACCGCCGTAGTAGTGGCCGAGGGCCACCAGGGCGCGGGCCTTGCCATCGCGCGGGGCCGCGTCGGCGGCGGCCTCGAGCTTCGGCACGTCGTCGAAGCCGCGGGTCGGGATCTTGAACGTGCCGGCGTACGGGCGCAGCCGGACGTCGAGGAACGCGCGGAACTCGGCGTCGAGCTGCGCGATCGTCTTGCCGGTGATCACGCGCAGCACCTCGGGGGTCTCCTTGCCCGTGCCGTAGAGCTTGAGCGCCTCGACGATCTTGGGGAACCCGTACGCCTGGACCAGGTACTCGATGGTGACGGCGGACTGGTAGTACGCGACCACGACCGCGCCGGCGTCCGGCTGCATGAACTCCGCGTTGAGCGCGGCGATCGATGGCAGCGTGCCGCCCGCGACCGCGCCGTACAGGTCCGCGTCGTTCTCGCGCCGCCACTCGGGGCGGGCGATCAGCGTCTCGTACTCGCTCAGGCCCTCGGTGAACCAGCGCGGCACGCGCGAGTTCGACAGCTGGATCGCGAACACGTGGCCGAGCTCGTGCCACAGCACCATGCCCCAGTTGATGTCGCCGGTCTGGGGCGACATCGCCGTCACCACCTGGCCGAAGCACACGCCGAGCGCGCCGAGGTCCGGCAGGCCGACGGTGCGGATCGCGTACTGCGTCCGGTCGGCGTACAGCTCGAGCGTGGTCGGCGCCTTGGGCGAGAACCCGTAGCGGCGCACCATGTCGGCGTACGCACGCTCCATGGTCGGCTCGAGGAACCGCGACAGCACGGGCCGCTCATCGTTATGGTAGCGGATCCGGAAGCTCTTCGTCGTCGCGATCGAGTAGTCCTTGGGGATCGTGTCCCGGTATAAATTTCGCGTGTTGAACGTGCGCACGTTGTACTGGTCGCCCTTCCACGACTTCTCGATCCAGTCGAGCCCCTCCTTCTCCATGCCGAGGCGGAGGTAGCCGAGGCCCGCGCCCGCCATCGCCTCGTGGAACGCGGGGCGCAGCTTGACCGCCTCCTTCTCGAGGTCGATGGCCTCGACGTAGCGGTGCTCGCGGACCGCCGAGCGCGCGACGATCCGGTACAGCTCGGCGTACGACGGATCGATCGCGAAGGCGCGCTGCCTCTCGGCGGCGTACCCGCGGGCGTCGTCGCGCAGCCACGCGATCGTGGCCTTCAGCGCGATCGCCTCGGTGTCCTCCTTGTTGATCGCGAGCACGGCGTCGAGGGTCTTCCTCGCCTCGTCCCACTCGTTCTTGTCGATCGCGATCGAGGCGCGGACCTTGAGGGCGCGCGCGTTCTTCGGGTTGACCGCGAGCGCGGCCGCCAGGTGGTGGTTGACCGCGGCCAGCTCGTAGCGGGTCTCGACGATCACCTGCCCCATCGCCGCGTGCGCCTCGGGGTGGTTCGGGTTGATCTTGAACACCTCTTCGAGGGTCTGCTCGGCGAGCTGCGCCGCGTACTTTTGCAGGAACAGATCCGCCCAAGCCACGCCGGCATCGGTCGCCTGCGGGCGCAGCTTGAGCGCCTCGCGGAACGCGTCGTTGGCGAGCTGGAACTGCTCGGTGTAGCGCGCGGCGGTGGCGAGCTGCACGAGGACCTCGGGGTCGTCGAGGTCGAGCTTCTGAGCGTCGGACTCGTCGATCGTCAGGTCGAACAGCGCCTTCGCGCCGGTGACGTCGCCCTGCGCCTGGCGCGCGAGGCCGAGGGCGGTGCGGACCGCGCGATCGTCGGGCCGGTCCGTCCACAGCGCCTCGAGATCCGTGCGCGCCGCGGCGAGCCGGCCGGTGGCGCGCCGCACCTCGGCGAGCACGATCCGACCCTCGGCGGCCACCGCGTCCTTGCCGGGCGCGAGCGGCAGCAGCGTGGCCTCCGCGCCCGCGAGGTCGCCGATCGCGAGCTGGGCCCGCGCCTGGAGCACGCGCGCCTCCGGGCGATCCTTGCCCACCGTCTTCGCGAGCTCGCCGATCGCGGCCTTGTAATCGCCCGCGGTGAGCTTGTCGCGGCCAGCCGCGAGGTCGGCGTGAGCGACGCCCCCGGTCAGCACGATCGTCAGCACGATCGTCAGCACGATCGTCAGGACGATCGTCAGCCCGGACAGCCCGGCGACGACGACGGGCGCAAGCCTTGCGGTCATGCCCTCGAATCTGTGCGACCGGGCCCCCCCTGTCAAACCGCAGCATGATGGTAAGCTGGGCCGGTGTCTCAACCTTCGCAGGAGCCAGCGGCGGGCGCGGCCGGGCTGTACACCGCGTTCGACGCGTTCCTGAAGCAGGGCCTGCGCGAGTACTACGACCGCGGCTGGACCACCCGCAGGGGCAATTTCATCGCTCTTCTGATCGCCAGCGGCACCACGTCGTTCGCGATGGCGAAGGACTCCGTCGTGGACGGATCGGGCACCAAGAAGCTCGCGATCGGCGCCGGCCTCGCGCTCGCGCTGCGGGTCGGGCTGCGCTACGCGCTCGGCGGACCGCTCGGCCTCGTGCTCAGCGTCGCCGCGGGCGCCTCGATGATCTCGTACTTCGTGCGGAACCAGAAGGACATCGTGAAGAAGGTCGGCGTCTACAAGGTCGGGATCGCCGACGCCGAGAAGCGGTACGACGAGGTCCAGGCGGGCTGGCGGGACGGGACGTACGCGATCGCCGATCGCAACCTCATGATCGACGGACTGATGAAGCAGTTCATCACGCAAGTCGACGAGGCGTGACCCACCCGCGCCCCCTTGCCGCGCTCGCTCTCGCGGCGATCGCGCTGGCGGCCGTCCCCGGCGTGGCCCTCGCAGGCCCCGGCACGGCCGCGGCGACCGCGCCGGCCACCGCCACCGCGCCGGCTACCACCACCGCACCGGGCAGCCGGCCCGGGCGCCGGCTGGTCGGCCTGCTCGAGGTCCGCGTCGATGGCGCGGCGCGCGAGGTCGCGGCCGAGTTCGAGCAGGCGCTCGAGGACCAGCTCGACACCCCGTCGTACTGGCTCGCCGGCCGCGAGCAGATGCGCGAGCGCATGCGGTTCGCGACCAGGTGGGTCGATGGCTGCGTCAGCGGGCCGTGCCTCGCCGAGGTCCGCACCCAGACCGGCGCCGAGCTCGTGGTGCTCGCGGTGCTGTCCGGCTCGGGCACGAGCTTCGGCTACGCGGTGACGCTCGTGCGCACCGACAACGGCCGGGTGCTCGCCCAGGAGTCGAGCCGCTGTGACGTGTGCATGGTCAAGGAGGCGATGACCGAGGCCACCCTCGCCACGCTCCGCCTCCTCAACGCGGTGCCCGAGCGACTCCCCGACGAGGCCGCCGAGCAGAGCGCCCAGATCGACGTGGCGGTCGGCAAGCTCGAGCGCCGGATCGAGGACCGGGAGCGTACGTGGTCCCGCCGGGGGCTCCGGCTCGCGCTCGTCGGGCTCGGGGTCGCGGCCACCGGCCTCGGCCTGTACGTGACGCAGGACCGCCCGGCCTGGGCCCTGATCATGACCGCGGCGGGCGGCGGGCTCGGCGCCGGCGCCGGCGGCGTGGTCGTCCTCACGTTCTAGCGGGCGCGGTGGTAGTGTGTTCAGGATGCGTCGCTCCCTCGTGCTCGTCATCGTGGCAGCCCTGTGCGGCTGCGACGACGCCACGACCACGACCGCGCTGTTCGCGGTGCCGGGCGCCTCGATCGCCGGCGAGTTCTACGACCTGCCGTTCCCCAGCGACCTGCGCCGCACCGCCGACGGGCGACTCGATCTATCGCTGTTCCCGACCAACAGCCTGCTCGTCGAGGACATCCGCGCCGCGGCCGAGTCGCTCGACGGGTTCGGTCTCAACAGCGCGATCTACGCGCGGTTCGACGGCGGCATCGATCCAGCCAGCCTGCCCACGCCGGCCAGCTCCCTCCTGCCCGATGCCTCGGTCTACCTCGTCAACATCGATCCCGCGTCGCCCGGGCACGGCACCCGGGTGCCGCTGATCGTCCGGTTCCGCGCCACGCCGTACGAGACCCTCGGCGGCGACCACCTCGTGGCGCGCCCCTACCCCGGGTTCCCGCTCGACGAGGGCACCACCTACGCCCTCGTGATCACCCGCCGGGTGCGCGGTGCCGAGGGCCCGCCGGTCGCCCCCGCGGCCGATCTCACGGCCCTGCTCGGCACCGGCGGCGACGCCGCGATCACCCACGCGCGCGAGGTCTACCAGTCGCTGCTCGACGAGCTCGACCTGCCGGGCGGCGACGAGCGCGCCGACGTGGCGTCCGCGGCGGTGTTCACCACGCAGCACGCCACCGACGTCGCGCTCGCGATCCGGCGCGCGGTGTTCGCCGCGCCCGCGCCCGTCGCCGCCGACCTGGTGGCGGGCGGCTCCAACCCCCGGTTCAACACGTTCACCGGGACGTACGTCGCGGTCAACCTGCAGGCCGGCGCCCCCCCGTACCGCACCGCGCCGACCGGCCAGATCACGATCGGCGCGGATGGCGTGGCGGTGGTGCAGCGCCAGGAGCCGATGCGGTTCGCGGTCACCGTGCCGGCCGGCGACGTGCCCGCCGCGGGGTGGCCGCTCGTGATCTACAGCCACGGCACCGGCGGCGACCACGTCTCGTTCGTCAACGACGGCACCGCCGACCAGCTCGCGCGCCAGGGCCTGGCGGTGATCTCGACGGACCAGGTGCTGCACGGCCCGCGCAACCCGGGCGGCAACCCCGAGATCGACTTCTTCAACTTCGGCAACGCGTACGCCGCGCGCGACAACGCACTCCAGGGGATCGCGGACGCGTTCTCGCAGCTGCGGCTCGGCGCCGGGCTGGCGATCGTCGACGGCGCGCGGACCCACACGTTCGATGCGACGCGCGTGATGTTCTTCGGCCACTCGCAGGGCGGCCTGACCGGGCCCGGGTTCGTCGCGTTCGAGCCCGCGCTGACCGGTGCGGTGCTGTCGGGGACGGCGGGCCTGCTGTACCTGAACCTCCTGCACAAGACCGAGCCGCTGGACGTCCCGGCGCTCGTCGAGACGTTCCTCCGTGACGATCCTGTGGACGAGGACAACCCGTCGCTCGCGCTCCTGCAGATGTGGGTCGACCGCTCCGACCCGATCAACTACGCGCCGCTGATGGTGCGCGCGCCCGGCGCCGTCGACGGCGTGCCGCTCGCGCCGCGCAACATCCTGCAGACCGAGGGCTTCACCGACAGCTACGCGCCCAACCTCGGCATCGAGGCGTTCGCCACCGCACTCGGCGGCGACCTGCTCGACCTGCCGGCCACGCAGCCGGTCGAGGGGCTCACGCTGCGCGGCCGCACGGTGCGCCCGGCGCCAGTCGCGGGTAACCTCGCGGGCGCCACGGCCGTGCTCGCGCAGTACGATCAGCGGCCAGGCTCGGACGGCCACTTCGTGGTGTTCGACATCCCGGCGGCGAAGCAACACGTGTCCCGGTTCCTCGGGACACTCACGGCGACGGGTCAGGCGACCGTCGTGGAGGTGCCCTGATGGCGCGGAAGATGCTTGGAGAGTTGCTGATCGAGGCCGGCGTGCTCGACGAGGCCAGGCTGCGCAGCGCGCTCGCCGACCAGCGGCGGTGGGGCCGCACGCTCGGGCGGACGCTCGTCGATCTCGGGTTCGTCGCCGAGGAGACGCTGGTCCAGGTCCTCGGCCAGCAGCTCGGGCTGGCCGCGGTCGACCTCAGCGCGATGAACATCCCGCACGGGGTGATCAGCCTGATCCCGGCCGAGCTGGCGCGCCGCCACCACCTGATCCCGTTCGCGCAGCGGATGAAGTTCCTCGACGTCGCGCTGATCGATCCGACCAACGTCGACGTGCTCGACGAGCTGCGGATCCGCACCCAGCTCAACATCAACCCCCACCTCGCCGGCCCGCGCCAGGTCGACCTCGCGCTCGACCGCTACTACGGGGGCGGGATCCGACCCCGCGCCGACGTCGTGATCCCGTTCGAGCAGCCGGACACGCTCGACTTCGGTGGCCCCCCGGTGCCGGCGGCGGCCGTACCCTCGCCGCGCCAGGCCCGCCAGCCGCTGTCGGCCGCCTATGCTTCCGTGGAGCCCCGGCCCGTGCCGTACGTCCCGCCCGGGCCCCCGGCCGCGCCGCCGACGCACGCGCGCCCGATGCGCGACGCCGAGATCGATGCGCTCCAGGCCCGGATCTCCGCGCTGGAAGCCCTGGTCGAGCGCGACGAGGCGGTGCTGCGGAAGCTGATCATCATGCTGATCGACAAGGGGATCGCGTCGCGCGACGAGATCCTCGAGCGGCTGGGCTAAGGGCCCGCGAATGGACATCTCAATCGCCCTCGCGGCCGATCCATCCCCGGGGGCGTCGTTGCTCCTCGGTCGCGTACCGACGGGTACGCTCCCTCGTCGCGCCTCGACCGCGGGGCGGCTCGCCCACGATCATCGATCGATTTGTCCGTTCGCGGGCCCTGAGCGCGGGCGCGGCGCCGCCCCGTCAGTGCCACGGGGGCTAGGCCGGCTCGGCCCCTGCCCCACGCGGTAAGCCGCGTCGGGTCACGCCCCCGTTCGAGTTTGGCTCTCAACCTCTGAGGGCAGCCGCGCGCTCACTCGGTGTCGCCGCCCTTGAGGCCGTGGCGCTTGAGCAGTTCGCGCAGGTGGTAGCGGGTCAGCCCGGCCTCCTGCGCGGAGCGCGTGATGTTGCCGTCGTTGCGGATCATCAGCGCGCCGAGATAGGCGACCTCGAACGCATCGACCACGGTCTGCTTGGCCTGCTTGAACCCGTGGCCGGCCTTGAGCAGCGAGGCGTCGAAGATCGCCGGGCCGCTCTGGATCGGCAGGTCCACGCCGGCGAGCTGCGCGGCCGCGCGCTGGGCGGCCTGGGCGCCGGCCTGGGCGAGGTCGTGCGAGACCATCACCGACGGCCCCATCTCGCGGCCGAACACGAGGTCGGTGCGGGTGATCACCGGGCCGTCGCTGAGGGCGGCCGCGCGCTCGACCACGTTGCGCATCTCGCGGACGTTGCCGGGCCACGCGTGGCTGACCATCGCGGCGATCGCGTCCGGGCCCCACGTCATCGGCATGCCGCGGCGGCTGGCGACCTCGCGGAGGAAGTGGTTGGCGAGCGGCGGGATGTCCTCGCGGCGCTCGCGCAGCGGCGGGAGCTCGACGTGGACCACGGAGAGGCGGAAGTACAGGTCCTCGCGGAACGTGCCCTTGTTGACCTCCTCGCGGAGGTCGCGGTTGGTGGCGGCGAGCACGCGGACATCGACCTTGTGGGTGCGATCGCCGCCGACCCGCTTGATCTCGCGCTGCTCGAGCACGCGCAGCAGCTTGGGCTGCAGCGTGATGTCGAGCTCGCCGATCTCGTCGAGGAAGATCGTGCCGCCGTTGGCGTGCATGAAGCAGCCATCGTGCTGGGCGTGGGCGCCGGTGAAGCTGCCCTTCTCGTGGCCGAACAGCGTGGACTCGATCAGCTCGCGCGGGATCGAGCCGCAGTCGAGCACCACGAACGGCTTGCTCTTGCGGTTGCTCGCGTTGTGGAGCGCGCGCGCGACCATCTCCTTGCCGGTGCCAGTCTCGCCGGTGATCAGGCACGTCAGCTCGGACGGCGCGACCTTCTCGAGGTGGGCGAAGATCTCGCGCATCGCCGGCGAGGAGCCGAGCATGAGGTCGAACCGGTCCTTCTTGGACAGCTCGATCTCGACGACGTCCTGCAGCGTCTGGAACGCGATCGTGGTGTGGCCGATCCGGAACACCGTGCCGGGGCGGAGGTAGACCTCGCGCACGCGCAGCTCGCCGACGTAGATGCCGTTGCGCGAGTTGAGGTCGCGCAGGCGGTAGCCGTCATCGCGCGCGGACACCTCGAAGTGGGTGCCGGACACCGCCTTGTCGTTGACCACGAGGTCGCTGATGATGCTGCGGCCGCCGGTCACGCGC
Source organism: Kofleriaceae bacterium (assembly GCA_964203225.1). Taxonomy (GTDB): domain Bacteria; phylum Myxococcota_A; class Polyangia; order Haliangiales; family Haliangiaceae; genus JABFXX01. The sequence goes on from CAXNMK010000036.1 coordinate 23,358, forward strand.
GGCTTGGCGATCTCGATCTCGCGGCCCTGGTCGGGGCCGTTGGTGATGACGAGCTTGCCCTTGCGGAGGCGGCGGACCGTGGCCCACTCACCCTCGAAGAGTGTGGTCAGGCCGGAGCCTTCGAACTGGGCGACGTCCTCTTCCATTGGCAGCAGGGTAGCAGTTTATCGAGGCAGCCGCGCGGGTTGGAGCGACGGTCCAACGGTCCGCGCCCCGACCGAGGCCCGGCCTCGGTTGTGCGCCGAACCGGTCGCGGGACGTGCCTGGTCGTGCGGGCTCCGGTCAGCCGGGCGACGCGCCGAGCGGGCTCAGTTGAGCCACTTCTGGTCGTCGCCCTTGGCGGACTTCGCGGCCTTCGTCGCTGGCTTGCCGTGCCCGGGCGCGCCGCCCTGGATCACGGTCAGCTGCGCGCGCGCCCGGGCGATCTGCCAGCGCCGCCACGCCAGCGCCGGGCTCCACTTCTTGGACGTCATGACGAACGCGGTCCCGACCGCGCCGGCGTCGGCGGCGCCCTGCTCCCACAGCCCCTGGAGCACCACGAACAGCACCGTGAACCCGAGCATGCCGAGCATGAACTGGCGCCCGGTCAGCGGCAGCACGCCGAAGAACTGGACCGGCTGGCGGGCGTAGATCACGCCGAACGCGACCACCGCGGCGAGCA
>CAXNMK010000037.1:0-8943 GCA_964203225.1 Kofleriaceae bacterium
GCCGCGGCGGCCGAAGTTCCGTGCTGAGCGAGCGCGCGCATCAGCGGAGTCATCCCCTCGCGCGCCCCGGTGATCCTGCGGAATCGCGTCGCGGCGTCGGCGACAGCGGCGACGGTCCACCGCAAGATCACTTTGCCTCCTCGCCAGCGCTTCACTCGACGTGAGAGTCGACGGACAGCGCCCATGAGGTTCTCGATCGCATTCGTCGTCGAGAGCTGACGTTCGAGCTGTTTCGGGAGGCGGAGGCGCTTCACGGACAGGGTCTCGTCAAGCCCTTCCTCGAGAGAGGCCGCAGCCCCTGGATGGTCCTTCTCCAGACGACGCACGAGGTTCGTCAATCTCTTGTGCGCGCGATCAACGTCGCTCGCCGCGTACGCGTCGCGCATCGCCTGCCTCACCGATGGCTTCATCTCGTCGGGAAGCTGATCGACGACGTTGCGGATCTTGTGGATCTGACACCGTTGAATGATCGCACGCTCGCCGAACACGTTGCGGGCCGCTTTCGCGAGCGCCTTCGAACCGTCGACCACGACGAGCGTCGGGCGATCGGTGGGAAGGCCACGGTCACGCAGATCGGCGAGCAGCGCCGTGCACGCCGCGGCGTTCTCGGTTGCGCCCTCGCGAACGCCAAGCACGTGCTTGTTGCCGTCGGCGTCGATGCCGAGCGCAACGAGCATCACGTGCTTGTCGATGTGCACGCCATCGATCATCAGCACGCCGAGATCCAGCGCGCTGAGATCGCGCCCAAGCCACTCGGTCATCTGTCGCTCCGTCGCAGCGACGAAACGACGGCTCACGGCGCTCTTGCTCGTGCCGCGCGACGGCAGGTCTGCTGGCAGCGGCTCCAGCGATCGTGCGTAGCGGCGTGTCGTGACACCGACGAGTACCTGCTCAACCGCGCGCTCGGCCAGCGGGTCTTCCGCGCCGAACGTCGTCCAGGACGGCAACGGCAGCTCCTTGCCGTGCGCATCGTGGCACTGACCATGGTGCGCGTCGACTATCGCGAACGCGGCTGAGCCTCCTAGTCTCGCCAGCGCAGATCGCTCGCGGACACCGGGCCCCGCTCGCGCCACGCGAGCCCGATCAGGAGCTGGGTCCGGGCGAGCCAGGGATCCTCGTGGGCGCATAGGGCACTGCTGCTTCGCCTGTTGGAACGCCTGATCTGCCTGAAGAGTACGAACGGAACGATCGAGGCCCGCGTGCAGAGCCTCCCAGCTTGCGCGCATGACGCGCCGCCTTTCCGGCGGGCGTCAGGCGCTCCTTGGTGGCCGATTCAGGGCGTCAATGCGCTCGGTGGACTTGAGGTGAGGGGCAGGCCGCGAGCTACGCGGCCGTCGCCCTCGGGAGCGCGGACGTGGGCGTCGGCGTCGGCTTGCGCGGCGACGCGAGGACGTTGAGCGTCTTGCAGCGGTAGCAAGTGACGGCGACGGTGAAGTCGGCGCCGGTCACCGTGGTCTGCATGTCGCCGCGACGGATGCTGAGGCCGTCGCGGTCGTGCTTCGCCAGCAGGGCCTGGCAGTTCTTGCAACGGCAGTCGGTGGTGTTGGTGGACGTGGTACGCATGGCTGCTCTCCTCGCGGCCCGCGGTTCATCCGCGAGCACAGGAGGCAGCGTCGGGCGTGAGGGGATGGTGGAAGCCAGGGTGGGAAAGCAGCCCGGTTCCGGGATCCCTCTCCCCCATCCCCCTGGGGCAGCTAGATCAGGCGGCCAGCGAAGCTTCCGCGCGCGACGGCCACAGCCCCGAGGCGGTTGGCGAGCGCCTGGCGCACAGCGCTCTCGCGGGAAGCGGACTTCGTCACGAACAGCATGCCGACCTGCGCCGACTCGTAGCCGACGACGCGCGCGCCGGTCGCGATCACGAGCTGGACGTACCGGGCAAGCCACGGCGCCGACACGCGCTGCGGTCGGTGCTGGTACACGGCCACCACGTTCTCGGGCGTGAGCAGCGCGAAGACCTCGGCGGCGGCGACGTGTGCGGGCTTCGGCTTGCTGGGGGCGATGCCGTTGTCGGGGTCGAGGAAGACGTCGCCCTGGAAACCGTTCGCGATCGTCGCGAAGTAGTGCGCGCGCCCGGGCTTCGTGAGCTGGGACGTTGTCAGCAGCGCCGACGGCGGAAGGCCGAGGAACCCGGCGTAGGTGGCGAGTTCAGGCGGCGTCCAGCCGGTGTCGGTGAACATCGGCAGGACGGAAACGGGACTCGGCGGCGTCGACGCCGTGCGCAACACCTCGAGGAGGCTGCCCTTCCAGAAGTCGAGCGCGTCGCCGAGCCAGAGTCGCTGCATGCTCGCATGGTCGCTCGCGACGGCGGCCAGCTCAACGACGGCGACGGCGTCACCGCGCCCTCCGCGCCACCGGGGTCGTCACAGCGAGACGCTGGAGGTTGATGGCGCGGGACAGCACTCGAACATGCCGGACGCGCTGCCGGCTGCGGGTCTGGCCAGGACACCTGTTCTGTCCAGCCTCTTCCCTTCTCTTCTTCAATAGTTAGATATCTCTTCTCTCTCTGGACAGCTTTCTTCGAGTAGGTCTACTCAAGAGCACTTCGCGATTTCTTTGAGTGCGCCTTCGAGCCTTCGATGCACCGAAAGCGCATAGTGTTCTCGACCGCGGCGTACGGCTACCTCGGCCGCGCGATCGCCGAGCACGGTGGCTGGGAGCTCGGCGCGCTCGTGCACCGCACGTTCCCGGATGGCGAGGCCTACCACCGGATCGAGACCGACCCGGCCGATCGCGACGTGATCCTCGTCGGGGGCACCAGCGACGACACCTCCACGCTGGAGCTGTACGACCTCGCGTGTGGCCTCGTCACCGACGGCGCCGATCGTCTGCGCCTGGTGATCCCGTACTTCGGGTACTCGACGATGGAGCGCTCGGTCCGGCAGGGCGAGGTGGTCAAGGCCAAGACCCGCGCCCGCCTGCTGTCGTCGATCCCGATGGCGAGCCACGGCACGCAGGTGTTCCTGCTCGATCTCCACGTCGCCGCGATCGCGCACTACTTCGAGGGCGGGATGCGCCCGGTGCACGTCTACGGCAAGCCGCTCGTGATCGCGGCGGCGCGCCAGCTCGGCGGCGCGGACTTCGTCCTCGCCTGCACGGATGCCGGGCGCGCGAAGTGGGTGGAGTCGCTCGCCAACGACCTCGGCGTGGCGGCGGCGTTCGTCTACAAGCGCCGCCTCGATGGCGAGTCCACGGAGGTCACCGGCGTGTCCGCGCAGGTCGCCGGCAAGCGCGTGGTGATCTACGACGACATGATCCGCACCGGCGGATCGCTGATCAGCGCGGCCGCCGCGTACCGCGATGCGGGGGCCGTGGCGATCGACGCGATCGCCACCCACGGCCAGTTCCCCGGCGACGCGCTGGCGCGGCTGCGCGCGTGCGGCCTGTTCGGCCGGATCATCACCACCGACAGCCACCCGCGCGCGGTCGCGCTCGCGGACGACTTCCTGCACGTGGCGAGCACCGCCGCGCTGCTGACCGAGCATCTGATCCATAACCGGTAGGTCGCCCATGAGACACGTCAAGGTCGCCGTCGCCTGCGTCAACCAGACCCCGTTCGCGTGGGACGACAACTTCTCGCACCTCCGGCTGGCGATCGAGCACGCGCGCGCCGAGGGCGCGACCGTGCTGTGTCTGCCCGAGCTCGCGATCACCGGCTACGGCTGCGAGGACGCGTTCTTCATGGACAGCCTGCAGGACACCGCGTTCGCGCAGCTGCAGGCGCTCGCGCCGCTGACGCGCGGGATGGTGGTGGCCGTCGGGCTGCCCGTGTTCCACGAGAAGGCCCTCTACAACGCGGTGGCGCTGCTCGCGGATGGCCAGCTCGTCGGGTTCGGCGCCAAGCAGTTCCTCGCCGGGGACGGCATCCACTACGAGCCGCGCTGGTTCAAGCCGTGGCCGGCCGGCGAGGTCGACTGGCTCGAGCGCACCGCGCCCGATGGCTCGATCCACCGGTTCCCGATCGGCGACCTCGTATTCGACCTCGGCGACATCCGCCTCGGCTTCGAGATCTGCGAGGACGCGTGGGTCGCCAACCGCCCCGGCGTGGATCTCGCGCTGCGCGGCGTCGACCTGATGCTCAACCCGTCGGCGAGCCACTTCGCGTTCCGCAAGTTCCCGGTGCGGCAGCGGTTCGTGATGGAGGGCTCGCGCGCGTTCGGCGTCGCGTACCTGTATGCAAATCTGATGGGCAACGAGGCCGGGCGCGTGATCTACGACGGTGGCGGGCTGATCGCCTCGAACGGCGAGCTGGTCGCGCGCGGTCGTCGGTTCTCGTTCCAGGACGTCGAGCTGACCTGCGCGGTGATCGACATCGACGGCAACCGCCGCGAGCAGGTGCGCCGCGGCAGCCACCGGCCGCGCCACGACGCCGAGGACCTGGTGGTCGAGCACCCGTTCGCGTGGCCGGTGATCCGCCCCCAGGCGATCATGCCGGTGAGCGTGACCTGGGAGGACCGCGCCACCGTCCGCGAGGAGGAGTTCGCGCGCGCGGTGGCGCTCGGGTTGTGGGACTACCTGCGCAAGACCCGCGCCCAGGGCTATGTCGTGTCGCTGTCGGGCGGCGCGGACTCGTCGGCGTGCGCCGTGCTGGTGGCGCTGATGGTCCAGCTCGCGTTCGCCGAGCTCGGGGCCGGCGGCGTGCGGCAGCACCTGGCGTGGTGCCGGCGCCTGCACGATGCGCTCGAGGCGGGTGGGGGCGTGCCCGAGGCGGTGGGGGCGCTGCTCGCGTGCGCCTACCAGCCCACCGAGAACTCCGGACCGGTCACGCGCACGTCGGCGGAGCAGGTCGCGAAGGCGATCGGCGCCGAGTTCCACATCATCGACGTGGACGCGCAGGAGCGCATAATAGGTCTGCCCGTGGAAACAGGGGCGGCAGATCGAGAACAGGCCCGCACAGGCGGCGCATCTCTCGAGGCAAAGTAGCTCGTCCATCGGGCTCCGACCGCGACGACAAACTTGCCCCGACCACCAGCCCCGAGCATCCTGTGCTCAGAGCCGGCGTCCATCGGCTGAGGGTCTCGGACGGCAATCCGAGGCCCTCGATCTTTTTCGGCGTCCTCGCGAATCGATCCTAACGGCACGATCCTCGACGGCGCGACTATCTCGCCACGGCACGGCCCCGACCGTCAAAACGCGACGGGTTCAGGTCGCCATCAACAGAAGAACAGCCAGTCGGACTGGGAGGGCCTCGGCAGCGCGGATCCGGCGTGGGTCGCGCGCGACAAGCAGAGCGCGATCGCGTGGGCCACGGCCAACATGGCCACCATCGAGCGCTACCTGTTCACGCACTACCGCTGGTGCGAGGCCTACAATGCGTGGGTCCCGATGGCCAACGCCGCGCACCGCTCGATGGCCGAGCTCGCCGAGGCCGCGATGCTGATGGGCTTCAAGGGCTCGAGCGAGCGCGACATGGCGAAGTTCGTCCTCGGGCTCGAGGTCTCGCTCGACCAGGCGATCGCGCTCGTGGACGCCAAGGTCCTCGGCCCCGATATGCGCAGGCGGTGGTGTCGACGGTGCCGGTCCTGCCCTGAGCGGCGGGGATCAGAACGTGATCGCCAGCGCCGACGGGCTGCCGCTCAGCAGCGCGAACGGGCTGCTGGCGACGGCGGTGGGCGTCCCGGCGGCGTCGAGGGTGAACACGGCGAACGTCTTGTTGGTCTCGTCGGAGGACACCAGGAACCGGCCATCGAGCGAGACCGCGGAGCACGTCAGGCTCGCCGAGCTGTTCGTGAAGGTCCACGGCGAGCCGGCGAGCTTGGTCGGGATCCCGGCCGCGTCGAGCGCGTACCCGGTGACGTAGCCGGCGTCGGTGGTCGTCAGGTAGGCGCGGTCGCTGCCGGGCGTGAACGCCACGTCGTTGAGCCCGCCGGAGGGGCGCTCGATCGTGAACGGGGAGCCGGCGGCCGCGGTGAGCGCGCCCGCGGCGCCAATGGTCCACACCCCGAGCGTTCCGCCGATGTTGGGGACGAAGATCTGGTCCGTCCCCGGCCGCCGCACCAGCGCGGCGCCACCGGCCTGCGTGCCGACGACCTGCGAGAGCGCGCCGTCGGCCGCGATCGCGAACGTCTCGATCCGGTCCTGGTAGCCGTTGACGAACAGGAACGCCTCGTCTGGCGAGAGCAGCACGTTGTCCGCCGGGAACTGCCCCGCGAACGGCGAGCCGGCCACCGGCGTGAGCGCGCCGCTGGCCGCGACGTCGAGGACCGCGACCTTTTCGCCACCGGAGTCGCCGACGAACACGCGCGTGCCGGCCGCGTTGACCACCACCTGCTCGCCCTGGATCGTGCCCGCCGCGAACGGCGACCCGGTGACCGCCGTGAGCGCGCCCGTGGGGCCGATGTCGAACACCGAGACCGTGGCCTTGCCGGCAACAAACAGCCGCCGCGTGCCCGGGTGGAACGCGAGCACGTGCGAGCACCCGCCGTAGCCGCCCTCGACAGCGCCGGTCGCGACCGCGGGCTGGAGCGTGGTCGTGGCGCCGGTCGCAGGGTCGAACGCGAGCACCGAGATCGAGTCCCCGCCGTCGTTGTTCTCGACGTACGCCACCGGCGCGAACAGGTGGAACGTCAGCGTGGCGGCGGCGCCACCGCCGGTCGTGACGACCACCGCCACGTCGGCCGGCGTCACCGTGGGCACCGCGAACGTGATCGACGTGTCCGCCCAGGCGGTCACGGTCGCGACGGTCCCGCCGACGGTGACGGTCCCGGTCCCCTGGCTCGCGCCGAAGTGGGTCCCGGTCACCGTGACGCGGGTCGTGACGATGCCGTGCGAGGGGGCGAGCGCCGACGCCTGCGGCGCGGGGATGGCCGCGTCGAGCGGCTGGGCGTCGACGGCCGGCGGGGAGTCGGTGGGCCCGCTGTCGCGCTGCGCTCCGGTGGTCTCGCCACAGCCGATCAGCAAGATCGCCGCGAGCGCCGCACGTCGGGGGATGGTCATCGGCATGGGGGCGACGCTAACACACGCCCGCGGGAGGGACCGTGCGTGGGATCCCGCGCTCCCCGCTGACCACCGCGGTGGCGTCGTGCGATCGTCCGCCCATGACGAAGATCGCCATTCTCGGTTCCGGACAGGTGGGTGACGCGCTGGCCAAGGGGTTCCTCGCCAAGGGGCACGCGGTGATGCGCGGGTCGCTATGCGCAAACCACGGTTTGTTTTACTGTGCGCCAGATGAAGACGGACGAGGAGGATGACATGTAGAGCTGAAACCTCGTGTAGTGCCCCAGCAGGAGATGGACCTGCCCGGCAAGGAGTAGCGACCCAGCCGGTACCGAGTGTTGCGTGGTCCGACGGCGACGTCGGCTGCGAAGCGTACACAGGGAGTGCGAAGCCATGCGATCGAGCCTCGACAGAAACAAATCGCGGGAGTCGGCGACGCTAGTAAACGGCGCCGACTACATCGGAGCCTCGCCATCGCGAGAGGCCGAGATCCCGCCGGGGCCATAGGAGCATGGCGCACGCACATGGGGGCACCCGGAAACCTGGGAGGTCTCGTCGTTTTCACCAAGAACGCGGGAAGGACAACCCGCTGATCAAGTCCAGGCGTCACGTCGGGTGCGCGACGTGGTGAGCGAACATACGCACCGATTGATGATACCGCGGAACGAAGGAAACGAAGTGAAGCGGGACGAACGACGAGACGTCGGAACTCCCCATAGTACCGATGAAGCGGGGGAACCAACCCAAGGGACCCCGTGGAGGGAAGGGGATAAGAGTCAGGCGTGGGAATCGCAGGAGAGAAAGATGAAGAGGACACAGACCCTCGACAACGTCTCAACGAAACTTCAGCGAATAGCAGAGCTGGCGAGAACGGCCCCGCAGATGGCCATTCGTACGCTGGCCCATCATATTGACGTGGAGTTTCTCCGCGTCGCTTATCAGCAAACACGCAAGGACGGGGCGGTGGGCGTCGACGATCAGACGGCAGCGGTGTGGGCAGCTGACCTGGAGAGCAATCTCCTGTCACTGCTCAACCGCTTCAAGTCGGGTACGTATCGTGCGCCACCCGTCCGTCGCGTGGAGATCCCGAAGGAAGATGGGACCACTCGGCCCATCGGGATCCCGACGTTTGAAGACAAAGTGCTTCAGCGCGCGGTTGTGATGGTGCTGAACGCCGTTTACGAGCAGGACTTCTTGGATTGCTCGTACGGCTTCCGGCCCGGTAGGTCGGCCCACCAGGCGATCGATTCGCTCTGGAAAGGTCTGATGGGCATGAAAGGTGGCTGGGTGATCGATCTCGACATCCAGAAATTTTTCGACAGTGTCGATCATGGGCATCTTCGAACCATTCTCGATCAGCGGGTACGTGACGGCGTGATTCGGCGTTCCATCGACAAGTGGTTGAAGGCGGGAGTGCAGCAGGACGGGATCCGTTGGTTCCCGGATGGCGGCACCCCGCAAGGCGGCGTGATCTCCCCGTTGCTCGCGAACATCTACCTGCACGAAGTTCTCGACGTCTGGTTCGAGCGCGAGGTTCGACCTCGACTCGGCGGATCAGCGCATCTGATCCGTTATGCCGATGATGTTGCGATCGTATTCGAGCGGGAGGAGGATGCGAGACGCGTGATGGCCGTGCTGGTGAAGCGATTCGCCAAGTACGGGCTCACGGTCCATCCCGAGAAGACCAAGCTCATCGACTTCCGGAAACCAGGCAGCGGGCCTGACCCCGGGAGCTTCGACCTGCTGGGCTTCACGCATTTCTGGGGACGTTCCCGGAACGGCTGGTGGGTGGTCCAACGGAAGACTTCAGGCAACCGCTTCGGGCGCGCACTACAGCGCGTCGCCGACTGGTGCAGTAGGAACCGTCATCTTCCCGTCCGCAAGCAGCATGAGATGCTCGTGAAGAAGGTGGCGGGTCACTACAACTACTTCGGCATCACTGGGAACGGCCGGGCACTCGGACGCTTCTTGCACGAGGTGAAACGTGTCTGGCGCACGTGGCTTGATCGC
>CAXNMK010000038.1:0-8806 GCA_964203225.1 Kofleriaceae bacterium
CGGACTTTTTCAGCCGGTTGCAGTTCCCGGTTTGCAGTTCCCCAAGAGGATTGGCGCCTCTGTATCCCTGAACGCACGATCAGGTTCTTCGTCGAGGACAGGTGCAACCCGGGATCTGCACCCTTTTCAGCCCCGGTACCACGCCTCGGGGGTCGGCCGGATGTCGAGGATCCGCGTCGTGGCGCACGTGCGCATCAGCTCGTCGAGCTCCGCGCGCGACCAGTGGCTCGCATTATTGTCGCCCTGAACTCGCTCACCCGGCGCCACCGCCGAGCACTCGAGGAGCCAGCCGTCCGCGTACGGGATGAGCGTGCGCGCCGTGTAGAACGCAGGACGGCGAAAGCCGCCAAACTGGACCGTCTCGTACATGCAGAGGACGCTCTCGCTCCCGTCCTGCCCACGGGCGTGCGCCAGCGGGAGGTTGACGCCACCGGCCCCACCCCAGTTCGTTGGAGGACACAGCGCTCGAAGCTCGTGATCTGCCGGTTTGAGCGGCGGATGGTGAAGCTGTAGGTCGAAGTCGACCCGATCGCCCTTTCGATCGAAGCTGGCCCACCCCACGTACTTGCCCCGCACCATGGGAATCGTGGGTTCGTATCCGCGGGGAAGCAGGAACTCGACACGCACGTCGATCGAACCCGCCGTCATCGTGAACTCGTGCTTCTCGACGCCACGGTGGTCGGCGCGCGAGCGCCCACATCCGGTGATCACGAGGACCCCCACGATCAGCAGCGGTCTCATCAGCCACCCCCGTCGGTCTTGATGAGGTTGTCCGACACCTTCTCGGCGAGCAGCTCCTGCTCCATGAGGATCCGCGCACCCTCGTGCTGCTTCTCGGCGCTCCCTCTCACGGCCCCTGCCTTGCGTGACAGCCACGACGGCGCATCAGCCGGGCCATGCATGTTGTCGGTAAAGCTGAGGTTGCCGGCTTCATCGCGGAGAACGGTCAAGGGAATCGCAACTGCGGAGCTGCGCGTGGGCTGGGCAACGGCGCGGACCGGCAGCTTCCACTGGAAAAGCGGCTTGCTGGCGAGCACCTTGGCGGCCTCGGGATTCACGCCCCGAACCATGACCGAAGCTACGGTAGCTTTCTCCAGTGGGTTCCCCTGCTCGATCTCGAAGCGGAGATCAACGAGGCCATCGAACGTCTGGACACCGTGATGAGCATCCGGCGCCTGGTTGGCCGCCCTCATGTCGGTGGTGGTGGAGCCGTCTGCCATCGCGCGCACGCGCTGCTGCTTCGCCTTGCCCGCCGTCACCGACCCCATCGCGCTCTGCGCAACGTAGCGCATCCAGTGCGCGACCGAGGCCTCCATCTGCGCGATATGGGCGGACCCACTCGCGTTCTTGAACGCCACGGTCGCGCTCTTCATGATCCCCACCGCCCGGGCGCGGTTGGCGGGTAGCAAGTGGACGACGCTGTTGCGGACGTCGATCGAAAACTGCGCGGCCGGGACCGCCGCGTCGGCCCAGTTGACCTTGTCCTGTTGCATGAAGAACAGGCTGACGGCGTCGGCGCCGTTGTCACCGCGGTGGTGGTCGTCGGTCTGGTCGTCCCGTGCGGCCGACTTGACCGCGCCGACGCCCTTGTCGATCCCGTACGAGACGAGCGCGCCGACGCCATCCGCCATCAGACCGACGATCGCGGTCGATGGTGTCTCCAGCGGAGAGTCCTTGTCCTTCTTCCGCTGCGCATGCATCGCCTTCTCGGCGCCGTCCATCAGCAGATCGCCGGCAGCGCCGCGGAACGCACCGACGACCGTGCTGCCGAGGCCGTACGTGGCCTCGTCGATCGCGGCCCACGCCAGACGCTCGAGGATGGACGGCTCCGCCGGGGCGGGCACCACCCGCTTGTAGTTCGCGACTAGCCCCTTCGCGGCGTCGATACCTGACTTGCGGTTGCTCGCCACCGAGGTGAGCGCGGCCTGGAGGAGCACCCGCTCGTCCTCGAGCTCCTTGAGCGCGCCATCACCGTGCTCGTGCTTGTCCTGCCCGTAGAACTCCTCCCGTCGCCGGTCGAGCGTGAGCCGGGCGTCGGCGGTCGCTTGCTCGCTCGCCTGCTGCGCCTTGTCCGCCTCGGCTGCCTCGACCTTCTGCTGACGCGTGGGCGCGAACGCCTGCCGACCGGCGCCCGTGATCTGCACGCGGTGCTCCTCGGCCGGGCGCGCGTTCATCTGCCAGTTCGCGCGGATGATCGCCGTGGTCGCGGCCGGCGCGTCGCTCGTCGGGGCGAACCACAGCTTGATCGGCTTCGGGTTGTTCTCGATCGACGGCCACAGCGTCTCGGGCGCCTCGGTCAGCATGATCGACGGGTGCCCCTCGAACCGGACCTGCAGGCTGGCTTGCATGTGCGGATCGAGGTTGAACGCGGTGAACTCGTGGATGTTGCGGGTGCCGATCAGGGGATCGCCCAGATCCATCGACGGCGCAACGGCCAGGCCCGGGGTGCGCGTGGCGGTGGTCGACGAGACGAGGGCGTCGACCTGCCCCGGCGCCGGGGCGACCACCGGTGCGCTCGCGGTGGTGGACGCCTGATCGGACCGGTGCGCGGAGGCGGGAGCGTGCTGAGCTGGTTGTTTCCCCATGCGCGCCCTATCGGCCCGGCGCGCGCGCGGTTGCTCGAAATGTGAGGCGGCCAGAGAGGGGCGTTGAAGGCATCCCTCCCGCACCACGCCGTTCATCGACGCACCATCGGCCCTGACCGACGCCCGACACCCGGTCGCGCTGTCCCGATCGTTTCACGATCTCCGACAGTTGCGAGCGTACCGGTGAGCCACGCGCCCGGCGCGAGGGCGCCCTCGACAAGTTGTTCGCAACCGGCATCGGGGCGGCCCGATAGGGCGCGCATGAGCAAGCTCGGCCAGCCCGGTTCCAACCCGATCCTCGTGCGGTTCATCGCCTCGGGCGGCGTGCCGTCCTCGCCCGGCGAGACGCCGTGGGAGCGCCGGCACGCGGCGGGGACCACGCCACCACCGACCACGGAGGCGAGCTTCGTGGCGGCCGCGACGCGCCCGGCGCCCCGGCTGACCTGGGCGCAGCCGTCGTCCGCGACGCGCCCGGCGCCGACCACACCCGCGCCCGACTCGGCGATCTGTAGCCCGGTCGAGGCCGCGCCCGTGACCTCCACGCCGCGCGCGCCGGTGGGGGCGCACGACGCGCGGCTGCTCGCGATCCTGGCGGCGCCCGCGGCGCCGGGCGAGACCGCGCTGGTGGCGTTCGCGCGCAAGGAGCGCGAGCTGACGGCCGTGCTCGCGGCGCTGCCCGCGACCGAGGCGAGCGCGCTGCACCGGCGGCTGACGGTGGGCGCGGCGGGGGATGTGCTGGTGGCGGCGTTCGGGCGGCTGGTGATCGAGCGGCGGCAGCGGCTGCTCGGCGTGCTGGCGGATGCGCGCCGACGCGAGGCGATGGCGCGCTTCCGCGCGGCGTGACAGCGGACAGGCAGCGTCGCGCAGACCGACGCTGATCACCATCATCGAGTGCGGCGACGATCCGCGGATCCAGGCGTCGCAGGCCACGATGAGGGCGCTGATGCAGACGACGGACGACAGGTAGCGCGGTCGGAGCCGCGAGCGCGCGGGCCTACCGCGCGGGCGCGGGCGACGGGGCGGCGACGGGCGGGGGAGACGCCAGGATGCGCTCGACGCTGGCCTCGAACCGCCGCTTCAACGCGGCGTGCTCGGCGGGCGCGGCCGGCCCGTAGAAGCCGGAGTGCAGATCGGCGACCGTGCCGTCGCGGTTGATGAACAGGGTGATCGGGAAGCCGCCGGTGTTCTCGAGCTCGGGCGGCAGCAGCGCCTCGGTCTCGGTGAGTTCGCCCGGCAGGATGTCGATCCGCCACGGGATCCCGAAGTGCTCGCGGAAGTACGCCACCTGCTTCGCGTTCACGCCCGGATCCTCGGTGGCCTCGAGCGATACGGTCAGGATCTCGAGCCCGCGCGCGTGGAACTTCGCGTACAGCTCGACGAGGAACGGCGTCTCGTCCATGCACGCCGGGCACCACGTCCCCGAGAAGTCGACGATGACGGGCCTGCCGGCGAACGCCGGCTCCGCGAGCTGCGGGATGGTCACGCGCGTCGCACCCGCGCGCAGGCGCAGCGACTCGAGCCGGCCGACGTCGAGCGAGGCGACGCGCCGACCGGTGAACGGGTCGTCGAGGATGTGGCTGTAGGTCCACACGCCCGTGAGGGTCGCCGCCGCGCTGCCGGCCGCGACGACGTCGGCGCGCAGCACGTAGGCGTGCTGCCCGTCGAACGTGGACAGCCACAGCGTGTGATCGACCACGTTGCCGGCCAGGTAGCGCAGGTCGCCGACGTCGGTCGGGATCAGCGTGCCCGTGACCACGCCGTCCGGGGTCTGGGCGAACACGCCCTTGCCGAGCCCGAAGCTCTGGTGCTGGGTCTCCCACGTCCCCGTCACGTCGACCGCCGGCCGCGCCCCCGCCGGCTGCGGGAACCGGGTGCGCGGGTCGAGCGCGGGCACCGGGGTCGCCGCGAACGCGATCGGCGCGTCGAGCCCGCTCTGGTGCGACGGGAACCAGCCGCCCGCGAGCGCCCCGTTCGCGCTGCGGGTGGCGTGGATCCGGGTCGCGAACTGCAGGAACTCGAGGTCGAGCGCGTCGCCGGCCCACCGGCAGCGGATGGCGATCCGCTCGTCGCCGTTGGCCACCTGGCACGCCCCCACGCCGCCCGGCGGCGGCGTGGACAGGAAGAACGGCACCTCCTGGGAGCCCTCGCCGACCGTGGCGCGGTACCAGGTGGACGCCGCCACGGCGACCGCCACGCTGCCCGACGCGCTGCCCGCCGCGCTGCCTGCCGCGGCCCGCGCTGGCCGCGCGTCCTCGCCGCCGCGACAGGCGGCCACGAGCCACAGCGCGATCAGCGGCACGATGCGCGGGGCGGCAGCGAACATCGCTCCCACTATACACGCCACGGTGCGGCGCCCCGACGGCGGCGCTGCGGCACCGGCGCGCACCCACGACGCGCGCGGCCGCCGCCCCCGGCAGCACCGGCGCGCACCCAGCGACGAGCGCGGGCCGCCGCCCCCGGCAGCACCGGCGCGCACCCAGCACGAGCGCGGGCCGCCGCCCCCGGCAGCACCGGCGCGCACCCAGCGACGAGCGCGGGCCGCCGCCCCCGGCAGCACCGGCGCGCACCCAGCGACGAGCGCGGGCCACCGGCCTCGACCTCACCGCCGGCGCGGGAACCGCAGGTGCTGCCGCGAGCGGGCCACCGACCTCGACCTTACCGCCCGCGCAGGAACCGCAGGTGCTGCCGCGAGCGGGCCACCGACCTCGACCTCACCGCCCGCGCAGGAACCGTCCGTGGCGACGCGAGCGGGCCCGCGGTGGGCCGGTCAGGAGGCGGCGTCGCGCGCGGCGGCGGGCCCCGGCGGGGTGGCGCCAGGGACATGGGCGGTGGGCTCGTCGAACCCCCACTTGTTGCCGACGACGAACAGGGGCCGGCCCTTCACCTCCTCGAAGATCCGCGCGATGTACTCGCCCTGGATGCCGTTGGAGAGCAGGAGCAGGCTGTTGAAGAACAGCATGACGATCATCAGCGACGCGTAGCCGGGCGCGGCGATCCCCCACACGATCTTCTGGACCAGCGTGATCACGAGGTAGGCGAACGCGCCGATCGCCGACAGGCCGCCGATGTACGTCCACACCTTGAGCGGGACGGTCGAGAACGAGAACAGCCCGTCGAGCGCGAACCGCCACAGCTTGAACAGCGACCACGACGACTGGCCGCCGGCGCGCACGTTGGCCTGGAACTCGACGGTCTCGGTCTTGAAGCCCGGCCACGCGAAGATGCCCTTCATGAAGCGCGTGCGCTCGGGCATGGCGTTGATGACGTCGACGATCTTGCGATCGAGCAGGCGGAAGTCGCCCGCGTTGGGCGGGATGCGGACGTCGTTCATCCGCCGCATCAGGGCGTAGTAGGCCTGCGACATCGACCGGCGGAGGAAGCTCTCCTCGGTGCGCTTGGACCGCACGCCGATCACCATGTCCGCGCCGCCGCGCCACCGCGTGACCATCTCGGGGATCAGCTCGGGCGGGTGCTGGAGGTCGCAGTCGATCGGGATCACGGCGCGGCCGCGCGCGTGGTGGAGCCCCGCGGTCAGCGCGACGTCCTTGCCGAAGTTGCGCGCGAGCGCGACGACCTTGATCCGCGGCTCGGTGGCGCGCGCGGCGAGCAGCATGCCGAGGGTGTCATCGCGGCTGCCGTCGTCGACGAACACGATCTCCCAGGGCTCGCCGATGCCGTCGAGGACCTGGCTCACGGCCGCGATGAACGCCACGAGGTTCTTGGCCTCGTTGTAGGCGGGGGCCACGAGGGAGATCACCGGCGCGTCCACGGGCCCCCTCTTAGCACGGACCCGCCACGACCGGGGTCCGGCCGAACTTCGACAACTTGTGGCTGACAGCGCGCCGAACTTCGGCAGCCTGTGCGACAGGGGTCCGGCCGAACTTCGACAACTTGTGGCTGGTGGCGCCGGCTCAGCGTCGCTTGTCCGCGACGATGCGACAGGGGTCCGGCCGAACTTCGACAACTTGTGGCTGACAGCGCGCCGGCTCAGCGTCGCTTTGTCCGCGACGACGAACCAGCGCGCGTCGACCCGGGTCAGTGCGACAGGGGTCCGGCCGAACTTCGACAACTTGTGGCTGACAGCGCGCCGGCTCAGCGTCGCTTGTCCGCGACGACGAACCAGCGCGCGTCGACCCGGGTCAGGACGAGGCCGGGCCCTGCCGGCAGCACCACGGCGACGCCCTCGGCGTGGGCGGTGGTTGGCAGCGGGGTGAGCGCGGCGCTGGCGTACCAGGCCAGCTCGGGTGCGGCCGGGAGGTCCCGGATCACCCACGTGCCGCCGACACGCACCAGGCGACCGAGCCGGTGGGTGACGTGCCCCGCTGCGTCGATCGCGCCGAACGTGGCGACCGCGTCGAGGACGAACCGCGCCGGTGCCGGGTGGGGTGCGGCGCGGCGGGCGCGCAGCTCGAGGCTGACCTCCGCCAGCCCGGCCGGCGCCTGGGCGAGCAGCGCCTGGAGCGCCGCCTCGATCCGCGCGGGGGTGCGCGCCCGGACCAGCGCGCGGGCGTCGCCCCGCCCGGCCGCCCACGTGGCGAGCGCGCTGGCCTCGGCCGCCGAGGCCGTGGGTGCCGCGACCACGGCGACCTGGCCCTCGAGCAGCTCGTACGGGAGGTGCTGATCGTACGGCGGCACCGCGCGGATGCTGGAGAACATCGGGAACGAGCTGAACGGATACAGCCGCAGCCGCTGGTCGAGCAGTGGCCAGTGCCAGAACCCGATCACCACGGACACCGCGACGTAGAGCGCGACCAGCACGCGCGTGAGGCGCCGCGCGGGCGGGACGCCGCGGGCCGAGGGGGGCCCATGGCAGGCCGAAACCGCAGCCGGGACCGAAACCGCAGCCGGGACCGAAACCGCAGCCGCGCCCGCACCGGCCCCCGCGGCTGCATCCGTGGATCCGCGGCGCGCGCGCCACCACGCGACCACCCGCTCCCAGTCGACGAACACGAGCGCGAGCGGGTACCACCACGGATCCCAGAACCCCATCACGAACCACAGCGCCGCGACCTCGATGGCGAACACCAGGCCACACGCCGCGCGCACCCACGGCCGGCGGATCACGAACGCGGCGACAAGCGGCGCGAGCTGCGCCCCGATGTTGCCGAGCGCCGCCAGCTTCCACCGCCACGGCTCCTCGAGGATCCACGACGCGAGCGCGGTGCGGGGAACGCCGCCGAGATCGAACCGGACCAGGATCTGGTGGCGGAGGTTGTCGGACAGCGCCCAGTCGAGCGACATCCCGCCCGACACCAGCTTGGAGAATCCGGCGCTCGCCATCATCAGCCCGACCGTCAGGAGCACGAGCCGCCCGACCCAGATCGACGGGCGCGGCGGGGGTGGCACCTCGCCCCGGCGCGCGCGGCGCCACGCATCGACCGACCACACGTCCGCGGTGGGGGCGCCGACGAGGATCAGCAGGCCGAGCAGCGTGGCGTTGAGCTCGTGCGACCAGTGATCGCGGTACGCGTAGAACATCCCGCCGAGCACGAGGCCGGCGGCGAGCGCGACGATCGAGGCCAGCCGGGTGGCGGCACCGACGAGCAGCGCGACGCCCGCGACCAGCGCCGTCCACCACATCACCCGGACCATCAGCGCCGACGGCTCGAACGGCAGCAGCAGCAGCACGCCGATCGGGCGGTACGGCCCGGTGAGTGCGGGCGGCGCCACCCCGTAGTGGCGGATCGCGTGGAGCAGGATCAACAGGCTGAGCGCCACGGCAATCCGGGCGACCGCCGCGCTGTGGCGGCCATCCGCGCCGAACCAGTAACGCAGCCACCGGGCACGCATCACGCGCCTCCAGCCGCACGCCGTCGGCGCCGAACCCGAACCGCGTCCACCAGGCACGCATCACGCGCCTCCGGCCGCACGCCCGTCGGCGCCGAACCGGCGTCTGCCCCCCTCACAGCCGGACTCCGGCGATCACGCGGCCGAGGGCGCGCACCGCGGCCGCCGAGACCACGAGCGCGAGCCCCGCGCCGAGGGCCGCGCCGACGAGGCCGAGCGGCGGGATCAGCAGGAGGTTGGCGCCGTACGCCGACAGCACCACGGCGACGACGTAGACGGTGTGCCAGCCGGGGTGGCCGGCCATCAGCAGGAGCTGGTTGAACGGCAGCCACGGCGAGGTCAGGGCCACGCCGCCCATCAGGATCGCGAACGGGGCCGCACCGGCGGCGAACGCGGGATCGCCGATCAGCCACGGGATGATCACCGGATAGCTG
>CAXNMK010000039.1:0-5218 GCA_964203225.1 Kofleriaceae bacterium
CGCCGGCGCCGTCCCAGCAGCCGCTGTGGTCGACGCCCCCCGCCGAGCCCGTCGTCGAGGAGGCCTACCCAGCCGCGCCTGTGGAGGGCGCGGAGATCGTTCCGATGACCGCGCAGCCGGTGCGAGGCGGCAAGCACGTGCAGCACGCTGGGTGCTGGATCTTGCTCGCGCTGGTCGGCGAACTCGGGCTCCACGACGAGGCCCAGCGCGCGTTCTCCAGCCGCCATCCGGATGGCCTGCGGATCGCGCTCGACGCGATCGTCTGCGCGCTCGCGATCCGGCAACTGGTGATCGAAGGCGTGCGCCGGCTGGCGACGCCGAGCGGTGCGACCCTGCTGCGCGCCGAGCGCGTGCCCAGCGCGAGCGGCGTGCGCAAGCTGCTGGGGCGGTTGATCGAGCAGACCGACGGTGGCGTTGCCCTCGAGCAGCGGATGGCAGAGCGGCTGATCACGGCGGCGCATGCGGACGCCGGGCCGGCGGTGTTTTACGTCGACAACCACCTGCGCCCGTACACGGGCAAGGAGGTCGTGCGGAAGGGCTGGCGGATGCAGGCCCGCCGCGTCTTGCCGGGTACGAGCGACTATTACGTCCATGACGAGGACGGCAGCCCCGTGTTTCGCATCAACGTGCCGGCGCACGACCTTAAGCGGCGACTTGAGACAGATCCAATCCGGGCGTGAGCGGAGATCCACCACCTGACGCACGGCGAGGCCGGCGGCGGCGGGATATTGATCCACCCAGCCCGTGATCGCGGCCGGGATACGCGACCTCCGTGAGGGCTCAGCGCGGACGCGCAGAGCCGCGATCGGCAGCGCAAGCACCGATGATGTGCGGTTCACCCAGCCCGTGATCGAGGCCGGGCGACTCGACTCCGTGAAGGCTCAGCGCGGACGCGCAGGGGCGCGGTCGGCGGCGCGAGACGCGGCGACGTGCTGGCGGTAGCTCGGACCGTCGATGTCGATGCGGATCGCGTGCATGGCGAGCCGGTCGAGGATCGCCGCCGTGAGCGTGACATCGCCGAGGAAGCGGCCCCACTCGCTGAGCGCGATGTTGGAGGTGACGGCGGTGGAGACGCGGGTGTGGCGCCGGTCGATGAGGTTGTAGAGGGTGTGCGCGGCCGTGGGCTCGTCGGCGCGCTTCTTGATCTGCCCGAGGCCAACATCATCGATGATCAAAAGTTCCGGGCGCGCCCAGGCCTTGAGCCGGCGAGGATAGGTGCCATCAGCGAGGCCGGCGTGCAGATCGTCGAGGAGATCGACGCAGCGAGCGTAGCGCATCGAGAGGCCCTGCTCGCAGGCGCGGAGGGCGAAGGCCTTGAGGAGGTGGCTCTTGCCCGTGCCGCTCTTGCCCGTGATCACGAGGTCGTCGTGGCGACGCACGAAGTCAAGGCGTGCGAGCTCGAGCACGAGCGCCTTGTCGAGGGTCGGTTGGAAGTCCCAGTCGAAGGCCTCGAGGGTCTTGCGCTCGACGAGGCCGCTCGCATCGATCCGGCGGTTGATGCGTTGTTCGAGCTTGTGGGCGGCCTCGGCGCCGAGCAGGTGCTCGAGCAGCGCCGTCGCCCCGGGGCGTTCGCGGGTCGCCCACGCGAGCAGCGCCTCGAGGTGTTCGAGGGTGTGGGTCAGCCCGAGGAAGCCGAGGTGTCGGCGGAGTCGATCGGCGACGGCGCGGTCGTCGGTGCGTCCGTCGGTGCGTCCGTCGGCGCCGGGTTCGGCGCGGGTGTTGGTGTTGTTGGTGGGGGTGGGCTTGTCGGGTCGCTTGGCCATGATGCGGTCTCCTGGGTGGGCGGCCGCGCGGCCGCGGTGAGCGGCAGGCGGTCGTACTCGGTGAGGTCGCGCGGCGAGGTGCGTGCGTGCCCGAGCGTCTCTTCGAGGCGGCGGGTGGTCGTCTCGGCGACGTACTCGTCGAGCGTCCGGGGCACCGCGCGCGCGGCGAGGATGCGCTCGACGGCGGCGTACTCGACGGCGCCGAACGACGCGGCGTGGCCGAGCGCGAGGTCGAGCGCGTCGGTGGCGTAGCGCTCGCGGAGCAGCAAGATCTGGCGCGCCTGCGCCGACCAGATCCGCGGCGCACCCTGGCTCATCAGGCCGAAGAACGCCGCGGCGTGGTCCCCCATCCTGGCGAACGCGACGCCGAGCTGGTCGAGATCGATCGGGCTCCGGCGCTGCGGTGGCGGGTGGAGGCGCGCGGGGTCGAGCCGCCGGCCCTCGCCGCGCGGGGCGAGCTCGTGGCGCGCGACGCACGTTAGATCGGCGGCGTAGACGAACAGCTCGTGCTGCGTGATGCGCACCGGCAAGAGGTCGGTCACGTGGTCGTACGGGACCGCGTAATGGTTGCCGCCCCAGGCGACGAAGCCGTCGATGCCGCAGACGCGATAGACGACGCGCGCGGTGTCGTACGGATGCCGTGGCAGGCCGACGAGCTGGGCCTGCTCCTCGGCGAACCGCTCGAGCGCGGTCCGCTTGTGGCGCACGCGATGGTCGACGATGTGATCGAGCCAGTGCGCGAGCTGCGCGCGCATGTCGTCGAGGTCCCGGAACTCGCGGCCGTTGAGGAACGACTTCTCGACCTCCCAGAACGACCGCTCGACGCGGGGCTTGTCGTTGGGGTGCCCGCGCCGGACGGCGAGCGGTCGGAACTCGTAGTGGCTCGAGAACGCGAGGAAGCGCGGGTTGTAGATCGGTTGCTGCCCCTCCCAGCGCAGCACGACGGGCTTCTGGCTGTCGTACTTGGTCTGGCGCGCGCAGCCCCCGAAGCGCGCGAACGCGTGCACGTGGCCATCCATCAGCGCGTGGAGGTCGTTGCTCGCGTGAAGCCCGACGTACTTGCGCTTGCTGACGACGAGTACGTACGAGAACGCCTGCACGATCGCCGTCTTGCCCGTGGTGAACTGCACCTCGTAGGGCGACCAGTCGTTCTCGGCCATCTCGCCGGAGCCGTAGTCCGGGGTCGTCAGGCTCGGCGTCGGCCGACGTGGCGGCCGCACGCGGCGGACGTGGCGCTTGACCCCGGTGTAGCCGCCGGAGAACCCCTCGGCGCGCAGGATCTCGAAGACCCGCTGCGCCGTGATGTCGACGTACTTCGCCATCAGCGCGGCGATCCGCGGCTTCCACGCATCGACCTTGGCCGCCCGCGGCGCGCGCGTCGGTCGCGGGACGATCGCGAGCGGCGCCGTGTCGTCGCGGCCTGCGGCGTGCGCCACGAGGAGCGCACGGACGGTGTTGCGGCTGACGCCGAGCGCGCGGGCGATCGCGCGGCGCGGCTGGCCCTGCGCGGCCAGCAACGTGACCTGGTGCGCGAGCTCCGCGCGCGTCTGCCACGTGGCGGTCACGCGTGCTCCTGCGCGCAGGCGTGGTCGATCATGGCGCCGAGCGTGCGCACCACCGGCGCGAGGCGCCCGAGGGCCTCGCGCGTCAGCTCGGCGGCCGCGGGCGTGAGCGTCTCGAGCGGCGTCGCGAGCAGCCGCGCTTCGAGGCGCGCCGCCAGCGCGTGGATCCGCAGGATGTCGGCCCCCATCGCGTCGGCGTCGCTCCGGGGCGTGCGCAAGGGTGGTGGTCCTGGCGGCGGACTCGGCGGCGGGCTCGCCAGGCGGCGGGCGAGCAGCGTCGCTCGCCGCGTGGCGTCGGTCTCTGCGAGCAGCTCCTCGACCAGCTGGTCGGTCTGGCGGACCGTGAGGCCGCGGCGGATCACCACCGCACTCGCGGCCTGCTGGTTGCCACGTGGCAACCGACTCACGGCCACCGCCGCGCGCGCCGCGATCAGCCCCAGGCGCACGTCGGCCTGGACTTCGGGATCGAGCGACTCCACGAGCATCAACCGTCGCCACACCCAGCTCTTGTGCCGGCCCATGCGCCGCGCGATCTCCGCCTGGGCGACGCGATCCTCGCGGAACAGCGAGCGCACGAGCCAGGCCTCTTCGAGCTCGGTGAGCCCGCGGCGATCGTGGAGCTCGCGCAGCCGCAGCTTGGCGTCGATCGCGTCCACGTCGTCGATGCGCGCGAGCAAGGTCACCCAGCCGAGCGCGCGCGCCGCGCGCACCCGCTTGAACCCATCGATGATCTCGAGGCCGTCAGGCGCGGCGAACAACGTGATCGCGCTCAGCTGGCCGTGCGCGGCGAGCGAGCGGCGCACGCTCGTCAGCGCCGGCGCCTCGCACAGCCGCAGCGCCGAGAGCCGCTCGCCGAGCGGCGTGAGCAGGACCTGGCGGGTCTCGGTGGCGGGCGTGTGCGTGTGCGCGTGCTCGTGCATGCCCCTGTGATCGATCCCGGTGATGTTCGAAGCCAGCCTCCTACGTGACAGCCGCCAGGGTTTGGGCGAATTGCTATGCAATCTCGGCTGTTTGCATCTCGAGGCTCCCGCGTGACACGTGCCAGCGATTGCCAGGCGATCGGTCCCTTTCCTTAATGAGTTCGCGGAGTTCCACCGCGAGGGTGGCGCGTGACAGCGTCAGCGCCTTGTCCACAAAACTCATGATTTCATCCTGTAATTCAGGTGGCTTACGACCCGAGGGTGGCGCGTGACCGTCGCCGCCCGCGCGCCGCCGCTGTTGCCGTGCGCGCTCGTCGGCGCGCGCGTCGACCAACTCGGCGCGCCGCCGAACACGAGCCAGCTTCCGATCACGCGCGGCGCGGCAGGCTGCACCGCAGACCCGCTGCGTGGTCCGCGCGGACGGGGCCGCCACGAACGACTTCCGGCACTCGCTGCATCGTCGCCCCATCCCGGGAGCTTCCCGCGCCGAGGCCGGGGTGGATCAGTATCTCGCCGGGGTTGGCGGCTCGCGATCCGGTCCCGCGGGTCAGTATCCCGCCGCGCGGTGGATCTCAGTTAGGTCGCCGCTGAAGCGCGACAGCCTGACGACGTGGCTGCCACCGCTCGCCGCCCAGATCCGCGACGCGCTCGGCGAGGACGCGCAGATCGTGCTGGCGTTCGATCGCGCCGGCGCACATGCGGAGCTGCTCGCGGCCCTGCGCGACACGCGCTTCGACTTCGTGACCTACGAACGTGCGCCGTACCCCGACCTGCCCGCGACGGCGTTCACGCCGATCACGATCGCCGGCGAGCCCGTGGCCATGCACGAGAAGCGCCGCCGCAACCTCGGCGCAGGCCGCGGGCGCATCCGGCGGATCGCGGTGCGGACCGCCGAGGGGCGGCAGGTGAACTTCCTCGCGAACTCGACGCTGCCCGCCGAACGCCTCGTCGAGATCCTGTGGCTGCGGTGGCG
>CAXNMK010000040.1:0-4190 GCA_964203225.1 Kofleriaceae bacterium
GGCGTCGGGTTTGGCCCGGGACAGCCGAAGGTGCTTGGACTCGAGGTTGAGCTCCTCGAGCTCGTCGTACGAGATCTCGAGGAACGAGCGGAGGCTGGAGCTGGGCGCGGGGGCAGGCATGCTGGAGTTCGCCATCGAGGTGTGAGTACCGCGATGCGCGGTTCGTCGCACGCGCTGCTGCACACCATCGCGCAGGGGCGGCGAACCAGGCTCAGGGTTCGGTCGCGGTCGGCCGACCGGCCGCGGGCGATGCGCCCGGGAGCGGGCGGCGGCGAACCGTGGCTCGACCGCACGGCTCGCTGCTGCGCGCGGGCCACGCGCACGCGCGCGACCTCGCGGTGACCGTCACGGCGAGAACGGCGAGGCAAACCGCGGATCGGTCGCGAGCGTCGGGTCGGTGAGGCTGTCGAGCGCCGCCTTGAGGTCTGCGCGCTCCTCGGCGGTGAGCGTGAACCCGCGCACGAACAAGCTCTTGTTCGGGCTGAGCGCACCATCGCCCGCGTACGGACCGCTCTCGATGAGGCGGCCGCCGCGGGCGTACATGTCGATGACCTCGTCGATCGTCGTCATCGAGCCATCGTGCATGTACGGGGCCGTGATCATCACGTTGCGCAGCGACGGGACGCGAAACTTGCCCTCATCGGCGGGCTTCGAGGTGAACTCCGCGAGCCCGCGGTTGTCCGCCGGGTACGCGCCGGTGTTGCCGATGTTGTACAGGCCATCGTTCTCGAACGTGAACGCGACGGTCTGTTGCCCGGCGACCCGGAACGCACCGGTGAACCCGAGGTTCGGCGCGTGACAGTGGTAGCACTCCAGTCGCTCCGAGTTGAACAGCTCGAAGCCGCGGATGGCGGCCGGGGTCAGCGCGCCGGTCTCGCCGCCGTAGGCCCAGCGATCATAGGGCGCAGCCTGGGTGATGAACGTGCGCAGGAACGCGGCGAGCGAGCGCACCAGCGCGATCCGATCGATGCGGGTCTGGCCCGGGAACGCGTCGGCGATCAGCGGCGCATAGACCGGATCGGCATCGAGCCGCGCGAAGATGCCTGGTTCATCCACGCCAACGCCGAGCTCGATCGGGCTGTCGCCGTACAGCGGGATCACGACCTGCTCCTCGAGGTTCGCGAGCACGGGGTTCGCCCACGTGAAGGTCGAGAAGTAGCCGACGTGCGACAACCCCATCGAGGCGCGGGGCAGCGGCTGCCCGGTCGCGCCGACGAGCTGCGCTCGTGGATCGGAGAACCCGTGGCGCGAGTCATGGCAGGAGGCGCACGCCATCTCACCCGTGATCGACAGCCGGGTGTCGAAGAACAGGTGCCGGCCGAGCTCGACCTTGGCCGCCGACATCGGGTTGTCGGCCGGCACGTACGGCGGAGCTGGCCAGCCGGCAACTCCCACACGTACGGGGCGGGCTCGGGATCGGTGCACGCGCCGGCGGCGAGCGCCAGCACGCCCACCAGCGCGCGCGCCGCCGGTCACATCGGCTCCGCCGAGCCGGACCTCGAAGCCCGGCTTGTGGCACAGGTTGCATGCGCCCGAGATCGTCGGAAACGGCATCACGTTGCGCAGCGCACCGTCACCGCTGCGGACCACGGGGAACAGCGCCTGGTCGGGGAACGGCAGCGGATCGGTCGTGAACACGTTCCCGAGCGCGTCGCCCTGGAGCGTCGCCACGATCACGCCGCCGTTCGCGGCGGGCGCGTCATACAGCTCGACGACCGGATCGACCGCCGGCGACCCATCGGGGCCGACGATCGTGACGCCCAGCGTGAACTGGCCGAGCCCGGGCCCGTTCGCCTGGTGGCAGGTCAGGCAGTTGCGGCCCTGGTTGTGGCTGCGTCGCTCGCCTGCCGCGCTGCGGTTGTCGACGTCGAGCGCCGGGTCGCGGATGAAGTCCGGATCGCCGGGCTCGGGCGGCGCCGCGTCATCGGTGCACGCGAACAGCGGCGCGAGCGCGAGCGCGAACGCGCGCATGCGGGTCGACGAGGTCCTCATCACGGCGCCCCCACGGTGAACACGGGCGGCGAGCCGGCGGGCGAGCCGTCGAGGTTGAGGCCGAGTGCCGCGAGCACGCTCGGACACTCGGGATCGGTCGCGGACGACATGCAGCCCTGGACGAAGTCGGTCTGGAAGTCGATCTGGCGATCCAGGTCGACGTCGGCCCACACCTGCCCGAGGTCGAGCTCGACCGCGTCGCGATCGACATCGAACTGCGCGAGCTCGACGTCTGGAACGTTGCCCGCGGTGCACTCGAACCCGGTGCTCACCGCGCCCTCGCAGCCACTCGCGCCGAGGTGGAGAAAGTACGCCGCGTTGCCACGGGTCTTGCCGTCGAACCGCATGAACTTGTAGCCGCCGCGCCAGCTCCACCACATGCCCGGCTGGTTGAGCGGTGCCGGTGCGGTCGCTGCATCGAGGTGATTGCTCTCCGGGGGGACGCCGATCTGGAACCGCAGGCCCGCGTAGTCGTCGTCGGGCACCGTCCCGCGCACCGCGAGGTTGGTCGCCTCATCGGCGGGCGCGCAGCTGCCGGTCGAGTCATCGAAGTCGAGCAACGCGAACCGGTCGCGCTGCCAGCGGCCGTCCTGATCGAGCGCGACCGGCACCTCGGAGCCGTCGCTGCGCACCAGCCGCGGGTCATGGATGAACAGCTTGGCCTCGAGCGCCTCCCAGGTGCTCTGGGTGGTGCCGAGGTTGGCATAGGTCGCCCCGCACGCGAGCGGCTCGGCCCCGACGCGGACCCGGAACTCGATCGCGACGGCACGTTCGCCGTCGCTGCACGCGCCTGTATGAAGGAGACTGAGGAAGAGCAAGCAAGCACGAGAACACGAAGACATGGTGACTCCGGCGCGTCACGCGCCACGAACGATGTGAGAAACCGGCCGGCCCGACCACCTGGGTGGTTGGCACCAGCACGAACGGACGACGATTCGCACCTCGCGTACGCGAGGGCGCAGGTCACCCAGGTTTCGCGAGCGTCCTGTCCACCGTGCTGGCTGGTGCCACGGCCGCTTCGAACACGATCACGTGCGCCCTCGGCACGAAGGCCACCGTCCGGACGATGGCGGGCGCGGTCGCCACGGCGAGCTCGAACCCGGTGGCGTGGCCGCTGTTGCCGCACGGGTTGAGGGTGTCGCCGTCTTGATGTTCCGGGTCGCAGTCGCAGTCGGCGGGCGTGGGGCAGCAGCAGCGGCTGTCCACGACCCACCCGCTCGCCGCGATCCGGAGCACGCCACCCGCGAGCATCACCGCGAGCGCGAATACCACCACGAGCACGCTGTTGAAGCGCGCGAGCAGGTATTGACGGGCACGCCGAGCAAACACGGCTGGAGTTTGCCGCAAGGCCGTCACGGCAGGCAACAACGATGTGCGCGCCGCTCCCGACAGTGGCTCTCCGACCGCTGCCTCCGCCTCGCACGGGCCCGCGCTGGCTCGATCATGCGGCATTCGCGAATCCTCCGCTCGCCGGGATCGAACCGGCCGGCGCGCCCGGCGTCCAGGGTTCGAGCGCCTGTGCGACGCCAAGAGCGCGAGGCCGGGCCGCCCAGGGCGCCAGGGGGCACCGCACGGTGGCCGGCGTGCCTCCGCGCACCGCACGGTGAGCCGGCGTGCCCCCGCGCACCGAAGGTGGCCGGCGTGCCCCCGCGCACCGCACGGTGGCCGGCGTGCCCCCGCGCACCGAACGCGCCCGTCGCGCGGTCGGCCCGGCGCTGGTGCCCGCGGTCCGGCGCTGGTGCCCGCGGCCCAGCGCAGGTGCCCGCGGCCCGGCGCTGGCGCCCGCGGCCCACGTGGTGCATGCGTGCTCGAGCACTCCGCGGATCCGTCGGCCGCGCGCGGCCCCGCCCGCCAGGTCTCGTCGCCCGGCCTGGATGGCGGAGCCAGTAACGAATCCGGATCCCTGGACATCAGGAGCACCATCCAGCTTCATGTGCCTGCCGCTCCGGCGGGAGGGCGCGGGCACACGCCACGAGTCAAGGAGTACAGAATGATGAAGAACCTCAGGCTTTCGCTGTTCGCCGTCGCGGTGGCCGCGGCCGCAGGCTGTGGTGCGCGCGCGCCCGGCGCCACGACCTCAGCGGCCGCGTCCCCGGCCGCCACGGCGGCCGTCACCGCCGCACCCCCGGCCGCGCCCTCCGCTGCCGTCGCGTCCTCGACCGAGCAGCCGCGCGCGATCCAGTTCTGGTGGCCCGACC
>CAXNMK010000041.1:0-3978 GCA_964203225.1 Kofleriaceae bacterium
AGACGGGCCCGCGTCGAATCACGTTTCCCGCCAACCCCGACCGCGGCGCGGCGTGTGAAAAGGCGATCGTGTACCTGACCAACGCCGAGTTCGTGACGGACGAACTGCGCAACCTGGACGCGGTCTACAAGGGCCGCTGGGGCGGCGGGGAGAACGTGCTCAAGGCGTTGCAGGCGGTGGGCTTCGGCGTGAATCGCAGTCGCCGCATCGAGCTCGCCTCCAGCCGCGGCGACGACGGCAAGCTGGCGCGCAGCGAGGCGCGCTACGAGGAGCTGGCCGACACGTTGAAGTCGATCAACCACCGCGGGAGCCCGAAGGAGGCCCGACACTTCGACCGCACGCTGGAGAAGATCGGCGCGGAGACGCTCAAGGCGCAGCAGATCCGCGACAAGCCGACCACGAAGCACGTGCGCGTGGTCGACGGCACCGGCGAGATGCTGGTCAAGTGGATGATGCTGCTGCTCACCAACGCGCTCGCGATCACGCTGGGTCGCAGTCGCATCCCGGCGGTTCGCACGATGACGCCCGCGCGATTGAACGAGCTGCTCCTTGGCCGAAGCACGATCGCGTCGATCAGCGATGAGGCAGTGACTCTCTATCTGGAACCCATCCACGAATACCGAGACCGAGAGCATCAGCAAGAGTTGGTGAGGGTCTTCGACGAGGCCGCGCTCACGTTGACGGGGAGGACGCTGCGCCTTCGCCTGCGGAAAACCAGCGGGGCCGAGTGATATTGGCGGTTTCCGAGCCCCACCACTCAACCCCTGCTTAGGACCGCCGACGCCGAAGCGGCACGAGCACCACGGGTGCGTCCCGCACGACCCCGGACCGAGGCCGGGACTCAACCCACCCGCGCGCAGAGCGCGGCGGCGCCCCATGGCCCGCCTGCGGTGTCAGCCAGCGCGGCGCGGTGCGAGCCCCACCGATCTCCCCTGCGGGCCAGGCAAAAACGTACTCCGAATCTCAGGAGGCGAACTGCCGGCGCGCTTACGCGGCGCGCTTGCTTTTGGTCCGTCCAGAATCTGACCGAAGTTTTCCTCGACGCGTCGCCGGACGCGCCTCTCGCAGTGGGACCACCCGCCGTTGCTGGTCCTCGACGGCGGGTTGCTCCTCTCGGCTCCGATCGCGCGCGCCCCGCAAGATCCCTGCGGCCAGCCGGCTGGCGGCCTGTCGTCCGGCGAGGGTCCTCGCGCCCTCGCGCACCATTGCGACCAGGTCCTCGACGCCTCGGCCGAGTTGAAGCGTGACGGCGAGTCTCGTACGGCGCGCAGGATGCGGCGCGAGGGCGCGATTCGTCGCGGGCGACGTCTCGCGGGCGATCGTCTCGGACGTCTGGGCGGTCGACGAAGCCACCACGGCTGGCGACCTCGGGGGCGACGCCTCGCTGGCGATCTTCTCGGACCCTGGCGTCTCCGC
Organism: Kofleriaceae bacterium; assembly: GCA_964203225.1. GTDB lineage: Bacteria > Myxococcota_A > Polyangia > Haliangiales > Haliangiaceae > JABFXX01. The sequence continues at coordinate 1,417 of CAXNMK010000041.1, forward strand.
GAGGTCAGCCGGTTCGCTTGCGACGGACTCGGGTCCCGGCGGTGGCGACGCGCAGGGGGGAAAAGCCCGCCACCGAAGCGACAGGCTCTTCCCGTTCCGGGGCTCTCTCCGTCGCGTCAGGAACCACATCCGGCGGCGGGAGAACACGCGGCTCCGACTCGGTCTCTGGCTCCGGCAGTGCGTGGAGCGCAGCGGTCAACTCTTGGCCCAAGGTCGCGGCGATGAGCGATGCGAACAGGGCCACTCGCAGTGATATCGGATTCTTCAAACGAGTCACTTCGTCCAGTCGGACTGCGCCTTTGAGGTCGCGAAAAAACAACTCCACTTCCCACCGGACACGGTAAATTTCCGCGACGTCGAAGGGCGTGAAGACCTCGCGCGGCAGGGTCGTCAGGTACCAGCGGTCCTCGCCCCGGAAGGGGACACACACCACACGAGCGAGCACCACGCGACCGCGCGAGTCGTGAATCTTCACATCCAGATCGATCGTCCCATCGAGCGGCAGAAGTCCAAGGTCGCAGGCCGCGTTGAGGCGCACCGACTGCCCCTCGCTGTCGAGCAGCGGTCGGCGAACTCCGTCGGCGCCATACGACGCCACGACGACGGGATTGGCCTTGTCCTTGAGGCGCTGCAACGGGACCGCGCCGCTCAGGACCGCGTCGACGAAGCGGTCGTAGTCCTGATAGCCCAGGTCCCAGATGTAGAGCGCGTCGCGCACCCAGGAGGCCGGGCCGAAGCCCTTGTTGTCGTGGACGCTGCCGGCGCTGCCCCGCAGGTCGGCGAGCCCGCCCGCGCGCACGCTGTAGACGGCGTGAAGTTTGAACTCCGCCGGGGTCCCCGTGCCGGGCAAGATGCCCGCCAACGCCGCGGCGATCTTGAAGGCGCACCCGTCCGGGATCAGGACGTCGGCGAAGGCGCTCAAGCGCCCTCGAAGCGCGGGGGTGTTCTCTTGGAGCGACAGCACCCGGCGGCGGAGCAGCTCGCGGAACACGGGCTCCAGATCACGCAGCTTGTCGCGGAACGCGGTCGCCCCGCCGCGTCGTCCGCCCAAGCGCTCGTAGAGCGACTGCGCGTCGAGCCAGCGTCCCTCGGTGTCCGGGCCGTGGCGCAGCGCCGACAGGATCGCCGCGATCGTCATCAGCCCCGCGTGGTGCTTGCGCGTCCGCGACACGCAGCCCAGGTCCTCCGCCAGCGCTTTCAGCCGATCCGGGTCGAGGAACGCCGCGATCGACGAGGTCAGCACCTCGCGGGCGCGGCGGACGGCCTCGTCGTCGTCACGGTCCGCGGAGGGGTCGGGGCGCCAGAACCGAGGCAGGACGAAGAGCTCCATGCGGGAGCTTCAACAACATCCGTCAGGAACTTGCCAACTTTCGGCAAACATCGGAAGCAAAGCGCGCCGGCATGGTGCGCGGAGGTCCAAGCGCAAGCGAAGCGCCGTAAAGCGTGTCTGCACCGGGCGAGTCGGTCGGCAGCGACGAAGCCCTGTTTCTGTCGGGGGTGCGACCGTATTGGCGCCAGGATCTCCGCGACGTTCGTTACACCTTAGGTCTCTCCCATGAACTGGCTGGGCTGATCGCACGCCCAGTCCGGCCGCCCTGCGGCTTACGTCCTCACTCGACTCCCGCGCCGTAGCAACGCTACGGCTTGGTCGCTCGCTCCGGGCGCGCTCGCAGGTCGACTCGGCCTGGACGCACGCTCAGCCCAGCCAGTTCATGGGAGAGACCTTACCCAGTGAGATCTGTCGGGTTCCGCACGGGCGGTCAGCCGAAGGGACGAGAGAACCGAGGCCCATGACCCGGCAGAAGTCAGAGCGCGGCGTAGTACCGAAAGGCCGTCGAAAGACGGTCCCAACCGAGGTCGCACAACCTCGGGGAGGGAAGGCCGCGCCGGTCGAACAACGGTCGCCGCAACTCCGATTGTGGGACGAGACAGCCGAAGACCGGAGCGCCCCTGAAGCGCCGAGGGCTGCCGACGAAGCGGAGGCGCGACCATGCTCCCCTGCGACGCTCGCAGCGCCGAAGTCGTCCCACACAGAAGAGCCCGCGGCGGCGGCAACGATGGCGGCGGTGATCGCGCGCCTGGATCAAGCCTTCCAGAAAGTGGCCTCGAACAAGGGCGCTCCCGGCCCCGACCGCAAGGGCATCGAGACAGTGCGTGCACACTGGCCCGAGGTCCGCGCGGAGCTGTCCCGCTCGCTCCTCGACGGGAGCTACCGACCCGGAATGATCCGGCGCGTATGGATCCCGAAGGGGAGCGGCGGGCAGCGGGGTCTGGGCATCCCGAACGTGGTCGATCGCGTGGTGCAGGAGGCCGTACGGTTGGAGCTCAACCCGCTGTACGAACCGACGTTTCACACGAGCAGCCATGGGTTCCGTGAGGGGCGAAGCTGCCACACGGCGATCGCGCAGGCGCAGCAGTATGTCGAGGACGGGCACGAGTACGTGGTGGACATCGATCTGGAGAAGTTCTTCGATCGGGTGCCTCACCAGCGGTTGATGGCGACGCTCGCGCGCCGCGTGAACGACCGCAGCGTCCTGGTGCTCATCAGCCTCATGCTGCGCG